>JAQEWB010000009.1:74217-90840 GCA_027694045.1 Bacillaceae bacterium OF18-1A | reverse complement strand
AAAAACTACACCTCCAATTGTTAGACTGTGTCTAACAATTGGGGTGCAGTTCATCTTAATCTCTGCCTGTCTTTTTACACTCTTTACGCACTCCAATGCGATGGACGGGACAATAATTTCGGCAATTTCGTATGTTTGTCTCCTCTCGCCGCATTAACTTGAACTTGCGTCAGAAAAATACTATTTGTAAAATCAGCCCCACGAATATCTGCATCTCGCAAATCTGCCCCGATGAGATCTGCTCCTCTTAAATTTGCTCCATTTAAGTTAGCTGCAATTAAGTAAGCACCCCTTAAATTCGCTCCTTGCAAATCTTTCTTCTTCAAATTCGCTCCCATAAGGTCTGCGCCTCGGTGAATGATTCGTTTCTTACGCGCAGCATTCATTTCCTTCCAAACTAGCTCACTCGTTTCTAAAAATAAAATATTCACTTCTGCACGATGTAACGGTATATTTACTTTCATTAACTCGTCCGCACTTAAATTAGAAATTCGCTCCGTCTCTTCAATCGCTCTACTTAATTCTTTATGAATCGATTGTGTCGCCTTCAATAGAATGGCCTCATTTAAGTACCAAAGCATTTCATGAAGCTGATGCATAACCGGAAACGCATCATACATTTGTCTCGCATGATTAACGTCTTGTCGCCAATCCATCCCTTGAAATGTAACTTGAGAAATCTTTTGCCCAGCGCCAAAACATTCAAATACTGTACAACCTTTATAACCTTTTCCTCTAAGATCTTTATGTATGCTACATTTATAATCTGACTGTAAATTAGAACATGGTTTACCACCATCTTTATTCACCGCAAAATCTACCGATGCTGCAAACGGTAACGCCACACAACATAAACCGAAGCATTTTTCACAGTTTGCTTTTAAATGATCGTTATGATTAGCCAAAAACTATACCCCCTGTTATCTTTTGACTATTTCATAATATTCCAACTGCACTAAATAATCAATTTTAATATACAACAGCATTTTTCATTTCAAATCATAACTTTATCACTCCATTTCCTTCCAATTGAAAAAGACAGTTTCTACTTAATGAATTATAATTTAATTATAAATATTCAAACTAAAGGAGACTTACTATGGCACTAGAAATGAAAACAAACTGTCAAATTTGCGATCAATCTCTCGAAGCAAATGCTGAAGCATACATTTGTACGTATGAATGTACATTTTGTGCGCCATGTACAGAAGAAAGACAAAATGTTTGTCCAAACTGTGGTGGCGAGTTAGTACGTAGACCACGAAAGAAACAATAAAAAGCAAAGCGATTTCGCTTTGCTTTTATTGTTTTTTCTCAAATTAAACATTTAAAAATTTAACACAAACAGGTTCTGGCACAACAACATCAGATTGTAACAACGTTAACTTCCCTGTAGATTCATTTCTTGAAAATAGGACAAGATTATGTGACTTTTCATTTGTAGCAACAAGGAATTTTTCAGTCGGATCTAACACAAAGTCTCTCGGCCAATTTCCTTCTGTAGATGTATGTTCAACAAATGTAAGCTCGCCTGATTCTTGATCCACACTGAAAATAGCAATGCTATTATGACCACGATTACCTGCATATACGAAACGGCCATCAGAAGAAATATGAATCGCACTTCCTTGATTATTTTCTTCAAATGCTTCAGGAATAGTAGAAATATACTGTAATTCTGTAAAAGCCCCTTCTGACGGACTATACGTTAACACAATAACCTCTGAACTAAGCTCCGTCATCACGTACGCATACTTTCCATTCGGATGGAAAGTAATATGTCTCGGACCACTTCCTGGATTTACAGATAAGTGATTCACTTCTTTTAATATACTTTCTTTTATTTCATACGTAATTAATGTATCAATTCCTAAATCTACACCTATCACGTATTTTTCATCAGGAGTATATCCCGCATAATGCGCGTGTGGTTTTTCTTGTCTTTCTTTATTCGGGCCTGAACCTTCATGTGTCATAATAGAGATGGCAGGACTTACAGTTCCGTTTTCTTCATTCACTGCAAAAGACTCAATCGTGCCTTTATGGTAATTTGCTGTAACTACTGCATGATTTCCACTATCAACACTAATATGACAAGGAGAAGCCCCTTCTACCACTTGTCTATTTTCTTCTTTTAATTCTCCAGTTTTACTATCAATTGAATAAGCAGCTACACCACCCGATTCTCCTTCCTTAACAACAGAATAGAGATATTCATTATTCCGGTTAATCGTTACATATGTAGGGTTATCCAGCTTAGCTGCAAGTGTTACATTACTAATTTGTTTTGCTTCTGTGTTTAACGTAAACTTATATATTCCTTCACTATTTTCTTTCGTGTAAGTTCCAACATATCCAACAAACTCTTTTTTATCCATCGTTTTCATAACTCTCTCTCCTATAGCTTTTGTTTATCCCATATTAACGGGCAGTAAGACCCCCAACCTCAAAGTTCAGCGAAAGCAAAAAAGTTAGATGGGGGGATGCCCCCCACTGATTAAAGTTTCACTTTATCAAAGTACTTACTTATAAGTTACCACATTTTTCTTCATAAATAACTTCTACACGAAAGAACATCAAAATTTATACAAAAAAAGACTCTCCCTTATTAACATTTCGTTTTAAAAACTTTGCTAATAAGGGGGTCTTTTTGGAAACTAACACTTTTGAAATTTTATGGAAAAACTCACTTCCTTATAACTTAGGTGCTTTTGCCCAATCCGCAGCAAACTTTTCAATACCTTGGTCTGTTAATGGATGCATAGCAAGTTGTTCAATGACTTTATAAGGAATTGTCGCAATGTGAGCACCTGCCATCGCTACACGCGTTACATGATCTGGGTGTCGGACAGAAGCTGCAATAATTTGTGCATCTAATTGATGGACATCAAATAATTCAGCAATTTTAGCAACTAATAGTACGCCATCTTCCGAAATATCGTCTAAACGGCCTAAAAATGGTGAAACGTACGTTGCACCTGCTCGAGCAGCTAAAAGTGCTTGGTTTACAGTGAAAATAAGGGTAACGTTTGTTTTCACACCTTTTTCAGTAAGATAGCGACAAGCTTCTAATCCTGCTAGCGTCATCGGAAGTTTTATCGTAACTTTTTTATCGCCGCCGTTAATTTTAATAAGCTCTTCTGCTTGTGTAATCATTTCTTCAGCCGTAACAGCATCGGGAGTTACTTCTGCCGAAACAGATTCAACGTTAGGTACGGCCTGACAAATTTCTGCAATGCGGTCTTCAAATTTAATGCCTTCTTTTGCTACTAAAGAAGGATTCGTTGTCACACCGGCTAAAACTCCAAGTTTATATGCTTTTTTTATGTCCTCAAGATTTGCAGTATCAATAAAAAACTTCATGATGAATTCCCTCCAAATTTTAAATGTGAATGAATTACAATTTTTATTTCTTTTCTACTGCATGTCCGCCAAATTTAGTCCTATTTTCCCTAGACTAATTAACCCTACCTGCATCATATATTTCCTCCTTGAACCACCTTTTATTACATAAATTGCTGCCATCATTCAAGAACGCACTTGTTTTTTCAATTCCTCATCTAACCACCATTTAAATTCACTTTCTTGTAATAGTTCATTAGCCGCATTTGGACCATATGAACCAGACTCATATTCGTGAAGTGGCAATAAGTTTTCCTCAAATGCTTCAAGTATCGGCTGCACCCATTCCCATGACAATTCAACTTCTTTCCAATGTGCAAAGAATGTAGCATCTCCGCAAATAGCGTCATAAATAAGCCTTTCATAAGCTTCAGGTACTCCCAATCCTGTTTGCTCACACGTAAAATGAATACGGATCGGTTCAAGTTCTCCATTTTTCAATGGATTTTTACTATTTAATTGGAGTGAAACATTTTCACTTGGACTAATTTCAATGATTAACAAATTAGGCTCTACATTTGGATTACTATCTTGATATTGCTGTTTTAACGTATTTTTAAATTCAATTACAATGCGAGTAGACTTCTCTTTCATTCTTTTGCCTGTCCGTATATAAAACGGAACGTCCGTCCAAAATGGGTTATCAATCCATAAACGAGCAGCAACAAATGTGTCTGTACGAGAAGACGGGTCTACTCCCGGCTCCTCTTTATACGCTACAACTGGTTGGCCTTTTATCTCTCCTGAAGCGTATTGTCCACGAATGATATGATTTTGGACATCTTCTTTTTTCACTTTACGAAGCGTCTCCATCACCTTTCGTTTTCCCTCCCGAATTTCACATGCGTTAACCTTTTCCGGGAGATTCATAGCAGTCATCATTAATATTTGTAACATATGATTTTGAACCATATCTCGAATGGCTCCTGCTTGATCATAATATCCAGCTCTTTCTTCTACCCCAACCGTTTCACTAGCCGTTATTTCCACATTCGCTATATGTTCTTTATTCCAAATTGACTGAAGGACAGGATTTGCAAATTCAAGCGCTTCAATGTTTTGAACCATCGGTTTACCTAAATAATGATCAATACGATATATCTCATCTTCTTCAAACGTTCGACTAAGCTTCTCATTCAGCTCACGAGCAGATTGAAGATCGTGACCAAACGGCTTTTCAATCATCAGTCGTTTCCAGCCATTGGTGTTATCAAGCCCACTTTCTTTAATATTTAAAGCAATTGTCTCGAAAAAGTCAGGAGCAACGGAAAGATAAAACATTCTATTCCCTTTTATACTCTGTTCCTCTTCCCGTTCACGAACGACTTGTAATAACCACTTATAATCTTCCGACTTATTTACATCTAATGGACAATAACGAAAATACTCTAAAAAACTTTCCATATCCGGAGTACCTTCTTCCCTGTGACGAGAAAAGGTTGCGATTGATTCTTTTATTTTCCCTTGAAAATCTAAATGAGATAGTTCACGTCTTCCAAGCCCAATAACGGATATCTCCTTTGGAAGCTTTTGATCTATATATAAGTTATATAGTGCGGGGTAAATTTTCCTTTTAGCTAAGTCCCCTGTTGCTCCAAATAAAACAAAGGTCATTGATTCCAATTTCAGTCCCCCCTTATGATGTATAGTCATTGCCGATATAGTCAAAATAAAAAAGTACTCAGATTTCAATTTTTATATTTGTCGCTTTCTAATTGTCCCCAATATTAATAGTGACAATTCAAAGCGTTCCTACTACACCTTCACTTATTCATTACACAAATTATTACCATCAAGAAAAACATCTCGAATCGAAAATACATCCATGCCCATGACAAATAATAAAAGGCAAAAACGAACAAGAATATGTTCGTTTTTGCCTTTTATTATTGTTTCAAATGATTTTCAACTGCTCTTATAACTAATTCATGATCTTCTTCCGGTGGTAATCCTGAAACTGTTATCATTCCGATAACCCCTACGTTTTTTATTCGGATAGGAAAACAGCCACCAAATGCAGCATATTCCGAAGTGTCTAAAAGATATTTTTCATTGTATGATACTCCCGTTATTTCACTTTGAATCTGCATATAATACGAACTGTGATCATGTAGGGAAACGACTCGTTTTTTACGCTCAATCCATTTCGTATTTTCTTCATTTGTACCTGTCATTTTGAAATGAAATAGTTGCACACCATTTTTGGTTATATCAACTGCAATCAATTTCCCCTCTTGCTTTGCTGTTTCAACGATAAATAATCCTAATTGCAAGGCATCTTCATTTGTAAAAGAGGTAAATTGAAGCGTTTCCTCTTCTATTAAAATTTGTTTACTAATATCTCCCAGGTTTGAAGTACCCATAGCTTTAACCCCCCGAATCGTTTTATGTAACATGAAGCTTGGTTTCTTCTTGGTGCTATTATGGATTATATTGAGCACATGAAAAATGTATGTACTTTAATGTGCTATAGGTACTAAACATTTTGTACAACAGTTTGCTACTTCTTTAATCCAGTTGGCACAAATTTAAACATGCGTGATTCAAATATTTGTATTTTTTCCGTACTACAAAGTATAGAGACAAAGACAACTTTACGGCATAAAAAAACAGTTGATTGAGCAACTGTTTCGTTAAAAGTCTCATATAGGGTATTCGTTCAACCAAATGAATGCCTGTTCATAATCATCGAAAAATTTTACAGATTCTTTTGTATTGGATTGTTGTAAATAATTCATTATCTCCCCTTCTTCTAGTAGAAAAGCAATCGCCTTACTGTGATTCAAAATCGTTTCATTAAAAAACTTATCTTTCCATGTTTTTTGAACAGAAAAATGATCTGGCGTGTACCCTTTTCTATCTACCAATAATTTATATTTCCGCCCCTCAGAAATGAATTGCTGACAAATCCGTTCAAAGCCATTAAACCATTCATGAACATCATCTGTTTTAATCTTACCGATAAGACGGGTAACAATTATATCTCCTGAAACGGTTGTACTTATATTCAGCCTACTCAACTTGAAATCATCTCCCTTACTTACAATTATGCGTAAAAACCTCATAAAATCAATAAGAGCAAAATTGTTACGTATTAAAGCAACCTTCTTTACAAAAGATTCTATGTGAAAGATGACCTTTTATCGCTAATTGAAAAAGGGACAAACTCTCCAAAAGAAGAAGTCTGTCCCAAAATCGTGAATTAGAATAATGACTTAATACTTGCTACAACAGTAAGTACACCTACAATAATAACAAATACGTTGCTTATCTTTCCTCGGTGTTTAGCTAGTACTGGTACTTTACGAATTGCATACATCGGTAATAAACATAAGATAGCAGCAACTAATGGACCACTTAGAGAATCAATAATTCCAAGAATACTAGGGTTTGCATAAGCAACATACCAACATGTTAATACAACAAAAGTAAGGACTATTGTCTTAATTGTTTTTTCTCCTACATCTTTTCCACGTTTTTTACCGACCTTAATAATCATGTCACGCATTACCTCAAACGCTCCTATATAATGGCCAAGGAAAGACTTTGTAATAGCTACAAAAGCAATGATTGGAGCTGCAATCGTGATTACAGGTGAATTAAGCTCATTAGCAAGGTATGAAAGAATTGATAAGTTTTGTTCTTTTGCCATTTTTATATCATCTGGAGTCAAACTCAGTGCACTACTCCAAACAAAGAACATAACAACAACGAATGTCATGATATAACAAACTTTTTGTATTTGCGCACATTTAGCATCAATAGCTTCTATTCCATAAGTAGCTTTCTGTTTCACAACAAATGATGAAATCATAGGTGAATGATTAAATGAGAATACGATAATTGGTAAAATCATTAATACCGTTCCGAAATATCCTGTTCCTGTTGAAGCAGTAGAAACAGCTGAAAAGCTAAGCATTGACGTATTCCACTGTGGAATTAAAGATATTGCGATAAAAAGTAAAGAAGCTATGAAAGGATACACGAGCATACTCATGACCTTTACAGTAATATCTTGACCAAAATTTAGTATAGCGATAAGACCAAGCACTAATACAAGAGATAAAATGGCCCTTGGAGGCTCCGGCATGTGCAATTGATGCACGATAAAACTACTTGCGGTATTTGTAAGTGCCACTGAATACATTAGCACGATCGTATAAATTGAACCGAAATATACGATGTTAAAAATGATACTTGCTTTATTCCCGAAATACTCTCTAATTGTACCTGTGATCCCCTCATCAGCAGAATTAGAAGCATATATCATTTTAGCAAGCGCCCTATGTGAATAATACATAACAGGATACGCAAGTAATGTAATTAGCAATAATGATATTAAACCACCTGAACCTGCATTAATAGGCAAGAAAAGTACTCCTGCTCCAATTGCTGTTCCAAATAGGCTGAGTGCCCATGTAGTATCCTGTTTATGCCACTTTTTAGGATCTGGATAATTCTCATTTTTGACTGCATTATTTTCAGCTTGAAATTCTATGTTTTTTGCAGTATTCCCATTCATATAACAATTCCTCCCTGTATCCTATTCTTACATCTCTTTTTAAGGCCCCGGAATATTGACCATTCTTGAAAACTGAATTACTTACAGAGAAGTCTCCCTTCTAAATAAATCAAATTTCTAGTCGCCATCCTGATGGATTTGTTAGCGTTCACAAAATATTCAATTGTGTATAATCATGAAGAGAACAAAAGAGAATAGCAGCCCTAACTACTCCGCAATATTTTCAATAACTATTTATCTCTAGTCACAATCATTGTAAGCGCCTTCTAAAATCCATCTAAGCCTGTCTCATTTGTCTTCCACCCCTATACATCGACATTGATGATATCGTTCCCACCAATCCGTGCGATGTTTACAATCTTCTTTCTGTGATCACACCTTTCTTAAAATACTCGTTTCAATTTCATATTTCTTTAGAGGTGATAAAATATCTCTCGACGCCCTCATTATAACGTGTATATTTATAAAATTAATATTTTTATATTTTCAGATTTTTTCATTGCATATAATTTTACATAGATAACATTTTAGAACAAGCATGTAACCGTTGTTTCTATCGTTCAAAACGGCATTAGTTAGTAAAAAACACAATAATACATTGTTTATATAAGTAATTCATTATAAAAATATATTCCTTTCCTCTTTATCAAAAAACTTCCTTTAAATGAAAAAGTTATTCTAATAAATAATTAATGTAGTTAAAAAGATGTTTTTTCGCAACATACACAAACTAAATTTTAGGATATATATTATTTGTGTTGAATTCATATACATCGAAAGATACTATCTTCTATTAAGTTTAACAACCTTAATATTAAGGTCGTTGATTATGAAGCAGCTACTCCCTACACCATCAAAAAAGCAAAGCGTTGGGCACTTTGCTTTTTTATAAAATCTCTTTTAACTTTTCACCAATTGCTATAGCTAAATACTTATAGCCTTCCGATCCAAAATGTAACCCATCTTTCTCTTCATCTTCTACAAATCTCTTATAATCCTTTTCTTGAATCATTTCAGCATGCAAATTTTAAAAATGACTACCTGTTTCTTTCGCCACTTCCTCTACCACATCTGCATACTGACCGAGCACTTTATTCGTTCTATTACGCTGTCTTTCTTCATCCACGGGCGCAGGACTAATAAATAGTACTTTTTCCGGCGAAATACCGATTACCATCTTCTTTAAGTTTTCTTTATATATTTGTAATGGTACTTGAGCAAAAGAAACGGCATCATTCGTACCAAGAAAAACTGTTACAAAGTCTGGTTTATATGATAATACATCCTATCCTTTTTAACGCATCGAACGTATTATCACCAGGAACACCAGCATTCACTATTTTCCAATCTGGTAACAAAGTTTGTAACCTTGGCGTTAATCTCGGTGTTCCATCAAAAAATGTCTCATCAGCTGTAATACTATCACCAAAGCATACTAACGTCTTCATTAACCTATCCTCCTTTTACGTATAAAATAATTTACCTTCTAACGCCGCAATATATCTTTCTGCAGAACGTGCCACTGCTTCATTCGCATTTTCTTTTACGACTCGCTGAAAAGCATTATATAAGCGATTAAACTGAAGTGTTTTTACTCGGTTCGCCATTTCTTCTACTTTTCTCATAGGTAATGGAATTAAGTTCGGATAGCTGTACATAAAACTTACCCAATTTTGATCTGCTACAACTTGAATAATATCACCAGTTAACAAAATACCTTTCCCATCATTTCCTTCTTCCCAATGCAAGACAGAACCACCTTTGAAATGGCCACCTAAACGATGGATAACTAATCCATCTGCTAATTGTAAAGACTCACCAGACCAAAAAATGATACGACTACTTGGGCGCATCACCCACTCTTTATCGTCTTCATGTATGTAAATTGGTACATCAAACGTTTCTGCCCACTCTACTTGCGTTGAATAATAGTGCGGATGAGACAATGCAATCGCATCTAATCCGCCAAGTTCTTTTATTTTTTCAATGGTCGCTTCATCTAAATAAGTAATACAATCCCACAATAAACGATACGACTCTGTTTTCACCATAAATGCCGTTTGACCAATCGCAAATGCTGGTTTAGTTGTAAAACTATAAAGCCCATTTTCTTCTTCTGTCATTTCATTTTTATACGTATCACCAGTTTGCAAATCTTCTAAAGTCGTCCAAGATTGCCCTTTTGGATTAATATATTGTCTCTCTTCATCACAAATAACACAACTCACCGGTTCATCTACACTCGCTGCATACTGAACGCCACACGTTGTACAAACGAAATTTCTCATATTCATTCTCCTATCCTTATATTTTTTACTAAGGCCGATAATTGATCTATTACATCTCCTTCATCCAAAAGCGCCAAGCCACTAAGTAATCTTCTAAATCTTTTGGATGGTGTCTTAAACACGTATCTATACTTGAGATTCCCACGACTAAAGTCGCAAGCCCTAATCCTTACGGATTGACGGGTGGGATTCTTGAATGACTAAACGTTCGCAGTCCATTTCTGTTTTGAACAGCCTTCAAGATGAGGGCATCTCATTGCCCCTCCTAAGACAGTGCGTATAGCATCTTAGGCTGATTGACTGTTACCATCAATCACAGTTGCATAGCGAATATTCATCGCTCCAACAATATCACGATGTTTCTCAAATCCACATCGGCACTTGTATTTTCTGTCTGATGCTTTGTTCTTTTCAGAACATTTCGGACATGTTTGACTTGTATAAGCAGGGTTCACATATTCTACCTTAATACCAACTAAATTCGCTTTGTATTCAATGAATTGTGCTAAACGATAGAATGACCAAGTGTGTAGATTTTTCTCGTTTTTACGGCTTGTTCTTGCCGTCTGTCTAATATTCGTTAGTTGTTCTAAACGAATAACAGAAATATTATTATCGGTTGCAAAGTCAATGATTTCACGACTTACTTTGTGGTCTTGGTCTTGCATCCATCTTTGTTCTTTATCATCAAGTTGTCGAATGGCATTTAATTTCTTATTTTCACCTAACTTCTTACGAACACTACGAAACTTACGTTTCATATATTTGTTTTGTCTACCATTGCCGAAGAAACGTACTTTATCATCGTCTGTGATGGCTACCGCAGGGACTTTAAGACCTAAATCTACCCCTAAAATCTTCGTTCCTGTTTTTTCATTTGTAGGAATCGTGACAGATATTTGAGCAATCCACTTATTAGATTTCTTCGTGATACGAAGTGTACCTAACTTGTGTGTTAATAAATTAAAATTGCGATTATATTTATCAGTTAATAAAGCACGAACCTTTAAGCGAGTTGATTTTCCATTTACCATGAGTGGAACTGAAATGTGCGTGAAATCAAACGAATAGTTTTGATTGTTCCATACACAAACAGGTCTCTTTAGAATCGGAATAACTTTGTATTTACTTTTTTTCACCTTTGTAGAAAACACACTTTTAGCGTCTTTAATTGCTTGGTTCTTCACTGCGCTTGGAAGATTCGCTTCAACATCTTTTGTACTTTTCTTAGTGCTCTTCTTCGCTTCAGCCATTTCAGATACAAGTGTATTAATGACTTTGATATACTCGTAGCTACTTTGTTCCAATAACTGAATTTGTTCTTTTGTTGGAAGCAATTTAACTTTGACTGTGATTGTTTGTGACACAATTTTCACCCCCTCTTCTTTTGATTTTCAACATACTGTTTAATTGTCTCAGTCGATACATTTCCAGCAGTAGAAACAAAATAGGAACGTGTCCATAGACTTGGCAAGTGTTGAAGATGAGGAAACTCTCCTCTCAAACGCTTCGATGTCACTCCTTTAATTTTCGCCATTGTGTCAGCAGGACTAAGTGTTGGTAGTGTACAAGTGAACGTGGTCTTTGTCGCATTCCATTGCGACAATAGCAACATCCATTTCTCCGCATATTTCTTGAACCAACTCTTTGAAACTTTCTTCTACTTTTGGGTTAAGAAAAATCTTTCTTCTGTATCGCGGGCAAAACACAAAATGGTAGTTAATTAATGACACAGTTGTTTTGGTTCTTCTATAATCATTTATCATATTCACATTGTATCAATTTTACTTTTAAACTACACCACAAAAGATACCAATATTTTGGATACTTAAAGTACCACAAACTTAGCGATTTTCAGTGGTACTCCGTATCCAACCTCACTTTCATCCCATGCCTAAAGGCGATGGGCTTTCCCGTTCGGAAAGGGCTGTAAAAATACGCCTATGATTATTACATCAATTATAAAAACACCTTTAAAACAAAAGAGAGAGTTACGCAATTTTTAATATGACAAACAATAATTTTATTTTATTACAACTGCTTCCTTCAATATTTCATCATACAATTCATTCCATTTATGATAATGAGATACAATTTCTTCAACTTTAACAAACATCCTTTTATCAGACTCATATTCAGCATGAAACTCATGTAATTCAGTAATATCCATACGATAAAATGGCTGATATCCTACTTTCGGATATGGGCTACCTTCGTTCCAATGCGGATTCTCACTATGATCAACAATGATATATCCAATTAAGATACATTCTCCTTTTACATACCCTTCTTCCCACGCTTCTCTATTAAAACAGTCTTCCGGTAATTCTCCCTCTTCAATATGTCCACCAGGAAAGTCCCAACCACGATTTGGATGTGCAATGAGCAACACTTTATCATCATAAAAACAAAAGCCATGTGCGCTCGTAATCTTTTCATACTCTGGTAATATATAATCACTTTTCCACGTTAATTTCACTGTTTCTTCCCCATAATGTGTATATATAGTAACCATGGTCCTCACTCCAAATGCTCTTCACATAATCTAGTAATTTCTATTGCACAAGCTCTTTCTCGTAATTTACGAGCCAAACTTTCTACACCAAATACTTCTGTAAATGTGTGGCTACCTACAATTAAGTTAATACCTTTAAATTTCGCATGTTGTACTGTATACAATGTTTTTTCTCCCGTTATGTACGTATCGCAACCTTTTTCTAGCGCACGTTCAATAAGGTTTGTATTGTTTCCTGCGCCAGTTAAAATCGCAATCCGTTTTACAGGTTTGTCGTTATTTCTCCAGCTCTTTACTTTCTCTTCCATTCTTTCTTCCAGTTTTCCAACTAAGTTTGAGAAAGGTATCGCTTCTTTATACTGTCCTATTCCAGGTAACTCTTCTTCCTCATACGTAGAGTATTCTAGAATCGTATCTATTCCAATTTCATGAAATAACGACGTACACGTGCCAAACTTTACGAAATCTAACGGCAAATGAATCCAAAAATGATTCATTTCATATTGTTTTAATTTCTCCATACAAGCCTCTTCCATACCAAATAAAAAGCTCCACGGCGCATGATGTGTAAGAATCATATCAACACCATTCTTATACGCTTCTTCAATTGTTTCTATCGTCAAATTTGTTGTGTAACCTATTTTGTGAAATTCCTCTTTACTAATATGAGTAAAGCCATACTCGTCATCACCGTATTTATGAAGATGCTCTTCAAATAGCGATGTTATATGTTCTTTAAACTGTGTTATATTCACCTTATTTCTCCTCTCATTTACTTTTATATTTCAAAAATAAGGAAATACTACATAACAACGTTACATACATATAGGAGGTCAAACATGAAACCTGAATTTTTAAAAGCGATACATGATGCGATCGGAAACGTTGAACATATTCATATAGAAGAAAGCGGTGCAGATAGTTTAATTATTCATCACGATGACGCACAACAATTAAAACAAGTTGCTGAAACGTTAGAAAATAATAATTTCCGTTCCGCTTTACGAACGACCGGCGATGCTTCTTATATTGAAGTGTTGAACAGATAAGAAGAAGTCCCGGTTATATACCGGGCTTTCTTCTTTTATATTGAAATTTCAAACTTCTTCACATACACCGCAGTTCCAGCAATATCTATTTGCAAATTACTATTTTCTATACCTTTCGTTACATACACCGTTACACGGCCATCTTTATTCATTTCCTGTCCTTGCTCAACGATTAACTTCAATTCGTGATCAAAGTCTTTCTTCAAATACATTGCATAATACGCCCCCATTACACCTGAAGCTGTTCCTGTCACTGGATCTTCAATCGTTCCAGCATAAGCTGATGAGAAATGACGACCATGCATTTGTACCTGTTCATCATAAGTTTCTAAACAAATTGGATGAATAGAAGCATTGGGTACTTCTTTTAAAACCGCTGGAAATGTACCATTATTAGGTTTCATTCTTTCACATGCCTCTAAACTTTTAATTGGTACAATGACAGTCCAATTACCAGTACTTCCATACAAAATCGGTAAACGATCATCTAAATCATTTACGTCCAAACCAATGCTAGCGGCTAATTTTTCTTTTGAACCTGCAAAACCTTTAAACCGAGGTGCTGCCTGCCTCATTTTAATAAAGGTCTCTCCATTTTCATTTACATCCACTTGTACTGGTAAAATCCCTGCCTTCGTTTCAATCGTAAAGTTTGCTTTCTCTTCTAATAACCCTCTTTCACGCATGGCATATATAGTCCCAACTGTCCCATGACCACATAAGTCCATTTCAGAACTAGGTGTAAAATAACGCATTCTCATATCCGCTACTTCTGAAGAAAGAACAAAAGATGTTTCGTTAAATCCAACCTTTTCAGCAATAAGTTGCATTTCCTCTTCCATTAATCCGTCCGCATCTAATACAACACCTGCTGGATTTCCCATGTTTGGTTTATTTGTAAATGCGTCGTAATGAAATACTTTTATCGTTTTCATTTATATACCTCCTAGCTCTCTTTAAAAGTTTTATAATAAATCTCTATCTTAGTTTTTATTGAACAATCATTACTCCAAAATATTCTTTTCATTTTTTCATTTGACGTATATGTGCTCCCAATGTAATAAGTAGCTCCCATTTCTTTTAACATTTGTAAAGATTGAAGATGCATTCGCGAGCTGATCCCTTTCCCGCGATAATATGGCATTATCCCAAAGTAAAATAATCGCCCTTCACTTTCTGTTCCTGGTTCAATATGTGGCATTGACATTCCAATTGGCTCATTTTTATCATAAAAAACAATACATGACCTTTCCCAACCTTTACCTAGTTCTGCTTGTACCGAATGAAAATGTTCATCAATGCTCAAGATTGCCGACTGATTCCCCGAATCCGACATACATTGCTCCCAAATGTATTTAAATTCTTTTTCCGACAACGTTCCTTCTGCTATTGATCGATATGTATATTGTTTTTCTAGCACCTCTATATTGTTCAATTCTCTACACACTTCTACCTTTGCTGCATACAAAGAAAAATCCGCATCCAGTAACACTTTTACACTTGAACTATAACTACTAAACCTTTTGTTTAATACAATACTCGCTCTTTTTAACTCCCAATTAAAACAAATCTCTTCAAATCTACTTATCTTTTCTTTATATGTTTGTACGTTATACAAAACATCTTCTTCTAGTTCTTCAATCGTTACTGCGTTTGGTAAGCCGTTTAACACTTTTTTTGAAGGCCCAAATACGTTTTGAATAGTTGAAAGATCGTACTTTACCACTTTAATTCACCTACACCTGGCTCGATAAATTTACCCGACGCCTCTGCATGAGGAGCTACTACCCACTCATAAATATTACGAGCGCCTTCAGCTGGAGTCATATCCGCATCAAAAGCACCAATATCAGTCTTTAATTTCCCTGGATGAATTGCAGTTATACAAATATCCTCAAACTCTTGTTGCAAGCAAAGCGTCAACATATTTTGCGCTGGTAACCTCTTTTTAAATCCATCTATCCAGCTTTCATAATCATCATTTTGGAACGGACGGATCATAAGTCTCTCTGTCTCTATTTGTAATAGCGGCAACTTCATTCATATCTCTTCCTTCGATATTATTAATTGAATATTCTTTATTATCTTACACAAAATACAAAATCTAGTAAATTATTATGGTTTTTATACATAAAGAAACAGCCATCTACTCACAAGTAAATGGCTGTTTCTCCTTATATATTATTTGAATACCCCTCATTCATCACATATCGCACATACTCTGGAGCACTTTTATCGATCTCTTCATCACTTAGTTTATACTCTGCACCGTATAAATTCCATACCTGTATATTTCAAAGTCTAGAAAAACAAACTTTAAGCTAAACTTAATAATATCGCTTTCGTACGATTGTCGGTTACCTCATAATAAACTTCTAAACCTTTCCTAGTAGCTGTAACAATTTTAGCAGCTTTTAGTTTAGATAAATGTTGACTAATTGTACTTTGAGGCATTTGTAAATCTCCATACATTGTCGTTACGTTAACAGGGCCTTTTGCAATCATTATTTTTACTAAAGATAAGCGAACAGGATGCGCCAATACCTTTAACACTTCAGTAATCTCTTCATATATTTTTTTCATATTTTTTCTCCCCTTTTATATACATATTAATGATATCCATATATATAATTCGAAAGGATATATGATTTTGTGTCCGTCATTTTAAAAAATATTAAGAAATTCCTTCTTCAATATTTTAGGAAACGTTATTTTCTTTCTGTGAACCTCTACCGTTGTTCTCTTGCTGGTTTCCATTACTTTCTTTCTGCGAACCTCTACCGTTGTTCCCTTGCTGATGTCCATTACTTTCTTTCTGCGAACCTCTACCGTTGTTCCCTTGCTGAT
>JAQEWB010000009.1:0-74206 GCA_027694045.1 Bacillaceae bacterium OF18-1A | reverse complement strand
TTTTCTTTCTGCGAACCTCTACCGTTGTTCTCTTGCTGGTTTCCATTACTTTCTTTCTGCGAACCTCTACCGTTGTTCTCTTGCTGGTTTCCATTACTTTCTTTCTGCGAACCTCTACCGTTGTTCCCTTGCTGGTTCCCATTATTTTCTTTCTGCGAGCCTCTACCATTATTCTCTTGCTGATGTCCATTATTTTCTTTCTGCGAGCCTCTACCGTTGTTCCCTTGCTGGTTCCCATTATTTTCTTTCTGCGAGCCCCAACCGTTGTTCCCTTGCTGGTTCCCATTATTTTCTTTCTGCGAGCCTCTACCGTTGTTCCCTTGTTGATTCCCATTGTTTTCTTTCTGCGAGCCTCTACCATTGTTCCCTTGCTGATTCCCATTGTTTTCTTTCTGCGAGCCTCTACCGTTGTTCTCTTGTTGATTCCCATTGTTTTCTTTCTGTGAACCCCTACCATTACTCTCTTGTTGATTCCCATTATTTTCTTTTATTTGCTTAGGCGGCTGTTCCTTGATGTTCTTTTGTTCTTTATGTTCTTGCTTATCGTCTCCTTCTTCTTTTACAGAAGACAAATCCGATGATACATCAGGAGATGGCTGTAGTTGCGAATGTATCTCCTCATGAGTTTTCTCCTGATTAGACGGTGGCGCAGGAGGAGTAAGCAATTTTTTCTTCTCATTCTCTTGCTTTATATAAACACCTGTGCCAATTCCTGCTTTCCTAGCATTCTCTCGCACTTGCATTGTGCTAGTTTGATATACAACTGTAATATGTTTTGCCTCATACTCTTTCTTTAATTCTCGCATAGTCTTTTCCAACTGTGATTCTAGCGTTTTCTCCTTTGTAACAGCTGTTAGCATAACTTGCTTATCGTCTGTTAAATATTCGTCTTCTTGACTTTGCTTTATAATCGTACGTATTACGTCTTGCAAATGTTTATTTTTCCACCGTTCCATTTCTTTTAAAATACGCCTTCCATCATCATTACAAGCTCGCAAATCTATAACACGAAGATCCTTTGTTACACTCACTTCTAAACTTGGATTTATATCAACTGAGACATAAGCAAACACTTTTTCTTCCGGTTGATTGTAGAAAAACAGCGCTACACATAAAAAGCAAGCAACAAGTAATGATGCAGGCTTGAAGAAAGGAGGGAATGAAAAACGCGATGCTTGTTGTTCTTGCTCATCAAACGAAATTTCCTCTCCAATCGTGTAAGAATGAGCTTTTCTTTCACACGTAAGAAACTCCCCTTTTGGAGTTAAAACAACTACGCTATGTTTTTTTATATCCATCACAATTCCTTTATTCATCATGCTTCCCTCCTCTTATATAATCAAGAATATATGTATAGTTATTTGCAAAGATAATACACATTGCAATGATGTATTTTCTATGTCGCTCCAACGTTTTACGACTTACTCTAACACGCGGCTCAATCCGTTTCAGCGGTAGCTTTTTCTTTCGGAATAGCTCTTCCATCATTTCCTCATCTTTTATAATAATCTTTACAATTTCTATTAAGTGCTCACGCGTATCACGATGCTTAGGAGATTCTTTCGCAAGCTCTAAAAATGTGATTTTAAACTCAGCTAACACACCTTGAAAATGAAAAATCTCCTCCTTACGGTTACTATTTTCCATCTCTTTCATATACTCTGTAAGCGATACTTGCATTTCTAACATTTCCTCTTGCTTCTCTTCTTTTAAAAAGACAAGATTATGCTTTGATTCCTTACGTATATAATCAATTACATCTCTTTTTATAAGAAGCTCAGCAAAAGCTAGAAAAGATTTTCCTTTTGTATATGAATACTGTTCAATTGCTTCGTTAAATGCAAACAATCCAATGCTATATTCATCATCCTGTTCTGTAATATATCGGCGGCAGACAGACGAAATTGATTTTCTAATAAAAGGCTGATACTGTACGATAAAAGCTTCTTTATCTCCTTCATTGTTTTGTATGTTCAATACGACATCTTCTATTTTCGTTTTTCTTAAGATCTTCATGACTAAACTCAACACTTGTAATCTCCCAGCCTCCCTCAAATAGCAAAATGGTCACTAAACAAGTGACCATTTCACCACATTTTCTTTTAGCTTGTCTTCTTATTATTGTTCGCATTTTTCGAAGCCGATTTTTTTCATAATTATTCTTTTTATGTTTGCAGTAAAGTTAAGTCTGCCTTTTAATCTACTCTCTCATTTCCTTCCGTAATAGCGTCGTCCACTTATTTCGCCTGTTCTTTTTCTATTTTAGCTACAATCTTTACATAACTCTTCTCTATATTGTTGGTAATTTTATCCTTACCTTTTAAATTCCTCACTTAATCTAGCAAATTAGCTAATACTTTATTTTTTTCATTCGCTTCCTTTATTATATATATTCGAATGAACAAAACAATTTATGGGGGTCAAAAAATAAAAACCATCAAATTTTAAAAAGTGATGGTTTTCCTATAATACCTTATAAGTTTTCAATCGAAGAACTTTCGCAATCCCATAATTCTTTCCCCTTAAAAATAACCTATCCACAGTGATACTAAAGTTACCACTAACACTGCTACACAAAACGTTATATTTCGAACCCACTTTTGTATATCATCAAAATACCGTTCTATAAATACAGTGTTGATGTAAAACAAGAGAATTAAAACAAAGAAAGTAAAACTCCCCAATTTATCATTCAATTTTTCATTAGTAAATGTGCTTACATGAAGGAACAGAAAGCCAAACGTTACTAAAAATAGCTCAAATAATCTTTTTTTATCCAACCCACCACCACCTTACAATAATTCCCTTTCATTCCATTTTATCAGAGCGTAGCATGTAGCATGCTATGAAATATTATGTTCATAGGAAAAAGGCTAACAGTTCAAAATCGTTAGCCTCTACTTTCTATAATCGTACCTTTTATTACTTTACTTCCTAACAACCGGAATCCACATTTCACCAAATACTAAACCGTCTCGTTCTCCCATCTCAACCGCCGCATTCGGTCCACCAACATAGGCAACATCCTTAACTTCTGGTAACACTTGACCAAAGGCAATACCAGTAAGTTTGTTACTTAGCTCTTCAGCCGTTTTGCCTTCTCCTTTCACTACTAAGTATTCTCCCTTAGGAAACTGAATAACTCTGCATTCTTCTATTTGTGCTTCTGTCATGACACCCGCATAATACATCATCTTGTTATTCACCGCTTCACTCACAGAAAAAATGTAATCATTTGTCGCTAAAGCTTTTAAAGTGTCCAGTGTTCCATCTTGTTTAACGGCTGACCAAAAGTCTTCTTTTTCTTTATTTATTCCAACGAAGTCTGTATATGCACTCTTAATTTCAGTTCCAATACCTAATACGATAAAGCTCTCTTTTTCTTCTAACGTATAATTTTTCATATTTAAAACCTTCCTCTTTTTTTATTTAATCAAACGATTTATCTTTTCATCTGATGAGTTTATAATATCCTTAAATCATGTCAAAAAATGATACTGTTTAGGAGCACGAAATGAAAAAAGTTGAACGGATTAATACGATTATGCGGTATATAAACAACCGCTCCCACTTTACAATTTCTGAAATCATACGAGAGTTTAACATCTCGCGATCAACGGCTATTAGAGACATTAAAGAAATCGAAGCTATGGGGATGCCGCTTGTCGCTGAAGTTGGAAGAACTGGGGGATATTTTGTCATGCATAACTCTATCTTGCCCGTTGTTCGCTTTACTGATAACGAAGTGAAAGCTCTTTTTATCGCCTTTATGGCCACACGAAATCAACAGCTTCCCTATTTAAAAAGCCGTCAGTCTTTAGCTGAAAAACTACTAGGACTTATCTCAGAGACCCAGCAAGATGACCTTGTTCTTTTAAATCAAATTTTACTTTTTGAAGGAACAAATCCTCATAACCCTGACCTGCTTGAGCTTTCTGACCTTCCCCATCCTACATTAGAAAAACTTATCCAAATCCTGCTTTTGGATAGACATTTATTAATTACCACTAAAGAAGAAAGTGAAATCAAGTCTTATTCCATTTATCTATTACACCTTTATCAAGAAAAAAGCCATTGGATCATTGAAGGGTTTGACTTAAAAGAAGAAAAGAAGCTGCTGTTTCCTGTCGATGAACTTATCAATATCGAACCTTACACGGCGAAAAAGAAATTAAGCAAGAAAAAGATTTTAGAAAAACTAAGCAAGAAAGACGAAGCAATTAACCTTGTACTTGAACTTGGTCCGAAAGCAATTGCCCAGTTCAAAAAATATCATCCTTTAAAAATCTCAATTTCTTATACAAACCCTTATCAATCCACAGCCATTTTAAGAACATTTATTAATGTGAACAATCTCGATGAAATGACGGAAATAACAAATTGGCTACTTTTTCTAGGGAAGGATATTACAATTAGAGAGATACCCAATGGAGTATTACAAAACTTACAAGAGAGGTTACATTTATACCATCCATAAGCAATGATAAGATTAAGTTTGGCTATTTTCCCATATGTTCAAATACATAAGGAAAATATTGTATTTTCCACTATATCTTTAAAATAAACCAATGAGAATAACGCTAGTAAAAGACAAATAGAAAGAGTATGTTTTGAAAAGAATTAACCAAAACATGCTCTTGTTTCATTTAAAACACCTGTTAATTCAATAACCATCTCACATAATTTTTTTCAATACCTTTACCATAAATGGTGTCTTTAATGTCTCTTTTATTAGTGAATTTTTATGTTTCGTAAAATTGCTGATCTGTTTTCGTCTATTTGGAACCATTAACAAAGGTAGTCTACTAGGATGAAACCACCCAATTTTTGCAGTTTCAGGTCCACTCTTTATTGGCTCTCCTCCAAGTAATCTCCCTGAAAATATATGTTGTATATCATCATATTCAGGTTGGTGATATTCTCCTATTTTACGCTCAATAGCAATTATATAGCCCGTTTCTTCTTTCGTTTCTCTTATAGCACACTTCTCTAACTGTTCATTTTCTTCTAATCTTCCCCCAGGCAAATCCCAGATAGGATAATCATTTCGTTTAACTACTAATATTTTCCCTTCATCATTCTCAACAATAGTAAAGCACCCTGTAGTTTTTGTAGTATTCATTATACATATGCTCTCCTTAACTTACCCAATTGCCAATCAATTTGTATTTCTCTTCGCCTAATACATTTTCCTTCTTGCTGAATGAAATGGGCCCTATAAAAAAAGTACGGGAAATCTTCCCGTACTTTACTTATATATCGATCATTACCCTAACTGACGTTTAAAGGTTTTACTAGCAAAGAAATAAGCAATAACCATAATACCCACACACCAAGCAAGTGCAACCCAAATATCGTTACCGACAGTTCCTTCATATAAAAGAGCACGAATCGCATTCACAATTGAAGTTACAGGCTGATTCTCAGCAAACACACGAACAATTTTTGGCATTGTTTCTGTAGGAACAAAAGCTGAACTGATAAATGGTAGAAAAACTAGCGGGTACGAGTAAGCTGTCGCCCCCTCCATAGACTTCGCTGTCAGTCCTGGAATAATAGCCAACCATGTTAGCGCTAATGTAAACATTCCAAGCATTCCAGCTACCGCGAGCCAATCTAGAATATTAGCGTTGGAACGAAAACCCATTAAAAGTGCAACGGAGATAACAACTATAACAGTAAGCATATTAGACACAAGTGAAGTTAATACGTGAGCCCATAATACAGACGAACGCTTAATGGGCATAGTAATGAAACGTGCCATCAATCCGCTCTTTATATCCGTAAACAATCGTACAGAAGTGTAAGCGACACCAGATGCGATAGCCATTAATAAAATTCCCGGTAATAAATAATTGACGTAGTTATCCGTTCCTGTCTGTATGGCTCCACCAAATACGTAAACAAACAACAGCATCATCATAATTGGTGTAATCGCTACAGTAATAATCGTATCTGGACTACGCATAATGTTTCGCATTAATCTTCCTAATAATACCCCTGTTTTGCTTTTCACTTACATCTCCTCCTTTGTACCGATGATCGCAAGGAAAATTTCTTCTAACGTCGGTTGCTTCTCGATATACTCTATTTTCGCTGGCGGGAACATCTCTTTAAGTTCAGTAAGAGTACCAGTCGTAATAATTTTTCCACCATGCAAAATAGCGATGCGGTCTGCCAGTTGTTCAGCTTCCTCCAAGTACTGAGTTGTCAACAAAATCGTTGTTCCGCCGCCAGCAAGTTCCTTGACAGTATCCCACACTTCAATTCGTGCTTCAGGGTCAAGCCCTGTCGTCGGTTCATCGAGAAAAATGACGGCTGGATTTCCAATGAGACTCATAGCGATATCAAGCCGACGCTTCATCCCGCCTGAATATTGGTCCGCCCTCTGGTTAGCTGCATCAGTCAGGCTAAATTTTTCCAGCAAGTTATCAGCGACTTGCGTTGGATTAGAAACTCCACGCAATTTCGCAATCATTACCAAGTTCTCTCTTCCAGTTAGCATACCGTCTAAAGCTGAAAACTGTCCTGTCAGACTAATACTTTGACGAACATGATCCGGTTCACGCTGGACATCAAAGCCGCAAATACTTACTTCGCCATCATCTTGCTTCATCAACGTGGAAAGGATATTAACGGTCGTCGTCTTACCTGCTCCATTTGAGCCAAGGAGCGCAAAAATTTCACCGCGCTGCACCTCAAACTCCACCCCTTTTAAAACTTCCTTTTCTTTAAAAGACTTTTTTAACTCCTTTACAGAAATCGCTGCATTACTCATATTTTTCCCCCTTTTAAAAAGTGTTTTGCAAAGCTAGAATACACACTATCTATTTAGTATCACTGATAATCTGTAATACTTAGTACCGAGTTAAAAATATAACTGAATAGCAATAACGAGCTAATCAGTCGGTATGGTCTACTTATTTTTTCCCAATCGCTTCATGATGCTTTCATTCAAATCTTCACGATATTTCGCGACATACGTTTTAGCATTTGCCACTAATTCGTCAGCAAAAGATGCTACATCCTCTCCAGTGATTTCTAGCACTTGTCTGCCTTCCGCTGCACCTGCTTCAAATAAATCAATTAATTCATACTGAATGTGTAGCATATCCATTCCATTGCCCGCTGAGAAATTCCACATGTAGTTTTGTATTTTCTTAAATACGAATTGGTAGTCCTCTGGTAAAGCCCCAACTCGTGCCATCATCATTTTGTACTCTTTCTTATCACCAATTAATTTTTTAAACATTTCCAACATATTATTTTCCTCCTTTTTTATAAAGCAGCACAAGAAACTACAGAAATATCGGCCGGAACATTTTATATTATGAACCTATTTTGACTTCAAGACGTTAATTTTTGATGATACAAAATCCCATTTTTTCCAAAACAACTCAAGCTCCTGGCGACCATCCTCATTTAACGAATAAAACTTACGAGGTGGTCCCATATCTGACGGTTTCTTTTCAATATTCACAAGTTTTTTCTTCTCTAATCTTACAAGGATCGTATAAACCGTTCCTTCTACAACTTCAGTAAACCCAAGATCATTCAGGTGGCGGGTAATCTCATAGCCATATGTTTCACGGCGACTAATGATTTCTAGCACACAACCTTCTAACGAACCTTTCAACATTTCAGTTAAATTTTCCATATTCAGATCCTCCTCTACCCCCTATTCTGTCTGACTTATATTCAGTATCACAGAGTACTAAGGCGAATTTTTTACTGAATAGCT
Source organism: Bacillaceae bacterium OF18-1A (assembly GCA_027694045.1). Classification (GTDB taxonomy): domain Bacteria; phylum Bacillota; class Bacilli; order Bacillales; family Bacillaceae_G; genus Bacillus_A. The sequence goes on along the minus strand of JAQEWB010000009.1, from coordinate 66,465 downwards.
CTTGTGAAACTATACTATTCAGTATTACTTATTACATCTACATTGTATGACTAAGTAGTCGAGAATGTCAACTTTATGTTCAAAAAAATAAAAAATCGGCTATATCCCTATTGGATACAGCCGATTTTATTTATTACTGAGATGAATTTTTTTGTTCTTCTACAAACTCATCTGCGAATTTAATACATATAAAACGAACACTGCATATATGACATATTGTTCGTTACGATAACATCATATCCATATCTTCTGCTGCAGTTGTAATCAATTTTAGATTAAATGTTTCCTGTAATACATCAAGAACACCTGGTGAAATAAATTCTGGAGCCTTTGGACCGATGCGAATATCTTGAATGCCAAGACTAAATAGTCCAAGTAAAATGGCAACTGCTTTTTGTTCAAACCAAGATAGGACAATACTAACTGGTAATTCATTCACTTCACATTGGAACGCATCTGCTAAAGCTGCCGCTATTTTCACTGTAGAAATTGAATTATTACATTGCCCTAAATCAATGTAACGAGGAATCTCCGTACCAGGTACAACACCGTAACTTACATCATTAAAGCGGAATTTCCCGCAAGAAGTTGTTAAAATAACTGTTTCTGGCGGAAGTGAAGTTGCTAATTCACGATAATATTCTCCACCTTTTCCTGGTGCATCACAACCTGCAATAACGAAGAAACGCTTAATTTTCCCTTCCTTTACCGCCTCAATAATTTCTGGAGCTAATGATAACACTGTATTATGATGAAACCCTGTTACTAACTGCTCATCCGACTCCATATGTACCTCAGGAAGTTCTAACGCTTTTTGAATCAATGGTGCAAAATCATCATTTTCTATCTTTTGCACGCCCTCTAAACCTGCAATATCATATGAAAAGAATCGATCAGAATATGATCCTTTAATTGGCATAACACAGTTCGTTGTAGCTAATATAGCACCAGTAAATTTTTCAAAAAGACGTCTTTGATCATACCATGCCTTACCGATGTTTCCTTTTAAATGTTTATATTTTTTCAGCTGCGGATATCCGTGTGCTGGTAACATTTCAGAATGCGTATAAATATTAATTTCTTTACCTTCTGTTTGCTTTAATAATTCCTCTAATGCAAACAAATTATGTCCAGTAACGACAATCGCTTTACCCTCTACACGATTTTGTGTAATTTGGACAGGTTCTGGAACACCAAAGTGATTCGTATGTGCCTCATCCAATAGCTCCATCACTCGTAAAGCTGCCTTCCCAACTTTCATAGCCATATCAATATGTTCTTGTTCATTAAAATTAGAATTTGTTAATGTCATATATAATGCTTCTTGCGTTGTAGCATCTACAAACTCATCTGTATACCCTAACTGAGCAGCATGCGTACGATAAGCAGCAATTCCTTTTAACCCGAACACTATTGTATCTTGTAAACTTGCAATTGTTTCATTCTTACCGCAGACCCCTATTACTTTACAACCACCTGTTGGCGTTTGTTCACATTGATAACAAAACATATCATCCCACCCTCTCCCAATCATTCTTCACAAATTAAGCATAGTACCTATTTGAAAAAAAGGATGTGATGTTAATCACAATAATATGTAAAAATTTGTGACAATTTATATTGTTTACATAATATTTTTACTGTCTTCTTAATTTAACGTATCCGTATTCTCTTAGGAAATACAAATATCATATTCAGCCAATTCCCCCCTCTTACTGATGGCACAATTAAAATTATGGAGGGATCACGAAAAATACATAGTATATACAAGTAAAAAAGCAGAAAATCACTCGGATTTCCTGCTTTTTTATAATTTTAAATTCTTAATACGGCGCTATTTACTAGTACACAATAACTGGATCATAAGTGTTCAAACTATCATACACAGTTTTCGCAACATTAGGAAGAAGGTTCACACACCCGCCTGATCCCCCTGTTAAATAAGCATGATTTCCCCAGTCTTTTCGCCAGCCAGCATCATGGAATCCTTGACCGCTATTTGTGAATGGAACCCAGTAATCCACTTTAACTGCATAATCAGCTTTTCCTACTGCGCTACCTCTTAGTGTGTATGGTGTTCGTTTGTATAGAACGTACCACACACCTGGTGATGTATCTTCACCTGTGCTATGTTTACCCGTTACTACATTTGTTGTGACGACTAATTTCCCCTCTTTATAAATCCAAATTTGTTGATCTGCAATTGAAACTTCCGCATATGTGTCTCCGATGCCATTATTCGATGTTGTTTTATAACCGATCCCTTCCTTCTCCCAACCATTTCCGTGAATATTAGAAGCAGAAAGTGATTTTTCACCTTTTTCAAAAGCTTGCCCAACTTGCTTTGTTTCTTTTTCAACATCTAATGCCCAGCCATAACCTTGTCCTTTTACTGATATGACCGAACCAGAATGCGTTTTAAAAGCGAAATCTTTATTTAATGTTGATTTAGCATTATTAATTTCAGCAATCTTATCTTTAATGCCACTTGCATCGATTGTAACTTTCATATCCTTTGATATAGAGGCATTTTGAATTAAATCTTTCGCTTTTAAAGGATACACTTCATTCTGTACCTTATAATCAACAGACTGCCCAAGAAGATCCAGTAATGCTTTCTCCTCTTTTTTAACAATCGGATTGTCTTCCTTAATAGGCTGTATGTATGTAGACTTCAGATGAATTTCGCTTTTATACTTCTGTTTTTCATAATCTTTCAATAGACTAGTAACGTCATACTGTTTTCCATCAATACTTTTCGAAATAACAATTTTTCCTTGTTCAAGCTTCGCCATAGCATCTTGAGGTGCTTTTAATTCCTTATTCATAGAGACAAGCTTTTCTTCCACAAGTTTTTTCAGTGTTTCACTACGATATTGCTCCGCCTTTTCAGGTAATAGCGAATAATTTTTTTCCTTTGATGAAGGGAAAAATGTCCACTGGCTTTTTAATAGTTTCTTAACTTGAGGCAAATCTTTTTCCGAAAGTTCCGTTTGCGTATTTTGTTCATCTAAAATTTGTTGTTGATCAACATAAACTTTATTTTCTAATCCAGATGTTTTTAATTTCTGTATTGCCTGCTCAGCAGTTAGACCATCGACTTTTGTGTCATTAATCGTAACATTTGAATTAAAATGGGTTGCCTGATAATAACTCATTCCCCCAATGAGAACTGCAATTATACCGCCACCCGCTACGATAAACTTCCAATTTGTAAAACGCTTGCTTGATCTTACTCGTTTTCTACCAACTTCTTCAACTGACTCATTTGTTACATTGTTATTCATTAATCTTTCCCCCATATACATCAACGTCAATCGACTTTAAACTAAAACCATTGACTAGTGTACCTCATTACACTTAAAATCTCACTATTTTTAACCAAATTTTATCATATTATATTGATTAAATTTGGCCGAAAATAGTAAATGGATTTTTCCACTCCACACCGAACAGCCCTTCAAAAATAATAAACTATTACAAAAAAGTGGTATTCTCCATACCTATTACTCTAATCAAGAAATATGAACAGTATAAGAAACACCTTCATTTACAATACCTTTACACTATCTTAACATTATTTACATTAATTATATGATATATTGATATAGAAACTACTTAAAAAATGTCTTATACATTTTTTATCTGTATGATCTCTTATGTGATTGATAAAAGATCATGTTATATTTTTATAACAGAGGTGAGTTCGGATGACTGAAACTTTAAAGACACTTATAATGCTTGATGCTACTTACGTTGTTATAGCAATTATGACAGTACTAGTATTCGTATACTTAGAAGTAAAATCTCAGTAACATATACAGACGTGATTAACACCTTTAGCATTTCAATATAGTTAAAAGAAAGAGAGGCGAAATTTATTTTCTCCTCTCTTTTGTATTTTTTACGTATTTTGAATCTACAAAGATTAATTTTACCACTCACGCTCTTTATTAATCATCATTTTTTCTTCAAATAATTTATCGACATATTGCTTCGCTTCTAATAACGATAATCCGAACGCTTCCCTTACTCTCTTAACCGCCGTAACTGTTTTCCCTTCTTCTACAAGCTGACGCAATTCTTTATTAATCTCAGGTTCTCTTTCCACAATTCCCATTTCTTTCGTAATTACTTGTAACCTATCTTCAATCCCTTTTAAACGAGCGTCATTTTTCTTTTCAATTTCATTTAATTTTTCTTTAATATAAATAAAGCCAAGGGCCGCTATCGGTATGATAACCCAAAATTCCACGGCTACTCCTCCTCACTAGCAATTATTTATTTCATTAACTTGTGTAAATTTTACCATTAAACACATTTTATGTATAATAGTAATATATAATATTATTAATACAACCTTTCATTCAGGAGGACGCTTCATGAAAAGATTTTTGAAAACATTACTACTATTTGTAGTTCTTTCATTCGCATTACATTTACTATTTGATATAGTTGGTTGGCTTATCTTTAAATCACCTATAGAAAATAAAAACACACTTATTTCCTACATAACCACTCTATGGCTAATGTATATGTATAGAGATAAATTACTTCACCTTATACTGCGAATTCCTGCAAAATAGTTAAAAACACTTCATCTTTTATTTCATAAACAAATATAAAGAAAGAAGCGGATTCCCCCGCTTCTTTCTTATATAACATTCTTCGCAACAATCTTTATATGTTCCGGCGCAATAATCTCCGTTATACTTTCTTGGAAATCTTCCCGCAACAATTCTTCAATATGTTCTAGCTGCACCTCTACATGTGTGCATTCTAAATTATGTATGTTTAATAATGCATAATGCTCTTTTTTCTTAATGACTAAATATTGATTCTCTTCTGTTACAAGCACAGAACCTAATCGAACTCCTAGTAGGCGTTGATCATCAAATTTCATAATCATTTCCCCTCCCCTCTTGCAAATGTAATGACTATGAGAATCATCAAGTGTAAGGAAATATTTCCTACATAGACTATATCATAAATTTCCAAAATATAACTATCATATTTTTATAGAAAGAGAGATTAGTAAAGTGAATCCAAACTAACAACATATTTTCTAATAAATTTGAAAAAAAACATATAAAAACTTTTAAAAACAATAAAATGATTAGTTTTTATATTTCGATACAAAAAACTTTCTCAATAAAAAATAAGAATTTTCAGTTTATTAAATTATGAAAATCTATTATACTAAGGTTAATAAATGTTTGACCTCTCCTAATTCATGTACCTATGGATGATCAGTAGTTGCTGCTACTGATCTATTTTTTTGCCACACAATATATAAAAGAGGAGTTCGTTATTTTACGAACTCCTCTTTTATATATTCATCAAGCACCTAGCTCAACTGCTCAATTTAATATAGTTTTTTAAAGTTTCTCTTCATACAATGTAATCCTATTTGCAAATGGATCGATCACAGTTAATTCAATTGTGCCCCAAAGTGTTTTTTCTATATTAGGATTCGAATAAGCATATTCTTTACTTAATAATACAGCATGATACTCCTTTACATTATCTATTTTGACCCGAATTGCACCGCCTGGCGAAGCATCCCCATGATGCTCTGATAAATGTATTACAGCATCATGTAACGAAATTTGCATATACAATGGCATATGTTCCTCATACCGATGTTCCCAATCCAGTTGAAATCCTAAAAAATCTAAGTAAAATAGCTTTGCTTTTTCAATATCAAAAATTCTAAATATAGGTGTTATCATTTATACTCTCCCCCCTATTTATACACATCCGCAGCCAACTCTCTCAAAACAACTACATTTACTACTTCAAAGCAACCATCGTTCTTCTTTATAATTTCTTTATCACAAAAAATATTTAATGTACGTAATAAATGTCGATAACTCGTTCCTAACAATTCAGCTATTTCCGTTAAATTCCCACTAAATACAATTCTATTTCCGTGCTGCACCGCTCGTTCCCCTGCTGCTAACATGTAACTCGCAAGTCGATTTTCAAGTGGATATAGTAAATTAATTGTACTATTTTTGGAAAGTCGATTTAATTTATGTGCTAATGATCCACAAATACATCGTAAAAATTTCGCATCATGAAATAGTTGATTTCTCACTTTTCCTAAAGGCAAACCAACACAATATGAATCTGCCATCACTTGTACATTTGAAGCAGTCTTTTGAGAATGAATTAACTCCACATCTCCTAACAGCTGCAAACTATCATAAAAACATAACAATACAGATTTCCCGTTACTTAATGTATTAAATGCTTTCGCTTTTCCTTCCACAAAAAAATATAAATAATCTATCTCCTCATTCTCCTTGCAAATAAACTCATTCTTTTTAAAAAATATAAGTTCCATATATGGCTTCATATCATGACTAAAAAAGGAATCAATATTATTTTGCTTCATATACGCTGCTAATTTAATAGAATTACATACTTTCTTCATAGTCCCCCACCTTTACAACTCATCCCCATTGTAATCAAAATTTTCTTCTTCCACTATGACATATGTCATAGTAATACACAATTTCAGCATGATACAGTCATTACAAATATGAAATATAAAGGGGATATTACATTGTATAACTTTCTTTCTGTCTTTATTGGGGTGCTCATCGCCGTTATGCTTCCACTGAATGGGATTTTATCTGAGTTAATTGGCAAGTATACAGCGAGCGTTGTTATTCATCTTGTCGGTTTAATAGCCGTTGTTATCGTTTTAATTATGAACAAAAATAAAATTCATTTTGATAAAAGTATTCCACTTTTTTTATATAGCGCTGGAGCGATTGGAGTATTCACTGTTCTTTTTAATAATATAAGTTTCTCCGTCCTTGGTGCTTCTATTACGATTGCATTAAGTTTACTCGGTCAATCTATCGCTTCCATCGTTATTGATCATTTCGGCTTATTAGGAATGAAAGTTGCAAAGTTTGAAAAGAAAAAACTAATTGGATTATGTTTCATCTCTTCCGGAATTATAATCATGACAATTTATTAATGGGGGCAAGAAAATGTTATATATTACGATCGCTATTTTAGCTGGTGTTTCTATCGTTGTTGCTAGAATTATTAACGCGAATTTAGCAAAAAAAATTGGCAATTGGGAAGGCACGTTTTTTAATTATATTACTGGCTTATTTTTCTCTATGTTATTTTTAATGTTCAGTTCAGATTCATTGTATATTCCTAGTCATACATTGCAATCTATTCCTATCGCTGTTTACTTAGGCGGATTAGTAGGTGTTATCGTTATCTCATTATCCAACTACATCACACCTAAAATATCAGCATTTTATTTAACGTTACTCATCTTTATCGGACAATTATTTGCGGGGACTATCATTGATTTCTTTCTAACAAATGAACTCTCAACTGGAAAGATTATCGGCGGTGTTTTCGTATTAATTGGGCTCACTTACAATTTACTCGTTGATCGCCCTATAAAAACTGTGAACCATAACCAAGTTCAACTATAATACTTTACGCTTACCTATCATATATTAATAGAAAAACTCTTCACACGAAGTAATAGAGAGGAGAATATTCTATTAAGAAAATCATTTTATTGCTTGGTAGCACATTGATTATTTGTGGAATCGTATGGTTTGTAAGCTCTGGAAAATCTATTCAAGACTTCTATGCAGAAAATAAACCAAAGAAGAAAGCTACTATTATTTCAACGCAAAGAGACCCAAAGGAGCCCCCTGTCTTTTTAGGAAAACAGGAAATAAAAGATATACATGTAGAATCCATTAAAACAAAAAAGGATATCTTTCTCACAAAAACAGATGAATTAAAAACATTTATTAACAGTATGGATACCGCAAAAAAAGGGAAATTAACATTAGATGAAGAAGGGTCAGATTTAATCGATTTTGATATGTGGATTACTTTCAAGGATGGGACTTATAAAAAATATTTCATATGGGTAGTTGATCACGACAGTAGCGAAGTGATGATTGCTCAGCAAGATACTCCTGATGATGTAAACCTTACGTATTACCAGTTAAATGAGACCAATTCGAAAAAAGTCTATAACTTATTTAAAAAGATTATTTAATCAAAAAGTACATCCTTTCTCACTATAAAAAGGATGTACTTTTTTACATAACAGTATTTCACCATCTATAATATAGAAGTAAATGATTTTTACTTTAATGGAGGGAATAAAAATGAAAGCAATTGGTTTACACGAATACTTACCTATCGAAAACGAAAACAGTTTAATTGATATTGAGGTTGAAAAACCTGTTGCCACAGGAAGAGATATACTCGTTAAAGTTAACGCAATTTCCGTTAACCCGGTTGATACAAAAGTTCGCTCTCCGAAAGATAAAAAAGAAGATATAGCAAAAATACTTGGCTGGGATGCTAGCGGTGTTGTCGTACAAACTGGTGAAAGTTGTACGTTATTTAAAGAAGGTGATGAAGTCTTTTACGCTGGTAGCATTACGAGACAAGGTACATATAGTGAATACCACGTAGTTGATGAAAGAATCGTTGGTAAAAAACCAAAAACTTTAAGTAATGCTGAATCTGCAGCAATTCCTTTAACAGCGATTACCGCATGGGAAGGTTTATTCGAACGTTTAGGAATTGATTATAATAAAAAAGAAACAAATACATTTAAAAACATTTTAATTATCGGCGGAGCTGGTGGCGTTGGTTCAATCGCTATTCAATTAGCGAAATGGGCTGGACTAAATGTAATCACAACTGCTTCTCGCCCTGAAACGATAGACTGGGTGAAAAAGTTCGGTGCTGACTATACAATTAACCATCATAAACCTTTAAAAGAGCAGATACAAAGTGTTGGATTCAATGATGTAGATTACATCTTCTGCCTAAACAATACAGATCAACATTGGCAAGCAATGAGTGATCTCATTAAACCACAAGGAAAAATTTGTTCTATTGTAGAAAATGAGCATCCTCTTGAAATGGGTGTTTTAAAAAGCAAGAGTGCTACATTCGTTTGGGAATTTATGTTTACGAAAGCAATGTACGAAACTGGTGATATGATTACACAACACGAATTATTAAATAAAGTAAGTGAGCTATTAGACGAAGGTACACTTCATACAACTTTAAACGATACGTTAACACCGATCAATGCAGAAAACCTTAAAAAAGCACATGCATTACTTGAGAGTGGACGTACAATTGGGAAGATTGTATTAGAGGAATTTTAATAAAAAAGTCCGATTTCTAAATAAGAAATCGGACTTTTTGTTATCTTTATTTACTTGAAATCTCTTGATCATTTGGAACTTCTAACGGAGCTCGCTTTCCTATTCCGAAAGCATAGAAACTAATTGTAACGATAGCTAAGAAAATAATACCTACAACTAGTGAAACGCGAGTATCATCGTTAAACCACATACCGATTAATACCATAATTAAAAAGGCAATCGTTAAATAGTTTGTAACAGGAGCAAATGGCATTTTGAACGGATGATCTTTCATCTCTGCTCCCTTTGCTTTTCTAAAACGAATTTGACTAATTAATATAACGAACCACGGTACCATACCAGGAAGTACACTCGCACTATATACATATACGAATAAATTTTTCGGTGCAATATAACTTAATACAACACCGACAGCTAAACCGATAATTACACCAACTGTACCGAATAAAGGCACACCATTTCCAGAAAGTTTCGTGAAATATTTCGGTGCTTGTCCATTTACCCCTAACGTATAAAGCATACGCCCAGCACTATAAATACCACTATTACAACCAGACATTGCCGCTGTAATAACAACGAAGTTAATAAGTCCAGCTGCTGCCGTAATACCAACCTTCGCAAACGTCGCTACGAACGGGCTACCAATTGTACTTAATTGATCCCAAGGATACACAGTTACAATAACGAAAATAGCACCAATATAGAATATTAAAATACGCCAAATTGTACTTTGAATCGCTCTTGTAAGCGTCTTCTTTGGATTTTTCGCTTCACCAGCAGTAATCCCGATTAACTCCACGCCTTGATACGCTCCAACTACAAGTGATAATGCAAAGAAGAATCCTGAAAAACCACCTGTAAAGAAACCACCATTTGACCAAAGATTAGATATCCCAATCGCTTCTCCACCATTACCAATTCCGAAGAAGATAAGACCGAAACCTGCAATAATCATTAATAGAATCGTAACGATTTTGATCATTGCAAACCAAAATTCAAATTCACCAAATGACTTAACAGAAATTAAGTTAGCAGCACCAAGAATAACCATTGCGATAATACCTGGTATCCATGCTGGTAAATCCGGGAACCAATATTGCATGTACGCTCCAACTGCGATAATCTCTGACATCCCAACGATAACCCACTGGAACCAGTTACTCCATGCTGTCATATAACCAGCTAACGGGTGAATATACTTATGACCGAACGTCGCAAATGAGCCTGTACTTGGCTCCATATACAACATTTCCCCCATGGCACGCATGATGAAGAAGATAAAAATACCTGCAATTGCATAAGCAAGCATTACTGACGGACCTGTCCATTTAATCGTGCTGGCTGACCCCATAAATAAACCAACACCAATCGTTCCGCCTAAAGCAATCATTTGAATATGACGTGCTTCTAAACCTCTTTTCAATTCTTTGTTTGCCACTTCACTTCCCCCTCTTAGATGATTCATAGCCGCATTTTAAAACAAGATGCTTTACCCTAATTCCTTTTGGCCCTGAAAATGATGAAGCAAACGTCATTTTACACTAGCATTAAAGCTATCCTAAAATCGTTTCCTGCCTCTTATGATATTTCCAAAAGCGCCCATCTTCTAGTAATCTATAAATCTTAAAATTACTTATTTTATATTAATTCATTTATCTGAAAAATTCAATTATTTTTTCAATAAATTAATATGCATAAATCTGATTAATCTTTAACTTAATTAACAATAAAATACATCTATTCAACATGATTCTAGCATTTATATTATTACAATATAAATAACCGAGAAGCAAATCCCTTCCTCGGTTTCATAATACATGTCATTCAAATGAATTCCACTTTTAATTTTAATATATTAGTAAAACCATTCACCTATGCATACTTGATACATTCGAACAGGCCTAATCAATAAAAAACAAAGAAGTCCAGTAATTTATCACTGGACTTCTTCTTTATTTTCTACAAAAACTTCCTTATCAAAACGGACAAATTTACTCTGTACTTCCATTCCAGCTGCTTCATATACACGAGGTGCGCCTGTAAGGTTTTCAGAATCTACACTGAGGTGAACCTTTGAAATTCCCTCTTCGTACAATTGATAGAATGCATGATGTAACAACCCTAACCCTAATCCTTGTTTTCTCTTAGAACGCCTTACACCTAAGTGAGTAATTTCTGCTTTATTGTCAGCACCTTTTTTACTAAAGACAAAACCAACTACTTCATCCTCAACCATCGCTAATGACCATAATGTAGGATGAAATCCCTCTCTTCCAGTACGCTTCATAAACTCTTCAAACGTTGAAGGTTTGGAATTCCAGTGATCTGCAAAGACTTCATTAAAAGCTTCATGTAATCTCTTATCATCCACACCAGGTATGTAATGTCGCACTGTAACACCATTTGGCCATAGTGGTATTGGCACATTTGAGTTCAATTCAATCCCCATTCCCCACCATATACGAGTTGGGATAAATCCATCTTCTTCTAATATTTTTTCCTCATAGAAATTATTTGCCTGTGTTATAATCGTGCCATTCGAGCAAGACGAATTACTAACAAGATCCGTAGCACGCTCTACAAGCTTTGACCATATTACTTGTTCAATACCTTGATTCATATACTTAGGATGAATCAGTACAGCAGATGGAAATTGTTTTTCATTCCCTGTCAGAATGCCGTAAACAATTACTTCTTCCTCATTCTTAACAACGTAAGAGCTTTTACTAATATCAATACCTCTCCATGAATTAAGAATATCTTCTACCGTTGTATCAACTTCACCGTAAATGGCTTGATCGTAAATCTTACATAGTTTTAAAATTTGTTGTAGATCTTCTTGTGTGGTTGCTTTAGTACTTAAATTGTTTACTAAGTTCTTCATACATTCCACCTCTTTTTTACTAAACAATAAAATTGTTATAATTAAAAATTATAATTTTTCAACAAAAAATATTATTACTCCTAATACAATCAACAATACGCCAGAAAGCGGAAAACTCTTCTCTTCAGCTTTTATCTTTCGCTCAATAATATTTTTAATTTCCCCCTTCATATCATCCGGACATTTTCTAAATAGAATATTAGTAGTATGAAACGGCCTATTTAAAATTCGAATCTTAGTTGGCAATCCCGATAAACAAATGTTATTTTTATCTAAATTGAATTCTATGTTTTCTTCAACAAGTCCTTCTTTCACTAGCATACTCACTCGGTTAGAAGGTAAATTAAATACTGTATAGTCATTAAAGGCTAGCCCTCTAATATCAAAATGTGAGTATACGAGAACTAAAGTTACAAACAACAAACCCATTATAACTATTGTTTTTACTAATGAAAGTTGATTTAGCATATAAGAAGACGTTGTCATATAAACACAAAAGAAAGCCATTAAATTACAAAGATAGTGGTTTACAATGAAAGTTTTTCTTACAACTATAATTAGCCCTGAAATAAGTAGTAGAGCGCATGCTAGATTCATTAACATATTTTCTCCTCCTTTAAAATCTATAACTATACAACTTTGTTATATTTTAACATTAATTACATATTCATACCTATAATTTATTAAAATGGCAAAAAGAGCCTCATTACAAATGAGACTCTTTTACCATTTTCAAATTAATTTTGAAGTTTGTTTCTCCAAAATAAATACCCTAGTAAACACTGACATTACAACTACTATAGCCAGAAAATAAAGTGGCATCACCAGTAACGAACCTGTATGAATCTTACTCATTCCCACAATTGTCACTGTCACTACTATATAGTACCCCAGGCTAAACAATGCTCCCGCTGTACCAATAACGTCTTGAAAATCTACTAACGCTAAACTTAAACAATTAGGTAACGCGACTCCAATTCCTAATAGCAATATAAACATCGCTACTAAAAATCCAATCATATATATTACGTTTGGATTCGATCCAACAAACGTAATAACAGATAAAAGGATAGCTCCCCCTATCATTACAACACAACCGATATATATAATTTTCTCTGGTTTATAAGTAGCAAATAAACGTTTTGAAACTTTCGCTCCAACAATAGAAGCAGACGCTACAACAATTCCTAGAAATCCATACATACTAGGCGATAATTGAAAGTATTCAATAAAGATAAACGGCGCTTCTGCATAATAGCTAAATAAAACACCATTTGCTCCTCCAATTAATAGCCCATATGTTACTACTTTCGGATTTGTAATTAACCTCTTCGAGACTGAAAATACATTTATTTTATTCGTTACTGTGTCCGGCTTTGTTTCGGGAAGGAAAACAAATGTATACAGAAAAATTCCGACACTCATAACTACTAAACTTAAAAATACGATTTTAAATCCAAACATTTGATCAAGAAAGCCACCAATTAACGGTCCTATCGCTGGTGTAAAAGCAATAACTGCCGAAATTTGAGCAAACATAACATGCCTCTTATGCCCTTCTACACTTTCACGTAGAATCGTTTGTGTTACCACTGAACCAGCACTTGCTCCAAACGCTTGAATAAAACGACTTACCAATAAAACTTCAATGGAATTTGCAATAAAGCATAAGAAACTCCCAACGCCATATACAACAATTCCAAATAACATTGCTGGGCGACGGCCAATTATATCTGATAGCCATCCAATAAAAAATACACCTAAAGCAAATCCAGCAAAATACACACTAAGTGTTAACTGCACCTCATTATTACTTACATGTAACGCCTTTGAAATGTCCGGTAAAGACGGTGTGTAAATCGTTTCACTAATTTGCGGAAATGCGACAAGAATAATCATTAACAAAAGCGATGGTACTGAGACTTTTTTCATTTTTCATACCCTCCTATAACTTTGAAAATCTCAGAAATAAAAAGACTTTCCTTAGCTACGGAACAGGAGGGGCCATTATAGAAATTCGATCATAAAACAACAAAGAAAACACCTCAATTACGTATGTTAATACTTATAGGAGGGTAATATTAACATCGATTTTTACATATACTTTTTCAATTATATTACATATCATAATGAAATGGAAAAATTAGGACATGTAATATAATTGATTTACACAAAAAAGCACCGTCACAAATGACGGTGCTTTTTCTATGTAAGAGCTACTAGAAGATTCCCTTCTAGCCTACTCCCATTTATAAGTCCAAAATTGTTCAAGTTGCAGCCATTTCAATGTTGCTGCATCTTTGTTTTTTATTTTTGCATGTGTTTCTTCAAGCATTGCTTCTGTTTGTGAACGATGCGCGCCTAGTGCAGCTAATTTATGCTCGAATACTTCACTAATATTATTTACAACATCCGGCTCACCGAGCACTGCTTCGCGATTTCTCGTAATCGCGACTGCGTGAATGACTGGACGTTCTTCTTTTTGCATACGTGATACGGCGCGAACGACAGCACGACCAAATGCATCATGATCTGGATGTACGCCGTGTTCTGGATAAAATGTAATAATTCGAGATGGATTTACTTCTTGAATAATCGCTTCAATTTTGTCTGCAACGAAATCAACATCTTCAAATTCTAGTGTTTTATCATGGAAGCCAAGCATTCTTAAATCTTTGATTCCCATCGCTTCACAAGCATCTTTTAATTCTTTTTCACGGATATTTGGAATCGTTTCACGGTTAGCGAATACGTTTTTCCCCATGTTACGTCCCATTTGTCCTAGAGTACCACATGCATACGTTACAGGTACTCCTTGATCTGTTAATAAGCGAATTGTTCCTCCCGCCGCAAATGCTTCATCATCTGGATGCGGAAATACAACAAGTACATGTCTCTCCATAAGTTTCCCTCCTTCTTACTTAAATGGCGTTAAGCTTAACTCAAGCGCTACCGCTAAGCGACCTTGATTATCATGCCCTGCAAGTAATAAACGCTCTTGACCATCTACTTCCCAGTGCGTAATACCTTCTGCATATACCCAGCCATGATCCATTTTCAAACCAACTCGGTATGGATTCGTTCCGGTAATCTTTCCACGTTCAAAACGGATAATTGCATTTCGAATGAATGCTCCAACTGTCATCATCTTTTCATTAAAGTGTGACGCATACGCTCCGTTCGTCGTTTCTAAATGAATATATACATCTTTATTTACAAAACGTTCAATTTCATTTTGAATAATAGAACTATCTTTTACTATTTCCATCGGAATTCACCTCTTTAAACCATTTTACGCAAAAATAATGTAAATTGCTATCTCTATATTAGAGGACAACGCCCACTTTTCCTAATAATTTGCACCGTGTTTTGCTATTTTTTTTATCATATGTAAAATTATCATTTTTTTCTTCACTTTGTTAAATAGTTTTCTTTCTTTTTTGAATTTGCTACAATATATTTTATCCCGTATTCATATAACGAGATACATTTCGACAATTGAATACATACTTTAAAGAAGGTGACACTTTTGGAACAATCAGCACATGAAGTAGCAAATTGGCAATATTATTTTGCAATTGCCGTATTTTTAGTCACATACGGTTTTATTATTTCTGAGAAATTGAATCGTGCTGTAATCGCACTATTCGGTGCTGCTATTATGATTATTTTTGGAATTGTAGATTTACATACTGCTTTCACGTCCCATATTCAATGGGAAACAATCACCCTTTTAATTGGAATGATGATTCTCGTACATATTACGAGCCAATCGGGTGTCTTTGAATTTGTAGCTATTAAAGCAGCGAAGGCAGCTGGCGGAAAACCAATCCGTATTTTATTACTGCTATCCCTATTAACCGCTGTCGGATCAGCATTTTTGGACAACGTAACGACCGTCTTATTAATTGTACCTGTTACACTATCCATTACACGTATTTTAAAAGTAAACCCTGTTCCTTATTTAATTTCGGAAGTACTATTTTCAAATATAGGTGGAACAGCAACATTGATCGGTGATCCGCCGAACATTATGATTGGATCAGCAAATAAGCATTTAGACTTCAATGCCTTTTTACTTAACTTAGCTCCTATTGTAATTATTATTTCTATCGTGACACTTGGCATTATTTACTTCCTGTATCGTAACAAACTAAAAACAATGCCTGAGCAAATCGAAAAACTAATGGCGTTAAATGAAAAAGATTATATTAAAGATCAAAGCCTCCTTTTAAAATCCATTTCGATTTTAGGACTAACTATTTTAGGCTTTGTACTTCATTCGATTATTCATGTAGACGCTGCGGTAATTGCAATGACTGGTGCTACACTTCTTATGTTAATTGGCGTGAAAGAACACGATATTGAAGATGTATTTGCCCACGTTGAATGGGTAACCATTTTCTTCTTCGCCGGATTATTCGTTCTCGTTGGCGGGTTAATTGATATCGGACTTATTTCTTCACTCGCTAAAGGAGTAATCGACGTAACAAATGGCGACATCGGTTTCGCTGCGATACTTATTTTATGGGTATCTGGTATCGCATCTGCGACCATTGACAACATCCCATTTGTCGCAACAATGATTCCACTTATTCAAGATTTAGCTACAGGACTCGGACTATCTGTCGACTCTCCGCAAATCGAAGTACTATGGTGGGCGTTATCACTTGGAGCTTGCTTAGGAGGAAACGGAACATTAATCGGAGCATCAGCAAACGTAGTCGTTGCTGGTATTGCGAAACGCGAAGGACATGCTTTCTCTTATATGGACTTCTTAAAAATCGGTTTTCCGTTAACTATTATTGCATTATTGTTATCACACGCTTATATTTATTTACGTTATTTAATGTAAAAGTTGTAGTGTGTGAAATTATATCGTCAAATACAAAAAGGGTTTGCAGCATAATACTGCAAACCTTTTTTCATCACCAAAATATACCGATAATCGCTAACCCACCTAATATTATACCGCCAATTTGTCCGACGATTGTTGGTGATAATTGAACACCTTTTCTCACTTCAACAACCGGCCTTTCATGCCTTAGTTGTTGCACTTCATTTTGAAGTTGATGCACACTTCCGTGCAATTCTTTTATTAGTTCCTTTAACTCAGCGACCTCTTCATTTACTGGTTTTTCTTTTTCTAAGTTCATCTCACATAGCTCCTTATAAATGCAATCAGTACACTGTCAAAATTCGCCAATTATTATTATATCTCCTGCATACTACATATATAATTCTGAATATAATTTCTAACCTTCTAGATCTATCCATTCATCCCGCAATATCCCCATAATGATACGATTAAACTCTTTGAACTGCTTCTCTCATACAACCTTCCTCCTGAAAGCCCATCTTTTTATACAGTTTAATAGCCGCTTTATTATAGGAAATAACATCAAGACCGATGCGGTGTAAATTCATTTCATAGAAAGCATACTTTAAAAGTGGAATCTCGTTCATCTTAGCAAAATTAGCTCATGGTTTTTACTCGTCGTCATTAGCATTATGATTGTTACGCAGCTAAAACATTTTAAGGAATCGAAGAGATAATACCAGTACTGTATTGCTTGCTCAAAAAAAAAAAAACGAAATCCACCTAGGATTTCGTTTTTTTAACTAAAGAGCTTTAATAATACGTTCCATCGCTTTCATTTGACCAATATGATCTGCCTCATGATAAAGCATCATACCATAAAGTTCCCCTACTGTTTCCAATCCTAAAAACGGCTCTGGAAGTTTGTTTTCAAATGCTTCTGCCGGAATTTCGTTAATACGCTTCGCTTGTTCTTTTAATTGAGCCGTTAATACTTCTAACGAAGGTCCTTCTGTTTTCCATTTAGATGGTCTTGATCCATATCCAAACATACCTGGATATTCAGTCGGTAAATGTTTAAACTCTCTGCCAAACATGAAAATCTCTGCTGCTGTCAACACGTGGCCGATGTGCCAGCGAATTGTGTTATTAAAGCCCTCTGGCTGCGTATCCACAGTTTTATCATCTAACGTTTCCATAAACTTAAGTAATGCCGCGCGCGTTAATTCCAATTGTTTCAAACCAACTATTCTATTCACTCTATCGTTCTCCTTTTGTATGCACAGTTTATTTCGAACTAAAAATATTCCACTTATTAAAGTTTTACTTTATTTAATTTATCAGAAACAATTAAGAAATACATCTAATATGCTTACTGAAAACAACAAAAAGTGTCTCCACTCAATCCCCTGCTAAGGACTCCCTCGTTACATCAATAAATTTTTGCAGTGGTGCTGTCATCCATTTATCTTTATGCCAAGCAATTTGGGTATAAATCGGAGAGATTGCATTTTCTAAATGTAACTCTTGTATCGTCCCTTCTCGTATATCTTTTTCTACTACTATCGCTGGTAAAATAGCTATACCTAAATCGGCAATCACACATTGTTTAATCGCCTCAACACTAACAAACTCAATCTTATTTGCTGGATATACATCTTCCGTACGAAATAGCTCTTCAAATAAAATCCGATACGAACAACCGAGTTCCGTTAATAAAAGCGTTTCACTTTCTAAATCTTTTGTAGTAATTGCTGGTTTTCCAGCTAGACGATGCACCGGAGTAGCTACTACTTTTAATTCTTCTTTCATAAGTGGCTCTATATGTAAAACATCTTCTTTTTTACATTCGTCCAAAATAAACGCAAGATCTATTTTCCCTTCCATCAATTGTTCCTTCGCATCTTTGTTGGAATGTGCTGGTTTAAATATAAGTTTTATTTGGGGAAATCGTGCCTTGAACCTTTTTAATATAGAAGGAAGCCTATATGTACATTGACTTTCTTGTGCACCAATTATGAGCGTACCTGTTATTTCCTCATCATCTTTCACAGCCATTTTCGCTTCGTTACTGAGTGCAATCATCTTATCGGCATATAGTTGAAACTTTCTTCCTGCTTCAGTTAAGAAAAGACGTTTTCCTAATCTCTCAAATAACGGTGTACCGAGCTCAGCCTCTAACGTTTTAATTTGCGCCGTTACGCTCGATTGAGCAAAGTTCAATTTCTTCGCAGTTTGGGTAAAATTCAAAGTGCCTGCCGCTATTTTAAATGTAATTAATTGTTTTATCTCCATTTATCATCCCTCTATCCAATCGATATTTCCGATTGATATTATCGAAATAATCCTCTTTGTCTATTGATAGTTGTATTGTATGATAAAGAGCATCGACAAACAATATATAAATGGAGGTATTCCATATGAAAGCACTTTGTTTCGAACAGTTCGGAAATCCAGCTGTATTACAATATAAAGAAATACAGGATCCAATCATAAATCCAAATGAAATTCTTGTCCGCACGAAAGCAATCGGCTTAAATTTCGCTGATATTTATAGACGTCGCGGTGATTATCACCTCGCAGGTAACCCGCCTTACATATTAGGGTATGAAGGCGCGGGAATTGTTGAAAAAGTAGGTGCTAACGTTACTACTATCAATGCTGGAGACCGCATTGCATTTGCTGACGTTCCTTTTGCAAATGCAGAATTAGTTGCCATTCCATCAGAAAAAGTACTGGGAAAATTTTATTAATCCCGTAATTCACAAAATGAAAAGGAAGCTAGATTTTTTTAGCTTCCTTTCCTTATGTCTATTTAAGATATGATTATATTTCCACACTTTCTTTTCCTTTTTCAACATAACTCATATCTCCAACCGACTCGACGATGTATTCCCCATCTTTATATAAAATTTTCGTTACACTTGCATTTTCAACCCCAAGTTTTGTTTTATTATGATCTATCATTTCTATTAATGTAGTTATTAGAAGTCCATGAACAACAACTAAAACGTTACCGCCGCCATCTTTAGCTGCTTCTTCACTAATTTTATCAATCTCTTTTTTTATACGAGTAGAAAATAATTCCCAATCTTCCGCCTGTTTCGTAGGATCTGCTACTCTAATAAGATCAATCACTTCTTGAATAGAAAACTTCATAAGTTCTTCTGGTGATGTAACACCCGCAACTTTTCCAATAGCCTCCCACATAATATCCAGTTTTTCACCTTCAAAAATACCGAAATTTAATTCTCGTAAATTTTTTCTTTTTTCAAGTTTTAATTTTGATTGCTCACTATATTTTAATACTAAATTAGCAGTTTCAATCGCTCGGCCACTATCACTACTATACACACTAGTAAAATGAATATCTTTTAATCCCGTTCCTAAATTTGCAGCCACTTCAACGCCTTTTTCTACTAACGGAGAATCTGCCCAACCTTGCGCGCGATGATTTGTATTTAATATTGTTTTACCATGTCTTGTAACATATAATGTAACTACATTTTCATTGCTATTCGCTTCTCGATTCTTCATTATATTCTCTCCCTTTAACTTTCTATACCAATCTTACCATCTCAATTATCCATTGAGCAAAATATACGTAAAAGGATCGAGTAAAAAAACGCTACCTTTCTGTATATCCCTACAAAAAGATAGCATTTTTATGATCACATATTCCTACTCAGCAAAAGCACTCGAATATTGTACAATCCCTTCTACACCTTGAAGAGCATTCTTTCTTAGTTCCATCACCATAAACACTTCATCTGGCACTTCAAATGGTGCTTTTACATTCCACTCACTTGCTTTCTTAAAACCAAATTTCGGATAATATTCTGGATGTCCTAATACTACAACTGATCCGTATCCAAGTTCTTTTGCTTTTTCTAATGCAGCTACAATAAGTTTTCCGCCAATTCCTTTCTTCTGATGACCCGTAGCAACTGAAACTGGTGCAAGCGCTAATGAATTTACAGAAGTCTCGCCTTCTATTGTAATTTCCGATAACATAATGTGACCAACTATATCTTCATCTACCGCAACAATTGATAACGCCGGAATAAATGCGTCACATTCTCTAATACGTTTTACAAGCTCATGTTCTGTTTTATCACTAAATTCTTCCTTTAAAAATGCTTCTCTTACAACTTCTTCTGTTTTTCTATAATCATCTTTTTGTTCTTGTCTAATCGTTACCATTTTATATTATCCTCTATTCTTTCTCATTTCTTTTGCAATTTTACGAAGCGCCTTTTTCGATCCTCGCTCTATATCATGTTGCATTTTTCTTTCCTTATAATCGACAAATAGTGTATTTAAATCATATCCTTCTGGGTATAATTCTTTCGCCGTAACTTCTAAAGTAATACGTTTTACATTCACTTCAACAAATTCACCATTATAATATACAACAACATTATGAACACTCCCCCACTTAGCAAAGCTTGAAGTGGGGGTTTCTAACGTTTCGACCTAACGGACGATTAACGTCAGGGGAGTTAACACATTAGCGAGCTGTTTCACGCCTAACCCCTCTATCCCATTTGTCCATGCATTTGGGATTACTTTTCGTAAAATATTAGCCGCAGCATTTACATCTGCATGAATTAAAGTTTTATTTGCTGAACGATATATGCCGCGCTTTATTCGTTTTCCTGAAAAAGTTGTATTTTGGTCATTTTCTCCATACGTTGGAATGAAGTCGTTATCCAGAAAACTTGCTTTCGATGTATATGATTCTTCAGTTACAACAACTTGAATGCCTACAGCATTTGCTTTGTATGTAATCATTTGAATCAGTAAATTATGTGGGATATGACAAAACGATTGGTTATTTCTTTTTCCCATATTCGTTTCTTGTTTCCAACTTTTGTTTTGACCAATAACGATTTTACAAACTTCTTCTTCTTGAGCTAGTTTTACGATATGGTAACTAACTTTATGGAAGACGTCTTTTATTTTCAAGTAACGTTTTTGATGAAGTTTTTCTATCCTTTTAGAAGTAAAAGGTCCTTCATTCGTTTGTTTTCCATTTCTAAGAATGCTTGTAAAATGACTCTTCATTTTGTTGTAATATTGATTTATGCTTTTGACATGTTTGCCCTTAACAAGGACAGGTTTCATACCTGTGTTTGTTACAATGGTTGCAAGGTTATCAATACCTAAATCAATACTCATATAACGAGCATTCTCTTCAATAATTTGTTGTTCAGAAGGGACATCAATTACCAATTCCACTACATATTCATTGTATTTTGGAATCACACGAACTTGTTTCAGTTTACCTTCAGTGAAACCTAGTTTCCCAATATTTAATTGCAATTTCGTCTTTGGAAACTTTAAAAATCTATCGTTTTTAATGATGCAATCTTGGTTTGTATACAGAATCTCTTTTTCAGAAGAACGAATATACTTTGGAATCCTAGGCGTTCCAGCATATTTGTTTGGATTCTTTTTATAGTCTTTTAAACTAGCAAAAAAAGATTTCCAATTTTGGAACACACCTTTCATGATTGACTGGCTACATTGCGTAGGCAAAGCTCGATAATCATTTTGAATCATAGCCTTAAATAGTGCATCTAGAAAGTTGTAATCTACATAAGGTTTTTCAAAATTAGGTTCTGAAAACAAATTACATGTAATCTCTTTCTGTTCTTCTTTAGGCTTTACTTTCTCTTTTTCCAATCTCTTCTGATAGGCAAGAAGTTGTGTGTCATTCATCTTACCAATATTTTTATGAATATGATCCAGAACTTCTTTTTGCAAAGGCTGCAACTCTTTTTCTTGTGTTAATCCAGTGTACACCTGGCGTATATAAAAGTTTGTGGTGTTGTACATATTCTTAGCGTTATGACAACATTCTTGAAAATAAGAATACATACGATGCCCTTTTTTAATCCAAATTTGAAGAGTTTTATAGTTTGATGGATTTTCCTTTGTCATTTTATTCACCTCCTTGTTAAGGATATTATAGCAAAAAAGGAACGTATGTTTCTGTTTTTTCTTGAAAATAAAATATTTCTTTCGATTCACCTCACCACCTTCACTTACGTTTAGAGGTGGGAGTCCTCTCGAAAGGCATGATAGAAATTATCTTTTTCTTTATAGATAATACCAAAGTCATCGTATTCATTTTGTTTCTCCTCACTATGATTGTTTTTTATCATAAATGAAGATACCTACTCATTAGATTCCAATGAGCTATATATAAAATTCCATAATTATACATTAAAAACATATACAAAAAAGCTGCGGGGATACCGCAGCTTTTACATTTACAAGGCATGTGTAATAACATATGAGGAAATAAGCCATAAAAAATAGATGGCAGTCCCTTATTACACGCTTTATAAAGTATTGTAGGTATCTTCATAGGTAGCGAAATAAATCCATGACAAAGTTAGGGGTATGATATACATAAAAATCCCCTGATTTTATCCGATTTATTTCATTCAATTTTTCCTATTTAGTACCTACCGCACTCACAAAAAGCACCTCTCATTAATTTATATTATAGTCATTGAAATCTAATTTATTGAAATCATCATACTATATGTTTTGTAAGAAGTAAAGGTGTCAAACTATTTCCTTGCAGACTGTAAAATGTTCATATAATCAACCTTTTTCTCAAGGGTCTTTTTCGCATCTTCAGCCGTTACTATATAATCTACAGGAATATTTTGTAGTACATCCTTATTAATATTTGGCAACTGAATCGTTATATCTTCTACATTACTGTTACTATTTTCAATCGTTTTATTAAACTCCTGAATACTTCTTGCAACCCTCGCTAATGTTTCCATATGTACAGAATTGTTTACATCTAAAACAGTATTACTTTTAAAAACTGCCGTATAATACTGTTGCAAATTTTTCTTCGCTATTTGTTCCTCAGTATTCTTATCGGAAACATTATCCCCAGTCTGCATTTGATCAAAAGTAAGTATAGTGTTATTCCCTTTCTCTCCATAATATGTATTAAATCTTCCTTGTAAATTATTTGCTTCCTTTTTCTTTTCATAGTTATCATTATTTACTTCTGGAGAGATTTGCCCCTCGAAGTACAGTTGAAATTGCAAGTGCGGTTCATCGACTTGCTGCACAGTAACTATCCGCCACTTAGGACCAAGAAAATCCTTTCCGTTATCCTCTGCTTCAACTTTGTTTAGTTTAACAGCAATACCATACTCCGACATTGTATAACTTTGTGCTTTTTCTTCAATTTCTTTATCCGATATATCGCATGATGTTAGTAGTATTAAACTAAGCATTATGCCACATATCGTCTTTACTCTTCTCATCTTGCATCTCCTCTTGCATGAAATCTTTTCCTATTCCACCAAAATTATTATAATCCGTACACTCTCTTATCTTATTTTGCATGTAGTATTATAACAAGAAGTAGTCAAATGGCCATTTTGCTCAACTTATGCTTCTAACAAAAATAACTACTAGCCCCTCATAAGAAGCACACATAATTGTTCCTTGCCCCTTTGAAATTTAATTATTCATTAACTAATTCATGAAAATGCTTCATAACTTCGTCTTCTTCAAACGTGCTATACCATCTATAGTCATTATCATCTAAAATGCGAAAATGTTGACTGATCACGTTTTGTTGTACTCGAAATTCACCTTTTTTTGCAATCTCATTCCAAAACATTTTTCCTCCTAATGTTTTTACTTTTGGAGTATCCATACTATCGTGAGCTAGAATTTCGATTACTTCAAATGGTTCTTCTCCTAAAATATGTTTTAAAATTTGACTCTCTTTAAATAAGGCACAAACTACGACTGCATTTGTCCAACCAATCGATGTTCTTTCTTTTTCAACTTGAACCAATGTCTTTTTAGAAATCCCTAGAACAGTAGCCATTTTTTCTTGGGAATATCCTTTTTCAAGACGAATGAGTCGAACATTTTTAGAAATTAAATGAATTACAGTTTCTTTATCCAAATGATATCACCTTCACAAATAAGTGTTCAATTCTACTAATAGTGTAATTTTACACTATTAGTTACCTTTTGTACATAGTGTGGATTGATTCACTATACATAGTTATAGTTATTAAACTCACAAATAAAAGTCCTCCAGATTGTTAAATTGGAGGACTTTCTTGTTCATATAATTATCGTTAGCGGAAGTCAATATGATACGATTATTAAAGCATCACACCCGCTAGTACAATTTGAATATTATCTATTTTCCGCAATGTTTATTAAGTTGTTGAATTGATAAATTTTCTTTACGTTCTACATTTGTAACCTTTATTTTCTCTGGTGGTGGATCGGTTAGTGTTATTCGAATTAAGTTGTACGGGGGCGAATGTGCTTGCTCAAAGGTTACTACCTCTATTGTTAATTCGTGTTGACGATTATTTCCACCAAATCTTTTTATGGCAGTAATTCTTTCACACATAAATAATTTATTATCAGTACTTTCTAAGATGAATGGTATATATCTAATCATCAAAGTTTCTTCCAATAGTTTCTCTCTTGTAAGTTCATTTTGTGAATAGACTTTAGTTGTTATTAAAAACAAAAATGTAATACTTAATAATAAAATGAAAGGCCTTCTTATGAATATCACCATCCGTTTGTTTTTACGGAATAGCTTTCCCGGTATCTATAGCCTTTATCCAACTATCCTGCTTTGTTAGTTGGATAAAGAACCGTGTATATCTTATACACGTAAAGTTAACATAACGTCTCACCATCAACAATCCCCGAGTCATCAACATTCTATGAAACATCCTCTTCACCCAAGCATGCAGTTTCTTATTCATCCCATTATATCAGTGGCTAAAAACAATCATCGCCTTTATTTCCTTAACTCCATCTGTATACAAATTCGCATACACTAACAGCTAACTTATGAGTAAAGTAACAAGCAGTTCAAATACTCCAAGTAGTTTCACTTCACATCTTATTCAATTTTGTTTACGATTTATCTATACAATCATACTGGAGGGATTTCGATGACCGATTTTCAAAAACAATTTTTCGCACGATTACGTATAGAAGAAAAAGAAACAGTTTCATTTGAGGACTTACCTCACATTATGTCCGCGATGGCACGAACTGTCCCTTTTGAAAACTTAAATATTCTTGAAAAGAACTTTAAAGAAATAACAAAAGAAAATCTTCAAGAGAAGATTTTAGTAAACAATCGAGGTGGCCTTTGTTATGAACTAAATCCTACAATGTATTACTTCCTTAAAGACGCTGGATTTCATGTTCATTTAGTTTCAGGAACAGTTTATAACGCTGCTCATTCTATATGGGCTGTTAGTTCTGGGCATGTCGCTACCGTTTTAACATATGATAATGAACTTTATTTAATTGAAGTTGGTTTTGGATCTTACTTACCTCTTGCACCTGTTCCTTTCTCAGGTGAGGTTGTCCACTCCGTAACAGGCGATTATCGTATTCGCAAAGAAACAACTGAAAAAGGAAACTATGTTTTAGAAATGCGTAAAAATAATGCGTTTCTAGACCAATCTCCCGCTAACGATTGGACGTTAGGCTATGCATTTTATATAGAAGAAGTAGACGAAACGATAGCGAATACAGCACAAAAAATGATTGTTGAAAATGAAAGTTCACCATTTAATAAAGTTCCTCTTATCGTCAAACTTACGGAAGATGGGCATGCATCTTTAACGAAAGATAGTTTAACGATAGCGAAAAACGGTGAAAAAACGAAAGAAACAGTTACAGATGAGCAATATACAAACCTTCTATACTCCAAGTTCGGAATTACGCAATAGCTATTTAAGCCTTGCTATTTACTGCAAGGCTTTTTAATTTTCAGCAGGGATTTTTTGCAATTTGTTGTATTTCATAGTTATATAGAAATATAACTACATATTTAGAAAGGAAATGATTATGACAGAACTTAAAGATCGATTACACGTACCTGACAATGAAAAATGGAATTTAACGGACATTTACCATACAATTGAAGATTGGGAAAGTGATTATAAAAAAGTTGAAGTATTAACGAACGAACTTAAAGAGTTTAACGGTAATATTTACGATGGCAATCGTTTACTAGCTTATTTAACGAAGAGTGAAGAAATATCTAGCATACTATCTTTAATGTTCGCTTATGCACGATTACAATCCGACTTAGATACACGCGATACTGACGCCCAATCACTTGTCGATAAAGCATCACAATTACACGTAAAAGTAAGCGCAGCTAAATCATTTTTCTCTCCATTTTTACTTAGCATAGATGAAGACACTTTACGTTCTTACATAGAAGAAAACGAAGGCTTACAATATTATAAAGAAGATTTATTTGAGTTATATCGTTACAAAAAACACGTATTGACTAAAGACCAAGAAGAAATTTTATCCCAAATGGGTGAAGCACTTTCCTCTCCGCAACATACATTTGGTATGTTAAATAATGCAGACATAGTATTTGGTGAAGTAACGACTGATGATGGAAAGAAAGTGCATTTAACACGTGGAATGTATTCGAAGTTAATAGAAGATGAGAATCGTGAAAAACGAAAAGAAGCTTATAAAGCGTATTACAAACCATACGTTCAGTTAAAGAACTCCATCGCTTCTACTTTATCCGCTGCAATTAAAAATAACGTTACTGTTTCAAAGCTAAGAAAATATCCATCTGCTTTAGAAAAATCATTATTTGGCGATATGGTTCCGAAAGAAGTATATGAAAACTTAATTCATACGACGAAGAAAAACATTCAGTCATTACATACATACAATGAACTTCGAAAAGAAAAATTAAATGTGGATGAACTACGCCAATACGACTTAAGTGTCGATTTAGTACCGGGTGTAAAACAAGATATTCCATATGATGAAGCGTTTGACATTATGATCGCATCGCTAGCTCCTTTAGGTGAAGAATATATCGAAACATTAAAAAGCTTTAAAGATAAACGATATATCGATGTGAGAGAAACACCAGGAAAACGTTCAGGTGCTTATAATTTCGGTGTATACGGCGTTCACCCTTTCATTCTTTTAAATCATCACGATGATTTAAATAGCCTTTTCACGCTAACTCATGAATGTGGACATGGTATGCATACACACTATTCACACGGATACCAACCGAGAATTTCTGCACACTACTCTATCTTTGTTGCAGAAGTCGCTTCTACAGTAAATGAAGTATTATTAATTCACTATTTATTAAAAGAAGCGAAAGAAACAAACGTCCGTAATCATTTAATCAACTACTTTATCGATAGCTTTAAAGGTACTTTCTTTACACAAATCATGTTTGCAGAGTTTGAAAAAATCACACATGAAATGGCTGAGCAAGGTAAACCATTAAATGCACAAGTTTTCAGTGAAATTTATGAAAAGCTATTTAGAGAATATAACGGTGATTCCATTGTATTTGATGAAGAAGTAAAATACGGATGGTCTAGAATCCCTCATTTCTATCGTCCATTTTACGTGTACAAATACGCAACTGGATTCGCCTCTGCCATTCAAATTGTTGACAAACTATTAAGCGGTGACCCAAATGCTCAGAAAAACTATATCGAATTCCTTAAAGGCGGAAGTTCTGACTATCCATTAAATCTACTGAAAAAAGCTGGTGTTGATTTAACTACACCAGAACCGATTGAAAGCGCACTAAATCGTTTTAGCTCACTTGTTGAAGAATTTTCAGCATTATAAAAAGCATGCAGAGTATATGCTCTGCATGCTTTTTCACTTGAATTACCTCATTTACAGAAACATCGACAATTCTCATTCGATTTTCGTAACTAATAAACAAATTTGTGTCACATATTCCTCTACTAAACCATCACATTCAGATCCCTTTATATAAACTTCATATGGATGCCCTTCTATTATATAACCATTTCTTTCAATCCACTCTTCTAACGCCATATAAGCGTAACCTATATAATCATAACTACCATAATGAATAGTAGTAACGATTTGGTGCTCATATAGATTTTTTATTTCGCACGCTTGAAATATCCCTTTATCATCTCCAGCAATTATCGGAATCCTTAATTCTATATCACTGTGATTTGGAATATACTCTTCATCATAAAAGACTACGGACGGTGAACCGACTATTTGCAAACTATTTTTTTGTACTTTTTCATATAAATCATAAAAATAGTCATCTAGCTCCTCTATATCTATTTGTACTCTTTCAGCAATTACCGTCATTTCATTTCGCATTCCAATTAATATATCGTAATTTCTATGGCGAGCAATATTTAAAGCCGTATTCATATTTACCATTTCATTCATTTCTGAAATCACCCGTAAATTTTGTTTCACCTCATGAGATAACTCGATAATTTGCGCTTGCATATGGTGAATAAATGAATCTTGATCTGATGACTGCAGTATTACTTTAATTTTCGGCAAAGGAAACTTGTACTCCCTCAGCTTTTTAATTTTTAACGCTATTTCTAGCTGTCCTTGCTCATAGTATCTATATCCATTCACTGGATTCACATATGCTGGTTTCAATATCTCTTCCTTGTCATAGTGCCTTAGCATTCGCGTACTCATTTTACAAATCCGTGAAAACTCAGTAATTGTATACATAGAAATACCCCTTGACTACATTTTCTTATACGCTTATTTATTAAAACCAATCAAAAATTTTTCTAATTGAAGATTCTCCATTCTGATTACTCAATCTTTTCATTTTGGAAGGTAACAAATAATCCGGACAATACCACGTTAAACAATTCATTGCGCCTCCCATAGTCGATATTTCTCCTACATGAATTTGAATAACTTGTTTCTCCGTATACTGTTGAATATATCGTAAAACTTCCCCGTCTTTCGCTAATCCAAACTTAGGAACGTAAAGAGCATCACATGTCTCTAACATATTTATATATAACCCTTTTGCCGACGCTATTTCTTGATCATATTGACCTTTCTCTGTATATGACGAAGGAACAACTATAAATTCAGCTTCTGGCATTTGCTCTTGAATAATCTCTTGAACATGATATCTAAATTCACGACCCCCTAGAAAATCACTAATAAACATTGTGTGTTCATCAATAAATTTGACCATTCCGTCTGCGTGTGCAAGTACATCTCCTTCTTCAGCAGGAATAATAATAACTCGGCTCACATCTAAATCCCACTCTAATTGCTCTATAATTTCCTCTTCTGTCCAATCATCGTTATCATCAAATATGCGTTCTGTTAATATAACGGTATCTTTTTTATTCCAAATCAGATTACCACCATCCAATATTAACGGGGATTTTACATAATCAAAGTCATTTTTCTTCAACCATTTATTAAATTGCTGATCTAAATACTTTCCTTGATCCTCTGGTAAATAATTTGGTCGATATTTAAATTTAACAAGATGATTCGTTACAACTGGCGCAACATCTCTTAGCCAAATATCATCATACTCAAAAAAGTTTGTAGGAAAGTCTTGCTCTTCAACAGATAAAGATATAAATTGATCGGCAAGTGATTTTTTTTCATGTAAGCATTCATTAAAGTAAAGAATGTCTTCATAAAATGGTTCATAATATTCATTCGATTCATCTGGTATTGCAGTAAAAATAATTCCTTTTTGTTCCATATTTATTCCCTCACCCTTTGGATAATTCTGTAGTAGAAACAACTCTTCACTATAGCTTAAGTAGTAGAATCATCAACCTTATAGAAACTGATTACTTCAATGAAATCGGTTGTTGCTGCGTCACACAATGAATCATACCGCCATTTTTATAAAGCTCTCTCACATCAATACCGACTACTTTACGATCTGGGTATAACTTCTGAATCGTATCGTTTGCGATTTTGTCATTTGGGTCATTATAATTAGGCACCAATACAACTGTATTCCCAATGTAATAATTGATATATGACCCTTTATAATCCAGCGTTTTTCCGTCTTCTAATGTAACCTCCTCTTTACTAAGTGGTAAATATTCATACTTATACTTCTTTCCTGAAGCATTTTTTGCATCTAACAACGTATCCATATCTTTGTTTGATAATCCCCATTCAGCTAGATCATCTTCTTTCATCGTTACAATGGTAGATTTATCATGGAATTTAGCAAATCCATCAATATGAAAATCAGTAATATCTAAATTAGGCACTCCGTCTAGCCAAATAAAGTGTTTCACTCCAAGGTCACTTACATATTTTTCAATTTCCTTTTCTGATAAATTCGGATTTCTATTTTTATTCGTTACTGCACTTCGCGTTAATAAAGCTGTTCCATTGCTGTCTAATTCAATTGCGCCACCTTCCAGGACAAATTTTCCCCAATCAATTCTTTCAATTCCTGATTGTTTACTAACGTTCTCACGTATGCGAGCATCATTTTTATAAGGTGTTTTCTTCCCCCAACCATTAAATGCTGGATCTAATATTTTTAAATTTTTATTTTCATCATAAACAAAAATCGGTCCACTATCTCTCGCCCACACATCATCAGTAGGAGCAATAAAGAAATCAACCTTCTCCATATTTAACCCTTCGTCTGTTAAAAGCTTGTTAATTCGCTCTTTTTCATCCCCATCATATGCAACAATATGAACTTTTTCACCTTCAGTTAAAGCACTTGCCATCTTCACCCAAATTGGCTCAACTTCTTCTTTATACTCTTTCCCATACGTGTATTCATGTGGCCATTGTAGCCATGTACCTTCATGTTTATCTTTTTCATCTGGCATCGTATATTTCCCAGCGCTTTTCTGTACCTCTACTTTTTTATCCTCTTTCCCTTTAGCATTTTCATTGTTTCCTTCAAAAGAACACCCACTCATAATCGCTGTAGATAATGTAGCTATTAAACAAAACTTTACTGCTTTTTTCATTGCTCTAACCTCCTGTTCGTTTCTCCAATAATATAAAGCTTCACATAATGTGAAGCTCAAGCTTTTTTTATCAATGTAAAAATTCCCAACTAACATTCCGTAACTTCACGCATTATCTTCCCTAATATTTAACATCATTCATGAATTTATTCTCATATTAACTCTTCCCTAGTTGCTAACGTACTAAATAAAAAATCGGTATTGATAGTTTCATATCAATACCGATTCCAAAGTAATTATTTTCCTTCTATTAAATCATTCGCCAATTTCCTAAATTCTTGATTAAAGGCATCATTCATACCATTTTGTACGTTAGAGAATAAAATGACAAACGTTCGTTTATCCCAATTAAAATTATTAAATGTATTCCATCCAGCTAACACACCGTGGTTATGATAATAATCCGGATAAATGTAGAAACTAAATCCATACCTTCTAGCAGGGGATGCAGTAAACATATCTGATAAGCTTTGTTTAGAAAGTAGTTTACCATCCATAATAGCTTCATCTAACTTTTTCATATCTTCAACAGTCGTATACATTTCTCCGCAGCCATATAGCCAGTTCATTTTCAAGCGAGGCGTGGCTATTAAACCATTATCTTTTTTCGTATAACCTTCTGCCAAGAAAATATCTTCAGGGAGAGTTGCCCCCATTCCCGATTCATGCATTTCAACAGGAGTAAAAATATTTTCTTTCACATATTCAGCCAGTGGTTTCTTTGCTATCTTTTCTACAATATACGCAAGCACCATATAGTTATAATCTGTATATTTCCATCCTGTCCCTGCAGGAAACTGCAATTTTTGTGCTCCAATCCAAGTTACTAACTTTAAACGTGACGCCGCATCAACACTTCCTTGTCCCTGTTCGGGTAATCCAGACGTATGTGTTAACAAATTTCGCAACGTAATATTTTTATCTGCTGGAAACGATGGGATATACTTATTTACATTGTCTTCAATATTCAATTTCCCTTTTTCTCTTAGCTGCATAATCGATATTGCAACGACGGTTTTCGTAATCGAACCAATGCGATATCTCGTTCGTGGTGTTGTTAATACTTTATCTTCCACATTCGCGTATCCGTAACCTTTTCGTAAAATCACATGATCTTTACTGGCTACAAGAACACTCCCATTAAACCCTCTATCTTTTAAATATTGATCTAGTTTTTCAGCTGCCATTTCGTAGCGCTTCTTCTCATTTGCACTAACTTCTTGCTTATCGTCCTTCTGTTTATCCTTTAAATTCGAAAATGCTTTTGTATCATATTTTTTATCTTTATTTGCATATATTAGTGTAGCGACACTTCCACAAAAAATAGCAAAGATAAAGAAAACGATTAACCATTTCTTTAACATAATAGGAACCCTCTTTTATCTAATTTCACTTAACGTGCATCCATTCTATTCTATATCTTTTATTTATAATATTTCCTAATCTATTATTCACCCTATTTGATCAGATTCCTTTTTCTCACATCTAGTTTTCGACTACTCTCTATTGTATTTCTTTCTTGCAAAATTTCCACCTTGCAATCGGATGCGTCTAACTATAATTTCAATTTCTTATGTAACATTTGTTACACATCATAAAGAATGGAGATGAACATATGAAAAAAACTGATAAACGCGATTGCTTAGATGATATGATGTTTCATTATCGGATAACAAAAAACAACATAGTATTAATTGAATATTACGGAAAACAAATTATGACTTTAAAAGGAAATGACGCTGAAAAATTTTTAAACAAAATAAATCATGCAAATAATGATAAAGAAAAACAACTGATTATGGCTAAAATTACAGGTAATTTCAAAAGAGGAAACGAACGGTATTGAAAATAAATCTCATTCACAATTTTGATTATACAGCAAACAAAAAAGAAATGTCGTTCATTCGGCATGTCTTAAGATATTCTTCATAAAAAATTTACATTACTCATTTTTCATTATATTTATCCCGCTATTCGCCGGGCAGTAAGACCCCCCACTGTTTAAAGTTTCACTTTATATAAACTAACTACGGAGATACTTAATAATACAACTATACACATCCACGCATACGTATACCCTTTCTCGTCTACAATATAGCCAAATAAAATAGGTGCGACAATAATAGCAATTTGATTTAATGTCAGAGCAAAACTGACCGTCATCCCTACACATTCTTCACTTGCCGATTCTGCAACTTCGACTATAAAAAGACTGAACCAGCCAATTGAAAAGAACCCTAACAATGCACTTACAACATACAATACTCCACTCGTTATTGTATGTATACTCATTACTAAT
Source organism: Bacillaceae bacterium OF18-1A (assembly GCA_027694045.1). Taxonomy (GTDB): domain Bacteria; phylum Bacillota; class Bacilli; order Bacillales; family Bacillaceae_G; genus Bacillus_A. Next base: position 32,441 of record JAQEWB010000009.1, on the reverse strand, counting down.
ATGAGAATAACACCAATAGACGTGCAGACCGATATAAATAAAGGGATGCGACGGTTCCCCTTATAAAGCAAATCACTAACAGCTGCCAATATAATACGACCAACCATTCCGGAAAAGAACATAACTGAAAATATTTTCCCTGCTAAAATGGGCGTAATAGATTGTTCTATTACTAAAAATTTAATAAAGTGTCCGACTAACACCATTTGCAATGAAATCATACTAATACCTGTTATATAGATTGGATACAACTCTTTTTTATTTATCACTGCTTTTAATTGCATACAAATAGAGCGGTTAATACGTTCTTCTTTTACTTTCTCCTGAACATATGGATCCTTGTAAAATATGAAAAATAAAAACCCTCCAATGATACAAATGCATGCAATTATATTTATCGCATAAGACACATTATATTTTATTGTAAGAAAAGGAATCAATACTCCCCCTAGCGCACCACCAACCGGTATACCGGCTTGCCGGATCCCCATCGCTAACCCACGATTTTCTTTGGAGAACCATTTCATTATCACTTTACTTCCTCCCGGCTGCGAAACACTATAAAATATTCCTACTAATAAAAGGACAAAGAGTAATCCATTAAATCCACTTACTATATTAGTCAGTAAAAGTGAACTCCCTAGCAAAAATGAACTGATACAAATTAATAATTTTTCATTATATTGATCGAGTAGCCGACCGACGAAAAGCATACAAAATAACGGACCAATATTCACAACACTGATTAACAATCCACTCTCCATATTCGTAAGCGAATATTCTTCTCTCCAAAATAAAACAAAAACTCCGACACCATACGTTATAAGTGTCGCTGTTGCTTGAGCAATCGTTGCAAAAATTAACATTATCCACTTATAGGAACTACTCACCTTTTCCTCCACTAACATCAAAAATCCCTCCATATCCTTCCATTGTATGAAGATTTTGATATCATATAACATAAACATTAATTATATAATCCATCAAAAAAATTGATACCTTTTCGGAGGGATGATACGTGGACATAAAAGATTTAACTGTTTTTTACGAAGTTGCAAACGAAAAAAATATATCTCATGCAGCTAAAAAGTTAAACTATGTGCAATCTGGTGTTACGATGCGCATAAAACAATTAGAAAACGAATTAGGTGTACCTTTATTTTATCGAAATGGAAAAGGTGTTACGTTAACTTCTAACGGTGAGATTTTATTAACGTATGCAAAACAAATCCTCCACTTAATGGATCAATCTGTTAAAGCTGTCCAAAGTAATGGAACTGAGCCAAAAGGAACTTTAAAAATTGGATGTACAGAATCTACAACTGCTGTAAGGCTTCCATCTATATTAACGTCCTATTATGAGAAGTACCCAAAAGTCGAATTGATTTTAGAAACAAATACAACTGAACAACTAATTAGGCTTGTGTTAGAACGAAAACTAGACGGGGCATTTATCGCTGGAACTATTCAGCATGCTGAACTTCATGCAAATGTATTTCGGGAAGAAGAATTAGTTCTCATTAGTAAAAAACCTTTGTCCTCTCTTAAAGACATAGAAGATATGAATTTACTCGCTTTTAGTCACGATTGCTATTATAGAAGTTTATTAGAAGACTGGCTTCAAGAAGAAGGAATCTCGCCTAAACGAGTATTAGAATTCGGGACAATTGAAGCAATACTTGCATGTGTAAAATCAGGTATAGGTGTAGCAATTATGATGAAATCCATTTTAAAGGGGCATGAACATGACTTATCATTCAATCCTTTACCAAATAGCTTCAAAAAAGTTCCTACTACTTTCATTACTAGAAACGATATATTTCGCTCAGCTGCATTACAAAAATTTATGGAGATGACTCACAATGCATGAAAAGAAAATACGTGGTATGAAACAAAAAACAAACACTATGATTAAACGCATTGAGGAACATACAAAAACGTTCCCTTCTACTTTCTATAACAATGAATATTGGTGTATGCCTTTACCAGTTTCCCAAGCTTTTATCGAGTCTCATAAAACACCGAAAAAAGTAAAAGAATTGTGTATTCAAACTTTATTAAATCAAGCCAATCATTTAACGAAAATAAAACCGAACGATACAAATACATACCGAGTCGTTACTTTGATTTCTATAGAACATTTGTGGAACTCTCAAATTATTGTATTTAAAAACGATGACTACTTTCGCAACTTTTTCAACAGAAATGGTGAATATCAAAAATGGATTCCTCTTTCAAATGAGCCCGATTATTGGGAGTCATCGGGCATTTCAATTTGTAATACTGTTCAAACTTTACACTTTCAAGATACTATTCATGATGACGATGAATGCCATGAAGAAGAAATTTGGTTTATTGGGGAGCTGACGTAAAAAGGGTATACCGAAAACACTGGCATACCCTTTTTCCTATTCCACTTATTTTTCCTTCAACACACTATGTAATCGATCAGGATAATTTGTAAACATTCCTGTAGCACCCCATTTAATTAACAACCTCATATCTGGTTTCTCATTAATTGTATACGGGGGAATTAACAGTCCATTTTTCCTAGCCATTTTCATATATGATTCATCAATAATTAGTTCTCCATTATCATTACGTAAGTTTGGCCCAATACCAACTGCATACTTTTTAATTTCTTGAAAATCTTCATTCGTTACACTTTTCGGTTCATGTGTAATGCTAGACCACTCAACAATCTCATTGTTTTCATTTGGATAATACCAAAGCAATTGGACTAATGGAATATTTTCATTCATACTATGAATCTTTTTTAAGCTATCTTTACTAAATGATTGAATCATAACACGACTAGAAGACATGTTTTGGCCTACTAAATTATATTTATTTAACAACACTAACAATTTCTCTTCCATTCCTGGATACACATCTGGTGATTTTGTTTCAATGTAATACTTCATGCTTCTTCCGTACTTTTGGAAGATTTCTTCAAGAGTCGGAACTTTTTGCCCAACATACTCTTGCTTAGCCTTTTCTGGATAAGCTTTATTGAACCATGATCCTGCATCTAAACTCTTTATTTCACTTAACGTTTTATCTCGTACTTCACCTGTTCCATTTGTAGTGCGATCAACTGTTGTATCATGCATTGCAATTAATTGGCCATCTTTTGTTAATTGAATATCTAACTCCAAATAATCCGCTTTCATTTTTTTCACAAGATCATAAGAAGCAAAAGTATGCTCAGGTGCATGTCCACTTGCTCCGCGATGCGCAATATTTAAAAACTTATTCGTATTCCACTCATGCTTTCCTTCTGCTTTCGCTTGAACAGCTCTCCCAGCAAAGATACTTCCCGTCATAAAGAAAATAACTAAAACGCTAATAATTTTTCTCATCCTTCTAACCCTTCCTACGTTGCAAATTTCAACAAGTTAATGAGATTTACACGAAATAGAAGATATATTTTCATTATTTTTATAAGCTTATATTAAAATTCCAATCTAACAAATATATTTATAATACAAAAAACTATTACTATACTATTTAATTCCTACAACCCTCCCTATTGTGTATGGCTCATCCAATAAAAAAAGCCATAAATTATTTAAGCTACATTCCTCCTGTATACCTAAATAAATTTATGGCTTATCTCAAATATCTCCGGCCTCTATTAACTTGTTGAAGTTAATCATATCAAACCTATTGAAATTTGTGAATATTTTTTAAAATAGATAACTTCTAAGCTAAGGCAGATGGTGGCATTAATTGTGGCCCTTTCCCCATACGTGCCAAGATCCAATTATCGTAATTCCACATTTCCGTTTGACGGCGGCTCATCATATAATCCCAGCGTACGTCACGCTCAAATTCGATAATTTGTCCATCGCCTCCAATTGTTACCCAGTTGAAACTACCGTTATGATGCATCATTTTCACCCACAATACAGGGAAAACATTAATTTCTCCTTCATTTTCATACTGTCTCGTTTGTTTTTCAATACGGAGTAAAGTTAAACCACTTGCATATTGTTGATCAACCTTTTCCATTACATCCATCGCTATTTTTTCCGCCTCATCTTTATGGGGTAATGTATTAGAGTATACCGGCATCATATTTGTGTAACTTAATAAATACTTACCATTTTGAGAAGTAATAGTTGTAATATGAGAACCGCCGTAATGTAGTGGTTTTTCCGCTTGATAACGCTGAATGGAAACTTGGACGCCATCACGTAATTCCTCATGCTCACGTACTAATTTCACATACTTTGGAATCGGTAATATTATTGCAACTTCCTTACTACAATTTTGAAAAGTATTATATTGATTTGCCATTTAACATCTCTCCCTTTTATATAAACCTTCTGGAATATGCGCGAGAAAGTTCGTTGGTTCCCCAGCATAATACACATACAATTCATGCATCGCTCTCGTACACGCTGTGTAAAACAAATTACGTTCAGACTCTCTATAATAGTTGTCATTTGAAGCATCAAATATAATAACAGCGTCAAATTCTATCCCTTTCGCCAAATAAGCAGGAATAACAACAACACCTTTCTCATACGTTGTATTCTCTTTTTGCATAAGATGGACATGCAATGTATCCCCTATGAGCTCCATCACTTTCATACATTCTTCATTTGTTTTACAAATAATCGCAATTGTTTTATGGCCCTTTTCTTCTAACCCTTTCATCTTAAGAATCATATTATCTACACGCTCTCGTTCATCACTTACTTGTATATAAACAGGCTTCTTTCCATCCCTGTTAAAAGCTTCAATATTTTTTCCATTTGAAATCATACACTTTGTAAATTCAATGATCGGTTTTGTCGATCGATAACTACGGTTAAGCTGAACTGTTTCTACTTTACGATCTGCAAATAATGTGGAGATACTATTATTCTCCTGAGAAAAAATATTTTGATTACGATCACCAAGTAATGTCCATTTCGCCTTCGGAAATAGTCTCTTTAGAAAGGCTAATTGAAAAGATGTATAATCTTGCACTTCATCAATAAATACAAACTTCACAAGATGATTCGTTTTAAAACCTTCCATTAACTCTTTTAAAAATAAATACGGCGTAGCATCTTCATATGCTAACTCTTTCTTCTTCAAACGCTCTACCGTTTGCTTACATATCTCTTCCCAGCAATCTGGTACGAAAACATCTTTCTGCATGCTTTCAAATAACTGCTGGAAAATCGCAGGATAATTTACAAAAGCGTATTTTTTCACCTTTATACGTAACGAACGAAAATGTTTTTTCACTACATATTTCGTTAATAACTCATGTTCCTTCTCATAATAATCAAATTGATTATCCTTCTCTAATTTTTCATACAAACGATTGTAATCTTCTTTATTTAAATATTGAATTTCTCGTTCTACCCAACCTTTTTTCACTTCTATCTTTTCAAAGTCGTTTAACTTCTTACAAATCCACTCCATTGTAAGTTGCATTCGATTCGGTATAGCAATAGATATGTCTATACTATAAAAATAATCATATATTGCTTTTGCCTTTATCATCATTTCACCTTTAAAGGTTATATCATGAAATTGTAACCCTTTTTCCCTTAGGCTTTTCGCGTATTTCTCAAGTAATCCCATAAATTCAACCGAAGATTTATATTGAATTCCTTTTACTCTAGTTTCATACGTACTTTCATGCTCTTTTGTTAACACGTATTCTAACTGTGAAAAAGCATCTTCTACAGTAAAACTCTTTCCAATCATATGCTCAACATACGCCTGAAAAGTCGTTTGCTGCATGTTCTCCTCTCCAAGCTCTGGCAATACGTTCGCAATATAACTATTGAACAATTCATTCGGAGAAAATAGTAGAATTTGATCCACTTTAACTGTGCTGCGGTATCGGTACAATAAATAAGCAACACGCTGCAGTGCTGCCGAAGTTTTCCCACTTCCAGCAGTCCCTTGCACAATTAACACATCGCTTTTATCGTTTCGAATAATTTGATTTTGTTCTCTTTGTATTGTCGCTACAATACTTTTCATTTGCTCGCTCGCATTTCGTCCAAGTACTTCTTGTAATAATTCATCACCTATCGTCACACCTGTATCAAACATGCTCTGAATCTTTCCACTTCGAATGATGTATTGACGTTTTAAAAATAAATCACCTGAAATTGTACCAATCGGCGCTTTATATTGAGCTTTCCCTAAAGTGTAATCGTAGTACAGACTCGAAATAGGTGCCCGCCAATCGTATACTAAAAACTCATCATTTTCTTTATCATAAAAAGAGCCGATACCGATATAAATTTCATCAGTATCCGCTTCATCATCTTCTTTAAAATCAATTCGCCCAAAATACGGCGTCTCTTTTATTTTCGTTAAAAGGTTATATTCGTTTTTCGCATGGCGATGTGTATGCTCTCTTTCTGAAAGAATCTCAGCTTCTTGCCTAATACTCGCCGCCGTTTCAACCGCTTCTTTAATATTATCTATATTTACTTTTACATCTTCCCAAAAGTTTTTTCTAATACTTACAATTTCAGACTTCACCGAACCAACTCGACCATCAAGCTCTTCCAGTACCTCATCTACTTTTTCAATCACTACATTGACGCGGTGTTGTTCTTCTTTATAATGACTCATATAATCTCTCCTTATATGATACATAGTTCTTTACTTTTGAAAAATGCCACGAGCAACCATTTCCCATGACTTTTGAAATTCTTCATCTATCCTCTCTTCTTTCCATCTCTCAGAAAAAGCAGGATGATAAAACGATGAAAGCAAGCTAAATAACGTATGCGCTAAAAACAAACTATCTTGTTTTTCAATCTCATTGCGCTCTATCCCAAGGTTTATTACCTTCTCCAGTTGTCCAACTAATCTTTTTTCATGCTCTTGAATAACTTTATTCTTTTGCTGCACTAACGAACTATTTAATGTAAATAACTCTTCGTTTTCAAGTAGTTCTTTCTTTTTAAGCTGAAATAAACAGTAGAACCACTCTTGTAAAATGGTTGCCGTCTCTCCATCTTTCCCAGCAATTTTCTCAAGCTGACCTGAGTACTTGAACAACCATCTTTCTAAAATAGCATCGCGCAATGTAGCCTTACTCCGAAAATAAGAATATAAAGCCGCATGACTCACATCAAGTGACTTCGCAATACTAACAAGTGTCGTTCTACTCCATCCGTATTTCATCAACTCTTTTTCTGCTGCATCTAAAACAACATTTTTCGTTAACGCCTTCTCTGTCATTTCCTCACCGTCCAATTTATTCAAATAACAACTTACAATTTTTATTATTTGTAAGTTGAGTGTAAAAAAACTCATTTTTCAATTAGGTTATAAGATTAACATACCCTTTTTCAACTTACAATATTTTTATTTTGTAAGTTGAAAGTCGCACCCATTTTATTCGTCTCGATTTTCTTTCCCAATATTGCAGCTCATTCAACAATCATGTAGCATTACCTTATCGATATAACGGTTTATCATCTTAAACCATTCGACTAATTACCCGGAGGTAAAGTAATTGAAATGAATAAACAAGAACAATTAAATGTTATAAAAAAAGATTTTATTGATTCTCAAAAAGTATTATTAGCCATTGGTGATGAAACGCGTCAAGCCATTTTGTTAGTTTTAATGGAAACAGAATGTCAAACCGGATTACGTGTAGGAGAAATTACGAAACAAACACACCTTTCTCGACCAGCCGTATCACATCACCTTAGGATTTTAAGAGAAGCCGGTATTATTTTAATGCGAAAAGAAGGTACAAAAAACTTTTATTATATTGATATACGTACAAAATTAGGTTTATTAAAAAATCTTGTATTAGATATTGAGAAGCTATTGAACAATTTTTATTGAAATAAAGAAACAGTATTTGGAGGTATAAGAAATGAGAGCAATGGTGATTGATAAATATGGGAAAGTTCCAATGCGTATGATAGAGGTACCCACTCCTGAAATAAATGAGAATGAAGTGCTAGCAGAGATTCATGCAGCTAGTATTAACCCAATTGATTTTAAAATACGCGATGGAAAAGTGAAGATGTTGCTTAAATATGACATGCCACTAATTCTTGGAAATGACTTTTCAGGTGTTATCGTAAAGGTTGGCGCAAAAGTGACTCGCTTTAAAGTTGGCGATGAAATATATGCACGCCCAAGAAAAAATAAAATCGGTACTTTTGCAGAATATATAGCTATTCATGAAGATGATATAGCTTTAAAACCGAAAAATTTAAGTTTTGAGGAAGCAGCATCCATTCCACTCGTTGGCTTAACATCTTATCAAGCATTACATGACATTATGCAGTTACAAAAAGGACAAAAGATTTTAATTCACGCTGGATCCGGTGGTGTTGGTACTTTCGCTATCCAATTAGCAAAAATAATGGGGGCTACCGTTGCAACAACTGCCAGTGAAGCTGGTGCGAATTTAGTAAAATCTCTTGGCGCAGATGAAATTATTAATTACAAAACAGAGAAATTTGAAGATATACTAACAAATTATGATGCAGTATTTGATACAATCGGCGGGACAACACTTGAAAAATCATTCAATATTATAAAAAGCGGTGGCAACATTGTTTCTGTTTCAGGAATGCCGAATGCTCGCTTCGGTAAAGAATTTGGTTCTGGATTTTTTAAAACTTTCTTATTTTCATTAGCTAGCAAAAAACTTACTGCACTTGAAAAAAAGCATAATGCTCAATATTCATTTTTATTTATGAAACCAAGTGGGGATCAATTACGTATTATTGCAAACTATATTGAAGCCGGAAAAATCAAACCGATAATCGATCGAGTTTTTCCTTTTGAAGATGCTCAAAAAGCAATGGAGTATTCAGAGGCTGGAAGAGCAAAAGGGAAAATAATTGTAAAAATCAAATAATAATAAAACCTCCATTTTCGTAAAATGGAGGTTTTATATTTGCTGTTAAATAGACATAGTGCACTGAAGTCCTTACAATAGATTGCAAGGGGAAATAATACATTATACTTTTAGTTAACTTTACAAAGAATACATACGTACAAATACATAATAAAAAATAAGCAAGGAGGAGATAAAATGACTAAAAATAATGAAGTAGGTTGGAATTTAGATAATAGTTATGCTACTTTGCCACATTCATTTTATACAGAAATCCCCCCTACTCCCGTAAGTTCACCCGAGCTAGTGAAACTAAATCATTCACTAGCGATATCTCTTGGCTTTAACCCTGAAGAACTGAAAAAGGAAGCTGAAATTGCTATTTTCGCTGGTAACGCCATCCCAGAAGGCGCTCATCCATTAGCCCAAGCATACGCTGGTCATCAATTCGGACATTTTAATATGTTAGGCGACGGTCGTGCCCTTTTAATAGGTGAACAAATTACTCCATCAGGTAATCGTTTTGATATTCAATTAAAAGGCTCTGGCCCTACTCCATATTCACGCCGCGGTGACGGTCGTGCTGCCCTTGGTCCGATGCTACGTGAATATATTATTAGCGAAGCAATGTATGCACTTGATATTCCGACTACTCGTAGTTTAGCTGTTGTTACAACTGGTGAACCAACTTACCGTGAAACAAAGTTACCTGGAGCAATTTTAACTAGAGTAGCTAGTAGTCATATACGCGTTGGTACTTTCCAATACGCTGCAGCTCGTAGCTCAATCGAGGATCTTAAATCGCTAGCTGACTATACGATTAAAAGACATTATCCAGAAATTGAATCTCATGAAAACCGATATACTGCATTACTAAGAGAAGTCATTAAAAGACAAGCAAGCCTCATCGCAAAATGGCAACTCGTTGGGTTTATCCACGGTGTAATGAATACCGACAATATAACAATTAGTGGCGAAACGATTGATTACGGCCCTTGTGCATTTATGGACAATTACGACCAAGGAACAGTATTTAGCTCCATTGACACACAAGGCCGTTATGCATATGGAAACCAACCATATATGGCAGCATGGGATCTCGCTCGATTAGCTGAATCTTTAATACCAATCCTACACGAAGATGAAGAAGAAGCATTAAAGATTGCCCAAGACGAAATTTCAAAATTTAGTGTACAGTATGAAAACAATTGGTTCCTTGGAATGAAAAAGAAATTAGGACTATTTAGCAACGTAGAACAAGATCGATCACTTATTGAGAAACTTTTAAAAATGATGGAGCAATATAAAGCGGATTACACAAATACTTTCCGTTCTTTAACTCTTAATACGTTAGAAAGTAGCCCTTTCTTCGATAGCACTGAATTTAAAGAATGGTACAATGAGTGGCAATCTCGATTAGAACAACAAGACGAATCAAAAGCGAACGCCTACGAGCTGATGAAAAATAATAATCCATCGATTATCCCAAGGAACCACCGCGTAGAAGAAGCATTAGAAGCAGCTGTTACAAATGGCGACTATAGTGTAATGGAGAAGCTTCTTGAAGCTTTATCCAACCCTTATGCATACTCTACGGATCAGGAAGAATACTGCGTTCCACCCGCACCGACGAATCGTCCTTATCGTACTTTTTGTGGGACTTGATTGTTTCATAAAAAGATGTGTTCATACAATTGTTATGAACACATCTTTTTTATACCCTCAACAGAACACTTAAACATATTTCAATGGCCTAATTATATCCCCTCTTCTCTCACTGTAAACCATAAAACCAACTCCACTTCACTCCAATAGACTTAATAGTAAATCTACTAAACAAATATTGAGAAATATAAAACCCCATTTCTAAATATTGTTATTTTTGATAACATAATTTATAAGAATATTCAAAAAAGCGAGGGGATTTTATGAACGTTCAATTACAGGGTAATGAACAAGTTATGAAACTATTTAATGACTGGTATCTATCTATGCTAAAGCAAGATGTTACACAGGCGACAAATTTAAAACATGAGCTTGAAGAAAAAGAACTAAACTTTAAAGAAGATGAAAACTTAGCACTATACCATTCTTTACTAGATTTTCGTTATAAAGTTTTAACAGATAGTTTAAGCATTGCAAAAGATAGTTTTGATAAGATAGATTCTTATACAATCTCATCTAACCACCCACTTTCTTATTATTACCATTTGTTTAAAGCGGTTTATGCTACTTTAATAACAAACTATAATTTAGCAAGTGAACAGTATGAAAAGGCTGAGAAACTACTAATAAACACTTCTGATGATTTAGAGCAAGGTGAGTTTTATTATCGAATGGCTATTTTCCATTATCATTTTTATCAACCAATTGAGGCTATTGAATATGCAACTAAAGCGAAAGAACTCTTCATTAAAACTTTAGGATACGAAACGAACATCGCTTCTTGTGAAAGCGTATTAGGAGCGGCATTTGTATATTTAAAACAATACGAGCAAGCAGAGGAAAAATACAATTCAGCAATCAATATTTTACAGAAAAAAAATGAAGAATCATTACTTTTAAGGGTTCGTAATAACTTAGGATGGTTATATGCTAATCAAAACTTATCGATATTAGCTATTCGTCATCTATCTGAAGTGACGACAAAAATGCCTACTCATTTCAAAGCAATCTTCTTACAAGCTAGAGAGCATTCTAAGCTTGGTGAAATAAATGTTGCAAATCAATTCATTAAAAAGGGATTAAAAATTTGTACGGAACTAAATAATGAAGAATATATGCTTCATTTTAAAATTTTAGAGTCACTTAACAATAATGAGTCTGCTGAGGACTTAGAAAAAATTATTCTTGAAGGAATTACGTATTTCGACAAAGAATCTTTATATAACTACACTCAAGAATATTCAGAAAAATTAGCGATTAAACTTTACAATGAAAATAATCACATAAAAGCAAGTGAATATTTTCATAAAGCGTTACAAGCAAAAGAAAAAACGTTTGAGAAAGGAGCTCTAAAATGATTAAAAAAATTAGTTCTATCGTATTAGGATTGTCTGCTATCGGAATTGTGTCTATTGGGATAAATAGCTCATTTACATATCAAGCAGGCCACGCTGATTTCCCTGCACCACAAAGACCTGACTTTGTTCAATCTGTTGACGTAAGCAAAGATTACAACCAAACAACAGCTGAAAAAGCACTTTAAAAAACGAAAGACCTTCAATTAAGAAGGTCTTTTTAAATACACTTATTTAGAATGTTTCCCTTTCAAGTAAACTCTATCTTCTCATCAACCCTGCAATCCCCCTACTCCCCTCACTATTAACTTTCTCAAGTTCCCCCACAACTAATTTTCTTCTTTCCACAGAATGATTTTGACTTAACTTCGCTTTTCCTTCTATTTTATTTATCTTTATTTTGAATCCAACTATCCCCTTACTTAATCCCGCCATATAATTCGGGTCTACATCATCAAGTGAGTAGGCACTCTTTGGATCTTCATATGTATGTAATAAATCTTGAAGAGAATTTAATAATTCCTGTTCATCCTCAACAATTTCTAATTCACCGTATACATGTACTGCAACATAATTCCAGGTTGGTACTGCATTTTTTGTTTCATACCATGAAGGAGAGATATAACTATGCGGTCCTTGAAAGATAGCTAGTACTTGCTGATCCCTAGTATCTCTCCACTGTTCATTCGGACGTGCAAAGTGCCCGTGTAATGTGAGTGTTTCTCTATTTAGCAACAACGGTAAATGCGTTGCATATGGCTCTCCATTATGTTGAGAGAATAGTGTTGCAAAGCTATTTTGTTCGATTATTTCGCACTTCATCTCTTCATCTTGTATTGCGAAGTATTTTGGTATGTACATAAATTCCCTCTTTTCCAATCTTTTATTTCTCATTATATTTGAGTCGCACAGCACCCAACAGGGCCAGTTTGTATTTGTTTTATAATGGCAGATTCCTATCTAAAAAAATAGGCCGCATGTACTTCTGCCGCCTTAGTTTATCTTTTTTAATATTGCTGTAATAAAAGCTGTCTTTCCTTCCGTATAGCTAACTCGATTTTTCGACTCTCTTGCTAACTTTTTCTTTAAACGACCATATTCAATAGCAACATCATCATGTTTACGAAGGTAATCCCGAAACGCTACATGTCTTTTTAGCTCTTCACTATTCTTATCACACACATATAGATGATGTTCTATCCAAACTGTATTTTCCTCACTCCATGGAACGAAAGCATCCTTTCTTCCAAACGCTTCTCTCCCTTTGAAGCTCCACTCTAGTTGGTGATAGTACCCTACCGTTTCAAGCTTTTTTACTACTTCAGGAAAAATTTCGTAATCTTCTATGACAACATCAATGTCTAATATTTGCTTCGATGCAAGTCCTTTAACAGATGTACTCCCAACATGTTCAATAAATAAAATATTGCCTTCCATTACATCTTTAATGAGAGTTTGTAGTTTATAAAATTCACTTTCCCATTTAATGTTATATTCTTCGATAGTAATTCTCTGTTTCAATATGTCCCTCTTCTCAAAAACAATTATAACCTTTGAATATGAGTATCTTTAAAATCTGTCTCATATTTCAATCCATATCCAAACATTCGATCCATTCCGATATGCGCCGTCCATATTAAGCCTGCCATTATAACGGTATCTATTTTAAAATAGACACCTATTAAAACAAGTAATATGGATATGGTATATGTGTGAAATACATTATAGATTTTTGCACCAACATGATTATTTATACCGTATGCTAACGCTGATAAATCCGGCGTTAAAAGAAACACTAAAAATATAATCCAACTAAATTCATATAATGAATACATATAAATCGTGGCTAATAATATAATTAGGCCTTCACAATGTATAATACGTTTTTGCACATTTTATCATCCCCTATCCTTCAACTTGAACACTTTATTCGGATTCAAAATATTTTGCGGGTCAAGAGCTTTCTTTATTTTTTCCATTACGAGTAATGCCGCCCCATGTTCTTCTTCCTGGTACTTCCGTTTTCCGATTCCTACGCCATGTTCTCCCGTACACGTTCCGCCTCGTTTAAGAGCATATAGAACGATACTTTCATTTATTTCGTCTGCTTTTTTCACTTCTTCTTTATCATTTGGATTAATCATTAAAAGCACATGGAAATTCCCGTCCCCAACATGGCCAAGGATACCACCAATTAGACCTACTTTCTCTAATACTTCTTTCGCATGATGAATCGCGCCAGCTAATTCTGAAATTGGTACACATACATCTGTACTCATTAGCTTTTTACCAGGATAACTATGCACATATGAGTATGCTAAGTTATGTCTTGCATCCCATAATTTATTTCTTGCCGCTGTTTCTGTCTCAAACGCAATTTCTTTACATTTATGATCAAGAACAATTTCTTTCGTAAATTCAATGTCTTGCTTTAGTCCTGCTTCATTGCCATGAAACTCTAAAAACAGTGTAGGCTCTTCTCTGTAACTTGTTTCATTATAATGATTTACTTGTTTCATCGATAGTTCATCAACGAGTTCAATTCGAGCAATTGGAATACCCGCTTGCAATATGTTAATAACAGCTTCTACTGCATCATTTATAGTTGGAAACGATGCTCGCGCCGCCATCACATGTTCTGGTATGCCGTATACTTTTAACGTTAGTTCTGTAAAGCATCCAAGCGTACCCTCTGATCCTACGAAAATACCATTTAAATGATAACCTGATGATGACTTCGCAGCTAAATTACCAGTATGTATCACTTGTCCATCAGCAAGTACCACCTCTAAATCACGAACTTGATCACGCATAACTCCATATCTTACCGCTGTGGTTCCGCTCGCATTCGTAGCAGCCATTCCACCTAATGTTGCATCTGCCCCTGGATCTACACTAAAAAACAGACCGTACTTTTTCAATTCTTTATTGAGCTGAGAGCGAGTTACTCCTGGCTGTACCCTCACAAGAAAATCTTTCTCTCTTATTTCAAGTATTTTATTCATAAGTGAAAAGTCCATTGTGATTCCTTTTTCATATGGAATAATGTGTCCTTCTAAACTAGAACCTACACCGAAAGGAACGACAGGTTTTTTATGCTCACTCGCTACTTTCATTATTTCGCTAACTTCTTCAGTCGTTTTCGGAAAAACAACTACATCAGGTAAACTACTAGTGTGATATGATTCATCTTTACTATGTAACTCTCTTACTGTCGTATTGATTACTACTCGATCTTCAGGAAGTATATCCTTTAATTCATTTACTAAATGTTCAATTGTTATTTCCATCACTAACTCTCCTTTTTTAATTTTAAAATAAGTATACCATTTTTATACAAAATAATTAGAAAAATAAGATTATTATACACAAAAAAGAACTTGCAGCACTCGCTACAAGTTCTTTTTTCATTTCATATTGAATGACTTCTTTATTAAAAGCATAAACCAAACTAATGTAACTGCCATCATTGAATGAGAGAATCCTACAATATACGTTAACCCTTTGAAATCTGCTCCATTTAACTGAAGAAGCCCTCTCGCTGCCAGCGAACCTAACATTAGAGTTAGTGCGATGTTATGTAAAACAAACCATTTATTAAACCCTTTCACTTCATGAAACGCGAATACTTTTGCTAACCCTAAAGCAATCAAAAAGAAGAAAAAGCCAAGTACAAGTGTATGCGTATGCAGAAGATTTAACAAAGTAGATCCTAAAATCCCTTTAAATTTCCCATACTCCCTAGCAAATATTCCTGATAGTAAACCTATAATTAAATAAGTAAACGATGCATTATATAATTTTTTCATTATGTACCTCCTTGAGTAAAATGTGTAGTGTGACATATTTAGTAATAATGATAGTTATATAGTAAAAACTCCTAGTTACCTAGGAGTCATTGCATGAGCGTTTCTCTCTTTACAATCAATCCTAATTATAAAATATCCTTTTATACAAAACAAACGAACTTTATGTGAACGAATAAATCTCCATTAAAATATGTTGCACTTTTGTTTCACACAATCCATACTAATTGTTATAACTGTAAAGGTGGTGCAATAGATTGATAGTTTTAGAAACTGAACGCCTCAATCTTCGTTGGTTTCATATAAAAGATGCTCCGTTTATTCTTGAATTAGTAAACGACCCTGCATGGATTCAGTTTATTGGTGATAAAAGAGTTCAAAACTTAGAAGACGCTAAAAAATATATTGTAAATGGACCAGTCGATATGTATAACAAAATCGGATTTGGCCTTTATTTAGTAGAACGAAAAGAAGACCTTACACCAATTGGCATGTGTGGTCTTATTAAAAGGGATTCATTAAAAGATGTTGATATTGGCTTTGCCTTTTTAGAAAAATTCCGCTCAAAAGGATACGGATACGAGTCAGCTTCTGCGGTAATCGAATATGGTGTACAAAAGCTAGGAATGAAACGAATTGTAGCAATTACTTCTATAGACAATGTTAATTCAGGAAAACTTTTAGAAAAAGTCGGATTGCGGTTCGAAGAAATCATTTCGGGCTCAGGAGAAGATTTAAAATTATTTGGCTATAACGCGTAAAAAAGGTCGCCATTAATGGCGACCCTTTTTTACTAATTTTATAATAATACCTTACGTTACATGATAGTTCGCGTTAATTTTTGTAATTACCAATCACCCTTTCATATCACATTTTTGGTACTTTATAGAAATAACTCTTCCACTTGTAAATATGTTATATTAATATATCAAATAAGAGAGGTGAGGATAAATGGAACAACCACTATTTTTGTTAGTTCTTCAATTCATTGCATTTATATTAATTATTTATATTGTATATGGAATCTTGTACAATACCGTATTGAAATTAAATATGCCTAAATGGACTGCACATATGGTAGCTACCGTATTTTCCCTTGGTATTGCCTATCAAACTTTTATCAATTTCATTTAATTTTTTATATAACATGCAACAAAAAGGTCGCCATAATGGCGACCTTTTCATCATTTCACTTCTACCGTATAATTCCCTACTCCCCCACCATACTGATATACATGTAAATAATACTTCCCAGGATACGTATAATAACTACCTACTAATTTATTACCTTGTTGCTGAGCATACGTAATATAATTGTTTAAATCTGCTTCAGAATAAAGAACCCAGTTTACTCCGATATTATTTTCCTTCGTTACATTAATTTGTAGGTTTTTCGCCGTTTCCACATTTATTTCAAAGAAATCACTCGTATCACCATTTCCTAAACTAGCACGTAAAATTTGATTTAATGGCAGTTTATTTGCTGTTTGGAATGAATTGTTCGGCTCTTTTTCTACACTGTTATCTTCTTTCTTTTGAACAGTTACATTCGTTGTAGCAGTATTAGTTGCTCCTTTATCATCTGTTACTGTTAGTTTTGCCGTATACGTTCCTTCTTTTGTATAAACGTGAGTTGGATTTTGTTCATTGCTTACGGTACCATCACCAAACTCCCATTTATAAGCAACAATTTTTCCATCTTCATCTTTTGATCCATCGCTTTTAAATAAAATTGCTTCATTAACATTTCCACTATATGGACCGTTAATAACTGCAACTGGTGCTTTATTCACAGCACCTTCTTCCGTATTAATACCATGGAACACAATATCATATTCAAATTGTCCTGATGCATTCACGCGATAATTTACGAAGTATGCTGTTACCGTTTTATAGCCTGTCCATTCTTTTGCACTTAAACGCTTTAACGTATCATTAACGTTTTGGGTAATTGTTTTCCAGTCTTCATACTCTCCTTTTGCTGCCGTTCCTGTATATGTTCCTTGCAGTGTAAATGTATGAAAGAACTGTGATTTATTTTTCTTTACTGATACATTACTTAATTTTGCTTCGGCTGTAATTTCTGTCGCAATGTCCGAAACTGGCTTCGGCGCATGAGTTACTAAATAATCGTCTGATACTAACGGCACATTATATTTATCACGATTATCAACTAACATTTGCATATAATCTTGATACTCTTTATTTAAGTTCGCATCTTTACTTAAAGCAGAGCGGTATGCATCATATGCTGTTACGTCATTTTTTCTAATCAGATCATGAATTTTGTCAAACATATCATATCTCTTATTGTACATGTACGATTGTAAAGCGAAGGAATAATTATAGAAATCCCACGTTCCATATTTTGCATTTAACGTTCTCTCTGCCGTATAACGCTCTGCTGGATTTGAAGATAGTCCTCCTATG
The DNA here is from genome assembly GCA_027694045.1 of Bacillaceae bacterium OF18-1A. Taxonomy (GTDB): domain Bacteria; phylum Bacillota; class Bacilli; order Bacillales; family Bacillaceae_G; genus Bacillus_A. Next base: position 14,346 of record JAQEWB010000009.1, on the reverse strand, counting down.
ATACTCTTTCTTGGCACAACATTATCTGTTCTCGTTGCACCTGCGAAAAATTCAGCATTTCCTTCTTCAAACCAAGATAACCTCTCATTCTCATAAATCTTTCCTTGCCCCCAAAGTCCTGGCACTTCATATCTACCTTGTAAGTAATGTGTAAACTCATGTCGGAATAACTCTTCTAAACTATAAATACTTTCTTCTGGCGTACGTTCATAAGTAAAGAACGTACCTGTTCCTTCTATATAAAGACCACCGTTATTCGTTTCATATCCGTACAATTGACGGTTATATTGATATTCAGCTGGACTATTATAAATAACCATCGTTAATACATCATCAGGATTTCCTTTTTCTAAAGGCTGGTCACTTTCAACAGTACGATGGAATTGAGCCTTCACTTCTTTTGCCGCCCAATATAATCGTTTTACTTTTTCCTCAGTCACTTTATCCCCAGCTTTTAACACAATTGCTCCGTCATCAAACGTATACGTTTTTGGCAAATATTTTTTCTTACCTTCTTCTCTTATTTCATCTAAATTAACGACTTTACCATTCGCGTCTTTCCCGCCATAATTCGTCGTAATTTGCTCAGCTGCTACGAAATATTGCTCACCTAAATACGGATAGATTTTCATCGCATCCGTTACAACTTGCAATCCTTTCGTTCCTGTACTGTGGAACGTGCCGAGTCTACCTGTATAATAAATTCCATTATTAATTAACCATCCATTTTTTTCTGTCACCGTTCCAATTAACGCAAATCGGCTTAATTCGTTAATATAACTATCTATTTTTTGATACCACATTGTATCTTTCGGTGTTTTTCTCGTATCGTATAAATACGATTGAATATCATAATCAACACCTTGCATAATATCGTAAATCGCACTTCCAGCTGAGCGATTATCTACAAATGTAGAAAGATTATCATTATATTGTTTAAAAATCTTTGCAGCTTGTGTAACAGTTTCCACATCACTAGAAGCATTTCCAATTAGCTTTCCATATGACGATACAACTCTATTTTGTTCTAATGTACCAAGCTTGAAATTTGAATTGTTAGCGATTGCTTTTAATGCCGGTAAGCACTTATCATGATAACTCCGTTCATTTAATTTACTTAATTCTGGATTGTAAAAACCTAAATAAAAACCAGAACGTAATACCTCTACTAATGTCTCTATCCCTTTCGAATCATCTTTCGTATAAGCTTGTCCTTGCTGCTTCAATTTATCAATAATTGCCTGCATCCTACTATCATTTTGATAGAATGCAAGGCTGTCCTTATGAAACTGAAATAGCCCTGTAATTTGCTCCCAATTGATTGTTACAAGTACATCTACTAACTGCTGATTACTTAATTGATTTAATTCGGCAATTGTATAAGTTTTTGCTGCAGCTAGTTGCTTACTTTCTTTTTTCACTTCTGGTGGTCTTTGTGATAAATCAGCAAATTGTAGTCTTTTCTCAAAAGATTTGTTTTCTAATACTTTTGATGAATGAGCTAATTCTTGCGCTGGCAGTTGTACACCATTTGGCTCCATTTTGAGCACATTCCGATAAGAAACTGGCTCTCCTTTCGTATCTTCCGCCAATACGCTCCCCTGAAAACTCCCTAACATTAAACTAGCAAAACTTACCCCTACTAACACTTTTTTCGAATAACCTTTCATGTTCTCCCCTACCTTACATTTTTAGTTTCATTCTCCATAATTTTACTATTTTTACTTTTTATTCTGTATTGAGAAAACATAAGGTAACGTTCACATATATATCCGTCCCATACAAAATTAGCACTTGACTTTCTATACGTTTCATATCAAAAAGAGATAGATAGTAGCGAAATTCTCACTACATCTATCTCTCTTTTCAACACTATGATTTTAACTTTATAAATGTCACTTCCGGATGTAAACTCACGAGCACTTCCCCCTTTCATTCATTATAGATAGATGAAACCAAAATTATCACACACATCCATTTATCGATATGAAAGACTCTTACTAAAATACACTTAATACTCCAGATATTTTATGTTAATATTTTAAATATTAACATAAATAAAAAATATGAGTCTCAAGAAAAATGTTGAGAAATTACAGAAAACGCTTTCATTTCATGCTGCATTTTTTTTGGAAATACTAAATAAAGGAGCTTATTAACGATGAATATTTCTTTACTTACACCTACTACTGATTTACAAAAAGAATACTTAGATTTTTATAATGAATGGAAAGATAGCGGTGAAACGATGATCCCATGGGTTATTACAAAAGATCCTTCTAACTTCTCCGCTATGATTCAAGAGTTACTCGATGCACATAACGGAATAAATATTCCTGAAACATGGGTACCAGATTCTACATATTGGCTCGTTACAGATCATAATAGAATTGTAGGGGCTGTTAATATACGTCATAGTTTAACTGACCACCTATTTAACGCTGGCGGTCATATCGGTTATGGCATTCGCCCTTCTGAAAGAAGAAAAGGATATGCTACGAAGTTATTAGAATTATCTCTACAAAAAACGAAGGAATTAAACATCGAGAAAGTACTTGTCGTTTGTGACGAAGTGAATACAGCTTCTGAAAAAACAATTTTACATAACGGTGGGCTTCGTGATGATGATTTCACTGAGGAAGATGGGAATGTAGTAAGAAGGTTTTGGATTGAGCTATGAAGAAGTCCACCAATAAACATACTCTTGTTATAGAGAAGTATAGTAGAAGTAATGAGCTACAAGTAAAACAACTTATTGATTTATATAATGAAGAATCGTATCTATTTCACTTATTACGAGAGAATAAAACTAAATGTGCGTATGTTGCCTACTATAAAAAAGATGTAGTAGGTATCTTTTTCGCCTGGGGGAGTACCTTCCATCCATACTGCACATACTTTCGAATATATACGAATCCTTTCTATTCAGAGCTACACATTGAAAAATTTTTATTAAACGAGATTTCAAAAAGAGAAAACTTCAAACTACCATTACAAACCTCTATATGGGAAACATCAGCTCATTTAAAAGCGTTTTTTGAAGAACATAATTTTACGGAAATCCGAAGAACATATATGCCAATATTAGACATACGAAAAATCATAACTATCGATACAATGCTTCATTCAAATTATGCTGTTCAAAGTTTATCAAACATTTTATCCAATACTAGCTTCTTTGAAAAACTAGCCTACGTAGTAAAAACGAATTATGAAGATACTCACTTAGCAAACCCAGTTGCCTCATTCCCGCTCGAAGCTTGGAAAGAACAGATCTTAGCTGATGATGTGTTACTAGATGGGAGCTTTGTAATAATAGATGAAGAGACTGAAATTATTGCGTACTCTTTCCTCCATACATCAGAAAAGGATAATACAGTAGAACTAGGATGGTGCGGGACTCACAATACAGAAAATGTATCCTTACTGAAACTTCTCGTTTTCAAACAAGCTATGTATGCAAATACACACGGTTATTCTTTCATTCAAGGTGAATTCGATTCAACAAGTATATATGCAATGCAGATATTAAAATCCTTTCCTTTCAATCCTTGTGCTACTTGGATTACGTATCAAAAAGAAATCGGAAGGTAATTATACACCTTCCGATTTCTTTTATGCTATTTCTATTTCAAACTGTACTGTAATACCACTCGGGTCTACTACAGTAAATCCATTTAAAATCTCATTTATTCCATGCTGTTTTTCTATTAATCTTTCTTTCACTTCATCTAACGCTTCTTTATGCGGTAATACAATTGTATACACTTTAAGTCCAGTAGCATGTGCGGGTGGGTGCGGATTATTTACTCCGTTCCACGTATTTGCTCCTATATGATGATGATATCCTCCTGCAGAAATGAATAAGCAGTCATCTTCGCGTTGCTGTACTTCAAAACCTACTGTATCTACATAAAATTCATACGACTCCTCTACATCGGCTATCCGTAAATGCACGTGTCCAACGACAGTATTAGCAGGTAATCCATCAAATTCATAATTAACAAGTGTCGCCAGTTCTTTTAAATCAAGCGGGGTACTTCCTCCTGGCCCTTCTCCCCATTGATCGCGCGGACGATCCGCATAAATTTCAATACCATTTCCCTCTAAGTCTTGTAAATAAAACGCTTCGCTATACGTATGATCGCTTGCGCTATTAAACCTTGAAATTGGTAAAATTTCATTTGAATATGTATAACGTCCCTCTTGCTCAGCCGGACTATCAATTACATTCTTATTACGAATCACACCAAATAATGCCGAAGCAAATGCCTCACGAGTCGGAACTAAAAAGGCTACATGATATATACCAGTCGTACGTGGTTCTTGCTGTACCCCGTCCTCTATCTTTTCAAGAACAAGTAACGTATTCTTACCACCTTTTCCAGATAAATACACTTTATTTCCCTCTTGCTTAATTACCTCTAACCCTACAACATTCTCATAAAAAGCAATTTGACGCTCTAAATCTATTACTTTAAACTCAACATGACCAATGCGTGTTTTCGGATGAATTTGTACCATGATTAACTTCCTCTCCAGTTCCCTTTAATTTTTATGTAAGTTGATAGACTATAGTCCCATTCAACGAATACATCTTAATTTTGTTTTTTCGTAGCATCAACTTTCAGCCATTTTTTAGATATCTCACTCAATGTTCCATCTTGCTCTAATTCTTTTAACGCCTTGTTTATATCTTCTAACTTTTCACTCTTTTTAGCAAACGGAAATGCTATTTCTCCCCATTCAAGTGGACCAAATCCTACTTTCACATTATCTAGCTTCGCTTTTTTAATTGTTGTTTCCACTTGTACTTTATCATTATAATAAGCATCTACACGCCCAAGTCCTACTTCATTCAATTCTGCTGTTGGATCTTCTGAGAACGTTTTAATCGTGAATGCATTATTTTTGTTTAATGCTTTTAATTCTTGCTCTCCGGCTGTACCGAGTCCAACACCTACTGTCTTACCTTTTAAATCATCGACTGATTTAATCGTATTATTATCTTTCTTCACTGCGAAAACAGATCCTGAATATACATACGGAATTGAAAAGTCATATTTCTTTTTTCTTTCAGGAGAAACTGATAATTCATTCGCAATTGTATCAATACGGCCTGAATCTAATAAGCCAAATAAGCCTTCAAAATCTGAAACATTCCATTCTACTTTATACCCAGCCTTTTTAGCAGCTGCTTCAATAATTTCAGCATCAAATCCTTTTACTTTCTCACCTTCTTTAAAAATAAATGGGCTACGTCCTGCAGAAGTTCCAACCTTCACTACCTTCTCATCTGTCTTTGTACTCGCTGTATCTGAGCTACAAGCAGACAACAGCCCAACTGATACAGTTAATGCTAACGTTAGTAATAATGATGATTTCTTCATAATTCTTCCCCCTAAATAACGAAATGATTTCCTTCTTCTGAAGCATTTAATTGTCTTAAAAACTTTTTCGTACGTTCATTTTGTGGATTTCGAAAAATCTCCTCTGGTGTTCCTTGCTCCACAATAACCCCATCTGCCATAAATATAATGCGATCTGCTACTTCTTTCGCAAAACTCATTTCATGTGTGACAATAACCATCGTTATATGTTGTCTTGCCAAGTCTTTAATAACTTGCAGTACCTCATTAACTAGTTCTGGATCAAGTGCAGACGTTGGTTCGTCAAACAATAATACAGCTGGGTTTAACGCCATTGCTCTAGCAATACCAATTCTTTGTTGCTGTCCACCTGATAACATTGTCGGATAATGATCTTCTTTTTCAGCTAAGCCCACTTGTTTTAATATTTCTCTGGCCAATCGCTTTGCTTCTTCTTCACTTTTCTTCTGTACAACAATTAATGGCGTTGTAATATTTTGCAATGCTGTTTTATTTTTAAATAAATTGTAATTTTGAAAAACCATTGCTGTTTTTTGACGTAACTGTATAATTTCTTTTTTATAAAGCTTCTTCGCATGAATCTCTAAATCTTCAATTTTAATACTGCCTTCATTTGGTTGTTCTAATAAATTTAAACACCTGAGTAATGTTGATTTCCCTGAACCAGAAGGGCCAATAATAACTACTACCTCACCTTTTTCCACAGTAAGTGAAATTCCCTTAAGTACTTCATTATGTTTATAAGCTTTATGCAAACCACTTATTTCAATCACATATGTCACCTCATTTCTTTTACAAATATGGTGCATCAAGTTTCTTTTCTAACTTTTTCTGTCCCCAACTAATCACGATTGTAATAATCCAATACACAATCGCTACCGCTAAATAACTTTCCATATAACGATATGATTGCGCCGCTAACATTTTCGCTTGTGCTAAAATTTCAGCGACCCCAAGAGCAAAAGATAACGAAGATTCTTTTAACAATCCAACAAAATTATTTCCTAGTGATGGTACAGCTACGCGAATAGCCTGCGGAAAAATAATTTGTTGCATCGCTTGTGCTTTTGTCATTCCAACAGATAAACAAGCATCCATTTGCCCTGATTCCACAGCATTTAACGAGCCTCGAATAATCTCTGATAAATATGCTGCATTATTCAAGCTGAGGCCAATTAATGTTGCTTGCATAGCTGTGAGCACTGTAAAAGTTGGAAAAATTTGCGGCAATCCGAAATACAAAACAAACAATTGAACTAATAATGGTGTTCCTCTAAAGAAAGAAATATAAATTCTTGCAATAGGATATAAAAATTTTGTTTTGTTTTTCGTTATGATCGCCAAACCTACTCCTATAACGAAAGAAATAATCATTGAAACAACAGTAATCCCTAAAGTTATGTATACATACTTAAATAATTGCGGAAAACTTTCGAAAAAATACGCTACATCAAATTTCACTTTATCCCCCCTTTCTAAACAAAAAAACTCTTCTTATACATATAAGAAGAGTTGAATGTCCATTCATTTCCCCCTATCTTTCAAACGCTTCATACGTTTGCTGGAATTAGCACAGTACTTTCTATAGTCTGTTGCTGAGATTTCATCGGGCCAGTCCCTCCATCTCTCTCGATAAGAAAACTAATAAAATTTTCCATTTATTTAGTTGTTACTATGAAGGATACAGCTAATCAATTATAAAGTCAATAGGAAAACTATGAATTAAATTTAATATCCTTTCATTATCTTGATTTCTAACATTCATTTAGTCTAGTTGTGCACCACTAGAACAGAATAAAGTGAAACTGTAGTCAGCTCTCATCAACCGGAATTTTACGGGCAGCCTGGCAAATCGCGGGATAAACATACAAAAAAGCCATTACTTCTATCAAACTTAGAAATAATGGCTTTATTTTTATAATGTATTATACTTATCTCATTTTATGTACTTCAGCAACTAATTTTCCACCTTGAATGCCCATATAAAGTTTAACTGGTGCATCATTCGTGTTTTCAAATACTAAATCTAAATATGGATATGCAATTGTAGCATCTCTTCCTTTTGGAACATAGCCTACTGTTTTAGAGTGTGTCGTTCTCTCTACCATTTTTAAACCAGCTTGATCTGCAGCATTGTATAGAGTTGACGATGTTTGACAAACGCCACCGCCATATCCATCTACTAATTTACCATCTACAATTTCTTTTCCTAATTGATATCCTTTATCTGGCGTTGTATCACCAATTAATGCATTAAAAGAGAAACGGTCTCCTTTTGCTAATACAACTCCATTTATACTCGCTGCTGACAAACGAATATTTTCAATTCGACCGCCTGCTGAACCACCTAAATTTGTTTCATATCTACCAATTACAGTACCACTTCCTTGCCCGTCACTTAATGTTGCAGTAGGCTTTTTCTCAGTAATTGGTAACTGGTATGAAGAATCCCACATACCTACGTTCAACAATTTATCTACTAATTCTTTTTCCATTAATTCATACGAAGGTTTTCCTTCTTGCCAACTTCCATCAGGAGCTATACGTGAAGGAACCATTTTTTTGTCGACGCTTTTTCCAACCTCGCTAGCAACCTTTGTTACTGACTTTTTAAATTTCGCTTCATCTTCAAAATAACCTAAACTTGATAAATCTAGTTTTTTCACTTCAGTACCAGTACGACCATCAACTAAACTAATCGTATCTTGCACTTCTGCTTTAGCCTCTACAGTGTGTCCGCCAATATCACTTACTAATGCAACATCACTTACTTTTGTACCGCAACCACTCACTACAGCTACACATAACACCCCTACTAATATACCCTTTACTTTACGGAACAATATACTCTCTCCTTTTCCCCAATATTACTTTTATGTATTATTTCATTTTTATGTATGTTTTGTTACAATCATTTTACAATATGTTTATAAAATGTTACAAGTTATTTTTCACTCTATATAAATTACTCTTTTCTTTTACAAATGTCTACACATATTTATATAAATACTTAAGTTTGATAGAATTGTAACCTTTATGTAACCAAACTCTTTTATCCAGTATATACCATCAAACAAAAAAAATACAAATTAAAAAACTCCATATTCTTATTTACAAAAGCAAAACACATAAACATAAATAGGTATTTGCCGTGCCACCGCTCCGCTTTTGCACATACATTATGGTGAATTCAACCTATTAAAAGAAATGGAGGATGTTTTTATGTATCCCTACAATCCATACGATCCATATAATCAATATGCGCACCAACAACCACAGTATGACTTACAAGCACAATACCAACCTTATATAGATCAAGCAGAGCAAACGAATCCATATGACCAAAATAGACAATTCCAACTTCCAATCTCTTTTCCTGGCACTGGAAATCGTCAATTAGAAAGACGCGTAAATGAACTTGAACAAAGAGTACGTCAACTAGAAAATACAGTTGAGCGCCATACACGTAGACTAAACCGCTTAAACCAACGTTTACGCACAGTAGAAAACCGATTGAACATTCCATTTGCAGCATTAGAAGACGGATTTTAATTTCAAAAATGAAAAATATATAAGGAAGGGTCTTCCCCTTCCTTATATAAATTGACGAAAGTTTTTTCCATCTCTATACTGATAAGAGTTAATGAAATGAAACAAGGTGATAAATATGGATTTTGAAATAAATTTTCTTTCCTTTTATGTTGTACAAGTAGAAGGAAAAGGTGAAGCAGTTGATAAACGCTACAAACATTTTCAAACATTGGACGCTGAAGAGTATGAAGATAGCTCCTTAAAAGAGTTTTTGAACGGTGAATTATTAAAAATATCGAAGCGAAAAGTAGAACGTCACGCAAAAACAGAACAGGCTCCAACAAAGATTGGTCGCTTTATTGTAGAAGCAGGACACGAATTCGATTCAAACCCTCATTACAATTTATTTAATCGTATTCGTTTTGCAGAAACGAAAGAGAATTTCAAAGATATGAGCGAACCTCTCGTTTATACATACCTTGATACAAGCGCTGTTCGTGGTGGGGTATTTTTAATTGCTCAAGCAAAACTACGTAAATATTTTGATGATCCATTCGTATTCGTTATGAAATGTGACTTCGAACCGAAAGTTGCTTCCATTTCAGACGAATCAACACTTATTCGTAACGTTGAAATGGCTATCACAACAAAGAACATGAAATCTATCCAATATCCATACATGCCTGAAGAAGGTATGGTCGAAGTAGGCGAACTAAAAATACACCAAGCATCACACGCCCGCTACTTTGAAGACTTCTTAAAGTTCGTCGAGTACGAACGCTCTATGCCTGAAATTATGAAAACACAAGTAATGGACATGGTATACGACCAAATTGAAGACGTATTTGAAGAAGGTACGGAAGAACGCGAACAATTCGACCAAGCGATGGAAGTATGGGCTGCTAGTCCGAAACGCGAAATTATGGAACAATTTTCAACCGAAGAAGTAATGGAAGCTACCGCTCAAATCGTTGAGCATGCTCCTGAAGTGGAATTAAAGCTAAAAGCAGATCATATCTCTGTGAAGGCCCTGCTTGCTGATTTCGGGGATCAAATACATATCGCAAAAGTAAATGACCGATATGTACTTATGATTGAAGCAGATACACTAACGTTTGAGAAAGGCTTCTCTCCAATTGAATTCTTAAAACCAGATGAGTTACAAGACGTAATTGAACGGATTGAGAATAAACAGCAGTATAGCTATAGTCCAGAAGAAATAGAATAGAACAATATACATGTTTGTATCCATGTAGCCCTTAAAACTTTGGTTCTACACCGAACAAACTCTTCATTTAAATTTTTTTACTGAGCGCTATTAACAAGCGCTCTTTTATTTTAAGTATATTCATACACGCCCGCTACTTTTGAGAATTCTCAAAAGTCATTAAGTGCGAACGCTCTTGCCTAAAATATTGTTAAAACCCAGTTATTTATTCGATTATATTGAATAAATAACTGGGTTTTAATAACAAGCTCACTCCGCCGATAACTAACCTTTTCATTCATATTTCTTATTCATAATTTATTTATCCACTATAAACCTAGTTCTCTTCCCCATGTTGAAACTTTTTCAAGATGATATGGTAATAATTCACCACCACGGTTATTGAATATTCTCCGCAGCTGAGTATGCAGCCCCTTTTCTAACGTTCTCTGCACATATGCCATTTTATAAAGATCCATTGGAGCTGTTTTAAATTGAATGCCATTCTTCTGCATTTCTGATGTGTATAATTCCACACAATGCGTGCGAATTTCTTCGGCATTGCTCTGCCAATCTTTTCTAAAACCTAATAATATTTCAACTAAAACAACCATATCAAACCAAACTGGTCCATATTTAATAGACTCCCAATCGATAAATTGAATATTCCACGGCGCATCTAGCGTCACATTGTTACTACATATATTTTGCATATGAAGATCTCCATGCGTTATAGATGAACCATTTTCCAATAGCTCTGGAAAAAAATCTGGCCCTTTATTACATAGTTCTACTAACGATTTATAATATGGCTTAATAGTTTCCCTTACTCTTTCATCTTGCATTGCATCATCGAGAAAACCAACCGTTCTTCCAATATATCTAGAACGATTACTTCTCATTTTACTTGATTCATAAATAGGGAGCCATGGATTCCAAACATCTTGATGTTTTTTAAAATTGTCTTCAAATGTGTGTGTGTGAAGTTTAGCAATAGTGGGGATAATATGTTCAAAGTGTTTTGGAGAAAAAGTAATCTGACCGCGTACTTGCTGGATAAACTCCATGAATACCCATGTTTCAGTTCCTTTTTTTTCAATATGATATATTTGAGGAAGAAACTCCTTTAATATAGAATAAGCTCTTTGATATACTTGAATCTCTATTTCATTTTTGTAGTTAGCTGAATTATATACTTTTAAAATAATAAATTCGTTTTTTATTTTTTTCCGAATAGATAATTTGTAGATACTAGTTCTTGTCGTTGATTTCAAACATTCAATTTTAACAGGATCTATTACAACTCTTTCGCCCATTGAATAAGAAAGTTTCTCTGAAATTTTCAACCTCTTGAAATAATAGGATAATACTTTCGCCTCGTACAATGCTGTCAGTCCTTTCATTTTCGTTTCCATGCATTCTTCAAATGAGACCACGCGCTTCTAATAAATGGCATCGGATCGTTCCATGCAAATAGAGCATACTCTTTTTCTCCTCGCAACCCTTCATAAAATTCTCTCCACGTCATCTCAGCTCTTTTCTTCTTGTCACGAAACGTTAAATAGTATCGTACAAGATAAATCCATTGGATGCCGTCTCTTTGTTTAAGTCTTGGCGCTGGATTTTGCTTCGTTACATATAAATAATACATATAAACAAAATCGATGCCTGCAGGTCCTGTCAGACTATGGGTTAACCAAAAACGAGGGTTTATTTCAATAAATTTATAAACACCATCTCGAGGATCCTTTTTAAACTCTGCCATACCAATACCTTTAAGGTGTATGTTTTCAAAAAAAGGTAAGCATATATCCACTAGTTCTGGAATCTGTTTACTAACAATATGAGCGCCCGTTCCAAATTCAGCTGGAAATTGATGATTTTTTTGCAAAGAAAATAACGCTAATAGTTCCATATTGTCGTCATAAAAAGTAGCCACTTTATAAAAATGCTGATTATCACCAGGAATGATTTCCTGAGCGAGAAGCCTCCCATGCTGCCGGTACAATTCATATTCATTTCTTAGTTGATCTGGATCCTTTATGAATATAGCTTTTTTGTTTACTTTTTTTCGAAACTTATGACCTAAAGTCGGCTTTAATATACATGGAAAGTCGAGGTTCGAGATTACTTCTTCTAGCTGTTCTTTATGTTCAATTACATATGTTTTAGGACATGGAATATTATGCTTCACTGCCAGTTCATACATTTTATGTTTATCTAATGTCGCTTCAATTAATGAATGATCTGGAAATAAAAATAAATAGTAGTTAGACAACTCCGTCCGATATTTTGAAATAAATACGACATAATCATCCGCACCTGTATATAAAACTGGTTTCAATTTCAATTCTTTAGCCAAACGGATTAAAAAAGTTAATAATTCCTTTTCCTCGAACAAAGGACTCGGACATACTCCGCATGAAGCAAGACGTGATCTCCCTATCTTATAAGGCCCTTCTACATCAAATGCATAAACTTTGATTCCCTTTTTCTTTAAACTTCTAATAATCCCAACTCCATTAGCACTTAAATCCAATACAACTGCCGCGTGTTCATGATACATAGAATCCGCCCTCACTTAAACACTTTTTGTAGATTTTTTCGATGTGAGCTATCATTGTCTCTCTAGTTAAATGTTCTTTTGCGAAGGCTCTTGCATTTTCCCCTAATCGCTTCCGCTCATCTTCATTTTCAATAACGAGCTTTAATGCATCTACTAATTTATTTACATCTCCTGGCTCTAGTAAAATCCCTGTTTGTTCATGATGCACTAATTCAGGTATCCCTCCTGATATTGTTGAAATGACACAAGATCCACTATGCATGGCTTCAATAATAGAAATAGGTAGGCTATCATTTAAAGTTGGAAGTACAAAAATATCAGTTTCACTTAAAATGTTTGGCACATCATCTCTTTCTCCCAAAAACTCCACCATAGAAAGACCCAAAGAAGCAACTTGCTTTTCTAGCGCATCTCTCATCTCACCATCGCCGGCAATAAGTACTTTCATGTTGTCAGTATATTTTTTCTCCATCTTTGAAAGAGCGTCAAATAATACTTTATGACCTTTTCTTGGTCCTAATCTCGCCACACATGTAATAACGAGTTCTTTTTGTGTCGATGTATTTTTTGTACCATACTTTTCAGGATAATTAATACCCGTAAGCACTGTTGTCATTTTTTCTTGCTTTGCCCCCAGCTGCATTAATGGATCACGAAATGAATCACTGAGAATGATAAGATGATTAGCAAATTCAATCGCTTTACATTCTAATGTTTTATAATAAAGTTCTTCTAATGAACCTTTTTGAAATATGCCAAATCTCACCCGATTAAAAGTAAACATCCCATGGGGCGTAAATAGCAACGGTTTCCTATAAACTTCATTAATTCTTCCCAATATATTGGCTGTAAATAAATCTTGTGGGTGAAAGACATCATATTTTTGTAAATTGATATTTTTAAGCATCATCTCATATACATACATATGTCTTTGACTTTTTACAATCGTGCTGTTATAACTTCCATAGCGTGTATGAAAAAAGCTTTTCAATTCTGAAACAACCTCTGTGCGCATAGTTTTTACTTCGTTCACAGGAAATTGGTTAGGTGAGATAATATCAACTTTATGACCTAGTTTTCTTAAACCTTCACTAAGTGCCGTAATATAATTAGATAACCCTCCCATATGAGGATAATCCCAAAATGTTGCAATTAATATAGAAAGCCTTCTTTTCTTCAACATCATCTGTGGTCTTGTATTTACGTATCGTCCTCGCAGTTTACTCTTCTTTTTTGGCGGCAAAAATGATTGTATTCCAAAATGTTGATCCATTGCTTCGATTATATAAGGATACGGGAACATACTCTTCTTTCTCATTGCCAGATCCTCCTTATCACTTCGAATGCTTCAGCATATTGTACACCAACCGTCATCCCCCTAACCCTACCTAAATGCTGCACTCCTTCATACGAACGAGGATGAGGAAAATCCCTCATTTCTATATCGTAATGTTTGAGTGCCGCAATTTTTGAATCCATTTGTTCTGTAATGTTAACAAAATAATTTGGTTTAAAAGTTTTATCATTCGTATACACGTTCCACTCACTAGAGGAAACCGTTTCAAACGTAATTAATTCAATCGGTTTTTGTTCTGGTAGGGTTCCGTCAAGAAGTCTGTGTAAATGGATAAGGCTGAGTACATTGGTTTATC
>JAQEWB010000008.1 GCA_027694045.1 Bacillaceae bacterium OF18-1A | reverse complement strand
TATTTTTTGCCTAAAAATGTTTACACATACTTTTATACATCATCGATATATTCGAAAAATCGCCGATATAATTTTATTTACTATGATTTTGTAGAAAGAAATAACGGAGGTTTGTATGAAGGCATTGTATGGTAAGTTAGTATGTTTTATCGTTGCAATTGGTTTTATTGCAGGATGCGATAGATCAGTGGAAGTTGCTACGGAAAAGGAAATTTGTAAAACAGAGGAAGCGTGCACACAAATAGGCGATCAATCACTTCAAAAAATATATAAAAAGATAGATGGGCTTTCGGAACTTGAAGTGCCAGAAGATGGTGTAATGGAACAACATATAAGTAGCGATATGAAAGCGGCAGAGCAGAAAAAAGAAGAGGATGAAAATTATTTCTTTTTAGCTTCTTATTATATTGATGGTGATGAAATTGTAGATCCTTATTTCGATAAATTGGACCGAAAACGATTGAACAAAGCTTTCGCTGAAGATAAAGAAGCGAAAGAAGAGGTGCTAACGCAACGTCAAGATAGAGGATACCATCAATCGTTATGGGAAATGTATAGTACGCTTATTCCAGCTAAGTATCGCGATGATATAACAGAGTTCGATATGATCACAGATGGTTACGATGGAATCGTGGCGCATGTTATGCCAAATATGGAATATCCGAAAGAGTGGGTTCTTAGTTTGGATACGCTTGATTCGGCAGTCAATATCGATGAAGTGATGAAAACATTAATTCATGAGACGGCTCACGTATTGACGCTTGGTCACAAGCAAATACCGGTTAATGAAGAGTATTTGAAGGATTTTGAAGAAGATAAAGATATTTTATCGTACGAAAATAAATGTGAAAATCTCTTCTTACAAGAGGGATGTGCGAAGAAAAGTTCGTACATTAATCAGTTCCATAATTCTTTCTGGAAACAAATTGAGCAGGAATGGACAGACAAGAAAGTAGAAGAAAGCGAAGAAGCACAAATGCAATTTTTTAAGGAAAGACAGGATGAATTTGTGTCGCAGTATGGAACGACAAATGTAGCTGAAGATATTGCAGATACGTTTACAGCATTTATTTTACAAGATTCAAAAAAGGTGAAAGAGGGAACGGAATTAAAGTATAAAAAGATCGCTTTCTTCTATCAGTTCCCAGAGCTTGTAAAAATGAGAGCGGAAGTATTGGCGGGATTATATGATATTTCGCGGGATATAGAGCAGTCATAATTCTTGTCATTAAGTGGATATATTTTGTTCAATGAAACGAAAACGTGAAGATGTTTTAGCTCTTTGCGTTTTTTTATGTTGATAAAATTGAAAATTCTGTCTTTTTATAAAAAAGAAGAAGGAACTAGCGTTATAAAATAGAAATAGTATAAAAATGTCACAAATTAGACACAATTATAATGCGCGTGTTGTAGGGGCTATAAGTTTACTCTAGAGGAGGTAATGGAGCGTATGAAAATTCTTCTTGCGGTTGCTGGTGCTGGTCTCATTTGGGTAATGTCTCACAGTTTTCCGATTTTTGAGGGCGAAGAAATTCGTAGTGCATTAAATAAAAAATTCAATGACTATCATGTTATAGATCGAAAAGAAAATGTCGTTACAGTGCGTGTGAAAGACTGTTTCCATACAGTTACGGTTGCAAATGGAAACGTTACGAATGAAACGAAGATGTGTGATAGATAACAAAAGAAAGAAGCTGACTTTAGCGTATCGCTCTAAGTCAGCTTCTTTTTCGTTTGCCAATGAGAAGTTTTTCAAATGCCTCGACAAATACATACATAAGCGTTGCGAGCACGCATGTGAGTAGTACGCTCAGTAAGACGAGTGTAAAGTTGAAGACTTGGAATCCGTAGCTAATTAAGTAGCCAAGTCCTTGTTTAGAGACGAGAAGTTCACCGAAAATAACGCCGACCCATGATAAACCAACGTTCACTTTTAATGTTGAAATAATTGCTGGGAAGGATGCGGGCAGAATAACTTGTTTATAACATTGCCATTTCGTTGCGCCAAATGTGTCCATCACTTTTATATAGTTAGAATCGACTTCTTGAAATGCGCTGTAAATGACGAGGATGGTAATGATGATGGAGATGATTACGCCCATTGCAATGGACGATGAAATATTTGGGCCGAAAATGACAATGATAATAGGGCCGAGTGCCACCTTTGGCATTGCATTTAAGACGACGAGATACGGATCAAGAACGCGAGCTAGAAGTGGCATCCACCAAAGGAAGGTTGCAATAATAGCTCCGAGTACTGTTCCGAGAATGAAGCCTACTCCTGTTTCCAGTAATGTCGTCCATATGTGAACCCAAAGAGAACCGTCGCTCCATTTATTAAGGAAAAGATCCCAAATACTCGAAGGAGAGCTAAAGAGTAAAGGGTCAATCCATTCTTTTTTGCTAGCTATTTCCCATAAAGCAAAGAAAAGAATGAGCAA
The DNA here is from genome assembly GCA_027694045.1 of Bacillaceae bacterium OF18-1A. Lineage (GTDB taxonomy): Bacteria > Bacillota > Bacilli > Bacillales > Bacillaceae_G > Bacillus_A. The sequence goes on along the minus strand of JAQEWB010000008.1, from coordinate 99,292 downwards.
TAAAAGTTGTAAAGAGCGAGCTAACCATGCACGCCTGCGTTCCTTCTTACGAAACTGTTCATGTAGTTGCTTTATATTATCCAAGGCGTTCCAGCTCCTTCCATATGTCTTGGAAAAGGGCCGGGAAGTCGTGGTGGTGACGTGCTTCTAACGGCGATAAGGAGCGAATACTTTCTGGGACGATAAATGTTTTTGCAATTTTTCCAGGATTCGCTTGCAGTAAATAAATGCGATCACTCATCGCAATCGCTTCTTCAATATCGTGTGTCACGAGTAGAGATGTTTTTTTATAGTTGCGTAATAATGTGAAGACGAGTTCTTCTAGTTTTAACTTCGTTTGATAATCGAGCGCAGAAAATGGCTCATCTAACAATAAAATTTTCGGATCAGTTGCTAACGTACGAACGAGAGCAGCACGTTGACGCATACCGCCGGACAGTTCACGGGGATATTGTCCTTCTACATCGTGCAAACCGACTTGTTTTAAAAGATTTAAAGTGTGTTCTCTCGTCTGTTTATCGAAAATTTTACGAGTATGAAGTCCAAGCATAATATTTTCTTCAATTGTTTTCCAAGGAAACAAATAATCTTGCTGTAGCATATAGCCCATGGATGAGGTTTTCGTTGTAATCGGTTCACCATCTAAAAAGACGATGCCTTCAATTGGATCAAGTAGCCCAGCGATAATTGAGAGGAGGGTCGTTTTGCCACAACCACTTGGACCGATTATAGAAATAAATTCTCCTTCCTCTACCTGTAAGCTCATATCTTCGAGAATAAGTTTGGCATTCTCTTTTGCGAAAAAGCAGTGAGAAACGTTACGTATTTGTAAAAAACTCATACACTTCGCCTCTATTTCTTAATAACGCTTTCGGCAATTTTTGTATTGACGAGCGCTTCATGTGGAACTTCTTTTTGTAATTCACCAGCTTCTTTCATAATCGTTTGGAGCTGTTTCCATTCTTCAGCATCTAATAATGGATTTGTTGCATACGAATGTTGTTTTTTATAACGTTCAATTACTTTTATTGTAATGTCTTTTGAAGTGTCTTTAAATAACGGAGAAACGGCATCAGCAATTTCTTCTGGACTATGTGTATCAACCCATTGCTGTGCTTTATATAGTGCACGTGTGAATTTTTCTGCAGCCTCTTTATCTTTCTTTAAGAAACTTTCTTTTGCCATGAACGTTGTATAAGGAACAGTACCAGATTCATTTCCGAACGAAGCGACAATATAACCTTTTCCTTCTTTTTCGAGTATACTTGCAGTCGGTTCAAAGAGTTGCACGAACTCTCCAGTGCCGGATGAGAAGGCATTTGCAATGTTAGCAAACTCGATATTTTGAATTAAGTTTGTATCTTTGTGAGGATCAATGCCATTTTTCTTTAAAACATATTCCCCAACCATTTGCGGCATGCCACCCTTACGCTGTCCTAAAAACGTAACACCTTTTACGTCATTCCAATTAAAAGAATCTAATTTTTTACGGGAAACTAAAAATGTCCCATCTGTTTGTGTAAGTTGTGCAAAGTTAATGATAGGATCTTTCGCTCCTTGTTGATGAACGTAAATAGATGTTTCAGAACCGACGAGAGCAATATCAATTCCACCAGATAAAAGAGCCGTCATCGTTTTATCTCCACCAGCTGTTGTTTGTAAATCAATATTTAACCCTTCATCTTTAAAAAATCCTTTTTCAATCCCGACATATAACGGGGCATAGAAGAGAGAGTGGGTAACTTCGCCAACGCGAATGTTTTGCGTTTTTTCTTTCGTGCTTTCTTTTGTATTACTACAAGCAGTAAATGTGAACACAGCTAGCAACATGATGCAAAAAACAGCAATTAATTTTTTCACTATATGGCACCTCCTAGAAGTCAATCTACAAGCATGATATGTAGGTAAGTGCCCATATGTGAGTATAGATAGCAGGAATTTTTTGGATGACAAAGAAGTACACATATAAGGGGTGATAAAATGGAGTACGAATACGACGATAGCGTACATTTACATCTTGATTATTTCGGGACAGAATGTGATATGGAATCGATTGCTTATAAGAGGAAGCATGAAGACGTATGGGATGTGTATTTTAATTTTGGCGTATATGGTATTCAGAAAGAGGCGGTAGAGGCAGGTAGGTTTATGGATGAATATGCTGGTTATTACGTTTTTTCTGTACATGCTCGTGATCTTAGCTGGGAATTTGGAAGTGCTCAGTTTGAAGAGTGGGTTTTGCAGAACCATATTGTAGAAAAATCGCTACAAAAATAGGTAAGAGTGTAGTGGTTGATTTTCTCGTTCTATTGTTCATCTGCGTAGCTGGAGTTTTCATTATGCAAGTATTCACTTACCGATTTGCAAAGAAAAATATTCACAAGTATACAAAAATGAAATGGGTTCATACGTGGCTAAATATGACTATGGAAAAAGGTCCGAGATTAGATTTTTCTGATTTGATCTTTATAATAATCGTATGTATCATATGGAAAATATGGATGCTTCCTCTTGTATAGTAAATACACTAATCATTCTATCTTAATAAACAACGAAAAGAACCTGTCACATGGCAGGTTCTTTTTTTATAGTAATAGTCTCCTGAAACTTACACTGATAAGTAAAGCAGCACTTGCAAAAATGATAGTAAAGACCATTTGTTTCTTTTTGTAATTGAATACAGTAATGGCTAAAAAGGACAAAAGGATGAGAGTATGAGAAAATAATCCAATTTCTAGCGGATTGTGGGAAATTATTCGAATGAAGAATGAAATATATAGTATGAAATAAATAATGAGGAACATGATTTTTAGGAATGAGGTTCTATATGTATTCATATCGTAGCCTCCTTTTTTTCATTGTAGCATGTAATGTTATATGGGAATTTCAATGTATACGACAAATTACGACAAGGAGATTCATGCTTATTTGCTATTCTAGTAAAGGTTATTATTTGTAATGTATATATAGGAGGATTTTTTCATGTTAAAGAAATTATTATTATTTTTACTTATGAGTGTATGTGTAGTTGTTTTAACGGCTTGTAAAGATGAAGAGGACAAGTCGAAAGCAGCGGAAGAACAAAACATAGATGAGAAGAAAATTGAGGAAGATAAGAAGATAGAAGAAAAGCGTCAGCAAGAAGAGGCGCAAAAAGCAGAGGAAGAGAAACGTAAACAAGAGGAGCAACAAAGGTTAGAAGAAGAGAAACGTAAACAAGAAGAGCAACAAAGAGTAGCAGAAGAGAAACGGAAACAAGAAGAACAACAAAGGTTAGCAGAAGAGAAACGGAAACAAGAAGAACAACAAAGAGTAGAAGAAGAGAAACGTAAACAAGAAGAGCAACAAAGAGTAGCAGAAGAGAAGCGCAAGCAAGAAGAACAAAAACGTGTGCAAGAGCAACAGAAGGCTCAACAACAGAGAACACAAAAACAAGAAAAACCAGCACAAGCAACAGGTGGGAAGCCAACGCGATCACAAATTTCAGTTGGCTCACATGTAGTGATCCAATTAGATAGCGACTATAGTAAGACAGTGAGCGGTGTTGTGAAAGATATTTTGACGAACACAGAAACGCATACGTACGGAATTAAGGTTCGATTGCAAGACGGACAAATTGGCCGTGTGCAAAGTGTTGGATAATAAAAAAAGAGGTCGTCTAAAAATAGACAACCTCTTTTTTTATTACGCTTGATTAGTGCGGAAGAACGGAAGCTTCTGCGCTGTGTAAACTAACCCGTATGCAAGAATTAAGCACATAAGAGGGTTGATGAAAAATCCATAGCGGTTAATTGCTAGGAATAAGTTTGAGAAGATGATGTAAATAACAGAGCTTGCTACTAGCATCATAACGCGTTTATGTTTAAACGAATTTAGCATGAAGCAGAAGCTACTTACGAATGTACCGATGATAAATACTCTATGACACATTTGTATAAAGTTATGAATCCGGTATTGGTCTACAGCAGGAGCTGTTTTGAATAACTCAATTGTTTTACCAACAGTGAACCAAGAGAACCAATAAGTGAAGTCCGTCTTAAATCCATTTTTGATTAAATCTTTCGCGTATGCTTCTTTATCTGTTAAGCCTTTAGCTTTCATTTCATTTACTACATTCTCATAACCAATTTTGTTAAATGGATCGGCACCGGCAATTAATGGATCCGCGCCTTGCGTTGAGAATAAAATAAATTGATGGAATGCTAAGTAGTTACGAACGACCCACGCACCGATAATAAGGAAAGGTCCAATGAGCCATAACAATCCGATTCGAATGGAGTCTTTAATCCCGTATGTGAACAACACAACAAGAACAGGAATAAGCATCATTGGAGCTGGATTTGGTCGGAACATAAGTAAAATAGAAACGACAATTCCGAACCATATATGGAATTTCACTTTATTATATTTCCATGCGAGAACAAATACATATACACTTAACGACAATAAGAATATGGAAGGAACTTCTGTTAGCAATGTACGGAAGTATGTATAGTTACTTGGATAAATAGCATATAAAATACTTGCAACAATTCCATAAATATTCTTTTCAAACAATTCTTTTCCTATTAAGAATACTAATAGCACTGTACCGAGGTTCAGTATCATATTCATAATAGTTGCTACGTAGTAGTAAGGAATTGATGTAACATCAGAAATAATCATAGCGCCAGCTAATAGTAGCGGCTGACCTGGTGTAATATATGCGTTTTTTCCTGGAACCTCACTAGGCTCTAAGTAAACGTATCCAAAGACACCGTGTTTTAATAGCTGTTCAGCTGTTAATGAATAGTTGAACGCATCATTTGCACCATATGTTACTTTGACTAACTCTCCATCTAACCCTGGCTGTTTTACTAGACAAAAAACGTGCAACAGGAAAGAAAGCGCCAAAATTGCATATACCGCTTTAGGTAAATTTTTGAATTTCTTTAGCAAAAATGAGCATCTCCTTTTTTATTAATTATTTTGTATTTTTACGATAAAGTCCTAATGGTATTAAGGCTTTCCAAAACATAGTTATTATATCATAAAGTGGAATGGCGAAATTGAATTTTTAAGAATGAATTGTTCTTAAACCATAATTTTACGGTTGATTAAGGAATAGTTAAGAAAATATATTTATAGTAGAAGCAAGTTTGAAGACGAAATACAGGATGTATGTTATTTTAATAGAAATCGCTTTTTGCGATGCGGGGTGAAATTGATATATAGGAGAGAGGGAATGACTTGAAGTATGAGTTTTCACTTTATCATCTTCCGAAAAAAAGTATATTAATTTCTAATATTTTAAGTGGTATGGTGACTTTATTAGTAACAACTATGCTGTTTATGATTTTAAAGCTTTTTAATTTAGAGATGATTAAGACTAGTTTAAATCAAAGTGTTATTTTAATTATGATGATGATTTTAATATGGGGCACAACGTTCTATTTTACGTATTCAAATAAAAAAGAGTCTTCTATATTGAAATCGTCTCTTCGCGTATATTTTATATTATTTTTAATAGCTCATACAGTAGCGTTATTTTATATAGTAATGCAGACTAATCAGAGTTTCATAGAGGCAATAAATTGGATTTATAATTATGATATGCGCTTTATATTAAGTGTTGTAGTAATTTATGCAATATATATTTTTATGTATAGTTTACTAGGAAAGATTTTTCTAAGTATTATTTTAACGAGTTGCATCTTAGTCATTTTAGGTATTGTAAATTATTTGAAGTCTATCTTCAGAGGAGAGCCGTTATATCCTTCTGATTTCACGCAAATTGCACATATGCAATCTGTTATACCGATGGTGATGGAATATTTTAGTTGGGGTTCTATTTTAATTGTTATTATAAGCATTGTAGCTTGTATTATAGCGGGGCTACATATAAAAAAATATATTAAACATGTAAAGATTCATCTAGGAATAAGGTTTCTATTAGTAGCAGTGGCTGTTTTCATTTTATATGCGTACAGTAATTTTACGAATACGTTTATGAATAAAGTGTTCCAAAAAGCAGGTGTAGATTTTATTTTGTGGGATCAAAATGAAAATTACGCTTCAAATGGCTTTGTTTTAGGGTTTATTAGCAATTTAGACACGACAGTCATCGAAAAGCCGAAAGACTATTCACAAGAAAAAATGCTTCAAATAGCAAATGATATAAAGAAACAATATAGTAGTAATGCAGGGAATCAAAAGAAAAAAGAGAAACCCAATATTATTTTTGTAATGAGTGAATCGTTTTGGGATCCAACGAAGGTAAGCAATCTTTCTTTTAGTGAAGATCCTTTACCGAATTTGCACCATTATATAGAGAGTTTTCCTGGTGGACAAACGATTTCTCCTACATTTGGAGGAAATACTGCGAATGTTGAATTTGAGGCATTAACGAGTTATTCAATGAGTTTATTAAAGCCAGGTTCTATACCATATCAACAGGTTGTTACAAATAAAAAAGAAATTCCATCAATTCCACGTGCGTTGAAACAAGAAGGGTATTACACAAGTGCAATTCATTCATTTGGTCGTACATTCTTTAAACGTGATGACGTATATAGGGTGTTAGGGTTTGATAATTTTAATGCGCAAGATACGATGGAGAATGTTGAGATTGATGGAGATTATATTAGCGATTTATCGATGAGTAAAGAGATAATAGCTGAATTAGAGAAACAAAAACAACCTACATTTATTCATGCAGTTACGATGCAAAATCATTTTCCATTCACAGAGGGACGATTTGGCGAAAATCAGGTGGAAATTAGTGGAGTAGCAAATGAAGAATCAAAGGTGGAATTAGAAACGTATACAGAAGGTTTACGACGTTCAGATGAGGCGCTGCAATATTTAATAGAGCAGTTAGATCATTTGGATAGACCTACGTTATTAGTATTTTTTGGTGATCACCTTCCCTCGCTAGGAATAAATAAATCGTTTTATAAAGAAAATGGATATATAACGAATGAAAAAACGCTAAATGAAAGATTGGCGATGGCACAAACACCACTATTAATGTATGCGAATTTTGATATGCCAAATGAAAATTTAGGTTTAGTAAGTCCGATTTATTTCACGAGTCTTGTTTTTGATTATGCAGGATTAAATAAACCGCCATTTTATCAATTTTTATCGAAAATGCAAAAAGAAATACCAGTGCTAAGAGATGAATTAAAAGTTAATAAAGATGGCGAAGAAATAGAGGATTTAACAGGGAAACAAAAAGAGATGTTAGAACAATATAAAATGATCCAATATGATCTACTCGCTGGAAAGCAATATAGCAAAGATATACTCTTTAAATAGGGAAAACAAAAAGAACTTGTACAACGGTACAAGTTCTTTTTTATAGCTATTCAACGGGGTAACCAGATAATCTGGCTTTAGGGAGTATTACTTGTACATTTAGTATAAACGAAGATGTAAACGTTTTACTTATCGTTTTGTGAGAAATGTGTGAATTTTTAATGGTTTTTGAAATTCTTACTAAAGGCGTTATAATTTAGAATTAGAATATGTATTTGGAGGAAATATATGAGATTAACAGGATTTCAGTTGAAAATTTTCGCGATGATTGTAATGGTTTTAGATCATATTTATCAATACGTCCCGAATAATCCGATTTGGTTAACGTATGCCGGGCGTATTGTCGCACCAATTTTTCTATACTTTGTTGTAGAGGGATTCATTTATACACGAAGCCGCAAAAAATATATGTTGCGAATGTTTCTATGGGCTGTAATTATGAAGATGGGAAGTATTCTTATTATGTTGCTTGTCCCTCCAAAAGGTGAAGGTATACAGAATAACATCTTCTTATACTTTGTTTTTGCATTCATATTATTGATTACTTTGGAACGGTTTATGAAGCAAAAAACAATGCTTAATTTTATATATGTCATTTTCGGAACAGCCCTTGCTTTATTACCAGAAATGAGTATTTTTGGAGCTGTTTCAGTGTATGCTTTCTATTTCTTTAGAAATGATAAGCTGAAAATGTCGATTGCGTATGTTACAGGTAGTATAGTTGCATCCATCGGAATGGGATGGATTGTAGTAGGGAAATCAATTTTTACAATGCAAGCCCTACTTGAAAATTATCAATGGATGATGATTTTTGCTTTACCGTTCTTATTACTTTATAGCGGTCAACGAGGCTATAATAGCACATGGTCGAAGTACATGTTTTACGTATTTTATCCGGTACACATTTGGTTATTATATATCATTGGACAATTTGTTTAATATGCCGAAAACTCTTTTAGGTTTCTAAGAGAGTTTTTTTGTTGTTTGATATATCAGAAAAATCAGTTAAAATATAAAGTAGAGGAAAAATTTTCAAAAAGAGGTGAGATGTTGAAGAAGTTTTTAGGAGGAAAAATAATAGAGTTTGTTATTAGTATTGTAGTTATTCTGACGGTAAGTTATTTGCCATTTTCTTTGTTTTTAGGGAATAGTCTTGATTTTATTACATATTTAGAGAAAATAGCTTCTCCAAAGGAGATTACATATGTTGACCAGGCCTTGAGGCGTACCGGTCCTTTTTTGAAGGGGATTATTGAACCTTATCAGTATTCGATGATGATTCTTTTTATCGCAACTAGTTTAACGATTGTTCTTTCGGTTGGAATGTCTTTCTTGTACTTATTAGTTTCTTCTAAAATTAAAAAGTGGATTGAGCGCTGTTTAATTTTAATTGAATCCATTCCAGATTTATTATTAATTTTTAGTTTGCAAATATTTGTTGTTTGGCTTTATAAACAGACAGGGTATCGCGTCGCTACTATTTACGCTTTTAATGGGGAACGCGCTTATTTCTTACCTATTCTTTGTATGACAATCGTGCCAACTCTTCATTTTTTCCGTATTATCGTTTTATTTTTAATGGAAGAGAAGAATAAGCCGTACGTGGAATTTGCTCGTGCGAAAGGATTAAGTGATAAGTACGTACTGTGTGTACATTTATTCCGTAATATTATGTATCATCTATTAAATCATTTACAGCCGCTGTTTTTATTTATGATTTCAAGTCTCTTAATGGTAGAGGCTGCTTTTAATATTCCAGGATACATGTCTTTCTTGTTAAAGCCAGGATCCTTAACCCCTTTAACGATGGCATGGTGGATTCTTTTATTGTTTGTTCCATTTTATATTCTTTTTACCATTGTGCATTACAGAGTGAATCGTATTACAGGAGGGGCTTCCCATGACATATAGAATGATTCGCTCTAAACGCTTTTGGTTCGGTGTCTTTTACTTTGTAGGTCTTGTTATTATAAGTTATCTCATTACGTGGTTTGGCAAGGATTTATATATGGATAAGACAATTTGGATGAAAGATGCAAATGGAGAGGTTGTTGCAGCAGCTCCGTTTAATCCACTTACAATCCCGCCGCTCGGTACAGATCGTAACGGCTTTAATTTGTTTTTTCAATTATTAGTAGGAGCGAAGTTTACTATTTTATTTGTATTTGGCGTATGTGCTGTACAAGTCTTTCTTGGCACTATATTAGGTGTAGCATTAGCGCATACACCATCTATCGTACAAAGTTTATTTCAAAAAGTATGTAAAGTGTATTTCTTCATTCCGACAGTGCTATGGGCAATTTTGTGGATGATGCCAATCATGTTTCGTAGCGAAGTAACTGGATATAATCTAGATATTATCGTGAAACAATTTACCATTCTTAGTTTCGCACTATTACCGGCCGTTATTCTTTATGTGAATCAAGAAATCAATTTATTTATGAAAAATGAATTTGTTACAACGTCGAGAATATTAGGTGCTTCAAGGTTTCGAATCATTAGAAAACATATATGGCTGTATTTAAAAGATATTCTTCTCGTTCTTTTTTTACAGCAATTTGTTCAACTATTTACGCTACTCATTCATTTAGCGTTTTTTGAAATGTTAATTGGCGGCCGAGGTGTAGACTATGAAACGAAGAAGACATTCTCACTGACGAATGAATGGGCAAGTTTAATTGGACTGAATAAAAGTGAACTGTTAACAGCACCGTGGATTGTCATTGCTCCGCTACTATTTTTCACATTTTCCATATTCGTTTTACACTTAATGATTAAGGGAATAAAGAGGGAGCAGGGAGGAAGAACGAAATCCATGCATAAGAAAATGAATAAGTGTTATGGACGAAAAGAGGAAAAGAAGGAAATTGATAAATCATTATTTAGCTCAGCCGCTTCTAAAACGATAGAGAAAGAGAGTTAACAAAAAAAGAATTTGCCATAAGGGCAAATTCTTTTTTTGTAAGGAAGTGCATTTTATTTTTATGAATTTAAAAATTTGATCAGCTCTTTATTTAATTCATCCGCTTGATCGATTGGGGAACCGTGTCCACTATTTGTCAGAGCGTGCAGCTGAGAATTTTTAATTCTTTGCTGCGTGAGTTCGGCGCTTTTATAAGGAATTAGTTGGTCATGAACGCCGTGGAATATTTTTGTTGGAACGTTAATTTTACTTAAGTCTTTCGTTACATCTTCGTTGGCCGCAGCTTGTAAAATTTTGATGAGAGCATAGGAAGCGGACTGCATACCGAGATAAGAAAACCATTCAAGAGTTGCAGCTCCTAAGTTTCTATTGAAAAAGGATAAAGATACATCATTTAAAAATTTAGGTAGATTGACATACATTTGGTTAATGAGTGCATCTGCCTGTTCTTTTGGTACACCGTAAGGAGATTCTTGATTTTTAACGAAAGAGGGGGAGACAGCATCAATTAAGGCGAGCTTAGAAATACGGTTACCATTATAGCGAGACATGTAGCGAATAGAAAGAGCACCGCCAACGGAGAAACCGACTAACGTAGCGTTTTCTACTTGAAGTGCTTCTAGAACAATTGCGATATCATCAGCTAATCGATCATACGTGTAACCAGTCCATGGTTTATCGGACTGCCCATTTCCGCGTATATCTATAGCGATGCAACGAAAGCCATGCTGAGGCAATACATTGAGCTGGTATTGATACATTTGATGATTTAAAGGCCAGCCGTGGACGAAGAAAACCGTTTTACTATTAGGACCGGGATTAACATCTTGCACGAAAATGTGCACATCCTTTTCAACGGTAACAAACATGAAGTATCCCCCTTATACGTATTAGTATGCTCTATCCCAAAAGCGTTGTTTTGTCATCGCCTTAATAAATTCATTCGCAAGCCGTGTAGGATTTTGATCTACTAAGACACCAGGCTTTCCTTCAATGTTTAAAGATTGAATAACGGTAGCCCCATTTTGAAAAGCACCAATTGGCTTAAAGTGATTATAAGATTCTACGACAAATGAACTGGCTTTATTAAGAAAATGCTCATCAAGATTTCCACCAATAAGCAGTAGTCCATCGTAAAGAAGCGGGGATCCTGTTAAGAAAGTATCGTCCACTTCCCATCGCCCATTTGGTGTGCCTTGCACCGTGCCTAATTTTTCGGAAATCATGACTGGTTGAAGCCCGACTTGTTTCAATTGATTTATTATATTTTGTGCGTTTTGCCCGTCATATCCGTTTGCGACAATGACACCTACTCGTAATGTATTTGGGCTAAACGTCGTATTTGCCATACTGAGCGCTGGAGAGGATTTCGTAACTTTGGACTCTTGAACATTTGGGACTTTTGCACCGACGGCTTCAGCTACTAATGTGGCTAATTCCGTACTAATCTGCCCAATCATATTAACGACTTGTTGGCGGACGGATTTACTTTTTACTTTTCCTAATTCAAAGGAGAAGGCTTGCATCATATGAATCTTTTCGACGTTACTCATACTATTCCAAAATAAACGAGCTTGAGAGAAGTGGTCTTTGAAACTAGCAGCTGTTGCTCTCGTTTTATGTCCAGATACAGTAGAGGGATATGTAACAAATCCACCTTTCGTACCAGGTACAGTGTAAGGAGAATTATTTGCTAAGGAGTTATTATGGTAGGCTACTTTTCCTTTATCGATTATATATTTAGAAGCCCCATCTCTTTGGTTATTATGGAACGGACATATGGGTCTATTAATTGGTAACTCTTGATAATTTGTGCCGACACGCGCTAATTGTGTATCAGTGTAAGAAAATAGTCTACCTTGTAAGAGTGGGTCATTAGTAAAATCAATACCACGGACGATAGATCCAGGATGCAGTGCGACTTGTTCTGTTTCAGCGAATACATTGTCTACGTTTCGATTTAACGTCATCTTCCCGATGATTTTCACAGGGAAATCTTCTTCAGGCCAAATTTTCGTTGCGTCTAATATATCGAAATCGTATTTGAATTCGTCCTCTTCTTCTAGAATTTGAATGCCAAGCTCGTACTCAGGATAGTTTCCAGCATTAATATTTTCCCATAAATCACGGCGGTGATAATCTGGGTCAGCGCCGCCTAGTTTTTGAGCTTCATCCCAAATTAATGAATGAACACCGAGTTTTGGTTTCCAGTGGAACTTTACGAAACGAGACTTACCGTTTTTATTCACGAATCGGAATGTATGAACACCGAAGCCTTGCATCATTCGAAAACTGCGTGGAATGGTGCGATCGGACATAATCCACATCATCATCGCAGCTGATTCTTGGTTGTTAGCGATAAAGTCCCAAAAAGTATCATGAGCCGTTTGCCCTTGTGGAATCTCGTTATGTGGTTCGGGCTTAAGAGCATGGATAAGATCGGGAAATTTAATACCATCTTGAATGAAGAAAATGGGAATGTTGTTACCTACTAAATCGAAATTGCCTTCTTCTGTATAAAATTTAACGGCGAATCCCCTTACATCGCGATTCGTTTCATTTGCTCCTTTTGATCCAGCTACTTCAGAGAAGCGAACGAAAAGCGGTGTTTTTTTTGTAGGATCTTGCAAAAAGTGGGCCATTGTTAACTCTTCTAAAGATTCATATAGCTCAAAAACGCCATGTGCCCCGTAGCCCCGAGCATGAACGACTCTTTCAGGAATTCGTTCACGGTCAAAATGAGCAAGCTTTTCTCGCATAAGAAAATCTTCTAGAAGGGTAGGACCACGATCACCGGCTGTTAAAGAGTTTTCATCGTTTGAAATTTTAACCCCTGTATTTGTTGTCATTTCTTTTCCTTCATTCTCACGTGTGAAAGACTCAAGTTGTTCTGTTTTTTTATTTTTTTTGCCGTCCATATAAAACACCTCCCATAATATACGTATTATTGTTTATAGTTTTTATGCTTTATATAGTCTGAAGATATCGTACATGTGGAATGTTTTTCCTCAAATGTTCGATTTATCTTTGTTTGTCGAGTAAAATCATTTATTATAATAAATGGTATTCTTCGAGATAGTGTTTTGAAGGGGTGTTAAATTGAAAGAAAGTTTTCTATCATATAAAGAAGAAAAAAGGAATGCCAAAATCTTTTTATGGGTGCTATATGTCGTTGTTTTTGTGTACCAAATTTCTTATGGAATCTTATTAGAAAATAAGGTACTAATGGAAAATTGGCATAAGGGAATGTGGCAAGTTATATGCGGAGCAGTATTGCTATGCATAAATATATATTTAATAAAAAAAGAGAAGGCAAGTCTTGTTAAATATGCATGTATGTTCGCATACATAGGGATAGAAATTACTAATATTTTTTCACATGTCCTTTATAATACGGTGGCATTTGATGGAACGAATGTAATAGAAATTATCTTCATTTTCTTTATACCTATCTTTTTAAACAAAAAATATTTTTTGTTTTTCCTTTCTATTATTATAGGAAAATATTTGATGTATTTATTCGTATTAGGGGATGCAAAAGCATTTATGTTTCTTATTATGCATACCCTTTTATTAATAACTGCATATACCATTTTGCATCGATTTTTACAGTACCTTTCAGCTGTGAAGGAAAGCGTACAGGTTGCTAGTGAATCACAGAAACTTGCAGTAATTGGAAAAATGGCGGCGACAGTTGGACATGAAATCAAAAATCCACTCGCTTCATTAAAAGGGTTTACGCAATTACAGCGGGAGAAACATGAAGAAGATCCGATTTATAAACGAATGATTTTTGAAATAGAAAATATGAATAATATGATAACTGAGTTAATGGAGGTTGCTACGTGTAAACCTTCTATCTATGAGAAACATGATGTAGGAACAATTATATTACAAGCGACAGAGAGACTTCGCGAAAGAATGAATGAGTTAAATGTTCAACTTATTTCTAATGTAGAAGAAAACAAGGTGGAAGTTGAATGTGATGAACGAAAAATGCGAGGGGTTCTTTTATATGTTATGAAAAATGCTCTAGAGGCAATGGAGCAAGGTGGCATATTAGATTTGCGGCTAGACAATAGAGGGCACGATTATGTGATGATAAGTGTAATTGATAATGGTTACGGTATTAAGCAGGAAAATATAGCACGTGTTACAGAGGCCTTTTATACAACGAAGCAAGATAAAATTGGTCTAGGACTTACGGTAGCGAATCGAATTGTTGCTGAGCACTGTGGTGAACTATATATTGCGAGTGAAAAGAGTAGAGGAACGAGAATAGACATTATTCTCCCGAAGAAGAATGAAATTCAAGTGGAAGAAAAGCTAGGAGCTACCATATGAATAAAGGCTATATATTGAAAAATGAAGAAATAAAAGCGTTAAAAATATTTTTAAGCTTATTTTTTATTATATTTTTTGTATATGATCTTGCTTATGAATTTATCGTACCGTTAATAGGAGCGGGGCAAGAAGGGGCAGGGAGTTTAGAAGATGGTTTAGGTTTATGGCTCTATGTTTTGATGATAATCTTATTGTTAACTGGAATATATTTCATGAAGTGGAAGGATCCATTTGTGGTCAAATATATAATTCTAGTTGGCTATAATCTATTAGACCTTATTCATAATGTTATGATTCACTTTAGCAGTGATGTTGAATTTAATGGTGGAAATATAGTAGAAGGATTTTTTATTTTCATTGCACCAATCTTTGTGAATAAAAGATATTTTTGGTTCGTCATAGGGATACTTGTTGGAAAGTACGCCCTTACGGGGATTATTATTCAATCTGCTTTAGTTTTAATTCCAATCGTATTATGTAGCGCACTTGCTATCATATGTTGGATGATATTTTTGAGATTTCAGTCCTATATTCGTACGCTTGAGATGATGGATAAAGAAATAAAGCAAACAGAAAAATTAGCAACTGTTGGGAAAATGGCAACAGTTATAGGCTATAAAATTAGAAAACCTTTAGCGAATTTGAAAAAACTTGTGAAAAAGCAAGCGAAAAAATATCCAGAGGATAAAATTTATAGTGATATTATGAAACAAGAAGTAGAGCGGATTCATACAATTGCTGCAGAACTTAGTGGATTTGAGAAAACTAAGGCGGTAGAATCAGAAACTCATGATATACAAGAAATTATCTCTTACGTTATTCGAGTAATGGGAAAGCCTGCTTTAGAACAAGGAGTACATATACAAGGTATTTACAGTAAAGATATCCCCCCGATTACATGCGACGAAAAACGATTAAAGCAAGTATTTTTTAATTTAATCAAAAATGCAATTGAAGCAATGTCAGTTGGTGGAACGATTACGATTAAAGTTATCGTAGAAGATGCAATCATTGTTCAAGTGGAGGACGAAGGCTGTGGTATTCCGAAAGATAAAATTCCAAAGCTAAACGAGGCTTTCTATACAACGAAAGAAACTGGAACAGGCTTAGGTTTAGTAGTTACAGAAAAAATCATTAGAGACCATAGCGGGAAAATAAGTTTTGAAAGTGAAGTTGGGGTTGGAACGACTGTTAAGGTTATGTTGCCGATTTCAGTATAAGAGGTTTTAGAAAAGGGAAATCACTTATTTGAGAGTGGTTTCCCTTTTTGTGTGATCGATTGTAATAGGTGTCTAATCTTATAACCACCATTTCTCCTGCGGAATCAAAGTAACATCCACATCAAAACTCTCCTTAAACCAATCATACATCAATGTTTCTTTCACTAAATATTCAGAGGCAGAGTGTGATACACCGATGAGTGACATATTCGTTTCTTTTACGTAATCCATAATGAGCGAGTATTTCTGTTTACCGTAATCATTGTCGATATGGCAATGGATTTCCCCAGTAATATATGCTTCAGCACCTTTTGCTTCTGCTTCTTTCATGAGAGACACGACATCACCACATCCTGCGATAATTGCAATTTTTTTGATAGAATCATGTTGTTTACCTTCGAAGTCTGTATAAGGAATATGGAAGAGATTTTTTAGACGCTTTTGGAGTGCTTCTGTGGATGTTTCATCTATTTCACAAATAAGGCCAACTGGCTCTTGTTCTGGACCTTCATATGCAAAGCCGTCAACTACATGAGCATGTAAAGATTTTGCAATTGAAATGCTCGTTCCATGCGTTTGATGAATATCCATTGGTCCGTGACATGTATATATAGAAAGTTGTTTTTCTTTTATTGCTTGCAAATATTTTTCAGGTATTGGAATAAAACCACGACCTGATTTTCCAAGCGGATCACCGCATTCCATTACAAGTGGGTGGTGCATAAAAAGTAAATCACCAGATGTGGACTGTGAAATGAATGTTTCAAGAACGTCATTTGTAGGAAAAACAGCTAAAAATACTTTATTTACAGTTTCAGCTCCTCGTATCATAAGACCGTTAAATAGCTCTACAAAATTGGTTTCGAAAAATTGTTGCCACGGAAAGTAGATAGGATCATATACAGATGGGATAAATCGACTAAAGGCACTATCTTTTCCATATTTTTTGATTTGGAACAAATGATTGAGTGATTGTTCTATTTCTTTTAAAGCTGGCATGTTATGTTATCCTCCTTGAACTAATTAGATGTTTTTGTTCTTCACAGCGAAATAAGAAGCGGTTAGGAAACAAATAAAACCTAAAATCCAACCAATAGAAGGAGAATAAGGAAGTATATGTTGTAATATCATACCGCTAGAAATAAAAAAGCTACCGAGTAGACCTAGGAAGATGGGGTATCGCAGTAATTTGAGCATGAGTGATACAACCTCCTTTACTACATACATTGTATATTGTTCGTAATTTTCTGTATATATTTTTAAAGAAAAATGGTGTTACAATGTATGAATGATACGAGAAGAGAGGATGAAGATTAACGTATGTACGTTACTGTAACAGAAGCAGCATATAAAAAGATTATGGATACGATTCCAAACGAAGCGAAATATATAAAGTTATTTTACGATAATGAAGGTTGCGGTTGTGTTATGAGTGGAATTATCGATTTAGTAGCTGTAGCAGAAAAAGATGAGCGTGATGTAGATATTGAATCAAGCACATTGAATTTTATCGCGGATCGTACAAAGCTTGTATTTATGGATGATAAGTTAACCGTCGATTGGCATGAAGGTGGAGGAACTTTTCAACTGAAAAGCCCAAGCCAGTTTTATAATCCGAATATGAAGTTACATGTTCGAGTATAGTAAAGAAAAGGTGGTCCCAGAATGTTTTCGGGGCCGCTTTTTTATTGTGTAAGGCGGCGCTATTATTGTTGATAAGTCGATATATTTGAAAAATCGCCGATATAAATGGAGTTGCGCTGATATATTCAGAAAATCGCTAATATAATTTTATGTACCGAAACGTTTCATATAGTAAAAATATTTTTTCACATAATAAAATGTACATATAATTGAATTTTCTGTATAATTCTCTTTGCGGAGGGGATACGTGTGAGAAGATGGGGAATTGAGTTATTGATTTTAAGCGTCGTTATTATTTGGGGGATTAACTATACGATTGCGAAATACGGACTGTTAGAATTTACGGCAATTGAGTTTACTGCACTTCGGATGATAGCGGCGGCACCGCTTCTGTTACTCCTTACCTTTTGTATTGAAAAGTCGGTTTATATGGAGCGAAAGGATATACCTAGATTAATCATCGTTAGCGTTGTAGGCATTGTACTGTATCAAACGTTATTTATGGAAACTGTACAATATACATCCGCTACAAATGCCTCTTTACTTATTTCTATTTCACCTATTTTTACAACTGTATTTGCGATTTTCTTAAAACAAGAAAAGTTTTCTTCTCGAAAGCTTATCGGTTCTATCATTGCCTTTTGTGGTGCAGCCTTAGTTTTAGTAGCAGGACATTCACTTGCTAGTTCTTTTTATGGGAATGGGATTGGACTCATTACATCAATATGCTGGGGGCTTTATCCTGTTTTAGCTGGTCCATTAATAAAAAAATATTCAGCATTACGTGTTACCGCATGGTCTGCATTAGTTGGTGCAATTCCGCTTTTAGTATTAAGTGGCCCACATGTATTTACAATGCCGTTTCACATTACACACGGAATGACACGATTTGCTTTACTATATTCTATTTTCTTTGTAACAGTATTCGGTTTAGTGATGTGGTATGTAGGGGTTCAAAAAATTGGAGCGTCCCATACGATGGTATATATGTATATAACGCCGCTCGTAGCGGTTTTATTTGCAGCTATATGGGCAAATGAATATGTATCGTTTCAACAAATAATTGGTGGAATCATTATATTCTTCGGTTTATGGTTTGTGAAATCGGAGAAAGTACAAATACATTCTACTGCGGGAGAACCTATATCAAAATAGGAAAACAGATCATATATGATCTGCTTTCCTATTTTTTTATTTTTGGTAAGAAAATGAGAAATAAGATCGCCGTAATGAGTGGAATTAAGTTTAAAAATGGCATACGGAAGAGTGTAATCAGAATAATTCCTGGCAGAAGAACACCGAGGACTGCATAGAAAATACTATGATTTTTCGTGTACCAATATAATGAAAGGCCAATAAGCGCAGGGACTATGAGATGAATGAGAGCCATTAAGAAATAAATCATTAGACGCCCCCTTTATTTGTGTGCTTATTACATCATATCCGTATGTACGTAGATTGATATCACTTTTTTTATAAATGGACGGAAAATGTTTGGAAAAACGTCACAAAATATGAGAATATGACGTTTAAAATCTTGTATAATATTATTTTCTAAAAACATTCAAACAACATAAACATTGTGTTTATGTTGTTTTTAATTTGAGTGAAATAGGTTTAAGTAGTATGAATTTGAAAGAAATCTTTTGTTGGATAGATTAAAATTACTGAAGAGGAGTACAGCATGATTAGTATGTCATTAAGGTCGTTTAAAATTCAATCGTATTATCTATTAGGTATTTTGTTACTAGGATGGATGGTAACACCGTTTTCAGCTCATTTTTTAGGTGCTGGAATTGGGCTTATTGTAAGTATGTATTGCGTTTGGCTTTTAGGAAGAAGAATTGAAAAGCTTGGAGATAGTATTGTAAAGAAAACGAAAGCACCGACGCTCGGTATGTTTAATCGTTTTGCAGCTGCTATTTTAGGCGCTATTATTATGTACGAAATTGAGCACCATATGGTGATGTGGGCGTTTGCAGTAGGGATTATGGGCGGTTATTTCTTAATTGTTGTGAATTTAGGATATTATAGTATGAAGGATGAGAAGGAACTAACGAAGAGATAAAAAGATAAAAAGATAAAAAGATAAAAAGCTTTTTTTAGATGGAATAGAGGATCTAGCGGTGGATAGAAGCGGTTAGTGCCTATTTTGGTGCCCATGCGAAGTGAGACCAGAAGGATGGAGTGAATCGGAGTTAGATTTACGTGTGAGAATCCGTGATTTTATGTGTGGAAAGTAAGAAGATCTAGAGGTGGATAGAAGCGGTTAGTGCCTATTTTGGTGCTCATGCGGAGTGAGACCAGAAGGATGGAGCGAGTTGGAGTATTGTTGATGTGTGGGAATCTGTGGTTTGTGTGTGTGAAAAGGAAGAGGATCTAGCGGTGGATAGAAGCGGTTAGTGCTTATTTTAGTTTCCGTGCGGAGTGAGACCAGAAGGATGGAGTGAATCGGAGTTAGATTTATGTGTGGGAAGTAAGAAGATCTAGCGGTGGATAGAAGCGGTTAGTGCCTATTTTGGTGCTCATGCGGAGTGAGACCAGAAGGATGGAGCGAGTTGGAGTATTGTTGATGTGTGGGAATCTGTGGTTTGTGTGTGTGAAAAGTAAGAGGATCTAGCGGTGGATAGAAGCGGTTAGTGCTTATTTTAGTTTCCATGCGGAGTGAGACCAGAAGGATGGAGTGAGTTGAAGTATTGTTGATGTGTGGGAATCTGTGGTTTGTATGTGTGAAAAGGAAGAGGATCTAGCGAGTCGGAGTTTATTTTTGCTCGAAAGTATAAAGAAAGAAGCTTACGTCAAAACGTAAGCTTCTTTTTTATGTAAGTGTGTGTAACCGTTAAGCCGCATTGGGTTTTGTCGGTGAGTACGCGAAACTTTACAGTTACACGACACTTATTCATATGAGTAAAGGGTTATTCCAACAGAAAGTTTATCCTTAAGCGATTGGACCGCCTAAGTTAATGATATCTTCAGAAACGCTTTCGAACTTTTTGAAGTTCTCTTTGAATTCATTTGCAAGTTCAGTTGCTTTTGCTTTGTATGCAGCTTTATCAGCCCAAGTTTGTTCAGGCATTAAAACTTCGTCAGGTACACCTGGTACGTGAAGTGGAACTTCAAGACCGAAGATTTCATGTTTAGCTGTTTCAGTTTTCGCAAGTTCACCGCTTAATGCAGCTTGAATCATTGCGCGAGTGTAACCTAAGTTCATACGTTTACCAACGCCGTATTCGCCACCAGTCCAGCCAGTGTTTACTAAGAATACTTTTGCATCGTGTTTTTCGATTTTTTCACCAAGCATTTCAGCATAACGAGATGCATCAAGTGGTAAGAATGGTGAACCGAAGCAAGTTGAGAATGTAGCTTGCGGAGATGTAACGCCGCGCTCTGTTCCTGCTAGTTTACTAGTGTAACCGCTTAAGAAATGGTACATAGCTTGTTCTTTTGATAACTTACTGATTGGAGGCAATACGCCAGATGCATCAGCAGTTAAGAAAATAATTGTATTTGGATGTCCTGCAACACTTGGCAGTACGATATTGTCAATCGCATGCATAGGGTATGCAGCACGTGTATTTTCTGTTAAAGTAGTATCGTTATAGTCTGCGATACGCGTTTGGTTATTAATGACAACGTTTTCTAAAACAGAACCAAATTTGATTGCATCGAAAATTTGTGGCTCTTTCTCGTGAGAAAGGTTTACACATTTTGCGTAGCAACCGCCTTCAATATTGAATACACCGTTATCAGACCAACCATGCTCATCATCACCGATTAATTTACGGTTTGGATCAGCAGATAAAGTTGTTTTACCTGTTCCAGATAAACCGAAGAATAGTGCTACGTCGCCTTCTTCGCCTACGTTTGCAGAGCAATGCATAGAAAGAATATCTTGTTCAGGTAGTAAGAAGTTCATAATAGAGAAGATTGATTTTTTCATTTCTCCAGCGTATTCTGTACCACCAATTAGTACGATACGTTTTTCAAATGAAACCATGATGAATGCTTCAGAATTTGTACCGTCAACAGCTGGATCAGCTTTGAAGTTTGGCGCAGAAACGATTGTGAACTCTGATTCATGAGTTGTTAATTCTTCTTCAGTTGGACGAATGAATAATTGGTGCACGAATAAATTGTGCCATGCATATTCGTTAATCACTTGAATTGGTAGGCGATAGTTGCGATCCGCGCCTGCAAATCCTTTGAAGACGAATAACTCTTCTTTTTCTTTTAAGTATTCTAAAACTTTCGTATATAATTTATTAAAATGTTCTTCAGAAATCGGTTGGTTCACAGCGCCCCAAGCAATTTTGTCAGCAACCGAAGCTTCTTTCACAATAAATTTATCTTTAGGAGAACGTCCTGTATATTTTCCTGTTGAAGCAGAAACGGCACCAGTAGAAGTTAATTTCCCTTCATTTCGCATTAATACTTTTTCCACTAATTGCGGAACACTTAGTTGAATCTGTGCATTGCTTCCGTTCAGTAATTCGTGCAAACCAATTTGGACATTCACAGTGCTCATATTTAAATACCATCCTTTTCATTATAATGAAATATTTCTCGTAATCCCCAACAAGAGTATAACACAATTATATAAATAATGTATACTATTTATTTCTTTTTGTTTGTGTGAATGTATTATTTCCTTATTAATATTTCATTCTATCCGTATTGAGAAAAACTTTCAGGAAAATGTGAATATTAATTGACAAATGAATATCATTTCTTTAGTATAGGTTGGGACGGATACTCTCTTATCCCGAGCTGGCGGAGGGACAGGCCCGATGAAGCCCAGCAACCTCATCTGTATTGGTAAATACAGGTGAATAGGTGCTAAAACCTGTGCGAGGCTACAGGTCTCGAACGATAAGAGCGAAGGGCAAAAAGCAGTATGCAAGTAGCAAATTAAACCTTTCCTCTATGTAAAGTGAGAAAGGTTTTTCTGTATGCTTGTGTGGGAGAATAAATGTATGTCGCAATCTGTGGCAAATTAAGGATGAGTTCCGTACAATATATACAATTACTGTAGGGAGGTTTACCACATGACAAAAAAACGTCATCTGTTCACATCTGAGTCTGTAACTGAAGGACATCCAGATAAAATTTGTGACCAAATTTCTGATTCAATTTTAGATGCGATCTTATCAAAAGACGCAAACGCACGTGTGGCTTGTGAAACAACTGTAACAACTGGTTTAGTATTGGTAGCGGGGGAAATTACGACTTCTACTTACGTAGATATTCCGAAAATCGTTCGTGAAACAATTCAAGGCATTGGTTACACACGCGCAAAATACGGATTCGATGCAGAAACTTGTGCAGTTTTAACATCTATCGATGAGCAATCTGCTGACATCGCTATGGGTGTTGACCAAGCGCTAGAAGCACGCGAAGGTCAAATGACTGACGCTGAGATTGAGGCAATTGGTGCAGGAGACCAAGGTTTAATGTTTGGTTTCGCATGTAATGAAACACAGGAGTTAATGCCACTTCCAATCTCGCTTGCTCACAAATTAGCTCGCCGTTTAACTGAAGTACGTAAAGATGATACATTATCATACCTACGTCCGGATGGAAAAACGCAAGTTACAGTTGAGTATGATGAAAATGGTAAACCAGTACGTATCGATACTATCGTAATTTCTACACAACATCACCCAGATGTTACATGGGAAGAAATCGATCGTGACTTAAAAGAGCATGTAATTAAAGCTGTAGTTCCAGCAGAATTAATGGATGGAGAAACGAAATTCTTCATTAACCCAACTGGCCGCTTCGTAATTGGTGGACCACAAGGTGATGCTGGTTTAACAGGACGTAAAATCATCGTTGATACTTACGGTGGATACGCTCGCCACGGTGGCGGTGCATTCTCTGGTAAAGATGCAACGAAAGTTGACCGTTCAGCAGCATATGCAGCTCGTTATGTTGCGAAAAACATCGTAGCAGCTGGTCTTGCTGACAAAGCAGAAGTACAACTTGCATACGCAATCGGTGTAGCGCAACCAGTATCAATTTCAGTTGATACATTTGGCACTGGTAAAGTATCTGAAGACGTACTAGTAGAACTAGTTCGTAACAACTTCGATCTTCGCCCAGCTGGTATTATTAAAATGCTAGACCTACGTCGCCCAATTTACAAACAAACAGCAGCTTACGGCCACTTCGGACGTACTGATGTAGATCTTTCATGGGAACGTACAGACAAAGCTGCAGCTTTAAAAGAGCAAGCTGGTCTATAATATATGAAAAAAAGCTTTGCGCGGTGAGCGCAAAGCTTTTTTTATGTTGTTTCATTTACTACTTGAATGCACGAACTACAATATACTTCTCCATCTAATTCAATATACTTTCTCATATTTGTTATGCCACTTGCTGGAAAGGGCATATGGATCCATGCTTTTTCATACGTTTGAATTTCTTTTTCGCATGATTTGCAAAGTATCGGTTTCTTACGGAACATAGAAGCTCACCCTTTCATTTGACGTGCTTTGCCCGCGCAAAAGGCACTGCTTAGTAAAAATAATGTTGCGAATATAATGCTTACTAGTGTGGCGTATGGGATTGCACCTTTTAATGAAAAACCGACAGTGATAGAAGCGATAAATAAGAGGATGAATGTTGTTGTTAGTTTTTTATACAGTTCCATAGTGAGTGAACCTCCAAATTATTTTGTAATATAAGCTTTAAAACGAAATCTACTATGTGAAAAATATAAAGGAATTTAAATAGCAGCTAATGATGTGAAGTCTAGGAGTATAAGAAAGGATGTTTTTTTCCTTTTTGTGGGTGTATATACTTATATTGTATCATGGTGCGTCACTGGCTTCACACATAATTGTGTAAAGATATGTATGATAAAATAAAGAAAAGGCCTTTAAGAAAGGAAAGATAAAAAATGAGCGTAACCGAACATAAAAAACAAGCGCCAAAAGAAGTGCGCTGCAAAATTGTAACGATTTCTGATACACGTACGGAAGAGACAGATAAAAGCGGACAACTATTACATGCATTGTTAAAAGAAGCAGGCCATATAGTGACTGCTTATGAAATTGTAAAAGATGATAAAGAGAGTATTCAGCAAGCAGTGTTAGCTGGTTATCATAGGGAAGATGTTGATGTTGTATTAACGAATGGCGGTACTGGTATTACGAAGCGTGATGTAACAATTGAGGCCGTATCTGCGTTATTAGATAAAGAAATTGTTGGCTTTGGTGAATTGTTCCGCATGATTAGTTATTTAGAAGATATCGGAAGTAGTGCGATGTTAAGTAGAGCGATCGGTGGTACCATTGGACGTAAAGTTGTCTTTTCGATGCCAGGTTCTAGCGGAGCGGTTCGTCTTGCGATGAATAAATTAATTTTACCAGAGTTAGGTCATATTACATTCGAGTTACACCGCCAATGAGTAAGTATGCTGGAATTGTATTAGCTGGAGGTATGTCGAGTAGATTCGGTGAACCGAAAGCGTTAGCAAGTTGGAGAGGTAGCACTTTTATTGAGCATATTTTGAAAGCGATGGAAAATGCTTTGCAAGAAGTTGTAGTCATTAGTCATTCTAATATAAAAGAGCAGTTAGAGCGATTCGTACAAGTTCCTATTATAGAAGATATTCCGCACTATAAAGGAAATGGCCCACTTGCTGGAATTGTATCCGGGATGGAATACATAGAAGCGGATTGGTATGTTATTATGCCTTGCGATGCACCAAATGTTTCGCCTGAGTGGTTTACGATTTTATTAGAACAAACGAGCAACGAATATGATGCGGTTGTGCCTATTATTAATGGAAGGAAACAACCGTTACTTGCCGCGTATCATAGCCGTGTGAAAGAGAAAATTTACACTTTACTTCAAGAAGAAAAAAGAAGTATGGGGCAGCTTTTATCACAATGTAATGTGAAATATGTCGCTGGAGAAGATGTACAAGCGAATGCAGAGTGGTTTCTGAACATGAATACGAAAGAAGAATATATACAGGCTCAAAAAGACCTTTCAAATGAATGAAAGGTCTTTTGATATACAGAAATTGGGGAACAATTGCTGTATAAAAGGTATGTGAGTAATTGATTTTAAGGGGATTTCTTAAAATCATCATACAGTAAAGTACTGTGTAACCATATATTAACTTTTATTGTTTTTAATTACAAGTCTGTTTCGTTATGACTCTTTTCGTTATAATGGATACAGAAATAAAATTATGATTCACCTTATGTACCATTTAGTAAACTAAAGTTTATGACTGTGTAATAAAGTGAAACTTTAATCAGTGGGGTGATATTTATACCCCCACTGATTATTAGCCCTCACCTAACTTTTTTTCTCTCTAACCTCCCTTCATGTGTTTGAAGGGAGGTTGTTTGTTTAAGTGAGTCATACTGATGCGGTATGTTGAATGACTCCTTCATATACATCTTTAGTTCTATACGATAGACATAGAATATATTTACAAATATAACATTTGATGGGTAGCCGAATGGAGAGGTCTGTTTTATACTAATATTGTGTTATCCCTTCTAAGGGACAATGCACAGCCGGTGATTGGCTAATGGGAACATTCTCATTTTGCCAGTGCCGGTTTTTTATTAGATAATGATGATAATAAAGTGAAACTTTAATCAGTGGGGGTTTTCTTCATCCCCTACTGATTATTAGTTGAACCAATCGGGCTTTTACGGACAGTTGATCTCTCACCTAACTTCTTTGCTTCGCCGAATTTTGAGGTGGGGGTTCTACTGCCCGTTAATGCGGGATAAATTTTTTGAGGGAGGGATCGTTTTGAAAAAGATAGATTTTACTTCTATGAGAGAGCGAGTTGCTAGTTTTTATATTTATTCTATCTCTTTTCTTGGTTTAATGGTTGTTATCATTTCCTTATTTTTAAGTAAAATGCCTTCCCATTTTGTACTACTTTTGTTGTTAATTATGTTTATGGGAATTACTGAATATTTTCCTATCCGCATTTGGAGAGGAGGAATTACACTTAGTCTTACGCTTATTTATACAATGAATTGGCAGTTTGGAATGTATATAACTGTTGTTTCGTGTGTGGGTGTGATGTTAAGTATCCAATTGTTTCGCCGATTACCTATGCAAAGGACTGTATTTAATTGTGCGCAACTTGCTCTTAGCATTGTATTAGCAGAATGGTTTTCCAGTGGATGTTTCTCTTTTTTTATTTCTGGGATGAATCTTTCGGTGCTATATGAGAAATTCATAATCTTATTTTTATTCAGCGCGTTTCTTTGCCTGTTTAACAGTTTATTTTACGACCTTTTAATCGTACTTCTTCCTCAGCCCTACCCGCTAGAAGAGTGGCGCAAAAAGAATATATTAGTACTTTTGAGTTTGAGTTTTTGTTTACTTTATTCTTCACTTATACATATGTTAGATTACCGATATCGCGGTGTGATGGATGAAATCATGGTTTTGTTCTTCTTTTTCCCGCTTGTGGCAATTTGTATCATTAGCTCTTTCGTTAGACAAATACGGGTGGAAAAAGAACGATTATATAAGCTTTTTTCTATTACGACGGAATTAAGTCATGGATTATCTGCCGGAAACTTACAGCAGATGAAACAATCATTGAAAGGATTTCTAGGAATACAGGCATATGTTTTATGGGCAAAAGATGAAGAGAACTGGACACTTCTAGTAAAGGATGGAAAAGTACGGCATGATATTTCTAATTATTCTGATCTATATAAAGAGTTTGAAGAGATATCAGAAACTGTTGTTGTTACTAATTGGAAAACAGGTATGGCTCCAGGAGATGAAGTGTTTGAAAATACGATGCGCTCTCTTGTATATTTACCTCTTAAGGTAAATCATGAATTAGTTGGAATGTTTGTGGCAGGGAAAAGCAGGAGTGCGAGTTTTATTACTGAAGATGTACAAACTTTAGCTACGTTTGCCAATCAACTAGGCAGCTTGCTTAAAACGCGGACACTCGTTTCTGAACAGGAAAAAAGAACAATTTTAGAAGAAAGAAATCGAATTGCTCGTGAAATCCACGATGGAATTGCACAAGCATTGGCCGGAGTGATATTTCAGATGGAATCAGCTCAGAAAAAATATGCAGATCAACCAAAAGACATGCAGCAAGTGGTAGATACAAGCATAAAAAAATTACGGAAGAGTTTAAGTGAAGTTCGTTATTCTATTTATGCTTTAAAGCCATATCCAACACAAAGATTAGGACTAAAACAAGCAATTACAAATAAAGTTCAGTCTTTAAAAAAAGAATATGGTCTAGCCATTACATATCATGAAAGAGGCCGTTCTCGAAAACTTAGTTTTACGAAAGAACGAGTCATCTTTGATACTTTGCAGGAAAGCTTGCAGAATATTGTAAAGCATGCAAAAGCAGACAAAGTTGACATTTTATTAAGCTATCAACGGGAACATGTACTTTTAAAGGTAAAAGATAACGGGATTGGCTTTTCTCTTTTTGAATCTATGATTAAAGCAAAGAATGAGCCGCATTATGGTATATTACATATGAATGAACAGGCTGAACAGCTAGGGGCTGCCCTTCAAATTGATAGTTCAACAGGAAAAGGTACAGAAATCACATTGTTAATTCCAGATTCAAAAATGGGGGAGGAGTATCATGATTCGAATATTAGTAGTGGATGATCATACTGTTTTACGTGATGGAATTCGAAGTATATTGGAACTCGAATCTGATATGCGAGTAGTTGGAGAAGCTGTTTCTGGTGATGAGGTAGTAAAGAAAGTGGAAGAGTGTAGGCCTGATTGTATTTTAATGGATATTAATTTACCAGGAAAAAATGGTATCGAGGCTACATCACTCGTAAAAAATCAGTATCCGAATTGTCGTGTCCTCGTATTAACGATGTATGAACATGATGAATACTTGATGTCTGCTCTTCGGGCAGGTGCAGACGGTTATTTATTGAAGGATTCCTCATCCGAGCAGGTGGTGGCGGCAATCCGAATGGTATTACAAGGAGACTCTGTGATCCATCCGCGTATGACTAAAAAGTTGATTACCTATCATCAGCAAACGAAATCAGAATCAAATGAAAATGAACTAACAGAGCGCGAAAAAGAAATACTGTTTGAATTGGTCAAAGGTCTTAGCAATAAGGAAATTGCCGAAGCTCTATATATTAGCGATAAGACAGTGAAGATTCATATTAATAAGATTTTCAGGAAACTAAACGTGAAAAGTCGTTCACAAGCGGTTATATACGCCGTTCGAAATCAGCTTGTTCCATTTTCTTAAATGAAAATCATGTAAAAGGTTAAGAGAACTACTCTGTACCTTATTATTTTACTCAAAATAATAAGATGCGGAGTAGTTCTTTTGTACTATACGGTATAGAACTAATAACTAAAAAAATATTACTTTTTGATAATTTTCAGAAAAGTTTAAATTTAATAAGATGAGAAAGTAGAGTCGTAGCCTAATAGCTTCGGAAATGTATGTTATGCAATGACTACAAATACAAATAAATGTAGATGGGGGAACTTGTATGAAGAGAGGGAAATTTGGGAGGGTTCTTACAGGAACGTTAGTTGCTGGTATGCTATTGTCACAAGGTATTCCGTATAATGTATTGGCAGAAAGCGTAGTTGAACTGAAGCCAGTTGATAATGCGGAACAGGTATTAATGAATTTGTCTTCAGAACAAAGAAAGGCGTTGGAACAGTTAGATGTAAGTTCTAATTTTACGATTTCACCTGATATTGATACGAATAGTCCTAAATTAGTTAACGTTATCGTGGAATTCAATCACGCGCCAGCAAAAATTGAAGTGATGAAACAAGCGGCGAAAGGGAAGAAAATAGCTACTACTACTGCGCAAGCAAAAGTGGAAGAAGAGCATAAAGTGTTCAAACAACATGTAGAATCTTTAAAGTCGAAGAAGGATGCTGGTACGTACGATACGAAAAAAGTGGAAATCACACGTGAATATAAAAATGCAATCAACGGTGTAGCGATGACGTTACCTGGTGTGGCTGTGCAGGAGTTGATTCAATCCGGAGTAGTAAAACGTGTCTTTAAAGATTACGAGGTGAAAGTGGAACCTCCGGTAGAAACGAAAGAAACAATCGATCCGAAAATGGCAGACAGCATTCCACAAATTGGCGTGGACAAGCTTCATGCAGAAAACATTAAAGGTAAAGGAATTAAAGTCGGCGTTCTTGATACAGGTGTGGACTATAATCACCCAGATTTAAAAGATGCTTATAAAGGCGGATATGATTTTGTAGATAACGATGCAGACCCGATGGAAACAACGTACGAGGATTGGATAAAAGCTGGTAAACCGGAATATCCAGGTTTAGTGTACTATACAAACCATGGTACACATGTAGCAGGGACAATCGCAGCTCAAAAGAAAAACAATGAAGATTATGCTGTGAAAGGTGTAGCACCTGAAGTAGATTTATATTCTTATAGAGTATTAGGTCCTTGGGGTGGAGGAAATACAGCGGGAATCCTGGCGGGAATAGATAAAGCGATTACAGATGGTATGGATGTTATCAATATGTCGCTTGGTGCGCAAAAGAATGATCCGCTATATGCTACTTCTGTTGCGACAAATAACGCTATGCTTTCAGGTGTGGTGACAGTTGTTGCCGCAGGTAACGCTGGACCAGGCGAAAAAACGCTTGGTTCTCCGGGAACGGCAGCCCTTGGTATTTCAGTAGGGGCAAGCGATGTTTCTATGTCTATTCCTACATTCAGTGCAAGTGTAGCGAGTGAAAAGTTTGAAAACATGCAGTTATTAGGTAAAGATTTTCCTGATAAGTTAGAAAATCTACAAGGAAAATCGCTACCAATTGTATTTGCGGGACTTGGTAAACAAGCTGATTTTACAGGGAAAGATGTAAACGGAAAAATTGCGTTAATTCAGCGCGGAGAAATTACGTTTGATGAAAAAATTAAAAATGCAAAAAAAGCAGGGGCAAAAGCTGTTATCGTGTATAACAATGTTGACGGACAAATATCTGCCTACTTAGGTGAGGGGGTAGATCTTATTCCATCTTTCCGTCTGTCAAAAGCAGATGGCGAACGGTTAAAAGCGCTAGGTGAAGTACCTTTCAAATTCGAAACGCTGAGCAATACAAAAACGGAAGGTGATCACTTAGCTGATTTCAGCTCGCGTGGACCGGTAAATGGGAATTATGACATTAAGCCAGATGTAGTCGCTCCGGGTGTGTCTATTTTCTCTACTGCACCGGAATATATTAACGATCCGCAGGATGGCATAAATTACGGAAACGCATATGTACGCTTGTCTGGTACTTCTATGGCGAGCCCTCACGTAGCGGGTACAGCGGCATTGATTTTGCAGCAACACCCAGAATACACTCCTTTCGATGTAAAAGCGGCTCTTATGAATACATCTGATGATTTGAATGGTAAGTACTCTGTATATGAAGTGGGTGCGGGACGCATCGATGCGTATCAAGCTGTTCATACGGATACATCTATCAAAGTATTAGATAAAACACAAAATGTCGAGAACGGAAACGTTGTTGAAATTGATGAACAAACGGGCTCTATCGTGTTCGGCAGACATGTTAAGCAAGGGGATAAACCAATCGAAGCGAGTAAAAAGGTGACTGTCCAAAATAGTAGCAAAGAAGAAAAAATATTTAAAGTAGAAGTAGAGTATCACGGTGAGCGTACAGGCATTCAAGATGCAGTGAAGAACGGTGTAAAAGTTGAGGTGCCGGCATCTCTTACAGTGGCAAGCGGACAAGCGCAGGAGCTGGAGCCGAAAATTACGATCCCTTCTAGTGCAGCGAAAGGTAGATATGAAGGATATATCCATGTGACGAATGCGAACAATCCGACCGAAACGTATCAAATTCCATTCGCTGTCATGGTGACGGAAAAGGGATTTGAATATTTAAAAACGACTTCACCAGCCGTAACAAATAATACACCTTTCTGGATATTTTTAGCCCCTCCTGTAGTTCACGGAGTAATGAAGATGAATAGCCAAATGGAAACAATCGATGTGCTTGTTAAGGACAGTAAAACAGGAAAAGCTATAGGTTTTGTAGGAACAGCGAACACTAGTAAATTACTGATAGACGTAGAAACTTATCTTTTAGGAGCATTCGGCGGTACTGTCTATCCATTTACAAATGATCCTTCCAATCCGATTGGTGATGTTCCTGTAAAGCTTCCAGCCGGCGATTATGTGCTGGAAATGATTGGGCATGATAAGGAAGGGAAATCATATGTTGTAGACAATACGCTTATTGTGGACAATACAGCACCAGAAGTGAACATGGATAAAAAACCGGGTGTAATTGAGGTTAATGACTCCATGTTTACAGTAGAAGATGGACAAAAAGCGGTATGGATACATGGAACAGCTAAGGATGCGACGGTGGATGTATTGAAATCGAAAGGTTTAAACTATGATCAATCGTCTAACCAAATGGGTTACTCTGCAAACTCTCCGTTCATAGGTGGATTCTTCCCAATCCAGGCGAATGGAGATGTAAAATTCGGAATTGAGGAAAGTGATATTGCAAAAGGACCTTTAAATTTGAATTTGACTACGTTTGATATGGCAACGGCAATGGGGCAACAAAATTATGTCTTCGTAAAAGAAGGTACGGAATATACGGCTTCTAGTTACGATAAGAAAGATGTGAAATTTGACGATACAGTTACGATGACACTGAGCCTCAATAATGTAAAGCAGCTTGTATCTGGAGAATTCCAGGTAGAGTTCTTGAAAGATTGGTTCAAGTTTGAGAATGTGAAGCTGAACAATGCGGCAAACGAGTATGCGAAGGAAAAGGGCTTGGAAGTATCACTGCAAGAGCCTGTGGTGACGGATGGCCGTTATAATACGGTGAAAGTTGGCGCATCTATGAAAGGGAATGGATTCAGTGGTATGGACGGAGATATGCCTTTCCTTGATGTAACATTCAAAGTAGTAACTGACGCATATTACGATGGTGCTACGGGATTTAATGTAAAGCAGGCGTCTTATACGAAAGCAGGACAAACAGCAGCTACTGCTATTCCTTATTGCAATACGGAAAGTTTTAACATCATTTCAACGCATTCGAGAGTACAGGGTTATATCGGACCGGAAGCCTTCTTGACAGCAGCCGGTTCGTTGAAAAAAGCAGATTATACAAAAATCGGTGCGCAAGTATATGCGATGTCTCCAAACGGTAAAAAATATAAGGGAACAATTGATAACCAAGGATTCTACACGATTCATGGTATCCCAGCTTCTAATGAAGCATACACAGTTGTTATGGATGTTCCAGGACATCTTAAAACGATGAAGAAATTCATTCCTGGATATGCTGTAAACGGTGAGATGCGCGGGCAACATTTTAGATTTGCTTCTCTGAAAGATCTTGCAGGGGACGTGAATGGTGATAGATTGATTGATATTCGCGATATGCAAAGTGTAGCCAATGCATACGGAAAGAAAGATGCTTCTATCGTGCCACAAGACATTAACCAAGACGGTGTCGTGGACGAAACAGATGTCCGCTTCATTGAGAAAAACTTCTTGCAAAAAGAAGTCGGTGTTCCAGAAGTGGTTAAGCCAAAAGAAACAATCGGTAAAAAAGGTCTGGCAGATTTCTTACGTCAGATCGGTCTAGAACCGAAGAACTAAATAGAAGATGTCTTAGAGCGGCTATTGATAAAAGAGGGAATATATCATTCTCTGCAAATATCAATAGTCGCTCTTAAATAAAACGGGACGTTCTTTATTAAGAATCAAATAGCTATCCTAGAGGTGAACTTAAAAGACTTTAATAAGGAAACAAGCTTTTGGATTTTACTTGATATGAACTTATTGGCTTTTAAATAGTATAAAAATAGGAGGAGTATGAAAATGAATCTTAAGAAAAAGCTTGGTATGGGTGTTGCATCCGCAGCTCTTGGTTTATCTTTAATCGGAGGCGGAACGTTTGCGTACTTCAGTGATAAAGAAGTATCAGAAAACACATTTGCGGCTGGTACGTTAGATTTGAGCATTGATCCACAAGTTATCATCGATGTTGATAAAATCAAACCAGGTGATCAAATAGAAAGAGATTTCCACTTAATCAACGGTGGTACTTTGAAAATTAAGGACGTTCATCTTCTTACAGATTATACTGTAACAGATGCAAAAGGTGATAATGGAAATGCTGATTTCGGTGATCATGTCAAAGTGGAGTTTTTATGGAACATAGACAAAAATACAGTTCCTGTATGGGAAACTACCTTGTCTGAATTAAAAAAGGCTACTGTTGATGGAAACTTTCCTGATCTTGTACAAAAAGGTGTCGTAAACTGGGAAGGAAATGGACTTGCTCCAGGCAAGGATGACTCTTTCTATGTGAAATTCATATTTGAAGACAATGGAGAAGATCAAAACGTATTCCAAGGAGATACATTGAAATTGAACTGGACGTTTAATGCGAATCAAACAAAAGGTAAAGAAAAATAAATCATTATATGTATGTAACAACTTAGACGTTAAAAAAGAGGTCATGCTATGAAGGGTGACCTCTCTTTTTATACTTTGTATAATATAGAAGTTTCACTTGTATATGGATGATATATAAGCTGAGTCTAAGCTAGCATTTCCGTTTTTCGACTTTGAATCACATCATCATAATGCATGAGTAAATTACTGAAAATTTCATCCCAACTTTGTGTAGCGGCATAGGATCGAGCATCTAAGCTTATTTGTTTACGCATTTCTTCATTATTTAACAATTTATAAATAGAGGATAAAAATGAGTCTTCATTTTTGGGTTCGCATAGAATTCCTGTTTTTCCATCTGTAATAATATTTTTAACCCCGCCACTATTCGCACCAATAACAGGTGTACCACATGCAAGTGATTCAAGTACAACATTCCCAAATGTTTCAGTAGCTGATGGAAATACCATGAGGTCAGAGCCAGCGTATGTTTCAGCTAAATCTTCACCTTGTAAATAG
The DNA here is from genome assembly GCA_027694045.1 of Bacillaceae bacterium OF18-1A. GTDB lineage: Bacteria > Bacillota > Bacilli > Bacillales > Bacillaceae_G > Bacillus_A. The sequence continues at coordinate 64,898 of JAQEWB010000008.1, read as the reverse complement.
CCAGTAAAGGTGACATTTGTCTTTGGAACAGCTTCACATAAACTTGTTGCGAGAGGACCATCTCCAGCGATAAGCCAATGGATATCGTTTCGAGTATGAACTGTTTTAACGATAAGTTCTTGCAACGTATCAATATCTTTTTCGGGAGCAATCCGTCCAACATAGGAAAGGACGTACTTCGCTGTAATATTATATTTTTTTCGGAATAGGTCTGTATTGTAAGCTGGATGAAAGAGTGTGCAATCTACACCACGTCCCCAAATAGAGAGAGCTTGAAAGCCTTTATGTTTTAATTGATGTAATGTTTCAGGAGAGGGTACAAAATTTTTTTGCATATGACTATGAAACCATTTTAAATAGTTCCAAAGCATATTGGAGAGGAATTCGATTTTGTAATAGCGTAAATAGGCGTCGAAATCAGTATGATAAGAACCAACGACTGGGATGTTTAACTTTTTTGCATAATATAGTCCACAAAGTCCCATGTTGAAAGGGGTAGCTATGTGAATCAAATCAGGTTTAAAGGCAAGAAGTTCCCGTTTAATACGCGGAGTAGGAAAAGAAAAGCGACATTCTGGATATAATATTGTTAACGGGATACTTCTCATTTTGTTCACATTCGCTACGAAATTATCTTCAGCTGTATGCTGAGGGGCGAAAACAGAATAGGCGATATTTTCTTTCTGAAAATAACGTGTTAACCGTTCTAACGTTTTCGCGACACCGTTGACTTGTGGTGTAAATGTATCGGTAAATATGGCGACTCTCATCATATCGCTCCTTTATATGAAAAGTGGGATGAATTGATAAAAAGAGATGATGCCAGAGCAAGTACCAAGGCACATACCGACGAATACATCTGACGGATAGTGAAGCCCTAAATAAATACGAGAAATACCGACGCATAATGCTAAAGGTAATAGGAAAATAAGTAAGCTTGGATTATAACAAATAAATGGAATAAGGACAGAAAAAACAGCCGTTGTATGACCAGACGGGAAAGAGTGGTCTTTTAATGGATGGACTGGATATTTCGCATCTTGAATTGTTAAATAAGGGCGTTTTCTTGGATACCATCTTTTTAATATTTGCACAGGAATATGACTAATTGCTAAAGAGATGGCAGTTGCAATTGCAGCGTGATGTAAAGTTCCTTTTGCGAAAATTAAAAAGAAAAGTGTGAGTGCAATGGAGAAAGTAGCACCACCGATATGGGTAATATTACGGAAAAAGATATTTAATGTTTTTTGATCAAAGTAACGGTTAATTCCTTTGAAAATGTAACATTCGATTTTGTACAGTCCATTGACCTTCATGGGAATTCTCCTCCCTCATTTACATATATATGGAGATATTAGCTTTTATTTTAATAAGATTTTGTTGAGAGAGTAATAATGTTTTGTAAAGAAAAGGTTAGATTTTTGATGAAAAAAGCTGCCAGTATGATGGCAGCTAACAAGTTACTTTTGTAGTGATTTATAATACTGACCTTTTTCAACATATTGTGTGCGAATTCGTTCCATGTCTTTACGGTCTTCTTCAGTTAATTCGCGAATGACTTTAGCAGGGCGACCGAATGCTAACGTATTCGGCGGAATTTTCTTTTCTTGTGAAACGAGGCTTCCAGCGCCAATAAAGGCTCCTTCGCCAATTTCAGCACCATCTAATATAATAGATCCCATTCCAATTAAAGCATCTTTTTTAATATGACAGCTATGTAAAATAACTTGATGCCCGACCGTAACGTCATCTTCTAAAATAAGCGGATACTGAGGGCTTTGGTGAAGTGTACATTGATCTTGTACATTTACTCGCTCACCAATGATTGTCGGTGAAACATCACCACGGATGACTGTATTAAACCAAATACTTGACTCTTCGCCAATTGAAACATCGCCTGTAATGGTAACGTAGTCAGCGATAAAAGCACTACTCGCAATTTTCGGATTTTTTTCTTTGTAAGGATATATCATGTAAAGCCTTCCTTTCCTAGAGACTAGTTTTAGTGTATCAAATTATGAAAAAGAGTGAAACGGAGGAGGTTTGTATGTGGAATTATGAAGCGGAGGAAGCGAAAGCCGTTATGATTATCGTGCATGGTGCAATGGAATATCATGGACGTTATGAAGCAGTCGCAGAAATGTGGAATCATATCGGTTATCATGTTGTTATGGGAGATCTTCCATCGCATGGAACTACTTCAAGAAAAAGAGGACATATAGACTCATTTGATGAATACATAGAGGAAGTTAAATTGTGGGTAAAAGAAGCAAGAAAGTATAGGTTGCCAATCTTTCTATTTGGCCATAGTATGGGTGGTCTTATCGTCATTCGAATGATGCAAGAAACAAAAAGAGAGGACATAGATGGAGTTATATTAAGTTCGCCTTGTTTAGGTGTATTAGCTGCACCTTCTGCTCCGCTTCAAGCTGCCTCAAAAATATTAAATGTTATCGCTCCAAAATTGCAATTTGCAACGAATCTTACGGTAGAAATGTCAACGCGTAATCATGAAGTGAGAGATGCGATGGAGAATGATTCATTGTTCTTGCGCAAAGTATCAGTACGTTGGTATAGTGAATTGATTAAGTCTATCGAAATTGCTCATCAGAAAATTGATGATTTTCCAGATGTTCCGCTCTTGCTAATGCAAGCGTGTGAGGATAAACTTGTAGATAAAACACGTGTCCGCACTTGGTTTGATAATGTTAAAATAAGTGATAAGGCTTTTAAAGAATGGCCGAATTGTTATCATGAGTTATTAAATGAGTATGAGCGTGATGAAATTTTGAATTATATTCAGTCATTTACTGAAATACGCATCAATAACATAATAGAAACAAATAAGTAAATTATTTGTACATTGAATAGAGGAGATGAAGGAAGAAGTGAACGTACCGAGTAATCCCATAACGCTCATGGCGAAAGTATACCGTGATGTGTTTCCGGTTGTACACCATGAGCTAGCGATGTGGAAAGAGCGTGCCTACCATATTCCGAATGATGAGCTTCATAGTCAGGCAATCGCAAGTATTGAGCATAAAACGTTTCATTGCGAGGGCGGTGGCATTTTAGCGCTATTAGCAAATGAACACCGTGAGGAATGTATTCGTTTTATCGTCGCATATCAAACGATTAGTGACTACTTAGATAATTTATGTGATCGCAGTACATCACTTGATCCAAATGATTTTGCCGCGTTGCATGAATCGATGTTAATGGCATTATCACCTGAAGTAGAAGGTGGCGGTAATTATTATCGTTATCGTGATGATCAAGATGATGGTGGTTATTTAGATGAACTTGTTGAAACATGCCAAGATGTTTTAAAGAAAACGAAGCACTATGACAAAATTGCTCCTATTCTTCATGAACTTGCTTGTTATTATTGTGATTTGCAAATTCATAAACACGTGAAGTTAGAAGAAAGAGAACCACGCTTACAAACGTGGTTTGAAGCACATAAAGAAAACTTACCTGAGATGAGTTGGTTTGAATTTTCAGCATGTGCCGGTTCTACACTTGGAATCTTCTGTCTTGTCGCATATGCCTTTCATGATGAATTACATGATGAAGATATTGCGAAAATTAGACAAGGATATTTCCCTTACGTACAAGGACTTCATATTTTACTTGATTATTTCATTGATCAAGAAGAAGACCGCGCCGGCGGGGATTTGAATTTCTGTAGTTATTATGAAAACGAGCAAGCTATATTAGATCGTATGAAACATTTTGTAGAAGAAGCAGAGAAAAGTATTGGTGATTTGCCTCATGCGAAGTTTCATCGTCTCATAAGCCGAGGATTACTTGGTATTTATTTATCCGACCAAAAAGTATCGGCGCAAAAGAATATGCACAAAATGGCACGGCGCATTGTAAAATACGGAGGTCTCACTTCACGATTCTTCTACTGGAACGGGAAGATGTACCGAAAGAAAATGGCGCAGTGATGAAGAAAACCACTCATGGTGAGTGGTTTTTTGTTATGCTATGGTAAAGGTGGTGGTGGAAATGAAGCGATTGTTTCAAAAGCTATATGACCATATTGAAGTAACATTACTCGTGCTACTTTCCATTTCATTTGTAACTGGAATGTATATGATGATGAATAAAGCCAGCGGTCCTACAACGATGGATTATGTAGCGCAAGTTATCATTGCATTGATTATTATAGTAGATATTGTCTTTTTAATAAGTGGTAGAAAAAAAGAAAATAGTAAATAAAAAGCATTTGTACATGGGAGTACAAATGCTTTTTCATTATGATCGTATTTTTGAAAATACATATATAAGAAGTTCAATCGCAAAAATAACTAAAACAGACAATCCAAATAAAGGCATGACAGCGCCTAGTATAACCATCATGATAAAGAAAACGAGTACGCTTTTCTTATCTCTTTGTTTTGGAGGAGCTGCTAATTTTCCTTTCGGCTTTCTTGCTAACCACATTTTTATTCCGTAATAAATGAGAAGTAATAAAGATAATGTCGTTAGTAAGCATAATATTTTATTCGGCCATCCAAATAAATGACCTTCATGAAGTGGGATACCGTAAGTGAACCATTGTGCAAATAAGCCATAATCACGATAGTCCGTTTTCGAAATGAGTTCTCCGCTATATTGATTAAAGTAAGCTGTTATTTCTTCATTTGGTGCGACGTGCATACCTGTAATACCAGAACCGCTTGATTTCGAAACAGTGAATACACCTTTCGGATCAGCTGGTAGTGAGATAACATATGGCTTTTTTATTTCAATTCCTTTTTGCAACTCATCAATTGAAATTGCTTTTGGCTTACTCGAATTGGATTCAGGAGGAGCTTCTTTTCTTGTTGCCCATGGTAATTCTTTTACCTTCGATTCAGGCGGTGCCATATATAATTTCGGATATCCAAGAGATTCATTCGACGTTGCAATTTTATAAATTTGGTTCCCCATAAATCCTGACCAAGGTAAACCAGATACAACTAAAAGAAAGAGAGGAATTGTAAATATAATACCGATAATAGAATGACGTCGTTTTGCTTTTTCTCGCTTATTGGATGCCGGTGTGTTTTTGAATTGGCGTATACTCATATACAACCCAGTCACAATTAAAAAAATTGTCCAGCATGCTGCTAGCTCCACAATGTAGTTGACGACAGTACCACCGACTAAAAGAGAACTATGTAATTCCCTCGTTACATTGGCAAATGTTTCACTTGCGTTTTGATCCCCAACAATTTGATTATTGCTGTCTAAATACACATACTTTTGCTCTCCAGTATACTCATTTGCAATCGTAAGTCTCGTATTATAATCGTCATGAAACTCACTAATTTTCGCCACACTATAATGTGGATATTTTTTCTCTGTTAAGGAAATAGAATCAGCCATTGAAATAGATTCTGTCTGGGCGCTCTTCCCAAAATATAAATCTTTATAGATGAAATCTTCAACTTCCTCCCGAAATAAATACCCAATTCCGCTCAGTGACAACGTAATAAGAAGCGGCGTAATAAAAAGCCCAGCATAAAAATGCCAACGCCAAAAAATGTAATGAAGCGAACGATTTACTTTCATATTTTTAGTTCCCCTAACCTTCCCTATATGAATAGATTACTCATTTAATATAGCGAGATTAAGTGTGATTACTTTGAAAGAATTGTGAAAAAAGTTAAAAGTTTTTGGGGGAAGGGAGGTTGCTCGATCGGTCTGTCGAATTTTGTCAGTTGGTCGATATTCTATGTCGAATCGCCGATATAATTGGAGTTACGTTCGATATATTTGAACTTATGAACGATATAATTGAAAAATCGCCGATATATTTGAACTTATGAACGATATAATTGAGAAAAAGACGTGCAGTGAGTGCACGTCTTTTATTGATAAGTCGATAAATTGATTTATTAGCGTTTCTCAATCGCCACAATAAATGGCGGGTTATTTTGTTGGTTAATGAAGCCATAGCGCAGTACGTGTGCTTGTTTTTGGTCTAATTCTTCGGCAAATTTGAGAACAGCGTCGCGTTCTACTTGTCCTTCTGGGTGTCCGTGGTAAATGACAAGGACGATGATACCTTCAGGTGCCATTACTTCTAATAATTGTTCGATTGCTGAGATTGTTGAGTTCGGTTTTGTAACGATATGCTTGTCTCCGCCTGGAAGGTAACCTAAGTTGAAAATTGCGCCTGTTACTTTTCCTTTTGCATCTTCTGGTAATACGGATAGAAGTGTATCGTGACTATCGTGAACTAAAACAGTACGTTCGAAAAGTTTTTTTTCTTTTAGACGAGTTGTTGAGCTTTCAATTGCCTCTTTTTGAATATCGAATCCAAATACTTTTCCGTTATCGCCAACGATTTCAGCTAGGAAGCAAGTGTCATGTCCGTTTCCTAAAGTTGCGTCTACAGCGTAATCGCCTTCTTTTACTGCCGTTTGCAGGAGAGTGCGAGCAAACGGTAATACACGTTCTAATTTCATTGTTGTTTCTCCTCATTTGCATATTTTCCTTGCCAGCTTCCGCGGCGCACAAATTCTGCATCGATGGAATTTAATACTTCCCATTTATTTAAGCTCCACATTGGACCAATCATTAAATCAGGTGGACCGTCACCTGTGATGCGGTGCACAATTACGTCTTCTGGAATGATTTCAAGTTGGTCAACAACGAGACTTACGTAATCCTCAAGAGAAAGGAACTCGAGTTGTCCTTTTTCATATTGTTTTACCATTGGCGTTCCTTTTAATAAATGAAGTAAGTGGATTTTAATTCCTTGTACATCAAGCTTCGCTACTTCACGAGCTGTTTCCATCATCATGTCGTAATCTTCAAGAGGAAGACCGTTAATAATATGAGAGCAAACTCGAATGCCGTGCTTACGTAATTTATTTACACCTTCAATGTAAGAAGGATAATCGTGAGCGCGATTAATAAGGTTTGCAGTACGTTCATGAACAGTTTGTAGTCCGAGTTCAACCCAAAGGTATGTGCGTTTATTTAAGTCCGCTAAATATGCAACGACATCGTCCGGTAAACAATCTGGGCGAGTTGCGATAGAAAGACCGACAACGTCTTTTTCAGCTAGAAGCGGTTCGAATTTTTCTTTTAACACTTCAAGTGGTGCGTGTGTATTTGTGTATGCCTGGAAATAAGCAATACATTTTCCATCTTTCCACTTTGAGTGCATTTTTTCTTTCATTTCATGATATTGCGTTATAACGTCATCGCGGCGATCGCCAGCGAAGTCACCGGATCCTGCAGCACTGCAAAATGTACAACCACCATAAGCAACTGTACCGTCACGGTTCGGGCAATCGAAGCCAGCATCTAATGAAACTTTAAAGATTTTTTCACCAAATTCATTTCGTAAGTGATAATTCCATGTATGATAACGTTTATTGTCGTTTGTATATGGAAAAGGGTTTTGAACCTTCATTACTTTCCCTCCTAAGCCGAGTCAAAATGAAACAAAATACATTATAACATACTCATAAGGTAGAGATGGAAGGGACACACTAAAGGGGAATTGAAGCAAGGAGGGACAATTATGGCAGAGCGTCAATCACTTGAATCGTATATTACACAAGCGGAACAAGCGGTAGAATATGCGAAAGAACAATTAGACCAAGGTATGAGACAAGAGCATTACAATACGATGGAGTATTCAGATGCGCAGTTACAATTAGAACAAGCGTATAACGATTTACAAACGATGCAACAACATGCGAATGATGAGCAACGTGAGCAGTTAAATAGAGCACGTATGGCAATTCGTCAATTGCAACACCAAATGATTATTACACCGCGCTAATAAAGGAGTGAATGTAATGGCGAAACGTTCAGATCAAAATAATCCAGAGCAAAAAACGCAAAATGGGCATAACGCTGAATTTTCCAATGAACTTGATCCAGTTGTGCAAGTGAAACAGCGTAATAGTAAAAAAGGACAACCTCAAAGATCGAAGCAATCAGAGTAAACCAGGTCGCAGTATGACCTGGTTTTGTTTTATTACAAAAGTGTAAGGTAATTGTAATGTTAACAAATAGCAGTTCCTCTCCAAAAAGCGCAAAATAGGTAATGGAAAAACAAGCGTAGGAGGATATATATGACGAAACCAGTTGTAGACGTAAAAAACGTTCAAAAAGTGTACGGTAAAAAAGGTGAGAACCAATCACATGCGTTAAAAGGTGTATCATTCTCAATTCAAGAGGGTGAGTTCGTTGGAATTATGGGACCATCTGGTTCTGGTAAAACGACATTGTTAAATGTAATTTCAACACTTGATAAAGCAACGGGCGGCGTTGTTGAAATTGCGGGTACAGATATTACGAAGATGAAGCAAGGTGAGCTTTCAGATTTCCGTTCACAAAAGTTAGGCTTCATTTTCCAAGACTTTAACTTATTAGAGAACTTATCTATTTATGAAAATATTGCACTTCCACTTTCACTTCAAGGTGTTTCATCACGAAACATTGGACCGAAAGTAGAGAAAGTAGCGGGTATGTTAGGAATTACAGAAATTCTTCAAAAATATCCATCTGAAGTATCTGGTGGACAGAAACAACGTTCAGCAGCGGCACGTGCGTTAGTGCATGAGCCAGCAATTATTTTAGGGGACGAGCCAACAGGAGCACTTGATTCTAAAAATGCAACAAGTTTACTTGATGCAATGACGAACTTAAATAAAGAACAAGGTGTATCTATTATGATGGTTACACATGATCCGTACAGTGCAAGTTACTGTCAACGTATTTTATTCATTCAAGATGGTGAGCTATATAAAGAAATTCACCGCGGTGGTACGCGTGAAGAGTTCTATAAAGAAATTTTAGATGTACTTGCAGATTTAGGTACGCAAAAAGCATAAGAAAGGAGGGCCCAGTATGTTATTTAAACTTTCCATGTCAGGGCTGAAAAGTAAGTTGAAAGATTATATCGTCTTGCTTGTCGGTCTTGTCATGTCAATTTCAATTTTTTATATGTTTCAAACGTTAGCGTTAAATGAAGCTTTTCTTAAGGCAAACTCGACTATTAGTTCTATTGGATTTGTCTTCCAAGCGGGTTCAGTTTTATTAGCTATTATAACGTTCTTCTATATTTTATATGCGAACTCTTTCTTATTATCTCTTCGTCAAAAAGAGTTTGGTATGTATATGATGTTAGGAGCAAAAAAGCATAAAGTTACACTGCTTATGTTTATTGAAACGATTGTATTAGGTGCCGCATCTCTGGCAATTGGTCTTGCAGTCGGTGCGGGGCTTGCAGAAGGTATCGGACAACTATTAATGAAGCAATTAGAATTTGCAGGAGAAGGTTATAAAGCATTTTATCTTCCATCTATGACTGCGACTTGTATCTTCTTCTTTGCACTATTTGTATTATCAGCAATTATGAACAGTATTAAGTTATCACGTATTTCTGTACTGCAACTTGTACATGCAGATGCACAAACAGAGCGTGTTGCGGTAAAAGGAAAAATGACAGGTGTAGTTGCAGGCCTTGCGGTTATTTTATTAGGTATTGGCTATGCAGCTATGATGAATATGAAAACATTAAGAGAGATAGGAGTCCTTATTGCATTAGTTACAACAACGTCTGGTACTTACATGCTATTTGGATCGCTTCTTCCTGTTATTATTAAGAAATTAAAAAGTAATAAAAAACGTAGTGAAAAAGGGCTTAATGCTTTTACTTTCGCTCAGTTAAACTTCCGTATTAATAGTTTAACGAAAGTACTTGCAACAGCGATGTTAGTTGCTCTTGGAGCTGGTGCAATTTCAGGCGGTATGGCGTTTAAAAACAACGTTATAAAAATGGTTGATGGTTTAGTAATATATGATTCAGTTGTTCATAATCCTACAGCTGAAGAAAAGAAAATTTTAGATGGCATTACATTTAAAGAGAAATATGAATATCGTTACAAAGTTGATGATAAATACGTTTATTATTTAAATGAAGATTTAGAGAAAAACCGTCTTTTAGTAAAAGATATGGCGAATATGAAGAGCATGAAGGATTTAGAAAATACAAAAAAAGTTTCAGAGGAACTACCAGTAGGTGCAGTTTCTAGAGAAATGAATGAAAAAGATGCGAATGCGAAAGAACTTCCAGAAGAATGGGACGATGCTTTTAGAACAATCCAACCATTTTACATGTATGAGGATCATGCAATTAAAATTGTAGATCAAAAAATGTATGATGGGATAAAGGGTAAGGAAGGCTTAGCGTTTATTGGAAAAACAGATGATTTTGTAGCATACAAAACAGAATGGAAAAAACTTGACGAGTTGCAGCTAGATAAATATAAAAATATAACAGCTGAAAGATTAGATAGTAAATATCAATCTTACGCTATGTTCTACGGCGTTGCGAGTGGGACAGTCTTTATGGGCTTCTTCCTTGGAATTGCTTTCTTAGCAATGATGGCAAGCTGTCTAATGTTTAAAATTCTTTCTGGTGCATCAAAAGATATTACACGTTATCAAATGCTTCGTAAAATCGGTGTGCGCCGTGAATTATTAACGAAATCAATTTATAAAGAATTATTCTTCGTATTCTTATTCCCAGCGATTGTGGGTATTGCTCACGTATTAGTTGGTATGAATATTTTCGGATTTATTTTAATTGATCCGTACTTCCGTATTTGGGTACCGATTGTAATTTTCATAGTTATTTATACGATTTACTACTTCATTACGGTTCAACTGTATAAAGGAATTGTTCTTCCGAAAGAAGATTAATAAAAACCGAGCGAAATCGCTCGGTTTTTATTATTTTCAGAAAAAACACTTTAATGTTACTGAAATATATAATATAATACAAATAAGTAACATAATATAAAAGTAGAAGCAGCTGGAAAATGAAAGGAGGAATCCGATCTGTAGAAAGAGGCTGAACTTGTATCCCCTTAGTATTCCTACCCCTACTGTATTTGCACAATTATAAATTTCCAAACCTAAAAGTATATTGTAAAAATAATGGATAATACATGGAAATCTCATAGCGTGATAAGGTAAAATGGACAACATGATGAGAAAATTACCGTTCATAAGATGAGGAGAATACATGTATGGAAGTTGTAGAGGCATTAAAAGATATAAGCCAAATTGAGGCTATGAAAAAGTATTTAAAAGAGCACTCGCAGCGAGATTATCTTTTATTTGTTATTGGAATTAACACAGGATTAAAGATTACTGAGCTACTTAGTATGAAATTTGAAGAGGTATTAAATGAAGATGGAACTGTTAAAGAGTTTTATTCTCTTCCTGTGAAAGATGAAAAGTTTAAACAAGATATTTATTTAAATACAAAGGTTAAAGAAGCACTTTTAGAGTACGTACAATCTATTGATGTGAAAAGAGAAAACTATATATTTCAATCTAATAAAACGACAAATTCAATCTCACGCCAACAAGCGTATCGTGTAATCCATAACGCAGCGGAAGCGGTCGGGATTGTTGGAAAGATTGGAACGAACTCAATGCGAAAAACGTTTGGGTTTCACGCGTACAAAAGAGGTATAGCGATTGCGTTATTGCAAAAGCATTTTCATCACGCGACACCTTCAGAGACACTTAAGTATTTAGGAATTTCAAAAGATGAAGAGTTTAAAACAGAGATTGATGTAGATTTGTAAAAACCGTAACTAAAAACTTTAGGAGGCGGGAATTATGAATATTAGAGAGAGTGAACTACCGGGCATTGGATGTAAATTTGAAGTTATAACAAAAGGTAATGAAAAAATGGTTATCGTTATTCATGATGATGGCCGAAGAGAAATGTATCATTTTGATGCAGATCATGATGAAAGTATTTCAAGCATTTCTCTTCGTGATTCTGAAGCGAGACAAATTGCAGCTATATTAGGCGGAATGGTATATAGACCACAAGCTTTAGACACAATTGAGATGGCTTTTGAAGGATTATCAATTGAATGGTTTAAGGTGGAGAATCATGCACCAGTCGTACAAAAAACAATTGGTAGCTTGCATGTCAGAAAAACATATAACGTAACGATTATTGCTATTTTAAAAAAGAATATGAAGAAATTCTTTAATCCAGGTCCAGACTCTATTATTGAAGCTGGCGATATGCTCGTGTTATCGGGCGCGAGACATGAAGTGAAAAGAATTATTAATGAATTGCTTTCATCAGGAGGTGATTCATAATCGATGGATACTTTAATCTTTGAAGTTGGAACTGCGTTAGTATTAGTAGCTTTTGCAGCTATCCTTGCTGCGAAGTTAAAGTTCTCGATTATTCCGTTTCTCATTATACTTGGTATGTTAGTCGGGCCTCATGCCCCCGATTTAGGACTTATCGATTTAAGATTTATTGAAAGCGGAGAAGTTATTTCCTTCCTCGGCCGTGTTGGCGTCATATTCCTCCTATTCTATTTAGGTTTAGAATTCTCAATAAAAAAATTAATTAAATCAGGAAAATCAATTGCTTTCGGGGGGACTGTCCACATATCACTTAATTTCATACTAGGTTTGCTTTATGGATATGTTATGGGCTTTCCCTTATTAGAGACGTTAATTATTGCTGGAATCATTACAATTTCATCGAGTGCAATTGTTGCAAAAGTAATTGTTGATTTAAGAAGATCTGGTAATAAAGAGACTGAATTAATATTAGGAATCATCATGTTTGATGATATTTTTTTAGCTGTATATTTATCAGTCGTTTCAGGATTGGTACTCGGTGGTGCCACATCATTTGTAGGTGCACTTACATCGGTTTTAATCGCAGTAGGGTATATGCTACTATTCTTTGTAATCGCTAGAAAAGCTACGCCGTTCTTAAATAAAATATTAGATATTTCGTCAAATGAAATTTTTATTATCGTAATATTCGCTATTTTATTCTTCGTAGCAGGATTTTCAGAAACGATTCATGTTGCTGAGGCAATTGGAGCGTTATTATTAGGACTCGTCTTTTCTGAAACAGAGCATAGTGATCGGATTGAGAAGCTCGTCGTCCCATTCCGAGATTTTTTTGGAGCCATATTTTTTTTCAGCTTCGGTTTAAGTATAGATCCGTTTTCGCTTGGAGGAGCAGTGTGGTTGGCATTAGGAGCAGTTTTCATTACTCTAATCGGCAATTTTACTGCTGGAATGGTTGCGGGACGTAAAGCCGGGTTATCCCATAAGGTTTCTACGAATATAGGTTTAACACTCGTATCACGTGGGGAATTCTCCATTATTGTTGCGAATATCGGCATTGCGGGTGGCTTAATGGCAGCGATTAAACCATTCTCTGCTTTATATGTTTTAATATTGGCATCGTTAGGTCCGTTATTAACGAAAGAGTCTGGGAGAATATACTCGCTACTAGATAAGGTATTTAAATGGAGTGCTAAAGAACGTGCGAAGCGAGAAAAGGAAGTTGGATAGTATAAAGAGGCTGCATGAACTTCATACAGCCTCTTTATATATTGTTACTGTTGTCATTTTTTGTCGGTAAGTCGATATATTTTAATACTCGCTGATATATTTCGGGTTGCGCCGATATATTCTAACAATCGCTGATATAATCCAAGCGGCAATCAATATAATTTCATTTACCAGAAAACCATTATCTGAATTTCATCAACTATTAATCAGTTGCCTTCCTATTTAAAAACGACTACAATTTTACTGTTATAGATGAACGAAAAAATAGAATAGGAGGGGAAACTATGCCAAGGAAAGTATGGCTATTAGTAGCTGGGATGATTATTAATGTCACGGGTGCTTCTTTTTTATGGCCTTTTAATACAATTTATTTGCATGATCACTTAGGAAAATCTTTATCTGTGGCCGGAATGGTATTAATGATCAACTCGCTTACTGGTGTAATCGGAAACTTGCTCGGCGGTGTTTTATTTGATAAATGGGGCGGTTATAAATCAACTTTAGTAGGGATTGTGATTACACTCATATCGATTTTAGGTCTTGTGTTCTTCCACGGTTGGCCTTTATACGTTGTGTGGCTAGCGTTAATCGGTTTCGGTTCTGGAATGGTCTTCCCATCGATGTATGCGATGGTTGGTACGGTTTGGCCAGAGGGCGGAAGACGAGCATTCAATGCGATGTATGTTGGACAAAACGTTGGTATTGCGATCGGAACAGCGTGTGGTGGTTTAGTTGCATCGTATCGTTTTGATTATATTTTCTTAGCGAACTTTATTTTATACTTTGTTTTCTTCTTAATTGCTTTTATCGGATTCCGTGGTATGGAAGAAAAAAAAGAGCAAGAGGTGCAAAAAGAAGTCGAAACGAAAAAAGGGTGGACGCTTACTCCGGGATTCAAAGCACTTCTTATCGTATGTGTAGCATATGCTTTATGCTGGGTTACATATGTACAATGGCAAGGAGCGATTGCAACACATATGCAGGAATTGAATATTAGCCTTCGTCACTATAGTTTATTATGGACGATAAACGGAGCAATGATTGTTTGTGCGCAGCCACTCGTTAGTATGTTAATTCGCTGGATGAAGCGATCTTTAAAACAGCAAATTATGATTGGGATTTTCATTTTTGCGGCGTCATTCATTGTGTTAAGTCAAGCGCAGCAATTTACGATGTTCCTCGTTGCGATGGTAACATTAACAATTGGTGAGTTATTTGTTTGGCCAGCAGTTCCGACCATTGCAAATATACTTGCGCCAAAAGATAAACTTGGATTTTATCAAGGGGTTGTAAATAGTGCAGCGACCGTAGGGAAAATGTTCGGACCGGTCGTTGGTGGAGCAATTGTTGATTTATACAATATGGAAGTATTGTTTATAGCAATCATGGTAATGCTTGTAGTAGCGCTTGTAGCAGCGAGCATGTATGATAAGCGAGTAAAAGTAGAAGAAACAGTTGAAGAAAAAATTGCAGTTTAGTTTGACGGAACATGTAACATGTTTTAGAATATATTTAAATAAAACAACCTTTAGAACAAAGGAGATGGCTCGGCTGTCTTAAGACGAATTCGTTCGTTATTAAGAGTAACGTGTAACCGAGAAGTCCTCGCTTTAAGTAAGCTCTTAAGAGATACTAGGTGAAGGATAGTTCACTTAACTTATATGTGTAATAACAGTGAGAAGGAGTAGTAGTAATAGAAGCTGGTTTAGAGAGTTGACGGTCGGTGCAAGTCAATCCACGTTTCGTTATGAACTCGCCTTTGAGTTGCAGTTGTGAAACTAATAGTAGCAATTGCCGTTAATCCACGTTACGGATCTAAGCGAATGTATATTTGTACATTAATTTAGGGTGGTACCGCGGGAATCTATAACCTCTCGTCCCTTTCTAGGGATGAGAGGTTTTTTGTATTTTGGGCGGTGAAAATAAATAGAATTTCAAGGAGGGTATCTCATGAGCTTTAATCATCAAGAAATTGAGAAAAAGTGGCAAGGGTATTGGGAAGAGAATAAAACATTCCGTACGCCAGATGAGACAGAAAAACCAAAATTTTATGCACTAGATATGTTCCCATATCCATCAGGTGCAGGCTTACACGTAGGACATCCAGAAGGTTATACAGCGACAGATATTTTATCTCGTATGAAGCGTATGCAAGGGTATAACGTTCTTCATCCAATGGGATGGGATGCGTTCGGTCTTCCAGCAGAGCAATATGCACTTGATACTGGAAACAGCCCAGCTGAATTTACAGAGCATAATATTAATACGTTCCGTAACCAAATTAAATCATTAGGTTTCTCTTACGATTGGGACCGTGAAGTAAATACAACAGATCCAAACTACTACAAGTGGACACAATGGATCTTCTTAAAGCTATTTGAAAAAGGCTTAGCTTACGTTGATGAAGTACCTGTAAACTGGTGTCCAGCACTTGGTACAGTACTTGCAAACGAAGAAATTATTGACGGTAAGAGTGAGCGCGGCGGACATCCAGTTGAGCGTCGTCCGATGAGACAGTGGATGTTAAAAATTACAGCTTACGGAGATCGTCTATTAGAAGATCTAGATGAGCTTGATTGGCCAGAAAGCTTAAAAGATATGCAACGTAACTGGATCGGCCGTTCTGAAGGTGCAGAAGTACACTTCAACATCGACGGTACAGACGAGAAATTCACAGTTTTCACAACGCGTCCGGATACATTATTCGGTGCAACATACTGTGTACTTGCTCCGGAACATGCACTTGTTGCAGAAATTACAACAGTGGAACAAAAAGAAGCGGTAGAAGCTTACATTAACGCTGTAAAAATGAAGAGTGACCTAGAGCGTACAGAACTTGCGAAAGAAAAAACGGGTGTATTCACTGGTGCTTACGCAGTTAACCCAGTAAATGGTGAGAAATTACCAATCTGGATCGCTGATTACGTTCTTGCAACTTACGGAACAGGTGCTGTTATGGCAGTTCCAGCTCATGATGAGCGTGACTATGAATTCGCATCAGTATTCAATCTTCCAATGAAGGAAGTTGTAAAAGGCGGAGACATTACGAAAGAAGTGTACACAGGTGATGGTGCACACGTAAACTCAGCATTCCTTGATGGATTAAATAAAGAAGAAGCAATCGCGAAAATGATTGAATGGCTTGAAGTAACGAGCGCAGGAAATCAAAAAGTAACGTACCGTCTACGTGACTGGTTATTTAGCCGTCAACGTTACTGGGGTGAGCCAATTCCAGTAATTCACTGGGAAGATGGCACAACGACAGCTGTGAAAGAAGAGGAATTACCATTAGTTCTTCCGAAAACAGAAAACATCCGTCCTTCAGGTACAGGTGAATCACCACTTGCTAACATTGACGAGTGGGTAAATGTTGTTGACCCTGAAACTGGTAAAAAAGGTCGTCGTGAAACGAACACAATGCCACAATGGGCTGGTAGCTGCTGGTATTACCTACGTTACATCGATCCAAACAACAGCGAAGCACTTGTAGATCCTGAAAAAGTAAAACAATGGCTTCCAGTTGATATTTATATCGGCGGAGCGGAGCACGCTGTACTTCACTTACTATATGCTCGTTTCTGGCATAAAGTATTATACGATATCGGTGTAGTTCCAACGAAAGAGCCGTTCCAACAATTATTCAACCAAGGTATGATTCTAGGTGAAAACAACGAGAAAATGAGTAAATCAAAAGGTAACGTTGTAAACCCTGATGATATCGTAGCAAGCCATGGTGCAGACACACTTCGTCTATACGAAATGTTCATGGGACCATTAGATGCTTCAATCGCTTGGTCTGAAAATGGTCTTGACGGAGCTCGTCGTTTCCTAGACCGCGTATGGCGTCTATTCGTTCAAGATAACGGTGAATTAAGTGAGAAAATTACGGATGCACCAAATAAAGAGCTTGAAAAAGCTTACCACCAAACAGTGAAGAAAGTAACGGAAGACTATGCAGAGCTTCGCTTCAACACAGCGATTTCTCAAATGATGGTATTCATCAACGATGCATACAAAGCTGAAACACTTCCGAAAGAATATGTAGAAGGTTTCGTAAAAATGATTGCACCAGTTGCACCTCATATCGGGGAAGAGCTATGGAGCAAACTTGGATACAATGAAACAATCACATATGCAAGCTGGCCAACATTTGATGAGTCTAAACTTGTAGAAGATGAAGTTGAAATCGTTGTTCAAGTTATGGGTAAAGTTCGCGCAAAACTAACAATGAGTAAAGACGCATCAAAAGAAGAAATGGAACAACTGGCACTTGAAGCAATTCAAGACCAAATTGAAGGGAAAACAGTTCGTAAAGTAATTGTCGTTCCTGGAAAACTTGTTAACGTTGTTGCAAACTAATAATTTAAAAGAAAAGCTCAGAGCGTTTATGCTCTGAGCTTTTTTGTATAGAAAATAATCTCTGGACCATCGTCATCTAAGTTTTCAATAATGTCACTTCGTATAAATCCGTTCGTTTTAAAGATTTTTTGCGTATTTTTACCATGAATGAAGAAAAAGAAGCGGAATTCCTTCATAGACAAACACCTATTTTTTTATAAGAAATATGATAAAAAAGGTAGGCTAAATTAAGCAGAAGGGGTGAAAGTAATGAAAGGGATGGACAATAATGCACCACATGGCTTCTTTGGAGGCGGATCGGATAGTTATGAACAACTGATGTTCATGGGAGGAGCGGGACAACAAGGATACGGTGGGATGCCGAACTGGATGGGTGGCTCACATGGAGGGTTTCCGACATCAGTGGCTGGCGTACAAACAGGATTTCCAACATCAGTAGCTGGCGCGCAAATGGGAATTCCAGTAGGGGTACCAACTACATTTCCTTCTTTCGTTGGAGGAGTGCAGACAGGGTTTCCTGTACCAGGAATAGGTGTTGTAGCAGGTGGAATAGGCGGGTATCCACAAGGTATTCATGGGCATCACCATCACGGTCATCACGGTCACCAAGGTCATCATGGACATCACCACCACGGTCATCAAGGCCAACATGGCCATCATGGACATCATCATCACGGTCATCAAGGCCATCATGGACATCACCACCATGGTCATCAAGGTCACCAAGGCCATCATGGACATCACCATCACGGTCATCAACAACAAGTACATTACCAAGGCCAGCATCATATTCATCCACAAGCTGTTCTTTATCAAACTCACCAAGGGCAACATGGTCACCAAGGTCATCACCATCACCAAGGCCAACACGGTCACCAAGGTCATCACCATCACCAAGGCCAACATGGTCACCAAGGTCATCACCATCACCAAGGCCAACACGGTCACCAAGGTCATCACGGTCATCAAGGGCAACATGGTCACCAAGGCCAACATGGTCACCAAGGCCAACATGGTCACCAAAGCCAACACGGTCATCAAGGTCAGCATCAACAACAAGTACATTACCAGGGCCAACATGGCCACCAATATCAACAACAGCAAACTTCGCCTTGGACTGGTGGAGTTGGAGCGGGCACGGCAGCATCGACAACTGGTATTGCAGGAGCAGCTGTACAAGCGGGACACGCGGGGCACGCTGGTTATTAATGAATTACAGGAAAAAAGATATAATAAAAAACTGCTAGTAAATGCTAGCAGCTTTTTTCCGTTTCTTGGCGTTGGCGTTCGATTTCAGCACGAAGTTGTGGTTCTGGTGCTTGCCAGCCTTCTGGTTTTAGAATTTTGCCGTCGCCTTCACGGAATCGAGGTTTTCCATCAGAGAATAGTTTTGCCATGTTAGCGTTGTTTACAATTTCAAAACCTTTATCTGGACGTACACCCATTTCGGCAAACGTTCCGAATGCAAAGTAAATAAGGTCAATAAGTGCATCGTATTGATCTTCAACAGTCGTTGCTTCTAGAAATTCTTCTAGCTCTTCTTGCATAAAGCTAGCACGAATTTTTGCACGCTCTTCTGTTAGTTTTGTTGGTGTATTTGTTACAGGGTGTCCGAATACTTCATGCATTTTTGCTACAAGTTCGTATCCTTTATCTAAACCTTTTTCGTTTGTCATGTTGTTTCATCCTTTCTCTCTTTGTGCCGAATTTTATTGTAACACAAGGTGATTATGAAATGAAAAGAACATCTTATCGCAATAAGATGTTCTTTATTCTTCTTTCTTTATTAAAATAGATAAAATAAGATCGATGCCAAACATACCAATGAGTAACATCGGTATAACGACAAGTAAATAGCGTGCGAAGGAATCATTTTTTAAGTATGTATGAGCAAATAAAAAGACGCCGAGAAATAAAATACCATTTAAAATAGGCTTTATTAATTTTTTAGACATAAGCTCCCCCGTAAATATCTTCTCTCTCTATTTTGTAATAAAAACTCCTCTCTCCGTTGTATCATGCTGGAGAGAGGAGTTCAATCATTTCTCATTCAATTACACCAGAATTTGTAATATTTACGGTGTATTTTATATGAACCGGAACATCTTTATACAGTTGTCTCCATTCTTCTAATTTGAATGGGCGATAATGTTGCTTATACTTTGCACCTAGCCCGAGAGGATCAACGCCTAAAGATTTAAGGTGTTTAATTAACTTAGCAGCTTGTTTATCTAATTGTTTTTGGACATCTTTTTCAATGTTTTTTGTGTTTTTGTTATTTTCTAAGTTAATTTGTTTTGATAGTTCTTGAATACGTGCATCAAGATGAACGTTAATGAAAAAGGAAGGCTTCCCGTTTTTAATTTTTATATCGTAAGTTGGAACAGAATGAATATTATTAATCATTACGTACGCAGAATCTGTTTTAAATTCATGTGAATCTAATTTATGTTTCTCTAATAGTCCTTTAAATATGAACATATCTTTTTCCGCAATTTTACCGATATATTTATCCTTTTTAAAAAGGCCAATTCCGGTAATTTTTATTTTATCACCATGCTTCTTTAGAATGGGAATATAGTAGTCTTTTCCTTCTTGATAATAGCGAAATGCTCCTATATGTAGATTATCCGCTGGTAAAGGTCCGGTCTCCATATTATGTTCTAGCAATTTTTTTATATAAATTGCAACGTTGTATGAAGTCGAATATTTGCCTTTTAAAAGTTCAGTACCATTCCCATCTAATAAAGCAACGTATAAAGCGTTCCCTATATTCACATCTTGAAGTAATGTATCGAATGAAGTAGACATTCCTTTTTTTGCAAGCCTTATTGTATATAGGGCGACACGCATTTGTCCACTAGCAAATGGTTGAGAAGATTCTAAAGATGTATCTGCTTTTACTTGTTTTACCGCATTTGCACTGCCTTCAAAAACTTGAACTTTATTTCCTTTTTTCTGAATGGGACAAACGAATGTCACTTTTACTTTATTATCTTTTGCAACGTCAAATACGGTTCCTTGAATCAGTTGTACATCGTCGATAATATTTTTTTGTAAACATCCAGTTAGACTGAAGAATGTTATACAAGAAATAAGTATTAATTTGCTTGTGCTTTTGATTTTTTCCATTTTCTTTTCACCCACACAATAATAAATAGAATTGGGATGTATACATATATGAGCCAAAAACTAGCTTTTCCGGAATTACTAATAAAAGTATTAATATCATGTCTGGTTGTTAAAAGTTGTGAAACAATGAGGGTAATAAGGATGAAAGCGATTAGAACACCTCTTTGTTTTACGCGAAATATTTCATGAGTTCCTCTTGTTGCCGCCCATAACGGAAGGATAAAACTCGTAACAATAACGAGTGCATAAGCTGAAATGGCAAGGTATTCTAGCCTTTCTATGAATGGTAATTGAATGACTTGGGTCATAGAAAGTTGGGACCATATTGTTTTTAATAGTTGTTTCTCGCTAAAGAATGCAAAGGCTAAAATGGTACTAAATACATATAGAAAATTTGAAAATAGTGCCCCGTATTGAGCAAATTTATGAGATTGCATAGGTTTTTTCACAAATGGATAAATCATGAGATAAATTTCAAATCCTGTCATGCTGTAGATTGACAGATTGGCGGCTTGTAAAATATCTGAAAAAGAATGAGTGAATATAGGGAGTAAATTATCCCAATGTGAGTATTTCAAAACAAATAAGCTTAGAAATAAATACCCAAATGTACCACCAACAGAGATGACACAAATACCAGTAATGACCCGAAAACCGGACGAAATAATGTAGTAGCTAACTAAGCATAAAAAGAGTGTTAACATCCAAGTTGAAGCGGTAGGGAACATCCATACTTGAATAATTTCAACATATGTTCGAATGACGGAAATACTGACGATTAAGAAATAAGTCATAAAGATAATACTAATGCCGTTTCCTAGCCATTTTCCAAATGTTTGCCGATGTAAATCAATTAAATTTCCATTTGTTTCTTTTAATAAAAAATACATCATCCATATAAGAATATGGATACAGAGTCCTGTGATTACAACGCCCATCCAACCGTCGTATCCAGCAGCTTTTGCGATAATGCGAGCAAACCCGAGAACGCCAGCACCAAACTGTGCACCGTGAATTAAGAAGAAAACAAAGATGGGAGATATTTGATATTTTTCTTGAACTTTACTCATCCAATGCACCTCATTCCTTAATCGTCAAAGTCCGATCTATGTTTTGTTGAAATCCCTTTTGCTGCTTTTTTTACATGTTGTGGTCTTGCTTGTACATCTCTCGTATCGATCATTGTTAGTGGAAAACGAATCCAAGAGTCTTTAACCGATTGTTGCCTTGTCGGATAAAACAAAGCGTATGGCTTACGTAAAGACGTAAGTCTAAATAAATGTGTAAATAAAAAGATAAATCCAAGAGAGATACCGAGGAGTCCTCCTATTTCTGCAAATATGAGAAACGGGAAACGTAGTAAGCGAACCGCATTACCCATTTTATAAATAGGTGTAATAAAGGATGCGAGTGCTGATAAAGCAACGATAATTAATAGAATATTACTCGTTAAACCAGCTTGTACGGATGCTTGTCCGATTACGATACCGCCTACAATACCAAGTGTTTGACCGACTTTCATCGGCAACCTTGCCCCAGCTTCTCTTAGTAAATCAATCGCAAGTTCCAAAAAAAGTGCTTCTATTAAAGGTGGAAACGGTACTTGTGCTCTAGATAAAATTAAAGTTTCCAGTAAATCACTCGGAATAAGTTCGTAATGATAATTCAAAACTGCAACGTATAACGGTGTAGCACAGATAGAAAAGAGAACGGCAATTAAGCGTAAAATCCTTGAAAATGTAGCGTATAGCCAAGAGACATTATAGTCTTCTGGTGAAATGAAAAAATCAAAATAGGATACAGGTGTTAGTAAAACGCTTGGAGAACCATCAACGAAAATAGCAATTTTTCCATCAATTAGCGCTTTTGTCACTCTGTCAGTACGTTCTGTATTGATATAGAGTGGGAAAATTGATTTTTCACCCATTAATTCTTGTAAATAAGCACTATCATTAATTTGATCATATTCAAGAGCACGCAATGATTCCTCAAGAAAATCTACATTATCTTTTTCGGCAAGATTGTGTAAATACATCATGACAACCTTTGTTTTTGAAAACTCACCGATAATCATTTCTTTCGTTTGTAAATCTAAAACAGGAAGACGTTTTCGTACTAAGTTAATATTTGTATCAATATCCTCTACAAAACCTTCTTGAGGACCAATAACAGTTGATTCATTCAAAGGAGGAGTTGGCGCACGATAATTATCAATAGCAATGTTTGCAAGCATACACTTTTGATCTTTCAGGTTCAATTGAATAATCGCATGCCCCTTTAAAACCATGTCCTCAATTTTTTGTAAGTCATTCGTAATCGTAATACCGCTCATTGGAATATGTTCTTTCAACTCTTCTAGCGAAGCGTTAGGGTGCTCCAGCAGAGTAGGCATTAAATATTTCTGTAATTTCTCTCCATCAAGTGAAGGACGATAGTAAGAAATCCAATAAGGCATCGTTTCATCATCAGATGTATGGTAATTAATAAAATCACTAGATTGTTTTAGCTTCTCTATTAAGTCTTGTAAAGAATGAACATCCTCTTTTTCGGGTTTCGTAAAATCATAAATACTATTACTTTTAGGGCTTTGTTGCTTATTTTGAGAAGAGTCATCTTGTTTAGAATTTTGCTGTTTGTTTTGAGCCGAATCGTCTTGTTTAAAATTTTGTTGTTTCTCTTGAGAAGAGTCATCTTGTTTAGAATTTTGCTGTTTGTTTTGAGCCGAATCATTTTGTTTAGAGTTTTGCTGTTTGTTTTGAGCCGAATCGTCTTGTTTAGGATTTTGCTGTTCATTTTGAGCCGAATCATCTTGTTTAGAGTTTTGCTGTTCATTTTGAGCCGAATCATTTTGTTTAGAGTTTTGCTGTTTGTTTTGAGCCGAATCGTCTTGTTTAGGATTTTGCTGTTCATTTTGAGTCGAATCGTTTTGCTTAGAGTTTTGCTGTTTGTTTTGAGTTGAATCATCTTGTTTAGAGTTTTTTTGTTTCTCTTGAGAAGAGTCATCTTGTTTAGAATTTTGCTGTTTGTTTTGAGCCGAATCATTTTGTTTAGAGTTTTGCTGTTTGTTTTGAGCCGAATCGTCTTGTTTAGAGTTTTGTTGTTTCTCTTGAGAAGAGTCATCTTGTTTAGAGTTTTGTTGTTTGTTTTGAGTGGAGTCATCTTGTTTAGAGTTTTGCTGTTTGTTTTGAGCCGAATCGTCTTGTTTAGAGTTTTGTTGTTTGTTTTGAGTGGAGTCATCTTGTTTAGAATTTTGTTGTTTCTCTTGAGAGGAGCCATCTTGCTCGTTGTTTTTTCCTTTATTATGTTTCATGCTTCTAGTCTGCTCTTTATTTTCATCCTCTTGATTGTTAGATTGCTGCTCCTGGTTATCTGTTTCTGTCGTATTTGATTTTTTTTTCTTGCGTAACCAATTCCAAATCATATATATGCCCTCTTTGATTGTGTAATATAGTGCTATTTTGTGGCTAATTTTGTATATTATTCATTTATTTATGAAAAGAGGAAGGAGATTAGTTTGCATAGAAAAAATCCTTAAGTAAGCAGTTCATACTATGACGGGGAGAGGGAGAGTCTTTGCAAATTGTAAAAAAGGAGAAGTTTGTTTTAAAAGAGTTTACGTTTGAAAATGGTAGGGAAATTCCTGTTCAAATGGGGTATGAGACGTATGGTACTTTAAATAGAGAAAGGTCAAATGCGATTTTAGTTGGTCATTATTTTAGTGCAACAAGCCACGCAGCAGGGAAATATACAGAGCATGATGACTCACCGGGGTGGTGGGACGGGCTCATTGGACCTGGAAAAGCCATTGATACAAATCAATATTTTGTTATATGTACTGATAACCTTTGTAATGTGCAGGTGAAGAATCCGTATGTCATTACGACGGGCCCGAAATCGATTGATCTAGAAACAGGAAAGGAATATGCGATGGACTTCCCGGTTTTTACATTTCTTGACGTAGCTCGTATACAATATGAGTTAATAAAAGATATGGGGATTGCAAGGTTACATGCTGTAGTAGGACCGTCGGCAGGTGGAATGATTGCGCAGCAATGGGCTGTCCACTATCCTCACATGGTAGAGCGAATGGTGGGGGTTATTACAAATCCGCAAAATCCAATTATCACGTCAATAAACGTAGCGCAAAATGCAATTGAAGCAATTCAGCTGGATCCAAGTTGGAAAAGTGGCAAATATGGAGACATACAGCCAATAGAGGGGCTTCATTTAGCGAACAGAATGATGTTTATAAATGCGTTTGATGAACATTTTTATGAAAAAACATTTCCTCGTAATAGTATGGAGGGAGAGCCTTATGAAGCCCTTTCTACATTAACATCATTTGAGAAAGAGATAAATAAAGTAACGTATAAAAGTATAGAATTAGCAGATGCAAATTCATGGATGTACACTGCGAAGGCAGTTTTATTACATGATATTGCGCATGGATTTTCTTCTTTAGAAGAAGCTCTTTCTCAGGTAGAAGCGAATGTACTTATGATTCCGTGCAAACAAGATTTGCTCCAGCCGTCTCGTTATAATTATAAAATGGTAGACATTTTGCAAAAACAAGGGAAGTATGCAGAGGTGTACGAAATAGAGAGTATAAATGGGCATATGGCTGGGGTGCTGGATATTCAATTGTTTGAAAAGAAGGTTTATGAATTTTTAAATCGGAAGGTATCTAGTTTTGTGTAGGAAATAGATGATGTGAAAAAGGTGCGATATATGTAGTAGGCACCTTTTTTTACATGATTTGTAGACGGAAAATATATGTAGCGATGGCTATGCCGAAGAATGCTATACTCAGTAATAGAAATAAGAATGACATTTCTTGAGGAGATTTTATCTTTTTATTATTTTTCATACTAAGTGCAATAATTGCAGCGATTAAGAAAATGATGCTCATAATGAAAAGAAAAAGTGTCATTTACATCGACTCCTTTCATAAAGTGAAACTTTAATTAGCCCTCACCAATTGGGCTTTTACGGGATAAAACAAGTATATTGAGGATACAATGCGGTAGTGATGTTTGTAAAGAATAAGTTTTGCAGAAAAATTGAGAAATGTTTTTTTCCATTCTTTGCGTTCTGTATGTCACATGCTAAAATTGATAGAGAATGTTTGGTGAAAAAAACGAAAGAGTTTATTACATATAAGGAGGAACTAACACATGACAGAAGTTAACACAATTACTACAGAAGAAGTGCAAGAGCGTTTAGAAAAAGGGGAAACGTTATTTTTAGTCGATGTAAGAGAAGATGAAGAAGTAGCTGCAGGGAAAATTCCAGAAGCTGTACATATTAAAATGGGGGATATCCCAAATAAAGTAGATTTCTTTGATAAAGAGAATGAATACATCTTTATTTGTCGTTCGGGAATGCGCAGTGAAAATGTATGCCATTATTTAAATGAGCAAGGATTTAAAACAGTGAACATGGTTGGCGGTATGCTTCAATATGAAGGCGAAACAAAATAGTTAATTTTAAAAACTTGAAACGGGTCTGTTTCAAGTTTTTTTCTTTTGCATACAGTATAAAAAAGGGGGAGGGGAAATGGGGATTAATTTGCGTAAAGTAAAAATTATTAATAATACAGGAGCAGTTAATGTTGGCGACTGTTACGATATCTCACCTTTAAATGTGGCGAAAATATATGCGGGTGCTGGAGGATCAAGTGCAGCTATTTTTTTAAATGGAAAACGGATAGCAGAACCTACAATTAGGACATCAGTATTCTTACCACCATTAGCGACGAGTACACGTACATTAGGTGCGTAAAAGAAAGGTAGAGTGTTAGTATGCCTGCGCATATAAAAGAGTTTGTTATTGTTAATAATACTGGAAATATATTTACGGGTGATAATTTACGTGATACGTCATTTACTGCTTCGAAATCATATAGTGGCTCAATGGGGTGTACTTGTATTGATGTTGTGACGATAATAGGGACGGAGACAAAACTTTGTCTACAACCAGGAGATTCAGTGACGACAACGTATACACGAGGAACGCCCGCTAGTGCTGTAACAGGAGCAAATACGGGGCAAGGTGCAAATGTATCAGGTATCGCACAAGCTGTCCCTAATACAGATAATGTAGATTCAATTGCTGGACTCCCTTAAGAATTAAGGGGGTTTTTATTATGCAAAATAAAGATAGTATTTGAGCTTGTTTTTGTAAATAGATTAAGCAGAAGAGGTTATGCAGGAAGCAGAATACTTGGCGAGTATGAGGATGATATAGGATTCCTTCTAAAGTTTCACTCAAGCAAAAACATCGCAGTTCGAAAATATATTATAATAGAATGAAAAGAGAAAAATTTGGCAGAAAGGGAGGGTGGCGATGCAGGAGAAGGTTAAAGACTTTTTAGGACGCCCGCTTCAAGATTTACGCATTTCTGTCATCGATCGTTGCAATTTCAGATGTACGTATTGCATGCCGGCGGAAGTGTTTGGACCTGATTATGCTTTTTTGAAAGATGAATTCTTACTAACGTTTGATGAAATAGAGCGTGTGGCAAAATTATTTGTTAGTATCGGTGTGAAAAAAATTAGGATTACTGGTGGCGAACCATTACTCCGTAAAGATTTAACAAAACTGATCGAACGTCTCGTGAAAATCGACGGGTTAATAGATATAGGATTAACGACAAATGCAATTCATTTAACGAAACAAGCAAAAGCATTAAAAGAGGCTGGATTACATAGAGTAAATGTTAGTTTAGATGCAATAGATGATGATGTATTTAAGGAGATTAATGGCCGGAATGTGAATACGAAACCTGTAATTAAGGGGATTATGGCTGCAAAAGAAGCAGGGCTTGAAATAAAGGTGAATATGGTTGTGAAAAAAGGAATGAATGACCATCAAGTATTGCCAATGGCTGCGTATTTTAAGGAACAAGGAATTTCGCTCAGGTTTATTGAGTTTATGGATGTTGGGAGTACGAATGGGTGGAATTTTGATCAAGTAGTTACAAAGCAGGAATTAATTGAAATGATTCATAGCGTGTATCCGATTGAACGAGCTGAAGCGCATTATTTTGGCGAAGTTGCGAAACGATATCGATATGTTGGAACAAATGTAGAAGTCGGTTTTATTACTTCTGTTTCTGAGTCATTTTGTTCTTCTTGTACGAGAGCAAGGATTTCAGCAGATGGAAAGTTTTACACTTGTTTGTTTGCAACAGAAGGGTTGGATATAAGGGAACTTCTTAGAGGAAATCTTTCGGATGAGGAACTATTACATGTTATACAAGATATATGGAAGAAGAGGAAAGATAGATATTCAGATGAACGGACAGAAGAAAGTGCAAAAAATCGTCCGAAAATTGAAATGTCTTATATAGGGGGATAAGAAAGGGGGCTGTCTTATGCAGGAGCGTTATTCAAGGCAAATATTATTTCCTGGTGTTGGAGAAGAAGGACAGAAAAAAATAAGAGAGAAGCATGTGCTTGTTATTGGTGCTGGTGCCCTCGGTGCGGCGAATGCAGAAGCTATCGTTCGGGCAGGTGTTGGAAAAGTAACAATTGTTGATCGTGATTATGTAGAATGGAGTAATTTACAAAGACAGCAATTATATACAGAAGAAGATGCAAAGCAGTATAAACCAAAGGCGGTAGCGGCAGCAGAGCATTTAAAAGCAATTAATTCTGAAGTAGAAATTCATCCGGTTGTGACGGATGCAACAGTGCAAGAAATGGAAGAACTCATACATAGTGTAGATTTAATATTAGATGCGACAGATAATTTTGAAACGCGCCTTCTTATTAATGATATTTCGCAAAAGTATAATATTCCGTGGATATATGGTGGGTGTGTTGGAAGCTACGGGGTAACGTATACAATTCTACCTGGGAAGACACCGTGTTTCCGCTGTTTAATGGAGCATCCAGCAAGCGGAGCAACATGTGATACAGCTGGGATTATACAACCAGCAGTACAATTAGTGGTGGCACATCAAATGACTGAAGCATTGAAAATATTAGTAGAAGACTTTGGGGCACTTCGTGAAACGATGTTATCGTTCGATCTGTGGAATAATCAACAGATGGCATTTAAGGTGAATAGGCAGAAAAAAGATACGTGTTTATCTTGCGGGAGATTACGTACATATCCGAGTTTAACATTTGAAGCACAAACGAAAACAGAAGTGTTATGTGGGCGAAATACAGTGCAAATTCGTCCAGGTGTGCGGAAAGGTTTTAATTTAGAAGAAATTAAAAAGCGTTTACAAAAAAGTGTGGACGTAAAAGCTACACCATATTTACTATCATTTCCTGTAGAGGAATTTCGTTTCGTTTTATTTACAGACGGCAGAGCGTTTATTCATGGGACAAATGATATGAATGTAGCGAAAAGTTTATATGCAAGATATATAGGTTGAACCTAAAGGAACTCCTTTAGGTTCAACGGAGAGAATTAAGCATTTCTCGTATAATCTCCACTTTTTCCGCCTGTTTTTTCAAGTAAGTACGTTTCACCAATAATCATACCTTTATCGACAGCTTTACACATATCGTACACGGTAAGAGCGGTAGCTGAAGCAGCTGTTAAAGCTTCCATTTCAACACCAGTGCTACCTTCTGTTTTCACTTTTACTTCAATAAGTAATCGATAGTGTCCTTCTGATTGTTTCCAATCGAAAGAAACATCAACACCTTTTAATAATAAAGGATGGCACATTGGGATAATATCAGAAGTGCGTTTCGCAGCCATAATGCCTGCGATTTGTGCAACTGCTAATACGTCACCTTTCCCAATTTCGTTGTGAGAGATTTTATCGTAAATTTCTTTTGTAACGACAATGCTAGAGCACGCAATTGCTGTTCGAACGGTTGCTTTTTTGTCGCTTATATCAACCATCTTTGCGCGTCCTTGGTCATTAAAGTGTGTGAATGAAGACATGGAATTCCTCCTTGAAGTAATTTCTGTTTAATATATAAAGTTTAATCGAGATAAAAAAAATTGCAAATATGAGGTGAGAAATGATGTTAGAAAAACGAATTCCGATTCAAGTTGCCGAGGCAGTAGAACGGGTGATGCAATATGCGAAGCATGGTGAAGTAGAAGAGGTTTCTATTACGGACAGTTACGGTAGAATTCTTGGGGAGGATGTTGTCTCAGATCATGATGTTCCTCATTTTGATCGTTCTCCTTATGATGGCTTTGCGATACGAGCAGAAGATACGGCAGGAGCTAGTCAAGAGAATCCAGTTGAATTTGAAGTGATAGGAGAAATCGGGGCAGGGTCTGTTTTTGCAGCGGAAGTAGGGCCTTTTCAAGCGGTTCGTATTATGACAGGAGCTGCTATTCCAGACGGATGCAATGCAGTTGTAATGCTAGAACTTACAGAAGGATTCGAGAAGAACGGAAAAACATATATGAAATTAAAGCGTCCCTTCAAAAGTGGTGACAATGTATCGTTTAAAGGGGAAGATATAAAACAAAATCAAGTTCTCGTTAAGAAAGGTGTTGCAATTAACCCAGGTGTTGCTGCGCTGTTAGCGACGTTTGGATATAGTACGGTGAAAGTTGTAAAACAGCCTGTTGTCGGTATTGTAACGACAGGAAGTGAATTGTTAGAAGTACATGAGTCGTTACAGCCGGGGAAAATTAGAAATAGTAACTCTTATATGATTGCTGCTCAAATTATGAAAGCTGGAGGTAAAGTCCGATATTATGGCCAGCTTGCCGATGAGTTAGATGCATGTTTTACAGCTGTTCAATCAGCGATGGATGAAGTTGATATTTTAATTACGACAGGCGGTGTGTCGGTAGGAGATTATGACTACTTGCCGGCTATTTATGAAAGATTACAAGCGAATGTACTCTTCAATAAAATAGCAATGAGGCCAGGAAGTGTAACGACAGTAGCTGAAGTGGATGGAAAGTTACTGTTCGGTTTATCAGGAAATCCATCAGCTTGTTATGTAGGATTCGAATTATTTGTGCATCCAATTATAAAAACATATTTGCACGCGAAGGAGCCTCACGTATATAGAGCTGACGCTATTTTGCAACAAGATTTTCCGAAGCCCAATCCGTTCACTCGTTTTGTGAGAGCAAACGTGACGATTGTCGATGGAGGACTACAAGTGACGCCAGTCGGTTTAGATAAATCGAGTGCAGTTTCTTCACTTGCAGATGCAAATGCTTTTATCGTATTACCTGGAGGAACGAGAGGGTTTGAGGCGGGGATGAAAGTATCCGTATTATTGTTAGATCACTCTGAGGGATGTGATTGGCCATGGGAAAAGCCCCTTCAATCTTACAAATAGTCGGGTATCAAAATAGCGGTAAAACAACGCTCGTCGAGAAAGTTGTACATGCGTTAGCACAAAGGGGAATAAAAGTGGCTACGATTAAACATCATGGGCACGGCGGTTTTCCAGAAGTAGTGCAAAAAGATAGTGAAAGACACCGGAAAGCTGGTGCTGTCGTAAGTAGTGTAGAAGGAGCTGGATTGCTTTCGCTTTCTTCACTAAGAGAGGAATGGTCCTTACAAGACATTATTCGCTTATATGAGTTTTTTGAAGTGGATACGATTTTAATAGAGGGCTATAAAAAAGAAAACTATCCGAAAGTAGTGTTACTTCGTTCTGCGGAAGACTTCGAACTTTTACATAAAGTAGAAAATGTAGCGGCAGTTATTACGTGGCAGGATGCTCCGCTAAATGTACGAGAAGAATATAAAGTATTTCATATAACAGAAGAAGAGCTGTATATAGATTGGTTTGTACAAACGGTTAGGAGCGCGAAATGACAAATACGTATTATGAAGTAATTGATACAGAAATCTCGATTGAAGAAGTAGCAAAGAAAGTAATTCGTCGTGAATGCGGTGCAGTGACAACATTTATTGGAACGGTTAGAGAGTTTACGAAAGGGCGTCGTACACTATACTTAGAGTATGTTGCTTATAAGACGATGGCAGAGAAGATGTTAGAGAAAATTGGCTCAGAAGTGAAAGAGAAATGGCCTGGTACGCATGTTGCGATTACACATCGCATCGGTACACTGCAAATTTCTGATATCGCAGTTGTTGTCGCTGTTTCAACACCACACCGTAAAGCAGCTTATGAAGCAAATGAATATATTATGGAACGTATAAAACAAATTGTTCCGATTTGGAAAAAGGAATTTTGGGAAGATGGTGATTCTTGGATTGGTGATCAGTTAGAAAAAATGCCATATCCAGCAGGAGAGCCTGGGAAGGAGATATAAATATGATTCGAGTATTGTTATTTGCTCACTTGCAAGAAGAAGCAGGAGCAAGTGAATTACAAATAGAGAAAGAAAACATTACGGTTGCAGAGTTAAAAGAGATTGTTGCGAAAGACTATAACGTACCAGTTTCAGCGCCAATGATGGTTGCAATTAATGAAGAGTACGCAAATGAAGAGGATACGATCCAATCTGGTGATGTTGTTGCACTCATACCACCAGTGAGTGGTGGTTAATATTGGATTCATTAAAACGACTTTCCTATATAGGGAAAGTCGTTTTTTTATGGGAGTTTTGAGAACACTAATTTATAGAACAAGGAGGGAACTATGAAAAAAATATGTGTAGTTATGACAATGCTATGTGCGGCCTTTTTCTCTTCTCCAAGTGATTCTTTCGCGAAAGAATCAAGAGAACAACTTTTAGAGAGTGCTTTATCGAATAGATACTATTCGGTTATTAGACAAGTGACGGAAGATCAATATGAATGTGCTTCAGTTATAAATATAAAGCGTCTCGGTAAGAAAGATGAATTCGTTCCTAGATATGAATTGACGCTACAATTTCTTACATTTCAAGGAGCGCATAATCCGCCGAACGATAAAGTTACGCTTACTTTAGAGGATCATTTAGATCACGTAAAGATAAAGAAAGTGGAGCGAGAAAAGAATGTTTCTGGTGCTATTGCAGAAAAGATTTGTGAACGTCAAAAAGAAAAGATAAAAGCTCACTCTACTGATCCAGAGTGATAACCTATGACATTTCGTTAAGAAGGGTAATGAGCGATGGATATATTTTTAGCGATTTTACCAGCTATATTTTGGGGAAGTATTGTGCTATTTAACGTAAAACTGGGCGGAGGACCGTATAGTCAAACACTCGGTACCACGCTTGGCGCGCTTATTTTCTCGATTGTTATTTATATTTTTATGAAACCAGTATTGACTCCTACCGTTATCGGAGTTGGTATTGTGTCAGGTTTATTTTGGGCGCTTGGTCAGGCGAATCAACTAAAAAGTATTGATTTAATGGGCGTTTCTAGAACGATGCCGATTTCGACAGGACTTCAATTAGTTGCGACGACTTTATTTGGAGTCATCGTATTTCATGAGTGGTCCACAACAATATCAGTCGTCCTTGGTGTATTGGCGCTCGTTTGTATTATTATCGGTGTTATTTTAACATCGCTTCAAAGTGAAGAAGAAAAGAATGTAGAGCAAGCTGGGAATTTTAAAAGGGGCATTATCATTTTATTGATTTCAACAGTCGGTTATTTAGTTTACGTGGTAGTGATTAGATTATTTAACGTAGATGGTTGGTCAGCCTTGTTGCCACAAGCAGTTGGTATGGTGTTAGGGGGGATTTTGCTTACTTTTAAACATCATCCATTTAATAAATATGCGATACGAAATATTATTCCAGGATTAATTTGGGCAGCTGGAAATATGTTTTTATTCATTTCACAGCCGCGTGTTGGAGTGGCAACAAGTTTCTCGCTATCGCAAATGGGAATTATTATTTCGACGCTTGGCGGGATTTTTATATTAGGTGAAAGAAAAACGAAACGCCAATTAACAGGTATTGTTGTCGGTATCGTTTTTATTATCGCAGCCGGAATTATGTTAGGTATAGCGAAAAGTTAAAGGAGGGATGGAAATGTATAGTGATTTAGAAGGAAAGGTTGTTGTTATTACAGGATCAGCAACTGGTCTTGGAAGAGCGATGGGAGTAAGGTTTGCTGAGGAGAAAGCAAAAATAGTGATTAACTATCGCTCACGAGAATCAGAAGCGAATGATGTGTTAGAAGAAATTAAAAAGGTAGGTGGAGAAGCAATTGCTGTAAAAGGTGATGTAACGGTTGAATCAGATGTGGTGAATCTCATTCAATCTGCTGTAAAAGAGTTTGGTACGCTTGACGTTATGATTAATAATGCAGGGATAGAAAATGCGGTACCATCGCATGAAATGCCGCTTGAAGATTGGAATAGGGTAATTAGCACAAATTTAACAGGTGCTTTTTTAGGAAGCCGTGAAGCGATTAAATATTTTGTAGAACATGATATTAAAGGATCTGTCATTAATATGTCTAGTGTTCATGAGAAAATTCCGTGGCCCTTATTCGTGCACTATGCAGCAAGTAAGGGCGGTATGAAACTGATGACAGAAACGTTAGCGATGGAATATGCGCCAAAAGGTATTCGAGTAAATAATATAGGACCAGGTGCAATTAATACGCCGATTAATGCAGAAAAGTTTGCTGATCCTAAAAAACGTGCTGACGTAGAAAGTATGATACCGATGGGCTACATTGGAAAACCTGAAGAAATTGCAGCAGTAGCAACTTGGCTCGCTTCTTCAGAGGCGAGTTATGTAACAGGAATTACGCTATTTGCAGATGGTGGAATGACGTTATATCCATCGTTTCAAGCTGGGCGTGGGTAATAGAAAAGGACGAAGGTACAACTCTTCGTCCTTTTTTGCAAAAAAAAATAGCAGTCAGCTATTTTAAATTTAATGATTAATTGTCTCTTGAAGAAATTCTGTTGCTTGATGTTCAGAAACATCTTGCACAAGTGCAACTTCGCTAATCATCATTTTACGTGCATTATCTAGCATTTGTTTTTCGCTCGCATTTAATGCTCTTTCTTTATTGCGACGAAGTAAATCCCGAACAACTTCTGCACTATCTTGCAGATTGCCGTTTTTCATTTTTTCCATATTCATCGTATATCTTTGTTTCCATGAGAGCGATGGGTCTGATTCCCCATGCTGAAATTCAAGAAGTATATCATCTAACGTACCTTTATCAACAATATAACGAATACCTGATTTTTGTAATTGATCCATCGGAAGCATTACTTGCATATCTTTACTAATGATGCGTATTACGCAGTATTGACGCGTAGTGCCTAAAATTTCTTTCTCTTCAATTGCTTCGATGATCCCTGCACCGTGCATTGGATAAACGATTTTATCACCAATTTGAAACAAATCATCCACCTCCATATGTGGTAACCACTTTTAATGATAACACACGTATGTAAAAATGTAAAATTTTATATAATACCATAATATTTATGGTCGAGTCAATAAGTAAAACTACTTTTTTTGGATATTTTTTTCTCTTATTTATCCCGCTATTCGCCGGGCAGTAAGACCCCCACCTCAAAATTCAGTGAGAGCAAAGAAGTTAGGTGGGGGATCAACAAAACCCCCACTGATTAAAGTTTCACTTTATCTCGCTTCAAAATTCGATAAATACAAGATAGTTAGGTCGGAGTCGTACTTTCTGTAAAAGCGCGATGGATGACTTTTTTACAAAAATAGTACGGGCGAAGAAAGAGGGCATATCCACTTATTTTTAAGCATAAAATGTAAAATCGCTAATACAATATACCTAAATCCGTTCTTTGCAGAGGAGGGAGAGAAGGTGGGGCGCACAATAAAAATTGACATTACAAATAAAGTTGTAGCTAAATTTAGACCAGATTATTTGGAATTATATACGAGTAAATTTATGATAGGTAAGTTTTATGTCTATACTGATGATAAACAATATGTGTTAGAAGACGGATATATATATGAAGATGGAAAGTTTTATCGCATCATAGATACGCACCGTGGCAATAATCAAGCGGCGGAGGGCTGCGATCTAGGATGGTGTTAACATGATTCGTGTAAAGGTGTTTGATGAAAGTCACGAAAAAGACTTAGAAGACGCTGTAAATGTATTTTTGAAAAAGATTGATGATAGTAACTTTGTAGATATTAAGTACCAAGTTGGTGTTTCTATTAACGATGATGAAAACCAAATTTATTGTTTTTCCGCAATGATCGTTTATAAAGCATAAAAAAGAGCTGGGTGAGCCAGCTCTTTTTTATGTTTTATGTTGGGACAACATGTGTCGGTAATACGTTCATGATAGATTCGGTTGTGCTTAATTTCTTTGTCGTTAAAAGAGGCTCTCCTGTTTCGTGGTTTTGGGCATCTTTACACATACCAAGGTGATAACGATCACCTAAAAATGGATCAATATAAAAACCATTTTTGAATACTTTATCATTTGGATGTTTTTCATGATGAATATCAGAGCAGTTAATACAATAGAACATAGCGTTCAACCCCTTTTTATTTTGTTTGAAAAAAGTGAGTCGGTAGTCATTTCGCTCCTAAGGAAATGTTGAGGAGAAGAGAAATAACTACCTACTCAAATGGTGGGCATATTCCTTCTGATTTGTCATATCTCGCGTATTGTCCCTGAGGGA
Source organism: Bacillaceae bacterium OF18-1A (assembly GCA_027694045.1). Lineage (GTDB taxonomy): Bacteria > Bacillota > Bacilli > Bacillales > Bacillaceae_G > Bacillus_A. The sequence continues at coordinate 28,532 of JAQEWB010000008.1, read as the reverse complement.
AGGAGGAGAGACGAAGTACGCATGATATAAGTAAGGCGTTTCTTTCAATATGAATGATGGAGTTTCATGTTGAGAGAAGTTTTTATTTTGTATTGCCTTTGTGAGTATATTATGAGGGAATGCTGAGAAGGTGTTTGTCCTGTTGAAAAAGTGTTGAGAATTTCTCAACGATAAAGCGTTGTTGACATGAAACCAAAAGGTGTTATATTATCTATATACAACTAAAAGGTGTTATGTTTAACGCCGAATAAAGGAGATATAAAATGAACCAACAAAATACATTAAACGATATTAAACAAACGATCGTTTTTAACGCGTCTATTCAAAAAGTATGGAATGTAGTATCAACTGCAGAAGGGATTTCATCATGGTTTATGCCAAATGATTTTAAATTAGAGGTGGGACATGAATTTCATGTGCAATCACCGTTTGGACCATCACCATGTAAAGTGTTAGAAATTGATGAGCCAAATCACTTATCTTTCTCATGGGATACAGATGGCTGGATTGTTTCATTTGATTTGAAAGACTTAGGAGATAATAAAACAGAATTCACATTAATTCACGGCGGTTGGAAACACCCTGATGAGATCCTTCCGAAGGCAAATGCGAAGAGCTCTATTATTCGCGATAGAATGAGCGGTGGATGGGTAGCAATTGTAAATGAAAAACTGAAAAAGGTTGTTGAAGGTTAAATGTCTTCGTCAGCAGCGAAATATGATGTATTTCAAGCAATTGCTGATCCAACCCGCCGAGAAGTATTACGGTTATTGAGTGATAAAGAGTTACCAATCTCCAAAATAACAGACCATTTTCCGATGAGTCGTACAGCTGTTGTAAAGCATCTTCATATTCTTTCAGAAGCGAATTTAGTAAGTGGAAGAAAAAGCGGAAGAGAGAAAATATATCGTTTGCAACCAGAGCCATTAGAAGAATTGCAACAGTGGCTCTCCTATTATGAACGATTTTGGGATAATAAATTGTCGATGCTGAAACATATTGTAGAGAATGAGGAGTAAAAAGAGGATGACCATTTTGGTCATCCTCTTTTTTATTGCTCGCTAGCTTGCTTGGCTGGCTGGTTTTAACATAATCCAAGCGATAATTAATGTGCATACTGCTAATGCGAAAGTACTCATATAAATGACGTGTACACTTGCTGCTAATGCGGATTGCGATTCAGTTGCTACGCTTGCTGTAGCTCCGCCGTGTCCGCTAGAAGATACGAGATCAAGATTTTTAATACCTCGTGCGTGAATCATCGTATTGAAAACTGTTCCGAAAATCGCAGCACCTAGCGTTTGACTAAATGTATTAATAAATGTATTTAAACCTACTGCCGTCCCGCGCGTATGTGCCGGTACAGCGGCTTGAATTGTTACCATGTAAATTGGTGTTACAAGCCCCATTCCTAAGCCGAATAATCCGACTGCGACATAAATAAGGTAGGACGGTGAGTCTGTTGATAATGTAAATAATAAGAAGGTAGCAACTGATAAAATGCTAGCTCCAAGTAAAATGATTTGTTTCGTTTTTAATTTGCCAACTAAGTTACCAGAGAACATAGCACCGAATGTCCACATAACAGGAATCGGCATTAAAATGAGTCCGGCTTCTGTCGCGTTTTTTCCTAATACACCTTGGCTCCAGATTGGAAGGTATACTGTAATACTAATAATCATGGCACCGGCAATGAGAGTTAGTATGTTTATCGTAGATAATGTACGATTAGAGAAAAGTGCTAACGGAATTAATGGTTCCGGAGATTTTTTCTCGATGTATAAGAAAATAATGAATGAAACGACGGCGAAGATTAATAGGCCGATAATTGTTATGTCTCCCCAGTTTTGTTTACTGCTACCTGTTAATAATGCGTATAGTAGAGCGATTGTACTTAATGAGAAGACTGTTGCACCAAGATAATCAATATGGTGTTTAGCTGGTTTAATAGATTCTTTGTAGTAAATTGCAATCATTAAGCAAGCGATAATTCCAAATGGAACGTTTAAGAAAAAGATATAACGCCAAGATAGGGAATCGACTAAAAATCCACCTACTAACGGTCCGATAACACCCGATACACCCCAAACGGCACTCATCCAACCTTGTGCTTTCGCACGGTCTCTCGCTTCGCTATATAAGTCTCCAATAATCGTCATTGTGATCGGCATAACAGCACCAGCTCCTATACCTTGAAGAGCACGGAAGAAGATTAATTGTTCCATCGATGTAACGACTCCGCAAAGTGCAGAACCGATTAAGAAGATTGTTGCTCCGATGAGTAGAACTTTTTTGCGGCCGAATAAATCAGCTAGCTTTCCGTATATTGGAGTCGAAACAGCTGTTGCAAGCATATAAATGGCATATACCCAACTAACAAGTTCGACGCCTGACAAATCACTCGTTATACGAGGGATTGCTGTACTAACAATCGTTCCTTCTACCGCAGAAAGAAACGTCATTAGCATTAAAGACATCATGACTTTTTTTCTCATATTTTTTCCCCTTACCCTTTTTCAAATATTCAACAATATAAAATATAAAGGTACTAAGGTATATAAAGCAACAAAAAAGCAATGGGAAATTAGGAAGCGGGGGTCTGTCGTTCTTTGCCGGTAAGTCGATATAATTGAAGAATCGTCGATAAAAGTTGTGGAATCGCTGATATAACTTCATATGCCTATAAAAAAAGAAACAGAATCCCTGTTTCTTTTTTTATACTACATTTTTGCGTTTTCTCCAGCTGTCGTTCCGGCAATTCTACCAGTAACGAGGGCAGATGTAATGTTATAGCCACCAGTATAACCATGAATATCAAGAACTTCTCCGCAGAAGTATAAGCCATTCGTGAATTTAGAAGACATTTCTTTCGGATTAATTTCTTTAACGGATACACCGCCGCCAGTAACGAATGCTTTTTCAATTGACTGCGTACCATTTACATTCACAGTAAATTCTTTAAAGTCTTTCACAAGTGCACGGATCTTCTCGTGAGATACTTGTCCAGCTTGTTCACTACCGTCAATTTCATTTTTTTCTAATAAGAATAGGAAGTAACGTTCAGGTACATAACCTTTTAATACGTTTTTAATTCCTTTTTTCGGGTCTTCCTTCATTTGTTTTAGCATGCGCTGGAATAGTTGTTCACTATTTTCTTCTGGCAATGCATCAATGCTCATTTGCACTGTATTCGTTTTGAATTTTTTCAGTGCTTTCACAACGAATTGACTACAGCGAAGGGCGGCAGGACCAGATAAGCCGAAATGAGTGAAGAGCATGTCCATTTTGTGAGAAATGATAGCTTTTCCTTTCGGGTTTAATACACTTAAGTTTACGTCTCGTAACGCGAGTCCTTGCAATGAACGGTCTCGAATAAATGGTTCGTTTGAAAGGATTGGTACTTCTGTTGGGAATAATTCTGTAATTGTATGACCAGCTTTTTCAGCCCAAGCATATCCGTCTCCAGTAGAACCAGTTTGAGGAACTGATTTTCCGCCAACAGCGATAACGACATGATTTGTTTCTAACACTTCGCCTGTTTGCAGAATAACTGCTTTCGTTTGACCATTTTCATATTCAATCGTTTCAACCGGTGTATTCGTACGGATTTTTACACCTAAGTTCTTTAATCGTGTTAAAAGTGCATCTACTACAGATTGTGCTTTATTTGATACAGGGAACATACGGCCATGATCTTCTTCTTTCAATTTAACACCAAGATTTTCGAAGAATGTAATAATATCTTCATTATTAAAAATAGAAAAAGCACTGTATAAGAAGCGGCCGTTTCCTGGTATATGTTTAACGATTTCATCAAGTGGTAGGCGGTTCGTTACGTTACAGCGACCGCCACCAGAAATCGCAAGTTTACGCCCTAGTTTATTTCCTTTATCAAGAAGTAAGACGCTTGCGCCTTCTTCTGCAGCACCGATTGCAGCCATTAGCCCAGAAGGCCCACCGCCGATGACAATAACATCATAATGCATAATATATCGACCTCATTTTCTACATTTCCTGCCTAAAAGAATAGCATGTTTTCCCTTAAAAGAAAAATAGAGTGAAGTACTGCTTAATGGGAGAATTGTGGTACAATACAAAAGTTAGAGTTCGGCACTATCCTGCTATTTGTGAGCAATGAGACTAAAACTTTAAGGTTTAGGAGAAATAAAGAGGGAAGTCTACTGTTCATAAATGCTCGAATGGTTCAACTAATTAAAGTTTCACTTTATTGTAGATGTAGGAGGATTTTTGTATGTCCGATTCGAAATTTCTGCGCGGAACGCTTATTGTTACGTTAGGGACATTTTTAGTAAAGTTCTTAGGCATGATTTACGTCTTTCCGTTTCATGCATTAGTAGGTACGGAAGGCGGAACGCTCTATACATATGGATATATTCCATATACGATCTTTTTAAGTATTGCGACGGCAGGCGTGCCGCTTGCTGTTTCGAAATTTGTTTCTAAATATAATGCGCTTGGTGATTATAAAACGAGCCGGAGAATGTTCCGCTCGGGAATGGTTATGATGATAGTAACAGGAGTTCTTTCATTCCTAGTACTGTACATGACGGCGCCATTGTTTGCAGAAGCAATGCTTGGTAAACAAAGTGTACACAGTAATATAGAAGAAGTTACGACGATTATTCGTCTTGTAAGTTTTGCACTTATTGTTGTACCGGCAGCGAGTTTAATTCGTGGTTATTTCCAAGGTCACCAGTCAATGGGACCAACTACTGTTTCGCAAATTATTGAACAAATTATTCGTATCGTCTTTTTATTAGCAGGTAGCTTTATCGTAATTAAAGTACTTGGCGGTACAGTTGCGACAGCAGTTGGGGTAGCGACATTTGCTGCGTTCGTTTCAGCAGTTGGAGCACTTGGTGTACTCATTTGGTACTGGCTAAAACGTAAAAAATATTTGGATCAATATTTAATTGAACAAACTGTACCGGAATCGACAGTAAGTACTGTTCAACTGTTTAAAGAGTTATTTGCATATGCAATTCCTTACGTTGTAATTGGATTAACGATTCCTTTATATCAACAAATTGATACATTGACATTTAACTCAATTATGCAGGCGATTGGTCAAGGTGACATTGCAGAGCGAGCGCTCGGTATTTTCACAATGTGGACGCATAAATTAATTATGATTCCTGTATCACTTGCAACAGCGTTCAGCTTAACGCTTGTACCAGCGATTACAAAATCATTTACGGAAAAACAATATCGTTATTTAAAGTTACAAATTACACAAACATTCCAGGCAAATATGTTCTTAACATTGCCAGCGGTTATTGGTATTTCAACACTTGCATATCCAATCTATACTGCATTTTACGATTCAGATCCACTAGGTGGACAAGTATTAATGTGGTATGCACCGGTTGCATTGTTATTTGCTTTATTTACAGTAACAGCGGCAATTATGCAAGGTATTAACCAACAGAAGCATGCGATTATTGCGCTTATAATGGGTGTTATTTTGAAATTTGTATGTAACGTAATCTTTATTCGTTATTTTGGTACGATAGGAGCGATTCTTGCAACTGCAGTTGGCTTTATGGCTTCTGTTTGGTACACAAATCAACAAATTAAAAAACATGCACACTACTCATTTGGTGTTGTGTATAAGAGAACATTCCAAATTGCAGTATTAACATTTGTAATGGTTGTGGTAGTAAAACTATCACAATGGCTACTAGCATTCGTGATTTCGCCTGATGGCCGTATGGGTGCTTTAATTACAGTTGTGATCTGTGCAGGTATTGGTGGTTTTGTTTACATTGCATTAGCAATTCGCACAGGAGTACTTGAAAGAGTATTTGGTGGAGAAGCGTTAGATAAAATTCAACGTAAACTTGGTAATCGATTCAAAATAAAGTTGAAATCAAAAGGGGCGTAAATACGTCCCCTTTTCTATGATAAATAAAGAAGGTGAAAAACGTGAGATTAGATAAATTATTAGCAAATATGGGATATGGAAGTAGAAAAGAAGTAAAGAAATTATTGAAAGACGGCGTTGTAAAAATTGATGGAACGCCAGTGAAAGATGCGAAATTTCATGTGAATGTGGAAGAGCAAGAAGTTATGATTCACGGTGAAGTTGTGGAATATAAAGAGTTTGTTTATTTAATGATGCATAAGCCACAAGGTGTAATTTCAGCGACAGAAGATGATAATCATGAAACAGTAATAGATTTATTAGAATTAGAAGATGCAATCTTTGATCCGTTCCCAGTTGGGCGACTTGATATCGATACGGAAGGTTTCTTATTGATAACAAATGACGGGAAGTTATCACATCAATTACTATCTCCGAAAAAGCATGTGCCGAAAAAGTATTATGCGCACGTGGCAGGAGTAGTGACAGAAGAGGATGTAAAAGAGTTTGCTAAAGGTGTTATTTTAGATGATGGTTATGAAACAAAGCCAGGTGCACTTACAATCTTAAAAAGTGATGATATTTCCGAAATTGAGCTTATTATTACAGAAGGAAAATTCCATCAAGTGAAGCGTATGTTTGAAGCAGTAGGGAAAAAAGTAGTTTATCTGAAGAGAACAGAGATGGGCCCGTTAGTATTAGATGAAGAATTAGAGCTTGGGCAATACCGAGAGTTATCAGATGAAGAAGTAGAAATGTTAAAGACATATCAAGTAGATACTGAAAAGTAGTACCTTTTTTAAGGTGCAGAAAAGACCCCTTTCTAATGGCTAGAAAGGGGTATGTATTTATTTACATACAATTATTTTTCGTTATGAGGTCATTCTCACTTTCTTTCCTGTTGTTGTCCACTTACCGCGGCAAGGGCTATACACGAGTTCATTAAACTGCAACACATTTAGATCACGTTGTATCGTTCGCGGTGTGATCCCGAACTCATCTACAAGGTCTTTCGTCGTTACCGTTCCGTTTTCATTGATGTACATATAAATTGATTTAATGCGTGTTAGCATACGAGTAGTTGTAGGTTTCAAGAGAAAACCACTCCTCTACTAGTTTTTTTGACCCCATTCAGGAAAGAAGGTCGTTACTACCATTGTACTCTACATGATAAAATTCATGCTTTAATCTACTTAAATTTTACAAAAGTTTAACAAAATTTAATATAGAAAAATATTGGTAGTTGACATTTTATATCTGTTCAGTCAACTAACTCATAAAATTCTACGTAAAACGTCAAATTCCTGCAAATTTTTTTGAAAAAATAAAAGAAAAACTAATGGGAAATATCTGAAATATTACAATTGTTCGGTATTGGTTTTTCGTATATGGCATAAGGGATTCTGGTTTGCTATGATGAAAGAGATAATATAGTGAAGGGTGGATACGTGATGTCAGCGATTAATTGGACAGAAGAAGTTGCAAAACGAAAAGATGAGTTAATTCATGATACACAACAGTTTTTACAAATTAAAAGTGTTTGGGAAGAAGAATCAGCGAAAGAGGGCGCACCATTTGGTGAAGGTGTAGAAAAAGCTCTATCTTTCATGTTACATAAAGGAGAAGCTGAAGGTTTTGCTTCTAAAAATTTAGAAGGATATGCAGGTCATCTTGAAATGGGGCAAGGAGAAGAATTAGTAGGTATTCTTTGCCACGTTGACGTTGTACCAGAAGGAGATGGCTGGACGACTCCTGCATACAGTGCAGATATTCGCGACGGCAAGATTTTTGCACGCGGTGCGATTGATGATAAAGGACCGACAATGGCAGCTTATTATGCGATGAAAATTGTGAAAGAATTAGGTTTACCTCTTTCCAAACGCGTTCGTATGATTTTAGGAACAGATGAGGAAAGTAATTGGAAATGTGTAGATCACTATTTTAAAAATGAAGAAATGCCAACAATCGGTTTTGCACCAGATGCAGATTTCCCAATTATTAATGCGGAAAAAGGAATTTCTGATATACAAGTTGTGCAAAGTGGTAGCGAAGAGGAAAAAGGTGCATATGAACTTATTTCATTTGAATCAGGTCGTCGTTTAAATATGGTGCCTGATTTTGCAGAAGCAGTTGTTACAGGTGAAGATGTAACTGCACTTACAGTAGCATATGAAGAGTATTTACAAACTGCTAAAAAAATAGGGAAAACAACTATAGAAGGAAATACAGTGACTCTTCAAATAAAAGGAATTTCAGCGCACGGATCTACTCCTGAAAAAGGAGAGAATGCAGGTTTATTATTAGCAAACTTCTTAACTACAGTTGCTCTTAATGGAAAAGCAAAAGCGTTTGCGACATTTGCAACAGATACATTTACTGGTGATGTTTTTGGAGAAAAAGCTACGATTGCTTATAAAGACGAAGTTAGTGGTCCATTAACAGTAAATGTCGGTCGCCTTTCTTATACGAAAGAAAATGGTGGGCATTTAGGATTAAATGTACGTTACCCAGTTACAACTAACTTTGAAGAAACGATTGCGAAGTTAAAAGAATATGTCGGTACGCATGGATTTGAAGTAGCGGATTATTCTAACTCCCGCCCACATCACGTTGATAAAGACCACGTATTAATTCGTACGTTGCAACGTGTGTATGAAGACCAAACAGGAGAAAAAGCAGAGTTGTTAGCAATCGGCGGTGGCACTTACGCTCGTTCATTAAAAGCAGGTGTTGCATTTGGCCCGCTATTCCCAGGACAAGAAGAACTTGCGCATCAAAAAGACGAGTACATTGAAATTGAGTCTTTATTAAAAGCAACAGCTATTTACGCCCAAGCAATTTATGAGTTAGCGAAATAAAGATATAGAAATAATAAGAGCCGTCCCAAAAGATATTTTGGGGCGGTTTTCTATTACATATAGGTTATTTTTATTGTCGTATTTTGTTGTTAAATCGATATCCCTTGCCGAAGCGTTGATATAACGAAAGTTGTTCTCGATATGTTTGATTTTACGTCAATATAATGGGAGTTATGTTTGGTATAATTTCATTTACTATTGCAATCTTAACTAGGAAGAAAATAAATTGATTCTTCCTTGCTTTTTAGCTGAATGAGATAAGAAAGAAAAGCAACAATAAAAGGAAGGAGACGATATATATGGAGTTACATTATTTTGTCGCGATTACTTTACCAAATCATATAAAAGAAGTGCTATCTAACTATAAAGAGGAAATGAAGGAGGCATTACCATTTCGTTCGTGGGTACATAAGGAAGATTATCATATTACCCTTTCATTTTTAGGAAGTGCGACAGAGGAACAATTAGAAGGAATAAAGAATGGATTACAGACACTTATAGAAACGAAAGAGCTGTCATTCACGTTACAAGGATTTTCAATGTTTGGTAGGGAAGACAGTCCGCGTATTTTTTGGGCGAAGGTAAGCGAGAATCCCGATTTGTTTCAGTTGCAAAAGCGAGTGCATGCTATTTGTGAAGAAAATGGCTTTTCTCTAGAAACGCGCCCATATCATCCGCATATTACTGTTGCTCGGAAATGGGTAGGAGAAGAAGCCTTTCAGTTAGAACATATAAAGGAAGTACCTGAAATATCATTTCAAGTGGATACGATTACTTTATACGAATCTCATGTGAAGGAAACACCGAAATATAAATCGATTACTGAAATAAAATTACAAAAATAGAATGTATGAAAACGTTTTTTATACAGGTGAATATACTATAGAGAATAATGGATTTACTGTATAGAGTTTTATTGATAAGAAAAGATTTATCCCGCTATTTGCCGGGCAGTAAGCCTCCCTACCTCAAAGTTTAGCGAAAGCAAAGAAATTAGGTAGGAAATTAACAAAAACCCACTGATTAAAGTTTCACTTTATTTTAATTTTGAGAATGATGGTGATTTTTTATGTTGAAAGTAAAACGTCCATTTGATGCCTATTTAGATGAAATGAATAAGATTACAATTTTGCTCCCACATGCGTATGGAACAAGTCGGACATTTCGCTTGCAAGAAGGAAACAATGTGAAGGATTTACCGATTGCTCGTGCTATCGCGCTCCCGGATGCAACGAAGTATGAGTGTTTTATAGAGGATCCGCTAGATGTGGGAAAGTATTATACAGTACGAGATGAACGGGACGAAGAAACTGATTTACAAATAGGTGCTGTCATTCGAACAGCAATTTTTGATGAGAACTACTATTACGAAGGTACAGATTTAGGTGCAGTGTATGAAAAGGAAGAAACGACATTTAAAGTGTGGGCTCCAACTGCACGGCTTGCGAAAGTAAGAATTTATAAAAGTGATAAAGAATATACCGATCATGAAATGTATAGGGAAGAAAACGGCGTTTGGATTCATACATTACAAGGTGATTTAGACGGAGCGCAGTATACATTTCTTGTTTGTATTAACTTAATATGGAATGAAGCGGTAGATCCATACGCAAAATCAGTGACTGTAAATGGAAAATACGGCGTTGTTATCGATTTGGAAAAGACGAATGTAGAAAAAAGAGAGCAGTTACCAGTATTACAGTCGATGACAGACGCTATATTATACGAACTGCATATTCGAGATGCGACTATTCATCAGGGCAGTGGAGTAAATAAAAAAGGAACATATAAAGGATTGATGGAAGAAGGAACGACGGGACGAAATGGAACGTTAACAGGGTTGTCCCATATAAAAGATTTAGGGGTTACACATGTTGAACTATTACCTTTATATTGTTTCGGTGGTGTAGATGAGGCGAATCCTTCAGCTGCATATAACTGGGGTTATAACCCATTATATTACGATGCGCCGACAGGATTTTATGCTACAAACCCATCTGACCCATACAACAGGATAGTAGAGTGTAAGCAACTAATTGAAGCATTTCATGAACACGGTATCCGAGTAATTATAGATGTTGTATATAATCATGTTTTTGAAAGAGAGCTATCATCCTTTGAAAAGCTTGTTCCAGGATATTATTTTCGTCATGGTGAAGATGGTATGCCTTCCAATGGGACGGGAGTTGGAAATGATATAGCATCTGAGCGAAAGATGATGAGGAAATTCATTGTTGAGTCTATTTTATATTGGCTTACTGAATATAATGTGGATGGCTTCCGCTTCGACTTAATGGGAATTTTAGATGTTGAGACGATGAATACAATAGAAAAAGAAGTTCGTAATATAAAGCGTGATGCCTTGTTATTAGGAGAAGGATGGGATTTACAAACACCACTTCCTGCCAAAGAAAAAGCAACGTTAAATAATGCAAAAAAAATGCCTCATATCGCACAGTTTAATGACCAATTTCGTGATGGAATAAAAGGTAGCACATTTCATATAAATAAACGCGGTTTTGCATTTGGTGGCCATGTAGACTGTCACCATTTGCGATATATAGTAGCAGGTAGTCTGTTAAGTATGAAAGAAACAGGGTTGTTTCTGGAACCAACGCAAAGCATTAATTACGTAGAGTGTCATGACAACATGACGATGTGGGATAAACTATTGCAAAGTAATGAAGAATCAGAAGCAGTTTTGAAAAAGCGTCACCTTTTAGCAACCGCAATGGTTATTCTGGCGCAAGGTATTCCTTTCTTACATGCAGGGCAAGAGTTTTATCGTACGAAAAAAGGGCATGAAAATAGTTATAATGCAAACGATGAAATTAATCAATTAGACTGGGATCGAAAAGAGAAAGAGATGGAGACAGTAAATTATATAAAAGGATTAATTGCAATTCGTAAAGAACATGGAGCATTCCGGTTACAAAAAGCAGACCTTATAAAACAGTATATGACTTTCTTACAAACATCTACAGACGTACTTGCATACCATCTACAACATGTAGAAACGTTTGGACCATGGAAAGAACTAATCGTTTTATTTAATAGCAGTTTAGAAACTAAAACGGTACAGCTTCCGAAAGAAGAAACGTGGCATGTGTTAGTAAACGAAAAGGAAGCAAAAATAGAGCCGATTTCTTCATTTAGAGGAAAGGAACTTAGGCTCGCTCCGATTAGCACGAATATATTGGCGATAATGTGACAAATCGCTACTTGACGATGAGAATGTAATAAATGTAGAATTGACAAAGGTGACGATTTTGAGAAGTTGTCATTCTATGAGTGGTTTTGTAAAATAAAATAGAGGGTTTTTGGCTTATGCCAAGCTTTCTTTTCATCTAAAGTAATATATGAATCCACAACATGTGTAGAGGTGTTGCGGTTTTCTTTTCATAACTATAAAAGATAAGGATTTGTTAACGGGTAATGAATATGGAATGGTTGGAACAATTATTAGGAAAAGAGTGGAGTCTTGTACCGGCTGGTGGAGTAACGGGCGATGCATATATTGCGCAAAACGGACAACAGAAGTTATTTTTAAAGCGGAATACATCGCCCTTTTTAGCGGTATTGTCAGCAGAAGGAATTGTTCCAAAATTACTTTGGACAAGAAGGGTAACGAATGGTGATGTAATTTCTGCTCAAAAATGGCTTCCGGGACAGAAGCTTGAGCCAGAGGATATGAAACTAGAACGTGTTGCGAAGCTTTTGAAAAAAATACACTCTTCTAAAGCACTTGTGCAGATGATCCAAAGACTTGGGAAGCAGCCGCTTCACGCACAAGAGTTATTACAACAACTGCAATTTGTTTTAAGAGGAGATATAAGAGTTGATGAAACAATTCAGCAAGGCCTTCAATATTTAACGGATACATTAAAAGATATTGAATATGATGAATTCGTTGTATGCCATTGTGATGTAAATCATAACAATTGGCTATTGTCGGATGAAGATGAGTTGTTTTTAATTGATTGGGATGGAGCTGTCATTGCTGACCCAGCTTTAGACCTTGGTATGTTATTATATTGGTACATTCCGCGCCATGAATGGAGTGAGTGGCTCGGGTATTATGATATTGAAATGGATGAATCACTGCTTCGGCGTATGAGATGGTACGTAATAGCACAAACGATTTTATCTATTCAATGGCACACAACAAAAAAACAGCAAGCAGAAGCTGAATATTGGCACCAATATTTACAGCAACTACTTGCTTCAGAATAAGACTTAAGAAAAATTGTCCATTCCAGCAATCCACTGAGTAAGTTGTTCTTGATTATTGGAAATGTGGTTGTCCAAATTAGAGGAAGATTTACCCGATTGACTATAAGAATATACATCGTTTAGCATTGTTTTAGCGTCACTACTTATATTATCGTTTGCGAGTAACGATTGAATGAGACGCTCTAATTGCTCGCATTCAGAAACTGTCCCGCAGCAATCACTTTGGTGATTAACTAAAATATCTTTCAGCACTTCTAATTGATGTTGTTGATTAATTGGCATGAACGGATCATCCTTTCGATTGTTTTTCTCTGCAAATGTAAGAGAAAAAGCTGCTTCGTCATGGAATGTTTAATGCTGTATGTAGTTTTTATCAAAATGGTACATCTTATACTTGAAAGAAACGGACCGAGTGCTCGTACGTACTTGGTTTTTTGTTTGGTAGATTGATTAAAAAAGAAAGAAGGAATCATTCCTTTAAAATAGCTTTGTAAAGAGAGGGAAACATCTATGCGTTTAAGACATAAACCATATGCAATGGATCGAATTAATGAGTATTCACATATCGTAATTGGAAACCCAGAGGAGCAAGCTGGTAACTGGAAAGAAGTATTTGGAAACGACCAACCAATTCACATTGAAGTAGGTACAGGCCGTGGCCGCTTTATGTATGATATGGCAAAAGCAAATCCACATATTAATTATATTGGAATTGAAAAATTTACAAGTGTTGTTGTAGATGCGCTTGATAAATTAATTGAAGAAGAATTACCGAACTTAAAGTTAATTAATAAAGATGCTGAAGATTTAACAGTTTTCTTTGCAAAAGGTGAAATTGACCGCGTTTATTTAAACTTCTCAGATCCATGGCCAAAGAAACGTCATACGAAGCGTCGTTTAACGTATAAAACATTTTTACGCAACTATGAAGAAGTGTTAGTAGAAGGCGGAGAAATTCATTTCAAAACAGATAACCAAGGTTTATTTGAATATTCTCTAATGAGTATGGCCGAGTATGGTATGTTACTAACTTACTTAAGCTTAGATCTTCATAACAGCGACTTTGAAGGTAACATTATGACTGAGTACGAAGAGAAATTCTCTAGTAAAGGTCATCGTATTTACCGAGTGGAAGCGAAATATCGTACAGAACCTATGCAGTAATGCGTAGGTTTTTTGTATCTAAAATAATCAGAATTTTATGTTAGTATTGAAAGGAAAGGGGGATGAAAAATGAAACAGTTACAAATTGGAGATATAAAAGTGACGTGGCTAAAAGGTGGAAATACACATTTAGATGGGGGAGCAATGTTTGGTGTCGTACCGAAAGTGCTTTGGTCACGTAAATATAAACATAACGATACAAATCATATTTATTTACGAACAGATCCGTTACTTTTACAAACGAAAGACGGAAATATGCTCATTGATTCTGGAATTGGAAACGGTAAATTGAATGAAAAGATGAAACGAAATCAAGGTGTAACGGAAGAGTCATCGGTTGCTGAATGTCTAGAAAAATTAGGATTAAAGCCAGAAGACATTCATTACGCCTTAATGACACACCTTCATTTTGATCATGCATCAGGCTTAACAAAATGGGAAGGGGAGCATCTTGTGCCAGCTTTTCCAAATGCGAAAGTTTACGTAAGCGAAACAGAGTGGAATGAAATGAGAAGCCCAAATATTAGATCACGTAATACATATTGGAAAGAAAACTGGGAGCCGATTGTAGATCAAATTGTTACGTTCCAGCAAGAAATAGAAATTACAGACGAAATAAAAATGGCGCATACAGGCGGTCATAGCGATGGACATGCGGTTATCATTCTTGAAAGCCAGGGAGAAACGATGCTTCATTTAGCAGATCTTTTGCCAACGCATGCGCACCAAAATGTATTATGGGTCATGGCATACGATGATTATCCGATGACATCGATTGAAAACAAGCAAAAGTGGATGGAGTACGGCACTGAAAAAGGGGCGTGGTTTACGTTTTATCATGACGCCTATTATCGTGCGGTGAAGTGGAGCGAAGAAGGACATATCATAGAAAAAATAGAGAGAAAAACGAGTATAGAGGCTTAAAAAGAGGAGGTTGTTCCAAAAATATGTTGGACAGCCTCCCCCTTTTGTTGTCGGATTTTGTCGGTAAGTCGATATATTTGAAAAATCGCCGATATAACCTGGGTTGCGCTGATATATCCGAAAAACCGCCCATATAATTTCAATTACTATTTGCAATTAAAAAAAAGAGGTTCACCTAACGTGAAACCTCTTTTTATGCTGCTATAACCTCTAAAACAGTACCTGTTTTAGCATCAACTAAAAATTCAAATCGTTCTTGTATATCATCTAACATCGTTGTAAGACCGCCACGATACACTTCGTATGCGACATCATATTTTTCAAATGTCTCTGGAACCATATGTACCCAAGAGCCAGTAATTTCACCTTTATGACTTAATGCTTGTTTCACCATTTTCAATGCTTTTTCTGAAGAAATATGGGATTGTTCTTGTACTTTGTTTGCAACGATATAACCAGCTGCGAATCCAACGCCAAGACCTGCTACTAAACCTTTCCAGCTCATATATTCACCTCAATTCTATAAAATAAAAATAGTGTACCGATAATAATTATAATGCAAATACAGCTAAAAAAGAAGAAACTAGAAACATTTCGAAAATTTCGTTACAATAAAAGAGGTATTCTACTAAGGTTTGAAAGAAGGGGACTTCGTGAATAAAGAGACATTACAATTATTTCGTACGTTAACAGAATTACAAGGTGCTTCAGGTTTTGAACATGATGTACGCCGTTTTATGAAGCAAGAATTAAGCAAATATGCTGATGAAATTGTACAAGACGGTTTAGGTAGCGTATTTGGTCTGAAAAAAGGGGACGAAACTGGTCCGCGTGTTCTTGTAGCAGGTCATATGGATGAAGTAGGTTTCATGGTTACGCAAATTACGAAAAACGGAATGCTTCGTTTTCAACCGTTAGGCGGCTGGTGGAGCCAAGTTCTATTAGCGCAGCGCGTACAAGTTATGACGAAGAATGGTCCTGTTGTTGGGGTTGTTGGTTCTATCCCTCCTCATTTATTAAGTGACGCGCAACGTGCAAAACCGATGGATATAAAAAATATGTTAATTGATATAGGTGCAGATAGTTATGAAGATGCGATTGAAATTGGTGTAAAACCAGGACAACAAATCGTTCCAATCTGCCCATTCACGCCGATGGCAAACGAAAAGAAAATTATGGCGAAAGCTTGGGACAACCGTTACGGATGTGGCCTTGCAATCGAATTACTAAAAGAATTAAAAGACGAAACATTACCAAACACATTATATTCTGGTGCGACTGTACAAGAAGAAGTAGGTCTTCGCGGCGCACAAACTGCTGCAAATATGATTCAACCAGACATTTTCTATGCGCTTGATGCAAGTCCAGCCAACGACGCATCTGGTGACAAAACACAGTTCGGTCAATTAGGAAAAGGCGCTCTTCTTCGTATTTACGATCGCACGATGGTAACACATAGAGGAATGCGCGAATTCATTTTAGATACAGCAGAAACACACAACATTCCGTACCAATACTTTATTTCGCAAGGTGGTACAGATGCGGGCCGTGTACATACAAGTAACTCAGGTATCCCATCAGCAGTAATTGGTGTTTGCGCACGCTATATTCATACACATGCTTCTATTTTACATGTTGATGATTATGCAGCAGCGAAAGAGCTCATTACGAAGCTTGTAAGAGCAACAGACAAAACGACGTTAGAGACAATTAAGAATAACGCGTAGAGAGGAAGGGCGAAAAACCCTTCTTTTTTTAGGTTGAAGAGATGACCCGGCGATGAGTGGTGGCGGTCAGTGCCTAATTGGTGTTCGAATGATGTATGAAAACCCCAAGTAGGAAGTGAGAGGAAGGCTGTTTTTGTTTTCGAAGACGGTAATGTTGTGAGAAAAACCCTTCTTTTTTAGAATGAATAGATGGCCCATCCATGAGTGGGAGCGGTCAGTGTTTAATTGGTGTTCGAATGATGTATGAAGACCCCAAGTAGGAAGTGAGAGGAAGGCTGTTTTTGTTTTCGAAGACGGTAATGTTGTGAGAAAAACCCTTCTTTTTTAGAATGAATAGATGGCCCATCCATGAGTGGGAGCGGTCAGTGCCTAATTGGTGTTCGAATGATGTATGAAGACCCCAAGTAGGAAGTGAGAGGAAGGCTGTTTTTGTTTTCGAAGACGGTAATGTTGTGAGAAAAACCCTTCTTTTTTAGAATGAATAGATGGCCCATCCATGAGTGGGAGCGGTCAGTGTTTAATTGGTGTTCGAATGATGTATGAAGACCCCAAGTAGGAAGTGAGAGGAAGGCTGTTTTTGTTTTCGAAGACGGTAATGTTGTGAGAAAACCCTTCTTTTTTTAGGTTGAAGAGATGACCCAGCGATGAGTGGGAGCGGTCAGTGCTTAATTGTTGTTCGCGCGATGTGTTAAGACCGCGGATAAGAAACGAGAGTAAGGTTGTTTTTGTGTTCGAGGGCGGTCATGTTGTGGAAAGTCACGTTCTTTTATAGGGATAAGGGATTTACCGGTGATGTGCGGTAGTGGTTAGTGCTTAATTTGTAACCGAAGTGGATGAGCAAAATGATAAATTTTTATAGAGGTGAATGAAATGAAGGTAGTAGTTGGATCGAAGAATAAGACGAAGGTTGGGGCTGTGGAGAAGGTTTGGAAAGAAGCTACAATTACATCTCTCTCGGTTCCTTCAGGAGTAGCAGCACAGCCATTTTCAGATGAAGAGACGATGCAAGGAGCGATAAATAGAGCGAAGCGAGCGATGGAAGAAGGAGAAGCGCAAGTGGGTATTGGCCTAGAAGGCGGCGTAATGAAAACAGAGCACGGTTTATTTATGTGTAACTGGGGTGCGCTAGCAACACGTGATGGAAAAACATTCGTGGCGGGCGGGGCACGTATTAAGTTACCGGACGATTTTTTAGCGCCTCTTGAAAATGGTAAAGAGTTAAGTGAAGTGATGGAAGAGTTTGTGCAGCGGAAAGATATTCGTAGTCACGAAGGAGCGATCGGTATCTTTACGGATGATTATGTTGATCGAACGGAATTATTTGTACACGTTGTTAAGTTATTAGTTGGGCAATATAAGTATGACGAAAAGCAAGCATAAACCTTGCACCGTGCGCGATGTATGGTAGTATAAAAGAAAGATTATCACATGAGAAAATGCACTCGTTGGAGGAGGAAATATAGATGAAATCATTAGAAAGCATGGAGCAATTTCAACAGTTAAAAAATGAAGAGAACGTAGTCTTTATGTTCTCAGCAGAATGGTGCCCAGATTGCCGTTTTGTAGATCCATTTATGCCAGAGGTAGAAGAGAAGTATAGTGATTTCTCATTTTACTATGTAGATCGTGATGAGTTTATTGATTTATGCGTGAAATTAGACGTATTTGGCATTCCGAGCTTTGTAGCGTACAATAAAGGTGAAGAAACTGGTCGCTATGTAAACAAAGATCGTAAAACACAAGAACAAATCGAAGAGTTTATTGAAGGTTTAAAATAAGGCGATTAGCCAATTGAATTGTAAAACAACCTCTACCTTCGCGGGGGAGGTTATTTTTTTGGAAGGGAGGAAAAAAGAGATGAAGATGACAAGTAAAAAGATGAAAGACGAGTTAATGAAGAAATTATCTCGCCCAGAATGGGATTTTCATTATGATAGCGAGAAAGAAGTTCTACGTATTGAACAGAAAGACTCGAAAAAAGGTATTAACGTATCACTTCCAGGAGTTGTAGCAAAATGGGAAGTGAATAAAGAAAAGGCGATCGATGAGGTTGCTTATTACGTACAAGAAGCGTTAATTGCGATGCATAAAGAAGAAAATAGCGCGGCGAAAATTTTACCTGTTATTCGCTCTACTTCTTTCCCAAAGCAAGCAGAAGAAGGGAATCCGTTTATTATGACGGATCATACGGCGGAAACACGTATTTACTATGCGCTTGATTCTAATAAAACGTATCGACTTATTGATGAGCGTTTATTACAAAAGTTAGGACTTACCGAACAACAAGTGCGTGAAATGGCATTGTTTAATGCTCGTTCGTTAGGCTATGAGTTTAAACAGGACACAGTGGCAGGTAATACATTCTACTTTTTAAACACAAATGATGGGTATGATGCGACTCGTATTTTGAACGAATCATTACTACAATCAATGCGTGAAAAGATTTCTGGTGACATGGTTGTTGCTGTTCCTCACCAAGATGTATTAATTATTGCTGATATCGTCAACGAAATCGGTTATGATATTATTGCACAAATGACAATGAAATTTTTTGCCGAAGGGCATGTTCCGATTACATCACTTTCATTCGTATATGAAGATGGCGAATTTGAACCAATCTTTATTTTAGCGAAGAATCGGAAGAAGACAGATGGAAAAGAGAAAGGATGAACGAAGTGAACGTTTTTTACAACCTTGAAGGAATTGGTGACACTTTAATTGTTGCCTTACAAGATATTACTTTAGAGAACCGTACTTTTGATCGCAAAGGAGATGTTGCACGCGTATACGATCGTGAAAGCAATGCAACTGCAGGATTCAACATCTTTAATGCATCTTCTTACTTAGAAGTAAACGAAACAGGTAACCTTACATTAACGAAGGAACTTGTAGAGAAAATTAACGAAATTTTAGCGAAGAACGGCTTTGAAGAAACAGTAGAAGCAGACCTTTCACCGAAATTCGTTGTAGGCTATGTAGCTGAAAAAGAGAAGCATCCAAATGCTGATAAATTAAACATTTGTAAAGTAGAAATCGGTACAGAAACATTACAAATCGTATGTGGTGCACCGAACGTTGATGCAGGACAAAAAGTTGTCGTTGCAAAAATCGGCGCTGTTATGCCAAGTGGCATGTTAATTAAACCAGCTGAGCTTCGTGGTGTTCCTTCTTCTGGAATGATCTGCTCTGCACGTGAATTAGAGCTTCCAGATGCTCCACAAGAAAAAGGTATTCTTGTATTAGAAGACAGCTTTGAAGTTGGACAAGAGTTCAAATTTTAATTGATAATAGAAAAGAGAGGTTGTCCTTATGGGCAACCTCTCTTTTCTATTGAATCTTTGATATATTGTGAGTTGTGATAGATATATGTAGAAAATCGTTCATATTCATAAGGATGTCACCTTTTTTCACAAAATCTATATTGTATTTTATAAACAATCTAGTTAAAATTTAGAAAAATAGAAGGGGATAGACTTATGAAACAACAACCAAAAATCGCAGAACTTCTGAAACGAATTGAAACTTCAAAGCAGCAAGATATCGAGTTAGGCACTTATGAGATATATGTATTTAGCGAAAATGAATTAGAAAAAGGACAAGTCGGTTACCGATATGATAAACATAAAAATTCATTAATAAGTGAAGAACACGGAAAATGGAAAGAAGAATGGGTTGTTATCGGATATGAAACGGATATGGGTGATCCAGTTTTCGTGAATATTGATGATAACGCGTATCCAGTTTATACAGCAGAACGTGGTACAGAAACGTGGCATCCTATTCATATTGGGAATATGGATGAGGTTATAAATCAATTGTAAGAAAAACTTTGAATCCGGTGTAAAGTGATGGGAGAGAATTATGAAGTATATAAAAATAATGAGCATGATTGCGTTCATTGGAATATATATGGGCGGTTGCTCACAAGAACAACCGAAAAAAGACATATCATCTTCTACACAAGAAAAAAAGGAAGATAGTAAAGAAAACGCACCGGTAGAAAAACAACAAGAAGAAGTAAAGAAGGAAGAACCACAAGCAATTCAAACGACTGAACAAGTAGAAGTTAAGCAGGTGGAAGTGCCGACCGAGGAAAAGAAAGAGGAAGCTACGCCAGTGCAGCCAGCTGAGCAACCAGCTCAAAATAATGAACCAAAAGTAGAGAGTAAGGAGAAATACGAAAAGTTTCTCGTCGTTATTGATCCAGGACACCAACAAAAAGCGAATTTAAATTTAGAGCCGATTGGACCAGGAGCAACTACTCAAAAGTACAAAGTGACAGATGGTACAACAGGTGTCGTAACGAAAAAGAGAGAAGCTGTCCTCGTATTAGAAATGGCTTTCGTATTAAAAGAAAAGCTTGAAGCAAAAGGGATACAAGTATTAATGACAAGAACGTCACACGAGGTTGATATAAGTAATAAAGAACGGGCGACATTCGCAAACGATCATAAGGCGAATTTATTTTTACGCCTTCATGCGGATGGTTCTGAAAATCCAAGCCAGAGTGGATTTGCTGTACTGACACCAGCAGAAGGAAGTCCGTATACGAAAGAGATTTATGCAGAAAGCCTTCAAATTTCTCAAACGATAGTAAAAAAAATGAGAGAAAATCAGCAAGTGAAAGTAAATGGAATTAAATTCAGGGATGACCTTTCTGGATTCAACTGGTCTAAAGTACCTGGCGTACTATTAGAACTTGGGTTTATGTCAAATCCAGAAGAAGATAAAAAACTATCTGACCCACAGTATGTAAATTCTTTACTGCAAACTGTAACGGACAGTGTAGACGAATATCGGAAGAGTAAAGCTTGAGCGCAGTCTTATAAGAGAGGCTGCGTTTTTCTATATGGAAGGACTCGTAAATTAGAATATTATGGATAAATATGACATGCTTAATTTTACCTGCACTTTTTGCCGAATGCTGATACAATAAAGGATGTTACTATTTAGTAGAAAGAGTGGTAAGCATGTTAGATTGGATGAAAAAGCTGTTTAACAAAGAGGAAGAACAAACAGCGATGAATAAAGAAGTACGGGAACAAAGCGAAAGTCAGCCGAAAATTCCTCGTGTAAACCACTACACTGAAGCAAGAGAAGCACAAATGGCAAGCAGGAATGCAGGTAAATGCCGTTTTCCATTAGTACCGGATAATGGGTTCGATGAAGAGGATGAAACAGAAATAGGCCGCTTTGAAGAACAACCGGTTCAAGGAGTAATATATGAAGAAACGCCTGCTCAAAGAGGAATAAAAGTGGAAAGAAGTAGACGATCATATGTGGAGAAAGTAGTTACTACATATGAAGAGCCGGAAGTGCAATATGAACCGGAGCCAGAGCCAATCGTAAAGAAAGCGTCTGTACCGTCACAAGAAAGTAACCGTAGACCATTTCGTCCAACAGAAATGATTTCGCCGATTTATGGATATAATCGTCCTTCAGCAGAGAAAAAGGTAGAAAAGCAGGAGGAAGAGAAAGAAAGAGAAGATCTTGAAATATCTGTAGAGGGCCAATCAGTCGTTGATGCATGGTTAGAGAAAAAAGGATATACATTATCTGATTTCTCAGAAGGCCAAACAATTCCTTCTTCTAGTGGTGGAGCAGGTAATAAGCAAGAAGAGCAACATCATGAAGAGAATAAAAAAGAAGAAAAGTCAGTTGTTGATCAATGGCTAGAGAAAAATGGTTATGAAATTGAGCGCCAAGTACCTTCAGTAGAAGAAAAAGAAGTGGTTCAAGAAATGCCTACACCGCAGGAAGTTTCAGCGGATGAATTCCTTCATAAAACGGTAGCTGAGCGTACGGAAGATGCAGAGCAAGAAAAAGATGTAGTGGCATCAAACGAGAACATTCTACAGGAAGAGTTAGTAGACTCCAAAGTAGAGCACGAGGATACAATATTATCAGAAGAAACTAAACGTAATACAGAAATAGAAAAACCTACTATTGAAGTAGAAAAGCAAGCTCCAGAAGAATCGGTGATTATTAAAGCCGAAGAAAAGCTGGAAGAAACAATCGTAGTGGAAATACCAGAAGAGTTTGCAGAAGTTACGGAAGTGCCACAAGCAGAAGCAATTGCAGAAGCGGAAGAGTTAGAAGAAGTGGAAGTAATTGCGGAAGCGGAAGAGTCAGAAGAAGTGGAAGTAGTTGCGGAAGCAGAAGAGACAGAGGAAGTAGAAGTAATTGCAGAAGCGGAAGAGTCAGAAGAAGTAGAAGTAGTTGCGGAAGCAGAAGAGACAGAGGAAGTAGAAGTAATTGCGGAAATGGAAGAGCCTGAAGAAGTAGAAGTAATTGCGGAAATGGAAGAGTCAGAAGAAGTGGAAGTAATTGCGGAAACGGAAGAATCAGAAGAAGTGGAAGTAATTGCGGAAGCGGAAGAGTCAGAAGAAGTGGAAGTAGTTGCAGAAGCGGAAGAGACAAAAGAAGTAGAAGTAATTGCGGAAACGGAAGAGTCAGAAGAAGTGGAAGTAGTTGCGGAAGCAGAAGAGACAGAGGAAGTAGAAGTAATTGCAGAAGCAGAATGTCCTGAAGAGGAAGCAGAAATTGTAGCACTAGAAGAAGTAACTGAACAAAAGACTGAATTTATACATGTTGCAGAAGCAGAAGAACAAACGAAGAAAGATGTTCAAAGCTTTGCGAATGTTTTAATTGCAGAAACAGAGGAAAGTAAACTAGTTACAGAAGAGCAACTGGTAGTAGAAGAAGCGCCAGCCGCAGAAGAGAAACCGGTAGTAGAAGAAGCGCCAGTCGCAGAAGAGAAACCGGTAGTAGAAGAAGCGCCAGTCGCTAAAGAGCAACCAATTGTCCAAAAAGAAGAGCCAAAGCGTGAGAAAAAGCGTCATGTCCCATTTAATGTTGTTATGTTGAAACAAGATAGAACACGATTAATGGAAAGACATGCAGCTAGAACGAATGCAATGCAACCTTCTGTGAATGCAAGGGTAGAGAATCAGCCTGTGCATCAAACGGAACAACAAAAGCAACAAGTGGTAGTAGAACCACAAGTGGAAGAACATCCAGAGCAACAAGTAGTAGTAGAACCACAAGTGGAAGAACATCCAGAGCAACAAGTGGTAGTAGAACCGCAAGTGGAAGAACATCCAGAGCAGCAAGTGGTAGTAGAACCGCAAGTGGAAGAACATCCAGAGCCGCAAGTGGTAGTAGAACCGCAAGTGGAAGAACATCCAGAGCAACAAGTGGTAGTAGAACCGCAAGTGGAAGAACATCCAGAGCAGCAAGTGGTAGTAGAACCGCAAGTGGAAAAACAACCGGAGCAACAAGTAGTGGCAGAGAAAGTACAAGCGCCACCTTCGAGTACGGAAGCACAAGAGAAAGCGTATGTTGTAAATCAAAGAGAGCACGATATGCGAAATGTGTTACAAACACCACCAACATATACTGTTCCGCCATTAGCATTGTTGTCAATTCCACAACAAGCAGCGTTAGATAATACGGAATGGTTAGAAGAACAGAAAGAATTATTAAATACAACGTTTAATAATTTCCACGTTGGAGCACATGTTATTAATGTGTCGCAAGGGCCAGCAGTAACTCGTTTTGAAGTACAGCCAGACCCAGGTGTGAAAGTAAATAAAATTACGAACTTAAGTGATGATATTAAGCTGAGTTTAGCAGCGAAAGATATTCGTATTGAAGCGCCGATTCCAGGAAAGAGCGCGATAGGAATTGAAGTTCCAAATAAAGAAAGTAAACCAGTATTTCTTCGTGAAATTTTGAGAAGTCCTGTGTTTACAAAGAGTGAATCGCCGCTTACTGTTGCGCTTGGACTTGATATTTCAGGCGATCCAGTTGTAACGGATATTCGAAAAATGCCACACGGACTTATTGCTGGTGCAACTGGTTCAGGTAAAAGTGTGTGCATTAACGCAATTTTAACGAGCATTTTATATAAAGCGAAGCCACATGAAGTGAAATTGATGCTGATTGATCCGAAGATGGTTGAGCTTGCACCGTACAATTCTGTTCCGCATCTTGTAGCACCTGTTATTACGGATGTAAAAGCTGCTACGGCTGCCTTGAAGTGGGCGGTTGATGAGATGGAACGTCGTTATGAATTGTTTGCACATGCTGGTGCGCGTGATTTAACCCGTTATAATACGATTGTAAGTGGGCGAGAAATTCCAGGTGAGACATTACCTTATATCGTTATCGTTATTGATGAGTTAGCGGATTTAATGATGGTAGCACCGGGTGACGTTGAGGAAGCGATTTGTCGTATTGCGCAAAAAGCACGTGCTTGTGGTATTCATTTATTAGTTGCGACGCAGCGCCCATCTGTAGACGTTATTACAGGTTTAATTAAATCAAACATTCCAACGCGTATTGCGTTTACTGTATCCTCTCAAGTGGATTCGCGCACGATTATCGATATTGGGGGCGCGGAAAAATTACTTGGCCGTGGTGATATGCTGTTTTTAGGGAACGGTACTTCGAAGCCAGTTCGTGTACAAGGTGTATATGTATCGGATGATGAGATCGAAAAAACAGTTGATCATGTGAGAAAGCAAATGAAGCCGAATTACTTATTTAAGCAAGAGGATTTATTAGCGAAAACAGAACAGAGTGAGTCGGAAGATGAATTGTTCTTTGATGCATGTCAATTTGTTGTGGAACATGGGGGAGCGTCTACATCTTCTGTACAGCGAAAATTCCGCATCGGTTATAATCGCGCGGCACGTTTAATCGAAGACATGGAAGCGCAAGGGATTATTTCTGAAGCAAGAGGAACGAAACCGAGAGATGTTCTTATTTCTGAGGATGAATTCGCTGCTATGCAGGAAACAAATGTATAGTAGACGGTTTTGCTGTATACTAATAGAAAATGTTGGATAGTAAAGTAGGGAGTAAAGCGACATGAAAGAAATTGAATTAAAATTAAAAGGTGAAATAAATCGACTAACAAATAAAACATTTAAATTTGACGAACGTGTTGGAGAAGGATGGTTCTCTGCCGTTTACTTTTTAAAAACTAGAGAAATTATTGAAGAATTTCGCCCGAAAAGTGTTGTAACAATGCAATTTTTCCAAAAAGAAAATGCAGTTCTTTGCGGAGCAGATGAAGTTATTGCATTGCTGCAAACATTCGCCAAAAATCCTGAGGAACTTGAGATTCACTCTTTAAAAGATGGCGATAACATTAGCCCGTTTGAAACTGTATTAACCATTCATGGTCCTTATGAAAACTTCGGATTTTTAGAAGGTGTTATCGATGGGATTTTAGCTCGTCGTACATCGGTTGCGACAAACGTATATAACGTTGTCCAAGCTGCACGTAGTGTAGATAAAGAGAAGCCAGTTATTTTCATGGGGGATCGTGACGATCATTATACACAACAAGCTGGTGACGGCTATGCAGCATACATCGGAGGTATGAGCGCACAAGCGACGCATGCGATGAATGAGTGGTGGGGCAGAAGTGGTATGGGGACAATGCCTCACGCATTAATTCAAATGTTTAATGGTGATGTCGTGGAAGCGGCAAAAGCATATCATAAGAAATTCCCAGAAGATGAATTAGTTGTCTTAATTGATTATAATAATGATGTCATTACAGATGCACTTCGTGTAGCGCGTGAATTCGGATCAACATTAAAAGGTGTACGTGTAGATACATCTCGTACAATGATTGATCAATACTTCATTCGCCATCCAGAAGTACTTGGAACATTCGATCCACGTGGTGTCAATCCATCGCTTGTATTTGCACTTCGTAAAGCACTTGATGATGAAGGATTCCAGCATGTAGACATCGTTGTAACAGGTGGATTTGATGAGAAACGTATTCGTGAATTTGAAGCTCAAAACGTGCCTGTTGATATATACGGGGTAGGAAGTAGCTTATTAAAAATGAACATTGGCTTCACTGGTGACAACGTAGAATTAAATGGTAAACCAGAAGCGAAAGCTGGTCGTAAATATCGTCCAAACCCACGTTTAGAGCGTGTGCAATTAGAAAAAAGAGAAGATATGTAAAACAGAAAAACTGATAGGTGATTGACCCTATCAGTTTTTCTGTTATCATAGTATAGCGGCTTCTTTTTTGCTATAATGGATTTGTTATGTGCATATAAAGAAGTACGTACGAGTTTATCCGGATGAGTGAAGGGAAAGAATAACTTCACTACATCAAAAATGTATGATGATTACCAAAATAAGAAAAGATTCATATACTGTCTTATAGATAGGCCGTTGTATTAGTTCGAAATGTTGGAGGTTCTTTGAGATGACAGTTTACCATTTTGTAGGAATTAAAGGAACAGGCATGAGTTCATTAGCGCAAATTCTTCATGATATGAAGCATACTGTTCAAGGATCTGATTATGAAAAGCGTTTCTTTACACAAACAGCGTTGGAAAAGCGTAATATCTCGATCCTTCCTTTTGATAAAAATAATGTTAAAGAAGGACAAGTGATTATCGCAGGAAATGCATTTCCTGATACGCATGAAGAAATTGTAGCAGCAAAAGAATTAAATATCCCAGTACATCGTTACCATCACTTCTTAGGTGACCTTATGAACCAATATACAAGTGTTGCTGTAACTGGTGCACATGGAAAAACATCAACAACTGGTTTGTTAGCCCATGTAATGCAAGGTGCACACCCAACATCTTACCTTATTGGAGATGGAACGGGGCATGGGGTAGAAAATAGTAAGTATTTTGTATTTGAGGCTTGTGAATATCGCCGTCATTTCTTGTCTTACAATCCAGACTATGCAATTATGACAAATATTGATTTTGATCACCCAGATTATTTTGCAGACATCAATGATGTATTCAGTGCATTCCAAGAGATGGCATTGCAAGTGAAAAAAGGTATTATTGCATGTGGAGATGATGAAGAACTTCAAAAAATTCAAGCGAAAGTACCTGTTATTTTCTATGGATTTGGAGAAGATAATGATTTCCAAGCACGTAACATCCAAAAGAGAACAGACGGTACTATATTCGACGTATTCGTTCGTAATACGTACTATGACACGTTCAAAATTACAGGATACGGCAACCACAGCGTATTAAATGCATTAGCAGTAATCGCACTTTGCCATTATGAAAACGTTGATGTAGAAGCAGTTAAACATCAACTAACAACTTTTGAAGGTGTAAAACGTCGCTTTAATGAAAAGCCAATGGGAGAGCAAGTTATCATTGATGACTATGCACACCATCCGACAGAAATTAACGCAACGATTGAAGCCGCTCGTCAAAAACATCCAGAGCGTGAAATTGTCGCTGTATTCCAGCCACACACATTCTCACGTACAGAAAAGTTCTTAGATGAGTTCGCAGAAAGCTTAAGCAAAGCTGACCAAGTATACTTATGTGATATTTTCGGATCAGCACGCGAAAACAAAGGTGAATTAACAATCGAAGATCTGCAAAAGCGTATTGACGGTGCAGAACTAATTACAGATACAACAACGGATGTACTAAAGAAACATAAAAACGGCGTTCTTATTTTCATGGGCGCAGGAGACATCCAAAAATTCGAAGCAGCTTACGTAAAAGAAGTTCAAGTTGCAGAGAAGTAAGAGGAAAGACGCATAGCTGTGGCTGTGCGTCTTTTTTTGTTGTGTAGTATTGTTGTCGAATTTGGTCGGTAAGTCGATATTCCTTGTCGAATCGTCGATATATTTTAAAAATCGCTGATATATTTGGAGTTGTGTTCGATATATTGATGATGTATAAAAGTATGTGTAAACATTTTTAGGCAAAAAAT
>JAQEWB010000007.1 GCA_027694045.1 Bacillaceae bacterium OF18-1A | reverse complement strand
GTCTTCGATTGTCTCTTCTTCAACCTGTTCTTCCTCTAACTTCACATGAATTTCTGGTTTTTCTTTTACCTCTGGCTTCTCTAGCTCGTTCGGCTCTTCCGTCACCTTTGGCTCTTCCGGTTTTTCTTCTTTCAAGTCTTCGATTGTCTCTTCTTCAACCTGTTCTTCCTCTAGTTTCACGTGAATTTCCGGTTTCTCTTTTACCTCTGGCTTCTCTAGCTCTTTTGACTCTTCTGTTACCTTTGGTTCTTCCGGCTTTTCTTCTTTCAAGTCTTCTGTTGTTTCTTCTTCAACCTGTTCTTCTACTTCTGTTACTTCTTGTATCTTTCTATTTACAATATCAAATCCATTTACCTTCGATTGATATCCTAATACAGGTTGCTCTTTCACTTCATACTTATAAGCTTTCCCTTCCATATCAACTGCTGGTAATTTCTCAAATTCATACTTCCAATCACTTGTTGCCGTTACTTCTTTCGTTGCAATAACTTTACCATTTTGCAGTAAATCTACTTGAATTGTTTTTGGGCGATCCTGTACTTTATCGCCTTCCCACGTTTTTGTTCCTGCAACAGATGTAGTTTTCAACTTATTTGGAACCATAAGTTTTATTCCATTTACAGCATCCGCCTTAATAGTAAAAGCAATTTTCGCTTGTGGATCAAACTCTACATAGTTTGGTGCTGAAATTTCTTGTATATAGTAATTACCTGGAGTAAGGTTTTCCGCCTCAACTACTCCATCTTTATTCGTTGTATAAGAATCACCAATTTGTTTCCCTGATTCTGTATACAATTTAAAAGAAACGCCTGGGATAAATTTTTTCGCATCCCCATCAATATGCTTAACAATTTGTAGCGTTCCTTTTACTGGCAAGTCCCCTTCAGCTTCGCCACCAAATGAGATGTTCTTAACCTTCACATTATTGGATTCAGAAATTGGCTTTTCATATAAAATTTGATAATCAAGTTTATAGTCATTTTGTAGAAATTTTAAATTTTTACCACTCTCAGTTATAGTTGATTTATAGGCAACAGTAAATGAAGTAGCATGCCCCTTATCTCTATAAATTACAACTTCAAATGAGTTATCACTAGTAAATTTAATATATCCGTAGCCTCGCTTTTGAAATTCTCCAAGAGATAAATAGTCTTTATTATTAATAACAATACTAAAGCTCTCTTTATTAAGCGTTTGTCCTTCTCGCAATGTATCTTTCAAAACGATATTGTCATGTAAATATTGCTTCTTTAAATTTATATTTAAAAACCAACGTACTTCATTACTTTTATCTGGCTGAATATCACCAGTCTTGTAGAAAAAGATCCCCGGTTCATTACCTCCTCCTTTTGGATGTGTAATACTTACCGTTTGTTTTTCTAAATTTGTTCCTAAATTCGTTTGTACATCTTTCGTTTTTCCTGCTTCTACATTCGTACCTTGAACAGTAAAATTAAAATTCCCTCGAATACGCTCAAGTTTCTCTACTGTATCGTTAAATGTACAAACTACACTATTTGTATTGACCTGGCATGTCCCGAAAACACGTCCTGTATCATCCTTTAATGCAATCGTACCACTATAACCTTTTAACTCTGGAGGAAGCGCTAACGTTAATGTATCCCCAGACTTCATCTTCTTTCCCGATTTCTCACTAAAGTTGACACGTATACTAGTTTGTTCCCCATAACTTAATTTTGTTTTTTCAAATGTAAAACTATCCACAAATCCTGTCGTATTTAACTCTTGAGCATGCCCAATAATAGGTAGAAAAACTTGCCCAATAATAACGGTGAAAATAAAACAAATTACTGATATTCTTTTTAAATATGTGCTCATAACGCCTCCTGTATTACTTGTTTAACTTTTCAGTTGTGAAATCCATTCCACCCAAAATACCCCTTAAAATAAAGGGGTACGCACTAACGATTATTTGCAGCATCAAACCATCGTTAGTTATACAAAATAAAGCAGTAAACGACACGATTCATGAACCGTATTATTCACTCCTACTCCTTTTTGGCAAACCGAAAGTTTATTTTCGGACAACCGCCATTTTCTTTTCGGGCAGCCAACAATAAATATTATTCCTTATGAAAAATTATTACAAGACTGTTCATTCATATATTAATTTGTTATTATGTTCATATTGCCAAAATATACTAAATGACTTATTTAGTCATACGGTCATCTGACGACTGATTACTTCTCTTTTTCAAATATGATTTAGTCCCCTTCTCTTCTAATACATCTATCCCACTAATACTAAATACGAGTCCTAATTACTATTTAAATATATACTAATACCCTTCACTAAATTTCAATATACCTTTATTTTAAAGGTTATATTCATTTCGAAACAAAGAATCCACATCACAAAATGATATCTTTATATAATGATTACAAATAGAAAACTCATATTATTTTTTATCCTGTGATCCATCAAATGTAGTCATTTTCAAAAAAATAAAGCTACCTTTCCTTACCAGGAAAAATAGCTTTATCTGTATAGACGACCAATCTACCAACTACTTTTTCGTCCCTTTCAACGACTCCCTAAGCACAAACTTCTGCAACTTCCCACTCGCATTACGTGGCAATTCATCCACAAATAAATAATGGCGCGGACGTTTATAATCTGCTAATTCATCACTTTCTTTACAATACGTTTCTAAATCAGCTTCTGAAATATTTTCATCTTTCTTTACAACGACCGCAACGACACGCTCTCCCCATAGTTCATCTGGCTCACCAAGTACAGCAACATCTAATACACCAGGATGACTATGAAGGAAATCTTCAATTTCACGAGGATAAATATTTACGCCCCCACTAATTACCATATCATCCACGCGGTCTGCAACGAATAAATAGCCATCTTTATCGAAGTAACCTAAATCACCAGAATGATACCATCCTTTGTACATCGATTTTACATTTGCTTCTTCTCGGTTATGATAACCAGCCATCATAGTTGGGCCGCGCAAAATAATTTCCCCTACTTCATAAGGAGGCAACATATCATCTGGCTCTGCTGGTGCGTCTTCATTTGGTTTTACAATACGGATTTCATGACTAAAGCATGGCGTTCCCGCTGAACCAGCTTTCGTAATTTGATCCTCTTCTACAAGAAACGCAACAACTGGCCCCATTTCTGTCATACCATAAATTTGAACAAGATCAATATAAAGGCGTTCTTTACATTCTTTCACTAAAGCTGGTGCCATTGCAGCCCCACCATAAACCCCAATGTTCATCGAAGTTAAATCATACTCAGTTAAATCTTTTTGCAGCAACATATTCCACATCGTCGGCGCAGCAAAGAACGTTGTGATTTTCTCTTCTTGAATCGTATGTAATACTGTTTCTGTATCAAAATGATGTAAAATAACATT
The DNA here is from genome assembly GCA_027694045.1 of Bacillaceae bacterium OF18-1A. Taxonomy (GTDB): domain Bacteria; phylum Bacillota; class Bacilli; order Bacillales; family Bacillaceae_G; genus Bacillus_A. The sequence continues at coordinate 121,527 of JAQEWB010000007.1, read as the reverse complement.
TTTTCCGCCAACTTGAATGCGCGGTATAATTCCAGCATTCAACTCACCACAATGATATAAAGGTGCTACTACAAGCCCAACACTATCTCTATTATATTTTAGGAAATACGTACAAATCATACTATGTTCAGCCATATCACGATGGCGATGTAACACCCCTTTCGGATTACCTGTCGTACCGCTCGTATAAAGCATAGAACAATAATCCATCTCACCAATTTCAATATCTACTTTTTCAGAAGGTGCTGCATTTACTTTTTCATGGTAGGAACTAGCATAGGAAGGTGTATCGTCTTCTACATACAAAAATGATGCATGCGGAAAATCTCGTTCAATGATAGCGACAGTTGGCTCAACTGCTTTTTCAAAAACAACGACTTTCGAGGATGCATCCTGGAGAATATAAGATACTTCTTTTGCTTTTAAGCGGAAATTAATTGGGTTAAAGATCGCTCCAATTTTTGCACAGGCTAAGTAAACGTTTACAAATTCACGGCAATTATATAAGTAAACAGATACCGTATCGCCCTTTCTTACCCCTTCTTCTAATAGAGCATGCGCCGTTTTATTTATTTGCTCATCCCACTGTTTATATGTCCAGCGAATATTTTTTTCCGGTTCTACTAGCGCCTCTTTATTCGGATACTTACCAACAGCTAAATCAAAAATTCTCCCTATCGTCATGTACATGCCAACATTTTCCCCCTTTTCTCTTTCATAATTCTATCATTTCGTCTATAAGTAGACATTGTCCTCTAATAATTTGACTAATTTTTCTGATTATTATCGACATCGTTTTACAAATGAAAGTATTTTTGATCCACTTCTCGGTAAATGAAATTATATCGGCGATTTTTCGAATATATCGACTTACCGACAAAAACTGACAATATAAAAAAGAAGCTGTCCCGATTTGGAACAGCCCCCTCTTCTTATACAAATAGCTCTTCTAAAATTTTCAGTTTGTCTTCTGTATATTTTACGAAGCCATCGTTATATGATTTTGGATCTTTCGGATTGGCGAAGTGCGTAATTGCACCTGTTTTCGGGTGAACAAACTTACTTGATGCACCGCACCCAAGTCCAATAATCGATTGTACTTCTTCCATAATAACAATGTTGTAAATACTTTCTTGCGTCGGCATTGCATAACCAACGTTCTCTAAGTTACCTAAAATATTCTTTTGACGATATAGGTAATATGGTACGTAATTATGCTTTTGTGTCCACTCTTCAGCTTCATGCATCATCGCTGTAATTTCTTCGCGACCTGCTACTTTATATTTACGTTTGTTTTGCGTCATTTCAGAAGCACGTTTAAATGATAACGTATGAACTGTTAATGATTCTGGCATTAACTTTTCTGTTTCATCTAACGTATGCTTGAAGATATCTAACCCTTCACCAGGAAGACCGATAATTAAGTCCATATTAATATTGTTCATTCCCATTTCACGAGCTAAATGGTACTTCTCAATTGTTTCTTCTACCGTATGATGACGTCCAATTGCTTTCAATGTTTCTTGATGGTATGACTGCGGATTAATACTAATACGGTCAATGTTCCATTTATTTAACACTTCTAGCTTCGCTGGCGTAATCGTATCTGGGCGACCTGCCTCAACTGTTACTTCACGCACATTTTTCACATCAGGGAACGCTTCATACATTTCTTCATACAGCATATCCATCTCTTCTGCTGTAATACTCGTCGGTGTACCGCCGCCGTAATAGATCGTCGTAACTGTCACACCTTTTTCTTTTAAAAACTTACCAATTTCACGAACTTCATAATGTAAACCACCTAAGAACGAATCAACTGATCCTTGGCGTCCATTAATTGCGTAGGCTGGGAATGTGCAGTATGCACATTTCGTCGGGCAGAATGGTATACCGATATAAATACTTACTTCCTCTTTCAAACGGTATAAATCCGGAACAACTGCTAATTGGCAATCAACAATGCGCTGAAGAAGTTCGATTTTCTCTTCATGAATTAAATAACTTTCACGAAGCTCTTGGTGCGCTTCTTCTTTTGTCATACCATTTTGAAGCATTTTATGAAGAAGTTTCGTCGGACGTACTCCCGTTAAAATACCCCAGCTTTGTTCAAGACCTGTTAGCTGCTGAAGAACAGAAAGATATACATAAGAAACAACATGTTTCACTTGCTTCATACGCTCTTTTTCATCTGTGAAAGCAGATAAGTCTTTCGCGAATGTTTCTTCATACACATTTCCAGTTGCAACATCTGTTAAACGAGCTGATGCTTTCACATTCTCTTCAATGTGTATATCAACGATAAGATTTGCTTCCTCTTGTTCAAATCCAATCGTGCTATCTTCAAAAAATAAGCCGCCAATATTTTGTAGCGGACGTAAAAAACGATCATCTTGTAACGTTTTAATTGAAATTAACAACATTTATCACCTTTTCATTTGCAAACTCTCTTTAGTTTACTTGAAGGGCGTTTACAGGTCAATACAGAAGGTTTTACCTTATTTCCATCTCATAGTTAAACAAGAAAAAACGTAGCAAAAACGCTACGTTTTTCTTTCATTATTTTCGCAAATGCTTATGATTCTTCAAAAATGGGAGCGGGAATTGCTTACGGAAATGTTCTTTAATCATATACTCTACACCGTTCTCACTATTCGAACGCGTAATCCAGTCAGCCGCCTGCTTTACCTCTACAGGCGCATTCCCCATCGCTACCCCAAGTCCTACATTTTCAATTACTTCTAAATCTTCCATGCTATCTCCTATCGCAACCATCTCGTTTAACGAAATATTTAAATGCTCTCCAAGCAATTGTAATCCGCGCAACTTCGATACATTTTGTGGCAAAATTTCTATTCGTTTTGAATCACACTCAACATACTCTATATCTTTAAACGCTTTTCTTAGCGTATTCAATCCTCTTTCTTTTTCACCTTTACTTTGGAAAACAACATCAATTTTTGGTGCTGCTACTGGATGATCACGAAGCGCATCACCTAATGAATCTACAAATTGAACTGGATAAAATAACGGATCAGCACTTGATAATACAGTACGCGCAATTAAGTTTGGTGTATTTCTCTCCCGGTTTCCGATTGAAAACCGCTCATGCGAAATGCGTACGTTACAATCAAAGTGCTCCAATACTTGCACAATATTAAAAGTCTTTTCCTCAGAAAGCCTTCTTTGAACGTACGGCTTATCTAACGTTGCTGAAACGAAAGCACCACCGTGTGTCACTAATATAGAATCTAATTTTAACGCCTTTGCCACTTTATGAGCAGATTGAAAATTACGGCTCGTAAATAATGTAACGTATACATCTTTTCTTTTTACAAATTCAATTGTTTCCCGTAGTCCTTTTGCAATTTTTCCGTTGTTGTATAGTAGTGTCCCATCTATATTAAGAGCTAGTAAGCGATAAATCATGTCGCACTCCCCCTCTTCGCTGTTGTACTCTATCCATAATTTATGAAATAACTGTAGCAAATAGAACGAGTTAGAATTACTACTGAAAATTTGGTTTACTATATACATATACAACTGGTAAAGGGGATAGTACAATGCAAGCACCACCTTCTTTTTATGAAGGCGATACGTTAGAAGTCGCAAAAAAATTACTCGGGCAAAAACTTGTTCATATTGTAGACGGAATAAAGCGAAGTGGAATCATTGTAGAAGTAGAAGCATACAAAGGGCCAGACGATAAGGCCGCACATAGTTATGGCGGCAGACGAACAGATCGTACAGAAGTCATGTTTGGCGAACCTGGCCATGCTTACGTATATTTAATTTACGGTATGTACCATTGTTTTAACGTAATTACAGCACCAGCTGGCACCCCGCAAGGCGTTCTCATTCGTGCACTTGAACCTGTAGATGGAATAGAAGAAATAAAACTCGCACGCTTCAACAAAACTGAAATTACAAAAGCACAATACAAAAATTTAACAAACGGTCCTGGCAAACTATGCCGTGCACTCGGGATTACTTTAAAAGAACGAGGCGTATCATTACAAAGTGATACGTTACATATTGAACTCGTTCCAGAAAAAGAACATATATCCTCACAATATAAAATAACCGCAGGACCTCGCATTAACATCGACTATGCAGAAGAAGCTGTACATTATCCATGGCGGTTTTATTATGAAGGGCATCGGTTTGTTTCAAAGAAATAAATCGATGTAAAGGGAGAGACTATGAGGGGCAAACCTGAACTAAAAATAGAATCAGAAAAAATATATAAAACGAAGAAAAATCCTAATGGAATGTTTGTAGCAAGAATACTACAGATTCCGAAAGAAGATAAACTAGACTATGTCCTTATTTTACAAAATAAAAAAACGAAAAATATTATTTATAACAAAGTTTTAGTAACAACAGATAACGACTATTATTCTTTCCGACTCGCTCGCGGGAATATTAAATGGTCCTCCTTATATACTGTTACAGTATGGGATGGGCTTGGACATCAATTAGTAGAAGTATCAGCCTTAACTGGTAAAGAGAACTATTTCATTTCTGATGAACATTGTTCCGCATATCGGGATTAATCCAAAATAAAAGGGAAGCCGAATCGGCTTCCCTTTTTACTCCGCCCCTTCCGCGGTCGCAATATTATCCTCTAAGTTTTCTCTCGATAATTCGGCTGTCATAAAATCAGCTGTTTCTGGGAGTGCTAAATGCATATGAGCTTTTTGACAAATTTGGATCGTACAATTTTCGACCACATAGTCGAAGACATGCCCGCCCCCGCTTCTTTCATCATCAATATAATGTAAATGGAAACCAGCTACACCAATACCTTGCGCATAATCTGGTGTCCAAAATCCAGCTAGCGTACCTTCTGTATTTTTAAATGAAAAGATTGGTTGTGATTTCGTCACTTCAACGAGCGGCGTATACGGTTTTTCTTGTCTTGGAACAGTTCTCGTTCTTACTTCGCGGAACGTACCATCCATTCGAATCGCATAAAACAAGTTTTTACTCGGCATTAATTCATGTAATAATGCTTCCACTTCTTCACGATTCATCGGACGCTCTACTCGATAACTCATTTCTTTTTCAAAAAACGTTACAGTCGCAAATGGCGTTGTTTCTTCTGGCTCTACTTTTTCCGCTGAACCGTCTGAACGTAAATGATAAAATTCGTTATCAAACGCGATCATTTCACCATCTAATTGATCAAATGTGCCGATGCCGAAATCACCATGTTCTTTCAGTTCCTCAAAATGAATCACACCATCATATACACCATCTAATAATGCAAGCATTGTAGATGTTTGATATACTTCATTACTCGTTTTCGTTCTTTTTGCATCAATATCAATGAATTGCGCAACAGTCATCTCAAGTCTGCCTCCATTAGTTCAATTGGTTTGGTAATAATTTTTCGCTTAATTTAATGTTGTCACGGTAATCGATTGGAATATCGATAATAACAGGACCGTCTGCCGCTAACGCTGTTTTTAATACATCTTCTAATTCATCAGGTGCATTAACGCGAAGACCTGTCGCACCGAAGCTTTCCGCATATTTTACAATATCAACATCACCGAACGCTGTAGCTGATGTTCTACCGTATTTCATCATTTGTTGGAAGGCAACCATATCATATGTGCCGTCTCTCCAAACAAGATGTACAATTGGTGCATTTAAACGAACCGCTGTTTCTAACTCCATCGCTGAGAATAAGAAACCACCGTCACCTGATACGGAAACTACTTTTTTACCTGGTTCTACTAACGTAGCAGCGATTGCCCAAGGAAGTGCAACACCTAACGTTTGCATACCGTTACTAAATAGTAGTCTACGTGGTTCATAAGAACGGAAACATCTTGCCATCCAAATATAATGGGAACCGATGTCACACGTAACAGTTGTATCATCATCAATTAAAGAACGAAGTGTACGAATCACTTGAAGTGGATGCGTAACACCTTCTGAAGCACGATTTGGAACTTCTGCTTGTTCTGATAATTTTGCGCGTAATCGTTCTAACACTGCTTCTGATTTCGTACTTAATACAAGTTTCGGTAATTTCTCTGCAATACTATTTACAGTTAAAGCAATATCACCAACTAATTCACGTTCTGGTTGGTAATCATGGTCGATATCTGCTTGGTGGTCATCAAGATGAATAATCGTTCTATCTCCAACCTTATTCCAGAACTTCGGATCGTACTCAATTGGATCATAACCGATAGAAATGACAAGGTCTGCTTCTTCTAGTAAAATATCACCTGGTTGATTACGGAATAATCCAACGCGGCCGAAGAAATGATCTTCTAACTCACGTGAAATTGCACCAGCTGCTTGATATGTTTCAACGACAGGAAGCTCTGTATCCGCAATTAATTCACGAACAGCTTTCGTCACTTCATTTGTGCTCGCTCTCATACCGAGTAAAATAACTGGTAATTTCGCTGCTTTTATTTTTTCTACTACATATGTAATATCATGTGTGGGAGCGATTCCAAGCTGTGGCTTAGAAAGCGCACCGATAGACTCTACATTCGTTTCCGCCGTCATAACATCTTGCGGAAGACTTACTAAAGTAGCTCCTGGATTTGTGGAAGTCGCACTTCGAAATGCATTACTTAATGCTTCTGGCACATTATCCGGATGCTCTACTTCTACGCTATATTTTGTGATTGGTTCGAATAGTGCAGCATTATCCATTGATTGATGCGTACGTTTTAATCGATCCGTACGCGGTACTGCACCAGCTAAAGCAACAACGGGATCACTCTCCGCATTCGCAGTAACAAGACCCGTCGCTAAATTCGATGTCCCTGGTCCTGAAGTTACAAGACATACACCCGGTTTCCCTGTTAACCTACCAACAGCCGCTGCCATAAATGCTGCGTTCTGTTCATGACGACAAACAATTAACTCCGGGCCTCTTTCTTGCAATACATCAAATACAGAGTCAATCTTCGCTCCTGGAATACCGAAAACATGTGTAACACCTTGTTTAATTAAACAATCAACAACAAGATCTGCTCCTTTTGTTTTTGCCTTCACGTCGTTTGCTTTTACACCTGTACTCAAACTAATCATCCCTTTATTTCATAATGTGTGCAATAAAGACTTCAATTTCACCTAGTTAATTAATTTGGTGAAGTATTGTTATCATTATAGTACACATGCATTATTTTCCAACGATATGAATTTGACAGTATTTTGACAATAATTAGGGGATGCGCTTACAATTCGTTTTTTTCATTAAAACATAAAAAAGGACCTTCACAAAGAAGGTCCCTCCATAATTAACAACAATAACAACGGAAAATAAAATCTCTATATCGACAACATATAGACTTTTATTATTGGAGTAACTCATCACTAAGAATTACCCTTTACTTTTCTAACGAGAATTAAAACGCAAAAAAATGACTATTTTACTCATTGTAACTAAAAAGAATTGACTGTCTTTCGAAACATTCTACCTATCAGCACTACCTTGACATAACTAAAATTGGCTTAATAACTTAATAAAAGGCAATATATTAAGTTACCAGCCCTCGCGAGTTTTGCCTTTAATTAAACTATAATACATTATCCAATCCATTTCACCGAACAATTTCTTCGCACAAACACATTTTTCTTTTCGGTAATATAAAAAGATTTTTGAATAAAATGAAAACCCCCTTTAAAAAAGGAGGTTTTCATTAATGAATAACAAATAGCATTATCTTTATGCAAAACTGTGTATTGCTTTTTATTTATATAGGGTTCAAAAGTGAAGCGACAACTAAACTATTTGTGAGAAGTAATACATTGCATAAATAGATTAATCTACTATTTAAATCATTCATCTGTATATAATTATAAATCATTTATTTTATCGTTTCACCGAAATATTGCTGCGTTTGTGCGCAATGTTTTCATACTAAACCGCCTTGCTGATTTATATTAAATTTAATAAAAATTAGTTTTATTATTCTAACGGAGAATGGTAAAAAAACAGAATCATGGACTTTTTATTGTCCATGATTCCGAATACGGTTCATTATTACACACAATTTTTTTATGTTACTTAATTGTTATTACTCTCTTCATCTGTTTTCTTTTTTGAACGTCTTCCTAACAAGAAGACTAGAACTAACAATACAATAAGCAGTAGCACACCACCAATAATATAATACAACGTATAATCTTTGTTAGCTTCTACGGCTGTATCATTTAACTTCTCTGCTTCTTTTCCTTCAATCGTAAACTTTTTCGTCCATTCCCACTTCTGATCACCGTCAGTTGCTTTCATTTCTAAGCGATATGTTCCTGGCTCTAGCGCTTTATTATCCCAACTAATTGCGTAATCGAAATTAGAATTTGGCGCCATTCTTAAATTTTCTTTTTTCGTTTCATGGAGAACATTTTCACCTTTTTCTGTATACACTTTCGCATCTACACTTAAATTCTTTAACATCGCTGGCTTGATATTTTGTAAGTTAGCTGTCACTACGTTACGTGCATTTACTTGCCCAGGCTTTACTTCGTTTAATTTCATATCGGGTTTTACTTGGGTATCTGTTTCTCTTAAAACAACCCCAATTGCATATGCGTATTTATTTTAAATCTGTACGTTTTCAGATTTTCCTTTTTCTTTCTCATTTTCTTTTTCCTTAAAATACAATCCGCCTAAAATAACACCATCAAATGATTCATTTGGCATTTCGATATTCACATCTAATGTCACTGTACTTTTTGCAGGGATCTTTGTTTCTTTTTGTACTTTAGCAATTTTAGAGAATGGGATTTTAAGAGTAGAGTCAAGTTGAGGATCAATAACGCTATAATCGGTAATTCCATTACTATTTGTAATAGCTGCATTCGCATGTGTTTCTACGACTACTTCTTTATCCGTATCATTTTTCATTTGTACTTGAAGCGTTTGTTTTTGTCCTGGCTCCATTTTTAAATCAAAATACGTTTGATTTTTATCCACTTGATTTTCAGGGATCACTGCTGTTACTGCGAACTTCATTTCTGCGGCGCTTGCCTTCATGCTTACAATATTAAAAAGAAATACAATAGCTAATAAGCTACTTACTATTTTTTTCATAGATTTCATATAATATTCCTCCTATATTTCATCGTTTAATATACAAACGAAAGAGATAAAGATAGTAAAACTATCTTTATCTCTTTCTTCATTTCACCTGCGTAAGGCAATATTACATAGGTGCGTCTTTTAATTCCCAAGTTAGAGAAGTTGTGTACTCAGCTTGTTCTTTCTTTGTTTTACCTGGTACGCTTAACTCTACGCTCTTCTTCGCATCTTCTACTGATTTACCAAATGTGTTTACCCATGTACCCATACCTTGCTCTTCACTAGCAGTTACAACATCAGATGCTGCTCCTGGAGTTAATGCGATATTTTGTGCAGATGTCGGTGCAGTGCTACCTGAAGCTGAATTTAATGTTCCGTTTTTCAGTGTTAAAGCAGCGCCTGTTAACTCAGCTGTTGTATCTTTTCCGCTCTCATCTTTCACTGTAGCTTTAAATTGATCATTTTGTGTTACAGACAATTTCCACCCTGCATTTGTACCACGGTTATCTGTTACTTGTACGTAGTTTGGTACTTCTGTTTTATCTGATGCACCTTTTGCTGTTACTGAATCTAAGCTAGCGTAGTAAACTTCGTTGTTACCAGACGCTTTATGTTTTTCAAATTGGAAGTTTGATACATAATCAATACTTAATGGACCAGCTGTTCCTGGTTTTTTTGGATCTTTTGTTTCTACTTCAATTGTTGGATCAAGTGGATTAATTGGTTTTACTATGTCAGTATTTTTCTCAAATTGAATAAATGCTTTTGACTCCATTGTTCCACCATCTGCAGCTAACGCTGATGTTCCTCCAGCTAATACTGAAAGTGATACTGCTCCTGCTAATGCTACTTTTGTTAATTTCATATTTTTCTCTCCTTTTATCTATGTTTATTTATTATTTATTATTTATTATTTATTGTGGTGTATCTTCTAAAGTCCAAGTTAATGATGCTTTGTATTTTGCAGCTTTTACTTTTGCAGTTGAACCTGGTACAGACAATGTAACACTTTTTTCACCTTCTACAGCATCTTTACCGTAAGTAGTTACCCATGTACCCATACCCTTATCAGCTGCTGCAGTTGCTACTTCTTGTGTAGAACCATCTGGGTTTAACGTTACTTCTTTTGCTATTGGAGCGAATTTGTTATCTGTTGCAGAGTTTACAACTGGGTTGCTTAACTTTAATTCCGCGCCTGTTAACTCAGCTGTTGTATCTTTTCCGCTCTCATCTTTCACTGTAGCTTTAAATTGATCATTTTGTTTTACTGTCAATTTCCATCCTTTATTCGTACCACGGTTATCTGTAACTTGCACATAGTTTGGTACTTCAGTTGAGTTAGTTGCACCTACAGCTTTTACTGTATCTAATTTAGCTGTATATACTTGGTCATTACCAGACATTACTTGCTCACCAAAGTGGAAGTTCGATACATAATCAATACTTAATGGACCTTTTGTTCCTGGCTTATGTGGATCGTTTGGATCGTTTGAATCTTTCGTTTCTACTTCAGTTGTTGGATCAAGTGGGTTAACTGGTTTTGTAATCTCGTCGCTTTCTTTAAATGAAACATCAGTAACTGAGTTCATTGTTGCAGCTTCTTCTGCGGATGTTGGTGCTCCTGCTGCTAATACTGTTGAAAATGATACCGCTCCTGCTAATGCTAATTTTGTTAATTTCATAATTTTGCCTCCAATTTTATAATTCTATTTATTTAAATAAAAACTTACGTTTCTATTTTTCCTATTTTCACTTCTAGATAACATGAGTAATAGAGCAAAAGCTGCCACTATACTACTTGCACCTAAATACTGGAACAGATTAGAAGAATACCCGCCTGTTTGTGGCAATTTCATCTGGTCATCAGATGTATCAACAACTACAGTCGTTCCGTCTGGTATGATTGAATCGGTAATCGTAACAGGAGTGTAACTGTTTGAAAAAGTAATTCCTGCTTTTGAATTCATGCTATCCGCGGCTACCTTTTCGTAGCAGGAGAACATTGAAACAAACATACTTATCAATATCATTGTGAACATACATTTTTTAGCCATTACATTCTCCTCCTTTTAAAATATATATCTTACATATCACTTGTTAGATATACGATCTTAAATCGGAGCGTCTGTTAAGGTCCACTCTAATTCACCATGATATTTCGTCTTCACTTTCACGTTTGGACCTGGAGCTACTTTTAATCGAATGCCTTCTGATTCTTTCCAATCGAGAGATACATTGTCACTATTATTAGATGTTTGACCATGCGCTAAATAGTTTTGTTCATTTAACACCGTGTCAATTCCATTTTTACTATAGACAATCGCATCTTGTAATACATCATTATCCGTAGAAGTTAATGGTGTTACTTGTTTCACATAAACTTGCCATTCATTCTTATCTTTTCGTTTATCCGAAACAGTAATGTTCCCTTTCATATCGCTACGGTTAAAGACTTTTTCTTTCGATTGGATTGTTACCTCTCCAAATGAGATATTTTGCGGCACATTTACCAATTCAAGATTACCGCCAATTACACTGACTTTAATGGTCTTTTCTACATCTTTAACCTTCAATGTAACGGAATAGTCTCCAACTTGATTTGTAAGACCGCCCTTATCTAGAATCTGCACTTGGCTGGTTATATCTGCTCCGCCTGGTATTCCCCAAGCTTTCACTTTCGCCTCTTTCAGAACTAAGTTTCGTAGCGCTACATTATCAGTTGGTACTTCATCTACGACTACTTCGAAATCCCTCGCTTGTAAAGCAGCTTCTTTTCCAACTACCGTTTCGCCATCCGTTACGAAAACAGGCACAATAACTCGTGTGCTGTTTTTAGCAGCATCTGTTATTGTAATTTCCGCCTCAACATATCCAAGTTCTGAAACATCTGGCTTTTTCGTCACTTTATAAGAAATATTGCCATCGGAAACTCCAGCATTATCTTGTACATTTGTTACATACTCTTTTGGATTATTCGATAACGACTCTCCTAAGATTACCACTTGTGCAACTGGATCAGCTGTTGGAGGTAATGTATCGATAACTGTTACAGCATCTGACTTTTCGCTTACGTTTCCAGCCGCATCTGTAGCCGTTACGTAATATTTTTCCCCTGGCGTTAATGGTTTCTTATCTTCTGGTATTGTAAAGGTATATATTCCTTTCTCATCTGCCTTCACAGTACCAATGACAGCATCACCTTCTGCATTATAAACTGTAACTGTCGAGTTCGCTTCAGCTTTCCCCTTAATTGTCACAGATACATCTTGAACCTGATCTTCAATTGTCGGTTTATCTGGGGCTGTTTCGTCTTTTACTATAGTTATTGCTTTTGCAAATTTACCATTTAAATATGCATAAGCTTGTACAGTATTACCAGCTGTTAAATATTTACCCTTAGGAAGTTTAACAGTATATTTCCCAGTAGCATCAGCTTGAGCATGATAATTCTCTTTATCATTGACATCTGGAGAAGATACGTCTCCTTTTGGAAGGGCAGGGTCTCCTGATAACCTTACCCATGCACCTGGATTTGTAACACCCGTAATAATATGACTATTTTCCTTATCTTTCTTATCTGTTAAAGAATCGATTGAAACTGCCACATCTGGAATATATTCAAACTGTACTCTTCTAAAGTTTTGTGTTCGGAAATTCGTTCGGAAATCATTTTGAACTTCATCTGTTAAAGAATTTCCTAGTGCTTCTACCACATCGCCTTTAGAGTATTTCACTTTCATCCCATACATTGGATTCCAATCATAATTCGGTTTTGTTGCCGGATTATTCTCATCTTCTTGCGACACAAAATCGTTCCACGCCTTTACACGCTGTACATCAACATCAAGTAAACCATCCTTCATATGAATTAAACGACTACGTTGATCTGAATTATCTAATGTTAAATTTACTTTTTTCGCATTTGCAAATTGAAATTTTGATGACGAACCTATGTCAATAAGGTATTTCCACCCTGTACCATCAGAGTACACGTCAAAAGTTGATTTTTCCCCAACAACGAACGAACTATTACTACCCGCGTATATAATAGCCTCTGTTGAACTATTGGTATTCTCCGAAACAACTGTTAATTTCGCATCATCCGCAACATTTAAGCTTGCATTATCTGATATGTAAATTGCATTATAACCAAGCTTTCCTTTTGTATTGATATTCAGTTCTGCATTACCTTTAATATCAATCTTTCCAGAATTTCCTGTAACACGTATTCCACCTTTGTTACTAGTTTCCTCTGTCTCAATATTAACTTTTGCACCATCTCGTACAATAAAATTCCCCTCGGTTACAATAGCAGCATGGCGATTTTCGCCACCAGTACCACCTGCTTTAACATTTACAACGGCTTTTTTTCCTACATCTACTTTACCGCCATTCCCCAAAGCGAATACTGCTGCATTCAATGTCTCTCCTGTATATTGAGTATCCTCAAGAAATCTTACATTTGTCGCTTCAATATTTTGCTGAATGTATCCACTTCGAGTTTTAATAGTACTTTTCTTTTCATCTATCGAAGTATATTCCGTGACTGTTTTCGCATTAATTATTCCAGCAAACTCAATATCTGCTTCATAGGAAGCAGTAATTTGTGCGCCTGTATAGTTGATATTTTCATATCTTATAATACCCGCACTAGTATTTTTCGGCCCTGCCAATTGGACAAATCCATAATAATTTTCTCCAAGCACTTTTGCATTTCTAAATGTAAGATGCATAGGATTATCTAGACTAAAGTAAAATTTTGCAGTTAATCCACGAAAATCAATAGTATGGTTATTTCCTTCAATTATTAAATTTGGTCTTGTTGCAAATTTCGTTTCCACGTTTGCATATTGATTCACGATAAAATTCTTTGTAATATTAATCTTTGAGACGTGCTTATTATTAAGCGCATCTCGAAATGTTTTATCGTCGTAAGCATCTACTTCTTCTCCGGTTACATCAGAATGCTCGACCTTTACATCCTCTTGCTGAATTCCCTCTGTCGCTACGTTTGTTTGAGTCGCATCTAGTACCTCTTCTACTGGTTTCGGTTCTTCTTCCTTAACGGCAGTCGGTTCTTCCAGTTTCACTTCAGTTGTTGCTTCCGGTGATACCTCTTCTTCCTTAACAACAGCTGGTGTTTCTGACAATACCTCTTCTACTGGTTTTGGCTCTTCTTCCTTAACAGCAGTCGGTTCTTCTGGTTTTGCTTCAGCTGGTGCTTCTTCCGATACTTTCTCTGCTTTGGTCAACGCTTGTGATGATTCGACCTCAGACTTCTGATCGGAGTCTTTCTTACTTGTTTGAACTTCTTCTCGCACGTTCAAAACCTTCGTTTTTACCTTCACTTCATTGTTCTCGCGTTGCACTTTCGCTGTAAATGTATAATTTCCAGCTTTCTCTGCTTTAACAGCTAAAAACACGTCTTCTAAAACATTACTTTGTGACTTTCGTTCAATTTGAATAACTGATTGATCAGTCATACGAATCGTTCCAATTGTCGTATTTTTTTCATTCAGCTTCATTGTCGCTTCTTCATTAAAACTCATACCTTTAGGTAACGTTACTTCAAAATTTTGATCATGTTGATTCGTATCTTTTAGTTGAAGAGTAATCTCTTCAGCTACTTTCGCCGTATCTTTGTCAGCTTTTATAATAAAATCCGACATTTGATTATCTGTAATTGCATAAGCAGTTGTTGAAAAAGCGCCCAAAGTAGTGACTTGAGTAAATATGATTCCACCCGCTAAACAAATTTTACCTAGCTTTTTTGTTTGTTTCCTCAATTTGCTCCCCCTTTCTTTCTTACTTATACGATATTTAAATTCCCACTGGTTAACTGTTACGATGTTCCTTACATAGAACAATCGTTTTATCCCATCATATTTAAATACCTTCTTAAAAAGATCAATGTGAGATGAAGTCGATCATCCTCCCACATTACGCTGACCTATTATTAGATTAACGATTTTTTCCAAATGTTAAAACGAAGAATCGCCACGCACTCACGCAAAATAAATTGCGTCCGAACGAAAAAAAGACATCCCTCTAAATTCATGATGAAGGATATCTTTTCTTTAAATACAATTATTTAATTTTATAAATCAAGCGAAGGAATCAACCATAACTCTTTCGCTTTCTGAACAGCTTCCATTCGGGAAGAAACTTTTAATTTATGGAATATATCCGTTAGCTTATATTCAACAGAACGTTGACTTAAATTTAAAATTTCAGCAAGCTCTTTATTTGTTTTTCCTTTACTCACTTCTATCAAAATCTGTTTTTCATCTTCATTTAATGAAATTTGATTCGTAATTTCCCCATCTTTATTCGTTATATTCGAAATCGTTTCCTTCATTCTTAACTGCTGGACAAGCTGATAAGATAAAACCACTTCTCTTTTAACTGCATGACGAATCGAATTAATTACTTGTTCTTCAGATGATGTTTTACTTAATACGCATAAAACACCGCTTTCTATAAGTAAATTATAATGCGAGAATATATCAAACCCTGTAAAAATAATGATTGCTGCTTCTGGGTGTAGATTTAAAATTTTCTTAGATAAGTCTAATCCATTAATATTAGGCATTTGTAAATCAACTAAATACACATCGTATTTTTTATCTTGAAGCAAATTTTCCACTTCTGTACTGTCATGTACTACCTCTACATCTATATCGTCGTATTTTTCAATTAACGCTTTCGTTCCTAACCCTACTGCAACATGATCATCTACTACCAGTACTGAAATCATATTATCACCCCTTCAATATCATTATCCATAATACCATCATATCATCTGATAATCGTTTTGAATCTCATTTCAATTTAAAACTTGATAACGATTTGTAAACCAATATTAGGTTTCGAATCAACAGACATCTCCCCATTAAGACTTTGGATTCTAGTCACAATCCCAGACAAACCTAATGTGTTGTAAGAATAGTTTACTTCATCTAACTTCACTCCAACACCATTATCTACATAAGTTAAATATAGATGCTCGTCTTTGTAAAATAGCCTTATCGTCACATTTGTTGCTTTTGAATGTTTCATCGCGTTATTTAATAACTCTTGTATAATTCGATAGATCGCTTGTTCATGTTCAACGCTAGGTGCAACAATTCGCTCAGGAATATCATAATAGAAGAAAAACGTCGCTTTTAAGTTAATTTGCTTAAATAAATTCATTAAAGCTTGTTTTAAACCTAGCTCATATAGAAATGGCGGTCTTAAATTATTACATGTTTCTCGAATTGTATAAATATGATCTAGTAATTCACCCTCAATTTCATTCAATATGTTTTTCAATTCGTCATCTTGCACACGGGCGTTATAACTCTCAAATTTTCGAGACAAACGTATTTGATCTTGTAACACCCCGTCATGTATATCACTTGCAAGATTCGTTCTCTCTTTCTCAGATAGTTTGAACATAAGTCTTGCTAGCCACATTGGTGGTTGCTCAAAATCATTTACTTCTTGTAATTGTTTTAATAAATCTTCAATTTGATTAGAGCATTCTAATAGTAAATCTGTATAATTGCATAACGTCTCAATCCAAACCATTTCATCTATATTTAAATTATCTTTTCCATTATGATTACATACTAAAACAATCATTTTTTCTCCGGCAATAGAAAGAACAAAACCAAAATGTTTATCTAGTTGTATGATAGAACCAACTTTATATGTGTCTAATTGATGTTCAAATACTGTTTCTAATATACTTCGCGGATCATATTCACTCTCCAAAACATAAATAGAACCTTCTCGTTTATTTATTTCTACACAACATGTCTCTTCCATTTTTAATATATCTGCTATTTCTCTTCTTAGACTATAAATAAGATTGGACAATTTATATTCATTTTTCGCTTGGTGTAAAAAACGGTGCAAACTGAATTGATAGTTTTTTTGGTGATGATATAAACTTTTTCTTAGCTTTAAATCTATATAATCTTTAATGTATAAAAAACAAATACAAATTACAGTCGTACTTATTCTAAATTTCACCAAGTCTAACAAATAGTCCTCATTGTTTTCAAAAATGACCACGCCTACTACTGCACAGAAAATATTAACGCCTACTGATAAAGCAACATAATATGGAAGCCGCTGAATAATGAACTTAAAATCAAATAACCTCCCCGCAATTATTAAATAAAAAATACAAATTGGAATAAACAAGAAAAATACTCCTGTTGTTTCACTACTTATAAATTCTTCACCATAAAATACATTTGGAATTAAATACAAACAAATAAATGGGAGAGCCGCTACTAAAAAACTAATCATAATAATTTTTAAATATTTAAAATAACTACTCTTTCCACTTTTAAAATAAAACCGTGCTAAAAAGTATACAGTATACCCAAATAGTATAATACTTAAACTGATTGTAAATAAACTAGACCATTCATTATATTTTATATAAACAAAAATACTTAATAGAATAAGAAATACTGACATAAGATTTGAAAGCTTCAACTGTTTTTGTGTTAAAAATTTGATTTGATTATTAGAGAAGTATAATTTCATAAATCTTATAAAGAAAGTAAATACACATACTAATGAAATTGAAGCAACAATGAAGGATAAAGTATCTTTTCTTTGAACAGCCATAATGCTAATAAAACTAACTCCAAGTGAAATAAAAAAATAAACTAGACTTTTTGTACTACGGTTTATTTTAGGCGCAAACATTAAAATATATAAGGTCATTAAAAAACACACCATGTAAAACCCGATGGGAATCATAAAATGATAGAATACTTGCTTACTATAAGGTGGATATTCTATCTCAAACTCTTTTATTTCTCCATTCCTATTTAGCGTTATTTTTTTCACCTGTTCAACTGCATGATATGCCGAAACTGTAAAATGTTTAGATGGTGATTCACCATCAATCTTTTCTATAATATCTCTTATTTGAAAATCTCGTTTCCCTGCCCATGTATATTTGGATAGGTCAGATATAACATACTGTCCTGAAGTAGATTCCACTGATATCCCAGTTTCAGGATAATTTTTTATTAAATTAGCGCAGTACCAAACAGCTACAATCGATAGAAGTAAAACTAAAAACTGCACTTTAAATTTCCATATTTTCTCTAACATCATTTATCTCCTTTTCATACGCAAAATACCCATACTTTTCCCTCCATGGGTATTATTACAAGCAAAAAAACATTATTTTACATACCTCAATAAGATTAGAAACATTCACTTTACACTTATAACATTAAAACAGCTCTACCTCTAAAAAGAAGTAGAGCACTATCAAATAGATATTCATTTTCGTTAGATTAGGAAAAGATTATAACATAAAGTAAAAAGGAAGTGCGAGCAATATGCATATCCAATATATTAATATAATATAACTTTAGTATTGTCCGAATGATGCGTTAAATAATACTCATTATTCTTCTTATAAATCTCAATACCTCTTGTAAGTATCTTTACATCATTTATAAAAATAGTAGAATCATTCACCCAAACATTCTCCACTAATTGCGATCCTTGATAAAAGAAATCATTTTCTATCATCATATGAATAACATGTTTCGCTAATATTTCCGTTCTAAAACTATTTAAATCTATAAGGTTTCCCATTTGCCTTAGCCTCTTTCCTTTACTTACCTTTATCTGTTTTGTTATTGGTAAATAAATTATATGTAAGGCTCGTAAATATTTCACCGAAAAAACAATGCGTTCATACGAAACAGAAAAAACAATCCCCGCAAAATAATTTCTTCAATATTTTAATATACAAATTGTCACCATTCCTCCTTTTACTAACTCCGGTAATGTTTTTGAAGTAATATTTGATTATCACTATATACCTCCTTATCACTTTATAAGCTTCTTCATTAACTATTAGAAAAAAACAAAAATACATTCCCGCAATTCGAATGCGTGAAAACGAAAATACAATATGCGTCCTTTACATACAAGGTGCTTTTCTTATACAAAATGTCATATTTCAATTTTCATAAACAAACAAAACAAAAAAACGCCCCCATACCAGGAGCGTCTTCCCATCATTAAGCTTGTTGTTGAGCGCTATATAACTCTTCAAGTGGCTTCATGATAATTTTATTAATGTCACCAACTACAACGTTTAGGCGTTGCTCAGTTTCCATTAATTTTGTGATTTTAGCATCTTGTTGAATGCGAGCTACAACTTCTTGTGCTTTTTGGTTGTCTTCTTCAGTGATTTCTTGACCTTGCATCATTTTTTGTTGTAGGCCAAGTTGCATTGTGCGGAACTCATCGAATAAGCTCTTTGACGCTGCGTCACCTTGTACTGCTGCGTAGCTCTCTTTTAAAGTTTTGAAATCTTCGTTTTCAGCGATTGCTTTTTGTAATTCATATGCAACATCATGAATGTTTTTTGTCATTTTATTTTCCTCCTTTAGAAGGCTAGCGCTTTTCGTCCACACTGCCTTTGAAGTACGTTTACATACGCACCTCTTCTTACCATATCAAACTATGCAAGAGATGTGAAGGAATTTCACTTTTATTTCTATGTACCTATCTTATTATCTAAGGAACAACAGTAATACTCCTTGCATAAGTCCAATCATTCCGCCTAATAATGCCCCTAAGTACGTAATCATTTTCAGCTCACTTTTTGTAATGGACAAGACAAGATCTTCTAATCTCTCTGTTGAAAATGTAGATACTTCTTGCTGCACAATTTCTGCAAGATGTAGATTCTTTAGTATACTCTCAACATTTTCTGTTCCCCAATTCAATCCTCTCTGTACTAAACTCGGAACCATTTTTTCAATAATTGTTTCTCGAACAGGCTCACATACTTGCTGAACAGATTGATTTAAAAATTTACTTACTGTTTCCTCAACTTTAACTGCTGACAGTACGGAACTCACGATCATTTCTTTTTCTACAAATGCTTCTACTTCTTTTACATCTCGTCCCTTTAACTTTTCCCACTCTTTTTGCAGTACATCCGTTAAAAGTTGTTTCGTTGCATCTTGATTTAAAAACTTAATGACTTCTGGCTGTACACGATCCACTACACTTACATTTCCTAAGAACATCCCAACCAAGTTAAGTAGCGTTCCCCTAGAAGCAAAGAAATCATCAATCATTTTTGAAAGACGAGCTTTCCCTTCTTCACTTTCAAAAAATTGAATCCCTCGCTCTAAAATAAACGCGGAGACATTTGGAATCACATGTTCTACTTTCTCATGCACAGAATGAGGTAAAGCTTCTTCCCATGTATATGTATAATATTCCGCTAAAAATGCTTGTATCTTTTCTGTAATCACATGTTCAATTTTTTGAGTCGTCTCTTCCTCTACATGTGCTAAATTCCATTTTTCTAACATATGTCGCAGTGACTGTTCATTCGTCATTACTTTATCTACTTCTACTTGTGCCCAGTCGATTAAACCTTTTTGAAACTCTTCATTTGTTAGTTTTTTTCCGATCCCTTCAGGTGTTAACAAATGTTCTACAACCATTTTCCCTAATTGAACAGCAAGCTCATCACGTCGCTTCGGAATGAGCCCTGGTGTAAATGGAACTTGAAACTTCCCGATATAAATAGGGCGATGCGGCCGAAATAACATCTTAATTGCTAAGTGATTTGTGTATCCCCCAATAATCGCTCCGAGCCCTGTTGTCGTTAACATATTTAACCATATATTCATTATAATCAACCTTTCGCTTCTCCAAAACTATAGCATATCATCATACGGACAAAAGTATAATGGTATAAAAACGTATTTGCAATATATAACTTCGCCTATTATGCCAACATCAAGTTAGTAAAGGAGTGATTTCGTTGGTTCTCGGTCTTTTAACTTGCGGGCCTCATTATGAGCAAACATATTACACCGAAATCGCTAAACGCGCTCGGCTTTATCATAATGTTGTTGTCCAATTTACACCATTTTGTATTGACCCAAAAACAGACCTTGTTTCTGGTCTTATTTACGATACAGATACAGGAGAATGGAAAGATCAAACATTCCCTATTCCTTCTTATATATATGATCGTTATTCTTCTCATGAAGAAACAGATTCTGAAAAAGCAAAATCAATTATTCACTCGTTACACAATCGTCCTTCTACTACCTTTTTAAATAACACGCTAATTGATGTAAGCAAACTACATGATGTATTTCTCACGAACAAAAAACTATCTCCTTATATACCAAAATTTGAAATAGCAACGATACAAAATGTTTTCAAACTGTTATTAAAAACGAAAGATATTATTATACGTCCAACTCATACGCATTCGAATGAAAATTTATATCGAGTTGCTTACAAAGATAAAACATTTCATATCGATATAATAAACGACACCTACCATACTTCTACCCAAATGAAACGAACGGATGAATTTATATCTTGGTATAAATTCCACATACGTTCAGCACATTACATCGCGCATACGATGCTACAACCGCCAAACCAATTAACGTATCCACTCCACATTCGAACCCTTTTACAAAAAAACAAAGAACACAATTGGAACGTTATCGATCAATTTATACAAAAAAGCTCATTCCCTAATCAATTTTTACTTTCTGCAACGGAAGATTCTACGTTACATCCATTTTCAAAAATTAAATACGTACTATCTAGTACCGGCGTACAACTATTACAAGACGCTTTACACGACATTATAAATGAAGTGTTTCAGACATTAGATGAATCTTATTCTTCTTTATTTGAACTAGAACTTTCTACAATTATGGACCAAAAAGGTGCCATTTGGCTTATGTACGTCAACACGGTCCCCTCTTACGAACATTACATTCGGCATAGCGATTCGTTAGCGGAAAAAATATATAACGGACCACTAAAATTCACTCGTTTTACACCATAATGAAAGGAGGTCATCCTATTTTGAAAGAACATATATATACATTAAACATTTCAGATGAGCATCCAAATAGTATTACCTTACCTTATAATTTTTCGATTACACCACCAATTACATCTCTTTCCTTCGGCATACGGCATGTTGCAAGTGAGGATGTAAAAATTCATTATTCCTTTACTCGTGAAATTATTATTGGAAAACAAGTTGCAGAAAATCTTTTACTTCCTCATTCCACTACTATCCATGCATTCACACAAAATGAAACAATTATTTTTGGACCATTAGTCGGGATTTTCACAACTGGTTTTAACGATGACTCTTCTAACCCTTTAGGAAATCGTTCCATTTCTCTCGGTGAATTACTAACACCACCATTCACATTACGACCGTTCGTATTCGTATTCGGTGGTCAGCATATAAACTGGGAAGAAGAAACGATTGAAGGATATTTTTTTCAAGAAGAACAATGGATAAGGAAAACAGTTCCTTTCCCAAATGTTATTTACGATCGATTACCAAACCGGAAGGCCGAAAGTTATAAGCCGATTGTAAGAGCAAAAAGAAAATTAGAACATGACTATGCCATTCCATGGTTTAATCCAGGTTTTTTCAACAAATGGGACGTTCATCAACTTCTTATGAAAGATGATTCCATTGTTCCGCTATTACCAAGAACGGAAGCGTTTCAACACTTCGAACAAGTAGAACGTTTTCTTGGTACGTATAAATCGGTTTACATGAAACCGATACATGGTAGCTTCGGAAGGAATATTCATCAAATATTTTATTCTCAAACAGAGAATTGCTACTACTGTCGTTATCGCGAAAATGAAGAAAATAAACTACGAAAGTATCAATCGTTAGAAACGCTTCTGAACCATGTGTTAAAGGGACATGACTTAAAAAAATTTATCGTACAGCAAGGTATCTCTTTGCTTCGCTTTGAAGGGCAACCTGTTGATTTTCGTATTCATACAAATAAAAATCATTTCGGTCAATGGGTGGTCAGTGCCATCGTCGCCAAAATCGCTGGCAAAGGTAGCTTAACAACGCACGTAAATAGCGGTGGTGATACAAAATTACTACAAGAACTTTTTCCAGATTCAACGAAACACATTCAAATTGAAAATAAATTAAAACATACAGCCTTACAAATAAGTTACGCACTCGATGAGCAAGTAACTGGGAACATCGGAGAAATCGGTTTTGATATCGGTTTAGACACACAGGAAAACCCGTGGCTATTTGAAGCGAACTCGAAACCTGGGCGAACTGTATTCCAAGATGAGAAGTTAAAAGAACAAAGTGAACTGACACGGCAATTATTTTACGAATATGCCATCTACTTAACGGAACATTCTTTGCACGATTCAAAAGAAAAAATATCTCAAATGAAATCAGAAACTTTATCAAGCACTGAACATATCCCTTCTCCCATGATTCACTCACAAATACGAAAACAAAAACTTCCACCTCACTCATAAGGTGGAAGTTTTCTATTTATATAAATTTCACGACAACCTCTGTCTCCACATTACACACCCCGCAATAAAAAACATGCTTGCAATATTGCTGCGAGTTACTTTGCGTTAATCCATCTACTGCACTTAATAATTCTTGATCCATATACGCACTATAATCGTCTATGTAATCTACAGTTTTTCCATAATCTTGGAGTATACTTTGGCAGTTTTGACAAGAATATGTTTGTGATTCTAATGCATTGCAAAGCGGGCAAATTCCCATCATGATTCCTCCATACGTTATCTTTAGAAGCATTTAAAGATCTTTCTTTTTAGGCTGAAGAGAGCAGCTAGCCATGCATAGACGCGGTCAGTTCCTTTTTCTGCCCCATCCCTAGTTAAAACAGAATTATGAAGCTGATGCCTTTTTCGTTTTTATTTTACTAAGCTGTCATTACACTTCCGTTTTAGAACCTCTCCTTTTTAGTTGAAGAGAGCAGCTAGCCATGCATAGATGCGGTCAGTTCCTTTTTCTGCTCATCCCTAGTTAAAACAGAATTATGAAGTTAATGCCTTTTTCGTTTTTATATTACTAAGCTGTAATTGCACTTCCTCCTAAAAAAACTATCCTTTTTGGTTGAAGAGAGCAGCTAGCCATGTATAGGAGCGGGCAATTCCTTTTTCTGCCCCATCCCTAGTTAAAACAGAATTATGAAGTTAATGCCTTTTTCGTTTTTATATTACTAAGCTGTAATTGCACTTCCTCCTAAAAACCTACCCTTTTTGGTTAAAACAGAACTATGAGGTTGATGTCAGTTTCAGTTTCATGAATCATAAATAAGAAGCTAATTATTAGCCCCCAAAATAGCGGGTTACAAAGAGAAAATCCTATTACATGTCGCTCTTAGTTTAGCCTTCTTTCTTAAAAATACAACGATTACTCTTATTTCATAAGTTACAAAATAAATAAGATTTATTTACAAAATTTACAAATTATTATTTCGTATATCTTTCTAGGTAACATCCATACTATGAGTACAAACTTAATTACCGATGGATTAGCGCCAACGGGGCGATAATCTGGTTCAAATCCAGCTAGTCCAACCAAAAAAACTTTTATAACTCTAAGGAGGATATATTCCTATGGCAAACCAAAGTTCTTACAATCAATTAGTAGTACCAGGAGCAACAGCTGCAATCGACCAAATGAAGTTCGAAATCGCTCAAGAATTTGGTGTACAATTAGGAGCAGATTCTACAGCTCGCGCTAACGGTTCTGTTGGTGGAGAAATTACAAAACGTTTAGTTGCAATGGCTGAGCAAAGCCTTGGCGGATTCCAAAAATAAATATATATGGCAAAAAGGTCTCAAGGCATATGCCTTGAGACCTTTCTTAATTATTGAAGCATTTGTAAAAACTTCTTCGTACGTTCTTCTTTTGGATTTGTAAATACATCTTCTGGTGTACCTTGTTCGACAACGACACCGCCATCCATGAAAATAACGCGGTTCGCAATTTGATGCGCAAAACGCATTTCGTGCGTTACGATAACCATCGTCATACCTTCTTTAGCAAGTTCTTTCATTACTTTTAGAACTTCTTGAACGAGTTCAGGATCAAGCGCTGACGTCGGTTCATCAAATAATAATACCTCCGGTTCCATCGCAAGCGCACGAGCAATTCCAACACGCTGTTGTTGTCCGCCTGATAATTGGAACGGATATAAATCTACTTTATCTGCTAAACCAACTTTTTCAAGGAAGTAGTTTGCTTTTTTCTTCGCTTCCTCTTTCCCTAGTTTCTTCACTGTAACGAGCCCTTCCATTACATTTTGAAGTGCCGTTAAATGAGGGAATAAGTTATGATGTTGGAACACCATTCCTGTTTGCGTGCGAAGATTTACAATATCTTTTTTTGTTACTTTTTGAGAGAAGTCTAATGATTTTTCTCCGATACGAATCGTGCCTGCATTCGGTGTTTCTAGTACGTTGAGGCAACGCAAGAATGTCGTTTTACCAGATCCAGACGGCCCAATAATAACAACAACCTCGCCCTTCTCAACTGTTAAATCTATATGCTTTAGTACGGTATTATCTCCGAAACTTTTTTGTAAATGTTGAATTGAAATCATAAAAACAAAAACTCCTTTTATGAAAGGATTATTTTAAAGTATAACGTTCTGAACGTTTTTCTAACATCTGTTGTACGATTGATAATAAGAAGCAAATAACCCAATAAATAAGGCCTGCTTCGAAATAAACAATTAAAAACTCATAGTTCATTGCCGCAATTTCCTGCGCTTTTCGGAACATTTCTGTTACTAAAATTAACGATGCTAATGAAGTATCCTTCACTAAGCTAATAAATGTATTCGAAAGCGGCGGGATTGATACGCGCGTCGCTTGCGGTAAAATAATACGTTTTAATGCTTGTGGGTATGTCATCCCAATTGTGTAAGCTGCTTCCCACTGCCCTTTCGGAATAGAAAGGATAGAAGCACGAATAATTTCAGATGCATACGCACCGACATTTAATGAAAAACCAACAACTGCTGCTGTATATGGCTCAACTTCAATATTAAGAGTTGGTAGACCATAGAAAATAATAAATAACTGTACAAGAAGTGGCGTTCCGCGAATGATAGATACATAGATACGAGCAATCCATTGTAAAATACGACTACCTGAAATACGTGCAAGTGCTGTTAACGTCGCAAGTATAATACCGATAATAAATGTAATAAGCGTTAATGGAATTGTCGTAAAAACAGCTTCCTTCAGCATAGGCATGAAGGAAGACTGCATAATATCTATCCAAGTAGACAATCGATCTGAAACTAAAGCACTACTTAGATACATTTTCACCGAACCATTTTTTCGCTATTTTGTCATACGTACCATCTTTTTTCATATCTTCTAACGCTTTATCTACTTCTTGTACAAGCTTATCGCTACCTTTACGGAATAAGAATCCACTTTGTGAAGCTTCTTTTTCTGTATCTACAATTTTAATTTTTGCATCTTTTTTCGTTTCTAAATAATTTAATACTGATAACTTATCATTAATTGTAAAGTCAACGCGGCCTGAAGCTAATAATTCTGCCGCTTGGCTAAATCCTTCTACACCAACGATTTCTGCACCGTTTTTCTTAGCAATATCTGCATAGTTACTTGTTAAAGATTGTGCTCCTTTTAACCCTTTTACATCAGCAAATGTAGCAGGCTTATCTTTATCTTTTGCGATAACTAATGCCGCTGAAGATGAAACATATGGTTTAGAGAAGTCATATTTCTTTTGACGGTCTTCACGAATACCAACTTCGTTCGCAACCATATCAAAACGTTTTGCATCTAACCCTGCAAGTAAGCTATCCCATTGCGTTTCTTTAAATACAGGTTTTACTCCTAGACGTTTTGCAACTTCTTCTGCTAATTCAACGTCAAATCCAGTTAATTTATTGCTTGAATCATGGAATGTAAACGGTGGATATGTACCTTCTGTTCCAATTACAAGTTCGCCACTTTGTTTTATCTTTTGTAATGCGTCTTGACTAGCTGTATCTTTTTTCTCTTCTTTACCGCAGCCCGCTACAATCCCGATCGCTAATGTAGTTACTGCAAGCACTGAAAATAATTTTTTCATGATGGTAATCCTCCAAGTATTCTGATAGGAATTTAAAAACTATATTGATTGTATGCAATCTTGAACAATTTTTCAATGAAAATGTTCTTATTTAGTTTATCCTTTTTCTTCATAATCAAACAAAATGAAAAAAATCCTCACATACAAAAAATAAGTAACATTTTTAAATATAGCATTTATTGTAGGAAAGGTAAAACAATACTTCCTAATTAAAAAAGAACTTGCGACGTTCGCAAGTTCTCCTTTATACATATTATGCGCTCTGGTTTCCTTCCATTTGCGTTTTATACATATCATAATAACGCCCGCGCTTTTTCATTAATTCATCGTGGGAACCTTTTTCCAGAATCGTTCCTCTATCAAGCACGATAATTTGATCTGCACTTTTAATCGTTGAAAGACGGTGAGCGATAATAAATGTCGTTCTTCCCTTCTTCACAACTTCTAACGCCTGTTGAATCATTGCCTCTGTCTCTGTATCAATGCTAGACGTTGCTTCATCTAAAATTAAAATGGCTGGATCAAAAGCGAGCGCCCTAGCAAACGATATAAGCTGACGTTCTCCAGTAGAAAGCGTGCTTCCTTTTTCCGTAATTTCTTCATTTATGTTGTTCGCAAATCTTTCAGCACCAACATCACGTAATGCTTTTACGATACGCTCTTTTGAAATACTTTTGTTTTCTAAGTTTACGTTAGATGCAACGGTCCCGCTAAATAAAAACGGATCTTGTAATACGATGCCCATATGCTCACGAATTGCTTGTTTCGGCATCTCCTTTATATCGTGTCCGTCAATTGTCAGCTTTCCTTTTTCAAACTCATAAAACTGAAAGAGTACGTTCATAATCGAACTTTTTCCCGATCCAGTATGACCGACAAGTGCGACAGTCTCTCCTTGTTTCGCTTCAAAAGAAATGTTTTTTAGCACTTCATCTTTCCCATTATAAGAAAATGATACATTATCGAACTTCACATTTCCTTGTAAACGAGGTATGTGTTCATCTTGAACCGCTTCTCCTTTTTCTTCTAACAATTCAAAAACACGCTCTGATGCAACACGTGCTTGCTCTAGGTTCGCAAGCTGATTCACCATATTCGTAATTGGTGAGAATAACCGTGTTAAATAATCAACGAACGCATACAGTACCCCAAGTGAAATAATACCGGTAGCACTTAATGACGCACCACCGAAATACCAAATCACGCCTGTGAACGCAATGTTTCTTAATACAGACACTAAGTTATGAGAAGTGGCTGCATTTAAATTTAAAATTTTATTTTGATATTTAAAATAATCACCATTTAATTCTTCAAACTCTTTTTTCGTTTCACGCTCTTGACGGAACGCTTGAATAATTGGCATCCCTTGAATTGATTCATTCACTGTTCCGTTAATATCAGATAAACGAGAGCGCATTTTATGATTGTATACAGACGCATACTTTCTATAAAGAATCGCCCAAATAATTAAAATCGGGATAATTAATAAACATAACGATGCAAGCTTCACATCTAGTAAAAACAATGCGGCAAATATCCCAATAATATAAATGATACTAGAAACAAATGTCGCAAGTACCGTTACATACAAATCCCGAATGGCTTCTGTATCATTCGTCACACGCGAAACAATTTTCCCTGCTGGTAAATGATCAAAATACCTGATCGGCAACGTTTGAATATGAGAGAAAACATCTTCCCTCATAATTTGAATAATTTTGTTCGCTGCTTTCTGCAAGAAGAACTGCTTTCCATATGCAAATAGCGATACAACTACTAATAAAGCGAGATAGCCACCACCAAGTAATAATAGACGGTTTATTTCTGGCTTATAAAACGCAAACACTTCCTCTTTCGTTAACGCTTTCGCTTTATACACCTGTACTGCCTTACCATTTTGAACAGTAATCATATCACCTTTTACAGTACGTGACCCTTCAATATTCACTTTATTCGGTACAAAATAATATTGAAAACCGGCTTGCATCACGCGTACTTCTTTTCCTTTTTTCTCACCTTGTTCAAAGCGATCACTTCGTTTATAAAAAGCACCGTTATAAGAAACAGCATCCTCGCTCTGCTTTGTTTCATACCAAGGCTTCTCTATTCCGACGATATGATCGTCAATCATCGTTTTAGCGACGAAAGGACCAGCGAGCTCTGCGATGACGAAAATAAGTAACATCGCCATCGCTGCAAAAATTGTCCCCTTTACTTTCATCGCGTATTGAAACAATCGTTTTGAAACGCTCATATTTTCACCCCACTATCCGCACTTTCATCCTCACCTTGCTGTCTTTCAAATTGTTCAGCATACCAGCCCCCACTTCGAACGAGCTGATCATGCGTACCTTCTTCAATCACTTCACCGTCATCCATAACGAGGATCCAATCCGCATGTTGCACTGCAGATAAACGGTGCGTCGTAATAATCGTCGTCTTCCCGCTTCTTTCCGTTCTTATATTTTCAATGATCGCTGCTTCCGTACGGGCATCGACAGCTGATAAGGAATCGTCCAAAATTAATATTTCTGGATTTTGAATAACAGCTCGCGCAATCGAAATCCTTTGCTTTTGTCCACCTGATAAAGAAACGCCTTTCTCTCCAACGAGCGTTTCCAATCCTTCTGGTAAAAACTCTAAATCCTTTTTAAAAGCAGCAATTTCAATCGCCTTCTCCAGCTCATCTTCAGTCGCTTCTCTGTTCCCGAATAAAATATTTTCCCTCGCTGTTTTTGAAAATAAAATATGTTCCTGTGGTACATATCCAATCCATCCGAGTACATTTTCATTCGTTATTTTATCTAAAGTCACATCAGAAACTGCAATATCCCCATCCCCAAGCGGATATTGACGAAGGAGCTGACGTACGAGCGTCGTTTTCCCACTTCCTGTTTTCCCGACAACTCCAAGTGTTTCACCTTGCTTTAATGTAAACGAAACCTTCTTTAAATTTGTTTCAGTTGATGAAGGATATGAAAAGGTAACATCATCAAACTGAATATAATCCGGCTCTTGTACAACCTTTGGTTCTTTCGGATTTTTCACATCTGGTTCATACGCCAACGTCTCATTCACACGGTCTAACGATGCATTTCCTCTTTGCATAACATTAATTAGTTCACCAATCGCAAACATCGGCCAAATCATCATCCCTAAATACACGTTGAAAGAAACGAGTTCACCAAGTGTCACCTTTGATTGGAATACGAGATACGCACCGTATACTAAACCGATTAAGTAACTAAGACCGACAAGCATTTTCACAGTTGGCTGGAATAATGCATCGATTTTTGCTACCTTCATATTTTTTTCGTAGACATCATCTCCTAAATGATGAA
Source organism: Bacillaceae bacterium OF18-1A (assembly GCA_027694045.1). Classification (GTDB taxonomy): domain Bacteria; phylum Bacillota; class Bacilli; order Bacillales; family Bacillaceae_G; genus Bacillus_A. The sequence goes on along the minus strand of JAQEWB010000007.1, from coordinate 91,154 downwards.
ATCTTCCTTCATCTGCATTCTCTTGTACGTACGCACGAATAACGCGCACGCCAGCGATCGATTCGAGTACTTTATCATTCATATCACCGAATGCATCTTGCGCAACTGTAAATCTTTCATGCAATTTCTTCCCATATATATTCATCGCATATGCCATAATCGGAAGCGGAATAAGTGCCGCAAATGTAAGCTCCCAACTAATTGTAAATCCCATCATAAAAACAATCGTAAGCATATATAAGCTAGAATCAACGAGCGTTAATATACCGAAACCAGCTGTCATAGCAATTGCTTTTAAATCATTTGTCGCTCTTGCCATTAAATCGCCAGTACGATTCTTTTGATAAAACGTCGGTGTCATTTTCAGTAAATGCCCCATAAATTTAGAGCGCATCGTCTTCTCCAGCACGAACGCACCACCGAACAACTGATGTTGCCAAACGAAAGTAAGACCATATCCAATTACCGTAACCCCTAGTAAAATAAGAATAGACTCTATAATCGCTGCATTCGATAACGTTCCTGTTTTTATATTATCGATCGTAACCCCTAACACTTTCGGGGGAATGACTTCAACTATATTCACAATTAAAAGAGCTCCAATGGCAATACTGTATCTCTTCCAATGCTCCCTAAAAAACCATTTTAACTTTAGTAATACTGAAAACAATGTAACCTCTCCCTTCTCGTTCTCGTTCAACCTTCGTTTCCTTATCCGCTATCTAAACCCATCACATTTACATTTCGCAACCCATACAATATCATCACATTTTTCCACCTTCCCAAAATTAGTTTTATAGTAACCATACAAAGTATGGAAACAAATTGGACAAAAAAAAGCATACCGTCGCTTGACGATATGCACAAAAATGCATAAAAAGCGTACGTTACGATATACGCAACATACGCTTTTTATAAGACAAAAATGCCCTATATATCCGTACGGGTTGCGTAATGATATGAATGTTTTCTGCCACTTAACAGAGCTAAGTTCATTACATTTACGATTACAATCATTACACACACCCCTTTCATTTATTTTCCATTTATAATCTTACAACTATACCGAGTATTCTGTCAATTGTTTTTTTACAAATCTCTCCTTTAATTGAAATGACCTTAATCCTTTCAATTAAAAGTTCATTTTTTCCTTCTTTATGAAACTAACCTGATTTATTACACAAAAAATAATTTAATAAACCCTAGTTATAGATACACATATTTTTTATAGGTAAATTCACACATTCCACAGAAATTGGATACCCTAGCCATCGCTCAGCAATCTGTTCAAATGATGAAACAGATCCTGTTGTAAAAAATCGATGCTTCGGATTCAAATTATTAGACAAAATTCCTCTGTGCTGTAAAACCGTGCTTAACTCTATCGCTGTTTCTTCTGCCGAACTAATAATCGTCACATCTTCGCCCAACTCATTTTTTATGTAAGACTCTAAAAGTGGATAATGTGTACAACCAAGAATTAACGTATCTATATCCTCTTTCGTTAATGGCAGTAAAGCTTGTTTCACTTGCTCCGCTACATATGCTGAATCTTCTAGATGATTTTCTACAACTGTAGCTAAAGTCGGGCACGCATGACTATGCACTTCCAAATATGTATCAAGCTCGTGTAATGCTTTTTCGTACATATTAGACTGTATCGTACCTACAGTTCCTATTACCCCAACTTTCCCTTTCTTTGTCACTTTAATTGCAGCTCTTGCTCCCGGATGTATAACGCCGATAACCGGGATGGAAAGTGCTTCTTGCAGCGCAGTCAATGCAGCAGCTGCACCAGTATTACATGCTACTACAAGAGCTTTTAACGGAAACTGTTTTAGGAACTCAACCATTTCAAATATGAAAGATTGTACCTCCTCTACATCTCTTGGCCCATACGGACAACGCTCATTATCACCAATATAGTAAATGCTTTCTTTAGGCAATTGTCTTATAATCTCACTCGCAACTGTTAATCCCCCGACCCCTGAATCCAGTACACCTATTACAGAATTTTGATTAGATGCATTCATATACTTCATCTCCTTCTATATCTTCTATCGCCAATAACATTCATTATATTACAAAAATTCAAACATTGTATATCGTTACCTTCCCACCTTTAATTACAAACTCTTCCTTATAATCTGATTATTACTATATCCATTGACGTATAAAAATTCATTTGTTACTCTTAAATACGTTAATTTAATATTTAAATCCTCATTCGTATCTCGGTGAGGTAGAGGTTGCAGTCATTAAAAGTATCATTTCAGGAGATGTAGTGGCATTGATGAATGAATGAGAAAGGAATGATTGCCGAAGTAAGTCGTGCCCACCATGCACGCTTGCTGGGTCTGCATTTAATAAGTGCAGAACTGTCACAAACGTTTCGTTTGTGGAGAGCTATCGAGAGGTATGTCGTGGGTTTCTTATAAGATGGAAAGCATGTAGCGGCAAATTACGTGCTTTTTTTGTTTTGTTTGGGACTTCTCTTCCTAGTTTGGAAGACATACATATCTCCTCGCTTGACTTGGTTATACTAACTTTGGAGGTATTTTCTATGCAACAAAAAAAATGGGGCTTTTGGGTACTAACAGCTTTCGTTGTCGGTAACATGGTTGGCGCTGGTATTTTCATGGTGCCAAGTACGTTGGCACAAACAGCAAGCCCTCTCGGTGTCACTTTAGCTTGGTTAACAACAGGGTTTGGTGTTTTAATGCTAGCTCTTGTTTTCGGTAATTTAGCAATTCGTCGTCCTGACTTAACGACAGGACCACAAAGTCATGCATATGCTTTATTCTCATCACCAAAAAAGAAAAAAATGGCTGGTTTCAGTATGGTATGGGGATATTGGGTTGCAAACTGGGCAAGTAACGTTGCCATCATTACATCATTTGCGGGATATTTATCACTCTTCTTCCCGATTATGAAAGATACACGACTACTATTTTCAATAGGTTCTTTCAACATAGAAGTCGGAAAACTAATTACATTTACTATTTGTTCCATCTTACTTTGGGGAACTCATATTATTTTAACTAACGGTGTAAGCGGAGCCGGAAAACTAAACTTCTTAGCAACAACAACGAAAGTAACTGGATTCCTTTTATTCATCGTCGTTACGTTATTTGCATTCGAAGCTTCTAAGTTTGGACAATGGTACACACCGATGATTGATAAAGAAGGCGTATCACACGGTCTTCTATCACAAGTAAACTTAGCTGCTCTTACAACACTTTGGGCATTTATCGGAATTGAATCAGCGGTCCTTTTATCAAACCGTGCTGTTTCTCCAAAAACGGTAAAACGTGCAACTGTTGCGGGATTACTTGTTACAGTTGCCATTTACTTAGGAATTACAATTTTAACAATGGGTGTACTTCACGTTGATGCATTACAAGCATCTGAACGTCCATTAGCAGATGCATTAAATGCTGCGATGGGTCATGGTGGCGGGAAACTTATGGCATTACTTGCCCTTACTTCCCTATTCGGTTCTATATTAGGCTGGATTTTATTAAGCTCCGAAGTACCATATCAAGCAGCAAAAGAAGGTTTCTTCCCTTCCTTCTTCACGAAAACAAATAAAAAAGGAAGTCCAATTTATTCATTACGCTTAACAAACATTATGTCGCAAGTGTTCTTATTCTCAACATTATCAGGAACAATTGCGGAAGCTTATACATTCGTTATTACCGTATCAACACTGGCCTACCTCATTCCATATCTCGTTTCACCAATCTTCCAGTTGAAACTAGTCGCTACTGGTGAAACATATAAAAATGAAATGGGCTCAAGAATCATGGATGGCATAGTTGCTGTTATCGCACTTTGCTATGCACTATGGGTTATTAAAACAGGTGCAGCTGATATAAAAACATTCCTTCTCGGAATTGGTTTATTCGTAATCGGCTTTGCCTTCTATCCATTAATGAATCGTGATCAAAAGAAACATAACGAAAAGAAAAACGAGCAAGTTGCATAACGCAATTTGCTCGTTTTTTCTTTTATAAAACATATATAATAGAACGAAGAGGTGAAAAACATGTCAATTGAATCATTATGGAGCAGTCGCTTCCAACTACATATTCAAAATATTATTACATACTTTGCACGTATGATTAACGGTTTACTATATAGCTTTATCTTCGTCGCCTGTATCGGTGCTTACTATTACGCAAAGTTTCTTAAAACAACTCCATCTAAAGGAATATCCTTATTACTCATTACAATCGTCCTAACAGCGATTATAACAAGATGCCCAATACGTACATTTATTCAAAAACCAGATGCTGTCTATTTGCTTGCACTAGAAGAGAAATTAACTTCTTATTTCAAAAAGTCTCTTCTATATAATTACATCATTCAGCTTTTCCCATTGTTATTTATGTTCCTTGTTCTCACACCACTAGCTATGCAATCATTACAATTAACAGTGCCTTTCTTATGTACAATATTTATCGTTTTAATGATTACGAAAGCTTGGAATATGTACATACATTGGATGTGGCGTGATAGTCATGAAAAAGGCATATGGCTGATTATTCGTATTGCTTGTAGCGCACTTATCATTTACATGCTATTTTATACAGCAAATGTAATCGTATTAGGTGGATTACTTTTACTTCTCGCTTTCCTGCTTCTATATACGAAAAAACAACCGTCAAAACGAATACCGTGGGATTACATAATTGAACAAGAAGAAAAATTAGACATACACTTTTATCAATTTGCTAGCATCTTCACCGATGTGCCGCAACTAAAAAAACAAGTAAACGGCAGAAAATGGCTTACAAATTGGATCGAGCCTTTACTACATAAAAAACGAGCAACTTTCTTCTATTTGCATACATTAGCATTTTTACGTGGAAATGATTATTTCGGTATATATATTCGCTTAGGGTTGATCGGTGCTTTCACCCTATATTTTGTTCCTAATATATATGTAAAAGTTGCTATCGCTTATATCGTCCTATATATGATTTCTATGCAGCTACGTTCCCTGTGGAAATATTTTGCGGGAAATATTATTGTAGCATTGTATCCGATTGATACTAAGGAAAGAATGAATCAATTTCTTCGCTTAATCTTTATATTACTAAGCATTCAACTCATTTTATTTTCAAGTGTTATACTCGTTGCCACAGAACACTTACTACATGCTTTGATTATTATGGTAATCGGAGTACTTTGGATAAAATTTATTATCGTTCCAAAAACAAAAAAACAAATTTCTTCGTTTTAACGAGAAAAGAGGCTGCACACGTAGCTTCTTTTCTTATTCCTAAAATTCCTAATCACTATTCCTAGGCATTTCTCATATAGTAAAAATGACTATACAATTCCAATCCATAAGTTCAATCATGATTTTACACATATATAAATAAAAAAGATGGGAGCCCTATTATGAATAACAATCCGCCTTCACCGCCCGAAACCCCCTCAGAAAACAATAGTCGTGACATTTCATTACAAACATTACGAGTCATTGGACTCATCGTTCTCATTAGTGGTTATATCCTCGTTGCTCTCTCTGAAGTAGGTGAGCTAAAAACCTTATTAACCAGTCCGAATGCCAATCCTAATTTAGCTGAAGTTGATCCGTTCTAAACACTATATAAAAAGCGAGCCAGTATAACTGGTTCGCTTTTTATATAGTGTTATCCAATCTGAGAACTCTCTCTCTCATCCCCATATTTCTCGTTCCCTATCGCCTTCATAAATAATAAAATACTGCTCATACCAATGATGAAATATAGAGCGCTCATGCCCCAAGATGCAAGAAATGAACCGAGCATAATACCTAATGCACCATTCATTTTCGCCACTTGAAAGACCATTCCGTTAATTGCCATATAAGAACCTCTTGCCCCATCTGGCACCATATCCGCCATAATAGATTGACGCACTGGCACATACATCATCTCGCCTACCGTTTGGAAAAGCCCTGCCATTAATAAAATCCATACACTATTGCTCGTTCCGAGTATTGTAAATCCAATTGTATAAATGAATAAGCCTACATATAATATTTTCAAATCGTTGAAGCTTTTCAGCATTTTAATAAGAAGCGCTGAACATAACACAACTAAAATTGTATTCTCTGCAGAAATCCAGCTCAGCATGCGAATTCCTGTTAAATCAAACGTGAAACCATTACCGAAGAAAAAGTGAACCGTTTCAAATTCCTTCTGCAAGCGAACACCTAAATAATTATTAATTTGAAACTCTAACGACAATGTACATATACTCGCTACACAAAAAATTAAAAACGCCCTGTCTTTCATCACAACTTTATAACTATCTGCCATATCTTTTAACACATTTTTCTTTTCTGCTGTTTTTCGTGCTACATACACTTCTTCCATATATACAGCCATCACATATAAAGTAATAATAGCAATAAGCGTTAATACGATAAACAATTGTAATCTATAGTTTTCAAATAATAACCCACCAAATATTGCTCCAATCGCAATGGATAAATTAATTGCCCAGTAGTTAATGCTATACATCACTTTTCGATTTTCCGGTGTACTCACATCAATTAACATCGCCTCTGTCGCCGGATTCATAAGTCCAGACCCTAAACTATTCACTAACATAAATATAAATGTTAACCACGGTGAATCTACATAATCTGAATTCGTAACTCCCATACAAGCAATGGAAATGACTTGTATACTTTGACCGATAATCATTACTTTTTTACGTCCAAGTCGATCCCCAACATATCCACCGTATAAACCAATTACTAATGAAGCTATGACATTAATAAGTAGTAATGCACCAGCAATCACACTACCTAACTTTATTGAAAAATAAATCGCCATAAATGGAAAAATCATCGTGGACACAGTACGTGTTAAAAACGAAGTTATAATTCTAATTTTTATATTTCGATGCATACTCCAAAATCCCATTGTTTCCCCCTCCTTATGCTTACTTATTTTACTTTGAAAAAGAGGAAGAAAAAGGTTAGAATATTCTAAAGAGTTTCCCCTTTTATGATAGAAGGAAGTGTTTATATGAAAATTATGGACTATTACATTAGACTAAGACTACATGCACAAGATCAAGAACATATGCGAAATAGCTTACAAGAATTAGCGGATGTTTTATATTGCAGTACGAAAAACGTAAAAATTTTATTAAAGAAAATGAGTGGGGAGCAATTAATTAGCTGGACTCCAGGGCGAGGACGCGGGAATAAAACGGAAATTATATTTGCAAATAGTTTCCTAGAAGCGATTGAATCCTATACAGATGACCTGTTAGCGCAAGAAAAATTAAAGGATGTTTTTCTTCTTTTAAAAGAACCCCTTCCCCTTGCACTTCAAAAAAAGATAGAAAATAAACTACATCATCATTTTGGATACGAACCTTCAAGTGATATGTACGACATATTAAAGATTCCTATATCGAGAAAGATATTCCCATTAGATCCGGCTTTTGTGGCTGTAACTACGGAGAGCCACCTTACGAGTCAAATTTTTGATACGTTAGTCGTTTATAACGATGTTATTGAAAAAATGGAACCACACATTGCGCATACGTGGGAATTAAGTGAAGACGGGCTTACGTGGACCTTTTATTTACGAAAGGATGTATATTTTCATAACGAAACAGTTTTAACTTCTAAAGATGTACAATTTTCATTTGAAAGACTAAAAGAAGTTCATTCCCCTTTCGAATGGTTAACAGAAGAAATTGTTCAAATCGAAACACCATCACCACTGCAAATTCGATTTCATTTAGCCAAACCCAACCTTTTTTTCTTACACTATGTAAGTTCCATGCAACTAGCAATTTTACCGCGTGATGTGAGTATCGAAAATCATCACTACATAGGAACGGGGCCTTTCAAACTTGCTCATTACTCTGAAGATAATATCGTACTCGAAGCGTTCACTCATTATTTTAAAGAGCGCGCGTTATTAGACCGTATTGAATTTTGGGGTATTCCTGACCATGTGCAAATCGATGCTGATTATGAACTACCAAATGAAGAAGAGAATGAAAGGTATGATATACAAATAGAAGAAATAGGCTGTATTTATGCTAGTTTCAACTTTACAAAACCTGGTCCTCATCACGACATATACTTTCGAAAAGCTTGGAGAGAACTATATGACGTTGAAACGATACTTCGTAGCATAGAAGGAAGACGGACAATTGCCGCATCAAGCTTTTTCCCTGAAAGAAGTCGCCAAGTTCCTACAAGGTCCTACTCTTTAGAAAAAGCGAAAGAGTATTTAAAAAAGAGTACATATAATGGAGAAACGATACACATTTATTTCTTCGCATTTAAAGATAGTGCAAATGACGCACACTTCCTAAAAGAACGTTGCAAACAATTAGGAATACATGTAGAACTTCATCCATTTCTCGTTTCAGATTATATGGATCGTTCTATCGATAAACATGCCGATATTATTTTTATGGGAGAAGTGTTTGCTACCGATCATGAACTCGCATTCTTAAATGTATTTAAAAATAAAAGTTGCTTCGTAAATCGTTTTATGGACCCGCACTATGAAAACCAAATTAACTGTTTACTTGATACCTTTTTATTAGAAGAAAATAAAGAGAAGCGCTATGAGCTCATGTATGAAATTGAAGAGTTTTTACAAGCAGAAAACATCATCTTATTTAACTATCACGTTTTAAAAAGAAAAACATATCCGTCTTCTTTAAAAAACGTAACAATTGATTCATTCGGTTGGGCAAATTTTGCGAAGTTATGGATACAGCCATCCACGTATTAACATACAAAAAAAAGCCCTTTATACAAGGGGCTTTCCACTAACTATTTAATTTTATTTCATTACTTCGCCAAACTTTCAACCAACTGTTTCTCTCTCCACATAAATGTAATACCGAGACCAACGATTAAAACAACTCCTGAAAATGCATATGGATAATGAATATTCATATCAAATAATATTCCGCCCATCGCTGGTCCTGCGATATTTCCTAAACTCGTATAAGTCGAGTTCATACCAGCAACGAATCCTTGCTCTTTTCCAGCTGCCTTTGATAGAAATGTCGTTAAAGCTGGACGCAGTAAATCAAATGCTAAGAAAATAAAGCAAGTAACAAGAAGGACAATCCAATAATTAAAGACTACAGTGGATACGAACGCTAACACTGCACCTACAATTAAACATATTTGAATCAATACTTTTTCTCCGAATATGTCTACCAGTTTGCCAAACATAAATACTTGCACAACTACCCCAAAGATGGAGCTAATTGTAATAATTGCTGCAATATCTTTCGGCGCGAAACCAAACTTATGATCAGAAAACAGACTAAATACAGTTTCATATGCTGATAATCCAAATGCGAGTACAAATACAATAACAAATGCAATTGCATACATTGGATGTAATGATTTCTTTAAATCTCCGATAAAACTTGATTCTTTCGTATTAGAAGAAATCTCCGCAAGCTCTTCTTTCGTTAATGGCTCTTTTAAAATAAAGATCGAAATCACACATGCTACAAAAGCAAATACTGCTGCTACAAAGAACGGCACGCGTATTCCGTACTCTGCGATAAATCCGCCAATTCCAGGTCCTATAATAAAGCCGGTACTAATAGCCGCAGATAAATATCCCATCGCCTTTGGGCGTTCTTTAATAGATGTAATATCCGCAACATATGCCGTAACACCAGGCATAATAAACGCAGCACTAATTCCGCCTAGCACCCTTGCTACATAAAGCATCCATACATCTTTTCCTAATCCAAACAAAAGCTCTGAAACACCAAAAATAAATAATCCAATGATTATCATTTTCTTTCTGCCGTAAAGGTCAACCCAGCGCCCTGTAATAGGTGAGGCAATAAGCTGAGCCATTGCAAATACTGCAACGAGATAACCCATCGTCTTCCCTGTTAAACCCATATCATTCATAAAGGACGGCATAACCGGAATGATTAATCCAATCCCTAAAAAAGCGATAAATATATTACTCAAAAGAATGACCAACACCATCTTTTGTTCTTTTATCGGTTTCTTCACTTTTCAACACCTCTTCCCGTAACTTCCTCTCAAAAATAATGCCCAAGAAGCTTTTTCTTTATCCTGCTATTTGTGGGCTCATAATGAATGGAGATGCCCCGCCCACTAGAATTTCACTCTATCCTTCCACACATACATAAGCACAAGATGAATGACTATCATTCAGTTCTCCTCAAAAATGAACCTACCTTTTCAGACAGGTTCATCTTACTACTTCTTTATATGTAGCGCATGTGTTAAAAAATCTAGTACTTCTGCCTTTTGTAACTCGACCTGCTCCTCATCTTTATGATCGTATAAATAAACTTGTTCCGCTGCTGATTCAACGAGAGCGATAAATAACTTGGCTGTTCGCTCTACGTGAACCGAATCACGAATTTCACCTGCTTCTTTCGCCTCACTTAAAAATTCGCTTAGCCACATATAAAGAGGCTCATACACCGCTTCCCATTCTTTTATATGTTCAGTAGATGCAAGCCCTGCATACATTAAAGCTTGTATTTCACGGTATTCCGCTATAAAGCCAAAAACGGCATCTATGACTTGCGTAACTTTATTTGAAAAAGGTACGTCGTTCTGCACTTTTTCTTTCACTGCAAGTATCATCTTTTCAACCATCACCTCTGCTATTGCAGGCATAACGGATAACTTAGAAGGAAAATATAAATAGAAAGTTCCTTGCGCAATGCCAGCCAATTTCACGATATCAGAAATCTTCGTTTTTTCAACGCCCTTCTCCTGAAACACTTCAATAGCTGCATAGACAATCTTCTCTTTTTTATTCATTACCTAAACCCCTTCATATTGAATGACTGTCATTCATTTTATAAAATAACTAGCTGTACTGTCAATGCAAAAACATTATTTGAAATTTCTTTCATCCAATTGTATATTTCCTAATAATCTGTCAATACTGCTAGTAACATAATATTTTCTCCATTCCCCCTTGGAGAGATCCCTTTAATGGAGCAGTTAGCTTTGCTAGTTGCTCTTTTTCCTTTTTTCATCCAACATACAAAATCATCGTAATCAACTTTCGGACAATATATACAATAAATCCTCATATAATAATTTCAAATATAATTACCCTAGTAAGAAAAAATACTATAAAAAAGAAGAAATACAATTATGACTAAAATTGTATTTCTTCAACTAAAACTTCATCCTTTAAATGCAACTTTATCAAATTAACACCCTTATGATATTTTAACAATATTAATACTTCTTGTAACCATTCCTGGTATTACTGTGAAATAGTTAGTAGGAGGCGCACTAGGATGGGATTGTAATTGCAACAATGCGCCAGCGGCAGCAACATTAATAAGCATTGTATTTGTTACAATCATTGTTTGGAATCCTCCTAAGGATTGCAGTACTAGACTACCAGGTACTGGACTACCATTCAATAGTAATTGAATAGCAATTCCATCTCCATTTGCGACAGTTAGAGCGCTACCTGTTGGTGGAGTTAAGAAATTTCCAAATGCATCTGCAGCCATCATATAACTAACCTCGTATATTCCTGGCTCTTGAATTAGTATTCCGCCGGATGAAGCTGAAAAAGCTGCTCCCGATAGAACCGGTGGCTGTTCCAATGGTAACACACTTCCTCCAGGATAACTTCCGTTTGGAGGATTTAACCCAGAGATAACAGCAATTGGTGCATTCGGACCCGTTACAGATGTTGAATAGAAATATCCCGCAACTGAAGAACCTGTTGGACCCGTTATTCCTGTTGGACCTATTGCCCCGGCATCTCCTGTCGGACCGGTTGCACCTTGTGGGCCCTGAATTCCTTGGATTCCTTGAATACCTTGCGGGCCAATCGCTCCTGTTTCTCCCGTTGGACCTGCTATACCTTGTGGACCCTGAATTCCTTGGATTCCTTGAATACCTTGTGGACCCGTTGCTCCCGTTTCTCCCGTTGGGCCTGCTATACCTTGTGGGCCCTGAATTCCTTGGATTCCTTGAATACCTTGTGGACCCGTTGCTCCTGTTTCCCCCGTTGGACCCGCTATACCTTGTGGACCCTGAATTCCTTGGATTCCTTGAATACCTTGTGGACCCGTTACCCCTGTTTCTCCCGTTGGACCCGCTATACCTTGTGGACCCTGAATTCCTTGGATTCCTTGAATACCTTGTGGACCCGTTGCACCGGTTTCTCCCGTCGGACCTATTGCTCCAGTCGGGCCTTCTGGACCCTGTGGACCTTGCACCCCTTGTGGTCCTGTCTCTCCTTGTAACCCTTGTGGTCCTTGTGCCCCTGGCACACCTTGTGGACCCGTTGGACCTATTGGACCTTCTATACCTTGAATTCCTTGCACACCTTGCGGGCCCGTCGCGCCTTCTAATCCTTGTGGACCTTGAATCCCTTGCACGCCTTGCGGGCCTGTTGGGCCTTCTGGACCCTGTGGACCTAACGGACCTTCTATACCCTGTATCCCTTGCGGTCCTGTTTCTCCTGTCGGACCAGTTGGACCTGTCGGGCCACCCGCAGGACCCGTTGGGCCTGTTGGACCTGGCACACCACCCGTTCCACCGCCTGGGCCTGGAATACCTATTCCTGTTGGACCAATTGGGCCTATTGGACCTTCTATACCTTGAATCCCTTGTAATCCTTGTACGCCTTGAATTCCCTGCACGCCTTGTATACCTGTTGGACCTTCTATACCTTGTGCACCTTGCAAACCTTGCACACCTTGAGGACCCGTTGCTCCTATTGGACCAGGAACCCCTTGAATTCCCTGTATTCCTTGCGGTCCTGTTGGGCCTTCTGGTCCCTGCGGTCCCGGTGGTCCTTGAGGTCCTTCTGTAACTCCATTAGTCGAAGCATTTATTGCTTCTAACAATGAATTAATAAGAGTTTGTAGTGTGTTAGGATCTAAAATCAGTGTCGGTAAGAACGAAGACAACGCATTAAAAAATTGTTGAAATAGCTGAGAGATTTGTGAAATGGATGTGCTAGGATCCTCTAACGCTGCACTAATATTTTGTAATAACTCAATCATAAATGTTGTTTGTGGATTAGATGGAAAAGTAGAAAGTAGAGACAAAAACCCATTAATAATTTGCTGTAAGTTAGCTATTGTTGCTGGATTTGGATCTTGTATATAGTTTTGTAACGCAGTCGTTATTTGCGATAATAATTGTTCTAACTCTGTAGATTGTGTTGGTGAAACCGGAATGCTCGGTGTAACACCCGGTGGAATACTATTCGTTGTACCATTCACTAAAATTTGAAAAATGGTAGATAAAAAACTTGCTGGAAAATTCGAATTAGAAACTAATGCAGCGATCGATTGTAAAAATAACTGAGACAATTGACCAATCGTCTCTACAGGTAAATTAGGCTGTTGTAACGCAGCAATTAATTGCTGCAAAATTTGCAAAGCATATTGAGTATCTGGTGTTTGATTTAAACTTTGTAACAACTGCAAAAGAGATTGTAATATGTTTAATAACGCCCCTGCTGTATTTGCATCTGGATCTTTAAAAAAAGCAGTAAGTGCGGTATTTAATGATGTCAACAAGCTAATTAGCTCTTGCTTTTGATCATTGGAAAAAATAACAGGATTACAACAGGAGCTGTCTAAATCACATGAAATTGGCAGAGCTGGCCAAAACCTATTGCATTTATCCTTATCATAGCTCATAAAATAAACCCCCTTCTTTGAAATCAGTTTATTCTATGTGGATAATTGTACATAGTACACAAAAATAGACAATAATCTAGTATTTTCATGTCTATCCATACAAACAAACTAAACCAAGTTAGACATAATACTATAGCCCGAATTAACTCGTTATCTATTAAAAAAATAGGCTGTAGAGAAAACTTCTCACAGCCTATTTTTTTAATAGATATACTATGGGTGAAACTATTATATAGCTAGTAATTTGCAAAGATAGAATATAATGTTTTCTAAAAGATACACTCAAGAATCCTACTTTTTTAATACATTGTAAAAAGTATGGGGAAGTAACATAACTACAAAATTATTATGATTTAAAAGATAACGAAAAGAAAATGCGGTAATTCGAAAAAAATTTTCGGTGAAAAGAAGTTATTTGTAGATTACACTGTATCTATAAAATCACTTTAAATAAATATCCAAAAAGATGAATTTTTAATTTCTAGATTATCAATAATTCAAGAAGTTAACGGCGTCCAAGTTTGAAAGGATAACGTATGTATAGATGTAGTTACCTATGAAAAGTGAAAATATGAAAAAAATAGATAAGGAGCATTATTTAACATGGATTTTTATGAACAGAATGCCACAATACTTAAAACAATTTCACATCCAGTTAGAATTAAAATTTTAAACGAATTAATAACTAAAGAGAAATGCAATGTTACTCAGCTCGTTGCATTATTAAAACTCCCACAATCTACCGTTTCGCAACACTTAGGTAAAATGAAAGCACAAAGCATTGTAGTGAATAAACGACAAGGATTAGAAGTCTATTATAGTTCAGAAAATCCAATGATAAACGCAATAGTGAAAATATTATTAGCTCAACAACCACATAGTAAGTAATTATTTACAACCAAGAAAGCTGTAATAGTTTATAATGCTAGATTTTTACGTTACATGCATTCAAAAAAACGAAGCACCTCATCATGCTTCGTTTTTACTTATCGGCAATACCGTCGAATATTTTATTTCACGCAGCGCTAAACTCGTCTGGATACGTGTAATCCCTAGTTTATTTAACTTCCTAATAAAGTACTCTAGCTCCTTACGATCACGATTGGCAACTTTTAATAAATAATCATACTCTCCTGTTAAGCAGTGACATTCTAACACTTCTGGCATCGACTTTAATTCTCTTTCTAGCACATCAAGTTTATCTGATTGATGAATATTCGTACTCATAAAAATAAAGCATAATAAGTCAAAACCAAGCTTTTCTTGGTTTAAAATTGCTACTTGCTTATCAATAAAGCCTTCTCCCTCTAGCCTTTTTATACGTGCATGCATTGCAGCTGGCGATAAATTAACGCGGCGTGCAAGCTCTGCATTACTTACTTGTGACTCCTTTTGCAATATATCTAAAATTTGTACATCCAAATCATCTAACACCTTAATAACAGACGACTCCATTACAACTCCCCCTTTTTCTTACCGATGATTATTCGAAGAAACATACGATACCTCAATTAAAAATGAATATACTTCTCCCATTTATCATTTTAACAAAACAATCTATCGTTTTTTTATCATCACACAAAAGAATATATTACACAATAAAGAAAAATGCTAAAATTATTTACAATTCATATTATTTTCAACAAAGGGGATTTTTTGCATGCCTTATTTTTATGTCTTTTTACTATTACTAACGAGCTTATTATGGGGAGGAAATTTTGTCGTTGGAAAATCACTCGTTAATCATGCATCACCTATGACATTAACAAGTTTAAGATGGCTCATTGCAATTGTTTGTTTATTACCGATGGTCTGGTTGAAAGAAAAGAAAATCATTCCACCACGCGCAGCTATTCTTCCGTTAATATTAATGGGAATCACAGGTGTCGCTCTCTTTAACATTTTTCAATTTTTAGCATTAGAAAAAACATCTGCAACAAATGTAGGTCTTATTTCTACATTAAATGCTATTTCCATCGCACTATTTTCAGTGTTATTTCTAAAAGAAAAAGTAAATACACTTCAAATTTTATCTATGGTCCTTTCATTCTTCGGAGTTGTCCTTGTCCTATTAAAAGGTGATTTTTCACTTTTATTTTCATTACATTTTAATAGCGGAGATTTATGGATGATTGCGGCAGTTTGTATTTGGGGAATATATTCTGTTTGTAGTAAATGGGCCACAAAAACAACGACACCACTTATGGCGACTTTATACTCTGGTATTTTCGGTGTTATTTTATTACTGCCATTTAATATAGGTAGTTTCACTGTTTCAAATATAAACACTTCTTTTATCACATCCCTTTTATACACCGGACTTATTTCAACCGTTCTTTGTATGGTGTTTTGGAATATTGGTGTACAGAAATTAGGAGCAACTACATCAGGTATTTTTCTAAACTTCAATCCGATTTTCACAGCAATATTAGCATTCCTTTTCCTTGGAGAAGAATTAACTTGGATTCAAATTGTAGGTACCATTATCGTCGTAACAGGATGTTATTTATTTTCTCACTTCAAAACAATTACTGTTCAGCCAACGAGGGCTCTCATACGAAAACATTCCTAACAAAAAAACATTATCCTTCTTAGGGATAATGTTTTTTAGGATATTCTCTTCTAAGAAAAAAGTTGGAATTTCCGCCCCGCATCCATATAGGACAGTAAAGACACATCTTCTTCCATCACCATTCCAACAACATTCACCTTCTCATCTTTAGGCAAATCATCTATAACGATTTGCATCTCCCCAGCATATCTGCCGTACAATTCATTATCGATTGTAATGCTACCTTTCTTTCTTGCAATTGTATTCATTGGGTGTAAAATCACTTTATTTCTTTCCCTTGACTCTACCGAACGAATAACATCACGTGCTGGATCAAGCCGATTCGTATGTACTTGCTCTATCATCTTTACTACTTCTTTATCAGTTATAAACGATTGATAGCGTAACGGAATAATCCCTCTACTTGCATGAGCTATTTCTGCTACACTTTCTAAACTCGCACTTATATCTCCAATTAGGACTTTATCGACATAACAATCTTGAACAAGTTCTAAATATGCTTCCAGCGGGCGCATATTGCGATGCTTTTCTAACGTTGGTAACCCTTCATATAACGGGCCCCGTTTCTCCCCATCCCCTGGAATAAATGCCATCGTTTTTATTCCGCACTCATGTAAATAGTGATTTTGCTTTTGCAAGAAGGACTTTGCTAGTCCTGTCTCTGGGCGCGGGTAAAAATTATGCCACGCTTCTACATTCTCTACTCGTATATTTTCCGCTAGTAACTCTTTCCAAAATGACTTTGTAATCGTACTCGCATTTAAAGCCACTTTCATCTTATGAGATACGCACGCAATTTCTTTCGGTGCAATACCGTAGTCCATTCGTAAACCAGTAATCCCCCACTGTACTAATTCTTCCACATTTTCATACGTCATTCCTAAATGTTGTAGCGATTTTGGAGAAACATCGACCATTAATTCCATTTCATTTTCAAGAGACTGCTTCCCCAGTATTTGAATTAACTCTTTATATGTACCCGGATCATCTTCTGGAATATGAAGTGATGTAAAAATAGATGAAAATCCATTTTCCTTCGCTACTTTTAGCCACTCTTCTTGTTTCTCTACTCGCTCTTTTGAAAGATAAATTGAAACACCTATCATATGAATCTCCCTTTCTAGTAATAGAAAAAGAGAAAGGAATCCCTTTCTCTATATGTTTTCTGCCATTTCTTCTTTAAATCCGAAGAAATACGTAAAGATGAATCCGAACGTATATGCAATGACTAAACCTAAGAAATATAGTAAATATTTATTATCAGCGATTAATGGGATTAAAGATAATCCAGATACACCAATTCCAAGTGCAGCTGTATGCATAACTGCTTGGAATGCACCGCCAACAGCTGCCCCTAAACAAGCAGTGAGAAACGGTTTCCCAAGTGGTAATGTAACACCGTATAATAATGGCTCACCAATTCCTAAAAATCCAACTGGCAATGCCCCTTTAATTACGTTACGAAGTCGTTTATTTTTTGTTTTTACAAAAATCGCAATGGCTGCCCCTACTTGCCCAGCTCCAGCCATTGCAAGTACTGGTAATAAAGGTGTTACGTGCGTTTGATTAATAAATTCCATATGAATTGGTGTTAAACCGTGATGTAATCCAACCATAACGAGAGGTAAAAATGTTCCGGCAAGCACTGCTCCAGCAAACGCTCCGCCAATATTTAAAATAGCATTAATTCCACTTGTAATTCCTTCAGATAAGAAACCAGCAACTGGCTGAATTGCTAACATCGTTACAATACTTACGACTAATACAGTAATGAGTGGTGTCACGATAATATCAACTGCATTTGGTACAGCTTTTCGAACTTGTCTTTCCACTACAACCATAAGCCATGCTGCAAAAATAACTGCAAACAATCCGCCCCGTCCGGGTACTAACGCTTCACCAAATAACTTTACGTTCGCCATTGCCGGGTTGAAAATTAAAATACCAGCAATCGCCCCAAGAACCGGTGTCCCGCCAAATTCTTTCGCTGTATTCCAGCCGACTAAAATTCCTAAAAATGTAAAGATACCACCGCCAATAAGTAGTAACATTTGTAGCCATGTAGCATTCGGATCAGCACCAGCGTTTTTCGCAAAGTTAGCAACCCCATTTATAATCCCGGATGCAACAAGACCAGGAATTAATGGGATGAAAATACTTCCTATTTTTCGTAAAAAGTTTTTCACAGGTGTATTATTTTTCTTTTTGATCTCTGACTTCATCTCTTGCCCAAGGTCTTCAAGGTGATGATCTGCCACCTCACCAATTCGGAGTCCCGTTAAGCCTTCCATTTCAGCGGCTACTTTATTTACCGTTCCTGGGCCAACGACAACTTGAAGCGTCTCATCTTCAATAACACCCATAACCCCTTCAACCTTTTTCAAAAGGTCCATATTCACTTTACTTTCATCATAAAGTGTTAACCTAAGTCTCGTCATACAATGAGCAATACCACGAATATTTTTTATTCCCCCAAGTTGCTCCGAAATTTCTTTCGCCAGTCTCTCTTCTTTCTTCATAATAGAATCCCCTCCCTATTATTTATCGTGCTCTCTTCACAAATCCTTTCGATTCTTTTAGCTTCTCCAGTGCTTCCTCATACTCACATTGTAATAACAGCATAACAATCGCAGCTTTCACGTTACGTTCTGCTTTTTCATAGTACTCTGCCGCTAATTCATAACTAGCGCCTGTTGCTTCCACAATAATTCGCTTTGATCTTTCTACTAACTTTTCATTTGTAGACTGCACATCTACCATTAAATTTTTATATACTTTTCCTACACCAATCATAGAAGCTGTTGAGATCATATTCAGCACTAATTTTTGCGCTGTACCAGCCTTCAAACGTGTTGAGCCCGTTAATATTTCTGCGCCTGTCTCCACTTCTACATTGAGTTTTGCATACTTACTTATTTCAGCATTTTTATTACAAGAAATACTCGCCGTACTCGCTCCTACGCCATGTGCGTATTTCAATCCGCCAATTACGTAAGGAGTTCTACCACTTGCAGCAATGCCAATTACAGTATCTTTCTCATTTAATCCGATACTTTTTAAATCTTCTTCCGCTAACTCTTCGCGGTCTTCGGCACCTTCTACCGCTTTAGTAAACGCTTTCAATCCACCTGCTATAAATCCTTGCACCATTTCATCAGCTGTGCCAAATGTCGGCGGACATTCTACTGCGTCTAAAATACCTAAACGACCACTCGTACCAGCCCCAATATATATTAATCGGCCCTCTGCTTCAAAAGATTTAATAACACTCTGTACAACTTTTTCAATCTGCTCTATCTCTTTTTCAACTGCTAACGCAACTGTTCGATCTTCTTCATTCATACTTTGCAGAACTTCTTTTATGCTCATCTCATCTAAATTCATCGTCTTTTCATTACGGTGTTCTGTCGATAAATTTTCTAACATATTCCCACCTACTTCGAAATTTAATTTCACACTTTCATTATAACTTCAAGAAATTTAAAATCAATATTACTATCTTATTTTATGAAATTTAATTTCTTTTCATGACGAATTTATGTCAGTATGCAAAAAAAAGATGGGTTTCCCCATCTTTTCATTTTAACTTCCGTAATCGCAAGGCTTCTTCTCTTGTCTCCATAAATTGATCCAGCACTTTATTACCAATACGATTAAACGTAATCACATATAAAGCATCGATCATATTTAATTGTGTCATCCGTGACGCAATACTCGCAATACGATGATCTTGCTCTACATCTGGCATACAAAGCCGAATGTCGGCTTCTTTATATAAAGGTGATGATTGATCCAGCTTTGTAATTCCGATAACAGTTGCACCTTGTCTCTTCGCATATTGCGCCATTTCAAGTACATCTTTCGTTCGGCCGGATGTTGAAATCGCAACGAAAATATCGCCTTCCTTTACATTCGTTACAAGTGGCAACATCATATGAAAATCAGATAGCATCATTGCGGTAAATCCGAGCCTTGTAAATTTATAAGCACCGTCCATCGCCGGAGTAGCCGATCCACCTACTCCGTAAAATATAATTTTATCCGCATTTACAATAAGGTCCGCTGCTTTCTCCAGTTCCTTCTTATCTATTGCAGTAACGCTCGCCTCAATTGCAGCTTTATTCACATAAGTAACTTTATTAAACAAATCATACGGTCCATCTTCCGTATTC
Source organism: Bacillaceae bacterium OF18-1A (assembly GCA_027694045.1). Taxonomy (GTDB): domain Bacteria; phylum Bacillota; class Bacilli; order Bacillales; family Bacillaceae_G; genus Bacillus_A. The sequence continues at coordinate 70,724 of JAQEWB010000007.1, read as the reverse complement.
ATCACTGAAAAATCGTTAATATTATAATCCGCAATCGTTAACTCACGAACGAGTGCTATCTTAAATGCTTTAAAGCTTCCAATCCCAATCGATTTACAAAAGCGCACGACACTCGCCTCACTTGAACCAGCATTCGTAGACACTTCTTTCGTCGTTAAGTTTGGGACAATCTCGGCATTCTCCATTATGTACATGGCAACCTTCTTTTCAGCTGGTGAAAATTGATCCATATTACTTTCAATTTTAAATAGTAATGTTGAAGCTTTCACTATTTGACCTCCACTTCTTACGGTTGCTTTCACTTATTTTCTCTTGCTTCAAAAAGATAAAAACCATCATCGCCAGGAGGATGGCGAACAATTACAGTTCGCTCCTCTTTTTTATATGACGTTATTTCACCTTCAGATCGCTGTTTTTCCCATCCACCTATCCAAATTGCAAAGTCGGGCACAAAAGCAGTGTACTTATAGTCTTTCGGATTTTCGTCTTCTACATAAAAAGAAAAAATAGAAACCGGAAAATCTTTTACTTTTAATTCTTTCCATGCAGTAAATGGTATACATAGTGCAATAAATATGATTACACCGGTAAGCTTCTCCTTCGTAATCTGCACACGTTTTCTCTCCTCGACTTATCATATACGTAGATTTTACCATAATTACAACCTGTTCACGCTATATGACCATTGCTTTTTACAATGAAAAAAGAGCTTACCTATATCAGATAAGCTTCTTCCTCTCTATACGAAATATTTCTTCAAAAGCGGCGGCGTAATAATCGTCGTTAATATAACAACAATAACAATCGCTGTGAAATTTTCTTTCGCTAATAAATTTGCTGTAAGTCCGTTTGCTGCAATGATAAGTGCCACTTCTCCGCGTGATACCATTCCCGCACCAATACTAATAGAAGATTGAAGGTTGAATCCTGTTAATCTTGCTCCTAAACCTGATCCGATTAACTTTGTGAAAATCGCAATAAGCGTCATAATGATAATAAACCAAAGTTGGCTTCCAATGCCTTGAAATGTAATTTCCATTCCGATACTTACGAAGAACACTGGCACAAATATCGCATAAGCAATCGGTTCAATTTTGTGCTCCACCTCATGCTTATACTCCGTTTGAGAAATGGCAATTCCGGCCGCAAATGCACCAATAATACCTGCAATCCCCATCATTTCACTGTAATACGAAAAAGAGAAACAAATAATAAGTGCCGCGCTAATTAATGCTTCCGATACACGAAGTGGGACAAGCATTTTCATAATCCACGGAACAACTTTCCAAGCGATAAAAACAATACTTACAAAGAAAATCAATTTCTTAACGATAACAAGTGTTATATTTACATCTTGCGTTCCTAAAAAGCTCATAACAAACGCTAATAAAATAACAACTATCACATCATCAAATACGGCAGCACCTAAAATCGTTGTACTTTCTCTCGTATTCATTTTTCCTAAATCACGTAACGTTTGCACCGTAATACTAACCGATGTTGCGCAAAGTAATAATCCTAAAAAAATTGCATGGGACTGCATCAATCCAAATAGTAATCCCGTCACATATCCACCGATGAAAGGAAAAATAATCCCCCCAGCAGCTACGGCAAATGACGATTTTAAATTTCGATTTAATTCTTCTAAATCTGTTTCAAGTCCCGCCATAAACATAAGTAGCAAAACACCAATTTCACTCAGTTCATCAATGAGTTCAGAACTATTAATAATGCCTAGCACAGCAGGACCAATAATAATACCAACAATTAATTTACCAAGTACGGAAGGCTGACCGAGTCTTACACTAATATCACCAGCTAATTTCGTACAAAGTAAAATGACGACAAGTTCAAAATAAAATAACATAGCATCTTCTCCTACTTTATAAAGTGAAACTTTTATGAGTGGTTTTGTCACTCTGTTAACCCTCGTCCATTTCTGCAAGTAGTTTCCCCTAAGAATCCTCATTTTATTTGTCATATTTATATTTGACAAAATATTCTGAATTATAATAAAATGAATCCAGCAATTTTAAAAAACTACATATCATAACTGTACCTCCATTTACTTACATACTCCTTTTTAGCGGGCTCATACTATAGTCGCAGTTATGGAAATGAAAAACGGGGGGAGAGTCCAAAGTGAAGTCATTATTACGAAAAAAAGCGCTTAGTACTGAATCACCAAAACAGCTAGAAAGGACATTAACAGCACTAGATTTAACCTTTTTAGGAATCGGCGCCGTTATTGGAACAGGAATCTTTGTATTAACAGGTATTGTCGCAGCAAAACATTCTGGTCCTGGTATTATGCTATCATTCCTCATTGCTGCCTTTACTTGTGCTTGTGTAGCTTTTTGTTATGCCGAATTCGCTTCTTCTATACCTGTCTCAGGAAGTGTATACACTTACGCATACATGACCGTCGGAGAAATCATCGCTTTTATCGTTGGATGGTGTTTAATGCTCGAATATTTACTTGCAGTTGCCGCGGTCGCTGTTGGTTGGTCTGGTTATTTACAATCTTTACTACAAGGATTTAACGTCCATCTACCCGCCATAATCGCCTCTGCTCCTGGCGTAGGAAAAGGTGGTCTTATCGATTTACCAGCTGTTTGTATTTTACTTCTTATTACTGGCCTTTTAAGTTTCGGTATACGCGAAAGCGCACGCATTAATAATATTATGGTTCTTATAAAATTAGCCGTTATTATCGCCTTTATCGTAGCAGGCGCGAAATATGTAAAGCCTGAAAATTGGACACCATTCATTCCATTCGGGTACGACGGTATTATTACTGGAGCTGCCACTGTATTCTTCGCCTTTTTAGGATTTGATGCAATCGCAACAGCTGCGGAAGAAACGAAAAAACCACAGCGCGATTTACCAATTGGCATTATCGGTTCCCTTCTTATTTGCACTGTTTTATACATGATTGTATCTTTCGTTTTAACAGGTATGGTTCCTTACACGCAATTAGACGTTTCTGATCCTGTTGCATTTGCACTGCACTTCGTTGGCGAAGATACAATTGCAGGACTACTCGCTGTTGGAGCGATGACCGGCATGACAACCGTTCTTTTAGTCGTTATGTATGGACAAGTTCGCGTTTCGTATGCGATGAGCCGCGATGGTTTACTCCCAAAAGCGTTAGCACGTGTAAATAAAAGAGTAAAAATCCCTTTATTAAATACGTGGATCACTGGCGTTGTTGCTGCTTTATTAGCAGGCCTTTTAGATTTACATTTGCTAGCAAACTTAGTAAACATCGGTACGTTAACAGCCTTCACATTCGTTTGTTGTGCCGTACTTATTTTACGAAAAACACACCCTAACTTAAAACGTGGATTCCGCACACCTTTCGTACCTGTATTACCAGTTATCGCAATTCTTTGCTGTTTATATTTAATGATTAATTTGTCTAAAACGACATGGATTAGTTTTATAGCTTGGCTTATAGTCGGCTTATGCTTCTATTTCTTCTACTCTAGAAAGCATAGTCATTTAGCTACTGAAAAAACAAATGATGAAAAGAAAAAAGCATAACAAAATAGCTCGCCGTTTGAGCGGCGAGCTATTTTTCTGTTTTTTCATTCACGATTGTAATTTGAAAATATGCCATTACCTACACAGACTTCAAGCCTTGCATATTTTCTCCTTACTTCGTTTCCTTCTTTTTCTTCTTCCATGCATTCACACTATCAAAGAAGAAATTAATAAATAACGTTCCTAATCCTGCTAATAAGAACGTCATTAAGAATAGAACCCAAATACTTTTATCTTTTAATAAATAATATCCTACAAGGAGCACAACCGCGATCCATACATATTCAAGAATTCTTTTTAGCTTTTTCTGTTCCAAATTTCCCGCTCCTTTTTTCTATGCTACTTTTAGTATAACAAAAAAGAAGCCTATCATGATAAGCTTCTTTTTCTTCAATCTTATTTGTTCATGCTTTTTTCAACTAGTGAAATCGCATATTCTATCGTACGATTTATCGTTTCTACTTGTACATCTTTTACTTTTGTATCTTTTAATACAGCTTCTGCCACTGTAATTTTTTGCTGTAATGATTTTACTGAACCATCCGTTACCTTTGTATCTTGCGCTTTCTTTACAACAGTTTTAGCTGATTCAATGTTTTTTTGCAATATTTCTTTCGGTGTTTTCGGTTGTTCTTCTGCTACTTTAGATTGTACAAATGTTACATGAGCTGTTTTTAATTCGCCATACGTTTGAGCAATTTGTTCTCCAGTGCTTCCTACGTTTTCAAACACTTGCTTTGCGTTATTATAGCTTTTTTCTAGTTCTTGAAATGCTTCTTTTGAATATTGACCTGGCTTTTCACCAAACTCATACGTACCAGCTAACACTTCTTTTACTTTTCCAAGCTCTTCATATAACACATTTACTTGCTCTAACTTCGTACGGTTAGAGAACTCATTGTACGCCGCTAATACCTCTGAAGAACTTAGTGCTTTACTATATAATTTCGCTAATGCAATTTGTCCATTTAACGGAATGCCACCATTTCCATTACTATCAGGATCAGCGCCTAATGCAAACGGTACGTTCGGATGATACACTTTCCCTGTAGCTGGTTGGCTATTTACTTTTTTACCATCTACGTAAATTGCTACTTCGTTTCCGTTATATGTTCCTGTTAAGTGGTATGTCTTGTTTGCCTCTAACTGAACTCCGACACGCTTATAACTACCGCCAATATGAGCCCATAGTTCAACATATCCACTTCCCGTAGATTCAAAACCAATACCGCCACTCTCTGTATTTTGTAAAATACCTTGTCCACGAATTTCATTCATTGAAAATACAGTTTCTAACGTAAATGAATTTGCTACCTTTTCTTTTTGCGTAGCTGAAAATGGAAGGTATCCAAATGTATTAGCTTGTCCATTCAATTTCATTACACTTGTTTTTAAAGCTTTGTCATATGCGATAGATACATTCCCTTTCACATCACCTTTCGTTCCGAATGGCGAGTTATCTTTAAATGTACCATCTAAAAAATTCACATCAAAAACGTCTGCCTTTGGTACTTTCACATTTGGATCAATATTATCTTTTTTCGTAGTAATTTCTGCCGTTAATGGCTGTACGCTTTCATTACCAAATGAATCAATTGCAACTACTTCAAGCGTATACGTTTTTCCACCATCTAATCCTGCCAATGTAAATGTCAAATCTTTCGGTACTGGGTCACGATAAAACTCTGAGAATGCCAACAATTTATTCTTTATTTCTCCCGTTTGTTTATCTTTAGCTTGTACACGGTAAGAGTGAACAAGAAGGTTATCCAGTGCTTGCGGGAACGTTACTGTTGCTGCATTTTCTGTTACATTTGATACGGACAATTTTGCATCTTTTGCAAAGTATGGCTTTTCTTTATCACGATCTTCTACATAATTAAAGCCTTCTTTTTTCGTTGGTAATTTAATTTTCCAAGGCTCACCTGTCCAAGAATTTGTATGGAAATCACGGCGGTTAATTGTTACTTCTTTATCATCTACTTCTACTAATAAACCTTGGCTTAATGTACTAGCTCCTGGCGGGATATTTCCTTGCACTTTACCACCCTCAACTTCCATATAACTTACTGAAGACGTACCAACTGATGTAAAGTCTTTTTGATGAATCGACCTTGGATCATCTAATGGATAATGTGAATGACCTGAAAACGTAACAACTTGTGGGTACTCTTTTAATATTGCATTAATCTTTGCGCTATCTTTTGTTCCCCACTCTTGGCTACCGTATACTGTATCTTTAATATGTTGATGTAAAAATACGAAAATCGGTTTTTCTGGATCATCTTTTTGTGCTTTCGCCATCTCTTCTTTTAGCCAATTAATTTGTTTATCTGAATAATAACCGTGAGTTGTTCCATCTTCTGGAGACATAACAAGGAAATGGTAACCTTTTACCACTTTATGATAATAAATAGATTCCATCCCCGTCTTTTCTAAAAATCGCTTCTGTGCTCCCTCTACAGATAAACCATTCCAATAATCATGATTACCGAGAGAGTTCATTCTTACTGCATCTTTATTTGCATTTTCATTATATACTTGCATGAAGCGATCATATTGTTGTACCGACCCTGAATCAGTAAAATCTCCAACAATTACAAACGCATCTTGCTTTGGTGCAAGTGTATTAAATTGTTCAATCGCTCGTTTCCAGCGAAACGTATCATCTGTTCCACTATTTTTAATATGCACATCACTTACAACTGGAAAAACTAACTTCTTCTCACTTGGTGCTTTTTCTTGCTTTTTCTCTTCCGCTTTCACGGGTGTACTCCATGGAAATGATACAAACGCTAATACAAAAACCATTAATAATCCAATAAGGCCTTTTACTTTTCGTAAAGCAGTTCTGTCCACGTAAATCCTCCTCATATAATGAATTAACTACAATGGTTATTGTACTGAACTCATATTAACTTCGTTTAAATTAAAGATGAAATTTGTTTCATTTTTGTAAATATACAGTCATTTTTATGTGAAATTCCACATTTATATGAAACAGACCCACTTTGTCTAATAGACACCTATTCTCTCTCTTCTTATGCATAATAAACTACTGAATTATTTTATCCCGCTATTCGCCGCGCAGTAAGACCCCCACCTCAAAATTCAGCGAGAGCAAAGAAGTTAGGTGGGGGATGAACAAAACCCCCACTGATTAAAGTTTCACTTTATTTTGTGTCCATTGATTAACAACATCCTTCATGTTGTTACATTTAATAATAGTAAACAATCTTATGAGAAAGGAGAGTTTATATTGAAACCACATAAAAATATTGGCTGTTTTGCTCCTTTATCTATCATCTGTCAGCCTATTTGCCCTTGTCCACCTCCCCTTCCCACGCCTGAACAATGCAGCGCTGAACTAGTTACAAATGAATTTGCTGGAAATATTCTTATTTCAAACGATTTTATTCCAATCTCTCAAAAACAACTAAATCAAACATATTCAACATTGACCATTTGGAAAAATGACGGAATCATTTCATTATCTGGCACTATCTCTATATACAATAATAGAAATAGTACTCATGCATTATTCGTCGAAATAGTAGGTTCTACCACAAATATTTTTACAGTTTTACCTGGAAACACTATTTCTTACACAGGATTTAATTTACAATCTGTTTCCATTATCGATATTCCATCAGATCCTTCTATTTACATCGAAGGACGCTATTGCTTCCAATTAACTTATTGTAAATCAAGGCGAGAGTGCCTATAACAAAAAATATCGCTTTTGAATACATTCAAAAGTCTACTAAAAAACGTGCAAACTAATAAATGTTTGCACGTTTTTTAAAGAATCCTTAAATTATTATATACTAAGATAAAGTGTATCGAATTGTCATACAAAATTCCCCTGTTTCAGCTGCTGCTGTTCCAAGGATTGTAACCGTATCAAAACGACGCACTGTAAACGACGCACTACTTCCAGTTGCAACAACAATTGTTTCTAATGCAGTCCCTGTTACTCCACCACTATAAAAAACAATCGTAACAGGACCTGTTCCAGTATCTACTTTCAAATACCCTGATGCGTAAATATCTTGAGAAATATTATCCGCATAAATAACCTCTGCTGTTGCTGATGCAGTCCAATCAATACAAACTTTATCTTGAACAATCGTTTTTTGTGAATTCGCACAACATGAAAGATTTGTACTACAATTTCCCACCTTAATTCCCCTCTCTATGAAATTAAATATCTTGTCGTAATACAAAATTCCCCTTGATACGTTCCTAATGGTGTAGCTGGTGTCGTAATTTGAATAATATTAAACCGGCGAAACGTAAACGAAATACTTGTTCCTTCAGAAACAGTAAACGTTTGAATTGTTCCTCCGCCAGAGTCTAATACTGCCACTGTAATTTGGTTTGCTGGGCTCACTCCTGGACCAACATCATAAGTTAAATAGCCTGTACCCACAATATTTTGGTTCACATTATTCGCATAGACAGTAAACGTACTGGCAGCAGCACTAGACCACGGATTACAAACTTTATCTTGGACAAAGTTGCTACTATCATCCGGACAACACGTTAAAACTGTTCCTGAGCACTCACAAGACATAATCTTTCCCTTCTTTCTTTTTTATTCCTTATATGTGTATGTCCTTCAGATTCGTTTGCCTGTACTATTCATCTATTTTCAAAAATTTCACCTTAGTACTAATAACTAGATAGATTCCGTTTTCTTTCTTTTTTTCATAAATTTATAGATTAAAATACTACCTACAACAATAAGCACGACTACTAATATCGGTAACATATATTGCCCTACAACATCCGCCGCTTTTTCCCAATGCGGACCTAATTTCATTCCAAAATAAATATACAAAGTCGTTAACGGGAACATTGCTACAAATGTATATATACTAAATTTCCATATATTCATTTTCGCCATACCACATGGAACAGAGATAAGCGTTCGAACTCCTGGCACGAAACGTCCAACAAACGCTACCACCGGGCCATATTTCTCAAAGAAATCATCTGCTTTTTGAATTTGTTCTTCTTTAATAAAGAAATATTTTCCGTATTTTATTAAAAGAGGACGACCACCGTAATAACCAAGTGCATATAGCGTTAATGGTCCTGTCGTTCCGCCAAGTGTTCCAGCTAACACAGCTAACCAAAAATTCATATCCCCCTCGTACACCCAATATCCAACCATGGGCAAAACTACTTCTGCTGGAATAAATTCAAACGTTAATGCTAACACAACTCCAAAATAAGAAAACTGCTTTAAAAACTCAATTATATCTAAAATAATTTGCTCCATTCTTTTAGCTCCTATCCAATATTTACATTATGCTTTTCTTGTAATTGCACCGGTGCCATTTTTACAATTCGATTCAAAATGAACAGCACAATTCCAATATCATCTAAAATACCGATAAACGGCAGGAAGTCTGGAATTAAATCGAGCGGCATCACTACATAACCAACTAAAAAAGCGATGGATAAAATTTTCTTCTTTATTGAAACCTCTTTTGAAGTAAAAAAGTCAAATAAAAATGGAACGAATCTACGAACATGAAAGACAACTCTTAATCTACTAATAAGTTTTTTCATTTATATATCTCCTCTCTTTGTATACAAAAAGGACCCTACCAAATATGGTAAGGGTCCTAAAAAAGACAGAAAGGGGCCTTTACCATTGCTGGTAAAGGTCTCACTAACAACGAAACGTTGCCAATAAAGCCGAGGGTTTCTCCCTGTAATGACGACTTTACTGTAATAAGTTACTCCCCTTTATATACACAATTTTATACAATCACATTAAAATATTTCGAAGGGCTTGTCAATATATTTTGTATCTCAAGTTCCCCTGCTTCCCCTTCAGGAAAATATATCTAACTCTGAACATCATCAATATTATGGAGCCATTACAAGTAAAAATTGCGAATGATCACCCAGCACTTTGAGCCAAAATTGATGCTCAAACAACGCACTTTCTTCATAATTTCTCTCCACCAAATCCCCTCCGTCTATTCATCTTTCTCCATCATTTCAATTTGATAGCCATCTGGGTCTTTTACTACAATACTCTTCGTACATTTATTTTCTGTATATACAATTTCATAAAACGCTAGCTTCCTTTTTAACTTCTCTATGTCTGAAATCGAAAATGTTAGAACCTCACATGAATCCGTCATACTCTTCTCCCGTCCACCTAAAATACGATTCATAACAAAACTAATTCTCTTTGAATCAGAATCATACCAAACCCCTGTTACATCCAATTGAGGTCTTTCTAAACTAGGTCTTATCCCTAAAATCCCTTCGTAAAAATACAAAGTTTCCTTTAAATTCTTCACTTTTAATACAATATATTGCTCCACATCCATTCCCCCTGTACCCTCTATTACCTTTTTATATGTGTCATAAATGCCTATTATGTCTGAATACAATACGTAGTGATGAAGATACAAGGAGGTTTATTAATGGATAAATATATGAAATCATATGTGCCATATCATAGCCCTCAAGATCCTTGTCCTCCTATTGGTAAAAAATATTACTCTACCCCCCCTCATTTATATTTAGGCTTTCAACCGCCAAATTTACCACAATTCTCACCGAAAGAAGCACTACAAAAAGGAACTTTATGGCCTGTTTTTTATGACTATTACGAAAATCCTTATAAAAAAGGGCGGTGACTACTGACGTGAACCAGCCACTACCAGAAGAATATTATCGACTTTTAGAGAATCTCCAAGAATTAGACTTTGTACTAGTCGAACTAACTCTTTACTTAGACACCCACCCAGACGATACGGCAGCTATTAATCAATTTAATGACTTTTCCTATAAACGAAGAATATTAAAACAACAGATGGAAGAAAAATATGGACCACTTCAACAGTATGGAAATAGCTATTCTAATGCCCCTTGGGAATGGAGCAAAGGTCCTTGGCCATGGCAAATATAAAGGAGAGAAACTATGTGGATTTATGAGAAGAAATTACAATACCCTGTTAAAGTAGGAACTTGCAATCCAGCACTTGCAAAATTATTAATTGAGCAATATGGCGGTGCAGATGGAGAGTTAGCTGCTGCACTTCGTTACTTAAATCAGCGTTATACAATTCCCGATAAAGTCATTGGCCTCCTTACCGATATTGGTACAGAAGAATTTGCACATCTTGAAATGATTGCTACGATGGTTTATAAACTAACAAAAGATGCGACTCCCGAACAGATGAAGGCAGCTGGTCTCGATCCTCATTACGTCGACCATGACAGCGCACTTCATTACCATAACGCAGCCGGTGTTCCCTTTACTGCAACCTATATACAAGCTAAAGGTGATCCAATTGCCGACCTATACGAGGATATTGCCGCTGAAGAAAAAGCACGTGCCACATATCAATGGCTCATTAACCAATCAGACGATCCCGACATAAATGATAGCTTGCGATTCTTACGCGAACGAGAAATTGTCCATTCACAACGTTTCCGAGAGGCTGTAGAAATTTTAAAAGAAGAACGCGATCGAAAAATATATTTTTAATACACGTATCTTAGCGATATGTGTTTTTTTACGTTTAAAGTTAAATCCTTCTTATTAAAGATATAAATAGTATATTTATTCGATTTAATGCATTATTTTTTAATATTTTCAAAATTCCCTATTGCTTTCTAGTCATCAGACCTTTAAAATAGTAACAGTTACTCGACAAATTGTTTGAATTTTCGACAAAAATACTCATTAGGAGGATTTTCTTTATATGCGTACAACTTTAAAACCAGCGCAAATACTTTCGATTAGTTTATTACTATTCGCAGTTTTCTTCGGTGCTGGCAATATGATTTTCCCGCCCCTTCTCGGTCTTTCTTCCGGAGAAAACATGTGGGTCTCCATTACAGGCTTTATTATTACAGACGTTGGCCTATCTTTACTAGCAATCGTCGCAGTTGCCCTTGCGGGTGGTAGTTTCAATAATTTAGCGAGCCGTGTTCATCCAAAATTCGCAGCAGTCTTAGCCATCATTATCTATCTTTCAATCGGCCCACTATTTGTTATTCCACGAACTGGATCTGTATCTTATGAAATTGGGATTGCACCCCTTTTCCAAGATCAATGGTACTCTATGTTAGTCTTTAGTGCGATTTTCTTTACAGTCGTCTACTTCTTATCATTAAATCCATCCAAATTAGTAGATCATATCGGAAAAATATTAACACCAATTTTACTTGGAATTATTGCAATTATGGCAACGAAAGCGATTCTTTCACCAGGATCATTCGCAGAACCTGTTGGTGACTATAAAGAAATCCCATTTTTCAAAGGGTTTCTCGAAGGCTTTTTAACATTAGATGCAATCGGTGCTCTCGTATTATCAACAATTGTTGTAAATGCAATTCGTCAAAACGGAATACAAGAAAAAAAATCTATTGCGAAATACACAATTATTTGTGGAAGCATTGCTGCTCTATTCTTAACAATTGTCTACTTTTTACTCGGTTATATCGGTGCTTCAAACGGTAACTTAGGACAATTCGAAAACGGCGGTCAACTATTAGCTACCGTTATGTATCAATTCTTTGGGACGAGCGGTAACATTTTATTAAGCATCGCGATTATAGCTGCTTGTTTAACGACTGCAATCGGTGTTGTAAGTGCATTTGCCAACTACTTCACAACAGTACTAACAAACGTTTCATACAAAAAGCTCGTACTATACGTTTGTATCTTTAGCTTTGTTATTTCAAACTTAGGATTAAGCCTATTAATCAAAATTACATTACCTGTATTAATTATTTTGTACCCAATTACGATTATTTTAATTTTCGTATCATTTATTGATAAATATACGAAACGTAAGCCTTCTGTCTACATTGGAGCGATGATTGCTGCATTCATCATTAGCTGTATTCACGCACTTGATAATGTGGGAATGATACCAAACTTTATCGCTAATATCGTACACACAATTCCTTTTTATAACTTAGGAATCGGCTGGATCGTTCCAGCAATCATTGGTGGTATAATCGGATACTGTATCCCGCAAACAGAAACTGAAGGTGAAGTGTCTACGAAGTAAAAAAAGAAGCAAGCATGAAATCCATGCTTGCTTCTTTTTATCTTCTATCGCTAAATACAGTATTCGTGTACGAACGCACTGTTAACATATAATAACTAAAGTAAATCATGATATAAACTCCTATACTACCTAGTAAAGGTAGACTGTATTCAAACATTCCTGTAAAGCCCATCAAACTTAAAAGCGCAAAGAACATATGACATATCGCAAACAGTAATGGAGCTAAGAAAATCGCTCCTACTTGTTTTCTTACAGACTCTCTTGCTTCTCTTTTCGTTAGTCCGATTTTCTTTAACATGGCGTATGCTGGTCGCTCCGCCATCGCTTCTGTTTAAAGTATAGAAAATAGTCTTTCACATTTCGTTTTATACTACGTTTTGATACTTCTAAAAAATCCATCGTATACCTTCACCCGCTCTCTTATTTCTATACATGCAGTGTATACGAAAGGGAATGTCCTCCCTATCGATTTTCATTACAGCTCCCTTACAACATTGTAATATAACAAAATAAAGTGGAACTTTAATTACACCGAAAAATGCAATTGGGACAAGATGATTCCATAAAAAAATCGCTAGGTCATGATCCTAGCGATTCTTTATGCACATGTTTTTCTTTTTTCGCAAAAGGCATATACAAAATAAAACATCCAATAAGCGCTACAACTTCTAATGAAATAATATAGTAAGGATGCGGCCCTAACATATCAAGTAATGAAGCTGTTTCTGGCTTATGAGCTAAAAACATATAATTACCACCTGTTTTATAATTCACGAATGAAACGATTGGAATTACAATGTTTAAAAATAGCATCGTACGCTTAATAGATTGTAAAGTCGGTCTATACCCTTCTACCCATGTCATAAAGAGCGGTGCCCAAATGAGTAATACATGTGCAAGGAAAAATTCTATAAAGCGAAAATGCGGGAATGCGTATTGTAAATTCGGCGTTAAAATAGCTTGTGATGCACCTATCATTCCTGTAAAAAACACAATCTCATATATTCGATAACTTTTCGTTACAATCATAACTGACGCTAACAACAAGCTAATCGTACACAACTCAAATGGTAATGAAGTAGCTAGTTTAAAAATCCCAGCTTTCCATTCCCACATATGCAGTCCAATCTCACTTCCTATAAATAGAAATGCAATCGCATATCGAACCGTTATATTCCACTCACTTTGACGTAATACATCTTGGTATTGATATAGAAACAATATCCCCACCAACATAATAAGTAATATAATTGCATGTTGCCTTGAGTATGGAATAAATGGTTTTAATGGATACGCACTAAAATAAGCTTCCATCTTCCTTCCTCCTTTCCTCCATACAATATTATTGTAAGAAAGAAACAACGAGTCAATTCATTTGCTTACACTAGGACAACCTCTCCCTTACATTTACATATTCATACCTTACAAAACTGTAAGGTTATTGTAAGCTAAAACGATTTGTCAGATTCTTCACCTCTTCTATACTTAATGTAGATACTAAAACGAACGAAAAGGTGATAAATAGATGAAAAAGAAAAATAAAGTGTTAATTACTAGTGTAGTAGCAATTGGAATTGCAGCTGGATCATATTTTGCATTTGCTGGGGGCGGTTCAGATGTAGCAATGGCATATAGCGGTTATAAAGTAACAGAAAAACAAATCGAAAACGCACAAAAATTTGGCGGTGAAGTCATTCCAAACGGAATCGAAACAATTTCATTTGATCCAACAAAAGGTACGTATGAATTAGCTGTTAAAAAAGGTGATGAAGTAAAAAAAGGTCAACTTCTTTTTAAATATAATGATCCTACTGCTAAACAAGGTGTAACGGAAGCAGAAATGCAAAAGAAAATCGCACAAAAAGAAGTAACATTGTTCCAAAAACAAATTGATGCAGCAAAACAAAAGTTACAAAAAGATAAAAATGCAGGCCTTCCTGCTGAAGCATTAAAAGCATCAGAAGTTGAAGTTGGGCAATTAGAATCACAACTTGAAATGAAAAAGTTTGAAGTTGAAAAAGCTGATGAAATGATTAAAGCAGCAAAAGAGAAAGTAAACACACTTTCTGTAACAAGTCCTGCTGATGGCGTAATCGATGATATCGTGAAAACTGCTGATGAAAAAACAGGTATGAGTGGCATTACCCTTCGTCACGCTGGTCCATTTAAAGTAAAAGGTCAACTTTCTGAATATGAACTTGCTAGTATGAAAGTTGGGCAAGAAGTAACTGTTTCATCAAAAACGGTCGCTGGTAAGACTTGGACAGGAAAAGTAACAGAAATCGGTTCTACACCATTAAAGAGCATGGACGAAAACAAAACTGTTTCTAATTACCAATTCACTGTCACATTAGATAATAGTGAAGAATTACAAAACGGCTTCCACGTTTACGTAACAAGTAAATCTGGCGAAGCAACTGGTACAATTGTTCCGAAAAGCAGCATCGTGAAAAAAGGTGACAAAAATGTTGTCTTCGTCGTAAAAGACGGTAAAGCGAAAGAACAAGCAGTTACTGTTGAATTCGAGACTGATAGCGAAGCAAAAGTTTCTGGAGTGAAAAAAGGAGAGGAAATTATTTCTAAACCTGAAAAAGACTTAAAAGATGGTATGGAGGTTGTCGCCCAGTGATTAACTTAAAAGGCATCACGAAATCCTTCCAAAATGGTGCAGAGTCCGTTCAAATTTTACATGGAATTGACGTAACACTAAACCAAGGGGAATTCACTTCTATTATGGGACCATCTGGTTCTGGTAAATCAACTTTAATGAACATTATCGGTTGTTTAGATAAACCAACGACAGGTACGTACGAACTAGCTGGGCAAAACATTTCAAACATGTCTGAAACAGAACTTGCGCACGTTCGTAATAAAGAGATTGGATTCGTATTCCAAAACTTCATGTTATTGCCGAGACTTACAGCACTTCAAAATGTAGAGCTACCTCTTATTTACGCTGGAATTGATAAAAAAGAAAGACGTGAGCGTTCATTAGCAGCTTTAACGAAAGTCGGCTTAGCTGATCGTGCTACTCACCTGCCGAACGAATTATCAGGTGGTCAAAAGCAGCGTGTCGCTGTTGCACGTGCAATCGTGAATAACCCGAAATTTATCTTAGCCGATGAACCGACAGGAGCACTTGATACGAAAACAAGTACACAAATTATGGACCTTTTTTACGAATTAAACAAACAAGGCTCAACAATCATTATGATTACCCACGATCGTGAAATTGGGGAAGCTGCAGCACGCCAAATTGTAATTCGTGACGGAAATATCGTCCAAGATTGGAGAGGTTAATTTTGAACACGAGTGAAAATATACGCATGGCCCTTTCCTCTATCTTTGCTCATAAAATGCGCTCTATCTTAACGATGTTAGGTATTATTATCGGTATTAGTGCCATTATTACTATCATCTCAATGGGTGATGGTACAAACGCAAAGTTTAAAAAAGAGTTAGGCCAAGGAAAAGATAATGAAGTAACGATTTACTACAACAATCCCGATTTTGGAACAGATAGTGCCAAAGTTACAGCTGATATGCTAAAACGTCTTCAAACTGTACCAGGTGTTAAAGATGTGTATCCAGATGCGAGTATGAAAGTGAAAGCATCTGCTGGTTCAAAAGATGTTTCTCTTGATTTAAAAGGTGGAACAGGCGACTTCATGACAGATTCGAAAATAAAATTAGTTCATGGTCGTGAATTGAACGATAGCGAATTAAACCAAGCAATTCCTGCTGTTATATTAAATGAAGAAGCTTTCAACAAATTATTTAATGGTTGGGAGTCAAATTTATACACAGATATAAAAGGAAAACCATATAAAGTAGTCGGTGTGTATGAAACAAAAAATGATTTCGGAATGCCTATGCCTGAAGGTTATACGTCACTTGAAAATGCCCCTGTCATTTCAGGAGTAACGGAATATGACTCAGTAAAATTAACACTCGTTTCTCCAGCGGAACGTAAAAGTGTAGAAAAAGAAGCCGTTTCCGTTTTAAACGAAATGAAAGCTCCTAAATTTGAGCACAAATTCGAAGCACAAGACTTAGGTGAATTTACGAAGCAATTAGATGAATCAATCGGTATGATGAAAATGGTATTCGGTGGTATCGCCGCTATCTCCTTACTTGTTGGTGGTATTGGTGTAATGAACATTATGCTTGTATCCGTAACAGAACGTACACGTGAGATTGGTATTCGTAAAGCGCTTGGTGCAACGCGTGGTAAAGTATTAACACAATTCTTAATTGAATCTTGTATTTTAACGGGACTTGGTGGTTTCATCGGATTCATGCTCGGTATTTTCTTCGCTTGGATCGTCTCAATCTTTGCCGGATGGCCACTCGTTGTCTCAAAAGAACTTGGACTTCTTGCGGTAGGTATCTCAATGTTAATCGGTATTATATTCGGTTTACTGCCAGCTAACAAAGCTGCAAAACTGGATCCAATTGAATGTTTACGATATGAATAAAAAGGTAGGAGTGTAAACTCCTACCTTTTTTAGTTTCTTCTATTATATATGTTTTACGTTATAACTACTTTTCTAAAACTTTTAATTATTTTAATGTACCAAAGCTATTATAGAATCCTATTATTGCAAAAATAATATGTTATAGACTAAAATCAAGGCGTAATTTTTTCCATACTTCGACTTGTTTTGTAACAATTCTAGCGATATTTCATTAAATTCCACCTAATTTATATTTCTTCACAACCGAATTAGTTATCTTTACATAACTATTTTTCTGTTACAGTAGCAAAACACCCTACTTTTGTAACAGCTACGAAACAATTACGTAACGACACAGAAATATTATTAACCTATTAGAAATTGAAATACTCCTCTTTTTATGCATCATATGCTCTAACCTCCCCTAAAAACTATAAGAAAGCGCTTTTAGGATATTACTGGAATTATTACAGAATATTAATGACCCGTTACGAAAGCTTTGTAATTTTATGTTTTTCACAAATAAGAAAATAATGGTTGCTATAATGAGGACAACGAAAACAAATGCAATGGAGGCTATTATGAAAAAATTTATGGGTATAGCAACAGCAGCGGTTTTTGGTCTTGGGATTTTCGCAACATCTGCTAAAGCAGAAACGATTGTAACAACTGATGTACTAAATGTACGAGAAAACCCAACTACTGAATCACAAGTTGTCGGAAAGTTATTAGATGGATATAAAGTTAACGTTTTACATACAGAAAACGGATGGTCAAAAGTTAAATTAAATAGTGGTAAAGAAGCGTTCATCAGCGCTGATTATACAAAAGATACTTACTACGTGACAGCAAACGTATTAAACGTACGTGCTAGTGCAAACACAGATTCAGAAATTCTTGGTAAATTGAAACAAGATGACGTAATTGAAACAACACACCAAGTTGAAAATGGTTGGATCCAATTTGAATATAACGGAAAAACGGCTTATGTTCATGTTCCTTACTTAACAGGTAAAGCTCCAGTTAAAGTTCAACCAGTAGTTAAAGCTGAAAAAACAACTACAGTTCAAGATACAGCTAAAGTTCGTGAAGCAGTTAAAGCAGGCGAAGTAGCTGAAACTCAAGCAAAAGCTAAGGCTCAGGAAGCAACTAAAGCTCGTGAAGCGGCTGAAGCTCAAGCAGCGGCTAAAGCTCGTGAAGCAGCTAAGGCTCAAGAGGCAGCTAAAGCTCAGGCAGAAGCTAAAGCTCAAGAAGAAGCTGAAGCTCAAGCAGCAGTTAAAGCTCAGGAAGCGGCTAAAGCTCGTGAAGCAGCTAAAGCTCAGGCAGAAGCTGAAGCTCAAGCAGCAGTTAAAGCTCGTGAAGCTGCTAAAGCCCAGGCAGCAGCTGAAGCTCAAGCAGCTAAGGCTCGTGAAGCGGCTAAGGTTCAAAAACCAGCTACTCAACAACCTGTTACAAAAGAAACTGGAACAAGTGCACCATCTTCTTCTCGTGAATTACAAGTTGTAGCAACAGCTTATACAGCGGATCCACTTGAAAATGGTTATAAAGCAGGCGACCAAGTAAAATCAGCTATGGGTCATAACTTAACAGCTAATCCAAACATGAAACTAATTGCAGTTGATCCAAGTGTAATTCCATTAGGTTCAAAAGTATGGGTTGAAGGTTACGGAGTAGCGATCGCTGGTGATACTGGTGGAGCGATTAAAGGAAATAAAATTGACGTTTTAATGCCTGATAAAGGTACATCAAGTAACTGGGGACGTAAAACAGTTACAGTAAAAGTTTTAAACTAATCTACTAAAAAGAGTTAGTCTCATATAATGAGACTAACTCTTTTTTATACTTTATCAGAATCAGTAATTCACCCTATTTCTTTAATGTAAACCCGAATTTATCCCAAGCTTGTAAATAATCTAGTAAGAAAATCTCTTCCTCTACAATTCGGCCAACTACATTTGTTTTTCCTGTATTCACCATATCTTTTAATGCAATTTGTAATTCACCTTTATACTGGCCATATTCTTCATTATCAATTAAAAGATCACCACGTTTAATTTCACGTGTATTATGAGGTTTAAATTCTTCTTTTTTATATTTCACACGACTTTGTGTAGAACGAATCATATATTCAGATACATCTCCGCGATAGAAATGTGGTTCATCTAATACGATAATTCTTTCTAGTTCTGTCGTTGTATCATATAACCCTATATCAAATGTTTGTTTTTCTTTATTTAATGCACCGAGTGCTTGTAATTCTGCTTCTGATGCATACGCATTCGCAATAATAACATCATCAATTAACTCTGTCGCAAATAAATGCTTCGCCTGTGTTGTCATCGGTAATTCACGATGCTGCTCTAACGTACATAACCCTTCTGTTACTGGCCAAGGTCCATATGTTGCATCAAATGATGATATAAAAGCAGCTGTTCTCATACCGTAATCTTTAAATTGTTTCGAGCATTTAATAAAATGATCGTATGATAATCCTGAATAACGGTGCGGATAAAAGTTATGACATCCAATTAAATTTTCACGATTTGGTCTATGACTCATAATGTTATCTACATATTTCGTACCGTTACTCATATTAATCTCGATTTTCAAACCGTACGGATTGTATGTCATAATCGATTCTTCTAAACCTGAGAATCCAACATCTAAACGAATACCGTACGCGCCTAGTTCATCGAAAAATGATAAATCATTATACGAAATACCTAATTGCTCAAAAACAGCTGGGCTAATATCAACTAATACTTGAAATCCTAATGCATTTGCATGAGAGATCGTTTCCTTAAACTCTTCTACAATTTTCTCTTTTTCCCCATCTACAGATAGTAAACATGTGAACACACGCGTAAATCCGTATTTACTTGCTAATGTTAAATACTCCTTATCTTTCTCTACCGTTGAATGTTCTGGATAAATAGAAATACCTAATCGTCTCATATGTACACGCCTCTTTCTTCATCGTTTTGTAAACCTTTTCAAATATATGTAGTGAAAAAGTATATATCCCCTTCTCATTCACTACCCTTTTGAATCCGCTTTCTTTAAAGAAAAAAATCATTTCTATCATTCTTAACAGCTACAAGTCTATACATCTATACTTTACATCTTTTTTTCATAATTGTGTAGCTTTTACACAAATTTGTCAGTTTTTCATCTTAAAAATTATTATCCGTTTTCAAGACACCTTTCTTGACTGTTACATTGACCAATACATATACTCGAAAGAAAAGGGAATAAAGTGAAACTTTATTCAGTGGGGGTTTTGTTCCTCACCAATTAGACGTTTATGGGCAGTTAACCCCCACCTTACTTCTTTGCTTTCGCTGAACTTGGAACTGGGGCTCTTACTACCCGGCAAATAGCAGGATAAATTTATATAGGGGATGAATATATGGGAGAAGCAGTACTCGTAAAACGAGAACCGTTATGGACAAAAGAATTTGTTGCTTTAATTTTTGCAAACTTATGTATGTTTTTAGGGTTTCAAATGTTAATTCCAACCTTACCCGTTTATGTGAAAGAAATTGGTGGCACAAGTTCTAATATCGGATTTGTTGTCGGTATGTTTACCGTTGCGGCACTTTTTGTTAGACCGTTAACTGGGAACGCTTTGCAGAAATTCAATAAAAAAATCATTTTGATGATCGGTACTGCTATTTGTTTACTCGCTATGGGGAGTTACCTTTTCGCCTCCACTGTTTTTCTCTTGCTTGCCGTTCGTATTTTACATGGAGCTGGTTTCGGTATTACAACGACTACATATGGAACTGTCGTTTCTGATTTAATTCCAGCAGCTCGCCGCGGAGAAGGCATGGGGTATTTCGGTCTTTCTGGAACAATTGCAATGGCTCTCGGTCCATTAATTGGACTATGGCTTATGCAAACATATAATTTCACCGTTCTTTTTTTATGTGCACTCTCATGCACAGTAGTTTCATTAATATTAACGAAACTACTTCAAATCAAACAAACGAAACAACCACCAAAACAATCATCTGGTACTTTTCTCGATGGATTTATTGAGCGCAAAGCTTTACTTCCTTCATTATTAATATTATGTATTACATTAATGTACGGAGGAATCGGAAGCTTTATCACACTATTCGCTACTGAAGTTGGCATTGCTGATATTAGTCTCTTCTTTTTATGTAACGCACTAGCAATTGCTGTGACTCGCCCATTCTCCGGAAAGCTATATGATGCGAAAGGTCACACATTCGTCATTATTCCAGGAGTTATTATAACGTTTATAGGTATTATTTTATTATCGTATACGACTACAATTCCGAGCTTGATCATTGCAGCAGCTTGTTACGGAAGTGGTTTTGGAGCAATTCAGCCAGCGCTACAAGCATGGATGATCGACCGAGTAGCACCACACCGACGTGGGGTCGCAACAGCTACATTCTTCTCTGCCTTTGACCTTGGAATCGGTGCTGGAGCGATTATATTTGGATTCATTGCACACTTTACAACCTATGCAACTGTATATCGCTATTCCTCGCTATTACTTATTGCTTTCCTCTTTATTTACATTACCAGTATAAGAAAACAAAAGCATGGAGATAAAAATACAGAAAAAGCTGCTGGATAATGAAGTGCCCCCTAAAAGTTAGACACGGTTATTTCATTAGGCAGCTTGATAAAAATGAGTCCGGTATTGCACCGGACTCATTTTTAATTTTTCCTTTATCCGTTTTGTATTGTAATAATCTATATATTTTTCTAATTCTATTTTGAAGTGCTCTACACTTTCAAACCCTTTTATGTAGAGAAACTCAGACTTCATGATTCCAAAGAAATTCTCCATTACTACGTTGTCATAACAGTTGCCTTTACGAGACAAAACTACATGCATTTTCCTACATATTTTTTTAACTTTCATCAAAAAATATACGATGAACTTACAGATATTCTCTTTCCTATCCAATCGAATAAAGTGAAACTTTAATCAGTGGGGGTTTTGTTCCTCACCCACTGATTATTAGCCCTCACCAATCGGACTTTTACGGACAGTTGATCCCCCACCTAACTTCTCTACTTCCGCTGAATTTTGAGGTGGGGGTCTTACTGCCCGTTAAAGTGGGATAATATTATTCTAAAAAATGCGACTTCTTTACGAAAACACCATTTTAAAAGGACAAAAACCAATAAAATACAGCTGTTTCTTTAAAGAATTGTAAACTTTTTATCCCTTTGTAAATTTAGTGTAAATTTTACTGATAAACCGTTTACAGTTACTCAAGGTTCAGTTAATAATTACATCGTACATGAAATTTAAGGAGTGGAATGCGTGGAATACAATATTCAAGATATGATCTTCCAGTTCATTGGTGGATTGGGTATTTTCTTATTCGGGATTAAATACATGGGCGATGGACTGCAACAAGCAGCTGGAGATCGTCTTCGCGATATTCTAGATCGCTTTACAACAAACCCACTTATGGGTGTACTAGCAGGTATGTTAGTTACTGTATTAATCCAATCAAGTTCAGGAACAACCGCTTTAACAGTCGGACTTGTAAGTGCCGGATTTATGACATTAAGACAAGCAATTGGTGTTATTATGGGTGCGAACATCGGAACGACAGTTACTGCATTTATTATCGGAATTAAAATCGGAGAATACGCTCTCCCAATTATGGCAGTTGGAGCAATTTTATTATTCTTCTTTAAAAATAAAAAAGTACATTCTGTAGGTCAAGTTGTGTTCGGTTTTGGTATGTTATTCTTCGGTTTAGAATTAATGAGCGCAGGTATGAAACCTCTTCGCTCTTTAGAATCATTCCAAGAATTAATGGTTAGCATGAGTGACAATCCAATTTTAGGAATTGTTGTCGGTACAGTCTTCACTTTAATTGTACAAAGTTCAAGTGCAACAATCGGTATTTTACAAGAACTATTCGGTCAAGGTGCAATCGACTTACAAGCTGCTCTTCCTGTATTGTTCGGTGATAACATCGGTACAACAATTACAGCGGTATTAGCAGCAATCGGTACTTCTATTGCAGCAAGACGTGCAGCATTAGTTCACGTTATCTTTAATATTATCGGTACAATTATCTTTACGATTTTATTAGTACCATTTACAAATTTAATTCAATATTTCCAAACGTCATTAAACTTAAATCCAGAAATGACAATCGCATTTGCACACGGAACATTTAACGTAACGAATACAATTATTCAGTTCCCATTCATTGCAGTATTAGCATGGATCGTAACAAAAATTATTCGTGGTGAAGATGCTGCTATTGATTTCAAACCGCAACATTTAAATCCAATCTTTATTGAACAATCTCCTGCTATCGCCTTAACAGAAGCGCAAAAAGAGATTATTCGTATGGCTGAGTTTTCATTACACGGATTAAAAGAAGCGAATCAATTTTTAAATACACAAGACAAAAAACATGCAAACATGGCTACTCAATTAGAAGGAGCTATTAACAATTTAGATAAGAAAATTACCGAGTATTTAGTTCTACTATCAGAAAAACCACTTTCACCAGCGGATTCTGAGAAACATTCTGTTCTAGCAGGTGTTGTTGGAGATATTGAACGTATCGG
This sequence comes from Bacillaceae bacterium OF18-1A, assembly GCA_027694045.1. Taxonomy (GTDB): domain Bacteria; phylum Bacillota; class Bacilli; order Bacillales; family Bacillaceae_G; genus Bacillus_A. The sequence goes on along the minus strand of JAQEWB010000007.1, from coordinate 47,080 downwards.
TGATCATGTAGAAAACCTTGTAGAACTTGTAGATTTCCAAATTTCAAACCGTGTTTCATTATCAGACGAAGCACTAGCTGAACTAAATGAAATGCTTGAATTAACAATTTCAACATTACACGATGCAGTTGAAGCTTTAACAAACTTTAACACTGAACTAGCTCAAACAGTTATTGCAAAAGAACGTAAAATCGACCAAATGGAACGTGTTCTTCGTAAACGTCACGTATTACGTCTAAACGAACGCAGCTGTTCAGGTGATGCAAGTATCATCTTCGTTGATATGGTAAGTAACTTAGAACGTATCGGTGATCACGCTGTAAATATCGCTGACGGTGTTTTAGGTGAACAAGGAAAAATCAATTTAAAACAATCATTATAATAACGAAGAAAAGAGACGCTAAATTAAGCGTCTCTTTTTTATTTCATTTTTAAAACTGTTCTTCCTTTTAACTTTCCTTGCAATATAAATGTAAATCTCTCATCTAATTCTTCTAACGTACATTCTTCTGTGTAAGATGCTAAATTTGAATTTTTCCACTCAGCCGCTAATAACGCCCACACTTCTCTTCTCACATCTACTGGACATTGAACTGAATCTATTCCTAGAAGGCTAACTCCTCGTAATATGAACGGATATACCGTTGTATGTAATTCGTGCCCTGCCACATTTCCACACGTCGTTACACAACCGTCATATCGTACTAATTTTAAAGCCGTTTCTAACATACTTCCGCCTACAGTATCAATCACCCCAGCATATATACCTTTAAGCATTGGTCTTCCTGACTTATCATGTAATTCATCACGATGAATTACCTTGTTGGCTCCAAGATGTAGTAACATCTGCTCCTCTTTCATTTTCCCTGTTGCCCCTACTACGTTATACCCTAATTTACTTAAAATACTCACTGCAACACTACCTACACCGCCTGTAGCACCCGTTACTAAAATATCTCCCCTACTAGGCGTTATTCCTGCTCTAATAAGCTTATATACCGATATAGCAGCTGTAAAACCTGCTGTCCCATACATCATGCTTTCCTTTAAAGATAGTCCTGCTGGTAAAGGAACAATCCAAGATGATGGCACGCGAATATATTCACCGAAACCACCAGAAGTATTCATACCTAAATCATATCCCGTTACAATAACTTGATCCCCTACCTTAAAGGAATCATCTTCACTACTCACAACTTCTCCTGCAGCATCGATTCCTGGTGTATGAGGATATGTTCTCGTTACACCTTTATTCCCTGTAGCTGAAAGAGCATCTTTATAATTTAATGAAGAGTAATGAACACGTACGAGTACGTCTCCTTCAGGTAAACTCCTTACCTCTCTCTCAACAACTTTTCTTTCAAACTGATGATTTTCCATTTCGTTTACAACAATTGCTCGGAATGATGTATGATCCATTATGCTCTCTCCTTCATCCATAAAACTCTTCTTTATTATATAGAAAATATAAATGCCACTCCCATTTCTTCTTGGCTATATTTCAACAAATCTTACTTCTCTATCACTTTCTCATAATACATATTTTCATTTCTCCTAAAAGAACATATACTTATCCTACATCTGAAAAATCCTATATAGAAAATCTCACTTTTTATAAATATATTGAATTTTTACGAAATGTAAATGATTTGTAATGTTTTTTTTGATCAAATTTCATTATAATAAGTGGATATGAGTGTCGTATTTCAATCCAAATGAAGGAGTACAGGAAATGGAGCAAAACCCATCTTTGCAAGAAAATACACGCAATAAACCGAAAAAAAGTAAGAAAAAAACAAAAATTATTATAAGCGCTATTATATTTATTTTACTAGTAGGTGGCGGTTATACATGGTTTTTAGTAAATAAAGCATCTTCTGCTGTTCGAAATGCCGCACATGATTTAGCACGCGGTGATAAATCTGATTTACGTGATAAAGCCGTAAAACCTATTACAAATAATGTCTCTGTCTTAATAATGGGTGTTGATGAAAGTGATGTCCGAGGAAAAGAATATGGTGAGGCTATAAGAACAGATGCACTATTACTTGCAACTTTTAATAAAGATAGCAAAACTGTTAAACTACTAAGTATTCCAAGAGACACATATACTTATATTCCAATTGAAAAGAAAAAAGACAAAATAACACACGCTCATGCATACGGTTCTGCTAAAAACGGAAAAGCTGGTGGACCACAAGCAAGTATAGACGCAGTTGAAAAATTATTAAATGTGCCTGTTGACTACTTTGTAAAGTTTAACTTCAAATCATTCATGAAAATTGTCGATGATTTAGGTGGTATTGAGGTCGATGTACCAGTTGAATTCACTGAACAAGATAGTAATGATAACGCCGATGCAATTCATCTGAAAAAAGGTGTTCAAAAGTTAAACAGTGAAGAAGCTCTTGCTCTTGCTAGAACAAGACACGTTGATAGTGATGCCATGCGTGGACAACGTCAACAACTTGTTATCGAAGCTATTTTAAAGAAACTAACAAGTGTTGGATCTGTAACAAAAGTTGGTAACATCATTGATGATATTAACGGACAATTCGTTACAAACTTAACATTCGATGATATGCTTTCATTCTATAAGTATGGATCAGATTCAGAAATTGAGAAATTACAAATTCAAGGTGAAGACTGCTATATGGCAAAAGGTGATGATACATGTAGCCAATCTGCTGGTGGCGGCCGAACATATTACTACAATCCAGACAAAAAAGAATTAGCAACTGTTACGAACGAACTTCGTGCTCATCTTGGACTACCTGCATATACAAAGACTGACTCTGATTCCAAAAAAACAAAAGAGTCTAAGTCCGAAAATACGAGTGAACGTGAATCAAGTAATCATGAAGATACAGAAACATCGTCTAATGACAGTGAATAATAGGGAAGAGTTGCTCTATGGAGGTAGAGCAACTCTTCTTTTTATTTCTTCGAAATTAAAAATCAGAACTTTCTAACTATCTTTTTTAATATTTTTAAATTATAATAAATGATAGCAATCTATTCCAATTACCAGGGGGCTTATACAAATGAAAGCTGCAGTAAAACATAACATTTCAGATTTCAAAGATTACTTAAAATCCAACGATATATACATGGAAGAAATTATAGATGAAAATGATGGTTCTGTTCATTTTTCAGTAGGATTAGAGACAGAAGCTGGCGCAAAAATTCAGCTTATCGCTGCTTTTCAAAATGAACATCCTACTGTAGATATATATTGCTTCAATGTTGCTTACGTACCTGATGCAACATCAACAAATGATATTTTACATGTTATCAACGAATTAAACACATCGTATCGCTTTGCAAAATTCACTTTAAATAAGCAAAATGCAATTGATATTTCAACATCTCTTGCATTCTCAGAACCAAACTTTAATCCAGCACTTGTCTTTGAACATACAAGAATGCTATATAAATTAGCGAATGATGAGTACAAAAACTTAATGAAAGTTATCTGGGCATAAAGTCAAACTATACTGCTCGCAAATAGCAGGATAAAGAAAAGGATGGGCTGCAAGCAGCACCATCCTTTTACTTTGATATCATATCAATCCACATCTTAATAGCAGTACCTACAATTAAAGTTGATAACATATATTGCAATACTGTTTGATTCATTTTCTTCCCGACTCTTGCTCCAAGTGGCGCAGCAAAGATACTAGCAATTGCAATAATAAAAGCAGGAATAATAACTACTTGTCCAGTAATCACTTTCCCTGTAGTAATACCTATTGAAGAAATAAACGTAACTGCAATTGATGTTGCAATCGTCATCCGTATCGGTAATTTTAAAACGACTAACATAATTGGAACTAATAGAAAAGATCCTCCAGCTCCTATAATGCCTGATGCTCCCCCTACAATAAATGCCAACAGACTTGCTAACCATTTAGTATACTTCACTTCTCCACTATTATTTTGTTTCGGTACAAACATCAACACAGCTGCGATCGTAGCTAATGTTGCATATACAACATTAACTGTATGTTCTTCTAATACATTCGCTCCAAAACTCCCTATGAAACTTCCCACTAATATACTAGCTCCCATATACACAACTAACGTTTTATCCATATCATTGCTTTTCCGATATGCCCATGCACCAGCAAAAGTTGCAAAGAATACTTGCACCGCTGTAATACCGCTCACTTCATGTGACGTATAGCCAGGAAATCCTAACAGTACCGGAATATATAAGATCATCGGATAGTTAATAATCGCTCCGCCAATCCCAACCATTCCCGATATAAATGATCCTATAAAACCGACTATAAAAAGTAATACAACTAAACTCACCTTATATCCCCTGCCTTCTTGAAAGAAGGTGATTTAAATAAATAAGTTTACATTCCCATCTGAAGCATCTGCTAAATATGCTCCTACCCCCGCAAACTCTACCCCTTCCATAACCTCTTTCTCTTTTAACCCTAATAAATCTACTGTCATTTGACAAGCTACAAGTTTGACTCCTTGTTCTTTCGCTAATTCAATTAAATCCGGCAAAGGCATAGCGTTATGTTTTTTCATAATACCTTTTATCATCTTCGGTCCCATACCAGCAAAATTCATTTTAGATAGCCCCATCTTATTCGCACCGCGCGGCATCATCTTTCCGAATACTTTCTCTATAAAGGTTTTCTTTACTTTCACATGTTCATCTTTCCTTAAAGCATTTAATCCCCAGAAAGTATGAAAAATAGTTACCTCTTGATCATACGCCGCTGCACCATTTGCAATAATATAAGCTGCCATCGCTTTATCATAATCTCCGCTAAATAACACAATTGTTGTTTTCTTCTGTTGTTCCATGATAATCTCCTCTCAATTACCTATAGGGGTATATAAAATTTCAAAATTATTTACCTACCATATTTATCACTCAAAAATCATAGCCTTCTACTGTTCTTCACTACGCCTTCTTAATCCAAAACTTCAATACATCGCCTTCTTCTGCACTCTTTACAATGTCATGGCCACCTTTACTTGCCCACGCTGGAATGTCCTTAACTGAACCTTTGTCCGTTACATGCACTTCTAACACTTCTCCAGTTTGCAATGCATCCATCGCTCTCTTCGTTCTTACAATCGGCATTGGACATGCTAAATCTTTCGCATCTAATACTTGTTTAATATTCATCATAGTAACCTCCATTTTTTATTTATCCCGCATTAACGGGCAGTAAAACTCCCACCTCAAAATTCGGCTAGAGCAAAGAAGTTAGGTGGGAGATCAACTGCCCGTAAACGCCCGATTGGTGAGGGCTAATAATCAGTGGGGGCTGAACAAAACCCCCACTGATTAAAGTTTCACTTTATGAACTGCACAGCGATTTGGACCAATTTCCATTTCACGTTCTTCTTCTACGCTCGGATGAATTTTCCCCATATTCGTTTGACGAATCTCTTGATAAGCATTCGGCTGGGGTGGTAAATTCTCCGTTACAATTTTACGGAATTCATCCTCATCTTTCATATTTAGTCCTGTATTCACTTCAAACAATTGTTTTAAATTCGCACTCACAATCCCTTTTTCATCCATTTCACTTATTTTTGAATAATGAGCTGGTAAAACTATTAACTCTTGCGATAATTCCTTATATCGCTTGTATAACGTATTTCGCAAATCGCTCACCCAGTCTTCAGCCTTCCCAGCCAAATCTGGACGCCCAATTGAATCGACAAATAAAATATCACCTGATAGTAAATAGGAATCATCTACAATAAATGACGTACTTCCAATCGTATGTCCTGGTGAGTATAATGCATCAATTTCAATTTTGGTACCCCCCACAGTAATAACAGACCCTTCTACTAGCGGTTCATAAGAGAAAACAACTCCCTCCGCATCTTTTGGAGGTAACCAATACGTACCACCTACTTTTTCAGCTAACTTACGTCCACCAGAAATATGATCTGCATGTAAATGTGTATCCATTACATTCGTAATCGTAACGCTATGCTCTTTCGCAAACTCTTCATATGCTTCAACTGTTCTTATCGCATCAATAACTACTGCTTCACCATTTGAAATAATCATATAAGACAAACAGCCTTTCCCAAGGCGGTTAAATTGATATATACTGCCTCCGTCCTGTACATCGCCTACTTTTAACGGCTTCACATATTCACTCCAAGCTTTCATACCACCAGCTAAATAATAAACATCATTGAAACCAGCATGTAACAATTGCTCTGCAACAAACTGTGAAGAACCTTCTTTCGCACATACGACTAAAATCTCTTTCTCCCTCGGCAATTCATCTACAATATGATCCACACCATCTAACAAATCAAAATACGGTTTATTGATAGAAAAGATTTGTTTCCCTTCAATTTTCCAATCATCATAATCAATCTCATTACGAACATCTAAAATAAACAACTCTCCAAATAAAACTTTCTCTGCAACATCTTTTGCTTCTAACAGTTTAACTTCCATCCAATTACCCCCATAGGTATATTTTTATTTAAAAAATTTTATTTCTCCACATTTCCTTGCCACCCTACCATACCAGGAATGACATTTTTCACATTTGAATAACCTTTCTCTTTCAGCATTTGGCAAGCTACATCACTACGGTTACCTGTTCGGCAAATAACATATATTTGCTTCTCTTGATCTAAATCTGCACGGTCTAACTCACCTAGTGGTATCGAAATAGCGGATGGAACATGACCAAAAGCAAATTCCGCTGCTTCGCGAACATCTAATATGATGCACTCTTCTCCACTAGATAATATAAACTGTAATTCCGTATTCGTAATTGTATAAGGATATTTCACAACTTCATTCACTTCATGCTCATGCGCTTTCCTCACATAATGCATCAATTTATCCTCCTCTTGTTTCGTCCCAATATATTGATGCCCTACTTTCCTCGCCCAAGCTTGTATATCTAACGTAGAACCTTTATCCGTCGCTTCAACTTCAATCACTTGCCCTGATGCCAATCCTTCCATCGCCTTCTTCGTTTTCACTATCGGCATCGGACAGGCCAACCCTTTACAATCTAAACTCATATCTACTTTTATACTCACCATCAATTCCTCCACAATTTATATACATATACCTGTAGGGGTATATTAAAATGTTTTTGATAATCTGTCAACACATAGGTTTGACAGATTATCGGCTTTTTACTAGTAATTGAACAGCTTCTTTAATTAAATCTTCATTTGAACCATTACCTTTTTCAAACTGCTCACGTAAACATTGCTCTAAATTTGTTCCAACAACAAGTCCAATTGTACGATCAAGTGCAGAACGGGACGCCGTTAATTGTGTAATAACCTCTCGGCAATCTTTCCCCTCTTCCATCATACGAAGCACACCACGAACTTGACCTTCAATACGTTTCAATCTATTTTTCATATCTTGATTGTATTCCACTTTAGACCACCTCCGTATTTATAACTATATTATACATTACTTTGTAACTTTGTATAATACTATATACCCTAAAGGGTATATAGTAAAGGATTTGATTTAAAAAAAACTTTTTCAACTACTATATTTACCAATAAAAAACGAATCCAAATGGATTCGTTTTTTACAATGATATATTTATTACCCTCGTTTCATCTCTATCGTTAATCCTAACTATTTGCGTCTCACTATTTGGCAAAAATACGATATATTTTCCCTTTCTCACATTCCTCCAAATAACTTTTCCTTCTTCATCCGTTTTCCCTATTGAAATCCCAATTTCTTTACTCTGCGTTCAAAGATCTGTCCCATTAAAATTTCGCTTTATTACATAAATCCATAACCTTCTTCACAATCAACTCCGCAGTATTCTCCTCCGGTGGCATCAATAAATTCGTAACCGGCCCATACACGACAGGACTTAATTCCACTTCATACCCACCATATAAGAATTCTTCCTTCGTTGGTAAATAACCAATATATCCATTCGTATACCCACCAAAGAAAGCTAATTCATTTCGAAGACTCTCTTTCATTTCTAAAGCAGTTTCCGAAAAAGGTTCCATCGGTATACCAGAGAACATACCATCATTAATTTGAACCAAATATTACAAATTAATATAGTGGGAGCGTATTTATTGTGATATTATGAATCCATAATATTGAAATTAACGGGAGGATACTATGAAAAGTCGCTATTTAAATACTTTATTACTGGGGATTATTGCTGTACTCATAGCAATATTTGTTTTAGGTTATTTCAATATAATTTCTTTACCCCAAAAGAAATCTGTTGTTACAAAACAACTTGATACAGCACAGGAAACGAAACAACAAAATTCCGACAAGGAAAAGAAAAAAAACAATGCGTCGGATACAGATGAAAACGAGGTTTCTTTACTAGTTAAGAATACAGAAGGAAAAGCTATTCCACTATGGAAATCTACTTCAGGTAGATCACTTGACTACGAAATTTCGCCTAACGATGATCAGATTGTTGTGAATAGCCAAGTATTAGCTGATGAACCAGGTGAATTATCTATATATGATTTTACAACTGGCAAACGCACAATAATCGACGTAGATGCCGCTAAAGAACCTAAATCACCTAATTTACAAACTTGCAAGAGTGCTACATGGATTGATGATAATCACTTATTACTTGTAATAGGTGGAGCTGCAGGAAATGCTAATTACGGTGGAGATTTATACACTTACAACGTAGAAACAAAAAAATTCAAACTCTTTAAAGAACGTCCTGAAAAAATTAGTTATACAAAAGTGATTAGGAACATGGATTCTTTTTATTTTATCGGTATTCAATACACAGATGACCATCAGAATGAACACACTGGTTATGTAGAAACCGTTTCTAAAAACGAAATTTCAAAGTCTTTATCGTAAATGAATATTTTTAAATGTACAAAAAAGCCACTACATACATAGTGGCTTTCCTTGTCACACATACTTCCGATGCACCATCTTCCCATCATACGAAAATACAACGCCCTTACTTTCCACAATGGACTCCATATGCACTGTTCTTCCCCATAATTGATGAATGTATGGCAATACTTTTTCTAAGTATTTTAAATCAAGCTCGATTCCTTCGTAGCTATGTTTAATGTACAATTCTCCGTTCTTTAAGTAGTCTCCATCTTCTACTACTAAATACGGGAATCCTCCGTTTGTACGCATATTTACGAGCTGATCACGCACATGTTGCCACTCTTTATCTATTACTTTATATTCTTTTCCTTGACGCTGGAATAAGTACATATCTTCTCTCATAACGAGTTCTTTATTTAAATAGTTTCTTAGGAATGATACGTCCCATTCAATTTCGCGTACTTCAAAGATTTTTTCACGACCAGAGCCTGGTTTTACGCCGCGTCGTTTCATTTCTTCTGTTGGATTGTTGTAGCGTTCTTCAATGTCTTCAAACATTTTAATACCGAGGTAATATGGGTTAATGCTTGTTTTTGAAGGTTGAACTACACCCGCATTTAATTTCGCAAATTCAATAGCTTCATCAGATGTTAAGTCCATTTCACGAAGTATGCGCTGATGCCAGTAGGAGGCCCAGCCTTCATTCATGATTTTCGTTTCAAGTTGTGGCCAAAAGTATAACATTTCCTCACGCATCATCGTTAATATATCACGCTGCCACTCTTCTAGCTCACGGCTATATTCTTCAATAAAGAGGAGCAAATCTTTCTCTGGTTGTGGTGGAATCTTCTTCTTTTTACGTATATTAGATCGTTCTCTCTTTTTATTTCGATCATCTAAATTCCATAAATCATCGTATTGTGATGCTTTTTTCTTTTCTACTTCTTCCTCTTCTAAATCGTCAATACTCCAGGCGAGTTTCGGACGCATAAGCGATGGATCAATATGTTCTTGAATGGCAAGTACTGCATCTAAAAACGTTTCTACCTCTTCTTTTCCATACTTATGCTCATATGCTTTCACGCGATCCGCTGTTGCGGCCATACTTTCTACCATATCTCGCTTCGTATTCGAAAAACGAATATTATTTTTAAAGAAATCACAGTGCGCTAACACGTGCGCTACAATTAATTTGTTTTGAATTAAAGAATTCGTATCTAATAAAAAGGCGTAACATGGATCAGAGTTAATAACGAGTTCGTATATTTTACTTAGACCTAAATCATATTGTAATTTCATTCTGAAAAATTGCTTTCCAAAACTCCAATGTGAAAACCTCGTCGGCATCCCATATGCACCAAATGTATAAATAATTTCCGCTGGACATATTTCATAGCGCATCGGATAAAAATCAAGCCCAAATCCAGTCGCAATTTCCGTAATTTCTGCAATCGCATATTGCAGTGCTTTATCGTCACTTGCTCTCATTATTTTCCCTCCTTACACTTTCCCTTAAGAAAGTGTATGACAGAGAACAAGCTTTCATGAGGATTGATTGCATAATAAAAAGACATCCTCATAAAACGAGAATGTCTCATCTATTAACCCTCAATAATCTCCATCTTCTCCGTAATCGGTGTACGAGCTTTTCCTTCTGGTGCTTTATCGAAATAGCCGAGGTGAAGAATTCCAACGATACGTTGGCCTCTTGTTAAACCGATTCCTTCTATAAATAATGGATTGTAGTTTAATCCGCCTGATTTCCAAACACATCCTATACCACGTTCCCAAGCTAGTAATTGGAAGTTTTGTACAAATGCACATGTTGCAGCGTAGTCTTCATCACGTTGAATTTGGCGCGGATCTTCATTAATGTAAACAACGATTTGTGCAGGCGTGCTTAAGAAACGATCAGATAAAATTTTACCACGTTTTGCTCTTTCTTCTTCTGTGAAAGAGTTTAATACTGCATCTACTAATTGTTTGCGGCCTTCTCCAATGTATAGCTTACAATTCCATGGTTCACGGTGTTTATGGTTTGGTGCCCACGTTGCATCGTTTAATAGTTCAAGTAATAAATCTTTGTCTACTGCTTTATCTGTGAATGTGCGCACAGAGCGTCTTTCTTTAATCACACTTGCGATGGAAGTATATGTAGTCATATTTTTCTCTCCCTTATTTTTATCTATATGTATAAGTTCATTATTGATATTGATTTTCAATTTCGATTATAACCTAGTTTTTTACTATTAATCAATGTTTTATGTTGGAAAACTTTTAAAAACTTATTTTTGTATTGTGAATAAAAAAACTTAGCTTGTTCACAAGTTTTTCACATTTTATGGAAATGATATGTGTAAAGTTTTCCACATTATCCATCTAGGAGGAGTTTATATGTACAAGAAAATCGCAGTAAGTATGACTATGGCCGCATTGTTATGCGGGGTATCTACCTTCCCTGCTTCTGCTGCCACGCCAAAAGAAGTGACTATGCACCACCATAAATCAATTCCGGAAGAAGAAATGCAATCGCTCGAAAAACTCGGCTATACGAAACACGAAATTTGGAAAGCTGCCCACATTGCAAAAATGAGTAAAAAAGAAATTAAAGACGTTCTAGCTTACTATAAGAAAAATAAATCTTGGGAGAAAACAGCAGAGTATTTCGGTGTAGACCCAAGTAAATTGAAAAAACACCATATGAATAAAGAAACAAAAAAAGCACTGTTACAACAGTTAGCAACTATGCAAAAATCTACACCAGATGGACTACAACAAAAAATGACAGAATATAATATCGGCTTACGTCAACTCACAGTATTAACAATCATCTCTCAAAAAAGTAATACCCCTCTTGATGATGTACTAAAAATGAAAAAAGATGGAATGGATATTAAACAAATTGCAGAAAAATTAAATGTAAAAAAAGAAGATATACGAGCGGAAATGATTAAATTAGTGAAGTCTATTAAAGAAAAGAAAGCAAATTAATGCGCAAAAAGGAAGAGTTATTCATACTCTTCCTTTTCTTTATGAACTTTTAATTTTCAAGTATAAATTCCCGTCTTTCCCAAAAACTAACACAAGTAAATAATGTATGTGAGAGGTGAGAAAATGTTTCGCTTATCGTCTAAAAAGAAAAAGCAAACCGTCTGTTCTATCCCGAAATTTATCCAAACTATGAAAGAGTCAAGTGACTTTGCTTCTTATAACGTCATAGAAGATGGCTCTTTATGCTTGTTTTATTATCAGTCTACAGTAGAATCACTTATTATTAAGCGATTCATTTTAGCACCTATAAAAATTGAATTAAAAGAAATTCAAAACATTGGAGATATCGCAAACATCGTATCAATTGAAGACATTATCATCTCTCCTTCCATTGATGATATTCGTGAAAAATTATTAGCTGGATATGTGTTATTACAGCTAAAAAAAGGTTCAGGGCAAGAATCGTATGCACTCATAAATGCGGAAAGTTCCGTTTTAGGAACGAGATTATATAACGATACAGAAAATGAATATAGTGTTATTGGTCCAAAAATCGGGTTTGTCGAAAATATCGATACAAATATGCATTTACTTCGACGAACAATTGTAACAGAACAATTAATTTTCAAAGAACTTTCTGTTGGCTCTATATCGAAAACGAAAATTATAGTCGCTTATATGGCGGAAATCACAAATATGCAACATGTAAATACTACAGTGCAACGCCTACGAGGTATTGATTTTGATTTTCCTTTTGATGCCACTATGATCGAACAGCTTATTAGTGATAATAGCAATTCTCCCTTCCCTGTTTTACTACCTACAGAGCGTTTAGATCGCTCCGTTTATGCATTACTGAATGGAGGGGTTGTCATTTTAACGGATGGTTCACCGTACGCATTAGCTGGACCAGCAACATTACTTGATTTCTTCGTCTCTCCCGAAGATTATTATTTGCCATGGATAGCAGGCTCGTTTCTTAGAATGGTTCGATTCTTTGGAGCAGCATTCTCTCTATTCTCTTCAGCTATCTATACAGCTGTATTAACGTATCACTATCAAATGATTCCTGCTGATTTACTTGGTCCTATTATTTATTCTAGAGCTAACGTACCATTCCCACCTGTTTTGGAAGCACTATTTTTAGAAATTACAATTGAATTGCTCCGCGAAGCTGGAGCACGCTTACCGACTAAAGTTGGGCAAACCATTGGTATTGTTGGAGGTATTGTAATTGGGCAAGCATCTGTTGAAGCTGCTTTAACGAGCACCATTTTATTAATTGCAGCTGCATTATCTGCGCTCGCTTCTTTTACAACACCAACAGTAAAAATGTCTTCCACAATTCGAATACTACGATTCCCACTCATTATTTTAGCTGGAGCGTTTGGTGGCGTAGGTCTCATCGTTGGATTCGTATTCATATTAGCTCATTTAATTCGCTTGAAATCACTTGGATCGCCTTATTTATTACCTTTATATCCATTCCGCGGTTTGGGGACGGCAGAAGGTCTCCTACGCTTACCCTTTAGTCAAACTGCAGGTCGCGCATCTTTTCTGAGACCGAAAAAGAAATGGCGCTATGATCCAAACGAAGCGAAAGAAAAGCATGATGGTGAAGACAAATGAAAAATGTTTTATTATGCTTTTCCATTATCATTTTAATTTTCCAATCCGGCTGTACGCAATCAAATATAGTAGATACACAACGAATTATTCATGTAGCGGGATTTGATATAGCAAATGAAAAACAATTTCGTGGGACTATCCTTTACCCTGATTACACAAGAGGAGTTCAGTCAAAGCCTCAAACACAGTCAACTACTGCAGGCACAATTGAAACGATAGCTTCACTTCAAAACGCCAAATCCCCACACACTATCGCTATAGGTCAAATGCGGGTTGCCCTATTTGGAAAATCATTTGGCGAACGTGGGATTGGGGATGTTATTAACAACTTACAACGTGACCCTAACATTGGCCGAGATGTGCAGCTAGCACTTGTAGATGGTTCAACAGAAGAACTTCTTAAACATGTCAAAACAAATGGCTCGCTATATCTATCTGATTTACTAGAACAAAATATAGAAAACGAAACGATTCCACGGACTGCTTTAAATATTTTTTTATATAACTACTATTCATCAGGATGTGATCCATTTCTTCCTTATATTAAAATTGATGAGGATCAAGCAGCTTCCATCAAGGGACTCGCTTTTATAAAACAAGATAAAGTGGTTATGTATACAGATAAAAAAGGGGCTTTTTTATTAAAATTACTCATTAATCCAACTAAAAATGGACGTTATGACGTTCCAATTCGTCAAGGTAACCATAAAGGATTAGTTGCCACTCAAAATTTATCTGGCAAGAGCATTTGCTACCTTTCGGATACTGATAACATGCCAAAAATTCATATACAACTCAAATTAAACGGGCTCATTAAAAACGCTCCAGATTGGCTCGATTTAACAAAGAAAAAAAATGTAACATATGTAAAAAAACATGTAGAAAAAACCATTGAGAAACATTTAAACGAACTAATAAAACAATTCCAAGAAAAAGACGTTGATCCAATAGGTATAAGCGAAGAAATTCGTAGCCATTCAAGAAAATGGACTATAAAACAAATTAAAACGATGTACCCTAATATAGATGTTGCTGTTCATGTACAAATCAATGTCGTACAATCTGGTATCGGAGAATAGTGAGGTGTTACAATGGCTGAACAAAATAAAACAATTACTGTTTCCCCTTATTTCACATTTCTTTTATTACACTCTCTTCAAATTGGAGTAGGTGTGTTAGGATACCAACGAATTATTACTCAATATGCCGGTTACGATTCTTGGATTTCCCTTATTATTGCTGGTATTGCAACTCATATCGTACTGTTTTGCATGTTAAAAATGTTAGATAAAGATAATGATTTAATGACCATTCATAAGACTTGTTTTGGAAAATGGCTTGGGACCTTTTTGTCTATGTGCTTCGCCGCATATCTTCTACTATTTTGCCTTACCGTGCTTCGTACATATATTGAAGTTATTCAAGTTTGGGTCTTTCCTACCATCAAGCCATGGAAATTAACTTTATTATTTTTACTCGTGACATATTACATAATAAAAGGCGGATTCCGTTCCGTAACTGGAATATGTTTTTGGGGTGTCGTCATACCAATTTTCGTACTATTTTTCTTAGTTTTCCCTATGAAATACGCGCATGTACGCAACATTTTCCCGATTCTCACTCATTCACCTTTAAACATCCTATATTCAGCTAAAGCATCCGCATTAGAGTTTCTTGGATTTGAAGCAATCCTTATCTTTTATCCATTTATAAGAAAAGGGAAATCATTACATAAATGGGCACATGGAGGGATAGCTTTTACAACTATTTTATATGTAGTACTAGCAATTGTTTCCTTTATGTACTATAGTCAGGGGCAATTACACCATACTATTTGGCCTACCTTAACAATGCTAAAGATCATTAAAGTTCCTTTTATACAAAGGTTTGAGTACATTATTATTTTCATGTGGTACCTTATTATTTTACCTAATCTTTGTTTAACTATTTGGTCCGCTTGTCGTATTAGTAAAAATTCCTTTCGCATCCCTTTTAAGATTACGTTGCCAATTTTTATTGTGACTATATTTATTTCATCTCTGTTCTTCACAAATAGAGAAAAAATCAATACATTAAACACCGTACTATCTCAAGCTGGTTTATATATCGTATACGCTTATATCCCAATCTTATTTCTATTTCATTCAATAAGATGGCGCTTCAAAAATCAGTCAAAAAAATCTTCACCCGACACGCCATGATATTTGATACAATTTGATTAATACATTTGTAAAGGGGACAAGCGTATGAAAAAATATGTATTTTCTTTACTCGCAGTACTAAGCCTATTTCTTGCTGGATGCGGAACTACTGGTACAAATGAAAAAAAATCATCTGAATCAAAAGAAGAACACGATCACGCCACACATACTCAACAAGCTGACATTCAAGAAAAAACAAAAGGAATTGACACACTTCCAAGCTTTCTAAATGAAATGGATCCAAAAATGAAAGATATATACACTGTCGCTGGACAAAATGCAGAACTATTAGATTGGATTCCATGTTACTGCGGTTGTGGCGAAAGTGTAGGTCATAAAAATAATAAAAACTGCTTTATTCGTGAAATTAAAAAGAATGGCGAGGTTGTTTGGGATTCCCATGCGACAACTTGCGTTAATTGTTTAGAAATCGCTGTTGAATCTGCTTCCATGAAACAAAAAGGCAAATCAACACTTGAAATTCGTAATTATATCGATAATAAATATAAAGAAGGATACGGAAAACCGACACCTACACCAATGCCAAAAGCTTAAAACGAGGAAACACCTCGTTTTTTCTTTTCATTCACCCTTTTTCTTAACAAATTCTTTCAAGTGTATTTCTCCTTACTTTTCACACACTATATATAACTCCTCAGTAAGGAGGGTACACAGTGCAAACATATAATGACTACGATAAAGCTCTCTATTACACGTATTGCTGTAATTGGGATAAGTTACTCGTTCTAATGGTTCAAACGAACGATCAATTATTTTCTAAGCGTATTGAGCACTTTTTACACGCTTATCAATACAGTAAAGAACTACCAGAAGTTGATAAACAATTGCAACTCCTATTCCAATATATTGACCATGCATCCCAAAAGTCACATATAGACGACATAGAGCAAATTCAGATGTAAAATATAGCGCTATTCTCTTCAAAGAGAATGGCGCTTTTTAAAATATTCATACAAATAAAAGTTTCCTCTTATAAAACTTTTATTGATAAACATATTTTTTCTTTCTTTTCCCTACCACTTCATACTATAATTTAGTATGTAACTATTATAAGAGAGGTATAAAATATGGGACGAGAAAAAAAGCAAGAATATGCTTTATTAACTGCATGGGGAGCTTCTTTTATCGCTACACTAGGAAGTCTATACTTTTCCGAAATCATGAAATTTGAGCCTTGTGTCCTTTGTTGGTATCAGCGGATTTTTATGTATCCATTTGTCTTATGGCTCGGTATCGCGGTAGCAAAGAAAGACTATCGCATCGCAAGTTATTCTTTACCAATCGCAAGTATTGGTGCTTGTATTTCTTTATATCACTATGCTATTCAAAAAGTCGCAGCATTTTCAGCTGCTGGTGCAGCTTGTGGTCGCGTACCTTGTACGGGAGAATACATAAACTGGTTCGGCTTCGTGACAATCCCGTTCTTAGCACTTATCGGCTTTATCACAATCGCTGTTTGTAGCTTCATTGTTATCAAAAATAAATAAGGAGATGAAAAAATGAAAAAAATGCTTATATTTGGCGGTATTATTATCGCCCTGTTTGCAGCCATTTTCGCTGTGACACAAATGGAAGAAAAAAACACGGCAAGTAGCCCAAAAATCGATAACGGTGCAAATCAATCAGGGGGTTCTGACTACTACGCAAACAAAATTTCTCTTGCAGATCTCCAAAAGAATTTAGAAGAGAAAAAAGAACAAACAGTATACTTTTATCAAACATCTTGCGTTCATTGCCAAAAAGTATCTCCTGTTGTCGTCCCAATGGCTAAAGATTTAAATGTTGATATGAAAGTGATGGATATTGAAAGATTAGATGCTCCTTGGGATGAATATAAAATTAAAGGTACTCCAACTATCATTCATTTTAAAGATGGTAAAGAAGTGAGCCGTGTTAGCGGTGAACAATCGAAAGAAAAATTTAAAGAGTGGTTCGAACAAACGAAAAAATAAAGTGAAGCTTTAATTAGTCGAGATTTTTCATTCTTACTGCCTTGCGAATAGCGGGATGAAAAAGGAAACTCCTTCTATACATGAAATGGGCGTAAAATCCCACACTAATGTATAAGGAGGGGGTTTTATGCCAGAAGTAAAATGCTCCGTTTCCAATTGCTCATTTTGGGGACAAGGTAACTTTTGTCAAGCAAGTTCAATCGTTGTTCAACCTGATGCACAAGAAACGGGTCAAGCTATGAGTAACTCGTATACAAGCGCAGCTTTCACAAACGAAACGCTAGAAAGTTCCGTAACAACAAGTGTAGAGACTTGTTGTCATACGTTTAAGCCAAAATATTAGATGTAAAAGCATACGATTAATCGTATGCTTTTTACATTCCTCTCCAAAAATCATGCATCATAAAAAAGTATACAATAACGAGAATGACCGTCCCACATAAGGTAATGCGACGATATACACTCTTCTCCCCTTCCCTTGCTTTAACAAACGACCAAATAAACCCGAAAAACAATATTAAATCAACATATGGAACATAAAAAGAAAAAACGAGAAACGCATACAAATACACGATAAACAAACAAGTCGTTACTAAGAAAACTTTAAATGCAAATTCACTTTTCATAATGTAACCGCCTCCCCAATCTGTATTGTATTATATTCAGCAAAATACAATAGTTGCAGTTAACCTCCAAGTAGAAATAAGCTACCGCCTATAATACGGTAGCTATTACGGAACGTTGTATTTCCGTTTATATATATTACTCAAAGTCGAAGAAGGAATTTGCTCGTAACGAATTTTTTCTCCTGTTTCATTTATAATATACAAATTGTTTCCTATATAATATATTCCATCTTTTCGTTTTGAATACACAGCATATCTTTCATTCGGCAATACTGTTTTCACCTTTGTTAATTGCCCATTTGGTTCTTGCCAATATATATTCACACGGTCTACTAACGTAAGTATTCCAATTTGCTCTTCTTCTACTTTACGACCATTCCAACTCACAACGCGATAACCAATTTTATTCGCCTCATATTCGGGACTCGTATGAAAACGAGAAATAATTACTTTCGTCTGTAATTGTACGCGGTCATATAACCATTGTATATCTCTATCATGCATACGAATACAACCATTCGATTCCCTACTCCCAATCGTCCATTCTCTATTTGTCCCGTGAATCGCATACTCCTTTTTATCTAGTCCAAGCCACCTTGTCCCAAGAGGATTATTCGGCGCACCCCCAGGTATCTTTTTTCGATGATATTCTTTATTTTTATATTTAGTTATAATACAAAAATTCCCTTCAGGTGTAGGTGTACGGTCTCTTCCAGTCGTTACCGGAAATGTTTTTGTATAATTTCCATTCTCAAAAAAAGACAACTGATTTGTCGTAAGATTAACTAATATTAAATGGTCTGAATCAGCAAAAGCACTAACTGGTAGGAAGAAAAATAATAGTAAGACGAAATATACTTTTTTCATCTATATCCCCCCTAGCCCTCACTATAATAAGTGTACTTAACTTTACTTTGCTCTTATAAATAAAAACTATCCATTTACGATAACGCCTCCATTTACATGTATCATTTGCCCCGTGACATAGGAAGAATCACCAGAAGCTAAGTATACATACGCTGGTGCTAATTCATATGGCTGGCCAGGTCTTTGCATCGGGACATTACTTCCAAATTGTGATACTTTCTTCTCATCAAAGCTTGATGGTATAAGTGGTGTCCAAATTGGTCCTGGTGCTACACCATTTACACGAATCCCTTTTGGCACAAGGGACTGAGATAGCGATCTTGTAAAAGCAACAATTGCTCCTTTTGTTGCCGAATAATCAATCAACGTTTCATTTCCTTCATACGCAACGATAGAAGCTGTATTTATAATGACATCTCCCTGCTTTAAATGAGAAAGTGCTGCTTTCGTAACATGAAAATAAGAAAAAATATTAATGCGAAACGTTTTTTCTAGCTGTTCCGCTGTAATATACTCTAACCCTTGTTGCGGATACTGCTGCGCAACGTTATTCACAATAATATTTAAACTACCTAACTGCCGAACAGCATCTTCCACAATATCTTTACAATGTTGTTCATTACTTAAATCTCCCGGTAGTAATACACAATTCACACCTTCTTTTTCAACACGGTGCTTCGTCTCATTCGCATCCTCATCCTCATTTAAATAAGCAATCGCAATATTTGCTCCCTCTTTTGCAAAAGCGATAGACACAGCTCGTCCAATCCCGCTATCTCCTCCTGTAATTAATACATTCTTTCCTTTTAACTTTTCGCTTCCTTTATAATTTGGATCTTCAAATTGCGGAAGAGGATTCATTACTGATTCAATACCAGGCTGTTTATTTTGATGTTGCGCTGGCATCGTTAAAAAGTTTTTTTGCTGCGGCATACTTTTCGCTCAGCTCCTTTTCTTTATCATATGCACAATCCTAAAAACTACTTACATATAAAAAACGTAATTTACACGTAGTTCTATGGTTAATATTCGAATTTAAGATACAAAATATGAATTGTTGTAAACTTTTTATGCAAAACTATTGCAAAATACACAAAAAACGAATATTATATATAACTGTTGTGAAAATTATTCGTAAACAGAAAGGATGTTTATATGTTTAACCTTTCAAAACATAAAACTTCTATTAAAACTGAAATTATGGCGGGTATTATTACCTTCTTAACAATGGCATATATTATTGTCGTAAACCCTGTCATCCTTGGTGATGCAGGTGTTCCATTCGAACAAGCATTTACAGCAACAATTATCGCTGCTGTTGTCGGAACATTATTTATGGCAATCTTTACAAACTTACCAATCGCAATCGCGCCAGGTATGGGATTAAATGCTTACTTCTCTTACTCTGTTGTAAAAGCTCATGAAGGCATGACTTTCGCGATTGCATTCTCTGCTGTATTCGTAGCAGGTATGATTTTAATTTTGTTATCATTCACATCTTTCCGTACAAAATTAATGGAAGCAATTCCTGAAAACTTAAAACATGCAATTACTGCTGGTATCGGTCTTTTTATCGCTTTTATCGGTTTACGCTTAACAGGAATTGTAACAAAGCATGATTCAAACTTAGTTGGACTTGGCGATCTTCATTCTGCTCCAGTACTACTAGCATTAGCTGGACTTGGAATTACAATTGTCCTCATGTCTTTAAATGTAAATGGCGCGCTATTTATCGGTATGTTATTAACTGGTATTATCGCCTACTTCACAGGACAATTAACATTCTCAAACGGTGTTACATCAATGCCTGGATTACCAGAAGGAATTATCGTTTCAAATCCAATTACTGCTGTATCTGACGTAATTAACTACGGATTATACGGCGTTGTGTTCTCATTCTTCCTTGTTACACTATTCGATACAACAGGTACATTACTTGGCGTTGCACAACAAGGTGGATTTATGAAAGATGGAAAGCTCCCAAAAGCAGGACGAGCTCTTCTATCTGACTCATTCTCAGCAACAATCGGTTCTATGTTTGGAACAACACCATCAACAGCTTATATCGAATCTTCTGCTGGCGTTGCAGCTGGTGGTCGTACTGGTTTAACAACAGTTACAGTAGCTGTACTATTTGCATTAGCAGCTTTCTTCGGACCATTAGTGAGCGCTGTATCTGGTGTATCAGCTATTACAGCACCATCACTCATTATCGTTGGTAGTCTTATGATGGGTTCAGTTCGCCACATCGATTGGGATACATTTGATGAAGCCTTCCCAGCATTCTTAGTAATTTTAAGTATGCCACTTACATCAAGTATCGCAACTGGTATTGCACTTGGATTTGTTTCATACCCACTTATGAAAGTGGCAAAAGGTCAATTCCGTGCTGTTCACCCACTTGTATATGTATTTGGAATTTTGTTTGCTTATCAATTGGTATTCTTACCACACTAATAAAAAGGCCATTTATTCAGTTGAATAAATGGCCTTTTCTATATTATTCTTCACTATCAACATGCGGGAATGTACGATCCGTTCTACAATTTTCACATAAATGAAGCGTTCTCGTTCCAGCCTGTTCAATACCTTCTCGTTCTATCTTTTCTTCCAAACCACAAACTTCACATACTCTCATCATAATGCCCCCTCTCAACTATTGTTTCATTCTTGAATGTGTAATCCTGTATCTTTAATAGCTTGAAGAAAATCTACATGTGAAGCAGCTTTCTCATCATAACTAAATGTTACTGTTTTATTCGCTACACTTATTTCCACTTCATTAACGCCCCATACTCCATGTAACGCCTCAAGGACTTTATTGCTATCTTGCTCATTCTTAATCCCATCTATCCGAATAGATCCTTTTTCCACTTTACCCATTCTCCTTTTAATGTAATTCTTCCTTATCTCCTTGAAACACTTCTCCCATTCCCTCTAAAAAACCAAGCATAGTAACAAGCGCCGTCTGTACTTCCTCATTTCGGATACTACTCCCCAATCGCCATAAACTCACTTTTTCATTTGCCTCAACTTTTTCTCCAAACTTCTCAAAGCCTCGACTAACTCCGCTCAAAATAATTTGTAATTGTTCGGGATTTAATTGACCAAGAAATTTCATAGCGCTCATTCCATTTTTGATTGTATTATGCATATTCGGCTGATTCATTTGCTGAATTGCAATTACCCCTACATCCGCACTCTTTTCAAATAATCCATTCAAAGCATCTAAAATACCCATCTCGTGAAGATGTTTTACAATGCCAATCGTTGACATAATAGCTTCCCGATTATTCGCTAAAGCTTCTACAATATCTGTAATTGCTTTTGCTTGTTCCTGTTCAGGGTTTGGAATCTCTTTTCTTATTTGCTTAATTGCTTTCGCCAAGTTCGTCTCCTCCTATATCAAGTAGCTCTGTTATCGGTGTATAGTCATCACGCTTCCATTTCTCTTCTACTCTCACACTAATTTGCGGCATCCGATTTCCAAATCGATAATTTACCCTTGGTAAAGGAGACTCACCTTTTTCTTCTAGCACTTCCATTTTGACACTCATCTCTTTATAGTTCGGTGTATGAGTAACTAAATCATAATAACTACTCGTTAAACGGTTAACAGCTTCCTCATCCTCTCGTGAGTTCATCGTTAAATACAGTTCTTTTCCTGTTACACGATCTGTCACAACAGTTCTTACTTTCACCTGGCCATAAGGAGATGCTAATCGTACTAACGTACCGTCTTCCAACCCTCGTTCTGCAGCAAGTTCTTTCGAGACTTCAAGCCAAGGGTGTGGAACTTTATATGTAAGCCCTTTAGACTTATACGTCATATTTCCTTCATGGAAATGCTCTAGCAATCGGCCATTATTTAAATGTAAATCATACTCTTCTCCAGCCTCAAAAGGAGGTGTCCATCCAACGGAAATAAGTCTAGCCTTACCATCTTTAAAACCAAATTTCTCTTTGAAAAGAATTGGCGTTCCTTTACCATCTTTCGCAACTGGCCATATTTGGCTATTAAATCCTTCTAACCTTTCATAACTCACACCAGCAAAATAAGGAGCAAGACTCGCCGCTTCATCCATAATTTCACTCGGGTGTTGATAATTCCAGTTTGCTCCACAATGATTTGCAAGCTCTTGGAAGATCACCCAATCTGGCTTCGAATCACCAAGCGGTTCAAGAACTTGATAAAACCTTTGAATACGACGCTCTGTATTTACAAACGTACCATCCTTTTCCAAACTCGGTGATGCTGGTAAAATGACATCAGCAAATTGTGCTGTTTTACTGAAAAACAGATCCTGTACAACAAAAAACTCTAAACTTTCAAGCATTGAATCTACAAAGTTCGCATTAGAATCCACTAATGCCATGTCTTCGCCAAATAAATATAACGCCTTTAGTTTTCCTTCTTTCACTCCATCAAGCATTTGGTGATTATCTAAACCAGGTTCTTTCGGCAACGTAACTCCCCACGCCTTTTCATAGCGTTTTCTCGCTTGCTCATCCTGAATTGGTTCATAACCAGGAAGCCATGCCGGCATTGTCCCGAAATCGCAAGCCCCTTGCACATTATTATGTCCTCTAAGAGGGAAAGCACCTGCTCCTTCACGACCATAATTCCCTGTAATAAGAAGTAGATTCGAGATTGCAGTACTCGTATCTGTTGCTCCTTTATGCTGCGTAACACCCATAGCCCATAATATACAAGTCGATTTCGCTTCATGAATCATAGTTGCTACTTTAATGATTTCATCTTTCGTTAATCCCGTCACTTCTTCCGCATATTCCAATGTGTATTGACTTAAAGATTCAATGTACTCCTCAACACCATTTACTCTCGTTTTTAAAAATTGCTTATCTTCCCAGCCTTGATCTAATATGTATTTTGTCACAGCTGATAGCCATATAAGATCTGTACTAGGCTTAGGATGAATAAATACATCCGAGCGTTCTGCTAGTTCATTTTTCCGTAAATCTGCAACAATCAATTTTTGTCCATGCAGCTTATGAGACCGTTTAATACGAGTTGCAAGAACAGGATGTGATTCAGCTGGATTCGCTCCTACAATAATAACTAGCTCTGATTTTTCAATATCTTTTATCGTCCCAGAATCTCCGCCAATTCCAACCGTACGTAGAAGTCCCGCCGTTGCAGGAGATTGACAATATCTAGAACAATTATCCACATTATTTGTTCCCATAATAGCACGAGCGAATTTTTGGAATAGGAAATTTTCCTCATTCGAACACTTAGATGAAGCAATGTAACCAATCGCATCAGGTCCATCCTTTTCTTTAATACCCATTAGTTTCGACGCTATTAATTTCAGTGCTTCATCCCAAGTAGCTTCTACAAATTCATCTCCTTTACGAATTAGAGGCTTTGTTAAACGTTCTTCACTGTTCACATAATCCCAGCCCCATTTTCCTTTTACACACGTGGAAATTCCGTTAACTGGAGAATTTTCTTGTGGCTCAATTTTTAAAATATGACGGTCTTTCGTCCACACCTCAAAACTACATCCAACTCCGCAATACGTACATACTGTTTTCGTTCGCTTTATTCTAGCCTTCCTCATAGCTGCTTCCATTTCAGAAATAGCAAAAATCTCTTTATAGCCTGGCTCTATTTCCTTCGTTAAATCAATCATTGGCTCTAACACTTTAGGCGGAATCGAAGTTAAATACCCAGCCTCACCAAGCATAGATTTCTCCATCAATGCATTACACGGACAAACCGTGACACAATGTCCACACGAGACACAAGAAGATTCATTAATAGATACATCGTTATCCCAAATAACACGAGGCTTGTCACGATTCCAATCGATTGTCAATGTTTCATTTACTTGTAAGTCTTGGCATGCTTCTACACATCTACCACATAAAATACATTGATCTGGCTCATATCGATAAAACGGATGTGACATATCTGGTGGATATGGCTTCGCTTCAAATTTATATTTTTGATGCTCAATTTCTAAATACTCAGCAGTATTATGAACAACACAGTTCCCATTGTTGTTATCACATACTGTACAATATAGTTCATGGTTCTTTAATATTCGCGACATTGCTTCATATTGTGCATCTTTCACAGGTTGAGAGAGAGTATCGACAATCATCCCTGGTTCAGCTTTCGTCGCACAAGCACGAACCATTTCCCCACCCGCATTCACAAAACATGTATCACAAGTTTGGATGGTTCCAAGATTCGGATGAAAACAAATGCTAGGAATATACGATTCATTTTGCTGCGCTACTTCTAAAATCGTTTGACCTGGGTAAGCTACAAACTCTTTCCCATTAATCTGAATCGAAAATGAAGATTCTTTCATACTGTAACCCTCCTTAATTTGTTTTTATTGGTCCATAGAAATAAAGTGGAATTCTAGTATTTATCCACCCTCCACTGCTTATTAGCCCTCACCTAACGTTCTCAAACCCACTGAATTTTGAATTCGGATTCTTACCGCTCGCAAATAGCGGGATAAACTAAAATCTTTCATTAGTTAGTGAGGACCTTTAGTAGAAAGAATAAAACGAAACACCACTTCATGTAGTTTCTTTAGGTTTTCCCATAGACTATAACTTCAAACATTTCTCTTCCTATAAAGTGAAACTTTAATCAGTGGGGGTTTTGTTCATCCCCCACTGATTATTAGCCCTCACCAATCGGACTTTTACGGACAGTTGATCCCCCACCTAACTTCTTTGCTTCCGCTGAATTTTGAGGTGGGGATCTTACTGCCCGGCGAATAGCAGGATAAAAGATTAAAAATATGGTCAGGAAAATAGTTTCTGAACATACCATCTTGTCCGTTCGTTATAACAACTTAGAAATCTTCAGTTACATCGCATAAATCTACTCATAAACGGTTACTCTTATTTATAAAGTGAATTGGGTTTACGGACAGTAAAAATAAATTATGAAGGAAGGGTTACATACTTGGAAAAAGAAGAATTATATCAACGTGTACATGCTATGATTATCTCTTCAACGAAACAACCAAAATATACAGCTATCTCTAGTGTGAAAATTGCTGACCTATTGAATGCAAAACTTGAAGACGTAGAAAAAAACTTACAAGAACTAGTCAATGAAAATCGGCTAAACAAGTCCCATTTACCTGATCCCCCTAATTATGAAATATATTCATTACCATAAAGTGAAACTTTAATCAGTGGGGGTTTTGTTCATCCCCCACCTAACTTCTCTGCTTCCGCTGAATTTTGAGGTGGGGGTCTTACTGCCCGTTAAAGCGGGATAAAAATATCAATCACTAATTAGCATACATAAAAAAGTAGAGCACCGAAATTCGATGCTCTACTTTTTATTTTGCAAAAACGCCTGCAAATCTGCAAATTGTTTCTTTGCATCTGCATAGCCTTGCTCATATAAATTTTGTAGTTTCGCCTTATCTTTTTCCATACGATCCACTTGAAGCGGCACTTCTGGACGAATAACAAATAAATTACCTGCTTGTTCTTCTTTTTCAATGTAGTGAAGTGTTTCATTATACACTTCATAACGATTCAGCATCGTGTTAACAAGGTTCGGGTATTTTTTATAAGCTTTCGCTGCTACCCATCCAAACTTTGATTTTTTCTTCGCGTAACCATGATTTCTCGTCAAAATTACGACTGATTTTTCAAATCCATCTTCCTGTGCTTTACGAACTGGAATCGGATCTGAAATCCCGCCATCTAATAATTGTTTACCTCGGTAATTTACTACTGGTGCAATGAAAGGTAATGAACTAGACGCTTGTAATAAATTTAGTGCATCGTCATTCGTTCCTTCTTTTTCAAAATAAATAGGTCGTCCCGTCTCACAATCCGTTGTGCCTACAAGAAAACGCTCTGGGCTATTAAAATATGTTTCAAAATCAAATGGCACATGTTTTTCAGGAATTTCATGAAAAATGAAATCCATATCAAATAGCTGCCGTTTTCTCCATAAGTTTTTATACGATAAATATTTCGGATGTGATACATAATCAATATTGACCGTTTTATTTCTATTTTTTTGTCTGGAAAGATACGACGCTGCATGACAAGCACCAGCTGATACACCGATTACATATGGAAAATATAACTCTTGTTCCATAAAGTATTCTAGTATCCCACCAGTATATACACCACGCATACCGCCGCCTTCTAATACTAACCCCGTATTTTCAAGCATGTTATTCTCTCCTCTTTATATATTGACTCTTTAATTATTCACTATGTTAAATATCTTTTTCTATTATATATGAGTTCTCTCAGAAATTATATTCAAAAGGCTTGAAAAAATATTTTTCTATCACAATCTTATTCACGATAAAGTGAAACTTTAATCAGTGGGGGTTTTGTATATCTCCCATTGATTATTAGTCCTCACCAATCGGGCATTTGCGGGCCGTTGTCTCCCACCTAATTTCCTCGTATGTGCCGAATTTTGAGGTGAGAGTATTACTGCCCGGCGAATAGCAGGATAAAAACATACACAAAACAAAATAGAGACTATCCAAAAGATAGTCTCTATTTTAAGCTCTTTGATCCGCCACAATATGAATATCAATATGTTTCGTTTGCCTCATAATTTCATTTACAATAGAACCTTTTCGAATTTCTTCCCATCTTGTTCTTGCCGATTGTCCAAGTAAAATTTGCGTTACTTGTAGTCTTTTTGCGACTTCAATAATAACATCAGCTGGCTTCTTCCCTCTCGCCTCTTCTAATACAAAACTTGCATCAAATTGATTCGTGAGCGACTTCCACTCTTCAATTGTTTGCTTTTTCCCAGATGAAAGAGAATCTATACTTTCCCTTTCAACATTTAATACATACAATTCAGCGTTTAATCGATCAGCCATACGCCATCCCCGTCTTATTAATTTCTCAGCCGTTGAAATGTACTGTACACAAACGAGAATTTTTTCTTTCACACCAATTGGTTCTATAACGGTTTGACTAATTTTCTCATCCATATCATCTGCCACTTCACGAAGCGATAATTCTCTAAGCGCTCCTAAATTATTAAGCGTAAAGAAATTTTGTAAGCTTTGCTCTATTTTTTCTTCCTTATATATCTTTCCATCCATTAATCTCTTCCTTAATACCTCGGGCGTTGCATCAACAAGTTGAATTTCATTTGCTTTTTGCAAAATAAAATCTGGAATTCGTTCTCGTACTTTTACGTTTGTAATTTGAGCTACAATATCATGAACACTTTCTAAATGTTGAATGTTAAATGCTGATAATACCGATATACCAGCCTCTAACAAATCCTGTACATCTATGTAACGTTTCTTATTTTTTGACCCAGGAATATTACTATGCGCGAGTTCATCTACTACAACAACTTGCGGCGCACGTTCTATAATTCCTTCCACATCGAGTTCATAAAATACTTTCCCTTTATACTGGATTTCTTTTAACGGAACCTTTTCTAAATCAGCAATTGCTTCTTCCGTCTCTTTTCTCCCATGCGTTTCAATTAAACCAATTACAATATCAATTCCATCTTTTTTCATTTCCCTTGCATCAAAGAGCATTTTATAACTTTTTCCTACGCCTGGAGCTGCTCCTACATATAACTTTAACTTTCCGCGATTTTGCTGACGTATGTATTCTAAATACTCTTCTGGCGTTCGTCTTTGAAACGTCGGTTTATAGTCATCTGCATACAAAATAATCACAACCTTTTTTCCGAAACAACGCTACCTCAATCTAATAGATTGAGGTAGCGTTGTTTCTATTTCATTAATTTCTGTAATGCTAAATTTAACTTTAGGACGTTTACGCGGGTCTCTCCAAATAAACCGAGTGCAGTACCTTCCGTTTGCTCTTTAATCAATTGACCTAACTTTTCTTTCGGAATATTCGTTAATTTTGAGATGCGATCTACCTGCACAAAAGCCGCCTTCGGACTAATATCAGGATCAAGCCCTGAACCTGAATTTGTCACTAAATCGATCGGCACTTCTGTAACTGGAACAGCTGGATTTTGTTTCTTCCACTCTTCAATACTTGTCTCAACTCGTTTCACTAAATCTGGATTAGACGGTGCATAGTTATTTGAACCAGATGCTTCAGCCTTATATTCAATACTAGAAACGCGCCCATGAAAATAACGTGGATCTGTGAAATTTTGACCGATTAATTTAGAACCAATCACTTCATTTTTATCATTATATATTAGACTTCCGTCCGCATTATCCTTCATTACTGCTTGTGCAATACCAGTAACAATAAGCGGGTATACAAGGCCACACAACACTAAAAATGTAAAAGTAATACGGATAATTGGTGATAGTATACTTTGTTTCTTCTCCATCTTTTTCCCCTCTCCCTTATATGAACAAACCGACAATCATATCAATTACTTTAATTCCAATGAACGGTACAATCACTCCGCCAAGGCCATAAATAAGTAGGTTTCGGCCAAGTAGCGTATTCGAACTCATCGGTTTATATGCGATACCTTTCATCGCTAACGGAATTAATAGCGGAATAATTACTGCATTAAATATTAATGCAGATAAAATTGCCGAAAGCGGTGATGTTAATTTCATAATGTTTAATGCTTCCATTTGCGGAATCGCAAGTGTAAACATCGCTGGAATGATTGCAAAATATTTCGCAATATCATTTGCAATACTAAACGTCGTTAACGCACCACGCGTCATTAACAATTGCTTACCAATTCCTACAACCTCAATAATCTTCGTTGGATTCGAATCTAAATCAATCATATTGGCTGCTTCTTTCGCTGCTGTCGTACCACTATTCATTGCTAATCCAACGTCAGCCTGTGCTAATGCCGGAGCATCATTTGTACCATCACCTGTCATCGCTACAAGTTTCCCTTTATCTTGCTCTGCTTTAATAACCGCAATTTTATCCTCTGGCTTACACTCGGCAACGAATTCATCTACTCCTGCTTCTTTTGCAATCGTTGCTGCTGTTAACGGATTATCACCCGTACACATAACCGTTTTAATCCCCATTTGACGCAACTGTTCAAAACGTTCACGCATACCCGGTTTTACTGTATCCTTTAAATAAATTAAACCGTAAATACGATTATCTACTGCAACTACAAGTGGTGTTCCCCCCTCTTTTGAAATGAAATCGGCTTTTTGATTTACATCTTTCGAAATTGTTCCACCTTGCGACCTAACCCATTCAATCACGCTACCTACAGCACCTTTTCTCACTTTCGTTCCGTCCTGTAAATCAACACCACTCATTCTCGTTTCTGCTTTAAACGGAACAAACTCACCTTGTTCTGCAAGTTCTCTATTATATGATATAGATTTCGCTTGCACATACTCGATAACAGATCGACCTTCTGGTGTTTCATCTAAAACAGAACTAATAGCAGCCCACTTTCCAACTTGCTCAATCGTTTCATTTCCTACAGGTAATAATGTATGAGCCATCCGGTTCCCGAAAGTAATCGTACCTGTTTTATCTAAAATAATTGTATTAATATCGCCCGCAGCTTCTACTGCTTTACCCGACATTGCTAGCACATTAAACTTTGTCACGCGGTCCATCCCAGCAATACCAATCGCTGATAATAATCCACCAATTGTCGTTGGAATTAAACAAACTAACAATGCGACAAGTACAGCTGTATCAATTTGAAACCCTAAATAATTTGTAAAGATCGGCAACGTCACAACCACAATTAAGAAAATAAGAGTTAAGCTTGTTAATACTGTATTTAAAGCAATTTCATTCGGCGTTTTTTGACGAGCAGCTCCTTCTACTAACGAAATCATTTTATCAATAAATGATTCACCAGGATTACTCGTAATGACAATTGTAATCTCATCACTTACGACCATCGTTCCTCCTGTTACGGAACAAAAATCACCGCCCGCTTCCTTTATTACAGGAGCTGATTCACCTGTTATTGCAGATTCATCGACAGACGCTAATCCTTTAATGACTTCACCATCATTCGGAATCATTTCTCCTTGTTTTACAATAACAACGTCACCTTTTCTTAGATCAGTTGCTGAAACTTGAACGATGTCTCCATTTTCTTTTACAACATTTGCAAACACATCTTTCTTTGATTGTTTTAAAGAGTCAGCCTGTGCTTTACCACGCCCTTCAGCTAGCGCTTCTGCAAAGTTAGCAAATAAAACTGTAAATAATAGAATGAGAGAAACTGTTATATTAAACCATCCTGGTACACTACTAGCACTACTTGGCAAAAAAGATAAAATGAATGTAATGATAAATCCAATTTCCACAACGAACATAATCGGATTCTTTATCATGACTTTCAGGTTTAATTTTGCAAAGGATTGTTTCATCGCATGCGTCACGATATCACGATCCATCGTTTTCGCTTGTCTAACTTCATTTTCTATAGCATGTATTTGTGACTCATTTAATTGTTTTTCTTTTACTACTACCGGTCTCATCATTTACCCTCCATTACTTCAATGTAAGAAATTCTGCAATTGGGCCAAGTACTAACATCGGGAAGAATGTTAATGCTCCGACAATTACAACCGTTCCGATGAAGATACCACCAAACAAACTATTATCAGTACGGAACGTTCCAACTGTTTCTGGTACGACCGTCTTTTCTTTCAACGAAGCTGAAACAGCTAGCATCGTAATTAAACTGAAATAACGGCCTAAAAACATAACTAATCCCGTTGTAATATTCCAAAACGATGTATTATCTCCTAACCCTTCAAATCCAGATCCGTTATTCGCAGCTGAAGATGTATACTCATATACAACTTGCGTTAAACCGTGAAAACCTGAATTAGAAATTGCATCTGTTCCTAAATTTGTTGAGAGAGCTAATGCTGAAAATCCTAAAATAAGTAATGGATGAAATAAAATCGTTACTGCGATTAATTTCATTTCCTTACCTTCAATCTTTTTACCTAAAAACTCTGGTGTTCTTCCTACCATTAGCCCAGATATAAAGACTGCAATAATCGCATACATAATAATATTCACAAAGCCTGCTCCAACGCCGCCGTATACTGTATTTAACATCATATTTACGAGTGGTACTAACCCGCCAATTGGCGTTAACGTATCATGCATCGTATTCACCGCTCCGGTTTCAGCAGCTGTCGTTACTGTTGCGTATAATGAAGAGAATACAGTTCCAAATCGAACTTCTTTTCCTTCTGTACTTCCTTGTACATGCTCGATACCCATTCCATTTAATACCGGATTCCCATGTAATTCAGATGTAGTAACTGTTATAAATCCTAGTAAGAACACCATAAACATCGATACGAAAAGGATGCGCCCTTGTTTTTTATTCCCTACCATTCGTCCATACGTAAATGGAAGTGCTGTTGGCAATAACATCATAAGCATCATTTGCAAAATATTGCTCATTTGCCCTGGGTTTTCAAAAGGATGAGTAGAATTTGATCCAAAAAATCCACCGCCGTTATTTCCAAGTTCCTTAATAGAAACGAATGATGCAACTGGACCGCGTAAAATACTTTGCTTCGCACCTTCAATCGTTTGTGCCGTAACTGCCCCATCTAACGTTTGTGGTACACCAAGTGCAACAAACATTAGCGCTGTAACAAATGCGATAGGAAGCAAAACTCTCGTTAATGCTCTCGTAAAATCAACGAAAAAGTTGCCAAGTTCTTTTCCAGCAAGTCCTCTTATAAACGCCATCACGATCGCTAACGTCGTTGCTGGTGCTGCAAACATTAAAAACGTAATCGCGATTAATTGCGATAAATAAGATAAGCCATTTTCACCGCTATAATGCTGCAAGTTTGTATCAGTCATAAAACTAATTGCTGTATTAAAAGCGAGCGTAGGCTCCATTCCTTCAATATGCGCTGGATTTAGCGGTAACACACCTTGCAACCTGAAGATGAAATATACGACAACAATCATAAATCCATTTAATAAAACTAGTGATAATGCGTACTGTTTCCACGTTTGATTGTATCCTTTTATACCTGTAATTTTAAAAATCAGTTTTTCAAAAGGCCCGAATGCTTTATCTAGCATCTTACTACCTTGAAAAGCTTTCTCTAAATAAATTCCCGTTGGCTTTGCTACTAGAATGAACAAGAGCATTGTAATAATGACTGCAACCCAAATCATAATGAACGATTCCCCCTAATTAGAACTTCTCTGGATTTAATAATGCATATACTAAATACACCGTAATCGCTGCGACAATAACTGATAAGACAATCATCATGATTGCTTTCCTTCCTTCACAACTTTATCTGACCAGCTTGCAAGACTTGCCATTGATGCTACTAATACAACAAAAACTCCGATCATCACAACATCTAACATAGTTATCCCCCACCTCTTAATGTAAAAATTTACCATTAAAATATTAAAAAAGAACACTGAGCTCTACTCAGTGTTCAAAAAATGAACAACAAAAAGTAAACCTCCTCTCTAAACGCTTACGAGGTTAGCTGTCGGATTCGGGCCTAAAGAGTAGCCCTACTTTCAAAACTGAAAGATTCACCCCAAGTGACGATGCACAAAATTGGTTCCCCCGCTCCATTTCTGGAACTCAGCGATTTTAGGTTTTTTTGGAAATTTTATGAATGATTTATGAGAGTAAATATACTCCTCTATATTTCACTTGTAAAGAGTTAAATTACTGAAAATAAGAAAATATCCCTCTATTTAAACGCTTACATTGAGTGTTATTAATACTCTTTCATCTGTTTTCTCGTTTTTTCTTTCTTTTTCATATAAATGATCTTTTAAATACGAAACAAAAAGAGCGAATGACATGAAGTGCATAGCTTGTTGCACTCCGCATTCGCTCTTTTTTTATTCACTATTTATTCTCCTCGTAAAAAAGCACGTAAATTTCTACCACGAATATAAACTTGTGATAATTCTACATGCAATTGCTCATATTCGGTAATATCCGTCTCTAAATATAAAGCATCTTTTGATGGTAATATAATATATGGTCCTGGAAAAAGAGGATCAATTTGGACCAACTCTCGAACCCGATCTACCGATACCGCCCAACGATTCGCTATATCTCCTAGTAACAACACCTTCATCTTCACTTCCTCCACCCTATTCAAAAAATAAAAAAGAAATATTATCACAGTTCGTAAACACGACAAACTTAGCTCCAATTGATTCATAGAGCCTGGCCGGATATCGTTTATTCCTTGTAACAACAGTTATAGGTGCTTGAAAAGAAAATCGCATGTGTTCTGTGAAGAAACTAACTATCGGAAGATCATCTCCTAGCAAAATCACTTTTTTAATATACTCGCAAATACTAGTGAAATCCTGTTCCTTATTATAACTATAAGCTGCTTCAAACCCGTATTCTCTCACTTCAGCTGCTATCTCTTCATTTGCTGTAAAAATAATTAATCCATGCTGAAATGCCACTAGTCCTCTTAAACTATTTACCTTATTTTTTTCTCCAACACAAATAAGTGTTAGTTCCATGTACCTCATCCTCCTTAGCATAAAAGAACTCAAACGTAGATTGATATTCTCCTATACTAATCGGATCGATGAAGAGATGTATCCATCACGGCACCGCCCTCTCTCAAGACGCTTACGAAGTTAGCTGTCGGATTCGGGCTTTGAGAGTAGCCCTACTTTCAAGTTTGAAAGATTCACCCCTAGTGACGAAGCACAAATTGGTTCCCCCGCTCCATAAATTAGGATTCAGCGTTACAAAAAATGTATTCTGGCTGATATATTACTCCTGTATTTGGAAAAAGTAAACAGAAAAAAAAGCCAGTTATAAAACTGACTTTTTTCTTTCTTTATGCTTGTACTGTATTCAATTTATATGCAAAATGATTGGTTGGTCCATGCCCACTACCGATATTCAAAGGCTTTTCAATTGCTATACTAATAAATTGTTTCGCTTCTTGGACTGCCTCTTCCATCGAGTATCCTTTTGCAAGTCCAGCTGTAACTGCTGAAGCAAATGTACAACCGCTTCCGTGTGTTTGTTTCGAAGGAATTCGTTCGCTTCTAAATTCAATAAACTCTTCTCCATCAAAGAGTAAATCAATTACTTCATTACCTTGATATTCTGCATGTCCGCCCTTCATAAGCACATATTTCGCACCTAATTCATGCAGTACTTTCGCAGCTTCCTTACTATCTTCAATATTATGAATCTCCATCCCAGTTAACACTTCTGCTTCAGGAACATTCGGCGTTACAACTGTTGCTACTGGTAATAAATATTCCTTCAATGCTTGTACTGCTTCTTGCTGTAATAATGATGCCCCACCCTTTGCGATCATAACAGGATCTAGTACAATATTATTCCAGCCAAATTTCTTAATATGCTCTGCCACAATTTGAATAATTTCACTGCTAAATAACATTCCTAATTTCACTGCATCTGGTGTTAAATCCGTACCAATTGAATTCAACTGTTCCGTAATACCTTCTACAGGAACAGGATATACCCCTTGAACGCCAAGCGTATTTTGAGCAGTAATTGCCGTAATTGCCGTCATTCCATACACACCAAGCTCTTGGAACGTTTTTAAATCCGCTTGAATGCCAGCACCACCGCCACTATCAGATCCTGCAATTGTTAAAGCTTTATTCACTTTCATCCCACTCATCCTTTTCTATCCAAAATAGCGATGATAAATCGTTTTTGCTTCGCTTATATCTTTCGTTCCATGTACGAGTACACGACCATCTTTGAAGGCTACTAACCTCTTTCCTTCAATAGAAAATGATAGTAAATATGGATTTACAGTTAACTCTGTCACATGACCCTTCAGCAACTCTTTATATTGTTCAAAATTCATTTCCTCTTTATGAGGTGGTCTAATTTGAACTGTATTTCGCCCACATAAAACTGCTGTTTTCGATGTATTCTCCTTATTTAAATATGGATATAATGCATCCTCACCACACGATGTACAATTATGCTTACGAAGTTTTTGCACATTCATACATGAATATTCATTCTTCCACACATCAAATGATACAAGTCCCTCTCGAAGTGAACCGTAATCTTCCACTAACAGTTTAAGAGCTTCCGTTACTTGATGAGAAACGACAAGAGATACAGCAGGTGCTATAATCCCCGCTGTATCACATGTCGCTCCGCCAAGTGGAATTGATTGTAATAGACAAGATAAACATGGCGTTTTGCCTGGAAGAATTGTGTAAGAAAGACCGTAACTTCCTACACAAGCACCGTAAATCCATGGAATAGAATACTTTTGCGCAATATCATTCACAATAAAACGTGTTTCGAAATTATCAGTCGCATCAATCATTACATCAACGTTTATAACAAGTTCTTCTAACTCTTCAGCCGTTACATCTTGAACGAGAGCTTCTACTCTTACTTCACTATTAATCTCTTCTAGACGCTTCTTTGCTGCCACAGCCTTCGGAAAATTATTTTCCACATCACTCTCTGCATACAATTGCTGTCTTTGTAAATTACTCCAATCGACATAATCCCGGTCAACAATTGTTACTGTTCCAACACCTGCTCTTACAAACATTTCTGCATTGGCACTACCTAATGCACCTGCACCGATAATAAGCACATGCTTTTCTCTTATCTTTTGCTGTCCTTCTTCTCCAATTGGAGAAAATAGTTCTTGGCGAGAATATCGATTATTCAACTACACTCATTCCTTCTAAAGGACTACTTGCCGTTGCACAACGCTTACGTGCAATACGACCTGCTTCAAATCCTAAGCGACCTGCATCAATACTTAATTTCATTGCTTGTGCCATTTTAATAGGATCTTTCGCTCCAGAAACTGCCGTATTTAATAACACACCGTCTGCTCCTAATTCCATCGCAAATGCCGCATCAGCTGGGCTTCCAATACCTGCATCAACGATAACTGGTACTGTTGCTTGTTCAATAATGAAGCTTAAATTTAACGGGTTTACAATACCAAGTCCTGATCCAATTGGGGATGCTCCTGGCATAATCGCGTGCACGCCAAGTTCTTGTAATTTACGTGCTAATACAACATCATCAGATGTGTATGGAAGAACGATAAACCCTTCTTCTAGTAACATTTCAGATGCTTTTAATGTTTCTACTGGATCAGGTAATAACGTTCTATCATCACCAATAACCTCTACTTTTATCATGTCACAAAGCCCAGAAGCTTTTGCTAACTTGGCGATACGAACAGCTTCTTCAGCATTTTTTGCTCCTGCTGTATTCGGTAGTAACGTATATTTTTTCACATCAAGTTTCTCTAATAAATTAGGTTGTTTTGCATCAAATATATCCATACGACGTACTGCAAATGTTAAAATTTCAGCCTCAGATACATCAATCGCTTTTTGCTGTACATCAAAATCAGGAAATTTCCCTGTTCCTAATAAAAGTCTAGAATGAAATGAAAATGGTCCAATGTTTAACATAATCAACCGCCTCCTACGAAAGTTACAATCTCAATTTGGTCTCCATCAAAAACAGATGTATCTTTATGATCATCTTTTTGTAAAATATCTTTATTTCGCTCTACAACAACAATTCTGTTATCTAACTCTAAATGTGTAAGCAACTCAGCTACTGTTTTCACATTCGCTGGCACTTCCATTTGGTTACCATTAATTTTTAAATTCAAACTTCCATCCCCTTTCTAAACCTTTTTAGAAAGCAATGAATCTAGCAAGTGATTCTCCTGCTTTCCTTCTATTAAATCAGCCATATACTGACCAGAAACAGGGCTTAATAAAATACCGTTTCGATAATGCCCAGTACAAGCATATAAACCTTTTATTTCTTCATGTTCTCCCATATAAGGAGCTTCATGATTTGATTGTGGCCTTAACCCTGCCCATGTACTTTCCCACTCTGCTTCTTTTAAAGCCGGCAATATTGTATAAGCACGCTCTAATATAGAAGTAATACTTTCTGGTTGCACAGTTTTATTGAACGTATGAGGCTTCATCGTTGCCCCAATTACGTAACGCCCACCGCGCTTTGGAGCGATGTAAAATCTTTCTTGAAAAATAGGGGCCTTTAAAAGTGGTTTTCTACTTCTTACTGCAACTACTTCTCCTTTAACTGGATATGTACCCCAATCGCGGTGAAAATGACCTAGTAACTTCGTGCTCCATGAACCGCCCGCAATAACGACCTTCTCGCACGTAATAATACCTTCGCTTGTAACAATTCCAGTCACTTTATTATTTTCAATACGAATATCAAATACTTCTGTCTGTTCATAGATGTCAGCACCTGACATTGCCGCAGAATGTGCAAATGCTTTCGTAAGCTCTGGTGCAATAACGTGGCCATCTTTCGGATAATATACTGCTCCTATAATGGATTCGGATAGATACGGCTCTTTTCCCCTCACATGGTCTCCCGTTAGAAAATAGGAATCTTCACCTGTTTTCTGCTGCCAATCCATAATGTGAAGAATTCTGTCCTTCTCATCTTCATTTTGAGCAATACGATAAATTCCTTTTTCTTCATATCCAATATCAATACCCGTTTTCTCACGTAAACCTGCTGCAAGTTGTGGAAATATAGCACGGCTTTCTCTAGCAAGTTCAAACAATGGGTCATACGCATCCCATTCTGCTTGAACACCGAGTAAACCAGCGGCAGCTTTCGAAGCCTCAGATGCAATCCTCTGCTTCTCTACAATCGCTACTTTATGTCCTCTTTCCGCTAGAAAATGTGCAACTGAACTACCAATTACACCACCGCCAATAATTGCTACATCATACTTCTCACACATGTTTTTCCGCCCACTTTCTTATCGATTCCTTATAAGACTTCGCTTTTCTATATGGGTTAGTACTGCTTATAATTCCCGACATAACTGCTATACCACTTACACCGTTAGTAAGAACATCCGCTGTGTTTTCCGTGGTGATTCCTCCAATTGCCGTAATCGGGATTGATAAGCACCTTGCAATGTCAGCAATTTCTTCAAGCCCTCTCGCGGGCACACCTTTTTTACAGTCTGTCGGAAATACATGACCATAGACGAGTGAATCCGCTCCATTCTTAAATGCATCGATTGCCTCTTCTAAAGAATGCACAGAATAACCGACATGCAAATAAGAAAACTTTTCTTTCACTGACCTTACATCTGCGCTTCGGTACCCTAGCTGAACGCGAGGAATATTTAATAAAATTGCGATATCAATTCGATCATTTATAACAAGTTTAGATGCCGGAAAGCCTTTCAATAAAAGACTTTCCACTCCTTCATATAATTCCTTCGTACTTTTCTCACGCTCACGAATATGCAAATAATCAATCTCACTCTCAATTTGCATTGCTACATTCACTAGCTCTTCGAATGACATGTGACCATTTGAGATTACATGAAGCTCATTTTTCATATTCATTCGCCTACTTTAAAATGTTTTCGAATAATTCCTCAGCTGGAACGATTTCTTTCGTCATCCCTTTATCTTTCAACCATTTATTTTGTTTCTCCCAAGATTCTTTTGAATCAGACAAGAATGGTTCATCTTTTGTTTCCATCTTCTCTAATAAAATTTTCATGCTTTCTTTTTCAACTTCTGGCACAAGCGGGAAATTTTCTTTTTCTTGATGATCTAATAAAATATTTAATGCTTCATCTGGGTTTTTCTTCATGAAATCATAACCTTTTTTCGTACCACGTAAGAAAGCTTGTAATGCTTCCTTATCTTTTTTCAACGTTTTATCACCTGTCACGAAAACAAGCTCATGATAGTTCGGCACACCATAGTCAGCTGGGTTAAAGTACGCTGGTTCATGACCTTCATGACGCATAACAGGTACTTCATGGTTAATA
The DNA here is from genome assembly GCA_027694045.1 of Bacillaceae bacterium OF18-1A. Classification (GTDB taxonomy): domain Bacteria; phylum Bacillota; class Bacilli; order Bacillales; family Bacillaceae_G; genus Bacillus_A. The sequence continues at coordinate 7,177 of JAQEWB010000007.1, read as the reverse complement.
TATGCCCCTGTTACAGCATCTACCTTTTTTGTAATTAACGCTGGTACTAAATCAAATCCAACATCGACTACTTTCACTGTATCTGGATTACCACCATCTTCTTTTACCATCGTTTTTAAATACGCTTCACTTAAAGGTGTTCCAGAATAGCCTACTGTTTTTCCTTCTAAATCTTTCGGTGATTGAATACCTGCTGATTTTAGAGATACAACATGATTTAATGGTGAACGTACGACAGCTCCAATTGATTTCACTGGAATTTGTTCATTTGCTCTGGCCATAACAACATCTGGCTGATAATACAAGCCAACTGTCACTTTTCCTGCTGCAGCTAACGTTAATGGATCGGTTGGATTAGAAGGGAATTTAATATTCACCTTTACCCCTTCCTCTTTAAAGTAGCCTTTTTCAATTGCTGCATAAATAAAGCTATGTACCGCATTTGGATACCAATCGAGCATGACCGTTATTTCTTTTTCTTTTTTGCTCTTATCTGATGCTGAATTACTCGAACACCCTGCAATCATTGCAACTAATAATGTAAATACAAAGATGCGTTTTAATAATTTCATGAATGCTTCCTCCAACTAATAAATTTCTTTTCTAATATGGAAATAAGTATGACGAAGAAAATAGCTAATAATGATAACAATACAATGGGTGCAAATACGCCAGCTCCATCTAACTGCGTCATCATTCTCTTACTGAAATATCCAAGTCCAGCTTGTGCACCGAGCCATTCTCCAATTGCTGCTCCGATAACACTAAGCGGAACTGCAATTTTTAATGCTGAGAAAAAGTAAGGAAGAGCAGATGGCAACTTTAACTTAAGAAAAACATCTTTTTTCGTTGCCCCGTATGTAACTAAGAGCTCCTCCCACTCTTTTTTTGTACTACGCAGTCCATCATACGTATTGACCGCAATCGGGAAAAACGTAATTAAAACTGTGACAACAACCTTACTCCAAATTGTGTATCCAAACCATAAAACAAATAGCGGAGCAAGCGCAGTAATCGGAATCGTTTGTGAAGCAACTAATAATGGATAAAATGCTCTTTCCATCCATGTACTCGCATTCATTAACATCGCTAGCCCTACACCTAATACGATAGAAATAACAACACCTATTAAAACGACGTATAACGTTGCAGGTAAATGAACCGTAAATAATATGTCTTTTAGTTTCCATATCTTCATTACAATCGCAGACGGTGACGGTAAAATGTACATCTCATCTACAATTCTTGCTCCTATTTCCCACACAGCTAGTAAAATACTAGAAAGTGTAATAGCAGGAACTAATTCTTTCAATCGGTTCATCACACAAGTACCTGCCTTTGTAACATACTAAGGAGTTCCTCTTTCAGCGCTAACACGTCCGGCTTATATAAATCTTTTCGTGTTCGATTATGGTCAAGCGGCACAATCCGCTCAGTCAATGACGTTATTGGCTGCTGCTCTACTACTAAAATTCGATTCGAAAGAAATAGAGCTTCTTCAACATCATGAGTAATAAATAAAATTGTTTTTTCCCACTCTTTCCATTGTTCAAACAACCATTCTTGCAAAGATGCCTTCGTTAAGGCATCCAACGCGCTAAACGGTTCATCCAACAACAATATCTCCCCGCCCGTTAATAACGTTCGGATAAAAGATACGCGCTGCCTCATACCACCAGATAAATCTTTTGGATATTTCTTCTCGTATCCTTGCAAACCAAATTTATGCAACAGTTCCTTTGCCTTCACTTGTGCTTCTTTCTTCTGTACACCTTGGCATTCTAACGGCAGGGCAGCATTTTCAATAATCGTCCTCCATGGCAAAAGCATATCTTTTTGAGGCATATACCCGACAGGATGGCTCTTTGTTTCTGTCAGCTCTATCTGTCCAGTACTCGCCTCTTCTAAGCCTGTAATAAGGCGAAATAAAGTACTTTTTCCACATCCACTCGGTCCGATAATACTTACAAACTCTTTCTCATGTATAGAAGCATTTAATTCATTGATGATTGGTTTCTCATCATAATGAAAAGAAACATTATGAAACTGTAGTATGTTCTTGCACCTCAAATCCCCACATCTCCTTACGATAGGACATATCCCAGAATAAATATTCAAATCGGCTGGAATATAAGAAAATTTCTTCTAATCGCTCTAACTCTTCCTCTGATTTTCCAACTGCCATCTCATTTAATAAATCTATTAACCAGATACAAAGGTTACCGTATTCTTCAGAACTATATCCTTGAATCCATTCACCAAAGAACTCATGATCTCTTGCTCCAGGAATATCATTTAAACGCTTTCCAATCTCCCAATAGCTCCACATACATGGAAGAAGTGCTGCTATTAATTCCGTAAGTGTGCCATTTTGAGATACAGACATCATGTAATTTGTGTAAGCTAGATTTTTAGCAGACGGCTTTGCAGACTCCATTTCTCGTTCAGAAATTCCAAGTCTTTTTGCATACTGCTTATGGATTGTCATTTCTCCATTTAATATTCCATCAATTTGTTCAGCAAATTTTCCCATCACTTGTGGATTCGTTGCTTTTACAACACCAATCGCATATAACTTTGCATAATCCAACAAATATAAATAATCTTGGATAATGTAATATTGAAATTTATCCTTTTCTAACGTACCATCCCCCATACCAACTACAAACGGATGATTATGACTCATCTCCCAAACTGGTTGCACAGTTTCTAATAATCTATCGCAAAATTTCATTTCTCTATCCCCTTTCGATATATGTATCTAAATAAAAAACCACTTCTAAATAAGAAGTGGTTACAGCAAATAAAATTATATATTATTCGTTGTTCCACTTCCCTTCGCTAGTATTACCTAGATCAGGTCTGTAAGGGTTAAGGATTATTCCTCTCTCAGCACAACAAGCACCCCTAGTGGTTTCAATATGCAATTTTCAAATAAAAAAGCCCCGTTTCTATACGCAAAGAAACGGGGACTCATTATTAGTGTCCGAATTGCTTCCCTACGCTAGCATAATCTAGATCAGGTAATAAAAAGGATCAGAGACTTAAGGTCTTCCTCTCAGCTGGCAACACCAGCTCTCCTAGCAAACTATAAAATTATCACTGTCAGTATAACATCGTAATAAGACATCATCAACTGTTTTAATTTTCTCAATTGTCAACAAAATAACCAAGATATATAATACTTATATTCTACTTTCGAAAATAACATCCCAATTAATTGTATAAAAAGGAATTATTATCCTCGAAAAATTTATTTTTATATTGATTTCATATTACATTTATGTGAATACACCCACTATATTATATCTTTATACTATAATAAAATTACAACTATACAACTAGAGGAGGTCTCTATTATATGAATATGAAAGCTACTGCTTTAACAGCAACTACTGTAGCCATTGCTTCTTTACTTCCTTCTATGGGAGAAACAAATGTACAACAAGCAAACGCTGAACAATTATCTAATGTAAAAACTGGATATGTCAAAGTCGATCAAGCAACCCTATATACAACAGATAACGCAAATAGCAAATCAATTGATACAATTCGCTTTAATACGAAAGTGGACATACTTGAAACAACGAACGATTGGTATAAAGTATCTGTTCATAATAAAGTAGGTTATGTACAAAAAAATGCTATTCTACTAAAAAACAAACTCCAATCTAATAATCAATACATCGTCAATGCCAATGCACTAAACGTTCGCTCTGAGCCTAATTTAGAATCTTCCATTTTAGATGTATTACCAAATGGTAAGTTCGTTACTATCCAAGGAGAGCAAGGCGATTGGTACAAAATTTTACATAATGGCAAAACAGGTTACGTACAAAAAGCATTCGTATCAAATGGCTCGCAGCCTTTAGTAAAAGGCACCACAGTTCAAAACAATACGAAATACACAGTTGCAACACCGAAACTTAATGTACGTAGCAACGCTAGTACAAGTAGTGCCCTACTTGGTTCATTACAAAACGGTACACAAGTACAGGTAGTAGAAACTGTAGGCACATGGTACAAAATTCGTTTTGGCACTGGATACGGATATGTGGCAAAACACTATATAGTACAAAATCAAACGCAAGCACAAGCACAAACAGCTCAACCTTCTTCAATTCCAGCCGTTTTCAAATTCCCTACTCAAGGAAAAATTAGTTCAACCTTTGATATGCGCTGGGAACAAATGCATTATGGCGTAGATATTGCTGCTCAAGGAAACGTCTCTATCCAAGCTGCTGCTGCTGGTAAAGTGATAAAATCTTATTATTCAGCTAGCTATGGCAATGTTGTTTTCATCGCCCATCAAATAAACGGGAAATTATATACAACAGTTTATGCTCATATGAAAGATCGTACTGTGCAAGCTGGTGATCAAGTACAGGTTGGTCAATTAGTAGGTCATATGGGAAACACAGGTCATTCATACGGACAACATCTTCATTTTGAATTACACAATGGAGAATGGAATTTTGAAAAAACAAATGCAGTAAATCCACTGCCTTATTTAGTTAGGTAAATTGTATGCCACGCAATATACCTCTCTTAATTGAATACTTAGCCTTTTTAGGCTTAATCTGTTGTTTAATCATTTATAATACAAATACTGTATTTTTATCTATTATTATTGCTTTCGTTGCTTTAGAAATTTTGATGGAATCATTCCAAGTGCAACTAAAACAAAAAATCGCCCATATATATAATGCTATTTTTCTAGCGAGTGCCCTTATAACAAATATAATTAGTAACGGCTTTTATTTATCTACTGTAATTCCTGTTTTCTTTATGGCTGTTCTATTATTCATAGCTAGATACATTCATGTCCCTAATAACAAAAAACTTGAACAAGAAGCTTAGAAAGAGGAGACACTGTGTACCAATCTTTCAAAGATAATCCAATGAAATATATGTTGAATTTATATGAAAAAACAAATACTTTTTTTGGTATACAAGGAAGTTATACTGCACAATTCCTCCTTTATGGAATGTTATTTCTTATTTTAATTACTTTCTCCTTGTTTTACTAAACAAAAAAGGATCTCGCCTAAATGAGATCCTTTTTTAATTTATATTAAATTTTCATATGAGACATAGTGTTTAACCACAAGCATATTTTTCATAAATAAAACTAAGATTATATTTTTTCTCTAAACTCATTCTTTGTTCATCGTCGCACCAATAGAACAGGATATCATGAATCGTTGCATAACGTTTATTCTTAAGAAACAGTCTAAAGAACGATGGTAAACAATCATGTAATTGTATAAATATATAATTGCGTAATATTTCTTCTTTATATTCAATGCCCTTACAAATATATAGTAACTCTTCACAATAATATGCATGCTGTGGAACTTGAATCATTTCAAAGAATGGCACATACGATAGTAACTTTCCAATAAAATGACCATATCGATCCATTACTCCTATTGTCATATGCTCCATCATTTCTTTCATCACATATAAATAATCATCTACATGAGTCGTCTTTAATGGATCTAGTCGATCTGAAATTTGAGAAAGTACAGCTCTTTGACAAGCTAAAACAGCTTGACTAGGTCCATAATAGGATAGGAAGTCTGTACATTTACGATACTTTCGTAATAAGTCATGTGTATACAAATCATACACGAAAGTATTACAATACATTGCTAGACTCATCATATCACTATTTAATAGCTCTTTTGATAGTACTTTCGCTCTCTTACACATATAAAAGAACGTAAATTCCAATACTTCTTTATGAGATAATAGATGCTTACAATCTGTTATACATTTCTCATTAAATTTAACTCTATCCCAAATTTCTACATCCCCATCTGTTAATTCACCAATACGATATTTAATAATTAAATAGTTTAAAGCAACCGATTGCGTCAAAAGATCCCATGTTTCATATTCCAATGAAGTATGAACAAACTCATCTAATCCTTGTGTAACCATAAAAGTATTTGCCTCTTCATACCACCCAATCTCTTGGCATAGACGAAGAATACGCACCAAAGTTGGAATTTCATCTTTATGAAACTGTGGTAAATTTTTCACTTTATTCATGCCATATACGATAAATTCTACTAAATTTTCTTCTTTATAAAATTCTTTTTCTTTCCACACTAGTATAGTTCGCTCTTTCCCTTCACCTTTTGGATGACGAGGTACAAGCAAAGAAAATAATTCAGCGAAATTATTTGGTTCTATATATGTATCTGTAACCAAATTCCAATTTGGTTCGCCTTGTACAGCTTTCATATAATTCCCCTTCCCTTTTTATCTACGTAGGAAATATTAACTCGTTACTACATCATTAATAATAAATATTGTTATATTCAAAATCTTATATAATACTTATATCTATCAGTATATCATCTTTTCTCTTATTAAATATTAGGAATGACAAATTTAAAAAAACTGTCGAAATTATTAACCTGTCTACTTATTATATAACGCCTCAGATACATCATGCTAACATATTAGTTTAATCCATATATACTAGAATAATGCATCTGACTTTTACACATAATACATTTCACTATTTACAGGTAGCAAGGCTTCCACTAACCTTTATATTCATTTCATTTCGTATGCTCAGAGATTTCACTTAAAGCGAATCCTGCTTGATCATCGGCTGATTCCCTTATCGCTAAATCACCTAGTGCTAACATCCCAACAAGCTGACTATTCTCAACCACTGGTAGGCGTCTAACTTGATATTGTGCCATTAATTCTGTAGCCGTTTCAATTGAATCATCTGGAGATACTGAAACAATGTTTGTTGTCATGACATTTGTAATTTTATTAGATCCAGGATGTTTTTCAGCAATCCCTCGAATGACTAAATCTCGATCAGTAACAAGTCCAACGACTTGCTCATTTTCAACAACAGGAATCATTCCAACCGATTCTTCCTTCATTTTTACAGCAGCCTCATATACATTATCTAACGGTGTACAATGTACAATATGAGTACTCATAAAGTCTCTAACTCGCGTCATTTTTTATCTCCTCCTTTTAATACATACCATAGTTTTTCCTAAATTCCTTTATTTATTTGAGGAAAATAAGATGATAAAAGAGGAGGATACACAATAAAAAAGAGTCAGCAATATTGCTGACTCTTTTTTTATGACCCGTACGGGATTCGAACCCGTGTTACCGCCGTGAAAGGGCGGTGTCT
>JAQEWB010000006.1 GCA_027694045.1 Bacillaceae bacterium OF18-1A | reverse complement strand
TTTGCGACTTCCTTATGTTAACATCTTCGTTTTTCGATGTCAACTAAGTTTTTTAATTTCTTTTTTGTCGTTTTCTGCGTTTCCGCATCAGCGACGGTTATTAATATATCATGCAGTACATACAGGGTCAATACTTTTCACAAAAAAATTTCACATCCCGTTAAAAACTGAAAAATCGCTATAAAAATCATTATAGCACCCATTCATTCTTCATAGCTCCCCTTATCTATTTATCAATTTACACGAGAGTGAAAATTCTAAATTTTATGTTATATTATTATTATAGGAGCGTGGTGAGAATGAGCATTAAGTATTCAAACAAAATCAATAAAATCCGGACCTTCGCATTAAGTTTAGTATTTATCGGCCTCTTCATTGCATACTTAGGAGTCTTTTTCCGTGAGAACATTATTATTATGACAACATTTATGATGGTTGGTTTTTTAGCTGTTATCGCTAGTACTGTCGTTTACTTTTGGATCGGTATGTTATCTACTAAAACTGTACAAATTATTTGTCCAAGCTGCGATAAACCTACAAAAATGCTTGGTCGTGTCGATGCATGTATGCATTGCAACCAACCTTTAACAATGGATCGAAATTTAGCAGGAAAAGAATTTGATGAGAAATATAATAAAAAGAGCTATAAATCATAGGCACATATAAGTACAGTAAGAAAAATGTAGCCTTACAGAACTAAACATTAAAAGGTGATTTCTTAACCAAGAAATCACCTTTTGTATTTAACCTTAATTAAATTAGGTCTTCCACTGAATATTTTAAATCCTCCTGAACCTAACGCAATTCCCATATATAATAAAGAAAGAGGTCGACGTAAAGCCGTCAGCCTCTTTCTTTATTATATATTACGCCTTATGACACTCTGGACAAACGCCATAAATTTCTAAGCGATGAGTATTAATAACGAAGCCTGTTGTTTTCGCAGCTTCCTCTTCAAGCTTTTCCAAGCCTCCATAAGGAAAATCAACAATCTTACCACACTTTTCACAAATCACATGATAATGTTGACTTGTAACATAATCAAACCTACTTGAAGCATCTCCATAAGTTAATTCCTTTACAAGTCCAACTTCTTTAAACACACGTAAGTTATTATAGACAGTTGCTACACTCATATTTGGAAACTTACCTTCTAATGCTTTATAAATGTCATCCGCTGTTGGGTGCGTCATAGATTCCACAAGGTACTCTAAAATAGCATGACGCTGTGGAGTAATGCGTACACCCGTATTTTTCAGCATTTCTAGCGCTTCTTTTAATTCTTCTTTGACCACCGTCATGCACCCCGATTCTATACGGATTATTATTTTATAATTCTTATAAAGAGTGTACTCCTTTTCTTATAAATCGTCAATATTTCTACTATAACTATGTGGTTTATTTATATATATATAACCTTATTCTTATGTATCTTTCCCTACTTTTTATACATTTCACATAGAAAAAAGTGCGACATAATCGCACTTGGAATACTATCATCTGAGGAGGTATGCCCTACACTTTCACTTTATGTATGACCGTGAAATATGTATAGACACTTGCCTTATTTCTATATATTTTATCCCGCTATTTACGAACAGTGAGACTCCCACCTCATAATTCAATGAATACAATGCAGTTCGACCGGAGATGAACCACCCATAAAAGCCCGATTATAGATTTACTTTATATAAGAAAGAACATCCTCAATATGTCCCTTCACTTTCACTTTACGCCACTCTTTTACAAGATCACCATCTTTATTAATAAGGAATGTAGAACGCTCAATTCCCATATACTCTTTCCCGAAGTTCTTTTTCAATTTCCAAACATCGTACAATTCTGCTACTTTATGATCTTCATCTACTAAAAGTGTAAATGGGAGCTCATGCTTCTCAATGAATTTCAAATGTCTATTCGCTGAATCAGGACTTACACCAAGAATAACCGTATCCTTCTCCTGAAATACTCCATATGCATCGCGAAAATCACATGCTTCTGTTGTACATCCTGGAGTCATATCTTTCGGATAAAAATAAAGAACTACATTTTTACCACGAAAATCAGCTAAGTGAATTTGTTCCCCGTTACTTCCCTCTAATGTAAATTCTGGAGCCATTTCTCCTACTGTGATCATTGTTATCACTCCTTCTCTTTTCTTTTACTATATCAAATGCTACCTTATTTTTCATTGTCCATTACAGACCTCATTACAAAAGCAAAGGGTAATGTATATCCAATTAGCGCTTCCATAATTGCAATCCATCTCCCAATTCCAATCGGAGATATATCACCATATCCAACAGACAATAAAGTAACCGCGCTAAAATATAAACAAATTTCAACAAGTTGGAAAGAGTGTGCATTCAAACTTTCTCCATCCTCTTTCAAAACTGCAAAACCCATTTCTTCTAATACAACATAACTTAATCCAAACGCAATTAGTACAGTTGTATAAATCAAAAATAATGTGGCCAAATTATACAGCGAAAAAAAACGCTTTGAATCTGAATAGGAACTCCATAATAATTGGACACTCTTTAAAATAGCTATTGCTGCAAGTAATAGAATAAATCCCCATAACATGTCCTCCACCTCATTTTATATGTATGAGGTGGATAACTGTTTTATCCCTTAGAAACGAACAAGCTTCTACAATTAATTTCCCGCGCCACGGTATCTTTTTACCCCTTGATTCCAAAGCGTAATTGCAATAGTAAAACAAATGATACCAACAATCGGTGTTGCGAATGCATAGCTGTTCCATTCTGTTTTTCTCAAAAAGTATGCCGCTGGATATACTCCAACAAACGCAAATGGCAAAACAAACGTTAATATGAAACGGATCACGCGGTTATAAATATTAACAGGATAGCGACCATAGTTACCTATGTTATACATTAGCGGCATAATCGAACTTTTCGCATCCGACCAAAAACCAAGACTCGCAAGCGTAACAAATATCCCTCCATATACAAGTGCCCCTCCCCCTACCATCAGTAAGAATAAGAAGAAATCATACCAGTAAAAAGATAATTGTAACTCCACGGCCGCATATCCCATTACAATAATTCCTGTAATGGCCCCAATTAAAGACTCGAGTTCCATTCTTTCTAATATAATTTGAAACAAGCTATGAATCGGTCTCGTTAATACACGATCCATCTCTCCTTTAATAATGTATCGATCATTAAAGTCCCATATATTAAAGAAAGCTGAAAAAATAGCAAACGGTACTAAAAAGAAACCATAAATAAAGATTACCTCTTCTCGGCTCCACCCTTTTAACGCTTGTGTATGCCCAAATACAACGAGAATAAATATTAAATTAACAGCTTGTAGTGATAAATCAGATAGTAAACCAACGATAAAATCGCCTCGATACTCCAATTTTGTTTTTATATATTGACTTGCGTATTGTGAAAATAATTTTATATATAACATCTCATCATCCCCCTTGTACAATTAGACGTTTTCTCGCCGTTCTCCACATGAGTACAATTGGAATAATAAGTACAATTGCCCAAATTACTTGAAATAATAATGCCTCATACAGCTTACTTCCCTGTATACCTTCTGAAAAAATCATACTTGGAATATAACTAATAGCCTGAAAAGGTAAAAACATCATTGCTTTTTGGGCCCATAACGGATAAAAGCTGATTGGTAATAATAACCCTGAAAATAAATCAATAACAACACGTTTTGCATACATAATTCCACTATTATTAAATAAGAAAAATGTCAGCATTCCTGTCATTAAATTAATTTGTGTATTAATAATAAAACTAAATATTAAAGATAAGAAGAAATATAACCACGTTTGGAAATTCGTTGTAATTTGCAACGAAAATAATAACGTAACGATAACCATGCCCGGAATTGAAAAGAATGCAAAACGGAATATTCCTTCACCAAGACCTTGCATAACTTTCATTCCTAAATAGTTGTAAGGACGAATGAGTTCTACAGCCACACGCCCTTCTTGAATCTCCATCGCAATTTCCCTATCTATATTATTAAAATAAAAAGCACGTGCCATCCATGCAATGGCGATATACGTCGTCATTTGCGAAATAGATAAACTTTCAATATTCTCTTTCCCGCTATAAATCGCTTGCCATAAAAAATAATATGCACCGATATTAATCGTATAAATTAAAATCCCGCTATAATAGTTGGTACGGTAGGCAAGCATCATTAAAAAGCGAATTCGAATCATTTCAATATACTTACCCATGCCTAATACCTTCTTCATAAATATTGCGAATGATTTCCTCTGTAGACACTTCATTAATTTTCAAATCTTTAATTTGAAAAGCTTGTACGACTTTAGAAATAAGCATTGAAATAATAACTTCTTCATTTGGGATTTTTGCAATCCACGCATTTTCCTCTTTCGCTTTTGACCAAACAACATGGCTATCAGGCATAACCATCGCTAATTCTTGATATGAAACTGGAGCAACAAATTGAAAATGTATTTCTTTCTCTGCTCCCCATTGTGTGCGAAGATTATTTAAAGAACCATCGTACATAATATTTCCTTCATCAAGCATAATAACGCGTTCACATAAAGCTTCAATATCCGTAATATCATGGGTTGTTAATAAAATTGTTGTTTTATAACGTTCATTCATCTCTTTTAAAAATTCACGTATTTTCAATTTCACTAAAACATCTAGCCCTATAGTTGGCTCATCTAAAAATAATAACGGTGGATTATGAATTAATGCTGCCGCTAATTCACATCGCATTCTTTGACCAAGAGATAATTTTCGTACTGGTTTATCCAGTAAAGGACCAATATCTAACGTCTCAATTACGTGCTCCATATGCTCTTTATACTGAGCGTCTGATACACCATATACTTTTTTGAGTAGACGAAACGATTCTTGTACCGCAATATCCCACCAAAGCTGTGAACGCTGACCAAATACAACACCAATTGTCCGCACAAACTCTTCTCTTTGTTTATGCGGATTCATTCCATTTACTGTGATTTGCCCTGATGTCGGAGTCAAAATCCCCGTAAGCATTTTAATTGTTGTTGATTTACCAGCGCCATTTTCACCAATATATCCAACCATTTCACCTTGTTTCACAGTAAAAGATACATCATTTACTGCTGGTACTATTTTATAATTACGATTTAATAAATCGCGAAATGCACCCTTTAATCCCGGACGACTTGAATAGGCAGTAAACTCTTTACGTAACCCTTGTACCTCAATTACCGATTTCATAACCGGACCCCCTTCCTAAATGTCACAACGAATAGTTTACCCAACTGCCTTCTCTATCACAAACAATACGTCTTTTCGAAAAACATGTTAGAATAATACATAGATTTTTGTAAGGAGATGAATAGTAGTGAAATTCACGAAATCAGAAGCATTACATAAAGAAGCTTTAGAGCATATCGTTGGCGGTGTTAACAGTCCTTCTCGTTCTTTTAAAGCAGTTGGTGGCGGTGCTCCAGTTGCTATGGAACGTGGAAAAGGTGCTTATTTCTGGGATGTAGACGGAAATAAATATATTGATTATTTAGCTGCATACGGTCCTATTATTACTGGACATGCTCACCCACACATCACAAAAGCCATTACAACCGCCGCTGAAAATGGTGTACTATACGGAACACCAACAGCACTAGAAGTAAAATTTGCAAAAATGTTAAAAGAAGCAATGCCTGCGTTAGATAAGGTCCGCTTCGTGAACTCTGGTACTGAAGCAGTAATGACAACAATTCGTGTCGCTCGTGCTTACACAGGGCGCACAAAAATCATGAAATTTGCCGGTTGTTACCACGGACATTCTGATTTAGTACTGGTAGCAGCCGGATCTGGTCCTTCTACTCTAGGGACTCCTGACTCAGCTGGCGTACCACAAAGTATCGCGCAAGAAGTTATTACTGTTCCATTTAATAATGTAGAAACTTTAAAAGAAGCATTAGATAAATGGGGACATGAAGTAGCAGCCATCCTTGTAGAACCAATCGTTGGGAACTTCGGTATCGTGGAACCTAAGCCAGGTTTCCTTGAAAAGGTGAATGAACTTGTTCACGAAGCTGGTGCACTAGTAATTTATGATGAAGTTATTACTGCTTTCCGCTTTATGTACGGTGGTGCTCAAGATTTACTTGGTGTGACACCAGACTTAACAGCACTTGGTAAAGTAATCGGTGGCGGTCTACCAATTGGCGCTTACGGTGGTAAAAAAGAAATTATGGAACAAGTTGCCCCGCTCGGACCTGCATACCAAGCCGGTACAATGGCAGGAAACCCTGCTTCTATGGCATCAGGTATCGCTTGTCTAGAAGTTCTGCAACAAGAAGGATTATATGAAAAGTTAGATGAACTTGGTGCAATGCTTGAAAAAGGAATTTTAGAGCAAGCTGCAAAACATAATATCGACATTACATTAAACCGTCTAAAAGGAGCTTTAACTGTATACTTCACAACAAATACAATTGAAGATTACGATGCAGCACAAGATACAGATGGCGAAATGTTCGGTAGATTCTTCAAGCTTATGCTTCAAGAAGGAGTTAACTTAGCGCCTTCTAAATATGAGGCATGGTTCTTAACGACAGAACATACAAAAGAAGATATTGAATATACAATTGAAGCTGTTGGCAGAGCATTTGCTGCACTAGCAGACAATCAATAATTCCATTATTAAAAGGAAAAAAGAAAGCTCACCTTTCTTTTTTCCTTTTTTCTATTTCATAAATCTCATATTAATAGTATAATTATTCATAATTATCTGTTTTATCTTCTTTTAAATCGTTATTATCTCTGTGTACAAGGTGATTTACACCTTAAATAGTAAGATTATTCGAATTTTTCATAAGAGGGGGGATTGACGGATGCTCACTAAAAAAAATACATGGACACCGTCTTTATTTCGAAATTATAACAATGCAGAACATGATGCTTGTGGAATCGTTTCCGTTATGGAGAAACGAAAAATTCCTACGAAAGAAAACATCGACCTTTGCATACAATCACTAGTCAAAATGAATCATAGAGCTGGTTTCATTAACGGTGAAGGCGACGGCATTGGAATTCATATTGATGTACCAAAAGCACTTTGGAGCGAAAAACTAAAAAGTAGCGGATATAATCCAACGATTGTGGATCATCCCCACTTTATCGTTGGACATTTTTTTCTAAATAAACAAGAAAATATTACCGCGTTAAAGAATTACATTCGTACGCAACTAAACAGTGCAAAGTTTACTATTGTTTTCGAAAGTGATGATGGAATAAATTCCGATGCACTCGGTCCACTTGGTAAACAAGAAGAACCTTTATTTTGGCAAGTTGCCCTTATCGCAGAACATGAAGTTACAAACATTGAGCAAACATTGTTTTCTGTAACAATAAAAATAGAGGAAAACGAAGCCATTCATGTTGCTTCATTAAGTCGTGACCATGTTGTATATAAAGTTCTAGGTGCCGGCGATACACTTGTTGCCTATTACAATGATTTACAAAACCCACTTATCGCTTCAACTATGACACTAGGACATAACCGCTATTCTACCAATACATTATCTAACTTTTTTCGTGTACAACCATTTAGCATTCTTGGACATAATGGTGAAATTAACACGATTGCCAAATTACGTGATCAAGCTGAAATGATTGATGTACCACTTACTACTGGAGGAAGTGACTCCCAAGATTTAAACCGCACCTTAGAAACTCTTCTTGTTCAATATAACTACAGTTTATTTGAGGCAATGGACATATTATTTCCACCAATTATTAACGAAATAAAACTATACGAAACAAACTTACAAAACTTATATACTTATATACGCGAAGCGTGGGGCCACTTTGCACAAGGTCCAGCTGGTATCATTTCACGTTATAAAGATGAAGCAGTTTTCAGTGTTGATTCTCTTGGACTACGACCAGTATGGAAAGTCGAGACAGAAAGCTCTTATATCTTCTCGTCTGAACCCGGAGTTGTATCCCCAACTGAATATGTAGCAGAGCCGAAACCACTCGCTCCTGGAGAAAAAGTCGGATTAAAATGGAATGAACAAGATGAGCTTGTGCTTTACGAATACGATAAATACCAAGCTGAAGTATATAACCGTTTTAAAGAGCGAGTTGATGTTACTGATTATCATTTAAACTTATCTACCCCTGAAACGAAAGAAATCCAAGGATTATGCGACTCTGTCCAAGTTGAGACGAAACAATACGTTGCTTTCGGTTGGGATCGAGAACATATTCAGCTCCTTGAACAAATGGCAACAAAAGGTGTTGAGCCAATTCGCTCACTTGGGCATGACTCACCACTTGCCGCACTCGATACGGATAGAAGAAATATCGCTGACTTTATTAAAGAAAGTGTAGCTGTCGTTACCAATCCAGCCATTGATCGTGACCGAGAAATCGAACACTTCTCTACACGTACTGTACTTGGAGAACGCCCGAGTTTATTAAGCGGTGCAAAACAGCCATTTGTAGTGGAGATGCTTTCACCAATTATTTTAGAAGGAAGTGTAGCACAGTCTATCGCAGAGGAAGCACACACAATTACGTACGAACAACTTATAGAGCTATTCATTACTCATAGCTCTGTCGCTACAATCTCTACTACGTTCAGCTCGTCAGAAACTTTGCAATGCGCATTAAAACGGATTAGTTCTGAAGCAATAACTGCCGTTAAAAATGGAACTACCCTACTATTATTAGATGACGCAAAAGCTCATCAAAACGACCAGTTATGGATTGATCCACATTTAGTTACTGCAAAAGTACATCAAGCACTGAGTGAAAATAAATTACGCCGAAACTGCTCTCTCATTATCCGTTCTGGTGCCCTTCGCTCCTTACACGATATCGTCACGCTGTATGGATTAGGGGCAGACAGTATCAATCCATATTTACTATTCGCAACTGTAAATGATGGAACGAAAACACCAATTACGAATTTGTATACTGCCCTTAATAAAGGGCTAGAGAAAGTTATTTCAACAATCGGTATTCATGAATTACGTGGGTACGGTCGTCTTTACTCCTCTATTGGATTACATGAGGAAATCGCAAATTTATTACAAATTACGAATTTCTTAGGTTCAAATGATTTAGCTTTTTCTCTTGAATCACTTGCCGAAGATGCACAAATGCGAGCGGATGATTATAACAATCCTAAAGTTAGAATGCGAAAATCTTTTCATATATTCCCGCGAATTTGGAAAGCAATCGG
The DNA here is from genome assembly GCA_027694045.1 of Bacillaceae bacterium OF18-1A. Classification (GTDB taxonomy): domain Bacteria; phylum Bacillota; class Bacilli; order Bacillales; family Bacillaceae_G; genus Bacillus_A. The sequence goes on along the minus strand of JAQEWB010000006.1, from coordinate 139,003 downwards.
CGATGTTGCAAAAGGAAACTCTTATGATGATTACCGTGACAAATTAAGTGAATTAGAAGAAAATAATCCAATCGCAATTAGACACCTTGTTCAAACAAAAGAAGCAAAACATGTCGTTCCGGCTGAAGAAGTGTCCATCAGCATTCGAAATCACGATTTACCATTTATTATTAGCTCTATGTCATTCGGTTCTCAAAACGAAATCGCCTTTCGCGCATATGCAGAAGCTGCTGATCAGCTAAATATGATTAGCTTGAACGGTGAAGGCGGCGAAATTAAAGATATGATTGGTAAATATCCAAATACACGCGGACAACAAGTTGCATCTGGCCGATTTGGAGTAAATGCTGAATTACTAAATTCATCAAATTTAATTGAAATAAAAATCGGGCAAGGCGCAAAACCTGGTGAAGGTGGACATTTGCCTGGTTCAAAAGTAACAGCCAAAATCGCTGAAGCACGTAATGCTACAATTGGATCCGATTTAATTTCACCTTCTAACAACCATGACATTTATTCAATTGAAGATTTAGCCCAAATGATTACAGAAATTAAAACAGCTAATCAGCTTGCAAAAGTAGCCGTAAAAGTCCCTGTCGTTCCTAACATTGGAACAATTGCTGTCGGCATCGCAAAAGCTGGTGCTGATTTCATTAACATTAGCGGATTTGATGGCGGAACAGGTGCTGCACGTATTCATGCATTACAGCATGTTGGTCTTCCTGTCGAAATAGGTGTTAAAGCTGCTCACAACGCTTTACTAGAAGCTGACATGAGACACAAAGTAGAGATTTGGGCAGACGGTGGTATTCGAAGTGTAAATGACGCCTTAAAAATCATGCTTCTTGGTGCAAATCGCATTGGGTTTGGTACATTATCAATGATTGCAATCGGCTGTACTACTTGTCGTGGTTGTCATCTGGATACTTGCCACGTTGGAATTGCAACACAAATTGAGTCCGAAGCGCAAGCGAAAGAACACGGATTACGCCGCTTCGTTCCGCGTGAATTAGAAAGTGCGGTTGCTGGTCTATTGAATTTGTTCACCACTTTCGGTATAGAACTTAAACGTCTAACCGGACAACTCGGCTATACAAATTTACAAGAAATTGTCGGGCGTTCCGATTTATTAGAACAAACTCGAGGTGAAAACTTATTAGACTTATGTAATTTACTGCAAACTGTAGAAATTTCATCTGTTGCAAAAACAGAGTCTGTACAAGAAAATCAGTTTGAAACAGTGCATTCTCCTCACTCGAAAGAATTAGTAAGCGTTGGCGTAGAACAACGCGTTATGGGGGGGTTAGAATCATGCTATCGCGTTCGCAGTAAACTATATGAAGACACGAAGCTTGAACCACTTACATTAAAATATACAAATGGCTCTGTTCCTGGAAATGGATTAGGTGCTTACAACAGCGAGAATTTATTTATACACGTAAATGGCGGAGCACAAGACGGCATCGGCAAAACTTCCTTTGGTGGCGGTATTTATATAACGAAAGCAAAAGGAAAAGATGGCGTATATTATAACGGTTCTGTCGGAAAAGGATTTGGATACGGTGCACAAAAAGGTGCATTATACGTGCAAGGTAACGCTGATGCTCGCGCTGGCATTCGTCTTTCTGGAGCAGACATGATAATTGGAGGCAGAATCACAAAACCACTCCGTGAAAAAGAGCAAGGAAATATAGGTGCGTACTCTAATATTAAAGGGTTTGCTTTTGAATATATGACAAATGGGCGTGCACTTGTTTTAGGTGATCCAGGTCCATGGATTTGCGCTGGTATGACTGGCGGTGTTGTTTATTTACGTCATGATTCAAACTTAGGTTTAACAGAGCAGGCCTTAAAAAGAAGGATTGCAAAAGGAGCAAATGTGACATTACGACCAATTAGTAAAAATGGTGTGCAAGATGTGACTGAATTATTGCTAGACTATCTTCGTGTATTAAATGAACATGAGCAATACGAGGAAGTTGCTCTATTAACACCCTTATTGGATGATATTCAGCACCAATTCTTTGAAATTATCCCGAAAAAAGAACAGGCCGATCCATCTATTTCAACAGAGTGATAAGCCTAATTTTCATCTTCAAGAAAAAATTGACGAAGTACACTTCTCATAGTAATCTATAGTAACAATTTGAAACCTGCTGAAATTCAGCAGGTTTTTTTACTAAAAATTGATGTTTAAAAAGAATTAGGAAAAAGTATAAATGAATCTTAATTTCTTTTTAACGTCACTAAAATATCACTTGCTAACATATTGTAATGAATGTATAGTATCATGTTGTACATTCATTATGACAAGAGAAAGGATCTTATTTAGGGTATGAAACTTGGTGCTCGCATTTTAAAAACGGGTATTGCCATCACATTAGCTTTATTCGCTTGTATTTTGCTTCACTTACCGAGTCCGGTATTTGCAGGAATTTCAGCTATCTTCGCTGTCCAACCTTCTGTATACCGTTCGTATTTAACGGCACTTGAACAAATTCAAGCAAATGTAATTGGTGCGATATTCGCTATCGTATTTGCTACTGCTTTTGGACATAATCCTTTTATTATTGGATTAACATGTATATTAGTAATTGCTCTTACGCTACAATTACGATTAGAAAACACAATATCAATTGCTTTAGTAACAGTTATCGCCATTATGGAGTATCAAGGCGAAGATTTCTTTAGTTTTGCCTTACTTCGCTTTGCGACAATTATGATCGGAATTATTGCGGCTTCAGTTGTAAACTTAGTATTTATGCCGCCAAAATACGAAACAAAGCTTTATCATCGCATCGTTGATAATACAGAAGAAATTGTGAAATGGATTCGAATGAATAGCAGGCAAGCTTCTGATTTCACAACGTTAAAAACTGATATTGATCGTATGAAAGAAAAAATGATCAAATTAAACCATTATTATTTGCTGTATAAAGAGGAAAGAAGTTATACGAAAAAAATACGGTTCGCAAAAATTCGTAAGCTTGTTTTATTCAGACAAATGTTAGCAACAACAAGCCGTGCTTTAAGTACGTTAAAATCATTACATCGTACTGAAAATGAACTGCGCTATATGCCAGAAGAATTTCAGGAATCTATCCAAAATGAACTTGATTCATTAACGCATTATCATGAACAAGTTTTATTAAAATTTATTGGTAAAGCGAAGAAACAACAATCTGTTGAAATGCTTGATGAAGTTGAAACAGGTAAACAAGAATTAATTGATATCTTTATGGATTATCAAAACAAAGAAGACGAGGAAGCATATAAAATATGGTTACACCTCTTCCCTCTTATTTCTGCCATTATTAACTATAGTGAAGAAGTAGAGCATTTAGATTTACTTGTGGATAGCTTCTACACATACCATAAACCAGAAACAGAACTTCAAATCGACGATAAAAAAGAAGACGAATAAAAAACAGCTCCTTTTACGCTAAAGGAGCTGTTTCTGTTATATGTTGAAGTTGATATAAGTTGTAATAAAATCCTCTTTTTTTCATTAATTCTTCATGAGAACCCATTTCTTTAATTTCACCATCTTCAATGTAAATAATCGTATCAACATGCGTAATCGTAGCTAATCGGTGTGCAATTATAATCGTCGTTCGATCAGCAGCTAACGTTTGAAGCGCCTCTTGAATATACCGTTCATTTTCTAAATCTAAAGCAGAAGTCGCTTCATCTAATATAAGTAACGATGGATTCTTTAGAAACACTCGTGCAATCGCTACCCGTTGCCTTTGTCCACCAGATAACTTCACACCACGTTCTCCAACGACAGTATTATAGCCCTCTGGTAACTCTATAATAAAATCATGAATTTGCGCAGCTTTGGCAGCTGAAATTACTTCTTCCTCTGTAGCGTTCGGATTTCCATATAAAATATTAGATCCGATTGTATCGCTAAATAACAAATTATCTTGTAGCACAATTCCAATATGACTGCGTAAATTTCTCATATTATACTTTCTTACATCTATCCCATCTACATAAACTGCTCCTGAAGAAACATCATAAAAGCGCGGAATTAAACTAGCAAGAGAGGATTTCCCTCCCCCACTTGCTCCTACAAGTGCTACCTTCTCTCCTGACCGCATAGTTAATGACAGGTTATGTAATATTTCTTTTTCATCTGCATTATAACGAAAAGAAACATTATCAAATACAATTTCCCCACTTAATTTTTTCGTTTGTACTGCATCCGGTACATTCACAATATCATATTTTTCATCTAACAGTTCAAACACTCGATCCATCGATGCGAAAGATTGCGTCAATGTTGTAGATGAATTAACAAGTCGTCGAAGCGGACTATATAAACTATCCATATATCCGACAAAGGCAACCATAGTCCCTAACGTTAACTGACCTTGGATTACTTCATATGCCGCAAAGCCGATAACAAGTAGAGGCCCTAAATCTGTTAACGTATTCACCGCTGAAAATGTCCTTGCCGTCCAATTTGTATGCGTTAAAGCTTTCGTTAAAAATCCATTATTTCTTTTTTCAAACTGCTTACCCTCGTACTCTTCTAATGCGAAGCTACGTGTCACTTGCATCCCTTGAATACGTTCATGTAAATACCCTTGCATCGTTGCTAACGCTTGCGAACGCTCTTTCGTCAATTTTCGAAGACGTCCGAAAAAATACTTCACTGCAACTACATATATAGGCAAAATTAATAAGGCAACAAAGGTTAGTTTTACATTCATAGAAAACATAACAATAATGGCTATAGCAATTGTTGCAGTATCTAACCAGACGTTCATCAAACCAGTAATGACAAAATCCTTCGTTTGTTCTACGTCATGGATTACACGCGAAATAATCTCTCCTGTTTTTGTGTTCGCATAATAGCGCAAGCTCAACTTTTGCAAGTGACTAAAAATATATTTCCGTAAATCATACAGTATTGTATTCGCGATACGTTGTGCGAAGTATTGACGATAATATTCAATTGGTGGTCTTAATACTGCAAAAATAAAAAAAGCAATCCCAATTGCAGTTATTAATTGGGATGTTTTTTCTTGAAGTGAGCCCACGCCCTGAATAACATCATCGATAATATACTTTAATAACAACGGCATAATAAGCGGAATACCGAACTTAACAAGACCGATAACAATTGTAACAGCAATAAGCCATCGATATGGTTTAACAAATTGTAAATATCTTTTTATGCCTTGCATATAATCCCCCCTCTAATAGGACAAACCTGCGGGGAAATTCCCTGCAGGTTTGTTTTAATTTCTGTACATTAAATATCTCTCATACCACATATCTACAAAATCTGGTGCGAATGGACCTTTTCTTTGATGAATCCACTGTGTTAACTGTGCCACATTTCGCTTTAAAATTGTATCGATAACAGGTGGATACTGCATAATTTGACTATGTTTTTCATACTCATCTTCATCTAAAAGCGTATATGTCATATCTGGATATACTTTAATATCTAAATCATAATCAATATACTTTAATGCTTCAGAATCATATGCAAAAGGTGAGCTTAAATTACAATAGTAATATACGCCCTCTTCCCTTAGCATCCCTATCACATTAAACCAATAATTTGCATGAAAATAACAAATTGCTGGTTCACGAGTAACCCATGTTCGGCCATCTGATTCTGTCACTACTGTACGATCATTTGCTCCGATAACAAGACTCTGTGTACCTTTTAAAATTGTTGTTTCTTCCCACATTCTATGAATGGAGCCATTATGTTTATAACTATGTATTTGTACTTTTTCTCCTTCTTTGGGAAATCCCATATATGCTCCCTTCTTTCAACTGCAAATGCCTTTCTTAAATTGCCTAAACTATTTTTGATTGGCATTCACTTTTTTTCTATTATAACTTTTTTGTCGAAATTTTAAAACTAAAGCGACAAGACTCTATTTTTCATACAGATCAGATTAAAGGTTTATCCCGGACTCCTCAACTGATTAAAGTTTCACTGTATCATTGCAAGATTGATAAAAGAAAAAATGAGAACAGAAAAAGCCCTTCTTTATTTCTGTTTAAAGAAGGACCTTTACATGGAAATAACAATAAATTTCATCCTAAGTTTGACATCATTTTTTCATTTTCGAAGGATTCAATCACACTATTCGTTTGTTCTTCAAATTTCTCATGCAACAGTTTCAACGCTATTTCTGTTCTATATATTTCTTGGCGAATAAAATGTAATTCTTTTTTATCGCACGTATCCTTTTCACTCATTTCGATTTGTTGATATTTCTCTAAATGTGCTTGTAGCTTTAACAACTCATCCATCGTTTCTAATTGCTCTCCTACCAGCTTATCAAAATCGTTCATTACTTACCCCCTTTTGGATTTATTATCAGTTATCGTTCCTATTACATAATTCTAATTAGTAACAATCTTCTCCTTTGACTACATTTGTTGACTTATTAGAAGTTATGTCGTTCGCTTTCTTTTCATTACAATGGCCCGCACACAAAGAAAACACTTCCCTCGAATTAGAGAAGTGTTTTTCTTTCATTACTGATTTGAGCTAGAAGATTGTGATTGTTTTGCAGCTGATTTTGCATTTTGTTTTTTCACAGCATGCACATCTGTTTCAGTTGCAAATTCTGTTCCATAATTAGCATTTGCACTTTGTGCGGCAGAAGCTTGTGCTTTCTTTGCTTCTGCTTGTGCATTTGCTTGTTTTACTGCTTGTACATTTGTTTCAGTTGCAAACTCTGTTCCATAACTAGCATTTGTACTTTGAATGCTAGCACCAGAAGTTGCTTTGTTATAACCTTGTTGTTTTTTACTCATCTTTCTCACCTCCACAACCAATAATGTAACCAATTCACTTAGAAGCTATCCGTAATTTTCTTTTGAAAAAATTCCGCATATATCTCTTCATACTCATTCAAACTACAGGTGATGGAGGTGGAAATATGTATACTGGACGTGATATGACCGAACTAACAATGCTTTCAAAAAATGAATGGCGAGAAGATGAATTAGCTCATTTTCATCATTCCTTCCAACAAATTATGCCGTATCTAAATGTAGAAGGACAAACGATTTATAAAGAAATTGTAAAAGAAATCGAATTACGTGGCGGATTATAAAAGCATGTATTTTCAGCCTCAAAATACAAATTTTCTCCAATAAAAAACGTGTTCTAAAATTATAGAACACGTTTTTATCATTTATTGCATTGTAATTTTCTCAACGCAATTCTCATAAATCGTACGATGCGATTTCGAGAAAGGTAACTGCTCAAATGCTTCTTTCGATACAAATTTTAATGTATCTGTTTCAACAATATCACCAGTTACTTTTCCGTAAAATACGAATATATCCCAAGTGCGATGTGTAAACGTATGTTGTACATTCATTGCATATTCATCAATGCTAATCGAGAGCTCAAATTTTTCTTTCATATAATCTATAAGCTGCTCTTTCTGACTTCGAATCCCTTCACCCAATTCAATATTAGGGAACTCCCACATATTAGCTAATAATCCTGTACTTGGGCGTTTATTAATAACATAGCGGCCATCTTCCGTTTGAAGTACCCCTGCAACGAGTGGTACCATTTTAGGAGCTTTCGCTTTACTTTTTACTGGTAATTCCTTTTGAACCCCTTCAGCATATCCCCTACAATGCTCACGTACAGGACAAAGTAAGCAAGATGGATTTTTAGGAATACAAATTAGTGCACCTAATTCCATCAATCCTTGATTAAAATAAGATGGATTTTCTACTGAGATAATTTCACGTACAATCTCTTCAAACACTTTTCTTGTTTTTGGTTTTGCAATGTCATCCCATACTGATAAAATGCGAGATAGGACACGCATAACATTTCCATCAACTGCTGGTTCTGGTATACCATATGCGATACTTAAAATAGCACCTTTTGTATATGGTCCGACTCCTTTTAACTTTTCAATTTTTTTTACATCACTCGGTACAATCCCACCGTATACTTCTTTTACCTCTTTTACTGCCGCATGTAAATTACGCGCTCTAGAATAATAACCTAGGCCTTCCCATGCTTTTAACACTTCTTCATCGTCGGCATTCGCTAATGCCTCAAGTGTAGGAAACTTCCCCATAAAATTTGCGTAATATGGTTTTACAGCTTCAACCCTTGTTTGTTGTAACATAATTTCAGAAACCCAAACGCGATATGGATCTTTATTTTTTCTCCACGGTAAGTCTCGTTGTTCTTCTTCAAACCAACCAATTAAATCATTTTGAAACTGCTCTATGTTAAATTTATTTAATATTTCAAGTGTCAAACTTGATCCCCCTCATTTTTTTGCATATATGTACTATTATAAAGATTTTAGGAAAAAATTTAAGTAAGACGACATAGGAAATAGAAGGCAAAGGACTTGAGGTATCGAATAAAAAGAGTTACATTAATAAAAAACGGAGGTGGATTTCTATGGACACAGCCACTCACCTTGTTATGGGTGTCACTTTAGGTAGCTTAGCAACATTAGATCCAGCTATAGCACAAAGTGATATTGGGCCACAAGCAGTTATGCTTGCTACAATTGCTGGTTCCAATATTCCTGACATTGATACAGTTTTAAAATTGCGTAATAACGCTAAATATATAAGAAATCATCGTGGAATTACTCATTCCATTCCCGCAGTAATTCTCTGGTCGTTCCTTATAAGTGGCATCTCTTTCGCCTTCTTTTCAGACGCTCCATATCTCCATTTACTACTTTGGTCATTTATCGCTGTCTTTCTTCACGTCTTTGTAGATATTTTCAATGCTTATGGTACACAAGCGTTACGGCCTTTCACAAAAAAATGGGTCGCACTTGGCATAATTAATACGTTTGATACCGTGATTTTCTTTATCCATATGCTTGCAATTGCTTGCATGCTCGTAGGAGCTCATAAAGGATATACAGCCTTAGCAGCTTATATATTAATGATCGTTTACTATGTTGGGCGAATTATGATGCATAGAAATATAAGAAGCGTTGTACACAAACGTTTCAAAAACGTTGAGAAAATAATCATCTCTCCTTCTTATCGATTTTATCATTATCATTTAGCAGTCGTTACAGCTGATTATTATTACGTTGCGAGGTGGCATCGTGGCAATATTATGATATACGATAAATTCGATCGAGTACCGTTCCCGGATAACGCTATTATGCGAGCAGCGAAACAAGATGAAAATATATCAGCATTCCTATCTTTCTCTCCTGTATATCGCTGGGATATTTTTGATTACGATCATTATTACGAAGTTCGTTTTATTGATTTGCGATATCGAAGTAAAGATTATTATCCATTCGTCGCAATTGTTCAGCTCGACCATAATCTAAATATTATTAGCTCCTACACAGGATGGATTTTTAGCGAAGAAAAACTTCGAAAAAAATTGGAATTACTTCCACATTAAAAAAAGCGACTTCAGTCGCTTTTTTTAATGTTTCAAATGATCTTCTTGATTAATTAAATGGCTATACTTCGGATTATTGGTACGCATTTCATGAAGACGTACACCGTGATTATTAATCCATGTTCGAACCACCTGTTCAGTCATTTCATCCCCTTGATAACGACCTGATTTCGCATAAGTTGTTTGAAAATCTTCCCATAGTAATTCAACCCACGCACGAGCTTGCGCGTAAGAAAGTTTGTCGTTCTTGTCCAATAATTCTTTCGTTAATGCTTCATAAATATCATTCATGTTGTAGTCTCCTTTTACCTATTTATCCCTTCATTTCTAAAGGATAGTTTCTTCTATTTTGCACATTCTATAAGTGATACTTCTTAAAGAGGTATCAACTGATGATGAGGAGGGCGTTCACAATGGGTAAACAAGCCGAATTTTGGTCTGAGTCAAAAAACAACAGCAAAATCGACGGTCAGCCAAAAGCGAAATCACGCTTCGCTTCGAAACGACCGAACGGCACAATTAACACGCACCCACAAGAACGTATGCGTGCTGCAAATCAGCAGGAAGAGTAGTATTAGTACAAATTAAATTAACTTCCTACACGAGGTGATAAAGATGAGCTACCGTGATCGTTTAGATAGTCGTTCTGAATTATTTAACCATACGTGGACTCGTCCGAAACATGCGAAAGCGCAAGTAAACGGACAGACGCAACAAACCCAGTCTCTCATTATATTGGCAAATGAATGTAAAAAACGCCAATTTTAGAATCTCCTATCTCCTTTAACGCCTACCAAGATGAAAACCAGAGAGATATGTACTCTCTGGTTTTTATTTTTCTTGTAATAACGAAATTGGTATGCCAATCTCTTCCGTATCGTTTTGTTTATATCCCCAAGCAAATACCCCATTGAAATACGTAATTTTAAATAATACACCAGGTTCTTCTACTAACTCATACGTCTCACCAATATGAAATTTGTTGATATCTGTCATATAAGCACGAGCCATAGCCATTTTTCTCATTAATACATCGAATTCATTTACAATTCCCAGTTGCTCAGCTTTTACTGCTTGTTCTTTCAAAGCCCCAATTTCTTCTCTAAGCTCATGCGGTGTCATTTCACTGTAGCGTTTTGGCATATTCATCTTATTATTCCCCTCATCCCTCTTCACGTTTCATTTGTAAAAATATCTCTATCTCATCAATAGAAAATCCTTTTCGATATAACGCTTGTTTCATCTTATTTTCAAAGGTCCATCCATCATACTTCTTATATTTCTCATAATATTTATTCCCATGATAGTGTAACGCTTCTTGTTGCTGTTCGTCATCTTTTTCGTCTTTCAATTCTTCCAGACAAATTTGAATCACATCTCTAGAATATCCTTTACGAACAAGCATTTCATCTAACTTTAGCTTCATTTGTAAAAAGGAATGCTTTTGATAAGATTTTTTCTTCTTTTCTATAAGAAATGAAGCATTTTCAAATTGCTTTTCTTTTGGATACTCTTGTAAACTATGTGTAATGACTACATCTTGAACACCTTTACCTAATAGCTCTCTTCTAATAACAGTTGGACCTTTTCGATTCACATTACTTTGCGTTCGCGTATATAAAATTGCGTACTCTTTATCATTAATATATCGGTCATGTAATAATTTCGAAACGACTTCAGAGATGATGGCCTGTCCCACTTCTTTTTTTCGTAAAAAATCTTCTATTTCTTGTTTCGTTCTCATTTGATAGGATAAATAGGAAATTGCTTGTAAATATGCTTTTTGTACCTCTTCATTGTACAAAATATTCCCTAACTCTATTTCATCGATTTCTAATCCCTTTTGTAACCCGTGTTTTATTAAGATTACTTGATTCACACTAAATCCGTACTCTTCACCTTGACCTTTATCAATATAAATATTAAATCGTTCTTTCGATCGTTTTTGTACTTCTATTTTTGTAATGACAGCCATACTCTCACCTCTCTATTATTTTAACATAGTCGAGGAACATTTTTGCTTTTCAAGAATATATATAATGAGGAGGAAATGATTGTGAATATCGCAATTTCTGGTGGTACTGGTTTTATCGGTAAATACCTTTCTACTTTTTTTATTCAAAAAGGCTATACCGTCTACATTCTTACTCGGAAGAAAACTACTGAAACTTCAAACTCTAATCTTCAATACGTATACTGGACACCAGATTTACCTACCTTCCCCCTCTCCTCTATCGATATAGTTATTAATCTAGCTGGAGAGTCTATTAATAATAGGTGGACAAAGAAACAAAAAGAAGCAATTTTAAACAGTAGAATTCAAACAACAAAAGGTCTCATTAAACAAATTCAAGCACTCGACGCAAAACCACAGACATTTATTAATGCAAGTGCGATTGGATACTACGGAACATCTGAAACAGAATCTTTTACCGAGCAACAAGAAACGCCCGGAAATGACTTTTTAGCAGAAACAGTGTTTTTATGGGAGAAAGAAGCATCTAAAGCACGTTCTCTTGGAATAAGAACAATTTACACAAGGTTTGGCGTCGTATTAGGTGCAGACGGTGGAGCCTTTCCAAAAATGCTACTTCCTTATCAATTCTATATCGGCGGTACAATGGGATTTGGAAACCAATGGTTATCTTGGATTCATATAGACGATGTCGTTCATATGGTTGATTTCATCATACACAACCAAGAAATTGATGGCCCTCTTAATATGACGGCCCCGCTACCTGTAAGAATGAAGGATTTTGGAGAAACCATTGCTGCTATAACAAGAAAACCGAACTGGTTACCTGTCCCTTCATTTATACTTCACGCTTTATTAGGTGAAATGAGTATACTTGTGCTAGAAGGACAACGTGTATTACCTATTAAAGCAATTGAACATGGGTACCAATACAAATTTCCAACAATAAACCATGCATTACAAAATATACTTTCGCATACAATGTAGTACTTCTAAAACACCGTTTTATAGGAACTTTTCCCCTTTCATTTTCTAGGATCCAAAGCAACACTACACAAATAACCTTTCAGTTACTTTCCCCTAAACTCCATGAGCATTGTAAAGTAACAGAAATGAGGTACCTATGAAAATATTGCTCAAACAAGCCATTGTATATCCTATTACATCCCAAAAATTCCAAGGAGATGTACTCGTTATAGGAGAAAGAATTGCTGAAGTCAAACCGTTTATTCAACCTACTCAAGATATGACAGTTATAGATGCACGAGCACTTCATCTCTTGCCTGGATTTATCGATGTCCATACTCACCTTGGTCTCTATGACGAAGGCACTGGTTGGGCTGGTAATGATGCAAATGAAACATCCGAAGTTTCAACACCACATATCCGTTCTTTAGACGGAATTCACCCTTTTGACATTGCGTTTCAAGATGCTGTACAACATGGAGTAACAACTGTTCACGTTATGCCTGGAAGTCAAAATATTATCGGGGGTACTACCTGTGTAATAAAAACAGCTGGAACTTGTATTGATCATATGATTATTCAAGAACCTGCTGGTTTAAAGATTGCCTTTGGAGAAAACCCTAAAAAAATCCATAGTAATGGAACAAAAGAGTCCATTACACGTATGGGGATAATGGGCTTACTTCGAGAATCATTCTATGAAGCACAACACTACGGACATGAAGCAGATTTTCGAATGCTCCCTATTCTAAAAGCATTACGCCGTGAAATACCGGTACGCATCCACGCTCACCGTGCTGATGACATTAGTTCCGCTCTACGTTTTGCAACAGAATTCAATCTGGATTTACGTATTGAACATTGCACAGAAGGGCACTTTATTGTTGAAGAGCTTTCAAAACACAATTTGAAAGTTTCCGTTGGTCCCACTCTTACACGCCGTTCTAAAATCGAACTTAAAAATAAAACATGGGATACTTACCATGTCTTATCAAAAAATGGAGTAGAAGTTTCTATAACAACAGATCACCCTTATACCCCCATTCAATATTTAAATATTTGTGCCGCTATCGCAGTAAGGGAAGGGTTAGATGAAAAAACCGCATTAGAAGGAATCACTATTTTCCCTGCACGAAATTTACGATTAGAGGATAGAATTGGAAGTATTGAAGCCGGAAAAGACGCTGATCTCGTGTTATGGACTCATCATCCTTTCCATTATTTAGCCAAGCCTGTACTGACCATGATTGATGGAAAAATAATTTACAAAAAAAATAAAAAAAACTAGTTTATTTTTTTGACTAGATAAAGTATTATACGATTATAAACTGAATGAAACCATAATCAATTTGTGTCGTGATTATCATTTTCAAATTGATGAATGGGGAAGGCAAATGGTGCGCCACCAGCGTTAGAAACTGGTTCTAGTGGGTTCGATTCCCACCCCGAAATTTTTTAAAGATTGATATAAAAATTTCGAGGGTGGGGTGTTTTTTCGTCATGCTACCCTCGTGTGAGGAGGAGTTAGTATGTTGAAAAAACGCGACTTACACGACAGCCACGTTCTATACGAGTTAATGGTGGATCCAGCTGTCTTCCCTTTTGTGCGTCAAAAGGCTTATTCTTATGAGGAATATTTATTTTTAACGAAACAAACAATTGAAGCTGAAGAGCGTGGTGAATTGATTTCACGCACGATTTTAGATGAATGGGGTAACCCCATTGGAACAATTACTTTATTTGATGTGCAAGAACGAGCTGGTTTCCTTGGAACATGGCTTGGCAAACCGTATCACGGTAAAGGCTATAACAAATTGGCAAAAGATTCATTTTTCAGCGAACTTTTCTATGAATTAGATATTGAAACAATCTTTATGCGTATTCGCAAAATAAATATCCGTTCTATTAAAGCTGCCGAAAAACTACAATATGTAAATCTAGCAAACGAAACAAGAAAAGCCGTATATGATGAAATTAACGCAAATGAAGAAGTATATAACTTATATGAAATTCCAAAAGATCAATATACACTTGCAACGATGCGCGATACAACATTCCAAGAAGCACACCATTTAAAAGAAGCTTAATCTAAAATTTCAGAAATAATAATTAATCATTAACATTTTAATATATATGTATATCACCCCATGTCTTTGGAAACGATAAATAGTGAATTTAAGGACACGAGGTGATTTGTAATGGATAAAAAGAAACGCGATAAAGCAAAAAACTCATTATCTAGTACACAAGAAGTTCTATACCAACGAGAATTTCGAAAAGCAGATCGTGCAGCGGGATATCGCTCAAAAAGCATTTAAAGTGAAAATGAATAATTAGAAGCTTTCCCCCCTAATTATTCATTTTCACTACACCTTTTTCCTAACTAATAGGAATACACTAAAAAAGTTCCCTTATGTATAAGGGAACTTTTTTAGTGTGGACAACTTTATCCACAGAATTAATAGAATTGTGAATATTTTATCCCGATCATTAGTACATACCTATATTCAGGTGTATATTAACGGTTTGAATTGTGGATATTTTTCTAAAAATTGTGGACAATGTGGATATAGTTGTTAATATTCCGACTTTACTGTCTACTGAAAGCGCAATCCTCTTGTGGATAAGTTGCGGTTTAATTTTACAATACAAAGAACCCTCTTTAAACATACAAAAGAGGGTTTCATATTAAGTAAACGATTCTGCAAGAGCAGGTGATTTAATAGGTATATGATGTGGTTCTGCATAGTTTTCTGCCAAAATTGTATCGACGATGTGACCAGCTGGCTCTGGACGATAAATACTTTTCATTGCTTCTTTCATTTGGAGAAGCTTCATATCATCTTGTAATAGCGCCTCTGTTTTTGCAAAAACCTCACTATCATCACGAATTACAACTGCAGCTCCTTTTCTTTCAAAGTACATCGCATTTTCATTTTCTTGTCCTGGAACAGGCTTATATAAAATGACAGGTACTTGCAACGCTGCTGCTTCACTTAATGTGATACCGCCTGGTTTCGTAATCATACAAGAAGTAACACGGAATAGCTCATCAATGTTTTCTACATAACCAAATACTTTTAATGCATCAGGGTTTTGTTTCTGTAATCCTATTAAATCTTGTTTTAACGCTTCATTTTTCCCACAAACGACAACTACTTGTAAATTAGGTACTGACATAAATGACTGACATAGTTCTTTTACGCTACCTAGTACTCCATGAGCACCTGCTACAATTAGTAAAATCTTTTTATTCTTACATAACTGATATTTATTATATATAATGTCTGAACTCATCTTTAGCTCAAAACTACTACGAATCGGGATTCCAGTTTCAACAATTTGCTCCGCAGGCACACCGATATCAACCATGATTTTTTTCACGTGATCGGTTGCGACGAAATAACGATCTACTTCTCGATGAATCCATATTTTGTGCACACAAAAATCTGTTAATACGTTATAAACAGGAATTGAAATACCGATTTGCTTCTTTAATTCTGGTACAGCTATAATTGGAAAAGTATTAATCACAATATCTGGCTTCTCTACCTGTAAAAGTGATTTCAAACGTTTTCTTCCAAAATTCGCATACCATGATGCTATTTTCTTATCATAAATTTTTTCTACACCGTAATAAAACAAGCGATATAATTCTTTTCCTATTGTATAACTTTTTAAATATAGATATTTTGTAATGTCGGTTATAACTGGATGTGATTCTCCAAACAAATCGCATACAATGACATCATTAATGCCTTTTTGGCGAAATGTTTGTTCTAATGTTTTCGCTACTTGCACATGACCATTACCGTAATGTGCAGTTAATATTAAAACCTTGGGGTTTTTTATCAAACAAATCCACTCCTAGCTTTTTGTTTCTCCATATTGCATATACGACAATAGGAAAAACATTTTCCTTAAAGATTACATAAACAGATTTTAATTTTTCCCTTTTAGCTATGTACCTGTCGTGGATATGCAAAGCATATAAGATTGACCCCTTAATCCTATCTGTGCTCATATCTTTACATTATACTTTCCTATAAGAGCTTTCGCAATAACTTACAAATGTTCTCTATTCCATGATACTCACTCTTTTACTTCTTAATTCTTTTTACTATTTTGATTTCCCTTTACAATTATGTAAATTTCTCCACTTATTCCTTACAAAAATATGGATATTCTATTTTCAGTATACTCTTTTCTCTCTACATACTCTAGGTTTTATTACAAAGAAAGCAAAAAGCCTAATCCAATATTTGGATTAGACTGCTTTTAAAATTTGTTTTGCCTGCTCTACATTTTTTTCTGTAGGTGGTTCTACATTTGCAAGTGGATATTTATGTCCAAGTGCCTCCCATTTATATACACCAAGCTTATGATATGGAAGAACTTCAACTTTTTTAACATTAGACAGGCTGTGAATAAAGCTAGATAATTTTTGTAGATCCTCTTCATTATCAGTAATACCAGGAACTAATACGTGTCTTACCCAAATCGGTTTTTTCTTATCCGATAAATAACGAGCAAATTGTAAGATATGTTCATTTGGCTTTCCTGTTAATTTACGATGTTTTTTGGAATCGATATGTTTCAAATCCAATAAAACTAAATCTGTATAATCCATTAATATATCTAACTTTTGCTGGAATTCTGGCTCCTCAGAATAACAACCACCTGAAGAATCGATTGTTGTATGAATTCCAACTTCCTTACACTTCTTAAATAACTCAATTAAGAAATCTAACTGTAATAATGGTTCTCCACCACTAACTGTTATACCGCCTCCGGAAGCTTCAATAAAAGGAAGGTAACATGTCACATCCTGCATTACTTCTTCAACTGTTATTTCTTTTCCTTTACCGATCTCCCACGTATCAGCATTATGACAATATTGACAACGTAATAAACACCCTTGTGTAAATATGACATAACGAATCCCTGGGCCATCAACAGTACCACAAGACTCTACAGAATGAATTCTTCCTTTTACCATGTTACTTCCTCCTTTATTGAAACAGCCTGCCTCCACTATATTACAAGTGGAGAGACACTTTTTTCACTTACATGCTTTCATGCATTGTACGATTAATTACATCGATTTGTTGTTCACGAGTTAATTTAATAAAGTTAACAGCGTAACCAGATACGCGAATTGTTAATTGTGGATATTTCTCAAGATGTTCCATTGCATCCATTAAAGTTTCACGATTAAATACGTTAATATTTAAGTGATGTCCTTCTTTTATTGCATAACCATCAAGCATAGATACTAAGTTACGTACTTGTACATCATCTTCTTTACCTAGTGCTTTTGGAATAATAGAGAATGTATTAGAAATGCCATCTTGTGCATCTGCATATGGTAATTTAGCTACAGATAATAATGAAGCTAATGCACCTTTTGTATCACGTCCATGCATTGGGTTTGCACCTGGTGCAAATGGTTCTCCAGTACGGCGACCATCTGGAGTGTTACCAGTTTTCTTACCGTATACAACGTTAGATGTAATAGTTAAGATTGACATTGTATGAACTGAATTTCTGTATGTTTTATGTTTACGGATTTTGTTCATAAATGTTTTCACAAGGTTTACAGCGATTTCATCTACACGGTCATCGTTGTTACCGTATTTAGGGAAATCTCCTTCAATTTCGAAGTCAACTGCAATGCCATTTTCGTCGCGAATTGGTTTTACTTTTGCGTATTTAATTGCACTTAATGAATCAGCTACTACAGATAATCCTGCGATACCTGTTGCCATTGTACGAAGAACGTTTGTATCATGAAGCGCCATTTCAATACGCTCATAGCTATATTTATCGTGCATGTAATGGATAACATTTAATGTGTTTAAGTATAGACCCGCTAACCATTCCATTGTCATATCAAATTTATGCATAACTTCTTCATAATCTAATACTTCAGAAGTAATTGGTGCGTACTCAGGACCAACTTGTGCTTTTGATTTTTCATCTTTACCACCGTTGATTGCATATAGTAATGCTTTCGCTAAGTTTGCACGTGCGCCGAAGAACTGCATTTGTTTACCAATTCTCATTGCTGATACACAACAAGCAATACCATAGTCATCGCCGTAGTCAGCACGCATAATGTCATCATTTTCGTATTGAATTGCTGATGTTTTAATAGACATTTTTGCACAGTAGTTTTTAAAGTTCTCTGGTAATTGTTTAGACCAAAGAACTGTTAAGTTTGGCTCTGGAGCTGGTCCTAAATTATCTAATGTATGCAAGAAACGGAATGAGTTCTTTGTTACTAATGGACGACCGTCTAAAGCAATACCACCGATAGATTCAGTTACCCAAGTTGGATCACCAGAGAATAATTCATTATAATCAGGTGTTCTTGCGAATTTCACAAGACGTAATTTCATAATGAAGTGATCCACAATTTCTTGTACTTCTTCTTCTGTTAAAGTACCATTTGCTAAATCTCTTTCAATATAAATATCTAAGAATGTAGAAGTACGTCCAAGACTCATTGCAGCACCGTTTTGCTCTTTAATCGCTGCAAGATATGCGAAGTATAACCATTGGAACGCTTCTTGTGCATTTGTTGCTGGTTTAGAAATATCAAAACCATGAGAAGCAGCCATTTGTTTTAACTCTTGAAGTGCACGCATTTGCTCAGATAGCTCTTCGCGTAAGCGCATTGTATCTTCGCTCATTACACCGCCAGTTAAATTTAAATCAACTTTTTTCGCTTCAATTAAATGATCGATACCGTATAACGCTACTCGGCGATAATCACCGATAATACGTCCACGTCCGTATGCATCTGGAAGACCAGTAATAACACCTGATTTACGTGCATTTCTCATTTCTGGTGTGTAGGCATCAAATACACCTTGGTTATGAGTTTTTCTCCAATCTCTAAAAATACGACTAAGTTCTTTATCCATTTCGTATCCATAAGATTCACAAGCTTGTTCTGCCATACGAATACCACCATATGGTTGTAAAGAACGTTTAAATGGTTTATCAGTTTGGAAACCGACTACTTTTTCAATGTCTTTATTTAAATATCCTGGATCATGTGATGTAATAGAAGAAACAATTTTTGTATCCATATCAAGAACGCCACCGTTTTCACGTTCTTTAGTTGTTAAATCCATTACTTGATCCCAAAGTTGCTTCGTTGCTTCAGTTGCACCCGCTAAGAAAGACTCGTCTCCCTCGTAAACGTTTACATTATTTAAAATGAAATCGCGAACATCAATCTCTGCTTTCCATTTTTCACCTTTAAAGTTTTCCCATGCGTTTTTAACATTTTCTAATACTTGAGTCATCCTAATCTCCTCCATTTTTGATTAGTACAGGACTAAGATTTTTTATATAACAGCTTACACACTTAGAATACTACTTTTTTGCGAAAGTGAACGAAATAGTTGTGACATGTTTGTGAAATGTTGAACAAACTACTATGTACATAGTGTTAACTTTATTTAAAAGTCTTTATAATTAAGCCTTTCCTTAATTGTATTTTTTTGGTATCCTTATATACGAGTCCTATTTTGTAATATAAGAACAATACCCATTGTAGAGCTGTAATACTCTTATCTCCTAATCTGTTATAGTTTTATAACAGAACAAAAAAGTGTACATATGTTGTACACTTTTTTTGTTACCCTATAAAGCATCTCTTTTTCTACTTCCATCATAAAATCCACCACGATTGTTTGTTAGAGCAACTAATTGCTCTAATCCTTCTATATGATCACCTATAATTCGAAGTACAGCTGGCGGATGACCTATTTTTGCAAAATGTTCACTGGGACGAATGCGATTCATCTTATCAACCTCAACACGACTTACACATGCAACTTCAAATCCTGAAAGAATAGCTTTCACCTGCGCCGTGCACGGTGCCAGTAAAGACCTATATCCGATTCCTTTTAAACATTTCCGACTAAACGCATGAGGCACAGCAATAAGAGATCCCACGCCTAAATCTTTTCTATCACAAGCTAAATTTAATGCATATTTAAATGCTGTTACAAGATGAAGTGGTATTCTTAGATCTAAATAATGATTTAAATCATTTAATGCGACATCCGTTCCATCTGCAATAGCTTTCGCAAAAGGATATAATTTACTAGCTGGAATAACAAAATCACCGTCTATAAATAACACAATCTCTCCTTTTGCAAAATACATTCCAAGTGAGCGCCCCACATCATTTCCAAGTGCTTCTTTATATACAATTGTTGTTGCCCCCTTATCTTCTGCAATTGTCGCCGTTTTATCTGACGAACCATTTACAACAACAATAATTTCAAAAGGTTCAATTTTGCGAAGCTCTTCTATAACGTTTCCAATTGTTTTCTCTTCATCCTGTACAGGAATAATGACCGATAATTGCTTTCCCCTATACAAATTAGATGTAACGCCCCATCCTTGATGAAAATCTTCGAAATCTAAAGTATGGTAGACACTATCTCTTTTCCTATTCCCATCATAATATCCTCCGCGCTCATCACCGCTTACTATCCGCTCTGCTACAGCTTCTATATGGTCACCTATCATTCGTTTTTCGGATTGAGAAAGATTTGTGCCATATGCCGCATGCTCAACTGGCCGAAATTTATTTGGCGTAATAACATCAATTGCACAATGACGGCTAATTCTCCATTTACTTTGAACTAGACGTAAATGGGCGACAATAGGATTAACAAAACATTCATATCCAATACTTTGAACAACTTCTTTCGTCAACGCATGAGGTACAGATAATAAAGAGTCAATTTTTAACTCTTCACGCTCTAACATTGCATTTAATATTTGGCGCCACACTGTAACGGAGTGCGGTTTTTGTTTCTTTAAAAATAATGCATCCAAATTATTTAAAACGATATCAGCTTGATCATATAAAATGGGATTAAGAAATAATTGCAATTTCGAAGTTTGAATAGCAAAATCTCCATCTATAAACAGTAATACATCACCTACTGCATGTTTTGCGCCGACTGCGCGTCCAACATCATTACCAAGTAAATCTTTATGCTTGATTACTTTACAACCTAACTGCTCGGCGACTGTTTCTGTGTTATCGTTACAACCATTCGCTACTACAATAATCTCTACTGGGTTTAATGGTTTTACCGATTGAATAACGTCTGAAATTGTATCTCCTTCATTACATACAGGAATAATAATCGATAGTGACTTAACCATTATTTTCTTCACGAAACCATTTAATAGTTTCTTTCAATCCTTGTTCCCACGTTACTTTCGCTTGGAACTGAACAAGCTCTCTTAATTTCGTTACGTCTGGTCTTCTATTCGGAATCTCCTCAAAACCATGTGGATATATTTCTTCAAAAGGAATTTTTACAATTTTTGAAGAAGAATTCGTTAATTTTTTGATTATTTCCGCTACTTCTTCTATACTCTTTTCATTCTCAGAACCTATATTAATAATCTCACCATTTACCTTCTCATCCATTGCTCGAATCGTTGCTTCTACCGCATCACTTACATACGTAAAGCAACGTGTCTGCTTGCCATCTCCATATACGAGAATGTCTTCTCCTTGCAGAGCTGCGTGGATAAATCGTGGGATTACCCCTGCATACGGACCATCTTTCGCTCTTGGACCATAAATATTAAAATAGCGAACAATCGTTACAGGTAAACCCTCTAATGCGTATCCTAAACATAATGTCTCTTCTAACGTTTTACAAACTGCATAACTCCAACGTATTTTAGTAGTTGCCCCATATACTCGATCGCCTTCTTCAGAAAATGGTGGCTTGTCCTTACCATATACTTCTGAAGTAGAAGCAAAGACCACTTTCTTCTTTCCTTTTAGTGCTGCTTGCAAAATGTTTCTCGTCCCATCAAAATTTGTTTCAATGAGCTCTATACTCTTTTCCATTGTCGTTTTAACACCTAAAATTGCCGCTAAATGAAACACTACATCATGTTGATTTACTAATTCATAAATAGAATTTTTATCTAAAACACTTATTGGAATAACTTGAATTTCTTTCATTAGCTCATCATGATATTTGTTCTTCCCTTTATAAAAGTTATCCACAATAGTAATTTCATATCCTCTTTGTACTAATTCTTCAGCTAGATGCGATCCAATAAACCCCGCTCCACCTGTAATCAAACATTTCTTACTCATATACTCACCTTCTTTACAATTCCACGTGTATCTATTACTCGTTTCATTCCTTCAAAAAGCTTCCAATCGATATTAGAGTGATCCGTTAATATTAAACTGCAATCTGCTTGTTTCACTTTTTGTTCATCCAAAGAAACCGATTGATATAACTTATCTCCCATTTCCGCAGAAGAAATATATGGGTCATGATACTCTATCTCATATCCTTCTTTTAGCAACAATTGAATAATTGGCAACGCCGGTGATTCTCTCAAATCATTAACGTCTTTCTTATACGCAATTCCTACAATTAAAACCGTTGCTGGTGATTGCACTAAACCTTTCACTTTGCCAACTATTTTTTCTGGCATTTCTTCATTAATTTTGTGCGCAGCTTCAATTAATTGACTGATTACGCCATTCTTTTTTATTCTCCATTGAAAATATAAAGGGTCTACCGGAATACAATGCCCACCTATTCCTGGCCCTGGCCAATATGGGGTAAACCCAAACGGCTTTGTAGATGCAGCTTCAAGCGCCTCATAAAAATCAATTCCTAAACTTTCGCATAGTGTATTTAACTCATTTACTAATGAAATATTGACTAAACGCTGAATATTTTCAAACAACTTACACATCTCCGCTACTTTCGGAGAGCTAACTGGAACAATTACATCGAATATAGTACTATACAAATCCTGTACTTTCTGTTTACATTTTTTTGTTTGTCCACTAATAACTTTTGGAATCGTTTGAACTGAATATTGACTATTTGCTGGATCAATTCTCTCAGGGGAATATCCGATATAGAAATCTTCTCCTACCTTTTGGCCTGCTTGGGAGATAATAGGAATAATAACTTCTTCCAGTGTCCCTGGATATGTGGAGCTTTCAAAAATGAAGGTTTGTCCTTTTTGAAGGTTTTGCTGTATATAATGGGAAGCTGAAATGAGGGCACTTAAATCTGGTTCTCTCTGTTCATTAATTGGAGTTGGGACAGTAATAATAACATACTCACTATTTTTAAACTCAGTCATTCCTTTATCTGGTGTATTTACTATTAAACGTTTTTTCGTTAATAAATTTTGTAACTCTTTAGAAGAAACATCTGGAATATAACTTTCTCCTTTTATAATCGATTCTATTTTTCTAATATCTTTATCTAGTCCAAGCACTGTATATCCTCTTTCTGCAAAATGGACTGCTAAAGGAAGACCAACATATCCTAATCCAATAATAGCTACTTTACTACTAGCATTCATCCTTATTCTTTTCTTCCTTTCTCAATTGTTGAATGATATCTCTATCTCGATCTCCATCTGTAAAACTCCCACGCTCGTCTGTATATTGTAATAGATAAGCAATTGCCTCAAGTTGATCACCAAAAATACGATCAAATGCTGGAATACGTCCATTTACAAATCCGTGTTGCTCTGGGCGTACTCGATTTGTTTTGATAACATCTACAAATTCTACTGCAGTAATAGAAAACCCCTCCAAAATAGCTTTTACTTGAGCTAGTGGGGGAATAATAAGAGAATCGTATCCAATTTTCTCTATTACTTTTTTATGAATAGCATGTGGCACTGCCGTTAATGAGTTATTCCACAAATCTGGTCGTTTTGCTACTAAATTTAAAAAGTATTTTCCCATGCTAATTGGATCCGCGGGATGAAACATATCTAATAAGCATTGCAAATCATTTAACGCTACATCACTTCCCTCTTCAATAGCACGTAAAAATGGAACTAGTTTTTTTGCTGGAATAGCAAAATCACCATCAACAAATAAACAAATATCTGCCGTAGCATGCATAGCCCCTATCGCTCGCGCTACATTATGTCCGAGCGCTTTCGTAAATTCAACAACAATAACATTCTCTAGCTTCGCTTGTTTAATAGTCTCACTATCCGCTCCATTCGCAACAACTATAATTTCATCTACACCAGCCTTTTTTACTTCTTGTATAACAGAACTTATAGTCATTTTTTCTTCTGATACTGGTATAATCGCGCTATACTTTGCCTTTTTCCTTTGTAATACAACTTCCTTATACTCTCCTATAAACTCTCTATCCCTATTTCCCTCTGAAAAACCGCCGCGTTTACCATATGTTTCGATTACATATTGCAAAGCACGTAAATGGTCTCCCATAATACGACTAGTCGCTTTCGGATAAGGAGAACCAGGCGATGTACCGGTATGCACCGGACGAACTTTATTTGTGTGAATTACATCAACCGAAGCCATATCAACAATATCTACTCCTCTAGACATAGCCATCGCTTGAAATAATGCTGGATCTGCTAAATTCCACCATCCCAGTCTCTGAATCACTTCTCTACTCATCGCATGTGGAATGGCAATTAAAGATCCAACAACAAGCTCTTTTTTATTCAAATAACGATTTAACATGAATTTTCCAACTGTCGTATAATGTGGTCTCACCTTTAAATAAACAGACCATGTTAAATTATTCACAACAATTTGGTGGCCTTGCTGAATTCCTTTCACGAAACGCTGTAGTTCTCTATTATCAATAACGATGTCACCATCTAAAAACAGTACAATGTCACCTTTTGCTTCTCTAGCTCCAATCGCACGTCCAACGTCATTGCCAAGAGAATGTTTATAATAAATCGCATGGCAATGATGTTGTAACGCTATCTCTTTTGTCCCATCTGTCGATCCATTATCTACTACGATAATTTCATATGGTTTCAATTTCTCCACTTCTACTAAAACTTGAGATAAAGTACTTGCCTCATTATGCACTGGAATAACAACTGATACTCGCATACTTGTATCACTCTTACCCTTCCAAGCGAACATAGGAAATAATAGGAATACGCACAAGTACATCTTCCGGTGGCCCATAAGAAGGAGAAGTACGGACACTTACTGCTCCATCCGTCACAGATAAAAGAATGCCAGCAACAATTTCTACAGCTGTAACAACTTGCACTAGCTCACCAACATGGTTACGCAATTCATCAGTAAATAACATATATAAGTCTCCTTTCTTACGCTTCTTTAATTGATATAATACTTACAAACGGCAATAAAACTTCTGTTCCTATTCCTTCTTGCAATGTTAAGAAATCATCACCAACTGCTACAATAACACCAGTTAACTGTCCAACTGTCACAGTAATTTCTACGTTTTTACCTAAATACTGCTTTGCAATTTCTTTAAAAGGTGATGTATTACATTCTTTTAAAATGTTGCAAATAATAGTTTGAAATTCGCTTGATTTAATAAACTCTTCTGTAGCTTGCTTTGAATTTCTTTGAATAAACCTAGAAAAATTCTGTGAAAATAAAAGTCGTTCCACAGCAGGCAATAATTTATTATCTAAAAAATAGTCTAATTGTCTATTAAACAACCTTGATAATTTATGCCAATATTTCCTGAACAGACACATACGCTTCTCCTCCTATTAGTTTTAAAGTATAAGATTTTATATCCATACATCTTAATGTATACAAAGTAAGCTTTTTTTGTGATAGGTAAGACATACATTTTCTAAAAGAAATACTTGTTTCAAAGCATAAAAAAAATAGATGTATCCCATCTATCTTTTAATTTCCAGCTGGAATTATGAGGGCTGCACTGTATTGCGAATTACGTACACGATGCTTATGATGTATACTCACATCACATACATATTTCTCCAATACAAAAAAGCTATCCAAAAAGGATAGCCTTTACACTTCAATATTTCGCAACATTGTATAAATGTCATTATTCACTTTACCAAATGATTTAATGTTATTTTGAATGTTCGATAACAAAACAACATATACACTACCATTTTTACTAAATCCATTTAAGCAATTCCACCCTGGCATTACACCATGATTCG
The DNA here is from genome assembly GCA_027694045.1 of Bacillaceae bacterium OF18-1A. Taxonomy (GTDB): domain Bacteria; phylum Bacillota; class Bacilli; order Bacillales; family Bacillaceae_G; genus Bacillus_A. Next base: position 112,649 of record JAQEWB010000006.1, on the reverse strand, counting down.
AATAGCTTCCTGGGTCTACATACCACCCAAACCCGTAATCCTTTTTCACAGCTGTAAACATTTGATCGTAACTCTCTTTTGAAATTAACTTTCCAGAGAATAGCGCTTCGTTAAATAAATACAAATCATGCGCGCTTGTATATATATCACCACAACCATATAGTTGTGACATGCTTGGGATATTAGGTGTTGTCATATTGTTATTCACTATTTTATAACCCGTTGATGGGAATCTTGTTTGTTCTAACTCTTTGCCAAAACCAGAATGTTTCATACCAGCAGTAGCAAAAATATGTTGTTTAATATATTCTTCAAGCGGCTGTCCACTTACTTTCTCAGCGATGTAGGCCAGTATAGAATAGTTTGAATCGGAATACTTCCATTTCTCTCCTGGGCCACCAATACGCTTTTGATTTCCTATTCGCTTTATCAACTCTTCATGAGAAATATCCTCTGTTCCCTGCTCATATTCTGGAATTCCTGATGTATGTGTTAATAGGTGTTTTAACTGAATGCCATTACCTTGAGGGAAATCTGGAATATACTTCGCAACCGTATCCTCTACTTGTAACTTATTTTGATCTTTTAGTTGCATAATAGCGGTCGCTACAAATGCCTTGGAGATAGAGCCAATATAAAAGGTTGTCTCTGAATTATTCTGCACTTGTTTTTCTTTATTTGCCATACCGTACCCTTTATTCAAAAGAACTTTGCCGTTCTTCACAATAACAGCTGTGCCACTAAATCCTGCGTTTTGTAAATATTGATCCAATTGAGCGTTTTCATTAATTTCTTGAGGAGGACCTTCCGCAAGCTTCTCTGCGGCTTGTACTTGCTTCGCTTGTTCTTCCAGCTCTTTTTGTTTTTGCGCTTCTTGCTTCTTTTCTTCTTCTTTCTTTTTTAGCTCTTCTTGTTTTTTCATTTCTGCTGCAGCTTTTAAAGTTTCTTCTTTCTTATTATATGCAACAATTTTTGTATACATGAAATATACAAGTGAAAATAGTAAGACGAGAATGATTGTTCTTTTTATGTATACAATCGGCCGACGTGCTTTCCCATTCGCATTATTTTTTTCTTGATCCATGATTACCTTTTTCCCCTTATTCACCAATAATTTGCTTCTTCTACTCAAGATTTATTTTAAATCTTTCCTGTAGAATTTCGATACTCCATTCTATATCATCCCTACTTTATCACGCACTGAACATATTACCAACCTATATGTACAAAAAAGAAAAAGAAAATTTACAAAAGTAAGATTCCCGTTAAATTTTTAACACAAAAAAAGAGGATATCCTCTAAAAAACTGATGTTATCAATCTTTTTTGGATATCCTCTTATCTAATTATTTATACATGTTTTTTCATATCATCGGCAACAGATTCAACATTTGTTCCTACGATAACTTGTACACTTGTATTACTTAATTTCATAACACCTTTTGCACCGGCACGTTTTAATGCTGCTTCGTTTACTTGACCAGCATCTTTTACTTGTAAGCGCAGACGTGTTGCACAGTTATCAATAACTGTTAAGTTTTCTTTTCCACCTAAAGCTGCTACATAAGTTTCACCAATTGAACCTGCAACTGGTGCATCACCATCTTCAGCTAACTCATCGTCATCTTCACGACCAGGAGTTTTTAAATCGAACTTCTTAATTAAGAAATAGAATACTACAAAGTAAATTGCTGCGTAAATTAAACCGATTCCTGCTAATAATATTGGTTTTGTTGCAATACCAAAGTTTAAAACATAATCGATTGCACCGGCACTAAATGAGAAACCATCATGAATGCCTAATGTTGTTGTAATGAATAAAGAAAGACCAGTTAATACAGCATGAATACCATATAATACTGGTGATAAGAACATGAATGAGAATTCAATTGGTTCTGTAATACCAGTTAAGAATGAAGTTAATGCTAGACCACCTAACATCCCTGTAACCATTTTACGTTTTTCTGGTTTAGCAGCTGCAATCATTGCGAAACATGCTGCTGGTAAACCGAACATCATGATTGGGAAGAAACCAGTCATAAACATACCTGCTGATGGATCTTTTGCAAAGAAACGCGCAATATCACCATGAACGATATCGCCAGCTGCATTTGTAAAGTCACCAAGTACGAACCAGAAGTATGTGTTCATTACGTGGTGTAAACCGATTGGAATTAATAAACGGTTTAATAATCCGAATAAACCAGCACCAACTGAACCTAAATTCACGATACCGTGTGCTACTGCATCAATACCACTTTGAATTGTTGGCCAAATTTGACCGAATACTAATCCTAAAAGTAGCATTACAATTGAAGTAATGATTGGTACGAAACGTTTTCCAGCAAAGAATCCTAACCATTCTGGTAGTTTAATCTTATGGAATTTGTTGTATAGTAATCCCGCAACAACCCCTGCAATAATACCACCGAGTATGGCCATATTAATTTTCGGCGTTAACGCCGCTGCTTTTGAAACCTTTGTCATTGTATCTGCTAATTTAGTTGGATCTACTGAACCGACTAAATCTTGAACACTTTTTAATTTATCATTCAGCTCTGCTGCTGAATACGTCTTACTTAAAGCATTCGTTGTATTTTGTAAAACAAGATATCCGATTGCCCCAGCAAGTCCAGCTGCTCCACTACCATCAACAGACAAACCGATCGCAACACCAATTGCAAAAATAAGTGCTAAATTATCAAAAATTGCTGCACCGGCCTGTGCCATAACAGGAATATTAAATACATCTTCTTGTCCTAAACGAAGCAATAATCCTGCTGCTGGTAGTACTGCGATTGGAAGCATTAACGCTTTACCAATACGTTGTAAAAACTGCAACATTTTAATTCCCCCTATCAAGTTTATGAAATCGTTATCATTATAAATACGCTTTAGAAAACGCTTTCCATTACATAACCATAATAACATATAGTTGTATAGATGTGTAGTTTTTATTTTGAACTTTTTATGGATAAGTTTTCTATTTCCAAACTGTTATATAAAAGGAAAATTCTCCTTATTGACTACACAATATACAGGCAAAAAAACTTATTATAGCACAATTAACTTTCGTTTTATCATTCCACTTTTTCATGTTATTATTTATTTCCGAGCATATCGGGAAAAGTAAACTTAGTTAATTCGAAATAGGAGCGTTGGTACTATGCAGTGCATTGAAACAAACAACTTACAACAGTTGTTAGAACAAGTAAAACCATATACGAAAAAAGGTAAACTTGCTACTTATATCCCCGAACTAGGAAATGCAAATCCAGATGATTTAGGGATTGCCATTTTCCATAAAGAAACAGAATATATCCATGCTGGCAACTCACAAACACTATTTACTCTTCAAAGTATTTCCAAAGTAATTACACTTGCGCTTGCCCTTTTAGATCGTGGTGAAGAATATGTATTTTCTAAAGTTGGTATGGAGCCAACTGGTGACCCATTTAATTCTATTATTAAACTAGAAACAACAAGTCCCTCCAAACCACTTAATCCAATGATTAATGCAGGGGCACTAGCTATTACAAGCATGTTAGCAGGAAAAGATAACGAAGAAAAAATGGAGCGTATTCTTCATTTTGTACGTGAAATAACAGATAATCCTACTATCAATTATTCTTCTAAAGTTGCCAATTCAGAGCTAGAAACAGCTTATTTAAATCGTTCACTTTGTTACTATATGAAGCAAAATGGCATTATCGATTGTGATATTGAAGAACTTATGGACTTATACACTCGTCAATGTGCAGTTGAAGTAAACTGTATCGATTTAGCACGTATTGGCTTAATTTTTGCAATGGATGGGTATGATCCATATAAGAAGAAACAAATCATCCCTAAACATATTACAAAAATCTGCAAAACATTTATGGTTACATGCGGTATGTATAATGAATCTGGTGAATTTGCAATCCGTGTTGGTATTCCCGCAAAAAGTGGCGTAGCAGGTGGCATTTTCGGTTGCGTAAAAGGCGAAATGGGGATTGGTATCTTTGGCCCAGCTTTAGATGCAAACGGAAATAGTATTGCTGGTTTTAAAATTCTTGAACTCCTTTCTGCACAAGAAGGTTGGAGTATTTTTTAAAGAAAAGTGCCTTTATAGCACTTTTCTTTAAAATGAAGCTGAAAGGAATTTAACATGTATACATTTTTTTACTTAGCTACTATTGGAATATTACTCATTTGCATTGGATATTTAACTTACCACAAATTACACTTACATAAAGCTAAAACGTATATCACCTCTATTTTCTTTTTAATTCTTTTATGTATTACATCACTTATACTTATTATTGCTACTGCTATTTTGTTATCCTTCTTTCTTAAATTCAAACTTGGAAAAGTAGAAGTTGATTCCGTTGTTTATCTCTCCTTCATTGCTATTTTATTAACATCTATTGTATTATTTTTCGTCATCCGTTTATTTGAGCGTTTCATAGATTTAACAGTAGATTTATTTGAAGTAGCTGAATATTTCATCCAATGGACAACAATATATTTAACACTTTATCAATTATCCTTCGGGGTATTCATTAATAAGGAAAAATCTCTTAAAAGTCTTTTCTCAGAATTCGAAAATCCAGATTATATTGTATTTGCCTTGCTAATTTCACTATTATCTGTTTGGATTTCCATCGTAATGCATAAAATCCGCCTAGCAAATTCAAGTAAAATAAAGCTGTAATCTAACTGTTATTAACTATATTCCTGTACTAAAAAGTTACTTGATGCCAAGTAACTTTTTTAGTATGCATATTTACTTTCATTTCGAAATAATATAGTACAACCTAGCGCTATATGTGGAGGTGTAAAAGATGAAACTTATATTTCAAATGGAGAAACAACCTGTTCTTGAAAAAACAATTCTTCTTTTTATATTGAGTATCGTTGAAAGTTTAAAATTAAAAGTTGTTTCACTCGATGAAGCTCACCGATACATATTCAATTTAGAAGTACTTGAACTACTAATGGATCGAAACATTGATGATCAAGTACTTGAACTTGTTCATTTTGGAATGGGACTTGAAGACATTCATCATGTACTTCCTGAGGAACTTGAGCATAGTATTGAAGAACTAAAATGGCTTTGCATCCAAGTTCTAAGCGAATACACTATGTATGAAGAATCGGAACAGTTAATTGAAGATATACGCTAAAAAGCACCTATACAGGTGCTTTTAATGTTTAAAGACGTTACATATCTATTTTTATCAAAAGAGATCGATAACCGCTGTCGATATATGCAATTCATTCAAATATTTCCGAGGAAATGCTCGAACGTTGTATTTTTACAATAACTGATCAATCCCTATAAGAATTAATAACACCCCTGCAATTATAGTCGCCCACTTCCCTAAATATTCGGCTAAAAATCGTTTTCCTACATACGCAAAACCACTAATACAAATGAAACTAAACACTCCAGAAATAGTAGCTGTCAGCCACAGGTTCAAATTTGTTACTCCGGCATCAAAACCACCTGCAATATTATTAATAGATAAGGCCACTCCTAACACAATCGCTTCAGAAAAACTAATTGTTTTAGAACCATCAAAATCCGCTTTTTCTGGATCTCGTAAAATCCCTATAAGTACACTATCATCTTCAGATTCTATCGTTTCTTTTTTACTCAAAAATGGCTGACATAAAATAAACACTCCAATTACCCCTAAAACGATTGCACCAACCAGATTTGCTGTAAACTCTGAAATAAATAACGCAATCCAATTCCCAAAAAATCCAGCTAATAATGTAAATAAAAAACCAAAAAATGCGATGATAAAATTGTTAAACCACGAAATTCTAATTTTACGAATACCATATGCAATCCCAACGCCTGCATTATCTAAATTAGAAGCAATCCCGATTAAAAAAATTGAAAATAGACCTGCCGTACTCATAAACAGTCACCTCTTTTTCTCACTTTTCAATGCATATTATGAAAATGTTGAGCAACTGTGCCTGTCTGTTTCATATACTTGTAATAAATGCTCAACATTTTTTCAACAATAAAGTGAAACGTTAATCAGTAGGAGAATTCTTCATCCCCCATTGATTATCAACCCTCACCAATCGGGCTCTTACGGACAGTAAGACTCCCACAAATAGCGAGATAAAAAAAGGAGTGCTCACACTATGGCTAAAGAAAATCCAAATGAGCGGCTGAGTACATTAATAAAAAAGCTTTTAAAAGAACGTGCCTTATCCATGCGACAACTAGGAATACTTACAAATATTGACCCTGCAACAATCTCAAGAATTATGAATGGTAAACAACCTCCAAAACAAAAGCATCTACAAAAATTTGCAGAATGTCTTCAAGTTCCACCTCAATTATTATTTGATGAGATGTATCCTAATTCGCCTCATGTAAATAAAGAAAAAACGGATATGTACGCATCTCTTGATACAATTCAGCAAACGCTGCAATCATCTAACTTATTCGATTTCGAGTACACAACCACTCGTGTAAAACAAGAACTTGAAAACTATGAGCGCTATGCCCAAACAACAGAGGGGGAAAAACGCATTCATGAAAGTTTCGCAAGTAAGCTAGAACAAATTGATAGTGCTGGTCCTTTCATTGAGCAATTAACAGATATGTATCAACAATTTTGCACTAAAACCATTTCAAAAGAAGAACGTGCAATTTTAGGAAGCGCATTGCTATATTTTATTTTATCAACAGACATTATTCCTGATTATCTCTTTCCCATTGGTTATTTAGATGATGCGATTGCTGTTAAGTTAGCAAAAGAGAAATTAATTGAGATAAAACGAAAAACATAGAAAAATAAAAACTATTTCAGTTGTTTTGATGTTAACTCTGAAATAGTTTAAGAAAAAAATCGTACAAGCTACATACCTGTACGATTTCAACATGCCAATCTATTTTTTCGTATGACACCATTCATATATGAATGCCGTTATCACTTTTGTAAATTCAACTAACTGTTCAACTTCAACTTTCTCATTTACAGAATGTGCTTCTTCTAGTGTACCTGGTCCATAAATAACAGCTGGAGTGTTAAATTCACTAAACCATCCACCATCTGTTACCGTTGCAGACATATCCAAAACTGCATTTTTAAATAAAATAGATTCATGTACCGAACTAAGAGTCTTTATAGCTATATGTTCACTATCTATTTCTAAAGAAGGGAAGATTTCACCGCGATCCACAATCATCGATTCTCCCCCCCACTTAAATTGTGGTGGATTTTCACTTAACCATGGATCGGCAGCTGCTACTTTCCCAATATATTCTTCAATTTCTTTTATTATTTGTTCATGCGTTTCATTTGGATAGAAGTGCACAGTTATCCATAAACGGCACTCATCCGCAATAAACGCTGCATGACGTCCTCCTTCAATAACAGCCGGGTTAATTGTCGTTGTTCCAGACGGATAGCCTTCATATGTTTTCATAACTGCCCAGTGGCGCTCTAATTCTTGTAAGCTTTGCACAATTTTCATCATTTTTTCAATCGCACTTGCTCCAAATAAACGTCCACCGGCATGAACCATTTGTCTACGTGTTGCATCATGAAATGTTTGAGGGCTTTTCACAGTAATCCAGCCGGTGATTACGCCCCCCTGCCCTTGCATATGTAAATCACTTGTGTCCACTACTACTGCAAAATCAGCGTCGTAACCTCTTTTACAGCATTGAAGCGTGCCAGCTTCTCCAACTTCTTCCCCAATTACTGATTGAAAAATTAAATCACCAGGCAGTTCAATGCCCGCTTCTTGTAAAAGCTGAATAGCAAATAATGCTCCAGCCAATCCACCTTTCATATCAGCTGCACCGCGTCCAACTAACCAACCCTCTTTTATAAATGGCTCAAACGGATTTGTTTCCCACGCCTCATCTGCTGACACTTCAGCTACATCCATATGTCCATTAATAATAAGACTTTTATGTGTGTCACTTTCTATTCCTTTTTTCACCCCAACAACGTTCGGGTCATTCGGATATACATCCCATTTATCAACACTGAAATTTCGTTTTCTTAGAAAATCCGCAACAAATTCTTGTGCCTCATTTGTGTTTCTCGCCGGTGGTGCTGGTGTTTCAAAACGGATTAATGTTTTTGTAAGTTCTAGCAATTCTTCTTTCCTTACATCTATTTGTTTTAACAACTGCGAAACTTCTGGATTCATCGCTAATTCCCCTTTACATACGTAGTATGTTTCCAACTTTATTTTCACAAAAAAAGAGACTGTTTACAATTTTACAGTCTCGAAATGAATCCAAATTATAAGCTTTCTACTTCTGTTGTATTTACCTTTTCAATATGCTCTACCTTACTTCCCTTATTTTTTGTCGCACGATAAAACAGTAAACAAACGATCATAAATGGAATACCACAATATAATGCCATTCTTTGTTCTGGAATGAAGGCCATGGCAACTATAACCGTTAAATTTAATGTTAATGCAAGAAGTGGTACAAATGGATACAATGGTGTTTTAAATTTCAAATCCTTAACATCCCCGCCCTGTTTAATGTATGACCTTCTAGCTAATAAGTTAGATAGAGCAATAGATGCCCAAACTAAAATCGCTCCGAACCCCGCAATGGAAAGCAACCATAAATAAACTGTATCTTCCGCATAAATACCTGATAGTAACGATAGACAACCTACGATTGTACTTACAATCAATGCATAAATAGGAACACCGTTTTTAGATAACTTACCAAAAATCGGACTAATCATTCCTTGATTAGACATAGACCATAGCATACGGGAGGTTGCATATAACCCTGAGTTCGCAACTGATAATACCGCTGTAATAATAACAAAATTGATAATATCGGCCGCATAAGGAATGCCGATTTTATCAAATACAACTACAAATGGACTTTCTATTACACCTGCCTGCTGCCAAGGAAATAGTCCTGCAAGAATAAAAATAGATAGTACAAAGAAAACAAGTATGCGCCAAACAGTATTATTAATTGCCTTTGGGATTGTTTTCTCTGGATTTTCACTTTCACCAGCCGCAATACCAACTAGTTCTGTTCCTTGGAAGGAAAAATTGACTGCAATCATCGTAACTAAAATGGCTGATAATCCATTTGGGAACAACCCACCATAATCAGTAAAGCTAGAAAGCATTGGTGCCGGTTCATTTCCTTTCATATCTAAAAAACCAAACATCGCTGCCCCGCCCAAAATAATAAATGCAATAATTGTAATTACTTTAATGCTCGCAAACCAAAATTCAACTTCCGCAAAACTTTTCGAAGATAATGCATTAATAGCAAAGAGCAACGCTGCAAATACTACACACCAAATCCATGACGGCACATCAGGAAACCATCGTTTCATTAAAATACTAACTGCAATTAATTCAATACCTATCGTAGCCGACCAGTTTAGCCACGACATCCATCCCACTACATAACCCGCTGCAGGAGAAATGTGCTTTGTAGCATACGTTTGATAAGATCCTGCATCAGGCATCGCAACCGCTAACTCTCCTAGACAGAGCATCGTTAAATACATAACAAATCCTCCGACAAGGTACGCTAAAATTGCCCCTCCAGGTCCAGCTTCATGAATTGTATAACTAGAACCTAAAAAAAGTCCTGTACCAATAACGCCTCCGAGTGCAATCATAAATATGTGCCTGCTTTTCAATTCCCTTTTTAATCCTTGGTTTTGATCCATCATATAAATCCCTCCTTTTCACTTTGCACACCATTTAATGTAAGCGTTTTTATTTTTATGGTAAAAAATAATAATTTAAAAGAGCAAAATATATCACCTACATTAATCACTACCTGTTATTAAAAGATCATCCCTCACTGTTATTAATAGTTTTTGATCAGTGATAGCTTGTCCTTCTATCACTTCTAACGATTCGATATAACCACTAATCCCTACCTTAATTTCTACTTTCTGTTTATCTGTTGTTTCAATTAACGCCAATTTCTCCCACTCGTATACGTAAGAACTTTCAGTAACAAATAATTTCTCTACTTTCCCATAACACGGACTATACACGCTTTCTATAACCGTCTTCACTTAATAAATTCCTCCTTCTTATTAATTGACACTAGAATGTTGCATATCCTATAAATCCATATTCCCCTCTAGAGACTTCAACTATTATTTATGCAAAATACGTACCAACCTCCAATTCGTATATAAAATGAGAGTTTTGCACAAAAAAATCAACATAACCGCAAAATTTTTCTATCGTTTGAAAAGTTTTAAAAGAAAAATAGCAAAAAATTTTTGCGATTTTATGAGAATTTTAATAAAATTATAAAAAGTCAGTCTTCATAGGGTGTAACGAGGAGAAGATAATACATGCATACAGAAGAAATCAATTTTAAAAAGATTATTGAAATGAATATGCTATACGAAACTTTACTCAATGAGCTCGATATCGGGATTCATATTATTAACGAGGAAAGTAAAACGATTATCTATAACCGTAAAATGATGGAAATTGAATCGATGGACCGCTTAGATGTGTTATATAAAAGTCCTTTAGAGGTATTTGCCTTTGAAGAAAATAAAAATAGTACTCTTATAGACGCATTAAAGTTTGGAAAAACAAACAAAAATATAAAACAAACGTATTTTAACAATAAGGGGCAAGAAATTACGACGATTAATGATACTTTCCCTATAATAGAAAACGGAAAAATTAAAGGTGCTATTGAAATATCAAAAGAGATGAGTCACTTAAAGCAAACAACAAGAATGGGCCCTTCTCGAAAACAAAATAATAAATTTACCTTTGATCACATAATTGGTAATTCTGGAGCCATTCAATCAATCATTACAGAAGGAAAACGAGTAATTCGTACATCCTCATCCATACTCATAGTAGGAGAAACAGGGACTGGCAAAGAACTATTTGCACAAAGTATCCATAACGAAAGTCAGCGTTCAACAAAACCGTTTATTTCACAAAACTGCGCAGCTATACCTGATACCCTAATGGAAAGCTTATTATTTGGTACAAATCGAGGTGCCTTTACAGGAGCAATAGATAAACCTGGTTTATTTGAAGAAGCAAACGGCGGAACTTTGTTGTTAGATGAAATCAACTCATTAAGTCCAACTCTTCAAGCTAAATTGTTGCGGGCTATACAAGAAAAAACAATACGCAGAATCGGAGGAGCACAAGAAAAAGAAATTGATGTTCGTATTATAGCAACTATTAATGAAGACCCTCTTGAAGCTATTACACACAATCGATTACGGGAAGACTTATATTACCGATTAAGCGTTGTTACTTTATGTCTTCCGCCTTTACGTGAACGAAAAGAAGATATTCCTGCTCTTGTTCAGCACTTTATCGAAAAGTACAACATTCAATTTGGACTCGGCGTAACAGATGTAGATACACATGTAAGAGAGTTCCTGTATGCATATGATTGGCCTGGAAACGTACGAGAATTAGAACATATCATTGAAGGCTCAATGAATTTAGTTGAAGAAGAACATATCATTACAGCGTTTCATCTTCCCACCCGTTTTCGCGACCGAATAAAAAAAGAATTCAATATGCAATCTCTCCTAAATAATAACGATGCTGATGCGCCGAAAACATTAAAGCACACAATAGCAGAGATGGAAAAGAACTACATCAATCAGATTCTTCAAGAATATCATGGTAATATTTCACAGGCTGCAAAGTTTTTAGGATTGAGTAGACAAAATCTACAATATAGACTAAAAAAATTTCATTTACACATATAAAATGAATCTTTCTCTAAGTAGAAATAACCATTGGTAAAATATGTTACAATAAACATATAACATGATAAGTGGATTTATTTGTATTTCTATTCTTTACTTGTTACCAGGTGTTTTATTATTAATCGGAGGATTAATGGGGATCTTTCGAAAAGATAAGACTGCTATATCAGCTTAAAATAGTAAAAAGCACTCAAATGAGTGCTTTTTTATATCCCTATCTCTTTAAAACTCAACATTCTCCAAATACAATCCACTCGCCTCAGCAAGACAATTAATTTGATTACGTTGTTTTTCCTCTAAAATGTTTGGGATTGCTTCAGCATCTAATTGTCCTAATCCAACTTCAATTAATGCTCCAACAATTTTTCGTACCATATTATGAAGGAAGCCGTTACCACTTACTCTAATGTGTACAAACCCTGCCTCTTCTATCACATCAAGTGTATATACTTCTCGAACCATAGACTTTTTCTTTGATTTTGCATTTGAAAAAGCAGTGAAGTCATGTGAACCAACTAAATATTTCGCAGCTTGTTTCATGTTTTCTACATTTAATTTCTTATTCACATGCATGCTGTATTTACGCATAAATGGGTTCGTATGCTCTTCATTCCAAATTTTATACAGATATGTTTTTGCTTTAGAATTGTAACGAGCATGGAAACGCTCTGACACTTCTTCTACACTCGTAATACTAACATCATTTGGTAAATATTGATTTAAATACTTTTTCACTTTATGTTCCACTAACTTCTCATCACTCTTAAAGTTAGCCACTTGATTCAAAGCATGTACACCAGCATCTGTTCTACTGCAACCGATAATTTCAATTTCTTTTCCGACCATTTCAGATATGACACTTTCGATTTTTCCTTGAATCGTGTTATCGTTATTACCAAGGCGCTGCCATCCTTTAAAACGTGCACCGTCATACTGAATCGTTAATTTATAATTATGCATAACATTCTCCTTCATAGAAAATATTCCCTCATACGATGAGGGAATATTAATCAACTTTACTTTCTAACAAGCTTCACTACATTTTCTACATGAGCTGTATGCGGGAACATATCAACTGGTTGTACATATTCCACTTCATAGCTCTTCATTAACGCTTGTACATCACGTGCTAATGAAGAAGGATTACAAGATACGTAAACAACTTGTTTCGGCTTCACTTTTAAAATTGTTTCCAGTAATTTATCATCGCAACCTGTACGTGGTGGATCGACAACAATTACATCTGGACGCCATCCTTCTTTTACCCATTTCGGTAACCATTGTTCAGCTTTACCTGCTTCATATTTCGTATTTGTAAATCCGTGACGCTTTGCATTTTTTCTTGCATCTGCAATTGCTTCTGGAATTACATCCATACCACGTACCTCAGCTGCATCATTCGCAAGCCAAAGACCGATTGTACCAACACCACAATACGCGTCTACAATTTTTTCATTTCCTGTTAAAGCAGCTGCTTTTTTCGCTTCATCATATAACACAACTGTTTGTTCTGGATTCAACTGGAAGAATGCACGTGCTGATAATTCAAATGATAAATCACCAAGGGTTTCTTGAATTACTTCTTTTCCAGCTAATTTAAATGTTTTATCACCAAAAATAACAGATGTTTTACGCCAGTTTACGTTTTGCATAATTGATTTAACAGCTGGCATTTGCTTTTGTACTTCTGCGATAAACTGCTCTTTATTTGGTAATTCTTCTTTTGTTGTAATCAGTGTAACTTGTACTTCTCCTGTTTGAACTGCAGTACGTGTTACAATTGTGCGTACTAAACCTTTTTGTTTTTTCTCGTTGTAAATAGAGACATTTAGCTTCTCTAATATACGTCTCACAACTTTCGTCGCTTCATTCGTTGCTTTATGTTGAATCATACAGTGAGCGATATCAATTAACTGATGTGAGTTTTGTTTATATAGCCCTGTAATAACTTTTTCGTCTTTACGCCCCACTTGTAATTGACTCTTATTACGATAATGCCATGGATTTTCCATACCAAGTGTCGGACGAATTTTCTCTTCCAAACTGTTTTTCATGTACTTCTCAAATGCTTGTACAACGATATCACGCTTTTGATTCAATTGTTCTTTATAATCTAAATGTTGTAATTGACAGCCACCACACTCCTCATATACTGGACACGGTGCTTTGACACGATGTGGTGAAGCTTTACGAACCTTTTTCACTTTTGCTTCAGCGAAGCCACGCTGAATTTTCGTTGTTTCAGCAACAACTTCTTCTCCTGGTAATGCTCCTGGAATGAAAACAACTTGTCTCTTAAAATAACCAACGCCTTCTCCATTAATCCCAAGACGTTTAATTGTCACAGGGAACGTTTGACCAACTTCCAACTTACTCTCATGTTGCTTTTGTATCATTATTACACCTCTACTCTATACTTTTCCATAAATATAACGCTGCATAACTGCAGTATGGTTCACACTCTTGTTTCACTTTCTCTAAAAATACACCATCAGGTTTATCATCTAATTGAAATACACCTTGCACTGCACGCTGAATTCCGATGTCTGCCTTCGGAAACATATTTTTTCGTCCAAGCCCAAACATTAGAAAGTTTTGCACTGTCCATGCTCCAATCCCCCTAATTGGTAACAATTGTGCCGAAACCTCTTCGTCCGTCTTGTTTTCTATACTCGCTAAATCTAATATACCGTCTACAATGTGTTTTGCTAATCCTACTATATATTCAGCTTTCCGCTGACTAAACTTCTGCTCTCTCAATTCTTCTATTGGAATATTTGCTACTATTTCTGGAGTAGGGAAAAAGAATATACCATTTCTCTCTGTTCCATATCGTTTTACAAATTGTTCTGTTAACACAGTAGCAAATTTCAAATTTATTTGTTGATGAATAATACAGCGAAGTAAACATGCAAAATAATCAAATTCTAAAATAATTGGAGTATAAGCATATATTTCAAATAGTGGACGTAATGATGTGTTTAAAAAATGTTTTTGTATATCGTGAAACGAATCGTTCCAATGAAAAATGGTCCTCATTCGTTTCATTACTTTCTCTGGATCTCCTGTCTGACTAGAAATCCAAAACTGTGGATTTTGAACCGTACCAATCCCCTGCAGGCGAACAACAATCTGTTCCTCGTCTATACAAAGCGGGACATAAATGACTTTCTCATCTAATTGAATGACGTTAAGAGGATCAAAAGATAAACGTCTTAATACCTCTTCAAAGTGATACGGATACTCTAACGTAACATGTTCGCTCCACATACGTTTCCCCATCCTTTTTACACATCATTATAGCATGAGAAAACCGTAAGCATACATGCTTACGGTTGATCGCTTTTTACTAAGTCATCTAGACTTTTAAAATGATACCCTTTCTCGCGCAAATCATCAATGATTTTCGCAAGTGCTTCTGCATTATCTTTTGATATCGCATGAAGTAATAAAATCGATCCCGGATGAATCATCGTCATTACATTATTATGTGCATATTGCCATCCTCTTTGCTGATCTACTTTCCAATCCAAAAATGCAAGTGACCAAAATACATTATAATAGCCCATTTCTTTCGTAAGAGCTAACGTTCTTTCACTAAATACGCCGCGCGGGGGACGTACATATTTCACTTCTTTTTGCCCAGTTACTTTTTTAATTTCTTCCGTTACACTCGTTAATTCTTCACGAAGTTTCTCATCATTTACCGCTGTGAAATCAGGATGACTCCACGAATGGTTTCCAATAATGTGTCCTTCATCCTTCATTCTTAACAATAAATCTTTTTGTGTTTTAATATAATGCCCCGTTACAAAGAAAGTTGCTGGTACTTTTTTCTCTTTTAATACATCTAATATTTTCCCTGTGTATCCATTCTCATATCCATTATCAAATGTTAAATAAATATCCTTTTTCTTCGTATCCCCTAAATAAAACCCGCCATTTTTTTGTAATAAATCTGTATATAACTTTCCTGCATCTGGTACTGTTTCATTTTTAGGACGCGGGATTCCCCAGTTATGTGGAGTATTCGTATAAGCTAATGCCGAAACTGGAATAAGTGCCATCATAATTGAAAAAATGAGACCGATATATAACCATTTATATTTCATAAATAGTCTCCTTTCCATATATAATCGTACTTGTAGTTTCTGTTGCCTTGCATTCTTTCATGCTGAACATGTTTTTCTATATATACCAAAAAAATGCATCTCGAATCATTCGAGATGCATTTTTTATTTACTTAAATACTGGCTCTTTAAAGCTAGCTAATTTTTCAAGTGATGTTTTATCAACATCTGCATGTAAGCTATTACCGTGAGAATCCATTGTTACAACTGCTTTAAATCCACCGATACGTAAATGCCACATTGCCTCTGGAATACCAAATTGTAAGAAATCAACATCTTTCACTTCTTTAATACATTCAGCATAATATTGTGCTGCACCACCAATTGCATTTAAATATACACCGCCGTGTTCTTCTAAAGCCGCTAATGTTTTCGCACCCATACCGCCTTTTCCAATAACAGCGCGAATACCGAATTTCTTCATGATATCGCCTTGGTACGGTTCTTCACGAATACTTGTCGTTGGACCTGCCGCTTTAATTTGCCAATTGTCATTTTCATCTTTCACAACAACTGGACCACAGTGGTAAATAATTTGCCCATTTAGATCTACTGGACAATCGTTATCCATTAAATGCTTATGGATTGCATCACGACCTGTATACATCATGCCATTAATTGTTACAACATCACCAACGCGAAGTTCACGAATTTGCTCCTCTGTAATTGGCGCTTGTAATACAATCTCACGTTGCTCTGTTTTTTCTTGCACTTCTTGCTGAAGTGTATCTTCACCTTCCTGGTATAACCAGTCCATAATTTCTCCTGTTTCAGGATGGATTTTCA
Organism: Bacillaceae bacterium OF18-1A; assembly: GCA_027694045.1. Classification (GTDB taxonomy): domain Bacteria; phylum Bacillota; class Bacilli; order Bacillales; family Bacillaceae_G; genus Bacillus_A. Next base: position 95,996 of record JAQEWB010000006.1, on the reverse strand, counting down.
CACCTAGACGGCGATATGCCCAGCAATTATACGCAACAGATACGTAGAAACTAGCTGGCAGGCGATTGTATACGCCGATTTTACAACCAAGTAAAGTGGTTTCTCCGCCGAATCCCATCGTACCGATACCTAACTTATTCGCATTTTCTAATACGTACTCTTCAAGTTGTTGTAACTCTGGTACTGGATTAACATCATCTAATGTACGGAATAATTGATTTTTTGCTAATTCATAACCTGATGTGCGGTCTCCCCCGATACCAACACCAATTACACCTGCACTACATCCTTGGCCTTGCGCTTGATATACGGCATGAAGAAGGCATTTACGAATTCCTTCTAAATCACGGCCTGCTCGTCCAAGTCCTTCTAATTCACACGGTAAGCTATATTGAATATTTTTATTCTCACAGCCACCGCCCTTTAAAATTAAACGTGCATCAATATAATCTTCTTCCCATTGTTCAAACTTAATAACAGGTGTTCCTGGTCCTAAGTTGTTTCCACTATTGTCTCCAAAAAGTGAGTCAACAGAGTTAGGACGAAGTTTACCATCTTTTGTCGCCCGCTCAAGCGCACTATAGATTGCTTCCTTCAGCTTTAATTGATTCACACCAACTGGTGTATAAATTTTAAACGTTGGCATCCCTGTATCTTGGCAAATTGGCGAGATATTATCATCTGCCATTTTAATGTTATTCGTAATTGTGCCAAGTGCCATCGCAGAACGAGTCCCTGCATTTTCTCGCTCTTTCGCTTGTTGAATCGCACGACGAACATCTTTCGGCAAGTTCGTTGACGTTTCAACGATTAGTTGATACATGCTTTCTTGAAGCTTTTCCATTGTTACTTCCCCCTCAATTGTGAACGCTACCAAAACGTTATGAGATGAAAATTCCATTGTTATGCTTTTCAGCTTTTTATTTGTTTCACGCTATTAAAGTATAAATGAAATTTTTCACAACTTGATTATACCTTTTTTTCTATCGTCCTTCTATTATCCGCACAGAAAAAGGCTGCCAATTTTGTATTGGCAGCCTTTTTAATATATTATTCGTCTTTTTTAAATTGCTCACATTTTAATTCTAATTCATCTAGCATCGCAAGAAGACGATCTACATCTTCTAACTCTACTTCTTCAGGTTCAATTGTATCGATTACTTCAATGAACATATTTAAACGTTCTTTTAAATATACTAATTGTGTATCTTTATCTTGAATTGCTTTTCCCACGAAGGCACTCTCCTTTTTATTCGAGTTGCTTTTATTATACCGCAAAAATGATTGTTATGGACATGAAATTTCATCAATTTTGTAACAAACATTGATGAAAATGTAAGCCCTCTCTCTTTCTCTGCTAAAAAGTTTCACTTTATAAAAAGCACATATTCTTCTATTATAGAGAATGGACAAATTGTTATTTCAATAGTCAAAGGAGTATTTCATATGACGATATCACAAAAAATGAAGCCGATTACTCCTTCTTACGATCCATGGGAAGCGTATATGGACCTTGAAGAGTACGGCAAACTACTATTAACAAATGTTGAGTTTACAACGACAACGTTATGCAATATGCGCTGTGAGCATTGCGCTGTTGGTTACACGTTACAGCCGAAAGACCCAAATCCGCTTCCGATGGAGCTTTTATTAAAACGATTAGATGAGATCCCTCATTTACGTTCTTTAAGTATTACCGGCGGAGAACCTATGCTTTCAAAAAAATCCGTCGACAACTATGTAACACCACTCTTAAAATATGCCCATGAACGAGGCGTTCGCACTCAAATCAACTCAAACTTAACTATAGATTTAGCACGTTACGAACAAATTATTCCTTATTTAGACGTATTGCATATTTCTCATAACTGGGGAACAATTGATGACTTCGTTGAGGGTGGATTTGCAATGATGGAGCGTAAACCTACTTATGAGCAACGTGCAAAATTATTCGAAAGAATGATTACAAATAGTAAAGCTCTATCAGATGCAGGTGTACTCGTATCAGCTGAAACGATGTTAAACAAAAGAACGCTTCCTCATATTGAACATATTCATCGTCAAATTGTCGAAGAAATGGGTTGTAAACGTCACGAAGTTCACCCAATGTATCCGAGTGACTTTGCGAGCAATCTAGAAATTTTAACAAAAGCTGAAATTCGTGATGCAATTGAACATTTACTAGAAATTCGCGATGAGAATGTATGGATGTTATTCGGAACTTTACCTTTCTATGCTTGCAGCGATGATGAGCGAGACATAGCTACGTTTAAAAAATTACAAGAGAGCAAAAATGTCACTGTTCGTAACGATCCAGATGGTCGTTCACGCTTAAATGTAAACATTTTTGATGGCAATATTATCGTAACTGATTTCGGTGATGTTCCACTTCTAGGAAACATACAAACAAACACATTGCAAGAAGCTTATGACAAATGGAGTGCTTCAAAAACGGCAAAATCATTAAGCTGTCACTGTCCTGCAGTAAAATGCCTTGGACCGAATGTTCTTGTAAAAAACAGCTACTATCCAACAGAAGATTTCTTATCAAAAACAGCAAATATTACATTATAAAAAAACGTCAGCTTATACGCTGACGTTTTTCACGTTATTGTGAGTGAGAAGAAGAAATGAATTTAAAATATAAATGATCATGAATTGGAATTGCCGCTCCAATTCCTTGTGAGGTAATATTTTTTACAACAAGCCTTTTTTGATTTCCCTTTAGCACAAGATATACTTCTCCAAATGTCACTTTTCCCTTTTCATTTACTGCTGGTGTATAAGCATATAAATAGCCAAGCTGACTCGGGCTAATATTATAAACCCTCTCATGTCCAGTACCATAGCCAATAGTCGTTTTAAACGAAAGTGGCAATTGCACCTTTTCAAGTGCTTTTAAAAGCATCATTTTTTTCACATCTGTAGCATCTTTCATATCTGCTGTTAAATCGCCTTCAATCGTCTTTTGAGTTTCTTGCTTATAACGAAGTGGATATAAGCGATCTCCCCCGCGATTATCATACACATTTCGATTCACTTGCTTATATTCCCAATTAATCGATGTATCTACTGATTCATAATTTAAAGCCCATTGACCTAAATAAATTTTTGCACGGTATCCTACCGCAAGCGGTGCATTTGAAATTGTCGTTTCATTAAACATCCGAATTAAGTCCGGATTTTCAATTTTAATATTGGCTGTTTTCAATAGTTCTTGAGCAAACTTACTTGGCTGCAAACGCGGCAAATCTTGCGCATCATTTGGAAACGTATTGTCTTTTGAAATATTTAAAACAGATGAAGGCATTTTTGTTTCTAACGTTGTCTTTGCAAAACTAATGCTAGGAAATAATAAAATAAACGAGACCATAGTTGAAAGACATATGCTGTATACTCGTTTCACCTGTCTGGCTCCTTCCTACGTAAAGGTATATAAATTACTGTATTTATCCCGCATTAACAGGTAGTAAAACTTCCACCTTAATGTTCCAATTAAACAAAGAAATAAATTTGGAAATCAACTGCCCGTAAAAGCCCGGTTGGTGCGAGCTAGTAATTAGTGAGGGATGAAAATCTCTCACTAATTACAGTTTCACTTTATTGTTTTCTCTCAGTACAATTGTTATGCCTATTTTTCATAATAAATAAAAACCAATTCCCATAATGACATAGGCTGCTAATAAAGTGCCGCCTTCAAACCAGTTCGTATCTCCATCATTTGAAATTGCAATCGTTAAGAAAACGGCTGTAATCATAGAAATAAGTTCTGGTATTGTAAATACTAAAGGCATCCGTTGTGCAAAAAACATCGAAAGTAGTACTAATACAGGAGCAACAAACATCGCAATCTGTAATGTGGATCCTACTGCAATTTCAACTGCAATATTTACTTTATTTTTATAAGCCATAATAATTGCAGACGCATGTTCCGCTGCATTTCCAACAATCGCAACGATAATAACCCCGATAAATAACTCTGACCAGCCAAATGACTTCGCAACCGTCTCAAATGTATGAACGAGCGCCTCCGACACATAAGCTACCGCTACTGTCGCTATCGCTAAAATAAGCAGCGCTTTTCCTTTCGACCACTCTGGCTCTTCCTCATGCGCTATTTCATCACTTTTATGTTGATATACACCACGGTGGGTAACTAACTTAAATAGCAACGCTGCAAGGTACATAATAATCATAATAATAGACACACCGACACTTAATTGATACGTCTTTCCAGCATCCATCTTCATTGAAAAAATCTCTGGAATGACAAAGGCCACGACAACAGCAAAGATTAATAAAGCTGAATTATGCCTCGCATCATACACATTAAAGCTTTGTCTTTTATATTTAAGGCCTCCTACAAAGAAGGATAGCCCTCCTACCAATAATAAGTTTCCAAGTACAGAACCTGTTAAAGAAGCTAATACGACTTCAATTAATCCTGCCTGAAGCGCAAAAATTGAAATGATTAATTCAACGGCGTTACCGAAAGTAGCATTTAATAATCCCCCTATCCGAGGACCAGAAACGATTGCCAAACTTTCTGTCGCTCTCCCCATAAAACCGGCTAATGCAATAATAGTAATGCAATATACAGCGAACATAATTGTTTCGGGCCAATGGAGTGTTTTTCCTAGCACAGAAAGTGGAACACCTATAAGCGCTACTATAAGAAATATTTTGTTAAACATGCTTTTCATCCTTTCATCCTATGTATTTCTCCTCAATAGTATTATTATTCTTCTCCTAACTTGTCCGATTTCATCACAATTACGTTTAAAAAATTAGATTGAAGAAAACAGTATGAAAGATATTTCAATTATTTTATTTAGACAGAGAAAATTATGAAAAGAGGTTAAAAGTATGCACTTAAAAGAAAAAATTGCAACTATTATTGGTGGTCAACGAACTGGTGTATTTTCCACTGTACGTGAAAACAAACCACATAGTTCCTTTATGATGTTTTTCCACGAGGATTTTGTGTTATATATTGCAACAGATCGAAAATCAAAAAAGATAACAGATATTGAAAACAATCCAAATGTACATGTACTACTCGGGCGAGAAGGAAAAAAATTAGATGAAGATTATATTGAAGTTGAAGGTATAGCATCAATCGAAGAAGATCCAACGTTAAAAAACAAGTTTTGGAATAATAGTTTAAAGCGTTGGTTGCTCGGTGCTGAGGACCCTAACTATGTTCTTATTAAAATTAATCCTAATACAATTTACTACATCGATGGTGCCGGTACGACTGAACCCGAGTTTTTACGACTATAAAGTGAATCTTTAATCAGTGGGGTTTTGTTCATTCCCCACTGATTATTAGCCCTCACCACTCTGCCGTTAATGCAGGATACAAGCAAGGTCCATTATGTGGATTTGTTTTGTCGAAAAGTTCTTCTGAAAAAAACAATAAAATAGGTGGAACTTTCTAAAGATCCTGTTATATAATAGCATTAACTTAAATAAACTGTATTAACACAGATTGAGAGGAGAAATAAAATTGATGAAGAGAGAAGAACGTAAAAACATGATTGAGTTTATCGAAAAGAAAAAAGGTATTGAGCGTGACGAATTATTATTTATGACAGACGATGAAGTAGAGCACATTTATAATGTAACGTATTTTTTATACGAAGAAATTGCAGAGTAGTATAATAATCCCCACCTTATTCAAAATATAAGGTGGGGATTATTTCGTTATTTATAAAGTGAAACTTTAATCAGTGGGGGTTTTGTTCATCCCCCACTAATTATTAGTCCTCACCAATCGGACTTTTACGGACAGTTGATCCCCCACCTAACTTCTTTACTTTCACTGAATTTTGACGTAGAAATCTTACTATCCGCACATAGCGAAATACATGAGAATGATTTTCATGTATAATAATGTAAGATTGGAGGAATTTTACTATGAGCTCATGGCTACTATTTGCACTATTATCAGCAATTGCTGCTGCCTTTGTATCTATTTTTGGAAAAATCGGGTTAGATGGAATCGATGCCAACGTTGCAACAACGATTCGTTCTATTATTATGGCCTTATTTATGGTTGGAGTTATTATTATACAAGGCAAGTTTCAAAATATCGGTGATGTTCTCTTAAATAAAAAAGCACTGCTATTTATTACATTAAGTGGAGTTGCAGGTGCTTCATCATGGCTATTTTATTTTCTTGCTCTAAAAACAGGGAAAGTTTCACAAGTAGCTCCTGTTGATAAATTAAGCGTTGTATTTTCTATTATTCTCGCGATGATTATACTCGGTGAAAAGTTAAACTTTATGACTGGCATTGGTGTAGTCTTTATTACAGCTGGTGTACTATTTATTGCTTTCAGCTAAAAAAACCGCTATTAGCGGTTTTTCTTTTTCTTTATGTAAAACCATACAATACATGTAACAACTGCTGAAATAATTAAAATCCATATTCCATAATGATGTAAACTATATTCAACAAATCTCCACTTTTCTCCTAACTTCCAGCCAAGCCCGATAAAAACACTTATCCAAATAAGCGCCCCACCGTAAGCGTACAAACAAAAACGCCAAAGTGTTAAATTCGAAACCCCAGCAAAATAGGCTGTTAAATGGCGTACTCCTGGTATAAAGTAACCAATCATTAAAAGAAATGGACCGTATTTTTCAAATAAAACATGTGTTTTTTCAATGTGATGCTCTTTAATTCTAATTTTTGGCCCATATCTCTTTAAAACAGGAAGCCCCAGTTTTAAACCTAATATGTAGCTTAATGTAATACCTAACATCGCACCAGCCATCCCACTTAAAAAAGCAGAAGTTCCTGACATAACTCCTTTTGAAACATTATAACCAACAAAGGTTAATAAAAACTCATCCGGTATCGGTAATCCGACAATCCCACCAGCCAAAGCTATAATAATTCCAAAATACCCATAATGTGCGATTAACTCACCAATATGTTGTTCCATTCGGAAGACACATCCTATGCACGATCGTTATTCCATATTGTGCCCCTTCTATCTTTAGGACAAACATGGTATACATATTCACTATACATTGTTTTTATAATGAACTCTACTTCTATTCCTTCCTTTCATAAAGATAAAAGTGAAACTTTAATTCGTGTTATTTTTTTCCACTCCACCAATTATTAATCTTCACCAATCAGGCGTTTACGGGTAGGAAAAACCCCACCTAGATTCCCTATATTCATCAAGTTTTCATGTAGGAGTCTTACTGCCTACAAATAGTTGGATTAAAAAATAAAAATTCATATGCTTGTTTTTTTGTTACAATAAAAGAAAGTTATTTTTCGCAACGGTTTAACTCTCAGGAAAAATGATATATCTAGCAAAAACATAGTCTGGTCTATATAATGCAACTTCTACCTATTGCAAGAACATACACCCTTTTACATACAACATCATTTTTCTAAATTATACAGGGGGGAATGAACATGACCATTGAAAATCAATTCATCCAAAAAATTTACTATAAAACATTTTTAACAGAAGCATCTTCTACTCCGATATCGGAAGTACTCGGTGAAGCATATATAAATGAATCTCAAAATGAATTCTCCAACATTTCTAACATCCGCTTTGCTCAAGGTGAATTTTATTACCAAAATAAAGATTTTGAAGCAGCTATATTTAAATGGGAAAAAGTAAATAACGACCTTGCTCTTTGGGCAACAAAAAATATTGCAGACGCCTATTTTGAATTAGGATTCTTACCAAAAGCAGAAGAAATTTATCAATCTATTCAAACAGAAGATATAACTCTTACGATGGAAGTTTCCTTACAACTTCTTTCTCTTTATATCGAACAAGATCGTTTAGGTTTAGCCTTTAAAACGATTAGTGAGGCTGTTTCATTTCAACCTGACTATCCAAATATTACTGCAATTGCTCGCTCTTTCTATGAAAAACAAGAAGATTGGAATAACGCTATCGAACTTGCCGTTCAAGAAGGAATTCGAACACAATCATTACACTGGTTCGACACTTTAATCAATTATGTAAACAAAGGATTCACTAAGCAAATCAAACCAGAATATTTCTATGAATCTTTAAAAGCTTTGTATGCAATTGATCAAGTCCAATTTAAAGAACTTGTTATTGCTCTTTGGAACAGCTACCAAAACGAGACATTACATCTGCCTTGGATTCAAACAATAAATCACTTATTCTTACATATTGAAACAGACAATAATGACGATTGGTACGAAATCTCTGCACGCTATCAAGAAACGTACTTTGAATTAATTACTGGTGAGCATTTCATGCACGAATTACAGGGACTTATACCGGACTTATTAACAAATTGGTTTAGTTTAACGAAAACAAAAGATTCTTTAGTTGTCTCTGCAGCAGTATTAGCATGGAATGAAGTTTCACCTACAACGTTAGAATCATTACTTGTAAAGAGTGCTGGAGCCTTACTTTCTAATTCATCAGCTGAATCACATGTAAATATGGAAACCGTTTCTCATTTATTCGAAACAATTGCCGTATGGGCTGAGAAAAATGATGTAGATTTAAGCCAGCAATTTACACTACTTGTCCATGAACTATGTGATTTAAATGTTACACAACTACTAATAGCTGGAACTAGTGACCATGACAAAGCGTCATTCGTCAATTCAATATTAGGAGAGAACATCTTAACTGAGACTATAACAACTCCTATTCTATTTAAAGATGATAGTCAAACTGAAATAACAGAATTCAATGAGTTAGATATACGAAATATCCCGAACCTCGATGAGTTCCATCAAATAATGGCTACATCTTCTCAATCAGAACTTGAGAAAACATGTATAGAAATTAAGCTACCAAGTAGATTTTTAAGAAAAAATAAGTTTGCATTTCTTGTTACACCATCTGTTCAAGGACAACTGGATAAAAACAGCTCATACTTTGAATACTTACAAGCATCAGATAGCCTTGTTTACGTACTAAATTCTTCTTCCCCACTACATGGTGAAGAACTTGATACGTTACTTTATTTACGTGAACAAGTGCCAAACTTACAAATTCATTTCGTGTTACACACAAATAATACGACGATTAATGAAAAACTAATTAGTAAACTTAAAGTTCATTTCCCAAGTTCACAATTCTTCCCATACTCTCCTTCACAAGAGAGTAGTCAGCAACTTGGAGATGTAACAGAGTCTATTCTTTCTAATCTTGCAGAACGCAATATAGAAAAGGAACGCATAGAAAAGCTAATATGGTTTACTCAAAAGACAATCGCATACCTTGTAAATGAACGCGTAGAATTAGAAAATACATTAGTGAAATCCGTACGCTGGAATAAACATATCTCAGTGAAGCTTAATGGATTTATTAACAATCTTACTGCCCTTGAAAAAGATAAAATTCGTTCTATTACAGAATCTTATCTTTTAACGAAGGAAGAAATTACACAAGATATACATTCGCAAATTCCTGAATTATTACAGAGTTGTTCTGACCTTGTGCAAGAAGATAGCGATTTTAAACTCGTTCATGAAGAATTAAATACAGCAATGAACGAACGTATTCAAAAACATGTACAGCAAGTACTTCTTCCTAAATTTACTCATTCTATCCAAGAATGGATTGAAACAGCACATAATGAATTCATTCAAGCTCAATCTTATTTAGATGAAATGAGTGAAACCTTTAATAAATTGTATAAAGAAGAACGTATGAAACTTCCATGTGATTTCAAGCTACTAGATGATTGGAATCGAGATGTTATAAGAATGACAAACCGAATTACAGTAACAAACATCAATATTTTATTACGTTTTACACCGACACAATTTTTCTTAAAAAGTGCTGGAAAACTATTTGGTAATATGCAAAAAAACCAATCTATGCTTGCAAACAAATATAAACAATATATTGAAACGGAAGACTATACAGAAATCGCACAAACAATCTCAAAACAATTCTTCCTTCAATTTGAAGTATTTGAAGGGGCATTAGAACGTGATATCATGATGTTCTTTAAAGATCCACTTAGCATATTGAAACAAAATGTAGAATCAGCTCAACTTGAGATACAAGAAGACGAACAAACATTAGCAACATTAAGAAGCAATCCTGAAACATATCATGATCCTTTAGCATTATTCAAACTACAATTGCTACAACATAAATTCGTTTTAAGCACTAACACGCAACATGAAGATGCCTTTGTACCTAATGAGTCTCCTACTGTTTAACATAAAAAACCAAGCAAACTGAAATTTGCTTGGTTTTTTCACTTTATTATTTTCATATGCTCAAACGGGTAATAAATTGCCGTTAATTTTCCTAGTACATCAGCTCGATCCATAAGCCCTAAACCATTTCTACTATCTTTACTTATTAAGCGATTGTCTCCCATAACAAAAATCTTATTTTTAGGAACTGTAATCGGTCCGAAGTCTTCTGTTAAATTCATAAGTTTTTTTTCAGCTTGTTTTTTATTACTATTCAAATACGCTTCATCTTTCACTTCATAATTCACATATAATTGATCATTTCTCATCTCGATTACATCACCAGGTAATCCAATCACTCTCTTTACATAAAAGTTATCCGTCTTCACAACAATAATGTCTTCTCTTTCATAGCTTTCAAATTGTTTTGCTAACTTATTAACAATCACCTTGTCTCCATCTTGTAACGTTGGCCTCATAGATGCTCCTTTTACAGTCGTAGGAAAAAACAAAAAAATCTTTGCCAAAAACACCACTAAACATGCAATTGCAATTGTCCCAAAGAATTCACGCCAACGTTTTTTCTTTTGCATCATTCCACCATCTCATCATCTTTTTATTTTTATTATAAGTAATTTAGTTGGTTATTTGCCACAAAATTCTGAATTATATAATTAGAATATAACAAATTCAAAATATTTAATATTCACAACCTCCATTATGCTAATATACTTTTTATTGATTTAGGAAGACTTTTCTATGACAGTTATACTTAAAAATGAAAATACTCGCTAAATTAAACAAGCAAAAATTTGTTTTAGTTAGACTGTATTTTTCTTTGTTTTTTTCCCTGCTATGTTCCGTGGAGACTGGAAATGTTTTTTAATTATTCTAGTCGTTAGCATGTTTACATTCGGATCCTCTAACCTAGTATTCTGCTTTATTTACAACAAACTTTACATCAATGATTTATTATCTCAAGGTTATAAAGCCGCTGACGAATATAGCCTTTCTGCTCTACAACAAAAAAATATAGCAGCATAGTAACAAAAAAGATACTCTCAAAATAGCTTATGCACTATTTTGAGAGTATCTTTTTATAATCCTACATATACAATACACATCTGTGCTGCAACATATGTAAACCAAATCCAAAGTGGTTCATACTTCAATTTACGCCCACCGATATCTGTAACACCAATAATAAAATCAGAAATCACAAACAGTAAACCACCAAATGCTGGTATCCACCATATTCCTGTGTTCTCATAATATAAGGCGAATGCAAAACAAGCCATTCCCGCAACCCACAATCCGTAAATTAGAGCCCCTATCGTAAACAGTTTATCTTGTTTTTCATTTCGGATAAAAAAGAACCATCCGATAATTAAAAAGAGTCCGTATACGAATAATCCAATCCAAAAACCATTCCATGAAATACCGGTTTGCAAAAATGCTTTTACATAAAAACAATGTGCAAATGCAAAGGTAACCATTCCTCCAATTAACCTATGACCAATCGGAATCAACCCTGCCATAAATAAATCACCGACAGTCGATAAAGTCATACCAAGTGCAACCCATGTACTATATTCTACCGATGGGTCTTGTATCCATATCCAAATTGCACTACCTGTTAAAGAAAAGCTAAGAATGAGACGCACTGCTAAAGGTAACGGCATATTATCTCTTTTTTTTCTTGTCTGTCCTATTGCATAAATTGCCCCCGCTAAGAAAAGAATGATTTGTCCAATTAACACCATGTAAAGTAGATTCATAACATGTTCTCCTCAATAAATGCTTTTTGTATCTTTTTTCGTTATGACTAGTCTATTATCCTTTTTCTACAAAAAAGAAGAACAAAACTGTTCTTCCATTGTAAGCGTTTTTCCGTCCTCTATGCTACCTGTTTTTTTTGCTCTATTTTCTTTTTAGCTGGTGCACGATTTACTACAATAATTCCAGCTGCAACACAGGCTAAACCGAATAATACAAATGAGTGAATTGCTTCTCCTAAAATCAAGCTTGATAATAGCACACCAAATACGGGGATAAAGAACATATACATCGATACTTTTCCAACTTTGTTATACTTCATAATTGTATTCCAAATGCAAAAACCAGCCGCAGATAAGAAAGATAAATAAATAAGCATAAGTATTGCATGTAAACTAAATGTAAATGGCAGCATTCCAACTTGAAATGCTCCTATACATAATAGTCCTATTGAACCAAAAATCATTTGGTATGCTGTCATATATCCAACATCTAACGTTTTACTACCTTCTTTTGCTAATATATTCCCATATGAATATAGCATTGCTGCACTAAGCAGTAATAAGCTACCGATTCCAAAATGGAATGATAAACTACCATCACTCGGTACATTTACTAAAATGACACCACAAAAACCGATTGAGACTCCAATTATTTTTCTTAAATTAAGAGCATCATCTTTATATAAAAAGTGTGCAAGTAAAATTTGGAAGAACGATGATGTTCCTGAAATAATAGCTCCTTCAATTCCGGAACTATAACTCATTCCAATATAAAAACATATATATTGCAGAAATGTTTGAAATAAACCAATTTGTACTAACTGTTTCCCTGTCCCTTTCTTGAAGTTCATATCTTTTCCTAACACTTTAAAAAATAATAAGAGCAGTACTCCAGATAAAAAGAAGCGATAACCAGCAAATAGTATTTGCTCCCCAACTTCTTGTGGCTGAATGCCAAGTTCAGCATAACTTAATTTAATAAACGGGAATGCGCTCCCCCATAAAAAAGTTGCTACTATCGCAGCAATAAACACACCAATCGGATGGGTAAAAAATTTCTCTGTCCTCACTCGTTGTCTTCCTTTCCGATCTTTTTATGAACAATATTCATATATACCAAAGGAAGTACAAAAACACAAGTTTTCAGTTTATAATAGAAGCAAAAACATACCATCTAACAAAAACATATGTTATACTATAGAATAATTACAACATAATAACTATTAAAAATCAGATTCAACAGAAATGCTGCTATCCATTATGGATGGCAGCTTTCGTCGTTTTATAGGGGTTTCGATTTTGATTCTTTTTCTCAATAAGAATTTGGAAGGAGCGAATGGTAATGAACTCAGAAATCAAAACATTACAAGTACAAAAAGAAGTTTCTCATCCCTCTTTATGGGATTCATTAAAAAAACATTATGAACTTATATTTGCAATCGCATCTGGTATTTTTATTTTAGTTGGTTGGTTATTCACAAAGAACGATGCAATGAATGTAGGTATTACTTGCTACATCCTTGCTTATGTAGTTGGTGGATATGCAAAAGCAAAAGAAGGTATTGAAGACACAATTGAAGAGAAAGAGCTAAATGTCGAAATGCTTATGCTCTTTGCTGCTATAGGGGCCGCAATAATTGGCTACTGGGCAGAAGGTGCAATTTTGATCTTTATCTTCGCGTTAAGTGGAGCGATGGAATCTTACACCTTAAATAAAAGCCAAAAAGAAATTTCAGCGCTTCTTGACCTACAACCAGAAGAAGCTTTACGGATTTCTAATGGCTTAGAAGAACGTATTCCAGTCGGACAATTACAAATTAACGATATTATTTTAATTAAGCCAGGTGAGCGTGTTCCAGCTGATGGCACAATTCATAGTGGTGAAACAAATATTGATGAAGCAGCAATCACTGGTGAACCTATTCCAAATGAGAAAAAACATGGTGATGAAGTATTTGCTGGGACTGTAAATTTACGTGGTGCTATCGAAGTAATAATTACGAAGCCGAGCGATCAAACGTTATTTCAAAAGATCATTCGTCTCGTTCAAAGTGCACAAAGTGAAAAATCACCATCACAACTATTTATTGAAAAGTTTGAAGGAACATATGTAAAAGGAGTACTAATCGTTGTTGCATTAATGATGTTCGTTCCTCATTTCTTACTTGGCTGGAGTTGGAATGAAACATTTTATCGCGCAATGATTTTACTTGTAGTCGCATCTCCTTGCGCACTCGTTGCTGCCATTACACCGGCAACTTTATCTGCAATTTCTAACGGAGCGAGAAACGGAATTCTCTTTAAAGGCGGTATACATTTAGAACGTCTCGCTTCAGTAAAAGCAATTGCTTTTGATAAAACAGGAACATTAACACAAGGAAAACCTACCGTAACAGATGTATACGTTCGAGAAAATATGACAGAAAAAGACGTGCTTTCTATTACAGCAGCAATTGAAAGTCACTCTACACATCCTTTAGCTGAATCTATTGTTAAATATGCACAGCATGCGTACGACATTGCATTAAAAAAACCAGAAAATGTTGAGGATGTAACTGGTTTTGGACTAAAAGGAATATTCGAAGACAAAGCTTATAAAATTGGTAAAGCTGATTTTATTGGTGAAGAAACAAAGACCTTTCATAATGGTATTTCTACCTCACTTGAAAAAGAAGGTAAAACTGTTGTTTATATTAGTGATGATGAGGGGATTCTCGGACTTATCGCTTTAAAAGATACGCTTCGCCAAGAAACAATAGCTGCCATTCGTGATTTACAAAGTATCGGTGTTGAAGCCATTATGATTACTGGTGATAATGAAGAAACAGCAAAAGCAATTGCTTCTGAAAGTAATATAAAAGAATATTATGCATCTTGTTTACCAGAAACAAAAGTTGAAACGATTAAACAATTAAAAGAAAAATATGGAATCGTAGCAATGGTTGGAGACGGCATAAATGATGCTCCAGCCCTCGCTACCGCTAGTATTGGTGTGGCAATGGGAGAAGGAACAGACGTAGCTTTAGAAACTGCAGACGTTGTACTTATGAAAAATGAACTATCTCGCCTTTCCCAAGCAATTCGTTTATCGAAGCGAATGAACCGTATTGTGAAGCAAAACGTAATCTTTTCGCTAGCTGTAATCGCAATGCTTATCTGTTCAAATTTCTTGCAATTTTTAGCTCTTCCCTTCGGTGTTATTGGGCACGAAGGAAGTACGATTCTTGTTATTTTGAATGGCTTACGATTATTAAAAGGAAACAAATAAAACGGGTCCCTCATAGAGGACCCGTTTTTTCTAATGATAGCTATTATGTCCGTTCGCACTGCTACTCGTTTTATGCTTTGGGTGCGAACTACTTTTTTGTTTATTGTTACTTTTATTATTATGATTCTTTTTGTTATTACTCATGAAATATCCCCCCTGTTCCCTTTTATTATGGAACAAGAGTTCATTTTTAATTACGGGAATTATTGTCACCCGTTCTATAATGATGGAGTAAGCCATTAATTTCACCGCCAAGCAAAATGACCCATCCAGTTAAATAAAACCATAACATTAAAACAATGATACCACCAAGACCACCATATGTGTTGGCGTAATTCGCAAATTTATCTACATAAAAGGCAAATGAGTACGATACCACAATCCATCCTACAGTAGCAAATAATGCTCCTGAAATGACTTCTCTTCGTTTTAACTTTCGATCTGGTGCAAATGTATATAAAAAACTAAACAACGCAAATAGTACGAAGAAAGTCGCTACTAAGCGCGTAATACTCCACACGTAAGAAAAACTATCCGATAAACCGATTATTTTAAATACCGCTGCCCCGATCACTTGCCCAAACACTGGGACAATCAACGCAAATACAATCATAAAAATAATAGCTAACGTAAACACAATTGATAACGCTCTTGTTTTAATAAAAGAACGTGTTTCTGTCACATCATACGCACGGTTGAAAGCATTCATAACCGCATTTACTCCGTTTGAAGCAAACCATAGCATCGATAATAAACCAAATGATAATAAACCACCATTTTGCTCATTTACAACTTTATCTACGTTTACTTCAATTAAGTACATTGCATCTTCTGGTACGTACGGTTCTAATAAGTTGAGCACACTTTCTGTTTGAAGGTCAATGAATCCAAGAAGCGTAATTAAGAAAACAAGCCCAGGAAAAATAGCAAGTAAGAAGAAATAAGCGAGCTGTGCTGCCAAGCCCGCTACATCATCGCGCATCGTCCGGTCATACAAATCTTTACCAAACGAAAAAGTACGATGTCTTCTTACTTTTTCTAAAATTTTTCTCATATATATTTAAACGCTTTTCTTCGCTTCTTTATCTTGCTTTAACTCAATGTACGCTTCAGTTTTTTTTTCCTCTACATTTGAGTCTTTCATAAATAATTCACGCGCTTCTTTCATACCACCATTTTCAGCAACTACCGGCTCTTCTTCTGCTTTAAGCTCATCTACCTTTGGAGATACAGCTTGAATTTCAATTGTTTCTGTTTTTTCTTCTGGCTCAACTTTTTTCTTACTAAAAATTTCTTTCGTTTCTTTTAACGTTTCTACAACAGACGGCGTCAATTTTTTAATTTCTGCTACTTTCGCTTTCACTACATTGAAATCAGCAAGTTCGCGTCCTTTATCTGTAACAGTTTGCACTTTTTCTTTGATCTTTGCATTTTCACCAATTTCAATCATTTTTGTTTTTGCTTTTTCAGCAGTATTTTTTACTTTCTCACGATTTTCTTTCTTTAACATAGATACAGCTACACCTGCAGCTACACCAATCGCAATGTTTCGAGCAATATTATTTTTCTTTGCCATATTCCTTCACCCTTTCATTTCTTATGTTAGAAAGTATTTCTTTCTAAGCTTCCTCATATTCCTTGTTCATTTCGAATGAAAGCTAATAGCTTTACACACCCTTCTGTTACAAGGTCATATACTTCTTGGAAATTCCCCGTAAAGTAAGGGTCAGGAACGTCTGTCCAGCCACCGTCTGGAACAAAATCGGACAGTCTACCAATATAGCCTCCAGTTTTACCTAAACCTTTTAAGTCTGCTATATTCTTGTTGTCCATGGCAATAATATAATCAAACTTTGTTAAGTCTTCTTTTTCTACTTGACGTGCTTTAATTCCTTCAAAAAAGACATCATTTTCTTTTAAAATTTTTTGTGTTCCTTTATGTGGTGGATGACCGACATGCCAATCTCCAGTTCCTGCAGAATCAATGACAATTTTCTCTTCGAGTCCCTCTTTTACGACAAGATTTCGAAAAATTGCTTCTGCCATTGGAGAACGACATATGTTCCCAAGACAAACAAACAATACTTGAACCATATTTTTGTTCTTCCCTTCTTGGTGCATTTCTTAATATATACTTATAGTATAAACAACCAATTATTAAATATAAAGGAAATCCCTACTAATTTAATAGGATTGAAAAGATTCATTAACGAAAATGATAAAAAATGTTAAGATAACCTTATGTTATTTTAAAGGGGGACACTTCGGTGGATTTATCCGTAAAATCAGAAGAAAACGTTGAATATATGGTCGAAGCTATTAAAGAGAAATTACGTATGGTTAATGCTGGGGCAATGAGAGCTGCTAGCTTTAATGAAGAAATGTACGAAGACTTACGTGATATTTATGATCATGTTATGAAGCGTGAAACATTCAGTATTAGTGAAATGCAAGCTATTACAGAAGAATTAGGTACATTAATTAAAAAGTAAAAAGGGCCTCGCTTATGGGGCTCTTTTTTACTTCCAACAAATTCATGACAACTCTTCTCTTTTCCTCAACCAACTGTAAAATATTGTACAATAGAAGTAGAACCTCATCTTAGATTTTTTCTCCATACATACTACTCACAAATAATAGCAACACTACCATTGCTAACTGTTTTTACTGGAGGTGCTTACTAATGAGCAATTGGTACAGTAAGAAGAAAGATCAAACATTAACGGATCTTAAAACAAATGAACAAAGTGGTTTAACGACTGATAGCGTAAAGGAACGCTTAAGTCAATTTGGTCCAAATGAATTAGCTACAAAACAAAAGCGTACTTTATGGCAGCGAGTTTTCGCTCAAATTAATGATGTCCTCGTATATGTTCTTCTTATAGCTGCCCTTATTTCTGCATTTGTAGGAGAATGGGCCGATGCAAGTATTATCGCACTCGTTGTCATTTTAAATGCAGTAATCGGAGTAATTCAAGAATCAAAAGCCGAGCAAGCTTTAGAAGCACTAAAGAAAATGTCAACGCCTAAAGCTATCGTAAAGCGAGATGGCGAGCTAAAAGAAATTCCATCTGAGCATGTCGTTCCAGGTGATATCGTTATGCTCGATGCAGGACGATATATCCCATGTGATTTGCGACTTATCGAAACGGCAAATTTAAAAATTGAAGAATCTGCTCTCACTGGTGAATCTGTCCCGGTCGATAAAGATGCACTTTACCACCCTTCTATGCAAGCTGGCGAACAAGTACCACTTGGTGACCAGAAAAACATGGCTTTTATGTCTACCCTTGTAACATACGGACGCGGCGTTGGAGTTGCTGTTGAAACTGGCATGAACTCACAAATCGGTAAAATTGCAACTCTTTTACATGAAGCTGACGATGATATGACACCACTTCAAAAAAGTTTAGCTCAAGTAGGAAAGTATTTAGGATTTGTCGCTGTGGCAATTTGCGCTACTATGTTTCTCATCGGTTTTTTACAGGGCCGGGATACGTTAGAAATGTTTATGACCGCTATTAGTTTAGCTGTTGCAGCTATTCCAGAAGGACTACCAGCTATCGTTTCCATCGTTCTTGCAATTGGCGTTCAACGTATGATTAAACAAAACGTTATTATTCGTAAGCTACCTGCTGTTGAAGCACTTGGTTCTGTCACAATTATTTGTTCAGACAAAACTGGTACATTAACGCAAAATAAAATGACAGTTACTCACTTTTATAGTGATGACACATACGATCACTTAGAAAATTTAAATGTAAATAATAATGTACAACGTCTATTGTTAGAAAACATGGTGTTATGTAACGATGCATCCTATAGTAGCGAATCCCAAACTGGGGATCCTACTGAAATTGCCCTTCTCGTTGCAGGAAGCTCTTTTAACATACAAAAAGATGATTTAGAAAATAAACATAGACGTGTTAACGAACTACCTTTCGATTCAGATCGTAAAATGATGTCAACCGTGCATACATACGACGAAAGCTACTATAGTATGACGAAAGGTGCTATTGATAAACTTTTACCTCACTGTACCCATATCTTTATAAATAACCAAGTCGAGGTCTTAACAGATTCTTATAAAAATCAAATATTAGAAGCTGCCGGGGCAATGTCTCAAGAAGCTTTAAGAGTACTTTCATTTGCATTTAAACAATACAATTCAGATGATGTGGATGTAGATCATCTTGAAGAAGACCTCATCTTTATCGGCCTTGTCGGTATGATTGATCCACCGCGTACAGAAGTAAAGGATTCTATAACGGAATGTAAAAAAGCTGGTATTCGCACAGTTATGATTACGGGTGATCATAAAGACACCGCCTTTGCAATTGCAAAAGAACTTGGGATTGCTGAAGAAAAATCTGAAATTATGATTGGAACTGAATTAGATACCATTTCAGATACAGAACTAGCGAGTAAGATTAATCATTTAAATGTATTCGCTAGGGTTTCTCCAGAACATAAAGTAAAGATTGTAAAAGCATTACGTGCAAAAGGAAACATCGTTTCTATGACTGGAGATGGCGTCAATGATGCTCCATCTTTAAAGCAAGCAGATGTTGGAGTGGCTATGGGGATTACAGGAACAGATGTGGCAAAAGGAGCAGCTGACGTAGTGTTAACAGATGATAACTTCTCCTCTATCGTTAAAGCTGTTGAAGAGGGTAGAAATATTTATCGTAATATAAAAAAATCCATTCTCTTCCTACTTTCTTGTAACTTCGGAGAAATTATCGCTTTATTTTTAGCTATTTTACTTGGCTGGGCAACACCTTTACGCCCTATTCACATTTTGTGGGTAAATTTAATTACTGACACACTTCCGGCGTTATCCCTCGGTGTTGATCCTGAAGATCCAGATGTAATGAAGGAAAAACCAAGACATGCGAAAGAAAGCTTATTTAGCGGTAGTATTCCTTTTCTTATTTTCAATGGGGCATTAATTGGGCTTCTAACTTTAGCAGCATTTATCGCTGGAGCAAAGTTCTATACAGGAGATACAAATTTATTTCCGCTCTTCCCAGATCAAATTGATGAAGATGCTCTATTACACGCTCAAACAATGGCATTTGTCGTTCTTAGCTTTTCTCAGCTCGTTCATTCATTTAACTTGCGTTCCAGAACGAAATCGATTTTTTCAATTGGGCTATTTACAAATAAATACTTAGTCTTCTCACTTCTTATCGGCGTTCTTATGCAAGTTTGTATTATCTCTATCCCACCTCTTGCAAATATATTCGGTGTGCATGCATTAACAATAAGGGATTGGGGATTTGTTTTCGTATTAAGTATCATTCCGCTTATTGTGAATGAAATCATTAAATTATTTAAGAGAAACTAAAAGGCAATGAGGGTTATTCCTCATTGCCTTTTCATTTCTTGCGCTATGTGCGGATAATGAATAACTCTCCCCACGAATTAAAATTTCACTTTATCCTTGTAATTCTTTCTTAATGTTCTCTGTTAATGCAGCCATACGCTTACGGCTTTCTTCACGCTCACGTTTATTTTGTTCTTCAATTTGTTGCGTTTCTTGCATACCTCTTGAAATAATATTCCAAGTCTCTTCAAGTGTTTCCATCTTAATACTAGAAGAACCTGATAATCTCGCTACTTCTACACTTTGGGTTGCGATATTTTGTGCATTCTTCTTAAGTAATTCATTTGTACGACGATCGAGTTCAGCCATAGAGTCTGCAACAAGTTTTTGTCGTTTCGCATTTACCGCTTGAATGATACCATTTTTAAAGATAGGAATCGTTGTAATAAATGCTGTATTAATTTTACCGATTAATTTATTGTTACCACGTTGAATCATACGAATTTGTGGTGCTGTAAGTAGAGCAACCATACGCGCTTTTTCTAAATCATCAATACGCTGCTCTAAAATTTCAACAGAGTTTTTAAGCGATTCTAATTCGATACCTGCTAATTGATCATTATTACGTACACGCTCTTCATACATTGGAACTAACTCTGTATTTAAACGCTCTAGTAACATTTCTCCTGCTACTACGTATTTTTCTAAGTCTAAGTAATATTTTAAATTTTGCTCATATAGACCGTCTAATGTACCAATTGATTTTTTCATTTCATCTTGATACTTCGTTATTTCTACATAAACTTTATCAATTTCACGGCCCATCGTTTGATATTTACTAAAGATTTGTTCAATCATTTTGTCTGCCTTTTTGAACATGCGTGCGAAGAAGCCACTTTTCTCCTCTGCAAAGTCTTTACTATCAAATCTGTCCATAATTTTACCAAGTTGTTTTAATAATTCACCAGAGTCTTCTATTTTTGATAAAGACATTGTATGTAAAATTTGATCAGCGAAACGTGAAATTTCCATAGAAGGTTCTTTACCGAGCTCAATTAATTCTAATTGGTCTTTAATATCTACCGCATTATAAATACGTTGCACTTCTGCATCCTGTCTAAGTTGCAAACGAACATCTTGTGCGGTTTGTTCATTCAATTCTGTTTTCGGATCTAGTACGACTGGATTATTCATATGGTATTCTCCCTTTCCTTATAAAAATGGACGAAATAGTCCTTTTATTGTTTGTGATAAATTTTTATAGGCTGATGAACCATGAAACTCAAGATCGAAATTAACTTCTTCAAGCCAATGTGAATCAAATGCTCCTGCTTCAATATACGGTTCAATATCGTTTCTTCCCGTCGGATTGAAATGGAATACATCTACTCCAATTTGATTTAAAAACAGTAATAAAACAGCATCAGAACGAGTTAGTTCTCCACTCTTCTCATTATTAAATATAACAATTTTTGGTACATCCTGTGAATAATCAAATTTCTCAAGTTGTTCTAAAATATTTGGTGGTATTTGAGAAAGTTGAGCGAAAACATATAGTGATACATCTTGTTTCGTCTCTTTTCCAACTGGTTTACACATTTCGCTTTCACACGTATGAATGATTGCTTCTGCAATACCATGTTGTAATCCTTCTGGTAAACGCTTATGTGGCCACCAATGGCTGTTCATAATTAAATCAGGGTGTAATTTTCCACCGCGATCCAATGCATCACGGTAGTGATATTGGAAATTCGCTTTTTGTTCTTTCGTAAACGGAAATGTATTAATTAATAAACTATTATCAAACGATGTAACAGCCTTTAATCGCTGGAAATATTCTTTATCATTCTTTGACACACCTGATATTTTCCCAAATAAAGAAGGGATATAAATATGTTTATTTTCAACAAAGAATGTTGGGCGTACAAATGCCTTTTCTTTCGTAATTAAAAAGAGTTCATCATATGTTGTTTTTAACGTACGTGCTACAGGTGTATATGAACGGAATTGCCATGGTTTGTATAATAGTGAATTATCGTGGTGAAGTACTTGCTCAATTTCCTTCGAAGCTTGATACGCTACTGTTGCTACACGTTCGCGACGTCGGTCAGGAAATGGCTCCAATGAAATGCGACTAGGATGCGATACGACAAATGTTCTACCTTCCTCGTCTATACTCTCAAATCCATCTTTACCTTCTGGATGATAATAAAGTACATCACAGCCGAGCATAATAAGGAAGTATAAGAAATATATACGACTCTCCTGTGCATCACCGTACCAAACGATACGCGGCATTTGCTTTTTGTAATTAATTGTAGAGAACCACTTTGCTACGTAATTTTCGCTTAGTTTAATCATGTCGATTAAAAACCGACGGAAGCCTTCTGTCTTCAAAGATTGGTTATGTTGTTTCTCATATAGTTTCAATACAGAAATAAACGTCGTATGTATATAATGTTGTAAATCAGGATTGTCTACTTTCGGTAGCAGTTGTTTCCCAGATAAGTGTGCCACTAGCCTATTTACTGTCAGACCATTCGGTGCCTCTTGATGTAATCCAAACACTTCTTGAATATGGCGAAGCTTTTCCGAATCAATTACTTTATTTAAATTTTGTTCGTGTAAAACTTCGATTCCTTTCACTTGGCTATAATCAAATAGCTCATTGAAATATTCATCTACATCATTAGGAACACCAAGGATTCGACTTGCTATATAACTAAATTTCATCTCATTGTCTGTTAGCTCATATTGTGGGCGTTTTTCTAAAATCATTTCAAATTGTTTTAAATCTGATTCATCTTTTAATGCATATGGTTGAAGTGTAAAACGTGAAAACACAACAGTTCACCTCCAAAAACATTTACGTTTTTTTAAGACCTTCTTCTATTATAAACTATTTTTGGTTATAAAAAATGGGCGCTCGCAAAACGAGCAAACCCATTTCAATTATTTATGATTATTTTTAGTAGCTGCAACTTCTTCCCTAGCTTGTCCAGAATGTTTCACATAGTGAATTATAAATGTCACTCCAAATGCTACAACTAAAATAATAAAGAATAGTGTGTGGCTCATTTCAAATCCAACTAGAGACAATAGCATTTTCGCTGCAATAATTAAAATTAAAATATATGCCGTTGTTTCTAATTCTGGAATACGTTCTAATAATTTTAAGAATACGCCAGCAATACCACGCATCATTAAAATACCGAGCATTCCACCTAATAGTAAAATCCAAACTTCATTCGATACACCAAATGCAGCAAGTACACTATCTACTGAGAACGCGATATCCATTAATTCAACCATCGCAACTGTTCCCCAGAAGACACCAAACATTCTAAAGAGAATACTATTTTGATTCATACCATGCGCTTCTTCTTCTTCATTTGCACCTTTACGTTTATCAATAAAGTATTTCACTGATAACCAAGCTAGATAAAGCGCACCAAGAAGTTTCACCCACCATAATTTGATTAGGAACATTCCAATTCCAATTGCAATAAAACGGAACGCATAGGCTCCAATAAGTCCATAGAATAACGCTTTTTTACGCTTTTCTTCCGGAAGATGTTTTACCATTACAGCTAATACAAGAGCGTTATCAGCAGATAATAAACCTTCAAGTACAACAAGTGTACCTATCAACCCCCAAGATACTGGATCTTGTAACACTTTAATCCACATATCTAAGTCGAAAAACTGAGCATACGTATTAAGGATTTCTTGCAAAATGCTCATCTTACCTTTATCCCCTATTCTTTGCTAGATTTATAGAAAGGTCAAAAAAAGGAAACGAATGTCGTTTCCCTTCTTATGCATCCAAGCCATACGCTCTTACAAGCGCACCTAAGCCACCTTGGAAACCGCTTCCTACTGCATTAAACTTCCACTGTCCATTATGACGGTATAATTCACAAAATACAACTGCTGTTTCAATGGAGAAATCTTCCCCTAAATCAAAACGAAGAACTTCTTCGTTTGTTTCTTCATTTGCTAAACGAACGAATGCATTTCCGACTTGTCCAAAGTTTTGATTACGGCCTTCTCCATCATAAATTGTAACTGTAATAGCAATTTTATGAACATCTGCTGGGACTTTTTTCAAATCTACAACAAGTTGCTCATCGTCGCCTTCACCTTCACCAGTTCGATTATCTCCTGTATGTAAAACTGATTCACAAGGAGACTGTAAATTATTATAGAAAATAAAATCAGTTTCCTTCGTACATTTACCGTTCGCATCTAGTAAAAAGGCAGATGCATCTAAATCAAAATCAGATCCACCATCATAAGATTTAATATCCCAACCAAGACCGATTACCGCTTTGGATAAACCAGGACTTGTTTTACCTAAATCAATCTTCTGACCTTTTTGTAATTGAATAACCATGTATATTCACCTCTATAATTTAATTTCAAAAAATATATCCATCAGTAAACATATGTTTACTGATGGATATGTTAATCTATTACTCTACATCTAATCCAAAGTTATTACATAGAGAACCTAAGCCACCTTGGAATCCACTTCCGATTGCATTGAATTTCCAGTCACCTGCATGACGGTATAATTCACCTACTACTACCGCTGTTTCAATAGAGAAATCTTCTCCTAAATCGTAACGGATTAATTCCGCATTCTTGTCTTCATCTAGAATACGTACGAACGAGTTAGAAACTTGTCCGAAGTTTTGGCTACGTCCTTCTCCATCATAAATTGTAATTGTGAAGCAGATACGTTCGATATGTGCAGGTACATTTTTTAAATCTACTTTAATTGTTTCGTCGTCGCCTTCACCGTCACCAGTTCGGTTATCTCCTAAATGCTCTACAGCACCGTTCGCACCTTTTGGATTATTATAGAAGACAAAATCCTCTGCTCCTGAAACTTTTCCATTCGCACCTACTAAGAAAATACTAACATCTAAATCGAAATCATTTTGTCCGTCATAACGATTCGTATCCCAGCCAAGACCTACAAGAACTTTTGAAAGGCCTGGATTCGTTTTTGTTAAGTCTACCTTTTGTCCCTTTTTCAATGAAATTGATGCCATATACAATTCCTCCTCGGTTTATTTTATTGATAACGTGATACAATCTCACTTAAGTTCTTATCTTGTGTACCTTCTCCAACCGCTGAAAACTTCCACTCATTTCCGTCGCGATACATTTCTCCTGCAATTAGAGTCATTTTACCAGCGTAGTTATCTGATAGGTTATAACGTGCTAATTCCTCACCTGTTTGTGGGTTTTGAATACGAATATATGCATTACGAATCATCCCAAAATCTTGACGACGATTTACACAGTCATAAATATTTACAACGAATACTAAACGATTAATACGGCTTGGAACTTTATGTAATTCTACGAAAATTGTTTCGTCGTCACCAGCGCCCTCACCTGTTAAATTATCTCCTGAATGAATAATACTACCACAAGTAGAAAGTTTATTGCCGAAGTATACTAAATCATTTTTGTTTAAAAAACGATCTCCTTCTAACATAACGACAGATGCATCACAATCTACATTTGGTTTACTTCCAAATAAAGAAGACAGAAACCCACCTGATTGCCCAATTGGATCCCAGCCTAAGCCAACCTGCAGTTTTGCTACTCTCGGTTGTCCTTTCGTTAAATCAATCTTTTGTCCTTTTTCTAAAATAATAGGCATGAAGTTTCTTCCTTTCTACAAAGTATTTTCCGAATCGGAAAATATTGTATTCTTCCCTTATATTGTAGCATTATTTATATAGCGAGAAAAAGGATAAATTCTCAGTTATATGAAAACATTCATATAATTTACTTATGGTGATGTAAGAAGTGGTAAATAGCACCAATCATCCCTGCACAATTTCTGTTTTGTGCAAGTTCAATCTCACAATTATTATAAAACTCTTGATTTAAGTATTTGCTGACTTCCTCTTTTATTTCTTTTAAAAGGTCATGTCCTCTATCAGTAATTCCTCCACCTTTATCTATATATAGTTTTTTTGCATAAAACTCTTTTTCCTATGAAATATTACAAAGGGATGTATTTTAGATGGAATATTAATTTTCAGGAGGAAAACAATGACAAAAATTCTCATTTTAGCATCAACTCTTTCTTTATCTTTTTTTAGTGGCTTAAATATCGGTAATGCGGCAACGGAAAACTTCCAGCCGACAACAAATACTATTGCACAAAATAACATGAACTTGGCAGAAGGAAACTTAAAAGATAATAATAAACCTCCAGGAAACAGCAGCTCTGAGGGGGATAGTGGTTCTGATGGCAGCGGCTCTGGCGGTAATGGCTCCGGCGGCAGTGGCTCTGGTGGCAATGGTTCGGGCGGTAATGGCTCCGGCGGCAACGGCTCTGGTGGCAATGATTCGGGCGGTAATGGCTCCGGCGGCAATGGCTCCGGCGGCAACGGCTCTGATGGAAATGGTTCGGACGGCAGCGGCTCCGGTGGCAATGGTTCGGGCGGTAATGGCTCTGGTGGCAACGGCTCTGATGGCAACGGCTCTGATGGCAATGGTTCGGACGGCAGCGGCTCCGGTGGCAATGGTTCGGGCGGTAACGGTTCGGGCGGTAACGGTTCGGGCGGTAGTGGCTCCGGTGGCAATGGTTCGGGCGGTAACGGTTCGGGCGGTAATGGCTCCGGCGGCAACGGTTCGGGCGGTAACGGTTCGGGCGGTAATGGCTCCGGCGGCAACGGTTCGGGCGGTAACGGTTCGGGTGGCAGTGGCTCCGGTGACAATGGTTCGGGCGGCAATGGTTCGGATGGCAGCGGCTCCGGTGGCAATGGTTCGGGCGGTAGTGGCTCTGGTAGCAACGGCTCTGGTGGCAATGGCTCTGGTGGTAGTGGCTCTGGTAGCAACGGCTCTGGTGGCAACGGCTCTGATGGCAACGGCTCTGGCGCTAATGGTTCTCATGGTGGCAGTGGTTCTCACAGTGGCAACGGCTCTAAAGACGGCAATGGCGTGAAAGGTGACAGTAGTTCACAAGGTAGTAATGTGAAAGATAAAACGAAAAAACAAGGCGATAAGTTACCTAATACTGCAACACATTACCCTGCTTCTATTTTAATGGGACTTTCAACATTCCTAATTGGTATGTTATTGTTTATTCGCCGTAAAAATGCAAAATAAAGACTAACATCCTTCCATCTAAAAAATACATGAAACAAATACACAACTAAAAAGGGCTTTGGATTGCACTTATACAACCCAAAGCCCTTTTTACATTTATCCAGAAGAGTATTAATACGCTTTTCCCCAATACACCATATGCTTAGCTTCTTTACCACAACAAATACATTCATCAGCTACACGTTCTTGCTCAAAAGGCATACAGCGTGAAGATACTCCCACCTCTTCTTTTAGTTTCTCCTCACAAGCTAATTCTCCGCACCACATTGCCTTAATAAACCCTTGCTTTTCATCAGCTTCTTTTTTCATATCTTCAAAATTCGTCACACTATACGTATTCGCATCGCGAAATGCTTTTGCTTTATTAAATAGAGAATGATGAATTTCCTCAAGTAATGATGGAATGCGCTCTTCTAATTGATCCATTGATATAAATTCTTTTTCCTTCGTATCTCTTCTCACAAGTACGACTTGATTCTTTTCAATATCCTTTGGACCAACTTCTAATCGAATTGGAACACCCTTCATTTCATACTCATTAAATTTCCAACCTGGTGTTTTATTACTAATATCTATTTTTACACGCGCAATCTTTTGAATACGTCCTTGTAACTCTGTTGTTTTCTCTAACACACCTTCTTTGTGCTGAGCAATCGGTACGATAACAACTTGTACTGGTGCCACTTTTGGAGGCATTACCAGTCCATTATTATCACTATGAACCATAATAAGTCCACCTATCATTCTTGTTGATACACCCCAAGATGTTTGGTGTACATATTGCCACTTACCATTACGATCTAAAAACTTAATATCAAATGCTTC
The DNA here is from genome assembly GCA_027694045.1 of Bacillaceae bacterium OF18-1A. GTDB lineage: Bacteria > Bacillota > Bacilli > Bacillales > Bacillaceae_G > Bacillus_A. Next base: position 67,473 of record JAQEWB010000006.1, on the reverse strand, counting down.
AGAAAAATTCGTTCCAAAGTTATGAGAGGTTCCGGTTTGAAGCGCTTTTCCATCATGCATTAAACTTTCAATCGTATAAGTTGCCTTTGCTCCCGCAAACTTTTCTCTTTCTGTTTTTTGCCCTTTAATAACTGGTATCGCTAAGTAATCTTCACAGAAAGAAGCATACAGATTTAAAATATTTAACGTTTCAGTTTGTGATTCTTCTGCCGTCTCGTGGATCGTATGGCCTTCTTGCCATAAAAATTCTGTTGTACGAAGGAATGGTCTCGTTGTCTTCTCCCAACGAACTACTGAACACCATTGATTATATAACTTTGGTAAATCATTATATGATTGCACAATCTTTGAAAAATGCTCACAGAATAAGGTTTCTGATGTAGGGCGTACACAAAGTCTTTCTGCTAACTTTTCATTTCCACCATGCGTAACCCAAGCCACCTCAGGAGCAAATCCTTCTACATGATCCTTTTCTTTTTGCAATAAACTCTCTGGAATAAACATTGGCATATACACATTTTCATGACCAGATGCTTTTAATTTTTCATCCATCACTTTCTGCATATTTTCCCATAAGGCATAGCCGTATGGGCGTAAAATCATACATCCTTTTACACTTGAATAATCAACAAGCTCAGCTTTTTTTACAATATCGGTATACCACTGTGCAAAGTCTTCTTCCATCTTCGTAATGGCTTGTACTTGTTCTTTTGCCATAGTTATTCTTCCTCCTTCTAGAAAATACAAAAAAGCCCGCGTCCCTAAATAGGGACCGAGCTTTGTCGGCGTTACCACCCTGATTCATACACAAAAATTGTATATGCTCTCTTTTTGATAACGGGAAATTCCCGCTGCATATGCAGAACGCAAAGGTAGGTTCCATATCGCCTTTTCAAGAATCTTTCAGCCGGGCGGATTCTCTCTCTGCTAAAAAGGTTAAATATGTACTCGTCCTTTTTCATCGTTATAACGAAATAAATTTGTTGATTATCATAATACAAAATCTTTTTTTAAACAATAGCTAATTTTCTTATTTTTATATATTCTTTTCTTTTTTTGTAGTTTTATACGTAGCTTTTTCGAGAGATTTTTACAAGTTGATGTGCAATCATACCGATAAGTGTACCAAGTAGAACGAAGAAACCAATAAATCCATATCCCATTCCTTCCCATCCACCAATCATCATCATCGTAACGGGAAAGGATGCTAAACAAAGAAGTATTAAACTAAGTGCAAATATAATATCAAACTGTTTGTCTGGAAACCGTTTCTTTAATAAATACGAAATAACAAATACAAGGATAATCGTAATTCCGCCAATAATGTAAAAGATACCAAATCCATCTAACCAATCCATAGTGTTTCCTCCTTCCATAGATTCCCTTATACTTAATTATATGTTTAACTTTTCTGAAAATAAACAATAAATTTTCACGTAAAATTATATTTTTATTACTAGGTATTAATAGTAATATATAAGAATAGGTTTTATATAATCAGGAGGGAACTTTATGGATAAAGCATTAACAAACCACGTCATTATTTTATCTTTCGATTGCTTATCAGCTTTAGATTTTCCTATATTACAAAAACTCCCTAATTTCCAAACATTAATAAATAAGGGCGCGATTGCGAGAAAAGTGGAACCTATTTATCCTTCTGTAACATACCCAAGCCACTCAACAATCGTTACTGGAAACTACCCTAATAAACATGGCGTAGTTAGCAATACTTTACTTCAACCTGGACGTGAATCACCGGATTGGCATTGGTACCGAAAATCAATACAAGGAACAACATTATATGATGAAGCACATAAAGCAAATTTAACGACAGCTGCTCTTCTATGGCCTGTTACCGGCAGAGCGAATATTGATTACAATTTACCAGAAATCTTTCCAAATAGACCGTGGCAAAACCAAGTGTTAGTGTCATTATTTAGTGGTAGCCCACTATATCAATTAGATTTAAATCGGCGTTTCGGCCATATACGAAATGGATTGTCACAACCTGAACTCGATGATTTCGTACTTGCTTCTGCTGTGCATACAATCCAGACGAAAAAGCCTAATGTCATGTTTGTACATTTCACCGATTTAGATACCCAAAGACACTATTACGGCTTTGAATCCAAAGAAACAATAGCCGCAATTCATAGACATGATGAGCGACTAGGGAAAATTATTCAAGCTTTAAAAGACAGTGGACTATACGAAGAGAGCACTATTATCGCTCTTGGTGATCATAGCGCTTTAAGTGAAAACAAAGCCATTCAATTAAATGTACTATTTCATCAAAAAGGGCTTATCTCTATAAATTCAAAAGGAAAATTAGTAAACTGGACTGCTTATTGCCAAAGTTGCGATGGCTCCGCCTATATATATGTGAAAGACAAAAACGATACGGATACGATTCGAGAAGTACAACTACTTCTTGAAGAACTGCTTCAAGATAAACAAAGTGGAATTGAATTTATGCTGCATGATGAAGATGCGAAGGAATGTGGAGCAGATGGTAATTGTTTATTTATGTTAGAAGCACGAGAAGGGTATTATTTCACTGAAAACTATACAGGAGATTTTATAAAAGAAATTACTGAAAAAGATGTTACGCCTAGTAAAAAATATACATTTGGTACGCATGGATACTCTCCAACAAAACCTAACTATGAAACGATATTTATAGCTGCTGGAAAAGGTATTCAAAACGGCGTTATAATCCCGTATATGAGACTTATTGATGAAGGTCCTACTATCGCAAGATTACTCGGTTTGCACTTAGGTGAAACAGACGGATCCATTATAGAGGACTTACTACAATTGTAAAGAACTGTGTATATATGTAAAAGTTATGTAAAAATCAGTACTGTTTCTCTTTTTATAATTTTTAATTTTGTACACTGTTAGTAGAATAAATTTAAGGGGGAACATTATATGAAGAAAATGTCCAGACAAGAAAAAAGCTGGATATTATACGATTGGGCGAACTCCGTATATTCGCTCGTCATTACAACCGCATTATTTCCAATTTACTTTAAAGCAGCTGCAAAAGATGCTGGATTATCTGGCGCAACTTCAACAGCCTATTGGGGATATGCAAATTCATTCGCTACACTTTTAATTTCTATACTTGCCCCTATTCTCGGCACTGTTGCTGATTATAAAGGATTTAAAAAACGCTTTTTCACATTTTTCTTTGGACTCGGTATCGTGTTTACAAGTATGCTAGCCGTTGTTCCAACATCCCAATGGTATTTATTACTAGGATGCTATATGCTCGCATTAGTTGGTTTTGCTGGGGCAAACATCTTTTATGACGCGTTTTTAGTAGATGTGACTTCTGAAGATAGAATGGACCGGATTTCTACGCGAGGTTTCGCTTTAGGCTATATTGGGAGTACTATTCCTTTTATCGGTTGCATTGCTCTTATTATCCTTGCTCAAAAGGGAACTCTCCCTTTATCAGTCGGTATTGCTAGTCAAATTTCCTTCGCGATAACAGCTCTTTGGTGGGGGTTATTTACAATTCCAATGCTCAAAAATGTAGAGCAAACACACTATATTGAACGTCATCCAAAACCAATTGCAATGAGCTTTAAGCGACTTGCTGATACGTTTAAAAATATTAAAAAATATAAAACCGTTTTTATGTTTCTAATCGCTTACTTCTTCTACATTGACGGAGTTGATACGATTATTACTATGTCTACCGCTTATGGAACTGATCTAGGTATTAGCGCAACTAATCTATTAATCATATTATTTGTAACACAAATTGTCGCTTGTCCATTTGCTTTGTTATATGGAAAACTATCAGAAACGTTTACCGGTAAAAAAATGCTATATGTCGGTATTATTATCTACATCATTATTTGCACATATGCTTACTTCTTAAAAACAACACTTGATTTCTGGATTTTAGCAATGCTAGTTGCCACTTCTCAAGGCGGTATTCAAGCACTAAGCCGTTCTTATTTTGCAAAGCTAGTACCGAAAGAATCTGCTAATGAATTCTTCGGATTTTATAATATATTTGGGAAGTTTGCCGCAATTATGGGTCCGGTATTAGTCGGTGTTACAACGCAATTAACGGGAAAAACAAACGCTGGTGTCCTTAGTATTATTGTATTGTTCATTATCGGTGGATTCTTACTAACTAGAGTTCCGGAAAATAATACATCTGTTACACCACCTAATCCGAAAACTAAAACGCTATAAGAAAAAGATCCTCTTCTCATACGAAGAGGATCTTTTTCTTATAGCGATAACGCCCCATAATTAAAGGCGCTACATCTTATACAAAAATAGTTTATCAACAGTTGTTTCTAATACTTCCGCTAAACGAAATGCTAACGCTAAGCTTGGATCATATTTATTATTCTCAATTGCATTTATTGTCTGCCTGGATACGCTACACTTATCAGCTAATGCACCTTGTGAAATATTATTTTCAGTGCGTAATTCATAGATTAGATTTTTCACATGATTTCTCCTAACCTGTAAAATTATTTTTACAACATCAGTATATAGTTGGTACATTTCATTGTCAAAAGATTGTCATGAAAAAAGGGAGCAATTTAGCCCCCTTGCAATAGCTATTTCGAAACCAATGCATTCGTCATTTCTTCTCAATTAACAACATCTTCTTTCTTTATTTACATACGTAAAACTGGGCCTATTGCTAATAAAATAAGTGACATTGCTATACAAAATACAGTAACTAGTGAGGTCAACTCCTTCAATCCTCCAGCTAGTGAAGTTCCAATTAGCATTGCCCCCATAAACAGTGGTAAAATCGCCCCATTTACTCTTCCAACCATATTTTCTGGTACAAGTTGAATCATAAGCGTACCGACAACAATATTAACACAAGCTAAACAAATACCTGTTCCAAATCTCATGAAACTAGTAATCCAAAATGATGTAGATAGCCCTTCTACTAAAAATAATATTACTAATATGCCCATACCGAATACAAACATCTTTTTCGGATTCACTTTTGAAGCGAAAATTGCAGCAACAATACCACCAAGTAACATACCTATTCCATCAGCTGCAGCTAAATATTGAACTGCTTCCTTTTCCATTCCAAGGCGTTCTATTACAAGGAACACCTCTAATGGAGTTGTTAATCCAACAGCTAAGAAAAATAACATTACTTTCCCCTTAGTATGTTAAAAGTATTTAAACAAGCGTTTGTTTAAATATGTTTATACATATGTAAGCCAACTAATCAAACGTTTGTTTAAAAAAGAAATACGCCTATATAAGGCGTATTTTCATCAATCACCACCACCGCCTCCACCATCGCAGCTTCCTCCACTATCTCCACCAAAAGATCCACCGCAGTCATGTGAGCTATCATTATCAGATCCAGCAAAGAAAGATAATGGTGATGAGCTGTTAGACGAATTATGTATGTTATTTTGTTTCATAAGATTTACCTTCTTTTTGTTTGATCGAGCTGCTGTTACAATTATTCCAATTACAATAAATAATAGTATAATAATAATAAATTCCATATAAAAACCTCCCTTAATCCTCGAATAATTGAATGGTTCTCTCTAGATTTTCAAGTGAAATGAAGCGTGATTCACGAAGGATCTCTTTTCCATTATGAAATAATAAAATTGTCGGCCCCGTAAATATTGCATACCGCCCTGCAATCTCTTTCATATCTTGTAATAATATCTCTATTTTCTCTACATAATTATAATTCTCTAATACGTAATTTACCTTTCTTAACATAACATCACAAACACCGCAATTTTCCGTCTTAATGAACAGAAGTACTAATCGTTGTTCATCAATATATGTCGCCAATTCTTCTATCGTTTCAAATTTTCTCATCTTATCCCTCTTAACGTAATTTACGAAATACTTTATCTTGATACATGCGAAAGGCTGAACTATCTTTAACCTTTCTCTTTTCCATTACCTGCTGAAAACGTAGCGTTTTTTCTGTTAATTCTTCTTGTAATTTTTTTCTCTCTACTTCATCATAACAGCAAGCGATTAAATCCTCTATTTTTAATATATCTTTTTGCAGTTCCATCTCTGGCGGAATCATGCCAGCATTTTTTAAAATTTTATAACTCATCCTTAATTCTGGAGGTACCATTGAAAGATCTTCTAATTGTAGTGGTTTTCCTTTTCCCCGAATATGATCAAGATCACCATTCCGTATTGCTTGTCGAATCTTTTCTTCAGCAATGTTCAAAAACACATCCACACTATTCCCTCCTTTATCTATTTTTACTATTATTTTACATGAATTCTTATCATCTTGCTACGCAGAAAAAATTGATTCCATACTTAAGTTCAAACTTGTGATTTTGTAAAAAAAATAACAAATATAAATTATAATAACTGATTATAATTATATTTAGTTTATAATATGAAGTTCGTGTGAAGTTCATCCGAATTTTACATGAATTCCCTTCAATTCCTATTGTCATCCTTTATGAATCACATTATCCTTACATATAGGAATACTTTTTATTCCACTTCAAGCTATCTATATACAAAGAAAGATAGTAGCCTATTAGGGAAAGGCTTTAATATTCTAAGATATAACAATAATCAAAGAAAAAGCACACTTATAAGCGCACCATAAGAGTGCTTCTTCATACAATTCTCATGTAAAAGTTCTCAAAAATCATGTTAATCACAAAGAAAAGGCATTAGCTCATAGAAGCTAATGCCTTTTCTTTATTCATATTATTCAGCGCTCCATTCTTCTATATTCCATACTTTCGTTATCCACGATTCATAGAAAGAAGGCTCATGTGAAACAATTAGGACTGTTCCTATATATTTTCGTAACGCTTCCTGCAAAGCCCGCTTAGTTTCTATATCTAAATGGTTTGTAGGTTCGTCTAAAATTAAAACATTACTTTTCGTTACGGTAAGTTCACATAGTCGTACTTTCGTTTGCTCCCCACCGCTTAATAAACAAATCGGTTTTAATACGTGCTCTTCTTTCAAACCACATTTTGCTAATGCTTGACGTACTTCTTTCCTTGTCATATCTGGTCGTTCTGTCCAAACCTTTTCTAACGGCGTTATTTCTGAAGAAAACTCTTCCTGTGCAAAATAAGCAGGATTTACTCGTTCCCCAACAGAAATAGAACCGCCTAGCGGCTTTATTTGACCTAACAACGTTTTTAGCATTGTCGTTTTTCCAATCCCATTATGACCAACAATTGCAATCTTTTCACCCTTTTTTACTTGAAAATCCAATTCTGGAAATAACGGCTCACTATAGCCTATCCTTAGTTTCTCAGCCTGTAATATACGACTCACCGGTTCAGTATAAACAGTAAAATCAAAACGAGACAAAGGTCCATCGTTAACCTTTTCAATCCTTTGCATTTTCTCTAATACCTTCTCTCGACTCTTTGCCTGCTTCGCTTTTCGAATTTTATTTTTTTGAATAAATGTTTCTAACTGAGTGATTTCTTTTTGTTGTTTCACATATGCCGTTTGTAATTGCTTCCTTTGTAATTCATAATTCCGCAAAAAGCTACTGTAATCGCCCGCATAGCGCTTAATTTTTCGTTCCTCTAAATGATAAATAACATTCGTAATATTGTTCAAAAATACTTCGTCATGCGAAATGACAATATACGCTTTTTCATACAGTTTCAAATGCGACTGCAACCATTCTATATGTGCTGTATCTAAATAATTTGTTGGCTCGTCTAGCAATAAAACATCAGCTTTCTCTAAAAGCAGCCTACCAAGTAGTAACTTCGTCCGCTGGCCACCACTTAATTTTGAAACATCCTTTTTCATCCCTACTTCAAACAATCCTAAACCTGTTGCTACTTCTTCAATTTCTGTATGAATTTGATAAAAATTAGAACTCTCTAATGTAGCTTGGAGTTCTCCATATGTTGCTAACAGCTTTTCTATTTCTCCTCCTATCGCTATCTCTTCTGTAATTTTTAACAGCTCACGCTCAATCGCATATAAATCAGAAAATGCACTTTGCAAATACGCTTCAATTGTTATACCTTCTTGCAAATCTACATGTTGTTGTAAAAAGCCAATTTTCACCTGTGGAAACCATTCAATCTTCCCATCATCATGTATGAGATCTCCTGTTAAAATCTTTAACAACGTAGACTTCCCAATTCCATTTTTACCTACCAAACCAACATGTTCACCTTTTAACAACCGAAAGTTTGCATTATATAAAATAGTTTTTTCACCATATGAATAACTTACATTTTCTACTGTTAATATGCTCATTTTTCTCTCTCCTTTACTTATTACTTATAAGCCAAATAGAGAGATCAACAGTATAAAACCTTATTTAATTTTGCATATAAAAATGGGTAAGGTGAATACACCTTACCCATTACATATTATCGTAAAAAAGGATTAAGGTTCTTTACCTGCTGTCTTCAATTTAGCTTAATTGTTAAAAATGGGCAGACTTCTCCCGTTTTAAGCTAAAACCATTTGAAGAACAGTTGATAAAGTCATTTTATCCTTTCACTCCTTTAACATTCATTATATTAAGAGTATAAACTACTCTGTTATATTCTATTCTCTATTTTTTCTTTTGTTCCTTCTCATTCTTTTCATATTCTATAAAAAAGAGACCCTTACCAGCAATTTTCTTAACAACTGGTAAGAGCCTTTTCTATTTCTTCATATAAGGAGCTAATACTCTTAAAATTTCTTCCTTATCCTTCTTTAACTCAAGCGACGTTAACATTTCCATCGTTCGCGGACGAGATAATTTCACTTGCACCTCGCCGACGATTGATGCTGGTCTTTGAGATAAAATAAATACGCGATCTGAAAGCAAAATTGCTTCATCTAAGTCATGTGTAACCATAACGATTGTTTGCTTTTCTTGGTGCCAAGAATTTAAAAGCCAACTGTGTACTTCCATTTTCGTAAAGGCATCTAATTTCCCAAAAGGCTCATCAAGTAGCATAATTGGCTTTTCACATAAATAAGTACGTAAAAAACTAATTCTTTGGCGCATACCACCGGACAATGCATCTGGATAGTGATCCGCATATTCATCTAACTCAAATTGCTTTAATGCTTCCATTCCTTCTGCTAACCTTTGTTTTTTAGACTTTCCTTCAATCTCTAATGGAAGAACAATATTTTGCAAGGCCGATCGCCAAGGTAGTAATAAATCTTGTTGCGGCATATAACTTACAACGTCTTGCTCTTGTACTTGCTTATCGTTATACGTTACGTTCCCACTTGTTGGATTTTCAACATTTGCAATCATGTTTAGCAATGTGCTTTTTCCGCAACCACTCGGGCCTACAAAGGAAACAAACTCTCCTTCTCGTATAGAAGCATTAATATTTGCTAATACGTTCTTTCCATCAAAAGATTTCACAATATCTTTTATTTGTAATCCACTCATTTTTCACTTGGAAGGAATTCATTTGTGAAGGCATCTTTTACATCAATTTTCTTCTTCATAACCTTGTTGTCATATAAGAAATTCATGTAATTCGTCCAAACTTCTTCCTTCTGTACTCCCCATGCTTTTGCATCATCTTGGTACTTCGTACTTAACCACTTTTGACTTTCTTGTACTAACTCTTTATTTATATCTGGAACAGCTTTAATTAAAATATCAGCAGCTTCTTTCGGTTCTTTAATTGCAAAATTATAACCTTCTGTCGTTGCAGTCATAAACTTTTTCACATAATCTTTATCTTGCTTCGTATGTTTTTCACTCGTAATAATAACAGGGCTATAGAAATCAAGCGCAGGATCTAAATCTTTTACCATAATCGTATTTAACTCTTTTCCTTGGCGCTTCGCTTCAATGCCGTCCCAACCGTAATAAATCCATTCAAAATCTGCATCACGACCGATTGATTTGAAGAAATCTGTTTGCCCTAAGATGATTTTTTCAACTTTATTAAAGTCTGCTTGATTTTTATCCATAATCGTCTTTAATGTTGCTTCTTCTGCTGGTCCTCCCCAGCCGCCGTAACGTTTACCTTCAAAGTCTTTCGGTGACGTCATATTATCTTTTTTTAGCGATGCAAAAGCAGATGTATTATGCTGAATAATGGCTCCAACAGAAACAACTGGGATTCCTTCAGCACGAGCTAATGTCACATTTTCTTGTGCACTTATCGCAAAGTCCGCTTTCCCAGAAGCAATCATTTGCTCAGCTGTTACATTGTCACCAGGCTGGATAATTTCTACATCAAGCCCTTGCTTTTTGTAATAATCTTTCGTTTGCGCTACATATAGACCAGTATGATTCGTATTTGGAAACCAATCTAATACGACTGTTGCTTTTTGATTTTTACTTGCACTGTCTTCTTTCTTCGCCGGATTACAACCGACCACACCAGTTGCTAATAAAGCAGCTAACATAACTTTTAAACCTTTTTTCATTTTCTGTCGCCCTTTCTATATATCCATGGTGCTGTTATTCTTGCCATAAATTCCACTATAAAATACAAACATAGCGTCAACATGACGATAATTGCTGCAACACCAAATACTCGAGCAGTTAAAAAGGATTTTGTTGCTCTTGTCAGCATAACTCCTAACCCTTCACTTGCGCCGAGCCATTCTCCGATAATCGCTCCCATTACGCTATATGTAACTGCTATTTTTAGACCAGAGAAAAAGTATGGGAGTACTGCTGGAAACTTTACTTTTTGATAAACTTGCCACTTCGTTGCTTTCATTGTTTGCAACAGTTTCAACATATTTTTATCTACCGTTTGAAAACCTTCTAAAATGCTCAGCGCAATTGGGAAGAAACAAACAAGTATGACGACCATTACTTTTGGCAACATCCCATAACCAAACCAAATAATAAATAACGGTGCAAGTACAACGATTGGAATCGTTTGCGAAATAACAAGCAATGGGTTTATTAAAATACGAAATAACGGTATAACGTCCATCATAATAGCAATACTCGTTCCAAGTAAAATCGCAAAAAATAATCCAATTATAACTTCTTGTAGTGTTTGCATCGTATTTGGTAATAGTAAATCTTTCATCCCAATAAGTTCTTGAACAATTGCAGAAGGCTTCGGTAAAATCCACGGTTCAATTTTGAATAATGAAACCGATCCTTCCCATATCGCAATGAGAAGGATAAGCCAAATGGTTGTAATGAGTTTAGATCGCTTCTGGTTTTGCATATTCATCACGGTACTTCCAAACCTTTTCGTCTATCGTTACTCCAGTGCTTGGACGATAATGGATTTTAATAGAAGTAATCACTTCTTCAGCTCCAGCATCGACGCAAGCTTGTTGCGCACGTTTAACGACATCAAGAAGTACGTCTAATTCTCCTTCCAATGTTGTTTCCATTGCCCCTACTTCATAACGAACTCCCGATTGTTGTACAACTTCAATTGCTTTATCAACAACAGAATATACATCTTTTGTTTTTGCTTGTGGTACTACTGAAAATGACATTGTAACTTGCTGTGACATAATAAAATCCCCCTTATAAAATTTAAATTTCAAAACAAGAAAAGGCTTTCCTACTACGTAGGAAAGCCTTGTATGCAAGTTATTATAGAATAACATATGCTACATCACTTTAAGTAACTCCCTACGCTGGCATTATCCAGATCAGGTTGAGGGTCGATGTTTACTTACATCCTCTCAGCCAATTGGCTCCCCGGTCCTTAATTCGTTTTCATTGTAGCATGATTTATTTTATTGAACAAACAAAAGCTTATTTTATCATTTAGTTATTTCGAAAAATATCCAACTTTTTCATTATAGAAATCCAATGAAACTTTAATTACTGAACAACACCTTCCTCAGTCATTACAACAACAACAACAATGTAATATCACATTGTTATAATATAAATTCCCCCAAAGATAAAGGTGTAGATTCTATCTACACCTTGTATTACTCTATTAACTTTTAAATTCCCCAATTAACTCTTGTAACTCCCGTGAAAGCCAACTTAAAGAAGTAGCTAATTCGGCAATTTCTTGTACAGACATTTCCTGTTCTTTCATACTCTCTTCAATATTACTACTACTATTCGTATATGTATTTACAACACGAACAATACTGTGGCTATTTTGCAATATATCACTTGAATTGCTAGAAACAACTCTAGCTTGGCTTGTAACGGATTGTGCTGACTTTGACATTTTTTCAAGGAAAGCACCACTACTTTGAACAAGTGCAATTCCAGATTCTACTTCTTTTGAACCTTTTTGTATCGAAACAACAACCTCTTCCGTTTCAGCTTGTGTTTCCACTATTAAATTTGCTATATTTTTTGCGGCTGCTTCCGTTTGTTCTGCTAATTTACGCACTTCATCAGCAACAACGGCAAATTCTTTTCCAGTTGTACCAGCACGTGAAGCTTCAATAGAAGCATTTAGAGCTAACAAATTTGTCTGATTTGAAATGCGGGTGATTACAGTTACGATATCACTCATTTCTTTTGACCTTGTTTCTAAGGAATAAATAATAGAAGATACATCTTGTACTGCCTTTTGTATGATACTCATTTGATTCATGATTCGTTCAATAATACCACTTGCTTCTATTGAATGATGCCCCAGACTTTCAGAAGCTGTCGTCATTTGTTTTGCAACATTCGTTATCACTTCCATCTTATCTTCCATTTCATCTACAATACTTAAACAGTGTTGCACTGAAATTTCTTGAGACTGAGCGCCAGCTCTTAATCCGACCATTGAACTTGCAATTTCTTGAACTGCCATGCTATTCTCTTTCGTACTCACTGACAATTCTTGCGCCGATGAGGAGACCTGTTCTGCTGTTTGTTTCACTTTATCTATAATACCTTTAAACTTCTCGATTGTATTATTAAAATACGTATTAACAATACCAATATCATCTGGTCTTTCTTCTAATTTAATACTTAAGTCTCCTTCCCCCACTTTACGTAATCCTTCACGTAAGTCTTGCAATGGAGCAAGTGAATTACGCACAATCAAAAATTGAATAAAAGTTGCAATTAAAACTGAAATACAAATAAACAGTAAACCTTGTATAATAAATTTTTTCTTCGTACTAGGAACAATAGAAGCATCCACGTCAGCAGCAACAATGGCAACAATATTGTCTTCTCCATCTTTAATTGGCTCTAATATCGTTACCCATGTTCCTAATTCATCTTCATATACTTCTGTTATTTTTGCTTTTTCCGTGCTCATTACTTTATCGTATGCCTTCATCCAACGATCTGGTTGTTTATAATATTCCCCTGGCTTTACTAGCACAACGTTTGCTAATCCTGTAGCCAAATCAACAACTTGTAACTCACCCTTTTCATTTGTTTTCGCTCCAACAACATATGTCTGTCCAACACTCTTCAACTCTTCTGTTACTTCATCTAATTGCTCTGTTAACTTCTCTCTCTTTTCTCTTTGTGCCACCGGGTCTTTTGCAACATCTCTTACTAGTTCTGCGTCTAATTTATGTAATACCGTATCTCCTGTTTCAAAAGAATGCCTTTCAAATAAAGACATCATACTATTTTGAAACATACTAAAACTTAACGCCCCCATAGTACCGACAAGCGTCAAAATAACTAATACAGTTAACAATACATTTTTTTGAAGAAACGATAGCTTATGCCAATATTTTTTCATTACCATCACCTTTCTTAATTCATTCACTATAGAATAAAACTCTCAAAATATAAACCTTTATAATCGATAACGATTCTCAATTGTGTGTAAACATAAAAAAAAGACCAATGAAAAATGCATTGGTCAAGACCAACCCTATCCGTCCGGTAACTGGCTAGCATAGCCTCTCGACCTTAGCTCCTGTAGTTTTGCGTCCTCATGTTTCCATCAGTTTGCCTTTCTCGCTGAACGAGTTGAACGATATGGGAGTTCTATGAGAATTAAATTATTCTCTTTCAAAGATTACAACATATGGATTAAATTGTCTACTTATTTATAGATATAAATATAAAATTCTAACGTATTATTTTTTCGAAATAATGTTAAAAAGTGCGTGAATGTTACTTTTTTTGTGTTATATAATAAAAAATGTAGAAAAACTAGGGATTCTTTCGAGTGTTTACTTAATTTTCATTTAAATTAAACTATTCGAATATATCTTAACTTATGAAGTTCGGAGGTATTTTATCATGTTTTGGCTACAATTTCTCACCTTATTAGTTTGTATTTTTATTGGTGCACGCCTAGGTGGAGTTGGTTTAGGTGTAATGGGTGGCGTTGGTATGGCAATACTCGTTTTTGTTTTCCACTTACAATCAACCGCTCCTCCTATCGATGTAATGCTTATGATTTTAGCAGTAATTACCGCTGCCGGTGCCCTGCAAGCTGCTGGAGGAATGGACTACCTTGTTCATCTAGCTGAAAAAGCTTTAAGAAAAAATCCAAAGCGCATTACTTTTTTCGCTCCAATTGTTACTTATTTATTCACACTATGTGCTGGAACTGGTCACGTTGCTTACTCTGTACTTCCTGTTATCGCGGAAGTTTCTCGTGAATCAGGGATTAGACCAGAACGCCCAATGTCAATTGCCGTAATCGCTTCTCAACAAGCAATTACAGCTAGCCCCATTTCAGCTGCAACAGTTGCCCTTTTGGCAATGCTAGCTGATTATCAAATTACTTTATTAGATATTTTAAAAATCAGCATCCCTTCTACATTTATCGCTTGTATGGTAGCTGCTTTCGTTGCTAGTAAAATGGGTAAAGAATTAAATGAAGACCCTGAATACTTGAAACGATTAAAAGAAGGTATGATTCCTAAGTTAGAGGAGAAAAAGGAATTTGTAGGGGTAAAAGGCGCTAAATTATCAGTTATCCTTTTCCTAGTCGCGACTTTCCTTGTTGTAATTCTCGGTTCATTTGAAGTACTACGTCCTGGATGGATGATTGATGGGAAGTTAGTTCGTCTTTCAATGCCAAATACAATTGAAATGATTATGTTAACCATCGCAGCTCTTATTATTATCTTCTGTAAACCAAATGTAGAAAGTATTGTATCTGGTAACGTCTTTAAAGCAGGAACAACAGCAGTCGTTGCTATTTTTGGTATCGCTTGGATGGGAGATACTTTCTTTAATGGAAACTTAAATATGATTCAAGGGTCCATTCAACATTTAGTAACAAGTGCACCATGGCTATTTGCTATCGCATTATTCATCCTATCTATTTTACTGTATAGCCAAGCTGCAACCGTTCGTGCTCTAATGCCACTTGGACTATCTCTTGGTATTCCACCGGCATTACTAATTGCAATGTTCCCTGCAGTAAACGGATACTTCTTCATTCCAAACTACGGAACGATCGTTGCTGCCATTAACTTTGACCGCACTGGTACAACAGGTATCGGTAAATACGTTTTAAATCATAGCTTTATGATCCCTGGTCTAATCGCAACCTTTACTTCTATCGGAATTGGAATGCTCTTAATATCAATTATGTTTTAAATAGAAAGCACAAACCTATATTTAAAAAGGTTTGTGCTTTTTTAATCAAACGTTTGTTTAAATATTTTTGGCTGTCCATTCTTCTACAAACTCTTACTTACTTCCTCTACTAGCTCCTTTGTACTTTCATACGCAGATTCCGCTAAACTAATCGCAGAAATAATAGAGACTCCATCCGCACCTGCTTCTATAACAGAAGCAGTATTTTCAATCGTAATCCCGCCAATACCAACAATCGGTACCATGATTCCTTGTTCTCTAAAATGTGCTAAGCCTTTCGTTCCTTGAACGGCTTTCGTATCTTTTTTTGTGCTCGTTGGGAAAATAGGTCCAACACCTAAATAGTCAGCTCCATTTTCAATTGCCCAGCGTGCTTCTTCAATTGTATGTGTAGATACACCAATAATTTTATCACCCATTTTTTCACGAACAGATGTAATTCCCTCATCATCCTGTCCAACGTGAACACCATCTGCATCTATTTCAATGGCTAATTCAACATCGTCATTTACAATAAACGGTACATCATACTCCTTGCAAAGTGCTTGCGCCTTTCTTGCAAATTGTAGACGTTTCTCCCCAGTTAATGCCCCTTCTCCCTTTTCACGAAATTGAAAAAGTGTCGCTCCACCTTCTAACGCTTCTTTCAATACAGCTAAAGGATCCTTCGTGCAGTTATTACTTCCCATAATAAAATACACTTGTAATAATTTTGATATTTTATCCGCTTCAATACGTGTCATGTATTTCATCCCTTCTTACTCTAACTCCTCAATCTTTCCATACTTTTCAATATCATTTGATGTTGTATTCGCTAACTGATTTAAAAATTCAATTTGGAAACTACCAGGTCCCTTTTCCACTGTCTTAGCAGCTGCCAGTTCTGCAGCTACACCATAAAACGTTAATGCCGCTACCGCTGCCTTTACATAATCCTTTTCTACCGCTACAAATGCTCCTATTACAGAAGTTAGTAAACAACCAGTTCCCGTAACTTTCGTTAAAATAGGATGGCCATTTCGAATAACAATAGTTCGCTCTCCATCTGTAACAACATCTTCTTTTCCAGTAATCACCGCAACTGTATTTAATTCGTCCGCTGCCTGCTTTGCAATACTTACGACATTACCATTTCCAGCACCAGCGTCTACCCCTTTAATTTCCCATCTCTCATTAATAACGTTCGCTATTTCAGCTGCATTTCCGCGAATAACAGCTAAATCTATTTCAGCCGGAATATGCCTTGCAACTTCTGTTCGATAAGAAGTTGCTCCTGCTCCAACTGGATCGAACAATACTGGTACATTGTTCACATTTGCTGATTTACCCGCAAGTAACATCGCTTCTACTTCTTCAGGACGAAGTGTCCCCATATTTAATACTAATGCTCCAGCAATGCTAGCCATTTCTGCCACTTCTTCTTTTGCATACGCCATTACAGGCGATGCCCCTAACGCTAGCAAACCGTTCGCTGTAAAATTTGTTACAACAACATTTGTAATATTATGAATGAGCGGATTAGAATCTCTTACTAAATCCACTACTTTGCTAATTTCTTTCCTATTCATCCTTCTCATCCCCTAACTATAGTGATGGGAGATACACAAAAAGGCACTTTGCGCGTACGCAAAGTGCCTGAACATGTGCTTTTACACTCTCCCTACGCTGGCATTATCCAACAGGTTCAAATGGTCAATGACGGACTAGTCATACTCTCAGTTTGCATCCACAAACTCCCATGTGCTTATAATTCATCTACTTCAAAGTCTACTCTTATTCTAATAAAATAACAAGTTCTTTACTTTTCTATTTAATATAGAAGCAACCTATAAAACAATAGACATAATCAAGTGAAACTTTAATCAGTGGTGTTTGGTTCATTCCACTAAAAACAGCTCAAATATGGAGCGCAACTGAATCTCAAGAAGATGTATGCTATATTTAACGTATGGAAATTTGAAAGGATGTTTTTAATATGTCAAAAAGCGTTGTAATCGCTGAAAAACCTTCCGTTGCACGAGATATTGCCCGTGTACTGAAGTGTGATAGAAAAGGAAACGGCTACCTTGAAGGTAGTAAATATATTGTAACTTGGGCTTTAGGCCATCTCGTTACGTTAGCAGATCCAGAAAGCTATGATGTGAAGTATAAAAAGTGGAATTTAGAAGATTTACCGATGCTACCTGAGCGTTTGAAATTAACGGTTATTAAACAAACAGGTAAACAATTTAATGCTGTAAAAAGTCAGCTACTTAGAAAAGATGTAAATGAAATTATTGTAGCAACAGACGCTGGACGTGAAGGAGAATTAGTCGCTCGCTGGATTATTGATAAAGTTCGAATTAATAAACCGATTAAACGTCTATGGATTTCATCTGTTACGGATAAAGCAATTAAAGATGGTTTTGCAAACTTAAAACCAGGTAAAGCATATGACAATTTATATGCTTCAGCTGTCGCACGTTCAGAAGCTGACTGGTATATCGGTCTTAACGCAACTCGCGCTTTAACAACTCGCTTTAATGCTCAGTTAAATTGTGGGCGTGTACAAACACCTACTGTCGCTATGATCGCTAGTCGCGAAGATGAAATAAAAAATTTCAAAGCTCAAACTTACTACGGCATCGAAGCTCAAACAACTGATAAATTAAAACTAACTTGGCAAGATGCAAATGGTAATAGCCGTAGTTTTAACAAAGAAAAAATTGATGGTATTGTAAAGAACCTTGATAAACAAAATGCTAATGTTGTGGAAATTGATAAAAAACAGAAGAAGTCATTCTCTCCTGGTCTTTATGATTTAACTGAATTGCAACGTGATGCAAATAAAAAGTTTGGGTACTCTGCTAAAGAAACATTAAATATTATGCAGAAATTATATGAACAACATAAAGTGCTAACGTATCCTCGTACAGATTCACGATACATTTCATCAGATATCGTTGGAACACTTCCAGAACGCCTAAAAGCATGCGGCGTCGGAGAATATCGTCCTTTAGCACATAAAGTATTACAAAAACCAATCAAATCTAATAAATCATTTGTTGATGATAGTAAAGTAAGCGATCATCACGCAATTATTCCGACAGAAGGGTACGTTAACTTCTCAGCCTTCACAGATAAAGAACGTAAGATTTATGATTTAGTTGTAAAACGTTTCTTAGCTGTGTTATTCCCAGCATTCGAATACGAACAACTAACGTTACGCACAAAAGTTGGCAATGAAACGTTCATTGCACGCGGAAAAACAATTTTACATGCCGGCTGGAAAGAAGTATATGAAAACCACTTTGAAGATGATGATGTAACTGATGACGTAAAAGAGCAACTTCTACCTCGCATTGAAAAAGGCGATACATTAACTGTAAAGTTAATTATGCAAACATCAGGTCAAACGAAAGCACCTGCACGTTTTAATGAGGCAACTTTACTTTCAGCAATGGAGAATCCTACAAAATATATGGATACGCAAAATAAACAACTTGCTGATACGTTAAAATCAACTGGTGGATTAGGTACTGTAGCGACACGCGCAGATATTATCGACAAGCTATTTAATTCATTCTTAATTGAAAAACGCGGCAAAGATATTCATATTACTTCAAAAGGCCGTCAGTTACTTGATTTAGTACCAGAAGAGTTAAAATCCCCTACACTAACTGGTGAGTGGGAACAAAAACTTGAGGCTATCGCAAAAGGTAAGCTAAAAAAAGAAGTGTTCATCTCAGAAATGAAGAACTATACGAAAGAAATTGTTTCTGAAATTAAATCAAGCGATAAAAAATATAAACATGACAACATTTCAACAAAGTCTTGTCCAGACTGCGGTAAACCGATGCTAGAAGTAAACGGCAAAAAAGGAAAAATGCTCGTATGCCAAGACCGTGAATGTGGTCACCGTAAAAATGTATCTCGTACAACTAATGCCCGTTGCCCTCAATGTAAGAAAAAACTAGAATTACGTGGTGAAGGTGCAGGTCAAATCTTTGCATGTAAATGTGGCTATCGCGAAAAATTATCAACATTCCAAGAAAGACGTAAAAAAGAATCTGGAAACAAAGCTGATAAACGCGACGTTCAAAAATATATGAAACAACAAAACAAAGAAGAGGAACCATTAAACAATCCGTTTGCAGAAGCATTAAAAAAATTAAAATTTGATTAAACAAAAAAGGTTCCTACCGCTCTCCGGTAGGAACCTTTTTATTAATGAATAATTTTACTTCCTTTTGCATTCTCAACAAACTTTTCACTTGATTTGTTAATTGGTGTTTTCAGTAATAACGCAGCAATAACGATAATTACTACGAAAGCACTTAACACAAGTAAATCTCTAGTTACTATATCCCAAAGCATTCCGCCAACAGTTTCACGAATTGCACTAATTGCATACGTGAATGGTAAGAACGGATAGATCGCTTGGAAGAATGGTGGTGTCATTTGAATTGGGAATGTCCCGCCTGATCCTGCTACTTGTAGTACAAGTAAAATAATCGCCATCGACTTCCCAACGTTTCCGAAAATAGAAACGAGTGAGTATACGATACAAACGAAAACTCCACCAATAAATAAACTAAATAACACAAACCAAACTTTATCGACTACGTACGTACCAAGTAAGAATATATCTCCCATCGATACGATAAACGCTTGTGAAAGACCTATTGTTAAGAATGTTAATAAACGTCCGAAGTAAATTTCATGACTCTTATAATTTTCGCCTTCTTCATGTACTTCTACTGTTAATAACGAAACCATTAACAATGCGCCTACCCATAATGCAAGCACTGTGTAGAATGGTGACATTGCTGAACCGTAGTTCGGCATCGCAAATAATTTATTCTCTTTTAAATTTACTGGATTCGCAAAGTAATCACTTTGTTTTTCAACATCATTTTTCAATAAGCGTATGATGTCTTTTATATCCTCTTCAGATTCAAAATCACGAATTTTATCTGCTAATTCTTTAATCTTTTTCTCAGTAGCTGGCATTTCAGCTTTAATATCTGCTAATTTCTTTTTACCGTCTACTAAACCTTTTGATGAATCTTCTAGTAATTTTTTAACATCTGGAAGCTTTTTATCTGCATCATTTAAAATTTGAGTTGTATTTTTAGACATCTCTTTTGTACGAGCAATTGCTGTATTGAAGCCCGGTACAATTTCTGAATCATACGTCGATAATACATCTGTTAATTGAGCTGATCCGCCTTTCGCAGCGTTGTTAATACTTTCAATCACATCTTTTGTAGGCTTCTGCCCGTTATTAATAAGTGTAATTCCCTTATTCGTTGCATCTACACCTTTTTGCAAGCTACTTTTCGCTTTATTTAACTTTGCAATTCCATTATTAAGGTTTTTATCACTGTTTACATCAGCTAAAACTTTATTTGTACTTTCTAAAACTGGAATCATATCATCAATTAAACCGATTCCAGATTGGAATTGACTATTTAAGCTATTTAAAGCTACTTTCGTTGAATCTAAACCGTTAATACCTGTATTTTGTAAATCTGCTTTTGCACCTTCAAGACTATTTTTAACTTTATCATAGTCTGCTTTTGCATTATCATATATTTGATTTGCATCAGTTTTAGCTTGATCTACTGTGCTAACTGCTTTTTGATAATCTGCTACAAATGTTTCATTGTAATCTTTTTCTACTTGATCAATTAATCCATTCGCTGTATCTAATTTTTGATTCGCTACATCTATTACGTCTTTCTTTACTTCTTGTCCTGTACCGATAGCATTTACAATGTCTTTAATACCATTGTTTGCATTTTCCATACCTTTTTTAACGTTAGTTAAGTGATCCACTCGCCCTTTGAAAAAGCTATTTCCAAAGTCAGTCGTTGCTGATTTTTGAAGTTCAGTAAAGAAATTAATAAGATATGAAATGCCATCTGTACCAGTTTGCAAGTGACCTGATACGGCATTCAAATCTTTCTTTGCTTGTTCTGGATCAAACTTCCCATTTTGTAATCCATTTAAAACACTTTTTCCATAAGCTGTTCCTGCACGTGATGAACTTAAAACATTATTTACTGTCTGATTAATATTTTGAGCTATGCTCTTATAACCATCACTATTCAGCTTAGAAAGATCTGGTCTAGCTGGGAATTCAGGTAATCCATTCAATTCAGGAATATTTAAGTCTACACCCGGATTCATTAGGAAGTCAGTAAATGCAGCTGCACTATCCATAACGCCTTTTGCTGCTACTAAATCATTTCTTATCGTTCCTGGAGCATTTTTTAATGTTTGATCTTGTCTGGCAAAGAACTTATCTAAATTTGCCAACGCTTCCTGTCCATCATTTATTACACTCTCTACAACTGGTAAATCTTTCTGTGCTACCTTCACAATATCTTCTGCTCGAGTCGCATCATCTAACGCCTTATCCATTAATGTATTCATTTCTGGGAACTGCGCTTCTAACTTAAATACAAGATCCTTTACCTTTTCAATACTTGGTAAATTTGTTTCTAAATCGATTCCAAGGTCATTGAAGATTTTAAAAATCTCACCGTTTGCTGTTTTAACAAAGTTTTTACTAATCTCTTCTGTAAGACCCGATGCACCTTTAGCTGTAATCTTCGGTGCAATGGCATTCACTTTTTCATTTACGTAATAATCAATTTCTGGTTTCTCTGGATTTTCCTTCAAGACTGTTGCAATCTTTTCAGAAAAATCTTTTGGAATAGTGATACTTGCGGAATAATCTCCACGCTCTACTCCATAAATCGCTTGTTTTTCATCGACGAACTTCCAACCGAAATTTTTGTCTTTCTTAAGTGAATCTACAATTTCGTCCCCAATGTTAATGTCTTTTCCTCTTAAATTTGATCCAACATCTTGGTTAGAAACTGCAATCTGGATTCCCTTCGTATTGCCGTAAGGATCCCAAGAGGCTTTAATGTTAAACCATGCATATAACGATGGTAGAATCATCAAACCTAATACGATAACAATTGCAGCCCAATGTTTGGCTACATTCCGTAAATCTGTCTTATAAATACGCCAAATCTGTTTCATATAAGCTATCACCTAATTATATATTTTTCCTTCTTTAGAAAATGATACATACATTTTGCAATTATATCATTTTCTATATCGTGGATTAAACGAAAACATACTATTTTTCCCATTAAATATTTCACTTACTTCATTATATAACGAAGTAAAAAAAGTATGCATACAAAATGACCAAATTGGTTTTACATTCAGTAATAACAAATATATAGGAAATGTCATAAAAAATACAAGTATTTTCTCTTGGAAATACTTGTATTCCTAAAAAAATCCTCACAGCTTTTTATTCTCTGTGAGGATTTCTTCTATTATATATCTAATTGAATCTCTACACCGAAATGATCTGAAATAATATTTCGGTTTGTACCATTAAAAATAACTTTTGAAGAAGAAACTGCTTTACTTTGGTTACACAAGATTAAATCGATTCGCAAATTATGTTTATTTTCATCCCAACCAGCAATCTCACCTTGGACAGTTGTTCCCTCATCCTTCTCTATCGCCAGCTCATATGTGTCATATAAACCTTTTTGCATCGTATATTCATAACCCTCTCCTTGTAAACGAGCATTATTATTAAAATCACCCATTAAGAAGGAAAGTTCATTACTATCTACACGCTCCATTAAACGATCTACTTGATCTTTGAATGATTCTTCTTCATCATTCCACCAACCGAGATGGCAAGAGTAAAACGTTATATTCTTACCATTATAAGCAATTGTTGCACTTACAATTTTACGAGTTTTCCAATACGTTGTATCTTTGTTTTCTGATATAAAGAACGTATCTTCTTTTATAATATTATGTTTTGTTATAATCGCTAATCCTTCTTCATACACGTCATAACCAATATGAGAGAAATCCCAAATAATATTGTAACCTTCTACATGTAATGCTTTTAATTCTTCTAATAGTAAAAGTCCAAAATTATCTTCTTTCTTGTTACCGCATACATTTTCAGCTTGTATTGACTGACTGACTTCTTGCAATGCGATCACATCATACTCTTCTTCTTGAATTACTTTAGCAAGATATTTGATCTTTTCTATTTGATCCTCTTCTTGCCAAGAGTGACAGTTTAAAGTTAGCAATTTCATATTATTACGCACCTAACATATCTTGAATGTCTGACTTTAATACGTCAGCTTTCGGGCCATATACTGCTTGTACCCCTTTATCTTTTACGATAAGCCCTAAAGCACCATTTTGTTTCCACTGTGCTTCTGGAGCAACGATATCTAAATCTTTTACTGTTACACGTAAACGCGTCATACAAGCATCTACATCGGCGATATTACCTTTTCCACCTAATAAGTCAATAACTTTTGTAGCTAATGAACCATCTTGTACATTCCCTGTTCCTTCTGATGCTTCATCTTCATTATCAATATAGTTACCTGCACGTCCTGGCGTTGGTAAATTGAATTTTTTAATTAAGAAATTAAATAGTGTAAAGTTAAGACCAAAGAATACTACTGAAACGATAACAAAGTTGATTAAGTCTCTCGTTAAACCTGCGTTAACCATCATTGGCGTACGAGTAATTAACTCAATGAATCCAAATGCATGGACACGTAAGTGAATTAAATCTGCTAATGCGAATGCAAGCCCTGTTGTAATTGCATATACAACATATAATACTGGAGCAATAAACATGAACATGAATTCGATTGGTTCTGTTACACCAGTTAAGAATACTGCTAATGCTGCTGATAAGAACATCGGTTTATATTTTGCACGCTTATCTTTATCTACATTTCGGAACATCGCGAATGCGATACCCATTAAAGCTGCTGATGAACCAATAACTTGTCCCGCTTTGAAACGAGCTGGTACAACATTATTTAATAAATCGTTATATGCTTTTGTATCCCCATTTGCTAATAAGTTATTTAAGTCTGTAATCCATGCAAGCCATAATGGATCTTGTCCCGCTACAACTTGTCCAACTTTTGATCCAGTTAACATTGTATACGTTCCGCCTAACTCTGTGTAGTTCATCGGAATCGTTAACATATGATGTAAACCAAATGGTAATAGTAAACGTTCTAACGTACCATATACAAACGGTGCAACTACTGGTGCACTATCTTTTGAAGCTGCAATCCAGCGACCAAATTCATTTAGTCCACTTTGGATGAACGGCCATAAAAGTGATAATACAATCGCAGTGACTGTAGACCAAACAATTACAACGAATGGTACAAAACGTTTTCCGTTGAAGAATGCTAGTGCTTGTGGCAGTTTGTTATAGTTATAATATTTGTTATATAGTGTAGCTCCTAAGAAACCTGTGATAATCCCTACGAAAACTCCCATGTTTAATGCTGGTGCACCAAGTACAGAAGTAAAGTAATCTTTTACAAGTAAATCTCCTGCTAATACTGAAGAAACTGTAGCCTTTGAATCCGCTAACATTTGAGCGTTTACGCCAAATATAGCTCCTGTAATTCTGTTTGTTAAGACGAATGCTAGTAGTGCTGCAAATGCTCCACCTGCGCGATCCTTCGCCCAAGATCCCCCAATCGCTACTGCGAATAAGATGTGTAGATTTGTAATAATTGCCCAACCGATGTCTTCCATTACACGAGCAATCGTATGAATTGCATTAACATCCCCAGCAGACATCCCGATGAGTTTACCAATGGAAATCATTAAACCTGCTGCTGGCATTACAGCTACAACAACTAATAATGCTTTCCCGAACTTTTGCCAAAAATCAAAAGACGTAATTTTCATCTGTTCTTCCTCCCCTTTATTTATAACAACATAATGATTTAAATTATAATTTCTGTTTCCTTTATGAAAACGATTCCTTATATTTCTTTATTCCACTTCTTACGCAACCGTTTTCATAAATCTATTTTAATAAAAGCGTTTTCACTTTGCAATAGAAATTTATTTTTTTTCATAAAAAAAGATGCTCAAAGAGCATCCTTTTTTATTATGAAATGCGATAAACCCTTGTTTCATAAGGTTTCAATGTAATTGTTGTTACTTCTTCATGTTCCGCAACTTCATAGTTATTTAAAAGCAAACGTTTGCGTTCTAGTGTAAATGAACCCTCATTATATGCAGCTTCCTCTTTTGAGATATTACTAATTACAATGATTTTTTCATCTTTTAATGTACGAGTATATGCATAAATTTGCGGATCATCTTCTAAAAGTAAATCATACGTACCATAATTCAATACATCATTTTCTTTTTTCAAGGAAATCATTTTTTTATAGAAATTGAAAATAGAGCGCTCTTCATTTTTCTGTTTTTCAACATTAATTTCTTTATAGTTTGGATTCATACCAAACCAAGGTGTACCTGTTGTGAAACCTGCATTCATCTCACCGTTCCACTGCATAGGTGTACGTGAATTATCGCGGCAAGAAGCCCATATAATCTCCATCATATCTTGATGTGATACACCCTCTGCAATTTTCTCACGATATAAGTTTTTAATTGCTACATCATCATAATCTTCAATATTTGGGAATTGAACATTTGTCATACCAATTTCTTGTCCTTGGTAAATAAACGGTGTACCGTGCATAAAGAAATACATCGCTCCTAGAGCTGTTGCACTTTCACGCCAATATTTTTTATCATCGCCCCAAGTTGAAACGATACGTGGCTTATCGTGATTCTCAATGTATAAAGCATTCCACCCTTTATTTTCCAATCCCTTTTGCCATTTCGTTAATACCTTTTTCAATCCTACAACATCAAGGTCTTTCTTCTTTTCTGCATCCCATAAGCTTAAATGCTCGAACTGGAATACCATATTAAATTTACCTTGTTCTTCTCCAACCCAAAGTTCAGCGTCTTCAATCTTAACGCCATTTGCCTCACCAACAGTCATAATGTCATACTTAGAAAATGTATTTTCTTTTAACTCTTCTAGTAAAGGTTGAATACCGTCCACATTCATATGTTTATCAAAAGATGGCACATATTTTAATTCCTTTGGATTCGGCATATCCTTAAGGCCATCTTCCTTCTTAATATGGCTGATCGCATCAACACGGAAACCATCAATCCCTTTATCAAGCCACCAATTCACCGTATCATATAAAACTTCGCGAACTTCTTTGTTTTCCCAATTTAAATCTGGTTGTTTACGTGAGAATAAATGTAAATAATATTGTCCTGTTACTTCATCATATTCCCATGCCGAACCATTAAAAATACTTTCCCAATTGTTTGGTTCTGCACCATCTTTACCATCATGCCAAATATACCAATCACGCTTTGGATTATCTTTAGATGAACGTGATTCAATAAACCATGGATGTTCATCACTCGTATGATTAATAACTAAATCAATAATAAGCTTCATATCACGCTTATGAACTTCATCTAATAAAGCATCAAAATCTGCCATTGTACCAAACTCATCCATAATATCTTGATAATCACTAATATCATAACCATTATCATCATTAGGTGACTTATACATCGGACAAATCCAAATGACATCTATACCTAAGTCTTTTAAATAATCCAGTTTTGCAATAATACCTTGTAAATCACCAATACCATCACCATTCGAATCCATAAAGCTACGTGGATAAATTTGATAAGCAACCGCTTCTTTCCACCATGTTTTCTTCATAATAACCCTCTCCTTTTGCATCTTGTTTTTTATGCAAACGTTTTCGTAACACTATCATAACAAAATATGGAGAGTTTGCAACTGTTTTCATTGAACTATATGTAGATTCCTTATTCTCATTCTGCACATGCTCTTGTCCACGCACGTTACATAGCCTTCTCATACATTAATACAAAGCTCGAATTATTTTAGAAAGGCGTGATAAATTGAAACAAACAAAGTTAACAGGTCGTATCGTTGTTCCCTCAGATCCTGACTACGATGTAGCTCGAATGAATTTAAATTTAAGTATTCCAAAACTCCCCTGTATTATTGTTTTTTGCCAAAATAAAAATGATGTATGTAACGCCTTAAAATGGGCACCTTATATAGATAAACGCCTCACTTCATCAATTGAACTATTCTCCAAGCAACAGAATAAAATCGAAGTAAAAGGTGAATTTGTTGGCCCTCCCTCTGAACTACATTCTCTATTATCTCCTCTACTTGAAACTGGTAGTCCTTCTCTTTTTATAGATGAAGTTCCGTATATAGAAGTTGTTCAATTCTTTAATAGCGGTAATATCCCTGAAAATTTCAAGCGCTCTGGTTCTTACGTATATAAGCCTATTCCCCTTAAAGGAATTCAAATCATGCAATATTTTCTTTCTCATGCACCAAATAAAGATGCGAGTATTTGGTTCCAATCACTCGTAGGTGCTGTTGAAAATCTTTCCCCTCATGAAAATCGTAAAGCAATTATTGCGCAAGAATATATTACCTCTTGGAAATGTGATGATGAAGAAAATCGAAATATACGCTGGGTGAAGGATTCGCGAGAAAACTTAGATCCTTATACACTAGGTGACTATGTCAATTGGCCAGATATCGACATAAAAAATTGGCAAACAAGTTACTATGGCTCTAACTTTCAAAGATTACGTAAAATAAAGACCATATACGACCCTTGCAATGTTTTTCGCTTTCAACAAAGCATCCCCCCTTTCCATATGTAAAAAGGAAGAACAAAATACTGTTCTTCCTTTTTACATTGAAAATCGTTCAATTGTTTGTTTTAACTCAACTGATTGCTTCTCTAAATCCTTTAATAATTGATCAATAACTATCATATTTTTAGATTGCTGAAGTGTCACATGTGCCACTTCTTGTGAACCAGCCGATGTTTCCTCTGCAATTGCTGCTACTGCCTTTGTTTGTGCTCCCATTTGCTGAATATGACTCACTTGTTCATTCATATAACTGCTAATTTTCTGAGTTGCATCCGCTACCTCCATAACACTTGATGACATTTCTTTCAAAATTAGTTCCGTAGCTTCTCCGCGCTTAGCCTCTTCTTTGGCTGTTTTCACTTGCTCTGTCATTTTCAGTGCGACTTGTTGTACTTCATCTTGCATATTTTGCAATAACTGCGATATGTTTCTTGCAGAATGATCACTTTCATCAGCCAGTTTACGTACTTCTTCTGCTACAACTGCAAAACCTCTTCCATGCTCTCCTGCCCGAGCCGCCTCGATAGAAGCATTTAGCGCTAATAAATTTGTTTGGCTAGCAATCTCACTCACAACAGAAACAATATGTTCCACTTGTTTCATCCGTTCCTCTAATTTCTGTACGTTTTGCATCGAATCTTCATTTTCTTTCGCCAATGTTTGAATCCCTTGAATTAAAGAAGTAAAGACACGAGTACTTTGTCCTAAAGCTTGAACCATTTCTGAAGACAACCCATCAGACTGTCTCGCCTTCTCTTCTACTTCACTTGCAATAACAGTCGTCGTATCAACTGAAGAAACAATCGCTTGGATTGATGCTGCTGATTGCTCCGCACCGGAAGAAATCTCTGCAAGTGTCTCAGATACACCTTGTGCTTGCTTGGTCGCCTCACCTGTTTGTTTTCTAATTTGCTGAACTTGATTATTTGTATACGAAAATGTAGTATCAATATTTTTTACCATGCTTCTTAAGTTTCCTAGCATCATATTAAATGCAACACTTAAAGATTTAATTTCATCATCTATTTTCGGTAGCGGAACGTCTTCACGAATATCACCCTCAGCCGCTTTCCTTGCCGCCTCTTCTAACTTTCTAAGTGGTTTAATTAAAAATACGGCCGCTCCATATGCTAAAATTCCAGACCACACTACACCTAATAACATAACGATAATATTATAAGTAGTTTGGCTTACATAATCTTGAAAATAATCATATATGACGTAGATAAAAAATAAACTTGTTGAATACGTAATTAAAGCTAAAACTGTGGTAAATAGCATAAGCTGCATACGCAAGCCAAAGGAAAACGTTTTCCTTTCTTTTTCCATCTCTTCTTTCTCCCTTCTTATAAGCAATATACATACTAACTATATATTATTATCCATAAATTCGTTATAGAAAGATATAGAGATTTTATAAATCACTAACACTTTGAATATTGAATCTCGCAAAAAAAATAAAGGATTCTGACACTTTATGACTAATAACAGAAATAAGGGGCAACATTTGTAAAATATATTTTTGACTGGGGGTTTTGTATGATTCAAGTTCGAAATCTAGTAAAATCATTTGGCTCACTCGATGTTTTAAAAGGAATTGATTTAGAAGTAAAGGAAAAAGAAGTTGTTGTTTTAATCGGTGCCAGTGGTTCCGGAAAAAGTACATTACTTCGCTGTCTTAACTTTTTAGAAATGTACGATGAAGGGGAAATTCACTTACAAGGTGAGCAAATTGACCCAAGGCATTCAAATTTAAATAAAGTCCGTGAAAATGTCGGTATGGTTTTTCAACATTTTAACCTCTTTCCTCATATGACCTCTTTAGAAAACATCATAGAAGCACCTATTCATGTAAAAAAATTGGAGACAACAAATGCGAAAGAGATTGGGAATCAACTCTTGCAAAAAGTCGGCCTACAAGATAAGGCGGATGTAACTCCTCACCTACTGTCAGGTGGTCAAAAACAGCGTGTTGCAATTGCACGAGCTCTTGCTATGAATCCTAAAATCATGTTATTCGATGAACCTACCTCAGCCTTAGACCCTGAACTCGTTGGAGAAGTGTTGCAAGTTATGAAAGAACTTGCTGAAGAAGGAATGACGATGGTTATTGTTACTCATGAAATGAGTTTTGCAAGAGATGTAGCTGATCGGGTCATCTTTATGGATGACGGAAAAATTGTAGAAGATGCTCCGCCCGATCAATTCTTCTCGGCTCCATCACACGAACGAGCAAAACAATTTTTACGCAACGTTTTATAATGTAACTTTTATTTTAAATATAAAGAAATACATTCATACGGTGCGCAACTCATTATCCAAATCAAATATCCTAACAACATACTTAAAACCATCCGTATGATCAATATTTAGGAGGGGTTTTATGAAAAGGAAGCTATTAACTATTGTTGCAAGCATTACATTATGTACATCTTTCATACTCGGTGCTTGTAGTAAAGAAAGCTCTACTTCTTCAAATGGTGAAAAAGAATTTCGTTATGCAATGAGTGGCTTATATAAACCTTTTAATTATAAAGAAAACGACGGAAAACTTGTCGGATTTGATGTAGAAATAGGTGAAGCACTCGCTAAAAAGATGAATATGAAACCTACCCCTATTACAAATCCATGGGAAACGCTAATTCAAGGGCTACAATCAAAAAAATATGATGTGATATTAGGAAGTATGGCAATTACAGAAGAGCGATTAAAAGCTGTAAGTTTCTCAAATCCGTATTATCGCTCTGGTGCCCAAATCTTTGTATCTAAAAAGAATACATCGATCTCTTCTCCAGAAGACTTAAAAGGTAAGAAGATTGGTGTGGTAAAAGCTAGTACCTTTAAAGATCTTGTTACAAAATATACAGATCAAATCACAGAATACGACAGTGATATTACTGCCCTTATGGACTTAGAACCTGGGCGTGTTGATGCAGTAATTACTGATCAAATGGTTGGCCTACGTATGATAAAAGAAGGAAAGTCCAATATAAAAGAAGCTGGCAAACCATTAAATCTTGATGAAATGGGAATTGCTATTCGTAAAGATGATAAAGAGATGGTTGAAAAGGTAAATAAAGCTTTAGATGAAATCATTAAAGATGGTACGTATGAAAAAATCAGCAAAAAATGGTTTGGTCGTAATATTCTTGGAGAAGAGGAAAAAACGAAGTAAGTTAGCTCTTCAAAAATTTCACAAATTATGCCCCACTTTATATGTGGGGCCTTTTATTCCTAACTAAAATCCATACAATATGAGGTGAAACACATGTTTGAAATTTTGATTTCTACCTATCCCACACTCTTAAAGGCTACTATTGCAACATTACAATTAACATTAACCTCCCTAGTACTCGGTTCATTAATTGGATTACTATTCGCTTTCTTTCGAATCTCTAATAATAAAGTTTTAAATAATATCGCTCATGTATATATTGCCATTATTCGTGGTACACCTTTAATTGTTCAAATCGCAATTCTCTATTTCGGTATTACATCAATCATTGTGTTCACTCCCTTTTGGGCAGGGGCAATTGCTTTAGCGATTCATAACGGTGCATATATTACCGAGATTTTCCGCGGATCTATTCAATCCGTTGACCGGGGGCAATTGGAAGCAGCTCGCTCTTTAGGGATGCCTTATCCTTTAGCGATGCGCCGTATTATCTTACCGCAAGCATTCCGCCTATCCCTTCCCCCTCTAGGGAATCAATTTATTATTGGATTGAAGGATTCATCCCTTGTTGCTTATGTAGGGATGTCCGAATTATGGGGATCTGGTTTATCCATTGCCGCAGGTAACTTCCAACAATTAGATACTTACATAATCGTTGGTGTATACTATCTCGCACTCGTTCTTCTATTCACTTACCTTGTTAATTTGTTAGAGAAACGACTACAGCGAAAAGAAAATAATTCTATACAAACTACAAAAAAGAAAACGAGAGAAATTTCTCTTTAAACATCTTTCACTGGTTAAGGTATATCTCCTTAACCTTTTTTGTTTTTTCTTACTTTTTACTCCATAACATTATATTATATGAAAAATTTATTACATTTTTATAGTATCCCCTTTACACATCATACAATTATCCCTAATATAGTAAAAGATTAATATATATGTCTAGACATCTTGAATAGTATAAGGAGATTGTTATGCTGGATTTAATTTATAAAGATTGGCTAAAACAAAAATATCAAATTTACGACATTCAGCAACTTGCAAGTTATATAAATAACTTGACGAATCTAGCTGAAACATTAAGCTTCTATCAATTACAAAAAGATTTACAACAGTTATCTACAACTTTGAAAGATTCTAGCTCGGTCTACGACACAGTCGAGCATATCACCCAAATGATGCTTTCCTTTAAACAGACTGAGCAGTTACTTAAGGTTTGTATAATCGGAACTAAACCTGAGGTACTTCAAAATGCTTCTATTCAAATTGTCGATAACATACATAACGCCGATTGTGTTGTTGTGTATAAAGAAATTATTCCTTCTCATTTTATACAGCAACCTATCATCTATTTTTATGAGCATACAGATGATGAACAAATTGCCCACCACTCAGCGCAAGAAGTATTACATGTAAAATTACCGTTGGAAACAATTCAAAAGAGATTACAAAAATATCTGTCCGTATCTCGCCAAACTCCTCCATTAGTAGTAGTAACTGCTGACGATCTATTAGCGAAGTTTATACAAACTGAATATACAACTTTATTAAACGTGTATCATTTTACTAGCGGAAAGCACTTTTTCAAAGAAAAAATCTATGAACAATTCCCATTCTTCATACTAATCGTGGATGGAATGATGCCTCAAATGGATGGATTAGAACTTATTAATCGATTAAAAGGTTTATTGCCCAGTCACCATTTCCGAATTTTTATGACCTCTACTAAATCAACAGCTCATCATCTTGAAGAAGCATTTAAAGCCGGAGTTGATGATTTTATCGAAAAACCCTTTTCACCTGTAGAATTTAAAGTTCGTTTGGCGCACTTATTAGAAGGAAGGACTGAAAGCTATTGATTATAGTTACGATTATACAATCCATAGTTATCTTTTTAATACTCGCTATTCTTATAGCTTATATATATCTAATTTCACTAAAATTACGTAGTAGAAATTTCAAAAGAAAAAATCATAAATGGAAAGAAGAAAATAGGAAATCAATATATGAATTTATCATGCATAACAAATACCATAATTTCAAAATCGAACATACAGCAGATATTCATGCATTAGAATCTATCTGCATTAAAGCCACACAGCTCGTATCCGGTATTGATGAGAAACAACGAATTTATCATTTATTACAATTCTATTTATTTCCTCATTATAAAAATAAGTTAGTACATGGCAGTCATATAGAAAAACAAAATATACTAGATATTATTTCTTTCTTCCAAATAAAAGAGTTCGAAAATGAAGTAAAAGATATTTGTACTCAAACATCTGGATCTATCCAGTATCAGGCATTTACTACCTTAAGTATATTAAACACAAGACAAGCAATCTTGCTTGCAACAAGTGTCCAAGATTCAATTCCAATCACTATGATTGCTTTAAGTGTTTCTCAAACTGAAAATTTTTCTGTTTGGGTTGAGTTTTTCCACACATTACCCGAGCCATTTCAGTATGAGATTTTAAATGCAATCGGTACACGAGATGACAATATTTTCTATCCTTTCCTCATTCAAAACTTAACGAATAAAGATGAAGAAATTATTATTCGCTCGTTACATGCTATTTCAAAATTAATGCCAAAAGAAGAAACAAAAGAGCATATTGAACATCTATTTAAAAAAGAAAGTTGGCAAATTCACCTAATGATTATTCGTGTAATAAGTCCCTTTAAAGATGAAACATATTTCCCTTATTTATTAAAACAAGCGGGACATCAATCTTGGTGGATACGTCGTGAAGTACAACATGCAATTCAATATTATTCAAATTGGAAAGAAAAATATATTGAAATTGCCTTACATCACTCTGATCGGTTCGCACGTGAAAGTGCATTAGAGGCTTTAGCACGAAAGGATGTGACAACACATGCATTATCTTGATATCTTTTTAAAGGTTTCTCAATGGTTCTTCTTACTTTATATGGGGATTGCCATCTTATTCTATACCGCTATCTTTCTTATTTCTGCATTCACCTTGAGAAGAAAGCGAGAACGGGATGAAAACAGAGAATTACTTCATTATTTACAGTCTAGTATTACTCGGCCTGTTTCTATTATCGTTCCTGCTTATAATGAAGGCGTCACTATCGTATCAAGTGTCCAATCACTATTAACCTTAGAGTATCCTGAGTTTGAAGTAATCGTTGTAAACGATGGATCCAATGATGACACTTTGGAACAATTAAAAAATCATTTTCAGCTATACGAAATTCAAAACGTCGTTCGATTACAATTGGAAACAGAAACCATTCGCAAAATATATCGTTCATCTGTTAATAAACATATCATCGTTGTCGATAAAGAAAATGGCGGTAAAGCAGATGCTTTAAATGCCGGCATCAATATTTCAAACTATCCATATGTTTGCTCATTAGATGCCGACTCTCTTTTAGAACGCGATGCACTTATGAAAGCAATGAAACCAATTTATGAATCTCCTGAAAAAGTTATGGTAACAGGTGGAAGCGTTCGTATTGTCAATGGTTCTTACATACAAAATGGACAAATGATTGAAAATCGTCTTCCAAAACAACCTCTTGCTCTCATGCAAATTATTGAGTATTTGCGCGGCTTCTTATTTGGTCGCTTAGCATGGAGCAAGTATAATATTCTCCCTATCATTTCTGGTGCATTTGGTATTTTCGACAAAGGAGAAGTTGTTCGTGTTGGCGGTTATCAACGAAACACTGTCGGAGAGGACATGGAGCTCGTCGTTCATCTCCATAAAAAGGCTTTACAAGATGGCGAAGAAAAGAAAATTATATATAATCCAAATGCAATTTGCTGGACGCAAGCTCCTGATGATTTAACAACATTTCGTAAGCAACGAAGTCGTTGGCACCGCGGTCTAGGTGAAACTTTATGGCGTCATAAGGATATTTTATTCCGTCCAAAGTATAAAGCATTTGGCATGGTTGCAATGCCTTTTTATTTATTACTAGAATGGCTCGGTCCCATCATTGAAATACTTGGCTATTTACTGTTACTTTATCATCTATTATTTGATGAAATTTTCACAGAATATGTATTTTTACTGCTAGCTGCTACCGTACTATACGGGTCATTTCTATCTGTAGGAGTTGTATTATTAGAAGAATGGAGTATGAAAAAACAAAATAGTATTAAAGATTTTACACTCTTACTTCTCTGGTCCTTAACTGAGTCATTTTGGTATCGTCCTCTTACAGTTTGGTACCGATTTTTAGGGCTTTTCCAAAGTCTTTTCCGAATTAAAGGCTGGGGGAAAATGAAGCGTAAATCTCTTGAAAATCAATCTTCAGAACGTTTTTGGTGGCTTCGAAGAATCGCCTTCTTCCTTATTATTTTTGCAGTTATTTTCGGTATGGATGCAACAAAGCATCGATTACAACCAACATTAATAAAAAGTGCTGAAAATACGATTTCATATGGCTTTAAAGCAGACCGCAATAAGCAATCTCTTCAACATTATACAGGAAGTAAATGGGAGGATTGGACAATTAAAGGTGTAAATCTTGGTATGGCAAAACCAGGGGCATTTCCAGGAGATGCTGCAATTACAAAGGCGGAGTATAAAAAATGGCTAAGACAAATTAGTGAAATGGGCGCAAATACAATTCGTATTTATACCATTCATCCTCCTGTTTTTTATGAAGCTTTATTTGAATTTAACCAACAAGCAAAACAACCTTTATATTTCTTCCATGGTGTATGGGTTGAAGAAGAACAGCTACTAGAAACAAAAGATGCTTACCAATCAAAAAATGAAATCTTTAAAAATATCGAACGCACAGCTGATGTCATTCATGGTAATACAACAATCGCTGCTGAAAAAGGACACGCCTACGGAGAATATAATTATGATGTGTCACAATATTTAGCTGGTTGGATTCTAGGGATTGAATGGGATCCTGATATGGTCATTGAAACGAATAAGAAACACGCTGATAAAACTTCATTCAATGGTAAATATTTCGAGACAAAGAACGCTAGTCCATTTGAAATATGGCTAGCCGAAGGAATGAATCATATTGCTCAATATTCCATTAACAAATACGAAACAGCTCAACCTATCGCTTTCTCTAACTGGGTTACAACTGATTTACTAGATCATCCTGCCGAGCCGTTCATTGGTGAAGATGCTGTATCAATAAATCCAAATCATATTTTTGCTAAAAAGACTTATCCAAGTGGGGCATTCGCCTCTTATCACGTATACCCTTATTATCCTGATTTCTTAAACTTTGATCCTGATAAAGTGAATTTTAAAGATCATCGTGGACAACCAAATAGTTACGCTGCTTATCTAAAAGACTTACATGACTCACATGAAATGCCGGTTGTCATTTCAGAATTTGGCATTCCAGGATCCCGAGGAATTTCTCACAAAAATATACATGGAAAAAACCAAGGTCATATGAATGAAGATGAACAAGGTAAACGTAATGCGGAACTCTTCGAAGATATTGTCCAAGCAAAATTAGCTGGTGGTATTGTATTTATTTGGCAAGATGAATGGTTTAAGTTCTCTTGGAATACAACTAAATATGATAATAAAGAAGAACGACCACATTGGAACAATGTACAAGTTCCTGAACAACATTTCGGTTTATTATCATTTGAATCACATACTATTAATGTCGACGGTGATACGAGCGACTGGAAAACAAAAACGAAAATTGGAGATAAGAATGGTTATACAACCTTCGTAACACACGATGAGTCGTATTTATACTTATCTATTAACCGTCCAAAAGCTCTATCTCTTGAAGAAGAACCTATTACAATTGGGTTGAACGTATTACCTGAACAGGGGAATAAAGAATTTAACGGCCTTTCTATGAAAGAAGGTGCTGACTTTAAAATCGATCTGCACGGCGGACAATCTAATCAAATCCTTGTTGATTCTTACTATGATGTATTTTCGTATGAATTTGGTTTCCAACGAAACTTAATTCCATATACAAAACCAGAAAAAAATAGTGGGCAATTCTCCCCTATTTATACAGCATTAAGTTTGCCAATTACATTGCCACTTTCTCAGGAACAATTGCCATTTGAAAAATTCAATGTCGGGGCATTAACTATGGGGAATAGTAACCCAGCAAGTGAAGATTACAACTCACTTGCAGATTTCTCCACTCCTGAAAAGGAAACTATTGAAATTCGTATTCCTTGGATGGTACTAAATGCGAAAGCACCTAATATAAAAGAATTTATTGGTGATATTTATGCGAACGAGGAAACAGATGGTTTAACTACGAAACAAAATATTAATGCGATTGGCTTCACCGTTCAAATTGGTGATGAAAACATTACAACTGCACAAACTGGAGAATATGCTTCCTATAATTATCAAAAGTGGGGTGATGTTGTTGAATACACATCACGACTTAAGAAAAGTTACTACTACATGCAAAAAGTATATCAAGCTACAAAATAACAAAAAGCAAGCTACTCTTCAGTAGCTTGCTTTTTTTCAAATATATACGTACTTATTGATTTACTTTTTTAACGTTCTCTTTTTCCTCTATATGGTCCTCACGATATGAAATATTATGAGGGTCTAGTCCATTTCCTAAAGAACCGTAGAAATGTTCTTTATGTGGATCAATTAATTCGCTTCCTTGATAGTATACACGTGGTGTATTCCACAGTGCTGCCAAAGCTTTTGTCATTGGCATCTCATGATAACGTTCCGGCCACATTTCTTTAATTTTCTCTTTTACTAACGGATAGTATTTAGAGCTCATAGCAGGGAACAAATGATGTTCTGTGTGATATGAGAAATTGAAATGTAAAACGTCTACCCAACGCGGTACTGTTACTGATAAGCAGTTTGCTAATGGATCATTTACTGGAACAATTGGATTTAGTCGATGATTTGTTGCGATATATGCCATTACAATAAAGTTAGCAATTAACAATGGAATCACATATGCAAATAACCACTTTCCAGGTCCCATAATAAACAATAAACTAATCCAAACAGTCCAAGGCAAAAGGAGTTGAAGCCATACAGATTTCTGGTTGGATGATTTAAATTCTTTTATAAAATGAAAGAACATTCGCGTCGAATGCAATGTAAATTGAATGGTTAATGACAGAAAACTAAAGAATGAGCGTACATGAAGAGGCATACGATATACCCAGCTCAAAAACTTACTCTTTTTAAGCTTTTCAAGTGTTGGCCATGCATCTGGATCATTTTCTTCATGTTGTGTATGAACATGATGCGTTGCATTATGCCACTTTCTCCAAAGCTTCGGTCCTGTTGATAACGGCATAAATGCAATCGCACCTAAAAAATCACGAAGCCATGCCTTTCTTACAACTGTTCCATGTAAAATTTCATGCCCTAAAAATCCAAGAGAAGCAAAACATAGCCCAAGAACAATCGCAATCCCTAAATTTGCCCACACATTCAATTCAAATACACCAATCGTTATTAATCCCGCCAATGCCACAAGTAAGTAAGCCAGTCCACCAAATAAACGAGTAGGGACTGGTTTAAATGCTTTTTTTGGCAAATGTGGTGATACACGCGCTGCATACCACCCAAACGTATGAAGCTCCTTCATCCTTTTGCCCCTTTCTTATGCCGCGCTCTGCGCAACTTACATATGTCATTTTTTTGCTTCCAGATTGATTTTACTAGGTGATCTAAAAAGCATTTATTATAAGGAAAATATACTCACTCTATCGTCACTTATTTCTCGCTTTTATTATCAATGAAAAACATTTCTCTTTTTACTCTCTATCAACCTTTCCACATGATGAATCATAACAATAGAATTTCTATATTGTCAACAACTTTTATGACCTAGTAATAAAAGTTGGTTATATTTTTATAAGTATACTTTATTCCGCTAAAGAAAAATCATAGATTTTACAGGATTTTATCAAAAATATCCCTAAATATATTTCAATAACAAAGACTCTATCTTATTCGATCATTCACTGTGTAGTTAACAACTACAATCCTCTAAATTTAGTTTCCCATAAATCCCTCTCTACCATACGCCTCGAAAAAATAATTATATCAAAATAATTTTATCTTTTTTGTTTATAAAATAGAATCCTACTAAAACAACACACATGAATTCCATATCATATGGAAATATTAAAAGGAAAATTGTTCTAAATCAGGAGGATTCCATAATGACAAGTGATACATTTCCACAATTGCCACAATCTTATTGGATTGAATCTATTTCGTTTCCTACTTTCCCACGTTTATCCGAAAACATAAAAACGAAAGTTGCTGTTATCGGTGCTGGCATTACAGGTATAACCACTGCCTATTTACTTGCGAAAGAAGGCATCGACGTTGTGTTAATTGATTCTGGGCTTATTTTAAATGGAACAACTGGGCATACAACGGCGAAAATAACAGCACAGCACGATCTTATTTATGATGAATTAATAAATCATTTTGGTGTTGAGCAAGCTGGGCTTTACTACAAATCAAATAATCACGCTCTACAATTCATAAACAAAACTGTGCAAGCATATAAGATTGAATGTAACCTCTCACAGGAAGACTCGTATTTATATACAGCTACCGATAACGGATTAAGAAGTTTATCAAAAGAATATGAAGCTTATCAAAAACTAAATATACCTTGTGACTATGTTCAATCTCTGTCGCTTCCTATTCCAGTACAATCTGCACTTGTAATGAAAAACCAAGCACAATTCCATCCTCTCCTTTATTTAAAAACACTTTTAGAAAAGTTTGTAGAGATGGGCGGAAAGGTTTATGAACAAACAACAGCTATGGATGTGGAAAAAGGAGATTATCCACAAGTAATTACAAAAGAGGGCCATAGCATCACTTGTGAATATGTTGTCTCTTGTTCACATTTTCCTTTCTATGATGCTAATAGCTTTTTCTTCACAAGAATGTATGCAGAACGTTCCTATGCTCTTGCAATAAAAGCAAAAACTGACTATCCAGGTGGTATGTATTTAAGCATTGATGATCCAAAACGCTCTTTACGCTATATAACAAACAACGGAGAAAAATTAATTTTGATTGGCGGAGAAAGTCATAAAACCGGACAAGGAATAAATACGATGCTTCACTATGAAGCTCTATATTCTTTTGCTGAAGCAACTTTTGGGGTAAATGAAGTTCCGTATAGGTGGTCCGCTCAAGATTTAATTACTCTAGATAAGCTCCCTTATATCGGACATATTAACGAAAGAAATCCAAATATATTTGTTGCAACTGGATATCGGAAATGGGGAATGACAACTGGAACTGCAGCAGCTCATTTACTAAAGGACTCCATTCTAAAAGTACACAATCCATATAAAGAGCTATTTGCACCATCACGCTTTCATGCAAATCCGGATATAAAAACATTCTTCTCTCAAAACGTTGATGTTGCTAAACATTTAATTGAAGGAAAAATTGAAACAGCATTACGTAAACCAGAAGATCTTGCAGTTGGTGAAGGATCTGTTGTACATGTTAACGGTAAACGGGCAGGTGCTTATAAAGACGAAGAAGGAAAACTACATATTGTCGATACAACATGTACACACCTAGGTTGTGAAGTTGAATGGAATAACGGTGATTGTACTTGGGATTGCCCTTGTCACGGTTCTCGTTTTTCAATTGATGGGGATGTTATAGAAGGACCTGCGGATCAGCCATTAAAGCAAGTTGATAACGAATAAAAGTATAAAGAGCACAAACTTACTTGTGCTCTTTTTTGTATGCTTCAAACAACATGTCTCGAAATAGTGTATTTAAAACCTCAATATCGATTCCTAATCCCTTTTCAATACCTTTCACATATCGCTGATAATAATTAATTTGTTCTTCTAAAAATTGATTCAGTACTTTAATTTTCACTCCAGTATCTAATTCAGTACCTGCCCTTTTCTTTATTAACAGTTTTTCAATTTCATCTAATACGCTACACTCTAATGATAAGTTTGTAATCAATCGATCAAATTCTACAGGAGGCAACGTCGATTTCTCCTCTAACCATTTACAAGCTAAAATAGGACGTAATACATAAAAATACTTTTTCAATTTTACATTCTCACCTTGTAAAAATTCACGATAATTTTTTGAAGCCATATGTAAGTAATGATATATCGTTGCTTTTGGATCAAACTTCTTTTCACTCATTTGTTGAAGCTGTTCTGGAAGATTGGAGTTTTTCGAATAAAAAATCGGCGATCGAACCCATTCAAGCAATGCTGGGTTTGACTTTGCAAATAATTGTAATGCCTTTTTAATATCCCAACCACTTATATCTAACTCATCATTAATCGGATATTCAATTACATCACGTTTATCATCAATGGATAAATACCATTCTATAGGACGAATATAAACAAATCTCACATCATAATCACTATCTTTCGAAGGGAATCCCCAAGCTCGACTACCCGATTCCACAGCAAATAAGATTTTCACGTCATTCTCTTTTTCAATTCTTTCTAACTCTAATGCTATTTTCCTTCTCATTTCTTACCCTCCCCATTTTTTGATCATTTCCCTGGAAATTCGACAAGTGTACTACTCATTTTACTACATACTAAAATAGCTGTCAGAAAATACCTGACAGCTTAATAAGACACTTATTTTTTCTTTTCACTTTCAGTAGCAGCAATGCGCTCGAACTCTTTTTGAATTTCCTCTTTATATGCATCTACTTTCGAAAAGTCCATAGCAGCAATATAAATTCGTTCTAATTTATCACGAACTGATTTTGCTTTCGCTAAGAAAGACATCGCCTCATTCATTTTTGCTTTATATTGAATGGAAACATCACGAATTTCCTTCGCATACTTCTCATCCGTCCCTGGAGTAACAATAAGGGCATACATATCTATAATTTCATCACCCTCACGACTCGGAAAATATTCGTGTGGTGCAGTACTATCAAATATTGCAAATCCTAATTCCCTTACAATAACCATATCAAGACTATTTGGATCAAACCCGCAATGATACACTTCCACGTCAAACCCTTTTTCTTCTGCCGCCTTAGCTATTTTTTTGAGCATTGTCGATTTCCCTGAGCCTGGACGCCCCTTTATAAAATAACGATGTGGTAAACCTTCAGTTAAATTAGGAACAAAATCAACTGCTCCTTTTGGTGTAGCAGCTCCTAAAAAGCGATGTTTCACAATCGATTTCTCTCCG
Organism: Bacillaceae bacterium OF18-1A; assembly: GCA_027694045.1. Lineage (GTDB taxonomy): Bacteria > Bacillota > Bacilli > Bacillales > Bacillaceae_G > Bacillus_A. Next base: position 25,052 of record JAQEWB010000006.1, on the reverse strand, counting down.
CTTTTATCTGTAAACAATTTCTTAATCAGCTGACTGGTTAGTTCATTTGCTTTATTAAAATCTATATTATCAATATATATCTTCTCCCACTCATCATGTATAACTAAAGCCTCTTTAAAACACCTGTAAGCAGCTTGGAACGCCTTGCTTGCTTCTGAAACAAATCGTTCAATTTCTAACTTACGCTTTCTTAATTTCTCTGAATCCCAAGCAATTCCTAAGTTGATATACTCTTCAACAACTCCTGGCATTTTCGGCTCAATAACATGCGGTGATGTCCCGTCAACAATACCTACTTTTAATTTCGGAATAACTACACCATCAACTGATTTATTGTCGGAAGAGCAATGTAAAAATTCAATATCATATCCTTTATCAATCCACTCACGACCTATTGCCTTAATTAAAGAAGATTTCCCTGTTCCTGGGCCACCTTTTAAAATATATAACCTATCCAATCCTTTTAAGTTCTCGTCATATAAATTGTGAAATCCTCTAGCTGTATTTCCACCAGCATAATAATTCAGCACATTCCCTGTCACTGCACTCACTCCTTCGCAGCATTCTACTTACATAAGCTACAATATGCGCAGAACTTTATTTGGGTGAATACCTATTTTGTATTGCACGAAAAAAGGAAATGAATTACAATTTAACTATCGGAAAATTCCGATTTCAAAAACTGAATACTTCTTTATCAAGAGAGGCAGAGGGACCGGCCCTTTGAAGCCCAGCAACCTCAGTTTTTATAAACTGAATAGGTGCTAATTCCTGCAAAATGCATTGCATTTTGGAAGATAAACTCAACTAGCATATAAAGCTCATCTTTCTTGATTTGGAAAGATGGGCTTTTTATATTTTAAAATGTATATTGGAGGTATTTAAAATGAAAGTAATTGATCTATCACAAACATTTGAAAACAATATGTCTCAATTCCCTGGAACACCAAAAATCAATCTAGAAGCCATTACAAGCGTTGAAGAGACAGGCTATCAAGTGACAGATTTTCATTCTGTCGTGCATGTTGGTACGCATTGTGATGCTCCGGCTCATTTCATTTCAGGCGCAACTACTATTGATCAATTACCCGTAGATCAATTTGTAGGTGAAGCCGTTCTTATCGATGTGACTCATGCTCAAGAGAGGAAATTACCTAAGGAAGTATTGCATGGTACCAAAATAAAAGAAGGTGATATCGTCATTTTCCATTCTAACCTATCTAATAAGTGGAATACTGAAGCTTATGAGAAAGAGGCACTTTATCTTTCAGAAGAATTGGCTAAAGAACTAGTTCAATTAAAAGTAAAATCCGTCGGTTTAGATTTTATTTCTCCTGATGAAGTGACGACAGAAACATCACCGATTCATCATATACTACTAGGAAATAATATTTATTTAATTGAAAACTTAACAAATCTAGACGCTATTAAAGAAAAACGCTTCTTTTTCTCAGCAGCACCTTTAAAAATTAAAGATAGTGACGGTGCTTTCGCAAGAGCATTCGCTGTTATTTTTTAAACAAAACCTACAAAAAAGCAAAGGTCATTACTGACCTTTGCTTCTATATTTTTTATTTAAATTAAGAAATAATTGTTCCATACGAGGACGTACCCACGCTAAATAGTCTTTCTCTTTTTTCTTTGTACAAGCTATTTCTTCTCCATCTACCATTTCAACAAGTTCTAGCTCTAACAGTTGCCTCGTAAATGCTAACATATTTACTTCTTCTGCTGGATATTCTTCTTTTAATTTCTCTTCAATTTCTCCCAATAAAAAGCCGTCACGCATCATTGCTAGTGCATCAATCCAAAGTGGCGGCATTTCATATTTTTCGCCTGTAATTGTATCCTTTACAATATAATTCTTTTGCTCTTTTCGAAATTGAATCGTGTGTAAACATACAGTCGAATTTAATGTTAATTCCATCATACCACCTCTTTCATAATATCTGCATAGAAAAAAGGATGCGCGTGCACCCCTTCTTATCTTTTCATAACACTACCAAACCGTTACATGAGCAACTAAGCTCATGTCGATATTTTCCTCCATTATAAACGAAGTATTTTATAAAAAAAACCCTTCTTGAAACATTTTATAAAATGTTTATATTTACACAACAAGAACACTTTTCTGAAAAGTCCTTTCTCCCTAACACATTAAACTGTGGGCAAAGAAATTTCTACTTTCGTTCCTATTCCAATACTACTTTGAATAGCAATACTTCCTTGATGTTCCTTAATAATTTTATATGTAATCATTAATCCGAGCCCGGTACCATTCTCTTTTGTTGTGTAAAAAGCCTTTCCAATTTTCTCTAATTTTTCATTTTCTATACCAAATCCTTGGTCTTCGACAGAAATGCACACATAACCTTCTGTTTTTTTGTATAAACGAATATGGATATCCCCACCTTCTGGCATGGATTCTATTCCGTTTTTAATAACATTTAATAATACTTGCTTTAATTGTTTATCATTTCCGGTTATAACTGGTAAATCTCCATCTACGTATAAATGAAATTTCACTCTATATTGTGCGGCATAACTTTCCATTAACTGTACAACATATAAAAGGATGTCTTGTATATTACACCATTCATAATTTGCTGGTTTCGGTTTTCCTAATAACATTAATTCACTAACAAATCCGTTAATCCTTTCGATTTCTTGCAACATAATGTCGTAACTCATCGTATCAACAGGATTTTTTTCTTTTTGCATTTGTGTAAACCCTTTCAAAGCTGTTAATGGATTTCGAATTTCATGAGCAATCGTTGTAGACATCGTTCCAATTACAGCTAAACTTTCTGTTTCTTTCACATTGTTCATCATTTCAACCACAGTTCTTACGTAAGATTGAAATCGTTTTAATAAGGAAGGTGAAATAATAAAAAAGAATACACATAAAACAAGTGGAATCACAACTTTTATATCTTGTAATATCAATATAAAAAATACATACTTCCCAATTACACTAAAAGAAACTACATAAAAATATTTTCTATTCACAAATATTGGTGCGAATAAAATTAAAAATATTTCGACGATGTTACCATTTTCAAAAATACGCTCACTATGCAAATAAATCATTAAATTATTAATAAGATCAATAAGTATGTATCCAATTAAAAACAAATACTTTACAAAATATACATAATCTTTTTTTTGAAGATATATCGAAATAGGAAATAAAGATATTACTAATATATAAACACCTATTCCCATTCCACCTTCTGGCCATCCTATCCTTGCCTCATTAATATTCATAGCTGGGTAAACAAAATAATAAATAACGTCATATAGAAAAAATATAATATAAAATAATAATAAAAATACTTTTAAAGCTTCTCTTTCTTCATAAATCAAGCTTTTAAATTTGTTCATATAAATACTCCTCATATCAATACAAAAATAACCTCTTACATGTTATCTTCTTGAATTATAAATATGAAATTGCTTTCAGGGCAACATATAACCTTATAATACGAAAGGGAAGGAGATCATCCTTCCCTTTCGTCACAACTTATATCCACCTTACCCTATCATGTAGTAGACCATCCGTACACTTGTTATGCCCTATTACAAAATCATTCATATATAAATTTAAATATTTGCCGTACTTACTTTCTGTATTTAATAATAATTCCTCGACATAATAAGCACCTTGTTCAAAGTGATCTAAAAGTAAACTACACAATCCTGCATAAATTCCACATCCTACTTGGAAGTAAGTTGCATTCGTTTTATATTTATGAAAAACTTGACTGCTATTCATCACGTTATACATATATGTCTCGCTATTTTCATAAACGAGTACTACACCGACTAGATCCTCGCCCGCAACCTCTTCTTCGGCTGGATTAAATACTTTACGATTCCAGTTCCATAGATCTTCTACCTTATCTAAATTCTGTCTAATTATATTTGTTGTATACTCGTTAATTCGGTAAAGAAACCCAACTTCCATATTAAAGTTTTTCCCTAAAATTAAAACTTCCTCATGCGGCATTAAACAACCATAAAACTCTTTCTCTCCCAACTTTACTTTATACTCTGAAGCATATACATCTTCATAAAAGTAAAGAGGACGATGATGACTCATATACATCGGATAACTCCATATCGCTTCATCTAGAAATCTCTCTACTGCCCATGAAGCATAAAGTGTATGAGGCTTTATAAGTGCTGTATCATTCAAAAATGACGTATCATGTTCTACTATATAGCATGCTCTTGGTTTTTCACCTGGTCGTTCCTTCATAAGTTCAACAACCATCCATTGAACAACGCCTGGATTCATACCTGAGCCTATAATTGCTTTTGTATTTGTAAATTTCTCTTTTTCCTTCTCAAATCTCGTGTATCTTTCCGTAAGCTGAAAGCCAATTAAACTATCGTCCTGATCTACTGCCTCATTTTCCAAAGCTGAATTAATATAACAAATTCCAAGTTCATTACAACAGCTCAATACTCTAAGTGTATCTGCCCCTGAAACATCAATAACAACACTCGTTCTTTTTTCTTTTAAATGCTGTTTAAATTTCACTACATCCTGAAGATTTATTTCGTATAAGGACAATTTCTCTTTCAAATTTGGAAACAACTCATCATAATAAGCCCTATCTTTTTGTTTTATATCCACCAAATGAAATGTGATATTCTGTATCACTTCATAAATTGGATCATTTTCATTTATTATCGCTTGATTTAAAATTGCTAAAACCGCTTTTGCTGCTCCACCAGCACTACCAAGTAATGTAATTGATAACGAATTTTGAAACCGCTCCACAAACAAAACCCCTTTAGTAAATTAGTTGAGCAGTTCTTCCTCCAAAAATAAATTGAATACATTCAAAAATAGCTCGTACATATTTTTTATAATTTAGTACAAAATTATCTCTTCATAGATAAAGCTAACATATTTTATATTCAATTCATTTCCCCCTCACATCCAAATCAAGCTAAACAAATAGGCTCGACCTTTTCTTTTGCATATATAAAAGAAAAAGCCAGCCCTTTCAACTAACCTACGGACAATGGACAGATTTTACATGTTGCATATTCACATACATTTTTGCATCACGTGCTTTTAATATTTCAATATGACCTTCATCAATTTTTGCCATTTTTCCAATTTTATTAGATTCTTCACCTAAATCAAATACCATGATTTTCCCAGCCATTTTAATAAGCTGTTCTTCAAATGTTCTAGCTAACGTAATGTTTAATGGATTTACGGGGAGTTCATTTTTATTGAGGGAATACGGGACTTGATTTTCTTTATATGGAATTAACCATTTTAAATGCTTTAATGATATATAAACAGTTTTATAAACGGGACTATAAAAAACAATATAGTCGTTCATTACACTTGTAACATAACCATGTATCGGAGCATTCCCTGCTACATAAATCTCTGTAAACATCCCTTTAGAAGTACTTAATACCTTTCTCAAAGAAATTGAGGGGGATTCCCTTTTAATTACAGAGTCCACATCTGGTTTTGATATTTCTTCTTCATGTTCTCTTAAAAACTTATAATATTGTACATGATATAAAGATATATATACGTAGTCTTGTCCATTGTAAAGAACAACGATATCATTTCCTACATCAATTAATACACCTTTAAATCTTTTTTCACCGATTAATTTAACATATATATTTTCTCCAATACTTTTTTGTAGCTCATTCATCTATATCCTCCTCTCTATGAATTTCTAAAAAATAATCAGGGCAATGTGCGGTTTTAATAGTAAGAAATTCCTTTTCAGACTATCCGAAATTAGAAATCATTCTGCACTTTCAATAATAATGCCCCTCTTATTTATTAAACATTATTCTTCTTCAGTCTTTTTGCATTTAACTATTCTGCTCACACTTTTAATATGAAAATTAATTACATAAATAACTTCTTCACCGTTTACCAATGCAATACATTCTTCATGCACTTCACTTAATAAACCTTCCACACACTCTGGACCACCACGATTAATCTTTACCCACTGGTATTTCAAATCGATCAATACATCAGTAAAAGTATCCTCTGGACAGAAACATGAGTCACAATAATCTCCACATTTTGTTTCTTTCGCTTTCTTAACTATGCTCTTCACATGGTTCAACTGGTAATATACTAATTCTCCAAGAGGTAATTGCAGTATAAGATAATCTTTTCCTAACAATACAAGTATTCCCACTTTACTTTCTGGGCCACGAAGATTTACTTTTACGTTTTCACCAATTAAACCTTTAATTTGATAACAGCACAATACACTCTCCAATTTCGTCCCCTCCTTTCTTATTATCTACCTCTGTTTGATTGTCTTTGTGCACGAGCTCGACCAGAGTTATTGTTACTCTCACTGCTCTCATTGCTACTCTCGTCACTCTCTCCACATACTGATACACTGTAACTAACACTCTTAATATGAGGTAATGCAATTAATATAACTTCTTCTCTAACAATTAATGTTACATAATCACAAGAAACATCTTGTAAAATCCCTTCAATTTTCTCTGGACCACCACGATTAATTTTCACCCAGCGGTATTTGAAGCTTTGAAGTAGTGCTTCAAAATCTTCTGCATAGTCTTCTTTCGGCCATTCACAATCACCTACTACACAATCTTTCGTGTTTCTTGTAATACTTTTCAGGTGGCAAATCTGATAGTAATAATACTCTCCTTTTTCATTCTCTAATACGAAATAGTCCGCACATACTGACACAATTATTCCTCTTTGAGATTCCGGGCCACCTCTGTTTACTCTCACATACGATCCAATTAAGTCTTTCAGAAAATCACAATGAAATAGACTCATAGGAAAACCCCTTCCATTAATTTATAAGCTTTTGCACTGATAGTATATGTATCTGTACAGGTTACGTTCTCTATGTTTGTCCTAACTATAAAAAATATGCTTTTGCCATGGTAGACTATTACCTATCAAAAAAATCCCGTATGAAGGTACATTGCTGCACATCTTCATACGGGATTTCCCTAAGTTTAATCTTCGTCTTTAACATCCATATCTTCTGGAATCGGTTCGTTTAATATTTCTTCCACCAATTGTTTATATTTCTCCATTTGTTCTAAATGTGTATTGAATTGTTCTTTATTTAATAAATATTGTTCTCCATCGAATAGCGCCCGAACCTTCTTTTGCTGAACCAACTCTTCAATATACGATTTTGGTAAATTCAAATACTCCGCAGCCTCTTCTACTGTTATATACAATGCGTTCATTCCCTTATTATTTTTTCATATATACTGTATCTTACTTTACATTAATTTTGTAAATAAATAAAAAAGATTTTGTAAATGCGATTTAAAAAGCAGGAGGATGCATTCCATATATTGTATAATAATATAGTAAGTATTTTTTAAATATAGAATGGTATCGCCCATTTACACAAAGGAGAGTTAACATATGGCTACTCGTCACATCATTACAATGTTAGAAAAAACATTACAAGGTGAAACAGAACACACAATTTCTCATTTAACTACATCTTTATCTGATCGTATTCTTTCTCAAAGCGTAGCGATACATGAAAACAATTGTTATCATACAATTAGTGAATGGTACAAAAATCATTTCTTATTCCAACAAGATGATTTCCTTTGGGCTAAATATGCTTTCTATGATGCATACTGTGAAGCTATAAAAGAACAGGGTCATCTTACAAAACGTGTCCGTCAAATATTAGAATCATTAGCTCGAAAACATGGGAAACAATATATTACTTCTATACTAAATACGCCATTTCCTAATGAACGAGCTAAAGGGACAGCATAATAAAAAAATAGATTCATTGTATTCCAAACAGATTTACAAATAAAATGTTCATGCCATATGAACTGATGAAACCGGTGTCATAATAATGATTGAAAATATAGTAAACAGGAAAACCCCCATTTACACCTCCTATCCATTTGAATAGAGAAGTAAGTGGGGGTATACTTGTTCCTTTATTTCATCATCTGCTTAATCAATTCACGATTTCTCTTCTTAAACACTTCATTATGAGAAGAAACCATTCCATACTCACTCGCATCTGGCTGAATAAATTGTTTTGCTTTATTTACAGCATTTCCAGCATCTTGGAATGCTCCGGCAATTAAATGCAATTTACCTTCATGCTTTAAAATATCTCCAGCAGCATATAATCCATCTACAGAAGACTCACTATTTGCATTCCCTGCAATATAATAATTATCTATAATCGCAACGTCTAACTCACTATTTTCTAATAATGTAATGTCACGTTCATATCCATGGTTAATGATCACTTCATCAATAGGTAAATGAGAAACTTCACCTGTTTCATGATTCGTTAATTCTACATATTCAATTGCCTCATGATTATTGCCAGCAATTAATTTTGTGATTGATGTATTAAAGAAACACTCCGCTGAGCTGTTCATCAATTGTTTCACTTGTGCTTCATGACCAGATAATTCTTCTTTTCTATATGTTAAATATACTTTTTTCGCGATTGGTTCTAATTCATTTGCCCAATCAACAGCAGAATTTCCTCCACCGGAAATAATGATTGTTTTATCTTTGAAACGCTTTAAAGATTTAACGGTATAATTCAAATTCGATACTTCAAATCGCTCTGCACCTTCAATTGATAACTTTTGTGGTTTCAATATGCCACTTCCAGTTGCAACAATAACTGTTTTTGAAAAGTGTTCTTCGCCAGTGCTTGTTTTTAACGTGAAAATTCCATCTTTATTTCGAATAATCGATCCTACTTTTGTATTTAATACTACTTCTGGCTGAAATGTTAGCCCTTGCTTTACAAGTTGTTCAATTAGTTTATCACCTGTAACTGGCAATAACCCTCCAACATCCCAAATCATCTTTTCTGGATAAACATGTATTTTGCCACCTAACTGTGGCTGAAATTCTATTATTTTTGTTTTCATCTCTCTAAGTCCACTATAAAAAGCTGAATAAAGCCCTGCAGGTCCTCCGCCTATCACAGTTACATCAAACAATTCTTCTCGATTCATTCGTGCCACTCCTCAGCTACTAATAATTGATTATCATTCTCAATAAACTATAACCTGTTTCTACAAAATTTACAATCAAAATTACTATTGACAATACACCTATATAAAATTATATTATTTAAAGAATCAATAGTGATAATCATTATCAATTTGTTAATAATTAGAAAATTTGAGATTGCATTTTCTTTCATTAATATGGTTAATACTATATTGTAAAATCTCATATTCAAGATTTTAAATGAATATTTTGCATTACCACTACTCTTTCAAAAAGATTGCAGTTAAACAAATTATTGTATACACATATCATCTATTTAAAGGAGACAAACGATGAAAAAGTTATTTATTTCACTAACAGTTCTTTTCGTTCTTGTTATGAGTGCTTGTAGCAATGGCTCTACAGACAAAAAGAACGATGCAAAAGGTAGCAAATCAGAAACAATTACATACCAATCTGAAAATGGTGCAGTAGAAGTTCCTGCAAATCCAAAACGCGTTGTTGTTTTATCATCATTCGCTGGTAACGTAATGTCATTAGGCGTAAATCTTGTTGGGGTTGATTCATGGTCTAAACAAAACCCCCGCTTTGACAGCAAGCTAAAAAACGTTGCTGAAGTATCAGATGAAAATGTTGAAAAAATCGCTGAATTAAACCCTGATCTAATCATTGGTTTATCAAATATTAAAAATGTTGATAAGTTAAAGAAAATCGCTCCTACTGTAACATATACTTACGGAAAAGTTGATTACTTAACACAACATATTGAAATCGGTAAATTATTAAATAAAGAAAAAGAAGCAAAAACTTGGGTTGATGATTTCAAGAAACGTGCTCAAGAAGCTGGTAAAGAAATTAAAGCAAAAATCGGTGAAGATGCAACAGTTTCTGTTGTTGAAAACTTCAATAAACAGCTTTACGTATATGGCGATAACTGGGGCCGCGGTACAGAAATCCTTTACCAAGAAATGAAATTAAAAATGCCTGAAAAAGTAAAAGAAAAAGCATTAAAAGAAGGTTACTACGCATTATCTACTGAGGTATTACCTGAGTTTGCTGGTGATTACTTAATCGTAAGTAAAAATAAAGATACTGATAACTCATTCCAAGAGACAGAATCATATAAAAACATCCCAGCAGTAAAAAATAATCGTGTATATGAAGCAAACATGATGGAATTCTATTTCAATGATCCACTTACATTAGATTTCCAACTAGACTTCTTCAAGAAGAGCTTTCTTGGTCAATAATACAAACATGAGGAATTCTTAATTTAAGAATTCCTCTTCCTTTATTCTATGAACAGAAAAGATGTGAAACGAATGACAAAAAATCACGACAATCCACGTTCCATGGCTTTTACATACAAACTAATTTTGAGCATAATTGCATTCTTCCTTATTTTTATGGTTGCAATGGTATCAGGTGCTGCAGATACTTCTATAAAAGATGTGTGGCTAGCTCTCACTTCCTCCGCTAAAGGAGACAAAATATCTATTATTCAAGAAATACGTTTACCACGTGAGGTTGCTGCTATTTTTGTAGGTGCTGGACTTGCTGTTTCTGGAGCAATTATGCAAGGATTAACACGAAATCCACTTGCAGACCCAGGGTTACTTGGATTAACTGGTGGAGCGAATGCTGCGCTTGCACTAACGCTCGCTTTTAATCCTTCTATTAGTTATCTTTACTTAACATTAGCTTGCTTTATTGGTGCTGCAATTGGCGCTATTATGGTATTTGGAATTGGTATGGTGAAAAAAGGTGGACTTTCTCCTCTTCGAATTGTATTGGCGGGGGCTGCGGTTTCAGCATTTCTACTCGCAATTTCAGAAGGTATAGGCATTTACTTCAAAATTTCACAAGATGTATCACTTTGGACTGCTGGAGGCGTAATTGGAACAACTTGGAGTCAATTAAAAATTATTATTCCAGTCATTTTAATCAGTATTTTTGTCGCTATCTTATTTGCAAGAAAATTGACAGTCCTTAGTTTCAGTGAAGAAGTTGCTGTTGGACTCGGTCAAAAAATTATTGTCATTAAAACAATTTTATTTATCATTATTATCTTGCTTGCTGGTGCTTCTGTAGCACTTGTCGGAAATATGGCATTTATCGGTTTAATGGTACCTCATATGGTGCGCCCAATTGTCGGTCCAGATTACCGCTTTGTTATACCGATGTCAGCAATTGCTGGAGCTTCCTTTATGCTACTTGCAGATACAATCGGTCGTACCATTAACGCTCCATACGAAACACCAGTGGCGGCAATTGTCGCCATTGTAGGATTGCCATTCTTCCTATTCATTGTACGTAAAGGAGGAAGAACATTCTCATGATGCCATCTATTTTAAGAAAACAACGTCTTATTATACTTGCATTACTTATGCTAACCATTACAACCATTGTCATTGGAATGGGACTTGGTTCAGCATCTTTATCTTATGATCGATTACTCCCAACATTGATGGGACAAGGAACTTTTAAAGAGGAATTTGTTTTATACTCTTTAAGATTACCTAGAATTGTCATTACATTATTAGCTGGTATGGCACTCGCTTTATCGGGGGCTATCCTGCAAGGAATCACTCGAAATGATTTAGCTGAACCTGGTATTCTCGGAATCAACTCTGGGGCCGGTGTTGCTGTTTCTATTTTCTTTTTATACTTTCCAATAGATGTAGGTTCATTTCTTTACTTACTACCAGTCGTTGGATTTATCGGTGCTTTTCTTACAGCAGTTTTAATTTACGTATTTTCATATAGCAAATCGACAGGACTTCAGCCGGTGCGATTAACATTAACTGGTATTGGTTTTTCATTTGCACTATCTGGAATGATGATTGTGCTTATTTCATCCGCAGATCGTATGAAAGTAGACTTTATTTCAAAGTGGATTGCCGGGAACATTTGGGGAGATGACTGGACATTTGTTTTAGCAATGCTCCCATGGCTAATCGTATTAATCCCGTTTGTTTTCTATAAAGCAAATCGCTTAAACATACTGGCATTAAACGAGCCTGTCGCAATTGGTATCGGAATTGAAATTGAAAAAGAACGCAGATACTTATTAATTGCAGCCGTTGCACTTGCAGCTGCAGCTGTTTCCGTAACAGGTGGCATTAGCTTCATAGGTCTAATGGCCCCTCATATCGCAAAATCTTTAGTAGGTCCAAGACATCAAATCTTCATGCCAATCGCGGTTTTAATAGGTGGATGGCTATTACTATTAGCAGATACAATTGGCCGAAATATTGTTGAGCCTAGCGGCATTCCAGCAGGTATTGTCGTTGCTTTAATTGGTGCTCCTTACTTTATGTATTTGTTGCTGAAGAAAGTGTAAAGAAACACCCTCAAGAAAAGATCTTGAGGATGTTTTTATTCTACTACTGCCCATATCCTTCAAACTTCTTCGCCAGATTCTCCATCTCGTCTTCTGGTAATAACTTCGGTTCTCCGATGCTTTTCGTTTGATAATAAATTTGCGCACAAAACTCAATCTCTTCTGCAACAGTAAATGCCATTTTTATATGATTCGCACCTGCAATTAAACCGTGATTTGCGAGTAAAACGGCGCGACGATCAATCATTCCTTCAAAAGCAGCTTCTGCTAATTGCTTCGTACCAAACGTTTCATAAGGTGCACAACGGACATTCGGACCTGCAAAAGCAATTAAATATGACACAGCAGGAAGATCCCATCCTAATGATGCAATCGTCTTCGCATAAGGAGAGTGCGTATGTACAAGCGCATTTATGTCTTCACGATTTCGATAATAAATAAGATGCATATCTAATTCACTTGACGGTTTTCTCTCTCCTTCTATCACTTCGCCATTTAAATTTAATATAACTACATCCGCGGGCGTTGTTTCATAATAATCTAAACCACTTGGGCTAATCGCAACAAGACCTTGTTCACGATTGAAAATACTAATGTTACCGCCTGTCCCCTTTGTTAAACCGCTAGAAATCATTTTCTTTCCGTACGCTACAATTTCTTCTCTCTCTTTTTGTAATAACATATACATCCCCCTAAGTATGAAGCTTATGATGACTGACTTTTTAACTCTATCTACTTATTGAAATAGCTTTTTTAAGTTCTCCGTAAACGGTGCTTTCACAATCCCTTTTTCCGTAATAATCGCTGTTACATTTTCATATGGCGTGACATCAAATGCAGGATTATATACTTTACTTTCTTTCGGAGCCGAATATTGTCCAAAGCGATTAATTACTTCAGAAGCATCTCTTTCCTCGATTGGAATTTCTTTTCCTGTCGGTGTTTTCAAGTCAATTGTCGGCGTTGGTGCTGCTATATAAAAAGGAATGTTGTAGTATTTCGCTAAAATAGATACACCTAAGGTTCCAATTTTATTTGCTACATCACCGTTTGCTGCCACACGGTCGCATCCAACGATTACCGCATCAACCTTCCCTTGTGACATGATCATAGCCGCCATATTATCCGTAATGACAGTGACATCAATTCCCGCTCGCTGCAATTCTAATGCTGTTAACGTTGAACCTTGTAATCTAGGACGCGTTTCATCGGAATAGATTTTTAAGTCCCATCCTTTTTCTTTCGCTAAGTACATTGGAGCTGTCGCAGTACCATACTTAGTCGTCGCTAACGCACCAGCATTACAATGTGTTAATATTCCCATTCCATCATGGAATAACGTTAATGCATGTTCCCCAATTTGACGGTTAATTTCTTCATCTTCTCTATGAATCTCTTTTGCCTCTTCTAGTAATCTATCTTTTAACTGTCCGATTGATAAGTGAGTGTTTTCTAGCGCTACTGCTTCCATTCTTTCAAGTGCCCAAAATAAGTTTACTGCTGTCGGTCTTGATGTTGCCAAATATGCACATACCTTTTTGACTGCCTCTACAAATTCTTCCACTGTACTTTGGGTAACTTCCTTGGCTCCTAAATACACACCGTAAGCTGCTGAAACACCAATCGCTGGCGCGCCTCTTACTTTCATTACTTGAATGGCATCCCACACACTTTCAGCTGTCTTGAAAGATTCATAGACAACCTCATTCGGTAATAATGTTTGATCTAATAAAACTAAAGCTTCATCTTTCCACTGAATTGGTATTAATTGCTCTTCCATCATCTTCTCCCCTTACTTCGCGTAGTGCATGGACTGTTCTTTTAACGTTTCTACAAAGCTTGTACCTGTTTTATATTGATTCGCTCGTAAAATAAATTTCTTCGCTACTTGAAGACAAATACGTTCCGCTCTAGCACGTGCTTCCTCATTCTCAATACAAGTAATGTCTTTTACTTTCGCTAGCCCAACAATACGACGAATTAACTCAAGTCCCGTCACCGCAGCTGTATCCTCTAATACAGATTGTAAATACATTTCGTTAAAGCCTTCTTCCTTTGCCATAATCTCTGTCACATGAATATCCCAAGCATTTAAAAACTTCTTCTTAAATAAATCAATTACCTCTACCATTGTCGATTGTAACCAATCCATATACGTATCTTTCTCAGCTCCAGCTGACATCGTTGCATCTGCATTTACCCAAGCAAACATTAAATTCGCCATTACGTTCCCAATGTCATATCCCATTGGTCCGTAAAAGGCAAACTCAGGATCAATTACCTTTGTGGAATCATTTTTTATAAAAACAGAACCAGTATGCAGATCACCGTGAATAAGCGCCTGTGCATTCGTCATAAAAGAAAACTTAAGTTTTGCTACTTCCATACGAAGCTCTTTATCACTATAAATATGCTCTCTAATCCATCCTTCATTTAACGGAAACAGCTCATTACGCTTATTATGATTTGTAAATGGCTCAGCGTATACGAGGTCTTCTGTAATCTCACATAATTCAGGGTTTATATAATTCTTCACCAGTTCCTTCTTCTCTTTATGATTCATTACAACATCCGATGTTAATAAGAGTGTATTTACCAAAAAGGTCGTTAAATCATCTGCAAGCTTTGGAAACATTTGATGATTTATAAGTGCTGTACGTAATATGGTATGGTCCGATAAATCTTCCATTACACAACAATTCATCACACTATCAAAAAAATACACCATTGGAACAAGCCCAGGTGCTAACTCTTCCTCTAACTGCAAAACATCTGATTCTATACGAATACGATTCGTCGACAACTTAAACTCATCTGAAATGCGTGCTGTATCCCCAGCTTGCTTTACAATGACAGAAATGTTCTCCTTTTCATCCCAAACGCGGAACACATAATTTAAATTGCCATCACCTATTTCTTTACACTGTAACCCCTTTGCATGTTCAAACTTAGATAATTTCTCTTTCACATATACAATCACATCATTAGCTTCCATTAAAAAATACTTTGTGAACTTAGACATGGTTTCCCCTCCACACTAATTGTAAGCGTTTTCTAAAAGCTATAAAAAATAATAGGATTAAATCTTTCATCCTAAAATATATAATCTTCTTTTTGAAATGTATATCTAGGTTTTATTATATCTTGTTAGCACTTTGAGTCAATGTTTCTAACTATTATCGTAATATACTTCCTAATTATATATTTGAGGGGACAAAAATTGTTCAAAAAATTTCCGATTCATTTTATTTTATTTATCACAAAATTCTTTGTAAAATAGAAGTAAGCAGTTCCTTTTCAAAACCACAACTTCTAAGAAATATCTCCTTCCTAAGAAATTAAACTTACACACTATCTCTAACATACACACTAAACTTTCAACTACTCATCTAAAATTTATAGACTTAAAATTACCTTTCCATTCCCTGTTAGTCTTAATTGAGAATAAATATTAATTAAATTGGTATAAAGTTGGTTTATTCTCTTGACAAAATAACCACTTCTATATGATAATTAATATCGAATTAGAATTATTATAGTTAATTAAAAAATATATTTTATGAGCACACTATTTTTTGATGCTCAAAACCAACATTTAGGAGGAATTTTAATATGTTATTAATCGGAACAGAAGTAAAACCGTTTAAAGCTAATGCTTACCATAATGGAGAATTTATCCAAGTTACTGACGAAAGTTTAAAAGGAAAATGGAGCGTAGTTTGTTTCTACCCAGCAGACTTCACATTCGTTTGCCCAACTGAACTTGAAGACTTACAAAACCAATACGCAACTCTTAAAGAGTTAGGCGTTGAAGTATACTCTGTATCTACAGATACTCACTTCACTCACAAAGCATGGCATGATAGCTCAGAAACTATCGGCAAAATCGAATACATTATGATTGGTGACCCAACTCGCACAATCACTACAAACTTCAACGTTTTAATGGAAGAAGAAGGTCTTGCTGCTCGTGGTACATTCATTATCGATCCAGACGGTGTTATCCAATCTATGGAAATCAATGCTGACGGTATCGGCCGTGACGCAAGCATTCTTGTTAACAAAATTAAAGCAGCTCAATACGTACGTAACAACCCAGGTGAAGTTTGCCCAGCTAAATGGCAAGAGGGTTCTGCAACACTTAAACCAAGCCTTGACCTTGTAGGCAAAATCTAAGGAGTTCGATCAAAATGATACTAGATGCAGATATAAAAACACAACTATCCCAATACCTTCAATTAATGGAGAACGATATTTTACTTAAAGTAAGCGCTGGAGACGACAACGTATCTAAAGATATGTTAGCTCTAGTAGATGAGTTAGCTACTATGTCGTCTAAGATTACAGTAGAAAAAGCTGAACTAGAGAGAACACCAAGCTTTAGCGTAAATCGCCCTGGTGAAGACACTGGTGTTGTATTCGCTGGTATTCCATTAGGACACGAATTTACTTCATTAGTGTTAGCTTTACTACAAGTAAGTGGACGCGCTCCAAAAGTTGAACAAAAATTAATCGATCAAATTAAAAACATTCAAGGCGAATATCATTTTGAATCTTATATCAGCCTAAGTTGTCATAACTGTCCTGATGTTGTACAAGCTCTTAACGTAATGAGCGTTCTTAACTCTAGTATTACACATACTATGATTGATGGCGCTGCATTCAAAGAGGAAGTAGAAAGCAAAGACATCATGGCAGTACCAACTGTTTACCTAAACGGCGAATCTTTCGGAAGCGGTCGTATGACACTTGAAGAAATTTTAGCTAAAATGGGTAACGGTCCAGATGCATCAGAGCTTTCTGATAAAGATCCATACGATGTTCTTGTTGTTGGTGGCGGCCCTGCTGGTGCAAGTGCAGCAATTTACGCAGCACGTAAAGGCATCCGCACTGGTATCGTTGCTGAGCGCTTCGGTGGTCAAGTAATGGATACTATGGGCATTGAGAACTTCATCAGCGTGAAAAAGACTGAAGGTCCTAAGCTAGTAGCAAGCCTTGAAGAGCACGTAAAAGAATACGACATCGATGTAATGAATCTACAACGTGCGAAACGTTTAGAGAAAAAAGAACTTATTGAAGTGGAACTTGAAAACGGCGCCATTCTGAAAAGTAAGAGCGTAATCGTTTCTACAGGTGCTCGCTGGCGTAATGTTGGCGTACCAGGTGAAGCTGAGTTCAAAAATAAAGGTGTAGCATACTGCCCACACTGTGACGGTCCATTATTCACTGGAAAAGACGTAGCAGTTATCGGTGGCGGTAACTCTGGTATCGAAGCAGCTATCGACTTAGCGGGTATCGTTAAGCACGTAACTGTTCTTGAGTTCATGCCAGAATTAAAAGCTGATGCTGTATTACAAGAGCGTCTTAACAGCTTACCAAACGTAACTGTTTTGAAAAACGTTCAAACGAAAGAAATTACTGGTACTGACAAAGTAAACGGTATTTCTTACATCGATCGTGAAACTGAAGAAGTTCATCACGTTGAATTACAAGGTGTATTCGTACAAATCGGTCTTGTGCCAAACACAGACTGGTTAGGCGAAACAGTTGAACGCGCTCGCGGTGAAATCGTAACAGACAAGCATGGCGCTACAAACGTACCAGGAGTGTTTGCTGCAGGTGACTGTACAAATAATCCGTACAAGCAAATCATCATCTCTATGGGTTCAGGTGCAAACGCAGCTTTAGGTGCATTTGATTACTTAATCCGTAACTAATTATATAGACGTGAGTTAAAAAAGCAGGTGCCAATGCACCTGCTTTTTTTTATAACCCTAATGTATAAACTAAAAACCTCTCATTCCCATTCTTCTCATAAGCACCTGGCAATCTAACTTCTTTCTTCAGCTCAAATGCAGTCTGATTTTCTAAGAAGAAAATATAATCTTCAGAAGGATAATATAAAATAATATCCACTTCTCTCTCCAATTCTTCTACCGAAAGTAAAATGTTATTTACTACATTCATAAACACTTGTACAGAAAATGGATTAAAGAAATAAAACCTATTATCATGTGGATCAATCTCATATTCCTGCGCTAAACAACATTGGAATTGAATTTTCCCCTTACTGTTTCGTGCCTTTCGTGCATAACGATCTCGATTATCCATCGCTTCTTTATAAAACTCTTCATTCATTTCAATTCCAACTGCTGAAGCACCACATTTATGATGCATATAAAAGTTTAATCGCCCTTTTCCGCACCCAAAGTCTACAATTCGGTCACTACTTCGTATTTCATATTGATTCAATAACTCATCTAACCCGCTATACGGCGTCGGTTCATAGCGGTGATAATGCATAGACTTGTTAAATCCTTTTTGCTCACCGGCTGTTTTTATATGTAAAACTGCATCGTAATATTGTTCGTTCATTCGTTTTCTCCTATTAAAAAATGGTACTTATTATTATACACCATGTACTCGATACTCATTTCTTGTGAAATCACTTGATACGTGAAATTATATGGACTTAATAAAAAAACAGGAGCTCTCTAGCCCCTGTCCTCTATCACTTTCAATACAGCTTGTTTCAATATTTCTACTCCATCCATAATACAACTATGATCAAACTTCATATACGGATGGTGTAATCCAGGTTGTAAGTTTGCCCCTAGTCCAAGCATGACAGCTTTTAAATGCGGCCTTTTCACTGTGTAGTAATGGAAATCATCGCTTCCTGTCGTATAAAGCGGCCCTGTACATTGCTCTGCTCCATATACTTCGAGAATGCCTTTACGCATGAAACGTTCAGCTTCTTCTGACACTTCCGCCCCTGGTGCAAGATCAATCCATTCATATGAAGTTTTCGATCCCATCGATGCAGCTGATTCTATTACATGCTCTATCTTTCTCTTCAATTCTTCTAGTAGATTATTGTTCTCTGCTCTTACATCTAAACTAAAATGACCGTTACCTGGTATAATATTCAAATTTTCTCCACCAGCTTGACACCTCGTCATCTTCACCGAATATGAACTTTGTGGTGGCAGCCATATATTTTTCAAACCGATATTAATCATCGAAATGACATCAATCGCATTCACACCTTGATGTGGTCTTGCGCCATGCGCATCTTCCCCATGAATCGTGCCTTCTAAAAATCCTGCTGCTCCGTGGCGAATAGATGGAGCGGCTTGTTTCAAAGGTAATTCTTCAATCGGCCTTAAATGAACACCAAATAAGAAATCAGCATCATCTACAGCGCCTTTTTCTACCATCTTTAAAGCACCATTCCCCTTCTCTTCTGCTGGCTGAAAAATAAATCTAACTGTACCGTTTTTCCATCTCATAGTCTTTAATTGCAAAATAAGCCCCATTACAATCGTCATATGAGCATCGTGACCACACGAATGATTCGCCTTAAATTCTCCATTCACTTCTTGCCAAAGTGCATCCATATCAGCACGGATCGCAATAACCGGATTCCCAGTACCAATCTCAGCGATTACGCCTGGGCAATCATCAAATGTTTTATATGAAATTCCTTCTTCTTTTAAAAAGTTAGTAATATACGCTGTCGTTTCATACTCTTTCCAACTTACTTCAGGGTTTTCATGTAAATGTTGAAAAATTTCTGTTAAACGCTCTTGTAGTTCTAATGTTTTCAAAGTTTCATTCTCCTTCCCAAATTACAAACCATTCAGGTTAATTATACTTATGAAAAACAGATGTTTTTATGAACATATTGAATTTTAAGAAAAAAGTCAATTATTTATTTTTAAATGCTATTCATCTATACCCCTGTATCATTTTACAAAAATATCCATACAAATAGAATGTTCTTTATTTTCTGTTTTTATATTGACGCTTACATATATCTTTAGTTATTATAGCCTAATAAGCGTCTATTTTGCGACAATTCTAAAAATAAAAACAAACATAATAAGGAGGCAGTTTATGAAAAAAGAAATACCTTTTGGAGTAGCAATGATCCCTATTATCATTACAGTTGCAGTTATGATGGTCACAATTGTTGTATTAGAGCAAAGCCCTCATGTCCCACTTATTATTGGTACAACCGTTGCTTCTATCGTTGCTTGGCGTTACGGTTACAAATGGAATGATATTGAAGAGGCAATGTATAAAGGAATTCGACTTGCATTACCAGCTATAGTCATTATTATTCTTGTTGGCTTAACAATTGGTGCTTGGATTGGCGGCGGAATCGTCGCAACAATGATTTATTACGGTTTAAAACTGTTAACTCCATCACTATTTTTAGTTTCAATTACAATTATCTGTTCTATCGTTGCATTAGCGATTGGTAGCTCTTGGTCTACAATGGGTACAATCGGTGTTGCCGGAATGGGTATTGGCCTAAGTATGGGTATCCCAGCTCCAATGGTTGCGGGTGCCATTATTTCAGGCTCTTACTTTGGTGATAAAATGTCACCGCTTTCAGACACAACGAACTTAGCCGCAGGATTAACAAATACAGATTTATTCGCTCATATTCGTCACATGTTATTTACTACAATTCCAGGTTTAATCATTACTCTTATCGTCTACGCTTTCTTAGGAAGAAGCTTCGGCGCTAACAATATTGATGCGAAAAGCATCGATCAAACATTACAAGTCTTGCAACAAAACTTTGTTATCTCACCTTTCCTATTAATCATACCTGTAGTCGTTATGGTATTGGTCGCTAAAAAAGTGCCAGCTATACCAGCTATTCTCGTAGGGATTATTTTAGGATTTTTATCACAAGTCTTTATTCAAGGTGGTTCTGTCTCAGCCTCTGTCGGTGCACTCCAAGCTGGATTTGTCATAGACACTGGAAACAAGCTAGTAGACGAACTATTTAACCGCGGTGGCTTAGATTCGATGATGAATACAGTTTCTATGACGATTGTCGCTATGACTTTCGGCGGAGTATTAGAACATACTGGAATTCTTCGCGCAATTGTAAATCAAATTTTAAAATTAGCGACATCAGCAAAGGGACTTATCGCTTCTACTATCGCATCTTGTTTTGCAACAAATCTTACTTGCTCTGAACAATATATTTCGATTGTTGTTCCTTCAAGAATGTACGCAAATGCCTACACAGAAAAAGGACTACACTCTAAAAATTTATCCAGAGCATTAGAAGATGGCGGGACGTTAACTTCTGTCTTCGTCCCTTGGAATACGTGCGGTGTATTTATTCTAGCAACACTTGGCGTAGGTGCATTTGAGTATGCTCCTTATGCTATCTTGAATTTCATCGTACCTATTATTTCAATCATTTACGGCATAACTGGTTTCACAATTGTAAAACTATCAGACATTGAAAAAGCTGAACTACTGAAAAAACAAAAGGCTCAACTAGAAGCTTAAAAATAGTGGTAAATTCAGTTCATATATTGCGCGAGGACGCCCTTGTTGATAGGGCATTTCCTCGCCGCAAATATGGGCATACCCGTAATCAACTAATTTCTTTAACAACCTTTCTGTTGATCGCCGCGTTACTTGTAAGTACTCAGAAAGATCTGCCGCTGTAAATTTTATTGATGGGTGTGATTGACTAAACTGAATAATTTTTGACAAGTTTGCTGGACTAAGCTTCGTTTCCTTCGCTATTTTCATTAATTCTGGGTTAGCATTTTTCAAACTTTGTACTCTCTGTTCTTTCGGAAATGGACCAAATAGTTCCTTCTCACTTGTTAGTATATAAAAACAATGATCTATTGGATTATTCTTCGCGAAACCTTGAGCGATTTTAGCATTTTGCTCCGCTTCTTTCACAGTTTTCCCGTAACCAAAACCAATAGCTATCCTACCTTCTATACTCATAAATACGTTATCTATCATATTTGTTTTTATACTCGATTCAATATCACCGCGAGTCGTATACAAAATAAATGTCATTTCATCAACTTGTTTAAATGAACCACGTAATTCTTTTGAAACTAGATTTAATTGTTCAAGCGAGCTTTCTTGTATCTCCATAAAGGATATAATGCAAGCACCAACAGTTGCTGAATGGCTTTTTGCTAACTCGGCTTTTATTTTTGCATCTTTTAACCCATGTATAATGGATTGCGTCGGATCTATCATACGCTCTGAAGGAATACCTATTTTTTGAAGTTCATCATAAACAGCGTGAATACTAGTTAAAGCTAAATCCGAATCTCCTGATTGATACTTAGCTACATGGAAATCGATGACTCTATTTATTTCGCCTTTACTCCACAACATATTTTCATAATCCATTACTTGTGGCGTTTCTTTCAGACCGATATCATGGAACACATTTGTAATAAATGTACGATCTACTAAATCAATTGAAATTTTATGAGGTTGAATGCTTTGATGATATATTATAGAAAGGAGTGACGATGCGACCGTTGTCTCGTCTTGCTGTAAGTACGTACTTGGAATTCGTAATTGTTCTCTTATTTCTTTTGCCATATAATAAGGTAGGGCACCCGAGAAAAAGATAACATCACAAGGTTTTAAACGCTTTAATATTTCAGAAGATTCAGCCGGATGAAGGTAAATATATGGATCAATCTCTATTTCTTCTACTTTATGAGCAATAGGTAAAAGATCCTCTATAAACTCCTTTGAACCGACAACTGCAATTTTTATTATCATTTTCTCTAACTCCTTATCATTAATTAACGACTATTTAACGTCAACTATATCAAATGTACAAAACCATTGTAAACAGGAAGGGGTCTTTATTCAATGAAAATTACAGCTATTCATCTTTACGCAATTCGTTTACCACTTCGCGATCCGTTTGTTATTAGTTATGGTTCTTATTCTGATATGCCTTCTATTATCATCAAAATGGAAACAGATGAAGGTATTATCGGTTACGGCGAAGGAGTCGCTGATGATCACGTCACAGGTGAATCATGGGAAAGTACTTTCCACACCTTAAAACATACGCTAGCTCCTGCTCTTATCGGAAAAAATCCAATGAATATCGAAAAAATACACGATATGATGGACAATACTATTTACGGTGTACCAACAGCAAAAGCTGCGATTGATATTGCTTGTTTTGACATAATGGGCAAAAAGCTAAATCAACCTGTATATCAATTAATTGGTGGGCGCTACCATGATGAGTTCCCCGTTACTCACGTCTTAAGCATCGCTGATCCAGAAGATATGGCTGAAGAAGCTTCTTCTATGATTCAGAAAGGTTACCAATCTTTCAAAATGAAAGTCGGCACAAATGTACAAGAAGATGTAAAAAGAATTGAAGCTGTACGTGAATGTGTAGGAAATGACATCGCCATTCGTGTTGATGTCAACCAAGGTTGGAAAAATAGTGCAAACACATTAACTGCGCTTCGTTCATTAGGACATTTAAACGTCGACTGGATTGAGCAACCTGTAGTAGCTGACGATATTGACGCAATGGCTCATATTCGTTCTAAAACAGACCTTCCGCTTATGATTGATGAAGGACTAAAAAGTTCTCGTGAAATGCGCCAAATTATAAAATTAGATGCAGCTGATAAAGTAAATATAAAACTAATGAAGTGCGGCGGCATATATCAAGCTGTAAAACTTGCTCATCAAGCTGAAATGGCTGGTATTGAATGCCAAGTCGGATCAATGGTCGAATCATCCGTTGCCTCTTCCGCAGGATTCCATGTCGCTTTCTCAAAGAAAATCATTACGAGCGTTGAGCTAACAGGGCCATTAAAATTCACGAAAGACATTGGTAACTTACATTACGACGTGCCATTCATTCGTTTAAACGAAAAGCCAGGACTAGGTATTGAAATAAATGAAGATACACTACAAGAACTAACCGTCTTTCAAGACGTTGTACGCTAAAGGAGGACTCATACATGACAGTTCTATATGAAGGTGCATTAAAACAAAATAACGAGTCATTTCACGTTACATTACTATCAAGTAAGCATATCGGACAAATTTTATCACTACAAAACGTTGTAGTTGAAGCACTAGAAGATAAAGGTCGTTTACAACCACTCTCACAAGAAGAATTTCAATACATTTTAGAAGGAAACGGCATGATGATTGGTGCCTTTATCAAAAACGAACTTATCGCATTTCGTGCCCTACTCGTCCCTCCTATCGATGACGAGCATTTAGGACTTGATATTGGCCTATCAGAAGGTGAACTACACCGCGTCATCTATCAAGAAATCTCAAACGTTCATCCGAACTGCCGCGGAAATGGCATGCAAAAAATATTAGCGACAGTCATCATGGATGAATTACAAAAAAAAGATGGCAAATATGATTATGTTTGCTGTACGGTTGCTCCTTTTAACATTCCAAGTTTGAAGGATAAGTTTGCGCAAAGGATGGAGATTGCTGCATTGAAGGAAAAGTATAGTGGTAGTATGCGGTATATTTTTGTGAAGGAATTGCGTAAGGACATCGAAAGAGAATGGACGGATATTAAAAGTGTTCCAATGAGTGATGCTGGCGGACAGCAGGCGTTGCTTTCGGAAGGTTACTTTGGATATGAGATGGAAAAAACAGACGATACTTTCATTGTGAAATTTAGACGCTAATTACTACACTCGAAGAAGAGGCGATGTCCATTATGACACCTCCTCTTCTTTCTCTTCATTGAACAATTCCTTACCAAATGAAATTATACGAGTGATTTTTTAAAATATATCGATCACAACTCCAAATATATCAGCGATTCTTGAAATATATTGGTTCCGTCAAGAAGTCTGTGTAAATGGATAAGGCTGAGTA
>JAQEWB010000005.1:171726-233182 GCA_027694045.1 Bacillaceae bacterium OF18-1A | reverse complement strand
TTTGCGACTTCCTTATGTTAACATCTTCGTTTTTCGATGTCAACTAAGTTTTTAATTTTCTTTTTTGTCGTTTCCTGCGTTTCCGCATCAGCGACGGTTATTAATTTATCATATACTAACTATTAACGTCAACACTTTTTAATAAAAAGTTCTTTTTCTTACATAACGAATACATTCTTCTGTATTAGCAACTCTCCGAAACAAACAAAAAATGAGTTTATACCTTTCTTCCATCGCTTTTTTTACAACATGATGAATACGCTCATCTTCAAAATCAAATAAGAGTTCCTCTAATTCTCTCTTCAATATGTATTCCATTTCTTTTTTCTCTTCTTTCGTTAACATAATCCCAATCAAACCATCACCTCAATAATTCCTTACAGAACAATAAACGTTCCGCTCATTTTCACTTATCCAAATCCTATCATTCATCATATCCACTACTTACGATATTAATCCCTTGTTCTCTTTTTTATATTTAAAGCATATATGTAACTGAAAAGGATTGGACAAAGGGGCGTAATATTATGTTTTTCTTTTTTATTACGAGTAAAAGAACTTTTAGACACATCAGCTTAATAGTAATACTTTCCTTGTTTACAGCATGGCTACTCTTTTTAAAAACATATTCACATGAGTCTGCTTTTTCAACTGCTACAGGCCCTAAAGTAATTTATAAAGGAGATACTGCTAAAAAACAGGTTGCATTCACGTTTGATATTAGCTGGGGAGATAAAAAGGCGATTCCAATCCTTGATACACTCAAAGAAAGAGAAATTAAGAATGCAACCTTTTTCCTTTCTGCTGCATGGGCTGAAAGACACCCTGATATTGTTGAGCGCATTATAAAAGATGGACATGAAATCGGCAGTATGGGCTATAATTACACATCCTACACCTCTCTTGAGGCAAACGAAATACGCAGAGATCTTTTACGAGCACAAGATGTTTTTACAAAGCTTGGTGTAAAACAAATTAAGTTACTGCGTCCACCTAGTGGCGACTTTAACAAAGCAACCCTTAAAATTGCAGAATCACTCGGATACACTGTCGTTCATTGGAGTAACAACTCTAACGATTGGAAAAACCCAGGTGTAAATAACATCGTATCCACCGTCTCTAATAATTTGAAGGGTGGAGATATTGTTTTATTACATGCGTCCGATTCCGCCCTTCAAACAAATAAAGCTTTGCCACTACTGTTACAAAAATTAAAAAGCGACGGATATGAACAAATATCTGTCTCACAGCTTATTTCCAACACAAGCGCCAAAAGCGAAGATGTAAAGTAAACTCTTTTACGTATAAAAAGCTCTACTACCTTTCAATAAGATAGTGGAGCTTTTTATCATTCCAATATTTCACTACATAAAAACTTAAGAAACCACTCTAATTTTTGGAGTTTCACTCGTCTTTCCAATTAAACGATGCAATATAAGTAACTGATATGCATTACATAACAAGAGTGGTATAACCATCAAATATAACCAATCTGTATCATTAATCCGAAGTGCTGGCACCCATTCAAGAATTGTTACAACAACCATAAAGAACAGAGCTGGTACAAATGCTTTTTTATTTGTTTCCTTACTCTTTATGTAAGCAACAATCGCTCCAAAAACAAATAACACTCCGGCAACAAGTATGTTGTTACCTAGTGAAGCTTCTCCATTGGCAATAAGTACAGATCTTAAATACACAAAATCAAATAACACGAATGCAATAAAGAAAAGCTGGACTGCATTCCATAAAGAAGAAGATCGGAACATCCCTAATCCAAAACGATGAATGGTCAAATATGCAAAGAACCCCATTTGACTTATAACACTAAAAATAAATCCTACACCCATTAACCAGAAAGAAACTGCTAGAATTTCTTTTCCGTCGAAATTTTGAAAAAATTTAACATACTTGTCCCACTCCAAAACAAACCCAATAATAACTGTGCTAATCCCACCAAGAAACAACGTCGTTAAAAATAGTCGTACCCACTTGCGGCTATTCACAACACATCCCCCATTATCCTTATATTTCTAATTAAATTGTATCAATGACAATTTCAAAAAGCTAGCCATGTTCATGTATAAATTCCTTAAAGATATTTATATTAAAAAGAGAGAACTGTGCTGAAAGGAGTTCCAATTTATGAAACGGATACTACTCGTTTTCGTTTCTTCTTTTCTACTTACCGCACTTGTAGCATGTGCCCAAGGAAAAGAAACGAAATCCGAACTAGATTACGATCAAACAAAGAAAATGATTGTTGATATTTTAAAAACCGATCAAGGTAAGAAGGCCATTCAAGATGTATTAACTGATGAAAAAATGAAACAAGCACTCATACTAGATGAAACAGTAGTAAAGAAAACAATTGAAGATGCACTGGTCTCCGAAAAAGGGCAGCAATTCTGGGAAAAGCTCTTTAAAGACCCTGAGTTCTCATCGAAATTCGCTAAAAGTATGGGGAAAGAGCAAACAATTTTAATGAAAACCTTACTAAAAGACCCTGAATACCAAGCAGGCGTTATAGAAATTATGAAAAACCCTGAAGTAGAAAAAATGATGTTGCAGACAATGAAGAGTAAAGAATACCGTCAATATTTACAACAAGTACTAGCAGAAACTGCTGAAAGCCCACTCTTCCAAGCTAAAATGATTGATATTATTAGTAAAGGTGTGCAAAAAGTTGAAAAAAGCGGATCTGACAAAAAAGAAGCAGGCGGTGAAGGTGGCTCTCAAGGTGAGAAAAAAGATCAACAATAAAAAATTAATAACTATAATAACGAGTGGACAATACGCAATGTCCACTCGTTATTACTTTATGCTGCTATTAACCAGTTAATTATCGTCAGTAATGGATGAACCCCACTAATCAAAGTTTTATTTTTGCATAGCGCTTGTCTTATCTATTACTGTCTCTGCTATTTTGCTATAAATAATACCCGTTGTATGCGTATCTTCATATACCGAAGGAGCAAAGTCCTCTTTATTCCAATCCGGTTGTTGAAGAGGAATTCGGCCAAGTACATCCGTTTGGAGTTCCGTAGCTAATTTATCTCCGCCACCTCTTCCAAACACATACTCTTTCTCACCCGTTGCTTTACTTTCAAAATACGCCATATTTTCAACGACACCTAATATACTATGTTCAGTACGTAAAGCCATCGCTCCAGCACGCGCTGCTACAAACGCCGCTGTTGGATGAGGTGTTGTTACAATAATCTCTTTACAAGCTGGTAGCATGGAATGTAAATCTAGCGCAACATCACCTGTACCTGGTGGTAAATCTAATACTAAATAATCTAAATCGCCCCACTCTACTTCTGTGAAGAAATGATTTAACATTTTCCCAAGCATAGGCCCTCTCCAAATAACTGGCGCATTATCTTCTACAAAGAAGCCCATTGAGATTACTTTTACACCTAGACGCTCCACTGGGATTATCTTATCTCCCCTAACAATCGGACGTTTTTCTATCCCCATCATATCCGGCACACTAAAACCGTAAATATCAGCGTCGATAATACCAACCTTTTTACCTAAACGCGCTAAGGCAACCGCTAGGTTAACGGAAACGGTTGATTTCCCTACTCCACCTTTTCCACTCGCTACCGCTAAGAATGTCGTTTTTGAATTTGGTGATAATAAAGATTCGCTTTGTTCTTCTTCTTGCTCTGGCGCAAACTGAGATAATTCTTCTTCTGTAAATTCTGCAAAACGGAGCCCAACTGTTGCTGCTCCTAGCTCTTTTACTAACTTTACAATTCCAGATTGCAACTGCATTTGTTCAGCTGTACCAGTTTTTACAATTGCAATTTTAACACTCACATGTTCCTTCTCAGGCTTGACTGTTACCTCTTTAATTGCACCTGTTTCTTTTAACGTTTTATGTAAAAACGGATCTACAATCCCTTCCAACGCTTCCACTACTTGCTCTTTTGTTACCATGCTAGCCCAGCCCCCTGTATGAAAAATAACGTAATGTTAATTAAATTTATCTTTTATTCCTAAAATAAATGCGTTTACATTTCCAGTATAACATATTTTCCGAAAACTTCGTTAATGAGAGAAACGCAAAAAATCCTCCTTACTCCGGAGGATTTCCTTTTTCCGTGAAATAACGTAATATCCCACGATATATGGCTGCTGCTACTTTTTGTTGGTATTTCTCTGAATTTAACATATATCTTTCATTCACATTAGATAAAAACCCAGCTTCAACTAAAGCACCTGGTGTTTTCGCATACTTTAATAAATACACATGAGAAATTGTTTTCGCAGAACGGTTCGTATTTTCTAAACTCGTTCGTAATTCAGCTTGTATAAATTTCGCAACTCGTTCATTTTCAATTAAAGAACGGTAGTAGAACGTTTGTGCGCCTTTAGACCCACTACTAGGTAAAGCATTTAAATGAATACTCGCAAAGAAATCGACATCAGGTTTATTAATAATCTCTACACGCCTTCTTAAATCCTCTGCTTTACGTCTACTGTACGACTTTGTATCTTTGTTAGCTAAATCATAATCTCCTTCACGCGTTAAAATAACTAATGCACCTTGCTCTTGTAAATAATCTTGTACTTTTTTTGTAATTTCAAGCGTAATGTCTTTTTCTACGATATCTTTTCCACCAACAGCTCCTCCGTCTGGTCCACCATGCCCCGCATCTAATACAATGACTTTCCCCGATAAGGGCAAATTCCAAGCTCGCCACGATTTTGTAATTTGAAATTCTTGTTTGACTAAAAAAAACAAAACAACCGCAGCGAGTGCGAAAGAGATAATTCGAATTCTCTTCATACCTTTCCTCCTCCAGCTAGTCCCTCTAATTACTTATATGGGACAAGAGGAAAGTTTATGCTTATCTTAATGTAGCTTTAATCGATATCTTCTTTCACCTTTTTCATACCCTTCCTGCCACCATAAGCTGATAAATTGTTGGCAGGATTCATAAAGCAGCTCCTCATCTTGCAGTTTAATTTCTCTTAAAGTCATACTCGTTAAAAATTGAAATAACGTTTCCGTTAATTGTTGTTCCTCTTCTAAAGCTCTATATTTCACATCAAAGAATGATTCACCATAATAGCCAAATTTACTATATCTTGCTCCTAATAAATAAGACTCTATCCCTAATTCAATACAATAGTCTTCATACTGACGATGAAGCTCTTGCATCTGAAAAGCATCACGAATATTTGAACGCAATGTTTTTAATGATAATTCTCGCAGCATCTTCCGCTCATATTTCAACTGCTTTTCTTTTTGCTTTTCTTGTAAGCTGACAATGACATTCATAGTACTTATAAACCTCCCTAATACGTATTAGTCTAAACTTCTAAAGAAGAAGCATACGCGCGGCGGTAGCACTAAAATATTCCAAACTACAAAAATCACAAAAGAAGAATGAAATATAAAAAACCCCAACCAAAATGGTTGGGGTTTGTAGTTCGCAAAAATTAACGTTTTGAGAACTGAGGTGCACGACGTGCGCCTTTAAGACCGTATTTTTTACGCTCTTTCATACGTGCGTCACGAGTTAATAGACCTGCACGTTTTAGTGTTAGACGGTATTCTGGATCAGCTTTTAATAAAGCGCGAGAAATACCGTGACGAATAGCACCAGCTTGACCAGTGTATCCACCACCATTTACGTTTACAAGTACATCGTAGTTACCTAAAGTTTCTGTTGCAACTAGAGGTTGTTTCACTACTTCACGTAATGCAGCAAATGGGATATAGTTTTCAAAATCACGACCGTTAATGATAACGCGTCCTTCGCCTGGAACTAGGCGTACGCGCGCTACTGAACTCTTACGACGTCCAGTGCCATAGTATTGAACCTGTGCCAAAGTAAGCCCTCCTTTAATTGATTATCCGCGAAGTTCGTAAACTTCTGGTTTTTGTGCTTGGTGTGGATGCTCTGCTCCAGCATACACGTTTAGTTTCTTAGAAACTTGACGGCCTAAGCGTCCTTTTGGAAGCATGCCTTTAATTGCAAGCTCTAACATTTGTACAGGGTAGTTTGTACGCATTTCTAGAGCTGTTCTTTGTTTAAGTCCACCTGGGTGGTTAGTGTGACGGTAGTAAATTTTATCGTTTAATTTATTACCTGTTAAATGAATTTTCTCAGCGTTAATAATAATTACATGATCACCCGTGTCAACGTGTGGTGTAAATGTAGGTTTGTTTTTACCACGTAAAATGGATGCTACTTCACTAGCAAGGCGACCTAAAGTTTGACCTTCAGCATCAACCACATACCATTTACGCTCAACTTCGTTAGCTTTTGCCATAAAAGTCGTACGCATGTGTTTCCCTCCTCGTTATCTTTTCCATAGAAAAAATCTATTGTTTATCTTAAACACGATTTCCTTCCGGGGCTAATCGTGGTTTTAGAAACAATACCATATGTTATGATATACTTTTGAGTTTCTAATGTCAAGCAAATGTTACACCAGGATTAGTTGTTATAGTTTACCTCCCATAAGTAAAGCCCATGACCTGGAGCCATCTTTCCAGCAAACTGACGATTTTGTTTCGCTAAAATCTCTGGAATGCTATCCGGATCAAGCTTTCCTTGTCCTACGCTCAGTAACGTACCAACAATAATTCTGACCATATTATATAAAAATCCATTACCTACAAAACGAAAAATTATTTCATCATCTTGTTCAATTAACTCGATTTCATAAATTGTTCGCACTTTATCTTTTTTGTCAGTTTTTGCCGAACAAAAAGAAGTGAAATCATGCGTTCCAATAAAATAAGGAATTGCTTTTCTTATAGAGTTGATTTCGAGCGGATATGGATATTGATATACGTAATTTCTACGGAATACATCCGCAGTCTTTGATAATAATACACGATAACGATATTCTTTTTTCTCAACACCGTAACGCGCATGAAATTCTTCTGTTTTTTTCTCTACTTGCCTAATAATAATATCATCTGGCAACATTGTGTTTAAAGCATTACTCCATTGCCACTCTTCAAGAGACAAAGGAGTATCAAAGTGTATGACTTGTCCTTTAGCATGAACGGTAGAATCCGTTCTGCCTGATGCCTGAACACGAACAAGTTCTCCTTTATGCAATTTCTGCAAAGCTTTCTCTATCTCTTGTTGAACAGTACGATGCTGCGGCTGAATTTGATAACCACAAAAATGCATGCCATCATATGCAACCGTACATTTTATTCTATCCATTTCTCTATTCTCCATTACGATCGCACCCATGCCAAAATACAAGCTAAACAAAGTAAGCTTATAATCGTTACTGTATCGCTTGTTTTCCAGCGTAGTTGCCTAAATTTAGTACGTCCTTCGCCACTTTGGTATCCACGAGCTTCCATAGCAATTGCTAAGTCTTCCGCACGCTTAAATGCACTGATAAATAGAGGGACGAGTAGTGAAATGATAGCTTTCATCCTATCTTTTATCGGACCCCCTGCGAAATCAATACCACGTGACGCTTGTGCCTTCATTATTTTACTCGTTTCATCCATTAATGTCGGAATAAAACGAAGTGAAATTGACATCATTAATGCGATTTCATGAACAGGAACTTTTATACGCTTCAACGGCTTTAATAACGTCTCCAAACCATCTGTAATCTCAATAGGTGTCGTCGTTAACGTTAAGAGAGTCGTCATTAAAATAATAACGAAGAATCGTATAGAAATGTATATCCCTTGCTCTAATCCTTTTTCATGTATCGAAAACCAACCAAGCTGGAATAGTACTTCCCCTTCTTTATTTGTAAGAATATGCAGGAAAAATGTAAAAAGAAAAATCCATAGAATTGGTTTTAAGCCCGAAAGTACATAACGAATCGGCACTTTTGCAAAAAATAAAGCAATGAGTGCATATAAAAATAAAAATCCATATGAAATCGCATTATTTGCTAAGAAAACAACAAATACATATAAAAAGACAATCAGCAGCTTCGTACGTGGATCCAGTTGATGAATAAGAGAATTCCCTGGAATATACCTTCCAATAATCAACTGCTGCATGATTCATGACCACCTTTTCGTAACACCTGCACAACTTCATGAGTAAGATCCTCTAAAGATAAGGTAGCCTTTGGAATTGTAATACCAAACTTCTCTTCAATTGCACGTTTATACTTTAAAGACATAGGAAGATCCACGCCAATTTTTTCTAGTTCATCAGCATGTGAAAACACTTCCTCTGCGCTTCCTTGCAAAAAGACCGTTCCTTTATGCATAACCACAACCTGCTCCGCATACTTAGCAGCGTCCTCCATATTATGCGTAACAAGGATAACTGTAAGGCCTTTCTCCCTATGCAGCTTATAAAACATCTCCATAAGTTCATTTTGCCCTTTTGGATCTAGTCCTGCTGTAGGTTCATCTAATACTAGCACTTCCGGTTCCATCGCCAGTACACCTGCTATCGCAACACGCCTCATTTGTCCGCCACTTAACTCGAACGGAGAACGTGTTAATAGTTCTGCTTCTAATCCTACAAGCTCAATAGCTTCTCTTGCCTTTTGTTTCGCCTCTTCTACAGATATACCAAAATTAGTAGGCCCGAAACAAATGTCTTTCTCTACAGTTTCTTCAAACAACTGATGTTCTGGAAATTGAAAGACAACCCCTACTTTTTTACGTAGTGGCTTAAGCTTCTTTTCCTTTTTTCCTGCCGAAATGAACTGTTCACCAATTTGAACTGTACCATTTGTCGGCTGCAATAAACCATTTAAATGTTGAATCATCGTTGATTTACCGGAACCAGTATGACCGATAATGGCATAATAGCCCCCACTTGGAAACGACACGTCTACATCATAAAGTGCGCGTCTTTCAAATGGAGTTTTATATTGATAACGATGTTCTACTTTTTGGAATGTAATCTCCAAAGTTCGTTCACCAAGCTTTCCATTTTAAGATGCGTATTTTGCAAAGGAATTTCATTTCTTTTTAATAATTCTGCTATTTTTATTGAAAATGGTACATCTAATCCAATTTCACGGAGCATATGAGAGGATTCAAAAATTTGCTCTGGCTTTCCTTCTCTCAATATCTCTCCCTTATTTAAAATAATAATACGGTCTGACTGTGCCGCTTCTTCTAAATCATGAGTAATTGATAATACAGTAATCCCTTTATCAGTAACTAATTGTCTCACCGTCTCAACTACCTCACGTCTTCCCTGAGGGTCGAGCATAGACGTTGCCTCATCTAATATTAAAATAGACGGTTGTAATGCTAAAACGCCTGCTATAGCCACACGTTGTTTTTGTCCACCAGATAAAGAATGTGGCTCCTCGTTTAAAAACTCCTTCATGCGGACAAGCTGCAAAGCCTGTTCTAGCCTTTCTACCATCTGCTCCCTTGGCATCCCGATATTCTCTAAACCAAATACAATATCATCTTGTACCGTCGTACCAACAAATTGATTATCAGGGTTTTGAAATACCATCCCAATTTGTTTTCGAACATCCCATACCGTTTCCTCAGATAAAACCATTGTATCGTTTACAGTAATGGTTCCTGATTCCGGCAAAAATAGTCCATTTAACAATTTTGCGAGAGTAGACTTTCCTGATCCATTTTGTCCAATAACAGATATCCACTCTCCCTCATATAAGGAAAATGAAACATCTTTCAATGCATAAGAAGCTGTACCAGGATATTGAAATGATATATTCTCTACACGAAGTTTTTCTTGTCTCAATACAAGGCACCCTTTCTTTCATCAAGTTCGCCTATAATTTTCTGTATTTAAAAAAAAAGGGCCATGACCAGTTACTTGAAAAGAACTGTCCTGCCCTTTTAATTATCATTATACTAACTCGATAATTACCATTGGTGCTGCGTCTCCGCGACGTGGACCAATTTTTGCAATACGAGTGTATCCGCCTTGGCGCTCAGCATAGCGTGGAGCTACATCAGCGAATAATTTTTGAAGTGCATCTTGACCAGTCTCAGCGTTAGCTACTTCGTTGCGAATGAAAGCTGCTGCTTGACGACGAGCATGAAGATCTCCGCGTTTACCTAAAGTGATCATTTTTTCCACTACAGAACGAAGTTCTTTTGCACGAGTTTCTGTCGTTTGGATGCGCTCGTTGATAATTAAATCAGTAGCTAAATCACGTAACATAGCTTTACGTTGCGCACTTGTACGGCCTAATTTTCTGTATGCCATTCGTAGTTCCCTCCTTTGTTGATGGGTTTAAATCCTCAGTCGTCTTTACGTAAACCTAAACCTAATTCCTCAAGTTTATGTTTAACTTCTTCTAAGGATTTACGTCCTAAGTTACGAACTTTCATCATATCTTCTTCTGTTTTGTTCGCAAGTTCTTGTACAGTATTAATTCCTGCACGTTTTAGGCAATTATAAGAACGAACAGAAAGATCTAGTTCTTCGATAGTCATCTCAAGAACTTTCTCTTTTTGATCTTCTTCCTTCTCGACCATAATCTCAGCATTTTGTGCTTCATCAGTTAAACCAACAAAGATATTTAAATGCTCAGTTAAGATTTTGGCACCTAAAGAGATAGCTTCTTTTGGCCCGATGCTTCCATCCGTCCATACATCAAGCGTAAGCTTATCATAATTAGCCACTTGTCCGACACGTGTCTTTTCCACTTGGTAAGTCACACGTGATACTGGAGTATAAATAGAATCAATAGGAATTACTCCTATTGGTTGATCTTCGCTTTTATTTGCATCAGCTGGCGTATACCCACGGCCACGCTTTGCAGTTAAACGCACGCGGAAATGCGCATCTTTTGCTAACGTTGCAATGTGTAAATCTGGATTTAAGATTTCTACATCACTATCGTGAGTAATATCAGCAGCTGTGACAATACCTTCGCCCTGCACATCAATTTCCAACGTCTTCTCTTCTTCAGAGTAGATTTTAAGAGCTAACTTTTTCAAGTTTAAGATGATCGTCGTAACGTCTTCTACTACGCCCTCAACTGTTGAAAATTCATGTAATACGCCATCGATTTGGATAGCAGTAACAGCGGCACCAGGGAGTGAGGATAAAAGAATACGACGTAAGGAGTTACCCAAAGTAGTACCATATCCACGCTCAAGCGGTTCAATTACGAATTTACCATATTTGGCATCTTCGTTAAGTTCAACCGTTTCGATTTTCGGCTTTTCGATTTCAATCATTAACTAAACCCTCCTTCAAAACGTCGAAACCCCGGTTAAACAAAGGTGTAACCCCTGTCTAACCGAAAGTCCCCCTTAGGCAGTTCCCGATTGTGCACAACAAGCGATGTTTCTGTACGAAATTTCTCGATAATGCATCATATCCATTATAGACAAAAGGGAAAATTCTATACAGAAAAATTACACACGACGACGTTTTGGTGGACGACATCCATTATGAGGAACTGGAGTAACATCTCTAATTGCTGTTACTTCTAGACCTGCAGCTTGAAGAGCACGAATTGCAGCTTCACGACCAGCACCAGGACCTTTAACAGTAACCTCTAAAGTTTTTAAACCGTGTTCCATTGCAGCTTTAGCAGCAGTTTCAGCAGCCATTTGCGCAGCGAATGGAGTAGATTTACGAGATCCACGGAAACCAAGTGCACCAGCACTAGACCAAGAAAGTGCGTTACCGTGAGTATCTGTAAGTGTTACGATTGTGTTGTTGAAAGTAGAACGAATATGAGCTATACCAGCTTCAATATTCTTTTTCACACGTTTTTTACGAGTGTTTGTTTTACGTGCCATTGTTAGTTCAACCTCCTTTACTTATTATTTCTTTTTATTTGCTACTGTACGACGTGGACCTTTACGTGTACGAGCATTGTTTTTAGAGTTTTGACCACGAACTGGTAAACCACGACGGTGACGAAGACCACGGTAAGAACCGATCTCCATTAGACGTTTGATGTTAAGAGATACTTCACGACGAAGGTCTCCCTCAACTTTAATACGATCGATGATATCACGGATACGTCCTAATTCGTCTTCCGTTAAATCACGAACTCGTGTTTCTTCAGAAATACCTGCTTCAGCAAGAATTTTTTCAGCAGTTGTGCGACCAATGCCGAATACGTAAGTTAAAGAAATAACAACGCGTTTGTCTCGAGGAATATCTACACCTGCGATACGTGCCATTACGAATGCACCTCCTTCTGATTAACCTTGTTTTTGTTTATGTTTAGGGTTTTCACAAATAACCATTACTTTTCCACGTCTACGAATAACTTTACATTTTTCGCAGATTGGTTTAACTGACGGTCTTACTTTCATGTCTCGAACCTCCTTAAAGATTACGGAGTGCTATATTATTTAAAACGGTACGTAATACGACCACGATTTAAATCGTACGGAGATAATTCTACCGTAACTTTGTCTCCTGGTAAAATACGAATGAAGTTCATACGGATTTTACCAGAAACGTGAGCCAATACGACATGCCCATTCTCTAATTCTACTTTGAACATAGCATTTGGCAACGTTTCAAGAACGGTACCTTCGACTTCAATTACATCATCTTTAGCCATTCAATAGTTCTCCCTTCTTCAAATCAGTAACATTTTACACTGCTCTGAAATCCCGGAGAGCCAGCTACTTATAAAGTGGTAAGGATTTCGTATCCTGCTTCTGTAAGAGCAATCGTGTGCTCAAAATGGGCACACCATTTACCATCTACCGTTACCACTGTCCAGTCATCAGATAGTGTTTTTACATATCGTCTTCCTTGATTCACCATCGGCTCAACACAGATGACCATTCCCGGCTTTAATCTAGGGCCTCTATTTGGTGGACCATAGTGCGGGATTTGAGGGTCCTCATGTAAGTCTTGCCCGATTCCGTGACCAACATACTCCCTAACGATCGAGAATCCATTCTCTTCAGCATGAGTTTGCACCGCATGTGAGATATTTGATAATCTTTCGCCTGGTTTTACTTGTTCTAGACCAAGATACAACGATTTTTCTGTGACATCAAGTAGCTTTTGAACAGATTCAGAAATGTTTCCAACTGGATACGTCCATGCAGAATCTCCATGGTACCCATTGTATTTCGCACCAATATCGATACTGATGATATCGCCCTCTTCGAGCTTGCGCTTCCCTGGAATTCCGTGTACAAGCTCTTCATTTACAGAAGCACAAATGCTTCCCGGAAATCCGTTGTATCCTTTAAAAGATGGCGTAGCACCATATTTTCGAATCGTCTTTTCCGCTATTTGATCGAGCTCTTTCGTTGTAATTCCTGGAGTAATATGCTGTTTCAACTCTTGATGAGTTAAAGCAACGATCCTGCCAGCTTCTCGCATGATTTCTATCTCGCGAGGAGTTTTGCAGATGATCATTACGCTAAGCCTCCGATGAGAACATCGATATCAGCAAATACTTTATTGATATCTTGCTCACCATTAATGCTTTGTAAGTAACCAAGCTCCTCGTAGAAATCAAGCAAAGGTTTTGTTTGCTTAATATTTACATCTAAACGATTTGCTACAGTTTCTTCATTGTCATCAGAGCGTTGATATAATTCGCCACCACATTTATCGCACACGTCAGCTTTTGCTGGCGGATTGAATTCTAAGTGGTAAGTCGCACCGCACTCTTTACAAATGCGACGGCCTGTAAGACGTTTTAATAGCAATCCTGAATCCACATTAATGTTTAAAACATAGTCGATTTTTTTGCCAAGATCTTTCATAATTTCTTCAAGAGCTGATGCTTGTGCAACAGTTCGTGGGAAACCATCTAGTAAGAAACCTCTTACACAGTCTTCTTGACTTAAACGTTCACGAACAATTCCGATTGTAACTTCATCTGGAACAAGCGCACCTTTATCAATAAAAGATTTTGCTTGTAAACCCATTTCAGTTTCAGCCTTCATAGCTGCACGGAACATATCTCCTGTTGAAATGTGAGGGATGTTATACTTGGCAACAATCTGTTCGGCTTGTGTACCTTTACCAGCACCAGGAAGCCCCATTAGAATTAAGTTCATCCTTGTTCCCCCTCAGAGTACATGAGCATGTAGGGAAGACAATTCTTCCCACTTACTCACTGCTTGATAAACCCTTTGTAATGGCGTTTTACCAGTTGGCTTTCTAGCTGCTTCATTGTTTCTAAAGCAACGCCGACAACGATTAACATACTCGTTCCACCGATCTGTGCAGATGGCGGAAGATTTCCCAATTTCGTAAAGATAACTGGTAAGATTGCAATCGCTGCTAGGAAAATTGATCCTACAAAGGTCAAACGATACAAGATTTTTGTTAGATATTGTTCCGTATTCTTACCCGGACGAATACCTGGAACATATCCACCTTGCTTGTTTAGATTCTCTGACATCTGTTCTGGATTAACCTGAACAAATGCATAGAAGTATGTGAAGGCTACAATGAGCGCAACATATATGATCATTCCCACTGGGTGAGAATAGTTAAAGTTTGCAATAATCCACTGCGATATATCATGATCCGGGAAGAACTGTGCAATAGTTGGAGGCGTAATTAAGAATGAAACAGCAAAAATTACTGGAATAACACCAGCACTATTTACCTTGAGGGGTAAATGTGTGTTTTGTGCTCCAGCATAACCACCATTTCCTCCTGTTACACGCTTCGCATATTGAATTGGGATCTTTCTAACAGCTTGTTGGATGAAAATAACACCCACAATAACTGCTAGCACAGCTAGTAAGATCAATGCAACTTTAACGATACTCATGAACAATTGATCTCCGATATTTTGAAACTGTTGCTGATACACTTGAGATATAACACTTGGGATCGCTGCGGCAATACCACCAAAGATAAGGATGGAAATACCATTACCTACACCTTTAGCTGTAATCTGTTCACCTAACCACATTAAAAATGCAGTACCAGCAGTCAGTACCGTAGCAATGTATAAATAAGTGCTCCAACCTGGATTCAAAATTAATTGCCCACCTACCATACCGTTAAAACCGATTGACATACCAAACCCCTGAATAAACGCAAGAACAATTGTAAAGTAACGCGTAAATTGTGTTAGTTTACGACGGCCCATTTCACCTTGCTTCGACCATTCCGAAAATTTAGGAACAACATCCATCTGCAATAATTGCACGATGATGGATGCTGTAATATACGGCATGATTCCCATCGCAAAGATGGAGAAGTTTTTCAAGGCTCCACCGCCAAATGTATTTAGGATACCTAAAGCATTTAATTGATCTTGTGCCTTCAGTACGTCTCCATTTGTAAATGGCACGGGGATAAACGTGCCAATCCTGAATACGATTAACATCGCTAAAGTGAATAATATTTTACGTCTTATCTCAGCAACGCGCATAAAGTTGGAGATTGTACGAAACATTAGATCACCTCAACTGATCCGCCAGCTGCTTCAATTGCTTCTTTAGCACTTGAAGAGAACTTGTGCGCTTTAACAGTTAGTTTTTTCTCTACTGCTCCGCTTGCAAGAATTTTAACACCGTCGTTTAACTTGCTGATAACGCCAGTTTCCAGCAATAATTCAGGTGTTACTTCTGTACCATCTTCAAAACGGTTTAACGTTGTTAAGTTTACAATAGCAAACTCTTTACGGTTAATGTTTGTGAAGCCGCGTTTTGGTAAACGACGGAATAATGGAGTTTGACCACCTTCGAAGCCAAGACGAACACCGCCGCCAGAACGTGCGTTTTGTCCTTTATGACCTTTACCAGCAGTTTTACCGTTACCAGAACCGATACCACGACCGACACGGTTACGTACTTTACGAGAACCTTCTGCAGGTTTTAATTCATGAAGTTTCATTCCCAGGCACCTCCTTATATTAATGAGTTATCCTTAAGCTTCTTTTACAGTTATAAGGTGAGAAACTTTGTTGATCATACCAAGAATAGCAGGAGTTTCTTCCTTAACTACAGTTGAATTCAACTTTTTAAGACCTAAAGCTTCTACCGTCGCACGTTGATCTTGTGGACGACCAATTACACTACGAGTGAGGGTAATTTCTAACTTTTTCGCCATTTGTTTTCCCTCCTTAACCTAGTAGCTCTTCTACAGATTTACCGCGTAATTTTGCAACATCTTCAGCGCGCTTAAGTTCGCTTAATCCGTTCACAGTAGCGCGAATCATGTTGATTGGTGTGTTAGAACCAAGAGATTTCGAAAGAATATCTTGTACACCAGCTAATTCAAGAACCGCACGAACAGGTCCACCAGCAATAACACCAGTACCTTCAGCAGCAGGTTTTAAGAATACTTCACCAGCTCCAAAGTGACCGTTGATTGTGTGTGGAATTGTTGTACCAACTAATGGTACAGCGATTAAGTTTTTCTTAGCGTCTTCGATAGCTTTGCGAATTGCGTCTGGTACCTCTTGTGCTTTACCAGTACCGAATCCAACATGACCGTTTTTATCGCCAACTACAACTAGTGCAGCAAAGCGGAAACGACGACCACCCTTAACAACTTTCGCGACACGATTTATCGTAACTACACGTTCTTCAAGTTCTAATTTACTTGGGTCAATGCGATGCATCAATTTTCCCTCCTTTGACCATTAAAATTGTAATCCAGCCTCACGAGCAGCTTCAGCTAGAGCTTTAACACGGCCATGGTATAAGTAACCACCGCGATCAAATACTACTTCTTTAACGCCTTTCTCTACAGCACGCTTAGCAACTGATTCTCCAACTTTCGTAGCAGCTTCAGTATTGCTAGTACCGTTAAGAGCAAGGTCTTTATCAAGAGTAGATGCACTTACTAATGTTACACCATTCACATCATCAATAACTTGAGCGTAAATATGTTGGTTAGAACGGAACACGTTTAAACGTGGACGCTCTGCAGTACCAGTAAGTTTAGCACGTACACGTGCATGTCTTTTCTTACGAGTCGCGTTTTTATCAGCTTTAGTGATCATTTTCTTGTCACTCCTTTCTCTCACCTAACGGGTTTACTTAGCAGTTTTACCTTCTTTACGACGAACAACTTCGCCTTCGTAACGAATACCTTTACCTTTATATGGCTCAGGAGCACGGACAGCACGGATGTTAGCAGCAAATTCGCCAACACGTTGCTTGTCGATACCTTTAATTACGATTTTAGTTGGTGCAGGTACTTCAACTTCAAGACCTGCTTCCGGAGTCATTTCTACTGGATGAGAATAACCTACGCTTAATACAAGTTTATCACCTTGTTTTTGAGCACGGTAACCAACACCGACTAATTCAAGTCCGCGTGCGAAACCTGCAGTTACACCTTCAACCATGTTTCCGATTAAAGCACGAGTTGTACCGTGTAATGCACGGTGTTCCTTCTGTTCAGATGGACGCTCAACTGTTAATGTATTCTCTTCAATTTTGATAAGCATATCAGCATTGAAAGTACGAGTTAATTCACCTTTAGGGCCTTTTACTGTTACAGTATTGTCTTCTGCAACTGTAATAGTAACACCTGCAGGGATTTCAAGAATCTTTTTACCAATACGAGACATGTGGTCACACCTCCGTTCGTTTTAAATATATA
This sequence comes from Bacillaceae bacterium OF18-1A, assembly GCA_027694045.1. Lineage (GTDB taxonomy): Bacteria > Bacillota > Bacilli > Bacillales > Bacillaceae_G > Bacillus_A. The sequence goes on along the minus strand of JAQEWB010000005.1, from coordinate 215,699 downwards.
TTACCAAACGTATGCTACTACTTCTCCACCAGTTTGTAATTGACGAGCGTCTTTGTCTGTCATTACTCCCTTAGATGTAGAAACAAGAGCGATACCTAATCCGTTAAGTACACGTGGTACTTCATCAGCTTTAGCGTAAACGCGTAAGCCAGGTTTACTGATACGTTTTAATCCAGTGATTACACGTTCATTGTTTGCACCATATTTCAGGAAAATACGAAGGATACCTTGTTTGTTATCCTCGATGTATTCTACATCACGAATGAAACCTTCACGTTTTAAAAGTTCAGCGATCTCTTTTTTGATTTTAGAAGCAGGAACCTCTAATTTCTCATGACGTACCATGTTCGCATTACGGATGCGAGTAAGCATGTCTGCAATTGGATCTGTCATCACCATGTGTTTTACCTCCTTCCCATTTGTGGGTTTTACCAACTAGCTTTTTTAACACCAGGAATTTGACCTTTATATGCAAGTTCACGGAAACAAATACGGCAAAGTTTAAATTTGCGGTATACAGAATGCGGACGACCGCAGCGCTCGCAACGTGTATACTCTTGTACTTTAAACTTAGGAGTACGCTTTTGTTTCGCTATCATAGATTTTTTAGCCACGTTTTCGCCTCCTCTACTTAGCGTTGGCTTCCATTATTTTTGGAATGGCATACCGAATTGTGTTAAAAGTTCACGAGCTTCTTCATCAGTTTTCGCTGTAGTAACGATTACGATGTCCATACCGCGGACTTTGCTTACTTTATCATAATCGATCTCAGGGAAAATAAGTTGCTCTTTAACACCTAATGTGTAGTTTCCACGACCATCGAATGATTTCTTAGAAACACCACGGAAATCACGTACACGTGGTAAAGAAACCGATACTAATTTGTCGAAGAACTCATACATTTGCTCGCCGCGTAAAGTTACTTTCGCACCGATTGGCATACCTTCACGAAGACGGAAACCAGCGATTGATTTTTTAGCACGAGTTACAACAGGTTTTTGACCTGCGATTTGTGTTAATTCTTCTACTGCATTGTCTAAAGCTTTTGAGTTAGATACCGCGTCACCAACACCAGTGTTGATTACGATCTTTTCGATTTTCGGTACTTCCATCACAGATTTATAGTTAAACTTGCTCACTAGAGCAGGAGTAATTTCCTTTTGGAACTTCTCTTTAAGGCGATTCAATGAAGTGACCTCCTTTCTTAAGAAAATTATTTATCTAATAATTCACCAGATTTTTTTGCAATACGAACTTTTTTACCATCTTCTACTTTGAAGCCTACACGAGTAGGTTCACCTGTTTTCGGATCTAAAATCATAACGTTAGAAACGTGAATAGGTGCTTCTTTAGTAATAATTCCACCTTGTGGATTTAATTGAGATGGCTTAGAGTGCTTCTTAACGATGTTGACACCCTCAACGATAACACGGTTTTGCTTTGGGAAAGCCACAAGGATAACGCCTTGTTTTCCTTTGTCTTTACCAGTGATTACCTGTACTTTATCACCTTTTTTTACATGCATCTTAATTCTGCACCTCCTTAGCAAGGCAATACCTTAAATTATAGAACTTCTGGAGCTAAAGAAACGATCTTCATGAAGTTGCTATCACGTAATTCACGAGCTACTGGTCCGAAGATACGAGTACCACGTGGGCTCTTATCGTCTTTAATGATAACCGCTGCGTTTTCATCAAAGCTGATGTAAGAACCGTCCGGACGACGAGCTCCGCTCTTCGTACGTACTACTACTGCTTTAACAACGTCACCTTTTTTAACAACGCCACCTGGTGTTGCTTGTTTTACCGTAGCAACGATAATATCACCAATGTTAGCATATTTACGACCAGAGCCGCCTAATACTTTAATTGTTAAAAGTTCACGTGCACCAGAGTTGTCAGCAACTTTCAAACGAGATTCTTGTTGGATCATGTTATGAAACCTCCCTTCGGACTAAAAATTCCGATTCGTCTATTTAGATAATAACCGCTTCTTCAACGATTTCAACTAAACGGAAACGCTTAGTAGCAGAAAGCGGGCGAGTTTCCATGATTTTTACGATATCGCCAAGTTTCGCTTGGTTTTGCTCATCATGGGCTTTGTACTTCTTAGAATACTTAACACGTTTTCCGTACAAGGAATGAGTTTTGTAAGTTTCAACTAAAACTGTAATCGTTTTGTCCATTTTGTCAGACACTACACGACCAGTATAAACTTTGCGTTGGTTACGTTCGCTCACTATGCAAACCTCCCCTCAATTTATCGATTAATTCCGATCTCTCTTTCACGAACTACAGTTTTCATACGAGCAATTGCTTTACGCACTTCACGAATGCGAGTTGGATTCTCTAATTGTCCTGTAGCAAGTTGGAAGCGAAGATTAAACAACTCTTCCTTTAAAGCTTTAACTTTTGTTTCGATTTCGGCAGTGGTTAATTCACGAATATCATTAGTTTTCATTAGATTCACCACCATTTTCTTCACGTTTTACGAATTTACATTTCACAGGTAACTTGTGAGCTGCAAGACGTAATGCTTCGCGTGCTACCTCTTCAGATACACCCGCGATTTCGAACATAATTTTCCCAGGTTTTACTACTGCTACCCAGCCTTCTGGTGCCCCTTTACCGGAACCCATACGTACTTCTAGAGGTTTTGCAGTGTAAGGTTTAGAAGGGAAAATTTTAATCCATACTTTACCGCCACGTTTCATGTAACGAGTCATTGCACGACGAGCAGCTTCGATTTGACGGTTTGTAATCCATGAAGCAGCTTGTGCTTGTAAACCGAATTCACCGAAAGCAATTTCAGTTCCACCTTTAGCACGACCACGCATTTTACCACGATGCTCTCTACGATATTTTACGCGTTTTGGCATTAACATATTATTTTCCTCCTTCCTCAGAAGCTTTCTTTTTTGTAGGAAGGACTTCTCCACGGTAGATCCATACTTTTACGCCTAATTTACCGTATGTTGTATCAGCTTCAACTGCTGCATAGTCAATATCAGCGCGAAGTGTATGAAGTGGAACAGTTCCTTCACTGTAAGATTCTGCACGAGCGATATCAGCTCCGCCAAGACGACCAGAAACCTGTGTTTTAATACCTTTAGCACCTGCACGCATAGCACGTTGAATAACTTGCTTTTGTGCACGACGGAATGATACACGGTTTTCTAATTGACGAGCGATGTTTTCGCCTACTAATTTAGCGTTAAGATCAGCTCTCTTAACTTCTAAAATGTTGATGTGTACACGCTTGCCTGTTAATTGGTTAAGAGCTTTACGAAGTGCTTCAACTTCAGTACCACCTTTACCAATTACCATACCAGGTTTTGCAGTGTGAATTGTAACATTTACACGATTTGCTGCACGTTCGATTTCTACTTTAGCAACAGCAGAATCTTTTAAGCGTACAGTAATGTACTCACGGATTTTGATGTCTTCATGTAATAATGTAGCGTAATCTTTCTCAGCGAACCAACGAGATTCCCAATCACGAATAACGCCGACACGAAGACCAATTGGATTAACCTTTTGACCCATCGATTATCCCTCCTTCTTTTCTGATACCACAACTGTGATGTGGCTTGTGCGTTTGTTAATTTGGCTTGCACGACCCATTGCACGTGGACGGAAACGTTTTAACGTTGGACCTTCGTCAACGAAAACTTTTTCAACAACTAGGTTGTTAATATCCATCTCATAATTGTGCTCTGCATTTGCGATTGCAGATTTTAAAACTTTTTCTACAACTGGAGAAGCAGTTTTTGGTGTGTGGTTAAGGATAGCAATCGCTTCACCCACTTGCTTACCTCGGATTAAGTCTACTACTAAACGAACTTTACGAGGAGCAATACGAACTGTTCTCGCTACTGCTTTAGCTTGCATTGAAGTGCCTCCTCTCATTATCTTCTAGTTTTCTTATCGTCAGCAAGGTGACCTTTATACGTACGAGTTGGTGCGAATTCACCTAACTTATGGCCAACCATATCCTCAGTGATGTACACAGGTACGTGTTTACGACCATCATATACAGCGATTGTGTGTCCGATGAACTGAGGGAAGATTGTTGAACGGCGAGACCAAGTTTTAACAACTTGTTTTTGCTCAGATGCAACTAATTTTTCCATTTTGCTCATTAAGTGATCATCGACAAATGGTCCTTTTTTTAAGCTACGAGCCATTTTGGTGCCTCCCTTCGTGATTGGCGTACGGTTCTAGAAATGAACCGTACTACAATCCCATTATTTTTTACGACGACGAACGATAAATTTGTCAGACGCTTTGTTTTTCTTACGAGTCTTGAATCCAAGAGTTGGTTTACCCCATGGAGACATTGGAGACTTACGTCCGATTGGAGAACGTCCTTCACCACCACCGTGTGGGTGATCAACCGGGTTCATTACAGAACCACGAACTGTTGGGCGTTTACCTAACCAGCGAGAGCGACCTGCTTTACCGATTTTGATAAGTTCATGTTGTTCGTTACCTACTTGACCGATTGAAGCGCGACAAGCAGATAATACAAGACGTACTTCACCAGAAGTTAAACGTACAAGTACGTATTTACCTTCTTTACCAAGTACTTGAGCAGATGTACCAGCAGAACGAACTAATTGTCCGCCACGACCAGGCTTAAGCTCGATGTTATGAACAACAGTACCTACTGGAATGTTGATTAATGGTAATGCGTTACCGATTTTAATGTCAGCTTCTGGGCCAGACATAACTTCCATACCTACTTCTAAAGATTTAGGAGCAAGAATGTAACGTTTTTCACCGTCAACGTAGTTAATTAATGCGATATTCGCAGAGCGGTTTGGATCGTATTCGATCGTAGCAACGCGTCCTGGAATTCCATCTTTGTTACGCTTAAAGTCGATGATACGGTATTGACGCTTATGTCCGCCACCTTGATGACGTACAGTAATTTTACCTTGGTTATTACGACCAGCCTTCTTGCTTAAAGGAGCAAGTAATGACTTTTCGGGTCTGTCAGTCGTGATTTCAGCGAAATCATTCGTAGTCATATTACGACGACCGTTAGTAGTTGGATTATACTTTTTAATTCCCATCTCAATTTCCCTCCTTCTTTAGTAAGAATTAAACGCCTTGGAAGATTTCGATTTCTTTGCTGTCAGCAGTTAGCTTAACGATTGCTTTACGACGACGGCTAGTAAAACCAGCGTGACGACCAACGCGTTTTGCTTTCGGCTTGTAGTTCATGATGTTCACTTTTTCTACTTTAACACCAAAGATCGCTTCAAGAGCATCTTTAACTTCTGTTTTATTAGATTTAACGTCCACATCGAACGTGTATTTTTTTTCAGCCATCATTTCCATAGAACGTTCAGTGATAACTGGGCGCTTAATGATATCACGAGGATCTCTCATTATGCAAGCACCTCCTCTACTTTTTCCACTGCCGCTTTTGTCATGATTAGCTTATCATGATGAAGCACGTCTAAAACGTTTACGCCATCAGCAGTGATTACTGTTACTCCAGGGATATTGCGAGCAGATAACTCTACAGATTCGTTTGCATCAGCAGTTACGATAAGAGCTTTCTTCTCAACAGTTAATCCTTTAAGTACTGCTAGCATGTCTTTTGTTTTTGGTGCATTTAACACTAGGTCTTCAAGAACTACAATGTTGTTCTCAACTACTTTAGTAGCTAATGCAGATTTGATTGCTAAACGACGAACTTTCTTAGGAAGTTTGTACGCATAGCTTCTTGGTGTAGGTCCGAATACCGTACCACCACCACGCCATTGAGGAGAGCGGATAGACCCTTGACGAGCACGTCCAGTTCCTTTTTGACGCCATGGTTTACGACCACCACCGCGAACTTCAGAGCGAGTTTTTACTTTGTGTGTACCTTGACGTAAAGATGCACGTTGCATCATTACAGCTTCGAAAAGTACAGCTTCATTTGGTTCGATACCGAAAATAGCTTCAGCTAATTCGATTTCACCAACCTGTGAACCAGTTTGGTTATATACAGTAACTTTTGGCATTGGAATTCCTCCTTCCTATTGTGAATTATTTGCTAACCTTCACAGCGCCTTGAACAACTACAAGAGATTTCTTAGCACCTGGAACGTTACCTTTTACTAGTAATAAGTTGCGCTCAGTGTCAACTTGAACGATTTCTAAGTTTTGGATAGTAACTTGGTCTCCACCCATACGTCCAGCAAGTTTTTTGCCTTTGAATACACGGTTCGGAGCAACTGGGCCCATTGAACCTGGACGACGGTGATAGCGAGAACCATGAGACATAGGTCCGCGAGATTGTCCGTGGCGTTTGATAACACCTTGGAAACCTTTACCTTTAGAAATTCCTGTTACATCAACGATTTCACCTGTAGCGAATACGTCAACTTTTACCTCTTGACCAACCTCTAATCCGTCCACGTCTGCATCGCGGATTTCGCGAATGAAGCGCTTAGGAGTTGTAGATGCTTTGGCAGTGTGGCCTTGTTCAGGTTTGTTAGTTAACTTTTCACGTTTATCTTCAAATCCTAACTGGATTGCATTGTAGCCATCAGTTTCAGTTGTTTTCTTTTGAAGAACAACGTTTGGATTAGCAGCGATAACTGTTACTGGGATTAACTCACCGTTCTCAGCAAATACTTGAGTCATACCGATCTTTCTTCCTAAGATTCCTTTGGTCATGAGTTACACCTCCTACATTTTTAAGTTATATAAATTATAGTTTGATTTCGATATCTACACCAGATGGTAAGTCTAAACGCATTAATGAATCTACTGTTTGTGGAGTAGGACTCACGATGTCGATTAGACGTTTGTGCGTGCGCATTTCGAATTGCTCACGAGAATCTTTGTACTTATGAACAGCACGAAGAATTGTGTAAACAGTCTTCTCAGTTGGTAATGGGATCGGACCAGAAACTGTTGCCCCAGAACGCTTAGCTGTTTCTACAATTTTCTCAGCTGACTGATCAAGAATACGGTGATCGTAAGCTTTTAAACGGATACGAATTTTTTCTTTTGCCATTATTTTCCCTCCTTCGTTCGCCTATTTCTAAAATAGACCTTCTCCATGGAAATTTCCCCACACCATGCCATGGCAAAGCGGCCGGGTGTGTCAGCAACCTTCCACTTCATCGCAGTCAAAGACCAACATTGTCTATTATACAATGTTATTCGTCTAGATGCAAGCATCTTTTTGTTTGCATCTGCTTTTCTCTACTTTTGCTATTATACATGGCACTTTAAATAATTTCAAGTTTTCATCTGCTAGAATTCATTTTACAGTTTCTGGATTTTATTTGATCAATTTTATATATTATAGAAGAAACTCGTCAAAACATAAAAAACACTGTCTTATTCATTATATAAATACAAATAAAAACCCAAGGGAAAATCCCTTGGGTTTTTTATATCAGTTAAGATTACTCAACGATAGTAGCAACTACACCGTAACCTACTGTACGTCCACCTTCACGAATAGAGAATTTAGTTCCCTCTTCGATAGCGATTGGAGCGATAAGTTCGATAGTCATTTCGATGTTGTCACCAGGCATTACCATTTCAGTACCTTCTGGTAATTGGATGATACCAGTTACGTCAGTTGTACGGAAGTAGAACTGAGGACGGTAGTTAGCGAAGAATGGAGTGTGACGTCCACCTTCTTCTTTAGATAATACGAAAACTTCAGCTTTGAATTTAGCGTGAGCTTTTACAGAACCGCTTTTTGCAAGTACTTGTCCACGTTGGATGTCTTCACGAGCAACCCCACGAAGTAAAGCACCGATGTTGTCTCCAGCTTGAGCTTGGTCAAGAAGTTTACGGAACATCTCTACACCAGTTACAGTTGTAGAAGCATTTTCTTCAGCAAGACCGATGATTTCTACTACGTCACCAACTTTAACGATACCGCGCTCAACACGACCAGTAGCAACTGTACCACGACCTGTGATAGAGAATACATCCTCTACAGGCATTAAGAATGGTTTGTCAGTTTCACGTTCTGGAGTTGGGATGTAAGCATCAACTTCAGCCATTAATTCAATGATTTTTGCTTCCCAATCAGCTTCTCCTTGAAGAGCTTTAAGAGCAGAACCTTTGATTACAGGAATGTCGTCGCCTGGGAATCCGTATTCAGATAATAGGTCGCGAACTTCCATTTCTACTAATTCTAATAATTCTTCGTCGTCTACCATGTCGCATTTGTTTAAGAATACAACGATGTAAGGAACACCTACTTGACGAGAAAGAAGGATGTGCTCACGTGTTTGAGGCATTGGGCCATCAGCAGCAGATACTACTAAGATACCGCCGTCCATTTGAGCAGCACCAGTGATCATGTTTTTAACATAGTCAGCGTGACCTGGGCAGTCAACGTGTGCATAGTGACGAGTTTCAGTTTCGTACTCAACGTGTGCAGTTGAGATTGTGATACCGCGCTCTCTTTCTTCTGGAGCAGCATCGATTTGATCGTATCCGCGTGCTTCAGCACCACCAGCTTTTGCAAGAACTGTAGTGATCGCAGCAGTTAATGTAGTTTTACCATGGTCAACGTGGCCGATTGTACCGATGTTAACATGGGGTTTAGAACGTTCGAATTTAGCTTTAGCCATTCTAAATTCCTCCTTAGTTTATATAGGTTATTTTATATTCAGACTAGAAAGTGAAACTTGCGTCTCACTTTCTAAGCTTACATAAGTAGTTATACTTGAACAATCGATAAAAATCAATTATTCACCTTTATTTTTTTTGATAATTTCTTCAGAAACAGACTTTGGTACTTCTTCATAGTGGTCAAACACCATAGAGAATGTTCCGCGTCCTTGAGTGTTAGAACGTAATGACGTTGCATAACCGAACATTTCAGAAAGTGGAACCATAGCACGAACAACTTGAGCGTTACCGCGAGCTTCCATACCTTCTACACGTCCACGACGAGATGTTACGTCACCCATAATGTCACCCATGTACTCTTCAGGAATTACAACTTCAACTTTCATCATTGGCTCAAGAATTACTGGGCTACATTTAGAAACCGCAGCTTTAAGTGCCATAGATGCAGCGATTTTGAACGCCATCTCAGATGAATCGACATCATGGTAAGATCCGTCAACTAATGCAGCTTTAATGTCAACTAGTGGATAACCAGCTAGTACACCATTTTTAAGTGCATCTTCAAGACCTGCTCCAACAGCTGGGATGTATTCACGTGGAACTACACCACCGACGATCTTGTTTTCGAATTCGAATCCTTTACCTTCTTCGTTAGGTTCAAACTCAATCCAAACGTGACCGAATTGTCCACGTCCACCAGATTGACGAGCGAACTTACCTTCAACTTTCGCAGCAGCGCGGAAAGTCTCACGGTATGCTACCTGAGGAGCACCAACGTTTGCTTCAACTTTGAATTCACGGCGCATACGGTCAACGATGATATCAAGGTGAAGTTCACCCATACCAGCGATGATTGTTTGGCCAGTTTCTTGGTCAGTGTGAGCACGGAATGTTGGATCTTCTTCAGAAAGCTTAGATAATGCTGTACCCATTTTATCTTGGTCAGCTTTTGATTTTGGTTCGATAGCTACAGAGATAACTGGCTCTGGGAATTCCATAGACTCAAGGATAACAAGGCTCTTCTCGTCACAAAGAGTATCACCAGTAGTAGTATCTTTTAAACCTACAGCAGCAGCGATATCACCAGCGTAAACTGTTGAAATCTCTTCACGGCTGTTAGCGTGCATTTGTAGGATACGACCTACACGCTCACGCTTACCTTTAGTTGAGTTTTTCACGTATGATCCAGAGTTTAACACACCAGAGTACACACGGAAGAACGTTAACTTACCAACATAAGGGTCAGTCATGATTTTGAATGCTAAAGCTGCGAATGGTTCTTCATCGCTAGACTTACGTTCTACTTCTTCATCTGTATCCGGAAGAGTACCTTTAATAGCAGGTACGTCTAATGGAGATGGTAGGTAGTCGATAACTGCGTCTAACAGAATTTGAACACCTTTGTTTTTGAATGCAGAACCACAGATTACTGGGAAGAATTCTACAGAAGTTGTAGCCTTACGGATACCAGCTTTAAGCTCTTCTACAGTGATTTCTTCACCTTCTAGGTACTTCATCATCATTTCTTCATCAAGCTCAGCTACCGCTTCAATAAGCTTTCCACGGTATTCTTCTGCTAATTCTTTGTGCTCTTCAGGAATTTCAACACGTTGAATGTCTGTTCCTAAATCGTTACCGTACATATAAGCACATTCTTCAACAAGATCAATGATACCATTGAACTCATCTTCAGCACCGATTGGTAACTGAATTGGATGTGCGTTTGCTTGTAAACGATCGTGGATTGTTCCTACAGAGTATAAGAAATCTGCACCGATTTTATCCATTTTGTTAACGAATACGATACGAGGTACGCCGTAAGTAGTAGCCTGACGCCAAACAGTTTCTGTTTGTGGTTCTACACCAGATTGTGCATCAAGTACTGCTACCGCGCCATCAAGTACGCGTAAAGAACGTTCTACTTCTACTGTGAAATCTACGTGTCCTGGAGTGTCAATGATGTTTACACGATGACCTTTCCATTGTGCTGTAGTTGCAGCAGAAGTAATTGTGATACCACGCTCTTGCTCTTGCTCCATCCAGTCCATCTGAGATGCACCTTCGTGAGTTTCACCGATTTTATGAATACGTCCTGTGTAATACAGAATACGCTCAGTTGCTGTTGTTTTACCAGCATCGATGTGAGCCATGATACCAATATTACGAGTGTTTTCTAAAGAGAACTCTCTTGCCATTTGGTGTCTTGCTCCTTCCATATATGGATTGGATTTTTTATTTTAAGTAGCAAAAAAGCCACTTTATATTGTTACACATGTCAGTATGTCCAGTACTCTCATTATGTAAAACGAGCGCCCAACGAAAGGGAGAGGCATTCTCCCTCTCCACACTTCCATAAGCGACAAATAAAGCGGTTTATGCTTACATTTATTTTACGTTGAATCCTACCAACGGTAATGAGCAAATGCTTTGTTAGCTTCTGCCATTTTATGAGTGTCTTCACGTTTCTTAACAGATGCACCAGCATTGTTAGCTGCATCTAAGATTTCGTTAGCAAGACGCTCTTCCATAGTTTTTTCACCACGAAGACGAGCGTAGTTTACTAACCAACGAAGACCTAAAGTTGTACGGCGTTCTGGACGAACCTCAACTGGAACTTGGTAGTTAGCACCACCAACACGACGAGCGCGTACTTCAAGAACAGGCATAATGTTCTTAAGAGCTTGCTCGAATACTTCCATTGGCTCTTTACCAGAACGTTCGTTTACGATATCGAACGCATTATAAAGAATTGTTTGAGATTTACCTTTTTTACCGTCAACCATCATTTTGTTGATAAGGCGTGTTACTAGCTTCGAATTGTACATTGGATCTGGTAACACGTCACGTTTCGCAACAGGTCCTTTACGAGGCATATTGAGTTCCTCCTTTCATTTTAAAGTTATTATTTTTTAGCAGGTTTTGGTCGCTTAGTACCATATTTAGAACGTCCTTGCATACGTTTGTCAACACCAGCTGTGTCAAGCGCACCACGAACGATGTGGTAACGTACCCCCGGTAAATCCTTTACACGACCACCGCGAATTAATACTACGCTATGCTCTTGTAGGTTATGACCGATACCTGGGATGTAAGCTGTAACCTCGATACCGTTTGTTAAACGTACACGAGCGTATTTACGTAACGCTGAGTTAGGTTTCTTTGGAGTCATTGTACCAACACGAGTACATACACCACGTTTTTGAGGTGCAGAGATATCAGTTGATTTTTTCTTTAAAGAGTTGAATCCTTTGTTTAACGCAGGTGATTTAGATTTCCATACTTTATCAGTACGACCATTTCTCACTAATTGGTTAATAGTAGGCATTTGATTATCCTCCCTTCGCTTGTTTGTATGACCACATATCCAGGTGGTTCATTATTAGTTGAAAACAAAGTTTTTGCAAGGGAGAGCAAATGCTCTCTCCTCACAAAAACAGTTTTAACTTATTATTCCTATTGCTGAAGCTCCCACTTGAATCCCCGAAACTTTTCCAAGTTTACGAACTGATTCAACTTTTGTTATGGGTATGTTATGTTGCAATGCAGTACGAATGATAACATGTGTTAATCGCATATCAGCATCTTCTGCAATGACAACTTCTTTAACTATACCATTTTTGATTGCTTCCAATGTGCGTTTATGACCAACGACTACATTTTCAGCATTTGACACTTTTTGATAAGACATATACATATCCTCCAAAGCATCGTCAGGAGCAACCTTGCTTATAGTAACATTTTGACTCATACAATGTCAACTAGGATTAACTGTTTTTATACAAAATTTACGACGGAAAATTTTACTGTTCCACATAAACTTCATCGTTCTCTACATTCATGTCATCTTGTGTTGTTTTTACAAGATCCACTTTGCGATAACGATTCATACCTGTTCCAGCAGGAACAAGTTTACCGATAATAACGTTCTCTTTCAATCCTAGAAGCTCATCACGCTTACCTTTAATCGCTGCATCAGTTAAGACACGAGTTGTTTCTTGGAACGATGCTGCAGATAAGAATGAATCTGTTTCAAGTGAAGCTTTTGTAATACCAAGTAGAACAGGTCTAGCTGTCGCTGGTTGTTTACCTTGTAGTAACACCTTCGCATTTGCATCAGTAAACTGATGAATATCTAGTAATGTTCCTGGTAATACATCTGTTTCACCTGCATCACTTACACGAACTTTACGTAGCATTTGACGTACCATTACTTCTACGTGTTTGTCACCAATTTCTACCCCTTGCATACGGTATACTTTTTGAACTTCACGTAATAAGTATTCTTGAACTGCCGTAATGTCCGTTACTTTTAGTAATTCTTTCGGATCAATAGAACCTTCTGTTAACTCTTTACCGTGGCTAATTTGCTGTCCTGGAGTTACTTTCAGACGAGCACCGTAAGGAATAGCATACGTACGAGCTTCAACTTCACCCTGTACAACTACTTCTTGACGATCTTTAACATCGTTGATCGCTGCGATAACACCGTCGATTTCACTGATAACTGCCTGACCCTTCGGATTACGAGCTTCGAAGATCTCTTGGATACGAGGTAAACCTTGAGTGATATCATCTCCGGCAACCCCACCTGTATGGAACGTACGCATCGTTAACTGTGTACCTGGCTCACCGATAGATTGAGCCGCGATAATACCTACCGCTTCTCCTACTTCTACGTCTGTACCAGTTGCTAAGTTACGACCGTAACACTTCTTACATACACCATGGCGAGTATTACACGTAAATGCTGAACGAATGTTTACAGTTTCAACACCCGAATTTTCAACAATATGAGCAATATCTTCAGTAATTAATTGATTTTCAGCAACTAATACTTCACCTGTTTCAGGATGTTTTACAGTTTTTCTTGCAAAACGTCCAACAAGACGATCATATAATGACTCAATTACTTCATTACCCTCTTTAATCGCACCGATTAATAAACCACGATCCGTTCCACAGTCATCTTCACGAACAATTACATCTTGTGCAACGTCTACAAGACGACGTGTTAAGTAACCAGAATCGGCAGTCTTAAGTGCTGTATCGGCAAGACCTTTACGAGCACCATGCGTAGAGATGAAGTACTCAAGTACTGTTAAACCTTCACGGAAACTTGATTTGATCGGAAGTTCAATGATACGACCAGATGGATTGGCCATCAGACCACGCATACCAGCAAGCTGAGTGAAGTTAGATGCGTTACCACGGGCACCGGAATCACTCATCATGAAGATTGGATTGCGTTTATTCAAGGATTTCATCAGTTTTCCTTGGATAACATCTTTTGCATTACTCCAAATAGAGATAACGCGATCGTAACGTTCTTCTTCCGTGATTAAACCGCGACGGAATTGTTTAATTACATTATCTACTTTTGCTTGTGCTTCGTGGAGAATTTCATCCTTTTCACCTAATACAAGAATGTCAGATACCCCAACTGTAATACCAGCTTTTGTAGAGTATTTAAATCCTAGGTTTTTCATGCGGTCAAGCATGCGAGACGTTTCTGTAATTTTGAAACGCTTGAATACTTCTGCAATGATGTTACCAAGGATTTTCTTGCTGAATGGCGCCACTTCTTCGCGACTAGCAATAATTTCTTTAATGTTCGCACCTTTTTCAACGAAGTACTTCGCTGGTGTTTCTTTTTCAAGGTTTGAATTTGTTGGTTCATTAATATAAGGGAACGACTCTGGTAAGATTTCGTTAAATATTAATTTACCAACTGTTGTTAATAGAAGCATACTCTTTTGCTCTTCAGTAAATGTTGCATTGTTTACTGCGCTAGCTGCTACTGCAACACGTGTATGAAGATGTACATATCCATTTTGGTATGCAAGTAATGCTTCGTTCGCATCTTTGAAGACCATACCTTCACCGATTGCGCCTTCACGCTCAAGTGTTAAGTAGTAGTTACCTAATACCATATCCTGAGATGGAGTAACAACTGGTTTACCGTCTTTCGGGTTCAAGATGTTTTGTGCCGCTAACATAAGAAGACGAGCTTCTGCTTGTGCTTCTGATGATAAAGGTACGTGAACAGCCATTTGGTCACCGTCAAAGTCCGCGTTGTATGCAGTACATACAAGTGGGTGAAGACGGATTGCACGGCCTTCTACTAATGTAGGTTCAAACGCCTGAATACCAAGACGGTGAAGTGTTGGTGCGCGGTTTAGAAGTACTGGATGCTCTTTGATCACAGATTCTAAAACGTCCCAAACTTCAGGTTGTACACGCTCGATTTTACGTTTCGCACTCTTAATGTTGTGTGCTAATCCTTTTTCAACTAACTCTTTCATTACGAAAGGTTTGAACAGTTCAAGCGCCATCTCTTTCGGTAATCCACATTGATACATCTTTAAGTTCGGTCCTACAACAATTACAGAACGACCAGAGTAGTCAACACGTTTACCTAATAAGTTTTGACGGAAACGTCCTTGTTTACCTTTAAGCATGTGAGATAGTGATTTTAATGGACGGTTACCTGGTCCAGTAACTGGACGGCCACGACGACCATTATCGATTAATGCGTCTACAGCTTCTTGTAACATACGTTTTTCGTTTTGAACGATAATGCTTGGTGCACCTAAGTC
Source organism: Bacillaceae bacterium OF18-1A (assembly GCA_027694045.1). GTDB lineage: Bacteria > Bacillota > Bacilli > Bacillales > Bacillaceae_G > Bacillus_A. Next base: position 200,497 of record JAQEWB010000005.1, on the reverse strand, counting down.
CAATAGACGTTTTAAACGGTTGTTACGGTTAATTACACGGCGGTATAAGTCGTTTAAATCAGAAGTAGCAAAACGTCCACCATCTAACTGTACCATTGGGCGTAGTTCTGGTGGGATTACTGGTAGAACATCTAGGATCATCCAAGATGGCTCATTTCCAGAGTTACGGAATGCTTCTAATACTTCTAGACGTTTAATAGCACGAGTACGGCGTTGTCCTTGTGCTGTTTTTAATTCTTCTTTTAAGAAGTCTACTTCTTTATCTAAATCGATGTCTTGTAATAGCTTTTTAATCGCTTCTGCACCCATAGCAGCTTGGAATGTGCTACCATATCGATCACGATATGCACGGTATTCTTTTTCAGAAAGTAATTGCTTCTTATCAAGTGGTGTATCTCCACTTTCTGTTACAACATAAGAAGCGAAATAAATTACTTCTTCAAGCGCGCGAGGGGACATGTCTAAGACAAGTCCCATGCGGCTCGGGATACCTTTGAAATACCAAATATGAGATACAGGAGCAGCTAATTCGATATGACCCATACGTTCACGACGAACTTTTGCACGCGTTACTTCAACGCCACATCGATCACAAACTACACCTTTATAACGTACACGTTTGTATTTTCCGCAATGACATTCCCAGTCCTTTTGTGGTCCGAAAATACGCTCACAGAACAAGCCATCTTTTTCAGGCTTTAACGTACGATAGTTAATAGTTTCTGGTTTCTTAACTTCACCGTATGACCAAGAACGAATCTTGTCAGGTGAAGCAAGTCCAATCTTCATATATTCAAAGTTATTTACATCTATCAAGGGGCCTACCTCCCTTTTAGTCTACAGGTTATCCCAATTATTCCTTAGTTGTCTCAACTTCGACATTCAATTTATCTGCTGATTGATGATCATCGTCATCTTCCGTATCACGCATTTCAATTTCTGTGTCGTCGCTAGACATCATTTTAACGTCCATACCTAAACTTTGCAGCTCTTTAATCAATACTTTGAATGATTCAGGAACGCCTGGTTCTGGAACATTTTCGCCTTTAACAATTGCTTCATACGTCTTAACACGTCCAACAACATCATCAGACTTCACTGTTAAGATTTCTTGAAGAGTATAAGCAGCACCGTAAGCTTCAAGTGCCCAAACCTCCATCTCACCGAAACGCTGTCCACCGAACTGAGCTTTACCTCCAAGAGGTTGCTGCGTTACAAGTGAGTATGGTCCAGTAGAACGAGCATGAAGTTTATCGTCAACCATGTGCGCAAGTTTGATCATATACATGACACCAACAGATACACGGTTATCGAATGGTTCACCAGTACGTCCGTCATACAGGATTGTTTTCGCGTCATTTGCCATACCAGCTTCTTCAATCGTGCCCCAAACATCTTCCTCACGAGCACCATCGAATACTGGTGTTGCAATGTGAATGCCAAGGTATCTTGCTGCCATACCAAGATGAAGCTCTAATACCTGACCGATATTCATACGAGATGGTACCCCTAATGGGTTTAACATGATATCGATTGGCGTACCGTCTGGTAAGTAAGGCATATCTTCTTCTGGTAAAATACGAGAGATAACACCTTTGTTACCGTGACGTCCGGCCATCTTGTCACCTTCAGAAATTTTACGTTTTTGAACGATATATGCACGTACAAGTTGATTCACGCCTGGTGGCAATTCATCGCCATCTTCACGGTTGAATACTTTTACGTCTAAGATAATACCGCCACCACCGTGTGGTACACGTAGTGATGTATCACGTACTTCACGCGCTTTTTCTCCAAAGATAGCATGTAATAGACGTTCTTCAGCTGTTAATTCTGTTACACCTTTAGGTGTTACTTTACCAACAAGTAAATCTCCATCTTTTACCTCCGCACCAACGCGAATGATACCGCGCTCGTCAAGGTTGCGTAATGCATCTTCCCCAACGTTTGGAATGTCACGTGTAATTTCTTCTGGTCCAAGCTTCGTATCACGAGCTTCTGACTCATATTCTTCAATATGAATAGAAGTGTACACATCATCTTTTACAAGGCGCTCACTCATAATGATCGCATCCTCGTAGTTATAACCGTCCCAAGTCATGAAGCCAACAAGCACGTTACGTCCAAGTGCTAGCTCACCTAATTCCATAGAAGGACCATCCGCAAGGATTTCACCTTTTACAACTTCATTTCCAACACTTACGATTGGACGTTGGTTGTAGCAAGTTCCTTGGTTAGAACGAATGAATTTTTGCATTTTGTAGCGATCTAAGTCGCCTTTTACTGTTTGACCGTCAACTTCTACATAGCGACGTACCCAAACTTCACGTGCTTCTACGCGTTCAACAACACCAGGGTGTTTACAGATTACTGCAGCACCTGAGTCTTTTGCTGATACGTACTCCATACCTGTACCTACAATCGGAGATTCCGGATTCATTAACGGAACCGCCTGACGTTGCATGTTCGCTCCCATAAGTGCGCGGTTAGAGTCATCGTTTTCTAAGAACGGAATACAAGCTGTCGCTGCCGACACTACTTGTTTTGGTGATACATCCATGTAGTCGATGCGTTCTTTATTTGTGACAATGTTTTCACCACGGAAACGAGCTACGATATCTTCATCAAGGAATTCTCCTTCTTCAGATAATTTCATATTCGCTTGGGCTACAACATAATTATCTTCTTCATCTGCTGTTAAATAATCAACATGCCCTGTTACAAGACCAGTTTCTGGGTCAACACGACGGTATGGTGTTTCAATGAAACCAAACTCATTTACTTTCGCGAACGAAGATAATGAGTTAATCAAACCGATGTTTGGTCCCTCTGGTGTTTCAATAGGACACATACGACCATAGTGAGAGTAGTGAACGTCACGCACTTCAAAGCCTGCGCGCTCACGCGTTAAACCACCCGGTCCTAATGCAGATAGTCTTCGTTTGTGAGTTAACTCTGCTAATGGATTTGTTTGGTCCATGAACTGAGATAACTGAGAACTTCCGAAGAACTCTTTAATAGATGCAATAACAGGACGAATATTAATTAATGCCTGTGGTGTAATTGCATTTGTATCTTGAATCGACATTCTCTCACGAACAACACGTTCCATACGAGAAAGACCGATACGGAATTGGTTCTGTAATAGCTCTCCTACTGAACGTAGACGACGGTTTCCTAAATGGTCGATATCGTCTGTATCCCCTACTTTGTATAGTAAGTTGAAGAAGTAGCTGATAGAAGCAAGAATATCACCAGGTGTGATGTGTTTTACATCACGAGTAATATTTGCATTACCAATTACATTAATTACACGTTCGCCTTCTGACTCAGGAGCATAAATCTTAATAGATTGCAGCTCAACATCGCCTTCTACCACTCCACCCATTGGCTTCGCTGTTTTGAATCCAATGTTTTTCTCTAAGTAAGGTAAAATGCGATCCAGTGTACGACGATCTAAGATTGTTCCTTCTGCCGCTAAAATTTCACCAGTTTCTGGATCCACTAAAGTTTCAGCTAAACGTTGATTAAACAATCTGTTTTTAATGTGTAACTTTTTGTTGATCTTATAGCGACCTACATTTGCTAAATCGTAGCGCTTTGGATCGAAGAAACGAGACACAAGTAAGCTCTTTGCATTTTCTACTGTTGGTGGTTCACCAGGACGTAGACGCTCATAAATTTCAAGCAATGCTTTTTCAGTGCTGTCTGTATTGTCTTTTTCTAATGTGTTGCTTAAGTATTCGTTATCACCTAAAAGCTCGGTGATTTCTTGATCAGAGCCAAACCCTAATGCGCGTAACAAAACAGTTACAGGAAGTTTACGTGTACGGTCGATACGTACATATACAACATCCTTAGCATCTGTCTCATACTCTAACCAAGCTCCGCGGTTTGGAATTACAGTAGCAGTAAAACCACGTTTTCCGTTTTTATCCACTTTGCCACTATAGTATACGCTTGGAGAGCGAACTAACTGGGAAACGATAACACGTTCTGCACCGTTAATTACGAATGTTCCAGTCTCTGTCATGAGTGGGAAATCTCCCATGAACACATCTTGTTCTTTTACTTCACCAGTTTCCTTGTTGATTAGACGCACTTTTACACGAAGTGGTGCTGCATACGTCACATCACGCTCTTTACACTCGTCTACAGAGTATTTAGGTTCACCTAAGCTGTAGTCGATAAATTCAAGCGATAGATTTCCCGTAAAGTCTTCAATCGGAGAAATGTCTTGGAACATTTCTCGCAAACCCTCATCAAGAAACCACTGATAAGAAGAGGTTTGAATTTCGATAAGATTTGGTAACTCTAATACTTCACTAATACGGGCATAACTTCTTCGTTGGCGGTGGCGTCCGTATTGAACTAGTTGACCTGTCAACTGCTTCACCCCTCAAATCATGAGTATTATAAATGCACAAAAAAATTTGTGCAAAATCACAAATAAATACAACTACTGCTATTTGCGTAGTCTTTTTCTCTTAAAGATAAATACGTTGAGTCTTTCTACCTGCTCAAAAAAGAAAAATGGCTTCTATAAGAAAACCATCATTCTGTTTCATAATCTGCTGATTTTACTATCTTTTCCAAGAGAAACAAAAATATACATCTTTCTCAACGCAGAAAATCATATATTGGCATTGTATAATGTTAACATAGCCAAAAATAACCGTCAACGTTTTTTTGATTTTATGATATAATATCCTTTTTTCTTTTCTACAACTTCAACTTCAGAAAATACTTCTTCTAGTTTTTTCAGCGCAGATGGTGCACCTTGCTTCTTTTGGATAACAATCCACAGCTCTCCACCTGGAACTAAATACTCCACAGCCTTTTCTAAAATCTCATGCACGATATCTTTACCTGCACGAATTGGAGGATTAGATAGAATAGCAGCATACTTGCCATCTACATTTCCATAGACGCTACTTTGAAAAATACGTATATTCTCGATCCTGTTATTAGCGGCGTTTTCTTTCGCAAGTCCAAGTGCCCTTTCGTTCACATCCACCATGTGAACTTCAAGACCTTGAAACTCTTTCGCTAACGACAAACCGATTGGACCGTATCCGCAACCTACGTCTAATATATTACCTTCAACATCTGGCATTTGAAACGCTTCAATTAAAAGGCGGGAACCAAAGTCCACTTCGTTTTTCGAAAACACCCCATGGTCAGATAAAAAAGTAAATTGAGATCCACGAAGTGTAAACTCCCATCGTTTGCGATCACTTTTACTAGAAGGGTCGTTAGAAAAATAATGGTCTGCCATATGGCCACCTCTTTTCTTTACAGTTAAAAAAAAAGCTCGCATGAGAGCGAGCTTTTTTTAAAGCATCAAAAGTTAATTACTTAACTTCTACAGCAGCGCCAACTTCTTCAAGTTTAGCTTTGATTTCTTCTGCTTCTTCTTTAGCAGCAGCTTCTTTGATTACTTTTGGAGTGTTGTCAACTAATTCTTTAGCTTCTTTTAAGCCAAGACCAGTGATTTCACGAACAACTTTGATAACTTTGATTTTTTGTGCACCAGCGCTAGTTAGTTCCACATCAAATTCAGTTTTCTCAGCAGCAGCTTCTCCAGCGCCACCAGCAACAGCTACAGGAGCAGCAGCAGTTACGCCGAATTCTTCCTCGATAGCTTTTACTAAGTCGTTAAGTTCTAATACAGTCATAGATTTAACTGCTTCAATGATTTGTTCTTTAGTCATTGTAAATATCCTCCCTTAAATAGGTTTGTATTGTTTTATCGATAATACGTAATTATCTTTTAAAAAATTAAGCGCCTTGCTCTTCCTTTTGATCTGCAACTGCTTTAGTAGCAAGTGCAAGGTTACGGATTGGAGCTTGAAGAACGCTAAGAAGCATAGAAAGTAAGCCTTCACGTGATGGAAGAGTAGCGATAGCTTTAACCTCATCAAGTGTTACAAGTTTACCTTCGATTACGCCTGCTTTAATTTCTAAAGCCTCATGATCTTTAGCGAAGTCGTTTAATACTTTCGCAGGAGCAACTACATCCTCGTTACTGAACGCGATTGCGTTTGGTCCTGTTAAGAATTCATTTAACTCAGCCATTTCAGCAGACTCTGCAGCACGACGAGTTAAAGAGTTTTTGTAAACTTTGAACTCAACGCCAGCTTCACGTAAGTTTTTACGTAATTCTGTTGCTTCAGAAACTGTTAAACCACGGTAGTCAACAACGATTGTAGATTTACTAGCGCGAAGTTTGTCCGCGATTTCAGTCACAACTTGTTGTTTAGTTTCGATTACTTTGCTCATGTTATTACACCTCCTGTAGATTATATAGAAGATGTACCGAAAGTGCACTAAAAACCTCCATGCCCAACTTGTAGACATGGAGGCATATAGTCACAGAAAAAAATTCCGTTTCGTATATTAACACCTAGGTAGGAAATTAAGTCTATTGACACCTACTGTCTACGGTACACTATTTAAATTCACAACATAAATGATTATATAAAAACTTCTTTATGAAGTCAACTTCCAAAATTTACGCTAATGTAGAAACGTCTACACGTACGCCAGGTCCCATTGTAGAAGCAACTGTTACGTTCTTCATGTAAGTACCTTTTGCAGCAGCTGGCTTAACTTTTTGTAAAGTGTCAGCAATTGTTTTGAAGTTTTCTACTAATTTAGCATCTTCGAAAGATACTTTACCGATTGGAACGTGGATGTTACCAGCTTTATCAACGCGGTATTCAACTTTACCAGCTTTGATTTCGTTAACAGCTTTAGTTACATCGAAAGTAACTGTTCCAGTTTTAGGGTTTGGCATTAAACCTTTAGGTCCTAATACACGACCAAGTTTACCAACTTCACCCATCATGTCAGGAGTTGCTACTACTACATCGAAATCGAACCAACCTTGTTGGATTTTACCGATGTAATCAGTATCGCCTACGAAATCAGCTCCAGCAGCTTCAGCTTCTTTAGCTTTTTCACCTTTAGCGAATACTAATACACGTTGTACTTTACCAGTACCGTGTGGAAGAACAACTGCACCACGGATTTGTTGGTCAGCTTTCTTAGGGTCAACACCTAAACGGAATGCAGCTTCTACAGTTGCATCAAATTTAGCTGTGTTTGTTTTCTTTACTAATTCTACTGCTTCTGTTGCAGAGTAAGCAGCTGCACGATCAACAAGCTTTGCAGCTTCTACGTACTTTTTACCTCTTTTAGCCATTTTTATTTCCTCCTCGAATGTGGTTTTAGCGGAATAACCTCCCACGTTTACGCTTAGTTCCAGGTATAACCTGAGGATACGCGCCATCCTTTTATTTTAAAAAACGATAATCATTTACGATAATAAAGGTTGCGAATTGGAATTCCAGACCCGCAACCTTTTTTAAAAAACAAATCGAATTAGTCTTCGATAACGATGCCCATACTGCGTGCAGTACCTTCAACCATACGCATTGCAGCTTCTACGCTAGCAGCGTTTAGGTCAGGCATTTTAGTTTCAGCGATTTCGCGTACTTTATCACGCTTAACAGTTGCCACTTTATTACGGTTTGGTTCACCAGAACCAGACTCGATACCAGCTACTTTCTTAAGAAGAACAGCAGCAGGAGGAGTTTTAGTAATGAAAGTGAATGAACGGTCCTCAAATACCGTAATTTCAACAGGGATGATAAGACCAGCTTGATCTGCTGTACGAGCGTTGAACTCTTTACAGAAGCCCATGATGTTAACACCTGCTTGTCCTAATGCTGGACCAACTGGTGGAGCTGGGTTAGCTTTACCTGCAGGAATTTGAAGCTTTACCATTTTAATTACCTTTTTAGCCACGAGACACACCTCCTTAAGTCCGTGATGTGGTCAATTGGACAGTGATTTGCCCTCCCACGTCATATTTTATCTGTAACGATAAAATCTTTCAAAAAACGTCTCCGATAACGAAGACGTACTGACTTAAAAGATATTATCACTTTTTACAATTCATTTCAAGTTTCATTTTATAATTTTTCAATTTGATGGAAGTCAAGTTCAACTGGAGTCTCGCGACCGAACATGTCCACAAGTACACTAACTTTTTTCTTCTCCACATCAATTTCTTCAATAGCACCTGTATAATCTGCGAATGGTCCCTCATTTACACGTACTGTCTCATGAAGTTCAAAGTCGAAATCAACCACTTCGTTGTCCATTCCCATATGTTTCATAATGGTAACAACTTCCTCTTCTAATAAAGGTGATGGTTTAGATCCAGAACCAGAAGAACCAACGAACCCAGTTACACCTGGTGTGTTACGTACAACATACCAAGAATCATCAGTCATGATTAATTCTACTAATACATAACCTGGGAACACTTTTCTTTTCATTAATTTTTCTTTTCCGTTTTTCATTTCTACTTCTACTTCTTCCGGGACAACAACACGGAAAATTTTATCTTGCATACCCATTGATTCTACACGTTTCTCCAGGTTTGCTTTTACTTTATTTTCATATCCAGAATAAGTATGGACAACATACCAACTTTTTTCCATTCATTTAGGACGAGCGTCCTTCCCTCCCTGACGTACATTTTTTTGCGCAAATGAAAAAACCCGTTCACCGGGCTTTTACACAGTTCTTATAAATAACATTATATCATGGATAAGTACTTCTTATTCAAGAATTAACCAAGAATTAACCGAATTAAAGAAGAAATGCCCATATCAACTACTGCGAAGAAAATCGCAAAGAAGACAACTGTAGCAATAACAGTCGCTGTTGAGCGGAGTAATTCATCTTTTTTAGGCCAACTTACTTTTTTCATTTCACGACCTACATCGCCGAAAAAGTTCGTTAAACGCATCTGCGGGACCTCCAGTGTATTATTTCAATTATTTATTTTGTTTCTTTGTGAACTGTATGCTGATTGCATGTTTTACAAAACTTTTTTATTTCAAGTCGCTCTATTGAGCTCGTATCTTTCATAGTAGAGTAGTTTCGGTTTTTACACTCTTCACATGAGAGTACAACTTTTTTTCTCATCAGTTACACCAACCTTGTAACATTATGTCCCTAAAAATGTATCATACAATAAAAGATAATGTCAATGACATGCCTTTCGTACGCCTCTACAAAAAGAAAACAGGTGATTCATTTTACACCTGTTGCCTTTACTATGAATTTAAAGTTGTACTCTCTCTCATCTCCATGTATCGCTCCAATTTTCTCTTCACTCGTTGTAAAGCGTTATCAATAGATTTCACATGTCTATTTAGTTGTTCCGAAATCTCTTGATAGGAACGACCATCTAAGTATAAAGAAAGTACTTTCCTTTCTAAATCGCTCAATAATTCAGATATTTTAGATTCTATGTCTGTATATTCTTCTTGGCTGATGATCATCTCTTCAGGATCAGTTACCTTCGCTTCCGAAATGACATCCAACAACGTTCGATCAGATTCCTCATCGTAAATCGGCTTATCTAAAGACACATACGAATTTAAAGGAATATGCTTTTGTCTTGTTGCAGTTTTAATAGCGGTAATAATTTGTCGAGTGATACACAGTTCAGCAAATGCTTTAAACGAAGACAGCTTGTCCTCTTTATAATCACGAATTGCTTTAAACAATCCAATCATACCTTCTTGAACAATATCTTCTCGATCGGCACCCACTAAGAAATAGGACCTTGATTTCGCGCGAACAAAGTTCTTATATTTATGAATTAAATATTCTAGAGCATCAATATTACCTTTTCGAACTAACTCAACGATTGCCTCATCTTCTAAATCCCGAAATGTAACGTCGCCTACACTTACGAAGCCTGCTTCCACCTTGATCCCTCCGACCGCTATTTATTTAGAAATATTATACAGTAAAAAGACAAAGAGCGTCAATGCTTCAACGCTCTCCTCGTCTTAATTTTTCTAATTTTTCTGTAATATCTTCACTAAATATCTTTCTCATGGCCGGTTGCTTTTCTTTTGTATCTTTCGTACGCCTTCTTACTTGATGCTCCATCGCTTGTACTTCCAACTCTAACTCACGCGCAGATTTTCGAAGTGCACCTTGCGCAAATATAACCCATTGCTCCGTATAATCAGAAGTCGCAACGTATATTTGTGTATTTATATTTCTAAGCTCAATCGCAAGTTGTTCTATCTTCTCATCTGCTGTTTGGTTCTTTCTCGTGAATATCACTTCCACTCGCGATTGCTTCATCTTCTTCTCAATACCATGGACAGTATAAGCATCAAAAACTACCATTACTCTAGTTCCTGTATAACCTTGATAATCTGCCATTTTATCAATAAGCGCATCTCTTGATGATTGCAAATCTACATCCCGCAGTTTCTTCAAGTCTCCCCAAGCTCCAATAATGTTGTAACCGTCAACGATTAAAATATCGTTCATTTCTTATTTACCAATTTCGTGACGTTTACGATATACCTCATACATTAACAAACTTGCGGCTACTGAAGCATTTAAGGATGTAACTTTACCAACCATCGGTAAAGTGATTAAGAAATCACACTTTTCACCAATAATACGACTCATACCTTTTCCTTCACTACCAATTACTAATCCAATTGGCATAGTTCCATCTAAATTGCGGTAATCCGTTTTCCCTTTTGCGTCTGTACCAGCAATCCATAGTCCGCGTTCTTTTAGCTCATCAATTGTACGAGATAAATTCGTTACACGAGCAACAGGAATATATTCAATCGCTCCTGTTGATGCTTTCGCAACTGATGCTGTAAGTCCTACAGCCCTTCTTTTCGGGATAATAATCCCATGAGCTCCTGTTGCATCAGCAGTACGCATAATAGAACCTAGGTTATGCGGGTCTTCAATTTCATCTAAAATTAAGAAGAACGGATCTTCATTACTTTTTTCTGCTACCTTAAATAAATCTTCTAGTTCCGCATACTGATACGCAGCCACTTGAGCAATTACACCTTGATGATTCCCTTCAACTAATTGATCCAGTTTCTTTTTTGGTGCATGTTGCAAAATAATCTTATTTTCTTTCGCTAACGCCAGTACAATTTGTACTTGTCCTTTGGCAGCACCTTCTGCGATCCAAATTTTATTAATATCTCTTCCTGATCGTAACGCTTCAATTACAGGGTTACGTCCGATAATATATTCACTACTCATGATGATGTGCCCCCTTCCTTTTCTTCTAAAACAGCAATTGCCTTATATACAATTTCGTCTAATCTTTCACGATTATTTAATAAATGATGATAACCAATTAGTGCTTCGAAGGCTGTACTATGTCGATATGTTTGTACATCCGTATTCTTTGGGACAGTACCCGAATTCGCATTACGACCTCTTCGAAGTACTGCCTCCTCTTCCTCTGTTAAAAATGCCGTCTCTAATAAATGATAAACAACTTTCGCCTGTGCTTTTGCCGAAACAAAGCTTGTCCCTAATCGATGCAACTGATTAGGACGAACTTTCCCTTTTTGAAGTAGGTGATAGCGGATATATTGTTCATATACCGCATCACCCATATATGCTAACGCTAAGCTGTTTAATTGCTTTGCATCAATCATTTTTATCCTCTTTTCCATCTTGTACCTTGAGCGGTATCTTCTAAAATAATATTACGGTCTTTTAAATCATCACGAATTTGATCTGATAATGCGAAATCACGATTTTTACGAGCTTCAATACGTTTTTGGATAAGCGCTTCAATTTCTTCATCAAGTAATTCTTCTTTTGCTAATTCTAATCCTAAAATATCAAATAAAGTTTCAAGTTGTTTTACATACGCTTCAATTACAACTTTAGATGTATGTTCTTCCAGCAAGTATTGATTTGCATGATTTGCTACATTGTATAATTCAGTAATTGCATTCGCGGTGTTGAAATCGTCATTCATGGCCTCTTCAAACGCGATTTGGAATTTCTCTATTTCAGCTAACCATTTCTCATTATGATCTGTTAAATCCGTACTACTTTCCATACGGTGTTTTAAGTTACCGTAAGCCGTTTTAATTCTTTCCAGTCCGTTATTTGTGCTTTGTAACAACTCTTCACTGAAATTAATTGGGTGACGGTAATGTACTGATAACATAAAGAATCTAATTAACTGTGGATCATATTGCTTAATGATATCGTGAACTAAAATGAAGTTCCCAAGTGATTTAGACATCTTCTCATTGTTAATATTAATATACCCATTATGCATCCAGTAGCGTGCAAATGTTTTTCCAGTCAGCGCCTCTGACTGAGCAATTTCATTTTCGTGATGTGGGAATGCCAAGTCTTGACCACCAGCATGAATGTCAATTGTGTCTCCTAAGTACTTACGTGCCATTGCTGAGCATTCAATATGCCATCCTGGACGTCCTTGACCCCAAGGGCTTTCCCAGAAAATCTCCCCTTCTTTCGCAGCTTTCCATAAAGCAAAATCAAGCGGATCTTGTTTCTTTTCTCCTACTTCAATACGCGCACCGTGACGTAAATCTGCAATTGGTTGATGCGATAACTTACCGTAACCTTCAAATTCTTTCGTTCTAAAATATACATCGCCTTCTGACTCATATGCATATCCCTTATTCACAAGTTCTTGAATAAATTCAATAATGATATCCATATTTTCCGTTACACGCGGATGAACCGTTGCATGTTTGCAACCTAGCGCCGTTACGTCTTCAAAATACGCTTCAACGAAACGATCAGCAATTGTCGGTACATCTTCACCTAGTTCATTTGCTGCTTTAATTAATTTATCATCTACATCAGTAAAGTTAGATACATACTGCACTTCATATCCTTTATATTCTAAATAACGACGTACTGTATCAAATACCATAGGTGGTCTCGCGTTCCCAATATGAATGTAGTTATAAACTGTAGGTCCGCATACATACATCTTTACCTTATTTTCTTCTAATGGAATAAACTCTTCTTTTTGACGTGTTAACGTATTATAAATGTGAATAGTCATTTTTATCATTCCTTTCTACCTTTACTTCCAGCTGTTTCTTTAATTTATCAAGCTCCACTTCCATAGCCTTTAATTTATCAAAAATCGGATCCGGAAGATCAGAGTGATTTAATTCTTGACCAATCTTTACTCCATTTTGAATAACGACTCGGCCTGGTATACCTACCACTGTAGAATGCGCAGGAACTTCTTTTAATACGACAGAACCTGCACCAATTTTTGAATTCTCCCCCACAGTAATAGAACCAAGAACTTTAGCACCCGTTGCAATCAATACATTATCCTGAATTGTAGGGTGCCTCTTTCCCTTTTCTTTTCCTGTACCACCTAATGTAACACCCTGATAAATTGTTACATTATCACCAATTTCACAAGTTTCTCCAATTACAACTCCCATTCCATGATCGATGAAAAAACGTCGACCGATAGTTGCTCCTGGATGAATTTCAATACCCGTAAAAAAACGACTTACTTGTGAAACGAAACGTGCAAGAAAGAAAAAATTCCTTTTGTAAAAAGCATGTGCAATTCGATGAGCCCAAATTGCATGTAATCCAGAGTAAGTTAAAATGACTTCGAAATAACTTCGTGCCGCTGGATCCTGTTCAAAAACGACTTCAATATCTTCCCGAAGCCTCTTAAACATTGATGTTCCCTCCCCTTTATGGGCTGCTTTTTTCGAGCGAACTAACTCCCCTAATCCTTTATACAAGGAGATAACTTTTACATCCATACCTATAAACGGTACAAAAAAGACGCCTCTGTCATATTGACAGAGACGCCTTATAAGCGCGGTTCCACTCTGTTTAGGCTTAGAAAAGCCTCAAACTCATCCATGATAACGGTATACACCGCTTCTGCTTACTTTGCGCCCTAAGACGTTTCACGAAACAATTCGCTGTTCAGCAGAAGACTCGAAGGGGCATTTCAAAAATCCGCTTATAAACCACTCCCAGCCTAGGTGGTTCTCTCTGTAAAAAGCCTGATTTTCTACTTCTCCTTCTCGTCGCTTTTCCTTATTAGGTTTTAGGTATACTTATTATATTTCTAAACCTAGAAAATGTTAACCAATTACTTTTTGAAGACGATTTAAAACTTTTTCTTTCCCAAGAAGTGCAATAGCATTCGGAAGTTCTGGACCATGTGTTTGTCCAGTAGTCGCAACACGGATTGGCATAAATAGGTTTTTACCTTTATGTCCAGTTTCCTTTTGAACTGCTTTAATAGCCGCCTTAACTGCTGCTGGCTCCATCGCTTCTAAAGCTTCTATTTGACCAGCAAATGCACGAAGTACTTCAGGTACTTGTTCACCATTTAGTACTTCTTGTCCTTCTTCCTCATGATCAACATGATCTTTAAAGAACATTTCAGAAAGCTCTACAATTTCAGCTCCAAAACTCATTTGTTCATGATATAAAGCAATCACATCACGAACCCAAGCTTGTTCTTGTTCGCTTAAAGTTTCACCAACACGTCCAGCTTTCACTAAATGCGGTAAGCTTAGCTCCACAACCGCATCTAAATCTTGCTTTTTCATATACTGGTTGTTCATCCATTTTAGTTTTTGAGAATCAAATAATGCAGGTGATTTAGATAAACGAGCTGCATCAAACATTTTGATAAACTCATCTTTAGAGAAGATTTCTTCTTCCCCTACCGGTGACCAACCTAGTAATGCAATAAAGTTAAAGATTGCTTCTGGAAGATACCCAAGCTCTTTATATTGTTCAATAAATTGAATAATAGATTCATCGCGCTTACTTAATTTTTTACGGCTTTCATTTACGATTAAAGTCATATGACCGAATTGTGGGATATCCCAACCAAATGCTTCATAAATCATCATTTGTTTCGGTGTATTTGAAATATGATCATCCCCACGAAGTACGTGTGTAATTTCCATTAAATGATCATCTACTGCTACCGCAAAGTTATAAGTTGGAATTCCATCTTTTTTCACGATAACGAAATCACCGAAATCATTTGAATGGAATGCCACTTCATCTTTTACGATATCTTTGAATGTGTAATCACGATCAGCTGGTACACGGAAACGAATACTTGGAATACGTCCCTCAGCTTCAAACTCTTTCATTTGTTCTTCAGTTAAATTACGGTGATTACCTGCATAACGAGGTGTTTCACCACGAGCAATTTGCCCTTCACGTTCTGCTTCTAGCTCTTCTTCTGTCATATAACATTTGTAAGCTAAACCACGCTCTAATAAATCTTCATATAATTTTTTATAAATATCTAAACGCTCTGTTTGACGATATGGTCCAAATTCACCACCAACATCAACACCTTCATCCCAGTCCATACCGAGCCATTTCAAGTATTTTAATTGGCTTTCTTCTCCACCTGCAACATTACGTTTTACATCAGTATCTTCAATACGAATAATAAACTTACCATCTTGATGACGAGCAAATAAATAATTAAATAATGCCGTACGCGCATTTCCGATATGTAAGTGTCCTGTTGGACTTGGCGCATAGCGCACTCTCACTTGCTTTTCCATAATTGGTACACCTTCCATTCTTAATGTCAACACATTCTATAATTGTACACCAAAAAAATGTGATTATCCATCTTACGAATTAAAAACCACTATTTTTTCTGTAATAAAACAACTGCTTGAGAAGCAATACCTTCTTCCCTACCTGTAAATCCTAACTTTTCTGTTGTTGTTGCCTTTACATTAATGTTATCAATAGACGTTTCTAACAGTTCACTAATACGCTTACGCATACTTTCAATATGCGGTGCCATTTTTGGCTTTTGTGCAATAATTGTACAATCTAGGTTCCCTAATTCGTAACCTTGTTTACGTACGAAGTCCCAAACCTTTTGCAGCAATACAGCTGAATCTGCATCTTTAAATGCCGGGTCTGTATCCGGGAAATGCTTTCCAATATCTCCTGCTGCAATTGCACCTAAACATGCATCAGCAATCGTATGTAACAATACATCCGCATCTGAATGGCCAATTAATCCTTTCTCATAAGGAATTGTAATTCCGCCAATAATTAACGGTCTGCCTTCCGCAAATTCATGCACATCAAAACCTTGTCCAATTCGAAACATTTTTACTTCCTCCTTGAGCTAAACTACTGAGCTTTATGACTCTATATTATATCGCCATCCGTATAAAGAAAAGCCCGGCCATTGCCGAGCTTTTCTTTGCTATCATACCATCACGTCTATTTCTTCTGAACATGAAGGAAACTTTCAGCAACTAGTAAATCCTCTGGAGTCGTCACTTTAATATTATAGTAACTTCCGTCCACTACACCTACCCGCTTCCCAATACGTTCTACAAGGCTTGCATCATCTGTACCAAGAAAACAACTCTGCTTTGCACTTCTATGAGCTTCTAACAAAAGAGGAACAGAGAATCCCTGTGGTGTTTGTACAGCCTTAAGCTGCGATCGTTCCACCGTCTCAACAACAACACCATGCTCTACTTTCTTAACAGTATCCTTCACGGGCACTGCACAAATAGAAGCTCCATATTTCTCAGCTGCAGTTAATACGTCTTGAATTACTTTATTCGTCACGAATGGGCGTGCACCATCATGTACAAGGACATGTTCAACATCACTCGTATACTGAAGTGCGTTATATACACTATCTTGCCTTTCAGCCCCACCCTGAATAAATTGTACTTGCTTTTCAACCTTATACTTCTGCATTAACTCTTCAAAATACGGACGTTCTTCTTCGTTAATTGCCATAATAATACTTTTGCATGTTGTATCTTGCTCGAAAGCACGTAATGTATGGATAATAATCGGCACTTCATCTATAAGTAAAAACAACTTATTCTTGCCAGCACCCATTCGCTTTCCTTGACCCGCTGCTGGAATAATTAATGTATACATATTAATGATCCTCTACTTATAATGCTTTTTCTAATAATTTACGTTTTGCGAAAATCATACGACCAGCCGATGTTTGTAATACACTAGTAACAAGTACATCGAGTTGTGAACCTACATACTCTCTACCATCTTCTACTACAATCATCGTACCATCATCTAAGTATGCAACACCTTGATTTTGCTCTTTACCATCTTTCACAACATAAACACTTAATTCTTCACCAGGGAGTACGACTGGTTTAATTGCATTAGCTAAATCGTTAATGTTTAACACCGTCACTCCTTGTAATTCAGAAACTTTGTTTAAGTTGAAATCATTCGTTACTACCGTTCCGCCAGTGATTTTCGCCAACTTTACAAGTTTGCTGTCCACTTCTTGGATATCATCGAAATCGCCTTCATAAATTTCTACCGGAATCGGCATTTCTTTTTGGATACGGTTTAGAATATCTAATCCTCTGCGACCACGATTACGTTTTAAAGCATCGGAAGAATCAGCAATATGCTGAAGTTCTTCTAATACGAATTGCGGGATTACAATTGTTCCTTCTAAAAACTTTGTTTGGCAAATATCCGCAATACGTCCATCGATAATTACACTTGTATCAAGGATTTTCCAATGTGCTAAAGATTCTTCTGCTTCAGCTTCAGTCTCTTCATTCTCACTATTATTATTTTTCTTCTTATTCCCACGTTGTGGTAATGTAAATAATCCTAGTAATTCATTCCTCTTTTTAAATCCTACTTGGAATCCTAAATATCCAAGTAATAGAGTAAAGAACACTTGCAACACTGTACTAATAACTGGAATTGTAAATTCACGAATTGGTATTAAAATTAAATATGCAACAATAAGACCAGAGATCAATCCTAGTGTACCAAATAAAACATCTGCTACAGGCGCCTTTACAAGAGCCTCTTCAATATGCTTAATAAGTTGAACAATATAATCTACAAGCCAGAATGTTGTTAAAAATAAAATGATTGCACCAATAACCGCACGAACATATGATCCCTCTAACCAAGGAACAGCACCGATGTTCAATACATTAATAACTTTTGGGATTAAGTAAATCCCCAATGCTCCCCCGATTACTAAAAAGAAGAGCTGTACGATCCGTTTTAACATCCAACCACCTCCTACTCATTATTAACCATTGTTTCGCTAATCAAAACGCCGAATGCAAAAGCGGACGTGTTTTTTTGTAAATAGTTTTATTTACCAATATATCATATCATATACCAAAATTGTTCTAGTGTCGTTATATTATGGAATCAATGTAATATTCTTAATTGTGTCTACTCATATAGAGATGCTCTTGAATTCTTTTTAGGCCTTCTCGTATTTTCTTCGCCCTTACTTCTCCAATTCCTTCCACATCATCCAATTCATTAATAGTCGCACGGCAAACACCTTGCAACGTTTTAAATCGATTAATTAGATTTTCAATAATAAGTGGTGGAACACGAGAAATCTTGCTTGTGATTCGGTATCCTCTAGGTGTTACACTTTCTTCTAAACTCATTTGTCCTGGGTAGCCAAGTAATTTAACTAAGTCACTATCCTCTAGAAGTTGTGTATTTGCAAGATCTTGTAACTTTTTCAAAATTTGATAATGATCTTGTGTTTTCTCTTGGTGATAATCTTTAATTAATAATGCTGCCTCTGCCTCTAAATCGGCTAGTAGCTCTGTAAGTTGTAGACGAATTAATCTACCCTCTGTTCCTAACTCATGAATATAGCTCAATATTTCATTTTTAATACGCAGAACCATTTCAACACTATGTAATACGTGCACTACCTCGGACATTGTAACGACCTCTTCAAATTCTAGAATGCCCAAATTCGTAATACCATCATTCCATACAGCCTTATATTTTTCTAACGTTTGAATTGCTTGATTTGCCTTTGTTAAAATGACACCTATGTCCTTTAGTGTATAACGTAAGTTCCCTTGATAAAGCGTAATTACGTTACGTCTTTGTGAAATGGCTACAACAAGACTTCCCGTCTGCTTTGCTACTCGTTCTGCTGTTCGGTGGCGCATACCAGTTTCAATAGAATCAATAGATGACTCTGGAACTAACTGTGCATTTGCAATTAAAATTTTGCTTCCAGTCTCATTTAAAATAAGTGCTCCATCCATTTTTGCTAATTCATATAAACTAGCAGGGGAGAATGCACAATTAATGTGAAAACCACCATCAACAATACTTTTAATCTGCTCATTATATCCAAGAACAATTAGCCCCCCTGTTTGTGCACGAAGTACATTATCTATCCCTTCGCGCAGCGGTGTTCCCGGGGCCACAAGTTGTAAAATATTAATCATACTTTTGACACGTTGCTTATTTTCTTCCATAGCCTAGCCTCCTAATGTCAAACGAAGCGCTTCTCCTAAATTAGAAACACCTACAACCTCAATCCCATCTGGAATTGTCCATCCACCTAAATTTTTTCTAGGGATAATCGCACGTTGAAATCCTAATTTAGCCGCCTCTTGTACACGTTGTTCAATTCTTGATACCCTTCTTATTTCTCCGGTTAATCCTACTTCTCCTATTACTGCATCAGTTGGTGCCGTAGATTTATCTCTAAAGCTTGAAGCTATACTTAAGGCAACAGCTAAATCAATTGCCGGTTCATCTAATTTCAAACCACCAGCTACTTTTAAATATGCATCTTGATTTTGTAATAGTAAGCCCGTTCTTTTTTCTAATACTGCCATAATAAGCGAAACACGGTTATGGTCAATACCAGTCGCCATTCTTCGAGGATTTCCAAAACTAGTAGGGGAGATTAATGCTTGTATTTCTACTAAAACCGGTCTTGTTCCTTCCATTGAAGCAACAACTGTCGAGCCTGCAACTCCAACTGGTCTTTCCTCAAGGAAAATTTCAGAAGGGTTTAAGACCTCTGCAAGACCGAGTTCTTTCATTTCAAAGATACCCATTTCATTCGTGGAACCAAAACGATTTTTTACAGCTCGTAAAATACGGTATGTATGGTGTCGATCTCCTTCAAAGTAAAGGACGGCATCAACCATATGTTCTAACATACGAGGCCCTGCAATTGCCCCTTCTTTTGTCACATGCCCAACGATGAAAATAGGGATTCCTTTTGTTTTGGCAAGTTTCATTAACTCTGCTGTACATTCACGTACTTGCGCCACACTCCCAGGAGCTGATGTCACCTCAGGTAAATGTATCGTTTGAATTGAATCAATAACAACAAAAGCTGGATTCATTTCTTCAATATGTGTTGCAATTCGTTGTAAATCCGTCTCTGATACAACAAATAGATTACTACCATTTACATGTAAACGATCTGCGCGAAGCTTAATCTGCTTTGCTGATTCCTCACCCGATATGTATAGGACATCATATGAAGCATCTGCTAATTGCGATGAAATTTGTAGTAATAACGTTGATTTTCCAATACCAGGATCCCCACCAATAAGTACTAAGGACCCATCTACAATTCCACCACCAAGGACGCGGTTAAACTCCTGAAATTTTGTTTCAATACGCGCCTCAGACTTTGTTTCTACTTCTGTAAGACGTCTCGGCTTCGTTACTTCTGTTTGAATTGCATTTGCATAATTAAGGCGCCTTGATGATACAACCGGTTCCATCTCTTCAACAAGTGTATTCCATTGACCACACCCTGGACATTTACCCATATATTTTGGTGACTGATAACCACATTCTTGACATGTGAATTTCGTTTTCTTTTTAGCCATATCTTTTTATATTTCACTTCACTTTCATCTATAAACATTTATGCTTCTCGTACAAGAAAGAGGGCTATCTCATAGCCCTCTTAGTTTGTCTATACTTATTTTACCTTTTCAGCACTATGAATGACAAATGTTTCCCCTTCTACATCAAAGATAACTTTTTGTCCTTTCTCAATCGTACCTTTTAAAAGTTCTTCCGATAATCTATCTTCTACATGCTTCTGAATTGCTCTACGAAGTGGACGCGCACCATACTCACGATCAAAGCCTTTATCAGCAATAGCTGCAATTGCTCCTTCTGTTAAGTGCAATTCGATTTCTTGTTCTTTTAAGCGGTTCACTAACTGATTTACCATAAGAGTTACAATCTCTTGAATATGTTTTTTCTCAAGCATATGGAATACGATAATTTCATCAATACGGTTTAAGAATTCTGGACGAAATGCTTTTTTCAATTCATCCATTACTTTACCTTTCATATCCGAATAATCACGGCTTTCATCTTGTACGTTAAATCCAAGGTGTTTATTACGTTTTAACGCCTCTGCACCAACGTTAGATGTCATAATAACAATCGTATTACGGAAATCAACTGTACGTCCTTTAGAATCTGTTAAACGGCCATCTTCTAATACCTGTAATAAAATATTAAATACATCAGGATGCGCCTTTTCTACTTCATCTAACAGGACAACTGAATAAGGTTTACGACGAACCTTCTCTGTTAATTGGCCACCTTCCTCATATCCAACATAGCCTGGAGGAGAACCAACTAAACGAGAAGTTGAATGTTTCTCCATATACTCAGACATATCAATGCGAATCATTGCATCCTCATCACCGAACATAGATTCCGCTAAAGCTCTTGCCAGTTCTGTTTTACCTACACCTGTTGGTCCTAAGAAAATAAATGAGCCAATTGGGCGTTTCGGATCTTTCAATCCTGCTCTCGCACGACGAACAGCTTTCGCTACAGCTACTACTGCTTCCTCTTGACCAATCAAACGATCATGAAGAATGGATTCTAAGTTTAATAATTTATCAGTCTCTGTTTGTGCAAGTTTAGAAACTGGGATACGCGTCCATGTAGACACGACATTCGCAATATCTTCTACCGTAACTTCTGAGTTTTCTTTTCCTTGTTGCTCTTTCCACTGACGTTTTGTATCTTCTAATTTCTCACGTAAGCGTTGTTCCATGTCACGTAAAGAAGCAGCCTTTTCAAACTCTTGGCTTTGTACAGCCGCATCTTTTTCTTTTCGAATCTCCTCAAGCTTCACTTCAAGTTCTTTTAAGTTTGGTGGAGTTGTATAAGAACGTAAGCGAACTTTTGAAGCAGCTTCATCAATTAAATCAATTGCTTTATCTGGTAAGAAACGATCTGTAATATAACGATCTGAAAGTTTTACAGCTGCATCAATTGCATCATCTGTAATAGATACACGGTGATGTGCCTCATAACGATCACGTAAACCTTTCAAAATTTGAACCGACTCTTCTAAACTTGGCTCATCAACATGAATTGGTTGGAAACGTCTTTCTAAAGCCGCATCCTTTTCAATATATTTACGATACTCATCTAAGGTTGTCGCCCCAATACACTGTAACTCTCCGCGTGCTAAAGATGGTTTTAAAATATTCGACGCATCGATTGCACCTTCTGCTCCACCTGCACCAATTAATGTATGAAGTTCATCGATAAATAAAATAATATTTCCAGCTTGACGAATTTCATCCATCACTTTCTTTAAACGATCTTCGAATTCACCACGATATTTTGTCCCAGCTACTACTGTCCCCATATCTAGTGTCATAACGCGCTTATCTCTTAAAGTTTCAGGAACTTCATTATTTACGATTTGTTGTGCTAATCCTTCTGCAATCGCTGTTTTACCTACGCCAGGCTCC
Source organism: Bacillaceae bacterium OF18-1A (assembly GCA_027694045.1). Classification (GTDB taxonomy): domain Bacteria; phylum Bacillota; class Bacilli; order Bacillales; family Bacillaceae_G; genus Bacillus_A. Next base: position 178,040 of record JAQEWB010000005.1, on the reverse strand, counting down.
CCAATTAATACTGGGTTATTTTTCGTTCTACGGCTTAACACTTCAATTACACGTTGAATTTCTTTACTACGCCCAATAACAGGATCTAAACGATTTTCGCGTGCAACAACTGTTAAATCACGTGCTAAACTGTCCAGAGTTGGTGTATTTGCACTCGCTGATGAACCACCTTGGTGGCCTGAACTAGCCTCATTACTTCCAAGAAGTTGTAATACTTGTTGTCTTGCTTTATTTAGACTTACACCTAAATTATTTAAAACTCTCGCCGCTACACCTTCACCTTCGCGGATTAAGCCAAGTAAAATGTGTTCTGTTCCAACGTAAGAATGGCCTAGCTTACGTGCTTCATCCATAGACAATTCAATAACCTTTTTAGCACGAGGTGTATAATGTACAGTTTGAGAAGCTTCTGTTCCACGTCCAATTAATGCTTCTACTTCTTTTTGCACTTTCTCTGGGCTCAATCCAAGAGCAATTAACGCTTTTGCTGCAATTCCTTCACCTTCGCGTACAAGCCCAAGTAAAATATGTTCTGTTCCAATATTATTATGCCCAATACGAATTGCTTCCTCTTGAGATAACGCCAATACTTTCTGTGCTCTTTCTGTAAATCTTCCAAACATCATAGAAATCGCCTCCTACTTGCGCTTAGTTTTTTTCAATACGTAATCGCTCACGGATTAAGGTCGCTCTTCGATAATCTCTTTCTTCTGGTCCTAAAGGTCCTCCTGCATATTGTTGTAAAATGCCTGGTTGTGTAAGAACCATTAGCTCAGTCAAAATATTTCTCGATATACCTTTTATATATCCTAGATCAATACCAAGTCGGACATCTGATAAGCAAGTTGCTGCTTCCGCAGATTGAATTAAACGACTGTTTGCTAGTATACCGTAAGAACGATAAACCTTATCTTCAAGTTCAATACTTGAATTTTGTACAATTAACTCTCTGGCCAATTTTTCTTGTTGTATAATTTGTTGAATGACACTCTTTAACTCTGCAATAATATCTTCTTCAGACTTTCCTAGCGTCATTTGATTTGACACTTGAAATATATTACCTAACGCTTCGCTGCCTTCACCGTATATTCCTCTTACAACTAACCCTAATTTTTGGATTACTTGTATAATACGACTAATTCTTTTCGTTAAAACTAATCCCGGTAAATGAATCATTACAGAAGCTCTTAACCCTGTACCAACATTAGTAGGACAGCTCGTAATATATCCAAGTGATTCATCAAAAGCATATTCAACCTCTTTCTCAATCCAATTATCTATTTGATTGGCACTTTGGAGTGCCTCCGATAACTGTAATCCTGAAAATAAGCACTGGATTCTAATATGGTCTTCTTCATTCAGCATAACACTAATGTGTTCACTTTCTGATAGTAGACATGCTCCACATTCTGTACCTGCAAGATTCGGACTAATTAAATGCTTTTCAACTAAAACTCTCCTTTGAAGGGGGGTTAATTCGTTCATCTTTAATAGTTCGAACTCCCCAAAGGGCTCTACTGCTGTATTTATAAATTTCTTTTTAAATAATTCATGAATCTGTTTAGCCTCTTCTTCATTTTGCATAGTAGAAAATTGATATTGTTTAAAATTTCGAGCCAAACGAATTCGACTACTTAAAACAATATCAGAATCAGGGCCATCACCCTTCATCCATGGACTAATTGCTTCATTCATAATTTTGTCCAGTGACATAGAACTATTCCCCCTCTCTATGCTCACTAAGCTGAATTTCAAGACTTCGAATCTCATCTCTTACTTCAGCAGCTTTCTCAAATTCCTCATTCTGTACATATTGTTTCAGAATGAGTTTTAGTTCATCTAATTCTTTCTTTAAGTGGATATTTCCTTCTAGACGTTCTGGAATTTTTCCACAATGATCTGTATGCCCACCGTGAAGCCGCTTTAATAATGGCTTTAAATGTCCTTTAAATGTTTCATAACAAGAAGCACAGCCAAAACGCCCCACCTTTGTAAATTGTTCATATGTCATCTTACAATTTGGACACCTTAATACATTTGTATTTGAAAATCCGTTTTTTCCTTCTTCAAACATTGTCGATTCGCCATGTAATAAACCAGCAAATAAATCATGAAATGAAAAGTTAGACTGCGATGATTGAAAGAAAGACGTATAGCCACTTTGCTCTGCACATTGCTCACAAAGATGAACTTTCGCCTTTTTCTCGTTGATTACTTTTGTATAATGTAAAGTTGCTGGTCTTATATTACAGTTTTGACAAGTCATCACTATCCCCACCTTTGCAACAGGAACGATCTATCTCACAATATCTTTCGTACATTACAAGATTGTTCACTTTTCTTAATCAGTTTAGATAAACGTACATGCCCTTTTTCAAAACTTCTACAATATTTAACTGCATTATCATTCTTTTACAAAAGCTGTATTTATTTATATTTCAGCGTTCTTAGCATTGCACATAATATTCGAGCCCTAAGTTCATCTCGAAAAGGAACATCCATTGATAATACAGAACGATCTATTACGCTTAACATCAGTTTCGCTTCACGATTTGTTATGATTCCCTCTTCTATTAAACGTATGATCATACTCTCTGCACTCCCTTGCGCGACGCTATGATCAATCATATGAAGCATTTGATCAATAATGTCTATATCGTCATGCAGTTTGACTTTTATAATGCGAATGTAACCTCCTCCACCACGTTTACTCTCTACTACAAAGCCTCTTTCTAACGTAAAACGGGTATTGATTACATAATTGATTTGAGATGGTACGCACTCGAATCGATCCGCAATCTCATTTCTCTTGATTTCAATCACATTATTATTGCTTAAGTCAATAACTTGCTTTAGATATTGCTCAATGATATCAGATATATTTTTCATCTATCCGCCACCTTTATTGACTTTGACTATCTTTGACTTTAATTATATACGTATTAATAAAATTTGCAACTGTTTTGCTTATTCACTATCCTAGCCACATTTCCCTGTATTTAATCAAAATAATAATTCTTAAAATACATTTTTTAATTACTATGGATTATAAAATAAAATACGAAAAAACACGAGTCTAATGACTCGTGTTTTAGTTTGCTTGGCAACGTCCTACTCTCACAGGGACAAGGTCCCAACTACCATCGGCGCTAGAGAGCTTAACTTCCGTGTTCGGTATGGGAACGGGTGTGACCTCTCTGCCATCATCACCAAACTATGAAGGCATATTCCTTCAAAACTAGATAACATTTGCTACATATTATATGGTTAAGTCCTCGATCTATTAGTATTCGTCAGCTCCACATGTCACCATGCTTCCACCTCGAACCTATCAACCTGATCATCTTTCAGGGATCTTACTAGCTTACGCTATGGGAAATCTCATCTTGAGGGGGGCTTCATGCTTAGATGCTTTCAGCACTTATCCCTTCCGCACATAGCTACCCAGCTATGCCCTTGGCAGAACAACTGGTACACCAGCGGTGCGTCCATCCCGGTCCTCTCGTACTAAGGACAGCTCCTCTCAAATTTCCTACGCCCACGACGGATAGGGACCGAACTGTCTCACGACGTTCTGAACCCAGCTCGCGTACCGCTTTAATGGGCGAACAGCCCAACCCTTGGGACCGACTACAGCCCCAGGATGCGATGAGCCGACATCGAGGTGCCAAACCTCCCCGTCGATGTGGACTCTTGGGGGAGATAAGCCTGTTATCCCCGGGGTAGCTTTTATCCGTTGAGCGATGGCCCTTCCATGCGGAACCACCGGATCACTAAGCCCGACTTTCGTCCCTGCTCGACTTGTAGGTCTCGCAGTCAAGCTCCCTTATGCCTTTGCACTCTACGAATGATTTCCAACCATTCTGAGGGAACCTTTGGGCGCCTCCGTTACACTTTAGGAGGCGACCGCCCCAGTCAAACTGCCCACCTGACACTGTCTCCCGGGTCGATAAGACCCGTAGGTTAGAATTTCAATACAGTCAGGGCGGTATCCCACCAGCGCCTCCACCGAAGCTAGCGCTCCGGTTTCAAAGGCTCCCGCCTATCCTGTACAAACTGTACCAAAATTCAATATCAGGCTACAGTAAAGCTCCACGGGGTCTTTCCGTCCTGTCGCGGGTAACCTGCATCTTCACAGGTACTATAATTTCACCGAGTCTCTGGTTGAGACAGTGCCCAAATCGTTACACCTTTCGTGCGGGTCGGAACTTACCCGACAAGGAATTTCGCTACCTTAGGACCGTTATAGTTACGGCCGCCGTTTACTGGGGCTTCAGTTCAGAGCTTCGCTTACGCTAACCCCTCTCCTTAACCTTCCAGCACCGGGCAGGTGTCACCCCCTATACTTCGCCTTACGGCTTCGCAGAGAGCTGTGTTTTTGCTAAACAGTCGCTTGGGCCTATTCACTGCGGCTTTCCGTTAAGAAAGCACCCCTTCTCCCGAAGTTACGGGGTCATTTTGCCGAGTTCCTTAACCAGAGTTCTCTCGCACACCTTAGGATTCTCTCCTCGCCTACCTGTGTCGGTTTGCGGTACAGGCACCTTTTATCTCGCTAGAAGCTTTTCTTGGCAGCGGGGAATCAAAGACTTCGCTCCATAAGGAGCTTCCCCATCACAGCTCAGCCTTCACGATAAGCGGATTTGCCTACTTATCAGCCTAACTGCTTGGACGTGCACAACCAATCGCACGCTTCTTCTATCCTTCTGCGTCCCTCCATTGCTCAAACGATAAAGAGGTGGTACAGGAATATCAACCTGTTGTCCATCGCCTACGCCTGTCGGCCTCGGCTTAGGTCCTGACTAACCCTGAGCGGACGAGCCTTCCTCAGGAAACCTTAGGCATTCGGTGGACGGGATTCTCACCCGTCTTTCGCTACTCATACCGGCATTCTCACTTCTAAGCACTCCACCAGTCCTTCCGGTCTGACTTCACTGTCCTTAGAACGCTCCCCTACCACTGATACCATTGGTATCAATCCGCAGCTTCGGTGGTGTATTTAGCCCCGGTACATTTTCGGCGCAGAGTCACTCGACTAGTGAGCTATTACGCACTCTTTAAATGGTGGCTGCTTCTAAGCCAACATCCTAGTTGTCTAAGCAACTCCACATCCTTTTCCACTTAATACACACTTTGGGACCTTAGCTGGCGGTCTGGGCTGTTTCCCTTTTGACTACGGATCTTATCACTCGCAGTCTGACTCCTAAGGATAAGTCATTGGCATTCGGAGTTTGACTGAATTCGGTAATCCGATGAGGACCCCTAGTCCAATCAGTGCTCTACCTCCAAGACTCTTACACTTAAGGCTAGCCCTAAAGCTATTTCGGGGAGAACCAGCTATCTCCAGGTTCGATTGGAATTTCTCCGCTACCCACACCTCATCCCCGCACTTTTCAACGTGCGTGGGTTCGGGCCTCCATTCAGTGTTACCTGAACTTCACCCTGGACATGGGTAGATCACCTGGTTTCGGGTCTACGACCACGTACTAAACGCCCTATTCAGACTCGCTTTCGCTGCGGCTCCGCCTCTTCAGCTTAACCTCGCACGGGATCGTAACTCGCCGGTTCATTCTACAAAAGGCACGCCATCACCCGTTAACGGGCTCTGACTATTTGTAGGCACACGGTTTCAGGATCTCTTTCACTCCCCTTCCGGGGTGCTTTTCACCTTTCCCTCACGGTACTGGTTCACTATCGATCACTAGGGAGTATTTAGCCTTGGGAGATGGTCCTCCCAGATTCCGACGGAATTTCACGTGTTCCGCCGTACTCAGGATACATTCAAGAGAGAACGAAGTTTCGACTACGGGGTTGTTACCCTCTACGACGGACCTTTCCAGGTCGCTTCGTCTACCTCGTTCCTTTGTAACTCCGTATAGAATGTCCTACAACCCCAAGAGGCAAGCCTCTTGGTTTGGGCTATGTTCCGTTTCGCTCGCCGCTACTCAGGAAATCGCATTTGCTTTCTCTTCCTCCAGGTACTTAGATGTTTCAGTTCCCTGGGTCTGTCTTCCTTACCCTATGTATTCAGATAAGGATACCATACCATTACGTATGGTGGGTTTCCCCATTCGGAAATCTTCGGATCAAAGCTTACTTACAGCTCCCCGAAGCATATCGGCGTTAGTCCCGTCCTTCATCGACTCCTAGTGTCAAGGCATCCACCGTGCGCCCTTTCTAACTTAACCAAACTAAAAATTAAAAAATATGAGCTACACTGTTATCTAGTTTTCAAAGAACATACCATTTGCTATTTTAAATAGCTTTTTGGTGGAGCCTAGCGGGATCGAACCGCTGACCTCCTGCGTGCAAGGCAG
>JAQEWB010000005.1:0-167500 GCA_027694045.1 Bacillaceae bacterium OF18-1A | reverse complement strand
TCATTATTCTACTTACTTCATTTTTATTATTTGTAGGATCAATCGCGGCCTATGTGCTATTGCCTAAAGCGAACATAAAATCTGAAGACGATACAATGTTATCCATCAATATGACATTTCCAGCCGATTATGATTCTGGAGCACAAAAACAAAAAGCATTTGATTTCGAAAAGAAACTACTCTCTAATTCTGATGTAACAGATGTTATTTTACGAATGGGATCAAGTGCAGAAGATGCACAATGGGGGCAGACAACTAAAAATAATCTTGCTAGCATATTTGTAGTTTTCAAGAAAGGTACTGATATTGATCAATATATTAAGGAGTTAAAAAAAGAGAATAAAGATTTCGAGCCTGCCGAACTTGATTATATAAAAACAAGTTACACAAGCTCCGGCGGCGGCAATAGCTTACAATTTAATGTAACAGCTACTAACGAAACAAATTTAAAAGAAGCTGCTAACATCGTTGAAACAAAACTCAAAAGCATAGAAACCCTTTCTAAAGTAAAGACGAATTTAGAAGACTCTAAGAAAGAATGGCAAATTCATGTCGATCAGACAAAGGTTGAACAATATGGATTAACACCAGAAGTAGTAGCACAGCAAGTAGTATTCCTAATGAAGAAGTCACCTATTGGTGAGCTCTCGATCAATAACGAAAAAACTACTATTATGATAGAACATAAAAAAGAGAATATTAATAAACAAGAAGACATTTTAAATACAAACATACTATCACCTATCAATGGGCCAATCCCTTTAAAAGACGTTGCAACCATTTCAGAGAAACAACTACAAACAGAAATCTTTCATAAAGATGGAAAAGAAACAATTCAAATTACTGCAGAAGCCTCTAATGAAGATTTAAGTAAAGTAAGTGCAGAAGTAAAAAAAGCAATAACTGACCTAAATTTACCTAGTGGCGCAAAAGTAAATATCGCAGGTGCCACTGAATCTATGCAAGAGAACTTTACAGACCTATTCAAAATCATGGGGATTGCAATTGGGATTGTCTATTTAATTATGGTTATCACCTTCGGGCAGGCACGTGCTCCCTTTGCAATTTTATTCTCCTTACCATTAGCTGCTGTTGGTGGTATTTTAGGATTAATCATTTCAAGAACACCCGTTGATATAAACTCTTTAATCGGCGCATTAATGTTAATAGGAATTGTCGTCACAAATGCTATCGTATTAATAGAAAGAGTTCAACAAAATCGAGAAAGCGGTATGGAAACGAGAGAAGCCTTACTCGAAGCAGGTTCTACTCGACTACGCCCAATTATTATGACCGCGATAACAACAATCGTTGCTATGTTACCACTCCTATTCGGTCAATCCCAAGCAGGAAGTATGGTGTCAAAAAGTTTAGCTGTCGTTGTAATTGGCGGTTTAGCCGTTTCAACAGTTCTTACCTTAGTAGTCGTTCCCGTTATGTATGAGCTATTAGATAAAATCGGGAGAAAAAGACGCTCTCGTAGAAAAATAAGCACTTCTACAGAAACACCTGATATTTAAAACAAAAAGGCGTTATCTTCACGAATGAAGATAACGCCTTTTCTCTACCTTCTTATGTAATCCATCATTTTTTCTGCATACCGTTCTAGAGATTTACCAAAGCCTACAGTAAAATATTCGTCACGCCCATTCCTTCTATATTAAAATACAAAAAAACTCCCTACTTATAAATAGGGAGTTTTCCTTTGTAACTTATGCTGCTTTTACCTTCTTCGTCGTTTTTCTTTTCGTTCCCGTAAAACGTTTGTGTAATATAGACGCTCCGAAACGTGAAATGATATTAAACAACAATACCATGATGATTAATACAGCTGCGGATTTTGTCGCAATCAACTTTGCATCTGGGATAATCCCTTCCGAATTCAGCTTCCAAATGTGAACCGCTAACGTTTCAGCTGGTCTAAATGGATTCAAAGGATGCGCAGGGCTTGAGAAGTCCGCTGCTGAATTTAAAATTGGAGATGTTAAACCCGCTGTATAAATTAACGCCGCTGCTTCACCAAATATACGACCTGCAGCTAAAATAATCCCTGTAATAATTTGTGGTAATGACGATGGGATAATAATACGCACGATTGTTTGCCACTTTGTTGCACCTAATCCAAGACTCGCTTCTTTTACATTATGAGGAACTTCTGAAATCGCATTTTCACAAACACGCGTTAAACCTGGTAAGTTTAAAATAGTTAAAGCAAGAGCACCCCCCATGACAGTGTATCCCCACCCTGTCATTGTAACGAACACTAACAACCCGAATAAACCAACTACAATAGAAGGTAGAGATGCCATTGTTTCAATACATAAACGAACAAAACTTAAAAAACGCCCTTGTTTTGCATACTCCGCTAAATATATTCCAGCACCTAATCCAAGAGGAATAGATATAATAAGCGTTATAACAAGCATGTAGAAGGAATTGAATAACTGCGGACCAATTCCACCACCTGCTCTTGTATTACTTGGTTCTCCAAACAAGAAGCTAGGATCCCAAAATCCCCATCCTTTTTGTAAAATCTCAAATACTAAGAACACTAGCAAAGCTACAACTAAAGCAGCAACTGCATAAAAGACACCTGTCCAAATTTTATTTACCGTTCTTGCATTCATTATTATCGCTCACCTCTTTGTCCAATCGCTCGAATTACTAAAATAAATAGGAATGAAATAACAAGTAAAATCATTGCTAAAGTCCATAACGCATTATTCCAAGCAGTTCCGTTCAATGTATTTGTCATATCCATTGTCAAAATACCCGTTAACGTTGCTGTCGGACTATATATGCCTTCTGGTAATTTAATTGTGTTCCCGATTACCATTTGAACCGCTAATGCTTCACCAAAAGCACGCGCTAAACCTAAAACAATACCTGTTAAAATCCCTTTTTTTGCAGCAGGAACAATTACTCGGCTAATCGCTTGCCATTTCGTTGATCCTAAACCATAAGAGGCTTCTAAATACTCAAATGGAACAGAGCGTATTGCATCAGAAGCGATACTAGCAATAGTAGGTAAAATCATAATACTTAGTACAATAATACCTGCAATTAAACTAAATCCGACTCCTCCAAACGAATCACGTAATAACGGAACTAAAATCGTAACCCCTAATAGTCCGTATACAACTGAAGGAATACCAACTAATAATTCTAAAACAGGCTTCAATACTTTATTTCCAAACTTCGGTGAAATTAAATTCATGAATATAGCAAGAGCTATAGCAATTGGCGCACTAATAATAACCGCACCTAACGAAACCAATGTTGAACCTACAATGAAAATCACAGCCCCGAAGGTTCCATCGTCAGCATTTGGATTCCATTTTGTCGATGTTAGCACTTCAGTAAACGAGATCCCACTTTGTGTAAAAGATTGAATTCCTTTACCGCAAATAAACGCAATAATAGCTAATGTAATAAAAACAATAAAAATACCACAAAACGTAACAAGTGATCTTCCTATATACTCACTTTTCACGTAATTAATTTGTTTTTTCCCCTTCATCACAGGACAGACCCCACTTCATAGATTGAAATGAACAGGACTGGCCTTGCAGCCAGCCCCATAAATTTTATTACTTATTTAATTTAGACATCGGGATGTAACCCATATCTTCTACTTGCTTCTCAAAATCTTTACCTTTTACATAGTCGATATAAGCTTTTGTTGCTTCTTTCGCTTCACCTTTAGTTACCATATATTCGTAAGACCAGAACGGGTATTTACCAGCAGAAATATTTTCAACTTTCGGTTCAGATCCATCGATTTTAACCGTTTGTAATGCACCTTTTTTCTCACCAACCATATAAGACATCGCTAAGTAACTGATTGAACCTGGAGTAGAGTTAATAGCTTGTTCTACTGCACCGTTAGAATCTTGAGTTGTACCAGTTCCATCATTAATTTTCGCGTCTTTCATCACTGTTTTTTCAAAAGTAGCACGTGTACCAGATGAAGCTGGTCGGTTAATTACGTTGATCTTTTCATCTTTTCCGCCTACTTCTTTCCAATTCGTTACTTTTCCAGTGAAGATATCTTGTACTTGTTTCACTGTTAAATTATCAACTTTTACGTCTTTATTCACGACAAGTGCGAATGCAATACCCGCAACCTTGTTATCTACTAATTCTTTTGCTTTTTCAGCATCTTTTATTTTATCTGCAGACGGAACATCTGAGTTACCAATTTGTACCGCACCAGAAGCTACTTGGTTAATCCCAGTTCCACTACCGCCACCTTGAACTTGAATAGAAACTTTTGAATTTTTCTCCATGAATTTCTTTCCAGCTTCCTCCGCAAGAGGTTGAAGTGCTGTAGAACCTGCCGCTGCAATTGTACCTGACAATTCTTGTTTTGTGCTGTCGCTTCCTTTAGCACCATCTTTACTAGCTGTATCTTCTGCTTTCCCACATCCAACTAACGCTCCCGCTACCACTAAAGCTGCTAAAGAAAATTTAATACCCTTTTTCATAACCATGTCTTGTACCCCCATTTGGATTATCACTTTTCACATTCGTCTACTTCTTTCGAACACAAATTCATTGTAGGACAACAATATTATGTGAGTGTTAAGCAATTTTTAAGTTTAAGTAAATAGAGGTAACAAGGCTCAAAAGCTAGAAATCCCAACATTTCAAGAAAAAAACTCCAACAAATCCCACACTAATTAATGGGTAATGTAAATTTATTCTTAACAATGTAAATTCAATGTAAATATTTTTCGGTATTTCACCATCTAGGTTAAAGTTACATTTACAAACTCACTACATTTTTTAACTTTTACATACTTACTTTATTTACAATACAAAGAATTTCAGTAATATTTTTTGGTACAACTAAATAAATTGGAACAATTCTAAAAATAATTGAATATTTTTAAAGTACTAATTGACAGCATCATCCAATGTAGTCTACTATATTACTAACAAAAAGTTTACCTAAGGAAACTTTTTAAACTTAAACTAACAATATAGAGATGAGGTAACTTTTATGGTATCGGCTAATGTAAGACCACTTTCTGAATTTAGAACGGGAGAGTTTGTACAAATTGAGAAGATACAATTAGAAGGAACTATGAAACGACGTTTATTAGATTTGGGATTCATTCCTGGAGCAACAATTAAAGTATTACAACGCAGTCCACTTGGGGATCCCGTCGCTTATCAAGTAAGCAACACAACTATTGCACTACGCAAGGAAGAAAGCTCCCTTATTTTCGGGGTATTAATAGGAGATGATTTCAGATGAGCAAACATCGTATTGCTTTAGCTGGCAACCCGAATACCGGGAAAAGTACATTGTTTAATACTTTAACAGGTTTAAAACAACATACTGGAAACTGGACAGGAAAAACTGTTTTAAAAGCTGAAGGTGAATATGAACATAACGGAAGTAAATATACATTAATAGATTTACCTGGAACTTACTCACTATATTCAAATTCTGCGGATGAAGAAGTGGCGAGAGATTATATTATATTTGAAAAGCCAGAAGTAACTGTAGTTGTCATTGACGCAACAGCTATGGAGAGGAACTTGAATTTAGCACTCCAAGTGATGGAAATGACAAGCAATGTAGTCATTTGTATTAATTTAATTGATGAAGCTGAGAAAAAAGGCATCGTTATCGATGAAAAAAAATTAGCAAAATCACTTGGTGTACCTGTAGTTAAGATTTCTGCTCGCAACCGAGTAGGTATTGGTCATTTGTTAAACGTTATCGCTAAAGTAGCAAATAAAAAACTAATTCCAACACCAATTAAAATTACTTACAGTAAAAAGATTGAAAATATGATTCAAGAATTAGAACCACAAATTTACAAAGTATTCGGTGATACGTATCCAGCACGTTGGATTGCGCTACGTATATTAGATGGAGATAAAAATTTCTTAACCGCACTTCAAAAACACCATAAAGAACCACTTGTAAGGGAGGTCGTAATGAATGGAATCTCACTCAGCCAGTAAAGCCCTTCCATTAGATTATATTGTGCAACATGCTCAAACACTTTCAAAAGAGGACATACGAGATGATATTGTCGGAGATATTTATCGAACCTCTGCAAGCATATGTAAAGAATCCGTTCAATATACAAATACTGATAAATTGTATCGTTCCGAAAAGCTAGATAAAATTTTCACATCTCCAATCTGGGGATTCCCAATTATGCTCGGTATTTTATCTATCATTTTTTATCTTACAATTGCAGGCGCTAACGTACCCTCTGATATGATTGCTGAGTTCTTCGGATGGGCCGAAGGATATTTAACATCTTGGTTCCAAGCGATGCACGCACCTGAATGGTTACATGGTATTTTAATACTCGGTCTATTCCGTGGTACCGGCGCTGTTATTAGCGTTATGTTACCACCTATGGCCATCTTTTTTCCTATGTTTGCACTATTAGAAAACTACGGATACTTACCACGTGTTGCGTTTAACATGGACCGCCTATTCAAACGTTCTGGCGCACACGGCAAACAATCTTTAACGATGGCAATGGGATTCGGTTGTAACGCTGCTGCTATTATGTCAACACGTATCATTGAATCACCACGTGAACGCATGCTTGCTATTTTAACAAACAACTTCGTCCCATGTAACGGTCGCTGGCCTATGTTAATTTTAATGGCTTCACTATTTATGGCTGCTGGTTATACAGGTAGTATGCAAACACTCGTTACTGCAGGTGTCGTAGTTGGAATGGTTGTAATCGGTATTATTATGACATTAACTGTTTCTTGGGTACTATCGAAAACAGCTTTAAAAGGAGTGCCAACTCACTACACATTAGAATTACCACCGTACCGTAAGCCAAAAGTATGGAATACAATTGTACGTGCAACACTTGATAAATCTATCTACGTATTAAAGCGTGCCGTAGTTGTAGCTGCGCCTGCAGCTGCATTAACTTGGATACTCGCTAATATTTTTGTTGGTGACACAAGCTTACTTATGCACTTTGTAAACTTCCTAGATCCATTTGCAAAAATGTTAGGCCTAGACGGTTTCATTCTAGCTGCATTTATTTTGGGGCTACCAGCTAATGAAATTGTTATCCCTATTTTATTAATGTCTTACTTATCAACTGGAGCTTTAACCGAAATAGATGATTTGAATCAAATTAAAAATCTATTCTTAGAACATGGTTGGACTTGGTTAACAGCGTTAAACACAATGTTATTCTCACTTCTTCATTTCCCATGTGGAACAACACTAGTTAACATATACAAAGAAACAAAGAGTGCCAAATGGACATTCTTATCTTTTGCAATCCCTACTGTAATCGCCATTGTTGTTACATTCCTATCTACACAATTGGTACATTGGTTAGGGCTTATATAAAGTGAAACGAACAAAGAAACCCGAAAGCTATTCAGGTTTCTTTTTTTCGTTTTTCTGCCAAGGTTGAACACTGTACGTTGTAAACTTTTTATGCAAAAGATATATAGCCCCTGGAAGGATAGCCATTAATATCGTGCAACTAATTCCCAATCCAGCAAACACCTTACATCACCTTATTTCACTTTCTTTGGTAGAGACGAACCTGAATGTTCAATTGTTGGATGAACGTGAACAGTTATTTCAACATCACTAAAATAATTTTCCCCCTGATCCCAATTCTTACTTATTTTTTTCCACTCTTTATAATTATGTCGCTTATATACTTCCCCTAATCCTAATACATCTACCTTATATTTTTTTTGAAGAAGCTGGATTGATTTTTCAATACGATTCTTCAATTCCTTTGAAAGTTCTTTCCTTAAAAGCTTTTCATTCATCACTTGTTTCGGTTCACTAAAATGCAACTCAGCTAATGTTCCTTCTGTAGATAAATGAATATCAAACTTCGGTTTTGTAACATTGTCCGTAGACACTTTAATCTTTCTACGCAATTTATGAATTTCATATGTAATAAGCTGATTATTTTTACGAACAGTAAAGAACCCTCCAATTTTTTTTCCTATTATATAGTTCATCCCTAGTATTTGCTCCCCATTTAAGGTTCCAACACACTTATTATCCTTTCCACGGAACAATGCTGCTCCTTCCATTTGTACACCTTGTTTTGTTAAACCTAAAAGAGGTAATGCAAAACTTCGATTCGCAATCATTTTCCCCTGTACTTCTCCAATTCTCACCGCTTCAATCATCTGGGCGTTTTTCGGGGGATGTTCAGCTAACATATCAATATACTGTGCCGGTAAATTTTCAGGTTTTGCACTTTGCTTTAAAATAGCTTCTGCATTTTTCGCAGATACAAACAAACGAATATTCCTTCTCATTTCATGATCACGAATAAATACATCTAACGTATTTTGTAAAACATACGGATTCGCCAGCAATTCTTCTGAAAAAATAATTACTTGTATATGAGGGAAAAATAATGTCCGACTAACCTTTTTAGCAATCATTCTTATTTGCTCAAAGACACTATCTGCTTTCGCACTAACATTAATATAATTCTTATCCTCTCCCCCTCCCTGTCCATTTTGTTGCGCTAATTTACTAGGAAGTACCATCTGATACGTTCCTTTCATAATGGGATTCGATTTCTTCTCCTTCACAATATCGTAGGCTGCCCCCACTACAAATCCTCTTTCTTCTACCTCTTCTAATTCAGAACACCCACTCATAAATCCAACCAAAACCGTAACTATCATCATTTTAAGAAGGTGTTTCATTCCCACCATTCCTTCTTTTAATTTTATATACAATGAAAACAAGCAAAGGTACTAACACGATAAGCCCCATATCAATCCAAGCTAAATACGTCCCGTAATTAGATAGAGTATCCAAATTACCAGGCAGCATATTCACCATAAAAATAATTGGTGCACTTACAAAAATGAAAATCTGCTTTTTCACTTTCGGAAACATTGCACAAAACAATAAAGAAGCTACATCATAATACATGGCAGTAGTGTTATAAATGGTAATGATCCATGTTGTAAAAAAAATCGCATCAAACCTCTCTAAAAAACCCCCTCCAATTTCAATTTCTTTCCCGAGTTCAATCGTGGGATATGTCAACCCTCTAGTTGTCATATATGTAAAAACACTAATACAAGTTACATAAATTAAAATATAAGAGAGTACTGTCACCATTATCGCTTTCGCGACAGCAAGAGGTGCTTTTTTGGCCGCCTTATCATTCAACATCGCTGCATAAAATAGCGCTACTTCAAATCCGATAAATGTGAAAACAGAGTCTTTAATTCCAATAACATATTGACTCATATGTGTTTGAAAGACAGGAAGCAAGTTATCTACTTCCATTAAATTTACATTTAATAAAAAAAGAAACACAATTGCTATCAAAACAATAGGAAGGAATAATATATTCAATCTTAACAAAGCCGTTCTTGAACCCGATATTCCATATATAACAACTAACAAAAAGAAGAAAGACAACCATTGTATCGGTGTATCACTAAATAAATATGTTTGTGAAATAATCGAAATTTTCCTTGATTCATATGCTGTTAACGCCGCAAAAGTTAATACCAAAACAATACTAACAACATACGCAACAGGCTTAGTTAAATGCGCACTCGTATATTGAAAGAAGTTTTGTTTCGGAAACAAAATTGCTATTTTTGTTACACACCACCCAAAACATGCACATATCAATCCACCAATAAGCAAAATAATCCATCCGTCTGAAAATAGAGTTTGCATAGCGATATCTCGTGGCATAGATAATGCCCCTATACCAATAATTGTTGAAGACACCGCGAAACCAAGTTCCCGGGATCCAATTTCTTCGTCACCGTATTCAAATGGTTTCAATTATTCTCGCTCCTTTGAACTTATTGTCGAATCTTTCGTTTGCAAGTACTCTGGTCTCTCTTTCAACATTGCTTTTGGTAAACGGATAATTTCCTCTTTCCAATCTTTATAAAATGCAGGAGCAATAGGAGTGGTATACGGCACACCAACGCTTGTTAAATTCGTAATATGAACAGCAAGTGCAATGAGAGCTAAAATAATTCCATATAACCCAAAGGCTGTCGCAGCAATCACAAAGGCAAAAAGTAAAATACGAAACGTAATTGTAATGCTGTATACAGGCAATGAAAAAGTAGCAATTGCAGTAACTGCAATGATAATTACTAAAAATGGATTTACAATTCCTGCGTTCACCGCCGCTTCCCCAATTACAAGACCACCTACAATACCAATTGTTTGCCCCATCGGTTTCGGCAGCCTAATTCCAGCTTCTCTTATTAACTCCATCGTTAATGCCATCATTAACGTTTCAATATACGCTGGAAACGGAACACCCTCTCTCGCTCCAGCGATTGAATAGGCTAATTTAGAAGGAATAAGCCCTTGATGATACGAAACAAGCGCCACATACGTTGCTGGCAGCAAAACCGCCATTATACCCGATATCATCCGCAAAAATCTCAATAACGTCCCAATTATCCAACGTTCATAGTGATCTTCAACAGATTGAAAAATATCAACAAATACGAGTGGTGCAATAAGAGCAAATGGTGAGCCATCTACTAGAATGGCCGCTTTTCCTTTTACTAACGAGCCCACAATATTGTCTGGCCGTTCTGTATTCAAAAACTGCGGAAATGGTGATAAATTGCTATCCTGAATTAATTGTTCAATCGTACCTGTCTCAAAAACAACATCTGTCGTAATAGATTGAAGACGACGATTTAATTCATTTACGATGTAAGGATTAATAATATCTTCTATATATACTAAAGCCACTTCTTTTTGAGATCTTTTCCCCATAATATAAGATTGAAATCTCAGTTTCGGATCACGCAAACTACGGCGAATCAACATTTTGTTTACATTAATATCCTCATTTAAGCCTACTCTCGGTCCACGTATTAAATTTTCTGTCACAGGAGATTCTAAACTTCTTTTCTCCCAAGCCCTACTATTAATAACAATAGCCGTTTGAACGTTATCAATTAATATAACTGTATCTCCAGCTAAAATAGCATTAATAATATCCGGAAACTCAGTCTTCATCCCTACTTCTGCAATCGAAATAAAACGATCTAATAACGTTTGAACAACTGCTGCTTCATTTGGAATTTCTTCGTATTGCAACGTACGAACTATATATTTATAAACATTATCCTTATCTGTTAATCCACACAAAAAAATAACAGCACAACGTCTAAAACTACCAGCAAGCGCTACTTCTCTAATTGTTAAATCATTAGGGGAATCTAACGTTCCCCTGATTTTCTCCATAATTTCAAATAAGTTGCCTTCCAAATTTAACAAATCCCCCACCTAACTTCCTTTTCAACAAGTTTTTAGTTAGATTCCGCTAATAGAAGGAAATATATACAAAAAAGAGCTATCTCTTTTCAAAGATAGCTCTAACACACGAATTATTTTTCTATCATTATATTGTCCGTCTTTATAGATACACTTTTCGTAAACCCACTAACTACAAACATCACAATAATATTCATTAATAATGCGACTATACCTACATTCAAATCTTTTATATACTGCGGGAAGCTCGGAAACATCGTAGCTATCGTAGACCCTGTTAAAGTAATATAGGCGACCACTAATAATCCAATCCCCATTCCTGCAATAGCTCCTTGTTTCGTAATAATTTGACGAGGGAGTAAACTACATACAAGTGCAGGGAAAAGCTGTGTAACGATACTATACCCCATTAAAAGAAGTGCCCCTATTGTCTCTCCACCTTTAAAAGTGAACAAAACAGCTACAAGCGTTACTACAGGAACAAATAATTTCGCCGCTTTAGCAACTTGTCTATCTGATACAGATGGTACCATCGTTCGATAAATATTTTTCGCTAGCAAAGTCGAAGCTGCCATAACAAGCATGGAACCTGGAACTAACGCTGTTAATACCCCTGCACTCCCAATAATTCCAATAAACCAAGGATCAAAGGTTTGTAAAGCAAGACGGAATAACGAAAGGTCTACATCCGCTCCCTTTAATCCAGGAATTTGTAATATAGCAGCAAATCCCGCAAAGAAGACGAAGAGTAAAACTAAAGAATACAATGGCATAATTGCTGCATTTTTACGAAATACCTTTTCATTTTTTGCAGAGAAAGCAGATGCAAATGTATGAGGCCACATATAAAAACCGAGAGCCGTTAATATAATAGTAGAAACAAACCAAGAAATACTCATTCCTGCGTCAGGTAAAGATAAAAACCCTGGCTTCGCAGCTTCTACAGCTTCAAACATCGGCTGGAATCCTCCATAATAATGATACGGTAAATATATACCTAAAAACATAACGATAAACAGTATCATTATGTCCTTCAAAGCTGCTGTCCAAGCTGAACCGTGTATACCCGAAACCATTACATATATAGTTATAACAGTGGCACCGATCCACACTGCAATAACGGGTGATATTCTTCCGTAAGATGCTTCTGAAACGATAATTCCTAAACCTTTTAACTGTAAAACAAGGTATGGAATTATCGAGACAACCCCAATAAGAGAAACAATAATTCCAAGTGTCTGACTCTTATATTTCTTTATAAAAAAATCAGGCTGCGAAACGAGGTTATGTTCTTTTGCATACTTCCAAACTGGTGGCAATAAAAAATAAGATAGAATATAAGCTAGTGCGCCATAACCTAAAATATAAAAAGTAGGGGCTCCTTTACTATACGCCCATCCGCTCCCTCCTAAAAACGTGAACGTTGTATAAATTTCTCCTGCCATAAGTAGAAAAACAAAAATAGTGCCAAAACCTCTTCCCCCAACTGACCATTGTTCCAAATTCATATCTTTTCCATGCTGTGCTCGAATTCCTAAAAATAGTGCTAGAAATAAAAATACAATAATAATAAGTAATGCCGTCATTTTACATCCCCCTTATTAGCAGGATCCAACATGTACACAAGCCCCATACAAAGAGAGGTAATGAGCACCGATAATAATATCCAAAATAATAAAAATGGCATCCCTAATATGTAAGGAGTAACAGAATTCGCGAATATTGGTCCAACAACTAAGCAAAAAACTGGAATAAGTGCTAGTAGATGTATTTTCTTCATCTCATTCTCCTTTATTTATGAAATTCATAATCGCTGTTACGAAAACTTCTACTCCAATTGGTAATGCATTTTCGTCAATTGTAAAACGAGGATGATGATGAGGATATATAATTCCCTTCTCTTTATTTCCTGCTCCGATAAAAAAGAACGTTCCTGGAGCCTTTTGTAAAAATGCCGAGAAATCTTCTCCTGCCATCGTTGGCTGCAAACGAGTAACCCGGTTTCTTCCATAAAGCTGTAATGCAGTCTGCTCAATAAGCTCTGTAACTTCGTCGTCATTTACAACTGGTCGATATCCATATTCATAAGAAAATGAATATTGCGCTCCGTAAGCTTCCGTAATATGTTTCACAATCCGCTCAATCTTCTCTTCTGTTTCTTTTCGCAATTCATGTCTTAAACTTCTCACTGTCCCTTCAATCTCCGCCTGCTCTGGAATCACATTATGTGTTGTTCCAGCATGAAATTGCGTAACAGATACTACGAGAGAATCTAACGGATTCGTGAGACGTGATACAATTTGCTGAAGCTGTGAAACGATTTGTGTTCCAATTGCGATACTATCAACCGTTTCATGAGGAATCCCCGCATGTCCACCTTTTCCCTCTATCGTAACTTTAAAAACATCCGGCGCTGCCATCGCAGGGCCATAAATTACACCTACTTTACCAACCTCTAACGACGCCCAAAGGTGAGCACCAATAATATAATCCACACCTTCCATTACACCTGCCGCAACCATTTCCTCGGCACCACCAGGGAAGTTTTCTTCTGCATGTTGGAATAAAAAGCGAATTTCTCCTTTAACTTTTTCTCTTTCTTCTACTAACTTATGTACGACTCCAAGTAATATCGCTATGTGTCCATCGTGCCCACATGCATGCATCACACCTGGATATGTAGAAATAAATTCAAATTCATTTTCTTCATGAATAGGAAGAGCATCCATATCAGCACGAACCGCAATTGTTTTACCAGGTCTCTTACCAATTAACTTGGCCATTACACTATACTTAGTAGGCCTTGACACTTCTAAATGCGGGATATTCCGAAGTATATCGAATACAAATTGAGATGTTTTTTCTTCTTGAAAAGATAATTCTGGATACTTATGAAAGTGTCTTCTCCACTCAATCAACTGATCCTTCGACAAAACAAGTTCTTTTGCAACATCCATTCCTCTTCTCTCCTCCTTCACCAAGTTAAATGTTATTATAGCGTGAATTATCCACTTTTAAAAGAATCTTCTGAATTTTCTATAACATAAAACCAAAAGAAAAAGCCATCACAAGATGACTTTTCATTTTTATAAAATAGTAATTGCTTGTTTCCCCATTTGTTCCCATGCTTTCTCAAACTCTGCTCTCGGAACAGCTAAACGTGGGTTATTTTTAAGAGGGTCGTTTACATATACAAAGTTTTGATCATATCCAATCACCACTACACTATGCTCATAATATGTAATTTTCACTTCTCCTGAGCTCGTATTCCATGTTTCAAAACTACTTTCAGCTAGTGGCTTAAACGTCGTATTAATAATAACCCATACAGGAGACCCAGAACTGATTACCTTATACAAATCTTCTATATCTCTACCTGTTAAATTAAGTACTTTTTCAGGAACATATTTTTCTGCTAAATTAAAAATAGGTTGATTATATACACCATAACCCGGTTCAGATTTCGTATAAATATTCCCGACAAACCCTTCATAAGGATTCCCTTTTAATCCATTCTGTTCAAATGGGACGCGATGAATCTCACTAGCAAGTTGCATCTTATCTATTTGAATACCTTTATATTGTAATAACATCGCTAAACTTGTTACTTCGCACCCTCGAGGCAATTCTGGTAGCTGTTTTATAAATGGTACATTCTCAATCATTGTCGCTTCTTTCATTTCAGACATAAAATCTAATCGTATTTGTTGTGCTTTTTGCATAATTTTATTTTTCCCTGCGAATAAAGCTACACAAACTATTATACCGAAAATAAAAATGTATTTTAATTTTTTCACCATTAACCAAACTCCATTATATCAATTATTTTAAAGACGTAACTCTTACCATTGTACATTCCTTCTCACTAGTTTGCTAGAAAGATTCTGTAAATTATTCACCTTAACATAATTTGAAATTTTGAACGTTTTTCAACAAAAAGAAAAAACAACACATTTCCCCTAAACATTTTGTTAAAATCAAAACGTTGCGAGTTTTCACACTTCATTTTCTCCACAACAAATAAGCTAAGAATGAAATAAATTGAAGGCGCATGAAAAAAACAGATGAGAGTCACACACCGATTTATAATTGCCTTTTACATCTGAAAAGCAAGAAGCTATAAATTAACAAAAAAACTAAATATACAAAATATTCAGCTATTTCTTTATAATAAGATAGCTTTTTTCTATTTCTTGGATATCTTGGTATAACTTTATTTATCTTAAAATTTTCACAATCACGTTTTTCTCTGGAAAATAGTTTACAATGTAATCAAGTTACAAATGATATTCACCTTAAAAAGTGTGCATTTGTGTCTATTTTTTAACAATATGACAAAAACTATTGCCATCTATAAATTAATGGGTTTATATTGTTTTATTGGCATAGTTTCAATCCAAGGAGAAAGGAGATTTTCAATCGTGCAACTAAAGAAAGCGTTTTGGAAGTTGGCTTCACTTCTTCCGTTATCATTACTTCTGTTCCTCGGTGGCTGTGATAAAAAACTCGCAGTATTAAATCCGCAAGGACCTGTTGCAAAGGCGCAATATGATTTAATTGTTTGGTCATTTGTGCTTATGTCATTAATTATCGCAATTGTATTCATCTTGTTTACAGTCATCTTGATTCGTTATCGTGAAAAACCAGAGAATATGGGCTATGAGCCACCTGATCAACACGGTAACACATTATTAGAAATTATTTGGACGCTTGTTCCTGTTATTATCGTTATCGCATTATCGATTCCAACAGTTAAAGCAACTTATGCTTCGGAAGAGGTTCCGGAAGAGTCCAAACATATTAAACCAGTTGAAATTTATGTTACATCTGCAAACTGGAAATGGTTATTCAGTTATCCAGAGGAAAAAATTGAAACCGTTAACTATTTAAACATCCCAGCTGGTGTACCGATTCAATTCAAACTGACTTCTGTCGGTCCAATGAATGCTTTCTGGGTACCAGAACTTGGTGGTATGAAGTACACAATGGATGGCATGATTATGGATCTTTATTTACAAGCTGATAAGCCTGGTTCTTACCTAGGCCGTAGTGCGAACTTCTCTGGTGAAGGATTCACTCACATGGAGTTCGAAGTTGAAGCTAAAACTAAAGAGAAGTATGACAAGTGGGTTAAAGAAGTACAAGAAACTGCTCCTAAACTAACAGAAGATAAGTACAACGAAATTGTTAAACCTGGTGTAGTTGGTCGTATGACATTCTCTAGTCATCATTTAAGTTATGTAGATCCAAAATCACTTGAATATTGTGATTACAACTACTACAAAAATAAAAGTAAAAAATAATAGCTATTATTCCAACAGATTGGAGTGAACACAGTGAAGCTTGATGAATTTTTTGTCACAGGTGATCCGATTATCTACGGTGCGGACGCTTCCATCGTTCTTGTGACATTAGCAATCATTTTCGTACTAACAAAGTATAAGAAATGGAAATGGCTTTGGGATGAATGGTTAACGACTGTTGATCATAAGAAAATCGGAGCCATGTATATTATCTCTGCGGTTATTATGTTATTCCGTGGTGGTATGGACGGTTTAATGATCCGTGCCCAATTAACATTTCCAGAGACAACTTATTTAAACGCTGAACACTATAACGGAATCTTCACAACACACGGTACAGTTATGATTCTTTTCATGGCGATGCCATTCGTTATGGGATTAATGAACCTTGTAGTACCATTACAAATTGGTGCTCGTGACGTTGCATATCCGTTCTTAAACGCTTTAAGTTTCTGGTTATTCTTCGTCGGAGCAATGTTATTCAACATCGCTTTCGTAATCGGTGGTTCTCCAGACGCTGGGTGGACTTCTTACTTCCCAATGGCAGGTACAGAGTTTACTTCTGGCGTAGGAAATAACTACTACGCAATTGCATTACAGATTTCAGGTCTCGGTACGCTAATGACCGGTATTAACTTCCTTGTTACTATCTTAAAAATGCGTACACCTGGTATGACTTTAATGAGAATGCCAATGTTTACTTGGTCAATCTTAATTACAACAGTTATCATTATTTTCGCTTTCCCAGTATTAACAGTTGCTCTTGCATTAATGACATTTGACCGTCTATTCGATGCTCACTTCTTTACGATGGCGAGCGGCGGTATGCCAATGTTATGGGCCAACTTATTCTGGGTATGGGGTCACCCTGAAGTATATATCGTTATCTTACCGGCATTCGGTATTTTCTCTGAAATCATTAGTACATTCTCACGTAAGCGTCTATTCGGTTACAGTGCGATGGTTTACTCAATGGTTGCAATTTCTTTACTAAGTTTCGTCGTATGGCTTCACCACTTCTTCACGATGGGTGCAGGGCCAGCGGTTAACTCATTCTTCTCGATTTCGACAATGGCGATTTCGATTCCAACCGGGGTTAAGATCTTTAACTGGTTGTTTACACTGTATAAAGGACGTATTCGTTTTACAGTTCCAATGCTTTGGTCATTGGCATTTATTCCAAACTTCGTAGTCGGTGGGGTTACAGGGGTTATGCTTGGTATGGCAGCAGCTGATTATCAGTACCATAACAGCTACTTCCTAATTGCTCACTTCCACTACGTATTAATCGCAGGTACAGTATTCGCTATGCTTGCTGGATTCACATTCTGGTATCCAAAAATGACTGGTCATATGTTAAATGAACGCCTAGGTAAATGGACATTCTGGATCTTCATGAGCGGATTCAATATCTGTTTCTTCCCAATGTACTTCTTAGGTTTAGACGGTATGACTCGTCGTATGTACACTTACTCTGAAAGTCTTGGATGGGGATGGCTAAACCAAATCGCATCTGTTGGTGCGGTAATGATGGGTATCGGCTTCCTACTTCTTTGCTACAACGTAATTTGGAGTGCACGTCACGGTGAACGTGACACAACTGGAGATCCATGGGATGGCCGTACACTTGAATGGGCAACTCAATCTCCTGTACAACATTACAATTTCGCGAAACTTCCTGAAATTAAAGAAGCTGATGCTTTCTGGTTCATGAAAAAACGCGGAGAAACAGTTGTACCGAAAGCTGATGAAATTAAACCAATTCACATGCCAAGTAACTCTGGCGTGCCTATTATTGCGTCTGGATTCTTCGGTCTTGCAGGTTTTGCATTAGTATTTAGCTGGTTCTGGCTTGCAGCAATCGGCGGCGTTGGTATTTTAGCTTGCTTAATCTATCGTTCATTCGATTATGATGAAGGTTACTATATCAGTGTTGATGAAATTAAAAAAACAGAAGATATAGCATGAGAGGTGAAATGATATGGCGGCTTTAGATAAAAGCTTACCTTTGGAATATCAATCCGAACAAAGCAGATTGAATATCCTAGGATTCTGGATTTTTCTTGGGGCTGAAATTATGCTGTTCGCAACACTTTTCGCCTCTTATCTAGTACTTGCTGGTCGTACGGCAGACGGTCCAACACCAGCACAACTGTTTGAACTTAAAACGCTTTTAATTCAAACATTATTACTTTTAACAAGTAGTTTTACATGCGGTATCGTAATTCACGAAATGCGTAAGCATAACCAAAAAGCAATGCTTGGATGGTTCGTTCTTACATTACTTTTAGGCGCAGGTTTCCTATTCTTCGAGATCGAAGAGTTCATTTTATACGTTGGTGAAGGTGCAACAATTCAAACAAGTGCTTTCCTATCTGGATTCTTCGTTCTTCTTGGAACGCACGGAGCCCACGTAACAGGCGGTATCATTTGGGCAATTTGTGTTATTATCCAAATTTTAAAACGAGGTTTAACACCAGTTACAGCTCGTAAAGTATTCATTATCAGCTTGTACTGGCATTTCCTTGATCTTGTTTGGGTCTTCATTTACACATTAGTTTACTTGAACGGGATGGTGGCGTAAATGAGTCAAAATAACAATCAAGCAAACGCACATAGCGGATTCCCATGGTCACACGTTTTCGGATTTATTTTATCGCTTGCACTAACGTTTCTAGCGTTATACGTGGCACTTTACAGTGACTTACCACTTTCAACGATCTTAACAACTATTATCATAATGGCTGTTGCGCAAGCGTTGTTACAATTAATTATGTTCATGCACTTAAAAGAAGGAGAAGGACGTGTTCAAATCCTTACAATGATATACAGTTTCTTCGTTGCAACTGCAACAGTTGGTTTAACTGTATGGATCTTCTTCTCAATGTAATATTAGAAAAGACTGCTGGAATTACCAGCAGTCTTTTTTTATTCCCCTTCTTTTACATCCATATTACGGAATTAACAACAGAATTATGGAAAATATACTTATTATGACAAATGTTAAGAAAACTCTTTCTTTATAAAATTGAATCTATATGCGTTGCTTTTCTACCTATTATATGGCTAAATAAGTACTATATTTATTTGAAGGGAGAGAACGCAATGGAACAACATACTTCAGTTCTATCACTTATGGTTATCGTTGCAATCGCGTTTTTCGTTCCCCTTTTGTTACAACGCTTTAAATTAAAAGCACTTCCTGTCGTTGTTGCAGAAATCATCGCAGGAATCTTTGTAGGTAAAAGTGGATTTAACATCATTGAACCAGACATGTGGCTTCAAGTCTTATCAACACTAGGATTTATCTTCCTTATGTTTTTAAGTGGTTTAGAAATTGACTTTTCAATCTTTAAGCAAAAAGGGAAAAAAAATACGACAAACGAACCAAACACATTCCAAGTAGCAAGCATTATCTTCTTGTTTATTTTCATCTTATCTTACGCTCTATCGTTACTATTCGTATGGCTAGGATTTGTAGACAATGCATTGTTCATGACTTTAATTATTTCAACAATTTCTTTAGGTGTCGTCGTACCAACATTAAAAGAAAATAACTTAGGAAAGACAGCCATCGGTCAAATCATTCTATTAGTCGCTGTTATTGCAGACTTAGTTACAATGATTTTACTTGCTGTATTCGTCGGATTAAATTCTGAAAGCGGCCAAAGCATGTGGCTTCTACTTCTTCTATTCGGCGCAGGTATCGTAATTTATTTTGTCGCAAAACGCTTTAAAAACATTCCGTATCTAGAGAATTTAAAAGCCGGTAGTGTACAAATTGATACACGAGCTGTTTTTGCACTCATCTTAATCTTAGTTGGATTATCCGAATCTGTTGGGGCAGAAAACATTTTAGGTGCCTTCTTAGCAGGTGTACTTGTATCCTTATTATCACCAAATGAAGACATGGTTGAAAAACTTGATTCCATCGGATACGGTTTCTTCATCCCTATTTTCTTCGTAATGGTTGGTGTAAATCTAGAAGTTTGGTCTATTTTTAAAGAACCTTCTAGTATGCTAATGATCCCAATTTTAATTGTGGGACTCTTTATTTCAAAACTATTACCATCGCTCATCTTACGAAAGTGGTATCCACGTAATATCGTACTCGGAAGTGCCATCTTATTAACATCGACACTTTCTTTAGTTATTGCAGCTGCACAAATCGGTGAAAAATTAGAGATCATTAGCCCAAGTTTATCAGCATCTCTTATTTTAAGCGCAGTTATTACTTGTATTTTTGCACCAATATTATTTAAAAAGATGTTCCCAAAAGTAGAAACACCGAAACCGAAAGTATCTATTATTGGTGCGAGCAGAATTACCCTTCCGTTATCACTTGATTTAAAACGCGAGGACTATGACGTAACACTTTATATGATACGTCAAAATAAAATAAACGATGATGAAGTGACATCTCATGACTTCCCTATCGTGAAGCTTGATGAAATCACAATCGAATTATTAACTGAACAAACAGCATTTCATGCGGATCGCGTTGTTGTTGCAACAAGCGATGATGAACAAAACCTGTTAATAGCAGAACACGCAAAAGAACTAGGTGTTGAACATGTCATTGCAAGCGTAGAAGACCCTCTTCTACAAGAAAAGGCAACACAAGAACATATCGCTGTCTTCTCGACAATTAACTCTACACGTATTTTATTACGTGCTCTAATTGATAAACCAAGTCTCGTTCGCTTAATTACAACGGCGAATGAAACAGTACGTGAAGTTGAATTACGTAGCAATAAATATAACGGTGTTGCCCTTCGTCGCCTTCCGTTTTTAGGTGATGTACTCATTATTCAAATTTACCGTGGTAATAAAGCCTTAGTACCGCATGGTGATACGAGATTGCAACACGGTGATACATTGCTTGTAACAGGTTCAAAAGAACATATTGATACACTAAAAAACATATTAGAATAAAAAATGCCCCTCACATATTCGAGGGGCATTTTTTTAAGTTTCGTATGGTAAAATGTTACTATCACATATTATGAGGATGGATGACATTATGTCGATTACAACTTTAGCTCTCTTATTATTAGCGGAAGTACTTATCGCCATTATTCTAATCGGTGTTAGCATTGAAATTTGTAGCTACGGCTGGAAAAAATCAAATGGAATGAAATACTCTTGCCTCTTACTTTCACTCCTTCTCGGAACCGCTAGTATACTTGGACTTCTCGCTGCACCCGCATATTTCTTTTTACAACTTATAGAAAAAGGCTTATAAGAAAGGATGATAATATTATGATTACAGTGAAACATATTGATGCATCTGATACATACTTATTACGCCAAAAGATTTTGCGTCCAAATCAATCTTTAGAAGACTGCAAATACAGTTCCGACTACGAAACAGACACTTTCCACTTAGGTGCATTTCTAAACGATGAACTGATTAGTATCGCTTCCTTCTCCAAAGAAATATATCCTGGCTTACCAACAGATGTTCATTATCGACTACGTGGGATGGCCACATTACCTAACTTTCGAAACAAACACGCTGGAAGCTCCTTAATTCAGAAAGCAGAACAAATCTTGCAAGAACGTAACGCAAACATTCTATGGTGTAACGGCCGAATTACTGTAGCTGACTATTACAAGCGTTTAGGCTTCCATGAACATGGTGAAATTTTTGAAATTGAACCGATCGGTCTTCATAAAGTACTGTATAAAAAAATATAAGAAAAGCTTTCCTCAATGCAGGAAAGCTTTTCTTATATTTCAATCTTCACTTTTTATTTTTTTCATATATATGTATATAAACAAACTAGGAACTAAAAAACAAGCGAACATAATCAGTGCTGTTAAACTAATTTCCTTTATCGAAATATCAGGTGTTACCACGATACAAATAGCTAAAATTCCAATAACAATCCCTACTGGAATAAGTAATAGCTTCATGAAATAGCGACGTGATACTCCCCCTGTATGCTCATACACTTCCACTGAATTTTTTAAATTTAAAAAGTTAATAACTATTATTCCACACATAAATACCATTAATAAATCCGAAACACTTTCATATCCCGCGCCTTGTAAAACATAGCGATAAAAAACAATACCTAGTATTATGATATTTTGTAAGATGAAAACTAATCTAATATGTTTTAGCCCCTCAATCATTAAACGTTCATCTTTCACGATTTTCATCCTATCACTCCTTTTCCTCCCAAAACAAATCATTCAATGTTTTATCTACCGCATAACAAATTTTCAAACATAGATCTAAAGACGGATTGTATTTCCCCTTCTCAATTAAACTAATCGTTTGCCTTGTAACGCCTACTTTTTCTGCTAATTGTTGCTGTGTTAAATCTAACTGAACACGCGCGACTTTTATTTTACTTACAGCCATTCATGCTCCTCCTCCACTTCAATTGTAACATATATGTTCCATTAGGTAATTTATATTTTACGAAACCGATTTAATTTTCACTTTATTATACACAAAAAAGGAGCCTCTCATAAGAAGCCCCTCTCCTATCTATATTATAAGAATAAATGACATCCAAATAAAATTGCAAATAAGTATAGTAACGGATGTACTTCCATCCCTTTCCCTTTTACAATTTTCAAGATCGGATATACTAAAAATCCAATTGCAATTCCATTCGCAATACTAGATGTTAATGGAATACCGACAAAAATTAAAAATGCTGGTAGCGCATCTTCAAACTCACTCCAATTAATATCTCGAAGGCTTTGTGCCATTAAACTACCTACTATAATTAATGAAGGAGCTGTAATAGCTGCTACACTTGATAAAGATGCGATAACAGGACTAAAAAATGCCGTTATAATCGTTAGTCCAACAACTACAATACCTGTTAACCCCGTTTTACCACCTGCAGCAATACCCGCTGACGATTCTATCGTTGCTGCTGTTGGACTTGTTCCAAAGATTGAACCTGTCGTTCCGCCGATTGCATCTGCAATAAACGCTTTACCAAAACGCTTCTCTGTATTATCTGTAATTAAACCTGCTTGTTTAATTAAACCAAGTAATGCACCTGTTGTATCAAATAGAAGCACAAGTAAAAATGAAAATACGACACCATATAATCCGTATTCAACTACATCTGAAAATGCACTGATTGGATTTGCAACGATAATACCCTCTGGTAAATGAGGCATCGCCACAATTTTATCCTCAAACTTCAGTTGTCCTGTAAAGAAGGCGATAACTCCTGTCACAATCATACTAATAAATAATGCACCACTCACACGTAATGACATTAATACTGCCGCTAAAATTAAACCAATTAAAGTTAAAATAACGGCTGGAGAATGGAAATCACCAATCGTAACTAAATTA
The DNA here is from genome assembly GCA_027694045.1 of Bacillaceae bacterium OF18-1A. Taxonomy (GTDB): domain Bacteria; phylum Bacillota; class Bacilli; order Bacillales; family Bacillaceae_G; genus Bacillus_A. The sequence goes on along the minus strand of JAQEWB010000005.1, from coordinate 143,589 downwards.
GACGAATGATCAACGATAATTCCAGAAAGACGTAATCCAATAAAAGCAATAAATAGTCCAATCCCACCTGCAATTGCATGCTTTAAACTATCAGGAATTGCTAAAATTAACTTTTGCCTAAACGAAGTAAAAGATAATAAAAGAAAAATAATCCCTGTTACAAATACTGCTGAAAAGGCAACTACATATGTAATCCCTTCTGCTTTCTGCACAACAGAATATGCAAAATATGCGTTCATCCCCATAGCTGGAGCAATAACAATTGGGTAATTCGCAAAAATCGCCATACCTATTGTCCCAACAACGGTTGCAATAATTGTTGCTGTAAACGCTTGGTCAAATGGTACACCCGCATCAGATAATATCTTCGGATTGATGACAAGAATATACGCAAATGTAAAAAAAGTTGTGATGCCAGCTAAAAACTCTTGCTTCACAGAAGTGTTATATTTTTGTAATTGAAACATGGCTATGTACCCTTCCTACACCTGAATTATTATCACACATTCTTTTCTTACTAGTATGTGAGAAAATATAATACTTAATCTTAACAATCAATAAAAAGAAGAGTCAATATATTCACTAATAGTTCGAATTTTAAGTTTAAGTCTGACAAGTTTAGATATAGAACAGTTGATTACAATTATTTTTGTAGCATAACAGATAGAAATGTTTTATAATTTGAAATAGTTAAATATTTAGAAAGCGCATTCACCTAACACTCATTCTACAGGGAGGATTCTTCTTATGCAGCAAACAAACAAATCTGAAACTTTAAATCGAGGTTTAAAAGAACGGCATATTACTTTAATGTCACTTGGTTCAGCTATTGGTGTTGGGCTATTTTTAGGATCTGCTTCTGCTATTAAACTAGCTGGTCCTTCTATTTTACTAGGTTATATGATTGCCGGGCTCGTTATTTTTTTCATTATGCGAGCGCTCGGAGAAATGGCAATTGAACAACCTGTTGCCGGTTCTTTTAGTAAATATGCATATGATTATATCGGACCACTAGCTGGCTATATTACTGGTTGGAACTACTGGTTCTTATGGGTTGTTACTTGTATGGCTGAAATTACAGCAGCTGGTATTTACATGCAATACTGGTTCCCAGATATCCCACGCTGGACTTGGGCGTTACTCGCTCTATTATTAATGAGCGCTTTTAACTTCTTATCGGTAAAAGTCTTTGGAGAACTCGAATTTTGGTTTGCTCTCATTAAAATTGTCACAATTATCTGTATGATAGTAGTTGGGGCTGGAATTATTTTATTTGGTTTTGGAAATGGTGGAATCGCTACTGGTATTTCAAATCTTTGGTCGCATGGTGGTTGGTTCCCAAATGGCTTTTCTGGGTTATTACTCTCCTTACAAATGGTATTATTTGCTTATTTAGGAGTGGAACTAATTGGCGTTACAGCTGGTGAAGCTCAAAATCCTAAGAAAACACTTGCAAAAGCAATCGATAACGTATTTTGGAGAATATTACTCTTCTACGTTGGAGCCCTATTCGTTATGATGGCAATTTATCCATGGAACGAACTTGGCGAGAAAGGAAGTCCCTTCGTATTAACCTTCCAACAGATCGGGATTGCAAAAGCAGCAGGTATTATTAACTTTGTCGTATTAACAGCAGCTCTTTCGTCTTGTAACGGTGGTTTATTTAGTACAGGCCGTATGCTATATACATTAGCTCAGCAAAAGAAAGCTCCCGAAAGATTCGGTCGCTTAAATAAAAATGGTATTCCAAGCCAAGGAATTGTAGCAACTGCGGTCGTTTTACTCATCGGGGTTATATTAAACTACCTCGTTCCTGCAAAAGTTTTTACATGGCTCACTAGCATTTCAACTTTCGGTGCAATTTGGACTTGGGGCATTATATTAGTCGCTCAAATTAAGTTCCGTAAAAGTTTGTCTACGCAAAATAAACAAAAGTTATCTTATAAAATGCCTTTACATCCGTTAAGTTCATATTTCTCGCTCGCTTTCCTTGGATTAGTATTAGGCATAATGGCATACTCTGAAGATACACGAATCGCACTAATCGTTGGTCCAATTTGGCTTATCGGCTTAGCTATTGTATATTACATGAAAGGGTTTCATAAGGTTGATGAAACACCTAATTCAAAAATTAGTTAAACTCAAAATCTCTTCCTAAAAATACAACAGCGAAATATAGCGAGACTGTAACAATTAATAAGAAATAATTGAAAAGGCAATCCGAATATGGATTGCCTTCTTTTTACTTCTCTTCTTTTGAGAAAAACATTCTTGAAATAACGATACCGATACTACCTACAATTAGGAACAGCACTGCCCTGATCATCATCGATACCTCTGGTAAGTCGAGAAGGAATAACTTCCCTACCGTTACAACTAATACGACCAATCCTGCATATAATATTTCATTCATCTGCCTGTTCCGGCCAAACCAAACTGCAAATAATGCATATACCATCCATAATAACGATACCGATACGCTAATTACGCTTCCATCTGTAGATAGAACTTCACCAATTCTCGTAATTGTAATAAATACAAGTACCATAAACGAATAGAGCGCTATTGAGTATGCATATTTACCAAAACTCACTAACACTTCTTTTCCTTGTCTCATGCAATAATAGAACGTTCCTATTAAAATAATATGGGCAACAAAACCTGCTGAAATAAATTGATCAAACGGGTTAAAAATCGTCTGTATCATTCCAATCGCGTAAATTGTTGCACTTACATACAATTTTATCTGTTGTTTTACTTTCATAGAAGTAACCATACCAAGGAAACCTTGTAATAATAATACGAGTGCTGCATTTACTAAACTATACTCGTATAAAACAGCTAAACTAAATGATCCCATTGCAAAACCGAATAAGAGATTCGCAAATATAGACTGTTTATTCTTCCTATATTCAAGTGCAAACATAACAGCATGCACAAGTGTGCTTATAACCAATCCCCACGTAGTAAAGTCAGGTATTTTCGCGATAGACAAAATAAAGAAAACTGCATTTGCACTAAATATAGCTATCCTCGCTTCTTGTATAAACTCTCTCTCCGTAAACATATGCCAAAATAATAGTAAATGAATCAATCCGTAAACAACCGTTAACTCTACTTGCAAATTCTCTACTAGAATGGACATGACAGCAAAGAAAACAAAAAGAACAATAGCAGCAACAACGTAAGAAATCATATACAAATACTTATAACGATTTTTCAATGCATACCATAATAAACTAAGTGTTAATATCGTCTCATAGCCAAAGAAAATATACGGATTAGGAGTCGTACTATTTAATAAGAATGGCACGAAGAATGCCCCAACCGCTACGAAGATAGTGAGGTATTCTGATTGATACCTTTTTGCTAAATAAATACCTAAAATAACCCATGCGATATTACAGATAAACGCTACACTTGCTGGAATAAATCCATATAAATAATGCGCTGCAAACGTCGTTAAAACAATACCTGTAATACTTCCACCAGCTAATACTAATCCTAACGCTTGCCGCTCTCTTTTAATTTGAACATCTCCTATATAATATAAACCGACAGATAATGCTATACCAAACACAATCCGTATTGCTGGTGTTAATAATCCCGCATCTACCCCTGCTTTAAATAACCAGATAACTCCGAGTAACATAATGCCGACAAATATACGTGGTAACCACGTTTGACAAAACTTTATAATATTAAACGGTTCTGGTTTAAAAGCAGATATATCTACTTGCTTTACCTCGTGCTCTTGCACGGATTCTTTTATTGTAACTACTTCTTCTTTTTGTTTTTCCTCCATCACCGTTTCAATATATTCTTTCTTTTCCTTACTAACATGTGGCTGAGCATTTTCTACTTCTATTTCTCTTTGTTTTGCTTTCAACTCAAAAAGTGCTTCTTGAATCGTTTCAATTGCCGTTTCGAGCGCTTCTATTTTCTTATTTAAATCCTCCTTCATACGCTCCCCCCTCATTACTTATTCAAACCCTATATATTACCAATTACCTTTATCATACTATTATTCTATTCATGTTCGATACTATTTTTCCAAAAAAAGAAAGGTGTTTTCCCAATATGGAAAACACCTTCTCTTATTTCTTCTTATTTATCGTGCTACTAACAATTACACCGATACATATCCCAACAAGAGCCGGAATGATCCATCCTACGCCTTCTATATAAAATGGAATATGCTTCAATATTGGCGTCCATTTATTCAGCATCACATTTTTATTTACAATATCAATCGCACTAAACAATGCAACAATCATAATTGTAACAGCATATACATATGCGTATTTCTCAATATACTTATGGAATAATCCTAAAATAATAAGCGTTAATGCAACTGGGTAAATAAATCCTAGAATCGGTACTGATACTTTTAAAATTTGTGTTAATCCTAAATTAGCTAAAATCATACTAACAAAACTTAATGTAAATGCCCAAACTTTATACGCTACTCTTGGAAATGCACTTGCGAAAAATTGACTACACGATGTAACAAGTCCAATTGAAACACATAAACACGCGATCGTAAAAATAAGACCTAATAAAACGACTCCACCTTGTCCAAATAATGTAGTCATCACTTGCGCTAACACTTGCGCACCGTTATCAAATGTCCCCAATGAGCCACTGACTGAACCAACATATCCAAGTATGACATAAATAATAGATAATAATAGTCCTGCTCCAATTCCAGCAATGCTCATATATTTCGCTAACCCTTTATCATCTTCAATACCCTTTGCACGAAGAGCATTTGCAATAACAATCCCAAAAATTAAAGCTGCTAATGCATCCATCGTTAAATACCCATCTAAAAACCCTTGGAACATAGGAGCTTGTCCATAGTTTCCAGCAGCCTCTTTCACACTACCTACTGATGTAAACATACTCTTTATAAAGATAAGGGCAATCATACCTAATAATAACGGTGTTAAAACCTTTCCGAACAACCCCATTAATTTAGACGGTGATAAACTTAACCAGTACACAATACTAAAGAAAATAACTGTGTAACATAATAAAACTACGCTACCCGCTTCTGGGAATAACTGCCCCGGCCCCATTTCAAATGCTAAACTTCCTGCACGTGGTATACCAAGACCTGGTCCAATAAATACATACACGATACACGGAAAAATAATGGCAAATGAAGAATGAACTCTACCCGCTAACGTTTGAAAACTTCCTGCTTTCGCAACCGCAATAACTCCTAATATAGGAAGACCTGTTGCTGATATAATAAATCCTACTAATGAAATCCACACATGCTCCCCTGCTTCATACCCAAGAAAAGGTGGAAATATAAGATTCCCCGCTCCAAAGAACATCGAGAATAGCATAAGACTAATAAGTAAAATTTCTTTTTTCTGTAACAATTTCATTTCTTTCTCCTTCTTTAATTTCATCTTTCATGAAATCAATTCCATATATATAAAAGTGCAATACCCCACTTCCTTACAAGGAAACATAGTCCATAGTCTAACATAAAAGAAACACCCATTCTATAGCTATTTACCTTTTCCAACTTCTTCTGAAAAATTAACCTTCTCTCTGTATTAAGAGAAATCAAATTGCCTATAAATGCCTCCCATTGGTGGGAGATTTTAATTATTTCGGAAGATATTTTTCGAAATAATTGAAATTTCACTTTATTGACTTGCAATAGTTAATAAAGTAAAATATTAAATATACAAAATTATTAACTTTGTTTTTGTTTGTGTCAGGAGGAAAATAACATGGAATCAACGATACAACTAGAAAGAGAACAACAAAGAAAAAAGAAACATCCTCCAGGTTTGTACTTACTCTTCTTTACAGAAATGTGGGAAAGATTTAGTTACTATGGATTACGAGGATTATTAACACTATATTTAACGACAGCTTTAGTAAGCGGTGGTCTTGGGTTTAGTCCAGCATGGGCACTCTCTATTTACGGATTTTATACTGGAGCCTGTTATTTCACCCCATTAATTGGTGGATACTTAACAGACCGTTTCCTAGGTAGACGAAAAGCCATCACAATTGGTGGTATAACAATGGCAATCGGTAACCTTACACTATTTGCCTTACAAAACCAAGTTGGCCTATACATCGGATTAGCGCTTATTATTATCGGTAATGGCTTCTTTAAACCAAATATCTCTACACTTGTTGGAGAATTATATGATGAGCACGATCCAAAACGTGATAGTGCATTTACTATTTTCTATATGGGTATTAACGTCGGTTCATTTTTAGCTCCACTTGTTTGCGGATTTTTATCAGAAAATTTATTCAAAACAACAGTAGACGGTGTTGTTCATTACGGATTCCGTTACGGTTTCTTAGCCGCTTCTATCGGGATGATCATTGGACAAATTTTATTTACAACACTATCTAATCGCTTCCTTGGTGATATCGGTAAAAAGCCATCTCGCGATTTACAAACGACAGATGGACAACAAACAGTAGGAAATACACCGTTAACAAAAAAAGAAAAACAACGTACTGCAGTTATCGTCATTTTAACGTGCTTTGTTGTCTTCTTCTGGGCTGGCTTTGAACAAGCTGGTAGCTCGTTAACATTATATACAAACAAATTTGTAGACCGCTCTGTGTTCGGATGGGAAGTCCCAACCTCTTGGTTCCAATCGGTCAACCCGTTATTTATTATTTTACTTGCCCCAGTCATTTCAGCATTATGGGCAAAACTTGCAACTAGAAAAAAAGGGGACTTAAAAATCCCAACAAAAATGGGACTTGGTATGATCTTACTCGGTATCGGTTATATCATTCTCGTTATCGCTACATTAAAAACAGGCAGTGATGAACATAACATTACAGAAAAAGCAAATCTACTATTTATCGTCTTTACGTATTTCTTCCATACGTTAGGTGAGCTATTCTTATCACCTGTTGGACTATCAATGGTTAGTGCACTTGCTCCAGTAAAACTTGCTTCTTTATTAATGGGCGTATGGCTAGCAAGCTCAGGAATCGCCAACATTTTAGGCGGACAACTTGCAAGCTTTACAACTTCACTCGGATATTCTGAAGTATTTACAGTAATTGGTGCTGCCGCGATTGTTTTAGGTTGTGTGTTACTACTAATTTCTAAAAAATTAGTGAAATGGATGGAATAAAAAAAGATGAGGGACTTCCCTCATCTTTTTTTACGCTTTTTCTCCCTTTTCTATCGCTTGTTCATATAGCTCTTTATACTCTTTATATTCACTTGGCACAAAGTTTTTATAGAAAAATGAAAGCCAGCTATCCCCTTTTTTATATCCTTCTTCTCGAATTTCTGCCGCTTTTTTATTTGATTTAAATCCTTCAGTAAACCATTTCTTTAACGATTCATTCTTTTCATATTTAGCAGGAACTTTTAAATCATAATTTTCAAATGCATACTTATATCCGGCCTTTTCTACAGCTTTTTTAGTAGATTTATAACCTTTTTCATACGCTATTTCATAAGCCTTTACGTATACATCTTTCTCATTATTTCCAGGTTTCTTTTCGGCCAATTCTTTACCAGCCTTTTCTCCTAATTCCGCTTGCTCTTTTTCAATTTTTTCTGTTCTTTCTTTATTCCCTACTTGAAAACCTTCTGCAAAGTTTGCCTTAAACTCTGGAGCAATTTGACTATCATCCATCGTTTCTTGTGCTAAACCTTGTTCTTTCCCTTTTTCAAAATGCGTTTTCTTCTGCTCCTCTAAAAACCAAGCTGCCGCATAAGCAGTTGTAAATGCTTGTTTATATGTATCCGATTTTCCAGCTACATGCGCTTCTGCATTATTTTTTCCCGCTTTAAAATCAGTTTCTCCATTCTTTTGTCCTTCAGTTTGCCCTTTTTCCATATCTGCTTGGCGCTGCGCTTCCTCTTGCTTACGTGCCTCTTCTGCTTTTCTTTGCTCCTCAGCTACACGTTGACGCTCTTCCTCTGCCTTACGTTGTGCTTCTGCTGCGCGCTGGCGCTCTTCCTCTGCCTTACGCTGTGCTTCTGCTGCACGTTGCTTTTCAGCCTCAGCATTGCGCTGTGCTTCTGCTTGTCTTTCAGCTTCTACAGCACCATTATTATTTTGACTAGGTACTGAATTCGTTGCACCGCTACTAGAAGCAGGTTTATTATGATAATGATATTCCCCGTACTCTAATCCCCATTTTTCACAATTTGTACGACACGTATGTCCACCATTAGCATCTGTACGTCCTGGATGTGCATAAGCCGAAATTGGAGCCACCAATAACGCTACGCTTGTTGTTAAAAGAAGTTTCTTCACCTGTTGCTTCACTCTTGTTCCTCCCAAAATCTAGAATTATAACCTTATTATACATAAATAGCAAAATATTTAAATACGAACAAAAATATTCTATTATTTCTCAACATTAGTAAAAAAAGGTCAACCCCCTAAAGAGTTGACCTTCCCCATTATTTCTTCGCCTTCGTTCCAACTAAATCACCAGCAACAACATAACGTTTAGAATTATCCTTCACAGATACACATGTAATAAGTGTTATCTCATCTTTGCCATGATCTTCTACAACTTCCCATTTATCTGGAGTTACTTCAGATACACTAGTAACAGCGTACTCATATTCATTTTCATTGTCATACAAGTAAATTTTATCACCTTTTTTCAAAGTTGATATATCACTAAATAAAACACCTTTTTTGGACATGTTATGTCCTGCTAATGCGTAATTCCCTTTTCCCATTACTTGATTTTCTTTTACTGTCCCTGCACCCGATAATAGGTTTTTCTCAGTAGAAGATTTTAAAACTGGAAGTTCTAATGAAACACTCGGAATCGCAATGCGACCAATTACTTGTTTCTTATCTAACGATGCGTTCGCTACTTCCGCCAAGTCTGGCTGATCAATTTTAGAAGCATCTACAAATTCTGTCTTATCCTTTTCATAATCCATCTTTTGAACAGCTTTTACATTGTCAGTCTGTTTCTTTTCAGCCTGATATCCATCATAAAATGGCTTTCCGATTAATACACCACCTACAACAAATAAAAGGATTGCTACTATACTATACATTCGTTGCTTATTCATATACAATTCCTTTCCGTTACAAAATCTCACTCTATATAAAATGATAAAATAATATTGCTGTATGTACAAGTGTAAGCTGAAAAGAAACCTTCTTGCATCAGCAAGAAGGTTTCTTTTCAGGCTAATTTATTTCTGTATAGTGATACGTGAAATACTGTCATTTGAATTAAATACATCAAATATACAACATACAAAGGATATGCTGTAATATATAAATTCGCTACAGGAGTAAATATTAATAGCCCTAATGCACAAGGCAGTACAAACCATAACGAAACAAATGTTGTTCGACACGCTTTATCTGTAATGTCCTGCTCACGTTCATCCTCTTGAGGAAATAATAAAGGATACAACCGCAATGATGATTTTTTATATTTCTTCTTATGAAATCTTTTAAAAAATGCTAATATGATAGCTACAATAGTCAATAATGCAAATGGTACCAAACTGATCGTTATTTCAAATGGAAAACTCTCATTTTTAATAATATCAGCAAACGTTATATAAAAATCATAAAACTCTACAAACGCCCAGCAAGCTAGTGCACTGTAAAATAAATTTACAATATATGAAGCGACAATTCTATTCATTCTCTTCTCCCTCCTTATTTAAAACAAACACATCTTCCATCTTTAACTGGAATACATCACAAATCGTAAGTGCTAATAACAATGACGGAACGTAATCACCTTTTTCAATTGCAGCAATTGTTTGTCTCGTTACGCCAACCTTTTCTGCTAATACACTTTGCGAAAAATTAAAACGAGCTCTTAATTCCTTCACTCTATTTAAAATGGTCAATTTTACCACCTCTCACCATCATTGTATGCTATCCTTAACAAAATGTAAACTCAACTTAACATTTTTTTACAAAAAAAATCCAACTTCACGTATTGTAAAGTTGGATTACATGTTAGTTTAAAATTGTAACTTTAACATTTTTTCTGCCCCATTTACTAGATGAAGCTTTATCAGGCATTAAAACATCGATTTTGTGACCTTTAATCGCGCCACCAGTATCTGCGGCAATTGCTTGTCCATAGCCTTCAACATATACAGTAGAACCTAATGGAATAACACTTGGATCTACAGCAATTAATTTCATTCCTGGGTTTGCAGTTAGATTATAACCTTTGCCACCACCTGGGCCCCATGCAGAATATACTTGTTGACCTGGCGCATAGCCATTTTCAGCTGGATCTGCTGTATAAGCTGTTGCATGTACATAGATTTCTCTTCCACCAGCAGTTGGCTTAGAAGGTTGTGCAGGTTCTACCTTCGAATTGTTATTAGCAACAGATTCGGCTGGTTTACTAGCTTGTTCTTGTTTTTGTTTTTCAACAATTTCTGCTTGTGCTTTCGCTAAAGCCTCTTGCTCAGCCTTTGCAGCTGCTTCTGCTTTTGCACGCTCTTCTGCTGCAATTCTTGCTGCTTCTTGCTCACGAGCAATTGTATCTTGTACTGCCTTCATATTTGACTCAATTTTAGCTTTTTCTTCTGCTGCTAAATTAAGTTGGCTTGCAATTTGATTATATTTAGCTTGTACCGTTTGTAAGTTATCTTGACGTTTTTTCAAGTTATCTTGCAACTCAGCTTGCGCCTTTGTTAATTTTTGTTTGTCTACTACTAAAGATGCTTCTTTCTCATCAATTGTTTTCTTATCTTCTTCAATTTGACGAAGATCTTGTTCTTGTAGACGTAAAATTTCTTTATCTGCTTCTAGAATAGTAGTAACTGCGTTCATACGTTGTATGAAATCTGCAAAGTTTTTAGACTCTACAACAACTTCCACTACTAAACTTGTATTTGAACTGTTTTGAACAGAAACCATACGTTTTCTCATAATATCCTTACGAGCAAGGACTTTATCTTCTAAAACGACAATTTCATTCTTTTTTTGCTCAATCTGCTTATGTGTTTCATCGATTTTACGCTGAATAGCAGCTTGATCCTCTTTATTTTTTGCAATTGTATTATTTAAATTATGTAGTTCATTTTCGATACCTTGAATTTCTTTACTAACAGCTTGCTTCTCTTGCTCTTTCTTTTGCATATCTGCATCGTTTTGTTGCAATTGCTGTTGCATGTTGTTAAGTTTCTCGTCGTTTGACTCTGCTTTTACAGCGACTGTACTAGAAAGACCGATAATTCCTGCTAATACTAGACTACTGATTCGCTTAAAATAGTTCATAATCCGACTCCCTTCCTATACAGTTATACATTATTTATTTTACAGTTTGTTTACAAAACGATTAAATACAGTTTATTTTTCATGACGAAAAAAAGGGAATTATGAATAAAATGTAATAGATTCTTAAATATTTAATAATTCCTATATTTATAAATTATAAAAGATGCTAAAATCCAAATATAGAGAAAATATAACTTCCAAAGGCGGTTGAAATACATATATGTTTAATCAAAAAAAATTACTCCAACAGAAAATTGATCAGTTAGAAACTCGCATACAAGAATTAGAAGCAGAATTAAAACGAAAAGATATTGAAAAACAAGAGACTATTTCTTCTATCCACACTCGTGTACAAAGCGTTGTTCACGAACATAAACTTGTAAATAACCAGCACAATACACTCCAAAATTTAGTTCAACAATTAAACTCATGTTTCGAAAGTGTTTCAACACGTACGACACATTCCAATGAATTAAATAGTGAAATGTTACAAAAAGAACACAGTTTAATTCAATCTATTGAAGAGATTATTGACTGCTCTAATGAAGGAAAAGAATCTGTTCACCGCTTACTTATTGTAATTAACAGATTGGGTGAGCAATCTCAGCGTACATCTAATAGTATGAATCATTTAAGCGAACGCTCAAAAGAAATTGAACAAATTGTAGAAGTCATTCAAAACATTGCAGCACAAACAAATTTACTAGCTTTAAATGCAAGTATTGAAGCTGCTCGTGCCGGAGAGCATGGTAAAGGGTTCGCCGTTGTTGCCAATGAAGTAAGAAAACTAGCGGAAAGTACGGCAGAGAGTACTAAAAATATCGGTAACTTAACAAAAAAAATTCAAGAAGAAATCGAAAAAGCATATGAAAATACAAAAGATAATTTGCATTTGGTCGATGAAGGTGTAGAAATGAGTGCCGATACAAACGCTAGAATTGAAAATATTTTAATTATGATTCAAACATTACAAAATGGTGCTACAAATGTTATTAAGGCAATTGAAAACCAAAAATCTTGTAATGATGATATATTACGAGAGTTCGCTAATACACAACAAATGTTCCAAAAGTTAAATAATACTATTATGAGTCATATTCATGATGCTGAAAAAGTTGATACTCAATTGGCTCAAAGTATGCAAGAAACTGCAGTTTCTAATTAATAATAAAAATCCCTTACAATAAATAAGGGATTTTTATTATATTTCGAATTTTTATTTCTTCTCAATATTCATCCATATCTTTGTTATAATGGACAGGTTGTTTCTTTCGACTAATAAACAAGGAGGATATTATGGAACAATTTTATTACATTATCAAATATTTAATTCTTGGTCTGTTCCAAGGACTAACAGAACCAATTCCGATTTCTTCAAGCGGACACCTCGTTTTAGCACAACATTTGCTAGGACTGAAAATAGAGGGATTTAGCTTCGAACTACTTGTTAATTCAGCTTCATTATTAGCTGTATTACTTATTTATAGAAATGACTTAATTCGTCTAACGAAGAATGGTCTATCTTATATATTTACAAGAGCTGAAGATGCAAAATCAGATTTCTTCTTCATTATTTACCTTGTAATTGCAACTATTCCAGCAGGTGTAATTGGCGTTTTATTTAAAGATTATATCGATCAGTACTTAAAAGGCGTGAAGATGGTTGGGATTTCTCTTCTCATTACTGCTGTCGGCCTTTGGATTATTCGAAACTTACGTGGACGTAAAAATGATGGCGATCTTTCTGTAAAAGATGCAATCATCGTCGGATTAGCACAAGCTTGTGCATTAATTCCTGGTATAAGCCGTTCTGGAGCTACAATTGTAGCCGCAATGTTACTCGGTATGAAACAAGAAACCGCACTTCGTTTCTCATTCTTACTATATATTCCAGTTAGCTTAGGCGGTTTACTACTAAGCATTACAGATATTGCAAAAGACCCAAATCTAGACACATTATTTGTACCCTATGTTGTTGCCTTTATCGCTACATTTATCATGACATATATTTCATTGAAATGGTTTATGAACATTATGGCAAAAGGAAATTTAAAATATTTCTCTTTCTATTGTATTATCGTAGGTGTACTTACTCTTATTTTCTTATAAAATGCAAGCGAGTCATTCTATTACACTAGATGACTCGCCTTTTTATGCCGCTACTAAGTTGAAACCTCTTGTTTACTTTGAATTTTCTGAATAGTATAATATTAATTGTATTCACATTTAAAATTAATCTTCTCTACTATTATCGTAAAAGAGGTGTTCCTATGTTTATTATTACTAAAACGATTCACATTAAATATAACTACGAAAACGATCTACTTTGCTCGCTTAAACAATACTATCCATCACCTGGAACAAACGGTTGTATTAACATAGAGGTTTCACATGTTCATCGTACAAATGATGAGGCAGAATATATGATTCGTATGTTATGGAAAACACAACAAGATTACCATACATGGCTTTCTCAAAGAGAAGAAAGTGAAGCTTGGAAGCACAAAATACAAAGCTTTATCCTTTCTTCTAAATCAAATGCTGCTTATGTACTTTAATCGTGTATTAAAAAAGATCTAAATAACTTTAATCAGTGAGAGTATTGTTTATTAGCTCATACCACTCGGGCATTTGCGAAATAAAAAGACCCTCTTACTTTCTCATACAGTAAGAGGGCTTTCCTTATGCGTAAACTTTCTTTTCTTGACAATACAAACGAATAACATGTTTATTTTGTTGAAATACATCATGCGTTAGGTGAATAACAATAAAATTTCGTTTCGTTTGATCATCATGAACAAAAATCTGTTCTCCCTCTTGAAAATGCCACGCACTTTCAAAAGTCGTAATATGATTCCCACTTACAGAAAAAAGCTCATATCGCATATTTTGTACCCTCTCTCGATTTATATAATCATAATATCCTTATATTAGATTTATTATAACTTAATTCTAATAAAATTTGTAATTCTTTCTATTTCGAGGGACTTCAGCTTTGTTTTAAATCCTTTTTAAGGCTATAATGATAAACGAATTTTCTTTGAAAGGAGCTTTATTTTGACTGCATATTTATTTCCAGTAAAAACAGCATTTATTTTATTTCCTGTTTTGGCAATGATTCTATTAATTCCTTTTTTAATATTTAATTATCGAAAATACGGTTATTTAAATAAATGGCGTTCATTTATTTTATACTCACTACTACTCTATTTATTAAATGCCTATTTCCTTGTAATTTTACCTTTGCCACAAACGTATGACACGTGTAGTCTACAACCAGCTAATACACAACATATGCAACTCTCACCATTTTATTTCATACAAGAAATTAGCAATCATACATCGGCGATTTTAGCGAAACCAGCTACGTATTTCTATCTATTAAAAGAATCTGCATTTTTACAGGTTGCTTTTAACGTTCTATTAACCGTTCCATTTGGTGTTTATTTACGCTACTATTTCCGACGTAGTTTTTTACAAACAATCTGTCTTTCTTTTTGTCTTTCACTATTCTTTGAACTAACACAAGTAACAGGATTGTACGGTATTTATAATTGTGCATATCGCTTATTTGATATCGATGATCTATTTTTAAACACACTTGGGGGCGTAATAGGTTTCATCATTGCACCAATATTTACGTACTTCCTTCCAAAAGCAAGCGAATTAGATAGTCATATTGACTTGGAAACGAAACCAGTTGGATTTGTTCGCCGTCTCATCGCTATGCAAATTGATTGGATTTTCTTATCTATCGTTGTACCTATTATTAAAAACAAAGGAAACTCTCTATTTATTTCTAACATCCAGTCTTATACAAATGTATACGAGCTCCTTTTCATTACATGTTCAATCTTAATTTACTTTATTATCATTCCATACTTTACGAATGGAAAAACAATTGGGAAAGCATTGCTTCGCATTTATGTGAAAGGAAAATCAGACCGTATTACACTGAAAGAACTATTCATCCGTTACGGTATATTCTATTTCATTTTAGGTGGAATCAATTATATTCTTTCTAGTAGCTCTATCTTAAATCTCACAGAGCCTTTAGTATTACTAGTTATATTGTTATTCCAATTCGTAATTAACGGTCTATTTATTATTCATGTTTTATTACATGTATTTAGCCGGGATAAGTTACTATTTTACGAACGTGTTAGTCAAACAAGAAATGCGATTATACTAAAAAAAGCTGACAAATGATTATTTGTCAGCTTTTTTCATACTCCTCACTTGTAAAAACGAATGAAACACTGGATATAATGGAAAGAATGATTTTCCTGTTTACAAAAAAAGGTTCTTCTACTATATAATGATCAGAGTAACAGACCGTTTTGGAGATTTCAGCTGTAACACTTTATTCTTAATATATGATGGATTCGCATACACCTTACTTGCAACAATATATTCTAAATACTCAGCAGACGCTTAACGATTTCCGTACGTATCAAACCAAAGTTGAATATATCCAGCCGTTACACGCTGCGCTTCCATTAATCGCTTACCAGTTGTTGGTGTTACTTCAGCGCGCCATTTGTCTGCATAACTTTGTGATACAGCAGCTTTTACAAACCAACTTTTCGTATTGCTATTTACTACACCAGAAAAATCTTGTTTTGCAGCCACTGCCGCACCATGGATCCAATCTTCTGGATTCACTCCTTTCCAATTCCAATATCCGTTTCCATCCATTACTTTATAATCATCTTTAACTGTATCTACAAAGTTTTCATACTTAGAATGGAACCCTTGTGGATACGAAAGATTCGTAAAGTTGGCCGCATGCATCGATTGATTTACATCTCCTAAATAATGAAGAGATAAACCTAAATAAAAGAATGCTTGTTTCATATCTTTATTCTTATAAGATTCGCCAGCTAATTTAAAATACTTTGCTCCTGTTTCCTTTGCCTGCTTTGCAAATGGAATATATGTTTTTCCATTGTCTGGATCATAAAAGTGTGAGGCAAATGTACTATTATCGTAATAAGGATTTTCATAATCCGCAGAATAAATACCGTTCTCTAAATCCGTACGCCATTCATTTAATAGGGCTACTTGATCTTGTTTTACAACTGTCGTATTACGGGACATAATATCAATTGCACGGTTCACAATCCATAAATGAGAATTTACACCTTCTGAATGCTTATCTTCAGCAGACCAATATTGAATAATCGGTGCTCTATTTCCTCCATCATTTTCATGAGCAAATGCTACATTTTGTAACGGAGCTACTAACGTAATTGCTGCTGCTAAAGCGAGTACCTTCTTCTTCATCTAAAATCCTCCATTTTATAATTAAATTATTGTAATGATATCTTCCGGTTAACCTACGACTAGAATATCCCACCTTTCACGAAATTTCTATTGATAAATTAAAATATGCAAATGTTCATATCACTATAACTTTATACATAGTGAATACAATGAATGCACTTACATTGTAATAAAGTATTGTTAAGCTACTGCGAAGACTTGTCTAAACTAATGTAAAAAAAGAGTAAAGCAATGAATCGCTTTACTCTTTTCTTCTATTTGATAGTATACTCGGCAATTGTACGTTAACTGCCAGTTTATGTATAAATCCAAATACTAATCCAATCCCGATAAATATGTATAATATCGTAAATACCTTTCCGAAGTCGGTTTGAGGACTAAATTGCCCATCACCGACAGTAGTCAAAGTAACAACGCTAAAATATAAAGCATCAAGAGGACGTAATCCTTCAACCGTACTGTAAAAGATTGTGCCCGATAGTAAAGTTAAAATTGTTAATACGAATAACACTTGAAATTCTTTATCTTTCCATGCTCGTAAACAGGCTTTTAACATCCGCTTCAAAGTCAATAAAAATGAAAGCACTGGACTCCTCCTCCAAACAAAAAATACATTGAATCAAAGGAAAGTCTATCATCTTTCAGTATAGAAAAAAAGTAGCCATTTTCTATTTTTAGAAAATGGCTACTTTTTTCATTCTATCTTACTTAGGTGAAACAAGAATTTTCACTTGTGTTTTATCTTTTACAAGTGCTTCAAATCCTTCTTCAACAACTTGATCTACTGTAATTTTTTTTGTGATTAATTTCTCTGCTTGAATTTGCCCAGAGCTAATTAATTTAATAACAGCTGGGAAGATATGACGGTATCCAAGAATACCAATAACTTCTTTTTCTTTTAATACAAGGTTGTTTGGTGTAATTGTTGCGTCTTTTTCCCATACACTAACAATTACAGTTTGTCCTTCAAAGCTTGTACTTTCAATTGCTTGGCGAAGTACAACTTCAACACCTGTTACTTCAAAGCTAACATTTACACCTAAGCCATTTGTTAAGTTACGAATTTCTGCTAATACATCTTGAGTTGCTGGATTTAATACGTAATCCGCACCTGCTAATTTCGCTAACTCTTGACGTTCTTTAGAAAGTTCCACTGCGATGACAGGAGTTGCACCTGCCGCTTTTGCTGCTTGGATAACAAGAAGGCCGATTGGACCACAACCAAATACAGCTACTGCTTCTCCTTCTTTTAACTTACTTTGACGTACTGCATGAACCGCTACTGCTGCTGGTTCTACAAGTGCTCCTTGTTCATACGTCATTTCATCTGGGATATGGTGAACCATATCTTCTGGTACTACTGTATATTCAGAGAAACCACCGCCGTCTCCACCAAGACCGTGGAAAACAAGCTGTTCACAAACATTATAATGTCCATGTTTACAAGCTTCACATTTACCACAAGAATAAATTGGTTCTACAACAACACGGTCTCCCACTTTATGAGATGTAACTCCTTCACCAATTTCAACTACCTCACCGCTAAACTCATGACCTAAAATGACTGGTGCTTTCACGTGTGTTAATGGATGCTCTTCTGTCGGAATAAAAATCGGTCCTGCTAAATATTCATGCAAATCTGTTCCACAAATACCACACCATTTAACTTTAATTTTCACTGCTCCTGGTCGTACAGTTGGTTCTGGTACTTCTTCTACTCGTACATCACGTTGATTATGCCAAAGTAATGCTTTCATTTTATACATCCCTCTCTATGTATATAATTAACCTGGTGAAGTTTACAAATCTATTATAATACTTCCATCCATATATTTCAAAAAAACAATCTCATTTCCACTAATATTTAACAAATAACGTTCAATATTTTGTCACTTTGTACTTTTTTCCACATCTGTTAATTCAATTTCATTGCAGTGGAAATTGGCATTATGCCATAATAACATTGGAGAGGTGAATATCGCTTGAAATATTTTATTTACTTTATTGTTATCGTAGCGTTTTTTGATACATTTTCACAATTACCTATTATGAGTACGTTCGCTCAAAGTCTTGGAGGATCTCCTCTTATTATCGGGCTAGTTGTCGGTATGTACTCATTCGCTAATATGATTGGTAATATTATTGCTGGAGCTGCTGTCGATAAATTTGGTGCAAAAAAAATCCTTTATATAAGTATGGGAATTACAAGTTTCATAGTCTTACTATATACTGTTGTTCAAAGTGGTGAACAACTATTAGTTGTGCGCTTTATGCATGGATTTAGTGACGGATTTTTAATTCCTGCTGCCTTTACATTTTTATCAAAACAAACAAATACAGCAAGACAAGGTAAGGCAATGGCTCTATCTGGTGCTGCTGTTGGAACAGCGGCAATCGTAGGTCCTGCTTTCAGTGGCATTATGAAAGTAACAGCTGGCATAGAGTGGGTTTTCATTACTATTTCTATTTTAATGGTGCTTGGTACAATCATATCTCTATTCTTTTTACCAAATAACGTATCAAGAAAAGATACATCAAGATCACAAATGATGAACAAAGACGATATGGTTGAACTATTAAAGTCTGAACCATTATTGCAAGCATATATTGGAGCTTTCACACTCATGTTTTCACAAGGAATTGTCACGTATATGTTACCAGTAAAAGTTGAGACATTAGCACTTAAAGCATCTACAACAGGCATGATGTTAAGTGTATTTGGAATTACAGCTATCCTCTTCTTCTTACTTCCAACAAATCAAATTTTTGATCGATTTAATCGTTCAAAACTAATGCTAATCGGGATTGCAGTCATGGCATTCGCCTTATCTTTACTCGGGTTATTTGCAACAAAAGGAATGCTTTTTATCGTTATGATGATTTATGGAATTGGATTCGCTATCCTTTTCCCTTCAATAAATGCATTACTTGTCGAAAATACGACAGATGATAAGCGCGGGAAAGCATTCGGATTGTTTTATGCCTTCTTCTCATTAGGAGTTGTTGCTGGATCCTTCACAGTCGGAGCAATCGGAGCATCACCTAGCGCTAGCTTCGTTATTGGAACAGCATTTTTATTAACATTTGCCGGAATGATTTATGTAAGAGGTAAAGTGAAAAAGACAATGATGGGTTAATTCCATCATTGTCTTTTTTAATACATGTTCTTTAAAGTAATACCGCTTCATTTAAATACACATAGGAGTAGTCTATCCCTCTACAAACTCTGTACTAAAGTCCAAATGCAACTAAATATCTTGCTCGTTGATGATACTTCGACAATTTCCTCGGAAATATTTCCTTTCCCAACATAAATTGATACACCACAAATGAAAAGTACATTCTTCATATGAAGAATGTACTTTTATTTTATCCCGCATTAACGTCTAATCCAAACAGCACCTGCTGACTTATCTTCTGCTTGTCCAACAACTTGGAATTTAAGTCCAAGGTTTGGAACTTTTCGTCCTGCATCTGCAATTTGTGTGTTACTGTATACTTTTGAATCATCAAATGTTGTAACACCTTGTAACCCATTATAATTAAATTGTCCACGTGTGAATGAATTTACACTCCATGCTGGTGTTTTATCAAATGAAAATGCAGCGTCCGCAATTTGCATACCTGTATTCCCGTATGCTGGTATCCCGTTTAAGTTCCCAACAAGTGCTTCTGGATGAGAGTCCACAACGCCAAGGAATCCTTCACCTGGATGCACTCCAACCCAATTATCTTTGAAACTATCATCTGCATACCAAACGACAAGACCTGTATTGTACACTGGACCTTTTCCTGCTTTTAATCCATTATCTGATCCAGCATAGTTTCTCCACTCTAAATAATAATAATGAGATTTCTTCTCTGTCCCATCCGAAACAACGAATCCATTTAAATTCATTTTAGACTGTCCTTCTGCATCATCAGAAAATACTACTTGTCCATCAACTGTTACATTTACATTATCCATTGCGAAACCTTTATATGTTAACGCTGGATCTGTAATATAGTCGAATTGTAGTTTTACTTTCTTTCCTTTGAATTGACTTAAATCATATGATTTATCAATCCATTTTCCATCTGTTGTATCTTTATCTTCTTGTACTATTTTTTCTCCAAGTCTATCAATTAATATTCTCGTCCCATCTTCCGCTACAGCATGTACTTCAATGAAATCGCACTCAGCTTCTAATTCATAATTCGCTTTATAATCAAATTTCACATTTGTTCCTTTCGTTAAATCGAAGAACGGTGTTTCTAATGTTGTATGCATATCATCGCCTCTTGTACTATAATATGCATGCTTTCCAAACTCGGGCTTAATCGTATCAACAACCTTACCTGGTAAATTAACACGTACAACACCTGGACGATTTGATTTCGTAACACTTTGATCAATATATGTAGGAACGCCTACGCCGCTCTTAATTTTATCGTAGTCTACTTCTAAAATTTCCGCCCAATTTCCTCCCATATTCTTTTGTAAGAAGTCTTTATTTTGTGGTGAAAAACTAGTTGGCTCGGTTCCTGCGATTTTACCTGTCCAACTACCTCCACTCATTAATGACCAAGCTTCGACAGGTGCACCTGCTCCAGTATATTTCGTGTCATATTCATCTGGTAAACCAAGGTCATGTCCAAATTCATGTGCAAACACACCTACTGCCCCATCTTCTGGCTCAATTGTGTAATCGTGTGCTGCTACTTTTCCACCAAAGTAATTTACTTGTGATTTTGTTCCTTCAATCGCTACTGGTTCTGTTGCTAATTTTGAACGGTGTGACCAAATTGCATCATCACCTAATTTACCTCCACCGGCTTCTTGACCAACACCAGCATGAATAACCATTAAATGATCGATTACACCATCAGATTCATTTTGATTCCCATCGCCATTTGTATCATATCTATCGAATTGATCAAACTGAGATAAATCTAGTCCTTTCTCAGCTGCAACCTTTAAAGCTTCCTTCACTAAATCACGTGCACCTTTAGGTCCTTTATTATCGTGACCACTCTTACCATCAGCTCCGTAATCAGATGCTTTTCCTGGAACAGTTAGCCATTCAGTTACATATCCATCTGTCGTATAACTGCCACCAGATTGCTCTTCATAATACTGTTTAAACGTTTTTACTTTTGAACCATCAAATAATGTATAGGGCTCACTACCAAATAACATTTTTTGATAATGTTCTCTGCTAAAGTCTTTTGAGTACATATAACCTGGTGTTTGATCAATATTATTATGCTTATAATCACTAAATTCAACGAGTAACACTAATACTTTATCAGTTCGAACTGCTCCCTTATATGGAGCTTGCTTTGCCTTAGAAGTTGGAACTTGCCCATTCAATTGCTTTTTATTTGGCTCTGGCTTTTGTTCCGGGCCTCTATTTTTTTCAGCCTTCTTTACCTTTTCCTTTTCCTCCATTTTTTTCTCTTTTACTTTCTTCACGAAATCCGATGCTTCTTTCGCAGTATCCGCTGGAAGAATTTCTTTATTTGCCTGATCCCCTTGTTTCTTTTCAATATATTGCTCTACAGCTCTTTTCGTATCTTCTGTAGACGATGCTGGATTAATTGCTCCTCTTTCTTTCAATGCTTCTGCTAAGCGATCTTCTTGAATTAAATTGTAATCAATTGGTGTTGTAGATACATTGTCTTTCTCTTTTGCTGGCGTTTCTGCGTATGCTAATGGAGCACTCATTACAGATGTGCATCCGATAATTGCCGCAATTGTTAATGACGATAACACTTTAAATGGCGCTTTTCTTTTCATTTTTTTCTCCCCTTCTATAAAACTTAAAATTCAGATAAAGTGAAATTATAATCAGCGGGGGTTTTATCCATCCCCCACTGATTATTAGCCCTCACCAATCGGGCATTTACGGGCAGTTGTCTCCCACCTAAATTCCTCGTATGCGCCGAATTTTGAGGTGGGAATCTTACTGCCCGGCGAATAGCGGAATAAATAACTATTTACTACCCTCCCTATATAAAAAAGCATAATTCTATAAACATTAGGCTTTCTGTTATAGAATCATGCCCTCCAGTTTTCTGGTCAGACCCTCTACCTTTTTATCCTGCTATTTGTGGATAGTCCCCCCATCGATAAGGGCTTTTACTTTATATCGAAATATAAAAAATAAAAAGTGATTTGATATATATTAAATAGCTTATATGACAAATTTAAAAGACAATATGCAAAATTGCATGAAAATTCATTCAAATAAAAAAGAATCCTAGTCAATTAAACTAGGATTCTCGATTTTATATTATTTCTCTTGTGTTTTTTCCCAATCAGCTAAGAACTTTTCAATTCCTTGATCCGTTAATGGATGCTTCACTAATGAAGCAATTACGTTTGCTGGGATTGTTGCAATATGTGCACCGTTTAATGCTGCGTCAGTTACGTGAACGCTGTGACGTACAGATGCTGCAATGATTTCTGTTTCAATACCATGAATTGCAAAGATTTCTGCGATTTGGCGGATTAAGTCCATACCGTTATGACCGATATCGTCTAAGCGACCTAAGAACGGTGAAACGTATGTCGCACCAGCACGAGCTGCAAGCAACGCTTGAACTGCTGAGAATACTAGTGTAACATTTGTACGAATTCCTAAGTCAGAGAATGCTTTTACTGCTTTTAAGCCTTCTGTTGTCATTGGAACTTTTACAACAACGTTTGGAGCGATTTTTGCTAATTCTTTTCCTTCTTCGATCATTTTATCAGCTTCTAGGCTAATTACTTCTGCACTTACAGGGCCTTCTACAACGCTGCAGATTTCACGAATACGCTCATGGAAATCTACGCCTTCTTTTGCTACAAGTGATGGATTTGTCGTTACTCCAGCTAATACTCCTAATGCATTTGCCTCTTTAATTTCGTTAATGTTTGCTGTATCAATAAAGAATTTCATTTGTTATTCTTCCTTCCTAATTTTCATTTTATATTTATTTGTTTTTCTTAATAAGCTCTAATTCAATCGGAATAGATTTGTCCACTTTTTTACCTTGCGTTATCTCTTTTGCTGTTTGCATCGCCTTCTCTCCGATTAATTCCGGTTTTTGAGCAACTGTTGCAGCCATACGCCCATCATTAACCGCTTTTACAGCATCGTCTGTTGCATCAAATCCAACAACGACTACATCTGTTTTACCAGCAGATTTTAATGCCTCCAGCGCTCCTAATGCCATTTCATCGTTATGAGCAAATACCGCTTTAATATCGCTATTTGCTTGCAAAATATTTTCCATAACAGATAAACCTTTTGCGCGATCGAAATCAGCTGCTTGTTTTGCTACTACTTTTAAAGACTTGTCGGCTACGTTATGGAATCCTTTCCCACGCTCACGAGCAGCAGATGATCCAGGGATTCCTTCTAACTCAGCAACGTTCGCGCCTTCACCAACTAATTCACGAATGTAATCACTAGCCATTTGACCACCTTCAATATTATTAGAAGCGATATGCGAAACAACTTTACCTGAATTCGCAACGCGGTCTACTGTAATAACAGGAACATTCGCTGCATTAGCCGCACTTACCGCTGAAGCAACAGCATCTGAATCAGTTGGATTAATAACAACTACATCGACACCTTTTTGAATCAAATCTTCAACATCGTTTGTTTGCTTTGCTGCATCATTTTGAGCATCAACAGCAATCAATTCAATGCCACTTTCTTTCGCTTTCTTTTCTGCACCTTTTTTCAAAGTTACGAAAAAGGGATTATTTAAAGTTGAAACAGAGAATCCAACTTTAATAGTTTTATTTCGACCTTTATCGCTAGAATCCTTTGCCCATTCTGGTGGTTCCATTGAACAACCAGCAGTAATGACCATAATACATGCAACGAGTATAAGTAACCATTTCTTCATGAACTGTCCCTCCATTACGCTTCTTTTCGACGATCAATTAATACAGCTAGTAAAATTACAAGCCCTTTTACAACTTGTTGGAAGAAAGAAGATACACCTAATAAATTTAAACCGTTATTTAGTACACCGATAATAAGTACACCAATGAATGTACCAACAATCCATCCTCTTCCTCCAGAAAGACTTGTCCCACCTAATACAACTGCTGCAATTGCATCTAATTCGTAAGAAGTACCTGCAGTCGGCTGTGCAGAATCGAGTCGTGACGTTAAGACAATACCTGCAAGCGCTGCCAAAATTCCGGAAAGACCGTAAATCATTACTTTAATTCTCGTAACATTAATACCTGATAATGCTGCTGCTTCTTCATTTCCACCAATTGCAAATGTGCGGCGACCAAATGTCGTTTTCTTCAAAATGAAGTACAGTACTGCGAAAGCGATCATCATCGTAACAGCTGGTACCGGAATACCAAGAAAATAACCGCGGCCAAACATTTGGAACATTAAATGATCACCAAGACCAGTGATCGGACGTCCGTCCATATAAACAAGCGTCAACCCACGAAAGATAGTCATTGTTGCTAAAGTCGCAATAAATGGTGCTACCTTCCCCTTCGCGATGATGATACCGTTTACAACCCCCATTACAAGACCAGCTAATAATCCAACTGCCATTGCAAGAAACGGATCCATGCCACTTGCCATCATTCCAGCAACAAGTGCACTTGATAATGCTAAAATAGAACCTACCGATAAGTCAATACCCCCTGTTAAAATTACGAAGGTCATTCCGAATGCAATAAGCGCATTAATCGATACTTGACGCAGTATATTAAATAAATTTGGAATTTCAATAAACGCTGGATTTAAAGCTGTAATTACTACAATAATTAGTACTAGTCCTATTAAAGACCCAAGTTGTTGTAATACATTCCCCTTCTTAGCCATCCTTATTCTCCCCCTGTAGCTAGTGCCATAATAGACTCTTGTGATGCCTCGTCTTTCTCTAAAATTCCACCGACTTTCCCTTCATGAATAACGAGAACTCGATCACTCATTCCTAAAACTTCCGGAAGCTCAGATGATACCATAATAACGGCATCGCCTTGTTCGGTAAGTTTATTCATAATAGAGTAAATTTCTTTTTTCGCTCCTACATCGACACCTCTTGTTGGCTCATCTAAAATGAGTAGTTGCGGATGAATACCTAGCCATTTTGCGATTACAATCTTTTGCTGGTTTCCACCAGAGAGAGATTTTACTGCTTGCTCTCCACTAGATGCTTTCACATTAAGAAGTTTCATCATGTCCTCTGTAAATTGTTGTTCTAATTCGTTACTTAGAACACTTCCTTTTGAAAGACTTTCTAAATTCGGTAACGCTAAATTTTCTCGAATTGAAAAATCTAATACTAATCCTTCAGACTTTCTATCTTCTGTAATGAAAGCAATTCGTTGTCTAATTGCATCTATTGGGCTATCAATCTTTGCTTCTTGTCCATTTATAAAAACTTGTCCAGAATCTAAAGGTTCATATCCAAATATCGCTTTCATAATATCCGTCCGACCAGCTCCCATCAAACCAGCTACACCAAGAATTTCACCTTTTCTTACTTGAAACGAAACATTTTCAAATTTCCCTTTCTTCGTTCCATTACGCATTTCAAAAATGACATCGCCAATTTGACTATTTCGTTCTGGGTAACGTTCACCAATACTACGCCCCACCATCATACTCACTACTTCATCAAATGACGTTTCTGGAATTAACCTCTTACCCACATATTCACCATCGCGTAAAATCGTAATAGCATCACATATTGAGAAGATTTCTTCCATACGGTGCGAAATGTAAACGAAGGAAACACCTTCTTTACGTAACTTATTTATAACTGTAAAGAGCGTTTCAATTTCACGGTCAGTTAATGCTGCAGTAGGTTCGTCCATAATAATAACACTCGCGTTTGTCATTAACGCTTTCGCAATTTCAATAATTTGCTGTTGTCCAACTGATAGTTCTCCTGCTAACGTAGCACCTTTTACATGTAACCCTAATTCGACTAATTGTTGCTGCGCAATCGCGTTCATTTGACGAGTGCGTAAAATACCTGTTTTACCGTACATTAACTCTTTACCAAGAAACATATTTTCGGCCACTGTTAAATTCGGTAATATGTTCAATTCTTGATGTATAAATGCAATGCCGTACTCTTCGGCTTCTTTCGCATTTTTAAAAGTACGCTCTTGCCCATCAATCATGACTGTTCCACCATCTTTTGTGTATACACCTGTTAAAATCTTCATGAGCGTTGATTTACCCGCTCCATTCTCCCCCATCAATGCGTGGACTTCTCCTGTTTCAATCATAAACTGTGCATTCTTCAAAACAGGATTGCCATTGAACGCTTTTGAAATGTTTTTCATTTCAATACGCATTCTCATCACTTCCCTTTATTAAAAAATCACGCCTGCATGTAAAATAACATTAGCATAAGGAGTAGCCTCTCCTGTACGAATAATCGCTTTCGCTCCCTTCGTATGCTCTTTAAACTGTTCATGAGACACATATTCAAATGCTGATTCTGTTAAATTAAGCTCGATCTCTTTATTAACTTCTACATTATTTGTAATAACTTCTTCTGCTAATGTCACTCTTTCAATTGCCATATCATCAGCTATGACTTGTAATACATCTAAAAAACTTGGCTTCCCAATTTCGACTGCTAAATCGATTCTTTTTACTCCATCAGGGATAGGCAACCCGCAATCAGCAATTACAATCGTATCTGTATGTCCAAGTGAAGCAAGGACTGCAGCGATTTCGCTATTTAATACACCATGCTTTTTCATCCAACAATCACCTGCACTTCACGTACTCGATCTCTCGTTGGCATACCGCCTTGCGCCCCAAGTTTTGTTACTGAAAGGCCACCCGCAATATTTGCAAAACGAATTGCTTTTTGAAGTGCTTCTCCTTCAGAAAGTGCAACTGCTAACGCACCATTAAACGTATCACCAGCCCCAGTCGTATCCACTACATCAACAGCAATGCTAGGAACATGTACAATCTCCGTTCCATTATGGAAACGAACACCATTAGAACCTTCTGTCATCAATAGTTTATTTGGATACTTCGCCAGTAAATCTTCAATCGGTGATGTAAAATCATCTAATACAATGCGGCACTCATGTTCATTTGGTGTAATATACGTCGCCCTTTCTAAAATGTCTTCTGATAAAACTTGTGCTGGCGCTGGATTTAACATAACTGGGATTTTGTGTTCCTCACAAATAGCCAATACATACTTTACTGTTTCAAGCGGAATCTCTAGTTGAAGAACGACCATATCTGCTTTTATAAGAAGATCTTTTGAACGATCTACAATCGATTCATTTACAAGAGCGTTTGCTCCTTGTACGACAACAATACTGTTATCTTCTTCTGCTAAAACGATATGAGCAATTCCTGTCGTTCCATCTGTAACCGGTACCACATAGTCGATAAAAACACGTTCGTTCTCTAAATTTTTTCTAACAACTGTTCCGTAATCGTCATTTCCTACTGCTCCAACCATTGCTACATTTGCTCCTAGCCTAGCTGCAGCAACTGCTTGGTTCGCTCCTTTTCCTCCTGGAATCGTATGAAACGCTTCACCAATTACTGTTTCTCCTGCTTTCGGTCGTTTTTTTGAAACAGCCACTAAGTCCATTGAAATACTACCTACTACTGCAATATTGGGCATCTGTTTCATCTCCTTACTTCGTTGTATTTCGTTCTATAATTTCAATCGGTAAACGATACTGTTTCTTTTCTAAAGGACTACCGTCCATCTGCTTTAATAGTAATTCTGTCGCAATTTTACCCATCTCATAAATTGGTTGTGCAACCGTTGTAATCGATGGATACATCATTTCAGTTAAAGAAATCCCATCAAATCCGATAATTTGTAAATCATCTGGAATAGAAATCCCCTTCTGCATTGCTGCTTTTACAATACCAATTGCAATTAAGTCATTCCCAGCAACAATACCATCAATATGTGGGTATTCTTCTAATAATTCCATTGCTACACGCTCACTATTTGCTGGATCAAATGTACTCTCTGCAATCATATATGAAAGATTATTTTGCGTAATAATATCTACAAAACCTTCGAAACGCTCATTCGCTGTACTAATCTCACGCGGTCCGCGAATATGTGCAATATGCTTACATCCTTTATCTATTAACAATTTTGTCGCCGCCTGACTTCCTGCATAGTTATCAGCATATACAGTAGGAATACGCTCATTAAACATGCGGTCAATCGCAACAACTGGAACAGACAAATTCATGTAATTAACGCTATTTTGTGGATTCGTAGCTACAATAAATCCATCTACATTATTTTGTCTAAGTACATCAATGTATTGTTTTTCTTTTTCTAAACTTTCATCAGAGTTACAAAGGACAACTGTGTAACCTTGTTTATGTGCTACATCTTCTACGGCACGTGCAACTTCTGGAAAGAATGGATTTACGATATTTGGAACGACTAACCCAATTAAACGAGATTTTTTATTGTATAAAGAACGCGCTACTGTACTAGGTTTATAATCTAGCATCTCAATCGCTCGCTCTACTTTCTTTAATGTATCCTCATGAACGTATCCATTTTTATTTAACACTCTGGAAACGGTCGCAACAGATACCCCTGCTAATTTTGCAACGTCTTTAATCGTACTCATTCTCTTTTCTCCTCATTTCATGTAACCGTTTACACAAAATAATATAACGTATTTCTAAAAATACGTCAATCATTTCTCATTAAAAGCTTTTAAGGTTATACTCAAAAAAAGCACCGCCATAAGGCGATGCTTTTCATTATGAATATGATACATTTTGTTCTTTCTCTTCTGCAGCAGGCTCTTCAGCACTTTTTTTACGATCTGACAGCTTAATCTTCTGTAAGAAAATCGTAAATATGGCACCTACTACAATAAATACTAATCCTGTTAAGAATACAGTATGAAGTGAGTCTACTAAAGAGTTTTTCAAAATTGGTACAATGCTGTTAGAAAATGCTTCTGGCATTTGCTTTAATGCTTCTGGATTAAAGAGCATTGAATATAAACCCTGTGGGTCTGTATGAATCATACCTTTTAATTTTGTTACCATTTGTCCCGCTTCTTTCGGGAACGTATCTAATACAGGCACTAATTTATTAGTTAATGTTGTACCTGAAGTATTATTCATAATTGATCCTAAAATGGTAATACCGAATGTTCCACCGATTTGACGGAAGAACTGACTTGATGACGTTACAACACCAAGATCTTTTTTCGGGAAGCTTTCTTGTAACGCTAATGTTAATGTTGGCATTACAAGACCCATTCCTAAACCGATAACCATCATATAAGAAGTAGCTGTAAGCTTCGTTGTGTGCATATCCATCGTTGTTAATAACCAGAAACCGCCAGCCATAATAAGCATACCTGCGATAATTTGTGGTTTCACACCAACTTTTAGTACAAGTTGCCCACCGATAATACTCATAACGATCATCGTAATCATCATCGGCGTCATAATTGTTCCAGATTCAGCTGCACTTACTCCTACAATACCTTGCATGAAGAATGGTACGAACATAATCGCACCGAACATTCCGATACTCATAAAGAATCCAATCGCATTTAGTAATGTAAATGTGCGATTTTTAAAGAAATGCATCGGTAAAATTGGTTCTTCTGCTTTCGTTTCAACGATAACAAAGCTAACGATACCAATTACAGCTAATGCAAATAACCCGATAATTTGCCAAGAATCCCATGGGTAATCTTTTCCACCAAACGTTAATGCAAGTAATAAACTTACAACACCGAGAATCATCGTGAAGATTCCAGCGATATCAATTTTAATTGGTCCCGTTTGTTTATGTGATTTTAATCCCATTGCAATAAAGATTGTCGCTAAAATACCAACTGGTAAGTTAATGTAGAATACCCATCTCCAGTTCACTGCGTCTACAATCCAACCACCAACTTGTGGTCCAATTACAGAAGCAAGACCGTACAACGCGCCAAAAATACCTTGCCATTTCGCACGTTCTTTTCCCGTGAACATATCTCCGATAATAATCATAGCCATCGGCATCATAATACCGCCACCAAGACCTTGAATACCACGGAAAATAATTAATTCTGTCATACCATTTGCCATACCACATAACGCCGAACCAACCATAAAAATAACTAGTCCTGTTATATATACGTTACGACGGCCAAGTAAATCCGCTAATTTACCTGCAATTGGTACAACTGTCGTTGATGTTAACATATAGGCTGTTGTTAACCATGTCATTAAGCTTAATCCACCTAGTTCACCGACGATACGTGGCATTGCTGTACCAACGATCGTTCCATCTAATGCAGCAAATAGCATCGCGATTACTAAACCGATTAACAATAGCTTTCTATTTATATTTTCTTGTTGCTCCATGTAATCTCCTCAATTCCTCTTACTTAGTTATTCTCTTTTTTCTCTTGTGCCCCGCAAATAATTGTTTCTAGCTTCTCGAAAAGGCGTAATAAATCTTCCCTTTCTTGCAACTCTAAATGGGAGAAGTATTTTGCAATATGCTCGTTACGAGCAGTCATCGCCTCTTCTACCCTATCTTTCCCCTTTTTTGTTAACTCAATGACGACAACACGACGATCATCTTTGTCGTGATAGCGTTCTACAAGTTCTTGATCAATTAAGCGATCAATCATCACTGTAATTGCACTAGGCTTTACATACATTTTTTTTGCTAATGTTGTCGCTCTTGAGGCTCCATAGTGATCTAAAATCTTTAAAATGTAAAACTGTGGTGGTGTAAGTCCTGTTGCTTGCATTTGTTCTAATAACTCCGTCTGCATTTTCTTTCCAATCGAAAAGGCAAGAGCTTGAATTTTATCGATATGCGTCATATCATTTGGCATGTTATCCACCTCTTATTTAAACAATAAAATATTTAACTTATTTAAATATTAATCCCGCGAACAAAATCCGTCAATACCTTTTATTCATAAAAACGTTTACATTTTTGTCACAAAGTTGTATAATTTTCGACGAAGTTAATATTGACAGTCACGGAGAATCGGAGTATACGGCTATGAATCATAAAAAAGGGAACTTTTTTATATTTCATGGCCTTTTTGTATTCTTTTCTGTCTTAGGGCACTTCGAATTTATTAGGGGAGGATTTTCATTTTATGTTTTTCACACAATTATTTAAACCTGCGCCCCACGCAGAACGCATACCTGCTGATCGCGTTGACAGCGAATACCGTAAATTACGTTTACAAGTATTTTTAGGTATCTTCATCGGTTATGCAGGTTACTACTTTGTTCGAAAAAACTTTTCATTAGCAATGCCATACTTAATCGAGCAAGGCTTTAGTAAAGGGGAACTTGGGGTTATCCTTTCAGCAGTATCCATTGCTTACGGATTAAGTAAATTTCTTATGGGCATCGTATCTGACCGTTGTAATCCTCGCTATTTTTTAGCAGCTGGGCTATTTTTATCAGGTATCATTAATATTATTTTCGGCTCATTCTCTTTCATTACAACGAGTATTATACTCATGTTTGTACTTCAATTTTTAAATGGATGGGTGCAAGGTATGGGCTGGCCTCCTTGTGGTCGTACAATGGTTCACTGGTTCTCTATTAGTGAACGTGGAACAAAAATGTCCATTTGGAACGTCGCTCATAACGTCGGCGGCGCACTTATGCCTTCTCTCGTTACATTAGGCCTATATTTCTTTGCAAATGACTGGAAGAGTATATTTTACTTCCCAGGTATTCTTTCAATTTTAGTTGGTATTTATGTATTAATTACGATGAGAGATACACCTCAATCTTGTGGATTACCTTCTATTGAAGAACATACTGGAGAATATCCAGCAGATGAAAAAGTACAAGATCGTGAACGTGAACTTTCAGTAAAAGAAATTTTATTTAAATACGTATTAAATAATAAGTTTTTATGGTACATCGCTATCGCGAACGTTTTCGTATACTTCGTACGTTACGGCGTTGTAGATTGGGCTCCTACTTATTTAGTAGAGGAAAAAAGTTTTACTCATAGCAGCTCACGTACTGCTTACGCTCTATATGAATGGGCTGGTATTCCAGGTACACTTCTTTGCGGATGGATGAGTGATAAACTGTTTAAAGGACGCCGCGCACCTGCTGGTATTTTATTTATGGTTGGTGTATTCATCGCCGTTCTTGTTTACTGGTTGAATCCTCCTGGTAATCCAATGGTTGATAGTATCGCACTAGTTGCAATTGGATTTTTAATTTATGGTCCTGTTATGTTAATTGGCCTACACGCTCTTGACTTAGCACCAAAAAAAGCTGCTGGAACTGCAGCAGGCTTAACTGGATTTTTCGGTTACCTAGGCGGAGCTACTTTTGCTAGCGCAGCTATGGGCTTTATTGTGGATGCTTTCGGTTGGAACGGCGGATTCATTTTATTACTTGCATCTTGCTTACTTGCAATGTTCTTCCTTGCCCTTACTTTAAATACGGGGTCAGCAAAACCAAAAGAAGCTTAAACAAAATATAGTATATAAAAATAGCTCTTAGCATTTATATACATGCTAAGAGCTATTCTTTATTTACAGTACTTTTCTTACTATTTATAACAACCAATTCCTTCCTTACTATAAAATTAAAATATTTGATGAAATACCTTTATTAAAGCAGCTAACGTAACAGATCCAGTGAATCCAGCTAAACAAATTAAGCTCACACCTTGGCTATATGACAAATTTTGAAATGATTTCATTACTTCCATCCTCCCTATCTCCCCTTTGATACTTTTATTTTACCAATGGGAAAAATTTCATAACATCGATTTCACTGACAACTAACTTACAAATTTGTAAGTTATATATCTAGTATTCCACAAATGAAAGTTATTTATACGTAAAAAAGACCTCGACTAATATCAAGGTCTTAACTACATTTTATTTTATCCCGCTATTTGTCAAGTAGTAAGCATCCTACTAATTAAAGTTTTACTTTATAATCATCACCGGACATTTCACTCGTTTTGCTATTTTATGGCTTACGCTACCAAGTACCATTTCTTGCAATGTATTTAACCCTCTGCTCCCAGCAATAACGAGGTCAATATCTCCCGTATTTACATATTGAACAATTGTATCTCCAGGATCACCATGTAATATCGTAATTGTATAAGAAATGTTCTCTTTCTTTAATAAACCTTCAATCTCTTTTAATTTATCTTTTCGACTAGCCGATATCGTTTCTAAATCTGTTTGACCTTGTATAATATCTGATTTTGCCGTTCTATTATCTACTACGTACACAACTTCAACATTTGTTTCTTCGTTAAATTTTGCAATATGTGTTGCGTGCTCTGCTGCTCGAAGTGCATGTTCAGAACCGTCACATGCTAATATAATTTGTTTGTACATATGCTGAATCCCCTTTTCGTTATCCTATCCGTATTATATAATACAGCCACCTAAAAAGGAGGCTTCTAACCAGCAATTCTTTTATTATAAATAGCTAAATTTGCAACGAGTTTCGAGCTACGTTCATTTAACCCTGTTATACTTACTTTCACACCACTTTGTTCATACTTCATGATAACTTTATCAATGGATGCCACCGCTGAATCATCCCATACGTGCGCATGAGTAAAGTCCATCTCAATTTCTTTTACATCTTCATCGAAGGAAAAAACATTTATAAAATCTGCTGTTGATGCAAAGAAAAGTTGACCATGAATTTCATATATTTTCTTATTTTCAATATACAAATGTTTCACGTGAATCTTTGCCATATTGAATGCAAATAAAACCGCACTAATTACTGTTCCGATAATTACACCTAATGCTAAATTATGTGTAATTAGGACAATCACAACTGTTACGATCATAACAAATGCGTTTCCTTTTGGTACTTTATGAATTGTTGTTACAGATTTCCAATCAAATGTTCCGATTGAAACCATAATCATAACTGCAACTAAAGCTGCCATCGGAATATGAACAACATAATCTCCTAAAACAAATAGTAATACGATTAAAAATCCGCCCGCTACAAATGTTGATAATCGGCCGCGTCCACCTGATTTAATATTAATAACAGATTGACCGATCATTGCACAACCTGCCATTCCTCCGAAGAAACCAGCAACAATGTTTGCGATCCCTTGTCCGCGTGCCTCTTTATGCTTATTACTTTCCGTATGCGTCATATCATCTAAAACTGAAGCTGTTAATAATGATTCTAGTAAACCGATCATTGCAAGCATAACTGCATAAGGTAAAATAATCCCTAATGTCTCAAGTGTAAAAGGCACGTCAGGAACACTAAAGAACGGTAATTCTTTCGGCAGGCTTCCCATATCTCCTACTGTTTTCAACTGTAATCCACTCATAAGTGCAATACTCGTCACAATAATAATTGAAATAAGCGTAGAAGGTACAGCCGTTGTAATACGTGGAAATAAATATATAATTGCAAGTCCTAATACAACGAGTGCATACATTTGCCAAGTTGCATTTTTAAAATGTGGCAATTGCGCTGTAAAAACTAAAATTCCAAGTGAATTTAAAAAACCACTCATAACAGATTTCGGAACAAACTTCATAAATGAGCTCAGTTTGAACACGCCAAAAATAATTTGGACAATACCTGTTACTATTGTTGTAGCAAATAAATATTGCAAACCGTGATCTTTCACAAGTGTCACCATTAATAACGCCATTGCACCTGTTGCAGCTGAAATCATCCCTGTTCTTCCACCAACAAATGAAATTGTAACTGCAATACAAAAGGCCGCGTACAACCCAACTGTCGGATCCACGCCTGCAATAACGGAAAAAGCGATTGCTTCAGGAATTAACGCTAACGCAACAACAATTCCTGAAAGGACATCCCCCTTCACATTGGAGAACCATTCATTTTTTATCGTTTGAAACAAAGTATCACCCTCTACTCTTCTACTATTTGATTCTCTCCATAAGAGAATTCAGACCGACTACACGAAGGCTATTATATAACGAGCGAAGGATTTTTTGCCATGTAAAAGTTTTCTATAGGAAAAGACGCTACCGAAGTAGCGTCTTCCCTCATTTCATTAATGTCCACCATGCCCCTTACCGCTTTCTTGAACAATCTCTAATCTCTCATCTAATACCCCTTGTGTTTCAAATGAAATATTTTCAGTATTACCTAATAAGAATGCATGATTGTATGGACCAAGTGTCGGATCATCTTTGAATTTCGGCTGGATAGTAACAAGGAAGTCATACACTGGTTGTGAAACTTTCCCTTCCTCTAACAAGACAACAGGCGCATGTTTACCCATATGTGAAAAAGGTGCCCCAGCAACTGCTAAATCTGGTGTTTTGCTTGAAACAAATGATAGACCATGACCGGGTTTTGTAAATCCCCAGCCAAATTTTGTTTTTTCATCTTTAAATTTAGCAAAAGCAATCGAGTTTTCTGTAGGGGTCTCTCCACTAATGCGCGTTACTTTCCCGTATTTACTTAACTCTTTTTCTACTTCTTTTGAAACAATTTTTTCTGGTCCTAATACATATATATTCGCTTTCTCTTTTCTCATCTTTAATGCCTCTATTGTCGATTCTGGCACTTTATTTTTTTCTGTATATAGAAGTGGCTCTGGCATATGAGAAATCCAGTTTACAGCTGGTGTTGTATATAAACGGCCTTCTTCTTCAGACGAACCAATAATAACGCTATTCGGATAACTACCTGTTATATCTGCGTATTCTTTATCAACATCTTTCGCAAATGTAGCTGGATCTGTTTCTCTTATTTGCTTTACTTTATAATCTTTTAATTGCTCTAGGATAGAGGCAGCAATATCCCCCATCACCATAATTTGTGTTCCATCTTTCGTTCCAAACGGATTTAATCGTTTTATTTCTTTTAACGTTGTTTCAGGTACCTTTTCTTTTTCTATAAATAAAATCGGTCCGTTATTCGGATGATGAATAAGATCCGCACTCGCAATACCTAATTGCCACTCGTTCGCTGGTACTAAAATAACCGCACCTGGTTGATTTTCCTTATGAGTTGCTGGCCATATTGTTTGTGAAGTTAATACTGCCATTTGAAACGGATCATTTGTATTTAATCTCGTTACATTTTTTAAACTTGTCGTTAATAAATCATTAGATGCACCTGTATTCATTTCTTTCGGTGCAGTTACCTCCTGATTCATCTTCATTTCCTTTTGCTCCGTTTTCTTCTCTTTTGTGGATTCATGGTTTTTATGGTCTGTATTCGTTTGTCCACATGCAGCAAGACCAACTGCTGTCATTATTGTTATCCCAAAAATTCGGGTCATCTTTTTCACTATACCGCCTCCGTATGAATCATTTTCGAGCCAATATGATTACCTAAAATATAATTTCAACTTTACGATAACAAGCAATTCTGAAGAAATTATGCAGATGCATGATAATCTGCACCATTTCTTCATGATTTTAACTTACAATTTAAGTAATCACTACAAATGCGGAGGTACTCTATGATCGATATATTACTCGTAGACGATGAACCGAGAATGCTTGAATTATTAACGCTTTATCTTACTCCAATCGGATATAACTGCGTATGTGCATTGTCCGGAGAAGAAGCTATTTCACATATAGAAAATCGAAACTTCAAATTTGTTTTACTCGATATTATGATGCCAAAGATGGATGGGTGGGAAACGTGCAAAAGAATTCGTTCTTTTAGTAACGTTCCTATTATTATGGTCACTGCTCGTGATCAGACGGTAGATGTTGTCCAAGGATTAAAACTCGGAGCGGATGATTACGTGACGAAACCTTTCCATGAAGAAGAACTTTTCGCAAGAATTGAAGCTGTTTTAAGGCGAACGAATCAGCGTACACAAATCCAATATCACGGCATTCTATGGGATGAAGCAAAGCACTTCGCTTCTGTACATAATGAAGAACTTCTTCTTACACCAATCGAATTTTCTTTACTCGGACTATTTTTACGCCATGTGAATTATGTATTAAGCCGTGACCAGCTCATTGAACGAATTTGGGGATTAAATACGAATACCGAAGACCGCACAGTTGATTCACATATTCGTAATTTACGTGATAAATTACGAAAAGCAAACTTCCCTATTGATCATCATTTAAAAACTGTGTACGGAGTCGGTTATCGATGGATTGATACCGAATATTAAGGAGCAAAACGATGAAACGAATTTCTATTCAATTCGGATTTTATTTTTTAATTGTTACACTTTTAATCGAAAGCGTCCTCTTTGTTTCGCTCTACTATAGCCTTGTAAACAATAGAGTCGATGAAGAAATGACTGCTTTATTAAAACGAGGAAACAGCCACCGAGATGTACTTGAAAAATATTTTGATAAGCAAACAATCTCCCATGTCGCTTTAATGGAATCAGAGGCCGAAACAACTGTTGTTATTACAAATGCAAATAAGGAAGTACTAGCGAAATCTAACGAGCTAGATACGACTATAAAGAAACATATTACGGGGATGAATACGGATACAGATCATAATGGAGCTATTATAGAAAATCATTGGAAAACCTCTAATTATATATGTACAGTTAGCCCGATTATAGTAGCTGGAAAACATGAAGGCTACGTATACATGTTTCTCGGAACGGAATCCATTGAAACAATGGTTAATGGGTTAACGAAACAATTTATTATGGCTGGAGTTATTACGTTTCTCCTAACAGCCATCACAATTTTTCTATTATCACGTCTATTAACAAAACCGTTGTTACACATGAAACAAGCGACTGAAAAAATGAGTAAAGGCGATTTATCCGTTT
Source organism: Bacillaceae bacterium OF18-1A (assembly GCA_027694045.1). Classification (GTDB taxonomy): domain Bacteria; phylum Bacillota; class Bacilli; order Bacillales; family Bacillaceae_G; genus Bacillus_A. The sequence continues at coordinate 105,298 of JAQEWB010000005.1, read as the reverse complement.
CATTAACGACCACTCGAAATGACGAAATTGGTGAACTCGCACAATCCATACAAACTCTTGCAAATGATTTACATTATATGAAAACAGAAAGAAGCGAATTTCTAGCAAGTGTTGCCCATGAACTGCGAACACCTTTAACGTACGTAAGAGGTTATGCTGATATTGCATTAAAAGAAAATACATCTTCTGAACAACGATTACGGTATTTATCTATTATAAAAGATGAGTCTGATTATATTACGAACTTAGTTCAAGATTTATTTTCACTCGCTCAAATGGAACAACATAACTTTTCTATTCATGTAAACAAGTTACATTTACACACCTTCCTTACTCGCATAGCCGAAAAAGTAAACGCAATGTATAAAGAAAGACACATTAAAGTTTCTTTCACTTGTCCTCCTACACTGTTAGTAGACTTAGATGAACAGCGATTCGAACAAGTGATAGTAAACATTTTAAATAACGCTTATAGACATTCAAAACAGCATTCTCATATCAACATTTCTGTTACAGAAGAAAATAAGCGTATTTCCATCAACATTAAGGACGAAGGCGAAGGTATTCCCCCTGAAGACCTCCCTCACATTTTCGACCGCTTTTATCGTGTTGATAAGGCAAGAACACGAGCTACAGGGGGAACCGGTTTAGGGCTTTCTATCGTGAAAGAAATCGTAGAACTACATGGCGGGAATATTACTGTAACGAGCAAAGTCAATCACGGTTCTTGTTTTATCATTTCATTACCATCTATACAAAAACACGACTACCATCAGTAGTCGTGTTTCTTTATCCCGCATTAACGGGCAGTAAGACCTCTACATCAAAATTCAGAGGAAGCAAAGCAGTTAGGTGTGGGATCAACTGCCCGTAAAAGCCCTATTGGCGAGGGCTAATAATCAGTGGGAAATGAACAAAACCCCCACTGATTAAAGTTTCACTTTATCATTTTACTTTATAATATAAATTTACAAATTGCCCAAAACGTTTCGTATCCGTTAACGTTAAATGAATTTCCGGGCTCTTGTCTTGAAATAACGGAACTCCGGAACCTAATATATGCGGTGTAATCGTAACAACATATTCATCAATTAGATTATTCTTAAAGAACTCTCTCAGTAGATTCCCTCCACCGACCATCCATATTTTAGATCCTTCTTGTGCTTTTAACCTTTTGGTAAATTCCACTATATCTTCATTTACAAACTCCACGTTTCCGTTTGAACCTTTTTCTGAACGAGAAAAAACATAACAAGCTTTATCTAAGTACGGGAATGTTTCCGTATGCTCTACTACATAGTCGTACGTTTTCTTTCCCATAATTATTGTATCAATCGTTTCGTACATTTCTGTATAACCGTTATCTCCCTCTCCTTCTGTTTCCATTAACCACTCTAAATCATCATTTTCTTTCGCAATATATCCATCCAAACTAGCGGCTATAAATAAAACAATTTCACGTGACATCTCTTTTCCTCCTTGCATCTCATCTTGATAACATTATGATGTAAACAATATACTATCAATAAAACACGACAATTTATGTCATGTTTAAAAAGAAAAAAGGTGATACATTTGTCAAAAGCTAAACGCTTATTAGATATTCTTATATTTGCTTCTGCCAAAAAGACATTTACAGCGCAAGAAATAGCTGATGAATTTAATATCTCCGTTCGTACTGTTCATAGATACATTTTAGATTTAAGTGATATGGGATTACCCATTTATGCTGAACAAGGTCGCAACGGAGGATATAAAGTATTAACGAATAGAGTCATTCCACCTATTTTATTTACGGAAGAAGAAGCAGTCTCCATCTTTTTTGCTTTTCAATCTTTAAGTTACTATCGAGACTTGCCCTTTAATACAGAAATCCATTCTGTTACTCATAAACTATATAGCTCTCTACAACATGATGCGAAAGCGAAAGTTGATAAAATACGTTCTTATATCGCCTTTTGGAATCCGAAAAGAACAATTGATACACCACTTTTAAAAGAAGTGTTAACTGCCGCTATTGAAAATAAAAATTTACACTTTCAATACGAGTCTAAATCAGGGATCAAAACAAAGCACGTTCACCCTATCGGTGTATATGCTCATGACGGGCTATGGTACTTACCATCCTATGACTTCAGTAGAAAAAAAATATTACTCTATCGCGTCGATCGTATTCTTTCTATATTATCAACGGAAGAAAATGAGGATACGTTCATGAATTTAGAAGAATGGTTTGCATCTCACTCTAACGTAGTACATATGCCTACCCAATTACATGTTTTACTAACAACAGAGGGTGTACGACAATGTAAAAGCGTTCCTTACCTTGAAGAGTTCGTTGAAGTAAACGAAGGTGGGACAGGATATATAAATTCAACAATTGATAAAGGCGAAATCAATTTTATTACCCCTTTATTTTATAGACTGGGAAAAGATGCACAAGTGTTAGAACCGACAGAATTGATAGATGGTTTACGTATACGTGCGAAAGAAATTTTACATATGTATGGAGACTAAAAAGGCGTAAGAACATCCCTCTTACGCCTTTTCAATATATAACATTTCCTCTATTGCATTTTTTAATAGTTTCTTTGTCTCTTCAAAGTCATGATGCTGCTTTTCTCCCGGCTCTACCGTATAAAATTCAGCAAACGAGCGCTCTTTATATCTCGGTACAACATGCATATGATAATGTGTTAACTCATTAAAAATTCCACCATTTTGACAAATTGTAACTCCATCTGGTTTGTATAATGCCTTAATCGCTTTTGTAATAAGCTTAGCCGCATCCATAATTGCTTTTGCTACAACATCATCTAATTCATCTACTTCTACAACATGTTGTTTTGGCACAATTAAAGTATGTCCTATATAGAAAGGTTCATGATCTAAAAAGCATGTTACATATTCATCTTCATATATTTTATATATTTTTTCCTCTTCCTTTGCTAATTTACAACCTAAACATTCCATCCTACTTCCCCCTTTGTTAAAAACATAAAAACGTGAGAGCTGTATTCTCACGTTTTTATGCTTCATCTTACTAGTTCTATTGTTTCCGTAACCTTTATACTATCTTTTACAGATTGAACAATTGTGCAATTTTTCACTGCTAGCTGCAACGCCTTGTCTAACTGCTCTTCTGTAATGTTTTCCGCTTTAATTTTATAGTGCAAATGAACGCTTTCAACTGGTTTTGATAAAGCTTCACTTCTACCAATTTCAGCTTCAATTGTAAACGTATCATATGTAATACGCTTTTTTTCTAAAATTGTTCGGAAGACAACTGCACTACATCCTGCAATAGAAGAAATGAGTAATTGTAACGGTGAATATCCGTTCTCTTTCCCAATTGCTAATTGTCCATACGATAAATTTGCTTCTATATCATCGTGCTTGATTGTTAGTTTCATATGTCGTATCCATCTCCACTTTCATCGGTTTCTGCCGTTTCTTACTAATATAATAATATATGTAGCAGAAAATGATAAATGGAATACCACAATATAACGCCATTCGTTGTTCTGGAATGAACGCTAAGCTAATCACAACGATACTATTTGTAATTAAAGCTAGAATAGGAACGATTGGATATAATGGTGTTCTATACTTTAAGTCCTCTAACTTTCCTCCGCCTTTTAAATATTGACTTCTAAAACGAAGTTGCGATAGAGCAATAATAATCCAACTTGATACAGCTGATAAACCAGCTATAGATAATAAGTACATGTATACTGTATCTTCTGCAAGGAAACTTGTGAATAAAGATAATCCTGCTACTGCAATCGTTACAACTAACGCTGTAATTGGAATACCACGTTTATTGACTTTCTTGAAAGAAGTTGGTGCCATTCCTTCATTTGCAAGTGACCATAATATACGAGTTGCTGCATATAGTCCTGAATTTGCTACAGATAATAAAGCCGTAATAATAACGAAGTTCATAATATCTGCTGCATATGGAATACCAATTTTATCAAATACAACTACGAAAGGACTTTCAATTACACCTGCTTCTTTCCAAGAAATTAATCCTACTAAAATCGTCATTGTTAAAATGAAAAATAACATAATGCGCCATACTGTATTACGAATCGCGCGTGGAATTGTTTTTTCAGGATCTTTACTTTCTCCTGCTGCAATCCCAATTAACTCTGTTCCTTGGAACGAGAAGTTAACTGTAATCATCGTAAGTAATACCGCTGCTAGTCCGTTCGGGAATAACCCACCATCACTTACAAAGTTAGAGAAAAGAGGTGCTGCTTCTTTTCCATCGTATGGTAAAAAACCTAGTAATGCACTACCACCAAGAACAACAAATGCAAGAATTGTAACTACTTTAATACTAGAGAACCAAAATTCTAATTCAGCGTAACTTTTCGCTGAGATAGCATTTGAAGCATATAAGATAACGCCGAATACGAGACACCATACCCAAACATCAACATTCGGAAACCATCTTTTCATCATCAAACCGATTGACGTTAATTCTAATCCTACTGTTACTGCCCATCCAAGCCAGTATAGCCATCCAATCATAAAACCTGTTCCGGGTCCAATAAACTTCGTCGCATACTTTTGGAAAGAACCTGAAACTGGCATTGCTACCGTTAACTCTCCAAGACAAAGCATTGTTAAATACATAATAAATCCACCTACTAAATATGAAAGGATGGCTCCCCCTGGTCCAGCCTGATTAATGGTGTAACCTGAACCTAAGAAGAAACCAGTTCCGATTACACCACCAAGTGCGATCATAAATAAATGTCTACTCTTCATCGTACGATGTAAATTTTCATTCGTTGGTTGCTGCATCTAAATCCCCCCTAAAAATACCCCTATACCTTGTTAAAATTTTCTGATAATTAAAATATACACGAAAGCGATTACAATTTCTATATAAAATTAACACTTTTCTGATAAAATAATGTAAAAATTGAATTATTGTAAGATTAAGATTCTATTTAGAGGAAAATAAGGATAAAGAAGGAAAAAACCCTCACGTATATTGTAAGGGTTAACGAACCTCTAATCTTCTCGATAAAATTGATAAACTATAATTCACTATAAAGTACATACATGCTACTAATATAAACGTCGGAATCATATAATTTACATTTTGTCCGCTAATAATTTGAGCATTATGCATAAGCTCTGGCAATGAAATCACAACCGCTAACGATGTATCTTTTAACAATGAAATAAACTGACTAACAAGCGGCGGGACCATTCTTCTTAATGCTTGCGGCAAAATAATATGCCAAAGCGTTTGAACATACGATAATCCGGAAGATCTCCCTGCTTCAATCTGCCCTTTTTCAATAGATAGTAGACCACTTCGAACAATTTCAGATATCATTGCTGATTCAAATATTGTTAAAGCAACAATTGTAGCTGTTATAATTTCTAATTTCAAGCCTGCTTCTGGAAGTGCAAAATACGTGAAAAATATAATTAAAAGTAGTGGTAAGTTTCGAATCACTTCAACTACAATTCCTAATATTTGCGAGATACCAGGTATTTTCATGTAGCGCAATGTTCCTATTACACTCCCAATAATAAAACTAAGTACAATGGCTACGAGTGCTACTTCTAACGTTATGAGTAATCCTTTTAATAAAAAGAGCATGTGATCACCTGTTATTGCTCCCTTAAAATCCATTTACACCGCCTCCTTTGCTAAGCGTTTTTCTAAATAACGCACTAGCATACTGAGCGGAATTGTTAATATTAAATAAAAAATCCCGACAAATATATATACATCGAACGTAACAAACGTCTTCGTTGAAATTAAGTCTCCTTGATACATTAAATCCATACCAGCGATAATTCCGAGTATGGAAGAGTTTTTAACTAAATTGAGAAATTGGTTTCCTAAAGGAGGGATAACAATTTTTACAGCTTGAGGTAAGACAATATAGTACATCGCCTGTACATACGTTAATCCTGAAGACCGCGCCGCTTCCATCTGTCCTTTCGCAACGGATAAAATACCAGCACGAATCACTTCTGCAATAAACGCTGCCGTATATACCGTAAGTGTAACAGTTCCTGCTACAAAACCATTTAAAGTAATCCCTATTACAGGTAAAGCGAAATAGAATATAAATGCGATTAATACGAGTGGAATATTTCTTACAAATTCTACAATAACAGCTCCCAACCAATTAAAAATACGAATCGGTGCAATACGCATTACCGCCAAAATTACTCCTAAAATAAAGCTTCCTATTAATGCAATTACACTAGACATAACTGTATACTTAAAACCTTCTAAATACATATCAATGTTATTCGTTAATATAGAAAAATCAGGCACATATTCTCCCCTCTTTCTTTACAAGAAGAGGATGAGCACCCTCATCCTCTCATTTTTACTATTCATTTTTTATTTCTCTGGTTTTTGTCCAATCCATTTTTCATACAACTTGTCGTACTCCCCACTTGCCTTCATATCTTTTAGCAAGCTATTAATCTCTTTCGTTAAATCATCTGCACCTTTTTGCACTGCAATTCCGTACGGTTCATCTGTAAAGATCTTTCCTACAACTTCATAATTAGAGTCTTGTTTTGCCATTCCATAAAGAATCGCATTATCTGTCGTTAAAACATCACCTTTACCTGCTTTTAACGCTGTAAATGCTTCACTGTAATTTTCAAATTCTAATACAGTCGATTCTGGTGATTTTTGACGTATATTATTTGTAGAAGTTGAGCCTTTTACAGCTAACACTTTCACACCCTTCTTCACATCATCAATACTTTTAATATCGCTACCTTTTTTTACGAGTAACGATTGTCCTGCTTTAAAATATACATCTGAAAAATCCACTTCTTTTTTACGCTCTTCTGTAATTGTCATTGTCGCAATAATCGCATCAATGTCACCATTCTTCAGCATTGGAATACGTGTTTTAGACGTTACTTCTTTCAGTTCTAGTTTCTTTTCATCACCAAGAATTTTTTTCGCAAGCGCCTTCGCAATATCAACATCAAACCCTTCTACCTGCCCTGTAGAAGGATTCTTTAATCCAAATAAATTCGTATCATTCTTCACCCCAACCACTAATTTCCCGCGCTTCTTAATTTGCTCAATAGCCCCGCCTTGCTTCGTATTCGTTTCTTTCGCCTCATCTTTTTTACTTCCACATCCAGCAACGACAAGTACGAATAAACATGAGAATACGATTAATGTAAACAACCTTTTCATTCTAAGCATGTAATTCCTCCTTTAGTGATTTAACACTCGACTTAAAAATAGACGAGCTCTTTCTTGTTCCGGGTTTGCAAAAAATTGTATTGGCATTGTATCTTCGATAATTTGGCCATCATCCATAAATAAAATTCGATCTGCTACTTCCCGTGCAAATCCCATCTCATGTGTGACAACAACCATCGTCATTCCTTCTTTAGCTAACTTTTTCATAACATCGAGTACTTCTCCGATCATCTCTGGATCAAGAGCGGACGTCGGCTCGTCAAATAGCATAATCTCCGGCTGCATCGCGAGTCCTCTAGCAATTGCTACCCTTTGTTGTTGTCCTCCAGATAATTGATGCGGGTATACGTTAGCCTTCTCCGGAATTCCTACTTTCTCTAAATAAAACATTGCTGTTTTCTCAGCTTCCTCTTTTGAAATTTTATTTACTTTAATCGGTGCTAATGTAATATTTTGCATCACTGTTTTATGTGGATATAAATAAAAATGTTGAAAGACCATCCCAATATTTCGGCGTAATTCATTCATATTTATTTTTGTATTGTGTACTTCTGTATTTTGTACAATTAGCTCTCCATCTGTAATAGTCTCTAATTGATTTATACATCGGAGTAACGTGCTTTTTCCTGATCCTGAAGGACCAACAACTACTACCACTTCACCTTTTTCCACTTGCACATTAATATTTTTCAAAACTTGAAAGTTACCATAATATTTATTTACATTACGAAACTCTATCAACATACTCCCCCCTTCCCCTAACAAAGCATGTACATTCTTTTTATATTCAAAAACAGTCTAAAAAATAACTGTTCGCTACATTTTGCCCATAAAAAAGAGCAAAGGGAGTTCCCTTTGCTCTTTCATTCTTATTTTATTAAGATACTTCTTCTTTCTTATCTTTTCCGTATTCATGCTCCCAGAAATCAGCATTTTTAATTCCTAATGGTCCTGGATCGAATACTGGATCTTTTCCTTCTTTCTTCTGCTTTTCATAATCCTTTAATGCAACTAATGCTGGTTTTTGTAATAGTAAAATCGCAATGATATTTACCCATGCCATAATTCCTACACCGATGTCACCTAAAGCCCATGCTGTTTCTGCTGTTTTTATACAACCGTAGAATACAGCTCCTAAGAATACGACCTTTAATATTAGGGACATCCAAGGGCGATCTTTATCACGATTTAAGTACGCAATATTCGTCTCCGCAATATAGTAGTACGCCATAATTGTTGTAAATGCAAAGAATAATAGCGAGATTGCGACGAAACCGTTTCCAAATCCAGGAAAAACAGATTCTACCGCTGCCTGTGTATAACCAGGACCCGGCTGAGCACCATTTAATTTATTTACGATGAAGTTTTTTCCGCTTGCATCAAATACGTTATACATGCCTGTAATAATCATCATAAATGCTGTTGCTGAACAAACAAATAATGTATCGATGTAAACGGAAAATGCTTGCACTAAACCTTGTTTAGCTGGATGTGATACTTCAGCTGCTGCCGCTGCGTGTGGTCCAGTTCCTTGTCCTGCTTCATTGGAATAAATACCGCGTTTTACTCCCCAAGAAATTGCTAAACCGATAATACCACCGAAAGCGGCTTCTAATGCAAATGCACTTCTTATAATTAACATAAATGCTTCTGGCAATTTCTCAATATTCATAGCAACGATAACGCAAGCTACTAAAATATAACCGACTGCCATAAACGGAACTACCACTTGAGCTACGTTAACAATTCGCTTTACTCCACCGAAAATGATAAGAGCTAATACGACTACTAATACAGCTCCTGATACTGAAGTATTAATTCCAAAAGCCGTTTCTAAACTTACAGCAATACTATTTGCTTGCACACCTGGTAATAAAAGTCCTGTTGCAATAATTGTCGCTGCAACGAACACTAAAGCATACCATTTAACACCTAAACCCTTTTCAATGTAATAAGCCGGTCCACCACGGAACTGTCCTTGATGTTTCGTCTTATATATTTGTGCTAATGTTGACTCTACATAAGCTGATCCTGCTCCTAAAAAGGCTACAGCCCACATCCAAAATACAGCTCCTGGTCCACCAAATGCAACCGCTGTTGCTACCCCAGCGATATTTCCTGTTCCAACACGTCCTGACAATGAAAGTGCTAACGCTTGGAAAGAAGAAACACCAGCATCTGACTTTTCTCCTTTAAATGTAAGCTTCACCATCTCTCCAACATGTCTTACTTGTAAAAACCTCGTTCGAATGGAAAAATATAAACCTACTCCTAAACATAAATAAACAAGTGCGGGACTCCAAACAATATTATTTAACCAATTTACGAATGCTTCCAATATTCCCCCTCCTTTTTATCAAGAATATTCAGAATATATAAAAATTATAAATGTATACTGAATCTATGACAATATTATTTTAATAAAACAAACATATTTTTGTATAAAAAAACAAAGTATATATTTATTTTTATATACTTTGTTTTTCAATAATGTATTATATATTCACAATTGCTTCTCTCTTTATAATTCTTTCATATAGCTCTTCTACTAATTTTTGAAAATGATTTGGCATATCTTTCCCCTTAAATTTCTTTTGGAGTGTGCCATATAAACCTATATCACGCAGACGTAAAAATAACGGTAATGATTCATACCACTCATCAGTAAGGCAGTGCTCACGTTCGTATCCCTTTCTTAATGCTTGTAACTGTTTACGAGCAAATTCCGTTTTCTCCTTCGCTGTCCACGGTGTAAATAAAACAGAATAATAAAGAACCATTGCCAAATCGTGAATGAAGTAATTATAGGTCGCATCATCGAAATCAAAGATTGTTAGCTCTTTACCATCATAATAAAAATTCCCTGGATGAATATCACCATGTATAAGACCAAAAGTTCCCTTTTCGATTGGTAGAATCTTAATTTCCTCCATTAACGTAGTAGCAATCCCTATCACCTTCTTATCTTCTAATTCTTGAACAATAGCACTCTCATCCTCTTCCCACGTATCACGATAATCTGTTTTAGGATAGTTCATTGTAAGGTGATGCAGTTGGCCAATTGCTTTTCCCCACGCTTCAAAGTAAGACTCCCCCCAATAAGGTGATTCTTCTCCTTTTACTTGCTCACCTTTTGCGTATGTAAATAAGGAAGCGAAAAAGAAAGTCCCATCCTCCGCTATAGTTTCTTCTACAAGATTTTGAGCTATTGAGTAAAGTGGTCCAGCTACCTTTGCTCCGTTCTCCGCAACATATCGTAAAAAATCTAGTTCAGCCTCTACCTCTTGTTTAGAGCGATGCGAAGAATGCGTTAAACGTAATACAAAGTTCTCATCATTATCACCCTTCGCCTTAAAAATATAATTCTCAAAATCTCCAAGCGGCTTTTCTTCCACTGTTACATGAAACAAACTCGCTGCTCTTTTTAAAATCTCTTTCGTAAAAACACGTTCTACAGCTATTTCCATATGTATCCCTCCTCTATCCCTTATCTAATTCGATGGAAAGGGAAAAAGTACTGCTTTAATATTAAATAATCCAAGCATAAATTTCTCACAAAAGCAAAAATTAACAGAAGTAACTTTATCTAAAAGAGGTGGAAATTATGACAGAGCAAAAAGAGCAACAAGAAGATAAAAACCAAAAGCATATGTTTCCATCGCTCCCGGAAAACATGAATTACATCGAAAATAAACTTTCTCATTCGGACGATATAAAAAAATTAGACGTCCCTTTCCAAAATGGAAAAGGAACCATCATATATATCGAATCTTTAGCCGATCCAAATTTAATTCATCAATTGGCCCTTGAACCGTTATTAACACGATCTGATTTACCTTTAGATAAAGCTTTTTCCATATTAAATATGAAAAAAGAAACGAATTTAAATTACGGTGTACAACTTTTATTACAAGGTAAATCTTTATACTTCCATGAACAAGTAGATAGTTTTTGTATTTTTGAAACGGCTCTATCTTTAAAAAGAGATATAAAAGAACCTGATAATGAAGGGATTGTTCGCGGACCACATACTGGTTTCGTGGAGGACTTAGCAACCAATTTAGCTTCTATTCGGAAACTCATTAAGAATCCAAATTTAGTTGTTAAGTACTTTACACTCGGTGAGGAAATGCAAACGAAGGTGGCTATTACTTATATTCAAAATATTGCTAATGATGATCTCGTTACAGAAGTCAAAAGAAGGCTAGAGACTATTAAAACTGATTCTCTTATGGCACCAGGGTATATACAAGAATTTATAGAAGATACATCTTTCTCTCCATTTCCGCAGCAATTAAATACAGAACGTCCAGACAGAACTGTTGCTAATTTAATGGAAGGGCGCGTCGCCATTTTATCAGATGGAGATCCAACAGCTCTTATTGTTCCCGTCACCCTATTTGCTTTTTATCAATCACCCGATGATTATAATAACCGCTGGATTGTTGGCTCTTTCGTCCGAATGATTCGCTTAGTAAGTTTTTTAATTGCCTTTCTCTTACCAGCTATATATATTGCAACGGTTGCTTTTCATCCTGATGTGTTACCAATCGAGCTTGTGTATACGATTAAAGCTTCATTAGAAAAAGTGCCACTCCCTCCTATTTTTGAAGCTCTCTTAATGGAATTAATTTTCGAATTGTTACGGGAAGCTGGTATTCGTCTGCCGAGCCGAGTTGGACAAACAATTGGTATTGTAGGTGGTTTAGTTATTGGGGATGCAATTGTAAAAGCTGGACTCGTTTCTTATACAATGATTATCGTTGTAGCTTTAACTGCAATTGCATCTTTTCTTGTTCCATCAAATGATATGAGTTCAGCAGTTCGGATTCTTCGTTTTCCATTAATGATACTTGCTGCTATATTCGGCTATGTAGGTATATCATTTGGCCTAATTATAACTTTCGTTCATCTATGCCAACTACATTCATTTCATACTCCATATCTTTCTCCTATTGCTCCACTGCGGATAAAAGATATGAAAGATTCTTTTGTAAGATTACCAATTTGGTCTTTTTGGGAACGACCGCATGATCCAAAACCGAAAAAAATGCAACGACAACATGTAACGAGAGAGGATGAGAATGGTGACAAACACGCAAAGTAAAATTTCGCTTGTTCAATTTACCTTCTTCGTTATTCAATGCCAAATCGGGGTTGGTATTCTTTCTCTCCCGAATCGTCTTCACCCAATCGCTAAAGGTGGCGGATGGATTTCTGTTCTCATCGCTGGTCTCACGATTCAACTTATTATTCTACTTATGTGGCTTTTCTTAAAGCGATTTCCTGATGCAGATATGTATGAAAGTATTTGTATGCTGTTTGGTAATAAATTCGGAAAATTGATAGGTTTTTTTTATGTTTTTTATTTTGCCCTTATCGGCATGACCGTTATGTTAAGTGCTTGTAACATCATTAAAATATGGGTTTTACAATCAACTCCTTGGTATGCCATTCTCATAATATTTACAATCGCTTGTTGCCATGTAGCCTATAACACATTTAAAGTTATTGTGCGATTTTATGTCATGGCTTCTATACTTATTCTTCCAATGGCCCTTCTAATTGCACTAGGACTTACACGAGCTGATTTTTCTTATATTTTTCCACTTACCGAAGCCGGATGGTGGAATATTATTCAAGCATCAAAAGAAACCATTACAGCTATGTATGGTTTTGAGATTATTCTGATCGCCTTTCCAAAAGTAAATGGGAACTCTATAGCAAAGCTAAAGGCAATTTCTATTGCCAATGGATTTGTAACATTTTTTTATACTTTCACCGTTTGGATTTGCTTTATCGTATTTAGCCCAAAACAAATCGAGCTTATTCCAGAACCTGTCGCCTACTTATTACGCTCTCTTCATATCGGAATTATAGACCGAACAGACCTAATTTTCATTCCCATTTGGATGATAACTGTTGTGGCTTCTATTGCTAGTTATTACTGTGCCGCTTCTATAGGAATTGGACATATATTCAACCTTTCCAATCATAAAAAAGCTGTCCCAATTGTAGGGCTTATGTCTTTTATCTTTTCCTTATTCATAGATACACCTGAACAATTAAAAATGATTGCAAATTTCACTGATAAATTCACTTATATTTTCATCGTTGTCCTCCCTCTCCTATTTCTGCTTTATTCCGTGATAAGAAATAAGAAAGGAGCGCAATATGTTCAAAAGAAGAGCTAAATTATTTTTTATATTATGTGCTAGCTCCCTTCTTTCCGGCTGTTGGGATCAAGAACCGTTAAGAGAAGCACGACTAGCTTATAGTCTTGGATACGATATCACTGAAGAAAGTAAACTGCAACAAACGATTGAACTCGTAAAAAGTTCCAGCGGCGAACAATCTTCATTTGAGAATGAAATACATTCCGCAACTGGTTATAATATACGCGATACAAGTGACTCATTGAAAAAGAATGTAACTGGTAATATTCGTTATTTCAAATATGGTGTAAAACTACTAGGAACAAAAATACAAAAAAAAGGAATATTGCCTTATTTAGACGTCGCTTTTCGTGACCCAACGAACCCAACAGCATTAGTAAAACTAATTGCTGTTGATGGCGAAACTTCTAAAATACTCGAGAAAAAAAAGGTAGGAAATTTATTAATTGGAGATTTTTTAAAGAAAAAAATCAAAAGCTTAGAAGATATGAGCGTTTTCCCAAAGGAAACTTTAGAAACAGCTGTAACGAAAATGTTAGATCCTGGAAAAGATTTCACCCTTCCTTCCATAAAACTAAAAGGAAAAGAAGTAATAACAAATGGAATTGCCTTATTTAATAATGATAAATTAACAGGCCTTTTACCTTCCAGGCAATCTGTACTCTTCGTATTGTTAACGGGCAATATGGGAGATAGCGCACATATTACACAACAGCTTACCGGAAAGAATTCTTCTAATAGAGATAACTATATAACATTTGAGATCAGTAACCAGAAACTAAAAAGAGACTTAAACATTACAACTGACAAAAAAGGAAATGTTTACGCTCACTTAAAGCTAAAGCTGCAAGTAATCGCTCTGGAAGCTCCAAGAGATAATATGTATAAAATAGGTGAAAGAACACAGCTAAATCAAGAATTGTCTAAGCAGCTCACAAAAGAAGCAAAACGCATAACGAACACATTACAAAAAGCGAACTGTGATGCTTTCGGGATCGGCAGACACCTTATCGCTTATCATCCCGATTTATGGAAGAAAAAAAATTGGAAGAAAGATTATGCAAAAGTAAAATTTAAACCTGAAATAGAAGTAAGCATTTTGTATAACGGTGTCTTAAAATAAAAGGTTGTATGCCTATGGGCATACAACCTTTTATTTCGTATATCGATATACAACCGATTCATAAGGTCTTAATAGAAGGTTGTTTATATCTGTACTTGAATCTTTATAGTTTGATAATAATACTTCTTGTTTCATTCCATCTAACTGAGTATTAACTGGTGCAGAATAATGTATTGCTTCTCCGTAGAAATTGTTGATAACGAGTAATACTTCATTATTTACAGTACGTGTATACGCCCAAATGTTAGGATGGTTTTCATCTAAAATAGCATATTTTCCTTCTGTAATTACATCGTAAGTTTTTCTAAGTTCAATTAACTTTTTGTAATGATAAAAGACAGATTCTTTATCTTCTAATGCCTTCTCTACGTTTATCTCTTTAAAATTTCCAGCAACAGAAATCCAAGGTGTGTTTGTTGTAAAACCACTATTTACCTCTTTATTCCACTGCATCGGGGTACGGGAATTATCACGAGATTTTTGCTTTAAAATTCCTATAATCTCTTCTTTTGATAACCCTTCCCCTTGTTTTATATCATATATATTTAGCGATTCCACATCACGATATCTCTCGATAGATTCGAAATTAGGGTTCGTCATGCCGATTTCTTCCCCTTGATAAATATAAGGTGTCCCTTGCAGCATGTGCATAGCTGTCGCTAGCATTTTTGCAGATTCGTTTCGGTACTTCCCATCATCACCGAAGCGTGACACGATTCGAGGCTGGTCATGATTACACCAGAATAACGCATTCCATCCACCGCCCTTTTGCATTTCAATTTGCCAATTAGACATAATTTCTTTTAATTTAATGAAATCAAAATCAGCCTTCGTCCACTTATCACCATTCGGATAATCCACTTTTAAATGGTGAAAACTAAACGTCATACTTAGTTCCTTACGCTCAGGGTTCGAGTATTTAATACAGTTATCAATTGTCGTAGATGACATTTCTCCAACTGTAATTACCTCTTTCCCTTCAAAAACATTTCGGTTCATCTCTTGTAAATATTCATGAACGCGCGGACCATCTGTATAGTACTTACGCCCATCACTTGTCGCAGTGCTTCCGTCATCGCTTAAGAAACGTTGGTCTTTTGAAATTAAGTTAATAACATCAAGGCGGAACCCACTTACTCCTTTATCGAGCCAAAAGCGCATCATATCGTATACTTCTTCGCGAAGCTTTTCATTTTCCCAATTTAAGTCAGCTTGTGTTTCATCAAATAAGTGTAAATAATACTGCTTAGTCTTTTCATCGTACTTCCAAGCAGATCCACCAAACTTAGACTGCCAATTATTTTTTTCATCACGCCAAATGTAATAATTACGATATGGGCTATCTTTATCTTCTTTCGCCTCTTTAAACCACTTATGCTCCGTCGAACTATGGTTTACAACGATATCAAGCATAATTTCAATGTTACGTACTTTCGCTTGTTCTAAAAGTTCTTCAAACTCTTCCATCGTTCCGTAAGATGGATCAATACTGTAATAATCACTTACATCATATCCATTATCATTTTGTGGGGATTGGTATATCGGTGTTAACCAAATATAATCCACTCCGAGTTCTTGCAAATAATCTAGTTTCTCTGTAACTCCTTTTATATCACCGGTTTCTTTATTGTAATAACTATTAAAGCTCTTCGGATAAATTTGATAGACTACACTTTTACGCCAATCCTTCATATTTAACTTCCTCCTACTTCTGTTTAGCTCTTTTTGCAAATAACCACGTTAACGTAAATGGGATTACAACTGCGATAATCATTCCTACAATAAACATTGGAATCGATTTCGGAATGATAGAAATGAATGCTGGCAATCCGCCAATTCCGATAGCAGGTGCTAATACACCATTTAACGTAATAAATATCGCTGCCACAGCAGACCCTATAATTGCTGCATAGAACGGGAATTTATTTCGTAAATTCACACCAAACATAGCTGGCTCTGTAATACCGAAGTATGCTGAAATTGCTGATGTTGATGCCATACTTTTATCATTTTGATTTTTAGAAATCCAGAACATCGCTAGCGCCGCACTACCTTGCGCAATGTTAGAAAGAGCAATCATTGGCCAAATAAATGTCCCACCGTGCTGTGCGATTAATTGTAAGTCGATTGCAATAAACATATGATGCATACCTGTAATTACGAGCGGTGCATATAATGCTCCAAATAATACTGCTCCCACTAATGGTACTGTGTCATATACCCCTACTAATCCAGCTGTTAATAAATCTCCAATATGACGAGTAATTGGACCGATAATTCCTAATGCTAACACACCTGTTACAACAATTGTTGTGATCGGTACAACTAATAATTGAATTGCATTTGGTACATGTTTCTTTAAAAAGATTTCAACTTTACTTAATACGAATGCCGCTGCTAAAACAGGTAAAATTTGACCTTGATATCCTACTTTTTCAATTTGGAACAATCCTAAAATATTAAAGTACTCAATTTTTTGACCATCTAGCCCAGCTGCTGCTTTTCCGTAATTCCACGCATTTAATAAATCAGGGTGTACAAGCATTAATCCCATAACAATTCCTAGTATTGGACTACCACCGAAACGCTTCGTCGCTGACCAACCGACAAGTGCTGGTAAGAATACGAATGCTGTGTTCGCCATCATATTAATTAAATCCCAAAGTCCATCTAAGTTCGGATAAACATCTAATAAATTTTTACCTTCAAAGAATAAGTCCTTTGCCCCTAATAAATTATTAATCCCCATTAATAAACCAGCTGTTACAATTGCCGGTAATATTGGCATAAATACATCCGAAAATACTTTTACAAACTTTTGAGCTGGATTTAACTTTTGATTTCCTGAATCTTTCACGTCAGCTACTGTCGCTTCCTTCATACCTGCAAGCGTTATCAATTCAGCGTAAACACGATCCACATCCCCTGGGCCAATTACAATTTGAAATACACCAGCGTTATGAAACGCTCCTTTTACTAATGAAACAGACTGCAATTTATCATTATCTATTTTACTTTCATCTTTTAAAGCGATACGGAGCCTCGTTACACAATGCGCAGCTTGTTCAATATTCTCTTTCCCACCAATATACTGCAGCACTTCTTCTGCGGTTTTACGATAGTCTTTCCCCATATTCCGTCCCTCTTTTCTTTTTTGATACCGTTTACACTTATATATTAACTCGTATATATAAGTTAGTCAACACTCATATATACGAGTTGGTAGTTTTTCATAAAATGAACTTTAATCAGTGACGGTTTTGTTCATTCCTCACCAATCAGGCGTTTACGGGCAATAAAACTCCCACAAATAGCGAAATAAAAAAAGAGAAGAAACGTTATTTCGTCTCTTCTCTCTATTTTCTCCGCGCTACGTCCGAAAAATGAAAAATATCTAAACGATGGCGTGATTCTGTATATTCAAACTGACTTCCATCGTATAAATGCGTATAGTTTTTTACAACAACAACATAGTCTGTTCCATTTAAATCTAAATACTTTCGATCATCATCTGTACATAGTTGTACTTCGATTACCCTCTGTGAATAACTAATATGTAACCCTAATTCTTTCTCGATGTATTTATAAATCGATTGAGTTGCAATTTCTCTCGTTAATCCTGGAATATATTCAGATACAAAATGGTTTATGTCTAAAATTACTTTTTCTCCATCGATATTTCGTACACGTTTAATATGGTCGATTTCTGTTTTTTCTTTTACGTTTAATAGCTTTGCAACTTCTTTAGTTGCTTTTACTTTTTCCATTTCCACAACTTCTGTAACACAATGACGTCCTAAACGTTCATTTTCTTCTTGAAAACTTACGATACCACCAAAGTTAAACTCGATGTTTTTTCGCTTTAATACAAAAACACCTTTTCCGTGTATCTTTTGAACATATCCACGTTCTTGTAATAAATCTACTGCTTTTCTTACAGTGCCTCGACTTGCCTCATACTGTTTCATTAATTCTGTTTCTGAAGGAATTTTGCATCCTTCTTTTAATTCTTTATTATCAATAGACTTACTGATTTCTGTATAAATTTGTTCATACTTACTCATCATCTACAATAGCCCCTTGTCACCTTCTAATTCTATATGTATTATACCATGCTATATACTTCTGCCAATCTCTCACTTATTTTCCAGTACAAGAAAAATATAGGTAAATATTTAGTCTATAAAACGTATTTTTATAAATTTTTTCATATTTTTCTTTTCATTCAAAAAAACATGTAGTATACTAACTTCAAAATCAGAGGAGAAAGGGAGCAAAGAACTATGCTTACTTATACAACAACTGTAGTTACATTTGCACAAAAACATCATCATCATACTTAACCCTTGAAACCTAGCGGAAAAATTACGCGTAGGTACAAGGGTTATTCCCGTTGTACCTACGCTTTGGCAAAGAGCCATGTAGGTATTTTTTATCTACATGGCTCTTTTTTTATTGCCAAAAAGCTAGTAAAAAATGATGTTTAAGCAAAACTTACTACAAAGGAGTTAACAAAAATGGAAACGAAAAAATGGGGATTATGGATTTTAACAGCTTTTGTTATCGGAAATATGGTTGGTGGCGGCGTATTCATGCTCCCAGCAAATTTAGCACAAGTATCAGGGCCAATGGGTTCTACACTCGCATGGAGTATTACAGGTCTTGGTGTATTTATGATTGCACTCGTATTCGGTAATTTAGCAATTCGGAAACCAGAATTAAAAGCAGGGCCACAAAGTTACGCTCAAGCAATGTTTTCTTCAAAAAAAGCAGGTAAAGTAGCTGGTTATAGTATGGCATGGGGCTATTGGGCTGCTAACTGGGCTGCAACGGCATCTGTTATTATTTCTTTTGCTGGATATTTATCAACATTCTTTCCCGTTTTACAAAGTAAGCAAGTTCTCTTTTCAATAAATGGATTTTCAATAGAAATTGGAAAAGGATTAACTTTCCTCGTATGTAGCCTTATGCTATGGGGAATTCAATACATTCTTTCTCAAAATATTGATAGAGCCGGCAATATGAATCTGCTTGCTACCATTGCAAAAATTATCGGATTTACAATGTTTATTGTAATCACGTTATTCATTTTCAATGCCTCTAACTTTGGAGACGGCCAAACATTTATGAATGAAGCTGGACAATCAATCCCATTAGGCGGACAAATCAATTCAGCTGCTATTGCAACACTTTGGGCGTTTATCGGTATTGAATCTGCTGTAATGCTTTCTAATCGTGCTAAATCTCAACGGGATGTAAAGAAAGCTACAATTTTCGGCTTAATTATCGCCCTTCTTATTTACATGGCAATTACTTTACTTACAATGGGAGCTCTTCCACAAGATGCTTTAAAAGAATCTCAAAAACCATTAGTAGACGCATTAAATTTAGCAATTGGTAACAAAGGCGCATATGTCATGGCTTTACTAGCACTTGTATCTTTATTTGGATCAACTGTTGGCTGGATTGTCGTGAGTTCAGAAGTACCTTATCAAGCAGCAAAAAATGGACTTTTCCCTAAACTTTTCGCGAAAACAAATAAAAAAGGGAGTCCTTCGAAATCATTATTTATCACAAATGTGATGACACAAATTTTCTTATTTTCAACGATTTCTGGTACTGTTTCCGAAGCATATAATTTCGCTATCGTTGTAGCGACATTAGCATATTTAATCCCCTATCTTGTTTCTACCTTGTACCAATTCAAATTAGTTATTACAGGAGAAACATATGATATAATGCCAGGCTCTCGAGTAAAAGACGGAATCATTACTACATTAGCATTTGTATACTCCATTTGGGTTATCAAAACAGGTACTGCTGATTTAAAAACGTTCTTCCTAGGAATTGGATTATTTATATTAGGTCTTGTTCTTTATCCAATATTAATGAAAAACTCACAAAAAACGAATTAAAAAAAGAGAAGCTTTTAGCTTCTCTTTTCTATTGAAAATCTGTAATTAACTTTTCTTTTAACTCTCCTACAGATAAAGGTTTCGCATAATAAAATCCTTGTACATAATCACAGCCCATGGATTGTAATAAACTTTCTTGTTCTACTGTTTCTACTCCTTCAGCAACTACTGCTAAATTTAAACTATGGGCGATTTCAATAACAGATTTTACAATTGTCCGCTCTGGTTGTGCGTAATCATAATGAAATTCACGAATGAAATTACGATCAATTTTCACGATATCTAATGGCAGTTGTTTTAAATAATATAAGGAGGAATAACCTGTTCCAAAATCATCTAAAGCAATTAAAATGCCCATACTTCTTAATTCTTGTAATGTAGCGATAATATAATCAAAATGGCGAACGGCAATACTTTCCGTTATTTCTAAAATTAAACGGTGAGGAGGAAAACCAGTTCTTCTTAAAATACTACGTACAGATAAAATAAAGCGTTTTTGCATTAATTGCTGTATCGATAAATTTACAGATAGCCTTAATCCCTCTTCGTACTCAGGCAATGTTTTAAACAATCGGCATGATTTTTCTAGCACCCAATCCCCTAATTTTATAATAAGCCCACTCTCTTCAGCTACAGGAATAAATTCACTTGGTGAAATAGGTCCTTCTTCTGTCGCACAACGTACTAACGCTTCAATACCAATATATCTCTTCGTTTTCAAATCAATAACAGGCTGTAATGCTACGTCTAACTCTTCATCTCGAATTGCCTTTTGCAAAGCAAATTCAATCTTCATTCTACGGTTTATTTTCGCACGTAACTCATCTGTAAAGAAACACGCAGCGTTTCTCCCCTGTTCTTTCGCACTATACATGGCTAAATCTGAATTTTTTAATAAAGTTTCCATATCTTGTCCGTCTTGCGGATATGAGCAAAGACCTAGACTAGCTGAAATATATACTTCATGACCTTCAAGCATAAAGGGTGCCTGAAAACATGACAACACAGATGTCGCTAACTGCCTCATCTCATCTTGTTTATGATTTTTTGTTAACAGCACAAATTCATCACCGCCTAGTCGAGCTAGAACATCTTTCTCTCCTAACACATAATGCAACCGTGAAGCGACTTCACTTAAAAGTAAATCTCCTATCATATGACCCAACGTATCATTTACTAATTTAAAACGATCCAAATCAAAATAAATCATGCCAAATTCTTGTTTCTTGGCAATCAGCCCATTAACAGTCGTTATTAACTGTAAACGATTCGGTAAACTAGTTAAAGCATCATGATATGCAAGTTCTCTATAACGACTTTCACTTAGCCGCAATCTCTGCTCCGCTTCTTTTCTACTACTAATATCATTTCGGATCGCAATAAATTGATACGGCTCTCCTTTTTCATTTAGAAATGGAACAATTGTTGTTTTAACCCAATAATATGTACCATCTTTTGCTCGATTTCGAATTTCACCTGTCCATACTTTTCCATTCAAAATTCGCTTCCATAAATGTTGAAAAAACGTTTTCGGATGATACCCTGAATTTAAAATACGATGATCTTTTCCGAGTAACTCTTCTCTTCTATATTTGGAGATTTCACAAAACTTATCATTTACATATGTAATAAGACCTTTTCGGTCTGTAATTGCAACAATTGAAGACTCATCTAATGCTAACTTTAAATCTTGCAATGAAGAGTCATACAATGCATGATCTCTTTGTTCTAGCATGCGCATCTCTCCTTGCTTCCTATCTGACTAAAACATACTTGTTTCTTTTCATAGAAATAGAGACATTTCATTTCCTAACAATAGCACTTTACGTAATCACGTTTTGAAATATGCCGATTAAAATAACATAATATTATTTGTAATAAAAAGCAATATAATACCGTTTTCAATTATAAGTAGTAGCTTTTTATTCCACTCATTATATTGCCTTATTATACCGCATTCCTTTAACTCACTCTATGCAATTCCTGTTTCCTACTAATTTAAACCCTTTAACAGACACAGCGTAGTGAGGCTCCCACAAATAGCAAGCCAGCATACTATACAATTATTCGCGCATAACAATTTTAAAATTCAAATCGACATATATACTTTTGAATTGCAATAACGAAATATTAACATATTTTCACCTTCATTTTGGAAATATTTTATAAATAAATATTATTAAACTAAAAAAAGAGGCTAGCCTCTTTTTTTAGTTTAATAATATGGATACGGTGTTTGCTGATAAACTGGGTATGGTGTTGGATACGTTACCGGATAAGGAGCAGGATAATACCCTCCACTTGCTACACCTGTTAATGCACCGACCGTAAGTCCCCCTAATACGCCTCCTGCAAAACTTCCTGGGAAAAACCCACCGCCCCAACCACCACCATGATGATGATGGTGGTTATAATGATTGTGTCCACCATAATGATTATGTCCGCCGTGATTATGATGTCCTCCATGATGATTGCGATCATACACTCCGTTATTTTCTATATAATTCATTATTCCCCTCTCCTTTTCAATTTGCTCATTTTAACAGGTATTGTATGAATGTACGGATTTTGTTGATAACCTGTATAATAAAGTGAAACTATACTCAGTGGGGGTTTTGTTCCTCCCACACTGAGTATTAGTTGAACCAATCGGACGTTTACGGGCAGTTGGTCTCCCACCTAACTTCTTTGCTCGAGCCGAATTTTGAGGTGGGAGTTTTACTGCCCGTTAACGCGAGATAAAGTGAAACTTTAATCAGTAGGGATTTTTCTGCCCACAAATAGCGGGAGAAAAACGTAATACTATACTGTATGTAGGACAAATGCGGAAAGTATAGGATAAATGTCTATATTTTGTAAAAAAAACAAAACACTTTATAATAAAGATGTCAGATTATCTCCTTCTATATAAGAAGGTTATATTTAAGAAAGATTAGAGGAATTTTATAAACATGAAAAAACCTATCGTTCAATTATTATTAATCTTTACAATTGTATCTATCGTTCTTCTCCTATTAAATACATCGGTTATTTCGTTATATACATTTGTCGGTGTCCTATGGTCCATTACAATCGTAGGAATTTCATTCGTTATTTTTATAGAAAATCGATCCCCACAAAGTACATTAGCGTGGTTTTTAGTATTAGCACTTCTTCCTTTTGTAGGTGTGCTTTTATACTCCCTGTTCGGCCGTAGCCGCTGGAGACGAAAAAAACATTTACATCGTTCAGAAGAACAAAGAAAATTGTTCCGTGAAATTTTAGAAGGAAGACGACTAGAACTATTACTCACAGCTCCATTAAGTGAGAGCTCTGTACATTTAACTGAAGTCATACAAAAATTTGGCGGCGGACCTGCCGCAGATAGAACTACTACAAAGCTTTTAACAAACGGAGATCAAACATTTTCAGAAATTTTACAAGCAATCGAGAATGCAAAGCACCATATACATATTCAGTACTATATTTATAAGTCTGATGAGATCGGTACGAAAGTTCGAGATGCTTTAATTAAAAAGGCGGAATCTGGTGTTATTGTACGTTTCCTTTATGATGGACTCGGAAGTAATACGTTAAGAAGACGTTTTTTACAACCTATGAAAGAAGCTGG
This sequence comes from Bacillaceae bacterium OF18-1A, assembly GCA_027694045.1. GTDB lineage: Bacteria > Bacillota > Bacilli > Bacillales > Bacillaceae_G > Bacillus_A. Next base: position 81,255 of record JAQEWB010000005.1, on the reverse strand, counting down.
AATCGAAATTGTAGAATTTGATCCTATTTTTTCAGCTTGGTTACTTGAAACAGTCAATTATCGGAACCATCGAAAAATCGTTATTGTAGATGGAGAAGTTGGCTTTACTGGGGGACTCAACGTTGGCGATGAATACCTCGGCCGTTCAAAAAAATTCCCTGTTTGGCGTGATAGTCATTTAAAAATAGAAGGAAAAGCATTGTATAAATTACAAGCAATCTTTCTAGAGGACTGGCTCTATGCCTCTAGTGGATTGAATACTTACTCGTGGGATCAATTTATGAATAAACAGTACTTCCCAGGTAAAGAAATTTCGAATGCAGAAGGTGCTGTTCAAATTGTAGCAAGCGGACCTAGCTCAGATGATAAAAGTATTCGTAATACATTACTAGCTATTATAGCTTCTGCAAAAAAATCTATTTGGATTGCTACACCATACTTTATTCCAGACCAGGAAACTTTAACGTTATTACGTTTAAGTGCAGTATCGGGCATAGATGTGCGTATTTTATATCCAGGAAAAAGTGATAGTATTATTAGCGATCAAGCATCTCAATCCTATTTCACTCCACTTCTAAAAGCCGGCGCTTCTATTTACAGTTATAAAGATGGTTTTATGCACGCAAAAATTGTAATCGTTGATGATAAAATCGCAACCATCGGAACAGCAAATATGGATGTACGTAGCTTCGAATTAAATTATGAAATTATTAGTGTACTTTATGAATCCGAAACGGTTCACGACATTAAACGTGATTTTGAAGATGACTTTAAACATTCCACTGAAATTAAATGGAATTCGTTCCAAAAGAGAAGTATCAAAAAAAGAATATTAGAGTCTTTCATGCGACTCATTTCTCCTTTACTATAAGCAGTCAATTTCATATTGATTGCTTTTTTCTTTTCTATTTATCTTTCTCCCTTTTCTTTGCATACCATATTAAAACACGTTATCATAAGATGTATTGCTTTATGAAAATAATGTTAGGTGGGAAATACATGTTAGAACAATTTCATATACATGCTGATTTAAAACAGCAGCTTTCAACAATTCACGAAAAGAATAAACAAGAAGCTGGTGAAAATGCACATTTAATCGGTACAAAAATATATAAAGCATCTGATAATAGCATTATCGAAGATGCTATTACAGCACTTTTACTTGGTAAAAACATTCTATTAAAAGGACCGACTGGTAGTGGTAAAACGGTACTAGCGGAAACTCTTTCTTCTTTATTCCAAAAGCCCATGCATAGCATTAACTGCTCTGTCGACTTAGACGTAGAAGGTATTTTAGGATACAACACATTACAAACGAAAGATGGCGCATCTGAAGTAACGTTCGTTAACGGCCCTCTTATGAAAGCAATGAAGAACGGTCATTTCCTATATATTGATGAAATCAATATGGCAAAACCTGAAACGTTACCACTACTTCACGGTGCACTAGATTACCGTAAAATGATTACAAACCCATTTACACAAGAAGTTGTATACGGTGATGACGAGTATCGCGTAATTGCTGCGATCAATGAAGGCTATGTTGGAACAAGTGAACTAAACGAAGCATTAAAAAACCGTTTCGTTATTATTGAAGTTCCTTACATTCAAGGTGATACATTAAAAGAATTATTGCTGTCTGAATCAAAATTAAATGATGTTGCAACAATTGAAAAATTCGTTGCATTTGCAAGTGATCTTATGCCTTTAGCTCGTGACGGACGTGTAAGTGAAGAAGCAGCAAGTATCCGCGGTATTATCGATGCATGTGATTTAGGCGTATATATTCCAGTTATGCGCGCTATCGAGCGAAGCATTATTGCAAAATTAAATGATGAAACAGAACAAATGACTGTCCGTGAATTAGCAGAAAGTTACTTCTTTGAGGGATAATTCATGAGACAAATTTTTAGTGACAAGAAAATTGATGCGTCGCTGTTTCTACAAATGGAGAACTTAATGTATGCCCTTCTAAAAGAAGACGATGCCTACCTTGAATATGGCTATAAAGCATACTACGACGAAATTGAAAAAAAGGTTGTCATTAGTCACTTTTGGGATGATCGAAAAGAAGAAGATACAGTAATCGGATTAAAAAGCGAAGTGTTCTTAAAAGCACTTGGTAATAAACATTACTCGGACATGACTTTAATTCGTTCATATGCGATTGAATTACAAGAATCGCCCTTAAAAAAGTTTTTAACACAATTATTTGTTCTATTAGAAGATTTACGTGTTGAGGAAATCGTAAAAAACTTACGCCCTGGCACAAAGCATATTTTTAAACGCCGAAAAGAGATGTACCGCAATTACTTCGGTTCACAAAATGAAATAAACCGTGTTCGTAACTATCATGGTGATCGTCTATTTTGTCTTTGCTACCTTTCATTAACGAGCGATAAATATGAAATGTTTAATAATGAATATTTCGAGCAAATTGAAGCTATTCTGCATGAAACATTCCAGGCTCATAATACGGAAGATATTATGTATATCGTTGAAAAAATTCGCTATCGCTTGGAAGAGCTTCTTGAAAGTGATATGCTTAACAACTATTTCGGACATGCTCCGCTCTACTTATCTGTTCTTGCAGATGAGAAAAACTGCCGTACCGAAAAATTAGCGAATGATGATACGCAAATCGTTGATGATGAGAATAAAAATAAAATCAATGAAAGCTTCTCGACATGGCACCGTGAAAATAAAAACAACGAAAACGAAAACTTTTTACGCTTCGAATTAGAAAGTGGAACAAAAACAAATATGATGGGTGATACTGCTCGCGAATCAGAAGACGGTGATCAAGCACTTGGTTCTGTACAAGGTACTTCTCAAAAAAGTACACAATCTAACTTTGATGGTGCCGATACAGAAGAAGCAAGAGCTTCTCACGCTTCTAGCCAGAACGATGGTGTATACGGCAAGTATAATGTTGGAGCTTCTCATACATTCAAAGAAGCACGCAAACCAAACCCTGATGAGAAAAAAGATTATCAAGCTATCAAATCAGTCGTTAATAAAGATGTAAAAGAATTAAAGAAAATTATCGAAAAAACGATTGAAAACAAAACGAATGCAAATAGCGATAAATATTATGGAAGACTTCGTAAGAAATTCCTTCGTATTTATACTGAAAAGCAGCCTCGCATGTTTTATAAAAAGGGGCAAGAATCACAAGAGCTTGACGTTGCATTCCAACTACTAGTGGACTGCTCTGGTTCTATGTATAACAAAATGGAAGAAACGAAGAAGAGTGTTGTTCTATTCCATGAAGCTTTAAAATCTTTAAAAATCCCGCACGCTATTAGCGGCTTTTGGGAAGATGCTTCTAGTGCTAAACCTGAAGATAAACCGAACGTTATCCACGAAGTTGTAAATTACAAAAACTCAACGTTACCAAACGTTGGTCCAGAAATTATGCAACTTCGTGAAGAAGAAGATAATCGCGACGGATATATTATTCGTATCGTTTCTGAAAAGCTTGCGAAAAGACCTGAAAAACATAAATTCCTACTAGTTTTCACAGATGGTGAACCTTCTGCTTTAGACTACCAACAAGATGGAATTCTAGATACACACGAAGCAGTTAAACTCGCGCGTAAAAGTGGTATGGAAGTAATCGGTATCTTCATCGAAGAAGGCGAAGCGAAAGAAGCAACTTATCAATTGATGAAAAACATTTATAACCATCACTTCTTAGTGGCTAATCACGCTGAAGATTTACGATTGAAGATTAAACCACTATTGAAAAAGTTATTACTGAAGACGATTGAATAGAAAAAACAGGAGCGCTGCGCTCCTGTTTTTTTCTTTCAATCACTTTGTTTCTGGCTGAAACTTATATGGAATGACTACTTCTAATAATGAATCGAATCCTCCATCATAGAATGGGAATCGTTCATTTGCAATTGTTCGATCCACCCACTCTATTGTAGAAATTTCTCCTTCATCTGCTGCAACAAGTTCACCTTTTACTACACTCGCTCGGAATGTAAACAATAACGCATGATTCCCTGACTCTTCAAAGAATTTTTCATTGATCGCAACAAGTCCACCTGCCACAGCAGTTAAACCTGTCTCTTCTTTTACTTCCCTTACTAGAGCTTCCTCTAACGTTTCACCCTTTTCAACAGCCCCACCTGGCAATGACCAAACGTTTTGCTCTACATTATGTACCATTAATATTTTATCTGTTTCTTCGTCATGTATTAGTGCATATACGACATCAACTCTTTGCATGTTGCTCTTCTCCTTCAATTAACTCATCCATTGTAAATAAAGAATACAGTTGTAAGCCATCTTCTAATAAGTTTTCTCTCCCCTCTTTTGTTCGTTCAATTACGCCTAGAACATGATGCACCTTCGCATCTAGTCCTCTTAAATCTTTCGTGCTTAATAATATTTGACCACCTGTCGTAATAACATCTTCAACAATACAAACATTTTTCCCAGTAATATCAACGCCTTCTGCTAACTTGCATGTACCGTACTTCTTCGCTTCTTTTCTTACAAATACAACTGGTATACCTGTTTGTAAAGATAATGTTGTTGCTACTGGAATTCCTCCCATCTCTAAACCTGCGAGCACTTCTGTCTGAGGAGGAATGAGCTCTTTCAATTGTTTAGCAATTTCTACTAGCAGTACTGGATTAGATTCAAATAAGTACTTATCAAAGTATTGATTTGATACTTGTCCTGATCGAAGCTTAAATGTTCCCGTTAAACGTGACGTATTGTAAATTTCCTTTGCTAACTCCCATTTCTCCATTCCCTGTCTCCCCTTTACACACAAATTAACTTATTCTATCACTTTTTCAATTATTTGCATATTACTAAAATACAAATAAAAGAGTCGATTCCAAAGAATCGACTCTTCCTATTAATTCATCACTAACTCAGTTGCGAGCTTTTTTTTTAACTTAGCCAACATATCAGTTGTCATTTTGTCTAAATCATATTCTGCTTTAAATCCCCACTCTTTCATTGCTGCTGTTGCATCAATAGAGTTTGGCCAGCTATCAGCGATTGTTTGACGAGCTGGGTCTACTGCATAATCCATTGTAAAGTTCGGAATGTGTTTACGGATCGATGCTGCAATTTGTTCTGGCTCGAAGCTCATTGCCGTAATGTTAAATGCGTTTCTATGCACTAGTTTAGTCGGATCAGCTTCCATTAATGAGATGATCGCTTGTAAAGCATCAGGCATATACATCATATCCATGTATGTTCCTTCAGCAATGTATGAGGTGTATGCACCTTTTTTAATCGCCTCATAATAAATTTCAACCGCATAATCAGTCGTTCCGCCTCCAGGAGGAGCTACATAAGAAATTAAACCCGGGAAACGCACACCGCGCGTATCAACACCAAATTTTTGATGGTAATAATCACATAGTAACTCTCCTGCTACTTTGTTTACCCCATACATCGTAGTAGGACGTTGAATTGTATCTTGTGGTGTATTATCTTTTGGCGTCGATGGACCGAATGCACCGATAGAACTTGGTGTAAAGAACTTACAGTTTAATTCACGCGCTGCCTCTAGAGCATTTACAAGTCCACCCATATTTAAATTCCATGCAAATAACGGATTTTTTTCTGCTGTCGCTGAAAGTAACGCCGCTAAATGAATAATTGTATCTACTTCATTACGCTTTGCAATGTCATGTAACTTTTGTCCATCTGTTACATCTAACGTTTCAAATGGACCAGACTTTACTACTTCACTATCTGTTTCACGAATATCTGTTGCAATAACATTTGATGCGCCGTATACATCTCGAAGTTTCATTACTAATTCAGAACCAATTTGCCCTAAAGAACCAGTTACTAGAATTTTTTTCATTTTCCCCACTCCTCATTTGCAAGCTATTCAAAAGATGTCCTTACTTAAATGATACCCATTTCTTTCCCTACTTTTTCATACTTACGAATTGCTTCATCTAACATTTCTTTCGTATGAGCTGCTGTAGGCATATTACGAACGCGTCCTGTTCCTTTAGCTACAGTTGGGAACACGATAGATTTTGCATATACGCCTTCTTCATTTAGACGTTTACTAAATTCTTGTGTTAACACTTCGTCACCAATAATACAAGGCGTAATTGGCGTTTCACTTTCTCCAATATTAAATCCAAGTTCTTTTAACCCTTGTTTTAAATAGCGACCGTTTTCCCATAAACGATCGTGCAACTCTGTGCTTTCCATTAAGATTTCAATTGATCTCATACAAGCCGCTGCATCTGCTGGTGTTAACGCTGTAGAGAATAAGAATGGACGTGAACGAACTTTTAACCAATCAATTAAGTTTTGCTTCCCTGCTACATATCCACCAATTACCCCAATTGCTTTTGATAATGTACCAATTTGGAAATCAACTTTATCAGAAAGACCGAAATGTTTTACAGTTCCTGCGCCTTTTCCAAGTACACCTGAACCATGTGCATCGTCTACATATGTCATTAAATCTAATTCTTCTGCAATCTCAACAATTTCTGGTAGTTTTGCCACATCTCCATCCATTGAGAAGACACCGTCTGTAATTACCATTAATTTGTTGTAAAGACCTGATTCTTTCGCCGCGATTGCTTTTTGGCGTAAATCTTCCATATCTGAATGTTTATAAACAATAATTTTTGCTTTTGATAGACGACTACCATCAATAATAGATGCATGATTTAATTCATCTGAAAGAATGGCATCATTTTTATCCATAACAGCTGAAATCGCTGCCATATTACAGTTAAATCCTGATTGATAAGCAATTGCTGCTTCTGTATGTTTAAACTTTGCAATTGTTTCTTCTAATTTAATATGCAAATCTAAAGTACCGTTAATTGTACGAACAGCTCCTGCTCCAACACCGTACTTATGAATGGCACCAATTGCTGCTTCTTGCAAACGGCTATCTGTTGCTAATCCAAGATAGTTGTTTGAAGATAAGTTAATATATTCTTTCCCGCCAATTGTAATGATCGGTCCATTTGAACTTTCAAGCGGATCAATTACGTTATAAAGCCCCTTTGATTTTAAATCCTCTAAATTTTCTTCTAAAAATTTCGCAAGTGTTTTACTAGACATCGTGAAGCCTCCCATCGTTCATGTAAGCGGATTATTGTCTCAATAGTTCTAATAATCCCTCTACTAGCTTAACACGTTTTCAGAATTTATTATAGAAAAATAGTTTAAAGTAACCGCTTACAACTTTAGATTATATATGATTCAGTACAAGAAATCTATTATTTACTTTTCATATTTGATAGAATAAAAAAATATTTGGAAGGGAGATTCAAACATGGCATTTACAGAATCTGATGTATATAATAACGAAGCGTTTTTTGAACAATATATGAAACGAAGATATCGAGAAAATAGCCCGAATGAATCACTTGAAAAGCCAGCCTTTTTTCAACTCATTGGTGATGTAAAAGGAAAACAAATTCTCGATTTAGGCTGCGGTGACGCCAAGTTTGGCGAAGAATTATTAGAAAATGGCTGCCGCTCATACACTGATATTGAAGGCTCACAGCTTATGTATGAAAAGGCTGTAAAACAACTAGAAAACAAAAATGGCGCCGTTCATTTTTTAAACCTCAAAGACTACACATATCCTCCTACTACTTTTGATTTAGTAACATCTAGACTCGCCTTACATTATATCGAACATCTTCCTATCATTTTTCAAAATGTGTACGAAACTTTAAAAACAAATGGAACCTTTACTTTTAGCGTTCAACACCCTATTATTACCTCTTCATTTGAAAGCTTGCAAACGAGCGGAAAAAGAACGAACTGGCTCGTCGATGATTATTTTAAAACAGGAAAACGCGTTGAACCCTGGATTGATCAAGATGTTATTAAATATCATCGTACAACGGAAGAATATTTTACACTATTACAACAAGCTGGATTTACAATTACAAATTTAAAAGAAGCTACACCAAATCAAATCCATTTTCAAAATGAAGAAGAATATGAACGTCGTTTACGTATTCCCCTCTTCCTCTTATTTTCTTGCCAAAAATAAAAAGACGATGAACCCCCATCGTCTTTTTCATTATCTCATTGCCTGAGCAACCTCTTTAACTAAACGTCTTCCTCTTCCGTGCGGGATACAAAGTGGTGTTCCAAATAATGGATCCGTACTGATTTGACATTCCATTCGGAATACATCGCGCACTAGCTTCTCATCTACTACTTCTTCTGGCTTACCTTGTGCATAGATTTGTTTATCTTGAATTGCTACAATATTATCTGCATAGCGGCATGCTAAATTTAAGTCATGTAATACCATAACAATTGTTCGTTGTTCTGTTTCATTTAATTCGAATAATAAATCTAGCACTTCAATTTGATGAGTCATATCTAAATAGGTAGTTGGCTCATCCAGTAAAATAATATCTGTATCTTGTGCTAGCGTCATTGCAATCCAAGCGCGTTGACGTTGTCCACCTGAAAGAGCATGCACATCACGCTCAGCAAATTCTGTCATACCTGTTGCAGCAAGTGCCTTTTGTACCATTTCCTCATCTTTTTCTGACCACTGTTTTAGCCATGTTTGGTATGGATAACGCCCTTGTTTTACAAGTTGCAATACTGTAAGACCTTCTGGCGCTTGAGGCCCTTGTGGTAAAATTGCCATTTGACGAGCAATTTGCTTCGTTTGCATATTTTGAATGGCCTGATCGTCTAATAAAATATCACCTGATGTGGGCTTTAATAATCTAGCTAATGAACGTAATAAAGTGGATTTTCCACAACCGTTAGAACCAATAAAAATTGTAATTTTCCCCTTTGGGATTTCTAAATTTAATTCATCAATAATAATTGTTTCACCATAAGATAACTTTAATTGTTTCGTCTCCAATGCTTTTTGCATATTCATCTCCCTTTATGAATTCCGACTTTTATAAAGTAAATAAATAAAATAAGGTGCACCAATAGCTGATGTAAATACCCCTGCTGGAATTTCAAGTGGCGTGAAAAGTGTGCGCCCAATTAAATCTGCAGCAAGTACTAAAATTGCACCGACAATAGCTGCAACTGGGAGTAAAGCACCGTATAAAGAACCAACTAATCTTCGTGAAATATGAGGTGCCATTAAGCCGACAAATCCAATTCCTCCGGCGAAGGCAACTGCTCCTCCAATTAAAGCCGTACTAAGTAATAACATGAATACGCGTGACTTCGTTAAAGGAACACCAAGTCCTACTGCTATATCATCCCCTAGCTCTTGCGCATTTAAATGTCTCGCAGCGATAAAGGAGATTACTGTTAAAATAAGAACCCAAGGAGCAAGCACCATAACGTTTTGCCATGAAGATCCATAAACAGTACCTGTAATCCATACATTCGCTTGGCTCGCTTGATAAATTGGTGCTAACAACATAAATAAAGTTGTTGCCGCTTTCGTTAATGCCCAAAATCCAACACCAATTAAAACGAGACTAATTGGTGATAGCCCATCATTTTTCCATGCAAATAAATATACAAAAAGCGCTACAATCGTCGCTCCAGCAAAAGCTGCTAACGGCATATAATGAATGCTTACTGTTAGCGCATTGTTTTTATCACTAAATATAGCTAAAAAAAGTACAACTGCTACACTTGCACCACCTGTAATTCCGATAATATCAGGAGATGCAAGTGGATTTCGAACGAGCCCTTGTAAAATACAGCCTGCTACCGCAAGCGCAATTCCTACGAGGATAGAAATTAAAATACGCGGCATACGAAACTTATTTACAACCATATTGGACATCGCATCGCCGTTTCCGGTAATCGCTTGCCATACATCATAAGGAGCAATTTTCATATCTCCCATACCGGCACTCGCAAAAAATAATCCTATTAAAACAACTAGTAAACTGAATAAGACGAGACAAGCCCGTTTATACATTAAAAACGAGAGCTCACCTTTTCCTATACGAAACGGAATATACTTCTTCATTTGCTAAGCCCTCTCTTACGCGCAATATAAATAAAGAACGGTGCTCCAATAAATGCTGTCATAACCCCTACTGGTACTTCTTGTGGCATAATAACATATCTTGCTGCTATATCAGCTAGGATTAGTAGTATTGCACCTAACAATCCGCTATACGGCACTATCCATCTATGATCTACTCCAACAAGAGCTTTCGCAAAATGCGGAGTAACAATGCCAATGAATCCAATTGGACCAGCAACCGCAACTGAACCACCAGACAGCAATACAATAATAAGTAGGACGAATGATTTCATTAAAATTGTTCGTTGTCCAAGTCCTTTTGCAACGTCTTCTCCCATCATTAATGTATTTACTTTACCTGCCATCATGAGAGATGCGATCCAACCTATTAATAAATACGGGAATACAGATTGTAAAATTTCTAACTTTCTTCCTTGCACAGATCCGGCAAGCCAAAATAATACTTCTTCAAGCGCCTTTTCATTTAACACAAGTAATCCTTGTGTTAATGATGAAAATAACGCACTAATTGCGACTCCTGCTAATGTTAACTTAAGAGGCGTCGTCCCTTCTTTCCCTAAAGAACTAGAAGCAAATACAAGTACAGCTGCAACTGCTGCCCCTAAAAAGGCAATCCACGTGAAAGCTGATAACGATGTCACGGAAAAGAGGACAATTGCTACAACTATAAAGAACGAAGCACCTGAATTTAATCCAATAAAATCTGGAGAAGCAAGTGGATTCTTCGTTAAAGTTTGCATAAGACAACCTGCAATGGCTAAACTAGCACCAACACTAGCTGCAATTAGTGCCCTTGGTAGACGCACATTTTGAATAATAATATGCTCATTGGAACCGTTAAAATGGAAAAAGGCATCCAGCGCTAATTTCCAACTCGTATTTGTATATCCGAAAATAATACTTCCCCAAATACAAATAACGACTGCAATGATTCCAACAAATAATCCAATCCATTTTGCTTGATTTGTTTTTAATAACATGCAGCGTTTCCCCTTCGATGTATAATGATACGTTGTAAGTGTATTTCAACTTAATTCTTATTGTCAATCAAATTGAGAATAATTTTCATTGACAATTGCACTAAAAAGTTTTAATATCATGCTTGCTATTGAAAAAACTTCTCAGTATGTAGGGGGTACATAATGAATTTTACGCGAAAGAAATCGTTTACAGTATTTGTATTTTTACTAGCATTTTCACTACTTTTAAGTGCTTGTGGAAAATCAAATAACAAAGAGGAAGCTACAAAAGAAGATACGAAAAAAGAAACAGTTACAGTTGAACACGCAATGGGTAAAACAGAAGTTCCTGCTAATCCAAAACGTGTAGTTATTTTAACAAATGAAGGAACTGAAGCTTTACTAGAATTAGGTGTAAAACCAGTTGGTGCTGTAAAGTCTTGGACTGGTGACCCATGGTATCCACATATTAAAGATAAAATGAAAGATGTAAAAGTTGTTGGTGATGAAGGCCAAGTTAACGTTGAAACAATCGCTTCTTTAAAACCAGATTTAATTATCGGTAACAAAATGCGTCACGAAAAAGTATATGAGCAACTAAATGCAATCGCACCTACTGTGTTCTCTGAAACGTTACGTGGCGAATGGAAAGATAACTTCAAATTTTATGCAAAAGCATTGAATAAAGAAAAAGAAGGTCAAAAGGTTTTAGCTGATTACGAAACACGTATTAAAGATTTAAAAGGTAAACTTGGTGATAAAGTAAATCAAGAAATTTCTATGGTACGCTTTATGCCTGGCGATGTGCGTATTTATCACGGTGATACATTCTCAGGGGTTATTTTAAAAGAACTTGGATTTAAACGTCCTGGCGATCAAAATAAAAATGATTTTGCAGAGCGTAACGTATCGAAAGAACGTATTTCCGCAATGGATGGTGATGTATTATTCTACTTCACATTCGATAAAGGAAATGAGAAAAAAGGTTCTGAATTAGAAAAAGAATATGTAAATGATCCTCTATTTAAAAACTTAAATGCAGTAAAGAATGGAAAAGCATATAAAGTTGACGATGTGATTTGGAATACAGCTGGCGGTGTAATGGCTGCTAACTTACTACTAGATGACATTGAAAAACGTTTTGTTAAATAATTTTCTCTAACCAGCTCCCTCTTTTATGGAGCTGGTTTTTTCATTTCACTGAAGTGTCATATTATTTCATTTTGTATTTTTAGTCCCAATATGTTATATTATAAAAGTAAATACAGTGTATTTTCTCTATATCAGAATAGATATTCTAATCTAAATTTTCTGATTAATCACTATTTTACTTTCTTTTAGAATTCAATTACTACATTTGAAAACGCTTATTATCTCGTTTTCAGGGAAAAATACAATAACGGTTGAAGAAAAATAGAACTTTTTCAGAAATTTTCTTTCTATTTCCATATAATTCTATTGACTTCTAAATATTTTGTGAATTAAAATAATTACATAAATATCCGTTATACAGGATTAGGGGGAAACAAACATGGATGCAGCTTTAAAATTAGAAAAAGCTGGAGAGCAACAGTCACCAAAAAAACATCCACCAGGGTTATACTTGTTGTTCTTTACAGAGGCATGGGAAAGATTTAGTTATTACGGAATGCGTGGCTTATTAGTTCTTTATTTAACAACGAGCTTAGTAAGTGGCGGTTTAGGATTTGATAAAGCAGTTGCTGTACAAATTTACGGTATTTTCACAATGCTAGTATATTTCACACCAATCATTGGTGGATGGTTAACTGACCATTTCATTACGAAGCGACATGCCATTACTATTGGTGGTATTATCATGGCACTTGGTAACTTTGTACTATTTTCAATGAACACAAAAACCGGACTATTTTTAGGATTAGGATTATTAGTTATTGGTAACGGATTCTTCAAGCCAAATATTTCGACTTTATTAGGTCAATTATATAGCGAAAATGATTCTCGTCGTGATAGTGCCTTCACTATCTTCTACATGGGAATTAACTTGGGAGCTTTTATCGCTCCATTCATTTGCGGTTATTTCGCAGATTATAAATACGGATTCTTAACAGCTTGTATCGGTATGATCATCGGTCAGATTGCATTTAACACATTAGCACCTCGTTACTTAGGATCTATCGGAACAACTGTTGTCGGAAAACAATCAAAAGAAAACAACGCAAAAGTAGTTGAGAAAAAACCTTTAACAACACAAGAGAAAAAACGTACAGTTGCAATTTTAATTCTGACTTGTTTCGTTGTATTCTTCTGGGCTGGATTTGAACAAGCAGGTAGTTCTTTAACACTTTATACAGATAAATTCGTAGATCGTACAATCGGTGGATTTACAATTCCAACACCTTGGTTCCAATCTGTAAACCCACTGTTCATTATCTTATTGGCATTACCTGTTTCTGCACTATGGATTAAATTATCAAAAACAAAAAATGGCGATTTAAAAATCCCAACAAAAATGGCATTAGGTATGATTTTACTAGGGGTTGGATATTTAATTCTAACTTTAGCTGTTTTAAAAACTGGTAGCGATGAAAGTAACATTACAATAAAAGCAAACTTACTGTTCATTGTATTCACTTACATGTTCCACACAATTGGTGAGTTATTCTTATCACCAATCGGATTATCTATGGTAAGTGCAATCGCTCCTGTTAAATTAGCATCTTTATTAATGGGTGTATGGTTAGCTGGTACTGGCTGTGCAAACTTATTAGCAGGACAATTAGCTGCTTTCACTCAATCTTTAGGATATTTAGAAGTATTCGCAAGTATCGGTGTTATCGTAATCGTACTAGGATTAATACTTCTTATGTTCTCTAAGAAAATTGCACATATGATGGAATAAATAAAAAGACGCTTCTAAATTTTAGAAGCGTCTTTTCTATTACTTCTCCTCTAAGGCCGTCACGTCCACGTGAACGCTTTCTCCAGGGTTAGATACATCATATACTTGAACTATGCCCCTCTGCTCATCACAGCTCTCAATCCATACTGGTACGCCCTCGTATGTAACGTTGATTCTACTTGAAGAAGATAAGATTTGTTTCACACGTGTTACATCCATACTATTATTCCTCCTTTTACTTGCTACACTCCCTTCTATTTTTTCTTTTCCTATTAGAATATATTCCGTAACACCATATGTTAATCAATAGGCTTTTTTTCCAAATAAAAAAGACGTATATTCCACACGCCTTTTTCCCATAATATTCAAAAATTAAGAAAATAATGTCTTTACTACTTCACTGACTTTATCATTATGAATTTGATAATACACTTCTAATCCTCGTCTTTCAAAGCGTACTACTTTATTTTGCTTTAATTTCGTTAAATGTTGCGAAACCGTTGATTGTGGGATTTCTAATACTTCTTGTAATTGTGTTACGTTACACGTTCCGCGCTGCATTAATTCCATTACTAAACGTAGACGTAGTGGATGCGCTAATGCTCTTAACATTTGTACATCTTCTTCTGAAATACGACATTCAAATTGATTTTGGCTCATAAAGTTCCCCTCGTTTTCGTTTTTATTGTCTTTTTATTTATTTATATATCTGTTCTTATATTTCCTGTTACGACATAACTTTATCAACCTATAAAGTTGAAAAAATTTTCCACCTTTGTCAACAAAGAATTCAGGAAAAAATCCCTGCTGATTTTGAATATTATACTATATGATATAACAAAAAAGCAAAATACAGGACGATGAATACTTTGCCTACAAACGTTGTTTTATCAGTATTTTTGTTATATTTTCGCTTCATTGAAACGTGTAGTAATGATATTGTAAAATACCGTCTATAATTGACAACCTATCGTAACTTAGTTCAATCATATTTAACCTCTTTGTTACGCTAAAAGGAAAATATATGGTAATGATATTTTATTCGTATTACAATTAGCTAGGTCATGTTTTAAAGTCTCGTGGATCAAAAAATAATCTGGCGTTTGCCCCACATTAATGGGCAGTAAAACTCCCACATCGAAATTAGATTGAAGCAAAGAAGTTAGGTGAGAACCTTCCTTTATACCCAAATAGCAAAATACATAGCACTTACCTGCCCTACTGAATCAAATAAGATAGGTAGTACTATGTATTCAAACATCCTTTATACTCAATACAGGTATTATGTGATATAAACGGATATACAAATAGATTCAAATGTACTTTTTGTCCACTTTATGAACAAAGCATTTCTTTTAACACTATTATGGAATAATTATACTTTTTCACGTTGACAATAGTGGAGAAGGAGAATATACTAAGTCATGTAAGTTGATTGTGAATTCTTTCACAAATAATGTGAATACCTTCACATAAAATAGATAGGAGTTGTCATTATTATGAGTACTTGGACACAAATTTATGACCCATTAAACAATATTTGGTTATCTGCACTAATCGCAGCACTTCCAATTTTCTGCTTCATCATTTGTTTAATGGGACTGAAAATGAAAAGTTATATCGCTGGTCTTTACAGTGTGATTGTCGCTATTATTCTTGCTATATTCGTTTATAAAATGCCAGCAACAGTAGCTGTAGCATCTGCTGGATTCGGTGTTTTATCTGGATTTTATCCAATTTGTACTATCGTTATCGCCGCAATTTTCCTTTACAAATTAACTGTTAAAACAGAGCAATTCAATATTATTCGCGATAGTATTTCAAGCATTACAAATGATCAACGTTTACAAGTTTTATTAATCGCTTATTCTTTCGGTGCTTTCTTAGAAGGCGCAGCTGGTCTAGGGGTTCCAGTTGCTATTACAGCTGCACTACTTGTAGGTATGGGCTTTAACCCATTAAAAGCAGCAGGTATTTGTTTAGTAGCTAACATCGCTGGTGGTGCTATGGGTGCTATGGGTATCCCAGTTACAGTACCAGCACAATTAACTGAGCTAGACGCATTAACTATCGGTCGTCAAACTGTTCTTATTTTACCATTCATTAGTATCGTTTTACCTTTCTTACTTGTTTCAATGGTCGATGGAATCAAAGGTATTAAAGAAACTTGGCAAGGTATTCTTGTAAGTGGTTTTTCTTTCGCAATTACTCAGTTCGCTGTAACTTACTTCTTAGGTGCAGAACTTACTAATATTTTCGCAGCCGTTGTAAGTATGGTCTCTCTTGCATTATTCTTACGTGTTTGGCAGCCAAAATCTTCTACTAAAGAAGAAAAACAAGAAGAAAAAGAATCTCATACATTCAATCAAATTTTATATGCTTGGTCTCCATTCGTATTCTTAACTGCATTCGTAACAATCTTTAATTTAAAACCAATTAAAGCTTTATTTGCTCCGGATGGCGCACTAGCAAACTTAGTATTTAACATTCAATTCCCTGGTCTTCATAATGCTGTTATGAAAACTACACCAATTACAAAAGCCGATACACCTTTCGCAGCTGTTTTCAAGTTTGATGTATTCTCATCTACAACTACTGCAATCGTATTAGCAATTATCGTTTCACTTATCGTGTACCGCGTAAAAGGTAAAATGGTTAAAGAATTAATTGTTGAAACAATAAAAGAACTAAAAGCTCCAGTATATACAATCTGTAGCGTTATCGCTTTAGCTTACGTAGAGAACTACTCTGGTATGTCATCTACACTTGGACTTGCATTCTCTTCTACTGGTAATGCATTCCCAGTTCTTTCTCCTATTTTAGGATGGATTGGCGTATTCATTACAGGTTCAGTAGTATCAAGTGGTTCATTATTCGCACCACTTCAAGCAGTAACTGCAGATCAATTAAACATCGTTCCTTCTACACTTGTTGCATTAAACGTAGTAGGTGGTACAATGGCAAAAATGGTTTCACCACAATCTGTAGCAGTTGCTTGTGCAGCAGTTGGACTAGTTGGTAAAGAATCTGCTCTATTTAAAACAGCAATGAAATACAGTTTAATCTTCTTAGCTATCATTAGCTTACTTCAATTAAACGCTGTATTTAATATCTTTTAAAAATAAAACACCGATCCAAATGGATCGGTGTTTTTTCACATTACAGCTTCTTATTCTTTAATAAAGAAGCACCAGCAATTTCAGGATGCGTCATTTCGAATGGATCTAAAATGATATCCAATTCTTCTTCTGTTAGAACACCATGTTCTAAGCATAACTCCCTAACAGATTTTCCTGTTTCAATCGCTTCGCGCGCAATGCGAGATGCTGCTTCATAACCAATATGAGGATTAACGGCAGTAATAACTCCAACACTTTTCTCAACATATTGCTTTAGCAGTTCTTCATTCGCTGTAATTCCTTTAATACAATATTCACGGAATACACGGAATCCGTTATTCATAATGCTAATAGATTGAATTAAATTAAATACAAGTACAGGCTCCATTACGTTTAACTCTAATTGCCCTGCTTCTGATGCTAGACAAATTGTATGATCGTTTCCGATTACTTGGAAAGCGACTTGGTTAATTACTTCTGCCATAACTGGATTTACTTTACCTGGCATAATAGATGAACCTGGCTGACGTGCTGGCAGTTGAATTTCAGCCAATCCAACACGTGGTCCAGAAGCCATAATACGAAGATCATTCGCAATTTTAGACATATTCATCATACATACTTTTAATGCAGCAGACACTTCTGTGTATGCATCTGTGTTTTGCGTTGCATCAACTAAATGCTCTGCACCAACAAGTGGGAATCCACTAAACGTTCGTAAATGTTTTACCACTTGTTCAATATACTTAGGATTTGCATTTAATCCCGTACCAACAGCTGTCGCCCCCATATTTACTTCATATAAATGTTGGCGAGACTGTTTAATTCTTTTTATATCACGCGCAAGTACACGGCTATATGCTTCAAATTCTTGTCCAAGACGAATTGGCACTGCATCTTGTAAATGTGTACGTCCCATTTTAATGACATGATCAAACTCTTTTGCCTTTTCACGGAAAGTGACATGAAGTTCTTCCATTGTAAGAAGAAGCTCTTCTAACATCATAAGAGTTGCAATGTGAATTCCTGTTGGGAACGCATCATTTGTTGACTGAGCCATATTCACATGAGTGTTTGGGCTAATTTTTGCATACTCGCCTTTTTCATATCCCATACGCTCTAACGCTCTATTAGCAATTACTTCATTTGTGTTCATATTAATAGAAGTTCCAGCCCCACCTTGAATCGGGTCCACGATAAATTGATCGTGGAATTTTCCATCAACAATTTCTTGCGCTGCTTCTGCAATTTCTTGTCCAATATCATTAGCTAAGTAACCAGTATCCATATTTGCAAGTGCCGCCGCTTTTTTTACGATCGCCATTGCCGTAATGAGTGACGGATGAATGCGATATCCTGTAATTGGGAAGTTTTCTACAGCACGTAATGTTTGTACACCATAATAAGCTACACTTGGTACTTCCTTTTCACCTAAAAAATCTTTTTCTATACGTATATCCTTCGTTGCTATCATTTTTCATCACCTATACTTTTCATTCTAAATCCTTATCTAAAGAATTCGCCCTATAAACTACGAGTATCATGAAAAAGAATTCTTCAGTATCCACTTTCACTATATAGCACCTCTTTTGAAAGCGCAAACATTTATTTTTCTATATATCCCTTTTAATAAAGTGAAGCTTTAATTAGTGGGAGTTACCGACAGCCCTACTCCCACTAATAGCGGATAAGAAGTTTATAGAAAATTATTCTTCTACTTTCTTTATTTCCACTCGTTTAATTTGATGCATATCCTTTTCAAGAACTTTGAAATAAAAGCCATTTTGTTCAATAATGTCTCCCTCAGCAACGGTTTGTTTTTGTACCATAATCCATCCACCAATTGTATCCACATCAGCAGCAACCAAATGGATACCAAATAAATCATTGATTTCACTAATAAGCACTTTTCCTTCAACGATTTTATATCCTTCACTTATATGTTCTATAGGTGGATGTTCATCTTCATCATATTCATCTCGAATCTCTCCAACAATTTCTTCCAAAATATCTTCTAACGTAACAATCCCCGCTGTCCCACCATATTCATCATATAAGACAGCTAATGGAATATGTTTTCTTTGCATTTGTAATAGTAAATCATGAATTGGTATATTTTCTAAAACTTCAATAACAGGTCTTGTATATGGTGTAATCGAGCATTCTTCATCCCGATTACCATCCATGTAACGGATAAATAAGTCCTTTACATTAACCATTCCTATAATTTCATCTTTATCCTCACCGAATACTGGGTATCTCGTATATTTTTCTTGTGCAATTACTTTAATATGTGTTTCAAATGGTTCATCCTCATATAAACCTACAACTTCCGTACGAGGTACCATAATTTCTTTAGCTACCCTATTATCGAACTCAAAAATATTATTAACGTATTTAAATTCCCTTTGGTTAATCTCTCCACTCTCATAACTCTCAGATAAGATTAGTCTTAATTCTTCTTCTGAATGAGCCACTTCATGCTCAGAAGCTGGAGGTAAGCCAAATAAACCTGTTACAATCCTTGCTGAACCATTTAAAGCCCAAATAAACGGATACATAACTCGGTAAAAGTAAATAAGTGGCTTCGATAATAATAAGCTCACTTGCTCTGCTTTTTGTATAGCAAATGTCTTTGGCGCAAGTTCCCCAATGACGACATGTAAAAACGTAATTACTGCAAAGGCAATAATAAATGAAACTGTACTGGAAATAGCAGGAGATAATTGTATTTTTAAAAACAACGGCTCAAGTAAATGCTTTATAGTCGGCTCTCCTAACCACCCGAGTCCTAAAGCAGTAATTGTAATACCTAACTGACATGCTGATAAATACTCATCTAAATTTGAAGTTACTTTTTTGGCAGCCAATGCACCTCGCCTTTCTTCACTAACGAGCTGATCAATACGACTGCTACGCACCTTAATAATTGCAAACTCAACAGCCACGAAAAAGGCTGTTAACGCAATAAGAATAGCTACCATCAATAATTTAAAAATATCCACATCTAGCCTTTAGCTTTCTTAGCTAAAGTTACACCTCCTTTAAAAAAGAAGTTTCACTTTAGTTTCTTCATTTACTTGAAAGCAACCCTATATAAAATTCACCAATTTTCACACCTCATACAATTCTAAAGGTAAACCATCAGGATCTTGGAAAAAGACAAATTTTCTTCCTGTTATTTCATCCATACGTATCGATTCTGTCTCAATACCACATTCGTTTAAATGTTGCACCGCTTCTTCTATATCTGTAACAGCAAATGCTAAGTGTCTAAGTCCAGCTGCTTCAGGAAAACTTGGACGCGTAGGTGGGCTTGGAAATGAAAACAATTCAATTTGATACTCCGTCCCTACTCGTAAGTCTAATTTATAAGAATCTCGCTCCGCTCTGTATACTTCATTTATCATTTTAAAACCTAATATTCTAGTATAAAAATTTTTTGATACTTCATAATTCGAACAAATAATGGCAACGTGATGCACTCTACATATATTCATGCTCTCTCTATTCCTTTCTTTACCAAAGATGCATATTCTCCCTTGAAATGAAAAACATATATAGCAGAATATCTCTTTTAGGGGGTTTACTATGAAATTTATCACTTTTTTCATTGGACTTATCGTCGTTTTCTTCCTTGCTTATATTGCTAGTAATAATAAGAAGCATATTAAATTTAAACCAATTTTCATTATGCTTCTTATACAGTTAATTTTAACCTATTTATTATTAAATACAGAAATTGGTCTCATACTTATCAGAATCATTTCCAGCCTGTTTACAAAGCTACTTGAGTATGCTGCCGATGGTATAAACTTCGTATTTGGTGGCCTTGCAAATAAAGGTGAAATGCCATTTTTCCTTACTGTATTATTACCAATCGTCTTTATCTCTGTTTTAATTGGGGTATTGCAACATTTCAAAATACTACCATTTTTTATTCATTGGATCGGTTACTTCCTCAGTAAAATAAATGGCCTTGGTAAATTAGAGTCTTACAACGCTATCGCATCTGCCATTGTCGGCCAATCAGAAGTGTTTATTACAGTAAAAAAACAATTAGCTCAAATTCCAAAACATCGTCTTTATACTCTTTGCGCCTCTGCTATGTCCACCGTATCTATGTCTATCGTAGGTGCCTATATGACGATGATTGAACCTAAATATGTAGTAACCGCACTCTTTCTCAATTTATTTAGTGGCTTTATTATCGTACTCATCATTAACCCTTACGACGTGAAAGATGACGAAGATATTTTGGAAATAAAAGGTGAAAAACAAAGTTTCTTTGAAATGCTTGGCGAATACATTCTTGATGGCTTTCGTGTAGCCATTGTCGTCGGCGCTATGCTCATTGGATTCGTCGCATTAATGAGTTGCATCAATGACCTATTCCTCATTATATTCGGTATTACTTTTCAACAGTTAATCGGATACGTATTTGCTCCTATTGCATTCCTTATTGGTGTACCGAGTTCTGAAATCGTTACAGCTGGTAGCATTATGGCAACGAAGCTTGTAACAAATGAGTTTGTAGCAATGATGGATCTTAGCAAAATTTCCAATAGCCTTTCCCCTCGTACAGTTGGTATTATTTCTGTTTTCCTCGTTTCTTTCGCCAACTTTTCCTCCATTGGAATTATTTCTGGTGCAGTAAAAGGATTAAACGAAGAACAAGGAAACGTCGTTGCCCGGTTCGGGCTTAAATTACTATATGGGGCTACTCTTGTTAGCATTTTATCTGCAATTATCGTAAGTATTATGTTGTAATTATGTAAAATTTTATCATTTTCTTATTCCTATCTTTTGTATACAATAACGAATAGGTGTCTTATAAAGTGAAACTTTAATCAGAGTGGGGCTAGCTCCACTCTGATTATTAGCCTTCACCAATCGGGTATTTACGGGCAGTTATCTCCACCTAACTTCATTGTATTCACTGGACTTTGAGGTGGGAGTTTTACTGCCCGTTAATACGGGATAAATAATCAAGACATCTATTTTTTATACATGTACAATCGCTTTTATTTAGCGTACAATATTTTTTATGTGTTTAAATATACTTCTGAATGTATATACTTTGATAGTTTTAAAGGAGAAAAAATGATGAAATCCGACACGAACAACAATACGCGAGCCAAAAAAGGACGCTCCAAGAAAAAACGTCTACTTTGGTTCCTTCTTATTCCGCTACTAATTGTAGCACTTGGAGCCGGAGGATACTCCTTCCATATATACAGTAAAGCAAAATCAGTTTTAAGTAATGCCTATTCTGAACTAGGTCGAGGGGATAAATCCAGCAAACGTGAAAAAGCTGTTAAACCTATGACTGACAATATTTCCGTACTTATTATGGGTGTTGATGAAAGTGATATTAGGGAAAAAGGTTATGGAAAAGCGACTCGTACAGATGCGTTATTACTTGCAACGATTAATAAAAATGATAAATCCGTTAAACTTGTCAGCATTCCACGTGACTCACGTGTCTACATTAAATCACGTGATAAATATGATAAAATTACACATGCACACGTATTTGGTGGTGTAGACAGCACTATCGATACGGTAGAAACTTTTTTAGATGTTCCAGTTGACTACTATGTGAAATTCAACTTCAAATCCTTTATTAAAATTGTTGATTCTCTCGGTGGTATTACTGTCGACGTCCCAGTTGAATTCACAGAACAAAATAGTAAAGACGAAGCAGATGCAATTCATCTTAAAAAAGGACGTCAACATTTAAATGGAGAAGAAGCCCTTGCACTAGCTAGAACTCGTCATATCGATAGTGATTATATGCGCGGTCAACGACAACAACTTGTTTTAGAAGCTATCGCTGAAAAAGCATTATCTCTTAACTCCATTAATAAAATCGGTGACCTATTAGATGCTGTCGATAAAGACTTAAAAACCAATTTAACTTTCGATGATATGATGGCAATCGCAAAAAATTCAATGGATTCAGATTTAAAAATAGACAAAATGCAAGTAGAAGGTACTGATAAATATATAGGTGGTATTTATTATTACCTTCCAAATGAAAAAAGCGTCAACGATATATCAACAACACTTCAAGAACATCTCGGTGTTACGAATAAAAATGAGCATAAAAAATTATAATAAAAAGGCTGCTAGATTTTTCTAGACAGCCTTTTTATTATAATTTTCAACATATTTCGCATGCACATTGTGACAAAAAGAGACAATTATTACAACAGTGTAACATTTTTTATAAAAACATTACACACGTAGTGAAAATAATAGTATACTAGTACGTACATAATGTTATTTTCATCATTTTTATACAAAAAATGTAATACATATATTTATACAAAAATTTCTGGGGGGAAATAAATGAAGCTAAGTAAAATACTGATCGGTTCAACAATTGCTGGTGGCATATTACTTTGTGTGGGAGGTATTGGTGGATATCAATATGTATCCAAATTAAATAATCAATTGGATACCACTGCACTACCAAACACTACGTTTGAAGGTATTTCTCTTGATGGAAAAAATAAAGCAGAGATTCAAACTATCATTAATCAAAAAATGACTGAATTAGATCAAAAATCCCTTACCTACATATTCCAAGATAATAAACAAACCTATACATGGAAGGATTTAGGGATCGATTACAAAGAGAAAGATATTGTCGATAAAATCTTTAAAGAACAAGAAGGCAACATAATAAACCGTTACCAAATGCGCAAACAAGCCGAAGACGGTGAAATACAACACGACTACAAATTAACACCTCAATTAAATACCACAACGTACGATGCCTTTATAAAAGACAAATATAATGAAACATTAAAAAACCCTGTTAATGCAGAATTAAATGTCGAAGGTTCTACCGTAAACATTAGTCAAAGTCAAAATGGAGAAAAAATTGACAAAGGAAAGCTAGCTAATTTAACAAACGAAGCTATTGCTACAGGGAAATCAGATATTGCATTACCTGTTACACTCATAAAACCAGAACGTTCTACAGAAGATATACAAAAAATGGGGATTAAAGAAGTTATAGCTGAATATTCTACTCCAATGGCTGGTCGTAACGGAAACCAATCTTTTAACGTGAATAAGTCAGCAACTACTCTAAGCGGGGCTATCGTAGCACCTGATGAAACATTTAGTTTTAACGGCCGTGTTGGCGTAACAGATGCTGCACATGGTTATAAATCTGCCGCAGTATATTTACAAGGGAAAGTTATACAAAGTGCTGGTGGAGGAGTTTGCCAAGTAAGTAGCACATTATATAGCGCAGCTTTAAGAGCTGATTTAGGAATTGTTTCTCGAAGCAACCATTCTATGCCTGTACATTACTTACCACTTGGGCAAGATGCAGCAGTTGCAGATTATGGACCTGATTTAAAGTTTAAAAACAATACTGGGAATTATATTTACATTCAAGCGTTCTCAAACGGTGGTAGTATTACTACACGTATTTTCGGTACAGCAACTGGTAAAAATGTTGAAGTTTCTTCTAAAGTAATTAGTACTACTGGCGATAAAATTACAGCTGTTACTTATAAAAAGGTGACACAAAACGGTGCAATAATTTCAAATGGTCAAATTTCAAAAAGCGTATACAAAAAGGCGTGATCTACTCACGCCTTTTTCTTTTGCAATAATAGTAAAAAGGTTTCCAGATGGTCTTTCGTTTCTTCTAAAGACCACATGCGATTCCCTTGCTTCGCAGCTAATATGCATGCTTCTTCCCACGCGTTCTTTTTCTTCATATTTACTAATTCATCACGTAACTTCAAAACAACTTCCTCTTCTTCTTGCTCGATAAACTCTTCCATCACGCTCACTATTTCATCCTCATGAATACTTAGTGTGCAGTATGATTTAAGAAAGTATTGTAGTGTCGTATACATATGTACTCCCCCTTATTTATCTGATGGATAAGAAGTAATAATCTTATAACCGAGATCTCCCGACTTATCCCTAGCTAAAACAGTAACAGTCTTTACTAATTTGTCTTTTACGCTCATATTTTTCTTTATTACTGTTTTTCCAACCGGGAATGAATGAGTTGTATTTAATACGAGACGAGCTTCTTTAGAATTTTTTAACCAATCCTGAATTTCCTTATCATGTTGCTTCAAACTATCTTTTACAGCTTTCGTTGCTGTTTCTTTATCATAGTATGTACTCGCCGCTGATACTTTATCTGTCTTCAAGCGGTTCTTCAAATCCTCTTCTGATTTGCCTACATGCCTTTCAATCGTATGACCATTTTTAGGTGGTCCTTCCATTTCGTCTAAAATATTATCACTAATTTTTTCTACTGACGTAGTTTGATTTCCTGTTTGATTCTCTGTTTTTTGTTCTTTTCCTGCACATCCACTTAAGATCAGCATTAACGCCAATAAACTACTCAAGAAAAGACTGCTTATTCGTTTCATCATATCACCTCTTCCATGATTATTATCGTAACTTCACTAAAAGTCAATTTCACAACACAAAAACATGTACAGTTTTCAATTTTCCCATGCACTTTTCGGTATTTACCCGTACAAATTCACTAAATCACGGTTTTTCACCACCACTAAAATATACCCTGTCATTTTCAATATTATTTCCCGAATAAAACCACTGACTAAACCACACAAAAAACCTTAATTTATAAGGTTTTTTGTGTGGTTTTTTAAAAACGAAAATATACCCCTATTCCAACATACCCAATACCCTTATAAGGTATAAAAGCCCATTCCTATCAACGTTTTCTACATTATGTAAATTTGCACTTGCCTACACAATAGAAATATGGTGTAATGCAAAAAAAGATAAAGGATTTTATACAATGGCAGAAACAATTCAAAACTTCTTAACAGAGTATTATTCAATCGCTATTCCGCTTAGTATCTTAATCAACATCATCATTAGTCTTTTAGGTTTTATCCCTAGTATTTTTTTAACCGCCATTAATATACAGCTCTTCGGTGTAACAAATGGGACAATCATTTCGATCGCAGGTGAAGCATTAGGGGCTGTTATCTCGTTTTATATTTATCGCATAGGCCTTCAAAGTTTCACTCACGATAAAGTAAATAAGTACCCAAAGGTAGAGCGTCTTCTTTACGTAGAAGGTAGAGAGGCTTTTCTACTCGTTCTATCGTTTCGATTGATACCTTTCATCCCATCAAGCATCGTTACTCTATTTGCATCTCTAGGCAAAATGTCGTTACTTTCTTTCAGTATTGCCAGCACAATAGGGAAAATACCGGCCTTATTGATTGAAGTGTATTCTGCATATCACGTTATAAATGGAACAAATGAAGCAAAGTGGATTGTAACAATCGCAGGTTGTATCGGATTGTTTTATTTGTGGAAAAAATGGAGAAAAAAATAAAGAAGGAGCCTATGCTCCTTCTTTATTTTTGAAGTATTTTATTAATAACTATCTCTTAAATCCTTAGTTAATACCAACAGCACTAAATGATTGCTTAACTGCATTTACTTCCGCAGAACTCGCACCATATAAGTCTGCAGCAGCTTGCACTGCACCAGCACGAGCTTGACTAAATGTAGTAGATTGCGTGAAATACTTTGTATTTGCACGGTAGTAAATCGCACCTACTTTATCTTTTCCGATACCCGTTACAGTAACGCCAGAATGCGTACCGCCATTTGCTAATAAATAAGCTTGCTTATTAATAATGCCACTGTTTGTATGAACCCCACCGTTATCACTAGTACCAGTGTAACGCTTAGAATAATGATCTGGGTCACCATATTTCGCTGGATCACTCATAGAGCGAAGCGCGTCCCCTGCTTTACCAGGCGTGTAAATATCTTCACCAATCTCCCAATCTGGGTTACGGTTATCATAATACTCTACTAAAGTACCAAAGATATCAGAAATAGCTTCATTTAACGCTCCTGATTCATTTTGATAAATCAAATTCGAACTATTTTCCGTAACAGCATGCGTTAATTCATGACCGATTACATCAATTCCACCTGATAATGAAGTGAATGTCACACCATCTCCATCCCCATATACCATTTGTGAACCGTTCCAGAATGCATTGTTATACTTACTTCCGTAATGAACTGTTGATTTTAACGGAGCTCCCGCATCGTTAATAGAGTTTCTATTAAATGTAGCTTTATAGTAATCATACGTTTTACCTGCATAGTAATGAGCATCTACTGCCGCTGCATCATACGCCGCATTGAAAACATTATCTGTATCTACCCATAATGTTCCTGGTAATGTTGTACGATTTTTCGCATCATATGTGAAAATCGTTGCCCCGCGTGTATTATCTTGTAAGTAGTACGATGATCCCGATAACGTTGTATTAAGTGATTTCGTATCTCCTAATACACCTTTACCAGTTCCCACTTTATTTGTTCCTGTTACAGGTTTTGTAACCTTCGCTTCCTGTTTAGTAGCCTCTTGTTTAACTGGTGACTTATCATCATTTGTCACATGATCAATTGTATTATATTTATTTAATACTTTACCGCTATCTGCTTCAACGAAATAGTAGTAGTTTCCTGGACTCGGATCTAAAAAGTTTAGATTTACAACGTATGCATATGTTGTTTCTTCACCATTTTGATATACATATAAGTCCGCTTTTGGCTCTACCTCATATTTAGGTGTAACACCTAAATCTTGCTGCGCGATTTCAATTGCTTTTGCGCCTTCAATCTTATTTTTGTTTTTCAGCTTTTCTTTTTTGTCTAAATCAGGTGCAACTGTTCCAGACAATACTTTTAAAGAACCATCTTTACTTACATGGGCTACTTGAGTAGAACCCCATACAGGTACTCCTTCATAAACTTGTTGCATACGCACGACTGTTGAATCAGTTACAGCATCCTTCTTCACTTGTTTCACTTTGAAAGAATCTTGCGCACTCTTTTCCCCTAGCTTATACTCACCTTTTGCTGCATTTAAATAATCAAACACAACAGATTCCGCTTTCTTGCCAGTCGCTCCAGTTAGATCACCAGAAATAAACTCAGGTGACTGTACTGTCTCATTGTACTTCTTCGTAGAGAGAACATTTTTTGAATCTGCAAACGCAGAGCTTGTCCCTCCAAACGTAGTAACTGCCATTCCTGTCGCTAACACTAAAGCTAAACTCTTCTTTTTCATATAACCTTCCCCCTAATAAAAAATTTTTTTGAAAAAGAGTAGTTTCATCTTAGCATTATGTTTTCACTATTAATATACTAAAAATTCAATTAATTATTTTCTCAAGTTTTGTAGAATTTTGAGGAACAAATATTGAGAAACCCCTTTCCGGTTGGAAAGGGGTTTCTTATTAAGAGTTTATTTGTTGAACTGTTTTAGCTTGTTGACCTTGTCCAACGATATCGGGTTTATTACTATACTGCTGTACTCCTCCAAAAACTGTAAGAGTCACTATAAACGCCATTACTCCAAATACCATCTTTTTCATTTTCATTCCCCCTTATCACCCATTCATTAAATCAATAACTAATTTATAATATCGATTACTTTCTTCAAATCTTGATAAACTAGCAAAATGTTCCGCAAGTTCAACATATACTTTCTTTAATTCTATTTTATTTCCTGCAGATTTATACAATGGGATAGCCTCATTTTCCAGAAATACTTTATAATCTTTTGCCTCTTCGAAATATTTATATTTAAGAATTAAAAACAAATATAACTTTTCATTAAATCTCTCTTCTTGTTTTGCTGCAACAATCCCCTTATCAATCCATTCCTTTGCCTCTTCTAATTCTTCTAATTTAATACATACCAATGCCATTTCATATACTGTATCTAAGTAGTTTAAATCTATTTGCTTTTGAAGTTTTAAACTATCCAAATAATATTTCTTCGCCTGCTGATATTTACTTGTTTTATAATATATACTTCCCATGTTACTTAAGGTAATAGATAAAAGTACATCCTTGTCTGCAAAAGAAGTAGCCTCTCTCAATATACTCTCATACATTTTTAAAGCTTCTTCATACTGACCTGTTTCTGTATAACTTACCGCAATCAGTATTTGACAATTAATTATATTTCTAAATTTATATTCACTACGAAATCCTTCTAATGCTATATTTACAAAATGAATTGCAAGGTGATGAATATCCAGATGAGTATATGCAAGTGCTATATTATAATACATACCTGTTTCATAATACCCTTGCTCCTTAGCCATTAATTCTGTTTTTAATAGGTAGTCTAGCCCATCATTCCATCTATATTGTAAACAGCTTAATAGTCCTCTACTATACATATATAACAATTTCTGAAATGGAGAATACTTCTTGTAGACTTTCTTCAATTTATCCAATTCTTCTTCAACAGCAGAAATATCCCTTTTCATAATCAAATAACGCGTATAAAGCAGTTTATAATAATTTATAATTTCAAAATCCAAAACATGTTTCATTTCACCTTGCAACTCTTCATAGATCCGTTCTACTTGCTGCTTGTCCAAATGGATTAACGCATTCAACCAATCATCTAGCTTTCCCTTCACATCTTCTTCTACGTCTCTCAAATCCGTCACAGCAATTTCTAACCTTGTGCAGAGCAATTGTAGAATTTCTTCTGATGCTTCGATTTTTCCATTTTCAATCTTACTTAAGTATGAGACAGAACAAATGCCCTGACATAATTCTTCTTGTGTCATTTTTTGCTGTAGCCTTTTGTAAAAGACTTGTTTGCCTATCTTTTCTAATGTTTGTTGCATCGTCCTCCTCCATTCTCATTACCCCCATTACTCTAATAATACATAAAATTGAGAAAAATATAAATTAATAAATGCTAATTTTCTAAAAAATATGCATTATTTCATTTTTTTCTCTCTTGACTCCATTTCAGCACTCCTCCTTTGCTACGAACGTTAAAAAATTGGTATACTATAACCAAATTATGGAGGTGTTTTCGCAATGAATTATTATAAAGACGATAGTTATGCCTTACATACAGATTTATATCAAATCAATATGGCTTATACATATTGGAAAGATGGTATTCATAATCGCCGTTCTGTTTTTGATTTATATTTTCGAAAACTTCCATTCGAGAATGGTTACGCTGTGTTTGCCGGTCTTGAAAAAATTGTAGAATACATAGAAAACTTCAGCTTTACCGAAAGTGATATCGCTTATTTAGCAGAATTACAATTTGAAGAAGAATTCCTTCATTATTTACAAAATATGAAATTTACTGGGACAGTTCGAAGTATGCAAGAAGGTGAAGTTGTTTTTAATAACGAGCCTTTATTACGTGTTGATGCACCACTCGGCGAAGCACAAATTATTGAAACGGCCCTCTTAAATATTGTGAATTACCAAACACTCATCGCAACAAAAGCAGCCCGTATGAAGCATGCTGCAAATAATGATGCATTATTAGAGTTCGGTACGAGACGTGCCCATGAGTTCGATGCTGCCCTTTGGGGTACACGTGCTGCCTTTATTGGTGGTTTCTCATCTACAAGTAACGTACGCGCCGGAAAACGCTTTGGGATACCTGTAGCCGGCACTCATGCCCACTCTTTCGTTCAAGCATATCGTGATGAATATGTTGCCTTTAAAAAATATGCTGAGACACATAAAAAATGTGTATTTCTTGTCGATACATATGACACTTTAAAGTCAGGAGTTCCAAATGCAATTCGTGTCGCAAAAGAATTCGGCGATCGTATCGATTTTTATGGCATTCGTCTTGATAGTGGGGATATGGCATATTTATCTAAAAAAGCAAGAAAGCTATTAGATGAAGCTGGATTTACAAATACAAAAATCATCGCTTCTAGCGACCTAGATGAATACACAATTATGCACCTTAAATCTCAAGGCGCCAAAATTGACATATGGGGTGTTGGAACAAAATTGATTACATCTTTTGAGCAACCAGCATTAGGTGCCGTCTACAAATTAGTGGCAATTGAAGATACTGACGGAAAATTAAATGATACAATTAAAATTTCATCTAATCCCGAAAAGATTACTACGCCAGGACTTAAAAGAATTTATCGTATTATCAATCGAGTTAATAATCATGCAGAAGGCGACTATATTGCACTAGATTCTGAAGAACCTGAAAAAGAAGAGCGTTTAAAAATGTTCCACCCTGTTCACACATATATAAGTAAATTCGTAACAAATTTTGAAGCACGTGAACTGCATAAAGACATTTTCGTTAATGGTGAAAGAACGTACGAACTACCAAGCATATTAGATATTCAAAAATATAATGAACAAAGTCTCGCGCTATTCTGGGAGGAATACATGCGAACTTTAAATCCCGAAGAGTACCCTGTCGATTTAAGCCAAGAATGTTGGGATCATAAAATGAATTACATTCAAACTGTTCGAGAACAAGTTGAAAAAAACATACAAAAATAAAATAACAAAGAAAAAAGAGGACGTAACTAACGTCCTCTTTTTTATAAGTCTTTCACTCGTAGTACACGCATTGCATTTAATACCGCAAGTAATGTCACACCTACATCTGAGAAAACTGCTTCCCACATCGTTGCGATACCAAAAGCACCAAACAATAGGACTATTCCTTTTACTCCTAATGCAAAGATAATATTTTGCCATACAATGCGGCGCGTACGTTTTGCAATATTTACTGCTGTCGCAATTTTTGAAGGCTCATCAGTCATAATAACGATGTCAGCAGCTTCAATTGCTGCATCTGATCCTAAACCGCCCATTGCAATACCGACGTCTGCTCGTGCTAATACTGGCGTATCGTTAATACCATCACCTACGAAGGCAACTTTTTCTTTTCCATGCTTCGCCGCATCAATTTTTTCAATCTCTTCTACTTTTTGTTGCGGCAATAGTTCTGCGTGAACTTCATCTAAACCTAATTCTTTACCAACAGCTTCACCAACCGCTTTTGCATCACCAGTTAACATTACTGTCTTCTTAATACCTAATCCTTTTAACTTTTGAATCGCTTGTTTTGAATCTTCTTTTACCTCATCAGAGATAACGATATAACCTGCATATTTACCATCTACAGCAACATGAACTAATGTACCTACTGTTTCGGGTTGCTTAAATGCAATGTTTTCTTTTTTCATTAATTTTGCATTACCTGCAAAGATTTCCTTTCCTTGTACTTTTACGACTGTACCGTGACCAGAAATCTCGTTATAATCATCAATTATTTTTTCATCAATTGATTTTCCATATGCATTTCGAATGGATTGTGCAATTGGATGGTTAGAATACACTTCTGCAAATGCTGCATATTCTAGCAATTCTTCACTTGTCGTACCTTCACTTGGTTCCATTTTTGTAACTTTGAAGACACCTTTTGTTAATGTTCCTGTTTTATCAAAGACGATGTATTTCACATCATTTAATGCTTCTAAATAGTTACTTCCTTTTACTAACACACCACTTTTAGATGCCCCGCCAATACCTCCAAAGAACCCAAGAGGAATAGATACAACTAACGCACATGGACAAGAGATTACTAAAAATACTAAAGCTCTGTAAATCCAATCAGAGAATGTAGCTCCTTCTAAAAGAAGTGGTGGAACAAACGCCATAATTGCCGCTGTAATAACAACAACCGGAGTGTAGTAACGTGCAAACTTCGTAATGAAGTTTTCTGTTGGTGCTTTTTTACTGCTTGCATTTTGCACTAAATCTAAAATTTTTGATACAGTTGATTCACCAAACTCTTTTGTAACTTCAATTGTTAATACACCATTTTGATTTACAAAACCACTTAGTACATCATTTCCAACTTCAACTTCACGTGGTACAGATTCACCAGTCAACGCTGAAGTATCTACCATCGATGCTCCTTCAACTACTTTTCCGTCTAACGGTACTTTTTCACCTGGTTTCACGATAATATAATCGCCTATTCGTACATCTTCTGGTGATACTTGTTTCGTTTCATTTCCGACTTTTACATTCGCATAATCAGGACGGATATCCATTAATGAAGTAATGGATTTTCGAGAACGGTTTACCGCGATACTTTGGAATAGTTCCCCTACTTGATAGAATAGCATTACCGCAACCGCTTCTGGATATTGTTGAATCGCAAAAGCTCCTAATGTTGCAATTGCCATTAAGAAATTCTCATCAAATACTTGACCACGAGTGATATTTCTTACCGCTCTCCAAACGATATCTCCACCTATTAATAAATACGCAAGAACAAATAACGGAATTGTTATCGTCTGTGGTAAACCAGCTAATGCTGCAATTCCTGTCAAAATCCCGCCGACCACTAATCTTCCAATCATCTTTTTCACATTTGCTTCACCGTGATCGTGACTATGTCCGTGATCGTGACTTTTCTTTTCATCACGAATAACTTTCACGTCTGGTTCTAACTTTTGAACGACATTTTTTATATCTTCTACAGTCGCTTCTAATTCTCTTTTATTTGCAACTTCTACTCGTAATTTCTTTGATACGAAATCAACAGTTGCTTCTGAAACTGTCGGCATTTCTTTTACTTTATTTTCAATCTTCATTGCACAGTTTGCACAATCTAAACCTTCTAATATAAATACTTCTTTTGCTGCTTTATTTTTTTGTTCTTCTTGTACTTTAATATGAGGTTCTAATTTCGTAACAAGTTGTTTTGCTTCTGTTACAACTTCATCCTCTTTATTTTGCGATGTCTCTAAAACCATCGTCTTTGTTGCGAAGTTTACAGAACAAGAATTTACTCCTTCTATATTCCCAACACCTTTTTCAATTTTCATTGCACAGTTTGCACAATCTAAACCTTCTAACATCAGTTTCTTTTTCACTAATGCTTCAGCCATCGTTCTCCCTCCTCGCGTTTTTTATTCTTCCTCGTTTACGTGTTCAAACGCTTGCTCGAAGATATGAATTACGTGCTGGTCAGCTAACGAATAATAAACGACCTTTCCTTCTTTACGATTCTTTACAAGTTTCGCTTGCTTTAACACGCGAAGCTGATGCGAAATAGATGATTGTGTCATTCCTAATAAATAGGCTAAATCACAAACACACATTTCAGCTTCAAATAATGCATGTAATATTCTCGTACGTGTACGATCACCTAGTACTTTAAATAATTCTGCTACTTTACTTAAACTTTCATCAGTTGGGATTGTTTGTTTTACTTGATCCACAACTTCTTCATGAATTATCGTTTGAGAACATGTCTCTTGTGGTGTTTCTACTTTATTTCCAGCCATTATAGCTCACCTCATCATTTGAACATATGAACAATCATTCATATATCTTATACCTTTATTATATGAGCGCCTATTCATATGTGTCAATAAAATCCTAAAGATTTTTTTGACAATTTCGTTCACATATCAATATTTTCCGCATCTTTCATGCTCTTCATACAAAAAGGATGCACGAAAACTATCGTGCATCCTCCTCTTATTTATCCTACTATTGGCGAGCAGTAAGAGCCCCCATTAGTGAGGGATAATAATCAATTTAGGATGAAGCTCCCACTGATTAAAGCTTTACTTTATTCCCTTTCACTGCATCCACAATTAAAGAAGCAAACTCTAATTTATCACCTTGATTTCTATGGTCAAAACGTTTTGATCGATAAATAAAACCATCTTTCTCATTCCAATCATTATAATGAAACTCACCATTCTCATCGCAATATTCTAAAAGTCTAACTTGAAAACCTGCTGATTCAAACATGGACGTAATCGTTTTATAATTGTGAACAATTTTATGACTTGCTGCCGGATGATCTAACGGGCCTGGTCCACCAACTTTTACACCTTGTTGATATTCTTTATTTGGAAAATACGCATCCGGGACTGCACAACGGATATATCCATCCTCCGTTAAAAACTCATAACAAATTTTCGCCGCTTCGATTCCTTCTTCATACGATAAATGCTCCCATACATGTTCTGCTAAAATGGCTAACAAAGAATTAGGTTGAAACTTATTAAGCCATGTGTCCCTTCGTAATAAGTTTAATTCTTCTTCATTCGTATGTAACCAACTTGGATTATTATTATACCCTTCGGCTCCAACAACAACTTTCCTCTCCATCTTTCCACCCCATTTTCATATTTCGACATAAAAATTCAACAACATAGTATAGATTCCCTTTATTTCAACAAAAAGAAAAAGCCTTGCGCGCTCCCTAGACGCACAAGACTTACTATTTTATATCCCTTTAATTAGCTTGTTCTAAATTATCCTGCGAACTTCCATCGTCTTTTAAATGACTATGTTTTTTCGAATAAACAAAGTATACAACTACTCCGATTGCTAACCAAATACCGAAGTAAATCCATGTTGTTAATGGCAAGTTAAACATTAAGAATAGACAACATGCGATTGAAATAATAGGTAACGTTGGTACAAGTGGTACCATAAAGCCACGTTTTAAATTCGGATGTGTTTTACGAAGAATAATAACTGTCACACCAACCATCGCAAATGTTAACAATGCTCCAATATTCGCTAAATTCGACAATTCTTTTAAATCGATAAATCCAGCAATTAAAGCACTACCAATACCTGTTAACCAAGTTGAGAATACTGGCGCTTCTGTCTTCTTATTAATTTTCGCAAATGATTTTGGTAATAAACCATCACGGCTCATCGCGAAGAATACACGTGTTGTTGCATAAATGTAAGCGAAGATTACAGCCATAATACCGATTACAGCTCCAACTGCGATTACACCAGCTACTTTATCTTGTCCTACAACTTCTAATACATATGCCATAGCTTCTGGTACATCTAACTCTTTATAAGAAACCATACCTGTCATAACAAGACAAACTACAACATAAATGATTGTACAAATAACTAACGAAGCAATAATACCAATCGGTAAATCACGTTGTGGATTTTTTACTTCTTCAGCAGAAGTTGCTAGTGCATCAAATCCTAAGAAAGCAAAGAATACTGCTGCTCCCCCGGCAAAGATTCCGCTAATACCGTATGGCGCAAATGGTGTCCAGTTTTCTGGTTGTACGTAAAACGCACCCACTGCAATGAATAAAATAACAATACCAATTTTAATTAATACCATTATGTTATTCACGCGTTTACTTTCTTTCGTACCTCTTGATAATAACCAAGTTAAAACTAATGTAATGAATACTGCTGGTAAATTCACGATACCACCTTGTGATGGGATCTTTAAAAGCTCTGTTGGAATTTCTAATCCGAATCCGCTCACTAAGTTATTGAAATAACCTGTCCATCCACCAGCTACTGCTGCAGTCGTTACGACATATACAGATAGTAAGGTCCATCCCATTAAGTGGGCAATAAATTCACCAATTGTCGCATAGGAGTATGTGTACACACTACCTGAAACAGGAAGTGTAGACGCAACCTCTGCATAACATAAAGCTGCAAATCCACAAACAATTGCTGCAATCATGAATGAAAAAATAACTGCCGGACCAGCATCTCTTGCTGCTACTAATCCAGTTAATACTAGAACTCCTGTACCAATTATCGCACCAATCCCTAGCATTGTTAGGTCAAACGCCCCTAGTGTTTTCGTCAAAGTTTTACTTTTACTTTCCCCTAACAATTGCGTAACGGATTTCTTTTTAAATAGGTTGGCCACGATGTATGCCCCCTTTTGCCAAGAAGAGCTAAGAGATCTTCACTCTTAGCTCTTATCATGTTGTTTTATATATTGTTCGATTTTGTTTTGTATAATGCTTCTATTAGCAAGATACTTTTTCTGCTTCTAATAATTCTTGAGCACCTTTGTACTCTACACCGTGAGCTTCTGCAACTGCTTCGAATGTTACATAGCCATCTAATGTGTTAATACCTTTTAATAATGCAGTGTTGCCTAGGCAAGCAGCTTTGTAGCCTTTGTTTGCAATTTGTACTGCATATGGTACTGTTACGTTTGTTAATGCAAGAGTTGATGTACGTGGAACCGCACCTGGCATATTTGCAACTGCATAATGAACAACGCCGTGTTTTTCGTAAGTTGGGTTATCATGAGTTGTAATACGGTCAGTTGTTTCGAAAATACCACCTTGGTCAATCGCGATATCTACAACAACAGAACCTGGTTCCATTGATTTAATCATTTCTTCTGTTACAAGTTTTGGCGCTTTTGCACCTGGAATTAATACTGCACCAATTACAAGATCAGATTCTTTTACAGCTTCTGCAATATTGTATGGATTAGACATTAAAGTTTTTACTTGGTTTCCGAAAATGTCATCTAATTGACGAAGACGTTCTGCACTTAAGTCGATGATTGTTACGTCTGCACCTAGTCCAACTGCAATTTTAGCAGCATTTGTACCAGCTTGTCCACCACCGATGATTGTTACTTTACCACGTTTAACCCCTGGAACACCTGCAAGTAAAATACCTTTACCGCCTTTGTTTTTCTCAAGGAATTGTGCACCGATTTGTGCAGCCATACGACCAGCTACTTCACTCATAGGTGCAAGTAATGGTAATGAACGGTTTTCTAATTGTACTGTTTCGTATGCAATAGCAACTACTTTTTTCTCGATTAAAGCTTTTGTTAATTCTGGTTCTGGAGCTAAGTGTAAGTAAGTGAATAAGATTAAACCTTCACTGAAGTGTTTGTATTCGCTTTCAATTGGTTCCTTAACTTTCATAACCATTTCCATGTTCCAAGCTTCTTCAGCTGTGTCAACAATTTTTGCTCCCGCTTCAACATACTGAGCATCTGTGAAACCAGATCCTAAACCTGCACCCTTTTGAATGAATACTTCGTGATTGTTACGAATTAAATGCACAACACCAGCTGGTGTCATTGCCACACGGTTTTCGTTGTTTTTAATTTCTGCTGGTACCCCAATACGCATAATGAAATGCCCCCTTATAATTAACAGAAAAAAGAAAGTCTTTTTTCTTTTTGTAATAATTAATAACTTATGTCCTTATTCTAGCATAACTTCAAAGTTATGAAAACGCTAACATATCATTTTTTTAAAGTTTATATATTTAGAATAGTGTAAATATATGGAACATTGATTCTATTAATGTCTTCGTTACATTTCATTATCTATCACTCTATTTTTATTATACTCCGTAAAAATAAGCCGTAATCATTTATTATTCGACAATAATTTAACAATGTAAGAAACCCTAATAATACCGGATACATATACAGTTATTAATTTGCACAATACTTTAGAGATATATTCTTTCCACAAAAAAGCTGCTGGCATTTAGCCAGCAGCTGGGTAACTAATAAACAACTTTGAAAACAAATCATCTGTCGTTTCAGTAATTTTATCAAACAGATCACTTTCTTCTGCTTCCTGCTCTTGTAGCATCTTAATTGTTTCACGTGCATCCTCAGGGTAATCCGTTATAATACCATCTACGTTTAACTTATAATATGCCTTTAAATTTTCCATATCATTCACTGTCCATACGTAAATTGGTTTATTTAACTTTCTCGCTTCTCTTACTAACTTTTTATTTAACATGTATTCTTCTGCTACATAAAAATCAGCTTTTACATACTTTAAGTTCGCTCTACTCGCATACAATATGTACCCTACTTTTATATCTGGATTTGCACGCTTAAATTCTTTAATAAGAGGATAGTGTAACGTTTGAATTACACATTGCTTCTCAAATTCATTATCTTTAATCGTTTTTAATACTTTATTTACGAAGTCTTTTTCGCCTCCATGAAGCTTCACTTCAATATTAAGTTTGATTTTCCCCTTTGCCAGCTTAATGATTTCATCAAGTGTACTTATTTGTCCTGAGAATCCATCTTGACTAAGGGTAAGCTGTCTTAACTCGTCCATCGTTAAATCTGAAACATGAACATTGGCATTAGCAAGGCGTTTCAACTTCAAATCATGTATAACCGCTAATTCGCCGTCTTTCGTTTGTAATACATCTATTTCAGCATAGTCTGCCTTTGCATCAATAGCACCTTGTACAGATTCTTTCGTATTTTCTACCCCTTTTGATATATATCCGCGGTGCGCCATAATAATCGGTTCTTTGTACGAATTTGAAATAAACGTTACAATGAAGGCAACGGCCATTCCAGCTGTAATAATTCCTACGATATATACACCAATGAATTTCCAACGATGTTTTTGGAAGAAACATTTATCTGCTTTCGATTTTGAGTAGTCTAATCCTTCTTCTAATAAAACATCTTCGACCGGAACCTTTTGTAAATACAATCGCGTAATCGCCATAATATAAAAAGGTGTCACAATAAAACTAAATAAATACAATGTACTCGTTAAGAATACAGAAATGGTTGATTCAGCTAATAATGCAAATGTTCCTTTCGGATTTGTAAATTCATACACACCCCATAGAAACAATAAATATATTCCAAAAAATAAAACATACACAATTCCTATTGAAATAAAAAAGCCTAATAAAAATAACAGTACTTTCCAAAAGCTTTCTTTCACTAACACTGCACTTTTACGTGCTGCCGTGCGAAATGGCTTTTGCTCTAGTACGACAATAGGTAGAACAAAAATCCAGCGAAGGTTCAAATACGCAACTACAGCAAAAAACGTGTAATAACCAACTTGTCCCATCGTTGTCTTTGCCAATTCTCCTGTAATAAAGTTAGGAATTTGAATTTGCGGAATTAGTGCGGTTTCATAGCCCATATTTAAAAGAGGCAGCAATACGACAGCATATAAAATAAATCCTGGTAAGCAATACGTGAACAGAGTAGGTAAATACGTTACTGTTTTATATAAAATCGGACGTAATTTTACCTTTTGTCTTTTATGAGCGAAATACGAAATAATAATAAGCACCGCAAATTCCGTAAAGATAAGAAACAGTGCTAACAATGATAAAATTACAATTGCCAATATGCCATATGGTGTTTTTAAAAATGCTAGTAATTCATCATTCGTCGCATTTGCGTAACCACCAAAATACAATAACTTATTAAAAATAATCCCAAATAGTGGGACAAATACAATCGCAGCTAATAATTTATAAGCAAGTTGAAAGGTTAATACATTCCAAAAAGCAAATCTAACTGTTTGAAAGGAATGTCCCATAACTCCTGGTATAGATAGTTTTTTACGGTGTTGCATATATTCCTCCACATTCTAAAACGGTATTTGAGATGGATTCCACATCTCCAATCTATCCTTTTAATAATAATATATTCCGCTTAACATGAACACTCTTATACATATAATGAAAAAAGTGATGGTTACTTCCCATCACTCTCTTCGTTTATTTTATTTTTTCTCTAGTCCTTGCCCAAATGCTTTCAAGAAACTAAAACCAAACGTAATGGCTCTGTTAATGTCCGGATCTTTTAATACTTTAAAGAAATCCATCACTTTTGTTTTTTTACCACTATTTAATTCATCTGTTGCAAATTGTAATCCAGTGACTAAACTCGATGTAATTTGCTTCGTTATTTCTGGATCAACTGAGGATAAAGCTTCTCCTGCCCCCATCATATTGTTCAGCGCATTTTTGACTGGTTCACGATTTAATTGCTCAACAGCAATTTTTGAAACATCTTCTTTCGCAGCAAGTAAACTAATCGCAGCATCTAAAATACCAGCTTTCTGCAACTGCGCTAAAAGCTGCATCGTTTCTTCTACTGCTTCACGATTATTGGCTAGCTCGCTTAGCAGTTCATCTGCTAATTGCTGTTTCTGTTCTTCCTCTGTTACAACTTTCTTTCTAATTAAAGTAATTTCTTTCGCCATTATCTCCGCCCCCTAGTCCACAAGTGATACGTATTGTTTTCTTTGCCACTTTTGCTGAATTTCAACACCATTTTGCGGATTACGTTCTTTATCCCTCGGGTTTGAAGATGGTAACGGACGATTTCCTTTTTCACGTAATACACGCATTTTCACCATCGTTTGTTTGTACGCCGGTGTACACGTATACAGGTCTGTTGCCGTCCCAGTTAAAATATTAATCGCCTCTTCATTTACTGTTGCATGCATCGGTAAATATAGCTCTTTCCCCGTTACACGATCAGTAATAAGCGCTTGTACTTTAATTTTTCCAAATGGTGATGTTAATTCTACAAGACCACCATCTCTCACATTACGCTCTATAGCAAGTTCTGGTGAAATTTCAACGAATACTTCAGATACTTTAGATAAAATACCAGCCGATTTATTCGTCATATTTCCTTCATGGAAATGCTCTAGCATACGGCCATTATTTAAAAGTAAATCATACTCATCTGGTGCTACAACTGGTGGTACCCATTCATCTAATGATAGGCGAGCAAGTTTATCCGGGAAGTTAAATCCGTCCACATATAATAGCGGTGTATCGCTACCATCATGGCTACCCCAACATAAACTATTCCATCCTTCTAAACGATCGTATGTTGCTTGAGAATATAAAGGTGCAAGCGATGCTATTTCATCCATGATTTCACTTGGACTTTCATAATTCCAGTCCCCGCCAAGCGCACGAGCTACTTTTTGTAAAATCCACCAATCTGGCTTTGAATCACCAAGCGGCTTCAATACTTCATATAATCTTTGAATACGGCGCTCTGTATTCGTAAATGTTCCTTCTTTTTCTAAGCTCGGTGCTGCCGGTAAAATAACATCAGCAAAACGAGCTGTTTTTGATAAGAACATATCTTGAACAACAAGGAAATCTAAATTCGCTAAAATATGTTGTACATGGTTAGCATTTGAGTCCACTAAAGCCATCTCTTCACCCATGACATACATACCGCGCAGTTTACCTTCATCTGCCGCAAG
Source organism: Bacillaceae bacterium OF18-1A (assembly GCA_027694045.1). GTDB lineage: Bacteria > Bacillota > Bacilli > Bacillales > Bacillaceae_G > Bacillus_A. Next base: position 39,634 of record JAQEWB010000005.1, on the reverse strand, counting down.
TAACATTGCAATATTATTTAATCCTGGTTCTTTCGGAATTGTAGTACCATATGCTTTTTCAAATTTAGCACGGAGCGCATCATCTGAAACTGCTTGGTAGCCTGGAAGCCAATTTGGTAATGTTGCCATATCACAAGCGCCTTGTACATTGTTATGTCCTCGTAATGGATATGCTCCTGCACCAGGGCGACGATAGTTACCTGTAACAAGCAGTAAATTTGAAATGGCAGCTGAAGTTGTACTTCCTCCCGTATTTTGAGTTACACCCATGCCCCAAAGTATACAAGTACCATCTGCTTCATATACCATACGAGCCATTTCTATCAGATTTTCTTTAGAAATCCCCGTTATTTCTTCTGTATAATCAAGCGTGTATTTCTCGAGCATATTACTATACTCATCAAAATTCTTCACATTTTCTGCTAAGAACTTTTTATCATGCCAATTTTGATCAATAATGTATTTCGTAATACCAGCAAGCCATACGTAATCCGTTCCTTGACGTGGGTGAATAAATAAATCTGCACGTTCCGCCATCTCATGTTTACGAAGGTCTGCCACAATTAACTTTTGGTCATGCAATTTATGAGCACGTTTTACTCTCGTCGCAAGTACAGGATGTCCTTCTGTTGGATTTGCACCAACGATAATAACAAGACCTGCTTCCGCGATATCTTTTACTGTTCCAGCATCTCCGCCCATACCGACAGTTTTAAATAAACCATCTGTCGCTGGGGACTGACAATAACGTGAGCAATTATCTACGTTATTTGTTCCATATATTTGACGAGCTAGTTTTTGCATAAGATAATTTTCTTCATTTGTTACTTTCGAAGAAGAAATGAATCCAAATGCATCACTACCGTATTCTGATTTAATATGCTGCATATTAGAAGCCACGACTTCTAACGCTTCTTCCCATGAAGCTTCAACAAACATATCTCCTTGGCGAATTAATGGCTTTGTAATTCGATCTTCACTATTTACAAAGTCCCATCCAAATTTACCTTTTACACATGTAGAAATACCATTAACTGGTGCATCTGAAACAGGTTGCACTTTTAAAATATGACGGTCTTTCGTCCATACTTCGAATGAACAGCCGACGCCACAAAATGTACATACAGTTTTGGTTTTATTAACCTTCGTCTTACGCATTGCAGACTCTACTTCCGAAACTGCTAAAATACTGCTATATCCAGGCTCTACATCTTTCACAAAATCAATCATCGGATCTAACACATCCGGTTTCAATCCGGTCATAAATCCAGCTTCACCTAGCATTGTTTTCTCCATTAGCGCGTTACATGGACATACCGTTACACATTGCCCACAACTTACACAAGACGAGTCATTTATACTTACACCACTGTCCCAAATAACACGCGGACGGTCTAAGCTCCAATCAATCGATATAGTTTCATTAACTTGTAGGTTCTGACACACCTCTACACACTGTCCACAAGCAATACATTGATTTGGATCGTATCGATAAAACGGATGCGACATGTCCACTTCACATGCACTTACTTTCGGTTCATACGGATATTTCTGTTCTTCAATTCCCATCATATGCACTGTATTATGTACTTTACAGTTACCATTATTGTTATCACATACGGTACAATACAATAAATGGTTCTCTAATATTCGATCCATCGCCTCAGTCTGTGCCTCTTTTGCACGCTGTGACTGTCTTTCAATATGCATACCGTTCTCTAATTTTGTTGAGCAAGCACGCATTAACTTCCCATCTACTTCTACAATACATGTATCACAAGTTTGAATTGGATCTACTTCTGGTACATGACAAATTTGAGGATGTTCCAAATTACTCTCGTTAAATAATTGTAGTATTGTCTTTTCACCTGATGTAACAAACTCTTTACCATCAACGGTTACACGGACTGTCTGTTCTGCCATAGTTTCCCCTCTCCTTACAACCAACCGTACAATACGTTTGTGAATCCGTTTTCAAAAACGCATTTCTGTACATATTTTTGAAACGCTCTGCCCAAATCCTTTTCTTATGAAGTCGATTCTAGATGTTATAAGGTATAACTACGAAAGCTTAAAATTGCGACTATTCTACCTTTCTATTATATCGTACATATACAACAATAACCAAAATAATCTGTGACTTCCCTGCTAATGGATGTTTTTATCTCACTATTTGCGGGGAATAGAACTCGAGCTAATGATCGGGAAAAACTGGACAAAACCTCACTGATTAAAGTTTCACTTTATTTTTTCAATGTTTTATGATGAATGTGGGAGAAAAATACATATAAAAGGGGAATTTAATATGGAGCTAACGCAAGAGACATATACAATTGTACGCTATCAAGCCGGTACTTTTTCAAAGCAAATTGATGAGATTGTTACAGAATCTCCTATTACAATTAAATTAAATGGTGAGGAGTACGTAACTGTTGTATGCACACCAAATTACATCGAAGATATGGTAACTGGTTTTTTAATTTCTGAAGGAATTATTTCTTCCTATAAAGATATTGAAGAACTACGGATCCAAAAGGAAAACGGAATTGTTCATGTAAAATCCTCAAAGGTGAATCCACTCTATCAAACTTTATATAATAAACGATACATCACTTCTTGCTGTGGAAAAGGCAGACAAGGGTTTATTTTCGTAAACGACGCAGCAAAAGCAAAGAAATTACAAGATATACATGTGAAAATTACTCCTGAAGAATGTTTTCACTTAATGTATTCCTTGCAACACTCTTCTACTACATTTCGCCAAACCGGCGGTGTTCACAATACTGCCCTATGTGATCGAAACAATATCCTTATATCACGAATGGATATCGGAAGACATAACGCATTAGATAAAATATATGGTTACTGTTTACGCAACGATATATCTGTTAAAGGAAAAATCATCGCCTTTAGCGGACGTATTTCATCTGAGATTTTACTTAAAGTTTCAAAAATCGGATGTGAAATTGTTCTATCTAAATCAGCCCCGACGAAACTAGCATTGCTACTTGCTCAAGATTTAGGAATTACAGTCGTAGGGTTTATTAGAAATGAATCATGTAATATTTACACGCATCCTGAACGAATTGATGGTTATCAATCGAATAACTAAAATAACTCCTCAATTGAGGAGTTATTTTAGTTATAAAAATGTAATATATTATACACTTGAATAGTTAATGAAGTTAATATATAATTTCATTACATATCGAAACAAAAACATTGTAGCATATATCTTTTCATTCTTTTGCAAATTAAAAGAGACTGCTAACAAAACGCATATTCAATCTTATACAAGTAATGGATTTGTTTGAAATCCACCAGGGAGGTTACAAATATGGAAATTCGCTTATTAACAACAGAGGACGCAGAAATATATTTAAAAGTTTGTATGGAAGGTTTAACGAAGAACCCTGAAGCTTTTAGTTCTTCTTATGAAGATGTTCTTAAACAGAAAGATCCGGTGACTGCTATGGCCAAACGATTAAGCAATCCAGATAAGTATACTCTAGGTGTCTTCAAAGATAATGATTTAGTCGGTATTGCTACTTTAGAAACCAAACCATTTATTAAGCAAGAACATAAGGCAAAGATTGGTTCTGTTTTTGTTTCACCGAGAGCACGTGGAATTGGTGCAGGAAGAGCTTTAATTAAAGCCATTATTGAAAATGCTGATAAATTACAAGTAGAGCAACTTATGCTTGATGTAGTGGTTGGAAATACAGCAGCCAAAAAATTATATGAGTCATTAGGATTCCAAACTTATGGCGTACAAGAACGTTCTTTAAAACACAATGGTCAATATTGGGACGAAGAACATATGGTTTTATTCTTAAATGATTAATATCTCAATATACATTTTTCCAAAAGCATCTTCTTATTAAGAATGATGCTTTTTTCATTACAACAATGTAATCTTCATGTCACCTTTATCGATCGTACCAATCCTTTCCAATCGTTATACTAGACATATCAAATGACCGAACAGCATTCGAGTGATGTGCAAAGGAGAATGTGACATGAAACAAAACAAACAAGCTATATTTTTAATATGTACTACAGCAATTGTAACTTCTGGATTAGCCATTTTACCTTGGTTTATAATATAAATTTATCCCCCTATCAAAAAAAGCTTATTGCTTCTTAAAGAGCAATAAGCTTTTATATATTATAAAATCCCCAAAAATTTATTTACGCAACTTATAATAATAATCATAGATACGGCAACACACATTACGACCGTATTACGATCTTGCTTTTCTTTCCATGAAATTTCTTCTTTTTTATTCAAGTGTATTATCCCCTTTAAAAAAAAGTGTGAGATAGGAAATTTTTCTTATCCGATGCGAGGTGAATACGAAAACCCTCTCTATCTCACATACACAATAGAATGGAATTGTCATTTTATAAATAAAATGACATGACGTTATGTCGCAACATAGGGTATTTTGTGTCGCTACGTTTTCTATTATAAAAAATTTTTGTGCAAAACTAGTGCATTTTTTATGTCAATTATCCTAGGGGAAAAAATCTCTCCTCCATTCAATCACATAAAAAGAGTTTTTTATTAATTTCATGTAAACTATACAAGTAGAATGAATAGTTTGGGGTGCACAAGATTATGGTTAAAATTTTATTAGTAGACGATGAAGAACGTATGTTACGATTGTTAGATCTGTTCTTAAGCCCTCGTGGCTATTTTTGTATGAAAGCTACTTCAGGCCTCGAAGCACTAAATTTAATCGAACAAAAAGACTTCGATATTATTTTACTAGACGTTATGATGCCAAATATGGATGGCTGGGATACTTGCTATCAAATCCGTCAAATTTCCAACATCCCTATCATTATGCTAACAGCCCGTAATCAAAATTACGATATGGTTAAAGGCCTTACTATGGGAGCAGATGACTATATTACCAAACCATTTGATGAGCATGTATTAGTTGCACGAATTGAAGCAATATTACGCCGTACAAAGAAAGATGGCTTTGTTAGCTTCAATGGCATTGAGTGGGATAAAACGAAACATACTGTCACAGTTTATGACGAAAAAATCCCGCTAACTCCCATCGAGTTTTCTTTACTCGGTCTATTTTTACAAAATACAAACCGTGCTTACAGTCGAGACGATTTAATCGAAAGAATTTGGGGGCATGAAACAGACATTGAATATAGAACGATTGATTCACATATTCGTAATATCCGTGATAAATTACGCAAAAAAGGATTTCCAGTTGAAAACTACTTAGAAACAGTATATAAAGTCGGGTACAAATGGAAAAATGAATAGTTAGTCGCTGGACAAATCGTATCTACTACCGATAATTACTCCACATTAACAGTCATTAAAAACAAGATTAATGTGGAATAATTATCGGTAGTGTCAGTTTCACTTTATCCCGCATTAACGTGCAGTAAGACCCCACTTCAAAATTCCACAAAAGCGAAGAAGTTAGGTGGGGGCTAACAATCAGTGGTGAATGAACACCACTGATTAAAGTTTCACTTTATATAAAATAAGGTATGGTGAGAGAATGAGTAAACTTTCCCTTAAAATTGGGACATACTTTTTAATATTAGCTTTATGTATTGAAACAATTGCTTTCGTATCTTTTTATAAAAGTATTTCAAAAATGCGGATTGAAGAGGAAACTCTCGCTCTTTTAGAGAAAGGAAATCGCTACAGTAACCAAATTAAAAACCGCGCAAAATGGGATGCATATGCTAAAGAAAAGAAACACACAGAAAGCGCTGAACACAGTAAACGGCCTAAACGTGCTGTGTACCCCGAGTTTGATATTAAGACTGAAGCTGAACACTTAGTTGACTCGGAATTAATTGCTAACTCTGATATAGCTATCATTATAACGGACAATGACGGCAAAATTATTTCTACCTCAGAACCAGTAACAAAAGAAATGCAAAAACAACTTACTTGTAAAACAAAGACTATCCCAAAAGGCGGATTAATCGTCGAAAAGAACTGGAAAAAATCAAAATTCGTCTCAACAGTAAGTCCGCTGGAAATTCAAGGATTTCAAGGTAAGTTATATATGTTATTAAAGACATCTTTCTTAGAAAATATGTTACTTAAACTCATGAACCAATTTCTTATCATTAGTATTTTAACAATTATTTTAACAACGATTTCTGTCTTTGTTTTTTCTCGAGTTATTACTGAACCTCTAATAAAGATGAAAAAAGCAGCCGAAAAAATGTCCAAATTGAACAAGCCCATTCAATTAGGAATTAAACGGAATGATGAACTTGGAAGCTTAGCGAAAACGATTGAAGATTTATCCAGTGAACTTACGTATATGAAAAAAGAGCGCAATGAATTTCTCGCTAGTGTGGCTCATGAACTATTAACCCCATTAACCTACATGAAAGGTTATGCGAAAGTGGCGAAGAGGGACTCTTTAACAAAAGAAGAGCGCGAGGAATACTTACAAATTATTGAAGACGAAACAGATAGTGTAACCGATCTCGTACAAGATTTATTTATGCTTGTACAATTAGAACAACATCAATTTGTTATAAAAAAACAAAAAATGCTCCTTAAACCATTTCTAGAACGAATGATTGAAAAAACAAAAACAACATTAACGAACAAACAAATGCAACTTCATGTATATTGCAAAGATGATTTAGAAGTTTGGATAGACGAACGACGTATGGAACAAGTTATGTTAAATTTATTACATAACGCTTATCAACATTCACCAGAAAATACCTCAATAACGATACGTGTACTAACAGAGGCAGATTATTTTACAATAAGTGTACAAGATGAGGGCGAAGGTATTCCTGAAGAGGATATCCCGCATATTTTTGATCGTTTTTACCGTGTTGATAAATCTAGAACAAGAGCTACTGGAGGAAAAGGTATCGGATTAGCTGTTGCAAAAGAAATCGTAGAATTGCATAATGGTTCCATTCAGGCGACAAGCAAATTAGGTGTTGGAACAAACTTTATAATCGAACTACCTTGTGAATAATAAGTGTGTGAAATCACCAGTAGTTGTAAACACTACTGGTGTTATTTTGTTCATAAAAACAGTTCATATAAGCTAAGCTTTTGAAATTATTCTTATTTCAATATAAAATAAAGGTACATTTGTCAAAGATTTGGAGGGTGATATAATTGGATATCCATGTATTAACAAAAGATGAAGCAGAAATTTACTTAGAACTTCGCGTAGAAGGATTAAAGCAAAACCCTGAAGCTTTCAGCTCTTCTTATGAAGATATTATTAATAAAGAATGCGCTATTGAATACAAAGCACAAAAATTAGCACAAGATGAGAACTATACACTAGGTGTATTTAAAGATGGAAAATTAATCGGGGTTGCAACATTGGAAACGAAACCATATGTAAAACAAGAACATAAAGCTAAAATCGGTTCTGTATATGTCTCTCCAAAAGCACGCGGACTTGGAGCAGGAAAAGCACTTATTAAAGAGTGTCTTGAACTTGCTAAATCTTTAGAAGTAGAACAAGTTATGCTTGACGTTGTTGTCGGCAATGATGGTGCAAAAAAACTTTATGAGTCATTAGGCTTTAAAACATTTGGTGTACAAGAACGTTCATTAAAATATAACGGACAATATTGGGATGAAGAGCATATGGTCTTATTCCTAGACGAAAATAAATAACAAAAAACATCCTCTTTCATATATGAGGATGTTTTTTACTATTATGCAAACCATGCTTTATATAATAGTTGAATCGCTTCCGCAATTTCTTCTTCAGATAATATCGCAAATCCAAGTAGAACTACATTCTCCGGTGCAGTATCGTCTTTATAATACGTAGAAACAGGATATACTTTAATATTATGTTTCTCGGCTTCTTTAATTAATTCTTCTTCCCTCATTCCATTATGCACTTTTAATAAAATGTGTAATCCCGAATCCTCCCCTATCACTTCAACACGATTTGCAAAATACTTTTCTATTTCAAAAACAAGTCGGTCTCTTTTCTTCCGATAGACGACACGCATCTTATGAATATGTTTTTCAAAATGCCCCTCATTTAAAAACTTTCTAATCACTTCTTGATCTATTCTTGAAATGCTTTGTGTATAAAATAAATAGTGCTTTTGATACTTTTCAATTAACTTCTTTGGTAACACCATATAACTCATCCGTAACGAAGGCAATAACGCTTTTGATAGCGTCCCCATATAAATAACTTTCCCATCTGTATCTAGCCCTTGCAGTGCTGGTATTGGCTTTCCTGAATAGCGAAATTCACTATCGTAATCATCTTCAATGATAAACCTACCTTCTTCTCTCTTCGCCCATTGTAAAAGCTGCATCCGTCTCGTTATAGGCATAATCATTCCATATGGGAATTGATGAGAAGGCGTTACAAATACAACATTTGCATCACTCTTTTCTAAATCTGTAATGCAAATTCCATCCCTATCTAAAGGTAACATTTGAACTCTTTTTTCTCCCTGTTCAAAAACGACCATTTTCCTATGATATCCTGGATTTTCGACTGCATAACAACTTCCTCTTAACAATTGAAATAGTAGCCTCACTAATATTTGCGTACCCGCTCCTAATACAATTTGACTAGCCAAACAACGCACACCTCTAGATTCATACAAATAGTTCACAATTTCTTCTCGTAAACTCACTTCTCCTTGAGGGTGCCCAATAAAAAGTAGCTCCTTATTATGTGGCTGCCATACATCATTTATAAGTTTTCGATACGTAGCGAATGGAAATGCATCTGTATCAACTCCCGTTTGTGTGAAATCAAATTTATATTTCTTCTTCTGAAACGGTACTTCTCCTACTCTCTCTTCACTTCCTTCTACATAAATCATTTGTTCAATTTCACATACAAAGTAACCTTTTCTCGACATCGACTCAATATAACCTTCTGCAAGTAATTGCTCATAAGCAGCCTCTACTGTATTTTTACTTACTTGTAAATATGTTGCTAACTTTCGCTTAGCCGGTAACTTCGTAAACGCCGGAATCGTTCCATCTTTAATTTCTTTTTTTATATACTCATACAATTGCACATACAATGCCTTTTTACTATTCATATTTAAATTAGGCGTTAATTCTAACATAATATCTGACCCCTTAAAGAAACTAAAATCTGATACTTTTTACAGTGCCAGATTTTATATATAATTTCTTTTATCATGTCACGCATAAAAAATCAAATACTAGAGAGGAGATGCATGATAATGAACAATAGTAGACGTATTGGACTCATTATGATTATTACAGGAGCGACTTTATGGGGATTATCTGGTCCTATGATTCAATGGTTATTTCAACATACTACCGTATCATCGATTGATTTTTTAACAATTCGCTTGTTGCTTGCAGGAATATTCATTTTATCTTTCTTGCTCATAAGGAAACAAAACATATTTCAAATTTGGAAACGTCCTAGACAATATATACAACTTGTTATTTTCTCTATTCTTGGCATGCTTGGTGCGCAATACGCCTTTATTGAAACGGTTCATATTAGTAATGCGGTCACAGCGACACTATTTCAATTTCTTGGTCCTGTTCTTATTACGATGTACGTTGCATTTAAACAAAGGAAATTCCCGGCTTCCATGCAACTATTCGCCATTATAGCTGCGCTAACAGGAACATATTTTATTATTACAAATGGTTCAATTGAAAATATTATTTTATCTAAAGAAGCCATTATTTTTGGCCTATTAACAGCAATTGGGTTTGCATTTTATACTCTTCATCCAGCTTCTCTTATTAAAGAATGTGGAACAACTGTAGTAATTGGTTGGGGGATGTTAATTGGAGGAATTGCACTCCTTATTTATAATCGTTCTTTTGGATGGGGTCAGCTTTCACAAACTTTTACACCAAAAACTTTTTCTATGCTCATCCTTATCATTATAAGTGGTACCCTTTCTTTTCTTCTATATATCGGTAGTCTAAAATATTTAGCAGCAACAGAAACAAGCATTTTATCTAGCATCGAACCACTTGTAGCTGCCATCGTTTCAATTACTTGGCTTAATGAGTCTTTTGGAGCATATCAATTACTAGGCGGCGTATGTATCGTTCTTTCTGTGATTTTCTTAACGATGCCTCAGAAAGAGCAAGAACCTCCCCTTGCAACTGAACAAATCTAAAAATGTCAAAAGAGGTCGTACAAAACTTACGGTCTCTTTTTATACTTTAAAGGAATTGTCCCGCCTTCTAGCAAATACAATTACACTAACAATAAAAATTAGGAGTGTGGCACCATGAAAAAAATCGGAACTATGCTACTTTTCTCCTTTCTCATCACTGGATGCGCACAAACGCAATCTGATTCAAAAGCACCTAAAACAGAAGCTGCCGCAACGTCATCCACTCAAGTGAACACACCTTCCTTCTTTCACCTTAGTGTTTTAAAAGATGTAAATTGGGAAGAACCCCCCTCATTCATAGACGGAAAAATACCTTTAAAAGGCATCGAAGGAAAAATCGCAATGGCTGATACCCCTATTATCGCAAATGAACAGAATGAAATAATGTGGTACTTGCTAGATCCTGAAATACCAACTGGAAAATTGTCTATTATTGCGCTAAAACAAGGATCTGTAACTCCAACACCAGTACTCTTTCAACAAGAAACTTCCAAACAAATTTGGACTACTTCAAATACAATCGATTCTACTACAAATGAACTCCCTCTCACTATGTCGCTACCTTCCTCTGGATTATGGGTATTAAATATATATGTGAATGAAAAGTATTATGAGCAATTTGTAATCAATGCTACAGAAAACAAATAAAATGAAGGAGGCTAAAACAGCCTCCTTCATTTTATTTCAATCTCTATTAAAAATTACACGTAACTAATGGCCTGACTCCCCATTTGCACCCATGCCTTTTCAAAGCTTTCTCTCGATACTTTTACATCTAAACTTTCATTAAGAGGATCTCGAATATATACAAATTCCTTATCATATCCAATAAGCACTACACAATGTTCATTATACGTAATAGAAACATCTCCACTATTTGTTTCCCATGTAGTAAATTCATCTTCATCTAATGGCGCAAATGTTGCATTTGTAATCATGACTACCGGTTGTCCTGACTTTACACTCTTATAAAGTTCTTCTATACTCTTCCCTGTTAAGTCCACAGCTTTGTTAGGTAAATACTTTTTCGCTAATTGAAAAAGTGGTCCATGATATACACCGTATCCGGATTCAGAAAAGGTATAAATATTTCCTACAAATCCTTCATTCGGGTTCCCACGTACACCATCGTTCATAAAATCAACTTTCTTTATTTCGTTTGCTAATTTCATCTTATCCGCTTTAACACCTGCATATTGTAACAGCATCGCTAAACTTGTTACTTCGCAGCCCCTATCTAGCTCTGGTAATTGCTGAATGAAAGGTACATTTGATAAGATAACCTTTTCATCATTATTACTCATTCCGCTTTGTATATTGAAGAATGTTAACTTCTCCACATACTTTGTAATTCCATTTGTATATACATTCCATACTGCTATAGCTAGTAATGCTATACATATATACCACTTAAACCTTCGTATCACCCTCACGCCCTTCTTAGTTCGTTAAATAAGAATAAAACGCGTCAGCATCCGTGCGAATTACCGGTACAAAATTTAGTTCTTTTCCTTTTTCAGGTTGATCTTTTTTTATTTTTTCTGCTAATTTTTGAATGTTCATATTCGTTTTGTCCATATGAAGCTCATCTGCCATTTGTATCACTTTTTGTTCATTAATTTCTTTTAATACTTGATATATATCTTTACCATACAAATCAATATGATATTTTTCCGCTTCACCCTGTATTTTTTGTTCGTACACTTCTTGTGCTAACTTTTCTATTTCCTTTCCTTTTTGAGAAATACCTAACTGTTCCGCTTCTTCTCTTACTTTCGTTCCATAGATTTCCTCCTCAATGTCTTCTATCTCTTTTCCTTCCGTCGAAATCCCTAATTTATTTGCTTCGTTATTAATTTTGATTACATTAATTTGACTTATTAAATCCACAATAGATGCATTATCTATAGATATGCCTAAGTTTAACGCTTCTTGCCTCACCTTTTTTTCATAGATTTCTTCTGAAAGACTTCCCGCATCTTTTCCTTCAATCGAAATACCTAACTGCTCTGCTTCTCTGCCTACTTCTGTTTCATGAATTTCTTTTTCTAGCGTAATTTGCTCTTTCCCTTCCGTATCAATGCCTAATTTCTCTGCCTTTTCTTCTGTATGCACCTCATGTATCTTTCCATTGTTTAGTTGTTCTTTACTTCGCTGCGTGTAATCTTTCTTGCCTTTTTGTGCTTCAGAAGGAGAGGCACCCCCTAATATACTTAAACTCATTACTCCAATAGTGAATACCGTTAGCATTTTCTTTTTCAAGTTTACTTCCTCCTTCTCACACGTTATTTTCCATCATTCCCATAAATTTTTTAATACTATACATAATTGGTATAACCCGCTCAAATAAACCTTTATAACTACTACTGTATGGACGAACTTTCTTCATGTAATATATGGTATAAATTATTTCTTAACTTTCCCTTAAAAAAAGACGACCTTGTAAAAACAAGATCGTCTTCTCACTTATATTTTTTGGTTTTTAGGAAAAATCACCTCAAAGCAAGTGCCCTCTCCCCATTCGCTCTCTACTACTATCTTCCCATAATGCTTTTCTACAATCCAATTGGCGATTGAAAGGCCTAATCCTGCTCCTTCTGACGTACTTCTTGCTTTATCTCCTTGATAAAAGCGATCAAATAATTTCGGAATATCTTCTTCTTTAACTCCTATTCCATTATCCTTCACCCGTATGCGAATTGAAGTGCTCGTTTGCGTACAATCAATTTGAATGTGACCACCTTCATTCGTATACTTCATCGCATTATCTAACAATATGACCATCATTTGATGGATTCTCTCTCTATCTCCCATAAATGATATGTCCCGTTCTACTTTTAATATCATCTCTTTTTCTTGATAAGAGGCAATTTCTTTATATGGATCTACGATTTCTTCCAACAATTTATCAAGTTCAAATATTTTCTTATCCATCTCAATCTGATTAGAGTCCGAACGTGCTAACAACAACAAGTTACTAACTAGTTTCGATAATCGCCTACATTCTTTTGAAATTGTAGAAATATCCATCGCTTTTTCTTCTATCGTAGCGGATGGCGACTGGAATAACACATCTGTTTTTGATTGAATAACCGCAAGCGGTGTCCTTAATTCATGCGATGCATCAGACACGAACTGTTGCTGTTTCTCCCACGAATTTTGAATAGGTACAAGTGCCCTACCGGCTAGGAAAAAGCCGATTCCTATTGCGCATAGACTTCCTATACTACAGCCAATCACAAGAATTAAAAGCAACGTATGCAGTACTTCTGTTTCAGTCGTAATTTCACGTAATATTTGAAATGTAACATTCTCTCCTGAACGTGTAGTTTCTTTGACTGCCACGGTTCTAAAACTTTTCCCTTTTATTTCTATATCGTAGAAGTCTCCAATTTTTTTGGGGAATAGCTTTATTTTGTTTTCTTCCAGAAAACTAAGATCTCGAGCTCTCGGATCAATCTCTTGCAATTGCTTCCTTTCATCCCATAGTAAGTAAAAAGCTTTTGAATCCCCTATACGTAATTCTTTACCCAGCTCAAATCGTGGAGGTCCTAGTGGTTTTTCTCTCGTTATCTTTATAATAAAGTCCTTTATTGATTGATCTATCCCCTTATAAATTTCATTAGATGTATATGAATACACTAAACTTCCTAACACCCCAATTAATATAATAAATACTAGCGAATTTAATATAGTTAGACGAATACGTGTTTTTTGAAACATACTTCCTTTTTTCATTGTTCTTTTAATATATATCCAATACCACGAACAGTTTGAATATCTTTCTGATAACTGAATGGCTCTAATTTTTTACGTAAATGGTGTACGTACACTTCTACAATCGCAACTGTCGTATCCGAATCAAATCCCCAAACACGATCAAAAATTTGTTCACGCATTAAAATCTTTCCGCTATTTTGGATGAGATACTCTAAAAGTTCATACTGTTTTAATGTAAGCTTCATTGCTCGTCCATCTACTTGAACGTCTTTATCTTTTCCGAACAATTCAATCCCTTTATAGCGAATCGTTTGCTGTGTTGTTAAACTTCCACTTCTACGTAGTAAAGCACGAATCCTCGCTTTTAATTCAGGGGCCTGAAATGGCTTAACGATATAGTCATCTCCACCAAAGTCCAAGCCTTTCACTCGATCTTCTAAAGAATCTCTCGCTGTTAAAAACAGGACTGGTGTTTCAATCTTTTCATCACGTATTTTTTGAATTACTTCAAAACCATCCATTTCTGGCATCATCACATCAAGTAAAATTGCATCATATATATTTTGCAGCGCTAAAAACAATCCATCTTCTCCATTCAACGCTGTATCTACTTCAAATTCATCGCGCAAAATTTGGACGATAGACTCTAATAACGAAGCATTATCTTCTACTACGAGTAAACGCATATTCTCACCTTCCACCATATCGTTCAATTCTATTTATAATTACATGTTTGTTTTCCAAACAAAAGAATATAATCGTATTTTTAGTTCGTTCTTTCTACATTTTTTCTTAATATAAAGTTTTTAAAATTGATTATAAAAGCTCTTCCTTAAATTTTGCTTAATAAAAAATTGAAAGAAATAAGATTTACCTTATCTCCCTATAAATAAAGTCGTATCCTTTTAAAGGTACGACTTTATTTCATAATCTCCAACAAAAATCCCATTCAAATACACATTACTGAATCCATCATAGTAAATGACTTTTTCATTCTGTCTATCTAAATGGGATTATTTCTTCGTCTTTTTAATGCATTGGTTCTGGTTGCACTACTTCGTTCGCTCCTGCTACCCTCAACATATTTGCAATATCTTTAAAACCTCTTTTTTCAGCACATTGCAATGGCGTAATATTTTCCTTATTAGCGATATTTACATCTGCACCATGATCGATAAGCATTTGAATTATTTTCTTATGGTTTTCGCTACCATTCCCTAATACAATTGCATCTAATAATGCTGTACCGCCACGTTCATTTTTATAATTCACATCAATATCCGTATGCTCTAATAATTCTTTAACAATCTCTACATGACCACGCTCAGATGCAGAAATGAGTGCTGTTCCACCTGATTTAGTAGTTTCTTTCGTATTAACTCCGGCATTAATTAATAGTTTTACAATATCCGTATATCCTTCTCTACTTGCATAAAGGAATGGATTGCTTTGTTTCTCATCTTTAATTTCAAGATTAGCACCAGCATCAATTAACGCTTTAACAGTCTCTACATGATTTTGATATGTTGCCGCAAGGATAGGTGTTTCTCCGTTGTCACCTTCTACATTTATATTCGCTCCATCTTGAATCAACTTCATAGCTGTTTCTGTATCTCCAAGCGTTGCAGAAAGTAGCAACTGTTTGTCCAGTAAATTTATACTTTTTTCTTCTTTAGATTCTTCCTGTTCTTTATGCTTCTCTTTTTTCTTTTCGTTTTTCACATGAACTGGTTTTGATTCTGGCTCTTCTTGCTTATCACAAGCCGCTACCATCATTAAAAGTCCTAATAACATGCATAATAAAAGTTTTTGTTTTCTCACAACTACAGCTCCTATGAAAGATAATGTTTTCTTAACCATTCCTCCATCACATACATTAATTCTTCTTACATACATTTATCCATAAGCTCTTTATATTCCTTCTTTAATCGGACTATCTTAAACTTATATGATATTTTTCAACCTATTGCAATGATATGCCTGATGGCCTCATTATTAACATTATGAAACAATTAGTTTAGCACGTTTTTGCCGCATTTGTATACATTTCAAAAAAGCATACACATAGTTGCTTTAGGTTACTATATTCCATTGTAACCGTTCTTTTAATTATTTTACACCTTTTCTCCTCTTATTTTCATCTCGCAGTAATAGAAAAAGACAACTTATATAGTTGTCTTTAATCGCTTATTAATGATGCCCACCGTGATTCCCTGTTTTCGGGTTCCCCATCATCTCTTTATTCATTTCCCATTTATGCTCTGACAGTTCTTTATACGAAAGTACTTTCCCTTGGTAGTTAGCTACAAAACTTTTCGCATCTTTTTTATCTTTGAAAGAAATTACATTGTAAGCCATCGGTGTCGTTATTGTTTTATCATATACATAAGATGCTTCCTCTAGTGGAATCCAATCTTTTGAACTATAATCTCGAACAAATTTTTCTTTCGTCTTTTCATCTGGATTAATCTCCATCCATTTATACATACAACCAATATCATCGAACTTTAACGCTTTTCCATTTTCTAAAATGATTTCTGTTGCAAATTGATTATCCATTACTCCTATTTGACACACATCACACTTATCACGTTTCTCATCAATGGCAACAACTGTTGTTTCTTTTTTTCCACACCCCACTACTGTAAATATGAAGCATAAACATATAGCAAGTACGACATCTTTTACTCTCACTACTACCCCTCCCTAAAAACCGTATACTCCACAAGGAGAATATCAAAAACTTGTGTGAGATTTGTGAAAAAACGTTGTGTTTTTTGTAATATATAAAACAAAAGAGATGTGCAGTTACTTCTACACATCTCTCATCATTCACAACCAGTAATTAATAAATCATCTTCTAACTTAATTAATAATGTATCCGTATCAATTTCCTGCCCAACTTCTACATTTACTAATCTTATATTCCCACTAATTCCAACCCCAATTTTTTCAAGTTCACCATTGTGTTTTCGGATCATCATTAATTTTTCCCATTCATATACGTAAGAAGATTCATTAATAAATATCTCCTCTACTTTTCCTTTACATGAACTATAAATTTCTTCTATTCTCGTTTCCACTCAAAATCTACTCCCTACTTCACGCTTCGCTATTTTCACCTTATTCTACCATTCTTGTATACAGGATTTTATCTTTTTAAAAATTCAAATTACCTTCGTGAACAAAATGATCAAAATAAAAATTATGCTTCTAATGATGTTATTTTTCAAATTATTTACCGTCTGAATAAATGCTTTTATGATAAACAAAAAAACTTTTTTCTGAATTTTTATTTTATTTTGAAAGCGTAATCATTTTTTTGGAGGGGGAGATTACATGTTAGCTTTACTTGGATTCGCAATGGTAGTTGTTTTTATGTTTTTAATTATGACGAAACGTATGTCAGCGTTAGTAGCATTAATATTAATCCCGAGTCTTTTTGCATTAATTGGCGGCTTCTATGCCAATATGGGGCCTATGATGCTAGAGGGGATTCAAAAATTAGCACCTACTGGTATTATGCTTATGTTTGCTATTTTATATTTTGGAATTATGATTGATAGCGGTTTATTCGATCCTGTCATTAGCAAAATTTTAAATTTTGTAAAAGGTGACCCTTTAAAAATCGTTGTTGGTACAGCTATTCTTACTATTATCGTTTCATTAGATGGGGATGGAACAACGACGTATATGATTACTGTTTCCGCAATGTATCCACTATATAAACGTCTTGGAATGAATCCACTTATATTAGCTGGGATTGTTATGTTAGGGGGCTGGTGTAACAAATCTTACGCCTTGGGGTGGACCGACAGCTCGTGTTATGAGTGCACTTGGACTAGACGCATCAGAGCTCTTTACACCACTTATACCAGGAATGATTGCTGGTGCACTTTGGGTAGTTTTCGTTGCTTACTATCTTGGAAAAAAGGAGAGAAAACGTTTAGGCATTATGGATGTACAATATTTAAAACAAATACAAACGATGGATGAGCAAGCTGCAACAGTAGAAGCTGCTGTTCATAAGCGCCCTAAACTTCTATGGATTAACTTTTTATTAACTGCTACCTTACTTGTCTGTCTCATACTAGAAGTTATGCCATTACCTGTTTTATTTACAGTCTCTTTTGCTATTGCTGTTATGATTAACTATCCGAACTTAGAGCAACAGAAAGAACGCATTGCTTCTCACGCTGGAAATGTATTAGCAGTCGTTTCTCTCGTATTTGCTGCTGGAATTTTTACTGGTATTTTATCTGGAACAAAAATGGTAGATGCAATGGCTCAAAGTGTAGTAACTCTTATACCAGATGCACTAGGACCACAATTGCCAATTATTACAGCTCTTCTTAGTATGCCTTTCACATTTTTTATGTCTAATGATGCATTTTACTTCGGTGTATTACCTATTTTAACGAAAGCTGCTGCCACTTACGGAATTAGTGCAGCTGAAATGGGACGAGCTTCCTTACTCGGGCAACCTGTTCACTTATTAAGCCCTCTTGTCGCATCCACTTATTTATTAGTCGGGATGGCAAAAGTTGATTTTGGTGAACATCAACGTTTTACATTACTTTGGGCTGTTGGAACGACAATGGTGATGTTGATTACTGGAATTGTAATTGGGATTATTCCAATATAAAACAAAAAAACAGTAGAAGAGCTGTAATCTTCTACTGTTTTTTTATTATGAAGAAATAAGAAAATACCTTCTTTCTGGTCTCCCTACACTTCCATATGTAAGCTCCGCATGTACTTTCTTTCCTGATATTAAATACTCTAAATAGCGTCTTGCTGTAGATCGACTTACCCCAACCATTGAGCTTAACGCTTCTGCTGTAATTCCATCTTCATTAACTGTTAACATGTGCTTGTTTATTTTCGCTAAAGTTAAAGGATCTATTCCTTTCGGAGCATATTCAATTGTATTTCCTTGCACACCTCTTTGAGACCATAAGTGTTCAATCTGTTCTGTAGATAATTGATTGTTTTTCTTTAAATGCCAAATCTTTTTTTGGTAACTTTCCAAACTTGCTTTAAATCGATCAAACATAAGTGGTTTTACGATATAATCAGTTACTCCACCACGTAAAGCGTGCCTTACAACATCTGTTTCCGATGCAGCTGTAATCATAATAATATCTGTATCATGTAAATTATGCCTAATAAATGTGACAAGCTCCGTTCCTTGCATATCAGGTAAATATACGTCCAACAAAACAAGTTGTGGCTTCACGAGCTCGAGCCATTCCTTTGCTTGTTCCCCTGTTGTTGCTGTTCCAATTACTTTAAAACCTTCAATTTTTTCAGTAAAGCGACGATGAATATCCGCAATTCGAATATCATCTTCTACAATTAATACTTCAATCTCCTCACCCATTACAATTCGCCTCTCTCTTTCGGTAATGCAATAATGAATAATGCACCACCTAAATCCCCTTTTTCAATTGCAATACTTCCATTTAAATCTTCTACTAACTCTTTCACCTTTGCTAATCCATATCCTCGTTTTTCTCCTTCTTTCGTCGAAAAACCTTTATAGAATATGCTAGTAATTATTTCATCATGGATTCCTTGTCCTGAATCTTCCACTTCAATTAATATTTCTTCTCCCATATCAGTTACAAACATTCTTACCTTCTTATCATTCTCTTGATTTCTTTCTATTGCTTCGAATGCATTCGTAATTAAATTCCCTAGAATGGAAACGACGTAATTCCTCTCAATATGTGGACTTAATTTTTCCAAACTACTTTCTCGATCTAACATAAAATCAATCTTCAACTCTCGTGCTCTATTATAAAATCCAATTAAAATTCCACCTAGCCATGGATTTTGAATTCGCTTCATAATAAATTGAACAAAATCTTGATACACCGCTGTCTCTTTATGAATAAGCTCTAAAGCATCTTCATACGATTCTAGCTGGATAAGACCTGAAAGCGTATACAACAAATTGTTATATTCATGCGTTTGCGCTCGCAATGCCTCTGTATATTGCTTCGTCTGAGACAATTCTGCTGTTAACTGATCCATTTCAGATTTCAAACGTAAACTTGATACAACGCCAGTTACTTTATTATTCACTTTAATAGGTAGACGGTTAGCGATAACGGCCTTCCCTTTTATATTCAATTGACGATCCAGCTGTTCTTCACCAGTTTGAAGTACATCTAGTATCGAAGAATTAGGAATTACATTCAAAATAGGTTCCCCAATAATTTTTTGTTCTTTATCTAGCGTAAGAATATCATAAGCGGCTTGATTAACTATACTAATCCTGCCTTTGTTATCAATTACAATAATTCCTTCGCGTACAGATTGAATCACTGTACTATGCTCTTCATATAAGGAGGAAATTTCTTCTGGTTCCATCCAAAACATCAATCTTTTTATGCTTCGAGCTAAATATATAGAACCAATTATTCCAAGTAATAAACCAGCTATAGCAATCCAAAATACACGATTACCATACACTTCTACAGCTTGCTGAATATCTCCCATCGAAAATCCAACAGATACTACTCCAATAATTTCATTATCTTGATTACGTATCGGAACTTTCCCTCTTAATGAAGGTCCTAACGATCCAGTAGCCTCTGAAATATAAGATTTCCCTTCTAGTAATACCTTTTTATTGTCGCCCCCCACCATTACTTCTCCGATCCTATCTCGCTTAGGATGTGCATAACGAATGCCATCTTTATTTCCAACTACAATAAAATCTGCACCCGTTTCAATTCGAATTTTTTCAACTATCGGTTGAATAATTGAAGATGGATTTTCCTTTTGAAAAGCATCTACTATTTCTGGTATAGTAGCTACTGTTTTCGCAACATACAACGCTCTTTTTCCAATTTGATCTTCTACTGTTTCAGATAATATGTAGTAAAATAAATAACTCGTTAACAGAATCACAGCAAGAATCAGTGTACTAATGGTTAATATAATTTTCGGTTGTAGTTTTAATTTTTTTAGTTTCAAAGCCATTCCCCTAACACAAACAAAAGATAGAATTTAAAGAAAATACAGTTTTTTATTATTATACTTAATCATAACATGGTTACTATAATTTTTATCTTGATAATAAAGTGAAACTTTAATCAGTGGGGGTTTTGTTCATCCCCCACTGATTATTAGCCCCCACCTAACTTCTTTGCTTCCGCTGAATTTTGAGATGGGGTCTTACTGCCCGTTAAAGCGGATAAAAAGAAACGAGGTAAAATCGCTACCTCGTTTCTTATCATCTTGTTATTACACTTTAAATTTCCCAATCATCTCTTGTAATTCTTCTGCCATCTGGGATAAATGAACTGCTGCTGCATTTATCTCATCTACCGAAGCTACTTGTTCTTCAGAAGAACCGGCGATATTTTGAACACTTGCTGCGTTTTCTTCAATCGTAGCTGCAATTTCATTAATAGATGCACTTACTTGTTTTGCATCTATCGTCATTCGTTTCGCTACTTCTACCATACTATCAATTTGCACCACTGTATCATTTGTAGATTTCAAAATTTCATCAAAGCTTTGCTTCGTTTCGTGCGCAACTGCAAGCCCTGATTGTACTTCTGTTCCCACTTGATTCATAGAACTTACCGTTTCTTTAATATCAAATTGTATCTCTTTCACAAGATTACCGATTTCCGTAGAAGACTGTCCCGATTGTTCCGCTAATTTTCTTACTTCATCTGCTACAATTGCAAATCCTCTTCCTTGTTCTCCAGCTCTTGCAGCCTCAATTGCAGCATTTAATGCTAATAAATTTGTCTGTTCTGCAATATGTTGAATTACTTCAAGAATATCTCCAATTTGTTTTGACTTATTATCTAACAAAGCAATAACTTTATCTGACTGTGAAACAGACGTATGAATTAATTGCATTTGATTCACAGTTTGCGCAACTAACTTCCCACCATCTTCAGCTTTTTTCTTCGTATACATAGAAGCTTTAGACACTAACGAAGAACTATCCGCAACACGCTGAATTCCTTCTGTAACTTCTTCTAATAGTGCTGCGCCTTCTTCAACTTCTTTTGTTTGTATTTCCGCTCCACTCGACACTTGTTCTATCGCTTGTGTAATTTGTTCCGTCGCCTCACTTGTCTGCTTCATGCTAGCTGTTAATTCTTCTGAAGATGCCGCTACGTGACTAGCTGAAATATTAATATTCGAAATGACATTATGTAATGATGCCGCCATCTCATTAAAACTTTCCCCTAGCTGTCCAATTTCATCTTTCGAATGAACTGTAATAGATTCTGTTAAATCGCCTTCACTAATTTTCTTCGATGATATAACAAGTTGCTTTAACGGTTTGATAATCGAAGCAATTATGAAGTAAATTAAAATTCCACCGATAATTAACGAAATACCAATAACGGTTATCGTTTTATAGAAAATAGGTGAAGCCGCTTGAATAATCTCTTTTGAAGGCATAACTCCTGCTATTTTCCATCCGGTCTGCTTATTTGTTTTAAAGGTAATGTTACGGTCCTCACCATCTAATTTGAATTTAAAATCTCCTATTTCTTGCTTATACAGTTCCTTTTCCAAATCCCCTTCTATTTTACTACCCGGCTTCAGAGTTGGATGTGCTACCACATTTTTATCTTGATCAAAAATTGCAACATAACCTTCTTTACCGATATTAACCATTTTGGAAGTAGCCACAAAATCATTAATAATTAAATCAATACCAAGGACACCACTTTTATCTTCATTTTGCTTCGCTATTGTAATAACAATATTTCCTGTCGTTTTTGATTTATATGGAGCTGTAATAATCACTTCTCCACTTTTTTCCACTGCTTCTTTATACCAATCCCTTTCTACAGGATTATATCCTTCTGGCATTTGAATAACTGGTGACTGGATAAATTGTCCCTTGTTCGAACCAGTATAGATTGCTTCCATTTCTGGATGTAATTTATTGTATTGTTCTAATTTACTTTGCACATCTTGAAGTTGATCAGCTTCATAACTCATTACATTGAATAGCTTTGTAAAATGCACTACATCCACTTTCTTACTATCTATTTCTTTATTAATTACATTATTTACAACCTTCACGTTATCTTTTGCTGTTTGTAAAATTGTTTCATTAAAGTTTGTTTTCGCCTGTTGATAAGACGTCCAACCAATGATGATACTTGGAAGAATTAAAATAATAATAAATGATACAAGTAACTTTGTTTTTAAACTACTACTTTTTAACTTTCCTTGAAACATACTTCTACCCCTCCATACCGTTTTAAATACATTTAATCTCTTTATAAAAATAATACAATTTAAATACATCGATGAGACTCTTCACCTTTTTTATTCTATAGAAATTAAATAGTTAAAACAATATATAAAAATGTATATTATTCGAAATATCATAGTGCACAGAAAAACCTCTAGTAAATGACTAGAGGTTTTTCCTATTTTGCTATTCTTTATCTTGTTCTACTTCTTTTTTCTTATCTTCTACTACAGATACAACAGGTTTATCGCTTGATAATTGTTGTACCGCTCCTTTTCCTGCAAATCCTTCTAATAACTCTTTTAAGTCAATACCAGAAGAAGCTTTTAACGTTTCTTGCATCGTTGCCATTAAATCAGTCGCATATCCTGCCACTTTTCCAGCGCCGCTATTTTTACCACCGCCGCCTGTGTCGACAACTGTAATCTTATCAATGTTGCTAAGCGGGCTTGCAAGCTCTTTCGCATAACTTGGAAGCATTTTTAAAACCATATCCATAATTGCCGCTTGACCATATAATTCAAATGCCTCTGCAATTTTTTGTTTCGCTTCCGCTTCTGCTAAACCTTTTAATCTAATAACATCTGCTTCTGCTGTACCTTGCGCTTTTTGTACTTCTGCTTTCGCTTGACCTTGTGCTTTTTCAATTTCCGCTTTCGCTAAACCTTCTACACGTACTTCTTCTGCACGTGCTCTTGCTTCAGCTTCAATCTTATATTGATCCGCGTCTGCCTTTTTAATTTGTTTTACTTTTTCGGCTTCAGCTGATTGCTCAACAGCATAGCGATCTGCATCTGCTTTCTTCTTAACTTCTGCATCGTATTGCTTTTCACGACGCGCAATCTCTTTTTCTTCTAACTCGATTTGCTTTTCACGCTCAATGATTTTAACGCGCATTTGCTCTTCTGTAACACCTTGTTGTGCTTTCGCTTGTTGTAATTCGTAAGAAAGATCCGCATCTGCACGAGCTTGTTCTTGCTCTCGCTTATAAGACTGTACTTTTAATTCTTTATGTTTTTCAGCTTCAGCAATCTGTGCATCACGTTGATATTCGGCTTCTTTCGCTTCTTTCTCTGCACGTGCTTTTTCAATACGTGCTTCCTTTTCACGCTCTGCGTTCGCAATTGTTGCATCACGCTTAACTGTCGCAATTTGCGGCTGACCAAGCGCATCTAAATAACCGTTTTTATCCATTATTTCTTTAATTGTAAAGGAAACGATGCGAAGCCCCATTTTCTTTAAATCTGTAGAAGCTACTTCATGCACCTTTTGAGCAAATTGCTCTCTATTACTATACGCATCTTCTACTGTCATAGAAGATAAAATCGCACGTAAATGCCCTTCTAAAACTTCTTTTGCTTCTACTTTTAACTCTTCTGTTTCTTTTCCTAAATATTGCTCTGCTGCTGTTGATACTTCTTCAATTGTAGAACCTACTTTAATAATAGAAACACCATTTACTGTAACTGGAACACCTTGCTTCGTATACGTATCACGTGTACCAACTTCTAATTTATAGTTTAATAAGCTTAAAGGCTCTGCTCTTTGCATAATTGGAACTACGAATGTACCGCCACCGCGAATAATTTTAATCTTCTTTCCATCATCAGTCGTAACAACGTTCTTTCCACCACCAAGCCAGTTCCCTGTAACAATTAACGCTTCATCGGGTCCAACTGTTCGATACTTCGTAATGAATACTAAAATGAGTAGAATTAAAATTGCGAGTAAAACTCCACCGATAATTAATGGAATCGTCATATAAATTCCCCCTTATAATTTTGGCTTTTTTAAAGAATAAGCGATGTTTTGTACAAGTAAAACACCATCTTGGACTCCCTCGATAATAACCTCTGTTCCTTGTGAAATATCTTTTTTTCCAATTGTTTTAGCTAGGATTGCATTACTTCCAAATTGAGAGGAGATTAATACTTCTCCAAATCCTTCTGTAGGAATTGTTGTAATAACTTCTCCCTTGCAACCAATAAATTCATCCATGCGTTGCACCGTATTTTGCTCTGCTTCTGCAATCGGCTTTAAAATTAATATTTTCATAATGAATACACCAATAAAGGATATTGCAAATGCAGCACCAAAAATAATAATGCTATTAAAGGAAAATAAATATTCTCCTATATAACTTAATCCACATAACATGGCGAAAAAACTAAGTAATAAAGTTACGACAGATACAGATCCGCCTCCAAAACTAAATATGGATTCAAATATATCTCCAAAAAAGATATAAATAACAGTAAGTATAGTAGCAATAATAAATCCATATAAATAAATTGTCTCAAGTGGATAACCAAACAGAGCCATTTCTTATCCTCCTCTCTTAAACAATCCCTTTTGTTATGTGTATGCCCCACCTCTTTCAAACATTATTGTTCTTAATTTTCAGTTATTTACCCTTTAAAGAAAAGCCTGTAAAACAGGCCTCTAAAAAAGAACAGGAGGAACCTATTGTGACAGGCTCCTCCTAGAAAATAACCGATATATTGTATATCTATATAATATACTATTTTCCACAAAAAGTAAAGTTGAATATATATTGGAAGAACACTTATTTTAGCATTTTCTCATCACTATTCCATTTCAACCTTGGTTATCTATATTGTCTGAAATAGAAATAAAAATTGAACCAAGATGATAATATCAGCTAAAAAAAATAACCCCTTTAAAAGAGGTTATTTTACTCCCGCCCCCGATTCATTTTTAAAAAAGCTTTTCATCGCATGGAATACATCTGCTTTTTGCTTGAGAATATAATATTTAAAATGCTCATCTTTAATATTTTTATAAGCTGACATGAGCGTACTGTGGCGATTATACTGATTTACTTCCCCATACCCAAACATATTACATTTCTTCATCAGCTCTTCAACAAGCTTTACACATCTCGCATTATCTGATGTTAAATTATCACCATCTGAAAAATGGAAAGGATAAATATTATAGCGATCTGGTGAGTATTTATTATCGATTAGCTCGAGTGCTTTTTTGTATACGGACGAACAGATTGTTCCGCCACTTTCGCCTTTTGAGAAAAATTCTTCTTCCGTAACAACTTTCGCTTCCGTATGATGGGCAATAAATTCAATTTCAACTGTTTCATACTTTGTGCGTAAAAATCTTGTCATCCAGAAAAAGAAGCTACGTGCCATATACTTCTCCCATATTCCCATCGATCCACTCGTATCCATCATCGCCAATACAACAGCTTTTGAATCTGGTTTCAATACTTCATTCCAAGTGCGGAACTTTAAATCTTCTTGGTGGATTGGGTGGAAAGATGCTTTACCGCGCATTGCATTTCGTTTATATGCGGATATCATCGTTCTCTTTTTATCAATATTACCCCATAATCCTGTTTTTCTAATATCATTAAATTCCACGTGCTCGATCCGGTTTTCATCCATTTCTTTTCTCTTCAAATTAGGTAATTCTAATTCTTTGAAAAATGCTTGCTCTAATTCTAAAATTGAGACTTCAGCTTCATAATAATCTTCTCCAGCTGCATCTCCTGCACCTTGCCCTTTTCCTGGTCCTTTTTGCTTTTGACCACCTGATCCATCTCTCGCAACGACATCACCAACCTTGCTATCACCATTCCCTTGCCCAACATGTTTGTTTTTATCATAATTGTATCTAATCTTATATTCGTCTAAAGAGCGAATTGGTATTTTCACAACATCCTTGCCATTAGACATAACGATACTTTCTTCTGTTACAAGGTCTGGTAAGTTATTCTTAATTGCCTCTTGCACCTTTTCTTGATGGCGTTGCTGGTCGTCGTATCCTTTGCGATGGAGGGACCAGTTTTCCTGTGAAATCGTATAATTTGGTTGATTTTCTTCGCCCATGCCTTTCCCTCCTTACTGTAATTGTCTTTCTCTATGAACAGCAATCTATACATTTTGTTTTGTAGTGTGCCAGGTTAAAATATTTGAAAGATAACTGTCCATCGAAAATCATCCCATAAACATATATAGCGTTCTTTATACAACACTCCGAGCATACTCAACAAAATTTTGCCACTCACATAATAGAAAGAAACATTCAGCCGCTGATAAGAAAGAAACACAATGCATTGTTGCACATATTTTCACTTTGCAACATATTGTATTGTGTTGGCTTTTTTCGTATGAATGGTTGGTTACTCTATCATATGCATATTGTAAAAATAATTGACAATAAATTCATAAAATTGCATCTTAATTTATTATATTTGGACAAGTTATGACACGTGTATATGAACAGATAATAAAACGCTGTCCCGCAAAAACAAGAGACAGCGTTTTGTTATCAAACTATCGATTTAACAAACTACCTACATAGCGTAACAATTCATTCGCAGATGAAGAATTATAGCCATGCTCATCGATTAAGCGGGCAACAACATCATTAATTTTCTTAAGCTGATTTTCATCTGGTGTTTTCGTTGATGTTGTAATTTTCACTACGTCTTTTAAATCTGCAAATAGCTTTTTCTGGATCGCTTCACGTAGACGTTCATGCGAATTATAATCGAAGCGTTTTCCTTTACGCGCATAAGCAGAAATACGAATTAATATTTCTTCACGGAATGCTTTCTTAGCATTTTCTGAAATTCCAATTTGCTCCTCAATTGAGCGCATTAGTTTTTCATCCGGGCTCATCTCTTCACCTGTTAATGGATCACGTAATTTTGACTTATTGCAGTACGCCTCAACATTATCTAAGTAGTTATCCATAAGTGTCTTAGCTGATTCTTCGTATGAATAAACGAAGGCTTTTTGTACTTCTTTCTTAGCAATTTCATCATATTCTTTTCTCGCTAATGAAATGAAATTCATGTAGCGCTCACGATCTTCACTACTAATGGATGGATGCTGATCTAATCCATCTTTTAAAGAGCGAAGTACATCAAGTGCGTTAATAGATGGCACTTCTTTTCTAATAATTGTAGAAGAAATACGGTTTATCACATAACGCGGATCAATACCACTCATACCTTCGTCTTGATATTCACGTTGTAATTCTTCTACATCAATTGCGTTGTATCCCTCTACCATTTCTCCATCATACAAACGCATCTTTTTAATTAAATCAATATCTGGACGTTTCGGATCTTTTAAGCGAGTTAAAATCGTAAACATTGCTGCGACGCGAAGTGTGTGCGGCGCAATGTGAACGTTAGACACATCACTTTCACGAATCATTTTTTCGTAAATATGCTCTTCTTCACTCACTCGTAAATTATATGGAACTGGCATTACAATAATCCGTGAGTGTAATGCTTCATTTTTCTTATTTGCTATAAATGAGCGATACTCTGTTTCATTCGTATGCGCCACAATTAATTCATCTGCTGAAATAAGCGCAAATCTTCCCGCTTTGAAGTTTCCTTCTTGTGTAAGCGATAGTAGATGCCATAAAAACTTCTCATCACATTTTAACATCTCTTGGAATTCCATCATCCCTCGATTTGCCTTATTTAATTCTCCATCAAATCGATATGCACGAGGATCTGACTCTGAACCATATTCTGCAATAGTAGAAAAGTCCAAACTTCCTGTTAAATCGGCAATATCTTGTGATTTTGGATCAGAAGGACTAAATGTACCAATACCAGTACGGCGATCTTCAGAGAAGAAAATGCGCTCTACAACCACATCTTCAATTCTTCCACCATATTCTTGTTCTAGACGCATAACATTTAACGGTGATAAATTCCCTTCAATTCTAACCCCATACTCATCGAAGAAATCATCTCGTAAATGATGAGGGATTAAATGCAACGGATCTTCATGCATTGGGCATCCCTTAATCGCAAAAATAGCTCCGCGATCTGTACGTGAATATGTTTCTAATCCACGTTTCAACATCGTAACTAAAGTTGATTTACCACCACTAACAGGACCCATTAATAATAGAATTCGTTTTCGAACATCTAACCGTTTTGCAGATGGATGAAAATATTCTTCTACAAGGCGTTCTAGAGCATCCTCTAACCCAAATAGCTGATTACTAAAGAAGTTATACTTTCTTCTACCATCAACTTCTTCAATTCCAGCGTCTTTTATCATATTGTAAATGCGAGAGTGTGCTGTTTGAGCCACCCATGGTCTTTCTTTCACAAGCTCCAAATACTCCGCAAACGTACCTTCCCACTGTAAACGTTCTTCTGCTTCCCGATGTTGTTCAATCTTCTTTAGAATATCCATTATAGCTCCTCCCCCATCTCCTTGTTCAATCGGATTATTATAAAAGGTATGCTAGGATGTCCTTAAACATTCTTTAAATCAAAACGAAATATATAATCGTGCTATAAAATTCTCTCCAAAATTCAAAGAAAATTCTGTATAATAAAGGTATTAAAGTTTTTACACCGCTATTCATTGTAAATAAATTCTTTTCTTCTAAGAGCCTTACATACATTTCGATTCATAGATAGAATTCGTAAAGCGAAAAAGTAAGGAGGAAATTATTATGAAATTATTATTAATTTTAGGTGTATCACTCACATTTCTTACAGCTATTTTCACATCTGGTTACAATGATAAACCAGGTACACATAAAAAGTGATGTGCTAAAAGCACATCACTTTTTTCTATATATATCACTTGTAATATGTGTTTTCCACATCATATTTTGATAAAGGTCGACTATAATAATAACCTTGTACAAACTTTACTTTCTTTTCCTTCAAGAACTGTATTTGCTCTGCTTTTTCTACGCCTTCTGCAATTACATTCAATTCTAATGTATGAGCTAAATGAATAATTGCAGCCGTAACATTCGTATCCCTTTCATCTACATGTATACCTTCCATAAAAGAACGATCAATTTTTAAAGTATCAATTGGATATGTTTTCAAATAACTTAAAGACGAATATCCCGTTCCAAAATCATCCAAATGAATTTTTAAATTTTGTTCTTTTAATTGTAGCAACACTCTTTTCGATACATCTTTATGGATAAGTGCTCCTTCTGTAACCTCTATCGCTAATAAATGAGCTGGTACATTATACTTATTTAAAGCTCTTGTAATCATCTCTATTAATGTAATTGATCGAAAATGTCTTGCTGAAATATTAACTGCAATCGGGACTACTTCATATCCTTTATTTAACCATTCGCGTATTTGCTGACACACTTGATCTACGACCCATTCATCCAGCTTAATAATAAACCCTGTTCTTTCTGCCAGCGGAATAAATTGATTTGGTGTAACAAATCCTAAATCCTTATTTTCCCACCTTATTAAAGCTTCCATGCTAGCAATTTTTTTCGTTTCAATATTAATTTGCGGCTGATAATATAAGAAAAATTCTTCCTTCTCTATAGCACGGTGTAACTGATTCTCTATTATAAACCTTTTTTCACGCTCACAATCTAATCCACGACAATAAAAATAATAATGCCCTTTCCCTTTTTCCTTTGCCTTTTCCAAAGCTGCATCAACCCTTTGAAAAAGCAATTTCTCATCTTCTCCATCTGTTGGGGCCATTACAATTCCAATTGACGCACTTAAATACACGTCCTCTTCTTCTATTACAAAATGCTCACAAATCCTCTTTAATATGCTTTTTGCAACTTCCTCTACACATTCTTTCGTTATATTTTCTATTAACATAACAAATTGATCATCATGCTCTCTAAATAGGTGCATACCTTCTATTTGCAGATTGCTTAAACATTCTGTAACTTTTTGTAATACTTTATCTCCTTCTTTATGACCAAATGTATCATTAATAAGATGAAACTCATCTAAATCTATAAATACAAGCGCAAAATTTATATTTTCATTTAAAAGAACATTTAACTTGTTAGTACATGAAATTCTATTCATTAATCCCGTTAACTGGTCATAGTATGCTAAATATTCTGTTCGCATCTCATTTAATACTTGCCTTGTAACATCTCTTGTAACAATATACATCCCAACGATTTCACTGTTCATAATAATCGGTATAGTCCTCAAAGAAACATATAGTTCGTATCCTTCTTTATGAATATATTTCTTTGAAACAATTTGTTTCGCTCTTCCCTGTAAAGTCGCCTTAAATATCATTTGAAAGTCTTTTTCATATTCTTTATTAATAAATTTAAAAATCAACTTATTATTCAACTCTTCATATCGATATCCAAATATTTCATACGTTGCTGGATTGGCATATGTAATTTTGCCAATAGAATCTACAGATATAATGGAGTCATTATTATATTCTAGTAATGACTTAAATAACATTTGTTTTTCCTCTATTTCTGCTTTTTCTTCAACCTGGGCTGTAATATCCCTTGTAATACAAATAATAAACTGACATACGCCTTCTTCATCGTATACAGGGTTAAGTGAAGACTCATAGTGCAAATTACCAGTTGGCAAACTAATCACATCACAAAAAGTATGTGCTCTCGCTTCTCTTATTACTTTAGTATATTGCCTTTGTAATATGTTCGCTTTTTCCGTTGACAATACTTCAGCAAACGTTTTTCCGTAACATTTTTCGCTTAGCTTCGCATAGTCCATTCCTATTTTATTTACATAAGTATATTTAAAAATCTTGCCATCAATAACTTTCACAATAAATACTAAATCTTGAATAGCATGTAATAGTCCTTGTCTTATTAAATCCATATCTATCATACTTAAAAAGGTATTTTGATTATTATCTTGTTCCTTCATATTTATCTCAACCCGTCTTATCTATTTTCAATCATATATCCCATTCTATATGATTATGTCCCCTTTTTAAAATGTATGACTACATATTATTTTATTTTCAGAAAAAAAGTCGCCCTACGGCGACTTTTAATAAACAATTTCTAAATCTAATCCTGGATAATTTTGTTGACGGAACGCTTCATAAATTAAAATAGCTGCTGTATTAGATAAATTTAATGAACGTACTTTATCAGTCATTGGAATACGTAAACAATGATCGAAATTTTCTTCGATTACATTAGCTGGTAAGCCGTTTGTTTCTCTTCCAAATACAAAATAGTAATCCTTCTCACGCTTGCTATAATCAAACGCTGTATGAGCCTTTTCGCCATACTTTGTTAAATAGAAGAATTCTCCATCTTTATTTTTCTCATAAAACTCTTCAATTGAATCATAGTACGTAATTTTCACGTGCTGCCAATAATCTAATCCTGCACGCTTTAACATTTTATCATCCGTTGAAAATCCAAGCGGTCTAATCAAATGTAATTCTGTTCCAGTCGCTGCACACGTACGTGCAATATTTCCTGTATTTGCTGGAATTTCTGGTTGATATAAAACAACATGTACTCCCACGCGATATTCACCTCTGTTTTTTGTCTACTACGTATTATACCACTTGAACGAAAAATCTCTACCCATTAATAATATGAAAGAATTTATATTTCATTTGTGGCGTATATTTGCTAGAGTCCTCATAATTCCAATAGCGCCGACGACTATTTGCTGAATGTGCATTTACAAGTGGCATCCCATCAGCATCTTTTGCTACTACAATCGTCGTATGATTCCACCTACCATCATCTTCGAAATCATAGACAATTATATCTCCAAGAATGAGATTTTCTGGCCTTTCTACAGCTTTTGCTCGAAGCCCTGTTGTAGCACCTGACAAATACCAATAAAAAGAATGTGCAACAGCCCAGCTCCAACTCCACTGATTCTCCCTTTGCCACCATCCTTTACGAATATTAGGATATCCATTCATCGGCACTTCTCCAGTATGAAGACATTGGGAAATAAAATTCGTACAATTATCAGGGAAATTACGATACGCAGGATTTCTGTCATCCCACCAACGCTCTGCATATTTTACTGCTTCTAAGCGATTATATTGGTATGAACCATATTTTTCTTTCGTAACTTCCCTCTCTAACGGCTCTCCTACTCCAATTTCTTCTGACACTTCAATAGCATAATCATCTATTATACAACGATTATTTAAACAAATTCGTCGTTTTAATTGTTCCTCTTCGATATAAAATAATTCTTTATGCTTAATTAAATATTTCAAATGTATTTGATAATCAATTTCTTGATACTCACTACGATTTAATTGTCTAATAAAAGAAATATCCGCAGTTACTTTCACAACGTCTGCACTACGTTTTTGAAACAATTGTTTCTTTCTCTGTACCATTTGTAATAAATCTTCAGCAATACTATCTACATTTGTTCGTTTCTCTGTTATATACGCTAAAAACTGTTGCACTTGTTTTTCAATATTCGCTTTTACAACCATTTCTTCTCCCTCCCATATTACAATATGAAGAAGGGAAATATTATCTACTCTTTTTTCTGTGCTAACAATTCAAGTCCGCGATTCATTTCATGAAGAACCTCTTCATCTTTCTCACGTTCCATCGCTTTTTCAATCGCTTCGCCTACTCCATCTCCGCCAATTTTCCCAAGTGCCCATGCTGCCGTTCCTCGAAGCACTGGTCTTGGATCATCTTTCATCACGCCTATTAAATCAGGAATTGCAGATGCTTCTTTAAAATGCGCTAGTGCTAAAATCGCATTTCGCTGCAATGGCTTTTTACCTCTCCATGATCCTGACATAATCCCGTACTTCTCTTTAAAATCACGGTTACTAATTGTTAAAAGTGGTGTTAATAACGGTTTAACTAACTCAGGATCTGGCTCCATCTCAGGATGATTATGGAAATCCATTCCTTTATTTTTCGGACAAACAGTCTGACATGTATCACATCCATATATACGATTTCCTATTTTATCGCGATATTCTTCAGGGAGAAATCCTTTTGTCTGTGTTAAAAATGCGATACATTTCTTCGAGTCTAACTGGCCACCCTGTATTAAAGCACCTGTAGGACA
This sequence comes from Bacillaceae bacterium OF18-1A, assembly GCA_027694045.1. GTDB lineage: Bacteria > Bacillota > Bacilli > Bacillales > Bacillaceae_G > Bacillus_A. The sequence continues at coordinate 5,690 of JAQEWB010000005.1, read as the reverse complement.
AATATCAATACATTTCGTACAACTTCCACATTGATCTTCTATTGGCTGATCTGGTGGAAAGGGGACATTCGTAATCATTTCTCCTAAATATACATACGAACCAAATTCAGGCGTAATAATAGCGCAATTTTTCCCACTCCATCCAATACCCGCACGTTCTGAAACAGCTCGATCACTTAGCTCACCTGTATCAACCATTGATTTCACTTCTATATTTGGAAGCTTCTCGATTAAATAAGCCTCTAACTTTTGCAAACGATCTCGCAAAACAAGGTGATAATCTTGTCCCCATGAAGCGCGACAAAATATTCCACGGCGCTCTCCTCTTTTGCTTAACGGTGCATTTTTTAATTTAGAAGGATATGCCAAAGCAATCGCAATAATTGATTTCGCTCCAGGTAATAAAAGCTGTGGATTTGTTCTCTTCTCTATATCAGGTTCTTCAAATCCAGACTGATAATTTAATTGTTGCTGCTGGATTAAACGCTGCTTTAACTCCTCAAATGGGGAAGCACTCGCAAAACCTATTTTATCTATACCAATTGTTTTACTATACGCAATTACATCTTGCTTTAATTGTTCAAAGTCCATTCTTAAAACGCCTCCTCAGATGAATCCATGCCTTATGTAACACTCTATTAGTTAGCAATTCACTTTCGGAATACTATTCTTTACTTCTATTTTCGCATACAATTACGTTTTCCAAACATTAAAAAACGCAATGCCTCGTTTATCTCGGAAACGAAACACTGCGTTGATCACAATTTATAGAAAAACATTTAATAAAATTTGGAGCGGGTGAAGAGAATCGAACTCTCGACCAGAGCTTGGAAGGCTCTTGTTTTACCACTAAACTACACCCGCAAATATGAAGTAAATATAAGATATTAGAATAACTTATGTAAAGTAGTATAGCATGTAAAAAAAACAGAAGCAAGAAATTTATCGAAAAAAGTCGAAAAAGTGATGAGAGGCCTCATCACTTTTTCAATTCTTTATCAATTGCCTTCTTCATACTATCGAAATCAGGGTTTGCAAGATTTCCATTTATATATACTGAAGGAGCCCCTTGAACTTTTAATTTTTGAGCACGATCTGAATCTTTACGTACTTTTTCTGTCATTTCTTTACTGTGTAAATCTTTCTTAAATTGCTCTACATCAACTTTTGGAAGTTTCTCTTTCACAATGTTAAGAAGCAATTCTTCTGTAATCCATTCTTCCGTATCTTTCTTTTGACTTTGATAAATCTCATCATAAAAAATCCAGAACGAATCTTTATCTTGCTTATAAATTGCTTCACCAGCTGCTGCACCTAAATCAGAGTCTTTGCCGATAAACGGGAAATTAATAAAGTATAACTGCACTTTACCTTTGTCAATATACTCTTCTTTTAATCGTGGTAATACTGTTGCATCCCACGTACGACAAGCTGGACATTTGAAGTCTCCAAATTCAACTACCTTAACTGGAGCATCATCTTTCCCTAAAGATTGTTGTGTGGAATAAGCAAACATCTCATCCCCTTTATCTTTTTTGTCATTTATGATGCTATACGCAATAGTCCCAATTACAATCAATACTGCGATAGAAAAAACTATCCCAAGAGCCATGAGTTTGTTTGATGATTTCATATACATTCCTCTTTAAATTCATATTCTGTATACAGCATTGTACACAATACACATAATATCAATACTTACATATGTCACGCAATGAACACGCTCACATAAATTACAAAAATACGATAATTGTGACGATATTGTGTCACAATTTGTCACAATTTATTCAAAAAAAGGAAGTTCCTATATAGGAACTTCCTTTAACTTACTGCTTTTTCACGAGCGTTATTTAACATCGATTGCTCCGTTTTTATATCATGACGAATTACTAATTTTTCACTAACTGCTTGAACATACTCATCATGATTGATATAACCTTCTTTTTCCATTAATTTCAAAACAACATTTCGTCTCTCTACTGCTTTATCATAATTTTGCGCAGGTGAGTAATAAGCAGGTGCTTTAACTACAGCAGCCATCATTGCACTTTCAGCTAACGTCAGTTGGTCCACCTTTTTTCCGAAGTAAAGGTTAGCTGCTTTTTCAATTCCCCATGCTCCTTCTCCGTAATAAATATTACTTACATACAATTTTAAAATCTCATCTTTCGTAAAGGTACGTTCAATTTTTTTCGTATAAAAAATTTCTTTCCACTTACGAGAAAATGTACGTTCATTCGTTAAAAAAGCATTTTTTGATAACTGTTGTGTAATTGTGCTACCACCTTGCACAACTCCTCCAGCTTTTATATTCTCAACAGATGCCCTAATAATCGCTATATAATCTAAACCGTTATGATGATAAAACCTTTTATCTTCTGTCGCAATAAATGCATGTATTAATGATTCTGGCACCTCTAACTTAGCTGGGACATGTAATTTACTAATATCACTTTTCTCAATCATTACATTTCCAATGAATAATAACATGCAACTTAACAATAATAATAAAATAATGGCTTTATAAAAAAATTTAGTCATTGGATTTAATGCAACTTTTTGATGATAGTTCACCCTAGATAATACTCGTTCCTTCATCTGAAACACCTCTTTTCCACACAACATATAACTCTTAACTTAAGAATACCTTGTAATAAAAAAATATCCCATCGATTTCTCTTACAGCTATCTTACAACATTGTAAGGTGTAAAAATGTATTGTATCACAGTCCCTTTTTATCTACTATTCATATGAAATGTTGAATATACATTATGTTAAAGCACCTTAATTTTACTATATACTTTGATTATATCATCTACAAATATATGTACTTCCGAGTATCTAGTAATCTACATGTACATAATATACCATTATACAGAACAAACGTTCTGGAAATCAATATTAGCTTTGTTATCATTTTGATCTTTTTCTGATGCAATATACATAAAAAAGGTTAGCTATTTGAAATGCACTCAAATAGCTAACCTTTTTTTACAATCTACCTATAAGATTATACGGATTTACTTCCCACGTTTCGTACGGAATGAAGTGATCTGCTTTCATTGCATCAAGTGTCCTAGATTTCATATGAGGGCGTGTTATATACTCATCAATATTCTCTTCACTCAAAGCCACAAATTTAGCCTCTTTTATTTCTTCTGGTTGAATTTTTATTTCACCACTCACATACGCTACTTTAAACACAACAGCTAAAATATGCATAGTAGCATTATAATAAACCCCTGTAATTCCGAGAGGCTTCACCGTTAATCCTGTTTCCTCTTTTATTTCCCTACAAACGGCTTGATCGAGTGCTTCTCCTTCTTCAACTTGTCCTCCAGGCATTTCCCACGTATCTGCTCGCCAGTGCACCTTCGTTAAAAGTACCTCATTCTTCTCATTTGTTAAGTAACCAGCTACTGCAACAATATGCTTTGGTGTTTTATGTTCCACATTAAATCCTCCTAGAAATACAATTATTTCATATACATCCTATAACCATATTCTCTACCAATAACAAAACACCTTTAAAACTTAATAAAAAGAGACCCATTCATAAACGAAAGGGTCTCCTTATATTACTCGCCTAAATCCACGTTGTGGTAAACTTGCTGTACATCTTCTAAATCTTCTAATGCATCAACCATTTTTTCAAATTGTGTTTGTGCATCTTCAGGAAGTGTTACATCATTTTGTGCAAGCATTGTTAATTCAGCAACTGTAAATTCTTCAATACCAGCATCTTTAAGTGCAGCTTGTACTGCATGGAATTGATCTGGTTCAGCGTAAACGATAACAGCTTCTTCTTCTTCAAGAATGTCACGTGCATCTACGTCTGCTTCCATTAAAATTTCAAGAACTTCATCCGATGTTTTACCTTCAAGACCGATAACAGCTGTCGCATCAAACATGTAAGCTACAGAACCGTTTACACCCATGTTACCACTATTTTTGCTAAATGCAGCTCGTACATCTGCTGCAGTACGGTTTACGTTATTTGTAAGTGTATCTACAATTACCATAGATCCGTTTGGTCCAAAACCTTCATAACGAAGCTCATCATAGTTTTCTTCTGAACCGCCTTTTGCTTTTTCAATTGCACGGTCAATAATTGTTCTTGGCACGTTGTATGTTTTCGCACGCTCTAATACAACTCGTAGTGCTTGGTTTGATTCTGGATCTGGCTCACCTTGTTTTGCTGCCACATAAATTTCACGCCCAAATTTTGCGTATATACGGCTTGTGTTTGCATCTTTTGATGCCTTCTTGTCTTTAATATTGTTCCATTTACGGCCCATACTTTCCACTCTCTTTCCCGTTTTAAATCTACATAAAAATATTAATATGAAATATAATGTGTGTTCAACACATTTTTAAAAGAAATATAAAAAGTTCATTTTTGATTCATATTACAGACATAATATAAATTACTATCATTTTGTTCTTTCGACAAGTTATATTATACATGAATTCCTACATTTATCACGAATTTTAGAATCACATAACATAATTTAGCAAAAAACCTCTAACATTTCTGTTAGAGGTTTTTTGCATCGCCGATATCGATTTTTATAATTTTTCCATATACTCTTTCTATTGCTGTATAATTAAAATAGGAAGAAATTTGAAAGAAAAATGGGGAGCATTATTATGACACATTCAAATGAGAAAAAAGCATATGAGCTTAAAGGAATAAGAGAAAAGCTAAACCCAACTATCTATCAAGTGAGATTCATGAAATTAGATGAACCAATTCAATTTGAGTCGTTTCCTGAATTAAAGGAACTAGGGGACTGGTTGAGTACTTCAACGCACATGTGGGCCTGCCACTCAACTATGTACAAATACAACAGAGAAAAGTTTGAAAAGAAGTTTTTAAAAATTACGAAATTAACAGCTGATCATGTGCTAATATCTACTGGTGGTGTCGGATTTAACTTCATGTCACCGGGTTGGAGAAATTCTCTATAAAATAATGGAATTATATAAAGGAATCAAAATGAATGTTCGTTTTTATCGCTTTCTCGCTTCCAGTTTGCTCCAAGTATATCGCATGTTATTTGTGCTTATTTTATAGTGTGATAAAAACATAAAAAAACTCTACACAAAATGTGTAGAGTCTTTTTATTACGCCGTTCATGATACCGATGGTCGGGGTCGAACCGACACTCCCGAAGGAACACGATTTTGAGTCGTGCGCGTCTGCCAATTCCGCCACATCGGCACAAAAGAAAAGGCGGCAACCGGATTTGAACCGGTGATAAAGGTTTTGCAGACCTCTGCCTTACCACTTGGCTATGCCGCCATATAAAATTTTACTGGAGCGGAAGACGGGATTCGAACCCGCGACCCCAACCTTGGCAAGGTTGTATTCTACCACTGAACTACTTCCGCAAAAATGGCTGGGCTAGCTGGATTCGAACCAGCGCATGACGGAGTCAAAGTCCGTTGCCTTACCGCTTGGCTATAGCCCATCGAATTCTTACTTAATTATATGTAAGTATCCATTATATTATTTGTAATTTTTTAAAATAAAAATGGGGCGACTGATGGGAATCGAACCCACGAATGCCGGAGCCACAATCCGGTGCGTTAACCACTTCGCCACAACCGCCATGTTGTGTAAATATATTTGGCAGGGGCAGTAGGAATCGAACCCACACTGGAGGTTTTGGAGACCTCAGTTCTA
>JAQEWB010000004.1 GCA_027694045.1 Bacillaceae bacterium OF18-1A | reverse complement strand
TCTCTCTTTCACTCTATGTTCACACGAGGGTCACATCCAACTTTTATAGTATACGTATCGAAGTTGTTCCTCCCTAATTTATAAGACATTCCCCAGTGTCTTGAGCAACTTCCATCCCTAATTAAATTGACATAAATTGTCCCCTTCCTTAGACCATCCTGTGATGGTCTTATTTTTTTGTTCCAAATACAAAATATAAATCCCTCCCCTTATTTCAATAAAATCGTTCTATTCATCTTTATACTAAATATTCAGAAAACATTGTCAAAATATGTGTTTTTTCGGTACAATTAATTTAGACAGCGATTTCACAAAAACAAGGGGGGATTTTATTGAAACAGACAAAAGCAATCTTAATTGCATTATTTCTCGGGCTCGTTGTTGGACTCACTTTAAATTTAGCAGCTCCATCCATTTTTGAACCGTTGAATCAATATGTATTCAACCCGCTTGGGCAACTATTTATTCGCCTTATTAAAATGCTAGTTGTTCCTGTTGTGTTCATCTCTATCGTACTTGGTGCTGCTGGTCTTGGAGATCCAAAACAACTTGGAAGAATCGGTTTAAAATCAATTTCATTCTTTCTCGTAACAACAGCTGTTGCTATCTCTATTGCAGTCACATTTGCGCTTATTATAAAACCGGGGGCTGGCGGTAACTTTAAAACAGAGGGCCTTAAGTATGAAGGCGTAAAATCTGAGACTTCCTTCGTTGATACATTGTTAAACATCGTACCAGATAATCCAGCAAAAGCGATGGCTGACGGAAACATGCTACAAATTATTGCATTTGCCGTATTGATCGGGCTCGGCATAGCTATTTTAGGAAAACGAGTCCAAGGTATTCACTCATTACTTGAACAGGGCAACGAATTAATGATGTACCTTGTTAATCTCGTTATGAAATTAGCTCCAATTGGAACATTTGGATTGCTCGCTTCATCCGTTGGTAAAATGGGTCTTGCTGGCGTCGCTGCGATGTTCAAGTATATGATTGTCGTGATGTTAGTACTCATTATTCACGGTGTCTTCGTATATGGCGGCTTATTAAGGGTATTAGCAAAAGGGAGTATCATTCGTTTCTTTAAACACTTCGGACCGGTAATGGCAATTGGATTTAGTACATCTAGCTCCAATGCATCTCTTCCCTTTGCAATGAAAACTGCACAAGAAAAACTTGGAGTTCCAAAAGCAATCAGCTCTTTTGTACAACCATTAGGTGCAACGATTAATATGGATGGTACCGCTATTATGCAAGGGGTAGCAACCGTATTTATCGCTCAAGTATACGGCGTTGAACTTACATTACCACAATTAGCTATGGTCGTTTTAACTGCTGTACTAGCTAGTATCGGTACTGCTGGTGTACCAGGTGTTGGACTTGTAATGCTTACGATGGTTTTAAACCAAGTAAATCTACCAGTAGAAGGCATCGCTTTAATTATTGGTATTGACCGCATTCTAGATATGTCTAGAACAGCTGTAAATATTTCTGGTGATGCAATTTGCGCAATGATTGTCGCAAAATCAGAAGAAAAATATAATAACGATCAATCTGCAGCATCTTAAATCAAAAAAGGAGTGAATCATTTCACTCCTTTTTTGATTTACTTCCTTTTTTCGAACGATATTCTTTTCCTTTATTATCGTTACCTGTATCAAATTCAGCACTAAACTCTTGATTAAACTGTCCTGACTTTGGTGAACCTTGATTCGCGCTTCCTTTACTACCATTTCGATTCGTCATATTTCTCCCCCCTTCCATTATTAGTAGTATGGCGCTCTACCTTTTTTCATACACATTTTATTTTTATCATCTATTACATATGAAAGAAGACCTTCCACATATGTGGAAGGTCTTCTTTTTATAAGCGTTTTCTTGTTTGTAGTTATTAAATAAGTTTTTTTGAAATAGAAATCATTACATTCATTTCATCCTCTGAAAGTGCGGAAAATCTTTCTTGTAAATATTCTTTTTTCGCATCCTCCATTTTCGCAACTAAATCTTTTCCTTGTTCTGTAATCTCTAAATATACAACTCGGCGATCTGATGTAGAACGTGAACGAGTTACAAAACCTTTATTAATTAATTTTTCTGTAACAGCTGTAATATGACTATTCGACACATTTAACTCATTCGCTACACGTGATACCATTTCTTTATTTGCACGATTCAATATTCTAAGGACGATAAACTCATTCCAAGGTATGTAACCACCAAATATTTTTCCAATATCATTACGCAACGTGCGAAACATAGCAAACACATTTGTCGATAGTTCTTCCATTAATTGCTCTCGATTTTGAGACAACTTTGACAGCCCCTTTTATTTCATTTAGTTAAATAAAAACCTTATTAATAATTCTACATGAAATCTTACTTTTTGTCACCTTATTTTCCCATAATTCGTAGTTTTTTAATATATATTTTATGATACAATAAAATATATTTTCCAAAAAAAGGAGTTGGAATAGTGGATGAGGAGAACAAGTTCTCTAATTTCAATCTAAAGGATAAAACGATTATCATTGGCGGCATCACTCTTTTTTTCATTATATTTTTCACCTTTATCTTCTTTGTATATGTAGGAATATTTCATATTACAGGTATAGAGTATAGATCACGTACTGCTTTACTCCTCTTTTTTTATTAATCACTTTTTTAGACGGTATTACATTTTTTATCTTCAGTTTCTTCAAGGCGCTGCTATACCCAATGACACAAAACATGCCAAATTGGCTTTCTATTACTCTTTTCTCAATCATTGAAATTACGCTAGATTGGTTCGTCATTCATACTGCTGATGATTGGATAGACAGCGTACAAATGTCCAACATGCCTGAATTATGTGTCGTACTATTCTTTTTCCTCTTAAATAAATTATTAAGTGACAAGAAAGAGTAAGAATACAAGCTTTTCTATATAAAAATTGGTACAATGAAAGCAAAATCATATTAAAGAGGTGTTATTTATGAACTTACAACAATGGGCTGATAAAGGTATGTCCTTTGATACATATGTAAATGAAATGAAAGTAAATCAATATGAGTTATTACATATTTATAATAACTTTTTAATTCCAAATGAATTACTTCCGGTTTTAGAAGAACGCCAAAATGATGGCTGGCGTGTTATCGTATTAACAGCTGACTGGTGTGGCGATGCTCTTTTATGTGTACCTGTTATGAAACGAATTTCTGAAGTTGCAAATATTGATATGAGATTATTAATTCGTGACGAAAACTTAGAATTAATGGATCAATATTTAACAAATGGAACAGCACGTGCAATTCCAATTTTTATTTTCATTGATAAAGACGGAAACGAACAAGCAGTTTGGGGACCACGCGCTCCACAAGTACAGGAATTAGTAACTTCAATGCGCGCTACATTGCCTGAAAAAGAAGACCCAGCATTTGAGGAAAAACAAAAAGAAATGTATGCGAATTTCCGTGCTACATTAGCTGATGATACTTCTCTTTGGGAACATGTAATGGAAAGCATGATTGAGAAAATAGTAAAATAAAAAAACTGCCGAAATCGGCAGTTTTTTTATTACATAATGAAGAAATAGAATACCGCAGCTAAAATGAAACGGTAATACGCGAACGGCGTTAGTTTTACACGAGATAATAATTTCAAGAATGAAACAATTGCAAGCATCGCAACAACGAATGCAGTTACAAATCCTGTTACAAATAATGTTATATCGGCTGAGCTTAATACATCCCAGCTTTTAATTAAATCTAAACCACTTGCAGCTACCATCATTGGTACTGCTAAAATAAATGTATACTCAGCTGCTGCTGTATGTGATACGCGAGCTAATAAACCACCACTTATTGTAGAACCAGAACGAGAAAAACCTGGCCAAAGCGCTAAACATTGGAACATACCAATTGTGAATGCCTGTTTATATGTAATTTCATCTAACGTTCTTGCTGTACTTGGTTTTGAAAACTTCTCAGCAACAATCATTAAAATACCACCAGCTACTAAGCTAATAACAACTGGACCAGTTCCAAATAAAACTTCTTTAATCGTACTATGGAATAATAAACCAAGTACGCTGGCAGGAATCATCCCAATAATAATATGTAATAAATTTAACGATGGCCCTTCTTTTACTTTTCCAACTCCAACTAACGACCATAAACGTTTCCAAAATACAACTACAACCGCTAAAATCGATCCCAATTGGATTACAACTTCAAAAACTTTCGCTCTCTCGCCTTCAAATCCAATTAAGTGTCCTGTTAAAATCATATGTCCTGTTGATGATACTGGTAAAAACTCTGTTAATCCTTCAACAGCACCCATGATTAAACCTATTAACCAATCAGCCACAAGTAGTGCCTCCTTAATAACAAATAATATGTAATTTTTTCATACTTTATCATAATACCTTATCCTTTTTCAAAGTGCATCTTTTTTTATACTAAAATACAGTTTTAATAAGCGTATTTCTTTTCTATTTTTTGATTAAATTGTATGATAGTAAGAGTTTTCTTTTTTTATGTAGAAAGGGGATTTTATGAAAGAAACTAGTACATTCTCACAAAAGTTAAAGCAATTTGTATTACTATTTTTCCCGATTTTCGTAACGCAAATGTCATTATTTGCTATGAGTTTTTTTGATACGACAATGTCAGGACATGCAAGTCCTATTGATTTAGCAGGCGTAGCTATCGGCACAAGTATTTGGATTCCAGTTAGTACGGGATTAACAGGCATTTTAATGGCTACTACTCCCATCGTTGCACAACTTGTTGGATCCAAGAAAAAAGAGGACGTTCCACACGTTGTCATACAAGCAGTTTATTTAGCTATTTGTGCTAGCTTCGTCGTTATCCTTATCGGATTCTTCGTTGTTTCACCTATTTTAAACGGTATGCGTCTAGAAGAGCCTGTGGAACGTATTGCGGCACAATTTTTAAGTATTATTGCGATTGGAATTATTCCCTTATTTACTTACACTGTTTTACGTGGATTTATTGATGCATTAGGAAAAACTCGAACAACGATGATCATTACGTTACTATCATTACCTATTAATGTAATATTAAATTACTTATTAATTTTTGGTAACTTCGGTTTTCCAAAGCTTGGTGGTGTCGGAGCAGCCATTGCTTCCACTGCAACATATTGGTGCATTTTAATTATTACAGTCATTATTATTCGCACGAAAGAACCGTTTGCTTCTTTCAATATTTTCAAGCAATTATACCGCCCTGCTCTATCCAGTTGGAAAGCCTTCTTAAAGCTTGGCGTCCCTATCGGATTTGCCATCTTTTTTGAAACGAGCATTTTCGCTGCTGTAACGCTTATGATGAGTAATTTTAGTACAACAACTATCGCAGCACATCAAGCAGCTATGAACTTCGCTTCCCTGTTATATATGACTCCACTCAGTCTAGCTATGGCAATGACTATCGCAGTTGGATTTGAAGTTGGAGCAAAACGATACGATAACGCCAAGCAATATGGATTTATCGGCATTGGATTAGCACTTGCATTCGCCCTACTATATTCAATTCTGCTCTACTTCTTTGATGATGAGATTGCTTCAATTTATACGACAGATGCACAAGTACATCATTTAGCAAAAGAATTTCTTATATTTGCGATTTTATTTCAAATTTCCGATGCGATCGCAACTCCGGTCCAAGGAGCACTGCGTGGTTATAAAGACGTAAATGTTGCTCTAATTATGACGTTAATTGCTTACTGGGTAATAGGTTTACCTCTTGGTTACATATTAGCAACGTATACAGACTGGGCCGCGAAAGGTTACTGGATTGGTCTTATTATCGGTCTAGCATTTGGTGCTAGCTTCCTTCTTATCCGTCTCTTTCAGGTACAACGCAAATATACAACAGAAAATAGCCGCTCACGATAGAGCGGCTATTTTCTTTATGCATATTTCCCACTTGTAACGTGTAACATAATGAAAAAGAAAGGTGGATACATATGGACGAAAAAGAAAAAAACCAATCATTTGACGAAGAATTCGCCCCTGAAATCTCACCTGGATATCGGCAAGATGTACACAAGCCACCTAAATATAAAAACACTTCATTTTTAATGGGCATTACCATTTTCGCTGCTATATTACTCGTCCTTATTATTTTCGTCTATTTTTAAGAAAAGGTGATATATTATATGAAGAAACAAGATTCAAATCGTTCAAAAAGAACTGTAAAAACAGAAAAAGGGTATGCAGGTGATTCTGTTCTTACTCAGAAACAAGTCGAGCAAGGAAATTTATATACTGCTCAAAAAGAACTTGGTCAACAAAATGAAAATCTTTAAAGTCCCTCAAAGAACTGAGGGACTTTTTTACCTACTATTTGTGGCACTACTTTATGTTTCACTTTATTGTACATACTGTTTTTGTTCTAACACCTTAAATATATTGTTAACCTTTATAATTTTCATTTCATAATTCAATTTCATTTCGCTTCTCTTACCATTTTCAGTACCCACAACGTAAGCTACAGCTTGATAGAGAAAACTCTCATCTGTCTCTTCACGTATCTCCTCGTTTGTAAATTTATACTCTAAATCTTGAAAACGATTTGGATAATAATTTTCCATTAATTGTTCATACCCTCTATTTAAAAATATTTCTTCACCTTTTCGTTTCACATCTTCTTTATTATTAAACTCAAACACTGATAGTTGTTCGGTCACAAAATACTCTCCTACCTTTTTCATTTCATTATGAGTTAAATTTTCTATACTTTTATTCTTTAACTCCTTATTTAATCCGTACTGATCAATCAGTTTATAGCTAGCAAAAACCTCCTCTTTATATGACCAAAACAATCCAAAAGCGATACATAGAGAAATGATTAACAGCCTTTTTTTCGTAATACTCCCGCCCTTCTTCATAATGATAGCTATATTTTAACATATAGAAAGAAAATTCTGATATCATGAAGTAGAATAACTTAACTCCGAAATGAGGAACAATTATGGACTCTTACAAACATTATATAAAAGAAGCTTTGCCTAATCTTTCTATACACTCATATAAACAAAATGAAGAAGGCTGGGATAATGTAGCAGTTATAGTAAATGATGAGCTACTGTTTCGTTTCCCGCGAAAACAGGAATATGCAATGCGAATTCCTTTAGAAAAAGAACTCTGCACAATTCTCTCTCATTCACTACAAGAAATCATGGTTCCCCAATATCACCTATTCTATAAAAATGATTCTGATGAGGCCCCTCTTTGTAGTTACTATACTCTCATTCATGGTGAACCATTAAAAAAAGAAACCGTTACCCAGTTGGGAGATAAAGAACTGAAAGCAATTATTACACAATTAGCCACTTTCCTTGCGGCTTTACATCGTATTCCTTTAAAACGTGTGGAAACGCTAGGGTTCCCTATCGAAAAAACACTTACCTACTGGAAAGAGCTACAAACAAAATTAAATCAGTATGTTACTAACAACCTTACTTCATTACAGAAATTAGCCGTACATCGTTTATTCGAAAATTTCTTTGCATGTATAGCTACATCCACATTTCAAAATACAATTATTCACGCAGACTTTACACATCATCACATTTTATTTAATGAGCAAAATAAAACCATTTCAGGTGTTATCGATTTTGGTGATGCGCAAATTGGCGATCCTGCTTTTGATTTTGCAGGGCTATATTATGATTTCGGACATAAGTTTACTACATCTGTATATGAACAGTACAGTACACTTATTTCTCACCATGATCCATTACTCATTCACCGCATTACTACCTTTTATCAATACAGTCCTTTACTACATAATATTATTTATAACTTTGAAACAAAGAATGAACTTGAATTTCTAGCAGGTACAGAACAACTGAAAGTAATATTACAGGGTCGAGATTAAATTCTCTCCCTATATTCTTTCTCCTCATACATCATTAACTTTTTATCTATTTCAACAATGACTTGATACAGTTGAAATGCTTGTAAAATTTGCAGTTGAATTTCAAAAGGAGCATTTTGTTCTTTTAACCATTGAAATACGTTCATTTCATCTTTCATTGATTATTCCTCCCTTTATTAATCTGCTACAAATATACCGTAAATGATGAAAAGCTTTTCATGTCAATGATAAAAAAGGATGCCATTTTGCATCCTTTAATGTACGATATTTTTCTTCTGCTTTGCTTCTTTCTTTACTTCTTCCTCTTGGCATTCACTACGAAAAGCACAACTCATACACTCAGAACGAAAATGACGCTCTGTGTAATGCTCTGGTTGTTGTAACATTTCCTTCATTCTAGATAAATCCGCCATACCAGTTATAATATCTTCCTGCTTTGGAATATATTCATATTTAGTTCCTTCTATTAAATTAACAACTTCAATTTTCCCTGGAAGAATGCCGAAAGCTTTATAACTAAATACCGTCATTAACTTTTGACAAAGAGCAAGCATTTCCTCATCCGCATCGACAACATACTTTTTAATTACAAACGACTCAGTACTCCACTCACCAACTTCTAATGTCAATGACATGTGGACACCTAACTCTTCCATATACGTTTGAAACTTCTCATATAAAAACAATGGCGGTGTCTGACTATCATCCCTTTCAACAAACTGTAATAAGTGATCAGTTAGCTTCGCTAAAACAATATAGTACTCTGTCTTCGAAGCAAACATATTAATTCTTACTTTTTTCCAATACTTTTCTATTAGTATTAAAAGTACAATTTTCGTTTGTTGACCCGCAGGTAGTGTGTAATACTCGTTAATAATTTGATTCACAATCATTTGTGCTATTTGTTGCCATTCAAACGAAGAAGGTTCTCTTCTTTTTATATGGCGGAAATAAAATTTATGCGGACAACGCATAAAATCATATAAATGATAATCTGTCATCGTTTTGATTGAGATTTTTTCATGCAATTGCTCTTCATCTCCCTTCTGCCATTAAGAAAGGTGTTTTACGAATTCAGCTCCAAACTGTAAACATTTTTCTACATCTTCATCTTCTGGCGTTAATTCTACTTTTAATCCATCTAACACAACTGTCGCCCCACGCTCTTGCAGCTTTTCTATTAAAATGTCCACCGCTACGCCGTATTTCGGATAAGCCGAATCACATGAACCGAATACTGCTGCTTTTTTCCCATTTAAATCAATAGAATCCATTGCATCATAAAAATCTAAGAAATCATCAGGAAGATCACCGTCTCCCCATGTGTAAGCGCCTAAAATAATGCCATCATATTGTTCTAATATAGAAGCTTCTGGTGAATCCATAATATCAATCACTTCAATTTCATTTTCTGTTTCACGAATTGCACCTGCAATATGATCAGCCATTTCCTCTGTATTTCCACTCATACTTGCAAAAATCATTACTATCTTACTCAACTAAATCTCTCCCTTTACTATGTATCACTTTTTCTGTTTGAACGATATTCTTTTCCTCTATATATTCAGAACGAATTACATTTCGCTGCCATTCAATATACTGATCAACATCTTTATTTTTATCTTCTAATCTCCTCCGTAGAAGGTGAAATTTTTTTCTCATTAACATGTCACACCTATCTCATTGATAATAATTATCAATTCCAACTGTACCATTAGATTAATTGAAATTGATTATCAAAGTCAATAACTATTTTTAAAAAAATGATTAAAATGTACAAGCTTGTCCGTTAGCTATTCATATACTATCAATGAGCATAGTTCTTTCTCAGCCCTCTCTGACGGAAAGAAATAAAAGCAACTGCGATAGAGCGCAGTTGCCTTTTTTTATCCCTCTATTTACGAGCAATGAAACTCCCGATTGGTCAGGACTAATAAGCAGTTGGGATGTCCCCCGCTGATTACAGTTTTACTTTATGCTTTTCTATGATTTCAGTAACCTCATCGTTGTTTCTAAAAATAATTCCACTCCATAAATTAAAGCTGATTCGTCTACATCAAATTTTGGATGATGGTGTGGATAACAAGTGTCTTTATTTTTGTTGCCCGTTCCTAATTTAATGAAACAACCTGGTGCTTTCCTTAAATATGCAGAAAAATCTTCCCCTCCCATAGAAGGTTCAAGCTTCACAACACGATCACTCCCGAACAAATGTAATGCACTTTCTTCTACTACTTTCGTAATATATCCATTATTAATCACTGGATCATATCCATAGCGGTACGTATATGTATAATCCCCCCCATGTGCTTTTGTAATTCCTTTCACGATTTGCTCGATTTTCTCTTCTGCTTCTTCTCTTAACTTTTGATCAAAAGAGCGCACAGTTCCCATTAAAATTGCTGTATTCGGAATAATATTATCCGCCATTCCCCCATGAAACTGTGTAACTGAAACTACCCTTTGCATAAAAGCACTTGTATTTCTTGATACGATATGTTGTAAATTTGTAATAATTTGCGCTCCGATAGCAATAGGATCTATCGTTTCTTCCGGCCGCGCTGCATGCCCTCCTTTGCCATGAATATTAATTGTAAATACGTCTGGCGCTGCCATCATCGGCCCATATACAATTCCTATCTTCCCGCTCTCCAATCCAGACATAACATGTAAACCGATTACATAATCCACATCGTCCATAACACCTACCTCAACCATTTCCCTTGCACCACCAGGGTATACTTCTTCTGCGTGCTGAAAGAATAGACGAATCTCACCAACAAAATCTTCTTTTATATTTGCAATTACCTCTGCTACACTTAGTAAAATAGCTGCATGCGCATCATGTCCACACGCATGCATTATTCCTTTATGAATAGACGTATAAGACTTACTTGTCTCCTCTTGAATTGGTAAAGCATCTATATCCGCCCGAATCGCCACTACTTTTCCTTTTTTCACGCCTTTTTTAATTGCTAGTACACTATACTTCGTCGGTCTCGTTACTTCAAAAGGAGAAAATGAACATAACGTATCATATATAAATTGCGAAGTTTCTTTTTCATGAAATGATAATTCCGGATACTTATGGAAATGCCTTCTCCATTTCACAATGTTTTCTTCCAAAATTAGATTCTTCCACACTCTATTCATGATAATTTCCTCCTTTTAAAAAGAACTAGAAATTTACTCCGTCTCTCCTAATTGAATGAAAAAACAAATCTTATATTTTCACGCCTTCTCACAATCCACTTTTATGCATTCGTGTAATCCACTTTCTATTTACATGTCAAACCCATTACAAATTCATGCGGAATGTAATATAATTGCTAAGTTAGGGATTTTCTTTTTTAGTATTTAGTGCTAATATCAGAAAAGAGCCTTTTTGACTTATTTTTACCTAAAATGTGGGATTTTGTTTTTTTCACAATAATGTAGGACATGATACCTACAAAGAGTTATTATTTCATTAAGAGAGGGAAAGACATGGAAAGATTAAAAGAGATATGGTCTCGACCACTCACACAATGGGTTGCAAAGACGGTTTATTACCTTGCAATTTTATTTGCATTGCTTTGGTTGTATGGATTCCATGATACAAACACAAGTACATTTATTTACAATGAATTCTAGGGTGGGAACGTTATGAAGTTATTAGAACAAATTGAAAAGTGGGCTGCAGAAACGCCTGATCAAACCGCTTTTGTTTGGCGAGATGCGAAAATTACGTACAAACAATTAAAGGAAGATTCTGATGCGTTAGCACATTGGATTTCTTCTGAGTATCCAGATGATCGTTCACCAATTATGGTGTATGGCCATATGCAACCTGAAATGATCATTAACTTTTTAGGTTGTGTGAAAGCTGGACATGCTTATATTCCTGTAGATTTATCTATCCCAGCTGATCGTGTACAACGTATCGCTGAAAATTCTGGTGCGAAATTACTTTTATCAGGAACAGATGTAACTGTAACTGATTTACCAGTTCGCATTGTAAGTGAAAACGACTTAAAAGATATTTTCTTTACTCATAAAGGGAACACTCCAAATCCTGAACATGCGGTAAAAGGTGATGAGAACTTCTATATTATTTACACATCAGGAAGCACAGGTAATCCGAAAGGGGTTCAGATTACTTATAATTGTCTTGCTAGCTTTACAAAATGGGCTGTAGAAGATTTCAACTTACAAACAGGACAAGTATTCTTAAACCAAGCACCTTTCTCATTTGATTTATCTGTAATGGATATTTACCCATCATTAGTAACAGGTGGTACACTTTGGGCAATCGATAAAGATATGATTGCACGTCCAAAAGACTTGTTTGCTTCTTTAGAGCAATCGGATATTCAAGTATGGACTTCCACACCATCTTTCGCTGAAATGTGTTTAATGGAAGCATCTTTCTCTGAAAGTATGCTTCCAAACATGAAAACATTCTTATTCTGCGGTGAAGTATTACCGAATGAAGTAGCTAGAAAATTAATTGAGCGTTTCCCAAAAGCAACAATTATGAATACATACGGTCCAACTGAAGCTACTGTTGCTGTAACAGGTATTCACGTTACAACAGAAGTACTTGATCAATACAAATCACTTCCAGTTGGTTACTGTAAATCAGACTGTCGCCTTCTTATTATGAAAGAAGATGGTACGGTTGCACCTGATGGTGAAAAAGGTGAAATCGTAATTGTCGGTCCAAGCGTAAGCGTTGGATATTTAGGAAGCCCTGAATTAACAGAAAAAGCATTTACTACAATTGACGGTGAGCGTGCCTATAAAACAGGCGATGCTGGCTATGTAGAAAATGGTCTTCTATTCTATAATGGTCGTCTTGATTTCCAAATTAAGCTTCATGGTTATCGAATGGAATTAGAAGAAATTGAGCATCATCTTCGTGCATGTTCTTACGTAGAAGGAGCAGTTATTGTTCCAATTAAAAAAGGTGAGAAATACGATTATTTATTAGCGGTTGTTGTTCCTGGGGAGCATTCGTTTGAAAAAGAATTCAAATTAACATCTGCGATCAAAAAAGAACTCAATGAGCGATTACCAAACTACATGATTCCACGTAAATTCATGTATCAATCTTCTATTCCAATGACACCAAATGGAAAGGTAGATCGCAAAAAATTATTGAGTGAGGTTACAGCATGACCGCGTATGGATCATTTTATTTTTTCGCTATAGTGGGCATTTTATTAATACCTACTATTATAGCTGGATTAAAAGGTAAAATGTTGCGTAAATATAATGCCGTTTTAACATTGGTAATGCTTGCTATTATCTTCTCGGATAAACCGAAACAAGCGATTATGTTAGCTGCATTTATTATTTGGCAATATGCCCTTATTAAAGGCTATTTAATTTTAAGAAAAAGAAATAATAGTACATTCACATTTTGTATTGCTGTTATTTTATCGATTTTGCCACTTATTTTGGCAAAAATCGCACCGTTTGTACCTGAACTAAAGTTTGTTGTATTTTTAGGAATGTCCTATGTAACATTTAGAGCAGTACAAATGGTATTTGAAGTTCGCGATGGCTTAATTAAAGAACTTTCCTTCTTTAATTTTTGGGAATTTGTTTTATTCTTCCCAGCTATCTCAACAGGACCTATCGATCGTTACCGTAGATTCCAAAAAGATATTCAAAAGCCACCTAGCGCTGAAGAATATCAAAATTTACTATATACAGGTCTAAACCGTATTTTCCAAGGTTTCTTGTATAAATTTATTATTGCTTACCTAATAAAGCAATATTTTATGGATCCGGCATTCGCTCAACAAGATACAATTCTTTCAAATATGATTTACATGTATAGCTATAGCTTATATTTATTCTTCGACTTTGCTGGTTATAGCTCATTTGTAATTGGTGTAAGTTATATGATGGGAATTAAAACGCCAGAAAACTTTAATATGCCATTCATCAGTCGTAACATTAAAGACTTCTGGAACCGCTGGCACATGAGTTTATCATTCTGGTTCCGTGACTTTATTTACATGCGTTTCGTCTTTTTTGCAACGAAGAAAAAGCTAATTAAAAACCGTTACACAATTTCGTATATCGGTGCATTTTTAAACTTTTTCATCATGGGAATTTGGCATATTACTGGTGAGCATGTGTATCAATACATTATTTACGGCCTTTATCACGCTGCTCTGTTTATCTTATTCGACATTTTCGAACGAAAAAACAAGAAGCATAAGTTTTGGCCAAATAATAAATTTACACACATCCTTGCAATTGTAATTACGTTCCACGTTGTATGTTTCGGTTTCCTGATCTTCTCTGGACACCTTAACAGATACTTTTAATGCACCCTTCTTATTTCATTAAGAAGTTGCACATATAATATATTTCGGATATAAAGGAGATTTTAAAAATGGCAGAATTCAAAGAGCAAGTATTAGATATTTTAGAAGAAGTATGTGAAAACGATATTGTGAAAGAAAACTTAGATGTTCAATTATTTGAAGAAGGTATTCTTGATTCTTTCGCTGTAGTATCTTTATTAGTTGAATTCCAAGAGCGTTTAGATATTGAAGTTTCTATTTCTGATTTTGACCGTGACGAGTGGGCTACACCAAACATGGTTATTAAGAAGTTGGAAGAAATCCGATGAACAAAGCAAAATTTGGTCCGATGCTTTTAGCATTGGCCCTTTTTGCTGTATTCTTACTTATTCCAACGCGCTTCCTACTTCCACTTTTAAGTGATGAAAAAGTAGAACAAGCCGCAACTTCTTTAAAAGAAGAGAAGATTCAAAGTATGATTTTACAGCAAAAAATGTTAGCAGATCCGAAATACCTTCCGATGTATGGTTCATCGGAATTCGCGCGTATGGATGCTTTCCATCCATCGAATTATTTCAAAGTAAAGCCTGAAGGATTCACACCATTCCTTCTTGGACGAGGCGGAACACAAGACCTTGTACATGTGTTAAACTTTGCATCTACAATGGATCAATTGAAAGATAAGAAAATGATATTCGTTCTTTCTCCTCAATGGTTTGTACCACAAGGTATTGATGAAACACACTTTGCACCTAACTTTTCAAAACAACAAGGTTACCACTTCATCTTCAATGATGATTTAAAACCTGAAATGAAAAAACAAATTGCAAAACGTTTACTAAACTTTGAGATCGTTAAAAAAGAAACTTTATTAAAAATTTCGCTTGAAGGTATCGCTTATGACGATACGAAGTATAAAGTAAAAGCACTTGCTGCTAAACCTTTCGCTTATATTTATCGTAACATTTTAGATCGTAAAGATTTATTTACAGTCATGTTTGATATTAAACCGCATAAAGAAACGCTTGATCCATCATTGAAACAAATGACCTGGGAAGAAGCTCGTAAACATGCGGATCAGACGGGTGCGTTAGAATCAGGTTCTAATGAATACGGTATCGAAGATGATTACTTCAATAGTAAAATTAAGAAGAAATTAAAACAGCGTGAAGGCTACTTAAAAAATGATTCTTATGACCAGTCACCTGAATACGAAGATTTACAAATTGCACTTGATTTATTAAAACAATCTGGTGCAAAACCACTCTTCATTTCTGTTCCTGTGAAAGGTCCTTGGTATGATTACGCAGGATTCCCAAAAGAAAAACGCGAATTATACTACAATAAAGTTCGTGAGCAAATTGAGAAAGCTGGTTATCCAATTGCCGATTTCTCAAATCATGAGTATGACAAATACTTCTTAAAAGATCATATGCACTTAGGTTGGAAAGGCTGGGTTTACATCGACGAAGCTATCCAACAATTTTATAAAGCAAACTAATGAAAAGACCGCTTGAATTATTCAAGTGGTCTTTTTCTATAGACATTTTGTAATTGTTCCATTACATTCTCCGCTTCTTTCATAACCCGCTCCACTACGTGCTGGGCTGGCTCTATTCGAGCTAAAGAGGAAGCTTGTCCTGCCCAAAGTGACATATACTCTTTCTTATTTTGCTTCGCTGCTTCTTGGCGTATTTTAGAAGTTAATACGTTTTGCACTGGATACATCGGAAGCCCTTTTTCTTTTCCTGCATGCTTCTCTATAAATTCATTACGAATGCCCCGTGCATATTTTCCAGAGAACGCACGTGTTACAGTTGTACTCGTATCTGTACTTTGTAATATGGCCTCTTTATATGCGTCGTGTGTAATACTTTCTTCACTCGTTAAAAAGGCTGTTCCCATTTGAACAGCTTCTGCTCCTAACGCAAATGCTGCAACAAGCCCTTGTCCATTCATTACACCGCCTGCGGCGACAATCGGGATATGTGGGACTGCTGCTACTAACTGCGGTATTAATGCAAACGTACCAATCATAGCATCTTGTTCTTTCCTATTTCTAATAAACGTCCCTCTATGTCCTCCCGCCTCGCTACCTTGACCGATAATAACATCTACCCCTAGCTCAGCAAGTACTTTCGCTTCTGCTACATGAGTAGCTGTACCAATAAGTTTTATTCCTCTTCTCTTTAAGTCATCTACTTCTTCTTTGTCTAACGTTTGAAATGCAAAACTAATGACTGGCACTTTTTCCTCTACTAACACTTGTAATTGTTCTTTATAGCTTTTCGGCATTTTTAGTGTCTCTTCTACCTCTATACGTAATTCTCTATTCACTTCACTAAGTAACACTTTCGCATTGTTTACCTTTTCTTCTTCTATTTGTATCTCTTTCGTTACAAGTAAATTAACCCCAAAAGGTTTATCTGTCCGTTCTCTTATTTTATAAATCGCCTCACGTATTTGTTCTGGGCTCATATATCCCGCTCCAAGCGTACCTAATCCTCCGCCATTACTTACAGCTGCAACAAGCTCTGGCGTTGTAATAGCCCCTGCCATACCTGCTTGAATGATAGGATATTTAATTTGCAATATATTTATTACTCGACTTGTCAACATTATTTCTCCTCCTATCCCTCTTATATCTTCTTTATATGACCAGCTTTCCCCTTCTTTTACAAGGGTTGAACTTCCTGTGAAGCGAATATATTGAAAGAGAAGGAGGCTGAGAATAATGATTTATCCAACTGCATTAAAACAAGGTGATACAGTGATGGTTATTGCACCATCTGGTCCACCTACAATTGAAAATGTATTAAAAGGTGTGAACGTATTACAAGAGATGGGATTGTCCGTAATAATTGGAAAGAGTGTTTATGAGAAGTATGGATTTTTAGCTGGAAGTGACCAAGTTCGACTTGACGATATACATGAAGCATTTACAAATCATGAAGTGAAGGCAATTTTTTGCGCACGGGGTGGTTATGGAAGCGCTCGTCTCCTCCCTCACATTCAATATGAAATCATTAGGCAAAATCCGAAAATATTTTGGGGATATAGCGATATTACAGCTTTACATACCGCTTTTTCACGTTATGCAAAACTTGTTACATTTCATGGCCCAATGATTGAAGAATTAGGAAAAGGCATAGATTCACTTTCTCTATCTTCTTTTAATCAACTATTCCATCCATATTCATCAATCTTGTCTGCATCAGAATGTATCGTACCTACTTCTTCATCTACAGTTACAGGTACATTAGTTGGAGGGAATTTAGCTGTGTTAACGAGTATAATCGGTTCATCCTATGAAATAAACACAAGCAATAAACTGCTATTGCTTGAAGATATCGGAGAAGAACCATATCGCATCGATCGCATGTTAAATCAACTACTGTTATCTGGAAAGTTTAATGACTGCAATGGCGTTATTTTTTCAAGTTGTCACGATTGTATTCCTTCTAAACCATCCCAATCCTTGCAAACAATCTTATATGAATATTTTAAGCCATATGATATACCAGTATTATTTGGTTTACCAATTGGACATATAAGCCCAAACATCGGTATTCCTCTTGGAGTGATATCAACAATAAATACACATAATAAAACACTTTCTATTTCTGCCGGCGTATCCACTCCATGCTCAAATTAAAAAGGAAAAGCAATTAAGCTTTTCCTTTTATCCCGCTATTTGTCGGGCAGTAAGGCCCCCACTGATTAAAGTTTCACTTTATCTATAATAGTTAAAAATCCGTCCAGATGCGATATCTGCAATTTCTGCTGGAACAAATGTTTTACTCATTTCAGTACCAACATTTAATACAGCTGTTGCATCTTTTTCAATGCTACCAAATAATTCTTTTCCACGTATCGTAATAAGGGGTGTGCCTTCTGGCAACACATCTTTTACAAATTCCAATTGTGTAAAGAATGGAACAATCCATCTTCCTTCTCCTTGGAAATGGCGTAATCGAAGCATTCCTTCTGTAGCTCCATCCTCTGCTTCTACCGAGCCAGCAACATAAAACTCCGTTGTTAAAAGCAATTCATAAAATTCCTTTTGCTTTTGTTTATCTTCTCCTGCTAAAACTAGTACTTCTTCTATTTTCTTTACTGGAATTTGCTCCATATGATGCCACCCCTATTTTCAAAATAATTATACTTAGATTATACGAAATATTCTTATTTTTTTCTACATAATTCCGCAATTATTTTTTCAAAATAATTTCAACACTTCTTTTGTTGTCACAATCGTAGCAAATTCTTCGTTTAAATTTACAAGCGTCATATTATGAATCATCTCTGCACTATATTCTGCCCCGTCCAGGTCTGTCCGATTGAATGTAGCCGTTGCATCGCTCACTAAGTATGTTGTAAAACCTAAATTACTTGCCATCCGTGTTGTAGTTTCCACGCAATGATTTGTCGTTAATCCTACAATCACTACCGTCTCCCCTCCTATTTTCTTCTATTTTATTGTAAAATAAATAAAGTTCTCTTTACATTTCATATGAATCTTAATTTATATTTTTCCTTTACAAAAATCATCATTTTACTGGAGGTATATTTACAAATGCAATTAGATCGTGTTGATCGTAAAATTTTAAATGAATTATATAATGATAGTCGCCTTTCCATGCGCGAATTGGCCAAACGAGTAAATTTATCCGCTCCATCTACTGCAGAACGTGTTCGTAAGCTTGAAAACGAAGGAGTTATTCAAAAATACACAATCGATATTGATTATAAAAAAGCTGGCCTCGTTTTAGATTGTATTTTAGAAATTACTTTAAAAAACGGCGATACGACGCGTATGCAGCAGTTTATTCAGTCTTATCCATCTGCAAGCTTTTGTTACAGGGTGACAGGAAGCTTATGCTACATTGTAAAAATTTCTGTCCCTTCGCTCGTTGAACTTGAAGAATTTATCAATGATGTTTCTTCATATGCAACGACGGTTTCTCATATCGTATTATCAGAAGTATCTCTTACGCCAGATATTGAACATATCTTTCCGGAAAATTAATTTATTTTTATTCAAAAAAAACTAAAAAACCTCTTACATTAGGAATAAAAATAATATATTATGTATTAAAATACATAAAGTTCGAGAAAGGGGCTTTACATTGAAAATCTGGTTTTATGAAAAAACGGCACAATTGGATGACTTGCTTGGTATTTGGGATAATGTTCCAACCATCCCCCGAATTGGTGAAAAAGTAGAACTTTTAAAAACAGTTCGCACTGTTACAGATATAAAATATGTAAAGAACGGTAATAATTTTCGTGTAGAGATTATTACAAATTAAAAAGTAGCTCGTTGTGAGCTACTTTCTAACTATCTATTATGCGCCTTTTTTATAACAATTTTATCTTCTTCTATAGATACTGTTACGTAATCATTTTCCTCTAAACTAAGCTTATTCACAGCCTCATCTGGTAGTTCTACAGCCATCAATCTGTCTGTTACGATCACTTGACTATACACTTCATTTTCTTGCGATACATTCACTACCTTTTCTTCATTTATAAAGCGCAATGGCGGCACACCGACTTCTATTACTGTACGCCATTGTTTCCAAATGTAAGGAATTAACCAAAGCAATCCAACAACCGTAAGACCAATACCAACCCACAAATTACTTTGTGCCTGCATTTCAGTAATTGAAATTGCATCACTTCCTTCTCCAGTTACAAATTGCATACTTGTTGCAATCAAATTATTTAAAGCGTGCACAGCGATATTCGTCCATATATTTTTCGTCTTTATGTATAGAAGGCACATGACAACACCGAACATGAAAGCACCGATAACATCAAAATGTCCTAATCCAAAAATAAGTGAAGATATAATTACAGCTCGTTTAATCCCCCATTTATAAGCCATTCTCTGTAAAAAGAAGCCTCTAAAAATAACTTCTTCCATAATAGGTGCTAATACACATGCTGAAATGAACGTGAATATGGTCATATATATATTACTCGTATTAATTACATTCCCACCTTCTAGCATAGTAATTAAAAAATTAGGTAACGTATGTGCTAATATGTAAAATTGAATACTAGATATACCGACCGAAAAAACCATTCCCATTATCGTCGCTAATATAATTAGTCCCCACGGTAAACGACTTGGCTTATCAAAAAAACTTTGAAATATAACATTGTTTTTATTTGTTTTTACGTATAACCAAAATAGCGGAAATACAAAAAATACAGTTATTTGTGAAATAATCTCTAACGTATTCTCAGAAATATTTGATAGACTTAATGGAATCATCGTAAGGAACAATCCTATAATCATCCACCCAAAAAAGCTGCGTAGCCTTATACGCGAAAATGCATATTGCATATGGAACACCTCCAAAGATAGTAAAAGTAAAACTTTAATCAGTGCTTTATGGATACCGCTTCTCCTACAAATAGCGAGCGAGCTAACTAAATTATAATATGAATATAGTTGAAAATCTTCCTATTTTTCTCAAATACTTTCTAACTGTATAATCATGACCTTATTGAATATTCCTTATCATTGTTCTTCAACTGAGTTACAATTATATTTCTAAGGATATGTATTTACTACACTTAAAAGCTATAAGTCAAAAAGATTGTAAAAGAGCCAGTTAATAAAAATCCCCGCTAACACGGGGATTCTTTTTCTATTATAATACGTCACGTTTTTGAAATAATACACTTGATGCTACAAGTAATACAACAAAGTATACAATTACAAGTAATAATGAAGTTGTAAACGTAAATTCTGTAAATGGCGGTTCCATTCCACTACTTACTAATTTATTGCTGTCGTAAACACTTAAATTCAAATGGAAAAATATAACAAATTTTGCTACACCTTTTGCAAACATCATTAACACCATATTAATTGCTCCTTGTAAGAAAAATAGGAACATCGTAATGATTAACGGTAATACAGATTTTCTAAATACATTTGCTAAGAAAAATGCAAGCGTTGCAAAGAAGAATGGTGATAAAAGTTGATATACAATCGTTTTAAATATAATCCCTATTGTTAATTCTGTTTTGCCGCCGTTCATGACAATCCCGCCAATAATCATTGCAATGACTGTACTCACAAATACGATAAATAACATTGCAAATAGCACTGTAATATATTTAGAGAATAAAATTACAAATCGTTTTCTTGGACGAATTAATAGTTGCTTAATCGTACCCTTTTGAAATTCATCCGTAATCGTACGGGAAGCTGTTGTGATCCCAAAAATCGTTACAAATACCATAATTAATCCGATATTTGAACTCACGAAATTTAAATATGATCCGCTCAAACTATCAGGTTCTCCCCATTTCGCCGTTATTACAGCCCCTAAAATCTCCAATAAAGCAATTACACCGATTAAAACATACATACCTTTTTTCGCATGTAACTTTAAAAATTCATTTTGAATTAATTTAAACATTATGCTTTCACTCCCCCAGTAATCGCTAAGAACTCATCCTCTAACGTTTTATTTTGAACAGTAACTCCGTATATAAGCACATCATCATTCACAAGTCTTTTTACAAGTTGTGGAATTTCTTCTTTCGTTACAGATACTACAATGACATTTCCCTGTGCCTTACCTTTCATAACTTCATTTGCTTTCTGAACTTGGTCTACTTCAAACGCTACATCTACTGTTTCATCATGCTTCGCTTGCTCATGCAAGTTATACTCTTGTACAAACTCACCTTGCTTAATAATAACGACGCGATCACACATTAATTCAATTTCACTTAATAAGTGACTTGATACGATTACAGCAATATTCTCTTCTTTCGCCAAACGCTGTAAATAATCACGAATTTGGCGAATACCAGCTGGATCTAATCCATTTGTCGGCTCATCTAAAATTAAGATTTTCGGCTGATGAAGTAATGCCTGTGCAATTCCTAAACGTTGTTTCATACCAAGTGAATATGTTTTCACCTTTTTATGAATTGCGTGCTCTAATTCTACCAATTTCACAATTTCATTAATACGCTCTTTACTAATTGGAGTAATTGCCATGTTTGCGAAGTGCTTTAAGTTTTGCATACCAGTCATATAATCATATAGTTCAGGATTTTCTACAATTGCTCCAATTTGCTCGAGTGCCTTTTCACGCTCCGTTCGAATACTATGTCCACAAATTGTAATATCGCCTTCTGTCATTGAAATAAGACCTGTCATCATGCGGATCGTCGTTGTCTTACCGCTACCGTTCGGCCCAAGGAATCCGTATACTTCTCCTTCACGAACTTCAAATGATAAACCACGGATAATTTCTGTTCCACCAATCCTTTTTCGAACATTTTCTAATTTGACTACTACATTTCCCAATGCTGATTCCTCCTTTAGACTTCTAGTTTTTTGTCGATTATATAAGCAGTTACATATATTATTAAGACACTACAAATCACCATAAAACTTATATTAAAAATATTAAATCCA
Organism: Bacillaceae bacterium OF18-1A; assembly: GCA_027694045.1. GTDB lineage: Bacteria > Bacillota > Bacilli > Bacillales > Bacillaceae_G > Bacillus_A. The sequence continues at coordinate 295,011 of JAQEWB010000004.1, read as the reverse complement.
TTTTCTTGAAATATATCAAGAAACAAAGTTTTACTTTCACTACGATATTCTACTTTGCGCAATACTTGGAAAGCCGGAGCCAATGTTCCAAGCAATGTTGTCACTAAAGTAATCGCTATATTCATTACTAGAAAAATAATAACGATTAATACATTTTGCGCCTTTTTCTTTTTAGTAAGCAATTTTACGAGAGTAACTACTAATAAGATTTGTAACACGACAAATAAAAGCTCTAGTAAATCGCTTATTGCATATATAAAATTGTTTATAACACCCACTTGCACTACCTCTTTTGCTTCTACATATACAGAAGTCATAGGAAAGGCCAATACATAACTTACATAGAAAAGAATTCCACATACCCCATACCATATAGCCATTGCAATAAATGAAAAAATAAGCATAGAGAATACATAATGTTTCCCTGGTATCGCTGTGACACGTAACATTGGATTGGTTAGTAAACGTGAATATGACTTCATCGTTTGTAAAAACATATATAATACATAAAACAAAAAGATACACATAATAAAAGCAAATATCGCTTCTTGTTTTAATACCGCTGTATCACTCTTTTTTACAATCATTTGTGAAAATAAAACTGCTTCAATTAGCGCAAAAATTAAAAAAGTAACAATATATTTTTTCTTATTCACATTCCATAAATAAGAAAGGACCGACTTCATTTACTAAACACCTCCTTAAATAATTCATGAACTGCTTTCCCTCTCTGAAAACGCAATTCTTCTACATTTTCATATAGAACGATTTCACCATCTTTTAAAAAGATTACTTCATCAAAAATATTTTCAACTTCGCTTATTAAGTGCGTTGAGATTAATATCGTACAATCTTCTCTATAGAACTGTAGAATTAGATCCAGTACGTGCTCTCTGGAGACGAGATCAATCCCGCCCAATGGTTCGTCAAGTACGTATAACTTCGCTTTCCGAGAAAACGTTAAAATAATTTGTAGCTTTTCAACCATCCCTTTTGATAAAGCTGTAATTTTTTCTTCTAACGGTATTTTAAATTCTGCAATTGTATCCACTGCTTTTTGAATATCGAAGTCTTTATAAAAGTCCCGATAGAAAAATAAAGCATCTTTTACCGTCATCCAATCATCAAATAATGGCTTATCAGACATAAAGGAAACAATTTCTTTCGTCTCTAATCCAACATTTTTACCACTAATTGTAATATTACCTTCAGATGGGTGCTGCAGGCCCGCAATCATTTTTAATAACGTCGTTTTCCCGCTCCCATTATCTCCAACAAGCCCGACAATTTTTCCTTCGGTAATCTCTATGTTTAATTCACGAATCACTGCTTTCAATCCGTATCTCTTCCATAAGTTTTCTATTTTTAATAGCTCTGTCATTCGCTCTCCTCCCTTTTCTCATGTAATGAAGAACGAAGAATTGTAAGAATTTCTTCTTCTGAAAAACCTAAATTGTCCATTCCATCTATAAAAGAGTGAAGTAATTCTTTCGCCATTTCTTTTCGCAGCTCCATAATTTTCTCCCCTTCATTCGTTACATATCGTCCCATTCCCCTACGTGTTACAACAACCCCATCTCGTTCTAGCTCTTGAAATGTACGCTGGATCGTATTTGGATTTACTTGTAATTCACTCGCTAATTCACGTACGGAGGGAATTTTATCACCAGGCGATAAATGCCCTGTTACAATTTCTTTTTTTATGTATTCCATTACTTGAATGTAAATCGGTGTATTTGGAGAAAACTCGATTTTCATTTCTTCCCTCCTTTTGTATCGGTGTACTAGTTAAATAATACACCGATACAAAAACATTGTAAATACCCATTTAATGACAAAAAGTTCTATTCCATTAACGGAATAGAACTTTTCAATCGAGAATCGTTATATAAAAATAATAGTGTTATGTAAACAAAATCAAAAAGAAACGCCGTCTTATTCATACATAAGACAGCGTTTCTTTTTGATCCTATATTAAAAATTAAACACGAAATCATCGTCAGCTAACTTTTCAACATTCGTTGCTTTTACGTAACCATTTCCTTTTACAGAGAAGAAATCATGGTTTTTCGTATCAGTACGTAAACCATTTAAAACGATTGGGTTAATTTCTTCTTCTTCAAACTTCGGCTCAAGTCCTAAGTTCATAAGTCCTTTATTCGCATTGTAACGAACGAAACGATTTACATCTTCTACAAGACCGATAGAAGTGTAAATTTCTTCTGTATATGCCATTTCGATTTCATACAGTTCCATTAATAACTCTTGCGTTTCTTTTTGCACTTCTTGTTGATCTTCTACAGAAAGTTCTGCGAAGAGTTGTTGTGCTAAAATACCGACGAATACGCCGTGAATGGACTCATCCTTTACCTTCACATAAGTTCGCTACTCCTATGCCGTTTATACAGCTTACAGTTTCCTGTAAGAAGAGACTATATCATCTACCTTCTCAGGTAGCCCTCCATTTCGATTTAAGGGATTCTCACCCACCGCTTGGCCCTACTCCTATTGCGGAATTTCACCGCCATTGGGATAGTCGTTGAACGTTCCTTTATCTACGTATCGCACCCACCACTGTTTATACAGTTTTCGATGTCTGATACTTCCGTACATGTTATCGCTAGATAAAGGCTTCGCTGCTGATTGCCCTATCAGCTATTCTCCTTTCCATCTATTGATAGTTAGAGAATAACCTGAATGCATATATTCATCAATAATAATACAGATAAATTTACAATAGGGGGTCCCAGCAATTAAAAGGGTTTTTCAATTGGTATCTCTACCAAAAGCCGCCATAAGTTAACGGATAATAAGGTTAATAATTTCACCACTTGCCGTCAGTTTACCTTGACCAGCTAAGTAAAGTGGATAGAAAAATCCACTATAGAATAAGTAACTTTCTAAGAACACACTTGCTACCATTGCCATGTATAACTCTTTTTTCGTTACTTCAGGCTTTAATAAACGACGATAGTAACTCGTAATAATACCAGCTTTTTTCTCAAGTAACGGATGATTGTCTACCCAGTCAAAAATATCATCGATTTCTTCTTCTGTAGCTAATGTTGTGAAAATGTGACTATAACTTTTCGCATGTACTTCTTCCATAGCTCCCATGAAAGCTAATACACTTTTCGCTTGTAAATTTTCAAGATGAACAAGTACAAGTGGCATCCCTTCGCCACCTTGTTTCGTATCTAAAAGTGTTAAACCACCTAATACACGCTTATAAGCAATTTGCTCTTCTTTCGATAATTGCACCCAAGTATTTTTGTCAGACGAAACCGCGATTTCTTCTTCTGTCCAAAACTGAGCGATGTTTTGCTTCCAAAACATTAAACTGAAATCATCTTCCTTTTTATTCCAGTTAACAGCGCGCATTGAATCACCCCTATATCTATTATTGTTCTACTGAACGGTTAAATTTCCATCTAACAATGAAAAGCTAACCGTTTAGTAGAACAAACCAAGTATGAGCAGGGTTCATAACCCTGCTCATACTGTTGGGTTATTCATTTAGTATGGCAATATGCCATTAAACGGTACAAGCCACACACTCTTCCACGCTTAATTTACGTGTTCTCGTATAATACAGACTCTTTAAGCCTTTTTTATGTGCATAGATGTAGTAACGCGCTAATTCACGTGTTGAAATATCACTATTAACGTAAAGAATTGTACTAATTCCTTGGTCAATATGTTCTTGAATTTCTGCGATTAAATCAATTAATTTAAACTGATTCATATCGTAAGAAGATTTATAGTACCAGAACGTATCTTTTGATAAATACGGCATTGGATAATATGTTGTCGCATTTGCATATGTTCTTGATTCGATTTGACTTACGATCGGCATTACGCTTGAAGTTGCATTTTGAACGTAACTGATTGATTGTGTCGGAGCAATGGCAAGACGATCCTACATACCCTCTCTTTCGAGACACTTTAACACTTCTTATATGAAGTGGGAGTAGACTATTCCATATTCTTAATTGTGTTTCTTATTTTCCCTCGAGGCCGAATTAATCGCGGAGGATATTCATATAATGTTTTCCATGAATCCCCTCTATAAATTCGTTGGACATTTCCATATGACAATCCAGTTCGATCAGAGATTTCTCGTAAAGATAAATCGGTTTTTAATAATAACTCTAAAACTTGTTGTGCCTTCTTCTTCTGCTGCGTCCAAACCACGTTACGATGATTTATAAATTTTATCTTATCTAAGCAAAACGAAGCAGGATGTTGTTCCCCTTTATGTACCTGCCTATGGCATGATTCACAAAGAGAAATAAGATTTTGAAGTCGATTAGCTTCTTCATAAGATTCGAAGTAAACAAAAGGCTCCTTATGGTGTACTGATAGTTCTTGTCCATATTCTTTCTCGTGAATTCCACAAATTTGGCATTTGTATTGATCCCGTTTCCTTGCTCTTCTACGCTGCATTAACCAATTTGGTCCATAGTACTTTTTCTTACCTGTATGCGGCATAGTAGTATTCCTTTTCCACGAGTATATTGTTACGGCCAAGTTTTTACATTGCTTTGAGCAATATTCATGAGTTTTACGAGGTTGACACCAAATGGGTTTACTACAGACTTTACATAGTCTATATTTTCCTTTGTTTTTCGACCATGCAATCTTTAATTCTTGACAGTACTTACAACAAGTTTTAATAGCTTTACGATGTATATACGGTATTTGGAAATCTCTATTACATATGAGACATGAAATCCAAATTAACCTTCCTTTTTTATCTTTCGTATAGTCTCTAATTTCGAAAATGTCTTTCACATGAGAAGCCTCCTCTGAGGCAAACCACACTATAAGAATCGGCTATGGTAGTCGTTGAGGGTTTACCTTGTCAATTTGATTTAGGTACTTCCCTGCAGATCATCCAATTTCTTTCCTTTTTACCATACCTTAGGCATTACCCCTCGCCATATACACATTTCTATGTATACTTGGTAGAAAGAACTCTTAGGACTTCCCTGCATATAAGCCGTTTTCCTCTAAACATCACTGTCTAGGGGCGCTACATGTTAACGCATTGTACAAACCATGCTCAATTACTTGTTGTTTTAATTGATTCCAATCTTCTTTTGTCGGAATATGAATTCCTTCAAATAGTTGCTGAACTTTTTCAGTTACTGGGCTATAATCTGTCGTTTCATACTTTTCAAAGTATGTGCCGCTCGCATAATCAGACTTATCAAAGTCTTTAAATGTTTCGCCTTTTTCTTTAGCAATTTCCATACTTTTCTCAATAGAGTAGTAATTTAACATCATAAAGAATGTACGAGCGAACTCTTTCGCTTCTGCACTTTCATATGCGATTTTGTTTTTTGATAAATATCCGTGTAAGTTCATTGCGCCAAGTCCAACTGAATGAAGCTCATCATTAGCTTTTTTCACAGTCGGTGCATTCGGAATGATTGTCATATCAGAAACAGCTGTTAAAGCTTCCATTCCCGCATGAACTGCTTCACGAATTTCTTTATTTTCCATTACATTTACGATATTTAATGATCCTAAGTTACAGTTAATATCACGACGGATAATGTCATCTGTACCGTAATCGTTAATTTCAGAAGTTTCTTGAAGCTGGAAGATTTCTGTACACAAGTTCGACATCTTCACAGTTCCAATATCCTTCAGTGGATGTTGTTTATTAGCATTGGATTTAAACATTAAGTATGGGTAACCAGACTCAAGCTGAATCATAGCAATTTTAATAAGCATATCACGTGCACTAATATCTAGTGGCTTCTTCTTCACTTTCGGATTGCTCATTAATTCATCGTACATTTCATCGATATCAATGTCATCTAAGTGCTTTCCATATTCTTTATACACCGTATAAGGCGCGAAAACATGGAAAGGTTCGTTTTTCTCAGCAAGCTCAAAGAACTTACTTGGAACGATAATTCCGATTGATAGAGACTGAATACGGCTCTTCTCATCGGCATTTATTTTTTTTGTATCAAGGAATTCAATAATATCCCAATGGAAAATGTTTAAGTATACAGCACCTGCACCTTTTCGTTGCATATTGTTACTCCATATCGTTATCAAAACGTATGGGGGATAGTCATTTCTGCTACCCTCTCTATATCGCTATAGAGTTCAGACCATATCTTCTTCTCACCAAATTCTTTATCTAACCATGTATCATGCGTCCGATGCACATGAATATGGCATGAATTACAAAGTGGTAATAAATTCATCATGAGGTTTGCTTGTTCAAGACTTTCAAAGAAACGGAACGGAATAATGTGGTGTAAATTTAATGTATTTATATCGTATTTACTTAAACATCTTTGACAGCGAAAATCATAAAATTCGAACATATACTCCCTAATTCTAGACCAATTCTTGCCGTACTTATTAGTCGTACCATAATTTAATTCCACAAAATATTTATTATTGCAACTTTTAGAACAAAATATTTTAGAATCTTTAACGGTGTAAGATGGTCTAGAAAAAGAATTCTCGCAGTAAGAACATATCAAGTTTACAAGTTGACTTCTATTTAGTGCCCACCTACATTCATGTGAACATGTTTTAGTTACATTTTTATCTGAATAGAATTCACTCATACATATAGTACAAATTAATTTGTACCTCTTAGATTGACATTTCTTGCTACAAAACTTTTGGTTTATTCTTTTTCCAACAAATGATTTTCTACATCCAAAACATATTAAGTCATAGTTGCTGTTAATAAGAGCAAGTCTTTTTCGGCATTCTAATGCTCCACATGTTTTCGATCGTTCCATATTTCTTTTATTTTTTTCATTAACCTCATAACCACTTTTACATATCGGACATATCTTTGTTATAAAGCTCTTTTTCCTCCCCATAACTGTATACACCCTTTGAATTTGGTTGTTTTGAGAAGCCAGGTTCGAGCTACATAGTCACCTATATAGCCACTTGGTCGTTGAACCTTCTCCTTATCTAATAGATTTAGGAGCTCGGCTGCTGATTTCCTGCAATCTTGGATTTTTAGGGGCCGCTACGTAATTTCTTCGTAGTATCCTACCTTGATATACTCAGGCGTTCCAGCAATTGACCCAGTTTTATAGTTGAGCCATAAAGTTAACCCAACTGATTCGCATATGAAAACGAATCTTCAAGTAATTTCATAACAGGTACTACGCCGCTCGCAGCGTTTTCAATACCTTTAATTTGCTCACCACGTGCACGTAGCTTAGATAAGTTTAAAGCTACTCCGCCGCCGATTTTCGATAATTGCATCGCTGTATTAATGTTAAAGCCGATTGAATTTAAGCTATCATCCATCTCTAACAAGAAACAAGACACCATTTCTCCTCTTCTGCTTCTTCCCGCATTTAAAAAGGTTGGTGTCGCTGGTTGGTAGTTTTGTTTGACAATCATGCTTGCGAATTGTTTTGCCTTCGCAACATCACCGCGTCCTAAGTATAATGAAACAATTGCTACACGATCTTCATAGCTTTCTAAGTATTGTTTTTGATCATTTGTTTTTAACGCATAATCTTTGTAGAACTTAGATGCTGCCATATAAGATTGGAACTCGAAGTTTTCACCATAAGCGATGTTATATACTTCCTCTACTTCCTCCAAGCTATACTCGTCCAGAACGTTGTAATAGTAATCATGTTCTTTCATATATTCCATTCGCTCTGCCACGCTATTAAAAGAAACGGTATTCTCTCTAGCTTCTTCCATAAAGACTTCTAATGCCTCTTTATCTTTATGAAGCTGATAAAAACCGTCCTGCATTTGCGTGATTTCATTATTCAGTTCAATGTGTCGCAATCTCCCGCACCCTTTCCTTAAAATATTCTACATCGTTATTTGTTCCAGATAACTCAAATTTTGATACAATAGGCACTTCATATTTAGCAGAAATTTTGTCAGCACTTGCACCGAACATGTCTCCCCAGTTACGATTGCCGCTTGCAGATACGCCTTTTAATTTTTCATTATTGCGCTCTAAAAAGTCTAAAACACGTTCTGGTACATTGCCAAAACCTGTTGTATACGTAATAAGAATAAATTCTTCATCTATTACTAGATCTTCATCAATTTGAATGGCCGGCATATTTAATTTGTGGATGAAACGCTTCACGTTTCCTGTCATAGAATCATATGCAACTAACATTTCCGACCCTCCCTCTCCAATCTATATTCTCTGTATGTTGTTCTTGATTTCTCTATATATTGTATTACGTTTTAAAACAAGACACAAGATGTATGTATAAATTCTTTCTTTTTTTAACTTTTACTTTTCGACAAGAGCATCGATTTTTTTCAATACAATGACTATGAAACAACATTCTAAAACTCATGTCAATAAAGTGCTTTTCAAAAAAGTTGTCAACGAATTTAACCTTATTTTAAAAAAAGTTACCAATATATTTTGTCATAAAACGGCAAATGCTGGAGGAATATATTTCTCCAGCATCACGCAAAAAAGAACAGATATGAAACGATAATCTGTTCTAACAAACGATTACATCTATCAATTTTACTTTATTAAATATAATACATACACTTTCACTTCTCGTTACATACTAAAAGATAACTATTATAGAAAAAGATTATTATTATGGAACTTCAATTTATTTATGAAAACATTATTCAGAGTGCTCAATACGCAAAATATCTTTTACAAATATATGATACGGATTTTCATCTTTATCAATCATTGTACATACAGGAGCTTCTTCATCAAAGTATACAATCATTCCTTCTATGTACTGATACATATGTTGAACTTGTACAGTTACTTTAATTTCTACAGCCTCTTCATATGCTCTTTTTATTTTCTGAAGCATGTTTGCTGAACATTTTCGTTTCTCTGGATACATAACCATTCCCATAAATCTATTTCCAGCTCTATCTTTCCACATATAATCCCAATGTGGTAATATGCCTTGTTTAAAATCTCCCATAATTCGCCTCTCCTTCATCTTCTATTTATCCCGCTATTTGCGGGCAGTAAGATTCCCACCTCAAAATTCAGTGCATGCAAGGAAGTTAAGCGGGAGATCACTTAATCAAAGTTTCACTTTATGAACGTGGCGTTTCTGAGTATGTATAAATAACCTGTCCGCCGCGCTGTGCGTTTCCAATGAAATGCTTAAAGTCTTCTCGGTTTACAACAACTTCTCTAAACGTATAAAATACATCTTTCGTTGCAACATACTCCTTTATTTCACCATTTTTCAGCTGATCCAAAATTGTATTTGCTAATTCTTTATCCATGTATTTCACCTCTATGCAATATTTTATTTTATCGTATCTTTTATAGGTCAACAACTGTAAATTTATCCAGAAGTAACGGACAGTCCAATTATTGAGGATACTAACCAGTGAGGGCTGAACAAAAACACCACTGGTTAAAAGTTTTATTTTATTCCATTGCTATACTATCATTTCATTTTCATTATTTCACAAGCAATATCGCTCTACTATATGTCCACTAAATATCATATACTAACATAGCTACTTCTCTATATCAAACATTTCGACATTCAATTATGCAAAGTTCCACACCACTATGCTACAATGTATAAATAGAACTAGGAGGGATACTATGATTCGGAAAGCAAAAAAGACAGATGCAAAAGCAGTAGCTCCTTTATTGTATAATGCGCTGCACGAAATTGCCGAAAAAATCACAGGTAGCACTATTGAGACAGAAGTATTACTCGGACTTGAAACATGGTTCTCAAAAGAGAAAAACCGACTGAGCTATGAAAACTGTTTTGTATATGAACAAGACGGAATGGCCGTCGGAGTTATCGTCGCTTATCACGGTAGTGAGGCCACACAACTTGATGCTCCAATTGTGCATCACTTAAGAGACTTACATAAAGATGCATCGATTACGTTAGAAAAAGAAGCTGAGCTTGATGAATATTACATTGATACATTATCAGTTTCAAGTGCATATGGAGGAAAAGGTATTGGCTCTAAATTAATTGAAGCTGCTGAAATTCATGCGACTGAAGAAGGATACAAAAAAATCGCCTTACTTGTTAATTTAGAAAATAAACGTGCCTTTTCACTATACGAAAAGTTAGGCTATGAAAAAGATCAAATCGTTATGCTCGTAGGCGAACCTTATGCACATCTCGTAAAACCATTAAACATCAAAATTTCTATATCTTAAAAAGAAAGCACACGATTTTTCATATAAATCGTGTGCTTTTATGTTAAATTCGTATTTAATACATTCCCATCCATCGCCTCATGAAATGTATATGTGGTACATCCCCATGGCTTCCTATGAAAAATAGGAGAACCTGACCACCCTATTGCCCTCAGTTCTGCTCCAATCATCACATTAAAATAACTATGACCTACAAGAGCAATATGTCCATGTACGAGCGCAGAACGATGTAATACATTAGCAGCCTGTCTTGCCCTTTCTCTTACTTCCTTATAAGACTCTACATCTTTATGATAACCAAGCATCCATAATGTTCGACCAATCGACATCCATACTTTAGGTTTGCATTTCAACCATTTCGGAGAAAAAAAACTTGAAGGAACTTCAGCTTCTCTAAATAGAGGGTTTTGCATAAAGGATAAAGAATTCATCAATTCAGCTGTTGATTGTACAGCCCGCATTTGATCACTCGTTAAGACTAATTTTGCTGATTCCATCGCCTCAATCGTTTCTATTGGTATAGGAGCTTTTTTTGCGACAGCATACGAGTCATATCCTTTCATCCATTCATGAAATGAAGTAACCGTCATTGGTTCCATAGTACGTTCCAAGCAACCATGACGAATAAAAGAAATACGCATTCTTTCCACTCTCCATTCCTTACTTATGAACTCTATTATGTACTATTTCTAAACATCATACCACGCAGGTAAAGAAAGTTATACATCTTTACATGTCCCCGCTGCTTTCATGCGTAATCGAAGCATGTATACTATCCATCCCGTCAAAATATGTACTCGTCTCATGATGACGAATCTTTTTTAAATTGATATAAGAAAACAAAAATAAAGTTAACGCTATAACACTCCCCACAAATTCAAACATCATTTTACCGCCTCTAATTTCTCCCACTTTTAGTAGGTTATTGTATATACCCATTATACCCCTATATAAAGATTCACGCATTTTAACTATTCTTTTTTCTATTAGCAAAGCGTTTCCTCATATTTTCTTACAAAAAGTGAATATTTTTCGACTTTTTACTTTGAAAACATTTACAAAACAGGAAACATAGTTCAAAATAAAGGAAAATAAAAAATCCCAAATTATTCTTTTTGGAAAAACTGTAACAAGGAGAGTTGCTTATGCAGATCGCAGAAACTGGAGATATCATCGAATTTAAAGGTGGAATGCAAGGCCGTGTTCAAAAAGTAAATCAAAATTCTGTTATTGTTGATATAACAATTATGGAGAATTTTAGAGAACTAGATATGGAACCTCTTACAGTTGTAAGTCATAAAAACTATACTGTTATTAATCAAAATGCATAATATAATAGAAAGAAAGGATCTGTATGATATACAGATCCTTTCTTTCTATTTATATATTAACGATTGTCAATTGTTTCTGGGTATAGATCATGGTTCATCATACGATAGTCTGCCATTTGTTCATACTTCGTTCCTGGACGACCATAGTTGCAATATGGGTCAATTGAAATACCACCACGTGGTGTGAATTTCCCCCATACCTCAATGTAACGTGGATCCATTAATTTAATTAAATCATTCATAATTACATTCATGCAATCTTCATGGAAATCACCGTGATTGCGGAAGCTAAACAAATATAACTTTAAAGATTTACTCTCTACCATTTTTTGCTCTGGAATGTAGCTAATATAAATTGTTGCAAAATCTGGTTGTCCTGTTTTCGGACATAAGCTTGTAAATTCAGGGCAATTGAATTTTACAAAATAATCACGGTTTGGATGATTATTATCAAATACCTCTAAAATGTCCGGGCTATATTCAAATAAATATTTTGTATTTTGATTTCCTAGTAATGTTACCTCTTTTAAATCCTCATCTAATCTTCCTGCCATGTTAAACATCCCTTCTCGTTATACGCCTCGTTTATTTCCCCATACTAACGCATGAAGCTGCGGTAATACTTTTGCATCATTCATCGCTTTACAATGTACAGCCTTTTCAATGAGCCACTCATATTTTTCTAATAAGCTTTTAATAAGCATTGCATCATCCACTGTTTTCGTATCATCATTTCCTACTTGTAAGAAAAATGGCACGTTCGGATAACGCTCATGCATTTTAACTGCATATTCAAAATCATGATCATCAAATACTACTACTTTTAAACTAATGTCTTTTCCTATTAGTTTCTGAATAACAGCATCTAACTTCTGAAAATCTGTTTTCATCGTCGAACTTGGTGGTTTTGGCGAAATTGTAATCTCATCAATTTGAAGTAACCAATCTTGCCATTTACTCCCTTGCGTTTCAATCGCCGTTCGCATTCCATTTTCTTTTAATATAGAAAGGAGCAACTCGATATTTTTCAGCAATACCGGATTCCCACCTGAAATTGTAACATGAGAGAAGTTTTCTCCACCAATTTCTACAAGCTCATTCCAAACGTCCTCTGGTGTCATCTGTCTAATTTGATCTTTAGCTGATCCATCCCATGTAAAAGCCGAATCACACCAAGCACAGCTATAATCACAGCCAGCTGTACGAATAAACATTGTCTTTTGTCCTACAACCATTCCTTCACCTTGAATGGTTGGGCCAAATATTTCTAAGACGGGGATTTTACTCATCGAGCATCCACTCCCGTCTTACTTCCGCGTAACTAGTTGGAGTCTCAAAAAGACGAACGAATTCAACACGAGCTCCTTTATATTCATTTGCACGATTCTCTTTCGTTAATGCTTCTGCCATCTTTTCATAAATCCAAACGACCATGTTTTCAGCAGTCGTATTCATTGCTGGTAACGTTTCGTTTAAATAACGATGATCTAAATAAATTTCTATTTCATTTTTCCAAATTTCTTTTATATCTCCAAAGTCAATTGCAAGGCCTATTTCATTTACATATCCACTAATTCCAAATACAACTTTATATGTGTGGCCATGTAAGTTTTTACATTTCCCTTCATAACAGTGTAAATGATGTGCTGCATCAAATGTAAATTCCTTGCTGACCATTACTCTTTTATTATGATATTTAAGCTGTTTACGCTGAATATCCTCGTCCATTTTTTGCAAATTTTCTACAATGCGAAATCCAAAGAAATTATCCATTAGTTACTCGCTCCTTCGCGTTCTTGTAGGTACGTATCTAATCCTGCTTTACGAAGTTGACAGGCTGGACATTCACCGCAACCATCACCAATGATTCCGTTATAACATGTTAATGTTTTTTCTCGAACAAACTCGAATGCTCCAAGTTCATCTGATAATTTCCATGTTTCTGCTTTATCAATCCACATAAGTGGTGTATGAATCACAAACGGATAATCCATGGATAAATTTAAAGTAACGTTTAACGATTTCACAAACACGTCTCGGCAATCTGGATAACCACTAAAATCAGTTTCACATACACCTGTTACAATATGACGTGCTCCAACTTGTTTTGCTAATACAGCAGCAAATGATAAGAATAGTAAATTTCGTCCATCTACAAACGTCGATGGTAATTCACCTTCTTCATGTGTAATCTCCATATCCGTTCTCGTTAACGCATTTGGAGCAAGTTGATTTAATAGACTCATATCTAGTACGGTATGTTTAATTCCTAGCTCTTTCGCAATTTCCGCTGCACAATCAATTTCTAGCTTATGACGTTGATTGTAATTAAACGTTACAGCCTCTACTTCTGCAAACTGCTCTATTGCCCAAAATAAACATGTCGTACTATCTTGTCCTCCACTAAAAACAACAACTGCTTTTTCTTTTTTCATTTCACTCATTCTCCTTCTCTACTACGAATAAGAAGAAAGAACGTTCTTGAACTGTCACAATAAAAAAACAAAACAATACCTAAGGATATTGTTGTTTCTATAGTTTTTTATAGAGGGAGTTCGCGAACCTCTCCCATGCATGGCACGGAATTTCTTCTTTCATTGACAAAGCCTATTGTAACATATTGTATACTACCATAAAAATTTCTGAGTTTTCCGCTATTTAATATTTCATTTCTTTCATTTTATAGTATGATTAAATTAATATGCGAAGGGAGGAGGCATCCTACTGAAACTCTTTATTATTTACCTCTTTTTAAATATATTATCTATCCTTGTTACAATGCTTGTATATCATTTGTTTTGGAATCAGAAAGGGAAACGCTCTCCTAAACTAAACTCAGCTATATTTATTGTATTATGTTGCTTAGCTGCTATACTATGTATCACTTTCGGAGCGAAAACAAATTATGGATTTCAATTTGATATGCGTCATATCGTATTAATTGTTGGTACATTAACAGGGGGGCCTATTGCTGGTGCTTCCATATTAGCTGTATTAAACATATACCGCTTCTTATTAGGAGGGGTAGATGTTTTCCCATCGTTTATCGCTTCGGTTCTCCTATTTTTTGTTCTATTATTAACATATAAACTGTTTAACCGAAGTTCTAATCGTATAAAAATAGTACTCGCTATCTTTTACAGTATTATATTTGGATCGATTTGGATACCATTTTTCCTTGCAGAGGTTACAAATACGGAGGCTTACATACCACATATTATCGTGTATGAAATATGTACAATAGTTGGCACAGTCCTTATTTTATATTTGCTCCATATATTACAAACTCAAGTTCGTCTCCAAAACGAACTGATGAATGCTGAAAAGTTTCATTTGATCGGTGAAATGGCAGCTTCCATTTCACATGAAATTCGTAATCCTTTAACTTCAACGAAAGGATTTTTACAACTTTTGCAGTCCGACACATGTACTGAGCAAGAACGAAAATTATATATCGACATAGCCATTAATGGTATCGAACAAGCAAATCACGTTCTTACAGACTATTTAACCTTCGCCAAACCGAGTATTGAAAAAGAACAAACACTACAGCTCGAAGAAGAATTACTACATGCATTGTCTTTAATTACGCCGCTTGCCAATTTAACAAATGTGCGTACACATTACATAAAGCAAAGTACTTCTTTCTTTATCACTGGAGAAAAGCAAAAACTAAATCAATGCTTATTAAATATTTTAAAAAACTGTATAGAAGCTATGCCGGAAGGCGGCAATCTATATTTCACATTGGTTCCTGAGCATAAGCATATACAGCTATATATAAAAGATACAGGAGTCGGTATGGATCAAGAACAAGTGAAACGTCTCGGTTCTCCTTTCTATTCAACGAAAGAAAAAGGAACTGGTCTTGGAATGATGGTCGTATTCAGTGTTGTACAGGCTATGAATGGAAAAATTGATATTATAAGTGAAAAAGGAATCGGTACAACCTTCTTGTTAACTTTTCCACTCGTACAAAAAACGTGATGAAATAATCATCACGTTTTTTCTGTTCCTTCAACTAATTCAGCAAAAGCCTTCACTTTTCCATGTGGTTTTTGATTCTCTTTACGCGCTTTCCAAGCACGCTCTTCTTCTCGCTTCTTCTTGGCCATACTATTCACTCCTTCTGACTCTTTCACGAAATATTATTCCAAAGTAAGACATAAAACTATGCACCGTTTTTTCTATCTTTACTAATTATTTGTTTCGCTATTTGCAAAAAACCTCAATATCTAGCTGAAGAAAATAGGTTGGGTAGAAAGTAATTGACGCACAAACCCGACTTCCCTCAATATACCCATTTTTTTTGAATGTGAATGCATAAAAAAAGAAGCGGGAATATCCCCACCCCTCTCGTCTTATCGTTGCAATATTGCATGTTTCGCTTCTTTTAACTGCGTAAGATGTCTTTGTTCATGCAAATCAAGAAATTGAACCCATTGATACAAATTCAAATCATTAAAAATAGGATGCTTTAGTCCATTTTCAAATAGTTCTTTTTCATCTATGACACTATGAAGCGCATGTAGTAGCTCTTGCCGTGAATGTTCTAATAATTGAATTCCTTGTAGTTTTTTCATTAAAGTTTCTGTTGGTTGCATTTGCTGAGGAGCTTCTCGTTTATATGTGCGATCAAGCGTAAGTTGGAGATCTTTAAATGGAGTCATTTGTCTTTCTTTTTTTTGTAAAGCATATACAAGGGCAGATGTAACAGATTGTTCAACTAAATGCAAGTGATGCAAAATTTGAATAATACTCCATTTATCACGGCGTGGCTTTACATTCACTTCTGTATCATTTAACATTTCAATTTCTGATAATAGCGTGCTTCGAGTAGAATGTAATGAATTTACCAAACTCTCTAAACTCACATCCATATTAGATTGAAGCATACTTCGTTCCCCCTTTTTTGTTGGTGAAAAGAGGTGCTCCTTATTCGAAACACCCCTTTAATAATTCTGAATTTTCTTTTATTATCTCATTATTTTCCTATTATGTCGATGTTAAACATGTGAAAAAAAGCGCATGTTTTTTACAATTTTGTGTCGTCAATCGCATGTAACCATGCTTCAATTTCTGTAATAACACTTTTCACACAACCATCAGCAAATGGTGATGTTAAATTCGCAACTTCTACTAATTCCAAGAATGATTTACTGCCACCTTGTTGGCAAAGATTCACATAATCTTCCCATGCTTCTTGTCTATTATCTCTTGCACGTTTCCAAAATTGCAGTGCACAAATTTGAGCTAACGTGTAGTCGATGTAGTAGAACGGTGAGCTATAAATATGTCCTTGACGTTGCCAAAATCCACCGCGTTCCAGATAATCGTTATCTTCATAATCTCGATGCGGCAAATACTTCTTCTCTATGTTACGCCATGCTGTCTTACGCTCTGCTGGTGATGCTTCTGGATTTTCATATACATAATGTTGATATTCATCGACAGATACACCGTAAGGTAAAAACAGAAGTGCCGAACTTAAGTGAGAGAAATAATATTTATCTGCATCTTCTTCAAAGAATAGCTTCATCCATGGCCATGTAAAGAACTCCATACTCATAGAATGAATCTCACACGCTTCATATGTTGGCCAATTATATTCTGGAATTTCAAACTTACGACTTTCGTATACTTGGAAAGCATGACCGGCTTCATGTGTTAATACGTCAATATCACCCGATGTTCCATTGAAATTTGAAAAAATAAATGGTGCTTTATAATTCTCTATATATGTACAATATCCACCACCGGCTTTTCCTTTTTTCGCAACTAAGTCTAGCAAATCATTGTCTAACATGAAATTGAAAAATTCATCTGTTTCAGCCGATAACTCTTTATACATCGTTTTCCCATGATCAACAATCCAATCCGCATCTCCTTTTGGAGTTGGGTTACCTGTAGGGAATTCAAAGTTTTCGTCGTAATACGCTAACTTCTCTACACCGATACGTGCTTGTTGTCGCTTTCTTAATTCTGTTGTAACGGGAACGATATAATCTAGCACTTGCTGACGATAATTCGCCACCATTTCCGCATTATAGTCTGTACGATACATTCTTGCATATCCAAGTTCCACAAAGTTTTTGAAACCTAAAGATTTTGCAATTTTTGTTCTTACTTGAACAAGTTCATCATAAATACGATCTAATTCTTCCTCATTTCCTGCTAAAAATCCGTAGTATGCTTCACTTGCTGCTTTACGTTCACTTCTTTCTTTTCCTTGCATAAATGGAATAAGTTGTGATAACGTTCTTTCTTCTCCTGCGAAATCAATTTTTGCAGATGCTAATAACTGTGTATATTGTGAAGATAATTTATTCTCTAATTGTAAATCTGTCACGACGTCATCTGAATATGTTTTCAAATCGCATTCCGCTAAAGCAAACAGTTGGTTCCCATAATATGCTTCTAATTCTTCACGGAATGGAGAATGAATGAGTGCTTTATAATATTTTGTACCATATCCTTGTACAACTGGAGAGAATTCATCAAAGAAATCCTGCTCTTCCTTATAAAAAACATCTGTCGTATCAACAGAATGACGAATATAACAAAGGTTCCCCATTGTACCAAAATCATTACGAATCTCATTAATTGAGTTGATGACTTGCTTTTGTTCTTCTACAGTTTTTGCGTTATTAAACCTCTCTAAAGCAACAGTAAATTTCTCTTTTATTTCTTCAATATTTGGCCGTTTATATTCATAGTCTTTAAATGACATGAACGAGCCTCCTCTCCTTTTATATGTACCTTTACTATAATTCCATACCTCATCTCGAATTCCCTCTTAACTTTCAACAAAATTCGGCATTTTCTATCTTGATAGTATACAAATAAAAAAGCTTTGGATTTCTTTATCCAAAGCTTTTTTGGAACATATTATTATTTTTCATACTTTCCAATCTTTTTTAACAGGTCAAGTAAGTCATCCTTTTCATCTTTCGTTAGCATTTCAAAAGACTGATGTATAACTTGTTCATGCCCTGGAAAAATAGAAGCAATAAAACTCTCTCCGGATTCCGTTAATTGTGCATAAATAACACGTCTATCATTCGGACACGGAATCCTCTTTACTAATCCCTTTTTCTCTAACTTATCTACTACATATGTAATACTGCCACTCGCTATTAAAATGCGCTCACCGATTTGCTGAAGTGGTTGTCCACCTTTATGATATAACAGCTCTAATACAGCAAATTCAGTTGGATTTAGTCCGTTACTTTGTATAGATTTATTTGTAGTATCCATAATAGAACGGTGTACACGAGATAATGCAATAAATACTTTTAAAGATTGAGAAATATCTTCTCGTTCATTATTTGATGTCATACAGCTTTCAACCCTTCACTTATATTCTCAGCAGTAAAAAGAAAACACAATGTAATACTTCATGTGATTCCCGAATGAGCACTCACTCATTGCTGCTCTCCTAACATGTTACGAATGATTCTTGAATAAAAACATGACAATTTTAACATAGTTTATATATAATGATAATAAAAAAGAAGGAGTACCACATTTGAAAGTCAAATTCCAAAGCATAGTTTTATATATATTGCTTGTTATCCTACCAACAATAGGGATTGGTGCTACATTTTATTCGTATCATACATATAAAATGAAAGAGGAAAACAATTTATCTGCTCATACGGTTCTCTTTTTATATAGAGACTATTTGGATCATCACCTTGGTGAAGCAATTTCCGCTTTAGAGATGCTCGCAAAAGTCGTAGGCACCGAGACTGGTAACATAAATGGAATTAAGCAAATTGTACATGATACAGATGGAAATGACGAACGCTTTTCTGGTCTATATTACGCTACACCAGAAGGAATCATTACAATTGCATCCGAAGGTGGATCACTATCAGTTGACGTCTCAGACCGCAAGTATATTCAAGATGCATTACAAACGAAGAAAACAACTGTATCATCAGCCATTACAGATCGCGTTCTTGGACATCAAGCTATTATGATTGCTTCTCCAATATTCAATAAACAGAAGGAGCTCTCAGGCTTATTGTTAGCAAGTTTACGCTTTGACTATATTTCATCTTCTTTAAATGCTATTAAACCACAATACCATTTTGAAGTAACTGATAAAAATGATGTGGTTTTTCTAACCGATGATAATAATGAAACAAGAGATGGGCATTCCAACATGCTCACTACCCCACTTCAAAGATTAAATTGGACGGTCTCTGTTTCTCCGTTACCTATTCATCAAAAAACTTTATATCAATTCGTTTCAATAGAGTGTGTAGCTACTTTATTTTTAATGTCTATTTTATTTTTACTTGCTCAATATATGTTATTAAAACGTCAAACAAAACTGGAAAGACAACAAAATGAACTTCAAAAAATTGAATTAGTTGGAACTTTTGCGGCTAGTACAGCCCATGAAATCCGCAATCCCCTTACCGGAATTAAAGGACTCGTCGCTCTATTAAAAGAGAAATATAAAGATGAACAGGATCAGTTCTATTTTTCCATCATCGAACAAGAAATAGAACGTATTAATGAAATTGTAAGTGAATTTCTTATTCTTGGAAAGCCAACTGCTATCATCGAACAAACATATGATGTAAGAACTATTCTAAATGAGGTAGCATTAATTATTCAATCTGAGGCGAATCTACATAACATTGTATTCCATTTACATTTGCCAGACCATCCTGTTCATATCCGGTGCTCGAAAGACCATATGAAACAAGTGGTTTTAAACATTACAAAAAATGCAATTGAAGCCATGACTTCTAGTGATACGCTAACGATTATCGTAACAAATAATGAAACACATGCACAATTGCAAATTGTAGATACTGGAAAAGGGATTCCAAAACATATTCAAAAACACCTCTTTCATCCGTTCTTTACTAATAAAGATACTGGAACAGGTCTTGGGCTTGTCATATGTAAACGAATTGTAGAGATGTACAATGGGCATATTTTTATTGATAGTAAAGAAAACGAAGGAACGACGGTTCATATTGAAATTCCGTTACACATAGTATAATTATCCTTATCTCAAAAGGGTAATTATACTTATTTCATAAAACCAGCCACAAGCATTCGCCAAAAACCACTCGATTTCCCTTCATACCCGATTTGAAAAATAGGTATTTTTATAATAGAAAACCATTTCGGTGTTTGTTTTTCTTTATAGTGTTGGTATTGTAAAATAAGCTTGTCCAATTCTTGGCTAACTTGAATTGTCTCCGTGCTATTTAACCCACTTGTTAATCCTAATTGAATCATTTCTTCACGTTTTATATGAATATCACGTGAAAGTCTTTCTAACGTGTACTTCCTTTTTACAGTAAACATCCATATCCCCCTTATTTATTCTTCCATGCTCTTAAATTCACTTCTACATTAACTTTTTCATTTCTTAACCATATCCAAATTTGAAGAATCAGAAAATTTAACATTTTCTCCCTGTAATTTACAAATCTTTACCCTCACTTTGAGAATTATTACAAATTATTCTATCTTTGTAAATACATTCGCAATAATAGACATTTTTTTCATCTTCTTTTTTTACAAATACCAAGTAAACTGCGGACTCTCTATTTTACACATAATTTTCTTCGACATTTTTTGTTTAATTTATATAAAAAAGCAAAACATAATGATGATTGATACAGTGAGACTTTAATTAGTGGGATTTTGTTCCTCCCCGATTGATTAGTAGCCCTCATCAATCGGGCGTTTACGGGCAGTGGATCTCCCATCTAACTTCTTTGCTCCAGCCCAATTTTCGGGGTGGAAATCTTACCGCCCGCAAATAGCGGGATACAATGGAAAGGAAATATTTATATGCGCAAATATACGATTGCAGTGCTCATTTTCACTATGTTTTTACCATCCTTTTTGTTTCCTATTCAAGCAAATGCTCACACGAATAAAATAGCTATTGTCATTGATGATTTCGGCAATAACATGAAGGGAACTGACAAAATGTTATCACTTCCCATTCCATTAACAGTTGCTGTTATGCCATTTCTTCCTTCCTCAAAAGAAGACGCAATAGCTGCACATAAAAAAGGACATGAAGTTATTATACATATGCCAATGGAACCTATAAGAGGTAAAAAAGAATGGCTTGGACCGAAAGCAATTACAACTGATTTAAGTGATGAAGAAATAAACACTCGACTCGAACAAGCAATTCAAGACATACCGCATGCCATCGGAATGAATAACCATATGGGATCGAAAGTTACAGCTGACGAAAGAATTGTGCGTCTTATACTTACAGCTTGTAAAAAACACGGTTTGTTTTATTTAGATAGCAAAACAAATCCTAATAGTGTCGTCCCAAAAATCGGAAAAGAATTAGGTGTAACTATTATTGAAAACCAATTATTTTTTGATGATGTTTATACAGCAGCACACATTTCAAAACAAGCACAACTACTCATAAAAAAAATTCAAGAAAAACCTACTATGGTAGCTATTGGACATGTTGGTCCTCCTGGTGAAATTACATCGCGCGTTATAGAAACTTCTATTCCTAAAATTCGCGAGCATGCAGACTTTATTTTTTTATCAGATTTAGCTTTATCTCCACCTCCTGTTTCAAAATAAGATTCGTTTCTCATGCTAAAAAGGTACCTTTCTACATAGTAGATAGGTACCTTCTCTTTTCAACTTAAATATAATCTACATGACTCACCCGAAATCCTTTTTTCTCTATTTTTTCAATTAGTTTCTTCAATCGTTTTTCATTTAATTCATCTGATATATTTACGATAACACGGCGAATATATTGATCACCGTTATCTAGCGTAAACAATCCACCGATATTATATGCTTTTAACAATGCCCCTAGCTCTTTAATCGTTCCCTTACAATCTTGCGTTGCAATTGTTAGTATATAACCACCCGTCCGCATACCGAATGAATCTTCAATAACATCAAATACATTAGAATGTGTTAAAATGCCAACAAATTCATTATAATCATTTAACACAGATAAAAACGGAAGGCGACGAATAACGTAAAAAGCTCTAAAAAAAGAATCCTTTTCAAAAATAAATGCGTTAGAATTTTCCAGCATGTCTCCAGCACTTAATTGCTCTAATCCACTTTCACACTGCTTTTCTAACAAATCTACTTTATAAATAATCCCCTTAAATTTCTTTTCATCTTCTGCTAATACAGGGATTGCTCGGAATCCCATTTCATTCATAATTTGCAGCGCCACTTCACTGGAATCGTTCATCTTGCAAAATGTTACTTGCTGTTTTGGCAGAAAATGATATTTAACTCGCAAAATATGTTCCTCCTTACATGTCAACATGTAATCTATATATAATAAGGAAACCTATATTTTATGAGTAAAACCAATTTTTAAAACGCTTTCATTTTTTGTTGATTTGCAACAACACCGCAAATGTTATTATATAACAGAACTCTTTGTACCTTTTATCATTAAAAGCTTCACGTGATAGTTCATTAAATATTCTATACCCTCTAGCCATTTTTTCGCTTCTTCTGGAGTTTTCCCCCATACAATCATACCGTAGTTATGAACAAGAACTACTCCTCCACCTTCAATAAAATTCGGAACATTACTTTCTAATAGATCAGCAAATTTTTTCTCATCTTCTACAATTGGAATTGTCATTTCTGTTATACCTTCTTTTCCAAAAACACGTTCCACACTTCTTTTTTCAAATGTTACTTCTCCTTCTTCCCCATATAATTCTGATATTAAATGGCTGTCTACAGTCTGTACTTGTAAAATACATTCTGCTTTGCTTTTTTTATAAATATCCGCATGCATAAACGACTCTGTAGCTGGTTTTTCTTCATTTTCAAATACTGGCTCACACATGCAATTTACGACAATAAAATCCTCTTCTGAAAATAATCCTTTATCTCTTCCCTCGACGTTTACTAAAAACGTTAATGGCTCTTTTGACGTACATAACGATAAACTAATTTTTGTACCATAAAACCAATCACGAAGTGCCAATTCAGATTTCACATCTTTTAACTCATTCCATTTCTTTAGAAAAAATAACATTTCGTCACCCCCGGCGTAATATTAATATAATGTTCAAATCCTTTCTATGTAAAAGGAATGTTTTTTGATTATTCTAAAAATTTAATTGAATTATCACATGAGAATGCCTTTTTGTCAATATGGTTTCACCCTTCCTAAAAAAAATAGGCAGCGCCTATGCAAGCATTATTGTCTACTTCTCACATAATTTTGTACATACAAAAAATACGTTATTCTTCCTATTAAAGAATAACGTATTTTCTCCATTTACTATTTAGTTATTGCATTATATAAAAACTGTGCATATTGTTCACGTGTTACGAAATCATCGCCTAAGAAATTGCCTTTTCCATCGCCTTTTGAAATATTATTATCCGCTAAAGCTTTCACATATCCTTCTGCCCAATGACCAGCTTGTACATCTTTAAAGTTTACGTTATTACCTTCAGCTGCTTTTAACTGAAATACTTTGTGTAATACTACAGACATTTCGTATCGAGTTAGTACTCCATCTGGACGAAACTCCCCTGTACCATCACCTTGCATAATTCCAGCTTGTGCAACCGCATCGATATCTTTTTCAAACATATGCCCTTTCGTATCCGTAAATGTCTCTTTCTGATCTGCTTTACTTTCTAATTTCAAGTATCTTTGTACTAAAGAAGCAACTTGTCCACGGGTAATATTATCACCAAACCCAAATTGTCCATTTCCATATCCTTTAAAAATATTTTCTTTCGCTAAATAATGAATTGCTTCTTCTGACCAATGTCCTTTCGGCACATCAGCAAATTCTACTTCTTCTTGAGATGTATTGTCTTCTTTAGACGTATCATCTTCTTGAGATGTGTTATCCTCTTTTCCTTCTATCACATTTTGAATGACAGAGCCTGTGAAGAAGATTCCTGTATCTGCAAATGGGTCTTTCACACCAAATTCATATACTTTCTCACCTGATGTACTCCATTTCACCACACCGTTACTATACGTACCACCATCACTCTTCAAACGAATTTTTGTAGAAACTTCACCATCTTTTTCGTATATTGGTACTTTTACTTCTTTATTTACTTCTGTTTCCTCTAAAAACACTTTTTGATTTTGAACATTAATGTAAGCTGTCTTACTTAGTTCGATAACTGGTCGAACATCACGAATTTCATTTGCAACAAAACTTAAGTATACTAACTTTTTCAAATTGCTAACTGGTGTTACATCAGAAATATAATTTGCCTCTAAATCAAGTTTTTGTAAGTTTACTAGACTTGATAACGGCGTAATATCTTTTAACTCATTGTTAGGTAAGTTTAAAACTTTCAACTGTGCCATCGTACTTAGAGGAGTAGCATCTGTTATTTCATTTTTCCCAATCCATAACTCTTGTAATTGATTCAATTGATCAATACCCGATAAATCTTTAACTTTATTACGCGTCAATACTAAATCTTTTAAAGGTAATGAATATAACGGTTTAATATCTTCAATTTGATTTCCTGCTAAAGTTAAGTATGTAACATTTTTCAACGAGCTTAATGGAGCAACATTCGTAATTTTATTATTTGCTAAATTCAAGTAATCTAGTTGTTCCATTTTCGCTAACGGTGTTACATCCTCAATTTGATTTCCTGATAAAAATAAACTTGTTACATTTTTCATTTCTGTTAATGGTGCAACGTTCGTAATTTTATTATTACTTAAATCAAGAGATTCTAAATTATCCATCTTAATAAGTGGCGTTACATCTGCAAATTCATTACCACGCAAAGCTAAATGGTTTAATTGCTTTAAATTCGCAAAGAACGACGGGTCTTTTATCTTCGCATTTGCAACTGTTAAAGATTTTAAATTTGGCATATATTTTAATGCACTATAATCAAGAATCTCATTCGTATTCAAAAACAAGTCCTTTACTTGTAATAGCTCTTCTTTCGTAATTGGTGTATGTAAATCTTTTCTATTAAATACTTTTTTATTAACAAGTTCTCTTAACTTTTTATCTGTTATCATGTTTTGACTATCAACTTGTTGATCCTTTTCCGTATTGCCTGAATTAGAGTTATCATCTAGTTTCTCTGTTTCTTTTTCACCTGAAGTTGGATCTTTAATTTCAAATTGAACTTGATATTCGTGATCATATCCAATAGCTGGAATAAGTATATGCATTTGCATATTGTGTTTTTTTTCAAACTCACCAATTTCAAATTGAACTACTTTCGTTCCATTTTTCCTCTTATCTTCTGACAGAACTTTCACATCATGAAATACACCAGGCTGAATTTTATCCTCTATTCTAAGATATTGGAAGTAATCACTATCTTGCATTGTTACAGTAACAATTTTCTTCCCATCTTCAATCGTTACTTTCGGATTTTTTATGTACTGAGAAACCATAGATGGCTCATCTTTTTGATCTTTATATATTTTAATCTCAGTATCGTATGTACGATCGCTTACTGCTGCTACCGTTTGGTTTGCTTCAGCTTTGATTGCTGCTAACGCTGGAGTAGAGTATGCAGCAAATGGAATGGCCAATGTTGTTGCTACTACTAATGCTTTCATATAATTTTTTTTCAAAATAAAATCCCCTTATCCTATATTGTTCTCTATAATTGATAACTAATATCAATTACTTACAAACAAATGATAATGAATATCATTATCATTGTCAATGAGAATATTACATCAAATTTATATTTCTCACGATAAAAAATAAAAAACCCTTTATTCAAAAGGATTTTTTACCTATCGTATGAAGAATTTCACTTTTTTCTTTCTCATTAATAACACCAAGTTTTTGCAAAACATTCGTATACAATACAAGCTTATTATATATCCGCTCCGACATCCAAATCTCCTCTTTCCTTAAACCAACTTTTTTTCTATTGGTAAATTATATGAAGGGAATTTGAAAATGTGTCCACTTTTTGCGTAAATGCAAATTTTTATCCCGCATTAACGAGCAGTAAAATTCCCCACTGAATAAAGTTTCACTTTATTCACAGACAGTAAAAATCCCATCTGATAATTAGATGGGATTCTATATATTTTCACCTTATTTAGCAAACTGTCCATTGAATATTATGCTTCTTAACTTCTTCCTCAAAACTATATGGCATTTTTTTATCACAAATAATATGTTGAATACGGGAAAATGCTGCTATTCTGTAATTCCCTTTTACGCCAACCTTTGTATGATCACATAAAATGTATGTTTTCTCAGCTAATTTCATCATCGCTTCTGACAATTTTGCTTTTTCTAATTCAAAACTAGAAACGCCAAAACTAGGCAATAATCCATCTATTGAAACGAAAGCTTTATGGAAATGAAACTGGTGAATAACTTGTTGAGAAATAGATCCTGACACACGTGAATGCTTCGGAGATACTTTCCCACCTATAAATAAAACCTCACCATGAAACATCTTTTTATTAATAGAAGATATTAATTGTGTTGCTACTGGAAAAGAACTCGTAACAATCGTTAAATTTTTACGATGAACAAGATACGGAACCATTTGAAGTGGTGTACTCCCATCATCAATCGCAATGACATCACCATCTTCCACAAATGTCGCTGCTTTATAGCCGATTCTTTTCTTCTCCTCTATATGCAGCATCTCTCTTTCTAACATCGGTGCCTCTACTCCCGCTCCTGGAAGCTGAACAGCTCCTCCATACACTTTTTTTAACTTTTTTTCACGATCTAGTTCTTCTAAATATCGACGAATTGTTTCTGTCGATACTGCAAACTCTCTCGCTAATTCAGAAACTTTTACTTTCCCTTTAAATTCTACTTTTTCAAGAATGGTTCGCTTTCTTTCTTCTCCTACTACAGACATAGCTTCACCCCATTTATATCTACCTCGTGAACTTCTTTACTTATACAAAATTATAATTCTCTTTTTCAGTAAAAACTTCTTCATGAATATGAATTCCACGCTTTTCTAATTCATCAAAAATAACTTGTGGATTTTCAAAAGCTTCCTCAGGCGTAACAACACCAACCTTATTCACATTCCCTTTTGCAATTAACTCCGTAGCGATTCCAAATGGAATACCGACGTTCCTTGTATAAGCTCTTAATTTTTCCCATCCTACAATAGACCCGTCAGATAGCGGATGGGTATGATATAGTACATGTCTCTGTTTCTCACTATTCTTCATACCGACTACTTCTACATGAAGTGCATAACCGTAAACTTCTGTTTCTTGTCCTTCTTTCGATTGTAGTAAATATTTAGAAATACAATCCATTATACCGATTTCTTTACCTTCTATCTCAATCTGATCATTTCGCAATATACCATAATCAAATAAAGCACGAACAAGCTGCATATTTTGCTTTGGCCAAGTTCCTCTCGTTTCAATCAATTTTACGTCTTTATCTTTTAATGCTTTTGCTAATGTAATTGTTTCAGAATGCGGGATGATATACTGCATTGTTTTACCGTAAGGCGCTGGCAATTCAATTTCTCTTGGGCGCGCAAACGGAGGTACTTGCTTAAATTCACCATCTTCATACACTGTACGTGATGGTAGGTGTGGATCATATTCATATGTCGTTGTCTCCGTTATTGATGCCGAAAAAGCAATTGGACGATACGAACCATGACTTACACGAACAGACTCTACAGTATCTAACTGATTTGCTGCATGCATTGCCATCATTTGTGTTACACCTGGTGTCATACCAAAACCAGGTAAACATGTTTTTTCGTTTTGAACAAATATAGAATGCGATTCATTCTCTTCACCAAATCCATTCAAGTTCACACCGTGACAACCTGCTTCGGCAATCGCACATGTAGACAATCCATTCAACTTAATCGTCGTGCCATCCATTACAATGTCATAGTCTTTCATTTTTGCAACTGTATCCTCATGATTTGTAACATCTACTTTCACAAAATCAACACGAGGATCGTTGAGCCATTCTACTACTTTACGTCCCTCTTCTTCGTTAAAATCAGCTACTGTAATCGTCTCAAAAGATGAAAATTGAACTAAATCTAAAATTGCTTCACGACAAATTTTACCTGCTCCACCTAAACAAAATACTTTCACCCTATAACAACTCCTTTGGCAATACTATCAACTAAGCGATTCATATCTTCTTCATGTACATCACCAATATTTCCAATGCGGAACGTGTCTACTTTCGAAATTTTCCCAGGGTAAATAACAAATCCATAACGCTTTAACTCGTTATATAACTGTTGAAACTCAAAGTTCTCTTTTGGATAAATAAAAGATGTAATAATAGGAGATTGATACTTTTCATCTACTAACGGTTTAAATCCGATTTCTCCCATTCTACTCACTAATAGTTTTTGATTGTTATAATATCGATTATACCGTTCTCTTACTCCGCCCTCTTTTTCTAGTTCAAGCAATGCTTGATAAAAAGCATGTACAACATGTGTAGGGGAAGTAAAACGCCATTTCCCATTTTGCTCCTCCATCGTTTCCCACTGATCATATAAATCAAGAGATAAAGAGCGAGCTTGCCCTTTACACTTCAGTAATTCATCACGCTTTGCGATGACAAAACCAAATCCAGGAACACCTTGAATACACTTATTTGCACTACTAATCAGAAAATCAATCTGTAACTCGGCAATATCCATTTCAATACCACCAAAACTACTCATTGCATCAACAATGGTAACTTTTCCATACTGCTTCCCTAATTTACATACATCCACAATTGGATTAATAATTCCTGTCGTTGTTTCACAATGAACAACGGCAATATGAGTAATTTCCTTATCTTCTTGTAATAACTTTTCTACTTCTACAATATTAGTAGGTTCCCACTCTTCTGTTTGACTGACCACCACATCTATATGTAACATCTCTGCCATTTGCACAATTCGCTTGCCATATGCACCATTTGTGCAAACGAGAAGCTTTCCATTCTTAGGAATGACAGAACCTATCACTGCTTCCACTGAAAACGTACCGCTTCCTTGCATTAATACTGTTGTATATTTCTCTTCTTCCTTCGTTGCTAACGATACAAGTTTAGCTCTCACATCTTGCACCATTGTGTTATATTCAACATCCCACGTACACCAATCATATAACATAACTTCTTTTACTGTTTTTGTTGTCGTTAATGGTCCTGGCGTCAATAATAAGTAGTGGTTTTCAGTCATGATCCTATTCCCCTTTTACGAAATAATAAGTTCTTGTTTTTCGATATGTTCAATTACGTTTTCGAGTTCTTGCATCGTTTCAATCGTAAAATGAGCTCCATTTTCAATAAAACGATTACGGACGATTTCCACCTTTTCACGAAGCTCTAACGGATCCATATTTTCAACTTCCAATTCCGTTAAGCCAAGCTCACTACTGCCAAGAATCACACCGATAGTCCACATTCCAGCATTTCTTCCCTCTTTCATATCTGAGACTGTATCTCCCACTTTTATCATATGGTTCATTGGATATACACTAAGTTCCATCGCATTTTTATAACACATCCATGGGTACGGACGACCTGCTGGAACATCATCTGGCGTAACAAGAAAATCAGGTTTATATCCTTGTATTTCTGCCTCTGTTGCAACGATGTCCATCATTTCTCTCGTATAACCAGTTGTTGACCCAATTTTAATACCTCTTTCACGTAATGAAGCAGCCACTTCTTTTACCCCATCAATTGGCGTGGCATAGTTCGGCAAAATAGCAAAGAGAATTTCTTCAAATTCTTCGTACATTTCATGAATATTTGCTTCTGTTGGTAATTGTCCGAAGACACGATTCCATTCATTCGCAATGCGAGGCATCTCTGTAAGTGCTCTTACATGATCTATTTTTAATAATCCCATCGGTTTGCGAGCTTCTTCAGCTGTAATTACGACACCGCGTTTATGAAAAATCTTCATGAATACTTCCAGTGGCGCAAAACATCCATAATCAACTGTCGTACCTGCCCAATCAAAAATAACTGCTTCAATTTTCATTCTATCTATCACCCTTCTTATTTATCTTTTTTGCCATTGTGACGTTCGGTTACGAAGTGCTTTCGTTCCCCATTCATATAAAACCCTTACTACAATATTAGTAGCAACAATAAGTACACTCATTGCAGCTGCTGGTGCCACATTTCCTGCATCATCCATATTTACGATTGATACGGCAGCTAGTTTAAAATCGGCTGCATATAAGAATACAACTGCTGAGACAGTTACCATGGAATTCACAAAATAGTACATAACCATTTCCAAAATTGCCGGCAAGCACATTGGTACGGTTACTCGAAAGAATGTTTTATAAAACGGAATACCCATTGACTGCGAAACAAGCTCAAATTCACGATCTAGTTTCTTTAGAGCAGTCGTTGCCGTAACAAATGTTACAGAGTAAAAATGAATGATATTTACTAGTACTAACACAGCTATGGTTCCGTATAAGGAGTGAAACGGATTCGTTACTGAGAGCCCTAAAATTTGAATCGTTGGTTGACTAAAGAAAAAGACATATCCTAATCCAAGTACTAGTCCTGGAATCGCTAACGGTACAATAGAGAAAAAATTACCTACTTTTCTAAAAAACTGAAGCTGCTCTATTTTTTCAATCGCATAAGCGAACATAAATGTTAAAATCGCTCCAATAACTGCCGTAATAGCTGAGACAATTACACTATTTTTAAATGCTTCAATTCCGTCTCCTGTCAAACTTGAAAAATTAAAATGCTCAAGCGTAAAACTCATATTATACGGCCATACTTTCACACTTGCAGCAATACCAACTGCAACAAATAAAAGAATGATCATAAGTGTTACAACACTACAATATACAAACGAAATAACGTCCCTTTTCTTATTATTTATTATTCTATACGGTACTGCTTTCGAAGATAAAAGATTCGCTTGTTTTCTTTGTGTAAAACGATCAACTGCAAACGCAAAAATTGCTGGGATTAATAAAATCATTCCTACAGTTGCACCCATCGGCATATTTTGTTGTCCAATAACTTGCTTATATACGTCCGTAGCAAGCACATTATATTGGCCTCCAACAATTTTCGGCGCACCAAAATCAGTGAAACTCAGTGTAAAGACAACAAACATCGCACTAATTAGCCCATATTTCACACTAGGTAATGTAACTGTAAGAAACTGTTTCGTTTTACTTGCACCTAACATATTAGAAGCTTCATATAAACGATAATCAGAACCTTGGAAAGCGATTAATAAAATAAGAAATGCTTGTGGAAATGTATACATCACTTCAGCCATTACAATTCCTACTGGTCCATATAACGGTATTTGTATTCCTTCAAATAAACCAAACATCCCTTTCGTTACTAACCCTTGATTACCAAATAAATAAGTAAGCGCAATACCGTGCATCATCGTAGGTGCGAATAATGGTAATAATGCTACATATTGAAATACACGCTTCCCAAAAACATTTGTACGAGCGATTGCATAAGCATAAGCAAACGCTAAAGAGACTGAAATGATAGTTGTTATTCCTGAAACCCATATCGTATTTTGCAAGGATTGAACTAAAGTTGGTGTTGTGAAATATTTACTGAAATTCGCAACACCAACGAAAGCCCCGTCTTTATCATAAAAAGCTTGTGTAAATAATTGTAATAAAGGCAAGACGAGCATGATAAGAAAAGCAAGAAGCATACCAATAATTAATAGCCTTTGTATCCACTCTTCTTTACCGATCTGTCTCTTAATCTTTTTTTTCGTACTTTCTACTTTATAGTTTTCTAACATCTCCATCTATACAGTGACCTTCTTTCCATATGACAACATATGATTTTCTGAGAAAGAGATTTGAATTGGCTTTCCTTTTCTAATAGCAGTTTTCTCTACTTCCGATGCCAATATATCCACTACAATTTTTTCATTATAAAAATGCGTATTCTCTTCTATAACCCGCACTTCCGTCCGATATACAGATCCACGAAACTCCATACTTTCCACAACTGTTTTCATACCATCCTTTTGTACAACTGTTACATGTTCAGGACGAATTGCATGTTCTTCATTATTTTTCGAAAAGAAATTAATAGAACCAATAAAATCTGCCACAAACGGATTGGCTGGCCTTTGATAAATCTCCTCTGGTGTTCCAATCTGCATAATTTCCGCATGATTCATTACAACAATTTTATCAGCCATCGTTAATGCCTCTTCTTGGTCATGCGTTACCATAATCGTTGTGACTCCTACTTTTTCTTGTAAATCACGCATTTCTCTACGCAACTTTTCACGTACTTTTGCATCTAAAGCAGATAACGGCTCATCTAGTAGCAAAATATCTGGAGACAGAGCGAGTGCACGTGCAAGTGCTACTCGCTGCTGTTGTCCACCAGACATTTGAGCAGGATATTTATCTTTTACATTCAGTAAGTCGACAAGTTCTAACGCCGATAGCGCCTTCTCTTTTACTTCTGCTTTCCCATATTTTTTTGTCTTTAAGCCATATTCAATATTTTCAAGTGCTGTTAAATTAGGAAATAATGCATACGATTGAAAAACCATTCCGAAGTTTCTCTTACCAGGTGGCAATGCTGTAATATCTTTTCCATTCACAGCAATACTACCTGTTGTTGCCTCTTCTAACCCTGCTAAAATGCGAAGCAACGTCGTTTTCCCACAACCACTCGGGCCTAATAAACAAACAAACTCATTTTTTTTCACTGTAAAAGATACATCTTTTAACGCTGTAAATGCATCAAACTGCTTTTGAATGTGTTGAATTGATAAATATTCGCTCATTTTTCTCTCTCCCACTTACTTACTTTTTCGCTTCTGCTTTTTGACCGAATTCTTTTTCCCAACGCTCTAAAATTTTGTCACGATTCTCTGCTGCCCATTTGAAATCATTCTTTTTGTATAACTTTTCTGTTATATCTTTCGGGAACCCTTCTGGAAGTTTATAATCATTTTTAATTGTCGCAAATCCATTTTTCTCAAAGTACAACTTCATTACATCATCTGTAATTGCCCAATCTAAAAATGCTTGTGCTAATTTATCATTTTTTGCATTATCTTTCTTAATAAGTGCGTTCGCTTCTACTTCCCAACCTAATCCTTCTTTCGGTAATACAACTTCAACCGGTGCACCTTTTTGCTTTTCTTTTAAAGCACTATAAACCATTGACACGCCTACTGGATATTCACCTGCACCTGCTAATTTTGCTGGTTTTGAACCTGAATGTGTATAAGTTGCCATATTATCATGAAGTTTTTTCATGTAATCCCAGCCCTTATCTTCCCCCATAATTTGTAACCATGCAGAAACTGTTAAAAACCCTGTCCCAGAAGAAGCCGGATGTGGCATAACAAGCGTTCCTTTATACTCTGGTTTCGTTAAATCTTCGTATGATTCTGGCATCGGTAAATTTTTCTTCTTTAGTTCTTCTTTATTTACAGCAATCCCCGTCATAAATGCCGTATTACCTACCCATTTTTCAGGTTGCTTATCATCTTTGAATTGCGGAAGAACACGATCCGCTCCTTTTGGAGAGTATTCTTTTAACATATCTTTTTTCTCTAAAGCTAATAGACTTGATGCGGCAGTTCCCCATACAACATCTGCTTGTGTATTTTTTCCTTCAGCTAGCAATTTCGCTGTAATAACCCCTGTTGAATCACGTACAATGTTCAACTTCACATCTGGGTATTTCTTTTTAAAAGACTCAAGATAAATTGGTACAAGCTCTTCTTCAATAGCCGTGTAAACAGTTAATGATCCAGATAATTTATCATCTTTCACTTTTGCTCCAGCACTTTCTTCTTTCTTTGCACCACACCCCATTAATAACGAAAATACCATTCCAGTTGCTACAGCTTTAAAGATTGTTTTTTTCACTGTTTTTCTCTCCTTTTACAAATCTTATGTACAACTCAAATATAACCAATAAGTGTAAAAGCAGTATTAAACCAACATTAATCTTTTGTTTGTTGTTTGTTTTTGTGTAATACGTTGCTACTTCTATGTTTTTTCGCATTTTTCTGCTAATAATAAGTACTAAATTTACAAATAATTAAAAAAACCTTTATAATCCCACAAAAAAATGAGGCGTTTGTAAAAAACGCCTCATTTTTGTTTACCTTTTTTAGAATTACGATTTGCATACTTCGCGCTATTTTCTCCCTCATACTCTAATGCAAATTCTGCATCTGGTAAGCTTTCTTTCGGAGTTTTATTATTATTGATTGCCGCATTTTGTTTCACTTTTCTTTTCACCAATACATTCACCTGCTCTCAAAAATTCACTTTCTATGCTAGTTTAAATCAATCTTTCATAATTATGACTGGCAAGTGTTAACAAGTACATAAGAGCTTATTAATGGAAATACTACATATGAACATACCATTACAAAAGGAGCGATTACTTTGAAAGAGAAAAAATCAATCCAATCGCCAATTTTAGGCGAAACGCTCCCACATCAAATGAACTTTCCGTCTTTTAAAGGAACAGGAAAAAAAATGCAACAACCTTTTGTAAATCAATATGATGTTATAATTGGGGACAGCAAATACGATTCCGTGAACAGCCCGTTAAACAATTGGAGTGATGAGGTAGATCCTGCCATTATGTCTGGAGATGAATGGGTCCATCCCACAAATGATATCGGATGGATTTCAGAAGAAAATCAGAAATTGCTAAAAAAGAAAGTTGATAATAAAAAGGACGCTTTTATGCATCCTCAATTTGGCATTAACGACTAAAAAACCATTCTACCTAACATAGGTAGAATGGTTTCGTACTATCCAATAATAATTCTCTCTTTCGGATACTTATAACGAGGTGGCTGTTCTCTTCCACCACTAGCCAGTATAAATGTTAAAATACCGACACGTCCGATAAACATAAGTACAATGAGTACAAGTTTTCCAACAGTTGTTAAGTCTGGCGTAATCCCTGTTGATAGTCCTGTTGTTCCAAAAGCAGAACAAACTTCAACAATTAAGCTCATAAGAGGCACATTCTCTGTAATGGATAAAATGAATAACGCTGTAGCACATAATAAAATACCCATCGTCATAACGACAGACGCTTTCAATACATCCTCTTCGTGTATTTGACGTTTAAAGACTCGTACTGTTCTACCGCCCCTTGCAAATGTATATAACGACAATATACTAACAGCAAATGTAGTTGTACGTATTCCGCCCCCAACCGAACTTGGGGATGCCCCGATAAACATTAATATACTCATAAATAAAAGTGTTGCTTGTGACAATTCACGTATATCCATCGTTGCCAGCCCACCACTTCGTGTCGTCACAGATTGGAATAATGTATAAAATATCGTTTCATGCCATGACTTTCCTACTAAAAAATGATTTCGTTCTAGTAAAAAAATCATAATTGTTCCAACAACAACGAGTGCAAAGAATGTTGTTGTCGTCAATTTTGTAAATAATGAAAAACGAAATAGTTGCTGTCGTTTCTTACTAAAGAATTGCTTCACTTCCATTAATACTGGAAAACCAATAGCACCTAAAATAATAAGCAGCATATGAATCATTTGTACAATATAATCTTTTTTGTACGGGATCAGCGATTGACCAGTTAAATCAAATCCGCCATTCGTTGTTGCACTAACGGCCGCAAAAAAACCGTGAAAATAAGCTTCTTGCCACGTCGGAAAATAGAGTAGAAATCTTGTACCTAGCAGGAGTGCTCCAATAAGTTCTATCGAAATAATGACAATTAAAATAGAACGCATCAACTCTACAAGGCCTGATAAATTTCCTTGGTTATGATCTGCCATAATTAATCTTCTTCTCTGCAAACCGATCTTTTTCCCCGTTATTATCCAAACGAATGTACCAAGCGCCATAATTCCTAAGCCGCCTAATTGTAAAATTAGAGCTAGAACAATAATTCCTGACGTAGTAAATGTATCTGAAATCGTAACAACAGACAGTCCTGTAACACTTACCGCACTAACAGATGTAAATAGTGCATCTATAAATGTCCATTTCACACCAGGCTTCGTAACAAACGGTAAACTAAGTAATATCACCGATACAACTACTGCTAGTAAATAAAACAAAACAATAAGTTGGACAGGACGTAATTTTTGTAAAAACTTTTTTATATCTCTCATTCCATCACTTCGCTACCTTTTTTCTATCGATTAAATAAAGAAAAATCTTCAGTTTCTTTATTTGTAAATAACTGCTCAAATAATTTGGCAAATACCATTCCGTACACAGTTCCATTTCCTCCATACGGCAATGCGTAAAATAAATTATGTATCTTCTTGTCTTCTTTTAAAATAGGAAGACCATCATGACTACCACCAAATGCTGCTGCCCAATAGTAATCTGCATATACATTTTTATACTGCGGGAACATTTCTTTTACAATGTTAATAAGAATATCACGCTTATGCAACAATTTCGTATCTCCGATTTTTTGAATTTTCAGCGCTTCATCTAATCCACCTACAACGATACGATTTTGATACGTCCGCAAATATAAATACGGTCTTGCTGTTTCCCAAATTAATGATCGCTCATGCCAGCCCTCAAAATGATCTATCTTATTTGTTACAACTGCATAAGACGTTTCTACCGTTGCATTTTTTTCTTTCTTACCAAAAAGCAGTTCATAACCTGTCGCCATAATAATATTCTTTGCTATGATTTGATTTCCTGTTTTCGTGTAACAAATTAAATCATTTTGGCGTTTTTTTATATGTATTGCCTCTGTATGTTCATGTATAGTAGCACCCATTTGATTTGCTTTATGCAAAAGACTATGTGCTAATAAATACGGGTTTACCTCAGCATCCCCATGCGTATATAACGCTGCTTGTCTTGTAAAGGAATACCGTTTCTTAATATCAGATTCTGTAAAATATTCAACTGGAAATCCATAATCACGTAACGTATTATATTCCTCTTGTAAAAACGAGACATCCTCACCTTTACTTGCATAATATAAACTATTTCGCGGAATAAAATGGGGGTTAATATCGAGAGTTGGTACAACTTTCTCCATTGTTCTTAAAGCTTCATAACAAAGACTATATGCTCGTACCCCTTTTTCTTTACCGAATGTATGAATAAGAGAGATTAACGATTTATCATGAAGAAATTGTAATAAACCTGTATTGGCAGCTGTGCTACCACAAGCAATTGCTCTTTTTTCAATAAGCGTAACACTCATTCCGATTTTCGCTAACGAATACGCTATGTGAGCACCTGATTCACCACTTCCAATTACGAGCACATCACATATCATATCACTTTCTAACGGTGGATAACAAGGTACAGAAACGCCTGTATTCCAAAACAACTTACCAGTCATTAGTTTCATAATTATACTCCTAAAATATATATTTCTCCTTTCTATATTTTGTTATTTCCCATAAAAAAATCCAACTAACAAACGCTAGTTGGATTTTTCTTTTTAATTCGAACGCTCGCCAAGCCAATCTCCAATTGTTGGGTATGTTTGTTTTACAGCTGTTCCACCGTAAACAATCGACATATGTCCTGTTGGTAAACATACATATTGTTTATCTGTACTAGAAATATGATCTAGTAAAGCCTCCACTTGGCATGGCAGAGCAATATGATCACGTTTCGCAGAAATATTTAAGACATTCGCCTTAATATTTTCAAGGTTTACCTTTTGTCCGCGAATAACGAGCTCACCTTTCACCAATTTATTATTTTGATAAAAATCTCGAATCCACTGTCTATATGCTTCGCCAGGGAAAGGAATACCATCGCCAACCCACTTTTGAACTAATCTCCAGCTTTCGACGAAGCGCTCATTCTCTGAACGATCTACTAAAGCGACATATGGCCCAACAAAGTTTGTAATTGGTTTTAACATTTTGTTACCAAAATCAATCATTTCTGGCGGAATATTTCCGAATGTATCAACCGCTTTATCTAAATTGAAATACTTCTCATCTAATAAAGGACCATACAATCCAGTTTCAGAGAAATCAAAAGGACTTGTCATAAAAATTAAGTTACGAATTGGCATGTGTGGATGAAGTGCCGCGTAAATAGACGTTAGCGTTCCACCCATGCAATAACCAAGTAAAGAGATCTCGTCCGATTTTGCAGTACGCATTACTTTTTTCACTGCTTTTGCAATATAATCAAACACAAAATCATCAAATTTCAAATGACTATCTTCTAAACCAAATGTGCCCCAATCAAGCATATACACATCAAAACCACGATCCACTAGATATTCCACTAAACTGTTTCCTGGAGTTAAATCCATAATATATGGCTTATTAATGAGAGCATATATTAATAAAATTGGAACTCTTTGTGTTTTTTCTTGTTTTGGAATGTAGCGATAAAGCTTCGTCTTATTCTTCGTCCAAATAACCTCTTTCGGCGTTAATCCTACTTGTGGTTCTGGTTCACGTAATAAAATTTCACTCGCCCTTTTCACACGACGGTATGCTTTTCGGTACTCTTCTGGGTATAACTCTAATTGTTTTTCCCATTCTGTTACGAATGTAGTCATTTTTTCTATCTCCTTTTTGGTCAATTTCCTTTTTAAAGAAAGAAGTGCATTCCTGCTATGGATATGCACTTTCTTCTTACTTCATTACATATATAATCCGCCGTTAATATTTAATTGCTGACCTGTAATGTATGCACCGTCACGGCATAGGTATACTACACCTTTTGCAATTTCTTCAGCTTGACCAAAACGTTTTTTCGGGATTTTAGAAACGATTTTTTGACGAACTTCTTCTGGTACCTCTGCTACCATTTCTGTATCGATAAATCCTGGGCAAATAGCGTTTACAGTTACATTTGTTTTTGCAAGTTCTAATGCTAATGATTTTGTAAATCCTAACATACCTGCTTTTGCCGCTGAGTAGTTTGTTTGTCCAAATCCACCAGCTTGTCCAATGATAGAAGAAATGCTAATGATTCTTCCTTCTTCTGCTTCCGATATGTATGGAAGTACCGCGCTTGTTGTGTTAAATACGCTGCTTAAATTCACATCAATGACGCGCTCCCAATCTTCACGATTTAACTTTTTGAATGTACGATCTCTTGTAATACCAGCATTATTAACAAGAATATCCACTTTACCAAAATGATTCACAGCTTCTTCTACAAGGCGATTTGCATCTTCTACTTTAGAAACATCTGCTTGAACTGCATAAACGTCATGACCTTCTTTACCTAGTTCATTTACTAAGTTTTCAGCTGCTTCTTTACTGCTATTATAGTTAATAACAACTTTTGCTCCCTCTTGTGCTAATGCTACTGTAATCGCTTTTCCAATTCCTTTTGCCCCACCTGTTACGATTGCTACTTTGCCATTTAATTGAACCATTTCTTTTCCCCCTTAAATGAATTTGTGAACGAATATTATGAATCATTTTGGTACTCATACTATGGAGTCCATATATTAATTATGTTTCGCTGTTTATATAGAAAAGAGATTCTCCCTTCTCTTTTACATGTTATAAACAAGCGCGATTATCATTTTTTATTTTCTGGCTTATTTGCAGGTTTTACTTCTTCTTTTACAGGTTCTTGTAGTTTCGCTAGTACTGCATTTTGCTTTTCTAGCAATTCTAAAATTTGATCAACTTTCGTTTCTAACGTGCGAATGTCTTGTTTTACTTTCGTAACATCACGCTTTAATGTAGGAGCTTGTCCTATAGATTCTACCTTCTCTTCTAAAAACTCCTCGATGTTATCTACTTTATTTTCCAAGTTAATAACAAGCGTAGCCACTCTTGCAATATCCTCTTTCGTTGGTACATTTACCTGTTCTAAATAACTTTTTGTCGTATCATTTAATGCTTTTTGATAAAACAAATTCAAATCTAGAACGCTGCCCATCCAAGCAGAATATTCTTCTGTTTTAATTGTTTCATTGAGCGCTTTTCCCCAAAATGTTTCGGTTTGTTCATAAGCATTTTTCCATGCTTGTAGTGGATCGAATTTTTGATCAATCACTTTACCTACACTCCCT
The DNA here is from genome assembly GCA_027694045.1 of Bacillaceae bacterium OF18-1A. Taxonomy (GTDB): domain Bacteria; phylum Bacillota; class Bacilli; order Bacillales; family Bacillaceae_G; genus Bacillus_A. The sequence continues at coordinate 254,524 of JAQEWB010000004.1, read as the reverse complement.
TTTTCGTTTTTGAAACAATTCAACCTATTCTCTATTTTCTAATATTCTGAATAAAACTTCAAGTATATATTTTATTTTTTTCTATTTTCTAACAAATGTATTGACTTTAAAAACAGATAGGTGTAAATTGCACTTATAAGCAAAAAATTCCATCTAACTGATTCATGAGGTGATGCACAATCATGCTACATAATGAACCAGAACAACGCGAAAGCTTGGAAAACAACCAAGCGAAACAACCAAACTCCATGCCAAAAAACTTCTTAGTTCCCTTCTTACTTCTCTGTCTAAAAGACTGGAGTCTTCATGGTTACAAACTTATTCAAATGCTAATGGATATCGGCTTTTCTTCTGTTGACCAAGGTAATGTATATAGAACATTACGCAAATTAGAAAAGGAAAATCTTATTTCTTCTACTTGGGATACAAGCGAAGGAGGGCCAGCGAAAAGAATTTATTCTTTAACTGAATATGGAGAGAAATATTTAGCAACATGTGCAACTTCTTTTGAGCATTACCAAAATATGCTGCGGACGTTTTTTACGTTATATACGAACGCATTCTTTCCATTCGCCACTTCTCCAGACAAGGATGAAAAGGATTCTTCATCTTCACCTGGTGGTACAGCAGAGTAATCTGCGTTCACAATATGCAAAAAAACATTTGGGGGTCAAATAATGGAAACTAAACCATACGAATTGGTCGATGCATTTTGGAAAAACTGGTCTCAATCTCTTTCCCTTTTCTCTTCAGCAGGGAAACAATTAGAGCAACTTACTTTAGAAACGTTAAAACAACAACAAGACGCTTTGCATAAATTAACATCAGGAGTAGATGAACTAGAAAAAGAACTACAACAATTCACTGCTCAATTCAACAACCAATATACAGATTATGTGAAACAATTAACTGGAAACTCCTTAAATGATCAAATTAACGAGTGGCAAGACAAGTGGAATGAACTTTCTGCTCATATTCATCAGCTTACCGTTTCTCCTACTAAAACATCTTTGTCAATTCTTACACAAACAAGTGGTCAATTTGAAGAAACAACAAAACAATTTATTGAACAACAACAATTACAACGTGAAGAGGTTCAAAAACAGTTAGAAGGTTTTTTGGAAGAGTTCAAGTCAAAACAATTGGAGCTCACAAAGCAATTCGAAGAAAGTTCAAAAAATCTATTTACTTCCATCAAGTAAGAAAAATGTGGGAGCTAACTGCAGCACAAACAAAACTCTTTCTTCCTCCTACTACATCAAGATGGCTGGCATTTTTCGATATGGAAAAGAAGGAGGACAAAATGAATCCATTTCAAGAAGCACAAACTGTACCGGAGCTTCGTTATGATGAGATTCAAGTCGGTGACCAAGCATCATTAACAAAACAAATTACGGATGAGGACGTTATCAATTTTGCAAAATTGACTGGTGATGTAAATCCCATTCATATTTTAGATTCATTTGCAAAAACGACAATGTTTAAAGAGCGTATTGCTCATGGCATGCTCGTTTCCAGTTTTATTTCTACTATTCTTGGAACGAAACTTCCTGGCAAAAACACGATTTATTTATCTCAAAACGTTTCATTCCGTGCTCCTGTCAAAATCGGCGATACACTTCGTGTAGTGGCAGAAGTCATTAAAAAGCGGGATGATAAAAAGATCATTACATTACAAACAAACATTTATAATCAATCAGGTGATATTGTCGTGGAAGGTACAGCGACAATATTGAAAAAAGAGTAGCAAATTTGCTACTCTTTTTTTCTATCCAAGAACTTCTAATCACACCGATTACTTCCGGGTATGAGCACGTCGTTTCCACATAAAATAACGTTACCAGTTTAGATAGTGCTTAGCTAAATTGGATTACTCATAAGGATGTGTATCAACATGGTAAAAACAAACAAATTATTAGTTCCAGGTGCAGAACAAGCACTTGAACAATTCAAATATGAAATTGCACAAGAATTTGGTGTAAACTTAGGATCTAATACAGCATCTCGATCTAACGGATCAGTTGGCGGTGAAGTAACAAAACGTCTTGTTGCTTTAGCTCAACAGCAATTACGTGGATAATCCTATAACATATGGCTTAGAGGCAGATATTCTCTGCCTCTTTCTATTTTTAACATACATATTAGTGCTTTTTCACATACTAGTAAGAGCAAACCGAAAGGAACGATATGTGACATGAAACGGATTAGCATTAGTATGAGTCCTCCCCGCGTTCTCACCTTATCTTTTATTTTGTTATCAATTGTCGGTACGTGCTTATTAAAACTGCCAATTGCTACTACAACGTCTATTTCATGGATCGATGCTTTATTTACAACAGTTTCTGCTTGTACTGTTACTGGTCTTGGGGTGGTAGACACTGGAAAAGTATTTACTTTGTTTGGGCAATGTGTCATTTTAACCCTTATACAAGTAGGCGGACTTGGCATTATGAGTTTTGCTGTTTTAATTGCCATTATGCTCGGTAGAAAAATCGGCCTTCAAAATCGTATTTTACTGCAACAAGCACTAAATCAAACGAATATCGGCGGTGTCATTCGTCTTGCCAAATCATTATTTCTATTCTCTTTTACAGTCGAATGTATCGCTACTTTACTTCTTTCTATCGAATGGATACCAAAATACGGAATTACTAAAGGAGTATATTATAGTTTTTTTCATTCGATTTCCGCTTTTAACAACGCTGGTTTTTCCGTGTGGAGCGATAATTTAATGTCTCATTCTCACAGTATTCTCGTCAATCTCGTTATTTCTTCTCTTATTATTTTAGGTGGGATTGGTTTTACCGTAATCGTAGATATAAAAAGAAAAAAGAACTTTAAAAAACTTACTTTGCATTCAAAACTTATGCTCTCTTCTACTCTAGTCATCAATATTATTGCTACTGGTTTTATTTTTATATTCGAGTTCCATAATTCTCTTTCTATGAAGGGATTTACCCCGTTTGAAGAAGGAATGGCTGCTTACTTTCAAGCGATTTCGACGCGCACTGCCGGATTTAACACTGTTGATATTTCTGCATTATCAAAGCCTTCCCTTCTATTAATGATGCTTCTTATGTTTATTGGTGCTGGTAGTGCTTCAACTGGTGGCGGAATTAAGTTAACAACATTTTTAATCATGTTCTTTGGTGTGTTTAAATTTTTACAAGAACAAGATGATATTGTTGTGTTTAAAAAATCCATTAAAGATACTCTCATTGTCAAATCATTAACCATTACCATTATTTCCATTTCATTTATCTTTTTTTCTATTTTAATTTTAAGTATTACTGAGCGAGTTCCGCTATTGATGAGTGCTTTCGAAGTATTTTCTGCATTTGGAACCGTCGGCCTCAGCATGAATTTAACGCCCCATTTAACTATTATCGGAAAAACTATTATTATCTTTATGATGTTCTTTGGAAAAATGGGTCCTTTAACATTGGCTTTTTCATTTGCTCGGAAAAAGAAAAGAAAAATAAAATATCCAAACGAAGATATTTTAACAGGTTGACAACCGTATAAATTATCCATATAATGAGAATACAATAACATATCTCCAAAGGGGAGTAGCGTCCAAGAATATTTCTTGGAAACAAAGTCGTCATTACGTAGAACTTAGTTCTTCCGGCTTTGTTGGCATTTTTATTACATATGTCTAGCAAGACCTTTGCCTATTAACGGCAGAGGTCTTTTTTGTATTCTTACCAAATTCTTCCAGCGTTAATAGGCAGGAGTGTGGGGAAACTAAATAGTGGGGAACTTCTTCACTTATTTAGTACTTATAGAAATGAGAGGAGAATGTACATGGATGTATCATTATTATTGGAGTATGGTTGGGTATTACTCATCCTAATTGCACTAGAAGGGATTTTAGCGGCTGATAACGCTCTTGTTCTTGCAATTATGGTAAAACATTTACCAGAAGACAAAAGAAAGAAAGCACTATTCTACGGATTAGCGGGGGCATTTGTTTTCCGATTCGGATCGTTATTTATAATTTCATTCCTAGTCGATGTATGGCAAGTTCAAGCAATTGGTGCGATTTATCTTATGTTTATCGCTGGTAATCACTTATTTAAAACATATGTTAAAAAGAATACACATGAAGAAACAGAAGAAAAAGAATCAGAGAAAAAACAGGAAAACTTTTGGTGGACTGTATTCAAAGTCGAAGTTGCAGATATCGCCTTCGCAGTTGACTCAATTTTAGCTGCTGTTGCGTTAGCAATGACTTTACCGAAAACAGGGTTAGGTACAATTGGTAGCCTTGATGCGGGTCAATTCTTTGTTATCTTTGCAGGCGGACTTATCGGTTTAGTTATTATGCGATTTGCAGCATCTGCTTTCGTACAGATTTTAAAACGTAAACCAGGACTTGAAACGGCAGCATTTTTAATTGTAGGATGGGTTGGTGTGAAATTAGCAGTTTATACGTTAGCGCACCCTGCATTAGGTGTTCTGCCACATTCATTCCCAGAATCTACTCCATGGAAACTTACATTCTGGGGTGTATTAATTGCAATCGCAGTTGGCGGTTGGTTCTTCTCGAAAGAAGTAGAAGTAAAAGTAGAAAAGAATTTAGACGAAAAAGCGCTGTAATTACAGCGCTTTTTCTTTTTTCCTTCCTCCTCTCAATGTCCAGAAAAAATTCCATTATACTACCTTTTGTAAACGTTTTCTTAATGTATGTATGTCCTTTTTGTGAAATATTGCACAAACTTATTGAAACTAAGAACAATTCCATGTACTTTATTCATATAAGGAGTATTTATAGAAGATGTACTAAAGGAGCGTATTACTCATGCTAGAACAAGGATTAGATTACGTCGTCAAACTGGCTAAGAGCAAAAAACAAATGCTAGATACAAGCCCAATGCAATATTTCATTCGCGCTGCGCTTGCAGGTATTTATATCGGATTTATTATTGTACTATGTTTTAAACTAGGAAACTTTTTTCACATTGCCGATTCACCAGCAACTTATTTAGCTGCCTCTATGTTTTTCGGCGTTGCACTCGTACTTATTATATATGGCGGTGCTGAATTGTTTACTGGAAATACAATGTACTTCACAGTAGCAACTTTAAGAAAAGAAACAACTATTTCTGATACACTTCGTAACTGGGTTGCTTGTTATGCAGGTAACTTGGCTGGCGCTTTATTCTTCGCCCTAATATTTTACGCAACTGGAATTTTCGAAGCAATTGATCACGGTCATTTAATGAATAAAGTCGTTGAAGGTAAAATGAACACACCTACAATGCAATTATTCTTTAAAGCAATTTTATGTAACTGGCTTGTCTGCCTTGCTTGCTTCTTACCTTCCCAAGTAAAAGGTGACACAGCAAAAATAATGGTTATGATGCTACTTGTTTTCACATTTTTCTTATCTGGTTACGAGCATAGCATTGCAAACTTATCACTCTTTGCTTTATCTTTAGTTTCACCGCATCCTGAAACAATTTCTTTCTCAGGTGCTATCCATAACTTAATTCCTGTTACAATCGGTAACATTATTGGTGGATCAGTATTTGTCGGTATGGTGTACCACTACTTAACAAAGAAAACACCTGCTGTTAAACAGGAAGAAACTGACATTGCAGTAGCTCAAAAAGAAGAAATTATCCCTTTACAAGCGCATATGAAACATTAAAAGCTCCAAGGTGTTACTTTGGAGCTTTTAGCTTCCTATATATTTAACGACAAAGTGAGGGTGAATTTCACCTTGCTCCTTCCCCTTCTCAAGCCTTTGTTTCATTTTATGCATACCGATAACATCATTTGTATGAAGATGAATCTCATTAGCACATAAACCCTCTTTGCAGAAAGTTTCTACAAAATCTAATCCATTTTGTTGTCGCCATCCCATATTAAAGTCGAGAGAAACGATATTCACCTCATACTTCCTAACAATTTGTATTGCAGATTCTACTGTAGTTACCAACGTATATCCAAATGGACAGTTTCTTTGATCATCCATATATACATTCATTTACTATTTCCCCTCCCTACTTTGCATATACGATCAACACATAACATATTGCCCCAAGGCTAATAAATGGCCCAAATGGGATTGGACTTCTTCTTTCTATACGCTTTAATATGATACCCATTCCCAAAAAACAAAGACTACAGCAGGATGCTAAAAATAAAGTCATAAAAATCCCTTCCATTCCTATCACATATCCAAGTAAAGAAAGTAATTTTACATCCCCTCCGCCAAGCCCTTCTGGATAGACCTTTTGCATACCATATAACAAAATAAATATAATTCCACTGCCAATTATACTGTCTATCCAAGTAACTAACGGTACGAAAATACATTCCATAATAAACAGTAAAGCAAATGTAATTAAAATACGATTTGGAATCAACATATATATGTAATCTGTAACTGAAACAATTAGAAGTAACGAAAAAAGAGATAAGATGGTGATGAGCTCTCGTTCTATTCCAATTATATATACGGTAAGAAGAAATATACTTCCTGTTATACATTCAAATATTACATACAAAATTGGGATCTTTCTCTTGCAGTTTGTACACCTCCCTTTTTGTATACAAAATGAAATGATCGGAATCAGTTCTTTTGGCTTTAGCACGTACTTACAATAATAACAATGCGAACGTGGAGTAATGATAGATTCACCCATCGGAACTCTCATCGCAATTACCATAAAAAAAGAACCAAACACCATCCCTGTTAACAATGCATATACATAAGTGAACATCCCTTCCTCTCCTTTCAAAAAGAACATATCAAAAAAAGGAGAGATCTTCTACTTCATATTATCCTTTATTCTACTAAAAAAGCAGGCCATTTTCTGGCCTGCTTTCCCCTCTTTTATACAATGAAATATACTGCTTTTAATGGTCCGTGTACTCCGACAACAAGATTCATTTCAATATCAGCAGAGTTACTTGGTCCTGTAATAAAGTTAATACAAGATGCTACATCTTCTCCATTTTCCACACGTGAGTTCATATCTTGAACCGCTTGCGTAATACGAGGCACAAGTGTTTCACGTGGAATAATAGCAAAGTATACAGTCGGTAAAAAGTGTAAAGAACGTCCTTGTCCTTTATGACTTTGTACAACAATTGTACCTGATTCGGCTAATGTATAATCACTAAATGCAATACCGATATTCGCCTTTTCAGCTAAACGCATATTTTCTTCTTTTCTCTCTGGATCCCATACGTTTACTTCAACGTCGTGCTTTGGAAGCTCTTCTTTAAATAAAGACGTCAAACCATATGCATCAAAACGTTCATCTGCTGATAGTAAAATAGGTCCCCCGCCGTTTTCCATAATTACTTTTTGAATGTCTTCACGTAAACGGTCGTTTGTTGTTTCCACTACAGTTGTATGAATGTTTGTACATTGTTTTTTAAATACTTCTAGTAATTCTTCTTGTGAATAATCTTTTAACGTTTCTACATTCACATTATTTTTCCATACTGGACGCTCAACACCCTCTGTTTTACGCGCACGTCCAAGTTCTTTTGCAATATTATCTAGAAAGGAATCACGGTTTTGAATTAATCCTGTCATTATTTATCGCCGCCTTTCTTATGATCTTTATACCAATCACGGAATCGTTCTTTACTTGGCGCTGGGAATTCACGAATGTCCGTCCAGTTTTTAAGTGGACCAACACCTTTTGATACACGGTTACCAGATGTAAATGGACTCATCGCTGCTGGTGCCATTTTTGATCCCATTTTATATAAAGCAGCTGAAGAAGCACCCATACTAAACATTTTCATCGCTAATTTCTCTGCTAGTGGCGCACGTCCTTCTTGTTCAACAATTACTTGACGATGTTTTAATAATAAATCATGTAACGGAATCTTTACTGGACAAGCTTCCGTACACGCTCCGCATAAACTAGATGCGTAAGGAAGTTCTTTGTAATCATCATATCCGCCTAGAAGTGGTGTTAATACCGCACCAATTGGTCCTGAGTAAATCGAACCATATGAATGTCCACCAACGTGACGGTATACAGGACATACGTTAACACAAGCTGCACAACGAATACATTGCAATACTTGACGGAATTCAGATCCAAGAATTTGAGAGCGGCCATTGTCCACAACAACTAAATGGAACTCTTCAGGTCCGTCAACTTCCTCTTCTTGAATTGGTCCTGCTACTGTTACATAACTTGTTAACTTTTGACCTACCGCACTACGGCATAATAAACCAACTAAAACATCTAACTCTTCCATTGTCGGAACCATACGTTCCATACCCATTACTGCAATTTGTGTTTTCGGAATCGACATAACAAGATCCGCATTACCTTCATTCGTTACTAAACAAAGAGAACCTGTATTTGCAACGGCGAAGTTACAACCTGTTACACCAATTTCTGCATCCATAAATTTCTCACGAAGCTGTTTACGAACAAACTTTGTCATTTCATATGGATCATCAGAATTTTCATAGCCTAGCTTTTCTTTAAATACATCGCGAATTTGCGTTCTATTTTTATGAAGTGCAGGCGCAATAATATGTGAAGGTGGATCGTTATCTACTTGCAGAATATACTCCCCTAAGTCACTCTCTAACACTTCACAACCAATCTCTTCAAGTGCGTGGTTCATACTAATTTCTTCTGTTACCATCGACTTTGATTTCACTACTTTTTTCGCTTGTTTCTTTTTCGCAACGTCTTGAATATACTTTGCAGCTTCCTCTTTTGTTTTCGCAAAGTAAACGTGCCCGCCTCTTTTTGATACATTTTCACTTAACTGCATTAAGTAATAATCAAGGTTTTCTAACGTATGTTGACGAATTTGCTCACCTAGTTCACGCCATTCTTCCCAGTTCCCTAATTCGTCCGCTGCTTTTAATCGATTCGTATATAAACGTGTTTGTGCAGAAGATACTGCTCCTCGCATAAACGAATCTTGAATTCCATCGCCAACGCGATCATTAAATTTCTTCTCACTGATTTTCATAGACATAGCTTATGTTCCCCCTTCATGAGCGACTGTTCAGTACCTCAGCAATATGCATTACTTTTATTTCTTTTCCTAAACGCTCAATACGTCCGCCAATGTTTAACAAGCACCCACAATCTGCACCGATTAAATAATCTGCACCTGTTTCCATTGCACTATCTACTTTTTCATCTACCATTTGCTCAGAAATTGGAGTCATCTTAACTGAAAACGTTCCCCCAAACCCACAACAGTTTTGCTCGTTTGGTAACTCTCTTACAGTTAATCCTTTTACATTTGATAATAAAATTCCTGGTGCCTCTTTTACCCCAAGCAAACGTGTCATATGACAAGATTTATGAATAGTAGCTATCCCTGGCAAACTCGCACCAACGTCTGTAACTTTTAAAACATCCACAATAAATTGTGTAAGCTCATATGTTTTATCAGCAACCTTTTGTGCACGTGTAGCCCACTTTGGATCATCTTTAAAAACATGCGGATACTCATGAAACATTGTCGCACAAGAACCAGATGGTGTAACGATATATTCTGCATCTTCGAAAGTTTCAATCATATGTTTCATCGCTTCTTTTGCCGCTTCTACATGGCCGCTATTATAAGCAGGTTGTCCACAACAAACTTGTGCTTCCGGAAATTCAATTTCACACCCTAAACGCTCCAACACTTCAACTGTTGCTTTGCCGACGTTTGTTTCAAACATATCGACTAAACAAGTAACAAATAAAGTAACTTTCATAATTATTATTCCCCCTCATTACAACTTCGCCAACAATCATATGGTCATCAGATGACTTAGAAAGAAGAAGTAGGCTCAACCATGGCCTATCCTCTCCCTCTTCTAAAGAAAACGCTTACTTAATCTCTCTCTATTTTATCAGAAAATTAGATTTTTAAAAGATTAAATTACGAATTTATATCGCTTTTACCTGTGACAATATGTTCTACATTTGTTAAATGATCCAGCATTGCTTGCTGTGCTAATTCTACGTCTTGCTTTAACACCGCATCATATATAACTCGATGCTCTTCTATAAGTCGTTCTGATGTTGTTTGTTCACCATATAAAATAATGCGTCTTGATTCACCAATCGTTTCAGCAAGCATCTCTGAAACATGATTCATGAGTTCAAGCAAAATGTTATTATGCGAAGACTCTGCAATTCCCATATGGAACCGAAAATCTGCTTTTTCACCAGCTTTTTCATCTCCAATGCTCTTTGCCATCTCATCCAACCAATGCTTCATATTTTGTAAATTATCTTCCGTACGCTTTGCCGCAGCTGCTCGAACTGCCCCCACTTCAAGCACCTTTCGTACTTCTAATAAATTCAAAATATCTTCCTTCTTCATTAATAATCTATTGTTTAATGATTTTGTTAATGAAGAAGAATCGAAATTCTTCACATATGTACCTTCTCCTTGTTTCATTTCAATTAAGCCCATCGCTCTTAGCGCACTTAACGCTTCGCGAACAGCAGATCTACCAACTTGAAACTGCTCAGCTAATTGATGCACAGGAAGTAGTTTGTCACCAGGTTTTAACGTACCATTTTTAATCATTGTTAAAATAGCTTCAGATACTTCTTCGTAAATTTTCTTCGGTTTAATAGATTTGTACTCCAGTTAAATCACCTCAGTATCTTCCAAACAACAATTGAAACGATTTATAAGAACTTTGCATCATAACTATTTTAGAACGAATTGGTAAGAAGTACAAATGTTTTGTTCATAAAATAGTCAAATTTTTGATATTTATTTCATATTAATTCATATATTTACGTATAACTCTTTATCTACAATAAAAAAGCATGCTCTAAAAATTAGAACATGCTCTCTTCATCCTGCACTTTCAATTTAATAATAACCGTTGTGCCCTTATCTTTTTCACTTTCTATTCGCCACTGTCCATCATGTATATGAACAATTTGTCTTACAATAGCAAGCCCTAATCCTGTTCCACCATGCTGACGGCTTCTTGCTTTATCAACTCGGTAAAAACGCTCACCAAGATTCTCTAAATGTTCTGTATCAATACCTATTCCTGTATCCTTTATCTTCAACTCGCAGTAATCGTCTATTTGTTCTAGCGTTATTATGATCTCACCGTTTTGATTTGTATACCGTATCGCATTGTCTAACACATTATGAAGCACTTGTTGCATGCGATCCTCATCAATCATTACAATAATCTCCGGATTTAAATTTGTTGAAATACGAATTTTCTTTTCGATAAACTTAATCTCATACGTATCTAGTACATCTTCAATGAGTTGTGAAAAAACGATAGGTTGTTTCTTTAAAGGAAAATGTTCGCCTTCTAATTGCGCTAAATCTAGTAAGTCATGGACGAGACGCTGCATACGATCTGCTTCTTTATGAATGAGCTGTGTTACTTTTTCCTGTTGCGGTCCCTTTGCTACGCCATCTAAAATAGCCTCGCTATACCCTTTTATATAACTAAGTGGTGTTCTCAGTTCATGCGAAACATTAGCTAAAAACTCTTTACGTTTGCCGTCTTCTGTCTCTAATGAATTCGCCATTTTATTAAATGCTTTTCCTAACCGTCCAATTTCATCTTCAGAAGAAATTGTAATTCGTTCCGAGAAATCCCCCGTAGCCAAATGATTCGCAACACGTTCCATTTGCGAAAGAGGTTTCGTAATTGCAATAATAATTTTTCTACCAATCCATATTGTAAGTAAAATCATAATAAGTGCTAATGGCGCTAAGATAAGGCCCATATCATATATTAAGTCTTTTATGCTTTTTAAAGGAACATAAGAGTATACAATTCCAACTAATTTTTTATTTTCTAAAACAGGGATGACAACCCCCATAATATTTCGATCAAAATGTTCTTCATATCCTATCTTTGTCACAGTTTCTCCATCTAATAACGTTTGTCTGTCTCCTTCACTTATAAGAGAATGATGATGCACGTCAAAAGGTAGACATGCGCTTAAATCACGCGGATTAGACACGAAAAGAACATCTGAACTAGATATTTGATCAAATGCTCTTACTCTCTCTTCAAAAGCTGCTACTCCTTCGTACTTGTCATACTGCTTAGTAAGACGCTTTCCTTCCATTATTAATGAGTTTTTCAAATTATCCACATACAGTTTTTCATACGAGTATAAAGAAACAAAGGAAAGAAAGGAGACTGTTACACATACTGCACATACTACTGTAAGCCAAAGCTTCTGTACCATTGTAAACATACGGTTACACCTCAAATTTATAGCCTACACCCCAAACGGTTTGAATGTAGTTCCCACTTTCACCGAGCTTCAAACGCATCGTTTTCACGTGCGTATCCACAGTTCTTGTACTTCCAGCATAGTCATATCCCCATACCTTTTCCAGTAATTGTTCTCTACTGAATACTTGTCCGTTATATTGACAAAGAAAATATAGTAAATCAAACTCTTTAACAGTAAGAGAAATTGGCTCACCATTTGCCTCAATCCTTCTACTTTTCTCATTAATATGGATTGGACCAAATTGAAGCTCCTCTTGCTGCTCTTGCTTTGTATAACGCCTTAGTACAGCTTCCATACGAGCGATTAGTTCCCCAGGACTAAACGGCTTCACAATATAATCATCCGCCCCCATACGTAAACCGTTCACTCTATTCCACTCTTCACCTTTTGCCGTTAAAAATATAATCGGCACATCTGACGTTTTTCTAATTTCTCTACAAACGGAAAGTCCATCCATCTCTGGCATCATAATATCTAGAACAACGAAATCATAATGGTGCGTCTCTAATTTTTTAAGAGCCTCTCTTCCATTTTCAGCTTCTCCCCACTCATACCCGAAATTATCCAAATACATTCCGACAAGCTGTCTCATATCACTTTCATCATCTACAACTAGCACTCTATATTTACTCATTGTCCTCCCCTTCCCTCTCTATGAGTTGAAACGGTCCTTTTCCGACTTTAATTATTTGTTTTATTTTCATAGTCTTCATATCCATAACACATATTTCATCACTATCATAACTAGCAACATATCCTTCTGCTCCGCTCTTCAAAAATGCAAATGGATTTGAACCTACTTCTACAGAAGCTACTTCTTCATATGTTCTCATATCAAATTTTCTAAGTGTATTCGAACCATGACTTAATGCATAGATATATTTATTATCTTTTGTTATATCCACTGGCATGAACGGGGCGTGTAAAGAACGTACCATTTCCCCACTCTGTAAAGAATAAACCAATACTTTCTCGTTCACTTGATTTCCATCACCATGTCCACCAATCCATATTTCTTGCCCATCAGGACTAATAGTCGCTCCTGTTGATGCTGGTGGAATCATAAAGGAGTTTATAACCTCTTTTTTCTTTATATCAATTGTTGTTAATTTTGTATCAGAAAAGTTTAATACAGATAATTTCTCATTATGCTCTACCATCGTTATCGGTCCTTTTCCTGTTGAAACACTTCCTGTCTCTTTTCCTTCTATCGTAAAGAACCTTATCTTTTGAGCATTTTGATCGGCTGCAAATAATTGTTTTTTATCTTTTGATACAATTACATTTACAATCCCTTTTCCAGTTTCATATTTTTCCACTTGCCTTCCTTCTGTAAGTGAATATACATACATGTATTCTAACTGCTTACCGTATACAAGGATTTCTTCGTTGTTTGGAAGTAGTGCAATTCCTGCCATTGGTTTATTTAATTCCCATGTCGTAATTACCTTTTTAGTTTTTTTATCAATAAAACTAATACTACCTTCTTTTATATTCGTTGTTATAATAACACTTTTATCTTTAGCAATCGGTGTGTATGAACTTCCTTGACACCCTACTAATAGAAATAAAAAACAGAGAAAAAAAACAAAATTTCTCAAAAGATTCCCTCCATCTTCGGATGATTTCGTTATAATTGTAAAATAACAAATAAATGTGTGGAAAGTGTGAAATCTTCCTTTCTTATTCAACTTACATATATAATGTACAATAAATAAAATTTGAGGTGTACCAATTATGCTTTTTCCTGATTTAGCGAATAAAATTGTACGAGAAGTACGCAGACTAATTACAGAAAACATTATTATCATCAATATACAAGGATTTATTATCGCAAGTACAGATGTGAAAAGAATCGGTCAATTTCATGCAGGAGCACTCCGCTGTGCGAAACAAAAGAAAACTGTCATTATTACAAAAGAAGACGAACGACAGCTGCAAGGTGTAAAAGCTGGGATGAACCTTCCTTTACTATTCCATGATGAAGTAATTGGTGTCATCGGAATCACAGGAGAGCCCGAAAACATTTCGCAATACGGAGAAATATTGCGAAAGATGACAGAGCTATTAATTCATGAAAACTATTTTTTAGAGCAATTAGAACTTGAACACCGTTCTTACGAAGCATTTGTCTTTGATTGGCTCCAAAATACAGACTGGTCTCCTAGTTTCCTTGATCGTGCAAAAACGCTTGGCGTTGATTTACATAAGAAGAAACAACTTATTTTATTCTCTATTGATCAAAATAACACGATGCTCCAACGTAAAATTTGGCAACATATACGCAATATATTAACAAAGGAACATCTATTTGTTCGCTGGGGAAATGATCGATTCATTTTATTTACCTCGATGAGCTCCAAAGAACAAACTTATCAATTTTTAAACCGATTGAAACAGGACTGTGAAACTTTATTTTCTATTCCTTTATATATCGGGATTGGACAAATCGTTACTCCAAATAATATGAACATATCTTACGAACAAGCATTACGTGCTCTTTCGGTATCACTTGAAACAAAAAAAATTGTATTTAACGAAGATTTACGTTTAGAAATGTGTCTACAAGATATTTCTACCGAAACGCGAAAACAGTTTCTAGAGCGTACCATTAAAAACTTAATCTCATCCTCTGAACTCATGCACACGTTACGCTTATTTATCGATTATAACCAATCTTATAAACAAACAGCTAAGCAGTTACATATACACATTAACACACTGCATTACAGACTTAAAAAGATCGAAGAACATACCGGACTTGATCCGAAACAATTCAAAGATTTAAATGTTTTATACTTCGCACTCCTTTTATTGGATAATCACACAAAAAAGAACGATGATACTGATTAATCTTTAGTTAATTATACATAGAAAGAATCCCCCAACTTTTTTATCATTATAATGAACGCACTGTTACAACGTTTTTTATTATAACTAACTACGTTAACAGTTTGAGGGGGATTTCCAATGTTAGAAAAGCAAATTATTGATTCATTCGTATCCATTGTTGGCGAAGATAATGTAGATACATCCAATATGGGGCGTTTAACTTATAGTTATGATGCCACTCCAAACTTCCAAGCAATGCCTGATGCAGTCATTGCTCCTCGTAATACAAATGAAGTAGCAGAAGTGTTAAAAGTATGTAACACTCACAAAATTCCTGTATATGTTCGCGGTTCTGGAACAAATCTTTGCGCAGGAACTTGTCCACTAGAAGGCGGCATCGTCCTTATCTTCCGCCATATGAACAGCATTTTAGAAATTGATGAAGAAAATTTAACAATCACTGTACAGGCTGGTGTAATTACACTTGATATTATTAAAGCCGTAGAAGAAAAAGGGTTGTTCTATCCACCAGATCCAAGCTCGATGAAAATTTCTACAATCGGAGGAAATATTAATGAAAACTCAGGTGGATTACGTGGATTAAAATATGGTGTAACACGTGATTATGTAATGGGGCTAGAACTTGTCTTACCAAATGGCGATATTATTCGTACTGGCGGTAAACTAGCAAAAGATGTAGCTGGTTATGATTTAACTCGATTGTTTATCGGCTCCGAAGGGACTCTTGGTGTAGTGACGGAAGCAATTTTAAAACTTGTACCAATGCCAGAAACAAAGAAAACGATGCTTGCGCTCTATGAAGATATTAATGAAGCTGCTCGCGCTGTTTCCGCTATTATTGCAAATAAAATTATTCCAGCGACACTTGAGTTTTTAGATCAACCTACAATTGAAGTTGTAGAAGAGTTTGCACAAATCGGCTTACCAACTGACGTAAAAGCGATTTTGTTAATCGAACAAGACGGCTCGCCTGAGGTAGTCAATCGAGATATCGAAAATATGGCTAACGTTTGCCGCTCTATGAATGCAGTTGACGTTCGAGTTGCAAAAGATGAAACGGAAGCAGATGCCCTTCGTACAGCTCGCCGTAGTGCTTTATCAGCGCTTGCAAGATTAAAACCTACTACAATATTAGAAGATGCAACGGTACCACGTTCACAAATCGCTCCGATGGTTGAAGCTATTAATGCCATTGCAAAAAAATATAATATCCCTATTTGTACATTTGGGCACGCTGGTGATGGCAACTTACATCCAACTTGTATGACAGATGCTCGTAATGAAGAAGAAATGCACCGAGCTGAACAAGCTTTTGCTGAAATATTTGCGAAAGCAATTGAACTTGGTGGCACTATTACTGGTGAACATGGTGTTGGTGCAATGAAAGCTCCGTATTTAGAAATGAAGTTAGGTAAAGAAGGTATTGCCGCTATGCAAGGGATTAAACAAGCCTTCGATCCTAATAACATTATGAACCCTGGAAAGATGTTTGCAAAAGATACTCGTAAAAGAGTGGTGGTTGAGCGATGACCACATTAAATAAAGAAAACATTCAAAAAGAATTTAAAGAAAGATTAAGTGAAGATGAACTACTAAACTGTATGCGATGTGGTTTTTGCTTGCCTACTTGCCCAACTTACATTCAATCGGGATATAAAGAATCACATTCACCGCGCGGGCGTATCGCATTAATGAAAGCTGTCGTTGATGGTTTGATTGAGCCAGATGAAGATGTTGAAGATACTTTAAATGTTTGTCTTGGTTGCCGCGCTTGTGAACCCGTTTGTCCATCTGGCGTCAATTATGGACATTTATTAGAAGAAGCTCGTGATATTATTAACCAAAATAAAAAGTTCTCCATGCCAGTGAAAGCTGTTCGAAAGGTCGTTTTTGAGGGCCTATTCCCGCATCAAAATCGAATGCGAACATTAACTGGGCTAATCGGATTTTATCAGCGTTCTGGTCTACAAACGTTAACGCATAAAACAGGTATTATGAAATTATTCCCTGAAACACTCGCAACGATGGATCTCGTTTTACCAAAGGTCCCTAAAATGAAAGCAATGAAAGATCGTCCTGAATTTTTACCTGCTGAAAGTACAAAGAAGAAACAAGTTGCATTCTTCACAGGCTGTTTAATGGATACAATGTTTTTAGAAACAAATAACGCAACGATGAAACTTCTTCAGTTAGCTGGTTGTGATATCGTTATTCCAAAAACACAAAGTTGTTGCGGTGCGTTACATGGGCATGCTGGTGAAAAGAGTGGCGCAAAAGAATTAGCGAAACGAAATATAAAAGCATTCGAAGATTTAAACATCGACTATATTATTACGAATGCAGGTGGTTGCGGAGCTTACCTCGTAGACTATGATTATCTATTAAAAGATGATCCAAAATGGGCTGAGCGAGCAAAACAATTTGTTTCTAAAATAAAAGATATTACTGCTATACTAGTAGAACTAGATTTCCATAAAAGGAATGACTTACGACTCAAACCGCAAATTATTACGTATCAAGATTCTTGTCATTTACGTAATGTTATGAGAACATCTTCTGAACCTCGTATGCTACTAGAAGCAATCCAAGGCGCAACATACCGCGAAATGAAAGATGCAGACCGTTGCTGTGGTTCAGCTGGTATTTACAACATTGTTCATTCAGAGTTATCAATGGAATTTCTAGATTATAAAATGGATCGTGTGCACGAAACAGACGCCGCAACGATTGTTACTGCAAATCCAGGTTGTCTATTACAAATGAAATTAGGTATTGAACGAGAAGGCCTTTCTCATAAAATGAGAGGCATTCACATTGTAGATTTATTATTAGAAGCAATTGAAACCAACTCGTAATACGCGTAACATACGTAATAATAGGAAAACGGCTATCTCCTTCGTCTATGTAAAGAGATAGCCGCTTTTTTTGTCCGCTACAACATTAAAAATATGTTACTTTATTATAAAAAAGAACAACAGAAACATTACAGTTTTGTAAAATTCAATCCAGTATATTCCTCGAAAAAACGCTCAAACCATTGATACAATAGGATTCTTCATTTTTATTTTAGGTAACTTTATCCAAAAACACCTCTTAAAAACAAGTATAAAAATGATGAAAATTCCTTTTATACTCTATGTTTCTCTTATTTTCCCCCTTTCTTTTCTTAGGATAAATTAGGTAATTTTTAAGTCTATGAATTTTTTTCCATCTTTTTTCTCGTAAATTGTATGCTACGATGAATTTGTCAGTCAGACAGGCTGTCAAAAAACAAAGCGTGTGAAAAATTAAAACTTTATATAGGGGGACACACATCATGAAAAAACGTGTTTTATTATCTGTAGCTGCTGCAACGGCTCTTACTTTAGGAGTCTCTTCTCTAGATGCACAAGCTGCAACAGTACAACCATCTAACATAAAAGTTCAAAATATTCAGCATTCTAAAGTGATGATGAAGCAAATGAGCCAACAAGAATTACAAGCATTCTTACAATCTATGGGATTTGAATCATTTGCACAATGGCAACAAGAAAACTTCCAGCCGAACTGCATGATCCCTGGTCAACAGCAACCTACTGGAAATGTTGTAACTGAACAACCAACAGCTCAGCCAGAAACTCAAAAGCCTGCTGAGGAAACACAAAAACCAGCTGAACAAAAGCCTGCTGAAGAAGTTCAAAAACCAGAAGCTCAAAAACCGGCTGAAAACAACAACAATACTCAAAACGAAACACAAAAACCAGCTGAGCAAAAGCCTGCTGAAGAAGCAAAATCTTTAAGTGAGTTCGAACAACGTGTTGTTGAATTAACAAACGCTGAACGTACAAAACAAGGCTTACCAGCATTAAAAATCGATACTGAATTAAGCAAAGTCGCACGTATTAAATCTGAGGATATGCAAAAAAATAACTACTTTGATCATAATAGCCCTACATACGGATCTCCGTTTGACATGATGAAGAAATTTGGTATTTCTTATACATCTGCAGGTGAAAACATCGCTCAAGGTCAACGTACACCTGAAGAAGTAGTACAAGCTTGGATGAACAGTGCTGGACACCGTGCAAATATCTTAAATAACAGCTTCACTCACATCGGTGTTGGTTATGTAGAAAACGGTAACTACTGGACACAACAATTCATTACGAAATAAAGTGAAACTATATTCACTGCCCAGCAAATAGCGGGATAAATAGATTAAAAGAGTCTTCTCATGATGAGAAGACTCTTTTAAGTTTCGTAACTTTCTGTTATGTATGAATATAAAATGTAGAACATAAACAAAGTTGAACCAAAGCTTATTACACTAAGTAACATATAAAAGCCCCACTTCAAGTTCAAAAACAGCGAAAACAGTATGCCACATGCCATTACTTGAAAAATTCGTCTACTCACTAAACGGATTTTTTGTAATTTAATTGGATCTTGTTCTTTACCCTTTATCTTTTTAAACTCATTGCTAAGCATCAAAAGGAACATGCTAATACCAATCGTCAATCCTGTCTGAAAGGATATGAAACTTCCAAAATTAATAAAGAGAATAAGCATATGAATAAACAACATAAATAAAGTAATCGTCTTTATAAATCCGTTTATAATGAAATCCTCTCCTCCATTAATCTTATATATATTATGTGAAATAATATACACGAACCCATGTAAAAAAATAATAAGACAAGGAATAACTGCAATAACAACTTGTTTACGTATAAACTCGTTCGGCTCACCCATTTCATTCCAATGTACTGCCATACTGTTTGGTAAATATGGATAAAGGCATAAAGTAACTAAAAGGCAAGCGAAAAATATTCCTAGTACATATTTACATTTGATCAAGTAATTCTCACCTCTCTTTTCTCTTAACGGCTTCGCCCCTTTTAGAGAAATCCCTGCAAAAATCTATCTTTTTCAAATTTCAATTTATACTTTACTCATTTTCTCTTTGAAATTCTTTCATTTTATTGTTTAAGTTTGTAGGAAACGGTACATCCACTTCAATCTCTTCTTTCGTAATTGGATGTAAGAAATTAATTTTCATTGCATGTAACGCTTGCCTAGACATATATTTTGTTTGTCCACCATATAATACATCCCCAACTAGCGGGTTACCATTATGACTCATATGAACACGAATTTGATGCGTTCTGCCCGTTTCTAATTGCAACGTTACGAAAGTAGTATTTTGCTTCTTAAAGTACTTTTCTACTTTATAGTATGTGATAGCTTGATCACCTTTTGGAGAAACACGACGTCGCGTAGCATGATGTCGATCCCTTCCGATAGCCGCATCAATGGAACCTTGCTTCTTCTTTACTTTTCCTTCAACAAGCGCCGCATACGTTCTTTTAATTTTTCGTTCCATTAATAAACGATCCATAATTGCACCAGCGATTCTATGCTTAGCAAATACGACACCACCTGTCGTATCTTTATCTAACCGATGAACATGACGAACCTTTGCCTCTAAACCTTGCATTTGAAAATGAAAAGCAACAAGGTTTGCAAGTGTTCCCCTCCCACCTTTTTCAGCAGGATGCGTATCCATCTTCTCTGGCTTATTTACAATGAGTACGTGATCATCTTCATATACTACATCTAATTCACCATACTCAGGCTCTACACCGTATTCTTCCTCTATAAACATATGAACTTGTAACTTATCGCCCTCTTTTAAAAGCTCATTCCATCTTCTCTGTTCTCCGTTAATGGTAACACCTTTTTCCATACGAAGCTGATGTAACAACTTTTTCGGTATTTCCCATTCTGTTTTTAATAACGAATCAATACTTATGCCATTCCATTTCGCTGGAACAGTCATCTCACACCATTCGCCCTTTTTCTTCGTTTCCATAATGTATCACCTTATTTCTATTGATTCTCTCATTGTAACGGAAAACACCATTTGATGCACCGTCAAAAGTAGAGGACAGTCTTATAGTAGACTGTCCTTCACGCTCTACGCCTTTTCATTTCCTGTAATACTTCCTCCGCTTTTTGTTCATACGATAAATCTTTAAAGAAATCCGCCAATCTTTTATAGTCATTATACGTATCTAACAAGTCATCCATCTTTTCTACTTTCATCACTTGTTGTTTTTGTTTCATTTTTACTGGATAACGATAGCCCGATACTTCTTGTATTTTGTAATACTCATCCTCTACTTGAATGACCTTTACAAGTTCCTCTTCTTCCGCATCCATCGTATACCCATCGAAATCTCTAAGCAATTCATAAATGATATGAGTCCATTCATCTTTTGGATAAAATCCTTTTTCTAATCGATAACCGACAATGCGATACATATGCCCATCGTTCTCTGCAAACTGTACTGTATCATTTAACTTAAACTTAAAATAACGAAACATTGCCTTCACCTACTTATATGTAATGTTCTTATCACATACTATTTGCAAAATGTAGGCCTTGCTATTCATAAAAAAATACTCACCCTATAGATGAGTATTTTTTATGATGATTTTTCTCGTTTTTTTCGAAATGGCAACCACCAGTTCCAGTCTCCAAATAACTTCATTAAACTCGGTACGAGCATAAGGCGAATAATCGTTGCATCAAGAAATATCGCTAATGCAACGCCAAGACCCATTTGCTTCACCGGTAATATATCAGTAAATGCAAACGCACCAGTTACAACAATCATAATTAAAGCTGCTGACGTAATAATTCTACTTGTTGAAACAAGCCCTTCTAACGTTGCGTGATCGTTATCTCCTGTTTCTTCATACAACTCATGGATACGTGAAATAAGAAATACTTCATAATCCATGCTAAGTCCAAATACGAGACCAAAAATGAAGATTGGTAATACAAATAGAACTGGACTCGCTTCTAAACCAAAATGTCCACCTTCAAATAGCCAAACAATAATTCCAATTGTTGCACTTAAACTAAGTATATTCATAATAATTGCCTTAATTGGGATGAGTATAGATCGGAATGCAAATAATAGTATAACGAATGTTGAGCCGAATATAACAGACATACCAATGGCGACTTTATCTTTAATTTCATCTTCTAGCTCTTGTTGAAATGTCGTCATTCCGCCTAGGTAATACGTAACATTCGTTTCTTTATAATTCTTTTTAAAATCACGCACCCACTGTTTCGCAGTTTCTGTATTTGGTTTTGTATTTAGAAAGACTTCGATTGTTGTCTTATTGTCTTTCGTATATGATTCAAATACCGGATCTATTTTAGCAGCTTCTGGCGACTGTAACATTCCAGCAAGTTGATCTGCTTTCATCCCATTTAACCGGTCATATAAACTTCTTACTTCATATACTTTCTTATCGTCTTTTAACTTTTGTACAACTTTTTCTATCTGTCGTAAACTTTCTTTTTCTTTCATATTTTTCTTCGTCTCTATCACTAACGTAACATCAGCGTGTGTTTTAACAGTTTTATTAAATGCTTCTTCATACTTCTCGTACGCAACCCTTGTATCACTCGTTTTAGGTAACGCTTCAACATCAGGAAACTGCAAATTAGCTGTACGTAACGGTAATAAGCACATCACAATAAATGTTGTAACAACAATAATCATTACAACTGGATGTTTCATTACAAATTGCGCAAATTTACGCCACGCTTTGGCCGGCGTATGTGCTACTTGATTCTTCTTTAATATTCTTTTACCAATTAACGATAATAGCGCTGGCAGAAGTGTAAGTGAAAATAAAATACTCATAATTACAACAATCATCCCGCTAATAGCGACAGACTGAATGTAATCTATCTTAAAGAAAAACAAACCAGACAATCCGACAAATACACATAATCCTGAAAATACAATAGCTCTTCCCGCCGTCTGATATGTAATTGCTATCGCTTCTTTTACCGTTCGTTTTGCAACTTCCTCTCGAAAACGGTTCACAAATAATAGAGCAAAATCAATGGATAATGCGAGTCCAATCATCGGTGCAACATTTAATACGAAAATAGATAGTTCCTTATCAACACCGATAAAATATAATATACCCATCGTACTAATAACACTAAGCGCTCCATTTAAAATGGGTAAAATAGATGCCAAAAGGCTACCAAATGAAAATAGTAAGACGAGAAATGCAATTGGTAAACCGATCATCTCTGCTACCTTTAAATCATTTTGTGTTCTTTCATTAATCTCTTGATTAATTTTCGGAAAACCTGTAGGTGTTACTTTTAATGTGCTATTACTTTCCTTCGTAATGTCATCAGCAAATTGTAATGTCTTTTCCATTCGTTCTTTATTTGTTTTCCCGGAAAATAAAATTGTCGCATAACCGATATCCTCTTGTAACATTTCTTTATTTTGCACTGGATGATGGAAAGTCTCATATTTCTCTTTCTCTTGAACCTTCTTTACAAGTTCCTCTATACGCTTTTGAAATTCTTCATGTGAAACATCCTTATTTTTTTCAAAAACGAGTAGAAGCGTATCTTGAGACCTTTTAAAATCTTTATCTAAAATTTCTTTCGTCTTTTGATAGTCCCCTTCCGTTCGAAAACCATCACCGCCTAATACTCCAGGCAGCTTTGGAGCAAAAATACCGAGTGCTATCGCAAGCAGCAGTAGCGCTACAATGACCGTATAACGAAATTGATACAAAAAAGCTCCTAACTTACCCCACTTGTCAATTTTATGTACATTTGACTTCACACATTTTCACCTACTTTAAATAATTCAGTTGTCACTTATACTGTATCATATCTTTCTACAAACAAAAAACGCCTGGAAACACTATAATGATAGTTTTTCCAGACGTTTTTCTATCTCTCTTTATTAAGACCCAACCTCTCAGTAAGTAAACGATGGCAATAAATCGCAATAATTAACAAAATCCCACCTACGCAATAACCTGCTAAAATATCAGTTGGATAATGTACATTTAAAATGATTCGACTTAATCCGATCAATACAATTACTATCCCTATCAAAATCGTCACGATATATTTCCCAGCTACGCCTTTTACATTAGCAGCGATGATATATGCAAGGAATCCAAATGTCATAATAGACAGCATTGCATGTCCACTCGGGAAACTATATCCTAGTGCGTCTAACGCTTCATTTAACGACGGACGATCTCTCTTTACAATCTCTTTTATACCTTTATTAACAAGATGCGTTATTAAAATACCTAGTGGATATACAATCATCGCAGCATAATAGTGCTTCTTCCAAAAAACAAGCAAACTTATGATAAGTATAGTTACAATCCCAATTGCCGATCCTAGCTTTGTAAAGTACGAGAAAAATGTAAGTGAGCTCTCCGTTTGTATTCCTTTTACTACTCCACGGACATATGTATCCATTACTGTCACGCCACCTACATGTACTCGCCAAGCTACAATACTAAACACAGCAAGTAATAAAATGATACACATTCCTTCATACTGATATAGCTTCTTCTTCAAACGCTTTCCTCCTACTATGAAAAAATGCGATTTCTACTTTAGAAACCGCATTTTCTTACTTATTTACCTTTTGTTTTTAACTCTGTCCAGTAACGATCGTAGTCTTTTAACTTATCATCTACATCAACAAGCCACTCTGTACGATCTAACTCTTCTTTCGTTAAGAAGATCATATGGTTATCACGATACTCTTTACTATGAAGAGGATGAGCTTTTTCATTTGGATTACTATATCCAATTGACTCGTAGTTTTTCACACTTACTTTTTCATCTAATAAGTAGTTCATAAACTTCTCTGCAAGCTCTTTATGTTTTGCACCTTTTGGAATTGCTAGCGTATCAGCCCAAATTGTGCCACCTTCTTTTGGTACAACGTATCCTACATCCTTATTATCTTTCGCAATAAACGCTGCATCTCCAGACCAAACTGTTCCGATCCAAGCATCTTCTGTAATAAACTTTTGTTTAATATTATCTGTATCAAATGCTAATAAGTTTGGCAGTAATTTTTGTAAGTCATTAGCTGCTGTCTTTAATTGTGCATCGTCTTTTGTACTGTTTGAAAATCCGTTTTTCTTAAGACCCATTCCCAATACTTCACGAGAATCGTTTAATAAAGTAACGTGTCCTTTATATTTCTCATTCCATAAATCAGCCCAGCTTGTAGGTGTTTCTTTCACATACTTTTTATTGTATGCAATCCCTGTTACACCCCAAGTGTATACTAAAGAATATTTATTTTCTGGATCGAACGCAGGTGTCTTGAAATTAGAAACCAGATTTTCGATATTTGGGATATTCTTTTTATCTAACGGTGCTAATAAATCCATTTTCGCCATTGTTTTAACCATATAATCAGACGGCTGAATTAAATCATACGTCGCGCCACCAGCTTGTAATTTCGCAAGCATTTCTTCATTACTTGCATATTTGTCATAATTGATTTTCACGTTATATTTCTTTTCAAAATCTTTTAAAACCTGCTCATCAAAGTTGTCAGCCCAGCTATAAATATTTAACTCTTCTTTCTTCTCACCACAGCCCGCAAGTACACCTGCAACAAGGCCGAAGCTAATAGCTGCGCCAGCTAATGTTTTTACTAATTTCATCAGTTTATTACCTCCTCGTACTTTCTATATCATTCGTATTATAAAGGAAGGTGTCCTCCAGAGTTTTCTTCACCATCTGCACCTTTGTTACGGAAGATTTCAGATAGAACCATTAATCCTACGATTACAACAATTAAAATTGTAGAAAGAGCATTAATTTCAGGTGATACTCCGCGCTTAACCATACTGTAAATGTATAATGGCAATGTTGTTGATCCTGGTCCTGATACGAAGAAACTAATTACGAAATCATCAATTGATAATGTGAATGTTAATAATGCAGCTGAAATAACCCCCGGTGCAATTGCTGGGAACGTTACATAACGAAACGTTTGCCATGGCGTTGCTCCTAAGTCATTTGCAGCCTCTTCTAAATCACGTCCCATACCAGAGAGGCGTGCCGCTAAAATAACAACCACAAACGAAATACTAAATGTAATATGTGCAATAATAATTGTTGTTTGTCCAAGTTCCATACCTAATTGACTAAATAAAATAAGTAAAGATAATCCCATTAAAATATCAGGAATTAAAATTGGTAAATATACAAGACCATTAATTGCACCTTCAAAACGATATTTATAACGATGTAAGGCTATCGCAAAAAATACACCAAGCACCGTTGTTACGATTGTCGTTATAACTGCAATCGTCATACTATTTACAAACGCATCAATCACATCTTGTTTTTGGAATAAATCTGTATACCAATGTAATGTAAATCCTTCCCACTCCGCATTAATGCGAGAATCATTGAAGGAATATACCATTAAAACCATCATTGGAAAATACAAGAACAATAAAATTAACCAAGAATAAGAAACTAGAAACTTCTTCATTTTTGCCTATTCCCCTCCGTTTCCATCGTATTTATATACTTTCGTCGCACGATAATATAAGTAAATTAACAGAACAGAGAATAGAACAACAATCATAGATAACGCAGATCCAAATGGCCAGTCACGCGCTCCTAAGAATTGATTTTGAATTACGTTTCCGATTAGTGCTACTTTCGATCCACCCATAACGTCTGATACAACAAACATTCCGATAGAAGAAACAAATACTAAAATAGAACCAGTAGCAATCCCTGACATCGTCATCGGCACTGTTACATTCCAAAATGCCTTTGCTGGTGTTGCCCCTAAATCATAAGCTGCTTCTAGCTTACGTTTGTCCAACTGCTCAATTGCTGCATACACTGGTAAAATCATAAATGGTAATAAAGAATATACCATTCCAAGTATTACAGAAGGTGTATTATATAGTAAATTTAACGGTTCACTAATAATACCTAACTTTAATAACAACGTATTCACAAGACCTTGTGAACGTAAAATAACAATCCATGCGTATGAACGAACAAGGAAGTTAATCCAAAACGGGATCGTTGCTAATAATAAAAGAATAGAACGGTATTTACGATCCACAATTGTAATTGTATACGCGAATGGATAACCGATTACTAAACAGATTACCGTTGTAATAACTGCAATCTTAACAGTCTCCCATAACGTTCCCATATACAACGGATCAAACACACGAGCTATATTATCTAACGTAAATTTCATTTCCACCGTTCCGTATGCTCCGCGCTGCATGAAAGCAAATGCGAGTACGAACAGAAGTGGAATTAGGAAGAAGAGTAACAGCCATACGACTGTAGGTAGTGCGAGTAATTTCCCTTTTTTCAATTTAAGGTCACCTCGTCCTCTTGCTCCCAGCCTACATATACATTATCTCCAATGTTCCACTGTGCTGCTTCTTCAGCAGTTTGATACGCCATCAATAATTCTGCTGTTTTCTCATCACGTACATAAAGCTTTTCCATATTTCCAACAAACTCAATGTCTTCAATATGTCCAAGATGGTATTCTTTTAAAACTGGCTCTTCAACAGAACGAACCTTTACATTTTCAGGGCGAATTGCTACGTAGTTTTCCCCGTTTTTCACAATATTATTTTCACCGATAAATGTCGCAACGAACAACGTTTTCGGCTGATTGTAAATTTCTTTTGGCGTTCCGATTTGTTCAATGTGTCCTTTATTCATAACAACAATACGATCACTCATGCTCATTGCTTCTTCTTGATCGTGCGTTACATATATAAACGTAATTCCTAAATTACGTTGTAAGTTTTTCAATTCACGTTGCAAATCTTTTCGTAACTTAAAGTCAAGTGCTCCAAGTGGTTCATCTAATAGTAATACGCGTGGATTGTTTACAATCGCTCTCGCAATTGCTACACGCTGTTGCTGTCCACCAGAAAGCTTTGCAGGTTTACGATTACGGAACTCAAGTAATTGCGTTAAACGCATCGCCTCTTCAGCACGTTCTTTCTGTTCTGCTGCTGGTACCTTTTGCATTTTCATACCGAAACAAATGTTTTTCTCCACATTCATATGCGGGAATAGCGCATAATGTTGGAACACTAGGTTCATATGGCGCTTATATGGTGGCAAATCGTTAATCTTTTCATCATCTAATAAAAGATTCCCTTTAGTCGGCGTTTCAAATCCTGCGATCATACGAAGTAGAGTCGTTTTCCCGCAACCACTCGGTCCTAAAATCGTTAAAAATTCTCCTTCTTTAATGTCTAAAGAAAGAGGTGGGATAATCACTTGATTCCCAAAATGTTTTTCTACTGCTTCAACTTTAATAATCTTTTTCATTTTCCCGTCCTATCTACCTCAAATTTTAATTTTTATATTCATGAATAAATATTTTTATGTTCTATAGACTATTTTTTGTTTCGATCCAAACAAAAATGGTTATTTAGCAAGCGTTCACTTCTATTCTTTATGTAGTATGTTTGATTCATTTTCGCATGATACATAATGTCGAACAGAAAAACCCCTTCCATTGCGAAGGGGTTATTATCATACGGCTACGCCTACTGATAAACACCATCATCATTTTAACAACTTTCGTATGAATTTTAAAGCACTTTTTGTAGAAGAGTAACGAATTTTCATATCGAATGCCGTAGATTGGGCTAAAATGCTTTTATAATGTGAAAAAGTCCGAAAACTTTCTTCCCCGTGATAACCCCCTAATCCACTGCTTCCAACACCACCAAAAGGCAAATATGGTGTAGCAAGATGATAGACAACATCATTAATACATCCTCCACCATATGAAATATTACTCGTCACTTTCTTTTGTACTTCTTTGTCTTCAGAAAATACATATAACGCTAATGGCTTCGGATGCTGCTGAATCATTCTAATTACGTCTTCTATTTTGTCATACTCTATAATTGGTAATATCGGTCCGAAAATTTCATCTTCCATAACAGCATCTTGCCATGTAACATTCGTTAACACTGTTGGTTCAATATGTAACGTTTCTTTTTTATAATTCCCGCCAATTACAGTTTTACCATCTTTTAAAAATGTACATAAACGTTCAAAATGACGCTCACTCACAATTCGCACATAATTGTCATTTTGCAAAGCATCTTTTCCGTATTGCTCTGCGATTTCATGTCGTAATGCCTCGATTAACTGTTCTTTCACAGAAGAATGCACATACATATAATCAGGCGCTACACACGTCTGTCCTGCATTTAAAAACTTCCCCCAAACAATTCTTCTTGCTGTTACATCTATTTTTGCATCTTTATGTACAATACACGGGCTTTTTCCGCCAAGTTCTAACGTAAGCGGCGTCAACTGTTTCGCGGCTGCCTCCATTACAATTTTCCCAACACCAACACTACCTGTAAAGAAAATATAATCAAATGGTTCCCTCAGCAAAGTTGTGCTCTCTTCAACGCCACCTTCTATTACTGCTACGAGCTCTTCTGGAAATAATTCATCTAACATTCTTGCCAACACCTTTGAAACGCTTGGTGTTAACTCTGACGGCTTTAAAACAACTGTATTGCCAGCTGCTAGAGCTCCTACAAGCGGTGCAATCGCTAATTGAAATGGATAGTTCCACGGCGCAATAATAAGCGTCACACCATACGGTTCTGGTACTACTTTCCCCTTCGATCCAAAATGGGTAAGTGCCGTTCGAACACGCTTCGGGTTACTCCACCTTGAAATATGTTTCAATTGAAAAGAAATTTCTTTTAATACATACCCAATTTCCGTTGTAAACGATTCGTGAACTGACTTATTTAAATCTAATTTCAATGCTTGAAATATCTCATCTTCATAACGCTGAATTCCATCATAAAGCTTCTTCAAATTAATTTTTCTTGCTTCTATGCTTCTCGTATGACCTTTATAAAAATATTCCTTTTGCTTATTTACAATAGAAGAAACACTCATCCATTCACCTTCTCCCACTATTTTCGAGCAGTAAGATTCTCCCTTCAAAATCCAAAGAAGTTAGAGCCATAAAAGCCCGATTGGCGTTAACGTTAATCAAAGTAAGATCCCACGCTGATTAACGTTTCACTTTATCCAATTCTTTCATTATTTATATAAAACTTTGTTATTCGTAAAGTTACATTATATATAATTTTTTCTTTTATATAAAATTCATTGCTCACAAAAAAACTACCGAAAGAAATTCTCTCGGTAGTTTTGCTTTATTAACGATATAAACGAACAGCACCTGCAGAATTGTCATCAGCTTGTCCTACTACTTCAAACTTCAGACCAAGCTTCGGTAAAATACGTCCTGCATCTGGAATCTGCTGATTAATATACGCTTTAGAATCATCAAACTTCGGCACACCCGCTAAACCATTATACGTAAACGTTCCACGCGTTGGAGATACAACTTTCCAAGCTGGTGTTTTGTCGAATGAGAACGCCGCATCAGCGATTTGGAATCGTGTACTGCTCTTAACTGTCGGTTTACCATTTAAAGTTCCTACAATTGCTTCTGGGTGAGAATCAACTACACCAAGGAAACCATGTCCTGGATGTACGCCAACCCAGTTATCTGTGTACTCTGAATCCGCATACCATACAACCATACCAGTGTTATATTCTGGACCGCGAGCAAATTTTAATGCGTTATCTGAACCAGCATAGTTTCTCCACTCTACATAATAGTTATGTTTTTTCTTCTCTGTTCCGTTAGAAACAGTGAAACCATCTAATTTGAATTGTGGTGTACCTTCTGCATCATCAGAGAATGCAACTTTACCATCTACTGTTAATGATGCATTATCAAGAGCGAATCCGTTTAATGCTAAACCACCATCAGTAATGTAATCAAATGTTAATTTTACTTTCTTACCTTTGAACTGACTTAAATCATATGATTTGTCAATCCATTTTCCATTTGTCGTAGCTGCAGTTCCACTATTTGCTTTCTCACCAATTCTTTCAAGTAACGTTTGTTGACCGTCTTCTGTTACAGCGTGTACTTCAAGGAAATCGTACTCTGCTTCAATTTCATATAATGATTTGAAATCGAATTTTGCAGTTGTTGCATTCGTTAAATCGAACAGCGGTGTTTCCAACTTCGTATGAAGATCGTCACCTTTTGTGCTGTAGTAATACTGTTTACCGAATGCTGGTGCAATTGTTTTTACATCTTTATCCGGTAAGTTAACGCGAATCATACCTGGTCGGTTAGATTTCGTCACACTTTGATCTAAGTATGTTGCTAGACCGATACCTTTATTTAATTTCTCGTAATCTACTTCTACGATATTTGCCCAGTTACCACCAATTGTTTTTTGGAAGAATTCCTTATTTTGTGGTGATAAGCTCGTTGGCGTTGTTCCTGCAATTTTACCAGCCCAGCTTCCGCCACTCATAATAGACCAAGCTTCAACCGGTTCACCCTGACCGCTATACTGTGTATCATACTCATCTGGAAGACCTAAATCGTGGCCATATTCATGTGCGAATACACCAACCGCGCCATCTTCTGGTTCAATTGTGTAGTCAAATGCAGCCATCTTTCCGCCCCAATATGGAACTTTTGCTTGTGTGCCTTCAATTGCAAATGGCTTTGGTCCAACTGTCCAGCGATGTGACCAAATTGCATCATCGCCTAATTTACCACCGCCAGCTTCTTGTCCAACACCTGCATGAATAATCATTAAGTGATCGATTAAGCCGTCCGGTTGATTTTGATTTCCATCACCATTTACATCATATTGATCGAACTGATCAAACTGTGATAAATCAAGACCGCTATCTACAGCTGCTTTTAATGCATCTTTTACTAGATCACGTGGTCCTTTTGGTCCTTTATTATCATGACCTGTAGCAGCATCTGCACCGTAATCAGCAGCTTTACCAGGAACTGTTAACCATTTCGTAACTGTTCCGTCCACTGTGTAACTACCACCGGATTGCTCTTCGTAATATTGTTTAAACGTTTCGATTTTGCTTCCATCATCTAGCGTGAATGGCTCATCACCGAATAACATTTTTTCATAGTGTTCTTGGTTAAAGTCTTCCGAATACATATAACCAGGTTCTTTATCGATGTTGTTATGTTTAAAGTCAGCGTACTCTACAAGTAACACAAGTACCTTATCTTTACGAACATCGCCGTTATATGCTTTTTGTTTTGCTGGAGAAGTTGGTACTTTACCATTTAGACCGCCTTTAACTGGTCCTGTCGCTGCAGGTGTCCCTGTTGCAGGTTGATCTAGTTTTTCTTTCTTGTCTGCTTTCGCATCTTTCACTTTCTTCAAAAAGTCAGATGCATCTTTCGTCAGTTGATCCCCATTTGTTGCTTCTTTCCCAGGGTTTTCACCCTTTTTGTTCTCTACGTACTTTTCGACAGCTTTCTTTGTTTCTGTCTCTGACGCTGACGAATCAATTATCCCACGTTCTTTTAGCGCATTTGCTAAACGCTCCTCTGGAATTAAGTGGTCATCAACTGGGCTCGTAGCTGCCTTATTCCCAGGCGTTTCAGCATATGCAGACTGGCTCCCAGCTCCGAATGAAAGACCTAATGCAGCTGTCAAAGCAATTGATGATAATACTTTGAATGGTTTCTTTTTCATCCCTTTATTTCCTCCCCTAATAAATAATATGTATTACAAATTGAATTTTATTAAAAATTCAATATTTTTTCAATATTTAGTCATATTATGTAATTTTTTTAACACATTTGTAAAAATTTCATAGTTAGTATACGAATATATCACAATTCAACAATGTTTTCTGAAAATATTGAAACTTTTTATCGAACAATTTATAATTATTTCCATTGAGAGAATTTAATGGGGATTTTATCTTTGTTTTATCTACACAATATTTGATAATTCGATATACAAAATACAAAATTCGATTTCACTATCATTTATTCTGTAGCAGCAGTTATGTCCGATAATTAGGGAGGAATTACACTTGTACAAAGATAAGACAGACACACTGGATCAAGAATGGATTGATTTAATACTTGAAGCGCTAGATGCGGGTATTGCCCTACAAGATATCGAACACTTTTTCCAACGTATGAAGCCATCAAGTCAAGCTCAATAGCTTTGTTCTTTTTAACGAAGTTTATGTTATAATGATGACATCATAAGACGACTACATATTGATAGAAAGGTGCGCAAATATGATTGGAGAACGTATAAAACGCCTTCGTTTACAAAAAGGTATTTCATTAACTGAACTTGCCGAAAAAGCGGGTGTTGCTAAATCTTACATTAGCTCTATAGAACGAAATTTACAAAAAAACCCTTCCATTCAGTTTCTTGAAAAAATCGCAGCAGTTCTACAAATTCCAGTTGATACTTTACTTCATGATGAAACAGCAAAGGAAGATCACTTAGACTCCGAATGGGCACAGCTCGTTAAAGACGCAATGAATTCCGGTGTCTCCAAAGAACAATTTCGTGAATTTCTTGAATTTACAAAGTGGAAGCAAAATCAAAAATAATACATAGAAAGGAGTGCTTAAAGCCGGCACTTCTTTTTCTTTATAATAAAAAAGCGGGGAGTCCCCGCTTTTTTATTATTTTTCTTCGCCAGCTTCTTGGTTAGCATTGAATGTCCACTCTAAATTCAATGAATCACCTTGGAATTTATTTTGATCACCTTTATCTTCGAATACAAATTGTACCCATAGATAGTCCTCTGAACCACCTTTTAAGCCACCATTCTCAGCCCATTCAGGAGCAAAGATGTCTTTAGCTAAAATATCCGGATCTACCTTTTGTAGTTCAGCTAAAGTTGTTTCATATACAGGCTCACTTTGTTTATCCCAGTTCCAAATGAACTTTACTTTAATGTGCTCACCAAAATCTTCACCAGCATTATCACCTTTTGCATCGTTCACAGTATATTTTGTTGCTAATTTAACATCTTTAATTGCTAATGAACCACTGTTCTTTAATAAGAACTCTTTCTTAACAGAATCCCCAGGTTTTAAATCTTTAATATCTACAAGCGTTTTAGGGTCTAATGTAAGATCTAACGTCCCAGCTGCAAATGTATTGTTTGATACTTCTTTATCGCTAAAGTAAGCGAATGTTCCTCCACCAATTAAAGATAACCCCAATGCTGCTGATGCAACTCCCATACCTAATTTCTTTTTCAGACTCACAATCAATTCCCCCTAGCTGTTTTTTATATTTTTCATTGCTATCTCTTATGTAAATATAAGAGGTGTAACTAAAACTATATTAGCTAAGCTAATATTTGTTCTTTTTTAAAAACCTTATGTTCATTATAACGAACAAACCTATATAAATACAACATGTATTTTCAATTATTTTTATTTCTCAATAATGTTTTGACTTTTCAGAAATATTTTGAGAAATAAAATTTTAATATCTTTTTTGATCCCCTATCTATCCTTACTGCACACTAATAATAGAACATAGAAAACAAACAGGCGAGTAGTAACACTCACTCTCACCCATTTGTTTTTTGATCGTATTTATTCTCTTCTGGCTTTTGTACCTCTTTTTGTTTTTTACTTTCTTCTAGCTTTTTTACTTCCTCTTGTTTCTTACTCTCTTCTAATTTTTTTACTTCTTCTTGTTTCTTACTCTCTTCTAACTTTTTCGCTTCTTCTTGTTTCTTATTTTCTTCTAATTGTTTCGCTTCTTCTTGCTTCTTACTCTCTTCTAATTTTCTTGCCTCTTCTTGTTTCTTATTCTCTTCTAATTGTTTCGCTTCTTCTAATTTCTTTTGTTCCTCGTTCACTTTTTTTGTAGCTTCGTCTACTAATACTTTCTCAAAAGCTTGAATTTGTTTATCAATTTCCTGTAAGCTAACTTCTTTATCAACATACTTGCAGTCCTCTTTAATTATATGAAAGCCAGCATTCACATACGAGAATATTTGCTTAGTAGATTCACTTTTATTCGCCTTTAACTCTTCTTGTACTTGATTATAAGGGGTTGCTATTGTTGTATATACTTGTTGTAACAATTCTCTCTCAGCCGCTATCTTTTCACGTCCTTGCTTCCATACGACAAGCGCCACCTCTAATTCTTGGGTGGAAGTGACTGTTAATTTCGCTTTCATCTCTTCATACTCATGCAAAATAACTTGTTTATGTTGCTTAGCTTGTTCTGTTAACTGATCCACTGTTTTTGGAAATATAATTGCTGTAGAAACAGTAGCCTGAACTTTCGTTTCATGAACGAAAGCTGCTTCTGTATAAGTCATCATTTGAGAGCCTAAATAAAACGTAATAGAACACATACATGGCAATATAAGCATCTTTTTTAATTTGCTAGGTGTCTTCAGCATCTTAATCTCTCCTATCGAACAACTCGTTCTCTATAAAGAACTATATCTTTATTATAATAAAGTGAATTACAAAATGATAGAAAAACTTCGTTTCTTTTTACATTTCATCGTTATCAT
Source organism: Bacillaceae bacterium OF18-1A (assembly GCA_027694045.1). Classification (GTDB taxonomy): domain Bacteria; phylum Bacillota; class Bacilli; order Bacillales; family Bacillaceae_G; genus Bacillus_A. The sequence continues at coordinate 219,142 of JAQEWB010000004.1, read as the reverse complement.
AAAAAGAGACTATCATTTAGATAGTCTCTTTTTATGATTATTTTTTCTCTACGCCATCGCCTTGCTGTGCTTCGAATGTCCATTTCAATTGAAGCTTGTCACCTTGGAATTCATTTTGATCTTCATTTTTATTAATAAAGTGGAATTTCACTTTAAATGAATCATTCGTTCCAGCTTTAATACCTTTCTCAGGCCACAACCAACTTACTAGATCATTTTCTGCAGCAGTCATTGTTTTACTCTGCAATTCTTTTAATGTCATTCTCTTAATTACTTCATCTTTTTTATCAATATTTTTCAAGAAAACTACTTCGATATCTTCACCAAAGTCTTTCTTATTATCATTCTTCACATCTTCTACATTATATTCTGTATTTAATAGTACTTTTTTAATATCCAATGTACCTTTGTTCTCTAATTTAAACTCTTTTTCAATTGTATCACCTGGTTTTAAATTATCCACCTTCACAATTGTTGATGGATTTAGTGCTAAGTCAAGCGTACCAGACGCAAATGTATTGTTTGACACTTCTTTATCGCTAAAGAATGCAAATGTTCCTCCGCCAACTAATGCAGCCCCTAACACTGCTGATGCGATACCCATCCCTAATTTTTTCTTTAAAGTCATGTCCATATCCCCTTAATATATATTTGTTAACTTCCTACCGGAAAGTATAACCAAACAAATTAGACGGATTGTTCTACTTTTTTATCTTTCTTTTCCCCGTCGATACTACGAATAGCACTGAAGATAGAAATTGCGGAATAGCCAAGTAAAAAGATTCCAGGAATAATAAGAAGTAATGCTGCCCCTGCTTTTGAATTTGCATAATTTAATGCATATCCAGCATAAGGAACTGTAATATCTGCATATTTTCCGATTACATTCTCTGCAAGTACTGGCTCTAAATCTGGGCCGTTGTTGTTATCCCCTTTTGTTTCATACATTACTTTTCCATTTGTATCTTTCACACCGATAATACGGTGAGTGATAATTTTTTCATCTTTCTCTTTAAAGGTAATCACATCACCTTTTTGATATTTAGAACCATCTTTCGTCGGCTCTATTGCAATGATTGATCCTGTTAAAAATGTTGGTTCCATCGATCCTGACAGAACGCTCTTAAATTGATATCCCATCACTGTTGGGTCGCCACCGCTCGCTTTTGAAGAAATAACTACAAAAGCTAAGCAAACCATCAATGCAAATAAAACAAATGAGATAACGTTGCTAATCACCTTCCAAATTAATTTCATCGTTTCTCTTCCTCTCCGTTGTTTTATATTATTTGAAGTATGCAATATCCATATCGTTCTTTAACAAGAACACAAGTAAATAATATAACGAACAAAATAGAAATGCAATAAGAAAATTTACAATTATTAGTTACTTTTAATATATAAAGACAAAAAGACTGTGATAAAATCCCTTCACAGTCTTTTACTAGTAATTTATTTTTCTTCTGATTTCATTCCTTGTGTATTTCGGCGTATCACTACATATAAAATGGCTCCAAATAATACAATAGCTCCTATCCCAACACTTATCATTTTCACATTAGATTCTTTTACTTCAGGAGCCGCAACTGTATCTTTTTTAGGCATCGCAAAAGTAACATCTTCTTTTGAAAGAACATTTATAGTCGCAATTGTTTGATTATTTTTCGTAATATCAACTGCTCCAACCACTTCACCGCGATGGATTCCTTTATGATACAACGATTCTTTATCTAGCGCAGCCGCCCGGAAAATAGTTTTCACATTTTTCCCTTCATCTTTCTTAAGCATGAGCTCTGCACTTTTTTCAAGTTCGCTATCAATATCTTTATTTAAATACGTTGTCTTTTGATGCCAGCTATGTTTATCTAATACAGTTTGCTTCACAAATTGTCCGAACGAATATTCTGCCATCTGCTTCAAATCTTCATAAATTTCAGGTCTTTGAGAAGCCATTACCACATTTATAATACGATTTTCATCCTTCTCATTTAATAAAACGAGCGTATTACGCGCTTCATTCGTAAACCCTGTCTTACCACCAATACTATATGGATTCTCAAAATAAGTAGACTTGTTAAAAATAGAAACAGTCTGGTTAGATGTCGTCACTGTCGTTCTTTTCGTATTCATTGCTTGTAAAATTTCAGGATACTTTTGCACACCTCTCGTAATCATAGCCATATCATATGGCGTTGTATAATGATTCGGATCATGCAATCCATTTGGTGTTACAAAATGACTATCTGTAGCTCCTAATTGCTTTGCCTTTTCATTCATCATATTAGCGAAATTCTCAACACTTCCACCAATGCGCTCTGCAATCGCATACGACACATCATTCGCACTTAACACCATCAAAATCATAAGCGCAGTATTTCTATTAATTGTCTCCCCAGGTTGAAACTCAATTTGATAATTACTCTTCTCTTGATCTAACGCTAATTGTGAAAACGTAAATTGATCCTCTGGCTTCGTATACTCCATAAGCAAAATTGCCGTTAACACTTTCGTCATACTAGCCGGAAACGCACGATGATGTGCATTTTTGTCATATAACACATCTCCCGTTTTCGCATCAATCGTAGCTGCAAACTGACTAAAAACATTCGGACCTTCCGCAGGTGGTGGTGCCACTTGTTCTGGATTCACCCCAATATTTGTCTCAGCCTGTAACGTCATAGGTGTCAAAAAAAATAAACAAATAACTGTAATAAAAGCCAAAATCTTCTTAAAATTTACCATATGACTCTCCCTTTTCAATTTACTCCCCAATCAAAAAATGAACCTACCAATCTACATATAATTTGTATTAAATTGGAAAAATATTCAACGTTTTTTACTATATCACACTTTTACGATAAATAACATACATATACAATAAAAATAAGAAGGAATTACTCTTTCTTATCCTTCTCATCTATTAACGCATCTATTAACTTTTGACTAGCTTCCTCAGGCGTAATCTCATCTGTCATTCCCATAAACGACCACCCTTTAGAATCGACCCACTCAACAAACTCTTGCAAAAACTCATCATGTGTAACATCCACATCAAGAATCGAACCATTAATCGAAATCGTTCTATTTCTAGACACACGCATCTTGAACGTTTTTCTTACCATTATAACTAATCTCCTTCTACTCCTAAGTATATATAATAACCTTGTACTTCTGTTATACATGATTTTTAATAGATTGTAAAAAGGATATATTGGCCAATTTGAATATTGAAGAGTTAAATTCCTACTATATATATGAAAATCACACGACATCAAATCGATCATAAAATACTGAATACATCTATATCACAAACCACAGAAACCGAAAATAACCTGCATTCCACCACTCGAAATGCAGGTTAAAGCCTAAACAAATGCACTTAACTTCAGAAAAAATGGAATATATCAGAGAATGCTCTATGAACCGTTTTACATATTGTAAAACGAAAACAAGTGGAAATGTATCTTGAAGGTAACAAGTACAGTTTGTCATCTTTTGTTTTACTTTGCAAAAACAACAAGGTTTGCGTAAGTCAAATTATTGATAATGCTTTATACAGCAGGAAAAACAGTAGCAGTAAATCCTCGATTGCGAACTGTAATTGAATCTATATTTAAGCGTGGGAATGTTTCAGTAGCTACAATCCGATAGATGTGAAACCCTGGAGAAGCAACTGTATCGACAAAAGTAAAATTTGGTTGCCAATCATAAAGTAAAAAACCAAGACTTCTGTCATAGTTACCTTGTTGCAAAGCGGATATTAACGGCGTAACAGCCGCATCTCTAAAGATAGCGTACCTTACCCCATATTGAAAATTAGTTACCCCACCTGTCGGAAGTACCTCGGTGCTCACAGTAGCGTCCAATTTAACCAATTGATTATGTTCAGTTGTCTTCACGATAACCGTCATGATTTGAAAATTATTTGAATTAGCTGGAATAGTTATCGGTGCATCTCCTTGGTCTTTCGAAAAAAACAGAGTAGAACCAGGTCCTGGAATTCCTTGTGGTCCTGCAATAGGGAAATTACAATGATGAGTACATGGATTAACATGTTTGCTATTTTTGTCTGACATAGATCATTAAACTCCTTTACTTATATTTAATATATTAAATGCAAAAGAGCTCGTTATGCTTGTATATTTCCCTATCTTTTTTCAAAATCATATTGATGCTAGTAGAACATTGAATATCAAACGCCCCACTTCTATTAACTAGTTAGAAAGCAACACACTACTAGTTTTCACTTTAATCTTACAATTAAAAACCATTGTAAGATTTCAGATATTCTTGTATAATTAACTTAATTTTCTGATTAAATGTTTTATCAACGTTAGTTGAGATCCCGTAGCTCAGCAGGGAGAGCGCCACCTTGACAGGGTGGAGGTCGCTGGTTCGAGGCCAGTCGGGATCATAGTTGTAAATGAGACCGTATTTTACAAGGGTTTGTAAGTGTTAAGGTTTTATCCTTTGCACACCAAAAATTACCCTAGTGTTGCGGTCATTTACTTTTTAGGGTGCAAGTCATTCACGTCTTCTTATACGGTAAACCAAATTACCGATATAGGGAGGCGTTTTATTTTGTCGAGAACAGGTAAAAGAGGTAAAGCAAAGTTAGGTCGTACAAGTATTGAGTTTAAACAAGTTGAAACTTACACATTCCAAGAGTTATTTAACATTTATATGTTTGCGAAAGAAGCAGAAGGACTTGCAAGAAAAACACTTGAAAATAAGAAGGTATATTTCTTAGTATTTCATCGATATTTAGAAGAATATCATAAAGACGTAACGCCTAATACACTCGATACAAATACTATGAGAGAGTTCTTGTATTACTTGAAAAACGACCACGTTAAGCATAAAAATAACCATTGTGTTAAGGAAGAATATAAATCCGTTGGTGTCTCTGTTTCTTATATAAATACTATCCTGAAACATATAAGAGCATTCTACAACTTTCTCGTTGAAGAAGAATATGTACAAGCCAATCCATTTACAAAAATCAAGCCACTAAAAGAAGCACAAGATAATATTGAAGCATTATCCGTTGAACAATTAAAAATCTTACTTAAACAACCAAACCAACGAACATATGCCGGATTTAGAGATTATGTATTAATGATGTTGCTTGCTGACACAGGTATGCGGATTAGTGAAGCGTTAAATCTTCAACAAGAGGATATTGATTTTAAAACGAATGTGATTGAGTTAAAAGGAGCTAACACAAAAAGCCGTAAAACTCGATATGTGCCTATTTCCCAAAAGACTAGTAAGCTACTGCGTGAATTACTAGTTGAAGTTGAGGAATTTGATACTCTGCATATATTTGCTACCGTTTATGGTAATACCATTGATCCTGCACGTTTTAGACAGAGATTAAAAATGTATGGTGATAATGCAGGAATTAAGGGTGTAAGAATCTCTCCTCACACTTTCAGACATACATTTGCAAAGTATTATTTGCTTAATAATGGTGATGTGATGACTCTTCAAAAGATATTAGGACATTCATCAATTGAGATGGTTAGAAAATATATTAATATGACAAGCAAAGATATTGTAGCTCAACATAATAAACATAGTCCAATTAATAATTTATAAACAAAAAGGGTGAACAAAATGTTCACTCTTTTTCACTATACTGCTAATATATTAATGGGATGTCCTAAAGATAATACGTACCCCTATATCGCTTTTTCTATACAATAATTCACATGCTAAAAATATGTCTAGTAACACTTTTTCTTTTATTTTATATGATAATATTTTCAACTCTGAATGCAGAGGTATTAGGGCTTCTACTTAATTATCTGCATAAATCGTTATATTCGAATGAACATTCATTCACTTCAAAAGAAAAAGACACCCTTTATGAGTACTTATAATGTTTATTTCTTGTATTTTGTAATACGGTCAGTACGACTCATAGAATTTTTTTAAAACATGATAAAAACAACATTATTTAACTCGTTTCTTCCTAATAAAACTCAATGTAATTGGTGAAAATTATTCCCCACTTAAAGCGTCAAAAACACCTATAAAGGTATAATTAGTATTTCCCCTATCTTCCAATTTACATTATCTTATACGAATAAAGCATATTTTTTTATCTAGTAAAACTTTAAAAAACCTTGAAATATCTTGATCACTATTTGCATGTTGCCATTCTACATTAATTGGTGACTCTATTTTTTTTATGTTATTCTGATTAAAAAATTTAGATTTCTCAATTCCATTATTATAATGATTATAAAGATAATTTTTAAATTCTTTATATAACTTTGATTTTTTATCTTCATTTATTCTATATAACACATGATATTTAAAAAGCCAAAACTCTTCCTCCCAAGACATTGAGTTTTCAAGCTTTATTTCAATTACTTTAAAGAGATTGTCATCAATATTACTTTCATCATGTAACAAAAGTTCAAATGACAAAATTGAGCTTAAATCATCCATTTCTTTTATTATTTTAAATAATTGTTGTTTAGAACAAATTGTCAAAATATCTAAATAGTAAAAAATACTGAGTAATGAATATAACTCTTGATTATAATTCAAATCAATATATCGATTTATATTTTCTTTAATTTGGGCTTCAATTTTTTTAATTCCATATTTTAATTCATTTTCTACTTTTCCCTCTTCTAAAACATCTACAAATTCTAAGTAATTAACTGCTAGGTTAGGTTTCATTAAAACTAAATTAAATAATTTATTTAACATAGGAGTTGTAAAAGCACCCTGATATAATTCTTTTCTAGTTATACTATCTTTTAATGCCTTAAACATTAATACTAATGAACCTTTATAGCCTTCTCTTTCTTTATAAATACTCTCTTCAATAAAGTTATATATCCTTTTTTGTTGAGTTTTAGCTGTTTTATCATTTTTCGTAAAATAATCGAAGAAAAAGGCTAGATTATTACTATCTTGAAATGGGAATAAATCTATTTGATTTTTTTCAACCTTAACTTTTAAATTTAAACTATTTAGTTCCTTGTTTAAATCTTTATAAAATTGACTCTTTTCACTTTCATCATTGTATGGAAACTCAAAATCATCAACATACCTTATATATTGATATTCACTTAATTTTTCATCTAGTTTACACATATAAATTTCTGCTATTAATCTTGAAGCAAAGCTTCCTGTTGGTATTCCATGTGTTTCCCCTAGTTGACACTTTTGAATTAAATTATCTAGAATATTGTAATATTTCTTTTTGTCATTCTTGTTCCTTTTGGCTTCAGATTTACCAACTAAAACCCATGGAATCGAATGGGTATATACACTAGGATAAAAGTTTTGAATATCAGTTTTAAAAAGTTTCCTCTTTCCTATTCTGTTATCTTCACGCTTAATTTTACCAGCTAAAAAGGAAGAATTATAAAATTCCTTTGAGATGGACTTATTACTTGAACCCAAAATTTCCATATATTTATTCTGATGTTCATAAAGATGTCTACAAAGACAAATATAAGAATAAATATTAGGAAGTTTATATATTCTTCTTTCATCTTCATTTTTATAGGTTGATAGCAAAATAGGTACAGTTTCTTTTTTTGAATCAAACTTTACATCTACTTTTATTTCTATATATTTTTCTTCTAACTCATTTGTATTAAATACCTTTTTAAATACTATATTAGATAATATATAATCTTCTTTATGCTGTTTTGAATTGTATTTAAAATCAAAATAACCATATTTTATAAGATAACTCATAGAAAAGTATTTATTAAATTTTATATAATCCCTAAATTTTTCTATAGTACTTCGCATTCCTTTACCCCTCGTTGCATTAAATTTTTCTAATTGAAATAGCTTCATCTTTACTTCTTCAAAGAATAACTGTACCCTTTTACTATTTTTTAGAAACTATTTTTCTTTAAATTAAGCATTTTTTACAGATAAAATATTCAACAAAGAAAATTTTTCATTCAGAGTGCGGGAACAGTTGTGCTTATACACTATTCCATAACCAGATCATTCAAAAAGGTGATATGGAGCCCCACACTTCTTTTCCATACGGCATTTCGTTTTACTCTAAACTACTTTCCTTGTTCTCTTACTGCTCTATAAAGTGTCGCCCTGCTTATCTTGGTTATCTCCTCAATCGCTTTAACCGTCAACTTATTAGTTTCTCTATTATGAAATAACTCAAGAGCATACTGCAAACCTCTATTATTCTCTGTATACTTCTTAGGTCTTCCTTTATAGACACCTCTTTTCTTTGCTTCTTCAATGCCCTCTAATTGTCTTTCCTTAATCATGTCGGCTTCAAACTCAGCTATTCCAGATAAAACAGTAATCATTAACTTACCAATTGCCGTACTTGTATCAATCTTATCTCCACCCATGTTCAAGACAATAAGAGAAACTCCTTTACTGTTTAAGTATTCAATAGTATTTAAAGCATCTTTCGTACTTCTAGCAAATCTGTCTAACTTCGTAACAACAATAAAGTCACCTTCTTGGACTTTTTCAAGGAGCAAGTTGAACTGCTCTCTATTCTCTTTCCTTCTTCCACTAACTTTCTCTTTAAAGATAGTTTCACAACCTGCTTCTTGCAGTTGCTTAACTTGTGAACTTAAATTTTGACCTGCTGATGACACACGAGCATAACCATATTCCATGTGAATTTCACCTTTCTATTTTGATACATGTATGTGAGACGTTTATAACCTAAGTATATCAATTACTCATTTTTATATCAATAGAGTGTACTCAAATGATACACATTATACAAATACTTTATTAAACCCCATCATCATTTTATAGTTATTTACAAATAACCTAATATAACTTATCTGTTATCTCTAATCTTTAATAACATAGTCATACGGCAATCTACACATAAAATCATCTCAATTGACAGATTTATCACTAGATTCGCACGCATTAAACATTTAACGTGAGTGTGAGGATGCAATACATAAAAACTACTCTTCATATAGAGCTTCTAAATAAATTACCAATTCTTTAGGTGAACTAATAATCAACCATTGAAAATTATTCACTATTTTCTTTTATTCGATCCTTTATTAACTCATAAATTCTTAAAGTAAAATATGAAGCTTTACCAAAATTCTCTATACATAGAGAATTTTTCATAATAAAATGAATATCATTAATCACTAGAGATTGGAGTCGTTATTAATGAATTTTAACGAAGGCGAATTAGTAATTATTGGTTTTGGGGTCGGGACAATTGCACTTTCTTTACTTCGATTAGCTGATATGTTCCAAAGTTCTATCGCTATAGCTGGATTCTCTATTGCAGGTGGATTATTTGTGCTGGGTGACTTCATAAAATATTTTTCTCAATATTTAGAGAAAAGAAAAAAAACTCAATTGGCTAAATACCTAAATTTTTTCTTTATCATTTTCTACATACTAAGTCCAGTAGTAGCTTTAATAGGATTTTATTTTTCATTAGTATCATTTACAATAACAGACCCAGCATCGGCAAATAACATGTCAGATTTTTGGTCTAGAGTAGGTGACTTTTCTACCCTACTTAGCATGGGGCTAATATTCACTTTATTAGTAGCTAAAAATAAAATCATCAAACGTTTAGATGGAGCAATCTCGCTAGAAAATTCTACCTTACACGCTGAGGGAGATATAAACATCCATATACAACAATAACTATAAAAAAGCAAACAAATCTTGTGTACTATCATTGTTGACAACAGTAAGAGATTTTGCAATATAATGTTTTACAATTAAAAGGACGCCTGCTTTTTAAGCAAACGTCTTTTTTTCTTAACTGTTTTTTATTTCCTTTTCTAATTCAATTATTTTCTTCGAAAACCTTTAAATCATCATTTACTTGTTTATTTGCTTCTAATACCTCTATTGCCTCACCATCTATAACTCTGCAACTAACTTTATTATAATGTAGTCATCTTATTCTCTTCCTTAAGGTAGGTTCTTTCAGAAAGATATCATATACTTTCAATATCAATAGAATATTGGTAAAATTTTAATTTAGGAGATTACTTTTAAACAAAAAATTACTTTTGAAGGGAAATTACTAATGGAGCAGAAGACTAAGATTCATATTAAAATTGAAGATGCTAATAGTACTGTTAAAGAATTACACAGAACACGTTTACCAAAATACACAAAAGAAATCATTATTGACCAAGTGGAGTATCGTGTGTTTGATTGGAATAAACAAGATCCTAAATTAGAATTTCTGAAGGATTTCGATAATATAACAGGGGTTTATGTCGTCTATAGTCATCATGAGTGTATGTACGTTGGTGAAACAGGATATAAGTTAGGTATAAGAAATCGCTTAAGGTATCACGAGAAATATAAAGTCTTTATGGAGCAGGCTACACATGTAATTTGTTATAAAATAGAAGATACCAAAGAACGTTTATTGTTTGAAAGAGTTAAAATTTCTCAACTTAGTCCCATATTAAATGCAGACAAAAAAGGACAAGTACAAAAGGTACAAGAAAAGTATGAGAGTATAACCGAAGATAGAGTCTGGGACGCATTGAATGAAATAGCTAGTATTTCTGAAGAGACCTACGAATTGGCTATTAATTCTCCCCTTTCCTTTGAGGAATTACGAAAAAAAATACTAGACTATGGTTTTACAGAGCTCAATAAGGATATAATGAAAATTTTAAGAGGAGAAGAAAATTAGTTACTTTTTCATTGTGCTACAAGAAGGGGCTTAAACTAAACTTCTCATGTTAACTTAGATAATGTAAACGTATATTCATCTCGATTTACATACTTTTCAAAAATATCACAAATGATAAATATTTAATACTATGGCGAGAAATCATACTGTCTTTTGATAAAACATCTCTTTTATATAGAATCCCCCCAATTTAAATGGGGGTTCACTTTTTTATTATTTTGTGTTTGAATACTCGATTAGCACTAAGTTTTCTTTTACATGGGTTTATGTTCTCATGTTAATTAACTTAAAGTTAATCCAATATCCAAAAACTCAAATTTGGTAATTTTAACCCATTACTTTTTTAATTCAATTCTGTCTAATCATCTAAAAAATCTGTAATATCATTATTAGATTTTCCTTTTTTTACATAAGAAGATATAAATTCTCCATCGGTTCCCCAAGTATTCTCATGCCTTACTATTTGCTCTTTTTGTTGTTTTTGTTCTAAAATATGCTTTTGATATTCTCTTTCTAACCTTTCCGCAACCTCCCCTGCAACCTTGTTTTTACTCGCTTTCATTGCATCAACTTTCTTTTGACCGCCTTCTTTAACGAATTTGCAGGTTGTTTCCTTCCATGCTTTGTACCCGTTGAATTTCCATTTAGTGTTCTTGTCGAAAATTTGATTAAATAGGTCAGTATCCAATTTAATTTTTACATCTGTAACTTTTGCGAATGCTGTATCAAGTGCCGTCTCTACAATTGTTTCCTTTGTAATCTTTTGTAGATTACTTTCAACCGACACAGTTTTCATTGTGTATTGATTTGCTTCTTGTTTAACTTGACCAGCTTCATCTTTATAGTGATTGCCAGTAATTTTAGTTATAAATTCTCCACAGCCTCCAAGGATTTCTCTGGCTGTTTTATCAGTTACACCAAATATGCCTTCCCATTCTTTTATTGAGATTCTCCATGTGTGTTTAGCATTATCTCGCCACGTTATGTAAGAGATAGCCACAAGGTAATAACCATTATTTTCCGCTAAATTGTATTTGTCGTAAGAAACTTGCGTAAAACCTTTCCAAATGAAAGGATTTTCTTTCCACTCAACTTTAGTCTCTGCTTCAAGTTTTTCCATCTCTTTATTGATAGTAATGACTAAAATATCTTTTAAGATTTTACCATCATGCTCAATTGTTATGTATCCTTTGGTTAGCAAACCTTCAAGAGCATCAACTACTCTCTTTTTATCCCGAAATTTAGTGCTTGTCTCCCACTTAAGACCTTTAACCAACATATCTACCATTGTGACTGTTGTATTTTCTAAACCTATTTGTTTCATGAATTGGAGGTGTGCAAACATCATAAACTCATCTTTATTTAAATGGTACTTTGTACCGAAACCAAATGCCACATTTGGAATAATTACATAGCTCTTTTTATTGTTCATTTTCAATTTAATTAACTCCTTTAATTTAACTACTTGTCTATAACCTAGATTGTGAGCAAACCCAAAGTCTTGCTACGTTCGGTATACTCAACTAAAAATTGATTTAATTCTTCTGTTCTTTCAAAAAGCCAAAAGCGTTTCATTGTTTTATCATGGAATGCGGTACAAATAAACCTCTGTCCTTTTTCAAAACGTAAAAACTCAAGTAAATTTGTTGAATAGCAGAAGAAGTATTGTTCTAAATTCATTTTCCACTCCTCCTTTCGTGACGAATTATTTCATTTTTTGATGGAATAAAAAAAAACATGACTATAGGTCACGTTTGACTTATATTCTTTACATTCATTTTTCTCTACCAATTGTATCCGTTCAAAAGAATACAAAGAATTAGCCCATTCAAAAGTCCCTTTTATTCTCCCTCTAGATTAAACCTAATATTTTTATAGTCATGCAAGCTCTTTGACTATACTATTATTATACCATATTTTTCAGTTTTTTTCAATTTTTACGTTACATTATTGTTGACTTTATAAAGAAAATATGTTAATAACAATAACCTCTTTAATAAGAGCATTTTGAATGAACCTTTTTTCTTAACCATTTATTAGTTCAATTAAAATTATGTTTTCAGAACAGTTTTTTATACTTTTTTAATCTTTTTTAAATTTCATTGTTGATTTTTAGTCAAAGAAAGGTCAAACCCAACCGAACAGAGTGAGGTCGTGAGCGAAGCGAACAATAGAAGAGCGTGAGGTCGTGAGCGAAGCGAACAATAGAAGAGCGTGAGCGAAGGAAGATAGGATAGAGCGTGAGCGACTACCTGTTTCTATCTTTATTTATTTTACTATATTTTTTCTATACTCGGTAATACATGCTATTTTTTGGTGCAAGGATTCCGAATCTCCTTGAAAATAACGCTTAGATTTAGTGCAAAAATTCCGAACTACTTTGTAAAAAATGACCTGTTTTAGTGCGTAAATTACCGTTTGATGTCTACTTCAATGATCAAAAAGCTCTTCACAAATAGTGAAAGAGCTTTATTACAGTCATTTCTTAAGTTGTCACAGGAAGGAGTAAGGTAACGCAGTTCTCTATTAGTTTGATTCTGATTTTCTGCTTGAATTAATTCGAGTAATTCGGTCAATTTACAGCTGATCATTCTTAATATCCTATATAAAAATTCTCCATCTTTGTTTTGCAATGTCACAAAGAAACTGCTGTCTTTTTTCAATATTGTCTACATTCCAAGTATCATATTCACTTAAAGAAGATGTTATTGCTAAATTAGATCTTCTATAAATTTCTTTCTTTTTATCAAAAGTTTTATTCTGTAAAGATCTATTTGAAACATTAGCTAACAACGTTAAATTACCGATTCTGTTCTTGTATTTATCGTGGGTTTCATCATCAATATCCCAATCTCCCTTCTTTTGGGGGAGTATATGTTCCAAATGAATCTTAAAATTATCACTCCTTGCTTGAACCTCATTATCAATGTAATCATTTATTTCTCTTAATACATATTTAGCAGTATGTGGTGCTTTAAGTGAAAATGTTTTAAACGCACTTTCAAATTCCTCATCGTTCAGGATTTCCTTCTTTAATTCAGATTGAATCTCATCTACAGTAGTAAATGTCTTTTGGGATATTTTATATGCAATTTTCGCAAATAATACCTCATATCTATTAGCTACCTTATCTGCCACTACACAGTTACGGAAAATTAAAGATTCGATAGAATGAGCCACAGCCTTTATATCATCTTCAATAAATTCACTATTCACCATAGCCAGAATTACAGGATAAAAAGAGCTTGCCTTGAGTATCCTTAAGTGATTTAGATATTTATGTATTTCTTGATCATTAAAATACGCTTCTTCTAAAGGATTCGTCAGACATTTATATATATTTGACATTTCATTTATGTTACTAACAAATTCCTCAGATTTCTTAGGCGTATCCACCGTATTTCTGATTTCCTTATATAATTCCCTTTCTCTGGAAAAGGAATACTGAGAGTTCCAATAATGCCTTAAAAATTTTGTAACATCGATATCCTCTAAATTCTCAATAGTATTCATCCAAGTCTGTTTAACTAAATCAATACTTCTGCCTGAGATTCTAAAAAGATGGTTTTTAAGTAAATCAGCTGTTTCCAGAGCTTTTCCTCGTGCGTTTAGGCTTTCAAAAATAATAAACGCTTCATTGATCTCATCTGTTTCAACATACATTAACTGGAAACCTTTTAAAAACTTATTATAAAATTCCTCTATCTTGTTAAATCTGTCAACAAAGCTAGAGCTTTCTGAGATAATTTTTTTCATTTTATTCTCTAGATACTCGTATGCTTCTTTAACTCTTCTATGAGAATCAATCTCCGGTTTCTCAATCTTTTCTGGTTTACTTATCTGAATATTCTTCTTAAAGTATTCTTTGTCTATTGAACCCAACGTCAACCTTAATTGATTTTTCACTTCAGACCATCTGCCAATGAACTTCACTCTAATATCTTCTACAGCTATCCTTGCGTCCTCTAATTGACTTTCTTGATACAATTCTTCATATAAATCACGCAGAACAGCCATAAATATTACCGATGTTGTAGTTCGTTGTTGTCCATCTATAACATATTTTTTATTCTCTTCAGAATCATTATGTATTACAACTTGCCCAAAAAAATGGTTCTCACGCTTTTCAACAACAACACTATTAAGATCATTCCAGAAATCATCAACTTCTTCTTTCGTTGTCCAAGAGTATTCCCTTTGATAATCTGGAATATGGTAAATACCTGTTTGTAAATAATCTTCAACAGGAATAAATCGAAAATTTTTTATGCTCATTTTTATATCCTCCTATCCCTCTTATTATATACATTTTTTCATATTAGGAGAAATACCTATTACCGTACGTTAGAGTATCAACAAAAGTGCAAGAAGCAAATATTCTAAACAGCTATTCAAAAGTTATTTTTAGTACCACTTAGTTTTATCCCACTTTATAGGTAAGGGCGTAAGCTCTTTACCACTTACCGAATATATAAATAGGATTGGAGGTATTGAATAGAAGAGTGTTGGGGGTAAAAATGATTGTACAAACTATTAGAAATGATGTAAGATACTGATATATCAACGGTTTAACCGCTATAAGGAACGTGAATAACTTGACCTCGCACCTTGACAGGGTGGAAGTCGTGAGTTCGAGCCTCTCCGGGGTCATATCGTAAAAATAGCGTTCTATCAGTTGATAGAACGCTATTTTTACACGATAATTTAACCATCAGAACTGGTAGTAAATCATAGTAACTTCCGTATTACTACGTTCTTTCCATTTAAATAGCTTTAATTCTTCCAAGTATGTATTAAATCTCGGACTTTTATTAGACATGAAAAATCCCCTCCAAGTAATAGTGTAAAAGAATATGTATACATATTCTTTTACACTTCCTACTTAAAGGGGACACTATCAAATTTATATATTATTAGCAGTTACTTGCTTTTCCTTAATAGCTTTGATAATCGATCCTGTAGCAATTAAAAGAGTTCCCGCGATAAAGAATGCCGCGCTAAGTACAAAGAACGCTGTCAGTAGGTTCGAGTTAATAATGTAGTTGTACGCGTCTCCACCCACATAAACATGTTTATTTAACTCACTATATTCACTAGCCATATAGTACCCTTCAATTTTGTCAATTCCCTTATATAGTAGTACTGCTGAATGTACGTAAAAAATTACCGCCCAAAATATCCATTTTTTCATGATGTTCTTTAACTCCTGTTGCTTATTTTATTATTTATTACACAATCAAACTTATCCGATGTTTATTCAACTGGAATAAGTTTAACTTGCTCTGCTGTCTTGATAATGTCGCCATTACCAGTAAAGAAAGTATAGTCTCCACGACCTACCGAGCTATTGCCTAAAATGGTATTTACCGTTGCTGAACCACTCTTGCTGTCAAATACAACAAAGTTACTACCTCGCCCCACTGCTGTAGCTTTATAACGACCAGCAGGGATATCTTTGCCTACGATGTATTCACCTGCACCTAGCATTCTAGGTTCTTCTTGCTTAGCTTTAACGCCTTCTGTAAGTTTCTGTAGTTCGCTCGTCTTAGCTTGGATATCTCCGTCCAACTTGCCTACTTCTCCCTTTTTAGCCTCTACATCTTTACCTAGTTTATCCACTTCTGATGCTAGTTGGTTCTTATTAGCTACTAGAGCCAAAGTCTCTTCTACTTCAACTTTCTTGTCAGCAAGCTTCTTTTGCTCCGCATCAATACCATCTTTGACCTTACTCTTCGTATAATTTAGTTCTTTTTCCTTTTCTTCAGCTTTTGCTTTTGCCTCTTCATATGTAACCTTTTCTTTCTCAATAGTAACCTTGGCTCCACTAGCGCCAATGGAATAGGAAATTACTAATCCAACGATTACCGCTAAAGTAATCCATAATTTTTTTGACTTTACAATCTTCATATTTTTTCCTCCAATTGAATATTCTATATAAATATATCATACTTCCAAATCATTTATAACTTTAAAAATGTAAGATTTATCACCTCGTACTCCACCAATTTATTTCCTTAAATAGATTCTATATCTTATATACTATCCATGTAACAAGCGACCATCCCTCTGTACTAAATTTTTTCTTTTTCCTGCTACTAATATCCTATAGTTAATATAAATAAATAATGTTATTATATTTTAATGGGTAAACGCCCAAAACTCCCCATTAAAATTACAGCTTAGAACCACATATAAGGAGCAATGAAACATGAAACATAAAAAACAATTCTCTATCGCATTCGTCGCGCTTGCTATTACTTCAGGAATAGCCGGATGTAGTAATTCAGCATCCTCGACACAATCTACTATTGTAAAAGCGACAAATACTGAAACAGATACACAAAATACAAAAGATATTAAAGCTGACCTTATTATGAAGGCTGATGCTGTCTCTAAAAAAATCGACGAAGCATCACAAAAATCAGGGTGGATAGAAGCTACAGATTTCCCTGATATCGCAACTGACCTTCAACTTCTAGCAGTCTCAGTAGGAATGGAACATGAAAAACTAGTAAATCATAATGAAACATTACGGAATAAAATTATGGATGTAAAAAAGAAGATTTCTTCCTTTTCAAATGAAGAAGCAACCATAGCGAACGAAAATATAAAAAGCGGTAACGTTATTTATCAAGCTGTATTAATGGATGATTTCCACAACATTCTAAATGAAGTGAACTTAAACCATAGCAATAACAATTTAGCAACGCTTGTTTCTATTGATAAGTCATCACCTGAAGCTGAGATTATTAAGCAAGCCCAAGAGGGTATTAAAAGCATTGAGACATACACGTATCCAACTATACAAAGAATTGAAAAAAACTTTAGTAAATATCCAAATGCCTTTTCTGATAAAGAATTTAAATTGATTGGTGAATCTATTAATAATTTAAAATCTTCTCTAGAGAAACAGCTTAAAATGATGAAGCAGTTTGACGGAAATACTGAGAACGGTGAACTAGATTATGAATATCTCTTAAAATCAGCTACAGAAGATTATACGAAAGCTGAAACAAACATCGAAAAACTTGAATCTTCTTGGAACATAGTACATACAAGCAAATAAACAACTTATAATTACTGATTATAAGCACATTTTTATAGCTTGCATAAAAAAGATGCCAGCAAATGCTAGCATCTTTTTTACTACTTTTAAATTTTCACTCTAGCGTTTTGTAAATGTCGTTCTTTTACAAGAACTTAATCACTTCCCACCAAACATCTTCTCAAAAGATTTCACATTCGCAAACAACACTTCTTTCAAGTTGTCGTCAGCAACGATTTTGTAGTCGCCATCTTTGTTTTTCTTTAAGTTTAGTGTCACTTCGCGAGTTGCCATTGTTGCGTCTTTATCGGATAAGTGCTTGATTACAGCTGCTGTCATCGTTTTTTCGATTGTTTTTTTCGATTGCTCTTTATCTCCACTAAAGGCACTAGCGAAAGCCATTGGCATAACTTCTCCCATCGCTTTTGTCATAGCAACAGATAGATCAACTGATGTAATTTTCACTTTTACTTCTGCTTTGTCATCACTTTTTGATACTTCTTCTAACTTTTCAAATTTAAAGTTTTTTGCAATGGCACTCAGCATCTCTTTTCCTTCAGCGTCATCTGCTTTTTCATTTAGTTTACTAAAATCTTTATCACTTTCAACAAATGTACGAGCTTTTTCTATATCACCTTTTTGTATCGCTGTTAAAAATTCTTCAGCAGTATCTTTCGGATTAGCGCATCCCGCTAAAACACCTACTGTTAATCCTACTACCATCATTAGTAGCAATAATTTTTTTACTTTGTTCACGTTCATTCTCCTCTTACTTTTTTCTAGTAAGCCCGTACTATATAACAGTATAAAACTTACATAACAAACATTTTTTAGTATAGCATTTATATGATTTGTTTTCTATTCTTTCTAGAAAGATAAAGATCCTTGCAGCATTTCTAAAAGGATCTTTATCTTTTAATCCGTATCCGTAGCACAAATGAACCACATTGTATGCTCTTTACTATCTAATACCATCCAAGTATTATCCCAGGCAACATCGTAAAACCAATCTGTCCAAGGAGCATGACTTTCGAAAACTATAATATCCTCATAACGATCTTGGAACATGTATTGGCATACATCGCTCGCTAGTTGCTTCGCGATTACCATTCTATCTGGAAAGTATTTATATGCTCCTCCTCTTATAATTTGAAATGCAATACTCCCATCAAGCATTACCGCGCCTCTATATTGAAACTGAAACTTATATTTTTCTGATGTATGTATTTTTAATTCCTCTAAATTATTGCTTATATCTACAGAGTTGAAAATACTTCTAAAAAAGTGCTCGTACCTATTTAGTTCATAAGGTATTTCTTTGAAAAAATTTTCATTATGTACTTTAAAACAACTTATAATCGCTCCACCATTTAAGTTTTGTTCCTTAAATGTGTGTATGAGTTTCTCAACAGATGGGTCATTCGTTTCTATTTTTTCAAAAGTCCCTATCTTCCATCTCATAAAGCTCACTACTCCCTATTAAAAATTTGTTTCTTCATTATAAATAGCAAAATAAAAACCAACAACTTTAAGGATGCTGGTTTACTTCTTATTCATATTCGAAACAATAATAACCATTACTGCAAGTACATCATGTCCCGCTACTAGCCATATGCTCCGATCAAAAATCATAAGCGATAACCAAAGCGATATATTAATAGCAGCAAATAGTAAGTATAAAATGAATTCTCTCTTTTGTAGCGCTCCTCTATTCATCAAAATGTAAATAGCACCTATAGGAGGTAGAATAAAACAAAGGAAAAAGACAAATATTTTTCTTAGCGACCATGGATATGAAGCTACTGTTTGCATATAAAGTGAAACTTTAATCAGTGGGGGTTTTGTCCATCCCCACTGATTATTAGCCCTCACCAATCGGGCATTTACGGGCAGTTGTCTCCCATCTAACTTCCTCGTATGCACCGAATTTTGAGGTGGGAGTATTACTGCCCGTTAATGCGGGATAAAACTCCTTTTCATTATAATACTTGCTTTAACATCGGCCTTACTATTCTATATTCTTCACTATGAGGCTCTTTTATAATTAATGGCGAGCGCTCATTTTCCTCTTCTTCAATCATTATAAATACTTCTGTTTTTTCTTGTAGTATGTTAGATTCACTATTTTTATGAGGTTTTTTACTTGTTTCAATTTTCTTTGTTACTTCACCAAGTTTTTGTCCGACTTCGTCTCGTTTGGCAGGTTCGTTCGTAACGTAATAATCCTCGCCCTCCCATACTAATGTAGGTGGTACTTGTTCTCGTTTGTTGCATATTATATAAATCATACTAGCTGTAAGTAATAGACATGTTAATAAAAAAAAGATAGTGTTTTTATTCATATAATATGCTCCTCACCTATCATTTTTATTGGATTATATAATATAGATTATATATGAGTGAATGGCTCTTGTGGGAATTTTTAGTTTTTTATTTTTTCAAAAAAACCTTACAAAAGTAAGGTTCCGTTGTTCAATTCTACAGTGACTGATTTATTAACACGATCATCACGATAATCGCTATAAACATAACAACTAAACAGCCAATCATTTTATAAAATCCTCGTTTCGTTAACGTCCCGCCTTGAACGTCTTTACGAATAAATAAAAATACGGCTAAAAATAATACAAGCCCAATACCAAAAGCATACATCATTTGCATATATTAATCTTCCTTTCTCTTTTCCATCTTAATATCTTTTTGATAAAACAACAAACGAGATAAAGACGGTACTCATTGTGAGTGCCATAAGTATGTTCAATAGTTCAGTTGCAGATAGTGTAATTACGTTTAAGTTTAAACCGATAGAGAAAAGAAGATAATACGCTGTTAGTGCAAAAAAGGTCACGAACATCCCTTTATAACGAATGAGTTTCATTCGCTCATCTTTTTCTTTAAATTGCGGGTGCAAGTAACTCAAACAGAAACTCATAATCATCATCCCAAGCAATGGATAAGTGATAGCTGGCGGTGCAGAATGCGTCATTATACCTGTTAATATCATAAATCCACTCATAAATAGAAAAATGATTCCCATAATAACAAAGTACTTTTGTGAATAATTCATCCCTATTCCCCCTCTTCTTTCCCTTCATAAATGAATACATGTTCTATCGTTGTTTGAAATGTTTTCGCTATTTCAAATGCTAACGGAAGTGATGGATCGTATTTCCCTTTTTCAATTGAGATAATGGTTTGCCTGGAAACGCCAAGTTTCTCAGCCAATTTTTCTTGAGATAATCCAAATTTTTTTCGGTATTCGACCATTTTATTTTCCAAGGAAATTTCTCCCTCCTTCCTTATATTGAGTATATATGTAAAGGAAACTTAACGTCAAGTTTCCTTTACATATATTCCAATTATCTTTCACGCTATTTATTATAGAAGAAACTTTTCAATTTCAGTGTGTCTATTTTGATGCGAAACGCGGAACACTGTATATAGCCGTTACTATATCTCTCCCCTTTTTCTGCGAAAATTTAATATCTCCATATTTGTTTTATCTTTTTAAAATATTTCATTCTCTTCTTTATTCAACAAAGTCTGTTATTGGTTTTACGGTGTTTTTCATCATATTTATAGAAACTCACTCGTTATGAAGCATTTTTTATGTTTAGCCACTTTTTTTGTAGAAATCCTCCATTTTCCTTTCAATATTTAACACTATCAAAATAAAGTTTACGATAAATTCATAATTTTTTATTTTTTATACTATATTCCGTTATATTGTTGTATAATATCAATGAAAGCGCTTATTATTTCAATATACATAATTCAAACTTATTTTTATTGAAACATTCTAACTATTATACATATATCTACATGCAACAATTTTAGTTTTTAATGTAGGCATACCAAATATACTCACCCCCTTTTTTTGTAAATTTACTTTATAACATGAAAGATTAACTTGGGTGATAAGTTATTGTGAATGTTTTTTTACAAAACAGATAAGTAATAGTGTTTGGTATTATGTAAATTATTGTAATAACATAAGAGTAAAGAAAACATTTACATTGATTATTGGTTCATCAATTATTGAAAAGAGCAAAATGCACCTTTTTGTATGGAAAAAGGATTATATGCATTGGGAGGTTTAAACAAATGACGAGGAAGATTACAACGACAAACCCTTGGGCTAAGTTCCATGGTCCGAACCTTGGTTATGTTATTGAACAGTATGATCTTTACGTAACTGGAGCTGGTTCTGTTGATCCGGAATTACAAGAGCTTTTTGAAATTTTTGGAGCTCCTTCGTTTCCAGATGATGTCGTAACAGGGGACAACACAGCAACACATTCTTCTCCTCAAAACACAGGGAACATCGAAAAAATTCTTAAAGTCGTTCAACTTGTTGAGCAGATTCGTTCTTTTGGGCATACGTTGGCTCACATCAATCCAATGGAAGATGCTGCAAATGGACAATCTCTTCTTGAGAAAGCAATGAACGAGCTGAGCGATGCTGATTTGAAAGCGATTCCAGCTAAAACAGTATGGCAAGATGCACCAGAGGGTATTCACACTGCACTTGATGTAATTCATAGATTAAAAGACGTTTATACAAAATCTTTAGCTTATGAATTTTCACATATACAAGATAGTGAAGAACGCGCTTGGTTGCATCAAATGGTGGAATCAAATTCATTGCGTCAACCATTATCAAATAAAAAACGAACTGCTCTTTTAAAACGTTTAACAGCTGTTGAAGGTTTCGAGCAATTCTTGCATAAAACATTCGTTGGGCAAAAGCGGTTCTCTATCGAGGGCGTTGACATGCTTGTACCTGTATTAGATGAAATTGTTCTAGAAGGTGCCAAGAGCGGTGTAGAAGATGTCATGATTGGTATGGCTCACCGCGGGCGTCTAAGCGTACTTGCTCACGTATTAGAAAAACCATATAGCCACATGTTTGCTGAGTTCAAACATGCAAAAATAGATGGCGCAGTAGCAAATAGCGGTTGGACTGGCGACGTAAAATACCATTTAGGTAGAGAACAAGTCGTTAGTAATGAAGAAGTTAGCACTCGCGTTACATTAGCAAATAACCCAAGTCACCTTGAGTTCGTTAACCCTGTTGTGGAAGGCTTCGCACGTGCGGCTCAAGAAAATCGTAAAAAATCTGGTCTTCCAGAACAAGATATTTCAAAATCATTCGTCATTTTAGTTCATGGTGATGCTGCTTTCCCAGGTCAAGGTATTGTATCTGAAACATTGAACTTAAGCAGATTGAACGCTTACCAAACAGGCGGAACGATTCACGTTATCGCAAACAATGCAGTTGGTTTTACAACTGATAGCTACGATTCTCGTTCTACTAAATATTCAAGTGACCTTGCAAAAGGTTTTGATATTCCGATTGTTCACGTAAACGCTGATGATCCGGAAGCTTGTCTCGCTGCTGCTAACCTTGCGATTCAATATCGCACGTTGTTCAAAAAAGACTTCTTAATCGATTTAATCGGTTACCGTCGCTACGGTCATAACGAAATGGATGACCCAGCAGTTACGCAACCACAAGTGTACAAAAAAATTAAAAATCACCCAACTGTAAGAGCAATTTATGCAGATCAATTACAAGCTGCTGGTGTTCTAAATGCAGATGAGGTTGAAACAATTACACAGTTTATACAAGAACAATTAAAATCTGACTATGCACAAGTACCAGCAGCTGATACGAGCGATGCAACGATTCACGTTAAAGTGCCAGATGTTGTTGCAAAAGGCATTCAGCCAATTGATACTGGTGTTGAGCTTGATTCACTTCGTGCAATTAATGAAGGTCTATTATCTTGGCCTGAAGGATTTAACGTATATCCGAAAGTGAAGAAAATTCTTGAGCGCCGTAAAGATGCTCTTGAAGAGAACGGTAAAATTGAATGGGCTCTTGCTGAATCATTAGCATTCGCTTCTATTTTACAAGAAGGTACGCCAATTCGTTTAACTGGTCAAGATTCACAGCGTGGTACATTCGCCCATCGCCATATCGTATTACATGATACAGAAACGAATGAAACGTATTCACCATTACATCGTTTACCAAATATTAATGCTTCATTCTCTGTTCATAACAGTCCATTATCAGAAGCTGCAGTTGTTGGTTACGAGTATGGTTATAACGTATTTGCTCCAGAAACTCTTGTTATGTGGGAAGCACAATATGGTGACTTCTCAAATACTGCGCAAGCATTATTTGATCAATATGTTTCAGCAGGAAGAGCAAAATGGGGTCAAAAATCTGGTTTAGTTCTTCTATTACCACATGGTTATGAAGGGCAAGGACCAGAGCATTCTAGTGCACGTCCAGAACGTTTCTTACAGTTAGCTGCTGAGAACAACTGGACCGTTGCTAACTTAACGAGCGCGGCACAATACTTCCATATTTTACGTCGTCAAGCATCTATCTTAGGAACAGAAGCTGTTCGACCATTGGTACTTATGACGCCGAAGAGTTTATTACGTCATCCACTTACGCTTTCAACTGCTAGCCAGTTAAGCGAAGGACGTTTCCAACCTGCTTTAGAGCAAGAAAACCTTGGCATGAAACCAAACAAAGTAAAACGCCTTGTTTTAAGTACAGGTAAAATGGCGATTGATTTAGCAGCTGAAGTTGAGTCTGGTAAGCATGAGTACAACTTAGATGAAGTTCATATCGTTCGTATTGAACAGTTGTACCCATTCCCTGCTGAGAAAGTTCAATCTATTATTAAACGCTTTAAAAACTTAGAAGAAATCATTTGGGTTCAAGAAGAACCTCGTAATATGGGCGCATGGCATTATATGGCTCCAATTCTGTTCGAACTAGCTGGAGATAAAGTGAAAACAGGTTACATTGGACGCCCAGATCGTTCTAGCCCATCTGGTGGCGATCCATTCGCTCACAAAGCTGAGCAAGAACTAATTGTTGCACACGCTTTAGATGTGAAGTATAACTTCCGTCAAGATAAACAAGAAATTGAAGTTTACAGCAATTAATACATGCAGTTTCTAGCTTGTCTTGGGCAGATATTCTGCCCAAGGTCAGGCTAACAAATGGAGATTACCGAAGTCAAAAGAAGAAAAAACACACCGTTAGGCAAATAAGGGGAGGACATTTAAAATGATCGAAATTAAAGTACCTGAGCTTGCAGAATCTATTACCGAAGGAACTATTTCACAATGGCTTATCAACGTGGGCGACAAAGTTGAGAAAGGTGGCAGCGTTGTTGAGCTTGAAACAGATAAAGTCAATGTAGAAATCATTGCAGAAGATTCAGGTATTGTATCGAAGTTACTAGGCGAACCTGGGGATACAGTTGAAGTTGGAGCAACTATCGCAATTTTAGATGCTAATGGCACTCCAGTTGCAGTAAGTACACCTGCACCGGCTGAGCAACCAAAACAAGAAACAGTTGAAGCACCGAAAGCAGCAGCTCCAAGTGCTGAACAAACTGCAACTCTACAAGGTCTACCAAATACAAACCGTCCTATCGCATCACCAGCTGCTAGAAAAATGGCTCGTGAATTAGGAATCGACTTAAACGACGTACGTAGCACAGATCCACTTGGACGTGTGAGACCACATGATGTACAAGCTCATGTTGCAGCACCAAAAGAAGCACCAGCTGCTCCTAAAAGTCCAGCTCCTGCTCCAGTTGCAAAAACTGAATTCGAAAAACCAGTTGAGCGTGTGAAAATGTCCCGCCGCCGTCAAACAATTGCAAAACGCCTTGTAGAAGTTCAACAAACATCTGCAATGTTAACAACATTTAACGAAGTTGATATGAGTGCAATCATGGAATTACGTAAAGAGCGCAAAGATGCTTTCGAGAAAAAACATGATGTACGTCTTGGTTTCATGTCATTCTTCACAAAAGCAGTTGTTGCAGCATTAAAACAATTCCCATTATTAAATGCTGAAATTCAAGGCGACGAGCTTATCATTAAAAAATTCTATGATATCGGTATTGCAGTAGCAGCTCCAGATGGATTAGTTGTTCCAGTTGTACGCGATGCGAACCAATTAAACTTCGCTGAAATCGAAAGCGAAATTCGTGAATTAGGTAAAAAAGCACGCGATAACAAACTTTCATTAAAAGAATTACAAGGTGGTACATTCACAATTACAAACGGTGGTGTATTCGGTTCTCTAATGTCAACACCAATCCTAAACAGCCCACAAGTTGGTATTTTAGGAATGCATAAAATCCAAGTACGCCCAGTTGCAATTGATAACGAGCGTATGGAAAACCGCCCAATGATGTACATTGCTTTATCTTACGATCACCGTATTGTTGATGGTAAAGAAGCAGTTAGCTTCCTTGTTGCTGTTAAAGATATGCTTGAAGATCCAAAATCATTATTATTAGAAGGTTGATGAACTAAGAGTCTATTAAAGGCTGTAGAATGAATTCATTCTACAGCCTTTTTTTATTGTGTTCATACCGGACAAATTACATGACATAAGCTAATAATGTATGCCTAAAACGTAAGGAGGATTAAAATGAGTAACCTTCCAGCTCATGCAAAACTTAAAGCAAATAAAGATACGTTCTTCCTTCCCGATTCAAACGGAGGTGTCTATTTTCGAAATAACGCCAGTTCATTTCGCATGGACGGTGATGGTATTTTTAACTGGATTGAAAAATTAATGCCTATGTTTAACGGTCAGTACTCTTTAGCAGAAATAACCGACGGTCTCCCTCTCCCCTATCAAAATCGTGTATTTGAAATTGGAGAGATTTTATATGAAAATGGGTTCGTTCGTGATGTAAGTCAAGATGCTCCGCATGAATTAAATAGTGAATTACTCGACAGATACGCTTCTCAAATCGAATTTCTAGAAGCTGATTCCCATTCCGGCGCTTTAAAGTTCGAAACGTACCGCGCGGCAAATGTCCTTATAATTGGTTCTGGGGATATACTTACTTCCCTAGTCTCTTCTTTATTAGAATCTGGTTTACCTACATTTCATTACCTCGTTACAGATCGGGACGAAACAAACTATGCCCGAATACATGAGCTAATAGAACGTGCATATGAAATGGATGACAACGTACTTATTCAAGAAATAGATACGACAATTGATCGTCCCTTGCATGAAGTGTTCGAGCCTTTCGACTGGATATTGTACGTTTCTCAAAATGGAGATATTGAAGCTTTAAAAGCAGTTCACACGATTTGTAGAGAAATAGAAAAGAATTTCATACCAGCCATTTGTTTAGCAAATATAGGTTTAGCCGGACCTGTCGTAATAGCAGACCGTGAAGAATGTTGGGAATCTGCCTGGCATCGGCTACATGAAACGACTTTACAAAATGAAAATTCACCAGACTCCTTCTCTCCTATTACATCGGCAATGTTAGCAAATATAATCGTTTTTGAATTATTTAAACACATCGCTAGTGATGCTTACCGAGAAAAAGAACCACAATTCTTTTTATTAAACTATGAAACACTCGAAGGAACATGGCACCCATTTATAAAACACCTTCTTGCAACTGATGAAAGTTTTACAATTGATACAATAGAAAACCTTCCAGAAAAACTTGAACAACGATCCAACCAACATACTTCAACTGAGTTATTCCGTTTTTTTGATTCATTAACTTCAAAAGAAACTGGCATATTCCATGTGTGGGATGAACAAGACTTATATCAATTACCTTTATCACAATGTAATATTCAAGTAGCTACTCCACTATCAGATGGGCCTACTTCCCTTCTTCCTCTTATGACTTGCGGCGGATTAACACATAATGAAGCGCGCCGAGAAGCTGGTTTAACAGGAATTGAAACATATGTAGCAGAAATCATTCATCGCCTTATTCCCGAACATAACGATATCGGTATCGGTGCTGGAGAAACGATGGCAGAAGGTGTATACCGCGCACTACAACAACATTTAAATAATAAACTGTATGAGCGGCATTCCTATATGGTAGAAGAAATAACAACAATTGACTTAACTGACCTTCACGATAAACATTGTAGATTTTATTACGATGCCCTCTCTACAATTTGTGAAACACCTAAAATAGCAATAAGTGAGGAGATACTCAGTTTCCCTGTCGTTTGGATCGGTATTAATGATAGATGGTACGGCGCATCGAGTATCAATATGACGTTAGCCTTGCGAAACGCACTACAGCTATCACTTCTCCATATCCAAAATGAAGAGATTCCTTACAGAGCTAATATTTTACCTAACTCATCTATTATTTTGTATGAAGCCGATTCTTTTAGAGTAGAAATACAAGCAGACGAAGAAATTCCAGATGTGCCATCTTTACAGGTCGCCTTACAACATTTAGCGGAACATAACTTTTATCCGTTCGTATTTGATTTGGCGATTGAATCATTTTTGAAAGAAAATTTAGATGGTGTGTATGGGGTATTAATTGCAAAGGAGGACGGCCTATGACACAAAATATATTACTTGTAGGAGATGGCCTACTTGCAAACTATGTACATGATCAATTGTGCAAACAATATTCCATCATTCGCCAACATACTATAGCAGAAGGACTCTCTGAAAATATTCACCTCGCTCTCGTATTACACGATGGCTCTCCTTCTACTATTCATCATGATGCTGAGATGGTTTTTCGTTCAAATGAGATTCCGTGGCTACGCGCATTTACTTCATTTGGTGAAGGTGTTATCGGCCCTTACATACATCCTCTTGTAGCGGGATGTACCCATTGTGCCGATGGACGGCGCTTTATCGCTGGCTTTGATCAAAAAGAAATGTGGGAACTACAGCGAAAATACGCAGTAAAAGCCGATGACGTGACGAGACGCGATGTACGTGCCACTCAAAATGGCATGTTACAAATGTGTCATCTTATTTGTATAGAAACAGAGAAAATATTAACTCATAACCGTTCTTCTTTAGAAAATGAACTCATTTTACTAAACTTACAAACGCTGCAATGTACGCGGCATTCTTTCCTTCCTGATCCTCTCTGCCTTATATGTAGCAATTTACATGATGATACTGCAGATGCAGCAGAACTTTCTTTACAACCTAGCTTAAAAACAAGTACTGAAACGTATCGCTGCCGTTCGATTCACGAGCTTAATTCATTTTTAACGAAAGACTATTTAGATTATCGAACTGGTATGTTGAATGGCAAAATGCAGCATTCTTTATTACCGTTTGCTGACGTCATTATAAACATGCCATTAATGTTCGGAAATGAAGGTGTTGCGGGCCGAACTCATTCATTTGCAATGAGTGAAGCAACTGCTATTTTAGAAGGTTTAGAACGATATTGTGGTATGTCACCTCGCGGGAAAAAGACAAATATACATGGTAGTTTTCGTGAACTAGAGGATCATGCACTAAATCCCCTCTCGCTCGGTGTACATACAAATGAACATTACAATCGTGATAATTTTCCATTTAAGCCATTTGACCCTGATTATGAACAAAACTGGGTATGGGGCTATTCTTTATTACAAAACAGACCACTTTTAGTTCCTGAATCAATCGCTTATTATAGCCTCGGCCATCGAGATGCTTTCGTGTATGAGACATCAAATGGATGTGCAATTGGTGGTAGTTTAGAAGAAGCGATTTTTCATGGTATTTTAGAAATTGTAGAGCGTGATGCCTTTTTGCTTACTTGGTATGCCGAATTACCTCTCCCCCGCCTTGACCTTAGTTCAGCAGACGATACGGAATTACAATTAATGATTCAGCGATTACGAACGATTACCGGGTATGAATTACACGCTTTTAACGCGACAATGGAACATGGTATCCCAAGCTTATGGGTAATTGCGAAAAATACACGTGACAGTGGGATGAACGTTGTTTGTGCGGGAGGCTCACATTTAGACCCCGTCCGTGCTCTAAAGAGTGCCATTCACGAAATAGCAGGTATGTTACTAATAACAGACGATGAACTTGAACAAAAAAGAGGGCACTACGAAAACTGCTTACAAGATCCTTATCTCGTAAATAAAATGGAAGACCATAGTATGCTGTACGGATTGAAAGAAGCAGAAGAACGTCTTCACTTCCTTTTACGCGGGGATGCCCCGGTGCAAACATTCCAAGAAATGAATGCATTACAATCAGTTGATCTAGATTTAACATCCGATCTTAATCAACTTTTAAACCGTCTAGGGCAATCTGGACTTGAAGTAATCGTTGTCGATCAAACAGTACCTCTTATAGAAAAAAATGGATTACATTGTGTAAAAGTCATTATTCCAGGCATGCTACCGATGACATTTGGTCACCATCTCACTCGACTTACAGGGCTAGATCGAGTGTATACCGTACCGATGACACTTGGATATACAGACGAACCTTTAACGACTGAACAATTAAATCCACATCCGCACCCGTTTCCATAGTAAAGGAGGGGATTTCATGCAACTAGATACTTTTTTACATCATCTCCATTTCTCTATCGATGAAATTATGCCAAATCATGAAGTGGACTGGGAAGATGCACCGCTTCCTTATAAATTATATCGAAACTTACCTATTATCCCTCTCTCTTTAGAAATCCCATTATCTTTACCTAACTCTTCTACTACACCTACTTTAGATGAGATTGGTCATTATCTTTGGTGTTCATTTGGTTTAACCCAATTATGTCAGCTAAATAGCGAGAAAATTTTATTTCGGAGATCTATCCCTTCCGGCGGCGCTTTATATCCAAATGAATTGTATATATATTTAAAAATTGACGATTATCCAGACGGCATTTACCATTACGACGCCGCGCATCACCGACTTATCTTACTTCGCGAAGGAAATTTCGATTCTTATATTACAGAAGCACTCGGCAATCGTTGTAACATACAATCTTGTTTTGGTGCTGCATTGGTATCCACCATGTTTTGGAAAAACTTCTTTAAATACAATAATTTTTCCTATCGACTTCAAGGATTAGATAGTGGTGTTCTCATCGGACAATTACTTGAATGTGCCAAACAATTCGGTTACACAAATGGCGTATATTTTCAGTTTCTAGACCGGGCAATCAATCATTTACTCGGACTGTCAGAAGGCGAAGAAAGCGTATATGCTGTCGTTCCTTTCAGTACAGAACCGCAATCTAATTGGTTTCACAATGATTACCGTGAACATAAAACAATTACTTCTCATGAGCTATTACAACAAATTCCGCCTTTAGCACATGAACATTTCGTTCGCTCAAAATATGTAAATGAATATCCGATGATAACAAAAATAAATGAAGCTTCTATGATCGAATCGACAGCACAGTTCCAAACACTAGCTCATGAAGAGCACTATCAACATGATGCGCACGCTGTACAACTGCCGAAAGTAGAGCGTTTATCTTATGATTTCTTACAACTTTGCAGAAAACGGTATTCCCCTGATGCTGACTTTATTTTAACAAAATGGGATGCAGCCGAGCTCGCTACTTTACTACAAGAAACGAGCCTTTCCTTCCCTTATTACAACGACCTTGACGGTAAGTATGTAAATGAAAATGCACGTGTCTCATTATATGGGTGTTTTTATAACGTAAAAGATATAGAAAACGGTGCTTATTCATATAACAGTAAAACGCATTCCATACAACCACTTCGATATGGAGACCTTCGCTATCCCCTTCAATCTAGTATGACGATGGATAACGTAAACCTTTTTCAAGTACCGCTTTGCCTACATGTAGTCGGAAAGAAAGATTACTATACAAATGCATTAAACTATAGAGGATATCGTATCCACCAAATGGAAGCTGGTATCCTCGTTCATAAACTCATTTTCGCAGCGACCGCTATGGGAATGGCTGGGCATCCTTTACTTAGCTTTGATACAAATTCATGTGATCAGTTGTACGGGATAGATGGTGGAAATGAAACGTCTCTCATTCAAATTCCAGTTGGGGCGTATCGGGCTCGGAATTGGTTAAAAGGGGATTTACGTAATTAGAAGCACGCCGCTCATCGGCGTGCTTTTTTTAAAGGACTTACTTGATAAAAAGAGAAGTGAGTATATATTCTTACATAAAAGGAGAGTTTAACTTGAGCATTTTACAACGATTAATCCAGCAAGCAAAAAATCCGCGCGGGACAATTGGTTCTTCCATGCTTTGTATTATGAACGCTGCACATACGAGACTAACCAATTGGGCACTACAGAAAGTACATATAAAGAAAGATGCAATCATATTAGATATCGGTTGTGGCGGCGGTAAAACGATACACACTCTTTCAAAACGAACTCCACTGGGGAAAATATATGGGATTGATTACTCCGATCAAGCTGTAAAAAATTCTATACAGACGAATATAAAAGATGTTCAAAAACAAAAAGTCATTGTTCAACAAGCAAGCGTTTCTTCTATTCCCTATCATACGAACTTCTTCGATCTCATAACCGCTTTTCAAACACACTACTTTTGGCCTGATGTGGAACAAGATATAAAAGAAGTATTTCGTGTCCTACAACCGAAAGGATCTTTTTTATTAGTGGCTGAAACTTTTAAAATTCATTATCATATGGAGAAATGGAAAACGAATGAAGAATTAATAAACCTATTTTATAAGACCGGATTTACAAATGTGAAATGTTATGAAGAAAGAGGATGCCTTTGTGTAGGGACCAAGTAAAAAAAACAGACCCTTTGAGGCCTGCTTTTTACTAGATTAATTTAAAAATACTCTTAATTTGTCTCGCAAATAACCAATTTTTCGTACCGTAGTTATCATTTAAACTATCTAAATTGATAGATTGTCCGTTAGCAAACTTTAATTCTAGCGTTGTATTTTTATCGTTTGTTTTTAAGTTACTATGTGTAATAGCATCATACTTTAATTTTTCAATCTCAATATACTCTTCTTTTTCTTGTCCAATCACGACATGGTCTTGGAAGAAGAACAATACTTCTACTTTCTTACCGAAACAAAATACATTTTTCGTATAAATTAATGTCGCATTATCAAGTCCGACGCATACTTCTTTCATCTCTTCAATAACGTGTCCAAAGTCTTCTTCCTGTCTTGTGTTTGATTCAGCAATCCATTCTTCGATTGTTTTCATGTTAATTGCCATACTGTGCCCCCTGGTTCGTTCATTGCTTTGTTAAAAAATAAATACTATATGACAATATAAGCAATATACACTAAGTTTTTCAAGGGTAAACGGTATATTCGAAATAAAGTGAAACTTCAATTACTCCATCATTGTAAAAAGAATAGCACTTAAAAAGTGCTATTCTGCTCTCCTTGCCGCTTGCTGAATTGGATCCCAAACGCTGTTATATGGTGGTGCGTAACTTAAATCGACATCTTCTAAATCGTGAATGCTCATTTTATTGAAAAGTGCCATTGCGATTACATCAATCCGTTTATCTACACCTTCTTCTCCAATTACTTGTCCGCCTAATAATTGTTTCGTGTCAGAACGGTATAGTAATTTCAAGTAAAGTGGTTTCGCATTTGGATAATAGCCCGCCATATTAGTCGAATCTACTTTGACTGTTTTAAACGGGATATGTAGTCCTTTTGCTTCTTTCTCATTTAAGCCTGTTCTTGCAAGCGTCAAATCCATAAATTTAATAATCCCTGTACCTAACGTACCTTTAAAGGCTCTTCGTTTATCCAGCATATTTAGTCCAGCAAGTCGCCCTTGTTTATTGGCAGTCGTTCCGAGCGGGATATGATCATGAATTTCCTTTATAACGTGGTAATGTGTTGCGCAATCCCCAGCTGCATATACGTCTTCTACATTCGTTTGCATATATGCATTTACTTCAACTGCTCCTTTATGATTTGTACGTATATTTGTTCCTTCAAGAAAATCAGTATTTGGCTTCACTCCGACAGATACTAAAACAAGATCCGCTTTATACGTACCTTTATCCGTTTCAACTGCTTCTACTCGTTCATTCCCTTTGAACGCTTTTACATTTTCATTCGTTAAAATTTCAATATTATGTTTATCTGCTTCTTTATGTATATATTCCGCCATATCTGCATCGTAAATTGTACCGATATGATCATTTCTCTCAATCATTCTTACTTTCTTACCAAGTTCGACAAAAGTTTCTGCCATTTCCAGCCCAATTGCACCGCCGCCAATAATGGTTACATCCTCAACTTTATTCGTTTCTAACGTTTTTAATATGCGCTCAGCATCCGGGATTGTTTTTAAAAGATGAACGCCTTGTAAATCTCGGCCTTCCCATTCTGGCATAACGGGACGTACTCCGGTCGCAATTAATAATCGATCGTACGGAAATTCAAAGACATCTTTCGTCTTCGTATGCTCTGCGTACACGATTTTCTTTTCCGTATCTACTTTCGTTACTTCATGACGCACTTTCGAATCAATTCCATACGTATCACGAAATGTCTTCACATTCCGCGCGATTAATTTTTCAGTTGAAGTAATAGCACCGCTAATGACATAAGGTAATCCGCACTGAGCATATGAATAGATTTCACCTTTTTCTAACGTCACAACAATTGCATTTTTATCATTTCTAACAATTTGCATAGCTGCACTCATACCAGCTGCATCTCCGCCAATAATGACATAGTTCACTTTACCACTCCTTCTTTTTTACATACTCTTTACGTTTTCCATATTTTATAGAAATAACACCTACTTCCATTGTAAAGAAAGAGAATTTCATCTTCAAATTTTGTGCACAAACCTATGCCTGAATAGGTAACTGTCGTGCCTTATAAACAACATGTTTAATATGCTATAACAGTAAGTAATGAAAGTAGGTGAATCATACATGTGCGCCGGCCTTCTCGCTCAAACTCCAGAGGAACCGAAAGAACCGAAAGCCGCCTCGTCACTTGACCAAGAATTTTCGATCAACGCAACCATTTATAGTGCTCGTGCTTGGTTATCTAATGATGAAACTTTCTCACAAACGATTTGGAAAGGCTCTCACTTTGCTTCCACATCAAACGCTGGTAAATCCATCTTACCAATTGGTACTGTTAAAATTTTAAATTTATCTGATGATACAATAACAGTTACTGCATCATCAGAATCAGACGATTCTCTCAAAATAGTCGTTCCTCCTCATTCTGAAGCTATGTTAACATCCAGTGCTTTATCTGATGTGCAAGCTAGCACGTCAGGAGGAGCAAGTAAAGTTGTATTCCTCTTTCACATCTTTTTCTCAAGTGATCCTGGTTCAAAAAAACCATAAAAAGGTACAGTTATGCACTGTACCTTTTTCACGTATTTTATTCTCTCGATTTGATCAGTTCAACATTATAGGCCTCAATATTTGTTAACGCTCCTGTAAAGTACGGATTTTCTCTATACCAAGACTGTTTTGAAAAGTACGCTTGCATATCTTTCGTTTGAAAAATATGCCCATGTCTTGCGTATATTTCATTTCTAGCAATTTTTAACTGTGCTTTCGATAAATACATTAAATCTGAACTCGTCAATTTTCGAATGTCACTATCAGGGAAAATGAAACCATTATATACATACCCAGTCACGGGTGGTGGTGGGGTAACATTGTAAACAACTGTTTTTTCTACACCTTTCTTTTGAAATGGAAGATTATAAGTCTGAAGTGCCGTTACTGTTTCTACCTTTGTCGTTTCTCTTCCATTTTCTCCATTTCGCTCTAAATAAATCGTCGCACTTCCATCAGTCGAAATCGGTCCCCACGTAATTTCTTCTCCAGCTAGCGCTGTAACTGGCTTTTGATTCACATACAATGTCGCACCAGGTGCGTTCGTTTGGACTGTAATGTATTGCCCTTGTAGTGTTAAATCAATCGTTACATTATTTTGACTTTGTTTCATAAGTACAACCTTTTCCTCACGTGATAATTTTACATAATCATTTTTATATTCTGATTGAAATACTTGTGTTCCTGGAAGAAACGGTCCATATTGCTTCTCAAATTTTTTATCATTTGTCTTATCAATTTCTTTTCCGTTCATTTTTAAAGACGTACCTTTTTCATTTGAAAGCAAAGTCGTATAGTACGTCTTCGCTTTCAATTTATATCGATCAAATAGAAAGAAATACTTCCCGTCTTTCGTTAAAGAAAAATCTGCTCTTTCTACTCCGTCCCCTCGTTTTTCACCTTGCCTCAAATACTCTTTCAATTCATTCACGTAAGATGGATTTTCTTTTATATATGAAAATAGAGGCGTTAAACTTTCACTCGTTACAATAACCGATGGGTCATCTGTCGTGATGATCGCAGCTAATTTTTCTCCGTCTCTCTCTTGCAAAATCGTAATCATCCGGTCTACTTGTGCCACCTGCGTATAGTATGATGATCCGTACAAATACAATCCAACAATCGCTATAACCAGTAGCGCTAACAGGGTAATGCCAACTTTTGTACCGTTACTCATACTCTTCTTTACGACAGGATTTGCCCTCTTCGTCCCGCAGTTTTGACAAAATTGCTCCCCGTCCTCAAACTTATATCCACACTTTGTACATACATTCATCCGTTCAGCCACCTCTTCATTAGAAGCCTGTTAAACTCTGTGTAATGGTTTGAATTATCGTGTTAATGTAAGACCAAAGTACAATCCATGTTGCGATTCCGATTAAAATATATGCGATAAGAAGAGTATAAATAGGATCTAATCCACCGTTATCTTGTTTTAATATAGCTACAATAATACTAACTCCCATATACGTTGTAGCCAATGTTAATAATATTGGTAAAAAGAAGATTAATAAAAAACTAAACAAAAAGGAAAGCACTAATATAGCAATAGCCGGAGTCGCTATCGTTCCCCATATTCCAAACACTTCAAGAAAAGAAAAAGATGATTTCATCATCTTGCCACTTACAAAAATAATACATCCGACAAATAAAGTTAAAATTAATAGAAATAAAAAGACTTTTATAGATTCTCCAAAGAAAGAAGGCGTAGATAAATCTGGCGCTAACGTTCTCGTAACTGCCGTCGCTGCGCTCATTATTCTATAAAAAATACATGCTCCTAAAAAGCAAATAAGAACAAGACTTATAATGCCGTTTCGCACTTCAATATTTCCACTTTTCATAATTGCCGATGGTGCCTGGAAAGCATTTTTAAAGAACTGAAAATAACCACTAGCATATCGTTTTGCTTGCTCTACCGTTTCATTCGGGCGAGTTTTCCTTACTTGTGCCGTGCTTCCATCTTCCTGCGCACCACTTACTACCGCTTCTTCTGTTAACGAATGTCCACAATTCCCACAAAACTTTGCCTCTGCTGCATTATCTGTATTACACGCCGGACATTTCATTCTCTCATCCCTCCTTAAGCATATACCTTATAGGGTGTTACAAATTCAATATATGACTTTGGACATAAAACATGACTACAAGAAAAATAATGTGAACTCCTTCTTTTGAAAGAAAATATCTTTACTAGTAATATTGAAAAATAATGCTATTATGAAACAGAATAAATAATATTTTTAATAGATTGGATGAAAAACAATGGAATTGGTAAACTCAATTTTTCAAATACTCCTTACAAGCGTAATCCAATTATTTTCTTTAATTGGTGTTATTATTGTAATCGGATTTCTATTAGGTTATTTAGAATCACTAACAAGAACGTATTGGTCGAGAGCTTTCGGAAGAAAAGGATTCCTTTTAACCGCGTGGATTGGTGTTCCTATTCACGAACTTGGACATGCCATTATGTGTGTACTATTCCGTCATAAAATTGTAGCAACGCAGTTCTTCCCAACAGATACAAGTCAAGGAGCTTTAGGTTACGTACAACATCAATACAATCCAAAAAGTGTATATCAACGAATCGGGAATTTCTTTATCGGTATCGGTCCTATCATTTCTGGTATTACTGCATTAATCCTTTTAATGCGCTATTTCGTACCAGAGTCGTATTCCTTATTTAATACAACTCTCGAAACAACTGTTGCCTCTACTTCTATTAACTTAGACATGATCCAAAACATGTTTTTATCAACATTCTTTTTATTAAAAAGCTTGTTTACAATGAGTAATTTATTGAATCCTTCCTTTTGGTTATTTTTATTTATCGCCATTTGTATTTCTGCACATATCGCTTTAAGTAAACCAGACATTAAAGGATCCATAGACGGGGTTATCGTTATGTTTATCGTATTATTTTTATTCAACATAATAGCAGGATTGTTTCAGTACGACAGTAATCAGCTAATTGAACAGGTAATGAAATATAATATGTATCTCATTGCGTTTTCTAGTGTAGCACTACTTTTCTCTTGTATTTCTACACTTGTTAGTTTTGGGTTTTCTAAAATAAGAGGAGGGCGTTCGTTTTGAACGCCCTCCTCTCCTCAATTATTCCTCTTATAATCACAATGCTCAACCGGAACGCGAGCATGTCCCTCTTCATCGGTACACCATGACTGTGACTGAAATGCAAGGAAGATACCAATCCATTCTTCTTCCTTTTCAAAGTGAATGAGTATTCCTCCGTCTTGCCATATACCATTATCACCTTGCCATTTCTCTACATTCCCTTGATTCATATGAATATCGTGTATCCCGTTTCCTGGTTTGAAATGAAAATAAGAATCGGGTGTATTTTCTTCTGGCCCCCATCTTTCACCGAACGCGTAAATAATCGCTTTTTCTTCTCTCGCTCGTTTTATATACCGCTCTATTTTTTCGTTTAGATCATTATCCACTCCTGCTTTTTCAGCTGGTAAAGGGATCATTTGTTTCGAATCAAATACATTACCTCTTACGTAGTCTAAAGCTACTTTTGGCTCGTTATTTTTTACTTCTGTAAAACCATATGGTAACGTCGGTAAAATATGAATCGCCTCTGACCGAATATTTTCACTTGCAAAATATAAAACTTCTGACGGATAACTTTGCGATTTCACGTTAATTGCAATACGATAATCTACTCCTACTTCATCTTGTAAATGAACTTGATAATGAGGTGTTTTTCCTTTTC
This sequence comes from Bacillaceae bacterium OF18-1A, assembly GCA_027694045.1. Taxonomy (GTDB): domain Bacteria; phylum Bacillota; class Bacilli; order Bacillales; family Bacillaceae_G; genus Bacillus_A. The sequence continues at coordinate 180,542 of JAQEWB010000004.1, read as the reverse complement.
CAATCTTTGATTGTATAACTGTACCTTTTAACACACCATAATTTTTTAAAGGCATACCTCTCATCTCCTATTCATTTAGTAGAAGCTTTTCATACTTAAGGCATTATCCATACAAAAAGAAAATCCTCCTTTGCTAGGAGGATTTCTTATTTTCTCAACATATACCAAACAATAACTTCTACCACTACAAGTAAAATCGCACCAAAAATCATTAACGTCGTCTTCTTTAATAGTTCATTTTCACGATACGGAATGTTACATAAATACGCACCTAGTGTAATCCGTGATGGGCAAGCAATTGTCGCTACTGATGATGCAGTATTTTGCAGTGTTGTGACGTATTGCCACGGGAGTGCTACGTTTTGCGCTGTTTGCATTTGTAGTTTTATGAACATCGCATTTGATCCTGCGTTACTACCTGTTAAAAAACCACCGATTCCGCCGATGAATGGCGCAACGAAAACGAAAAATGTACCGAATGTGTCACCAGCTGTTTTTGCTAGTAATGAATGCATGCCAGATGCACCCATTAGTTCTGAAATGGCGATAAACATTGTCGTTGTAATCGCAAATGGAATCCATTGTTTTATCGTTTGCGAGAGTGATTGTTTCATAATATGAGATGGAATGCGGAAGAAAATGATTGTAAATAAACAAGTCATACCGAGCCAAAATCCTGGTGAATATAGTAACTCTAGTTTGTAAGAGTATGATTTCAAATCAAGAACCGCATATGATCTAAACAAATCATGTAATGCTGGAACGAGGCGAGAAAGTAAAATACAAACTGTTAGAAATATATAAGGGCTAATAATTTTTATAATCGATACTTCTCTCTCCGTTGCAGCCGCATGTTCTGTCATTAGATTTTGCTCACTTTTTCCTTTTACTTTAATGATAAGAAAGCCAAATGTAATGGTAACGATGGAACTTAATATACCTGCGAGTTCAACACTTACGTATGCGTTAGAAAGATAGATTCCGAGAGAAAATAATAGAAAGAAACCGGATCCTTCTTTCCACTTTTCAATAACAGCCTGCCAGCCACCAACAACGTGTAAAGAAAGAATGACGAAATAGGCAAACATCGGAATGCTTAATAGTGCTGTATTTGTGCCAAGTGTTGTAAGCGGCATGTTTATAAGCTGCGAACCGATAATTGTACCAGTTGCCATTGCGCCCCATGAACTAGCAAGTAAACCGATAAATGAGAGCAGTACAGCTTGAAACGGTTTATAACCTAATGAAAGAAAAATAGGTGCTGCAACCATGAAGCCAATTCCGAATCCACTTACTGATTCAATTAGTGGGCAAATACCAAAACACATAAGAAGCATTTGTAATAAACGATCGTGCGTAACTTCTTCTAAAAAACGTGCTACTTGGTCGATGTACCCCATTTTGTTCATGAGGTGAAATAAAAAAATACCGAAAAATAAAACGTACCCGACAATAAAACAAATTAACCATCCTTTAATCGTTGCGTGTACAGTTTCACTTATCCCTAATTGAAACGTTGGCGAGAGTAAAACGATTCCAACACATACAGCATAAGAAATTAACGAGGACCTTAATGACGTTTGTTTAAATAAAAATAAACAAATGAAAATCATCATAATTGGGATAAGCGCCAACAATATGGCCATGTTATCATCTCATTTCGTTTAAAATACAATTTTTAACTATTATATAACAGATGTTGTAATTTTCAATTGTTTTTAAAACAGATTTAAAAAAGGAGCCAAACGGCCCCTTTTCATTCACTCCCATTTTCTATTATCCTGAAAAACCGTCTGCTGTCCGACTATCTTATCTAACACAACAAACACAATATAAGCACATATTACTTGCAATACAATATTCCCAAGTTTTATTAATTCAAATGAATGGATCCATCGGAATAATTCATTTAATAATACAATCGAAACGATACTAAATAGTTCTATACTCATCGAAAATATACATACTTCTAAAATGGATTGCTCTTGAATCCGATTTAAATTGGAAAAGATGAATACATACCCTACAAATAGAGCCATCAACTCTATTTTCGTCATGCTAATAAGCCAAGCGTATAGTGGTACAGTTAAAAGTAGATATAATAGTTTACGTCTTAGCATGCCTTCTCACCCTCTGAATCTTATGTATTTTCTGTATATTTTATCATTTATCGTGTGAAATAAAAAGAAGCGAGTGCGTCTTATCAAGGCCTTTTACTTCATGTTCCACAATCGCGCCTTTTAATCGAATAAAACACTAATTCTTCTCCACGCAAAATGGGCTCTTGCACAATTTTAATAGTTCGTGGTTCTGTGTAATCAACTTCAGTTGGACTCTTCTCGAAGGGCTCGACGGCGTTCGTGCAGCACCAGCAGGATAATCATCCCCATTATTACCCCTAATATGATACCGGCCTGCGTGGTCAGCAACCATGCCATTGGGTACTCTGGGGAGGGGGGCGCATCAAGTCGAACTGAAGATAAAGCAGAATAAAGATTATTGGAGAACAACGCTCCCGATGAAATCCATGTCGCTGTCATAGGAGGTAGAAACCACTTTGATCCACGACGGGATGACACCACCAGTATACCCCACGCACCAGCAAAGGACCACACACCTGTACTCAATGACAGCAGGTACCACCATACATCGCGTCCTCCCATAGTTGCCGGATCGATGCCAAAAGAGCCACCAACTGCCCAAAACACCTTAATGGCACCGAGTAGAATGCAACCAGCAGCGACAATCCTAGCCAAGATGATCTGTAGTTGTAAAGTATTGCCCGGCAACTCCTTGTAGTCAGTTGTGCCACTCAGCGCCTCTGGCCAACGTGTCATTGCATAACCCGCTAATGCGAGTGGCAGAAAGATGCCAATCCCGAAAAGTGAGATCATGACGAAGATCTGCTCGTATATCCAGAAATCAGCGGCACCTGCTTCTTGATCCCGGATCATAGCTGCAGGACCTAGAACTGGTGCAATCAATAAAATGGGAACGAGCAAACCGGTACCAACCCAAATGGGTAGAGCAACCAACCACGCGGGTAGCCGCTCGCCCCACGGCCTACAAAATGCCATCGCAAGAAGGATGCCAATCACAGCGAGAACAGCGGTTACTGCGTTTATAATGCGCCAGCTGGCATCACCCATTTGCTCGGTTGGAAGAAAGAAACCAAAAGTCCATACAATTTTAATCAGCAGGTAAGGTGTTACTGCTATTGCCGCACTATAACCGCAGATTCTACGCAACCTCATCAATCTTGAGGCTTTCCTCTCTGCACTAATTGTCATCTTCTCATCTCCTCTACAAGTTCTAACTCACTTCGTTTCACAATTATATATTCACAACTATCCTAACGGCTTTAAAACTTCCTTGTACAATTTTTAAGCACTTATATTCCCAATAACTTCCTTACACAACATAGTTACTCTAGATTATCAAATAAAATACCATAACTTAACTTCGCTTTCTCTTTAAATAACCCTTTCCTTAATTCCATTAGATGACTCGTTTGTTGAACAAGTAGAAAACGAATTGCCCGTAGATTTTTTATAAACCTCTGCATAAGCAAATTTTAATTGCTCACGTAGTGCTTTATTCTCTTCATCCAATTTTTTAATTTTTCGTTTTAAAGATGCTATTATAGCATCTTTAAAACGAAAAAAGAGGACCTACATCCTCATATTGGACATAGTATCCTCTTATAATTATAGTATGTTTAACTTACGCCTCTTCTTTTTGTTTCACTGCATGTATTAATTCACATATTTCTTCTTTCTTTTCATTTTCTAAAAGCTCAATAACTTTACTTCCGACGACAACACCATCACATACTGTAATCATTTCTTCTACATGTTCCTTCGTTGAAATACCGAATCCTGCCACTACCGGTAAATGTGTATGTGATTTTACTTTTTCTAAATAACTATGAATCTCACCTTTAAAATTTTGACGTACTCCTGTTACGCCAGCTACTGTAACAGCGTAGACACACCCTTCTGATTCACTCGTAATTTTTTCGATTCGCTCAATTGGGCTCGTTACAGTTACGAGTGGAATTAACGCAATATTTGCCTCTCGAAGTAACGGAGCAATAATGTCTTGTTCTTCATACGGTAAGTCTGGAACGATAATACCGTCCACACCTGCCTCAAGACACCTCTCAATAAAACGTTCTTTTCCAAATGCGAGTACTGGATTTAAATATGTCATAAGTACAAATGGAATTTGTACTTCTTTCCTTACTTCTGCTAACGCTTGAAAAATGCCCTTTAACGTTACGCCGCTATCTAACGCTCGTTTCCCTGCTCTTTGAATTGTCGGCCCGTCCGCGACTGGATCTGAAAACGGGATACCAATTTCAACGATGCTTGCTCCTGCTCCATCTAGAAAACGAATTCTTTCTTTTAATTTCTCAAGGCCACCATCTCCGCCCATTACGTACGGAATAAATGCTTTTTTACCATTTTCAAACGCTGCTGTAATTCTCTCTACTCCCATTTTTTACACCTCTTCCATATAACGTTTTATACTCTCTACATCTTTATCCCCGCGGCCTGATAAACAAATGACAAGTCCTTCGTCTTGCTTCATTTGCGGCGCTAATTTTAATGCGTATGCGACAGCATGTGAGCTTTCTAATGCCGGGATAATGCCTTCTTTTTTCGTTAATAATTGAAACGCTTCTAACGCTTCATCGTCTGTTATCGAATGATATGAAACGCGCCCAATATCTTTTAGTAAACTATGTTCTGGCCCAACGCCTGGGTAATCAAGCCCTGCTGAAATAGAGTGCGCTTCTTGAATTTGTCCTTCTTCATTTTGCAGAAGATACATCATCGATCCGTGTAAAACACCAACGCTTCCTTTCGTTAAAGTCGCTGCATGCTTTTCTGTATGAACGCCTTTTCCAGCTGCTTCTACGCCGTAAAGAGCTACTTCTTCATCGTGTACGAACGGATAAAACATGCCCATCGCATTACTACCACCGCCAATGCAAGCAACGACTGCTTCTGGTAATTTCCCTTCTAACGCTTCAAACTGTTTTTTCGTTTCTTTCCCAATTACACTTTGGAAATCACGAACAATTTGCGGGAATGGATGTGGTCCAAGAACAGATCCCATAATGTAGTGTGTATCATGCACGTGTGAAACCCAGTAACGAAGCGCCTCGTTTACCGCATCTTTTAATGTCCCGCTACCTGCCGCTACACTTTCTACTTTCGCTCCGAGTAATTCCATTCGAAACACATTTAATTTTTGACGTCTCACATCTTCTTCACCCATGAAGATGACGCATTCTAATCCGAGTAGGGCACATACAGTAGCTGTTGCAACACCGTGTTGTCCAGCTCCTGTTTCAGCAACCACTTTTTTCTTGCCCATTCGCACCGCAAGAAGTGCCTGACCAATCGTATTATTGATTTTATGAGCTCCTGTATGGTTCAAATCTTCACGTTTTAAATAAATCTTTGCTCCGCCGCAATACTTCGTCATATTTTCAGCGAAATAAAGCGGTGTTTCTCTTCCGACGTATGTTTTCAAATAATGATTTAATTCCTTTTGAAACATTTCATCTTGCATCGCTTCTTTATATGCCTCTTCTAGTTCTAATACAGATTGCATTAACGTTTCTGGAACGTATCGTCCTCCGTATATGCCGTAGTGACCTTTTTCATCTGGATATGCGTAATTCATTTGGAACACTCCTTCGCTTTTTTAATAAATTGTTTTATTTTCTCTACATCTTTCTTTCCTTCTGTCTCTACTCCGCTACTTACATCGACCATGTATGGCTGAATAGTTCGAATCGCTTCTTCTATATTAAGGGCGTTTAATCCACCAGCTAATATCGTTTTCTCTCGCAACTCTTTTGGCATATGTGCGAGTAGTTCCCATGAAAATTTCTTTCCATTTCCTCCGTGAAACTTTTCTTTTGGGCTATCAAACAATATACAATCCGTTTCATATGCTTGAGCATTTCTCATATCGGCCTCTGAAATTACTCCGAGCGCTTTTATAGACGGAATATTCAATCTTCTAATCTGATGATTATCTTCATCCCCATGTAGTTGCACATGCGTTAACCCGCATTCATCTGCAATTTTCTGGATCACTTCTACTGATTCATTTACGAAAACACCAACCTTTAACACGTGTGCCGGAAGTTCCGTAATAATTTCTTTCGCTTGCTCTGGGGTAATTTTTCGTTTACTTTCTGCAAAAACAAATCCGAGTGCATCTGCTCCGTATTCGCAAGCAGTTTTCGCTGTTTCCATATCAGTGATCCCACAAATTTTCACTTTCATATATTCACCTTACAATCTTCAAAAAAGGTACGAATAGAAGATGATGTCATAAGTGCTTCTCCAACTAATACACCTTTTGCTCCAGCTCTTTTAACACGAATAATATCTTCTTTTGAATGAATCCCGCTTTCGCTAACCCAAAGTAATTTCTCCTCATTTAATCGTTTTCCAAGCTTTTCTGTTTGGCCTAAATCGACTTCAAATGTTTTTAAATTACGGTTGTTAATACCGATAACGTGTGGATTTAATTCGATTGCAATTTCTAATTCCTCTTCATCGTGAACTTCAACAATTGCTTCTAATCCTTTTTCTCGTACGTAGCTATATAGCTCTTTTAATTTTTCTTTCGTTAAAGCCGCTACAATTAATAAAATAATATCTGCGCCAGCTTCATATGCTCTATCAATTTGAATCTTATCGATTATAAAATCTTTACATAAAAGCGGAATGTTACTTTCTTCTCTTGCCGTTTGTAAATCATGAAACGACCCTTTAAAAAATTGACCGTCTGTTAAAACAGAAACTGCTCCTGCGCCGCATTCTTCGTATGTTTTCACTTGTTTTCGTACATCAACGTGTAAATTGATATCTCCTTTTGATGGTGACGCTCGCTTTACTTCTGCAATAACAGTAAACTGCTGTAATGCTTCTACGAGTGAATGTGTCTTTCTACTTTCTTTTATTGGTTTATATGTTTCATATAATGACGCAACTTCCTTTTTCTTTTGGTCTACAATTTTGTCTAAAATCGTCCCCATTTTAATTCACCCTTTCTAATTTTTCATTACTTGTTGCAATTAATAAGTTTAGTTTCGCTAATGCTTTTCCAGAGTCAATGCTATATGCTGCGAGTTTCATTCCGTCTTCAATCGTTTCTGCTTTTCCATTTGCGAAAAGAGCTAGACCTGCATTTAATAAAACCGTATCGCGGTAAACACTCTTTTCTCCATTTAATATCCCGAGCGTAATCTTCGCATTTTCTTTTGAATTCCCGCCTCTAATTTCTTCGTTTTTCACTTTTGAAAAACCATACTTTTCTGGATCAATGCTCGTTTCTACTATTTCATTATCTTTTAAAATGACGACATGATTTTCTCCTTGCAGTGATGCTTCATCTAAAAAGCCACTTCCGTTTACGACAAGCGCTTGTTTCCGCCCTAGCTTTTGTAATACTTGCGCAACTGGTAGTAACATGTCTCGTTTATAAATGCCGACAAATTGTGTTTCTAAATCCACCGGATTTGTTAATGGTCCAATTAGGTTAAAGATTGTCGGAACGTTTAATTCTTTTCTTATCTTCATAATGCGCCTTAGCGCTGGATGCATCACCGGTGCAAATAAGAAGGCAATTCCTACATTCTCTAATAAGTAATCAATTTCACCCGGCGTACAACTAATATTTACACCAAGTTCTTCTAATAAATCAGCACTTCCTGTTTTACTAGAAACGGCGCGGTTACCATGCTTTGCAACTTTTACGCCAGCTCCTGCAAGTACAAATGCCGATGTTGTACTAATATTGAACGTTTGTGCGCCGTCACCACCTGTTCCGCAATTATCCATTGCTCCTTTTATATGGTTTGAAAACGGTAATGCCTTTTCACGAAGAGCACGAACGAGACCGTATATTTCTTCTGCTGTTTCACCTTTCGCTTTTAGCAATACTAAGAAAGCTGCAATCTCACTTTCTAATAGGTCTTCACTTAATAATAGAAGTCCTGCTTTATACATTTCCTCTTCTGTTAAATGTTGTCCCTCCACTAATTTACGAAGATAGTTATTCATACCCTTTCCTCCTCCTTCACTTCTGTTAAAAACGCACGTATTAACTTTCCGCCCTCTTCTGTTGCAATTGATTCTGGGTGAAACTGCAATCCGAAAAGCGGATAATAATTGTGACGAACTGCCATAATTTCTCCGTCATCCATCGCTGTGGCCAATATGCCAAAACACTGTGGCAAGCTCGTTTGTGCTGCAACAAGAGAGTGATAGCGCATCGCTGTTAACGGCTGCGTTACGTATGAAAAAATTGATGTCCCGTTATGTTTCACACGTGATGTTTTTCCATGTTTAACGCGCTCTGCTCTTACAATCTTCCCTCCAAATGCCGATATGATTGCCTGGTGACCAAGGCAAACTCCTAATATGGGAACGTTCTTATAAAAATGACGGATAACGTCGATACAAATGCCAGCATCCTCTGGTTTCCCTGGCCCTGGTGAAAGCACAATTCCTTTTGGGTTCATCTCTTCTAACTGCTCTATCGTTATTTCATCATTTCTTACGACAACAATGTCTTCTTCATATTCACCTAACAGTTGGTACAAATTATATGTGAACGAGTCGTAATTATCGATAAGTACAATCATTTCATTACCTCCAAAAGTGCTCTCGCTTTATTTAATGTTTCTTCATATTCAGCTACTGGATTTGAATCGTAAACGATGCCCGCTCCTGCCTGAACGTATGCTTTTTCATCCTTTACGACCATCGTCCGAATGGCGAGTGCCATATCAAGATTTCCGGAAAAACTAATATATCCAACTGCTCCGGCATATACGTTTCTTTTTTCATTCTCTAACTCATTTATAATTTCCATCGCTCTAATTTTTGGAGCTCCCGAAACCGTCCCTGCCGGTAAGCAATATGCTAATGCATCAAATCCACCCATTCGTTTTCGTAATGTTCCGTAAACTTCAGATACAATGTGCATAACGTGAGAGTATTTTTCTACTTTCATATACTTATCTATCGTAACCGAGCCGATTTCGCTCACTCTACCAATATCGTTTCGCCCAAGATCTACAAGCATCATGTGCTCTGCTCGCTCTTTCTCATTTCCTAACAGCTCTTTTTCAATTTCCTCATCTTCCTGTTTCGTTTTCCCTCTCGGCCTCGTACCAGCAATTGGATTCGTCATCACTTTATCCTCTCTTACCGATAACAAACTTTCTGGAGAAGAACCAAGTACAACATAATCTTGAAAATCGATATAAAACATATATGGTGATGGATTCGCAATACGGAGTTTTCGATATAATGCGAAAGGATCACCAATACATTCACTTTGCAAACGCTGAGATAATACAACTTGGAATATGTCCCCAGCTCGTATATGTTCTTTCGCCGTTTCTACCATCTCACAAAATTCTTTTTCTGTTATGGAAGAAGTAAATGATAACGTTGATTGTATTTCATTTACTTCAGCTTCAGCTCCGTATAGCACTTCCTCTTTGTAGACTCTTAACCTTTCGTATACCTCTTCATAAGAAGCTGAGTCGTCTTCCCTGCATACATATAGAAACGACAACTTTTGGCGTAAATGATCGTAAACGGTAAACTCACGATATAGTAACAGATGTACTTCTGGAATATTTAATGGATCGTGTAAATCTGCTCCAATGTTTTCATACTGCCGAATGACATCATATCCAATATAACCAACTGCTCCTCCGCAAAATGGGAATGGACTCTCTACTTGCGCTGATGCAATTACCTCTTCTAACACTTGCAGTACGTTACCTTGCAACTTTTCTGTTTGCCCATACATCGTTCGTTCTACTTCTATACCGACGCTTTTTACTTCTCCATACGGATTACAGCCTAAGTAGGAATAGCGTCCTTTATCTTGATGAAGCTGTGAACTTTCTAATAAAAACTTTTTCTTTCCCTTCATACGTCTATATAAAGAAATTGGCGTAATGCTATCTCCTTCTTCTTCAGCGATTACTAAAAATGTCTTTCCTTGTTCTTTTTGCTTCATAAATTCCTCTTTTGTCATCATGCCTTTCACCTCACTCTGAAAAATAAAAAAGTCCTCTACATATCGAAATATGTAGAGGACGATAAATTTACCGTGGTACCACCTCATGTTGGACGCAAAAGCATCCCGCTTTATTCAGGTACAAAATATATACCTTATCCTTGTAACGGCGGAACCCGGGTTGCCTACTGAATAAAAATTGTTCAGCATACCTCTCGTAAGCCCATTCCGTATATGGTACCGTACCGGGCTCCCACCTATCCCCAGCTCTCTGTAACGTCTCCAACATACGTACTCTTCTTACTTAAACGATTTCATTTATTTAATTTTTTATACACAAAAAGGGAGTACTCATCCTATAAAAAGGACGGGTACTCCCGTGGTGCCACCTTAATTCGTTACGAATGTAACGCACTTTACCGTATCAAAAACAATACGTGTCTCTTGTATCGATGAGATCATGTCGCCAAAGCCTACTTCTTTCGTTTCGGTTTGGAAGCTCCGAAGCCCATTCCACATCAATCCCATACTGATTCGCACCAACCATCAGCTCTCTGACATGTTCATCATGTGTACTCTTCTTCATCAACGCTTGCATTTTTTTAAGTTGCACTCATTATAGACCTAACTTTTTTCACAAGTCAATACTTTTTAAAAAATTTTATTTTTCCCTTCTTTTAATACTATATTGACAAAACAACCTGTTTTTATGTAAATATAATAAATACTCTATTAAAATTAAAGTTTTTTCGTCTAAATGTCATATATTAAAAAAGTAAAATGATGTCAAAAAACGCTTACATTTCTGAAAATTCATATTTTTATATGGATTTTTCAGAATAATCATGATAGATTATATTTATGCATAACGCATCAAAAGACATGACAAAAGGAAGGGGAACTACATGAGTACGCAGATGTTAACTTTAATTTCTATCTCTATTTACATGCTCGGGATGTTAGTAATTGGCTATTTCGCCTATAAACGAACGTCCAACTTAACAGATTATATGCTTGGCGGGCGTACACTAGGCCCCGCAGTAACAGCATTAAGTGCTGGAGCATCCGATATGAGTGGTTGGCTTTTAATGGGATTACCTGGTGCAATGTTTAGCGTTGGATTAAGTAGTAGTTGGATTGCGATCGGTCTAACACTAGGCGCATACGCAAACTGGCTATATGTCGCACCTCGCTTACGTACCTACTCTGAAATTGCAAACAACTCTATTACTATCCCAGAATTTTTGGAACACCGTTTCTACGACAAATCTCACATGTTACGTTTAGTATCTGGACTTGTTATTATGATTTTCTTTACTTTCTATGTAGCTTCAGGATTAGTTTCAGGCGCTGTATTATTTGAAAATTCATTTGGTCTAAATTATCATGTTGGATTATTCATCGTTGCAGGCGTTGTCGTAGCTTACACATTATTTGGTGGTTTCTTAGCAGTAAGTTGGACAGACTTCGTACAAGGAATCATTATGGTAATTGCTCTTATTCTTGTTCCTACCGTTACAATTATGAATGTAAATGGACTTGGTCCCGCATTTAGTACAATTAAATCGATTGATCCAACATTATTAGATATTTTTAAAGGCACTTCTGTATTAGGAATTATGTCATTATTCGCATGGGGTCTTGGTTATGTTGGACAACCTCATATTATCGTACGCTTTATGGCGATTTCTTCTGTAAAAGAAATTAAAAGTGCACGACGCATTGGTATGAGCTGGATGATTTTCTCTGTTGTCGGAGCTATGTTTACTGGCCTTATCGGTATTGCTTATTATTCAAGCAAAGGGTTAAAGCTATCTAATCCAGAGACGATTTTCCTTGAACTTGGAAAGATTTTATTCCATCCACTTATTACTGGATTTTTACTAGCGGCAATTTTAGCAGCAATTATGAGTACCATCTCATCTCAGTTGCTTGTTACTTCAAGCGCCGTAACAGAAGATTTATATCGTACATTCTTTAAACGCTCTGCTTCTGATAAAGAGCTTGTATTTGTCGGTCGTATGGCAGTGCTTGTTATCGCATTAGTTGGGTGCGCATTAGCGTTTAAACAAAATGATACGATTTTAGCTCTTGTTGGATATGCTTGGGCTGGATTTGGTTCTTCATTCGGACCGGCTGTTTTATTAAGCTTATACTGGAAGCGCATGACGAAATGGGGCGCGCTTGCTGGTATGCTTTCTGGTGCTGCGACTGTTATTATATGGACACAATTCCAATTCTTAAAAGACTTCTTATATGAAATGATTCCTGGTTTTGCTATTAGTTTACTAGCAATCGTAATTGTTAGTTTACTAACACAACCTTCAAAAGAAGTTGAAGAGCAATTTGAGAATTTCGAAAAGCACCATAGTCATAATCTATAAAGGAAAAACTCTGCTGTTATCGTATCAGCAGAGTTTTCTTTTTATCTCGCATTAACGTGCAGTAAGACCCCCCACTGATTAAAGTTTCACTTTATCAAAGTTCGACAATCTTCTGCTCGAATTTAACAATTTCTTTATGTTTCGTTAAATTAAACGTAACACTACTCCTTTATAGTGTTACTATCAGCACTTATACAGAAAGGGGACTCCAACATGTTAGCAGCTTTCAAAAAACAACAAATACGTAAATTTTCACCTATCACAAATACTTCTACTTCTTGTTTAAACATACAACCTAATAATCCACCAAAAATTTCAATTGCTCCTTCTGTTATTTCAGTCATCGGTGTCCATATGGAAAAAAATAAGTTAAAAGTACGAACGGGACAAAGCACTGAGTTATCTGCTTCTGTTTTGCCACTGCAAGCGACAAATCAAGAACTTATATGGACAAATATGAATTCCGATGTCATCACCATATATCCAAAAGGTGAAACAGTAACGATTACTGGAAAGAGTGCGGGTAGAGCAGTCGTAATCGTTACAACTGCTGAAGGAAAATTTCGTGACCTATGTATCATTCATGTACAACCTTATATGACAAATCCAAAATAAAAGAGTGGCTTTATGAGCCACTCTTTTACTTTATTTCAATGTACGGATTTTTACTTTTCACAAGATTAATGAATTGTTCTTTATCTTTAGGAGAAATAATTTCTGTTTGATGTACACCGTAAACAATTTCAATTCGATCGAATGATAATGCATAAGCTGCTATTGGATTTTTCGTATTTGAAATCTTTTTTGTATCTCTTATAAATATGCATTTCTTAATGAAACCCGATCTAATAACAATTGTCTCTTCCTCGACAATATATTTTGTTGAAAACCAACTCCAAATAAATAATATAGCTAATGGGATTGTGAAAAACAAAAGAAAATATTCTCTTCCTGCAAATATAGGAGCAAAACACGCCCCAATGACAACGAAAAAAATCGGATATAACCATACATCTTTTTTTGATGGAAATTCCATTTCCCTCCCCCCTTCACCTACATTTCTATAAAACAAAAAGAGAAGTATCACAACTTCTCTTTTCTCTCCTAACATTATAACTCCTGTGTATACGCCGGCTCGTTCACCACATCTTTTGTTGTTCGTTTTTGTTGCTGCAATAAGAAAACAGATACACCAAATAATACGAGCATGCTACCGATCATTTGCATTGCATTTAATTTTTCTCCAAGTAAGAAGAATGCTAATATAGATGCCCCAACTGGTTCTCCTAAAATACTCATTGAAATTGTCGTTGCATTTACGTAATTTAATAACCAATTATTAATTACATGTGACACTGTCGGTACAATCGCAAGTAAAAGGAAAATAGTCCAATCCCACTTCGTATAACCTGTAAAAGGTACTTGCAGCACGATATTATAAATTCCCATGAATAGACCTGCAAATGCAAAGACTGTAAAACTATAAATCCAGTGTGATACTTTCTTTACTGTCGTTTGTCCGATAAATAAATAGCCGACAACCGCTATTACACTTAAAAAGGATAATATATCTCCATAAATTGCTTGCTTACTTAAACCTAAATCTCCCCAGCCAATGCACATTACACCTAATATAGCAATTCCCATTGTTGCAATGGCTGAGTATGTTGTTCTTTCTTTAAATAAGAAAAAGCCTCCAACTAAAGATACGATCGGTTGAAGTGCTAAAATAATCGTCGAACTAGCAACTGTCGTATGCTTTAAAGATTCAAACCATAAAAGAAAATGAAGCGCTAAAAAGAAACCAGATCCAATTAAAAATCCCCAATCTTTTATTTGAATCCTACTAAATTCTGCTCGTTTCTTCCAAACAATTGGCAGCATAATAAGTACGATAATCCATAATCGATACATACTTAAAATAGAAGATGGTGCTGAGGACATCTTTACAAAAACTGCTGCGAATGAAATGGCTATAATGGAAATAGCTAACGGTAGTGCAATTGATTTTTCTTGTTTCAAACCATGTCTCCCCTCTCACCTGTCAAAAATCCCACTTCATTATATCCGTTTTCTTTCATAACTTAAATACTAATTTTTTAGATTCTTCGTACCATTATGGTAAAATAGAAACGAAAGCACCTATTAGTGAATATTTCTTTCCTTTTCACTACAAGTGTCGCTCTTACAATCATAGTAAATTTTTATTTAGGGGGATCTACATGAATCAAACAATAGGGAGAATTGAAGAAATTTCATTTTATAGCACATCACTTCAAGAAGACGTTACGCTTCTCGTTTACTTACCAGTAAATTATACGCCGTTGCACAAACATACAGTTGTAATTGCACAAGACGGCAGAGATTATTTTCAACTTGGGAAAGCGCACCGTGTAATTGAAAGCCTTCGTGAAACTGAAGACATCGACCGTACAATTATTGTCGGTATTCCATATAAAAATGTACACGATCGTAAAGAAAAATATTTCCCAAATGAAGTAAAAAACGCTGCATATATCCGTTTCCTTGCACATGAACTTGCACCGTATATCGATGAAAATTATCCAACATACCAAATGGGAAAAGGTCGTGTCTTAATTGGTGATTCTCTTGGAGGAACAGTTTCCTTTATGACTGCACTTATGTATCCGCATACATTTGGTAAAGTCGTTATGCAATCACCATTTGTTGATGAAACAGTGATGAACTTGGCAAGAGATTTCAAAAACCCAGAGGCGCTAGAGCTTTATCACATCATTGGGACGGAGGAAACAGCTGTAAAACGTACAGATGGGCAAGTATCTGATTTCGTAGGGCCGAATCGTGAGCTAAATGCCCTTCTTACAGATAAAAATTTCATTACACATTATGAAGAATTTGAAGGTAATCATACTTGGAAGTATTGGCAAGCTGATTTACCGAAAGCTTTCTCTCATATGCTATCAATAAAATAATAGAGAGCAGTATTCAGAATAATTTGATATAATAGATAAAGAGATTTACTTTTCTCAAAATCTAACTAGACTTACAAAGGGAGGAATTGGAACATGAAATTAGGCATTGTAATTTTTCCATCTAAAATGATTCAAGATAAAGCGAACGGATTGCGTAAGCGTTATGATCCGCACTACGCATTAGTGCCGCCACATATTACATTGAAAACACCCTTTGAAACGCAAGATGATCAGCTAGAATCGATTGTACACGAGTTACATACAATCGCAAGTAAAACGAATCCTTTCACCCTTCATGTTGGGAAAGTTGGTTCATTCGCACCTGTTAATAATGTTCTTTATTTTAAAGTAGAAAAAACACCTGAACTTACTTTCTTAAATGAAGAAATGCATAGTGGATTCTTTACACAAGAACGCGAATACGCTTTCGTACCTCATTTAACAATCGGACAAGGTTTATCAGATGCAGAGCACGCTGATGTATTAGGTCGATTACGTATGAAAGATTTCTATTATGAACAACCAATCGATCGTTTCCACCTTCTATATCAATTAGAAAACGGAACATGGACTGTACATGAAACATTCCGCCTTGGAAAGGGGAATAACTAATTTGCTCGCACAAATCGTACAAACGGACAAACAGCTAAGAGATGCATTTTCTGTACGTAAGCAAGTATTTGTAAACGAACAACAAGTTTCTGCTGAAGAAGAATATGATGAGTTTGAAGAAATTTCAACACACGTTGTTATATATGATAATGATGTTCCAGTCGGTGCAGGTCGTTTTCGCATCATGGATGGAATAGGAAAAATGGAGCGTATTTGCGTACTAGCTTCCCATCGTAAAAGAGGCATTGGAAAAATTGTTATGGATGCGCTTGAAGCATATGCGAAGGAAAACTCGCTATCAAAATTGAAGCTGCATGCCCAAACACATGCTGAAGATTTCTATAAGAAACTTGGATATGTAACGAGTTCTGATGTATTTATGGAAGCAAATATTCCACACATCGTTATGATAAAAGAGTTGTAATTTGAAAACAGGAGGTATCCCCTCCTGTTTTTTACATTGCTATTTTCTTTTTCTTCCGCTAAAGTTAAATGTTGATGCTATAGTTTTGAAGGTGAATATATGACACAAGAAAAATTTTCACAAAAATCGTTAACACACGCTGATATTCCGCGTGCGACATATCATATTCCGAAAACATCTACCCATTTAATTATGGAAGAAGATGCAGATGCGGCGTATTTCCGCGCACTCGAACAGCAAAATATTTTTTTAAATGAAAAACAATTAGAAGCTGTACGAACGACAGAAGGTCCTGTTCTTACATTAGCTGGTGCGGGAAGCGGTAAAACATCTGTTTTAACAACTCGTGTTGGTTATTTAGTAAATGTAAAACAAGTTCATCCACGAAATATTTTATTGCTTACGTTTACGCAAAAAGCTGCTGAAGAAATCCGAAGTCGTGTAGCGAATTTGCCAGGCATGAATCGTGCTGCAAGTAGCTATGTTGTTGCTGGTACGTTCCACTCTGTCTTTTTAAAATTACTCCGTAGCCAAGGTTATAATCAGCAAATTTTAGCAAATGAAAAACATAAACAAATTATGATAAAGAAAATATTAAAAGAATTACGTTTGAAAGACGATTATGACGCTGAAACGATGCTCGCGATGATTTCACTTGAGAAAAACAAATTAAATCGTCCGAAAGATGTAAAAGCGAAAACGCCAGTTGAACAAGAATTTAAAGAAGTATATGAACGTTTCGAAGAAGCAAAACAACGATACAATTATATCGACTTCGATGATATCTTATTAGAAACGTATTATATGCTAGAAAACAACGCTCCCTTGCTTACTCAATTACAACAACGTTTCCACTATATTGAAGTAGATGAGTTTCAGGATACATCGTATGCACAATATGAAATTGTAAAATTGTTAGCCACGCCAAGAAATAATTTATTTATTGCAGGTGACGACGACCAAGCGATTTATGGCTGGCGAGGAGCAAGTCACCAAATCATTTTATCTTTTCCAAAAGAATTCGATCATACAACGATTATCGCACTGAATACGAATTACCGATCCAATCCCTTTATCGTCGGACTTGGCAATGAAGTGATCAAATTAAATCAAGAACGTTTTGATAAAGAACTATATTCTGTTCGTGAAGAAGGTGTACAACCTTTTTACGCAAGACCTGCTACAACTCTTGATGAAGCAAATCAAATTTTGCAGCTCATTCAAGAAAAAGTCGATAGCGGTGAACGAAACTATAAAGATTTTTGTTTACTGTATCGTACACATTCTGTAAGTCGTTCACTACTCGATCAGCTTACAATTCATAAAATCCCATTTATTAAACATGGTGCGAGCCAATCATTTTACGAGCATTCTTTAATTAAGCCTGTATTAGATCATTTACGATTAGCGATTGAACCATTTCGCATAGAATCACTTTCTAATATATTGCCAACGATGTATATTGGCCGGGATGAGTGCCTTTCATTTATTGAACGTGAGCAATGGAAATATGGTGAAGGCCGCTTCCCTTCTCTTCTCCATTTCTTATTATTGAACCCGAGCTTGAAACCTTTTCAAGTGAAAAAATTAAATGAACGAATCGATTTTATTAAATTTATAAAAGAACTAGAACCGAAAAAAGCATTAAAAGAAGTGATTCACGGTAAAGGAAAATATTTAGAGTACTTACAAAGTAATGATCGTTCTTCCTTTACGATGCATAAAGACATACAAGAAGAAATGTTAGAGGAATTAATGGAATCTGCAACTCGTTTCACTGATATTCCTGCTTATCTACAATTTATTGACGAAGCAATTCAGAGTCAAAAAGAAATGGAAGCATTAAAAACAATGCCGCAAAAAGATGCCGTTTCACTCATGTCCATTCATAACGCGAAAGGCCTTGAATTTCCTTGTGTCTTTTTACTTGGAGCAAGCGATGGTATACTGCCGCATACATCTTCTTTAAAAGATGCAAATGATCGCGTAACAGATACTTCTGAAGCTTTAGAAGAAGAGCGCCGATTACTTTATGTAGCGATTACACGTGCGAAGGAAGAGCTTTACATTTCCTCTCCGCAATTTTTCAGAGGAAAAAAATTAGATATATCTCGTTTTTTATATACCGTACGAAAAGATTTACCAGAAAAGACATCCACTAAATAAGGATGTCTTTTTATATGATGTGATGTACATCCCTCCTGTATAAATTCCTCGTTTTTATCATGAGAATTAACGTAATAACAACCATACCCCGCTCATATTGTATATAGTGTATGTCAGAACTCACGATAAGGAGTGAACATAATGAGCTGTAATTGTAATGAAGATAATCAGCATGATTTTGATTTTAATTGTGTGTCTAATGTCGTTCGTTTTATACATGAATTACAGGAATGTGCAACCACAACATGTGGATCTGGTTGCGAAGTTCCGTTTTTAGGAGCACATAACACTGCATCAGTAGCGAATACACGCCCTTTTCTTTTATACACAAAAGCTGGAACACCATTTGAAGCTTTTGCACCAGTTGGAAACCTTGATTCCTGTATGTCTCCAATTTTCCGCGTTGAGAGCATAGATGATGATGATTGCGCTGTACTACGCGTATTAACTGTAGTATTAGGTGATGGTTCTCCTGTACCACCTGGTCCGAGTGGTGACAACCCAATTTGTACGTTTTTAAATGTGCCAAATGCGAAATTAAAATCAACTCCTGCTTGTCTTACTGTTGATTTAAATTGCTTCTGTGCTATTCAATGCCTACGCGATGTTTCTATATAAAACTGGATACTAAGTTAAGCATGGATTGGGTGGCAGAGAGTTCTGCCACCCAATCCATGCTTAACAGGTATTAATATGTATTTTTATAAAATTAGGAACTTGTCTAGAACATTAAACCTGTCCTTTTCATTAACTGAAAGTAGAAACAGATAAAGGAGTGAAAAATATGTACTCTTCTGATTGCGAAGGGCCTAAAATTGATTGTGAGGCGATGCCTGCTAGTACATTACCTGCTTTCGGCTTTGCTTTCAATTTTACTACGCCTCAATTCGCTTCATTGTTCAAACCATTACTATTACCTAGTGTAAGCCCAAATCCAGATATTACTGTTCCTATTATAAATGACACAGTAAGCGTTGGAAATGGTATCCGAATTCAACAAGCTGGTATTTATCAAGTCAGTTATACATTAACAATTAGTCTTGACAATTCTCCTACTGCACCAGAAGCTGCTCGTTTCTTCTTAACATTAAATACACCAAATAACATTATTCCTGGATCAGGTACAGCAGTACGCTCTAACTCTATTGGTACTGGTGAGGTAGAGGTATCTAGTGGTGTGATTCTTATTAACTTAAATCCTGGTAATTTAATTCAAATTGTACCAGTTGAATTGCTAGGAACTGTAGACATCCGCGCTGCAGCATTAACAGTTACACAAATTGGCTAATAAAAAGGAGCTGTCACATCGGTCGAAACTTCGACTATGTGACACTCTTTTTTATTTTTACAAGTATTCATATATCAGTATTTTTATGTTTATATTTCGGAAGAACTCCCCCTTATAATACAGCCTATTTTATAAAAAAAACACTCATAGTAACATGAGTGTTTCATTCTTCATATTGTTTAATTATGTTCTTCTTTTTCCCACAATTGCATCCTTTTTTCTTTACAAACCCTTGTTGCTCTAATTGTTCTTGGTATGCCTGTTGTTGCGCTTGTTGCTGTTGCTGTATGTTATACCATTGCTGCAGGTCATATGAATTTCGCCTTGGATTATTGCTCACAGCAAACATCTCCTCTACTATCAATTCTGTCTATTTACTATATGAACAACTCCTTATTTCCGTTCCCGCATTCTCTTAAACTCCGCTTTTACTAACATGAAGATTTATTATTCTCCCATAAAATATCCGGTAATGGTTTCAATGATTGCTGCTGCACCTGCGATAGCTAATAAAGCAAGTAACGGCTCTGCAACGATAGGAATCCAATTATATAACACTAATAAAAAGGCACTAACCCATACACCTGTACACCAATAACAACTTAATAACTCACCAATCCACTTTCTTAACCCTTTACCTTTTACTTTTGTAAAAGTGGACACACTTCCATCAGGCTCTGTAATCTCTAACTCATCAATAAATGGTTTTCGCAAAAAAGCTGTAATTTTATCATAAACAATTAGACGAGTTAATCTAAAAGCAGCGAGTGCAAAAATAAAAAATAAAAGCCAACTTGTAAACAGCACGTTTCCACCCTCTCTTATCTTCTTTTGCCTATTTAAAAAAAAAGGCTTTGAGATTGTGACAAAATCTCTCTGACTCCAATATCTTATTAATGTAAATACAAACAAGAAAGATAAGGAGTGACATTAATGAGTTGTAACGAAAATAAACACCATAGCTCTTCTCACTGTGTCGTTGACGTTGTAAAATTCATCAATGAATTACAAGATTGTTCTACTACAACATGTGGATCTGGTTGTGAAATCCCATTCTTAGGTGCGCACAACACTGCATCAGTAGCAAATACACGTCCTTTTATTTTATACACAAAGGCTGGAACACCTTTTGAAGCTTTCGCACCAGTAGGAGACCTTAAGAGCTGTACTTCTCCAATTTTCCGCGTTGAGAGTGTAGATGATGATAGCTGCGCTGTACTACGTGTATTAACTGTTGTATATAGTGATGGGTCCCCTGTAAAGCAAGGTGACGATCCAATTTGTACGTTTTTAAATGTGCCTCATGCGAAATTAAAATCGACTTCTACTTGCCTTACTGTTGATTTGAGCTGTTTCTGCGGTATTCAATGCTTACGTGACGTTTCTATCTAACAAGTTAAGTAAACTAAAAAACTATTAGGGTGGTAGAACCTATCTACCACCTTTACATATTTATAAACCCGCCATATCAATCGATTTAATATCTTCTATAGGTAATCTAATATCTCTCATACTATTTGGCGGCATAATAGCTACAATTCCATCACGATACGATATGATTGATCCGATATAGGAGATTGAAGTTGTTTTTATTCTGCACCTTACTTTCGGAATGTAATGCGGACGGTTCAATAAAAAATGAATTTTCTCATCATTATTCATATCCTTAAATGATTTATTGTACGGGACTGTTCTCACCTGCTCTTGTTGTTCTTGCACCTCTTCTTCTATTTTCCCCTCTACTTGCTCCGCTTCTTGTTGTTCTTGTTCTACCACCTCTTCTATAGCACTACTTACAATGTTTTCATTTCTATCACTTTGTTCTCTTCGCTCTTCATTTTTTTCGAAGTTTGTTAAGATGATTCTTTTCATTTTCGGTGCAGCAAGTTCTGAGCTTACTTGCGTAATATATAACAACGGTTTTCCAACTGTTGAACTTTTATTTTTATTCTTCACACTCGTCCCTCCCACTTCCATACATAGCTGGATAAATCGCGTACTATTATAGTTATATTCATAATGTGGCAAGAACTTTCGTTAAAAATCTTTCTTTCCAAGAACAATAAAAAAGGACAACCTCCGTATTTAGAGACTGTCCTTTAAAAACTATAATCAATATTTATCCTAAAATATGATATCCTGAATCAACGTGAATATTTTCTCCTGTTACGCCACGTGCTAGATCACTGAATAAGAATACAGCTGTATCTCCAACTTCTTCCGGAGTTGTTGTGCGACGAAGTGGGGCACGCTCCTCAATTTCTCTTAAGATAGAGTTAAAATCGCCTACTCCTTTTGCAGATAACGTACGAATTGGACCTGCAGAGATAGCGTTAACACGAATACCATGTTGACCTAAATCGTTCGCTAAATATTTTACGCTCGCTTCTAATGAAGCTTTCGCAACACCCATAACGTTATAGTTTTTCACAACGCGCTCGCCGCCAAGATATGTTAACGTTAAAATATTTCCGCCTTCTGTCATTACTTTCTTCGCTTCTCTTGCTACAGCTGTTAAAGAGAATGCACTAATATTTTGTGCAAGTAAAAATCCATCGCGAGAAGTATCTACAAATTCACCTTTTAAGTCGTCACGATTTGCAAAAGCAATACAGTGTGCAACACCGTGAATTGTACCAACTTCTTGCTTGATTGTTTCAAAACAAGCTGTAAGTTCTTCATCATTTGTTACATCACAAGGTAATACAAGTGATTCTTGTCCTTCTAATGTATCCGCTAATTCACGAACGTTTCTCTCTAAACGTTCTCCTGCATATGTGAATATTAATTTTGCACCTGCATTATGCAAAGAGCGAGCAATTCCCCATGCAATACTTCTTTGGTTCGCAACGCCCATAACAACAAATGTTTTCCCTTGTAATAGTTCCATGATATATCCTCCCAGAAATACTTATACTTGTTATTAGTACCTGATACTATAATTATAGTACCATAAAACCGCTTAAAGGCAAACAAAAAAGTCATTAACGTAAATTTGTTAATGACTTTTTGTTTCTATAAGAAACCGTTCTAATCCTTCTTCCCAAGAAGGCATTTGTAAAAAACCATTTAAACGTAACATGTTATGTTTAAATATAGAATATTTCGGCCTCGCTGCCGCTGCTCCAAATTCTTCAGTTGAAACAGGTAATACTTTCACCTTACTGTTTGTATGTGCAAATATTTTTTTGGCGAATTCAAACCAAGAACACGAGCCTCTATTAGATACATGATACGTACCGTATAAAGAAGTTTGAATAAGCTTATGAATTACCATATTTAAATCGGCCACATACGTAGGAGAGCCAATTTGATCGGCTACAACAGTTATTTCTTCTCTTTCTTTTCCTAATCGCATCATCGTCTTCACAAAATTATTGCCGTATTTACCATACAGCCACGATGTACGAACGATAAAATATTTATTATGTAACTCTTTGACGAACTGCTCTCCTGCAAACTTAGAGGCCCCGTATATATTTATCGGTACTGGATGATGAAATTCATCATATCCGTCCGGTCTGTCACCTTGAAATACATAATCCGTACTAATATACACTAACTTCGCCCCTACTGCTTGCGCGGCAACTGCTACATTTCGAGCTCCTATTGCATTTATTAAATAAGCAAGATCTTGTTCTTTCTCAGCAAGATCAACCTTCGTATACGCTGCACAATGAATAATTATATGTGGTTTTACATCTTGTACGACTTGCTGTACTTGGGATATATTTGTTACATCTACTAGCTTTTTATCAAATGGATATATGTCATATTCTTCAGGATTTAACTCTTCTTGTAGTTGCTTTCCTAATTGACCATGTGCTCCTGTTATGATAACCCGCTCTTTCATTTACATACCCCTTACTTTTCTTTTAGTGGTTTCCACCATTCCCTATGATGTTCATACCATTCCACCGTTTCTTTTAACCCTTGTTCAAACGTATACTTCGGTTCCCAACCAAACTCATTCTTCATTTTCTCAGCATCAATTGCATAACGACGATCGTGCCCTAAACGGTCTGTCACATATTCAATATCTTTTTTCGTTTTCCCTAAGAGAGTCATAATTTGGTCCACAACTTCTACATTCGTTTTTTCATTATTTCCGCCTATATTATAAACTTCTCCTAAACGCCCCTTATGCAAAACAATATCAATCGCACGACAATGGTCTGTTACATGGAGCCAGTCTCTTACATTTAAACCATCGCCGTATAATGGCAATTTCTTTCCTTCCAATGCATTCGTAACCATTAGCGGAATAAGCTTCTCAGGATATTGATACGGTCCATAGTTATTAGAACAACGTGTCACTACGACTGGTGCGTCATATGTTTTATAGTAAGATAAAGCTATCATATCAGCGCTCGCTTTACTTGAAGAATATGGACTATTTGGAGCTAACGGCGTTTTCTCAGTAAACTTTCCTGTTTTTCCTAAAGAACCATATACTTCGTCTGTTGATACTTGCACGAGTTTGATATGCGGATTTTTTTTCACTACTTCTAATAAGGTGACCGTTCCAATTACATTTGTATCATAAAAAGGGATCGGATTTTCAATGCTACGATCCACATGTGATTCAGCTGCGAAATTTACAATTACTTGCACGTCGCATTCCTTAATAACATATTCCAATAGCTCTCCATTTTGAATTTTCCCTTTTACAAAAGAGTAATTAGAGTGATCTTGAATGGACTTTACATTATTTAAATTCCCGCTATATGTTAATGCATCGTAATTAATAATTTTATATGTTTCATAGTTTTGTAACATGTAATGAACAAAATTACTTCCAATAAACCCGGCTCCACCTGTTACTAATATATTCATAAACAACTCTCCTACTTAAAAACTATCTTTATATTCTCGAAGTAATGGTAATATCCGGTCCTTATCTGACAAGATAGGATTTGTTACTGGCCATGGAATTGATAATTCTTTATCTTCCCAAAGCAAACCCGAATCATGATCAGCACTATAATACTCATCTACTTTATACATAACAGTAGTATGCGGAACAAGTGTACAAAAACCATGAGCAAATCCTTTCGGCACCAACAATTGCCTATGATTATCCGCACTTAAAATATATCCTTTCCATTGTTTAAAGGTTGGCGAATCTTTTCGTAAGTCTACGATAACATCATAAATTGCTCCTTGCATAACTTGAATGAGTTTCGTTTGTGCCTTCGGATTTGTTTGAAAGTGTAATCCACGAATCGTTCCCGCCTGTGCTGAGTAAGATACGTTATCCTGTACGAATGAATATGTAATCCCTAATACTTCTAGCACCTTCTTATTATAACTCTCTGTAAAAAAACCTCGTTCATCTCCAAACAACTTCGGTTCCAACAATTTTGCATCGGTAAAGTTCGTTTCTATAACTTTCATATATTCACCTATTTTCCATTAAACTGTTTACCAAAGTTTATATCTCGTGCTAACGTATTCGCCTTTTGAAGAGAAGCATGAGTGCCAGCATCAGTCCACCAACCACTCATTTCATTGTAAGTAAGTACCCCTCGTTTTAAATACCAATTGTTTATATCTGTAATCTCAAGTTCTCCCCTAGCGGAAGGTTTTAATTCTTTTATATAAGAAAAAACTTTCGAATCATACAAATAAATTCCCGTAACGGCATAGGAACTTTTCGGCTTCTTCGGCTTTTCTTCAATTTCAATTATTTTTTGATTTTGAATATGTGCTACGCCAAATCTTTCCGGATCTTCTACAGATTGCAGCAGTACTTTCGCACCTTCTTTTTGATTGACAAACTCTTCAACGTATAAACGAATATCATCTGAAAAAATATTATCTCCTAATATAACTACCATGCGATCATTCCCGACGAAATCCTCACAAAGTCCTAAAGCCTGTGCAATTCCACCAGCCTTATCTTGCACGCGATATGTAAAGGATACGCCAAATTCATAACCACTTCCCAAAAAGCTAACAACATCCCCCATATGCTCTTTACCTGTAATAATCATAATATCTGTAATCTCACATTGTTTCAGCTTATATACCGCATGATAAATCATCGGATATCGCCCAACAGGAAGTAAATGTTTATTCGTTACTTTCGTTATTGGGTAAAGCCTCGATCCAGTACCACCTGCTAAAATAATTCCTTTCACTTTTCATCTCTCCTTTATGATGGAGATAGTATATCTTTGTAATGTTCTACAAATATTTCTCGGTGTTTCTCATATGTATCTGCATCAAACTCATCTCCGTTGTAATGAATACACCATAGGTTTTCTTGATTAGGAATACCAACTAAATAACCGGCCCTTTGAAACTCTAAAGACTGTGACACATCATAAAAATGGAATCCTGGAAACAAATCTTCACGCCACGGAATATCATACTGTGTGGCCATGAGTAAACCATCAATTGCCTGAACTGACGTAAATGATTGATTTCTATAAAAACCTTGATCTAAATTCAATAATTGATAATTTCGTCGCCTATACTCAATCACTTTTCCTACTAGATTTTTCCCTTCCCACCATATCCCATTACTCGGTAAAAATTGAGCACCAGCTACTCCAACTAAGCCAAGTTTGTCATTATCTTTAAAAAGAGAAATAAGTGTATACAGTATGTCACGATTAATAAGATAAGTATCTTGATGTATATACAATTTGTATTTTGCTGGAAATGAAAGTGCTTTGTTATATGCACTTGCCATACTTTTTGCGTCTCGTATCGGAAAAATTTGCACGACATAACCAGGAGGAACAAAAAGGTTTCTTACTTGCCTCTCGCATTGTTCAAAAAGCTCCTCATTATTTACACAAACAACGACTACTATTGTATGATCTTTCATTTTGTAGCCCCTCTACTTTTCCTTATTTACATCGGACATATAGTGCTCCACAAATACTTTTCTATGTCTTTCATAATTCGTCATATTAACATCAATATGATAATGAATGCACCAAGAATCACGTTGTACAGGCACTCCAACTGTATATCCAGCTTTTCTAAATTCAAATGATTGAGATACATCATAAAAATCAAATCCATCAAATAAATCGTCGCGCCACGGAATATCATATTGCGTAGCCATTAATAGACCATCAATACATTCTACAGGAATAAAAGTTTTCGACTCATGATGTTGTTGTTCTTGAGTAGCCATATAAAATAAATCATTCATATAACCAATTACTTTCCCAACAATTCCCTTTCCTTCATTCCATACTCCATTTGGAGGCACATATTGAGATCCAATCATTCCAATCATTCCAAGGTGTTCATGTTCCTGAAATAATTGAAGCATTCTGTATAAAAATGCTCCATTTAAAATGAAAACATCTTGATGTATATACACTTTATATTTTGCTGGATGCGAAACTGCTTGATTATATGCACTCGTCATGCTTTTCGCGTTTTGAATTTTCATAAACTTCACACTATACCCTGGAGGTACTGGCAATTTCAATATATGTCGTACACATTGTGCATACATTTTCCGGTCATTTATACAGGTGACGAATAATATTGTTTTCTCCGCTTGACTCATAGCTCTGATTTTTCCGCTTCAATAATATATTGAAATACAACTGTCTCAGCCATGAAGCCACTTCCAGGACGGTATTTTTTACAAACTTCATATAATTCTTCAATAAACGGTTCATATATTTTGTGATCAACATATACACGATCTACTTTACTAATAGCGTATCCTGCTTTCAAAAACATCCTTAACATTTCATTAAACGTAAAGAAACGTATATGTGTTTTATTTAATAAACCATCTTCTGTATAAGTCCAATTTCCAGCAAGTAAGGTAGCTAACACTGATATATGAGCAACATTTGGTATACTAGCTAAAATGACACCATTTTCTTTTATATATGGCTTTACTTTTTCTATTACAGCCCAAGGGTCAAATAAATGCGATAATACGTCACCGAATATAACACAATCAAATTGCGCCTCCTCATACGGCAACTCCATCGTCTCTATATCTCCTAAAATGACATGATCTAGCTTTTCTTTTGCTTGTTCCGCCGCATCAGGAAATACCTCAATTCCTGATACGCGTGTGCCATTTTCTTTTATAACCGCTCCTAATGCACCACTCGAGCAACCGATATCAAGAACTTCTTTCCATTCTTTCTTAATATGCTTTAATAAATTTAGATTCGCTGCATTATAATAATGCTCGTATTTTTCTTCATATAAAGAACTTTTTTCTCGATTCATTTCACACCCACCTTATGCACATTGAATTCGGAATATAAAATGACACTTTACTCTATGGAAATTCACGAGTAAATAATCTCCAGCCTAATTTCTTCGCTCTAGACAAATTTCGAGTCGAAAACCTTACCGCCCGCAAATGTTTCCCCTATTGATTGCATTATTCATATTAAAATAACAATCTATCACCTCTAACAACGATAGCTCTTACAATTTATATTGTTTATCAAAAATATTCCGAAAATATTTGCGGTTATATTTGATTGCATCATTGTTCGGAACATAAGAAGCAGCTAACTCATTGTAATAATATGCTTTATCCTGATCTCCTAACTTGTTATAACAAATACACATTTGTAAATACGGTAACCACGTGTAGCTAGCCAGACTGTAAAATGGACTATCTGTCACCACTGGTACTTCCGTTGCAAGTTTAAACCAAAATATCGCTTCATTATATTTTTGTTGTTCCATATATATATATCCTATTCTTGTACAATTCTCTCCTCTAGGGAGATCATACTGAAATGACTTTATACAAGATTCAACTGCCTTCTCCCACATTCCAAGATTTTTATAGCAATCTCCTAATTTACCGCATGCATAAATTTTCTCTTCAAACCATCCTTCCTTTTGACCCAGAAACGTTTCATATAGAAGAACCGCATCATCATATTTTTCATTATCCATCGATTCGTTCGCATAATGAAACAACTCTCTCGGTCCCAATTCTTCCCCAGCTGCTACAGCATTTTGAAAGATTTTCAAATTACGATCCGTTACTTCTTTTTCCTTTTTATGTGTAATAGCAACGTTACTATTATAAATTTCACCAGAAACCGATAAATACTCATGCACCTTACCAAACCATTGAAACTGTTTTTCACGTTTTACAAGTCGATATCTTTTCGTACAATATAAAGGTTTCCCGTTAGAATCCAGCACAAGATGATAAGGCATCGAAACAGCCTCTACTTTCGGATCTAAATCTCTTTTTAAAAGTTTCAATGCTTCTTGAGCATCTTCTAGTAATACGTCATCTGCATCCAGCCACAATATATATTCTTGCGTCGCTTTTGAAAAAGAAAAATTTCTAGCTGCCGCAAAATCATCAACCCATGGAAAATCATATATATGAGAAGTATATTGGGCTACAATTTCTTTCGTTTTATCCACGGAACCTGTATCAACTATAATAATTTCATCAACAATTTTTTCCACTCCGTCCAAACATCTACTTATTGTACTTTCTTCATCGCGAACAATCATGCATAAACTAACAGTAATTTCTTGCTTGTTCAACATAATCACCCTCTTCCAAATCAATCATATGTTATACATACAATAAACTTTCCATTTTTTTAACTGGTTCAAGCAGTCTAAGATTTCTTTTCAATAATTTGAATCTCCGTGTCATTTTCTTTTAGTTTTGCATCTACTATATAATGAACGCTTTATGGAGGTGGATTTATGTCAAATAATAATCATTCAGATGGATTAAATTCCGATGAATCTTTATCAGCTGGTGCATTTGACCCTAACCTTGTAGGACCGACATTACCGCCAGTCCCACCATTTACTCTTCCAATCGGGCCTACTGGACCGACTGGACCAACGGGTGGCGGTGGAATTGGACCTACTGGGCCTACCGGACCAACGGGTGGTGGAACGGGAATAACTGGGCCTACTGGAGACACTGGTGCTGCTGGACCTACCGGAGACACTGGTGTCACTGGAGCGACTGGGCCTACTGGACCTACTGGAGACACCGGTTTGGATGGACCTACTGGGCCTACCGGAGACACTGGTTTGGGTGGACCTACTGGGCCTACCGGAGACACTGGTTTGGGTGGACCTACTGGGCCTACTGGAGATACTGGTTTGGGTGGACCTACTGGGCCTACTGGATTAACAGGAGCGACTGGACCTGCTGGACCTGCTGGGTTAGGACTTCCAGCAGGACTGTATGCATTTAATGCCGCTACAGCTAATGTAGTTATTGGCGTTAATGCCCCAGTACCATTCAATACTGTTGGATCTCAATTTGGTACAGCAATTGCTCAAATGGACCAAGATACTTTCATAATTAATGAAACTGGATTCTACAAAATTACTGTTATCGCTTATACAGCGACAGTAAGTTTATTAGGTAGCCTTGCAATTCAAGTGAATGGTGTAACGATACCAGGTGCAGGCGCAAGTCTAATCTCACTTGGAGCACCTATCGTCATTCAAGCTATTACACTAATCCCTTCCACATCAATGATTGAAATAGTTGTTACAGGAACTGGATTATCATTAGCTCTTGGTACAAGTGCATCCATTACTATTGAGCGCATCGCTTAATAGTTACTTAGCAGTAAAACTGATAGTAGTTTTACTGCTTTTTCTCTTGTAAATTTAATCATTAATTTTCATTTCTCCTCATATTCATATTGTTGTATGACATTTCGCAGGAGGCACACATATGGAAAATAAATCTGCTGTTCAGCTTTATCTCGAATTGTTAAAAAAAACAATTTTATTTGAAATATGGCTAGAATATGAACCATACTTACCTGCATCTTTACATATATCAAAAGAACTTCCATTTGAACCCGTTACAGTACCACTTCCTTTATTCATTAAGAAATTTGCTGAAACCCATAACTTAAAAATTGTGAAACCAGTTATTTTAGAAAGTGAACGTCAAGAGGGAATGGATTGGCCGAGAGCAGCCCATAGTATGGTTGGTCGAAAACGTATGAATCAATTACAAGAGGCTATGGAAACTGTTGTCCGTGAAAATATAGAAGGAGATTTCATTGAAACTGGTGTATGGCGCGGAGGATCATGTATTTTTATGAATGGTTTTTTACAAGCAAACAATATTACAGATCGTACTGTGTGGGTTGCTGATTCGTTTGAAGGCCTTCCGGCACCTAACTTAGAACAATACCCGAAAGATTACGGTGATTATTTACACACATTCGATTACTTACGTGTTTCTTTAGAACAAGTACAAGAAAACTTTAGAAAATACGATTTATTGAATGACCAAGTGAAATTTTTAAAAGGGTGGTTTAAAGATACATTGCCTTCAGCACCTGTAGAAAAAATTGCAATCGCTCGCCTTGATGGTGATATGTATGAATCGACGATGGATAGTCTTGTAAACTTATACGACAAAGTTTCAACAGGTGGCTATATTATTATTGATGATTACGGATTAATAACATGCGCAGAGGCTGTAACAGATTTCAGAAATCAAAGAAACTTAAAAGCCCCTATGACTAAAATTGATACTTTCGGTGTTTATTGGCGAAAAGAATAAAACGATGCGCCCCCCCACTATAAAGTATTAACTTATATGAATAATAGCAATTCCCTACTTTATTAAAAGGAATGAAAAAATTTATGAGCGGAAACGAAAAGAAGAACACATTAATTCCCCCTCCAGAACTTGTTCAATATGTAGGTGGTGATTTTGAAAAAGTTGGAAAGGAATTCATGCAGCATTTCATTCAAATTGGCAATTTGAAACCAAATGAAAAAGTATTAGATATAGGTTGCGGTATCGGCCGAATGGCGGTTCCATTAATGAATTACTTAAATGATGATGGAGCCTATTATGGATTTGACTTATTTTATAAAGGAATTACTTGGTGCAAAAATAATATTGCAACGATCCGCAACAATTTTCATTTTGAACATGTCGATATATATAATCAATTCTACAACCCAAATGGAAAGGAAGATGCTTCCAAATACAAATTTCCATATGAAGATGAGTCATTCGATTTTATTTTTTTAACGTCTATATTTACCCACCTCCTTCCGAAAGAATTAGAACATTACTTAGCTGAGATTACACGTGTTTTGAAAAAAGACGGAAGATGTTTTATTACGTTCTTTTTCATTAATCCTGAATCATCCTATTACTTAAATGCAGGACTAAGTACATTAGGTTTTTATCATCAACTTGATAATTGTTATGTTCTGAATAAAGATATTCCTAATTTCGCTGTCGCCTATCCTGAAACAGATATTCGTACTCTCTTAAATAAATATAATCTCGAAATGATGCATGCCCCACATTACGGTTCATGGTGCGGCAGACCTATGTACACCAGTTATCAAGATATTATTCTTACACAAAAAAGTTCTGAAAGGTAGTTATGTATGAATAATAAAGAAAATCCACCTCTCGTTTCCATCCTTATTCCCACCTATAATCGGCCACATTATTTTAAAATTGCTCTAGAAAGTGCATTGGCACAAACGTATTCAAACATTGAAATTATTATAGGAGACGATAGTACAAATGATGAAACAGAAATATTAATGCGCAAACATTATTTACCGAGTCATAAAAATATAACGTACATCCGAAACGCCTCTACTCTAGGACAATTTCATAACGCCCTTATGCTCTTAAAACATTCCAATGGAGAGTACATAAATTTCTTAATGGACGATGACATATTTTATAATAATAAAATCGAAAAAATGATGTCCTACTTCGAACAAGACTTAGATCAAAATCTTTCACTTATTACATCCTATCGTACTTGGATTAATGAGAATGGAGAATTCATTGAAGAACATCCCACTATGAACAGGTTGCATAACGAAGATACGCTACTAAACGGGAGAGATTTTGGAAACCATATGCTTATAACGGGGCAAAATATTATTGGCGAACCCACAACTGTACTCTTTCGAAAACATTTATTAACAGAACCTTTTGGTACTTTAAACGAAAGAAATTATCGTTGTAGTGTAGATATGGCCTCCTGGATAAGTTTACTTTCAAAAGGTGATGCAATCTATATCACTGAACCCTTAAGTTCATTCCGTCTTCATACTGGTCAACAAGTACATCACAAATTCCTTGAAGGTTGCGAAGACTTTTTACATCTCGTCTTAATCTCACAAAAATACGGTTTCTTACAAGATGTCACAGATTATAGAACGAGTCTGTTAAAAGCTTATGAATGGTATAAACATGCAGTCAAATTTTATGAAATATATCCTAGCCTCATTCCATCTGCGGATACACATGTACGTCTTTCGCGTTGTTCAAATATAATTATAAAAGAATTGAATACAAAATAGCTCATCGCAAGGGAGGAATCCCCCTCTCTTGTGATGTATGACATCCCACAAATAGTGGAATAAATGTATGAACAGTCTACTTACATCTTATTTTTATCATACCGTCATCAACATACATACTAGGTGATAGAAAGGAATACATACATTGAAGGATTTGAATTCTCAATATCAAATAGACTACGTATTACTACTCATTTTATTTGCCATTGGGACTGTTAGTTGCTTTGCAATTGCAAGTGCACAAGCTTCTTTGCCACCATTTTTACAAAGTGTAAATTTTGTACTCAAGCAAATCCAATGGTACTTCATTGGATTTATAGCTATTGGTGTCATTATGATTATCGATTTCGATCGTTATCAAAAAATTGCTTGGTATTTATATAGCTTTGCAATGGTGCTACTGATCGGACTAGAATTTCAAGTCCCAGGTGCCGTTACAATTAAAGGTGCTACCGCTTGGTATAGACTTCCAGGAATCGGAAATTTCCAACCTTCGGAAATTATGAAATTATTTTTAATTATTGTCATTGGACGAATTATAGCGGATCATAATGAAAAATATTTTTTTCGAACAACACGCGAAGATTTGATATTACTCGGGAAAATATTTGTAACGAGCTTGCCACCACTACTACTCATTGCAAAGGAACCTGATTTAGGAAATATGATGGTAATCTCAGCGATGCTTGCAGCAATGATACTAGTTTCTGGTATACAGTGGCGTTTTATTTTCGGATTAATCTCAGGCATTTTTATGGCTGCATCTATATTAACGTATATATATTTCGCTCACACAGAATTCTTTAAAGCACACATTTTAAAAGAATATCAATTAAATCGCTTCTACGGCTGGTTAGCACCTTATGAATACGATTCACAAGGCTATCAACTTAGACAAGCATTTTTAGCTGCTGGATCAGGAGAAATGCAAGGAAAAGGATGGGAAAATGGACAAGTATATTTTCCAGAACCACATACAGATTTTATTTTCACTAATGTCGCTGAACAATTTGGATTTTTAGGTGCGAGTGTCATTATCTCACTTTTTTTCTTACTCATTTTCCGGATGATTCATATCGCATTAGAAAGTAATGATCCTTTCGGCAGTTACATTTGCGCTGGTACAATCGGAATGTTTACTTTTCAAATCTTTCAAAATATCGGGATGACAATCGGATTACTCCCTATTACAGGGATCACATTACCTCTTATGAGCTACGGAGGAAGTTCGTTGCTTACATACATGATTGCGATTGGATTTATTTTAAACGTTCGCTCAAGAACGAAAACCTTTATGTTTAAATAAACCATACAAAAAAACAGTATATTTTTATCTCTATCCTTTTTTAGATATACTAATGAAAAATATGATGGAGGTTTGAATATGAAGTATGACATTATAGGTGATATTCACGGATGCTTCCAAGAGTTTCAACATTTAACAACGAAATTAGGATATAACTGGCATAGTAACTTACCGATTCACCCCGGCAATCGTAAACTCGCATTCGTTGGAGATATTACAGACCGCGGTCCTCATTCTTTACGCATGATTGAAATTGTATGGGAGCTTGTCATAAATAAAAAAGACGCTTATTATTCGCCTGGCAATCACTGCAATAAACTATATCGATTTTTTCTCGGACGTAATGTGACAATCGCTCACGGACTGGAAACAACCGTTGCCGAATATGAAGCATTGCCGCCGAATCAACAAAAAATTATAAAAGAAAAGTTTATCACTCTTTATGAATCCTCTCCTTTATACCACGTACTCGATGAGAAAAGGTTAATTATATGTCATGCTGGTATTCGGAAAGATTACATAGGGCGACAAGATAAAAAAGTACAAACGTTTGTATTATACGGCGATATTACAGGAGAAAAGCATGCTGATGGCTCTCCTGTCCGTCGTGACTGGGCGAAGGAATATAAAGGAGACTCTTGGATTATATATGGACATACACCAGTACAAGAACCTCGTTTTGTAAATCATACAGTTAATATCGATACCGGTGCCGTTTTTGGCGGAAAACTAACCGGACTACGTTATCCTGAAATGGAAACTATTTCTGTTCCTTCTTCCCTTCCTTTTGTCCCTGAAAAATTCCGTCCAATTTCATAACTACCTATCAATAACTGGAATATCCTATTTTCTAGATGAACCCATATAAAACTAGGTAAATCAATTAAAAAAAGATGCAATAAGGTGCATCTTTTTTTAATTGCACGACATATAATGTCGCAGGAGGTGACAGAATGAAGAAAAAATCTTCTAATCACAAAAGAAAATTCCATCCTTTATATCATCCCATGTATGGAATCAACAACTGGTGTAGTATTCGAGCTGCAGCTATAGAAAAACTAGAAGAACAAGAGTCATCAAAGAAAAACAAAACGAGAGCGAAATATGTCTCTTTAGAAAATGCTGTAATGAGCCGCTTAATCGATAATAAAAAAATAAAAATGAAGCAAAAAAATAAACATCCCTCTAATCTTGATGAACAAATATTGCATTCCGAACAAACGCAGGAAAATAAAGAAGATAACACCCCTAAAATCGAACCAGAAATTCCGGCTACTATTATAAACCAAGTAAAAAAAATAAAAGAAGCGTTAACTCCATCAAACGATATACAAACGGAAAAAACGACTATAATTCAAACCCCTACACCTGAAAATACGAAAGTAAAAAAAGAAGGACGCTATGCTCATGCGGAAGGGCTTCACTCCAACGCAGAGGGCATAGTTTCACATGCAGAAGGGCTCTTAACATATGCAAAAGGTCCTTTCTCTCATGCAGAAGGCTCAAAAACAAAAGCAACTGGACATAGTTCGCATAGTGAAGGAAGTGAAACGACAGCGGGCGGTCCTTATTCCCATGTAGAAGGTAAACATACGCTTTCTTTAGGGGAAGCAGCACACGCAGAAGGAACTGCAACGATCGCTAATGGATTCTCTTCTCATGCGGAAGGTAATCATACATCAACAGCTCATTTTGCAGGTAGCCATATTATGGGACGCTTCGGCACGGCAGAAGAAGCGTATTCTTGGTTTATCGCAAATGGCACAAATGAAACGGATCATAATATCGGTGCAAAATGGCTTGCGCATAACGGTGAAATGTACATTGAGGGTGCTTCTTACAATTCAAGCGGCACGGATTTTGCACAAATGTTTGAAACAGAAGGACCTATGCCGATTGATGTCGGTTACTTCGTTACTTTTAGTAGCGAAGAAAAAATTCGAATTGCTAACTCAAACGATTCATTCATTTTAGGAGTATCTAGTGCTACACCTGCTATTATCGGAAATAGCGCTGCTTTAAGCTGGAAAAATCGTTACAAAACAGATAGCTTCGGAAGACGTCAATATACAAAGAATGACACGCAAGAAATTCAACCCCTTTTAAATACAAATTGGGATCCAGCTTGCAAATATATAGCAAGGAAAGATCGTACTGAGTGGCTTCCTGTCGGGTTAATTGGACAAATGTTAGTGCGTGACGATGGCACTTGCGAAACGCATGGGTACTGTCGTCCAAACGATGATGGCATTGCTACGAAAGCTGAAAGTGGATTTTTCGTTATAAAACGTACAGGTGATAATCAAATTTTAATAGTATTCCGCTAAGAAAAAAGGGAAGAAAATTCTTTGTACAATAAGAATTTTCTTCCCTTTTTAAGCATGTTGTATTACTTCTTGCATATCACTTGGAATCATTGTAGTAAAAGACATTTCTTTCTCTAAAATCGGATGATAAAACGTCAAAGATGTACTGTGAAGTGCTTGACGTTTCATTTTATCCCTTCTTCCCCCATATAAATCATCACCTAGTAAGGGATGTCCTATATGAGCCATATGCACACGAATTTGATGCGTTCTTCCTGTTTCAAGTTCAAGCGAT
Organism: Bacillaceae bacterium OF18-1A; assembly: GCA_027694045.1. Taxonomy (GTDB): domain Bacteria; phylum Bacillota; class Bacilli; order Bacillales; family Bacillaceae_G; genus Bacillus_A. The sequence continues at coordinate 143,419 of JAQEWB010000004.1, read as the reverse complement.
ACATGTGTCTTATGATCGGCGCTATCAATTACTCTAAAGTGCGTAACAGCTCTTTGTCCATCTTCACAAACTGTTCGCTCAATGATACTATCTGCTTTTCTTCCAATTGGTGCATCAATCGTTCCTTCTCGTTCTACCATTTCTCCATGAACGATTGCTTCATACGTTCGTTTCACAGCTTTTTGTTGATGCTGTTTCGATAAAAGATGATGCACGAAACGATTTTTTGCAATAAGCATGAGCCCTGAAGTATCACGATCTAATCTTGTTACAATATGTACTGTACTTGCAAGATGTTGCTTATCATAATGAGATAAAAGCGCATTAGCAACACTTCCTGCTGGATGTTCTCTAGACGGAATCGTTGATATGTTCGCTTCTTTATTAATGACAAGCACTGCATCATCTTCATATACAATATGTAATGGGATATCTTCTGCGATCATCCCTTCACTTCTTTCCTCCACTGGAAAAAAGACGCGTAATTCTTCTCCGGCTTGTAACTGATGACGAACACTTGCATGTTGACCATTTACTTCAATAGCCCCGCCGTGAAATTTTATATCCGTTAAAGCAGCTTTAGAAATCCCTTTTGTTTTCAAAAATTCTCTCACTAAAGTTCCCTCTTCAGCTGGTTTTATATCCCATTTTAATGTAAATCTGTTCAAGTATATAAACCCTTTCTATTTATCTGCAACAAACGAGTCGCGGACACGTTTCCAGAATGGGAACGGGCGGAAACGAACAAATCGTACTTTCTCATTTGCAACGCGATACTGGATTGATTTCACATCTTGATGAACCATCGTTAAATGGTCCACTGTAATTTGTAAGTTCATTCCTGCAGCAGGTTTCAATACACACGTATGATGCTTAGGCAATACGAGTGGTGAACCTACCGTACGAAACACACGGTTATTAATAGACGCCATTTCTGCAATTTGAATCGCTTCAATAGAAGGGTGAATAATTGCTCCGCCAAGTGCTTTATTATAGGCAGTACTTCCTGAAGGAGTAGATATACAAAGACCATCTCCGCGGAACGTTTCAAAGTACTCTCCGCGTATCTCCACTTCTGTTACTAATGTACCCTCTGCACTTTTCACAGTCGCCTCATTCATCGCTAAATACTGTGACTCTTTACTTCCATTCACATAGCGAATAATCACTTCTAAAAGCGGATATTCCACCACTTGGAATGGTGTTTTCGCAATTGCAATTACTAATTTCTCTACTTCTGTCGGTAACCAATCTGCATAGAAACCTAAATGCCCTGTATGTACGCCAACAAATGCCGTTTCATCTAATCGATTGTAATAACGATGAAACGCGTATAAAAGCGTTCCATCTCCCCCAACAGAAATTACAATGTCGGGTTCCTTTTCATCCATTATAAATCCAAAATCGAGCAAGTATTCTTTCATTGTACTTGCTAGTGTATCTGATGATTGATCGCCCTTTGACATAATTGTAAATTTCATCGCCCAACACCCTTTAGTTTATGATTCGGAATCTTTCGTTTCTTGCTTTCTTGAAAAAATCTTCTGCGCCTCTTGAATTTCGAGACGAATAGAAGACATTTCTTCATCTAATAAAAACGCTGCTTCCGCTGCACGTTGCAAGCGTATTTTAATATCTTCAGGGAAACGTCCACTATATTTATAATTTAAAGAATGCTCAATTGTTGCCCAAAAGTTCATTGCTAGCGTACGTATTTGGATTTCTACCAATACTTTTTGTTCTCCCTGTATCGTTTGAACGGGATAACTAATGACAACGTGATAAGAACGATATCCGCTTTCTTTCTTTTGCGTGACATAATCGCGTTCTTCCACGATTTCAAAGTCATTTCGTTTGCGAAGATATTCTACAACAGGCTTAATCTCATCTACGAATTGACACATCATTCTAAGACCAGCAATATCCTGCATATCTTCTCTCAATCGATCTAACGGTACGTTTCGCTTTTCCGCTTTATCGACAATACTCGCAACTGATTTCACTCGTCCAGTTACAAACTCAATTGGAGAATGCTCCGTCAACATTGCAAATTGCGTACGCATTCCTTTTAGTTTCACTTTTAGCTCTGCCACCGCTTGATGGTAAGGTGCTAAAAATTCTTCCCAATTTCGATTCATTTCAACCACCACCAAAATCAATCCATTTGCTTATAGAAACACTTTTTCTACAGCAGTTACTAATTCTTCTCCGTAATTTGCATTACCTTCAATATTTTCAACTAAATACTCTACTTCTTCTTTTAATCCTTCTAATTCCATTTCAACGTCATTCACGCGAATGAACATTTCTGCATCTTTATTCATCGCTTCATGCATTGCTTCCCAGCACGTGTGTGGAATACTTACATAAATGAAAGATGATTCATTCTCTAAGATATATAAAAATGATAAATTGTCTGAGTCTACAAGTACGTGATTACGCGCACTTAACTCCTTTACCTCTATTTCAGTATTTTCCGCACAAAAAATAAGAGCATTCTCTCTCGTTTCTACGCTCTTAACTTGGATTTTATTTTGCATGCTCTAACTCCTCCATCTCAACTTCCTGTCTTACTTAACAGTATTATTGTATCATAACATGGACGCAAACAAATAAAACATTGAACCAAATTTACGAAAAAGCGATAATGTGGAAAGAATTATTTTTTAAAAGGAGCATATACAATGACACAAGAAATTGAAATTGAATTTAAAAATATGGTTACAGAAGAAGAATTTGAAACATTATGCAAAGCATTTTCTATTACGGTATTTATGAAACAAGTGAATCACTACTTTGAAACACCGGACTTCTCATTAAAAGAAGCTGGTTCTGCACTTCGTATTCGTCATAAAGGGGAAACTTATACATTAACATTGAAACAACCTGCGGAAGTCGGCTTATTAGAAACGCATCAAGTCGTAACAGAAAACGAGGCAAAAATGATGATGGCAACAAACACAATCATTCAAGGGGCTGTAGCAGATCAACTACACAAATTACAAATTCCTGTTTCCGCTTTAACTTATATGGGCAGTTTAACAACAGAAAGAGCTGAAACATTATTCGAAGGCGGAACGCTTGTCTTTGATCATAGTTTCTATTACAATCACGATGATTATGAAATTGAATTCGAAGTGCAAGATGAAGAAACAGGAAAAGCCTCATTTATTCATTTATTAACGCAACATGACATACCAGTTCGTCATACAAATAACAAAGTAAAACGCTTTTTCCTTGCCAAACAAAACAAAGCACGCTAAAGTGAAAATTCCACTAGTGAATGCGTTTCATTAGTGGATACGTTTCACTTTTTGACAGAGAAAAAATTTATTTACAACTTAGAAAACAAGTAAAGAATGTTACGAAAGCTATTTATTTGCTCTCGCGAACATTCCATTGCTACAATAGATATACATTTCATGGAAAAAGGAGTTTATAAAGGATGAGCAAGCAACCGATGACACCATTTGAAGCAATTGGCGGTGAACAATGCATTGCAATATTAGTAGATACGTTTTATTCCTATGTCAGTAAACACCCTGACTTATCTCCCATCTTCCCAGATGACTTAACAGAAACAGCTAGGAAGCAGAAACAATTTTTAACACAATATTTAGGTGGCCCTAATTTGTATACTGAAGAACATGGTCATCCTATGTTAAGAGCACGCCATCTTCCGTTTGAGATTACTCCAAAACGAGCAAAGGCTTGGCTATCATGTATGGAGCGAGCAATGGACGATACAGGAGTTCATGGTCATATAAGAGAGTTTGTTTTTGAACGTTTAGCATTAACAGCTCAGCATATGGTTAACACTCCAGACGAAACAGGTGAAGTGTAATGGATAAGCAGGAAGCAAAGCATATCAATATGCCATCTCCTTCCGCATGTGAGCATAAATCTGTAGAAGCATATTTATTTATTGATCCACTTTGTAAAGATTGCTGGGAAATTGAGCCGTTTATTATTAAACTATGGCTGGAATATGGGAAATACTTCTCTATTCGTCATATCGTAACAGGAAAAGTGGATGGAACGAACGCTTCCTCACACAAATGGAATAAACCTGCTAATATTCGATTTGTGTGGGAAAAGACAACAAGTTTACAAGGTTTTTCATGTGATGGAAAGGTACATATGCAAGAAGCATCGTCAACACCATATTTAGTTTCGATGGCAATTAAGGCAGCGGAGTTGCAAGGCCGAAAAGCAGGTTCGAAATTTTTGCGAAAACTCCAAGAATACATTTTCCTCGAAAATGTATCAAACCCTGACTGCGAATTATTACTTGCATGTGCGAAAGATAGCAATATTGATGTGGAAGAATTTAAAAAAGATCTACATTCTGCTAGTGCAAAAAAAGCTTTCCAATGTGACTTAAAATTCACAAATGAGATGCACATTACAGAAATACCTTCCCTCGTCTTTTTTCACGCGAATTCAGATGAAGAAGGTATTAAAATCGCTGGAACTTATTCTTACGACGTATACGTACAATTATTGAAAGAACTTGTAAAATGTGAAATTGAACCAGAACCGTTACCACCTTTAGAAGCATTACTAGAAGCAACACAATTTATATCTTCAAAAGAAGTCGCATTTATATATGACTGTCCGCAGCAAGAAATCGAGCGCGAACTAAAAAAATTACAACTGAAACGAAAAGTACAAATGATTGAAGTAAAGTGTGAGCGTTATTGGAAATGGATAGCAATAGAAAAAGACCTGGTGTAAACACCAGGTCTTTTTCTTTACGGCTTATAAAAATATTAAAGGGGATGGGAGAAATTTTCACGTTCAAACAAAGGGGTATATGTTTGTATGTGAATTCGTTCACGCTTATTATATTACAAGATTCGACGTCAGATGACAACCCCTTTTGTCGAATTTCACACTTTTGTCACATTCTAAACGTTTTCATTTTTGAATAAGCTATAAAAAAGCTATTTTGGAGGTGTTCCATATGAAAAAAACGTATCTTTTACTTATCTTTCTAGCTGTCATCGTTTCTTTTTTCTTGTACATCCTCTCGCTACTACAAGCTTTTCCTAAAATTATCGCCTTCCCTCTTTTATTCGGAGTCATCGTTATCGCCCTCTCTTATTTCAACCATAAAAAACGATTTAAAGGATTTTGACTGTCAAAATGCCCTCTATTTAGAAAAAACAATGATTTTTTTCGACAAATATCGACACGAATTATTAAATAAAAAAGACGAGGATTAAATCCCTCGTCTTTTCTCATTACTTTTCTTCAAATAATAGCGCTTCTAATTCATTTAATTTCTCTTCAAATACTTGTAGTGCTTCTTTTACTGGCTCTGGAGATGCCATATCTACTCCTGCCTTTTTCAGCACTTCAATTGGGTAATCAGAGCTTCCAGCCTTTAAGAATTCGTTAATGTAACGTTCTACTGCTGGTTGTCCTTCTTCTAAAATTTGTTTCGATAAAGCTGTTGCCGCACTAAATCCTGTTGCGTATTGATATACGTAATAGTTGTAGTAGAAGTGCGGAATACGAGACCACTCTAAGCCGATTTCTTCATCAATTACTAAAGCATCCCCAAAATATTTCTTATTTAAATCATAGTAAATTTCCGTTAACATGTCCGGTGTAACAGCATGTCCCTCTTGTACTTTTTTATGAATAATATGCTCAAACTCTGCGAACATCGTTTGACGGAATACAGTACCACGGAATCCTTCTAAATAATGATTTAATAAATATAGACGCTCTTTCTTATCTTCTGTCGTTTTTAATAAATAATCATTTAAAAGCGCCTCATTACAAGTTGATGCCACTTCCGCTACGAAAATTGAATAATCACCATATACGTGTGGTTGTGTCTTTCTTGTATAGTAACTATGCACAGAATGACCAAACTCATGAGCAAGTGTAAACAAATTATTTACATTATCATGCCAGTTCATTAAAATATACGGATTTGTTCCGTATGCACCCGATGAATATGCTCCGCTTCGTTTCCCTTTATTCTCGTACACGTCTACCCAGCGGTTTTCATATGCTTCTTTCAAAATTTCAACATACTCATCACCAAGTACGTTTAAAGATTTTAGTAACAGTTCTTGTGCTTCTTCATACTTCACATTCATTTTCACTTCTTGTACAAGCGGTGTATATAAATCGTACATATGAAGCTCATCTAGCCCTAACGCACGCTTACGGATATCAATGTAACGGTGTAATAAATGTAAATTGTCATTTACCGTCTCTACAAGTTGATCGTATACTGCTTCAGGAATATTATTATTACTTAATGCAGCTTGGCGAGCAGAATCATATTTACGAACACGTGCACTGAAATTATTACGTTTCACTGCTCCGCTTAACGTACTTGCAAATGTGTTTTTAAATTTCCCATACGTGTCATATACAGCTTTAAATGCATCTTCACGAACACGGCGATCATCACTTTCTAAAAACTGAATGTAACGACCATGCGTAATTTCTATTTCTTCGCCATCCTCACCTTTAATAGATGGGAATTTTAAATCCGCATTATTCAACATACCAAATGTATTACTTGATGCACTCATGACTTCAGACGCTTCTGCTAATAAAGCTTCCTCAGCTTCAGATAATACGTGTGGACGTTGACGTGTAATTTCTTCTAACGCATGTTCATATATACTTAAGTCTCTATTTTCTTTCAAGAATGCTTGCAGTGTATCTTCTGAAATAGATAAAATTTCAGGTACGATATACGCTGTGCTACTAGATACTTGTGAATATAAATTCGTCGCGCGATCATTTAACGCTTGATACGCAGAGTTTGTCGTATCTTGATCGTAACGCATATGAGCATATGTATATAGCTTACCTAGTCGCATTGAAACTTCATCTTCATATTGCAGTACCTCAAGTAAGTTGTTCGCAGAGTCTCCAAGTTTCCCTTTAAATTCAGTTAACTTCGGTAATAACTCTTTAATAGCTTGGAATTCTTTTTCCCATTCTGCATCTGTTTGGAAAATATCTTCTAATCGCCACGTACTTGCCTCTTCAATCTCATTGCGATCTGGTAATGTTTTTGCTTTATTTTGTTCTGACATTCTTTAAGCCCTCCTTTAAATATCTCTACTTAAGTACAATTCGTTTTTTTCTTATGTAATTCCTTCACAATCATTCTTTATTATATCCCCTTTTCCTTCTCTCATGTTGAACTTTGTCTCAAATAGAGATAGCGCATGAACTAGGCAAATCTCATCTTGTTTCGCAATCTCTTCCTCTGTTTGTAGCATAACTACCTCCTTTATTTTTCGGTACTTATAAGTCCCTACTTTATGCAAAATACCTGCATCACATAAAAAAGTCATATATTCAGTAACTGCTACTTTCCATATATGTTGCGAAAAGTACGGAAGGAGACGTCTTTTCGTATACTTTTTCACATAACTACACACATATGGAAGTGAAATATAATCTCCTATCGCAAGCTCGCGTATACACTTCATATATAGAAAAGCTTGCCAAATAAATGGATTTGTTTGAAGTGCAAATGAAGATGGAAGGGGAACACCAATTTCAGAAGGAAAGCTCGCTGGAGTACATTTGAAGTGATATAATACGCGTAATAATGACTTATAATTATAATTCCAAATCGGTAAAGCATTTTGCCGAAAGTAATTCTTCTTTCGCTTCCATTCTTGTTCTAACTTTTCTTTTTGGAAAGGAACGGGAGAAAATAGCGATTCGAAAGTAGTCGTATCAATCGGTAAATATATAGTATGTGAGAAAAAGATGGTTGTAGAAAATGAAGTGAGAAATGCACATTTCATAAATGATTTTTGTTTCGGACAGAAGAAAATGAGAAACGGCTGAGGATAAGATTGTAAGGAGAAAGCCATAAGCGAGGAGAATTTCATCCAATATGCAGCTTGCTTTTTCAATTGATTTCCACCGAGGATCCAGATGACCTGTATACCAGCTTGCCAATACGAATATGTTCGTTTGTACAGCTGCTCTGTGGAGAGGTTTGCACATTGATATTCAATCGCAATTTTTCTACCTGCTCTCTCTACGAAAATGTCTGGTCGTTGCTGAATTTCCGGAAGATAATATTCTATGTTCACATGAAAGTTTTGCCGTTTTAACCACCTATAGAGCAATTCTTTACCATGCATATGATACATAGATTCTGCTTCATAAAAAGCTAAACATGAATCTACTTTCTTATGAGCGAAATGCCAACTTTTTCGTTTTCCTAATTTCATTTGTACTTCTTTTCCGCAAGCTGTACAAAAGAATTTTTCTCGTTTACGCATTTCACGTAAATACTCTTCATCTCGGTTATATAATAGATGAATTCTTTCTCCATCTTCTCTTCTGGCAATAAACATTAGAATCACACCCTTTCAGCTCCTTATATTCTACAATTTGCTACAAATTCCTTTTCAAAAAAAGAGATGTCCCAATTTCGGACATCTCTTTTTATAGTAAAGGTGATAATAAACGATACGTTGATTCCACAATTCGTCTATGAAGACGTCTTTTATGAAAACGATCGCCATGAATTTCACTTGATTCTTCTAAATCATCTTTAAAATCTTGAACGAGTTTTCGAATGCTATCTGTATCGTATAAAAAAGCATTTACTTCAAAATTCAAATGGAAACTTCTCATATCCATATTAGCTGTCCCAATCGAGGCTAAATCAGAATCGACAATGACAACTTTACTATGAAGAAAACCTTTTTCGTATTCATATATCTTTACTCCTGCATCTAAAAGCTCCGGGAAGTATGATCTCGATGCGTAAAAGACCGTGCGCTTATCAGGCTTACTCGGCATTAACAAGCGAACATCAATACCAGCCAGTGCAGCTACCTTTAATGCAGATAAAATATCATCATCCGGAATGAAATACGGCGTAGCAATCCAAATTGACTTCCGAGCAGAGGCAATCATTGCAAAATATAAATGCTTAATCGTTTCCCATTTATTGTCTGGTCCACCACCAACTAGCTGCACCCCTCCCCAATGGTCACCCTCGACTGCCTTTGCCTGTAAATATTCAGGGGCTAACACAGCCTCACCAGTCATATAAAACCAATCTTGAAGGAAAATAAGTTGCAAACTTTGGACAGCTTCCCCGCGTAAATATAAATGCGTATCTCGCCAAAAACCAAAATATTTATCTTTACCTAAATATTCATCACCAATATTTAATCCACCGACAAATCCTTCGTTCCCATCAATAACAACGATTTTTCGATGATTTCGATAATTAATCTTATCGTTTAAAATCGGAAAGCGCACTGGAAAGAACGGAATCATTTCAACACCTGCATCATTTAATTCTTCAATATACGAGTTTGATAATTTAAAACTTCCAACCGCATCATATAAGAAGCGCACAACAACGCCTTCTTTTGATTTTTGTATTAAAATGTCTTTAATTTCTGTTCCAAGCTTATCATCACGTACGATGTAATATTCCATATGAATGTGATGTTTCGCTCGTTTTAATCCATCTAAAATGGCCTGAAACGTTTCATCCCCATTTGTTAATGTTCTCGTCTCAGTTTGAAATGAAATATTTAAAGCACCTAATCGGTCCGCTAAACGAAATAGCAATTCTTGATGCTTATGATTACGTAAAATTCTTTCTTCGTAATCTTCGTGTCCTTTATATTGTAAAAACGCCTGTTCATCAAGTAACGCCTTCTTTTGGAACATTCTTTTCCTCCGAAAGTTTTGTCCAAATAATAAATACGCGAAGAATCCAAATACCGGAAAGATACCTAATACAATCAACCATGTAAGCGTTTTAGACGGATGGCGATTTTCTAAGAAAATCACGCAACCAATTAAAAATGCAGATACTGTAAACAAAATACTAATAATACCTAGAATCGAAACATCTTTTATCCCAATTACATCCGAATAAAATGCTACATCAATAAACATACGTAACGAAACAAATAACGCGAACAATAGCAGGATAAAGAAAATTAGCTTTAACGTATTTTTCATCTCTTACCTCCTAACTAAGAAAGCTTTCCTATTCTTCATATAAAAAGCCGATTTCATACTACAGAAATCGGCCTACGTTTTAGCAGGAAAATTATTGCGAATTGTTTCAAGCGCATGCTCTTTCACAATTTGTTTTCCATACTCACTTACACGATGAATTGTTAAAGTTGATTCTTCACCATATTCTAAAATAATACTTAAAATACGATCAATTTCTTCTTCATCATGTAGCACTTCATCGAATTCCACATATACATAATAGCGGTCCTCAAATGAATACAGCTCATCTTTTATATCTTCAAAGATAAGACGATGACTTAATGAAATGACATCCTCAAAATCATTAAATTTAATTAAAAAGCCAAACGTACCATCTTCATTAAAGTTTGGTCCTGCTTGTTCTTGCTCTTCTATCTCTTCCACTAACTCTTGTTGGAATAAAGATTCGATGCCTTCGTCTAGAGGAATGTCTATAATTTTATCTACACCTATTGGTAATTCCAACTTTTGTCCATCCTTTGAAAGCTGAGCCTTCGTTACAAGTACTTCAATTCCTTTATCGACGGCTTGCACTTGAATCCATAACGGTCCATCAATAAAGAAATCGTCATGATCACGAGCTTCATCCATCATCTCCCAAAAGAGTTCTTCACTTCGTTCGCGGTCATACCAAATTTCTTCGCGATTAAATCCTCTGTCCTCTATATCAATGTACGTAATAAAAAATTTCATCGTATGATCATTAATTCTTTCAATATCCAAAATACAACTCTCCCTTCCTGCTTGGAATTGTTATGAAGGGATTCCCCACTCATATGACAAATCAATAGATTCTTGTACTCTCATTTTATGATAAGATTCTCCAGAATGGAAATAAAATCGATTTATTTTACAAAAATAGTTATATGCCTATCTTCTGTCGATCATCTACATGAATATATCATTATAGCGATTTCTTACTCACAAAAAATTTGGACATACATTTTCACATTCCCCCGTACACTGTAATAAAGTGAAACTTCTATTAGAGGAGATTATTTAGTTCCCACTTACTTCATCACATACATATAATTCGCTTATTAAAACATCATAAATGGAGGCAGACGAATGGACTTAGAGTTTTTAACATCTGTACTAATGATTGTCGGTATCGATGTTGTACTAGGTGGTGACAATGCCATTGTCATCGCACTAGCTAGCCGAAATTTACCTGAATCAAAACGAAATAAAGCCATTTTAGTTGGTACTCTTTTAGCAATTGTGCTACGAATTCTTCTTACGATACTAGCTGTCTATTTACTCGACATTCCATTTCTACAACTGATCGGCGGAATTTTACTTACATTAATTGCAGTCAATTTGCTAACTGATAATAGCAACGATCTTTCTGCTATTCAAGGAAAAACAACTTTATTCCAAGCGGTACGGACCATTGTATTCGCAGATCTCGTTATGGGGTTTGACAATGTTATTGCCATTGCAGGTGCAGCTCACGGAAGATTTTTACTCGTCATAATCGGTTTACTCATTTCTATCCCGATTATTATTTGGGGTAGCAAGCTTATTTTAATATTGATGGAACGCTTTCCATTCCTCATTTATTGCGGAGCAGCGATTCTCGCCTATACAGCAGGAAAAATGGTTACACACGAAGATAGACTTGCATCTTTTTTTCATAACAACCAAAGTTTCACTGCGAGCATTCCTTACTTGTTCATTTTCACTGTTTTATGCATCGGTATTATCGTTCAGCAAGTTCGATTACGAAATGTGAAACAATAAAAAAAACCTTCTACTATATAATAGGTAGAAGGTTTTCATATTATTATAATTAATTTACAAGACGTTGTGCTTCACGTAATTGGAACGTTCTTACTGTACGTGGTAAGAAACGACGGATTTCGTCTTCGTTGTAACCTACTTGAAGGCGCTTCTCGTCAATCATAATTGGACGACGTAAAATCCCTGGATAGTCACGAATCATCTTATATAAATCTTGAAGTGGTAAAGATTCTAAGTTTACATTTAATTCTTGGAAAACTTTCGAACGAGTAGAAATAATCTCATCCGTTCCGCTTTCTGTCATACGTAAAATTTCTTTAATTTCCTCAATCGTTAATGGATCTGAGAAAATATTACGTTCTGTATAGGGAATATGATTTTCCTCTAGCCATAATTTCGCCTTTCTACAAGACGTACAGCTTGGAGAACTATATAATGTTACCATACAAAGCTCACTCTCCTTAAAGAGTACAAATTCTGTACTAATTACAGTTTTAATTTCTAACTACAGCAATTTTTTGCGATAACTTGTCTTATTGAAAAGTGCAAAAATCACATTTCATGTAAGCAACAACTTTTAACAAACAACAATTACTTTTAATAAGTAACTTCTATAATCATTATACAATAGATTTTGCAAGAAATATACAGTAAATTTCCTGTTAGTTGAGAAAACTCTTCCACGTATTCCACTGCTATGTAACATGATCACACTCACTTTCACTGTCCTTTAACAATGACTTGCATCCCTTATAACACTCGCTTTTTCATAGATTTTCCATTTGATATACAGTCACTTTTCCATAGTCTTTCCAATAAAAAAGAGAACGTTTTCTTACCTTTTCCTGATAAATCAATTAAGAAATGTAAGACTATACGAAAGAAAACAAAAAGGAACATTTGTTCTTATTTTAACAAACATTCTCCCTCATGTCTATACGATTTCTAAAGTAAATTAAATATTTTTCTGACATTTCTTTCTTTTTTATCTTTTATCTCATACAATAAACATACAGACAGGCAAAGGGGGAATTTGCAAATGATTGCTTTTTTTATTGATTTTGTCACTGTTGCTGCCCTCATCATCGGAATAACAGCATTGATTGGTGTCATTACAAATAGCATTGGTGAAAAACTCTTTGGCGGAAAAGAAAAAATGAAGTTTGTTAACAAAAGTTTGGATGTACAATCTGGATGGAAACAAGTTGGTGGAAAAGGTATTTATAAGAAACGTACGTATTAAAATATGAAACTTTATTAACTTAACAAGAAAATGAGATAATAGCTTCCTCATAAGAGAAGGTCGTCCCAAATTTGGAACGACCTCTTTTTTAATCCCACTGTTTGCAGGCGGTAATACTCCTAATGAGTAAAGTTTTACTTTTCTACAGACGCCCACTTAAAGCTTAAATCTCCACCATATTTATGGTTGTACATATCTTTAATTGTTTCTCTTTGTAAGTATGCTCTACCACGTTGATATACTGGAACAATTGCAGCGTCATCAAGTAACATCTTCTCTGCTTCTAATAAGTTTTTCCAGCGAGCATTTACATCGCTGCCGTCTTTTTTCGCTTTCATGATGATTTCATCATATTTCGGATTAGAGTACTTCATTTTATTTTGTGCTCCATCCGTTACAAACATATCAAGATATGTAACTGGATCTGGGAAATCTGCACTCCATCCAGAGAATGACATGACATAATCGCCCGCATCTTCTAATTTTAACTTTTGTGCAAATGGTTGTTGTTTAATTTTCACTGTTAAACCTGGTAAATTCTTTTCTAACTCACCTTTTAAATATTCACCAGTTTTCTTCGATAATTCAACATCTTCATTTAATAGCTCTAATTCAATTTCATTTTTACCAAGCTCTTTTTTACCAGCTTCCCAATATTTCTTCGCTTCTTTTACATTTGGTTTTACAATATCTCCATTTTCAGCACGGAAGTCCTTTTTATCCGGTCCTTTAATGAAGTTATCAGGAATTAATCCTGTTGCTGGCTTAGAACCGTTATTTAATAACGTATCAACGAACGGTTTACGATCAAAAGCAAGTGAAATGGCTTTACGAATATTTTTATTTGCTAAAGCCGGATCTTTTTGATTTAAACGAAGGAAGAATACAGATGTATCTTCTACTGTTTGGAAATCTGGTTTTCCTTTATATTTATCGATGAACTCCGCTAATAACGTTGCACGATCGATTGCATTTGTTTCATATAAGTTAATTGGCGTAGCTGTATCTTTTACAATATTAAAGTTTACTTCCTCAATCTTCACTACTTTATTGTCCCAATATGATGGACTCTTTGTCATTTTAAAGCTACGTTCATGTTGCCAATCACTTAATGTAAATGGCCCGTTATATAGAGTTGTATTCGCTTCCAAACCAAACTTCGTACCTTGTTCTTTTACAAACTTCTCATTCACAGGATAAAAGATTGGATATACCATTAAATCTACAAGGTATGGAATCGAATTGTCTAATTCTACTTCTAACGTGTAATCATCAATTGCTTTTACACCTAATTGATCCGGACTCATCTCTTTTTTATTAATTTTCTCTGCATTTTTTATATCGTACATAATGTACGCGGATTTCGCAGCTGTGTCTGGATTAATTGCTCTTTGCCATGCATACACGAAATCTTTCGCTGTTACAGGCTCACCATTTGACCATTTTGCGTCTTCACGTAATTTAAATGTATATTTTTTACCGTCTTCTGATTTTTGATACTCTTTCGCTACACCTGGAACTAGCTTATCATCTTTCCCTAAGCTGTATAAGCCTTCCATTGTGTTGTTCATTACTCTTGAAGAAACTGCATCAGCTGATAGTGCTGGATCCATTGTTGGTATCTCTTGCGTTTCAATTAAGTTAATGACTTGTTTCGCGTCGCTTTTCCCGCTATCCCCTTTTGCGTTCGCTTGCGACTCATCTTTTTGGTAGCTACATGCCCCTAACATCATGCTCATCGCTACTGTTGATGCTACAAAAACTGGTATCTTTTTCTTCATACTTCCACCCTCCATAAAAATGTTAGCCCTTTCATTTTCAAACAAAAAGAAATATATATATGTTCTAACAATTCATATTATACACACAAATATATTTTTTGTATATTTATATTTCTATTTTATTAAAATTTTCTGTTAAAAATATTGTATTTGTAAACGTTTTATACTGCATATAAATCGCTCTAAAACGTCAAAAATAGCATATTTCTCACTTTTCTAAATTATCAGAGAAAAAAAATTTTATATCCCATGATATTTTCCGTATAATTATTCTTCCTTATTTGTCATAAAATGAAAGTTCATTCATATTGAAAACATGTAGGTTAAAATGTGTGCAAAGGATAAAAAAGTATGTTACGATACACTTTGCTAAAAATAGATATCGGTAAAGAGGGGACGGACATGACAGCAATTCGCTCAAAAAACGGGTCGACAGAGCAATTAAATTTATTTTTACTAACATGGCCTATTTTTCTAGAAGTTTTTCTTTTTATGTTGATGGGGATCGCTGATACTTTCATGTTAAGTGCATTATCAGACGATGCTGTATCTGGGGTTGGTGCAGCGAATCAATATCTCCATATCGCTATTTTGGTGCTAGAAGTCATCGGGAACGGCGCTGCTATCGTCGTATCTCAGTACCTCGGTTCCAAACGTTTTATGGAAGCATCTAAAATATCAGCATTAGCAGTCACTTTAAATTTAGTCGTTGGGCTCGTTATAAGTGCTGGTTTTCTATTATTTTCAAAGCATATGATGATGGCAATGAACTTACAAGGCGATGTACTCACATATGCACAAAGCTATTTATCTATCGTTGGAGGAGCTATCTTTCTTCAAGCAATCATTAACTCATTAGCCGCTATTATCCGCGTACACGGTTTTACAAAACAAGCAATGTTTATTTCACTTGGAATGAATATTATTCATATTGCTGGAAACTACGTACTCATTTTCGGGAAATTCGGTTTCCCTGAACTCGGTGTACAAGGAGCTGCAATTTCTTCTGCTGCGAGCCGATTAATCGCACTTATTGTGTTCTTCTGGTTACTATACCGCGTTATGGAATATCGTGTGAAATTACAATATTACTTCACTTTATCAAAAGAATATGTTGGGAAAATTTTAAAAATCGGCATTCCATCTGCATTTGAACAAGTGATGTATCAAGCTTGTCAAATTGTCTTCCTATATTACGCAACATACTTAGGAACAGAGTCGTTAGCTGCGAGACAATACGCTACTAACATTTCCATGTTCACTTATTTATTCGCAATTGCAATTGGTATGGGGACAGCAATTATTATCGGGCGTCTTGTTGGTGGCGGTGAAAAAGACGCTGCATATGAACGCGTATGGAAAAGTGTAAAATGGGCTATCGGCGTAACTTTATGTATGGTTATTCTCGTTATTACATTCCGTACACAATTAATGGGGTTATTTACG
Source organism: Bacillaceae bacterium OF18-1A (assembly GCA_027694045.1). GTDB lineage: Bacteria > Bacillota > Bacilli > Bacillales > Bacillaceae_G > Bacillus_A. The sequence goes on along the minus strand of JAQEWB010000004.1, from coordinate 127,171 downwards.
GATAATCCTCATATTATCTCTCTAGGCGCAAGCGTTCTTTTACTAAGTGTACTACTGGAGACAGGACGCACCATGAACATTGTCATCATTAATTCACTCCGTGCAGCAGGCGATGCAAAATATCCTGTGTTAATCGGTGCATTCTCTATGGTATTAATGAGCTTACCGCTCGGTTATTTCTTTGTCTTTCATTTAGACATGGGACTTGTCGGTATTTGGTTAGCAATCGCTATCGATGAATGGACACGTGCCATCATTATGTTCTTCCGCTGGAAAGGCAGAGCGTGGGAGCATTACGCACTTGTTAAACCTGAGGAGCAAGAAGAGATTGTTCCTGTTCAGGCGCAGTAACAATCATTCATTGGTCAATGACATTTATATCGATGATTCTTTAAATAATAGAAAAAGAGCCATTCTTCTATAATAGAAGAATGGCTCTTTTTCTTATTGATAAATCTCTTTATATTTCTTATATTCCGCTTCAGAACATAATACGAAATGTCCTGGGCGAACTTCGCGCATTGTTGGCACTTCACTACCATAATCATGCTGCGATGGATCGTATACGATACGTTTACGATTGCGCTCATAATCTGGATCTGGAAGCGGAATTGCTGAAAGTAGTGATTTTGTATATGGATGAATTGGATTCGCATATAACTCATCACTTGTTGTTAGCTCCACGATTTGACCACGGTACATTACACCAATGCGATCACTAATGTATTTTACCATCGATAAATCATGGGCAATGAATAAGTATGTTAATCCTTTTTCTCTTTGTAACTGTTTTAGTAAGTTTACAACTTGCGCTTGAATCGATACGTCAAGTGCTGAGATTGGCTCATCGGCAATGATAAATTCAGGTTCTACAGCAAGTGCACGAGCGATACCGATACGTTGGCGTTGTCCACCTGAGAATTCATGCGGGAAACGGTTTGCGTGTTCTTTATTTAAACCAACTGTGTTTAATAGTTCATGAACACGGTCCATACGCTCTTTTTTACTTTTTGCTAATCCGTGAATATCAATACCTTCTGCAATGATATCCCCTACTGTCATACGAGGATTTAATGATGCATATGGATCTTGGAAAATCATTTGCATTTTACGGTTGAACTTCTTCAGTTCTGCGCGTGATTTCTTACCATGTACATTTTCACCATCGAACACCACTTCACCAGCAGTTGCATCATATAAACGAATAATCGTTCTTCCAGTTGTTGATTTACCACAACCAGATTCTCCTACAAGCCCGAATGTCTCTCCGCGGTAAATATCAAATGAAATATCATTAACCGCTTTGACAACACCACCACTCACGTTAAAGTGTTGCTGTATATTTTTCACTTCAATTAATTTCTCGCGTTGTTTAGTCATGTTGTTCACCTGCTTTCATTTGAAGAATACGTTTTTCAACAACTGCCGGTGGTTTTACTTCTGGAGCTTGCTCGTGAAGTAACCAAGTCGCTGCATAGTGCGTATCACTTACTTTAAATAAAGGTGGTTCCATTTCAAAATCAATTTTCAGCGCCTGTGGGTTACGTGGTGCAAAAGCATCACCCTTTGGCGGTTTTAATAAGTCAGGAGGCGTTCCCGGAATCGCATATAGCTCTTCCTCTGATCCATCTAAGCTTGGCATAGATGCGATTAAGCCCCAAGTGTATGGATGTTTCGGATTATAGAAAATTTCATCTACAGTTCCAATTTCAACAACTTTACCAGCGTACATAACTGCAACTCGGTCAGCAACGTTTGCTACTACACCTAAGTCATGCGTAATGAAAATGATTGCTGCTTCTGTCTTTTGCTGAATGTCTTTCATAAGCTCTAAAATTTGCGCCTGAATTGTAACGTCTAGCGCTGTTGTCGGCTCATCGGCAATTAATAATTTCGGGTTACAAGCTAACGCCATCGCAATAACTACACGCTGTCTCATACCACCTGAGAATTGGTGAGGATATTGTTTTAAGCGAGCTTCCGGATTTGGAATACCTACAAGGTCGATTAATTCTAAAGCAACTTTACGTGCGTCTGCTTTACTCATCCCTTGGTGCTTAATAAGACCTTCCATAATTTGATTACCAATTGTCATCGTTGGATTTAAAGATGTCATTGGATCTTGGAAAATCATTGCGATATCTTTACCACGTACTTGCTGCATTTCTTTTTCTGATAATTTCGTTAAATCACGACCATCAAATACAATCTCTCCATTTTTAATACGACCTGGAGGATTTGGGATTAAACCCATTAGCGCTTTAGAAGTAACTGATTTCCCAGAACCAGACTCTCCTACAATCGCTAATGTTTCCCCTTTTTTCAAATCAAAAGTAACTCCGCGCACTGCTTGTACTTCACCTGCATGTGTATCAAAGGAGACTTGTAAATCTTTTACCTCTAACAATGTTTTCATTTTTACTTCTCCCTCCTCGTTTACTTACGCATTTTTGGATCTAACGCATCGCGTAATCCATCTGCCATTAAGTTGAATGCTAAAATTAACATACTGATGACAACCGCAGGGATGAACATCATGTGTGGATACGTTTGAATTGACTTATATCCATCATTTACAAGAGAACCAAGTGATGCAAATGGTGGCTGAATTCCTAAACCGATGAAGCTTAAGAATGCTTCACCAAACACCGCTGAAGGAATTGTAAACATTGTCATTACAATAATAGGTCCCATTACGTTTGGAATTAAATGTTTCACAATTAATTGCGTGTTCGTTGCACCTAATGTACGAGATGCTAATACATACTCTTGGTTTTTTAATTTTAAAATTTGTCCACGAACGATACGTGACATCCCTATCCAACCTGTAATCGCCATCGCGAGTGTGATCGACCAAATACCAGATCCCATAATGATTACCATTAAAATAACGATGATTAAGTATGGAATACCGTTAATAATCTCCATAATACGTTGCATAATATTATCTACTCTACCACCGTAGAATGCTGAAATACCTCCATACGCAACCCCAATTACTAAGTCAATTGCTGCTGCTAAAAGAGCGATATATAATGATACGCGCGTACCTTCCCATGTTCTTGTCCATAAATCACGGCCAAGATCATCTGTACCAAACCAGAAGTACTCTTTAATATCACGTTTTGCATATTGGTCAACACCATATTGATCTGTACCGTCAAATGGTAACCAATGAACATTTTCAATAACAGGAATTTTTGGTGGTAATTTCGCACGACCTAAGTCTTGCTCTTTATACGAGTGTTTACTTACCATCGGTCCAAAAATTGCTAATAGTGCAATAAGAACTAATAATACAAGACCAAGCATCGCACCTTTATGTTGGAACAAACGTCTTCTTACATCTTGCCAAAACGTTAAGCTTGGACGGGCAATGACTTCATTATCAACATTATTTTGATTGGCTTGCTGAAATAAATCTGGAGATAATTTTTGTACATCTTTCATCATTTGTTCCCTCCCGCTAAACGAATACGAGGATCAATAATTCCGTATAAAATATCGACAATGAAAATAACTAAAATGAAGATTGCACTATAGAAAATTGTAGTTCCCATAATAACTGTATAGTCATTTAAAGTAATCGATTTAACGAATTGTTCCCCAAGTCCTGGTACAGCATAAATTTGCTCAATAACAAGTGTCCCTGTAATTAATGCGGCAACCATTGGCCCTAAAATTGTTACAACTGGGATTAATGCGTTACGAAGTGCGTGTTTTACAATGATAACGCCTTGACTAATCCCTTTTGCTTTCGCTGTTAAAATGTAATCAGATTGCATAACTTCAATTAATTCTGCACGAGAGAAACGTGCGATTGTTGCGATAACTGACATCGATAATGCGATTGTAGGCATTACAGTAAACTCTGGCCCTTTCCAGAATGCTACCGGGAACCAACCAAGTTTTACCCCTACGAAATATTGTAGTAATGCGGCGAATACGAACGATGGTACCGACATTCCGAGTACCGAAATAACTGTTGCACCATAATCCACCCACGTATTGTTACGAAGTGCCGCAACGATTCCTAAAATTAACCCGATAAATGATCCTAATATAATCGCTTGCATACCAAGCTGTGCTGATGGTCCAATGCGATCCACAATCATATCTGTTACTGGACGGTTATCATATTGGAATGATACCCCTAAATCACCTTGTGCTAAGTTACCTAAGTAACGTGCGTATTGAACTGGTACTGGATCATTCAATCCGTATTTTTCAAGAATGATTTCTTTTTGTGCCGGTGATAACTTCTCCTGGTTTTTAAGTGGAGAACCCGGAAGTAATTTCATCAAAAAGAAAGTCAGTGTAGTAATTAAAAATAATGTCAAAGCCATGTACACGAAACGTTTTAATACATAACGTCCCATAGTCAAGCACCTCCCCGTTTTTCTCAAAAGCAATAAGATAGTTTAAAATATTCTTACTTTTATTTTTTTAAAATAAGAGCATATGCCCATCATAGGCATATACCCTTGTAAACGATGGAAAAAAGATTATTTTTGTTCAACAGATGCCCATTTGTAAGTTAATTTACCACCATAATTAATCGGGATAATATCTTTTACAGCACCTTTTACTACATATGCTGAACCTTTTTGGAAGATTGGAGCGATTACCGCATCCTCTTTAACTAGCATTTTCTCTACTTCTAAAAGGTTATTCCAGCGAGCTTGTAAATCTTTTGTATCTGTTTTGGCTTTTAGAATTAACTCATCATATTTCGGATTAGAATACCCTGTTTTATTTTGAGAGCCATTTGTAACAAACATATCTAAATATGAAATTGGATCTGGGAAATCTGGTCCCCAAATGCCAAATGCAATATCATATTGTTGAGAATCTTCTAACTTATTTTTTTGTGCGAATGGCTGCTGTTTCATTTTAATCGATAAACCAGGTAAGTTCTTCTCCATCTCACCTTTTAAGAATTCTCCAACTTTTTTCGCATCTTCATTATCAAAGTTTAAGAATTCTAATTCGATTTTATCAGTGCCAAGCTCTTTCTTCGCTGTTTCCCAAAGCTTTTTCGCTTCTTTTGGATTTGTTTCAACTAACTTTCCATTTTCAGCTCGGAAGTCTTTTTTATTCGGACCTTCAGCGAAATCCTGTCCAACAAATCCGTAAGCCCCTATTGCACCGTTATTTAAAATAACTTTTGCAATGTTATCACGGTCAAAGGACATTGAAATTGCTTTTCTTAAGTTTTTATTACTTAAATATTGATTGTTTTGATTAAATCTTAAGTAAGCAACCCCTGCTTCTTTTCTTGTTTGGAATTCTGGGTTTTGTCTAAATTTATCAACAAATTCCGACGTTAAAGCCGCACGATCAATCGCGTTTGTCTCATATAAATTTACATCAGTTGCTGTATTTTTTACAATATTAAAATTAATCTCTTCGATTTTAACCGTTTTATTATCCCAATATGATGGGTTCTTCTTAAATTGGAAGCTTTGTTCATGTTTCCAATCACTCATAACGAATGGCCCATTATATAACGTTGTATTTGCCTCTAAACCAAATTTATCACCTTGTGTTTTCACAAAGTTCTCATTTAGTGGATAAAATACTGGATACACTGTTAAATCAACAAAGTAAGGAACGGGATTGTCTAATTCTACTTCTAATGTATAATCATCAATCGCTTTTACACCTAATTGGTCAGCAGGTAATTCTTTTTTATGAATTTTCTCTGCATTTTTAATATCAAACATAATGTACGAATACGTCGCTTTTGTATCTGGATTTACTGCTCTTTTCCATGAATACACAAAGTCTTTTGCTGTTACAGGTTCCCCATTCGACCATTTCGCATCTTTTCTTAATTTAAATATGTATTTCTTCCCCTCATCTAGCTTTTGGACATCTTCAGCAACTCCAGGCATTCTCTCTTGATTTTTGCCAATACGATATAATCCTTCCATCGTATTATTTAATGCTGTAGAAGATGCAGAGTCAGATGCTAATGATGCATCCATTGATGGAATTTCAGATAACTCTGTTAAATTAAGAATCTGTTTTCCGTTACTACTACTCGTAGCGTTCTCTTTCCCTTTTGCTTTTGCGTCATCTTTTTGGTAGCTACACGCGCCAAGCAACATACTTGCAGTTAAAGTTGATGCAAGTAATAACGGTATCTTTTTCTTCATGTTGTGTTGCCTCCCCTAATTGCACTTCCTGTACCCTCACTTGTTAAAAAGTAGAATTGAAAGAATAATCTCCAAGTTTCTACAATTTTCATTATACATATAATACGACGATTGTGAATATAGTTTTTTGTTTTTTTGTTAAAATTTTTAATAAAATGTTTATATTTTTATTTTTTTGTAAAGGAATACGTTAACATTGCTACCATCATCTTGAAATCAGACCTTTAATTGCGTATAATTTTCAAAAAATTACTTCTAGTACTTATTATAGCTTTTATAGTATAATAATTCTAGTAATATTTTGACGGAGGGGAATATTTTGAATAAAGTTTTTTTTCATACTTGTATACTAATTTCCATAGCAATAATTGCATCTAGCGTTGGTGCATTCCTCATTTCATCTCAATTTTTGTTGAACTTTGTCAACATTTCGTTTTATATCGCGCTATTTTTTATTCTCATAGGTGGTTTTTTATTCATATTTCAAAATGGATTTTTCAATGTAACTCTTTACGCTTTCCAAAGAGTATTTGGCTCGAACAAAAAAATAGACTCTCTAGTTGAAGAATCAGAGGAACCTGTAAATAAGAAAGAACGAATTTATAAAACATATTCATTCAAATGGACATATCCTATGTGTATTACAGGTATCATACTCGGGGCGTTCTCGACCCTCGTTAGCTTTACTATTTTGATGTAGTTTGCAAACACTATCCCATATGATATAATAATCAGCAAAACATTTTGTTATAAAACTTTAGTTCTTTCATATTAAAGAGCTCAGTTAACAATAAATAATTTTATATGTATGCGATGATAGAGAAGAGTACATATTGAAGCAATTTCAGAGAGCTTGTGGTTGGTGTGAACAAGTAATTGTACAATATGGAATGGGCTTTTGAGCACCAAACCGAACCGAAAGTAGTAGGCTTTGGCGTCATATCCAGACGTTACTATGGATGAAAGAGATTTCACAGTAGTGAAATAATTAGGGTGGTACCGCGGTCCATTCGTCCCTATAGTTTTTGGGATGAATGGGCTTTTTTGTTTGCCTTCTCTTCCCTATCATGCATTCAAATTTAGGAGGAATTACTTATGTCAGTTATCTTTTCTGGTATTCAGCCAAGCGGAACGATTACACTTGGAAACTATTTAGGAGCTATGAAGCAGTTTACAGAACTTCAAAATGAACACGATTGCTATTTCTGTATTGTAAACCAACACGCCATTACAGTACCTCAAGATCCTATACAACTTCGTAAAAACATTCGTAGTCTTGCTGCACTTTATGTAGCATGCGGCATCGATCCTGAAAAAGCTACTTTATTCGTACAATCAGAAGTACCAGCACACGCTCAACTAGGATGGATTATGCAATCTGTTGCTTACGTTGGAGAATTAGAGCGTATGACACAATATAAAGATAAATCTTCTGGTAGAGACTCAGTTCCAGCTGGATTACTTACATATCCACCATTAATGGCTGCTGATATTTTACTTTACAACACAGAAATCGTGCCAGTTGGTGACGACCAAAAGCAACATATGGAATTAACACGTGATTTAGCAGAGCGTTTCAACAAACGTTTCCGTGAAGTATTCACAATCCCTGAAATTCGTATTCCAAAAGTAGGAGCTCGCGTTATGTCTTTAACAGAACCTACAAGAAAAATGAGTAAATCTGATCCGAACCCAAAATCGATGATCAGCATGCTTGATGAGCCAAAAACAATCGAAAAGAAAATTAAAAGTGCTGTAACTGATTCAGAGGGCATCGTGAAATTTGATAAAGAAAACAAACCTGGAATCTCTAACTTATTAACAATCTACTCTTCATTCTCTGGAAAAACAGTTGAAGAAATTGAAGCAATGTACGAAGGAAAAGGATATGGTGACTTCAAAGGTGACCTAGCACAAGTAGTTGTAGAAGCAATTCGTCCAATCCAAGACAAATATAACGAACTAATCAACTCCCCAGAACTAGACGAAATTCTAGACAAAGGTGCCGAAAAAGCGAACCGCGTTGCCTTCAAACAACTACGCAAAGTAGAAAACGCAATGGGACTAAGCAGAAAACGTAGGTAACATATAAAGCGGAGGCGACTGCTTAGCCCTGACGGCTAAGGTTCTTTCCCACAGAAGGTGCTTTTTACCTTCTCGTGGGGAAGGTTCTTAGACGCGAAGGGCTAGGAGCCGGAGCTGGATTTCATATAAAGCGGAAGCGGCTCGTTTAGAATGTGAGGAGGATGGAGCTCCTGACGTAGAGGCGCTTTTTGCCTCGCAGGAAGGCGCGAAGCCACCGAACATTCTTGCCGCTGGAGCTGGATTTCTATATAAAGCGGAGGCAGCTCGTTCAGCTCTGACTGGCTAAGGTTCTTTCGCATAGAAGACGCTTTTTGTCTTCTTATGCGGAAGGTTCTTAGACACGAAGAGCTTGCTGCTGGAGCTAAGTTGTACCAATTAAAAAAACCGCCAATTGGCGGTTTTTTAATTTACCTTTTGCTCATTTTCCATTTCCCATAACTTTTCAAAAAATGGCTGTCCTTTTACAAGACGCTCACATAATTGTTCATGTTTCTCAGACCAGCCTGATTTCGCTTCATCATAAAGTCTAGCCCAAATATCTTCAAATTCCATAAGTTGGACTGTCCCATATGCTGATGGATCCCATTCTGTGTACCAATAGCGAATTTCAGCTGTATTTTTCGTTGTATGTAATTGATCTAACGCCATAAATAGTAATTGTTTTAGCTGTCTTTCTTTACGAGTTAAACCATTCATAATAAATGGCGATGGTGATAAAATGTGATGTTCTTTTTCTATTTCCTCTACTTGGAACTCATACTTTTCTGCTTGTACGTTTTCTACCATCTCATATACCATCTGCTCTTGGCGTGGTATAAGTCTACTTTTGCGAATTGGTACATTGTAACCAATTGTGTCAATGGCAATAATGCCTTTTCCATCTGTTACGACAAAGCAGTACTCTTGTTGCAAACGTTCGTGATTTTTACGAATATAAGCCTTATGATGTACGTCTTCCAGCAACTTTTGCGGAAGCTCTAACAATTCGTTCTCGATGTAATGATATAATGTGGCATCTACTTTTAATAATGGCACTTGATCTAATAGCTCAATCGTATCATCTTTCCGCCATTCGTAAAAATGACAAACGTTATACCCATTTTCTTCACCTTCAAACCAATTTACCCATACATCATGTAGATATAACATTCTCTACCCCTCACTTCACTACTGTTTGTACCAATCATTATGTTCATTTTTGCTTAACTTTATTCCACTTAAGGAAATATATTCTAATTATTATTTTTTCTTCTATAATATATAAAAAAACAGGAGATAGTCCTCCTGTTTTTTTATATGCGAAATGTATTTGCTTTACTCAATATTTCTTGCGCATCGATAGATAATAAAGATAGTGTATCTTCTCCTTTACTCGCTACACAGTCTTTTACAATATGAAATCCCAGTCCATAACCAAGCATCTTCGGATAGGAATGCAGTCCATTTAATAAAATATCATGCTCCCTCGTTCCTCGTTTTATACTTATTCTTTCTTGTACAACGTTTTGCCAATAATAAATCGCGTCCTCTTTTGAAAGATAAGTCGTCCACGGTGCATTATTTTTCTCTGAATATCTTTCCATTACCGCCTGCTCAGCTAACCCTTCCATAATCATCGTATCAAGTAATGTATACTCTGTTTCTTTCGTCTCAATTTGATGTAACCTGCATATATGGTGATATTCATGTGCCAATAATACTTTTAATTCTTCCACAGAATTCCGTCCACATACAAATAAGAAAATAACGTGACGCATAGATAATCCAGCCTTTCCGTTATATTCTTCTTGCACTGTCCGATTGTATGGATCTGATAGTAAAATAAAGATAGGGACATCCGGACCTTTTAACCATTGTTTCAACTTATCATACTCCATACGTAACTCTTTCCAAACATCTTTCTTCTCTAACTCTTTAATTTCCTGTTCTCCTCGCATAACCGGGCGATACATACCTTTAGAAATTAAAAAGCGATACAACCTTTCTTTTGGCAGTGGAATGTATTTCGTAAACTTATCACAAAGCTTTTCTGGCCGCCCGTAATATAGATGTAGCCATTCGGCTGTTTCAACAACCCCCATCTTTATCCCTCCTTTTTCTTATATATATGCAAAAGAAGAAAAAGGCGTAAAAATAAATAAGGTGTTTTTTCGTAGTTTATTACGAAAAAACACCTTATTTCATCTATTATTTATACGATTTAAATACTAATACTGCGTTATGACCGCCGAATCCTAGTGAATTGCTTAATACCGCGTTTACTTCTTGTTGTCTCGCTTTGTTCGGTACGTAATCTAAGTCACATTCTGGATCTGGTGTTTCATAGTTAATTGTTGGAGGGATTACTCCGTCTGTAATTGATTTAATAGAGAAAATCGCTTCAACCGCACCAGCTGCTCCTAATAAGTGACCTGTCATTGATTTCGTTGAGCTAATTGCTACTTTGTATGCATGCTCACCAAATGTTTCTTTAATTGCCATCGTTTCATACTTTTCATTCGCATCTGTACTCGTACCGTGTGCATTAATGTAATCGATATCTTCTGGTTGTAGACCTGCATCAGCTAAAGCTTGACGCATTGCACGCACGCCGCCTTCACCGCCAGGAGCTGGCATTGTAATATGGAATGCATCACCAGTTGCGCCATAACCCGCGATTTCAGCGTAAATATGGGCACCACGCGCTAATGCGTGCTCTAATTCCTCAAGAATTACAATACCTGAACCTTCACCCATTACGAAACCACTACGGTTTTTATCGAACGGACGGCAAGCTGTTGCTGGATCTTCATTAAACGTTAATGCTTTCGCTGAACTAAATCCTGCGAATGCCATACTTGTTAACGGTGCTTCCGCTCCACCTGTAATCATTGCATCTGCATCACCGCGTTGAATTGCTTTAAATGCATCACCAATTGAGTTTGCACCCGACGCACAAGCCGTTACGGAACAAGTGTTAATCCCTTTTGCTCCAGTCGCGATTGATACTTGACCTGCTGCCATATCTGGAATCATCATCGGTACGAAGAATGGACTAACGCGGCGCGGACCTTTCTCGGTAAAGACCTTAAATTGTTCTTCGTATGTTTCCATACCACCAATACCAGAACCAATCCATACACCAATTCGTGGTCCGTTTTCTTCTGTAATTTCAAGCTTTGCATCTGCAACTGCCATTTTCGCTGCTGCTACTGCATATTGTGTAAAGCGGTCCATACGACGCGCTTCTTTTTTATCAATATATTTCTCGACTTCAAAGTCGTTAATTTCTGCTGCTACTTTTGCTGGAAATAGTTCTGGATCAATTCTTGTAAGTCGTCCGATTCCAGATACACCCTTTTTAATGTTTTCCCAAGCTGTTTCAACATCTGTTCCGACCGGTGTCACAGCTCCTAGCCCTGTAATTACGACCCTCTTTTTTTCCATACAAAATACACTCCTTTTTTTCTCTCAGTCCTTATTTACCCCAACGAAGAGCGACTGCTCCCCATGTTAATCCGCCGCCGAAACCAACAAGTATAATTAAATCACCGTCCTGAATACGTCCATTTTGCAATTCCTCTACCATTGCAATCGGAATGGAAGAAGCTGATGTATTACCAAACTTTTCAATTGTCATACTCATTTTTTCTTGTGGTAAATTTAATCTCTCTCTTGCCGATTCCATAATACGAATATTCGCTTGATGCGGTACTAAGAAATCCACATCCTCTTTCGTAAGACCCGCTTTATCTAACACACGAAGACAAGAATCACCAAGTTGACGAACGGCAAATTTAAAGACTTCTCTGCCATTCATCATAACATACTCGTCTTGATAAAGATGCTTGCCACCACTTCCGTCTGCTCCTAATTCGAAAGATAGAACGCCTCTTCCTTCTGAAACAGCTCCCATTACGACAGCACCAGCTCCGTCTCCAAATAGTACGGCTGTATTTCGGTCGTTCCAGTCTACAATTTTAGATAGTTTGTCACTACCAACTACTAATACATTTTTATAAGTTCCCGTTTGAATAAATTGCTGCGCTGTAATCATTCCGTACATAAAACCAGCACATGCTGCACTTAAATCCATTGCAGCTGCATGTTTCGCTCCAATTGCTTCTTGAATTACACAGGCTACTGCTGGAAAAGCTCGATCTGGCGTTACTGTTGCTACTAAAATAAGATCGATATCCTCTCCGCTAATCCCAGCGTCTTCAAGTGCCTTTTTAGAAGCCTCTACGGCCATATATGAAGTATCTATTGTATCATCGGCAATGCGTCTTTCTGCAATTCCCGTTCTCGTACGAATCCATTCATCGGATGTATCCATTACTTTCTCTAAATCTTGATTTGTGACTACTTTTTCCGGCACATATCTCCCAATCCCTAAAATGCCCACGTTCACATCGCAGCCCTCCGTTTTATATCAATTATTATGACTTGGTACTAATTTTAAAACATAAATTTACTTTTGTCTAGAATATATTTCAGCTAACACTTAAAGCCAGCGCATTATTCAACTTATTTTTCATTAAAAGGAACAGAAACATACCTTTCCCTTTTTCTCGTGAAATACAAAAAAGGCCCTAACCGCTTCTATCCTCGGTTCGAGCCCCTCTCCCATCTAAAAGATGCTTTTATGCTTTTTCCGCTTTCCCTTCTAAACTTACATGTTCTCCACACAACTTTTCCTTTATCATCTTCATATCTCTGGCTTCTCCTCAGACGAGAACAAAAAAGGACCTACCCGCTTCTATCTTCGGTTCGAGCCCCTCTCCCATCTAAAAGATGCTTTTATGCTTTTTCCGCTTTCCCTTCTAAACTTACATGTTCTCCACACAACTTTTCCTCTATCATCTTCATATCTCTGGCTTCTCCTCAGACGAGAACAAAAAAGGACCTACCCGCTTCTATCTTCGGTTCGAGACCCTCTCCCATCTAAAAAGATGCTTTTATGCTTTTTCCGCTTTCCCTTCTAAACTCACATGTTCTCCACACAACTTTTCCTTTATCATCTTCATATCTCTGCCTTCTCCTCAGACGAGAACAAAAAAGGCCCCAACCGCTTCTATCCTCGGTTCGAGACCCTCTCCCATCTAAAAGATGCTTTTATGCTTTTTCCGCTTTTCCTTCTAAACTTACATGTTCTCCACACAACTTTTCCTTTATCATCTTCATATCTCTGGCTTCTCCTCAGACGAGAACAAAAAAGGCCCTAACCGCTTCTATCTTCGGTTCGAGCCCCTCTCCCATCTAAAAGATGCTTTTATGCTTTTATGCTTTTATTCCTTTTCCGCTTTCCCAAGCTCATACGCTTCGTTCATAACTTTCATCAATAACTCCAACACCGGCTGTGCTTTCTCCATATCAAGCGCAATTCCATTTGAATCTAAAATTGCCTTTGCCTCTGGTAAATGCTTCATTGCGATTTGTAAAAATTGCATACTTTTTTCGTTCATATTATGTTCTTCCTCTCCATTAAATCTTTCACATACAACAGTGTAACACGCACACTACCCTTCGTATAACTCTTTATATTTTTTCATATGCGTCAATTGTTTATTTAAACCGTATTCTAACGGGGTGTTTTTTTTTATTGAAACAACCTCTACAACTTCTTCATCTTTTACCGTCTTATTATTTCTATTCACTTTATCGTCTGCACGTAAAAGATTCATACCTTTTTCCCATAAAGATTGTTTGCCACTCAGTAAATTATATATACCTAGCTGTTCTTCGTTCGTTCCATTTTCCCATAAGTATTCACATACATCTTCAACATATAGTAAATCGCTTCCTTCCTCATCATTCATACAGTCGCACTCTTTCTCATAGAGTTCTGATAAAATAAGCTGATGATACATCATAAAAGATGGTTGCCACGGTCCATATAATGTAGGAACTCGAAATACACTATATTGTAATTTCCCTTTTTTCAATCCTCCTTCTACTTTCGAAAATAGACGTTTATTTTCGGATTCGTCCGTACTTCCTACTTCAATAGAAGAAATTAAATTGAGCTTTACTTTATGTTCTTCACACATCTTTATAATTCGCTTTAAATATTGTAATATGACTCTTTCATTTCGAAAGCCATTTTGCTGGTTCGGCTCATACAAACAAAAGTAAACAGTATCGAATTTTTCTTCCTCTACAGCTTTCCATCCATCTTCATCTCTTATCGAATAGTACGTAAATAACGCATTTCGCCCAATTAACAACAACTTCTCTTCATTAATTTTTGTCATACTATCGAACTCATCAAAATCAAGACCATACACTTCTACTTCTTCTGCAATCATTTTATTCACAAGGTGATAACCTACAAACGTAAGTGCACCTAGAATCAGCACGCGTTCCATGCCACCAACCCTTTCCCCTTGAAACAAATAGCTCCTCATTTATGTATATGGGAGCTTCACAATTCTTCTTCATATTTTTTAAAGAAATCACTCGTTTGCCTAACCATTTTATATTTCACATCTTGTAGATGGAATAAGACAGAAGTGTCACATTGATTGAATTGCCTCATTTTCTCATATTTACGCAACAATTGTTTTCTTCCTCTTTTTTCTTGTGTTGATACGAAAATTTTAACAGGCACACAAGACGGTAGAAGCGTAAATGATTTCTTGTTGATTTTCGATTCTAGCTCTTCTTCTTTAGAGTCATACGCTAAGCTTAATTCCTTCACTAATCTTTTGTAAAAGAACTTATGCTCTTTCTCAAACTCCACATATTCTGGCAAATCTAAACACGGATTTAACATAACGACAGAACGTATACTTTCAGGGTATTTGTTCATCATTTCAAGTGCTACAAGCGCACCCATACCATCTGCCATAATGTGCATTTTCGTATTTAATGTCTCTTTTCTCAAAACAACATCATATAAACGTTTCGCTAGCCGAACAGATTGATCGTTTCCCCAATGCCTTCCGTATAAATTAGAAGAAAAGACCGTATAACCTTCTTCAATAAGCCCATGTAAAAAGTAAGATCTTCCCGCATGTTGTGTCCATAAACTTGTACCATTCTCAATAAAGTAATTATAATCACCTAGAAGCATAACCGAAAATCCATTTGGCTTCTCCGGCAAATAAATAACACATGGTTCTTTTTCTAAGTAAAAGAAACGTTCCGTAATACTCATTTTTCCCCCGCCTTATTTTCTAAACGTATAAAACTGCTCTTTTATAATGTATGAACGGAATGCAAATTTGCGTTGAAAAATCTACAAATATTTTTCTATATTCTTTTTTCAATTGTGTTACAATAAGGACAGATTGAACGAATAGGGGTGTAAAATATGCGTTTCATTTGGGCATTAATTTGGTCGTTCTTGCTTGTACATATGATGAGCTATGTAATCGGCTCTATGACTGGCGGTACATACGATTTTAACCAAGCGTCTATTTTCTCAGTTGTTCTTGCGGTATTAGTATTAGCGATTTCAGCTGCAATTCCAAACGAGCCAGTAGAACAACACTAAAAAAAGAGTCCGGATTTTATCCGAACTCTTTTTTATTTTATTTCACACGCACGACTAATTCGTTATTTTCTACATCAATCACTACATGACTATTGTCAGTAATCGTACCTGCAATTAATTCTCTCGCTAATTTCGTCTCAACTTGGCGCTGTACATACCGTTTTAACGGACGAGCTCCGTACATCGGATCAAAGCCAGCTTCTACAACAAATTCTTTCGCTGCGTCTGTTAATTCTACCGTAATATGACGGTCTGCTAAACGACCTTGTAGTTCTTTTACAATTTTATCAACAATACCTTTAATTTCTTTCGTTGTAAGAGGTTTGAATAAAATAATTTCATCGACACGGTTTAAAAATTCAGGTCGGAAATGTCCTCTTAATTGTCCCATTACAAGTTCCCTTGATTCTTCTTTAATGGAACCATCTTCTTCTAAACCGTCTAAAAGATGAGCAGACCCAATATTTGAAGTCATGATAATAACTGTGTTTTTAAAGTCTACTGTGCGGCCTTGTGAATCTGTAATGCGTCCATCATCTAACATTTGTAATAAAATGTTGAATACTTCTGGATGTGCTTTTTCAATTTCATCTAACAAAATAACGGAATACGGTTTACGTCTTACCGCTTCTGTTAATTGACCGCCTTCTTCGTATCCAACATATCCAGGAGGTGCACCAATTAATCGTGACACGGCGTGTTTCTCCATATACTCAGACATATCGATACGAATCATTTGCTCTTCACTATCGAATAAAGACTGCGCTAACGTTTTTGCAAGTTCTGTTTTACCAACACCTGTAGGACCTAAGAAGATGAAAGAACCAATCGGACGGTTCGGATCTTTAATACCCGCGCGAGCACGAAGTACTGCATCTGATACTAAGCTCACTGCTTCTTCTTGCCCAATTACGCGCTCTGATAAAATTTGCTCTAGGCGTAATAATTTCTCGCGTTCACCTTCAACAAGTTTAGCAACAGGAATACCCGTCCAGCGTGAAACAATATCAGCAATCTCTTCTTCACTTACTTCCTCACGTAACAAACGATTTTCTTGTTTATTATGCGCACCCATTTCTTCCGCTTCTTTTAACTCTTTTTCGATCGCAGGAATTTTCCCATGACGAAGTTCAGCTGCTTTATTTAAATCGTAATTGCCTTCTGCTTCCTCTAATTCGCGACGCAGACGCTCTAAATGTTCACGTAAGTCACGCACTTTGTGAATGTCTTCTTTTTCTTTCTCCCATTTCGCTCTCATACCACTTGCAACTTCTTTTAAATCCGATAATTCACGTTGCAATGTTTTCAGACGTTCTTGGCTACCAAAGTCTTTCTCTTTTCCAAGAGCAGCTTCTTCAATTTCTAACTGCATAATACGACGCGTTACTTCATCTAATTCTGTTGGCATAGAATCAATTTCTGTACGAATTGTTGCGCACGCTTCGTCAACAAGATCAATTGCTTTATCCGGTAAAAAACGATCCGAAATATATCGATCTGATAAAACTGACGCTGCTACAATCGCGCGGTCATGAATATTTACACCGTGATAAATTTCAAAACGCTCTTTTAAACCACGTAAAATGGAAATTGTATCTTCAACAGTTGGCTCTTCTGCTAACACTTGTTGGAAACGTCTCTCTAACGCTGGATCTTTCTCAATATATTTGCGATATTCATCGAGCGTCGTCGCTCCGATACAATGCAGTTCACCACGAGCAAGCATCGGTTTTAACATATTTCCTGCATCCATCGCTCCTTCTGTTTTACCAGCGCCGACGATTGTATGAAGTTCATCAATGAATAATAAAATGCGACCTTCACTCTTTTTAATTTCATTTAATACAGCTTGCAGACGCTCTTCAAATTCACCGCGGAATTTCGCACCAGCTACAAGTGCACTCATATCTAAAGCAAAGATTGTTCTATCTTTTAAACCTTCTGGTACATCTTTTTTCACGATACGCTGTGCTAATCCTTCAACGATTGCTGTTTTACCAACACCTGGTTCACCAATTAAAACGGGATTATTTTTCGTTTTACGTGAAAGAATTCGGATTACACGACGAATTTCACTATCACGGCCGATTACAGGGTCAATTTTCCCTGCTCGTACTTCCGCTACTAAATCGCGGCCATATTTTTCTAACGCTTCATAAGTTGCTTCTGGATTTTGACTAGTCACTCTTTGATTCCCCCGAACTGTCATTAAAGACTGTAATAAGTTATCTTTCGTAATATGAAATTTTGTAAACAATTGATGGATGTCGCCTTTTTCTTCAGAAAAAGCAAGCAATACATGTTCGATTGAAATATAATCATCTTGCAATTTCTCCGCTTCTTTTCCTGCTCTTACAAGCAATTGTTGCAGCGTGCTTGTTATATATAATTTACCTGCTTCAGCTCCACTTCCCGTTACGGAAGGTTTCTTTTTAATTAAGCTTTCAGTGCCTTGCTTTAATGCTTCTATATCAACATTCATTTTTTGAAAAATACGTACCGCTAATCCATCTTGCTGCTCTAATAATGCAAGTAATAGATGAACAGTATCCACTTCTTGGTGATGATGAGATACCGCTAAAGATTGAGCACTCATAATCGCCTCTTGTGTTTTTGTTGTCATTTGATTTAAGTCCATCTTTACAGTCCTCCAAATGTTTGACTTTCTTTGACCTTTGATTTGATTATACGCCAACTGACTTTTTTATACAATAAATTTGCTTATGTATTTTCAAACTTATTATCGGAAAAAGAAAACAGGTACATGCATCATACGACTCAAAAAGGTATGGTAAATGAAACAACGACAAAAAAGCCGCAATAATGATTGCGGCTTCTGTTACGGTTTTCTTTTATATGTCCATTGACGGTTATGATTCGTGTTATCTGGGAACCTTTCCCCAGCAGTTAATTTTACCATTTGTGGATCTTTTACCATACTTCCCGTTTCACCAATTTCTACGTAAATGCCATCATTTGGCGCTTTTTGTCCAGAACGAAACCTGCGATTTTGTCCCATCTTCATTCTCCTTCCATGACGTCTTGCCCCATTAGTATGTCCATTTTCGAAGAAAGCTTTTCTGTCATGTTTAGGAAACAAGTACTACAGCTCATTCCCATACATATATATAATTACACAAGCTGAAGCAGGGATTTTCTCCCTATTTATAGAAAAAAAGAAACCAACCTATCTTTAGGCTAGTTTCAAAGGAGAGTCAAACATATACGAGAAGATTACATGTTCATTATAAGTCTCATCACACCGGCAATGTAACCCTTTTCACAATTTGTACATAATGAAAGAAACATTGTTTGAACTTTCTAAAAAGATGTTGACTTTTCTTAATTTCCAACGAGAAATAGTAGACACCACAGCACTTTGCGACGTAAGATGGATATATAGAGAACTTTCCATCTATGGTGGTCTCACCCAGTCTAACCTCTTATTTCTGCATATAAAAACGGAAATACAGATAAATACAAAAAATTATTATAAGAGGTGAAATTATGAGCAAACAACATTTAATCGCATTAGATTTAGACGGTACTTTATTAACAGACAATAAAATAATTTCCACTCGAACGAAACATACAATTGCAAAAGCAAAGGAACAAGGACATATCGTTGTCATTTCAACAGGACGTCCATTCCGCGCTAGTTATGATTATTATAAAGAACTTGGTCTTAATACTCCTATCGTAAATTTCAATGGAGCTTACGTCCATCATCCCCTTGATTCAAACTGGGGAACACACCACTCTCCTCTTGAGCTAGCAACAGCGCAAGAAATTGTCCGAGCTTGCTTTGATTTCGGCGTTAAAAATATATACGCTGAAGTTATGGATGATGTGTACGTTCGTGAAATTGATGAAGATAAAAAACACATTTTCGAATTCGGTTCTCCAAATATTTTTACTGGAGACTTATTAAACACTTTAAATGATCACCCGACTTGTTTATTAATTGACGCACACGATGAGCATTCGACTGCCATTCGTCAACATTTAACAGATATGCATGCTGAAGTTATCGACCATAGAAAATGGGGCGCACCTTGGCCGATTATCGAAATTGTAAAAAGCGGGTTAAATAAAGCAGTTGGATTACAGAAAATCTCTAGCCATTACAATATTCCAGCAGAGCGAATCATTGCTTTTGGTGATGAAGATAACGATTTTGAAATGATTGAATTTGCTGGTCACGGTATTGCAATGGGAAATGCCATCCCTGAATTAAAATCACTTGCAAATCATACGACGTTAACGAACGAAGAAGATGGTATTGCTTTATATTTAGAAGAGGTTCTTGGGTTGTAATCTAAAAATTCCCTGCTTATAGTTTTTCGCCAAACGCTCATACTATAATTAGACGCAAGAGTCATCGCGTCGATTGTTTTCAGCTAAATAAAGGGGGTTTTTCGAATGGGTAAAAAGAACAAATCAAAACGTTTTATCCAACAAGGAGCCGATGCTGTTATGAAGCATGATGCAAGATTCCCGTACAGAGGTACATTAGCTGAGGCAGAAAAAGCGAGAAGCAACTCTTCTTTTGGAGGGGTTTAAATGGGGAACTTACTATTCCAACAAGCTAGAGACGCTGTTGAAAGTGCCGTTTCTTGTTCAAGTGGCACTGAGCAACAAGATCTCGTGTATAGAGCAAAAAACGCTTTGCAATCCGCTTATGCAAACTCTTCAACTGCTGAAAAAGTTCAGCTACGCGAAATGCAGGAGCAGTTGCAAAACATTACGAATTTGCATTAAAAAAGAGGACCAATTTTGGTCCTCTTTAATCTTTTCGAAACAATCCAAACACCCCAACTGTTTGCAATACGTTTGTAAATGCACCTGGATCCACCTGTTTAATAATCCTCTCCAATTCATATAACTCATAACGAGTAATAACCATCATTAACATCTCTTTATTTTCATTTGTATAAGCACCCGTTGCCGGTATCGTTGTAATCCCCCGTACTAAACGAGAGTGAATTGCCTTTCGCACATCCGCCCCATTTTTCGTCACGATTAGTGCTGTAATTTTCACATGACGAGTGTGAATCCCATCAATAATTCTCGTTGATACGTACAAGGTAACCAATGTATATAACGCTTTTTCCCATCCATACACGTAGCCAGCGGCGATAATAATAATTGCATTAAAAAAGAAAAAGTATGTGCCGACCGGTTTATCTTTTATCTTAGATAAAATCATCGCGATAATATCTAAACCACCTGTAGAAGCACCCCATTTTAACGCAACCCCTACCCCAATCGCTGAAATAATCCCGCCAAAAATCGCATTTAATATAATATCGTTTGAAACAGCTCGAACTGGGATGATTTCCAGAAATAAAGTCATAAATATAACGCAAAGAAAACTAAAAAAGGTAAAAGCCTTTCCAACCTTCTTCCACGCTAAAATAACGACAGGAATATTAAATAAGCTAAACAACACCCCTGTTGATATATGGATAGATAAAAAATCACCTAATATTTGTGATAATAATTGAGACAACCCAGCAAACCCACTCGCATATACTTTCGCTGGCGTTAAAAACAAATTCATTCCAATCGCATTTAGTAACCCCGCGATAATTACAACGATTAACTTCTTTATAAGTTCGGTATAATTCAACTTCAAATCCATTTCTAATCCACCTTTATCATTCATAAATGCCCCGCTATACATAGTCTTTACGAAAAAGGAAATGATAAACGTACAACGTTTAGAAATGGAGTTGATACATATGCCACATACGAGTGATAACGACAAAAAAGCACGCGATAATAATGCAAAACGAGCACAAAAAAATGAGCAAGAACAAAAAAATATTCAGCAAGGTAAGCGTGCCTATTCAAAAAAGACCGATCACCTTTGATTTCACCGTACATCAACATAATTGTTGATGTACTTTTTACATTTTACAGGGAAAAACATTAAAAATTCACTTCATGTTCACTTCTATATTTTACAATAGCGATAACATATTCGGATGAGGTGTTGGCATGAGAGGGAAACATATTTTTATTATTACTGCACTAATAAGTATATTAATGCTATCTGCTTGTGGACAAAAAAACGACTCAACTGCAATCGCTACAGCAACAGACTCAACCATTACGAAGAGTGACTTCGAAAAACAGTTGAAGGATCGTTATGGAAAAGACATGTTATATGAAATGATGGCACAAGATATTATCATGAAAAAATACAAAGTATCTGACGATGATGTAAATAAAGAAGTGCAAAAGGTGAAAAATCAATATGGAGACCAATTCAAAACGTTATTAGAAAATAATCGTTTAAAAGATGAAGAGGATTTTAAAAATCAAATTAAGTTCAAACTCGCTATGAATGAAGCGATTAAGAAAAGTGTTACAGAAAAAGATGTGAAAGACCACTATAAACCAGAAATTAAAGCGAGTCATATTTTAGTCAGTGACGAAAACGAAGCGAAAGAAATAAAGAAAAAATTAGATGCTGGTACTTCATTTGAAGAATTAGCAAAACAAGAATCACAAGATATGATATCAAAAGAAAAAGGCGGAGACCTCGGATACTTCTCTTCAGGTACAATGACACCCGAATTTGAAACAGCTGCCTATAAACTAAAGGTCGGGCAAATTAGCGATCCCGTCAAATCACCAAACGGCTATCATATTATTAAATTAACCGGTAAAAAAGATTTACAACCGTACGATGAAGTGAAAGGCTCCATTCGTAAAAACTTAGAAGAAGAGCGTATCGCAGACCCTGCATTCAGTCAAAAATTGCTACATGATGAATTAAAAAAGGCAAATATTAAAATAAATGATAGTGATTTAAAAGATACGTTTGCCCTTATACCTGAGGAAGGAAACTAAAAAAGCACCGCCTTATTTTACTGCAAAGTAAGGCGGTGCTTTTTTATTCACTTTATTTCTTAAAGTACGTCCAACCTTCTTCTTGGTAAACCTTTTCTTCTTTCATCAACTTACCAAGCGCACGCTTAAACGCAGCTTTACTCATATTGAAACGTTCTTTAATGTCTTCTGGGTAGCTCTTATCCCAAAACGGCATTGCTCCGCCTCGTTCTTCCATATATGCATAAATTACTGCAGCATCATCTTCCATTCCTTCTTCTTTACGAGGAAGAAGTGAAATGTTAATTGTACCGTCATCTTTCACATCAATAATACGACCTGTTACACGTTCACCGATACGGACTTGTTCTTTTCTTTCTGTATGGTGTAAGAAAGCACGGAAATGCTCATCTGTTAAAACGAATGAACCTACTTGAAGCGAACGATACACACGTCCATTTACGTTTTTATTACGCATAGATGGCGTCGCATCTACAACGATTTCTTGCATATCACTATCTCTTGCTGGAAGAGCGATTAAACGATCACGATTCGTTAATTTTAACGTACAATATAATTCGTCGCCTACTTCTGGCCATACTGGCATATAAATCGGGAACTCATCGGCTGGAATTAATATATCTTTTGATACACCAATATCAACAAACACACCTAAACTAGGAATAACTTCTACAACCTTTACCCAATTCCAATCATGTGTTGTAATAATTGGCTCCTTCATTGTTGCTGAAATACGATTTTGATGATCAAGGTATAAGAATACATCAATCGTATCGCCTTCTTCAATTTCTCCAGCTAATTCGTTTTTATGTAAGAAGATTTCTTCTTCTTCATTCCCAACCATATATCCGATTTCCGTTTCGCGTAAAACAGTTACCTGTTCAATCGATCCTAATTGCAAATACATATTTTTTAATTCCCTTCTATATATATAAAATTATCTTTTTTATCATTCCAAACAAAAGTTAATTATAACACGATTTTTCCTTTATTTGTCCAACTGCCCAAAATTCACTATAATAAAATGAGGTTACGTATGAAAACACTTAAGTCTAAGCTCGTTTTCAGCTATACTTTAGTATGTACAGTACATAAAAAGATTAGAATTACACTTGGAGGTGCTAACTATGGCAAAAGATAGTTCTTTTGACATCGTTTCGAAAGTAGAATTACCTGAAGTAACAAACGCAATTAACATCGCATTAAAAGAAATCCAAAACCGCTATGACTTTAAAGGAAGTAAAAGTGATATTAAACTTGAAAAAGAAGTACTTGTTTTAACTTCTGACGACGAGTTCAAATTAGAACAAGTAAAAGACGTTCTTATTTCTAAACTTGTAAAACGTAATGTTCCAATTAAGAACTTAGATTACGGAAAAGTTGAAGCTGCGACTGGTAACACTGTGCGCCAACGTGCTACACTTCAGCAAGGTATCGATAAAGATAACGCGAAAAAAATTAACAACATCATTAAAGAAATGAAATTAAAAGTAAAAACACAAGTACAAGATGATCAAGTACGTGTTACAGCGAAAAGCCGCGATGACTTACAAGCAGTAATCGCAGCAGTTCGTAGTGCTGATTTACCAATCGACGTACAATTCATTAACTACCGCTAAAAAGAAAAACTCCTCTCATAAGAGGAGTTTTTCTTTTTATTAATGACAACACATTATTACTGTATTAATAGAATGAACACCACTATCACCGTTATCCCAAAAATACAAACTTACAAATAGAATAAGAGGAGATGAACATAGAGCGAACAATCTCTTTTCTTCTCAAACATCTCGCCTACGTTTCTTTTTAACCGCAATTAAAAATGCAATAAACAGCACGTTCACACCAACGATTAAGGAAATAAATAGCCAATTCATACCCGTTTCTTCTCCCACTTTATACACATTCGATTCTTCACGCTTTAAAACGAGATAAAACTTCCCATCTTCTCCCCTTATAATTTCGTCTTCTAACAATCCTCTTAACTCTTGTTTTTCACCAATCACACTAACAGGTAAGGATACTTTTTGCGTTTCTTTCGTATTATTGATGGCTACTAATGTTACTTCATCTTTATACTTTCGTTTTAATATACTCATTCCATCTTTATCATATAAAAGCTCAAACGTCCCGCGTCGTAAAGACGGCCTAGCCTGTCTCAATTCACCAAGTTTTGTTATGTGCTGCATAAATTTTTCATCTGATTTAAAATCCATTAGCCGTCTATTATCCGGAACAGCCCCTCCATCTAATGCGATTTCAGTTCCGTAATAAAAACTCGGAATTCCTGGCGATGTTAATAAGTACGTGAGCGCTAGTTTTAAACGTGACGGAGGATAATACATATTCTCTTTTGCAATCCGCACAAATCTTGTTGTGTCTTGATCGTCTAAAAACGTAATAAACTCCCCTTCTTTTTTACTCACATCATATAAAGGTTTCACCGATATATCCGTTTTCGAAAATGATTCTACTATTTTTTCGTTGTATTCACTATCCTTTTTAGTCATAATATAAAAATCTTTCTTTACCCCCTGCATATCTTTTTGTACATCATCCCAAAAAGATTGGGGCGTTTTTTCACTACGCATTACATAACCGCCATCTACATCAACTTCTTTTACCCACCACTTCATTGAATCGATTACTTGTTGTTCATTTTCTTCAAGCGGAAATTGAAATACAACTTTCATCCCTTTTTCGTGAGCTTCTTTTACAAGCTCTTTCACATCATTTTCCGTTCCAAAACGTTCATTTACTTTTTGAAAATTTTTCACGGCTAATCCATCGTACTTTTCACTTTCAAAAAACGGCGAAAGCATAACCGCAGTAAATCCCATCTCTTTTATATAATCCAGCCTTTTTATAATTCCTCTTATATCCCCACCTTGATAACCTTCTAAATTACCAACGTCTAACTGTTTATCATTTTCCGGTTCTCCATTATTAAAACGATCAATCATAATTGAATATATCACTTCGTCTTGCCACTCTCTTGTCTCTTCTGCAAAAGTATGCATTGGCACAAATAAAACGACAGCTAAACAAAAATAAATGAATAGTTTCCTAGTCCGTATTTTCCTCACATGCATCCGTTGCCATAAACTTATAAAAATCTATAAATTTTGTTTATTCCCCTGTTCTACGTGTCCGATTTCGCAGAAGCTACTTTCGTTTGATACAACACTCCGAGGGCGTAAATTCGGATACAACGAATCCTACATATTAGCAGTAACTTTTTAGATGTTAGCTTGCTAATTCATACCGTGACAAATTGATAGCCTTCTATGTAGTTGTCGTATCTCTTTCTCGATTTTTATAATGTTGCTCGTTTTGACAAAACGGTTTCCCTCCTTATTCATTTCATATTTACGAGAAACTTGACGCTGCAACCTACGAAGGCGTTTCTCTCCCAACACTCTAATTGTAAGAATATTATACCAATTATCCGAGTGAAGCGTATACGTTGATTTCATTCCTTTAAAAATACCCAATGTTAGATTTCCTTACATTAAACATTAATTTTTCTGAATTTTTAGTTGATTTTCACATCATTTTCGAATATGATATGAAACATAACAAAACAACGTAATATTTTCTAACATTAT
Organism: Bacillaceae bacterium OF18-1A; assembly: GCA_027694045.1. GTDB lineage: Bacteria > Bacillota > Bacilli > Bacillales > Bacillaceae_G > Bacillus_A. Next base: position 100,979 of record JAQEWB010000004.1, on the reverse strand, counting down.
AGGAGGGGATTGCATGAATACGGGAGATACAGTTTTTATGTTTGTCACTACAGTAATGGTCATGTTGATGACACCAGGATTAGCACTTTTTTATGGAGGCATGGTCCGAAGTAAAAATGTACTAAGTACAACAATGCATAGTTACAGCGCAATGGCCATTGTCTCCATTCAGTGGATTGTTATCGGTTATTCTTTATCATTCGGACCAGATTGGCACGGGCTTATCGGCAATCTTGATTGGTTCGGCTTAAACGGCGTTACCTACGCACCAAATCCAGACTACTCATCTACTATTCCTCACAATTTATTTATGATGTTCCAACTCATGTTCGCCATTTTAACCCCAGCTTTAATTTCAGGTGCATTCGCTGAAAGAATGCGATTTTCCGCTTTTCTTATTTTCATCCTTCTATGGACAACAATCGTTTACAACCCTGTCGCTCATTGGGTATGGGGCGTCGGCGGATGGCTAAGAGAACTCGGCGCACTAGACTTTGCAGGTGGTAATGTCGTTCATATCACTTCTGGTGTGGCTGGCCTTGTATTAGCCATTTTCCTTGGAAAACGAAAAAACATAAACGGCACCTCTCCTCACCATTTACCATTTACGATGTTAGGTGCTGGGCTATTATGGTTTGGTTGGTTCGGTTTTAACGTTGGGAGTGCATTATCCTTAAACGACGTTGCTTTAACTGCATTTATTAATACAAATATAGCTGCTGCTGCCTCAGCATTAACTTGGATGTTATCTGAATGGTTCTTCCAATCAAAACCGACTGCAATGGGAGCTGCTTGCGGAGTCGTTTCTGGGTTAGTCGCGATTACGCCAGCTTGCGGATTTGTTACGCCTTTCTCCGCTCTTCTTATCGGAGCAATTGGCGGCATATTATGCTTCGGGGCTGTCTTTTTCTTAAAAACGAAATTCGGGTACGACGATACACTTGATGCTTTTGGATGCCATGGCATCGGCGGAACTTGGGGTGGGATTGCGACCGGACTATTCGCAACTACTACCGTAAACGGTGATGGTGCGAACGGATTATTGTACGGAAATGCCACTTTACTGTTCAAACAACTTGTAGCAATCGGTGCAACATATGCATTCACGATCATCATGACGTATGCCATTATTAAAGCGATTAACTTCTTCCTCCCTGTTCGGGTAGATGAGCACGAAGAACATATGGGACTTGATATTTCAATGCATGGGGAGAAAGCTTATGAGTATACGGAGCGAGTAAACTAAAAAAAGAGATGCAATCTATCGGTAGTAGATTGCATCTCTTTTTATTGTAGTTGTTAGCGTTGTATACCCCACCTAGTAATCTGGAGAATATATCAGCGATTATTCGGATATATCGACGATTTTTTAAATATATCAGCGATTATTTCAATATATCGACGTTTCGACACAACATATCGATTTACCAACAAATTCCGACATAACGAAACTGAAAAATACCCGCATGTAACTTTACACAAAAAAGACGACCGTTTCATAACAGTCGTCTTTTCCGATTTATTTCGGAGCATTTCCTACATATTGCGTAATATCAACATTTAACGCTTGTGCCAGACGCATTCCGTAGTTGTGATCTGCACGGAAGAAGTTGCAAATAGCTAGTAATTTCGTTTGCTCATTTACGTCTTTCAAGTCATTTGTTAAGTTTGCAATTAAGTTATCTTGCTCTTCTTTAGAGAATGAACGGTAACGCTCACCTGCTTGTTTGAAATCATTTGGTTTGTCAATTTTTTCACGAGATACATAGCCTTCTACTTTCATAGTTGAATCGCGGTAAGACGGATCTTCAACCGGATTTTCTGTATGACGGCTCGGTTCGTAGTTTATTGTAGATGGATTTTGGTTGATTTGCATTGCACCATCACGTTGTTGGTTATGAACAGCTGCGTATGGACAGTTTACAGGAATTTGTAAGTAGTTTGCACCAAGGCGGTAACGCTGTGTATCTGGGTAAGAGAATAAACGACCTTGTAATAATTTATCTTCAGATGGTTCAATACCATTTACAGTTGCACTTGGAGAGAACGCCACTTGTTCTACTTCTGCAAAGAAGTTTTTCGGATTACGATTTAACGTCATTGTTCCTACTTCAATTAACGGGAAGCGATCTTCTGGCCATACTTTCGTTGGGTCTAATGGATCAAAGTCTAAAGAGTCCGTTTCATCTAATTGCATGACTTGTACGTGTAAATCCCATTTCGGATAGTTTCCTTTTTCGATTGCATCAAATAAGTCACGAGTTGCATGGTTGAAGTCTTTTCCTTGTACTTCTTGCACTTCTTTTGCATTTAAGTTACGTACAGCTTGCTGTGGTTTCCAGTGATATTTAATATAGACGATTTTACCTTCTGCATTAATCCATTTAAATGAATGGACACCGAAACCTTCCATTTCGCGATAGCTTGCTGGTGTACCGTAATCAGAGAACACCCATGTCATCATATGTGTAGATTCTGGACTTAACGTCATGAAATCCCAGTAACGATCTGGCGTTTGAATATTTGTATCAGGTGCTGGTTTTAAAGAATGCACCATATCAGGGAATTTAATTGCATCACGAATGAAGAAGACCGGTAAATGGTTACCTACAATATCGTAATTTCCTTCTTCTGTATAAAATTTAACAGCGAACCCGCGTGGGTCACGAGCTGTTTCTGGAGAACCTTGACCATGAATAACCGTTGAGAAACGAACAAATACAGGCGTTTCAGTTCCTTCATTTTGTAAAAATGCTGCTTTCGTATATTGCTTCATGCTGTTTTTCGTTACGAATACACCGTGAGCACCTGCACCACGTGCATGCACAACGCGCTCTGGAATACGTTCACGATCAAAGTGTGCAAGTTTTTCTACTAAATGATAGTCTTCTAACAATACCGGTCCACGGCGACCAGCTGTACGAGAATTTTGGTTATCTCCAACTGGAGCACCTTGATTTGTCGTTAAGCGATTATTTGGATTCATTAAAGGAAGCCTCCTCTTTATTTATAAATAATTATTATTTATTTAAAATTATTATAAACTAATTATTATTCAAAATTAAGCCTTTGTCAACTATTCCCCTCATTTTTTTGGAAACAATTTCAGCTGAACTCTCAATATATGCAGCTTGCGCATTCGGTATATCCAGTCTAAAGCACGCTACACTTCACTCATACTCTCTAAATATGTTATTCATTTAATCTGTTAATTTATGCAAGCAACAATCGGTTTATATCACCCGAACATAACGAATATGTATCACTCCAATTTTATAAGTACGTATTTTTTTAAATTATAACAATCAATAATAAATACGTCAAAATAATAATTCTAAATAAGTATTATTTATCAAATGATTTTTAATTTCATTTACATAGGCAAAGCCACTTCCCTTGTCATGCCTTTGTTTGCTTCTACTTTCATAAAGTGAAACTTTAATCAGTGGAGGTTTTGTCCATCCCCACTGATTATTAGCCCTCACCAATCGGGCTTTTACGGACAGTTGTCTCCTACCTAACTTCCTCGTATGCGCCGAATTTTGAGGTGGGAGTCTTACCGCCCGGCGAATAGCGGGATAAAATAAAGCGGCTCACATAAATGTAAGCCGCTTTCCACCTATTCTTTCATATTCACTCCATACTCTTTAAACCAAACATGAATTTGCGCTAAGTGTGCTAAAAGTTGAGGGCCTGTCATTAATTGACCGAACCAAGGTGATTGAAATGCACTGCCGCCTGACTCAATTAACCCGCGCAGTTGCTCTTTATCAAATAGTTCGTGTAAAATTGATCCTTTATCCGTTAATAAATCTTGCAGCCACACTGTTACCGCTTTTGTATAGTGCGGATTATGTGTTTTCGGATAAGGACTCTTCTTTCTATATAAAATATCATTTGGAAGTATTCCTTCTAACGCTTTACGCAATAGACCTTTTTCGCGGTTTTTATACATTTTCATTTCCCAAGGAATATTCCACGCATATTCGACAAGACGATGATCAGCAAATGGAACGCGCACTTCTAAGCTTGCTCCCATACTCATACGGTCTTTTCTGTCTAATAATGTTGTCATAAACCATATCATGTTTAAATAAAATAATTGTCGTCTTTTTGCTTCTAGTGGACTTTCCCCTTCTAAAATTGGAACTTCTTGAATGGATTCTTCATAGCGCTGTTGTACATATTGTTGTAAGTTCAATTTATTCCGCCATTCTTTTTTCAAAAGCTGTTCCCGTGCTTCTGTAGAACGCATCCACGGAAATGCACTTGATTGTAAATCATCTTCTCTATAAAACCACGGATACCCACCGAATATTTCATCTGCACATTCCCCAGATAAACCAACAACAAAATCTTGCTTAATTTCTCGGCAAAACCATAATAACGAGGAATCAATATCCGCCATACCAGGTAAATCACGAACGAGCACCGCTTCTGTTAAATACTCTGCTAATTGTTCATTTGAAATGACACAGCGATGGTGGATTGTTTTAAATGTATCAGTCATTAAGTTAATAAATGGCGCATCTGAATTTGGCTGAAATGCATTTGCTTTAAAGTATTTATCATTATCCTCGTAATCAACAGAATACGTGTGTAGTTGCCCTTTTCCTGACCGTTCATATTCTTTCGCAGCAATTGCTGTAATCGCACTAGAATCTACTCCACCTGATAAAAATGTGCATAACGGTACGTCAGAAACTAACTGTCTCGTAATAGCATCTTCTAGTAAAAAGCGTGTTTTCTCCACAGTTTCTTCAAATGAATCTTCATGTTTTTTACTTTCTACATTCCAATATCTCCATATACATAAACCGTTCTTTGAAAATGTCATCGCATGACCTGGACGTAATTCTTTTATACCAGCATAAATACCGTGACCAGGCGTTCTAGATGGTCCAAGACCGAATATTTCCGATAACCCTTCTAGCGTTACTTCAGCTTTCACATCTGGATGCGCTAGTATTGCTTTTAACTCTGAACCAAATAATAATCGCCCACTATCATATTTATAAAAAAGTGGTTTTACACCTAAACGATCTCTTGCAATAAACACTTGTTCCTTCTGTTCATCCCATACTGCAAACGCATATATACCGTTTAAATGATCAACACATTCTTCCTTCCATTCAATGTATGACGCTAACAATACTTCTGTATCAGAATGACCTTTGAACGTATATCCTCTTCTTAATAGTTCCTTTCGAATATCTTCGGTGTTATACAGTTCGCCGTTATAGCAAATGGCATAATTCGTTTCATCTTTTAAACAAGTCATCGGCTGTTTACCACCCTCAGGATCAACAACGATTAACCGTTTATGCCCAAATGCGACATTGCCTTTAATCCAAACTTTATTATCATCTGGACCACGCTTCGCTAATGTCTCTGCCATCTTCGTAACAACATCTCTTTCTCCCTCTAATGAGCGTTTATAATCCACCCATCCTGTAATCCCGCACATATAAATCATCCTTCCATCTTATTTCTTTTCCTAAACGAGCAGTAATCCCCACTCTAGGAGTGCGGATCAAAAAAATGACAAACTTGACAATCACCTACTATCCACATATGGAATAGCACTTTCACTCAGTAAAACGTGTTTTATTGTATGCCCACCTATGTTTAGATGTGTCTAGTTATAAAGAATGGGAGAACTGTCCATAACAAGAATAACTACTTTTTATAAAGGAGAAATCATGTATGGTACAACGTAAACATATTTTATATAACCAACCTCGCGCTCATACAGTCGGTAATGTAGAATATATAAACAATGAATGGATATTCTTTGATGATGAAAATGATGAAGCATTTTTATTAGAAGATATCGCTGAAGACGGTTTTGAAGTTTTATATAACAACAACTGGTTACCAGCTCGTTTTTACGAACAAAATATATTACAAGTCGCAAACGAACAGCACCCCCTGCAAAACGGGGAAATGATACGAATTCGCAAAAAGTTACTTCTTAGTTATAATGAATGGCTCAATGAATTGCCTGATTCCGTCTTTTCATTATTGACAGAGTCATTACAGTCACTTCATTACTCTTTATATGATTGCATGTATTGCCATAATTATTTATCCTTTTTGCCGAAAGAAGAGTTGTGCGAAGGAGTAAATATTCTTTTATTCGATAACGAAGAGATGATCTGTACACTGCAGCATCATTTCGTTCGCCACTCTAATTCAAATAAAAATACGTTTCGCTTTACGAAAACAAACGGAGAAGAGTTGCATATCGATGCGACATAAAGAAAAAAACCACCTTCTCTCCCAAATATTTGAGATTATAAGGTGGTTTTATTTTTGATTAAAATACTTGCCAATTCATTGGCAATTTCAGTCCAAGGTAAAATACCGCTACTAGCGCGACAATAAATAAACCCCAAACCGCCCCTGTTGGTTTGTTTTTGCTCATTTTTACAAGAACCATTTCCATGCCGCCGATAACTAAAATACCAGCTAACATTTTCATGCCGTACCACATGTGCATGCTACCTGTTGCTGTTTTTACAATACTCATGTACAACATGAAGCCTGTCACAATAATGATGATATACATTAGGCGAAGCCCCATATGTACACCTTTTCCTTTTCTTCCTGCTGAATAAAGAGAGTACGCTACAAAAAATAAAATTAAACCTAACGCCCATGCTGTAATATGCATATGTACCATCGTATCCCTTACCTCCTCTTTTCACACTTTTTCACTCTATATGATAACATGTTCATTTATTTTCAGGAAATGTTTCGCTTTTTTACATTTAAATGCTATAATATTTAGAGTATTTACAAACTTCTTGTAATAACAAAAGGGGGAACAATCATGATTCAAACTAAGGATATTATCGAACTTACAGACACATACGGAGCAAATAACTACCATCCACTTCCAATCGTTATTTCTAAAGCAGAAGGTGTTTGGGTAGAAGATCCTGAAGGAAACCGCTATATGGACTTATTAAGTGCATATTCTGCAGTAAACCAAGGTCATCGTCACCCGAAAATTATTAACGCTTTAATTGACCAAGCTAATCGCGTTACGTTAACTTCTCGTGCTTTCCATAGCGATCAATTAGGTCCTTGGTACGAAAAAGTTGCGAAACTAACTAATAAAGAAATGGTACTTCCAATGAATACAGGTGCAGAAGCTGTTGAAACTGCAATTAAAACAGCTCGCCGCTGGGCTTATGATGTGAAAAAAGTAGAAGCAAACCGTGCTGAAATTATCGTTTGTGAAGATAACTTCCACGGCCGTACAATGGGTGCTGTTTCTATGTCTTCAAATGAAGAGTACAAGCGTGGATTCGGTCCAATGCTTCCTGGCATCGTTGTAATTCCTTACGGTGATTTAGAAGCATTAAAAGCCGCAATTACACCAAACACAGCAGCATTCATTTTAGAGCCAATTCAAGGTGAAGCAGGAATTAACATCCCACCAGCTGGTTACTTAAAAGAAGCTCTTGAAGTATGTAAAAAAGAAAACGTTTTATTCGTAGCAGATGAAATCCAAACAGGCTTAGGCCGTACTGGTAAAGTATTTGCTTGTGACTGGGACGGTGTAACTCCTGACATGTACATACTTGGTAAAGCACTTGGCGGCGGCGTATTCCCAATCTCTTGTGTTGCAGCAAACCGCGACATTTTAGGCGTATTCGAGCCAGGTTCTCACGGTTCTACATTCGGTGGTAACCCACTTGCATGTGCTGTTTCTATCGCAGCTCTTGAAGTGTTAGAAGAAGAAAGATTAACTGAACGTTCTCTTCAATTAGGAGAAAAATTAGTTGGGCAATTGAAAGAAATTGATAACCCAATGATCACTGAAGTTCGTGGTAAAGGTTTATTCATCGGTATCGAATTAAACGAGCCAGCTCGCCCTTACTGTGAACAATTAAAAGCAGCTGGTCTATTATGTAAAGAAACACACGAAAATGTAATTCGTATCGCACCACCTCTAGTAATCTCTGAAGAAGATTTAGAGTGGGCATTCCAAAAGATTAAAGCTGTATTATCTTAATAATAAAGAGGTTGTCCTACATGTTTGGACAACCTCTTTCTCTTCCTAATCATTTACGTTAAATCAAGACTGAATATTCTGATTTTACAGGAGGATAAACGTATGCTATTAAAGTATGGTAAACATATTAACTATTTAGCTACTCTTCTTATTTCTATTACATTCATCGGTTTTCTATTATCCGTAACGTTACTTAGCCACTATTCAACTTCTTACACTTTTACACTACTTAAAGCCTCGTTTTGGGCTTCCGTTTTCCTTACAGTTCTCGGCTTTGGACGTGAAAGAAGTTCTCTTGCTGTTATGTTAATTGGAATTTGTACGTTAATACTCATAGGATTATATATTTTTGCTATTTTAGATTTTTTCAATCATCCAAGACCATAAAAAGAGCTATCTTTTAATCAGATAGCTCTTTTCTTCACTTCACTATATTTCGCAAAGTCCCAATTTCTTCTACAGTAATGACCACTTCATCACCAGCATGTAAAAACTTCGGTGGTACAAAACCTTTTCCAACACCAGCCGGCGTCCCTGTTGCGATAATATCGCCTGGTTCTAATGTCATTCCTTTACTTATCGTTGAAATGATTTCTTCTATTGAAAAAATCATTTTATTTGTATTTGATGTTTGTCTTACTTCTCCATTTACTACCGTTTCGATGTGTAACGTATTCGGCTCGCTAACTAACGATTTATGAACTAAATACGGTCCCATCGGACAAAATGTATCGAAACTTTTCCCAAGAAAAAATTGCTTATGTTTCCGTTGAATATCACGAGCAGTTACATCATTTATAACTGTATAACCAAAAATATGATCAAGTGCTTTTTCTTTTTTTATTTGTTTCCCGCGCTTACCAATAATGATAGCTAGTTCTCCTTCGTAATCTAGTTCATTTGTTGCGTGAGGGTGACCATTAATGTATTCATTCGTGCCAATAACTGTCGTTGGCGCTTTCGTAAAGATCATTATATTTTCCGGAATAGACTCTACTCCGCCCATTTCCATCGCGTGCTCACGATAATTCTTCCCAACGCAAAGAATATTCTTTCTTGGCCTTGGAATTGGCGCTAATATTTTCACCTCTGTTAATGGGTAATACGTGGCTTCTCCATTTTCCTTCGCCCAATTTACAATCTCACATATTTTCTCCAAACATTCGGTCCCTTTTTCGATACACTCTAACATTGTAATCGGAATCGTAACCTTTTCTCCCTTTTGTCTTTGCGCCTCTCTTACATGTAATACCTTTTCTTCCTGTTCGTCCACAATACCTACAAATACCTTTTCTTCTTTCTTCGCCGTTACAAAACGCAATGTTTCCACTCTCCATCCTAAAACTCATACCATTTAATTGTATTCGCATCCGTAAGAAAAAAACCTTCTCATACGCGCTAATTTTTACAATATTCTTCTCTTCTCCTGTTCGTTACTCATTCATCATTTGACATAAAATGTAGAAATTTTACTTTTTTTAGCGAAGGTGTTTCTTTTTTATGGAATTTTTGTATAATATGTACTACATATATACTTAAAATTTCATGTAGAGATGGAGCCGATTTCAAATGTTTGAGCAAGCTATCGAAAAAAAACGTGAAAAAATGATCTATTTTGCTGAACGCTATGGAATGACTTCTCAAAAAACAGTGAATTGTAGCCAAGAACTGGACAGGCTCTTAAATGTTGTTTGGCATGTACATCTGGATTTCCAACCTACTCAAACACTCGAAGCACACACGCCATAACGTGTGTGTTTCTTTTATTTCAAAAAAACACACATTTTATTGAAAACGCCCATACAATAATAGAAAAGAAAATTTTAAAAACGAAAGGTGTTTTATATGCCAGCTATGGTCGGACATATTCGTGTTGTCAATATTGGATCGAGTGGTATTTTTCATATTGGAGATGTATTTGCGATTAGGCCTATTAGTTATTCACGTGCTTTTGCTGGGGCTGGATCCTTTAATGTTGGAGATAATGTTTCTGTCTACAATTATCAAAATTCAACGACTGTCAATGATTCAGATTTCATTGATCAAGCAATAATTGGCTCAACTTAAAGGAGGCGATTCTATTGAATTTTTATGTAAATCAAAGCATCATCATTAACAGCATTAAAATTGATAGTATTACGACCTCTTCTGTATTCCAAATTGGTACTGCCGGAAGCATTAAAGCCCTATCTAAGTTTTCAAATACTGGTGGATTTACAGAGCCTCTTCGCCCATTGAATGCGAAAGGACAAATTATTTCCATCAAACCATCAAATAGTTCTTCTTAAGGCATCCTTGTCATAAATATATAGCAGGAATATATTTACCCTCCCTATCGAAAAGGAGGCTTCACAAAATGAATCAAGATATATATACTTACTTACACCAACTCCAACAAGCTCTCCAAACACAACAAGCAACTATCCTTAACCTAGAAGAACAAGTACGTCTATTACAAGAAGAGCTTAATGAATTAAAAAGTCGTCCCTCCTCTTCTATAGGAAAAGTGGAATACAAATTCGATCAATTAAAAGTTGAAAACTTAAATGGCACTTTAAATATTGGTTTAAACCCATTTTCAACAAAAGGACAACAAATTGAGGATTTTCAAGTAGAGACAGAAACATTGAAGGTAAACCCTGAAACTGAAACAAATCCAGACTTTTATCAAGGTATCCTTCAAGAAATGCATCGATACTTAGATGAAGAAGCATATAATCGAATTCTCCATTTTGAACAAGAAGAGAGAACGCCGCTTGATGAAATGTATCGACAAATGATGGTGGATGACATAAAAAAACAGATGGAACATAGACTTCCTTATTATTTATCACAAGTTCAATCATATGAAGGTGTTTCAACAGATCCAGATTATTTACGAGATATTATTATTCAAGCAATGAAACAAGATATAGACAAAGCCTTCCTATCTTTTATTCAGCACATACCAGGAAATTTCCGAAAGGAGTAAGTATGTATGAATGTAAACGTCGTAAATCGCGAGTTAAAAGTAGGACAGATTAAAATGAACGGGGTTTCTTCTTCTGCATTATTTTTGATTGGAGATGCAAACCTTCTCATCCTTTCTTCTATTCTTGATACACCATTTGAATCCGTTACAGAGGGACCATTTGTACCATTAGTAACAGATGTTCCTCCAACTCCAGGTTGAGGAGTGGAATTTTTATGCTTCGTCATATGTCAGTTGTACAAAATATTTCCATCATTTCTATGGGAGTTTCAGCTGTTTTCCAAGTCGGTGATGCTAATCAAATAGAATTAAAAAACAGAGCGCTTGTCGTTCATCGAGAAATCCCTTGTTATATAAAAGGTGAAGGTCGTTTTGATGCGTTTAAAATTTTTACAGACGAATACATTACAATTCCAAAACGAACAACAGATGTAAAAATGAATATTGTAAATGAATGCCCTTTTATCGAAGTAAACGATGTTCACTTGCGATCACTTTTGAATTCCGCATGCTTCCAAATCGGAAATGTTGACTACGTTTATAATAATTCTCGTACGCTACAAATCCGCCAATTTATTACTGATGAACATTCTTCTAAATAATTCATATAGTAATTAAAAAGCTTAGAAAAGTAGGTGGATGGTATGCCTTCTGTCGTTGGAAATCTCGTCGTTCAAAACAGTAACGGCTCGTTCAATTTAGGAGATTTTTATAATGTTTCTCCGAAAGAGAATACGAAAGCTTATAACGGATCTGGTGCTTCCAATGTTGGATTTGTCGTGAATACTTTTAGTGGTGTGAGTGCAACAAATACGTTTGACTCTGATGTAGCAGATCAAGATCAGATTGGAACAGCGTAATAAAAAGAGGTGTCCTCTATAGGGGACACCTCTTTTTCATGTGAACTAATGATTCTAATAAAGCATTCGCCCTTCTTGGTATACCTTATCATAATCTATAGTTTGAACATCTTTATGGAACAATTTCTCCCTAACATGATCAAATAGCTCCTTACATATGTTAGGAAATTCATTTTCCCATCGTTCTCTTTCATCCAACTTCATCAGTGATGCAACAATAGCAAGATAAATATTTGGAAATTGCACCTTAACCTTAGGAGCGTACTTTAGAAATTCTTTTAAATACATATCAAAGTGATGACAATCGTACTCCTGAGTACCTGTATAAAATGGAAACCCACTTTCATCTTCCCACTCCGAGAGAAGTCCCAAAAATGCTACCAATGAACCTGATCGATATCTCAATTTATCATCATTAAAATGTTCATAATAAGGGTGCAACAATTTACCACACCAATCGAGATCGATTATACCATCCATCTCTTTTATGTCATTGCGCAGTGCTTTTAATTTTTCATCAATAGGTTCTACATTCATTTCTTTTCTCTTAAAACCTTTCACCACATCACCTGTTATTTAAATGATCGTCCGTTCTCTTCCAAAGCCTTTCTAAGCTTCGGCATAGATGCAGGTCCCATACCATGCAATTTTAAGATTTCTTTTTCGCTATATTTTGAGAGTTCTTCCACAGTGTGAATCCCATGATGCTCTAGTGCCCTTCTTGCTGGCGCTGAAAGAAGAGAGAGAAAACCTTCTTTTGGCTGTTTCTCTTTTTCACATGTTGGGCAAGTTGGACAATCACTGCTTTTATAATATTCATGTCCTTTTTCACACGTTCTTAACGTTTTTTCTGTTGCCATTTTCAAATCCCTCTATTCTTCAACTTTTACAACGTGATTCCCATCAAAGAAGTATAAACACTTCTCTTTCACAGGATGTTGTAAGCTTTTCTCAAGCGCCTTTGCATATAATGAAAGCTGTACTTTATAACGATCTTCTAAAATTGGCTTCGCTTGTTCGAATCCGCCTGGGAACTTCCCTTCAATCGTATCTGTTTTAAAGTCGATTAGCGTAATACCATCCGCTTCTTCAATCATGCAGTCGATAACCCCTTGGACAAGGATTGACTCTTCACTATTCCCTTGCCAATCTTGATATGCTTCTTCTGCTGAAAGCATCATTGTAAATGGTACTTCACGTTCAACACTTTTGGCCGCTAATACTCTTTTACCTAAGTCACTATCAAAGAATGCAATTACTTTTTCAATGGCTATTTCTTCCGATTGCTCGAATGTTAATAATTCCTTATTTACCATTCCTGCGATTTGTTCTTGTAGCGTTTCGGCCGTAATCGGCTTCTTCAAATCTACATGCTGCATAACCGCATGAACTGCCGTTCCACGTTCTGCGTACGTTAATCCTTTTTTCTCCATGAAACGAGGACGTGTTTTAATTGGCGCACGTAGTTTTTTAATAAAGGCGTTATCGCTACCTTCTTCAGATTGATAATTTCTCTTTATTTCTGTAACAGATTGCTTCGCACGATGAGATGTCGCATCCTCATGTCCGTACTTCCACATTAACCTATCGTACACTTCTTCTTTTCGTTCGCTTTCTAACGGCACAGCCTTTTTCTCACGAAGTGCTTCTAACAACTCCTGTTTCTCTTCTTGAACTGGTTCTGGCGCAAGTAACGTGTTACCGTCAACAACTTCTACTTTCCAGCTAGTGTCATACTCATAAATTTCACCTGGAATACTTCCTTGTCCTAATTCAAGAAGCGTTTCACTATCACGGTGTCTATATAATGAAGGAGCAATCCAGTCTAAGTAACAAGACGCTCCGGCACGTATGTGATCTGGTAATAACCATTCACTATGCTCCCTCGCATCAAGCCATTTTTCCATTTCTTTATTTGCATCCTTAACCGTTCCAATTAAAATTAACTTCTCTTTTGCACGCGTTAACGCTACGTATAATACACGCATTTCTTCCGCAATTAATTCCATTTTCATTTTACGTTTAATTGCAAGTTGCGATAATGTCGTATATTTAATTCGTTTACGAGGATCGATAAATTGTGAACCGAAACCGAAATCTTTGTGCAGTAAGAAGCGTTTCATTAAATCCTGTGTATTAAAACGGCGGCCAAGTCCAGCTACAAATACGACTGGGAACTCGAGCCCTTTACTTTTATGAATTGTCATAATGCGAACGACATCTTCTTGTTCTCCGAGGGCCCTCGCTGTACCCATATCATCACCGCGCTCTAAAATACGTTCAATAAAACGTAAGAAGCGGAATAACCCTCTAAACGACGTTGCTTCATATTGTCTTGCACGGTCATATAGTACACGCAGGTTTGCTTGTCTTTGCTTTCCAGCTGGTAAACCACCAACGAAATCATAATAACCCGTCTCACCGTACACTTTCCAAATTAAATCAGAAAGAGACTGTTGGCGCGCGAATTCACGCCATCCTTGCAGTAAGTTATAAAACCACTCTAATTTATCATGGAGTTCTTGCTCTTCTTCAAGCGGTGCTCCTTTTAAGAATGAACTCATTACTTCATAAAACGACCCTTTCTTTCCATGAGCACGAAGCGTTGCAAGTTCCTCATCATTTAATCCAACGATTGGTGAACGAAGCACTGCTGCAAGCGGAATATCTTGCATCGGATTATCAATAACGCGGAATATGTTCATCATAATATTTACTTCTGTCGCTTCAAAATAACCAGTCGCAAGATCAGCGTATACTGGAATTCCTTGCAGTTTTAACTCTTCCATAATTTGCGGTGCCCACGGCATGGAGCGAAGTAAAATAACGAAGTCTCGGTATTGTACAGGGCGCATACTATCCGTTTTACGGTCATACACTTCATAGCCCGAATCAACCATCGCTTTAATGCGCTGCGCCATAAGACGGGCTTCCAATTGTGCTTTTTCGACTTCTGCACCTTCTTCTCCGTCTATTACTTCTTCTTCCGTTTGCTGAATACATAGTAATTCAGCTGCTACGTCTTCACCTTCTGGATAGGTAGCACCTAGCTTTAATTCAGCGTCAGCATCGTAATCGATTTCCCCAACTTCTTCACCCATAATTTGTTTGAAGATAAAGTTCGTACCCGCTAGCACTTCATGACGACTACGGAAGTTTTTCGCTAAGTCAATCTTCATTCCGCCGCCCAATCCTTCTTGTGTGAAGCGTTTATATTTTCCTAGGAATAGTCCTGGTTCAGCTAGTCGGAAACGATAGATTGACTGCTTCACGTCACCAACCATGAATAGGTTACCTTCACTCTCAGAATCTTTCGTTACGAATTTAATAATCGATTCCTGTACGAAGTTCGTATCTTGATATTCATCAACTAGTACTTCAGCAAATTTATTACGATATTGAAGCGCTACCGCTGACGGCTTCATTTCACCGTCTTCACTTTGCTCACTTAAAATTTGTAAACAGAAATGCTCTAAATCGGTGAAATCGACCATTCCTTTATCTCGCTTCATCGCTTGGAAACGCTCAGTAAATACTTTTACGAGCTGTACAAGTTTTTCTAATACAGGATGCATATCTTGAAAATCTCGTAAGAAACTTTCTGGCTTGCGGCTAAATAGCTCTTCTTGTAATTTCTTCACTTCATCTTTCGCTTTATTACGAAGAGAGTCTACTTGTTTTACAATGTCTTCGTTATAGTCGCTTTTCTTAATACGCTTTAACGTTTGCCACGATACGTTTTGCATCGCTTCATACACGCTTGTCCATGACTCACGAGCTGCTGATGATAACGTTCCAAGTAAAGCTGCATCTGCTTGCAGGGTTTCAACGCGAGGCGCTGGACCGTCAGGAAGCATTGCGAGTTCTGTCGCTTTTCGAATATGCACTTCCGCCGTTTCAAGCTGGAACTTCACATCTTCTAATAAGTACGAAGCATATACTAAATCCTCAATTGTCTTTCCTTCTACGTCATATGCTTCTACTAATTTATCAAGCCACTTCTCTGGATTCGGATGCGCTCTTGATTCTGTATGAAGCGCTAAAATCATGCGCTGTAAGTCATCATCACTACGGTCGCTCGTATAACGATCAACTAATTCAAAGAATATCGTATTATCTTCAATTCCGTATTCTTCTTCTAATATGTCATCTAATACTTCTTCTTTTAACAACTCATTTTCTGTTTGATTTGCAATACGGAAACGAGGATCAACATCAAGCATGTAGTAGTACCCTCTAATTACTTGTAAACAAAATGAGTGAATCGTTGAAATAGAAGCTTTATTTAATAGGCTCAGCTGCTTTCTAATGTGCTGAGAACCTGGCTCATCCATTAAGACTTTTTCTAACGCTTCTCCAATTCTGTTTTTCATCTCTTGCGCCGCTGCATTCGTAAATGTTACAACAAGCAAGCGGTCGACATCGACTGGATTTTCTTCGTTAATAATTTTTTTAATAATACGTTCAACTAATACTGCTGTTTTTCCTGATCCAGCTGCCGCTGCGACTAAAATATCACGTCCGTTCGCTACAACAGCTTTCCACTGGTCATCGGTCCATTGACTACCTTCTGGTTTTTTAGGCCAATTTTCTATCATTCTCCGCCAACCTCCTCTCTTATTTTCTCCATCGCTTCACTATCTTTCATATCTTTTAACGATCGGAACTGATTATCTTCAAGTGACTCATCAAACTGACAAACAGATTTGAAGTTACAGAACGTACACGCCGCTTTATTCCCCATTTTATAAGGAGCAATATCGATAACACCTTCTGTAATGTCTTTCCCGATGTTTTCAAACGTATGGTGTACGTATTTTTGAAGTACGTTAAACTCTTGCTCACTTGCAATGCTTGAACGCGCACTAAAACTACCGTCTTTTTTCAGGCCAGCAGAAATAATATCAGAGCTTCCTGTTGAAAGTTTGTTATCCATTAAACGAACGACATCAGCATCACCTAGCACGAGTCCTTTCATTTTAAATTTCTTTAAAATTTCTTTTTCAATTTCTGCTTCAGATGCGTCACCTTTCATCTCAACAATTGGGTTATGAATATGGAAGTACAGTACACCAGCTGGTGATGCTTTCCCGCCTTTTTTCATCCACGTCTGTGCATTTGAAGTAACAACATCTAAATACGTTAACATTTGAAGTGCTAATCCGTAATATACTTCCGTTAAATCTAATGCTTTTGCACTTGATTTATAATCGATAATACGAAGGAACGTCCCGCTCTCATCTTCCGCCTTATCCACACGGTCAATACGGCCGACCACTTCCATCTTCACACCATTTGGCAATGCGAATTCCATTGGCGGAAGCGATCCTGTACCGCCCATACCGAATGGCACTTCTAAATCAACTGGTACGAATCCGCTCGACTTCGCATGTTCACGAAGAATGATGGACGTACGGAAAATGATTTGTTGTAGTTTTTGTTTTAAATAAAAATGACGATTTGAACTTAATAAAATTTGTCTTTGTAATAACGGCGCAATTTCTTCTATTACTAAAACAGAAAGATGCTCACACTCTTTAATTGATAAATCCGCCCAAGTACGGTTTTCACGCAATAACTTGTCCGCAATTTTCTTTAATGCTGCGTGGAATAATTCACCGATATCTGGTGCATCGAGTTTGAAAATATCTCGCTCTCTAAGCGATAAACCGTGCTGCGCAAAATGAGCATACGCACAACGGTTAAATAGTTCCATACGAGAGACACTTCCCTTAATTATATCTCCGTATAAATCTCTACTTACTGCTGTACTTAGTTTCTGTGCACGATTTCGGTAGAATAAACTGGATAGCACGCGGCTACTTTTTTGTTTCCATTCATCTGAAGTAACGTAGAAATTATATACGTCCCACCAAAAGTCTAAATTCCCTTCAAATCCGTATCGCTTCCACGTTTGCAGTTGCTGCATAACGTAAGACAATGTGACTTCTGGCGTTGCTACGTACGAAATTTGTTCCGAACGTGATAAGTCGTTTACATCATTTGTAATAAACGATTCTTTTACATCAGGGAACATTCTTTTTATTTTCTTAATAAAGCTAGACGCAAGTAACGTCTTTCCTTCTTCATCTGCAAGTGGACATGAAATATATAATTTCTCAGTCGCTCTCGTTACCATTTGATACATAACGAACTGTTCTTCTAGTAGAGTTTGTCTCGTCGTTGGTGCTAATTCAATCCCTGCCGCGCCAAGAACTTCTCTTTCCTCATCCGAAAGCATCCCTTCATCCATCGGTGCTGCTGGAATGACACCTTCATTTACGCCGATAATGAAGGTTGCTTTCACGTTTGATAACCTTGAGTGATCAATATTCGCAACTAATACTTGATCTAACGACGGCGGAATGTTCGCGAATTGAAGTGCTTCAAGACCTGTAGACATAACGTCTGTGAACATAGAAAGTGACATTTTCTCTTCACCAAGCATCTCTACAAACGTATCAAGAAGACTCATTACCTCTTCCCATACTTGCTCATGATCTGTCGCAAATAAGAAATCTCCGCTCTCTTCTGCACGTATACGCAATTGTTCTAACTTCTTCGGCACATGAAGCTCTTCTAAAAATAAGTAAACTGCTTCGCACATTTGCATAACAGTTCCCGCACGCTTTAATCTTTTTTGCATACGAATAACAGGCGTTCTTACAACGTCACGCAGCCTGTTTATTTTCTCTTCCATTTCACGTTCACTGTCTGTTATCGTTCCGTTCGTATCGTCGAGTGAACGATAGCGGCGATACATCCATGGATCCTCTGAAGTCCATCTTTTTCCTTGCACACCATAAGCTAAACAGTAGTTTTCAAACTCATCCATTTCTTCTCGCATCGTTTCTTTTCTTACATCTAATGGATATAACAGCTCTGTTTTCACGCAACGGAACACCGCGTCATAACGCCAATTTCCACTAATAATCTCGAGTGCAGAACGAATGCATTCTACTAACGGATGGTGTGACATCGGACGTTTTTCATCGATGAAGTGCGGGATATTATAATCTGTAAATAACGTTCGCATCACATCGTAATAACTTTCCCCATTACGAAGAAGAACTGCAATATCTCGGTAACGATAGTTTTCATCCGCAACAAGTCTACGAATTTCACGAGCAACACCTTCTACTTCAGCTCGCAAATTCGCTGCTGTACGAATTGTTACACTTGCTTCACCGTGAAATTTTTCATTTGGACGAGCTTCATAATGTGTTTCTAAATGAGCTAATGCCGGAGAATGAAAACGCGGTTGTTCCATAAGCGGAATTGTTTTTTCGATTTCTATTTTCTCTTCACGCGCTACTTGTTTTATTTTTTCATATGTTAGCGTTGTTTCATAAAATAAGTCCAGTTCATTCACTGGCTGAGCTAGCGTTTTTTCATCTAGCGTTAACGTAATGGTAACCCTCGCGCCGCACAGCATGAGCTGTCTTAAAATTTCAAGCTCTTGTGGGGAGAAGGAATGGAATCCATCTATATAAATTTCAGCACCATTTACATATTCAGACTGCGGAAGTTTTTCCACTAGCAATTGCAAATAGTCTTCTGAATCTAAATACTTTCCGATTAAAGCACGTTCAAAATCATCATATAATAGTTGTAAATCATATACTTTATTCGCTAGTAACTTTTGCTCAGCACTACTACTATGCGCATCTAATTGTTGCCACATTTCATATACGTTTGATGGCGTCACGTTATATCGTTTAAACTCCGCAATCATGCTGCCAAGATGTTCAAAGAAACCATTTTGTTCCGCTGCTTTTTGGAATACCGATAATCCATCTTTTCGAGACTCTACAATTTTACGAAGTAACATATGTACGCCCGCTTCATCTATATGAAGACGACTCGCTCCACCAACTTCTTGTAATACCTTCCACGCTAATCGTGAAAAACTAAAAACTTGTGCCCGAATAGAACCTCTTACATCCTTACTTCCAATTAACGCCTGCTGCGTTTGAAATGTCATCTGTTCTGGCACAAGGTATAATATTGTTTTCCCTCTTGGACGCTGTTTTAACTCTTCTTGTACTTCGTGTAAACAACGTGTACTTTTTCCACTTCCCGCTCTACCAATCACAAATCGAAGTGACATGTAACCCCACCTTTCACTTACATAACGAACGTTAGTTTGCTACTATAATTGTATTATAGGACACGAAAAAAGACAAACGGCGTTGTTTGTCTTTTCTATACTTCTACCTCTTATATCAACCTTTTGAAAAATTCGTTTGCACCTCTTTAATTGGCCAATATCGTAAATCAACTTTACCGACAACTGTATCAGCTTTTACAAAGCCAAAGTGCCTACTATCCCAACTCCCAAGGCGATTATCACCAATTACAAAAATGTAACCGGGCGGCACAGATTTTTCTTTCGTTAACTCTTCTAAAGTAAAATCACCTGTTAGTTGCCGTCCATTTATTTCTTTCTTATACTGCTCTAAATAAGGTTCATCTACAAATTGTCCGTTTATATAGAGTTTATCATTTTTATATTCAATATGATCGCCAGGTAAACCAATAATCCGTTTTACATAGTCTTCCTTTTTATTTGCATGAAACACAACAACGTCAAATCTGTTCAAGTCCCCCACTTGATAACTCACCTTATTTACAACGAGCATATTGCCATCTTGCAATGTCGGCATCATTGACTTCCCCTCTACAACGTATGTTGAAAAGAAAAACGTTCGAAAAAATACAGCTAATAGTACACCAATTAAAATTGTTCTTATCCACTCTAGGCCTTCTTTTTTCAAAGTTTTCTTCATCCGCTTCTCCCCTCACCCTTTAATAATGAAGCTTTCCTTTCCAAAGAAGACTATCCCTAATGTAGTTCTAACTTTACTTCAATTTTCTTACCGACATACCATAAAATAAAAATAGCAATCGCTACAATGATTGATTTCACAGGATTATGAATAAATGACATTAAATCGTGACCGATATACGTTAAAATAAAAATCATCACAAGCTTTCCGAATGCGAGCGCAAGTCCAAACTGTTTTACACTAATGCGAGATAAACCAGCGACAACGTTTATAAGCGCAGACGGTGTAAACGGAAAACAAAATATGACGAAAATCGGTGCGAACCCTTTCCTTTCAATCCATCCCATTGCTTTTCGTACTCTCTCATGCTTATTTACAAAAGAAAAGAAACGACTCCGACCAAAATGACGGATAATGAAAAAGACGAGTAAGGCACCAATTACTGATCCAATCCACGAATAAAGAAAACCGAGCCAAAAACCAAACGCAATCGCATTCGCTAGTACAAATACGATAAGTGGCAATGCTGGAATCAACGCCTCTATCATCGGTAAACCAATACCAAGAAGTGGTCCAAACGCTTTATAACTTTCAACAATATGATCCATATTTTCTGCTGAAAAATACTCTTTGATTGTCTGTAAATCCATTCTACACTTTACCCCTTTACTCTAATTACTACCGTTGCCATAAACTTATAAAAATCTATAAATTTTGTTTATTTCCCTGTTCTACGTGTCCGATTTCGCAGAAGCTACTTTCGTTTGATACAACACTCCGAGGGCGTAAATTTGGATACAACGAATCCTACATATTAGCAGTAACGTTTTAGGTGTTAGCTTGCTAATTCGTACCGTGACAAATTGATAGCTGCATTTAAATCCCTATCCATTTCATGACCACAAGTACATTTGTATATGCGATCAGAAAGTTTTAGTTCTTTTTTGATACTTCCGCAATTGGAACACATTTTTGAAGAGGGATACCATGTATCAGCTTCTACAAATTCAATACCATATTTTTCACACTTGTATTGGATTTGTCTTTTGAACGCATATAAACACTACTTCGCAATCGCTTTAGATAGGTGTCTATTCTTCATCAGACCTTTGATATGCAGTGTCTCCATCACAATACGAAATGGCTTGGTTTTCACAATTTCGCTCGTGGATTGATGAAGGTGATTCTTTCTGATATTTGATAACCTTCTATGTAGTTGTCGTATCTCTTGTTCGATTTTTATAATGTTGCTTGTTTTGACAAAACGGTCTTCCTCCTTATTCATTTCATATTTACGAGAAACTTGACGCTGCAATCTACGAAGGCGTTTCTCTGCCTGTCTTACCACTTTTGTTTTGTTGATATTTTTCTTTTTCTGACCATCAGAACAATACGCTAATTCTTTGATTCCAATATCTATTCCTAACGAAACAGCCGTTAACTTCTCTTTTGTAAACTCCTGTTCGATACTGACAGATAAATACCAATACTTACCATCAAAGCTAACGCGTGGATTAGAGTACTTCACCTCTACAGGTAACTTTTCGGATGTTTTTACCCAACCGACTTTCTCAATCAAAACTTGTTTTCCCTTTACTTTTAACTTGATGTTATCGTTGTAAAAAGAGGGTTTTGCTTTCCTTCTGCTTTTGAATCGTGGTTTATCAGCCAGCCCCTTAAAAAATCGTTTATATGCTTCACAAGCATCTTTGATTGCTTGTTTGGCTATATTATTTGAAACATCGTACAACCAAGTATATTCTGCAGTCTGCTTCAATGCGGTTAATTCTTTCCGTAAAAAACCGTCTGATATGAACTTTCCGCCATGCTTATAATTCTCTTCTTGCTTCGCCAGTGCCCAATTATAAGCCCATCTTGCCGTACCAACAGATTTCCAAAGTTGAAATTCTTGTTCTTTATTCGGCTTGATTCTCACTTTCTTCGCAAGCATCATTTTGCAGCAACCCCTTAATCATCTTCTTCGCTTTATTTTCCCTTGAAGATAGCAACTGGTTTGCTCTGTCCTACCTGCCTTTTTTGCAAAATCACCAATTGAATATAGCTTCAGATTTTTCACCCCATGAAACTACTTTACCCCGACGACAATTTTTCCTCTACAAATATTTTATCACTAATTATATACTTTTATAGATATACACTAACTGTTTCTTTCCTCTACTGTATCATTGCCTAAATAAAAGAGGAAATGGTAGATACGACATACAGAGATGTAATTATTAAATTTCCATATCTTTCATTAGAATTCCTTCATTATTATGCTATGATAATCTATCAATATTCGACAGCATGTACAAGTCATTTTGACGACTTGTACAAATTATAATTTAATGGTCACTTATTATAAAAAGCACTAAACAATACTTCAAAAAAAATAACCTTACTGTGCATAAGGTTATTTCTACTTATAAAAATTAGCAACGAATCATCATCGTTATATCTTCAAACCATTCATCTTCTTTAATTATTAGTTCTTACAACTACCTTTTTTAACAAACCGATACTATCAATCACAAGAAGGGTTAACAAATATAAGAAAGATATTGTCAACGCTGTAGTCTGAACAGGTATCATGCGAAATTTGTATAGAAACTTATCAATCATATATACATCTTG
This sequence comes from Bacillaceae bacterium OF18-1A, assembly GCA_027694045.1. Taxonomy (GTDB): domain Bacteria; phylum Bacillota; class Bacilli; order Bacillales; family Bacillaceae_G; genus Bacillus_A. The sequence goes on along the minus strand of JAQEWB010000004.1, from coordinate 77,699 downwards.
TTCATTCACTATAGTAGTAGGAGTGAATACGAGATAATCTTTCCAATTATCAACCGAAGTTAAATGAATCGCGGAAAAATCCATCGTCCCAAACCACAAATAAAGGAAAATCGGTACGAGAATCATATATTGAATACTGTGTAACACCTTCTTCTGTTTTCTACATTCAATAATTTGAAAGACAATAAGTGTCACTACGTATACGACCGACAAAAGAAAAACTGTAGTAACTAACGGTTGAACTGAAAAAGAAAATAACAATTTATCAATTTCATAAATTTGACTATAATCCGTGACACTTTGAGGTGTAAAAACAAAATGCTCTTTCGCATCACCTATCATTAACTGACTACCAACGAATCCAGTAAATAAAAATGTAATACATAATATAGGTAAAACAAGGATATATTGCGACCAAAATAATAGAGTCCTTTTCATCATGCCACCACCCCTTTTTATTCATGCAGTAACATATAACTACAATACAGTGCACATATAGGATAATATTCTTTTATTGTAAAAATAAACCATCTAAAACTATTATACAGCGAAAATTGAAATTATTGAATAAATGAAATCAAAAAAAGGATGAGTTACCTCATCCCTTTCTTCTCACACATCCTCTTCTTTAACAACATACACTTTCTCATAAGCTGGCCTTAATGTTATTCCATCTCTTTCATCAATCTCTTTAAAACAAGGATTCCCTTGTTTTTTTCTACGATCTTCATATTCAGTACGCAATTTCGCTGTACGATTTAGTTGGTTTTCAAAACTAGTCTTAGATATTTCTAATTTCACAGCAAAGCCATTTATAAATTTAATAATAAGATTTCCATCTTTTAGTTCTTTATTACTTTCGATATAAAAGTGTGACAACCATGCACACTCTTTTCTAGAGTAAGAATAAGTAGGGAAAAAATAAAGTTGATCTGTAGGACTAATCGCAATTGGTGCTTTATGTGTAATATGAGTTAACTCTTTCGTTCCTTCTTTTCTACCTAAGAAACTTGATCCATGCTTACGGCAACTTCTTTCTATAATATCTAAAGGCTTTTGAAATACGAAAAATGAATCTTCCATTTCAACAACTCGCGTAACAATTTTCTTTTCACTTAGAATAACAGGAAGTAAGGCCATCGTATTTTTATTTACAACATAATTTTCGACATAACGTTCTACTTTACTTTCCATACTCTATCTCCTTTTTATTTTCCATTTATATTAGCAGCTGCATATATAATTTTAGCATTGATGAAAAGGAAATAGTGTACACATTACGCTTTTTTACAATCTTTTATCATTTATAAAAAACTTTTTAAATTATAAAATAATAATATACGAATAAGAGGGTTTATATTGTAGAAAAAACACTTATATCATCTACAAATATGTATAATCACTTTCTCTTTTCACCTCATTACAACGATTAACTTTGCTATAATTAAAATACAAATCCAATATATGGAGGTCCCTCATGGAAGAAAAAGAGATTCAACCAACCATTCACATGAAAAATAGTAGTATTGTGATCGTGAAAAATTCAGCTAGCATTATATTCGGCTTATTTTTCATTTTGCTATTCTTAGCGAAACCATTTCGTAAATCAAAATGTCGAGAATGTAAAAAACGCGAGAAGAAAAAAGCGGAGAAAGAACAATAAAAAAAGGATGGCAGCAGCCATCCTTTTTTTCATAATAAACTATAAAATTATAGTTTGATTACGTTTTTAGCTTGAGGTCCACGGTTACCTTCTTCGATTTCGAAGCTAACTTTTTGGCCTTCTTCTAAAGATTTGAAACCTTCAGTTTCGATTGCAGAGAAGTGTACGAATACGTCGTTTTCGCCTGGAACTTCGATGAAACCGAAGCCTTTTTCGTTGTTAAACCATTTTACTTGTCCTGTTACTGCCATGATTATTTCCTCCTAAGAAAATACAATTTTTTTTTTAGTCTTCCTGTCTAAAAAAAGAATCCACACATTATCAAATACGAAACATAAACTAGTTCTCACATACTTTTTCTCGTTCGTTTTCAGCACTTGATAACATATGGATTGCTTAATTTAACTATTCAACTGACATCATCATAGCACATTAAAATAAAATGTACAATCTTTTTCGAAAATAGAATTTCTAATTTTTAGTATTTCTTATAAAATATAATTATCTTTATTCCAAATAAGGAGGAGTTTATGACCAATAAAATTCCTAGAAAAACATTAAAAAGAATTGAAGAGGATATTGAAAATAATAATCTTGGAAAAGCAAGAGATAGATTGCATGGCCTCATCTTTACATACCCAAATGAATTACATCTTCGAAAAAACTCGGAGATATTTATTATACATTACAATATCCAGAAATGGCTGGACGTTACTGGTATCTAGAGGAGCATAAAACAGATATTATGCATGAATCATGTTTATTATTTGAAAAATCAATGGGAAATAATCCTCATCATATTGCACGTGCTTTAAAGTTTAAAGGCGATTCTAACCATATAAAAGGTTTGTATAAAGATCAACCTTTATCTTCAGTGCAGAAGAAAGTAGCAGAGGAGTTAATTTATGAGTATAAAGAAACATGGCAAGATAAGCTAGTTCCTTTTGGCTGTTTAGCATTCCTTGCTTGCCTTCTCTTTTCTGCCATTGTTGGTCTATTTACTATTTGGAATTGGATTTTGTAATCACAGGGGGAATTTTCACATGTCAAACTACGCTAAAGAAGAAAGGCTAACAGGGGGAAACGTCTCAAGCGTATATCGTTCTGAAAATACTGTTCGGCGAGAGTTAAAGCCAGGCAATGAAAAGATTCATAAGTTATTGCAACATTTAGAAAACAAAGGATTTCATTATGCTCCAAAGTTTTTAGGTGTAGATGAAAAGGATAGAGAGATTTTATCCTTTATTGAAGGAGAAGCTGGCAATTATCCTTTAAAAGAATATATGCGATCTAATGATGTATTAAAAGAAATCGCAAAGATACTTCGCCTTTACCATGATGCTGTAAGTGATTTTCCGTTATCAGATGATTGGAAACCGATGGATCACACGCCAAATAACATTGAGGTTTTATGTCACAATGATTTTGCCATATATAACATTATTTTTAATAATGAGAAGCCAGTAGGGATTATTGATTTCGATGTTGCTGCTCCTGGTCCAAGACTATGGGATATAGCTTATACACTCTATACTTGTGTACCTTTAAGTAGAGTGTATTATACAGAATCCGGTGAAGCCGTTCATTATGACTCATCGCAACATGCAGATCGCATTAAAGAGAGAATGAATTTGTTCGTTCAGTCCTATGATAAAAATATGGATGAAGATTACTTAGGAATGGTGTTGCTTCGATTAGAAGGATTATGTACATATATGAAACGAAAAGCGCAAGAAGGCGACTTGAATTTCCAAAGAATGATTGATGAAGGACATCTAGAGCATTATGAGAAAGATATGAAGTTTATTCGTGATCATAGGGCTGAGTGGAGTTGATTTAGTAATAAAGAAAAGGAAGTATCGTTTTTTGCCGACAACTCAATCTCTCTTTTCGAATCGTTTAGAAAATAACAAGGGGCACCCTTCAAAAAGGTGCCCCTTCCTTTTATTTCGTAAACTGTGCTTCTTCTGTAGATCCTTTTAACGCTGTCGTTGATGAAGTTCCGCCTGTAATCACTTGTGCAACTTCATCAAAGTAACCTGTTCCTACTTCGCGTTGATGACGTGTTGCAGAGTAACCGTCTTTTTCTGCTGCGAATTCTGCTTGTTGTAGTTCAGAGTATGCTGCCATACCGCGTTCTTTATAGCCACGTGCTAATTCAAACATGCCATAGTTTAATGAGTGGAATCCAGCAAGTGTTACGAATTGGAACTTGTAACCATACGATGCGATTTCTTTTTGGAACGTTGCAATCGTTTTTTCATCTAATTTTTGTTTCCAGTTAAATGAAGGTGAACAGTTGTAAGCAAGTAATTTCCCTGGATATTTCTTATGGATTGCGTCCGCAAATCGTTTCGCATCTTCTAAATTCGGTTCAGATGTTTCACACCAAACGAGGTCTGCATATGGTGCATATGCTAAACCACGTGCAATTGCCTGATCCAATCCTGCTTTCGTACGATAAAATCCTTCTGGTGTTCTTTCACCTGTAATAAATGCTTTATCAACAGGATCGATATCGCTCGTAATTAAATCTGCTGCATCTGCATCTGTTCTTGCAACGATAATTGTCGGTACTCCCATCACGTCCGCAGCAAGGCGTGCGGAAATTAAATTGCGCACCGCTGTTTGTGTTGGCAATAATACTTTTCCGCCTAAATGGCCACATTTTTTCTCTGAAGATAATTGATCTTCAAAGTGTACACCTGATGCACCTGCTTCAATCATACCTTTCATCAGTTCAAAAACGTTTAACTGTCCGCCAAATCCAGCTTCTGCATCCGCTACAATCGGTACGAAATAATCTGTATCCCCGCTTCCTTCCATATGCTGAATTTGGTCAGCACGTTGAAGTGTTTGGTTAATTCGTTTTACTACAGCCGGTACACTGTTCGCTGGATATAAACTTTGATCTGGATACATATGTCCAGAAAGATTCGCATCAGCTGCCACTTGCCAACCGCTTAAATAAATTGCTTTTAACCCCGCTTTTACTTGCTGCATCGCCTGATTTCCTGTTAATGCGCCAAGTGCGTTAATATAATCTTCCGTATGAAGTGACTTCCAAAGCTTCTCTGCACCGCGGCGTGCTAATGTATGTTCAATATCAATCGATCCACGCAAACGAATTACATCTTCTGCTGAATATGGACGTGTAATTCCTTTCCATCGTGTATCTAATTCCCAGCTTTCTTGTAATTTATCAATTCTTTCGTTTTTCATTTATTCCATCCCCTTTTCATTTTTTATCCCACTATTTTCCGGGCTGTAAGACTCCCACCTCAAAATTCAGCGAATGCAAGGAAGTTAGGTGGGAGCCAACTGCCCGTAAAAGTCCGCTTGGTGAGGGCTGATAATCAATGGGGGATACCCCTCTCCCCACTGATTCAAGTTTCACTTTATAAAATTTCATAACCAGGTAATGTTAAAAATGGTACGAATTCATCATTCCGAACGAGATTTGTAAACAATGTTGTTGCCTCCTTGAATCTCCCTTTCTTAAAGGCTTCCTTACCAATCTCGTTTTCTATTTTCGCTAATTCTTCTTCCTTTAGTTCTTCCATTAATTCAAGCGTAATATTACGACCATCATTTAGCTTTCCGCCTTCATGACGAATCCATTGCCATACTTGTGCTCTCGAAATTTCCGCTGTTGCCGCATCTTCCATTAAGTTATAAATTGGTGCTGCTCCCCGTCCACTTAACCAAGATGCAATATATTGAATACCTACGCTAATATTCATGCGAAGACCCTCTTCTGTAATCGTTCCCACTGGTACTTCTAATAAATCTTTTTCTGTAACACGTATTTCTTCACGTTTTCTAAAAATTTGATTCGGCGTTTTCATAATGTAATTAAATATTTCCATCGCCACTGGTACAAGTCCCGGGTGAGCAACCCAAGTCCCATCATGACCATCTAAAGCTTCGCGTTCCTTATCAGCACGCACCTTTTCAAAAGCTGCTTCATTTGCTTCCGGATTATTTTTAATCGGAATTTGTGCCGCCATTCCTCCAATTGCTGGTGCATTACGACGATGACACGTTTGAATTACTTTCAAAGAATACGCACGCATAAATGGCGCTGTCATCGTGACTTGTGCTCTATCTGGAAGTAAAAATTCGTTATGATTCCGGAAACTCTTTAAGAAACTAAAAATGTAATCCCATCTTCCGCAATTTAAGCCAGCAGAATGATCCTTTAACTCATACAAAATTTCATCCATTTCAAACGAAGCGTGAATCGTTTCCAGTAACACAGTTGCTTTAATTGTTCCATTTGGAATACCGATGTAGTTTTGAGCAAATACGAATACGTCATTCCATAATCTAGCTTCTAAATGACTTTCCATTTTCGGTAAGTAAAAATATGGACCGCTTCCTTTTGCTAAAAGTGCTTTCGCATTATGGAAAAAATAAAGTGCGAAATCCACTAAACTACCTGACATATTCTTCCCGTTAACTTGCATATGTTTTTCTTCTAAATGCCATCCTCTTGGACGTACTATGAGTACAGCTGTTTTATCATTTAATCTATATTCTTTCCCTTTATCATTTTCATATGAAATCGTTCCCTTTACTGCATCTCGTAAGTTTATTTGGCCTTCCAACGCATTTTCCCAAGTTGGCGAATTCGAATCTTCAAAGTCCGCCATAAAAAGATGTGCTCCTGAATTTAAAGCGTTAATAACCATCTTTCTATCTACTGGCCCAGTAATCTCTACGCGGCGATCCTCTAAATCTTTTGGCAGCTTGGCGATTGTCCAATCTGCTTCACGAATATGCTTTGTTTCTTCTAAAAACTTCGGAAACTCCCCTGCATCAATTCGCTTTTGTTTCTCCACACGCTTTTGTAAAAGTTCTATGCGGCGCTCATTGAAATTTTCATGTAATTCCTTTAAAAAATTAAGCACCTCAGGTGTCAATATTTCGTTGTACGCTGGTAACATTTCTCCAACGAGTGTAACCCGTGAAGTTTGCGTCGACATATTAGCATCCCCTTTTTAAACTGTTTTATAACAGATTTGATTTCATGTTTTATATTATATAACAAATCTTCAGAAAAGGAAGTTTTTTTTGAAAATTTAATGGATTTTTTTATGAAACTGTATTTACATATTGTTATTTCAAGCAAAAAAAGAGCAGGTGTTGTATAACACCTGCTCTTTTTATAAATTATTGTTGCTCATCATTTAAAATTGCTTTGTATAGGAACTGTGCATATTGCTCACGAGTTACTTTCATATTTGGTGCAAAGTTACCTGAACCGTCACCTGCTGAAATACCATTTGAACCTACTGCATTAATTGCTTTCGTTGCCCAATGTCCTGCTGGTACATCTTTGAATCCTGGTGTGCCTTTTACTTCTAATGCAAATGTTTCCGTTAAAATTTGTGCCATTTCTGCACGTGTTAACGTATCTTTTGGTCTGAAGTTTCCGCTGTTATCACCTTTAAAGATTCCTAATTCAGTTAACGCTAGAACTTCAATTGGGAACATTGTTGAATTATCATCAACGATATCATTATATGGGCTCTCAAACTCATGATCTTCATCAAAGTATTGGTCCCCATCAATCGTACGGTAAATTAATGCCGCTACTTGCTCACGTGTTACATTATCGCCAAAACCAAACTTTCCATTTCCATAACCAGCAACGATTCCCCAATCTGCTAGGTTTTGAATTGCTTCATAAGACCAGTGTCCTGCTGGTACATCTTTAAATTTAGCAGCACTTGCTTGTTGTGGTTTTGCAACTGTTTCAGCTTTTGCTGTAGTCCCTTCAGCGCTAAATGCCACTCCACCCATAATTGTTAAAGCTGTTGCTACTTTTAGAATTTTTTTCTTCAATCTACTCTCTCCCTAATCAAAGCTTATTTTTTTCTAATATAAAGAATTAACGAAAGAGTAACAATACATTTATTCATACTATTTGTGTCCAAAATGTGAATCATACTTCACTTAATTACCTTTACACTATATTGATAGTCAAGATATTGCATTATATTTTTATCGTATAAAATAAGCATATAATAAAGCTTGTATCACGCTTACATTTCTTTATTTTTAAATAGTTATACCACTATTAAGCGGAGTATAAAAATACACTATGTCGATTAAAAAAAAAAAAAAGAATGTGTATGTTTTTCCTATACACATTCTTTAGTTTGTTATATTAATATATTAATTATATCGGAATATTAAACTAAAATACTTTATATATTTTAATACTCCTCATCTTTTACATAAAAATTAAAAACAGCTTTATTTAAAAACGTAGCATATTGCTCACGTGTTACAACTTTATTTGGTTCGAATTTTCCATTTCCTGTTCCTACTACGACATTGTTAGATTGTAGTGCGCTAATCGCACCTTTTGCCCAATGGCTATTCGGTACATCTGTAAATGTATGTTCCTTCTTCACTTTAAATTCGAATGCCTTTGTAAGAATTTGTGCCATTTCTGCACGTGTTACTGGTGCAGTCGGTCTAAATTTACCTTGTTCATCACCTTTAAAAATACCATGCTCTGTTAATACTAAAATTTCTACCGGAAACATTGTTGATCTTTCAGAAATATCTTTGTATGGATTGTTTAAAGGTCCTTCTTGTTTCATCTCCAATGTACGATAAAGCACTGCTGCTACTTGCTCTCTCGTTACATTATCACCTACACCAAACTTTCCATTTCCATAACCGAACATTACTTTATTGTATACTACATCCATTATATCGTCGTATGCCCAATAGTTTACTGGAACATCGTCAAATACAATCATTTCTGGATATTCTTCTGCCTTTACATTCGGAACATTAGCACTTACAAACAAGCTTCCCATAATAGTCGCTGTCGCCATTATACGTAACATGTTTTTCTTCATTGCCCTCTCCCCTTTATATCCATTTATAGAAAACGGAAAATAATAGACTGAAATCCTTTCCAATATTACATATGTTGCCTTCGCACCTTTTATGTAATATATTACATTTTTAAAATCTATTATTGTGAAAATCACTGCTAAAGGAGAGCCAATTCGCTCTCAATTTTTATACCGAATTGCACGCAACTCTTTGTCCTTTCCTATGCTAACTTAAGATGTTTCTATACTATAAATATTCTACTTTCCTAAAGGAAAATCCTTCACAATTTGAAAGTTCATTTTCTAGACAAAAAGCGCAAATATATGTATATTTGCGCTTTCCGATTATGATAGATTCGTTGGTTAAACTAATGTACGCTATAAAATCTTCACATATATTTTCTTTATTTATTCCATTTTCTCCGGACTGTTATCAATTGTCAGTTGTAAAAACTTCGCAAATTGCCCGCGTGTAACGAGCATTTCAGGTTCAAATAGTCCATTTCCAGTACCTACTACAACCTTATTAGACTGCAATGCGCCAATTGCATCTCTTGCCCAATAGTTTTCTTGTACATCTGTAAATGTGTGCTTATGTTTTACTTTTAACTCATATGCTTTCGTTAAAATTTGTGCTAATTCTGCGCGAGTCAGCGTTGCTTTCGGACGGAAATCTCCATTTTCGTCTCCTTTAAAAATACCAAGCTTTGTTAAATGTAAAATTTCGTAAGGGAACATTGTTGATTTCCCGCTAATATCTCCATATGGATTTTCATTAAATGCACTTCTTTGTAAATTTAATGCACGATGTAGTACTGCCGCCGCTTGTTCACGCGTTATATTATCTTCTACTCCAAACTTCCCATTTCCATATCCATACATAATTCGATGATATACTAAATTTGTAATTTCATTATAAGCCCAATGATTTGTTGGTACATCATCAAACTCTAGCATAATAGGTGGTGATTGCTCTATGACATCTGTATTTGCAGACACACCTTTTGCACTTACGAATATCCCACCTAGTAAAGTTAATGACGTCACTACCTTTAATAACTTTTTCATCTCTCTCATCCGCCTCTTCCTTTATTCCCCTACATTTTATATTGTACAAAAAATAAGAAAATTCTCAATATAGGAAGAGACTAATTATTTACACTTCATAGTATTTATTTTCTTTTACTACTACTTGTTCATCCTTCGTTTTTCGAAAAGTAAACGCCATTCCTACAAATATAAGAATAATCCCTACTACTTGCATGCTTGTCGGTCTAAATCCGGTAAAGACTGTGTCTAGAAGGATTGCAACGCCAGGATCCAAAAATACTAGTACAGAAATAAGCCTCGTCGGTAAATCTCTTAAACTGTCAAAAAATAAGTAATATACGAAGCCAGTATGTATAAGCCCTGTCGCTGTTATCATCATCCAGTTCATCTCTGTTAACCCTTGAAACTTGCCGAAATCTACGAATGGTAGCAATAAAAAAATACCTAAAAATGTTTGCAAAAATGTCATTGCATATGCACTCGTATGCTTGATTCCTTTTCCTAATAAAGTTGTAAAAGCATAAAATAAAGCTGCAAGAAGTGCCCATACCATTCCAGATGACATCAGTTTCTCAAGTGACACACTTCCATCCACTCCAGCTACTAACACTGTACCGATGAAACAAATAGCAATGGACATAACAGCAAATACTGTAAGTCTCTCTTTAAATACAACGCTCCCAATCATTAATACGATAATTGGAGCGAGATGATAGACGGAAATCGCAATTGTAATGGACATAACTTCAAATGCTTTAAATAGAAAGACCCAGTTAAAAACGAGAAATACACCGCAAGCTAATATTTGTACAATCTCTTTTTTATTCCATTTCTCATTTTTATATTGTCCTGTTACGAACCAACATAACGTTAAAAATAAAGTCGCACAAATACAACGAACGAATACTAATTCAAAAGACGGTAAACCTGTTTGGACAGAAAAAAATCCAATCGATCCAAAAATAGACATCGAAAGGATCATTTTTATAGCCGGCATTGATTTTGAATGAAGCAAAATATTAACCTCCTAAACTTTTACCTGAATATTCTATAAATTATACACTATAATTTTCCAAAATTCGAATACTTCATATTAAAAAGAAGCAGTACACTACTGCTTCTTCTCCTTTTCATATTGTTCAAACGTGTGAATTCTTTCGAAAATTGGTGGATGTGTGTATAGGAACAATTTCACTAATGCAGGTGGATTTACTTGGCTCAAGCTTGTTTTTGATAAGTATTGAAATGTTTTCACGCCCGATTTCCCATCTTTCGTCATATTTAATGCATATTGATCAGCCGCTCGTTCTTCTATACGTGAAACGTAGTTTGTTGCTGGTTCTGATGCAAAGGATAGTACAGACGAAATTAAGAAAAATAAAGGTAAAATTGAGAAACACGCCATTTTTGAAATTTGCAGTGTATCTCCCCATTTTCGAATACACATATTTAAAATACGACTAATTAAGTACATTCCTATAAATGATATGAAAATATAACTCGCAATGCCCCAATATATATGTTTCATAACATAATGCCCCATTTCATGAGCCATTATAAATAAAATCTCTTTATCTTTTAATTGCTTGAGTGTTGTATCCCACATTACGATGCGCAAATTTTTTCCAATTCCTGTTACATATGCATTTAAAGCATTCGTTTTTTCTGACATATTTACTTCATATACATGTTCAGATGGAATGTCAGCTTTATCAGCTAGTGCTAGAATTTTTGTTTCTAATTCTTTATTTTTTAGTGTTGAGAAGTCGTTATATAACGGATCAATGACAACTGGCTGTATAAATGTTAAAAAAATTGTAAATGGCACAGAGAGCGCCCATCCTGCTAGCCACCATCTTTTCGGAAATTTACGAATGAGCCATAAAAGAACAGTAACAATGAGTAACATCGTCGCATAGTTCATCCAAAAATCGATAACATGATCTTTTATCCAGCTTTGTGTACTTTGCGTAGAGATTCCGTAATCAACGGATACTTTACGTCCAATCCATTGCATTGGTAAGGCAAGAACTGTTGTTAGTAACGATAAGTAAAAGAAGTAAATGGCAACTTGTAAAACACTTATTTTCGTCGTTTCTTTCGACCACTTCTCAAATTTCCTTGAAATACCGAGCACGAGTACAAATAATAAAATAATCCATTCAAGAGGCGTCGCTAAAAAGAACAGTAAATTTTTCACGCGCGAATAATCTTGGCTTAGCGTAAGCTCTCTCGCATTCATAAACGTTTCTGGGTCCGCACTTGTTCCTTTATACATCTCTGGTATAAGCTCATGATTCCATCCAAATAAATACCAATATATAAATAACGCAAATCCAACGTACAAAAAAAGCGACCACCCGATAACTTTCCTCACGCTATTCCCTCCTCTATGCTGCCTGTCTATTATTATTGTAAGTTCGCACATGCAAAATTAGAACAAGCTAATTCTGAGAACTTCCTATTCACATGAAAAAAACTCTTCTACATAAAGAAGAGTTTCACCTACCTTTGGACGCTTTCTTCGGTTCGTAATCTAGTATAAGAACCCCACTTACAACCCAACAAATTAAACCTGCACCTTTTACATATCGGATATATTCATAGTCTTGAAAAAATAATGTCGCTACGATCATCGTAAAGAAACCAACTAAAACAAGTATATACCCTATTTGTTTCTTCGATAACATACTTATCCCCCTTAAGGCAGTACATCCATTAACAAACTAAAATCTTGTAAAGAAAAAGAACTATATTTCATAATACCCTGTACAGCTAAAAGTAAAATAAGACCCGTCACACACATATAGTTAACGCTTTCTTCACTCTTTCTCTCAGCAACTACTCCACCACTTATACATAAAATCCCCAATAAATGAAGCGCTAAATACATGAAAAAGTAAGCTTCCTCCCAGCGAAGAATAACATTTACTGTCGTTATTAAAACTAAACTAAGCAAAATCAAATAAAAAAACTTATTTGATGATATTGTTTCATTCATATAATTTTATACATTCCTTTCAACTTTCTTCCTCTCACTTATTCCCAACTACATCCGAAAAACTCCTCGCCTGTCCCGAATATATAGCTGGCACTTCTTTACTCCAATATTTACGGTTAACAAATAAAAAGATGAGTACTAAGTTTAATCCTGTTATAAAGATAAGAAGTCCTGGGAAAAACGTTGTATAATTTGAGAAATCTGCAAAACTCATAATCTTTTCTCTACTTACTAAAAACGAAGCACCTATTACAAATGCATTGTTCAACATATGAATAACAATTGGCATAAGTAAACTTTTCGTACGAATATACACGATTGATAATACAATGCTAAATACGGCAGCACCGAGGAAATCGACGTGTAGCATCGCAAATAAGGATGCTACTGCAATTATCGCTATGCTCGTTCCCCATTTCGCCGCAAAACGTTGCAGTAAAAATCCGCGAAAAACAAATTCCCCAACAATTGGTGCGATGAACACGACCATAATGAATTGATATACATATCCTCCTGCACTATCTACAATCGGTTCACGTAATGCATTCATAATAAATTCTGGTGTAATCCATGCAAAACTGTACATGTACAAAATAAGATACCCGTAACTAAACACGCTTAACATAATCGTAATACATAAAACTTGCACCAGGTTAAATGTTTCATTTTTATTAATAAATTCCGAAAATGAAACACGGTGCTTTCTATATTCATAAAAAATCCATGTGACCGGAAGGATATAAAATATAAGAATATTTATAAAAGAAGAATTTTGTATATGAAATGTACTTTCTAGCAATTTTTCACTACTTCTCGCTACTAAAATTAATAGTGCAAATACAATTAAAAAATATCTAGATCGCATCGTTTGAAACGGATTCACACTCATCTCCTCCCCTATGTTCCTTTTATCATATCATTTGATTCTTAATTTTTTGCAAAAGAAAACCTTAAAATTTCCTTAAAAATTCCATAAGTTACAAAATGATGGTATGATATTCGAGGAATTTAGGAGGGATTTTTATGTATGAAGCAAACATTTTACTCGTTGATGATGAAACAGCAATTTTACAATTACTAACTACTATTCTTCAAAAAGAAGGTTTTTCTCATATTACAACTGCAACATCTGCAGAATTAGCATTGTCTCTCACTGAGCAAAACGATTACGATTTAATCATTTTAGATGTCATGCTTCCTGGACAATCTGGTTTTGATATTTGTCCGAGCATTCGTCAAAACACTGATTGTCCTATCTTTTTCCTAACAGCAAAAACATCTGATTTAGATAAAATATCCGGTTTTTCATACGGTGCCGATGATTATATTACAAAGCCATTTAATCCACTAGAAGTAGTCGCTCGTATGAAAGCTCAACTTAGACGACATATGAAACAGACAGTGCCAAATGAAGCTAAGGCTCATTCCATTTCATTCGGAAGGTTTGAAATTAATCAGCATTCCGCAGAACTTACAGTAGATGGACACGTTGTTGAATGTTCCGCCCAACTTTTTCAATTACTTCTCTTCTTTTGCGAGAATCCGAATTACGTATTTTCAAAAGAAGAAATATACGAAGCAGTTTGGGGCGCACCAGCCTATAACGGAGATGACAATACCGTTATGGTCCACATTCGAAAACTACGCGAAAAAATTGAACAAGATCCAAGTAAACCAGCATATATAAAGACCGTTCGTGGACTTGGCTATAAGTTCGTTACAAAGTAGGGTGACGATATGAATTTTAATAAGCGACTTATTATCCAGTTTATTATGCAACACGTATTTGTTTTAATTACATTACTTATTGCTGTAGTTGCTGCTTTCACTTATTTAAGTTTCCTTCTTACTAGTACTTTATACGAACCGAACATTGCTGATTCTGATAGCTTTACTATTTCAAGTTACCTCTCTTCAGAAGATGGCCATATTTCGTTACAATCTGAAGTGCAAGATTTAGTGAAAGAGCAAAACGATTGGCTTCAAGTTGTAGATGAACACGGAAAAGTCCTCTATCACTTTAATACACCAGACGATGTTCCAACTGCTTACACGAAAACATCTTTACTCGCATATATACAACATCGTATCGAAAGCAATTATAAATTTACATATTGGGAAATTGAATTAGAGGAAAAGAAGGTACTTGTCATTTATGGTTGCGGGCTAAAAAGTAATGCATTATTGAAAACCATTCAAAAAGAGCACCCTTCTTTCACAATGGATTCGTTCGCATTAACAGATCAAGAAAAGCATTTGCTCTCTAAAGAGAAAGCAACGCTGCAAATATTTAATTATAATGGTGAAGAAATATTTTCTTATCCAAATGGAAAGAAAAAATCATTTTCTGCAATACAAGCTGCTCTTAATGAAAAAGAACCGTGGAATCATAAAGAAAACATGTCTAGCTTTTACGACGAAAGTAGCGAACAGCTTCTTGTCGTCACTACAAAAAATGAGCACTACTACCCAGATGACGAAATTGAAGATGTATTTACTAAAAAATTTCTAATTGGATGCGGATTTATCCTACTTATCGTCTTCGTTTATTTAGTCATTCTATCTATTTGGTATGGAAATAAATTTGGGAAACCGTTACTTCACGCAATGCGCTGGCTTAAAAATATCGCTGGTGGAAAGTATGAAGAACCTGTTAATAAAAAGGGGAATCCTGTCCGTTTCAGGAAGTCTGGAAAAGAAAAATGGTCATTCCGTTTGTTTAGAGATGTTACAAGTTCACTAGAGCACCTTTCTATTACACTCAAAAAGAATGATGCGATGAGGCAAGTGCTTCAACAAACACGTGAAGAATGGATTACCGGTCTCACACACGATTTAAAAACACCATTAAGTTCTATTTACGGATACGCATTATTACTAGAATCGAAGCAGTACAACTGGACTGACCGAGACATCCAGCAGTTCGGAAATGTTATGAAAGAAAAATCTCAATATATGACTACATTAATTGATGATTTAAGCTTAACATATCAATTAAAAAACGATACTCTTCCTGCGCAACATATAAATGTGGAAATTAATCATTTCGTTCAAAAAGTACTATTACAATTTATTAATAACCCGACACTACAAAATCAAAACATTGAATTTGTACCAAGCTCAAACAAGATCCAATATTTTATTGAAGAAAAATGGTTCCAACGTATTATCGAAAACTTATTAGCAAACGCTGTAAAACATAATAACGAAACGACAAACGTAATTGTCAAACTTTCACAAAACGCTAACTCATTTACACTCTCTATTTCAGATAATGGAAAAGGAATGGATGAGAAAACGAAAGAACTTCTATTCGAGCGATATTACAGAGGAACAAATACAGAAGAAAGTAACATCGGCACTGGGCTTGGCCTCGCTATTACAAAACAACTCGTCCATGCTCATAAAGGAACCATTTCTGTAGATAGTGAACTCGGAAAAGGAACGACGATTATTCTTGTCTTTCCATTTTATTCATAGAAAAGGCGCTGTACGGTGCCTTTTCTTTTTGGTAATTCAGCGGTGAGTGAAATTGTATTGTGTGCCCTTTGTTCTCCGTATTTCGGTGGTAAGTGAAATTATATAAGCGATTTTTCACATATATCAGCGCAACTTAAATTATATCGGCAATTTTCCAAATATATCAGCGCAACTCAATTTATATGAGCGATTTTCTAAATATATCGACTTACCGACAAAATCCGTCAAATATAGCGATTTATACAGTAAGATGAGCATACTTCTTATTCAATATTTTAAGCCGCAACAATCGGGCTTCTACGTAGAGTAGAAAAGCAAACCACTCAGTGGTTCGCTTTTCTTCCTATTACTTCTTCTTAACTGGTATCCAGAGCTCAACTTGCGCAAACTCACTCTTATCTTCATGGCAACGCTCGTCGTATAGTTCGAACTCTGTCACTCCACAATGTTCATATCCTGAATGCGGGAACCATTCGGAGAATACGGCATTCCACGTTTGGTGAATAGATGGTACCATTTCTTCATGAGGAACTTTTGGCGTTGTGAATACGGCATATGTTGCTGCTGGGAAAGTACGCTTTGCAACTTCATTTGGTACATTTTCAAAGTCTGTAACTTCCATTCCGATCATATAAGTGAAGTCACCTGTTTCTAAATTAAAATCTGTACATAATCCAAGCTCTACCCATTGACTCGTATCTTTACGATTCGGAATCGTCGTCCCAAGATCTTTTTGTAAATATTCTTGCCAAAATACTGGAATGTCTCGATGGTTTTTCCCTTCTTTACTTGTCGTCTTCAGTTCATAACCTGCCACTAAAAATTCTGGTTTATTTACAATACGATATTCCATTTGTATGCCCCCTAAATACGGATTTAATTTTCTTTGCTTTACATTCACTCTGTAATACATCGGTGTTTCGATTTCTTGTTTTCGATATTCACTCGGTGTCATTTGAAATAATTTTTTAAAGGCTCTCGTGAACGTTTCGTGAGATTGAAAGCCATGCTCAAACGCGATATCAATAATTTTTTCATCCGTATGAGAAAGTTGATAAGCTGCCCGGGCTAACCTCCTCTTTCGAACATACTCCATTACTGTATCGCCTACTAACGCCTGGAATACACGATGAAAATGCGACTCAGAAAAACCAGCAATACGTGCTAAATTACGCAACGTCTGTTTTTCCATTACATCTTCCTCAATATAATCAATTGACCTTTGAATTTGTGTTTCATAGCTTTCCATCTCTGTTCACCCGCCTTATATGTATTATGATAAAAGAGAACGCAATCCAATTCTTGACGTTTTTTACTATCATTTCAAAAACAAATGTAACTTTTTTATATGTATTTCGTTGTTATATATGAAGGGAGGGAAATGTAGTGAAACGCAAACAATCATTAGAAGAAATTTATTCAGAGCATATGCATGATTTATTTCGCTATCTTCTCTCCCTAACTGGGAATTCTCACTGCGCAGAAGATCTCATGCAAGAAACCTTTTACCGCATGCTCGTCCATATTGACTATTATAAAGGAGAAGAAATTAGACCGTGGTTATTTACAATCGCCTACAACGCCTTTATCGATTGGTATCGTAAAGAAAACAGATATAAAACGACGACAGTTAAAGAATTCCATTTACCAAACGTACCAAGTACAGAGCACTCTTATTTCGTAAAACATGAGATTGCTAGTTGGTTAGACAGTTTATCTTCTCTTCCGCTCGAAAGACGAAATGTTCTGTTACTACGAGATTACTACGGATTCTCTTATAAGGAAATAGCAGGAATGACTAGTCTTTCCTTAGCGAAAGTGAAAATCGAATTACACCGCGGGCGAAAAGAAACGAGAAACATAAAGGAGTGATACTTATGGGTTGTGCAAAGTTTAAAAAACTGTGGGAGAAATACGAAAAAGGAACGCTCACACGTGATGAACAAGAACAGTTAGAAAATCATATAGAAACTTGTGAAGAATGCGAAGTACATTTGGATGAATTACTTATGAAGAGTGAGCCGTTAAAGAAAAAGTTGCCACCAAAAGACTTTAACGTTCCTTTTTGGAAGATTAAGTGGAAGCATCGTTTACAAACACTTAGTTTTATACTAGTAATTGGCATCGCTATATATATAATCGGGGGGATATTATCTGCCTTTTATTTTCAAGCGAATCATGATAAAAGGCTAAAAGAAATACGGATTGTCCCCTCTCTTGCACTTGAAGCGACAATCCCAAATAGCCGTGTTATGGGCGGCGGAACAAGTGTAGAAGCTTTTTTCCGTACGAACAGCCAATTTGATTTAGTGAAAACTGTCGGCAAAAAAGAAATGCCACTCGGGACAATAGAAACGAGTAGCTTCTTATCTTCTGTAAAAATTACGAATAAGTCTTGGGGGAATATGCACTATCAACCGAACATCCACTTTGTTCACCCTAAAATACAACAAAGTGATGATTTAAAAGAATCAACTAAAAAGGTATGGAATACACTTGCAAAAGTACATGAAGGAACCGTTGCAGAAGTCGCCATATCTTTTGATAAAGCCTACACTTTACAAGAATTAGAATCACTTCTATATAGCATATTTGAAGCGCAAGAACTCCCTCCAACTCCTATATGGTATGCTTTAGATACAGGACAAGAAAGAATAAACGAAGATGATTTCATCCTATCTAGGAGCGACTTTATAGGATTCCCAGAACATGTAAGATTCCTTGATGATGAAACAAACAAACTAAAAACACAAGAGGATAAAGTCATCGAAATGATGCGTATTCTTTCTACCCATAAAAAAACTGTAAGCACAGTCACTAGACTTTCTGAAAAAGAACTTAAATTAGATAAGCGCTATAAATATGTAAAAGATAACGGCGTAAAAGTATATGGAATTGTCATTACTGGTCCTTCAAAAGAGTTATTAAAATTACAAAATTCACCGCACGTACGCTATGCGACTCTTGGCGATATTGAGGTTTGGAATTGGTTTGATAATTAATAGCGAGATAAAAAAGGATCTCTAAGAAACATTCCTCTCTCTTAGAGATCCTTTTTCATATCGTATTTATATTTCACTAACCGAATCCGTAAATAAAGCATGAAATACGTTAACCTCTCCCATGCGTAAGCATTCCGTTTCTATATCTGTTATCGGAGTTCTAGCAACCTCTCGTTCCACTCTAACAAAACCTCTTGCATTCATTAATTTTTCAAATTCATTAATGTTATCCATTTTTATATCTACGATTTCAAAAGTCCATTCTCTAGCATTTTCATCGTAAGTCGTCTTCAATACGTAATAATAATAATATGTATCAAGCAAACTTACGAAAATCGCTAAATCTAATCGTTCTCCCCTTGATTTACGTATCCAATCAATATCATCATTTAATGTTTGTTCTTTCCCATTTAATAACACGTTATATTCTAAACAACTGTATAGTTTTAAATCTGTACAGTCTGATACGTGATAATCACAAAATGTCGATTCAATTAATGACAAAATCTTCTTTTGAGAACTTTCATTTTTTCTGAAGTTTTCTTTTAAATCCGTAAATCTTTTATATTCTTTCGATCCCTCGTATCCTTCTTCTTTCGTAATGTTTTTTGGAAAGAATTTGTACACAGTTTCTTTTAATTCATCCAGCATTTCATTTTTTTTAATTGCATCCATCTTGTACATCCCCCATTGATTATTAGTTAAACCAATCAAGCGTTAACCGGCATCCGCCCCCCTAACTTCTTTGCTCACGCTGAACTTTGAGGTGGGGATCTTACTACCCGTTAATGCGGAATAAAAACCATGCCCCTTTATTTGTAATTAATTTACAAATAAATTATATTAAGATAAGTAAAATGATTCAATTCTAGTTTTTTCATTTTTTTCTGTTATAATATCCATCAAAAAAATACCAAACTGTGTTTATATAGGAATTCCAACAAAAACCGACAAAAATCACTGAATTCCCTTAAATAATAAAGAAACTCAAATATAAAGAATATGTGATAGCCAAAGAAAATATACTATTTTCGTCACATTTAATGTAAGTACTTTATTCACAAATTATTTTCAATGAAAAGTTTTTTAAAAACTCTTTTTTTACCATAAAAGGTATTTTTCTGGTAAACTGTACAAGAATTGTTCAACAAGGACACATTCCATACGAATAACCCTTTAAAAACAAAAGGTGTCATCACATGTGATGACACCTTTTGTTTTTTTATTAATCGAGATTTCACTTACATCTAAAATAAGCCCTAATGGCTACACTCATTAAGGGCTCCTCTGTTCCATATATTTTTTTCGATAATGCAATGGTGTTTCTCCGTATATTCTCTTAAATACACTTGCAAATTTACTCGGGTTATCATATCCAACTTGCATCGAAATTTCGGTAATGGATTCATTTGTATAAATAAGTAATTCCGCTGCGTGCTCTACACGTTTATGTTGGATATATTGATAAACCGACATTCCAAACGACGCTTTAAAATAACTTTGCATACTTGATTCACTAATATTCGTCATTTCGGCCAACTGCTGAACTTGAATTGGCAGGTGGAATTGCTGATGAATTACATCAAGAATCCCCTCAATGCGCTGATCCACAACTTCTGGCCAAATTTTTTGAAGGCTATGTGCTAAAAACTCTAACAATTTTGCTTTTATTAATAAGTGATTCATCGCATTTTCTTTAAATTCATTTTGTAAGTAACGTGCAATAGAACGATGAATGGTTTCACTCTCTTTTTGAAAAATAATCTTTTGAGAATGAAGAAAAAACTGTTCTATCTCTTTCCAACTATCAAACTGATTCTCTTGAATAAGATAACGTTCTAACCAGTCTAAATCGAGAAAAACACTCATTCCTGTTATTTGATCATATTGTAATTGTTCTTCAATTTCATTAAAAAACAACAACTTTTTTGAGTCATATCGTTCAGAAAATACCACATTCTTTTTTTGTGTAATTTGTCCATCCAAAATAACTGTAATCTCTAATATCTTTTTCAAGATAGGCATTTTAGGCCGCTGAAATGTACAGTTGTGATAAATCTGAATTTCAACTCCTTCTTCAATATACAACCTTCTCACTCTACCATTTTGAGAAGGAAAATGATAAGCCATTCCTAGCCAAGTTTCTTGATGAACAGCATTGTTCATTTTTTTCATTTCTGTAAAAAAAGTATTTAATATATTTTTCAAATTTTCACCTCCGGCCCAAATTACGATTTCGGGCTATTTTTTCGAGATTGGAGTAGTTAGAAATAATGATAATGTTTATCATTTGGAATATCAATCATTAGGAGATGTATCAAAATGAATGTAAAAAAATTGGCAGCAAAAGATTTAATTACAATTGGATTATATACTGTTCTCTTATTTATCGTACAGTCTATTGTCATCGTCATCGCAAGTCCATTCTTAACATTTGCCCCACCACTTACCCCTGCTATCGGTATGTTTTTTGGTGGCATCATCTATATGTTAATGGCCTTGCGTGTAAGTAAGGGCGGAACACTTTTATTAATGGGGACATTAACAGGTATCTTCTTTGCATTAATGGGTACACCTATTATTCTACCTTATTGCATTCTAATTGCTTTCATCGCTGAACTTACTTTACTAAAAGGCGATGGTACACAATATAAAAATCGTCACCGTCAAGCAATCGCATACGGAATTTACGGCGCTTTTTTCAGCATCGGTTCCTATATAACAATTTATTTACTCGGTAGTAGTCAATTAGAAAAAATGCGTTATTCAAAGGAAGCAATCGATGAATTAATTTATTTTGCTTATTCACCTGAGTGGATGACGGTAGGTGTTATCGGTGGATTCATTCTATCTTTATCAGGTTGCTACTTCGCAACAAAATTACTACAAAAACACTTTGTTAAAGCTGGTTATTTATATATGAAGTAACACATTAGGAGAGATTTTTTATGTTCGATGTACGTTTACAATTTACTCTATTAATCATTTGTGGATTTCTGACAATTTCTGTTACAAACACCGGCTCACTCGTACTCACGTTGTTCGCCGTTCTTCTACTCATTTTTCAAAATCAATATTTTTTAAGTGTCAAATGGTTCATTCTATACAGTTGTCTGTTCTTGGCACACCATTTCATTTCAACTTATATAAATGCTCCTATTATAAACACACTTTTATTGGTATTACTCATTGCTTTAAAAACATTACCAACTTTTATTATCGCATCTGGATTATCAAAAGTTCCATCTGGACAACTGCTAGCAAGTTTACAAAAATTAAAAATTCCTGAAAATGTTTTATTAACTCTTACAGTTGCCTTGCGTTTTTTCCCTATTTTACGCGCTGAATCCAAAATCATCAGAGAAAATGTGTGCATTCGTGGTATTTCATTAAAAAGCCCGAAAAATTGGATTCGTTTAAATCAAGTGTTTGAATATGCAATTATCCCTTTATTGATGAGAACCATTCGACTCGCTGATGATTTGAGTGCCTCAGCAACAACTCGCGGAATTGATGCACCATGCAAAAAAACAAGTCACTATGCGATCGCCTTCTGTCCGAAAGATAGCATTGCTCTTCTCCTCGGTTTATGCATGTTTGGCACGCTTTGGATTTCATAAGGAGAATAGCTATGATTACACTCAAAAATGTTCAATTTGAATACCGAGCGGGGGAACCCCTTTTAAAAAATATTAATTTAACAATTCAAGAAGGAGAATGTGTTCTTATTACCGGTCCTTCAGGATCTGGAAAAACGACACTAGGACGAATATTAAATGGGTTAATACCAAACTTTTATGAAGGAAATTTGCAAGGTGAAATTATTATTGATAATGTCCATACAAAGGATACTCCGATATGGGATCTTAGTAAAAAGATTGGTAGTGTCTTTCAAGATCCAAAATCTCAATTTTTTACTTCCATCGTTCAAGATGAACTTGCTTTCGAACTTGAAAATTACGGGTTTGAAAGAACTATAATTCAGAAAAGATTACAAGTTGTGTTACAACAAATGAAACTAGAATCTATACAACATTCGCCCGTTATGAGCCTTTCTAGTGGCCAAAAACAAAAGGTGGCAATTGCTGCGTCACAGCTAATTGATCCTTCCTTATTTGTAATGGATGAACCTTCCGCAAATTTAGATTTACAGGCAACTAATATTCTTAAAGAAGAATTGCTCTCTTTACGAGAAAAAAAGAAAACAATTGTCATTGTAGAACATCGACTTTATTACTTAATGAACCTTGTAGACCGTATTATTTATATGGATAATGGTGAAATCCAAAACATTTATACACCACAGGAGTTGCTCGCTCTCTCTTGCGAAGAAATAGAAGAATTAGGATTACGTTCTCCTTTTATTGAAAAGGGCAAAATGAATAACCACCCTTCTCTTTCTAAATTAGAAAAACTGCAAATTGAAAACTTGCACGTCAAACATAAACGTGCAAAAGATTGGATACTGCAAAAGTTAAACATTACACTTTATGCAAATGAAGTAACGGCGTTAATTGGAAAAAATGGTGCAGGTAAAACGACGTTCGCTCGCACATTAACAGGATTAAAAAAAGAGCATGCTGGTAACATCCACATCGATAATATGAGACTAAAAGCAAATAAACGAATGCAAAAAATTTGGTTCGTTATGCAAGATACAGTGTATCAATTATTTACCGATAGCGTATGGAATGAAGTGTTACTCAACCACCCTAATCAGGATGAAATGGCTAAAAATGTTCTAAAGACCCTCCATCTATGGCATTTGAGAGAAAATCATCCTGCCACTCTATCAGGTGGAGAAAAACAACGGCTCGTTCTCGCAATTGGTTTAATGAATGAAGCTTCTATTTTCATACTAGATGAACCGACCTCAGGTTTAGACGGGATGAACTTAAAACGCGTTATCGAAGTAATTCAACAACTCGCCAAGCGATCCTGTCACGTACTTGTCATTACTCATGATCACGAGCTCGTTGCAGGTGCTTGTCAGCGTGTTATAAAACTAAGAGATGGAAAGATTACAACTGATGTCCTGACTCGTACATTCTCTTATAGAGAACTTGTAGATTTTATGTATGAAATTGAGTAAATTAATAGAGTACAATACAAAAAAAGTTACCCTCAAAATAGCTACATCACTATTTTAGGGTAACCTTTTCTATTTAATCCGAAATCACTTTCACATACATTCCTCTCACCGCTTTTTCATAAGCGTTATCACTCATCTGTCTTATTTTTTCTGACATAACAGACGATGGAACAACTTTCCCCTCATGAAGTAATGGTGGATCAATGAGACGCACTTTATTTTTCTGATACAAATCATAGTCGTTTTTATCTTCTTTTACTTTTACATTCGGATGAACTTTGCTTAATAAAGCTTTCACTTCAGGCTCGTTACATTGCTGCAATTTCGATATAAGCAAATCATCTTCAAGAAGAAAATCATCTGCATGAATAATCCTTTTATGAAGAGCTACCTTTAACGTCTTTGCTAACATATCGTTTCCGTAAATATTTATTGGCTGCATAAAGAAATCGATTACCTCTTTGTAATACGTTTCTGTGAACCATTCTGCCATTTCAATATTTTGAAGAACCATTTTCCCATCTACTTCAATGACATCCTCTAAAAAATTGTGAACTTCTTCTAAAGAAACATACCCATATGTATACATATCCCGTAATGTATAATCCACTCGGTCTGCACATAATTCTGGTGCTGACCTTTCCAGTAACGTCCACTTTGATTCATCTAATAAAATATCTTCATAGTTATAACCATGCTTCGCAAGGATCGCTGGGATTTCTGAATTTTTCACAACAGAGCTAAATATCTCTTCATGATAACTTTCATTTTCATTATCAAAAACGTAATCAATCACATGCGAAAAAGCAGTATGTGATACGTCATGCAATAAACCTGCAATTTGTTCTTCTACTGAGCCACCGAGTTTCTTAATTAACAACATAACGCCAACTGAATGATCAAAGCGCGTTACATTCCATTTCTCATTTATTAAGTAGCTTGCGCCAGTTTGATGAATACCTTTCAATCTTTGCACCGGTTTACTTAAAATTAATGCTTCTAACACTGGTTCTACTTTAAACTCACCGTATATTTCATCTACTATAATCACTTACAATCCTCCTTTATCCCAATTCTTTCAACTAATCATACCTCTTTTGTACTATTTTACAAGTAACTCTCTTGCTTGTCTTCATTCCAAATCAAAAATAGGGAACTTGCCAATTTTATCCTTTTCTAGTTTAATACATTTATAGTGATGAAAGAAAAGAGGAGAAACATGAAGAAAAAGATTTTCTTTACTATTCTATTCGTATTTACTTTATTAATCGGTTTAGGTTATTGGAAATTTTTCTCTTTATCGGGGCTTTCAGGCGGTGAAAAGCTTGAATCGATACATTCACCAGATAAAACGTATACGTTACATATATACAGGCATAATGGCGGGGCAACGACTAACTATGCGATAAGGGGGGAGCTTGTAGAAAATAATAAAAAGGTTATGAACACGAAAAATATATATTGGAATTATCGTGAAGAGACCGCGGCCGTCAAATGGTTAGATGATCATACAGTTGTAATCAATAAACATAAATTAAATGTAAAAACAGACACATATGATTTTAGAAAAGATTAGTTTATAAAGGAAAAGGACCGACTTGTAGTATCGATCCTTTTCTTTTATATAGTTCTATTCAAACGTAACCTCTACTTGTACAATCTCTGATCTACTGCCAAGTCTTAGCGGTGGTCCCCAAAATCCGAAACCGGAAGAAACGATAGCGTGGAATGCGCCTTTTTGTACGTATCCCCAATCTAGCTCATACATCCTTCTCGTTACAATATGATTCGGTGCCATTTGCCCGCGGTGCGTATGACCGGATAATAGTAAATCTACGCCAGCATCCGCTGCTTGTTTTAACTCGAATGGTTGATGATCCATTGCGATAACTGGCATCGTTTTATCTACTGTACTCATTAGATTTTCAAAACTTTGGCGATCTCGCTCAGTTTTATCCCTTCTTCCAACGAGATAAAAATCATCTTCAATTGTAATGACTTCATCTAAAAGAATACGAATATCAATCTTATCCATCTCTTGCAGGAATTCTGGAACTGCTCGTCCGTAATATTCGTGATTTCCTAACACACCATATACGCCTAGTGGAGCTGTCATTTGTTTCATAATATGTCCCATATTTTTTTGAATGAACACACCTGGATGATCATCGATAATATCACCTGGCAGTAAAATAATATCAGGCTCCATTTCATTTACATGACGAACAAGCCTTTTCAAATGCGAAACACCAGATAATTTACCGAAATGCATATCAGAAGCCATCGCAATGCGTAAGCTTTTACGTCCCTCTACTTTTTTTGGAATGTGCACCTCATACTTTCTTACTACCGGGCTATATGCATTAAATACTCCGTACGCAAAGATAAAAATAAATGCAACTAACACAGCTGCCCCTGTCCAAATAATTGCCGCTTCTTTCTCCACTGAAAACTGTAAAAGAAAGAATGTAATATTAGCTAACGGTAATAACATAAGCGCGTATTGTATAACCGCAAACCAAATTGAACCTATCGTTCGTAGGAAAGGCAAAAACTTAAACACTTGCACGAGAATGTACGCATACGAAATAAAGCCAACTATGAAAGCGTAATATCCCCAAGACTCCCAGCCAAATACCGCATGAAGCCAAACCCATCCGTTCCAGCCAATGTAAAACATAAGTAGTGTGTATATAATTAATATCGTAAATATATTGAGATAACGAAGATTCTTCACAACTAGCCTCCTTATTCATTTCTTCTATTATATCTTGTTATGCACTTATAGCGTAAATATTAAGCACAGCAATCTTCACAATAAAAACCCCTAATTGCTAGATGCAAATCTAACAATTAGAGGTGCAATTCAAAATAACATTACTTTTACAGATTTTCGTTATAGAAGCTTGTTAACTTTTCAACCGCAATTTTTACTGGCTCTGGCTGATCATATAAATCGTAGTGACTCGCGCCTTCCACAACAAGTAAATCTTTCTTCTCTGAAGCTGCTTTCTCATAAAGCTCATGACCATCTTTATAAGAACCGAATGCACCTTGCTTGCTGCCAACAATAATTTGCAGCGGCTGCGTTAATAACGCATCTGCTAAATGGAACGCATCAAAACCAATTACCGATCCCATACTCGTAAAGTTTAATTTGTTTGGAGAGTTCACACTTTGACCTCGCGGCGTTATTTAAAAGTAACAGCACATTATCGTTTCAAAAAAAGTTATTAACTTTCATCATGGGTGAAATAGAGAAAAAGTTAAACACAAACACATCAATAAATAAAAACATCGATAAACACATCATTTTAAAATTTTTAGGAACGGCTGTAATGGGCATTTTAGAATCTTACGTGTTAAACGAAATTGATAGTGATGTTGAGTGTGTTGCGGCGCAAGTTGGGGAGTTGATGAAGAGGAATATATAACGGTTATGAAAAAGCGCACCCAGATTGTTGAGTGCGCTTTTTTTATCATCTCATATATTAATTGTATCAACATAATACAGCCTATCATCCATCTGAAAATACATAACAGATCCGCGGCTATAATAAGCAACAAATTGAATCGGTTCTCCTAATTCATTACGAAGATTCACATCATGCACATGATTATTATTTAAATCATAAACAACCAACTTTTTATCTTAAGTAATGAACACTACTTTATCTTGAGCAACCGCAAAACTTTCCGACCATATTTCCATAGTTACCTTTATTTCATTCCACGACATATGAAATTTTTTATCTTTCATTTGAACTAAAGGATATTCTGAATAATAGAGCCAAACGTCTCCATCTAGCATATTTATTGCATAACAATCAGCTATATAAGATATTTATAAAAAAGATGTTTTACACTCCCCTATAGGAATATATTGCTCCAATGCTATTTGTCATCATAGAGTGTAAATGAATTAGCGGGGAGTTGTTGTATAAAATTAGAAGTATTAAGTTGTTCTATTGGTTCTTGAGATGTTTGTTTCATGTGTCGTTTTTCAAATGCTAATTGTATCCTTTGTAGCATAATATGTGCTGTAATAATAGTCAGAATGAAAAATGTAATAGGAACCATTGGAATCCAAGGTTGAACAGAGAGGGAACGAAAATAGAGACCAATTAAACCTGACCATTCATTGCTAACTGACTCAGCTTCATTTCCGTAGAAAAGAATTGTACCACCAAAAAATAATTCTAAAATACCAAAATGAGAGAAAATGATTAAAGTTTGTACAAATTGTTGCATCATAACAATGATTAGAATAGGAAACATATTTGGAAATATGTGTTTTATAGCGAGATGAAATTTGCTTCCTCCTAATATTGTAGCAGCTTCTATAAATTCTTCGTTCAGTATCTTTTTTGTCTCTTTTGCAAAATAAAATATAAGAACGGGTAAAGCGAGAATGACTAAGACTATGATTTCAAAGGATGCTCGTTCAAAGAAAGAGGGAACTGGAGACCCATTTTGAAAACGCAATACTGTATCAAGAATAAAGTAACCAATGAGGGTCATTGGAACAACTGTAAAACAATCAAAGAGAGCTTCAAGTGTCTTAAAACTTTTTCTTACATAAAAAGCGAAGAATAATCCAATTGCTAACCCGATAAATGTTCGTAGAAATGCTATTAATAACGATATACCAATGGTCCATTTCGCTCCATCTACTACTCTATGTAATAAATCATATCCCTTCATATCCGTACCTAACAGAAAAGTGAAAGAAGGAGGAAATGGTGCCGCGTGTACATTACCACTTTCATCATATAGAATAGATGTTTGGCGAACTTTCCCATCAAAGAATATGGAATTTCCAATGCTTACTATGATTAATAGAAGCAAAAAGGATATACAAATTATGAAATACTTATCTCTTTTTAAATGGGCCCACATGTTAAGATTCTCCTTTCAGTTCATCAGGTATGAAAATATTGAAAAGCTTAAAGACAATAAAGATAGGAATGTAAATTAAAAACAATGTAACGCAAAATATTTCAGGTGCTGGTTCTAATTCGGTATTATACGTTTTTAAAAATGTGAAAATACCTTGAACATTGAGTAAGTATTCAATAATGTATAAATTAGATAACATATACCAAATATTTGTTTTTGAGAAGTAGAGAGTACTTAAAAAGACGTTTCTTAGAACGTGACGATTGAGAATATAAAACGTGTCAAATCCTTTGGCGCGTGCTAGCAAGGTATAATCTTTTTGTAATTCATTTTCGAAACGTAGCAATAGTAGCTTGCTAAACATAAGAGTAGTTGGAAAACTTAAGCAAATAATCGGAAATAGTAAGATTGAGTTGTCTTTTGTACCAGCTATATTTGCGATTAAAAAATTTGTCTGTTTATAAATCCAAACGACAAGTAATTGGAGACACAAAATAATAAAAATATCGGGAATTGCTTCTAATAGTAAAAAAAATGATTTTATTCTTTCTCTTTTTTTTACAGGGAGTAGCAACAAGGCATAAACAGTCATAAAAGAAATTAATACGGAAATAAAAAGAGCAGCTAAAAAGATAATAATCGTGTTTCCATATTGAATTAGAATTTGAGGAAATAGGGGTTTTGCAAATTTCGTGTAAGTTAATGGATCCCACCCTATTAATTTAGAGGTGACGTCCGTAAGTGTGTGCAGGTAATTGTTAAAATCGATCTTCATCCCAATAAATAAGTGCGGTAATGTGCCGATAAATATAATGATAATAAACGATAAGAATAGGTGGAACGGTATCGTTAAATATGTTTGTGCAAAATTTTTTTTCATGTTAGCCTAACCTTTCCTATAAAGTGAAGCTACCATTAGTAGAGTTTCTCTACTGACGGTAGCCTAATGAACTAGTTTTTACAACAAATTCAGGAAAAAGAAACACTTCATATACTTGAATTGAAAGGGAAAAAATTTTTATTCCTTATTTATTAGGGATGCTAAATGTTTTTATAAACAAACTAACAACCCCTTTTCAAATTATTGGTAATACAATACAAATTTTAACAATAAAAAACAGAATATTCAATATAAAATTTTTTCGAGTTTTTTCAATTTATAGCACATTAATTATAAAAAGAACCAGTTTCACAATTGTTTCTTTTCCTATTTGCTAGTAGAGAAGACATTAAATTACAGCACAATTATTCAAAAAAATAGTTATAATTCATTTTGAATAGAAAGATTTATAAATTTCCTCAAGTTTTTTCAGTTTATAGCCCATTAATTATAAAAAAGAATCTGGTTCACAATTGTTCTTTTTTTATTTGCTAATTTTTAGTAATAAAAGCATTAAATCACAGTGAAATTCTTCAAAAAATAGTTGTAATTCATTGAATCACGAACCAAAAAAAGAAGAGCCAATACCAGCTCTTCTCTCTTTCACTTCTTCTGTATCACATAGCTAGCTGCATTTTCCAATTTAGATAACGAATTTACTATCTATTTTTTCATAATTACCATTCGCATCATACGTTAACGATTCGTTCCCGAATTTTACAAGTTAATTTCCTTCATTAAATGTTGCCGCTATAGACTTTGTTTCTTTTCCATTCTCTACAACTTTCACACTTGTACGGTTTCCAAATCCATCATATGTGTAAGATTTACTTGTTCCGTTTGGTAGTGCTTCATTTAATAATTGGTTAATCGGGTCATATACAAAGTTTGTTTCTGTTACTTTTCCGCCCGCACCTTCATGTTTAATCTTCGTACGGTTACCCGCTTGGTCATATTCATATCGTTCAGATAGAAGAATACTGTTTGATGTACCTACTACTAAATCTTTAATTTTGTTCGCGTGGTCATAGTTAAAAGTAGAACCTGAACCATTACCAGCTGTGTACGTACGAACATTTCCTTGATCGTCATAATCAAAGCGATACGTTTGAGAACCGTCTGTTGCACTTATACAGAAAATGCACCTCTAACTGTTATTTTTGTCTAACAATTAGAGATGCACTTCAAAATTTAATCTCTCTTCCTCTACTAGTCTTTCCTATCTACTTTTCTTCATTTTTCTATATCAATTCATACATCTTTAATATTTAACTAAATACTTTATAGTAAATTAAATTCACCTTCACTAGGATAAACCTGTATATAATCTTCCTCATCGTTCACATAAGCAATCTTCACACCATCTAACAACTGCTCATTTTCTAGTTCATTTAGGGTTGTTTGCAATGCTTTATCAACATCAATTACGAAAGTAAATATGTTAATTGTCCCGCTACCAATATCTCCACCATCACAGTAGCCGTTTCCAGACCATCCTAATGCTTCATCCATCACCTCTTCAACTTGGTTTCGCTTTTCCAATACTTCTTCCAACTGATCCTCTGTATAGTCATATTGTAAAACAAATTCTATTAGTTCTTCCTCATCAATTTTCTTAAAACCCTCCGCCAACTCTTCATCTGCTAACACTTTCATTTCTTTTTCAGCACGTTGGAATGGATAAAGTTCTATTTCATACATTTCACCTGTATCCCCAACACAGCCATAATGTACAATTAAAGTTTTCTTATCCTCTTTCCATACTTCCCAGTACAACATTTTATCCTTTTCTTGCTTAATCAGTTTAATCATATGGACACCTCATTTTCATTATTCATAATAAGATCCCGCCTAAAATTCAGCTACTCCACTTTATATTAGCTTTTACTATCCGTACTTTAAACCCTTTTTTATCGTTACCCTACATCATGTTGCAAACAACAAAAAAGCACACAATCCATTCACAAAAGTGAATATTGTGTGCTTTTTATTTCATTTATTTCTTCAACTTATCCGCCTTCGCAATAAATTGTGCTGCTTCCGCACGGCTTACCGCTTTATCTGGAGCCCAGCCATTATCTGTTCCAACTGAAATGTTTTCTTGGATTAAAATATTGGCATACTTCGCACCCCAATGATCTTTTAAGTCTGCAAATTCCTTTGGTAGTTTAATCGTTTCATTTCTTTCTAGTTTATATGCATTTACAAGCATAGTAGCCATGGACGCACGGTTAATGAGTCCGCTCGGATTAAAGTTTCCCCTCTCATCACCTTTTACAATACCTGCTTTTTCAACAGCAGCAATATACGGCGTTGCCCAGTGATTTTGTGCATCAGGGAATGATGGCTTTGCATCTTTATTAATTTCTAAGCCTAAGACAGTTGCTAATATTTTTGCAGCTGAACCTCGGTCGATATTTTCAGCTGGAGCAAACGTACCGTCTGGTTTACCGTGTACTGCTTCTTTATCCACTAAATATTGCACTGATTCTTGTGCCCACGCTGGTACATCTGAGAACTTCGATTTCTTGTCAATTGCACTCGCATCGATTTCAAACTGTATTTGATATTTGTGATCATAGTTAATTGCCGGAATTAATATATGCATTTGCATATTATATTTTTTCGAGAATTCACCGATTTCAAATTGAACAACTTTCGTGCCATTATTTGCTTTATCTTCGGAGATTACTTTTACATCATGGAATGTCCCTACTTTATTAGGATCTTCTACTTTCAGATATTGAAAATAGCTACTATCTTGAACGGTTAACGTAACAAGTTTTTTGTCACCTTGAATGGTTACTTTTGCATTTTTTAAATATGTAGACGCAACTGATGTATCATTCGTTTGATCTTTATACGTTTTTAAAATAACGTCATATGTGCCATCTGCTAGTTTACTAGCTGCCTTTATTTCAACTGCCGCTTCTGCTTTCGCAATCGGTGCCATAATACTACTAAATGGAACTGCTAAAGTTGCTGCTATAACGAACGCATTAACATATTTTTTCTTAATCATTATCAATAATACATCTCCTTTTATATGAATATACTCAACACAACTATCATATTGATAATGATTATCAATGTCAAATAAAATAAATAATACTATTTCCTACATAAGTACGCTTTCCTATCGTTTTTAAATAGTAAATAATGCGCAGTATGAACTTTTCTTTCCAAATAATCGATAGAATACGTACTCGATGGATCGACTAAATCACCTATTGCACCGGAAAGATGATCAATGACTTGTTGCAGTGTTTCTAAGTTCTTCTTCTCATTTTCAGTATTCATTTCATCCATAATGTCACAAATCAAATATTGCACTCGCCGTAAACGTACTTCCTTCTGCTCCATGTATATCTCCTCCTCGCTGGTCATATTACGGTTTAAATATATGGCATCATAGCTTAACCAATGCTAAAAAACAGAAAGGCAACCACCTTCATAACGGTGGTTGCCTCATTTCTATTGCATTGCTTTTTCTTTTAGCGCTCTTCTTAACAACTTACCCGTTGTATTCTTCGGCAATTCTGTTAAAAATTCAATACTCATCGGCACTTTATATTTCGCTAAATGTAACGTACAGTAATGCATTAATTCTTCTTCCGTTACGCTCGTTTGCTTCAGAACGACGTAAGCTCTTACTGCTTCTCCTAAGTTTTCATCAGGTACACCGATTACGACAACTTCAGCTACTGACTCGTGCGTATATAACACTTCCTCGACTTCACGAGGATATACGTTATAACCACCCACTAAGACGATATCTTTTTTACGGTCAACGATATAGAAGTAACCTTCTTCATCCATTTTCGCCAAGTCACCTGTATATAGCCAGCCGTCTTTCAACGTCGCAGCTGTGTCTTCTGGTGCGTTATAATATCCTTTCATAACGTTCGGCCCGCGAACAATTAATTCACCGACTGCACCAACAGGTACTTCTTCCCCAAGCTCATTTACAATTTTATTTTCTACATGCCAAATATTTGTGCCAATTGATCCTGGTTTACGAGGACGATCAAGCGGATTGAAACAAGTAACAGGTGATGCTTCTGATAAACCGTATCCTTCTGAAACAATTACATCAAAACGTTTTTCAAAGTTTTGCAGAAGTGCAACTGGCATCGATGCACCACCTGAAATACAAAGACGAAGTGTCTTCACATCTTCGGCGCTTGCTTCTTCAAATAAATATAAGTAATTGTACATCGTCGGTACACCAGCAAAAATCGTCGGCTCATATGTACGACAAATACGGAATACTTCTTTCGGGCTAAATTTCGGTAACATTAAAATGGTCGCTCCGTTCACAATCGGCGCATTTACCGCAACTGTTAAACAGAACACATGGAACATCGGCAGTGCCGCAACGACGCGGTCATCAGCCGTATATCGTAAATATGACGCCACATCGCTCGCGTTACTATATAAATTTTTATGCGTTAACATAGCTCCTTTTGGCTTTCCAGTTGTACCTGAAGTGTATAGGATAACCGCTACATCTTCTTCCGCTAGCTCTGGGCCTTCATAAGTTGCATCTCCAGTCGCTACAAAACTAGTAAACGTTTTCATTTTTTCGGTTTCTGTATGATTAAAATCTGATGAGGTTTCGCATATGATGATATTTTCAAGTGAAGGAAGTCTTGTTGTAAGAGATTGTATAACAGGTAGAAGGACGTCGAGTACGATGATTGTTTTTACATCTCCATTTTGTAAAATGTAATGTATTTCGTCTGCTGTATAAATTGGATTAACTGGAATAACAGTAGCTCCAGCTTTCATTGTTCCGTATAAACCGACCAAAAAATGTGGTGAATTCCCAACAACTAATGCGACATTGTCCCCTTTTCCAATGCCCATTTTTGCTAATTTGCCAGAAAACTTCGTGACCATTTTGTTTAATTGGTCATACGAGACCGACTGATCCATAAAAACATAAGCCGGTTTATCCCCCTTCTTTTTTGCCGTTTCAGCTAAAGATTGTACGAGATTCACACAAACCCCACCTTTATAAAATTTAGAATATTTAAAAATTCTAAATTAATTATATTAAAAGAAAATTAAAGTGGCAAGTGATATTCCATTAACTGCATATACACGGATTACCTCCTCTTCATTCAATTTGCTAGCAAATTACTAAACTAACACTGAAATCATTTTAGGATAATATGCACTCATCTTTTCTCTAAGCTTATGAAGTTCCTCTTTACTTAAACTCGTATACTCCCCATACAAGTTGAGAACGTCCGCTCCGTTTTCATGAAAGTACAGCGTAACGTATAATGTCGGTAGCCCTTTATTGTCTTCATCTATTGAAAAGACGACATCTGGTGTTTTATTAACAGCGCTGAATGTTTCATTTCTTTTCCACTTCTTATTTTGAAACATGTCTTGTATTTCCTTTATCTTTCGTCTATTATCTGTATGCGTAAAATATATAACATTATCTTTCGCTGGCTTTCCAATCGATAAGAGTGTGCGACTTGAGGACGTTTCATCGTTACAAGCTGTCATTCCGATGACAAAGCTGAGCAATAATACAACGTACATTACCCTTTTCATTTCGATCCACCTCCTTTTATTATGTATATTCATTTATTAGAAGCAGATGTCCTGTGATTTTATGATACATGAAATTATATCAGCGATTCTTCCCATATAACGAACGCAACTTGAATTATATCGGCGATTTTTTCAATATATCGAACGTAACTTGAATTATATCGGCGATTCGACAAGAGATATCGACTTACCGACAAAACATGACAATTTACGCAAAAAGAAAGAGGCTGCCTGTTATGACAGCCCCCTCATTTTAGAAGAATAAATGTAAGAAATCTTCTGTTGTAATATTGCCGAAGTAACGTGCAATATCTACACCTTCTAAAGCTGCGGCGAATGCATCTTTATCGAACTGTACACCAGTTAGACGTTCTTCAATATCATGCACATCTAGTGAACCGAAGAAGTCACCGTAAATTTTGCATTCTGTTACTGTTCCCTTTTTCACTTCAAGACGAACGTCAACTTGTCCAACTGGGAAGCGGTGTGAATGTTGTAAGTTGAACTTCGGAGATTTTCCGTAGTTCCAGTCCCAATTGCGGTAGCGCTCTTCAGAAAGTTTATGGATTTCTTTCCAATCCTCTTCTGTTAATTCATACGTTGGGATTTCTGTTTCTCCTTCGAAAATTGTTTCTAGAAGAAGTTGTCTAAACTCTTCTGTCGTCATTTTTTCGTTTAAGAACTCTGTAATGTTCGCAACGCGGCTACGAATTGATTTAATTCCTTTTGATTGGATCTTATCCATTTTTACTTTCAGTGCTGATACGACGTGATCGATTTCAGAGTCAAATAGTAACGTACCGTGACTGAACATACGACCTTTCGTTGAGAACTGCGCGTTACCTGAAATTTTTCTACCTTCAGCTAAAATGTCGTTACGACCACTTAGTTCTGCATTTACGCCTAATTTGCCAAGCGCTTTCGTTACAGGCTCTGTGAATTTTTTGAAGTTGCTGAAACTATCTCCATCATCTTTCGTAATAAAGCTGAAGTTTAAATTTCCTAAATCGTGATATACTGCGCCTCCGCCTGATAGACGACGAACGACGTGAATGCCTTGTTCTTTTACGTAATCTGCATTAATTTCTTCTACTGTGTTTTGGTTTTTACCAATGATAATGGAAGGTTCGTTAATGTAGAACAGTAAATACGTTTCGTTAATATCTAAGTTTTTCACACAATATTCTTCAATTGCTAAATTTATTCTAGGATCTGTAATTCCTTTATTATCAATAAATAACATCGTATCACCTCATGAATTCCAAACGTAACCACTATGCGCAAGCGTAATGTGGCCGCTGAAAATTTGTTTTGCTTCTGCTACTAAATCAGCTGTATTGCCTGTATGCGGTAAGTGCGTTAATAAAAGTTCTTTTACATTCGCATCTTTCGCAATACTTGCTACTTCTGTACTATTCATATGTCCTGCTTTTGCAGCCTCTTGATGTGCATACATATTACACTCACAAATGAAAAGATCAGCATCTTTTGTGAATGGAATAAATTCAGGAATATAACTTGAATCAGCACTATATACTACAGCATCATCACCAGCTGTAATACGCATCGCAAAGCATGTAACAGGATGAACAGTTTTTAAGAATGAAATGGAAAACGGTCCAACTTGAAGTGTTTCTTCTGGATTGTACGCGATTCCTTTCGTATGTGGTTCATGCGTTAAAGAATGGAATCCATTCTCATCAAACGTATGACCATAAATCGGTAATTCCGGTAGTTGTCCTTTTGTCGCACTCGTAATTAATCGTGCATATTGCAACACCCCAACATCTGCAACATGATCGTGATGATAGTGTGACAGTACAACTGCATCTATATGAGATGGTGTTATATATTTTTGAAGCTGTGCTAGTACACCACTACCACAGTCTACAAGTAAACGAAAACCATCGTGTTCAAACAAATACCCCGACGTTGCTTCTCCCGCTTCTGGAAAGCCGCCCCAAAAGCCGACAACAGTCATTTTCATATGTATCCATCCTTTCTAAAACCGAGTAGCCATGCAGTTTTTACTTACATCCTACATTGTTAACTATAATCCATTTCCTAAACTTTTTCATTATTTTTCAATTTGTTATAAAACAGTTGTTGACTTTTATTTTTTGTACTAATACAATGATAGTAAGAAATGGAAATGGAGGGATTGACATGATCGATCAACCAATGGAGTTTTTCAGAAATTTACCGACGAAAACTTGTGCGAATTGCGGGAGAGAAATTGATGAGCAGCACGAAGCATACCATAACAAATGTGACGATTGCGTTCACGAAGAATAGTAATTTATGAACATAAAAAAACCTAGCAGACATAGTCTACTAGGCTAATAACATCGTATCCTTCGTAGTTGAACCTTTCACCAAGAGCTCCAGTTCAAACTCATACAATTCTTTTTTACGATAATTTTTCGTATGGATTTTATCCATCATTAGGTCGACAACTTTTCGAGCCATCTCATCGATTGGCTGTTCAATTGTCGTAATACCTGGCTCAGTAATCTGTGATAAAATTTGGTTATCAAAACCGATAACAGCAAGATCATCTGGAATGCTCCAGTCATGGCGCTTCGCCTCTGAGATAATTCCAGCTGCTACCTCATCGCCTCCTGCCAAAATCGCGGTAGGATTTTTTTTGTCTTTTAATACGTCATGGAATATTCTTTTTCCATCGTCCCAAGAGAAAGCGTTTTCAAGAAAATCAATCGCTTCTACTTGGCGGCTCTTCTCAGTGATTGCACGTAAAAAGCCCATTTTTCGCTGCTGGCTAACAACCTTGGTTTCGTTACCACGGCAAAAAATAAGATTACGATACCCTTGATCTAACACATGCTTAGCAGCTATGTACGCTCCTTGCGCATGATCGAACTTCACTGTTGGAATATTTGCTTCCTCAATATATTCATTACATAACACGATTGGACCGTGCTGTAAGTATGGTTCCACATCTTCCCACGGATTTTCTAGTGAACATAGAATAATCCCATCTACTTGTTTCGTAGATAATAATTGTAAATACTCCATCTCTTTTTCCGGTAAATATCTTGTTTGACAAATAATCAGTTTATATTTATGTTCAGAAGCAGCAATCTCGATCGCTTCGATAAATCGACTGAAGAAAGGATTTGTAATCCTTGGAACTAGCACCGCAATTGTTTCTGTCTTTTGTTTACGAAGCCTTCTCGCCGCAGAATTAGGAACAAATCCTAAATGCTTCATTGCTAATTGAACCCTCTTTTTCTTCTCAT
Organism: Bacillaceae bacterium OF18-1A; assembly: GCA_027694045.1. GTDB lineage: Bacteria > Bacillota > Bacilli > Bacillales > Bacillaceae_G > Bacillus_A. Next base: position 38,941 of record JAQEWB010000004.1, on the reverse strand, counting down.
CTGAAACATATGGATGATTATTGATCACCCTAGAAACCGTTGTCCTTGATAACCCCGCTAATTTCGCCACGTCCTCGATAGTCGACACGAAATTCTCCCCCTTTGAATGAAAACGTTTTCTTAATCTGATTATATAGTATATTATTGGAAACTGCAATATAGGTTGTTATGATTTTACTATATTAATATTATACATAGGGAAAAGTATGTTAATGGGAGGGGAAAACATAGTGCTTTTAGAGATATTAAAAAAGATGTACATACCACAATGTATATACATCCCCAATTAAATTCTATTTAATATAAAGCCCCATCCATACATCATCACCATATGATCCATCTTCATATTTAATTTGCTTTCGTTGCCTTCCTTCTTCTACAAACCCCATACGCTTATACACCTTAATTGCTCTATCGTTAATAGAAACTACGCCTAAGCAAATTTTCTCTAAACCTTCCTGCCCTTTCGCCCAACGAATAAGAAATTCAATTAACTTCGTACCAATGCCTTGATTACAGTATGCCTCTCTAATTCCCATTCCCATTGCGCCTGCATGTCGTAAACGTTCTAATTCATATCGATTGAAAGTTAAAAATCCAACCACTTCACCATCTACTTCATAAACGATGGACAGGTTACCTTTCTCATTACTCTTCCTTATTTTTTCTCTTTCTGCATCAATATCATTTGGTATTTTATTAGGAGACATTATAAAAAACTTCGTAGTAGTCTCTGATAATATAATTTCTTTTCTAATATCCATAATGGATTCTGCATCAATCTCTTTTGCTAACCGTATCACTAAACCACCTCTTACTTTTTTTACGACGATCAATAGATAACGCTTGGGATACCCTCGCTACTTATTTATTTTAACTCCTCCCACTTCGTCCAAGCTTCTCTCCCGTTTATGTGGTACATATTATCCTCCCTGTCCATAAATCCGTGCACGATAAACTCGCGCCTTATCGTGCAAAAATCATCATGATATTGTTTTATGAATGTATTCATTTCTTTTTCCGTATACTGAATCTCCTTATTTAACTTGCTAACTAAATGCTCCAACAACACTAGTTTTTTCTTCTTTTGACCTGGAATCGATTTTAAACGGTCTTCTTTATCGAAAAAGTTACGAATGGTCGTATCTCTGAATTTCATTTCACTTTCAGTCATTTTGTTGTCCTCCACCGTTTTTTCTATCATTCAACTTTATTGTTTTTCTTTATTCTTTCACTTACGTAATCAAGAAAGTAATATCCACTAATTAACACATAGTAGAAAAAAAGCATCCCAAATATATCTTTCATACTCATATATTCTTCTTTCTCAAACACGAAAGGTGAAAGGGCGTAAACAAGAAAGATGATTAATGGATTTACAATGAAATAATGAATAAGTTTTCGTTTCATCCTATCAACTCCCCTATTCTACTTTTCTCTGCAATTTGTTGTAATTCCTTTTCTTTCATATAGACTGCAATCAGAAATTAAAGGAAATAAAGTAAAACTTTAATCAGTGGGGGGTACTGCCCGTTAATGCGGGATAAAAATCCATTTTCTAAAATACTGTTGTTATTGCAAAGAGCTTTTGTATTATAGATTTATTTGATAAAAAGAGCCTGTATGGATAATCACTTAGTAATTATCCACACAGGCTTTTATTGTTATATATTTACCTACGCTTCAACCGATTGATTGTCAGCAATATTTTTAAATTGTCGTTTATGCATCAAAGTTAAGGAAGCAATTGTTCCAAGTGATAACACAACGATAAAGATTATGAGGATTCCAATGTTTTGCCACATGAAGTTAAAGTCCCCACTTGATACGACTGCTTTCAATCCTGATACAGAGTATGTCATCGGTAGCCAAGCGTTAAATGGCTGTAAAAACTTCGGAATTAATTCTAGCGGGAACGTTCCAGCACTTGTTGTAAGCTGAATAATTAATGTGATGATGGCGATGAAACGTCCTGCATCACCAAATGCCGTTACTAAACATTGAATTAATGCGATAAACGCTAAACTTGTCACGATGCTAAAGAGTATAAAGTACGGAATACTTTGTACTTCTACACCTAATCCGAATAGTAATATGATATCTGCTACTATTGCTTGAATGATACCGACTGACAGTAAAACACCGAATTTGCTAATAAACCAGCTAAATCCTGATTTCGGAACGCCAACTGTATCGCGTAATGGGTATACGATTGATAATAGTAAAGCCCCGACGAATAAACCAAGTGATAAGAAGTACGGTGTAAATCCAGTTCCGTAGTTTGGAACTTCCGCCATTTTCTCCGTCTTCACTTTTACAGGACTTGCAAACATATCATACGTTTTATCTGTCCCTTTTACTTCACCAGTTTTTTCTGCTCCTTCGCCAAGTTTCTCAGCAAGTTCACCTGAACCATCATTTACTTTTACGAGGCCATCTGTTACTTTCCCTGAGCCGTCTGCTAGTTTATTTACGCCGTCGATTAGCTGGGTTGAGCCGGTTGACATTTTATTTAGACCACCATTTAGAGTACCTAAGCCAGTTGTTACTTGATTTGAACCATCCGCTAATTGCGTTATGCCACCTGTCATTTGGTTTGCTCCTGCAGATAATGTACCTAAACCGCCTGTTACTTGGCTTGAGCCATCTGCTAGTTGATTTACACCACCTGCCATTTGGTTTACTCCTGCAGATAATTGACTTAGGCCGCCTGTTACTTGGCTTGAACCATCTGCTAATTGATTAATCCCATTAATGAATTGACCAGATTCATTTTTAAATTTATTTGCTCCTTCTTTAGCGATATTTAATTTTTCACCAAAACCTTGGAATTGTTTAACGAATTCTTCCTGTGCACCTGTTAACTTCTCAATACTCTCCGTTAAAGGTTTCAACCCTGTCGTATTTGGTAGTTTGTTTTGCACATTACTTGTTTTTTGATTTATTTCACCTTTTAGTTGTTTTACTTCTTCATTTAATTTATTTGTTCCACTTGCTATTCCAGTTGCCTTCTGTTGAACGGTCGCCGTACTTTTTGCTGCATTTGTTATATATGGTTGTAACTGTTCTTGATATTCTTTCGGTAAACTCTCTATTTGCTTTTGCAAATTCACTACATCTTGTGCTGCAGTTTTTGCATCTCCTGCTGTTGATTGCGTAAATTCATTTAACTGATTTACCTTTTCTTCAGCTCCATTTATTTTCTCATTTACTTCATTTAATGTAGAAGGGACTTTCGCTTGCATTTCCTCCAAGCCTGTAACAGAATCTTTCACTTTACTATTTAACTCTTGCAAACCTTTTTCAAGTTTTTGAGAATATCCCTCTAATTTACTTTGTCCTTCGGCAAGTTTTTCCATACCATTTGATAGATCAGTTGTTCCTGTCTTTAATTCATCAGATTTACTTACTAATGTATTCAAACCTGCTGTTACTTTCTGAGATCCATCTTGTAATTTCTCTATACCTACCTGCATTTCACCCGTTTTGCTATTTAACGTATTCAAACCTACTGTTACTTTCTGAGATCCATCTTGTAATCTTCCTATACCTACCTGCATTTCACCTGTTTTACGATTTAACGTATTTAAACCGTTTGTCACTTTTCCAGACCCATCTACTAATTTATTAGATCCATCTGCTAATTTCTGAACACCATCCTTCATCTCACCTGACTTCCCTTGAAGTGTATAAAGCCCATCCGTCACTTTACTGGAACCATCGTGCAATTCACCAGCACCGTCATGTAATTTACTTGCACCGTCTGCTCCATCTGCTAATCCTTTTGAGACGTCTTGAATGGAATCGAACATTTTCTCTGCGTATGTTTTCGTTAATGTGTTTGCTACTTCACCTTTCATTTTTTCAATGGCTGTTCCGCCAATTTGTGAAGATAAGAAGTTTAAGCTTTCGTTTGGAATGTATTCTAAGTTTAATGGTTTGGGATTGTCTTTTAATAGCGTTGTAGCGTTGCTGGAGAAATCATCTGGAATACGTACTAACATGTAGTACTTTCTATCTTCCATTCCTTTTTTCGCTTCTTTTTCACTTACAAATTCCCATTTAAAACTTTTATTCTCTTTCAAATTATCAACGAGCTCTTTCCCGACCTCAATCGGTTTCCCATCAAATACTGCACCTTTATCTAAGTTGACTACCGCGACTGGTAAGTCATCTAACTGTTTATACGGATCCCAAAAGGCCCATAAAAACATCCCTGCGTATAAAATCGGTACAAACAAAACCGCGATAATTGGAATTAATATTTTTTTACTTTTTATAATTTCAGTAAACTCTTTACGAAGTAACTGATTCCATTTCATCATTTCTCCCCCTTTATTTAAATGACCAAAATGTTCATTCAGTCATTTCTACCCAAACAAAAAGGCTATACTTATTCATACATATGCCTTATCCCCGAATTTATACTATGCAACTGTTCCTTAATATGAAGTGAATATTTCTATTTTCCCTCCTTAAATTAAATGTATGACCAGTTTGTTCAATTGGTCACTTTTTATAATAATAAAAGGATTATCTTAATTTGACAATCCTTTTAATAAATAAAGTTCAAATAATTCTGCGATTTTTTCTTTTTCTAGCGGTTCATGATTTTTTTCCCAATCAAAAATAAGTGATACGTATAGGCGAAGCATAATAAATGCTGTAATTTCTGGATCACATTTGCTAATTTCACCTTTTTCAATTGCAATTTCTAAATACGATTGAATAACAGAAACGATTTCCACATCAACTTGTTGCATGACTTCCTGTACTTCTTTCGTTCCCATATCACGTTCTTCTTGAATTAATTTAATCATGAGCTGATGTTCTTTTCTGAATTCTAATATGCTATATAATGCTCTATGTACATTTTCAAAAAATGAAACATCTGAACGAATTGCATTTGCTGCAACTTGCTTCATTTCTGTAATTAAATTAGAAATAATTTCGCCAAATAGCTCTTCTTTATTTTTGAAAAAAGTATAAATTGTCCCTTTTCCGACATTCGCTAATTTCGCTACTTGATCCATCGTTGTTGCTTTATAGCCGAACGCTGAAAAAGATTTTGTTGCAGCTTCAATAATAGAACGTTTTCGATCTATTGCCACATCGTCACCTCCAAAAATGACCAATTGGATAATATAGTCAATCAGTACATCTTTGATATTACCACACGCTTACATTCTATACAAGTTCTCTTTTTTAGTTATTCCCCGTATAAAAAAATTTCAGTCAATATATAAGTTTACCAAAAGAAAAGAGAAAAAGAAAAGGTGTTCTTAAGGTATATAGCTAAACCTTACTTCACAACAACAAAATTCCCCTTTTTCTAATAATCAAATAAAAAAACAAGAAAATCTTTACAATTAATAGTAATATAGAAAATAGACAAGTTTATCAAAATAGTGGAGGCTTTTTTAGTCATGATGCGTGCGCTTCGTTTAAATATAAAGCAAGCTTTTTGTAATCGTGTTTCTTTAATTATTATGTTTAGTGGATTCGTTCTTATTTGTATTTATCATTATTATTATGTAATTCGTTATTTAGGAGATCCAGCGAATGGTCCTATATCAACGGATATTAAATGGATTGGGTTTCGCGACAATGAAATGGATGTTTATTTATTATTAATGCCAGTTATTGCGAGTCTCCCCTTTAGTACAAGTTACAATTCTGAGAAGGCAGATGGTTTTAGACCGTTTATAAGTAAAGGAATTTCTATATTTCCCTATTCGGTAACGAAATATATTGTTACATTTTTTTGCGGAGGACTTCTTTATTCATTACCATTCATCTTATCCTTGTTATTTTGCAAATTAACTATTCCAAATGGGAACCCAACGATTGGTTCAGGCATTATAAATAATAATGGGATGTTCTCGAATTTATATTATGATGATCCCATCACTTACATTTCGGTATATATCGGAATCAACTTTTTATTTGCAGGGTTAATGGCTCTTTTAGGGCTCGCTGCATCTACATGGTCACAAAAAGATTATATGGCACTTCTATTTCCATTTGCAGTTACCTCTATTCCTTACGTCTTGCTAAATACAGTATTCCCTACAATCGGCGGGGCACCTTTTCATTTATATGATCCAAAACAACCATTGGATGGAATGTCACCGTACGTTTTAACAATACAATGTGCCTTCTTCTTTCTCGTGAGCTTATTCATGTATACACAAGGTATAAAGCGCGACAGAAAAAAATATAGAAGAAGACTACAAAGAAGAGATCGATGTAGAAAAATGTTTCAATCATAGTAAAAACCTAATTTCCTCACATTATCTTGGAAATTAGGTTTTTTATTCTTTTACGGCGTACCAGCCATTCCCCATAAAATAACAATCGCTGCAAAATAAATCGCTTTAATCGCTACTACTAAGCATAATGAAATAATTGCATATTTACTTAATTCTCTTCTTGCGCCTATTAACGTAAAAATAACCGCCAAACTAAACGTTATATAGGACGCGGCTGTATTTATTAAGCTATACATAACATCTAAACTTTGAATCATTCCTGTTACTTCAACTACAAATTGAATCATGACGAGCGTACTAAAAAAAATGGCAAGTTGATTCATTAATTTTCCGTTTATTTGAGTTATCATATTTCTTCCCCCCTCTATTTTATTTTAGAATATTCAATTAATTTTATCATTAGATTACAAGAAAAGGAATTCTACGGCCATACAAAAAAGAACGCTTAGTCACCTAAGCGTTCCCCCTACTTTAAGAAGCTTTCTTCAAATCAATTTGTGCAAGTACTGGGTCGTGGTCACTAACACGTCCATGTTCTTTCATAATGTTTGAGTTTAAGTGTACCGGGTCTATAATTGTGTGTGGTGCGATGTTGTTTGTTACTAAAATATGATCTAGCACTTGTGCGTTACCTTCATGAATGTACGTGTAACGGTTCTCTTTCGGCACTGTGTTTAACATATCTTTTAAGATTGTTCCTTCTAGTACTTTTACTGGTTTAGAGAATTCGAAATCGTTCATATCCCCTAACACAACAACTGGTGCATTCGTATTCTTTTCTTGAATACCTTGTACGAAATGATTCACTTCTTGTGCTAATTGAATTCTTTTTTCTTCACTCTTTAATACGAGCGGTTGTACTTTTCCAAATGGCGTTGCATCTCCTAGTTTTGAGTTTAAGTGATTAGCAACGACAACAACGTTTTGCCCTTGGAACGTAAATTCTACTGCTAGCGGTTTACGTGTACTTTCAAACAATGGATTTTCGTCTCCAATGCGAACAACGTTTTTATCAAGTAATTTCGGTACTGTCGCTAATTTCACGCGTGATGGGTTATAGAAGAAACCGACGCGAATGTTAGCTCCTGGTGCTCCTCCATCTTGATTGTTGTTTGGAGCAATTTCTACATACTCATACTTCGGTCCACGAATTTCTAACACTGCATCAATGATACGTTTTGCGCTTAATGAAGCATCCGTTGTTCCATCGTTAATTGATCCGTTATTATCTTGCATTTCCTCTACACCGATAATGTCTGGCATTTTTAAATTGTATTTAATAGAATACGCTAGCGCTTTTACTTTTTCATCTGTTGTTTCTTTTTTATTCGCCGAGAAGTTTTCAATGTTATATGTAGCAACTGTTAACTTATCAAGACGAGGCTGAATATTTGCCCCTACTTGCTTGAATCCACCGTCTACTACAGATGGTAATTCTGTTATTGGCGAAATGCGGAACGAACCGTAATCATATCCTACTACCCCTGTTATATCTCCAGTGAAAGTATCTCCTACTTTTGCTACATAATCACGAGGTACTTTGACAGAAAGACGCTCTGGGTTTAATTGGTTTTCATCTAAAAGAGGTGTGCCATATTTCGTTACGACTTTATTCCCACCATTTTTTACTGTTACATATAAATTCCCGTTTTTCTGAGGTGCAATAATTTTTGGTGTTGGCATCGTAACACGCATACCTTCTACACTTTCATAAAAATCGATTGCATCTTCATTTGGATCAAATAAACCGAATGCATCATTATCGATAATTTGATCTGGGATTTTCATACCGTTTTCCCCAAGTACAATCGGTGCTGGTAAAGATTGATTTTTTGCGATTACAGCAACGCGGCTCGCTTTAATTTCCGTCGTCGTTAAGTCTGTTTCAAACCTTTCTGCATAGCCAGGTCCAACATATTCTTCTACTACTCCATCAACTTGAATAAGATCCCCTACTGCTACATTCGCATCTTTTTTGTATACGTACATACCTTCTGAAGTAGCTGGATCATTGTCTGGCTGATTGTCTTCTATATAAAAGCCATTTTTATCAAGCGCTGTTACAACGCCTTCCACATTGTATACTTTCTTTCCATTGTAAGGAGAAATATGTGATTTACCTTGAATATCATGAATACGAACCGGTTCATGATTTACGATAACAAATGAAAAAGTTGAAATCGCTGAAGAAGTAAGCCCTTCTTTCTCTGCAATTGCTTTAATCACACTATTTTCATTCACTACAATTTGTTCGTTATAACGAACACTTTTATTTGTAGGGTTAGAGCCATCTAACGTATAGTAGATTGTTGCTCCTTCTGTATTCGTTGTTAACGTTACCGCTGTTCCTTTCGCAACTTCTCCGCCACCAGGTGAAGCTACTACATCGCTCACACGGTTTTGTTCTTCCCCTTGAAACTTGTAAGCTGTTACGGATTTTAAACCTGGGCTACTAAAATATAATTCAAGCGTCCCAGTTAAACTAACTTTCTTCCCGATGTTCTCAGGATGATCTTTCACGTTTACTGCCGCTCTCACATCGCCTTTTGGCAACTGTACAGGCATGATTTTGTCTGGATTCGTTTCATTTGGCGAATCCGCAATGGCTACGTTTGTATCATCAAACTTAGCCGGATCTTTCGTGTATTTAGAAGGACTTTGCGTATATCCAACAATGTATCCTTCCACTGTCCCCTTTGTTTTCCCTTGCTGCTTAAATACTTGAATTGCTTTTTCTACTGACATAGAAGTAGTTTCTTCCGCTTGCGCTAAAGTTCCAGTAAATGAAAGCAATAGCAAAAGTGATAAAAAGACACTTAACAATTTCTTCACAGCCGTTCCCTCTCCCTATTTCATATTTTCCCAACATTTCTATCATAACAAATGATTCGTTATATAGAATTCTATTTCGACAAGTTTTACAAAAAATTAATCTAATTTACTCGATTTCAAACTATCATACAAAATAATAATTTTACACCCTCTACGAATACGATTTATACTGTTAGAGAGAAAACAGAAAATATCGAAAAATCATCGACATGTAAAATGGATTCATTTGAATAGGAGTGATTAGATGGAAGTACAAACAGAAGCATACCGCGCAGCTATGAATGGAACATTAGAACGTCATTTTTCAGATATGATTGCTGTTATACCAACTAGAATGACAATTGAGCAGTTAAAACAGCGGCTAGAAACTATCGCTACTAAAGTGGATGAGTTAAAAATAGTTTATAGTGATGAGACAAGCCTTATTGTTGAGTTACACACCGACGAAAAAGTCATACCATATGAACTTCATATTAATGAAGCGGATGATCTAGAAACATATAAATTGTACAATAGACAAGATACCACAATAGTAGACCGTACTTTTGAAGCAGCGGCTTTCGGTACTGAAATTTTCACCCGTACGCTATTTGTAGGCGATGTACTAGACTGCTTTTTCCAGCAGATTCAATTTTTATGGAACCTCGCCCCAGATTTGTTATTTGTAATCGATTCGAGTGCGGCAATGAAGGTGATATCGAGAAACTATATTGAATATCACGTTGAAAATGAATTGTTACCTGACATTCCTGACTTATACGTTATTCATTCTGTTTATGAAGACGATAACGAAGGTGAGCCTACGCAATATTGGTTTCATACACACGGCCTTTTAAGAGCGGGTGTAACAGAAATAGAATTAATTATTCCAAATCGCATTTCTTCCTACTACGGCATTGGTGATCTCTTTCAAACATTTGCTAATAATGCCGTTGAAAATGGACAAGTCCCTATAAATGAGCCTATCGTTATCGCGCATAGTCAGCAAGGTTCCATACATACAGTAGCTGTTCCGTGGGAAAAAGGTTTATCTTATATTGGGCATAAAACGAGTATGGAGCAATTGTCTTCAATCGAGGATAACGAAGTGAAGCTACAGCCTATAGATGCACAAAACACATTCTTAGGTGGAATGGATGACCGAGATGAATACCATCAATCTCCATCCGTTCTCTTATTCAAATTTAATACTTCGGAAGAATATATTGAAAGTTTTTTCAAAGAACACGAGGAAGCTACAGGACTCATGTTCTATAAAACAAATAGTGAAACCGATCGTATGGCTTACAATGCGAAGAATACTTTCGGGTATTTCAGTAACATTTTTCACATTGAACAATCAAATGAAGATTTTCGTTTCCTCGCTAAGTTTGGTGTCTCCTACGAAGAAGGAAAGAGTGAACATATGTGGTTTGAAATGCAAAACATTACGGAAGATTTCATTCAAGGAATACTCATTAACGAACCGTATTTTATAGAAGAGATGCATGAAGGAAATTCTTATCATTTAGATTTTGATGACTTAACAGAATGGGCTATTTATGCAGGAGATGCAGTTATACAGCCAAATAACTTATATATGTTTATTGGTGAATAAGTAACAAAACGCCTTCAATACGATTGAAGGCGTTTCACTTTATTGAGCAATTAATTCAGTCTCCATTACTTTCTCCAAATGAGATAGTACACGATTTGCCGCTCTCTCACCTTGTTCAATACAATCCGGAAGACCAGAACCACCGTAAGAACAGCCTGCTAAATATACACCTGGCAGTTCTTCTTCCATAAATGTTGTGAGCTTCTTCATTCGCTCTTTATGGCCTACTGTATATTGAGGCATCGCTTCTTTCCAGCGGCTTACGAGTGTAAACTCTGGATCCTCTGTAATATCCATCGTCTTTCGCAAGTCTTCTAGTACGATCTGAACGAGTTCCTCTTCTGTTTGTTCTACAACGGCCTCATCACCAGGTCTTCCAACGTAACAACGAAGAAGCATTTTTCCTTCTGGTGTTGTATGTGGCCATTTTTTATGTGTCCACGTACATGCTGTAATCGTATAGTCACTATTTCTTGATACGACAAATCCAGTTCCATCAATATCACGCTGAATGGCAGATTGCGGGAAAGCAAGCGCCACGTTTGCAACTGATGTAGAAGGAATGTTACGGAAGAAACGGAACTGCTTGTACTGAGCAAACATAGATGGTAATACTTTATGTGAGGCCGCTACAACAATTGCATCTGCTTCGATTTCTTTTCCATTACTAAGCGTAATCGTATAGCCATCGCCCTGTTTTGCAATTTTTTCAATACGCGTTCCCTTCATTACCGTACCTTCGTGAATCTTCTCTTCAAGAGATTCTACTATAGATTCTAAACCTGTTTTCACCGTTTGGAAGATTCCCTTTTTCGGCTTGTCCTTCTCTTGTTTCGGAGCAAGCGTGCGCATACCGAGTGAGATGCTGCGATGTTTTTGCTCAATTTGATATATTTGCGGGAATGTTGACATTAAACTCATTTCATCAATATCCCCTGCATAAATACCAGATAGTAATGGTTCTATTAAATTTTCAACCACTTCGTTTCCGAGGCGATGCCTGAAAAAATGCCCAAGTGATTGATCAGATGCTGGCTTTGATCTAGGCATTAACAAGTCAAAACCAGCTCTTAATTTACCAATTGGAGAGAACAAGCCGGAAAATAGAAACGGAGTAATTTGCGTTGGAATTCCCATCATTGATCCGCTCGGCATTTTATGTAACCGATTGTTTACAAGGATAAATGATTGACCGGCCTTATTATTTACAAGTTCATCGCCAAGACCTAATTCCATCGCTAATCGAGATGCACTTTCTTTTCTTGCTAAAAAAGAATCTGGTCCGCGTTCAATTGTAAATCCATCTTTTCGAACGGTTTGAATTTTCCCGCCAAGTTTACCCGATGCTTCTATAAGTAATGTATCGATCGGCAAGTTCTTGTCACGAATATTTTTTTGTAAGTGATACATTGCTGTTAATCCTGTGATGCCACCGCCGATGACCACAACTTTTTTCCTCAAGCAAGCTCCCCCTTTCTTTTTACAGTACAGATTCTTTTTTCTTTAATACAACGTCTGTTAAAGAGTCAATAAATGCGTCCGATGCGTTTGGCATTTCTGGACGATAGTATTTTGCGCCAATTTCATCCGTTACAACTTTACATTCAAAGTCGTTGTCATATAAAACTTCTAAATGTTCTGCGACAAATCCAACTGGTGCATATACAAATGAAGTGTAGCCATGCTTTTCGTTTAACTCTCTCGTTAAATCTTGTACATCTGGACCAATCCAAGGGTCTGGTGTATTTCCAGCACTTTGCCAACCAACCGCATAATTCGCTACTTCCGCACCGCGCGCGATATAATCCGCTGTTTCGTTTAATTGATCTGGATATGGATCACCCATTGCAATAATTTTTTCTGGTAAGCTGTGAGCAGACACGATTAATACTGCTTTTTCACGTTCTGCTTCTGACATACCGTTATATATACCTTTCACGGCATCAACCCAGTACTGGATAAACTTCGGTTCTTTATACCAGCTATCGATGCCATGAATTGTTAAGTTTCCAAGTTTCTCAGCTTCTTCTTGCGCGCGTCCAACATATGATTTTACGCTAAAAGTAGAATAGTGAGGCGCAAGAACAAGCGCGATTGCATCTTCTACTCCATCTTTATGCATAGCTTGTACTGCATCTTCAATAAACGGTTCAATATGTTTTAAGCCAAGATACATATGATACTCTACTTCATCTTGTACTTCATTTAAACGCGTCTCTAACTTCTTAGCTTGCTCTAATGTAATAGTAGCTAAAGGAGAAATACCACCAATTGCACGGTAACGCTCTGTTAAATCTTCCAGCATTTCAGGACTTGGTTTTCTTCCTCTGCGAATATGTGTATAGTAACGTTCAATATCTTCTTCTTTATATGGCGTTCCGTATGCCATTACAAGCAAACCAATTTTCTTTTTCATGCCGCTATTCTCCTTTACTTCGCTAACTGTTCTTTAGAGTATTCATGAATAAATGTCGTTAATTGTTTTAATGTATCTGGATTTACTTCTGGGAATACACCGTGACCTAAGTTAAAGATATAACCTGGCTGTTTCATTCCTTGATCTAAAATCGCTTTCACATGTTCTTCAATTACAGACCATGGCGCTAATAAGAATGACGGGTCCATGTTTCCTTGTACCGCTTTATGAACACCGCGTGCACGTGCTTCTTCGATTGGTAAACGCCAGTCTAAACCGACTACATCAAGCGGTAAGTCGTGCCATTCATTTACTAAGTGTCCAGCTCCTACGCCGTGCATAATCATCGGTACACCCATCGTGCGAACTTCTGCGAAAATACGCTCCATCGCAGGTTTAATAAATACGCGGTAATCCGCTACATTTACTGTTCCAACCCAAGAATCGAAAATTTGAACTGCTTTTGCTCCTGCATTAATTTGCGCTTTTAAATATGTAATAACCATATCAGCAAGCTTATCCATTAAAGCGAACCAAGCCTTCGGTTCAGCGTACATGAACGCTTTCGTATTATGGTAGTTACGAGATGGACCGCCTTCAATCATATAGCTCGCTAGTGTAAATGGAGCTCCTGAAAAACCGATTAACGGTACATCTAACATTTCTGTCGTTAATAAACGAATCGTATCTAGTATGTACGGCACGTCATCTTCTGGATTGATTTCCCCTAGTTTTTCTACGTCTTGTAAAGAACGGATTGGATTATCGATAACTGGGCCAATACCTGATTTAATTTCCACATCCACACCAATTGCAGGTAGTGGTGACATAATATCTTTATATAGAATTGCTGCGTCTACGTTATACTGATCAACCGGTAACTTTGTAACGTAAGCACATAACTCTGGATTATGTGTAATTTCAAATAAAGAATACTTTTCTTTTATCTTTCTATATTCCGGCTGCGAACGACCTGCTTGACGCATATACCATGCTGGTACATACTCTGTACGTTCCCCCCTACATGCTTTTAAAAATGTCTCATTTATAGTTCTTACCAAGACCCTAGCTCCCTTCCTTACCAATGCTTCGAATACGTTCGATATTTATCTTTTTTTACTATACAGCTTGTAAAAACAAAATGCATAATATTATGTACGTTGTTCATCAAATTGACACAAACATTCGTAAAACCGCTTACTATTTTCACAACATTCTTATTATAGCACAGAGAAAAACTATGGTTTAGCTACTTTTGACTTTTCTCCTTCACGATTCGTTTGCGTGTTATATGGTACAACGTAAAAGCTCGGTTTTGAAAATATGTTCACGAACTTTTCCTCATATTCTCCAGCACCTGTTACAGTACTTACATGTGTATGAATTCCGTTTTCTACTCTATAAATGCGATACATAATTCTTTCATCTGGTAGTGGTGTCCAGCTTAATTTTGCTTTAAATAAACCGAAAGGGCTAAACGATAGTTTCATTTTTACATCTTCAATTCGATGTAATCGAATTGGCTCACCTATCGTTTCTACTCCTTCTGGCTTCAGAAACTTCTCTTTCTGCTCTACATTTGCCTTCGTTAAAATTTTCTTAAACAATTTCGTTGCAGACGAACTCTCTCCTTGCAACTGATGATCCTTATCCGTGCGATCATAACCAATCCAAACAGCACCTACTAAATTCGGCGTATAGCCAACGAACCACATATCTCTTGCACCATTTTCATTATTAGGAATTGAAGTAGTACCCGTTTTTCCAGCAAGTGCGCCATTATATACACCCGCTTTCGCTGTTCCTTCCTTCACAACTCCTTCTAACATTTTCGTCATATACCATGCCGTTTGTTTTGAGAATATTTTCGTTTCTACTTTTGGCGATTCTCCAATGACTGCGCCGTGTCTATTTAACACTTTATCAATAACGTGCGGCTCAATAATATCCCCATTTGCTAAAAATGCACGATACATTTTCACAAGGTCAAATGGTGAAACACCATTTTTCAATCCGCCAAGTGCTGTGCTCAAACCAGCGTCTGCAATATGAACATTTCCTTTCTCTAAATATTGCTTTCCTTCTTCCACTCCTAATTCATTTAATAAAGAAACTGCCGGTACATTTGCTGACTCTAAAATCGCATCGTACATCGTCATTTCTTTCGTGTAATGACGATCGTAATTTCGAGGTTCATACCCTTCAAAAGAAGTTTGTTCGTTCTTTAATAAAGAATACGGATTATACTTTTTCGTTTCTAATGCCGGTGCATAAACGATTAGTGGTTTTAAAACAGAACCCGGCTGTCTTTTTGCAAAAACACGATTAAATCCTCTCGGCACATACTTTCTCCCGCCAATCGCCGCTTTAATTCCGCCCGTACGATTATCCATTAATAAAAATGCACCTTGCGCCCCATCTTCTTTACCAGGGAAATTTCTTGTATCTTGAAACTGGTTATACGCGACCTTTTGAATTTTTTCATCCATCGGTACGACAAACGTATATCCACCGCGCAGTACTTCTTGATGAGACAACCCATATAGACGTGCTGCTTCATCTATAACCATATCAATATACGGCATATATGCGAGCTCATTCTCATCTAAGTTTTTATATAGAGCAATGGTCTTCCCTTGATAACGAACGCTTTCTTCCGCTGTTAAATAACCTTGTTTATGCATGAGTGACAATACGAGATCACGGCGCTTCTTACTCTTCTCTGGAGATAAGTACGGTGAATATCCATTCGGTGCTTTCGGAAGACCTGCAAGCATTGCACCTTCTTCTACAGTTAAATCTTCTACATTTTTATTAAAATATAACTTCGCTGCCGCTTGAATTCCGTAAGCACCATGTCCGAAATAAATATGATTCATATACATTTCAAGAATTTGTTGTTTCGTATATTTTTGCTCTAGTTGAAGGGAAATTGCGACTTCCTTCAACTTGCGCGTAAATGTTTTTTCACGAGTTAAAAAGACGTTTTTAGCGAGTTGCTGCGTAATGGTACTACCGCCCTCTATCTTTTCTCCAGCTAACGTATCTTTATAAAGAGCCCGAAATATAGATGGATAATCTATTCCTTGATGCTCATAAAAACGAGAATCTTCCACTGCAACAAACGCCTGTTGTACATGCTTTGGAATTTGCTCGACTGGTACGAGTTCTCTATTTTCTACGTATAATTTCGTAATTTCTTTCCCTTTCTGGTCAACGATACGTGATGAAGAGTGGAAAACGAGTTGCTTTTCATCCATCATATAGCCACCAGCTAACACGATAAGTTTATAGAGTACAATCGCTACTACAAACGTTGCGACGCCGCCTAATAAAGTCCACTTTACTTTCTTCATACATCGTCCTTCTTTCCAAATGATGGTACATTTATTATTTGAAAAAGAATTATCTTTATGTATATAATCTTCGAAGTTTTTTTAAAGAGTTGATATAATAGAAACAAACTATTAAGGGGGCATTAAAATGAAGGCTATTATTTCATACGAAACACCTCTAGAACAATCACATTTCACTGCAAAAAATGATGAAAAAAATATGTTTTATAAAGAAAATACAGAAGAATCTGTAGAAGGCTCACTTAAGTACGACATATTAGACGCTGTTGGTGAATTTAAAGGACAACCTGGCTATATCGTTTGTAACAACATTTCTGTAACAGACGAAGGTCGTCCAGTATTTGAAAACCGCTTTAAAAACCGCGCTGGCCTAATCGAAAACGAACCAGGATTTCAAGCGATCCGCGTTCTTCGCCCATTAAGTAACGATACATATGTCATCTTAACGATGTGGGAAACAGAACAAAACTTTAAAGACTGGACAGAATCACGTTCATTCGAAAATGCTCATAAAAAACGTCCTGCACAAGCAGAAGGGCAAGCTCAGGCTCATCCACATGCAGAGCAGCAAAAGAGTATTTTCTCACGTCCGTCATTTGTGACTACTTTTGATGTGTTAGTGTAAATACGGCATTCAGGACCTGCGGTATGTGAAATTATATCGGCGATTTTCCGGATATATCAGCGATTTTTGAAATATATCGGCGGTTCGACAAGAAATATCGACCGAGCGACAAATAACGACAAAAAAGGAAACACCATTACACACCGGTGTTTCCTTTTTCTTTGTACCAATTATATATACGAAGTGCATCTTCTTTCCGCATATGCTTCACGTTATATTTATGTCCCGCTACTGTTGCCGCAGCTGTACATAACTCGTCTTTCTTTTGAAAATACGATTGATTATATTCTACAGATTGAACGTGCCTTCTACGCATCATTCCTGTATATTTCGCAAGGCCTCGGTACACCATTACTAACTGATTTCCCCTCATCATATAACCATTGCTTGTGTAACGTGCGTATGCAAGTATTGTGAATACGATGCATAGCGGGATAAGGGTGAACAACGCAATATGTTGTTTAAAATATAGACTCGCACCGACGATTGGCACAGCGAGCACCGCACTTGTAATCCAGCCCATAATGATATAACGACGTAATGCCGCTTTCGGTAAATGGACGATTTCCTCTTCCATTTCATATGGTAACTGCAAATATGTAAGTAACTGCTGGACATCTCTCTTCTTCATAAAAGGATGTAACACCACTTCATTTCCAACGGATTCTATACTTTGAATAACTTCTACTTCGACCGAGCAGTAACCGAAAGGCTGGCGAAGAATTCCTTCTTTCACAGTAATTGCTTGAATGCGATGCAATTTTAAAACAAATTCTTTCCTATCAAATAATCCCTGAACGATACGAATTTCATTTCCTTTTCGCTCAATTTTAAAGTTCGCATATTTTAACGCATAGCCTGCTATAGAAATAACCCACGAAATTGCCATTAAAATCGCAGCCATAACGATTAATTCATATAAACCGTTATCCATCACATACGCTTCTACTTTATTGATGAGCCACTTCGGAAGAAATTCGTTAAACTCAGTGTAAAGAATAACTAACATAGAAAATACTAACCCAAATCTACCAGATGTCACAGAAGCTATGAAAACCTCTTTCGTTGTTAACTGATACACGGTCTTACTTTCTTCTACCGCTGGCGTTTCTTCAGTCATAACGCTTCTTTCTTTATGTAATAAGGCAATAAGTTCTTTCGTTTCCTTGTCTCTAATGCCCGCTAACATCACTTCCGGCTCAGTGCCGCCACCCGCTACTTCTATATTTAATTTCGTAAGTCCAAGTAACTGATAAATAACGTTAGAAGACGTACTAATATTTTGCACACGATCCTTATTTAAATAGCTTTCTTTCTTAACGAACACGCCATGTTTTATATGTAAAATATTATTTTCAACCCAGTACACTTTGAAATACCATTTTACAGCTGAGAAAATAGCCATAATGCATAATATAGCTAACAGAACAAAATGTAAGAAATACCGAGGTTCTACTTCATCATCTGAACGAAATAAAACAAGAAAAATAAAAGGCAACAAAGTTGCAATACGAATACCTAATAAGATCGTAATCGGATGTTGCCTCTTATACATCCTCATCACTCACTTTCGCAAGTTCCCCAATTTGTCTCTTCAACTGCTCTGCTTCTTCTTTCGTTAAACCTGGAATACTATGAGAAGTTGCTGCTGTTGAAATGTGTAATTCTGCTAAATTATACTTTCTCATAATCGGCCCTTGCTCAATCGTTACGTGCTGCACACGAATCATCGGAATAAGTACACGCTTCACAACGAACATTCCCTTTTGAATCTCAATCTCTTCTTCATTTAATCTATAACTATAATAGCGCTGACGTAAATTTGGGAACACGAAATAATCAAGCGGAATAAATGTAATAGCGCCTGTTACTAACAGTCCAAACAACCAGCCCCACCAGTTAAAATTAATCATAAAAAAGAAATATGCAATTACGACAGCTAGTATAACTGCCGCCCCAATTAAAGCGTGAATTCTCCACACTTTCAGCATATTAGAATGAATTTCCCTCTCTAACGGCTGCATCTCATCACTCCAATTATATGAATGTATTAATTATATATTAGGCGTTATATACATTTTTGTAAAATTATAGTTTTTTACATCGTATCCATTACTTCTTTAAATCCACCCTCATTAATCGAATACACTTGAAACTCAATATACTCTATCTCGTTTGTATGAGGACGAGCAAACGGAAAAATATTAAATTTAGCCGCCGATCTCCCTAATATATCTACAATCATAAGAGCAACACCAATATGCTCAAAATCTACACGGAATACTACCGCTTCTCCCGTAAATTCATAACCTTTAATCGCCTCATATGACTTATTTGCACTAATGAGCGTCACTTTTAATAGTTCGTTTAAATTTTCTGGTTTAAAATTAATCATTTCTATCTCTCCTTTTTCAACAAAACACTACAAAAACAGTGTAATCTTATACTTTCCTAGCTTTATACATCCATTATATGAAAAATAAAGCTAGTTTTTTATCATTTTTTTGATATAATTACATACGGGAAAAGGGAAGAAATTCGTCTTCCCTTGTGTTTTTATTTGCATCTAGTACTTTTGCTAGATGCCTTTTTTATGCTGAAAAAGGTATCCTCAAAGTATTTGAGGATACCTTTTCATCCATTTAGTGCACTTCAACAATTGTACCATCTTCAAATACTTTAAATACGCCAGTAAACCCTGGTCCAGCTGCACCTTCTATTTTATATGTCGTACGCACTCTAATTTGATAATATTTCTTGCCATTCTCTACTTGCGTATTTTCTAGCGTATAATTATATTCTTCTTTATATTCATTTTTGATATATTCTTTCGCTTTCTCAAAAGTAAAGTCATCTTGAATTTTTCCTGTCTCTACTTTTTGAGTCGTATCTGCCTCTACTTTTTTACTATTTTCTGTCGTTACTTTTTGAGTCTTGTCTGCTTCTACCTTTTTATTATTTTCTGTCGTTACTTTTTGAGTTTTGTCTGCTTCTACCTTTTTATTATTCTCTGTTGCTACTTTTTGAGCCGGTACTGCATTCGTTTTTTCTGTTTTCACCGCTACTGCTTCATTCTTGGCATTTTTCTCTTCTTCATCAATTTTCGTGATTAGCTCTGCAGCTTTTTTATTATACTCTTCAAGGTCCTTGTAATCTTTCGTTTCTGAAACTAGCTTATTTAATAACTCTTTTGCTTCTGTATAGTTTTTCTTATTGATTAACTCTTCACCTTTCACCAATTGCTCATTATACTTCTTTTTTGTTTCTAAAATAGCTAGTAACGCTGTTCGTTCTTCCTTTGCTTGCTTTACAAGCGTAGTGCTTCCATTCTTCACGCTTTCTACTTTTTCAAATGATTTAACAGATTCTTCTACCTTTCCTTCTTTTTTTAGCTTCACTGCTTCAATCATTGCTTTCGTTTGTTCTACAAGCACTTTTACATCTGAATCATCTTTTTTCTCATCTAGTGCTTTTTCAAATGATGATAAGGCTGTTTTATATTCTTTATTCGTTAGCGCAGTATTCGCCTCATCCATTGCCTTGTCAAAATTCCCATTACTACATCCAGCTAACATGAAAAATGTAAGTCCAATTACTGTTAATAACTTTTTCATTCTTTTCTCCCCCTATATATCTCCTAAAACAATAGCTTTATATGTATGAAAGTCTGTGTAGCAATTAGACTGAAAGTAAAATATGTAAGGAAGTACACTGCATTTACTATCATTACTTAAAAATTCCTAATTAGTTGGTAGTCTTCTTCATTTAAGACAGAAAGGAATTTTAGTAACGTGCATAAAGTTCTCATCCAGTCCTTTACTACACACACTCTTATACACATAAAAAAATCATTTTTAATTCATAGTTCGTAACCCATTGGAAATACAAACCATTTTTGTAACACACAGAAAAACAACAGAAAACAAACAGTAATAAAAGTTACAGTTTGTAATCTTTCTGTAACACAAATGTAACATAAGGTTTTTAAACATACAACAGTTTTTTTACATTATTTTTCCTCCATCTACATTTTTAGGTACAATAAGATTCTAATCTTTAGTATCAATAAACATCCTTAATAAAAGATGTGTAGAGAATCCAGCCCCACTTCCATCAAGTTGACAAGTATTCCAATCTTACACGAAACAAAAGCAAACAAAAAAAGTCTACTAATTAAAGTAGACTTAAAATCATGATTATGTTTCGTGCAATAAGTTATCAAATTAATAATTCATCAGTTCATTTTCAGGCGTCTGGATAATAACAGGATTTTTTCCTGGATCAATCCATCTCAAAATATCAATAACATTTTGTTTATCTACACCTGTACATCCTTCTGTCCATGAAGTAGAAACATGGAAGAAAATCGCACTTCCCTTGTATGGTGTACGTGATTCAGTATTATAATTAATTACAAATCCATAATCATACGCTGGAATATACATATTTTCTGCTGAGTTCCATCTACCTCTCACAGGCTTTTCCTGTAACGTATTATAGTAAGGCGATTTAGAATCATCTACCCAAACATGATTTGGCGTTAATTTCATATAAGGTAGTTTCGTACCAGGATTCCCTTGTCTACCGAAAGCTGAGCCAATGGTATATTTTCCTCGTGGCGAGCTCATACCACCTTCGCGCATCTCAACTGCAAAACCTTTTCTTCCAATATATCCACTTATATTCTTTAACTCTTTCCACTTCCCATTTGAATTTTCAAATGTACGAACTTGAGCTTGATTCGTATTATAGCCTTTTGTTGTAACTAAAATGACCTGTTGATTATTCTGTATAGTCTTTAAGTTATCCATAACTGTTCTAGCCTCATTCATATCCATCCATTGTAGACCTGAAGCAGTTCTTATGCGCAACCACGAACCTCTTTCTTCAATTACTGTCACAGTTTGCGGGGCATATGTAACTAAAACATTAGCTGCACTCGACGGACTATCATATGTACTAAAACGCTTATCTATATATACTTTTTTCTCATTTAGTAAAACCCATTTGTATCCTAATCCAGTATGAATTTTAATCCATCCACCTGACTTTTCTTCATATACGGTCACTGGTTGTGCTTCATATTCAAATGCAATTCCTGAAGATAAGGAAGCTTCATGATATGTAAAGAAGTTTTTCGTTAACTCTATTCTTTTTTCCTTCAGTGTAATCCACTTGAAACCTTGATTTGTATGAATTTTAACCCATCCATCTTCTCTTTCTTCATACACAGTTACCGTTTGAGCTGTATATTCAGAAGCAATCCCTGAAGATAGTGACGCTCCATGGTAAGTAAAGAAATTTTTAGGCATTTCAATTTGTTTACGTTTTAATTCTTTATCTTTTGAAATATCGGTCCAAGCGACTAAACTTACCGTTTCAGCACGAGTAATCGTTTGATCTGGCTTCCAATTATCATCACCGTATCCATTTGAAATACTTAATTCTACTAAGATATTCACATACTTCTCGCTCCAATGCTCTTTCAAGTCGTTGAATACCGTCTTAGGATTTCCTGTTACTTTCTCTTGTAATTTATACGCATTCACTAACATAGAAGCCATTGCACCTCTCGTTAGCTTTCCATCCGGGTTAAATTTTCCGTTCCCTTCTCCTTTAATCACACCTGCTTTTTCTACAGCTGCAATATACGGTGTTGCCCAATGCTTTTGTGAGTCATTAAAAGATGGTTTTGCTGATGAATTGATAGGAAGCTCCAATATTTTAGCCATAATTATTGCAGCTGATCCTCTATCTATCTCTAAATTTGGTCCAAACGTTCCGTCAGGCATACCGGTCAGTACATTTTTACTCATAAGATAGTCTACTGACGGCTTTACCCAATTAGGGACATCAGGGAAATTACTTGGAGCTGCTTGCACACTGGATGGTTGCTCTTGTTGTACATCGTTCTCCTGTTTTGTTTGTTCTTTGTCTATTTCACTCTTCAGCTGATTTTGTTGCATTTCAGCTTCAGTTTCATCTATTTGTATTTTTGAATTGATCTTTTTATTTACTTGGTCTTGTTGTACTTCGCCCCCTGTTTTCTCTTGATCTTTCTCGGTTTTTATTTCATTTTCTTTTTGTTGTAAAGGAACTACTTCCTCTTTTACTGTATATTGTGTAGAGTCAACTTCATTCTTAACTTCATTTTCCATGTCAGCTAAAGAACTTGAAGAAATAACAAGAGACCCTACTGCGATTATACCTGTTGCTACGATTTTTATAAGTTTCATATTTATGTGTGTTCCCCTTTTCCTAGTTAAATTAAATCATATTACCCTATCTTTTGTGATTCGTTTCACAAAAACTACCACAAGTATAATTAACAAATGTTAATTATAACCTTATTACCCAATAATTCCAATGTATAGTTTAAAAAGAAAGTAAAGTGAAACTTTAATTAACAGAGGGTTTATTCACCTCACTGATTATTCACCCTCCCCAGCCTTCTAATTTTTCTGATATAATTACATACAGGAAATAGGAAAATTTTTATATTCATTTACATAAGCGCGGGGGATTATATTGAAAAAATTTATCCTGAGTTATTTAACATGCCTACTATTTTTCTCTATTGTTTTGAATGTTTTAACGTATACACAAACACCTAATTATGCAGACTCATGGGGGCCAATTTGGGTATCGATTATTATGTTTTCAATTCTTGGGAGCATTCCTGTTCTTATCGGTTGTTTATTAGGTGAATTTTGTTATAGAAAAATAAAAAGAAGTCACGAATTAAAAGTTGGAATTCCTATATTTATACTGTTAGGGATTTTCTACAATCATTTATTCTTTACGTGGTTTAACAACAGAGATTTTCTATCCTTTAATTTGGAAGCTTTTCTGGAAACTGGACTTCCTATTACGTTATCATCTTTATTATTTTATCTTATAAGACGACGTTAATTCTTTCATCATGACATAAAAAAATGTTATTACTCTTGTTAAATTGAGTAATAACATTTTTATTTATATTTGTTTCCAACTAGCATCCTTTATATCTTCACTAGTCGGCTTTCTAACTGATTCTACACAACATTCCTCGCAAGCACCGAACGCAATAAAGTTTTTCTGCGCTTGTCTGAGCGAAATTTCATTTGCTCCGCCTTCATAGTCAGGATCGTTAAACTGAACGGGATCATCTTCCCAATAACATATACTACAAATTTCATATGTACCTGGTGGTTCTTCCTCTAATGTTTTATATCCGCAGCATGGACAAGTGTTTTTCATTATTTCCCCTCCAAATAATGAAACCACCTATCCCCTAAAGGATATAGGGAGCAGATGGTTTAGATGCCTTATTAGAAAGTAGTACTCTCTTTTTTATAGTATTCCTTTGAAATCTCTTCATAAAATGCTGCAGATGTTGTGTAGAAATAAGGTACTAGCCATAGGAAACCGATTCCTAAAGTAAGAATGCTTAAAATAAACCAACCAATGAAACTTAAGCATAGTAAAAAGTAATCCATTTTATGTCCGTTCATCATATGGCGACTTTCAGTAATTGCTTGATTCGCTGTATATTCTGGATGATCATTCAAAATAAAATACGTCATAGAATAAGAAAATGATTTAATAATACCTGGAATAATAAGAAGTAATGTCCATAAAATCAAGTATACGTACATTAATAAATATGTTACAAACGACTTCGTAAATTTACTTCCATCGCTAAACCATCTAAATATATGACCGATACGAATATCAGTCCCACGAATTACATTTAAAACAAGATAATAGGCACCCATTGTTAATGGGCCGATAATAAGCATTGCGATAATACTTACTGTAAGTGAATCACTTGCCTCTTCCCAACCCCAAAAAATCGAGAAAACACCTGTAGTTAGAAGCTCAACAGCTCCAATAAGGATTCCAAGCAATAAAGTTGCGCCTACTGCTAACCCCCACTTACCTTTTATTGAACTAAGTGCTTCTCTTTTTAACTGACTTATCATATGTAACCTCCTAATACTATTTCTATAGTATTATACCATTTATATTAATAATTCCACAAATTTTCCTAAAATAGAATACAACCACCCTTTTATGTAAAAAATTTACATGTTATATTATAGCACTAATACTCATTTCCCTATAACAAAAGGCCTGCCTTTCATAATAGGCAAGCCTTTTCAAGTTATTCCTCACTTATTCTCTTCTTATACCAATCCTGCATTCTCTCCGCATCTTCTACTCTCGTATGCTCTAATTTATAATTTGATGATGCACTAGAGAACTTATACGTGCATAAATCCGCGCGGCGCTGGAAAAATGATTGTGTCTTTTCCATTGATTGGACATGTCTTCTTCTGACAAGCCCTGTATATTTTCCTAGACTGCGATATACAAGCGTAATTTGCTCTCCGTTTACACTGTAACCATTTGTTTTAAATGTTGCGTATCCGAGTATAAAGATAAGGATCGCGAGTGGCAGTAACGCCCACATAATGAAATACTTTTCAAAGTATATGCTTATTCCAATAAGCGGGATAGCTAACATCGCGAAGAAAATGAAACTATCGATGAGGTAGCGACGCAATGCTGCTTTTGGTAATGCGATAATGTTTGTATTCAGTTCGTATGGTAATTGTAAATGGGCGAGTAGCTGTTGCACGCGATCTTTTCGAATGATAGGGTGCAGTGTTACTTTCTCCTCTTTTCCCTCACTTTGAATGACCTCTACTTGCACCGCACAGTAACCGAACGGTTGGCGTAAAATGCCTTCTTTTATTGTAATACCTTGAATACGGTGTAACTTTAGGACGAGTTCTTTTTTCTCGAGTAACCCTTGTGAAATACGAACTTCATCATTTTTTCGATTTACTGTGAAATCCCCATGTTTTAACGCATAACCAATTGTGGATATAATCCAAGAAACGACTAGTAAAATAGCTACCATGTAAATCCAGCCGTATATATCATGGTCCATTACATAGGACTCTACGCTATTTTTGATCCATTTCGGAATGTACTCGTCCACTTGGTTATAAACGAAAAAGATTAAAGAGAATAGTAATCCGAATTGACCAGATGTAATCGACGCTAATAAAATTTCTTTCCAAGTTAATTTATATTCTGTCGCTTCTTTTTCCTCTGTAATGATTTCTTTTTCTACTGTTTCGCCTAACGTCTCTTCAGCCTTTACTTCTCGCGTTGGCTCATTTAGTAAAGAAATAAGCTCCTTCGCTTCTTCTTCCGTAATACCAGCTAAGCTAACTTCTGCATCATCGCCTCCGCCAGCTGTTTCGATTTGAATTTTCTTTAAACCGAGCATTTGGTATAGCACGTTAGAACTTGTATGAATTGTTTGGACACGTTCTTTATTTAAGTAGCTCTCCTTCTTCACGAAGAGTCCTTGTTTCACATGTAACACGTTATTTTCGACCCAATATACTTTGTAATACCAGCCTGCGATAGCTGAAATAATCGTGATTATCGCAAAACCGATAGGAACTAAATACCAAAATGGAAATTTTCCTTTTAAACTAAAGAGAAAAATAATAAATGGTATAAAGTCTGTTATTTTTAATTCCAATAACATCGTGATTGGATGTTGCCTCTTATACATCCTCATCACTCACTTTCGCTAATTCTGCAATTTTTGTTTTTAACATTTCTGCTTCATACATCGTTAAGCCTGGAATGCTGTGAGAAGTTGCCGCTGTTGAAATGTGTAATTGTGCTAAGCCATATTTTCTCATAATCGGTCCTTGTTCAATCGTAACGTGCTGTACACGAATCATCGGTACTAATACACGCTTTACGACGAAAAGACCGTGCTGAATTTCAAGTTCTTCTTCATTTAGTTGATAGCTATAATAGCGCTGACGAAGTTTCGGGAATACGAAGTACTCCAATGGCGCTAGTGCAACCGTTAAGCCGATTAACACATACAAAATCCACGCCCACCAATCAAATTTTATCATGAGGAAAAGGTAAGCTAAAATGACGAGAATACCGATCCCTTCTTCAATTACAGCACGAACTTTCCACACCTTAACCATGTCAGGGTGAATTTCATTTTTCAATGGCTCCATGTAACCACTCCAAATCTATTAATCTAATATATGAATACTCCCAAGTTATATTTTACATAACTTTACATAAAATTGAAAATTCATTATTCTTTCTCTTTCTTCTCCGGAATAAAATATCCGAACCAAAGTAGCCAAATAAACCCTATTAGCTTCATCCAACTTCCATCCGCTTGAAATGCTTCAATCATGCCTGGAATTTTGTAAATCCCGATGAACCCAAGAAAACCGAGCCACCAGTTTTTTTGCATTTTCATTTTTATTCCCCTTTCATTACATTTTTCACATTTCGAATCCAAATTTCTTTATATTTCAGCTGGAATCCCATCAATATGTAGTTGCTCATATTATCGATAACGAGCGCTAACGTATGCGCGTTTTCTTCTGTTGCATACTGTGACACAACACCTAGTTCTACACCTTTTTTCAATAAATCATAAAATCCATTTAAGAAATCTTCTTGTATTTCAAATAGACGTTTTTGATACTTTTCATTTCGCGCCGCAGTTACGATAAATTCATTTATAACGCGTAATATCCCTTCTTGTCCTTCATACTCAGACAACATATGTAAACCATCTGCGATTAACTTTTCTGCAAAGTTTTCTTTCGTATATTTCTCTTTATCAAAATAACTCACGAAATGATATTCAGAAAAAATTTCTTCAAATAAAAAATCTACTAACGCTTCTTTAGAAGAAAAATGATAGTAAATGGCCGGTTTTGAAATACCTACCTCTTTTGCAATCATAGAAAGACTCATCTTCTCAATGCCATGCTCTGCCATGAGTTTAAATGACGCCTCTACAATGTTTTGCGATGTTTGTAAATTCTTAGTCATACTGTACCTCACTTGTTTTTACTTACCGGTCGGTAAATAAATTGTAAAATGGAACGGAATAATTTGCAAGTGAATCAAAGTTTTAAAAGGAACCTTTTGATGAATCTAGAAAAATAACATATAAAGTGAAACTTTAATCAGTGGGGTTTTGTCCATCCCCACTGATTATGAGCCCTCACCAATCGGGCATTTACGGGCAGTTGTCTCCCACCTAACTTCCTCGTATGCGCCGAATTTTGAGGTGGGGCCCGGCGAATAGCGGGATAACAATAAGGAGGAGATGCATATGGGATATGGCGGTAAAGGTGGTAGTGGCGGCGGTGAAGATGGACAAGCTGGTAAGAGTGCATTTCCATTACTCATTGTGCTCTTTATCGTATTAATTGTAGTTGGAGCTGGCTATAGCGGCATTGAACTTTTAAAGTAGTTGCCAGGCATACAAAATAGAAAGCACTAGTTATATGTCATAGCCAGTGCTTTCTATTTTATATGTTTCATTATTGATCATCCACAATAATATAAGCTGTTCTAATCGGGCCGTGTACACCTACGACAAGATTCATTTCAATGTCCGCGCTATTTGACGGACCAGAAACGAAATTCACACAAGCTGGTAAGTTTTCTCCTGCTTTATTTTGATTATGAATCAGTTTTGTAGCATGCGTTAATCTTGGTACAATCGTACTTTTAGGAACAATTGCAATATACGACTCTGGAAGAAGACTCACATGTCTCCCTTTTAATCCATCATTAAATAGTACGACGGTTCCTGATTCTGCTAGTGTGATATCGCTGAACGTAATGCCAAGGTCAGCAGATTTCGCAAATTCTATGTCCTCTTCTTTTTTATCTAATCCCCACATACGAAAATGTGTTGCACCTTCATTTTTGAAAAGTGGCGTAAGACCGTACTCGTTAAAGCGCTCATCATGTGAATACATAGCAGATTTAATATCCCATTCTTTTATAAACGATTGTAAAGTTTCAACAAGGTTTTCCGTTGTCGTTCGCTTTACCGATGTATGAATCACTTCGCAGTGCTCTATTAACTTTAATACGAGTTCATCTTGCGAAAGTCCGTCAAATACTGTCCACTGCGGGGAAAATGACCATGTTGGTTTCTTTACCGCTTCTGGACGTTTCCTGCCAAGCTTTCCTGATAATTGGAGTAAAAATTCCTCACGATTTTGAATGGCCATCATCGTTCTCCTTCACATGTTTTTCAAACCAATCTCGAAACGGTTGTTTCTTCGGAACTGGAAAATCTCTCGCCTCTGTCCAAGCTTTTAACGGCCCGATTCCACGCTCAATTTTATCGCCTTTCGCAAGAGGTTTTAATGCGTATGGAGCGCTCTTCGCAGCAAAAGAAAATAATCTAGGACTCTTCACCGTTTTTTCAAAACCTTTCATAGCTACGTTCCAAGCTACAGGCGATCGTTTCTCTTCTACAATGCGGCTGCGATGTTTAATTAATAAATCATGTAACGGGATTTTCACTGGGCACGCTTCTGTACAAGCACCACAAAGGCTAGATGCATATGGTAAATCTTTATATTCATCATATCCTCCTAAAAGCGGTGTCAACACAGCTCCAATTGGTCCCGGATAAATCGAGCCATATGCATGTCCACCAATATGCCTGTATATCGGGCACACATTAATACACGCTGCGCAACGAATGCACTGAAGCACACTTTGAAATTCTGTTCCCACAATATCCGAACGACCATTATCAACAATGACTAAATGAAATTCTTCAGGCCCATCTCCATCTGCCCCTCCAGGCTCCGTTACCCCTGTAATATAACTTGTTAACTTTTGTCCTACAGAACTTCGGCATAAAAGTGTTACTAAAACATCAAGCTCTTCCCATGTCGGAACGATACGTTCCATCCCCATAACAGTAATCAACGTTTTCGGAAGCGTCGTAGTAAGTCTTGCGTTCCCTTCGTTTGCAACAATGGAAATTGATCCTGACTCTGCAACCGCAAAGTTACATCCAGTCACCCCTATATCCGCTTCAAAAAAATCTTCACGTATATAGCCCCTTACAAACCTCGCCATTTCCGTCGGGTCAGATGTTCCCGTATAGCCTAACTTCGTTTTAAATATTTCACAAATATGTTCTTTATCTTTGTGAAGGCACGGCACAACAATATGTGATGGCGGATCGTGGTCATTCACTTGTAGAATAAATTCAGCAAGGTCTGTTTCTAACACTTCCGCTCCAGCTTCTTCAATCGCTTCATTTAAACTAATCTCTTCTGTTACCATAGATTTTGATTTCACAATTTTTTTCGCATTTTTCTTTTTTACAATCTCTTTTACATATTCCCTTGCGTCTTCTGCAGTCTTTGCAAAATAAACGAAACCACCGTTTTTCTCAATTTTTTCACTTAGCTCATGTAAATAATAATCCAGATTTTCTAACGTATGTTTTCGAATTTCTTCTCCTAACGCTCGCCACTCTTCCCAGTTCCCAAGACTTTCAGTCGCTTTTAATTTCTTGCCTCTCAGACCATCTTGCGCTTTTCGAACAGCCCGTCGCATCGCTTGATCACCAATACCGGTTGCAGCACGCTTATGAAAAGGATCATTCCCAATTCTCATTCCCATCTCTATAGCCCCTCCTATTTTCGATCTTCGTTTAATACTTGAGCAATATGTTTTACTTCAATTGGATAACCATTACGTGTTAAACGTCCTTTTATATTCATTAAGCAGCTACAGTCCATTCCAATTAATACTTCCGCACCGGTTTCCATAATATGCTTCACTTTTTCATCAACCATTTGCTCAGAAATTTCCGGCATTTTCACTGAGAATGTCCCTCCGAACCCACAGCAATCATAATTATGTGGCAATGGAACAACGTCTAATCCCTTTACACATTTTAATAACTTTTGTGGCGGTTCCTTAATGCCCATTAATCGGCTCATATGACAAGAAGTATGAACCGTTGCTTTTTTATGAAGCTCCGCACCTAAGTCTTCTTTCCCTAACACTTCGACGAGAAATTGTGTGAATTCATATGTTTTATCTGCAAGTTCATTTGCTTTTCTCTTCCACTCTGCTTCACTTTCAGAAAATAAGCTAGAAAACTCGTGAACCATCATAGCGCAAGATCCCGATGGTGCCACAACATACTCTGAACTAGCAAAAGTTTCAATCATATGTTTTGCAGCTGTTTTTGTTTCTTTCACATACCCGCTATTAAAGGCTGGTTGTCCGCAACAAGTTTGGTTTTTAGGAAAATCAACTTCACAACCTAAATCTTCAAGAATCTCCACAACATCTTTTCCTACTTCTGGATAAAAAACATCTGCAACACAAGTGATAAATATTGATACTTTCATATTTGCACCCCTAAATACAGTAAAGTAAAATCAAGGAACTTTATTTGTATATTATTGGTAAAAAATAAAAAAATATGAATAAAAATAAAGTGAAACTTTAATCAGTGGGTTTTTCATACCACATTAATTATTAACTCTCACCAATCAGGCTTTTGTGAGCAGTTATCTCCTACTTAAATTTCCTGCATTTGCCGCATTTTGATTACTACCGGAAAATAGCGAAATAAAAAAACATCCTAAATGTGCGATTTAGGATGTTTTTTATTCATATTCAGTAACCGCATACGATAACAATTCATCGTTACTTCTCCAAGCCGTTGCAGTAATTGATAGTTCGCATACGCGCCGACTGGGGCACCGATTACGGGAACGAGCTGAAGCATTTTTGCTAAATCGATATAGTCTCGGTACTCTGTTTGGAACTTTTCCCAGTCCATATGATTTTCTTTTTCTGTATCCCACGTTTCAATTGCCTTCCATACTTCTTTTCTGTGGTCATCACTTGAAAAAGCAAGTTGGAAAACGTGAAGAATGAAGAGACGCTCTTCTTGTTTACTCGTATCAAATCCGTACAATGTTGCGGCATCGAATAAAAATTTAATTTTAATCGTAAGTAGTAGCGGAAAGTCAGCGAGGCCGAGAAGAATACCACCAGCTCCTGTTCCTGCCCCTTCTGCCGCTGCTACTTTTTTATATTCGTCCATTTTCTTACGAACTTCATCGTCACGCCTTTGCAGTGACCAAGTCGTTTCTTTTAGCTTCGGTTTTATAAAGTTTGATCCAGCACTAATTGTTTGTACCATCATCCGAATCGTTTCTGTTAATACTTTTTGTACTTTCGCCGGAATGAGTTGTTGTACTTTCGTCTGCACTTTTTTTGAGAACCGTGTCATCATAGAAGAATTTTTCATGAATGTAGCTTTCCACTGCTCCAATTCTTTTATCACCTTTTCTTCATACGTAATCATAGGTTCATTCCTTTCAATTTAAACGCTCAATGCGCTTTGCACCATATTGATAAACGAAACCGATACTAAATACTATGCTTACGACTAGTAAAATTCCTGCCATTATGAAATCTTTCGTCGCAAATGCAAATATAATTGTAAATATAATGCTACCGCTAATTAAAATAGCACTTAATAATGTAAGAAAATCTTTCTTCTTCTCTTCTCCCCTTACCGGATACAAATCGAGCCAAATCTTCATGCGGTGATGTTTCCATAAAGTTAATAGCTGATAACCGATTAAGTATAAGAAGATAAGACTTACGATAAATCGCCCATATAAAAACGGAATGAAGTAAAGAATAACTCCTCCAAGAGCAAGCAGGCGCACATATAACCCAAAATAGTTGCCTGATCTTAAAAACGTTCTCGTATATAAATATAAGTATGTACGTTTTTCGCCAATGATTGAAAGAATGAAATCAAGCCATTTCTTGCGGGATACTCTTTCTTTTAATGCTGGTACGTCAACGAACATATTCGCAATGCGGTACAGCAGCATCATCTTCTTACCTTCTTCGGAAATTAAATACTCCCAGTTTAGTGGCTTTCCTTTGACCATTTGATGCATGATAGCAAGGTATAACACCATGAGAAGGACAATTCCACCAATGAAAAGAACTGAAGTACGTTCTACAAGGAAATATACAAATAAACCGTTTAGAATAAAACGAATAAACCAATCAGCCCTTTGTATATTTTGATCTGTTAAAAATGATTTTTCCCACGCTACGAATAAATTCCACGCTTTCACAATAACAAGCGCGAGTACAATCCATATGTAAGTAGCACCTGTTTGTTTCATTTGCTGGAAGTATAACGGGGCAAGCGCAGCTGCTACGATTGCGATTATGTATAACTGAATCATAAACGTAAAGAGAAAGGCCTTTGTGAAGTAAGGTTTTAACTTTTCTTCCACTGGCAGCAAGTAAACGAGGTCTGCTTCTTTCAATAACGTTTGAATGGATCCGGCTGTTAGCACGAGCCCAATTAATACGGCCATCACGAGCGCAGTTGGAAACGAAGGTGTTAACGTTTGTAACCATTGCTGGTAATAATACGCTCCCGCACCGATGATGAACACGAAAATAAATTTCAAATGATCATTAAATACGTATTTACTATATGTACGAACTTCTTTTAGAAAGTGACGAAATCGTTCTTTCCATAATGCTGTACTATTCATAATCTTCTTCCTTTGTTAAGGCAATATAAATATCATCTAACGTTGCACCTGGCATATTAAACTGTGATTGCAGTTCAGATAATGTTCCCATCGCTCTTACTTCGCCTTGATGTAGAATAATGAACGAATCGCAATAACGCTCTGCCGTCGCTAAAATATGTGTACTCATTAAAATACCTGCACCGCTCTTTTTCATTTGATCCATCATTTGAAGAAGCGATTGAATCGCTAACGGATCCAGTCCAACGAAAGGCTCATCCACAATATATAAAGATGGCTCAACTAAAAATGCACTCATAATCATTACTTTTTGTTTCATCCCTTTTGAGAAATGAGACGGAAACCATTTCAGACGATTTTTCATGCGAAACTCTTGTAATAGTTGTCCTACACGTTCTTCATATTGTTTTTCATCGATACCGTACGCCATCGCTGTTAATTTCAAATGCTCTTCTAGCGTTAATTCATCATATAATACCGGTGTTTCTGGAATGAATGAAAAGCTAGAACGGTACGCTGTCATATCATCACGAATTGTTTTTCCATTAATTGTGACAGTTCCTTTTTTCGGTTCCATTAAACCGATAATATGTTTAATCGTCGTACTTTTACCAGCTCCATTTAAACCGATCAAGCCGACAAGTTCACCTTTATTAACAGAGAACGAAACATCTTTTAATACAGGGCGTTTCGTATATCCTCCTGTAACACTTTCTACACGCAATAACTCGCTCATATGACACCACTTTCTTCATTAGTATTCATTCTATATTCATCTTACCAAAAATCACGGTGTACTACATAGTATCCATGTCCGCAAAAAAAATTTAAATTTGTTAGCATATATTTTTACGAAAGCGGACATCATAATTAGTGAAGAAGGAACACATTGAAAAAGCAACCACCAATTGATGAGTAGAACAACATAGTGAAGTCATCATGAAATGGGGTGTCCATGTTGGACAAAGAAATTTACACATAACCAGATCATTTGTTTCATTTTAGAAACGGGGTGTCTCCGAAAGAGCATATACTGTTTTAAAAAATAAACAATTTCCTTTTATAAAAGATTGCAATTCATTTCACTTGAAAATGGGGTGTCTGCGGCAGAAACTTTAGCCGATTTACCGTGCATTTCTTAAATAAATGAGGTGTCTGCGAAACGTAAATTACGATAATGCTTTTTTCAATCCCTCTTCAGAAAACAGGAAGCTGAGTCAGCTTCCTGTTTTTCGTGTTTGTTCTCTTATGTAATTATGGTAAAATACGGCTAAGGCTATTTGAAAGGATGAGATCGATGAATCATACAGCAGATAATTGTATTTTTTGTAAAATCATTGACGGGCAAATCCCTTGCTCAAAAGTATACGAAGATGAACATGTGCTTGCATTTTTAGATATTAGTCAAGTAACAAAAGGACATACACTTGTTATTCCAAAAGTTCACAAACAAGACATTTTTGCTTTAACGCCAGAAATCGCATCACACATTTTTTCTGTCGTTCCGAAAATCGCAAATGCGATTAAAGCAGAGTTTAATCCAGTTGGCTTTAACCTACTTAACAATAACGGTGAAAAAGCTGGACAAACTGTGTTCCACTTCCACCTTCATTTAATTCCACGCTACGGTGAAAACGATGGTTTCGGTGCTGTTTGGAAATCACACCAAAATGAATACACAATGGAAAATTTACAAAACATCGCAAGCACAATTGCAAATAGTGTGAAATAGTGACACTATAATAAGAAGTAATACATAACAAGCCACTTCCCCGCTGTCATCAAGTGTTGCTTGGCTTGTTTCTTTACAAAACATGCGCGGGGATGATCTGTGCATAGCACATATAAGAAACATATGCATACTTTTTCACATCATGAATACGAACAAAAAATAAGGAGGTCTCTTTTTATGTCAAAAGCTAAATCCTTTCTTACAGGTGTCATTTGCGGCGGAGCAGTTGCTGGACTAGCCGTTCTTTTCTCAACTCCTTCTTCTGGTAAAGATATGCGCGGTAGGTTGAAAGAAAAAGGAACTGATATTAAAAAGACTTTAGCTGATATTACAGCTGATACAAAGTTATTAAAGCGTCAAATCGTTGAAACAGCTTCAGAAGGTAAAGAAGTGTTTCAAGAGTTAAAAGACGACATGCAAGACACGCTTTCTAATTGGAAGCAAGATATTTCTCAAAACAAGCGCCATATTGAGAAAGAAATTTTGGATATTCAAAAGTCAATTGAGAAACTACAAGAAGCTGTTCCCGAAAAAGCGTAAACAAATTCCTGCTTAGTTTTTTGCATATAACAAATATTTTTTATATAAATTGACATTGACACGGCATATCACATAGATATGCCGTGTTTTTATGCATTTACAATATATGTTATCAATCGACATGTAAGGACAACACATGTCTTCACGACTCATAAAACGCTTCCATAGATATGCATGATTTGTATAGAATGTCATTTTTCCGAAAAATTTTCACAATTCTCACAAAAAGACTTTATTAATTTTTATTTTACTGGCATAATAGATAGTAATGAAAAAGAATGTTAAAGTGGGTGAGTACATGAAAAGTGGAGAAAAAGATTACTCGGTAAAAGAAGCGATGATTTTCAGCCAACGCATTGCTCAATTATCGAAAGCGTTATGGAAATGTGTAGAGAAAGATTGGCAACAGTGGATTAAACCTTACGATTTAAACATTAATGAGCATCATATTTTAACAATCGCTTATCATTTAAAAGGGGCTTCTATTTCTGAGATTGCTAAGTTTGGAGTTATGCACGTATCAACGGCGTTTAACTTCTCTAAAAAGTTAGAAGAACGCGGCTATCTTGTGTTTTCGAAAAAAGAAGATGATAAACGAAATACGTACATTGAAATTACAGACAAAGGGGAAGAATTGCTACTTCGCTTAATGGAGGAGTATGATCCTGAAAGTAACTCTGTGTTTAATGGGGCTCTTGCACTTCGTAATTTTTATGGGAAATTCCCAGAAAATATCGAACTAATTGCAATCCTGCGTAATATTTACGGACAAGACTTCATCGATATTTTTGAGAAATCATTAGAAGATATCGAGGAGAACTTTACTGAATCTGATCAGAAGTTAGTTAAGAAGTAATCTATTTATTTTTTCGCAATCATGCTTAAGAATTCATTCATAAGCGGGTTAAATAAACCCTGTTTTGCTAGCGCTTCCGCAGTTTCGTGTACTTCGAGCTGATGTGGAAGCGCTTTTTCAAATTGATCTAATAGCGCATCGAACAATAAAAGCCCTTCTGCTTTCTCCACTACGTATTGTTCGTTCAACACTTCACAAAGTTTTAGTATACGTTCAATATCTTTTTTACGAGCTTTTTTCTTTATGATTAAAGAATAAAATGGACACTTTTCTTCATCAATCATTTTAAATAGTAGGTCTACGTAATATTCAGCTTGTTCTAATCTTCTAACAACGTCCATTTTCTCCCTCACTTTCTAACACAAAGTCTTCTATTTCTGAATTTTGTAACACGAATAAAATCTCGTGTGATACAATATGTATATGTATTTTAGCCAAAAGGAGGTCTCGCCTCATGACTCTTATAACAGTTGTTTTTGTCGCATTCGCACTTCTTGTTATATTTTACACGAATTTCATGACACATACACTGTGTGAACGAAAACAAATAGCTGCGAGCCGCCAGCCCGGTGTCTTTCGGGTTATTAATGTATGTATAACAATTTTATTAATTTCTAGTTATATAGAAATTATATTTCATGGAAAGTGAGGAAGGAAGCCCCTTCCTCACTTTTTTCCTCTATAAGCAAATTATACCTATTATAACTAATAAAATAAACAGTACAACTAATAAAATAAGTTGAGAATTCATCCCCATCCCCTCCTCTATTCTGTATATGCGACATATGCCCAATGTGGTACCCTTTCAAAATCTGACACAAACTGGTTAAAATTTCTTTATCCCGCATTAACGGGCAGTAGGCAAAATGAAGCAAAATCCGCATGAGACTGCCCATAAATGCCCGATTGGTTCAACTAATAATCCTTTGGGACACTTCACCCAAAGGATTAAAGTTTCACTTTATCAATAGGAAAAGACGTCGAAATATGATATATTAAATTTTGTACATATTGCTTATACTATGAAATAAATGACACGCATCTTAACTTTATCCTAAAGCCTCGGTAAGCCCTGTTAAGCGCGCTTTACCATTATAAAAAGCAAAAGTATCAGTGAGACTTAATCGGGCTCTTGTGAACGAATGTTCATCGGTGTAGGATAAATTAAAAATACATAATAGTAGGAGTGTTTATCGAATGAAGAAAGCTATGCTTGCCTTAGCCGCAACAAGTGTAATTGCCTTATCAGCATGTGGAACATCATCATCATCAGACAAAATCGTTACATCTAAAGCTGGTGACATTACAAAAGAAGAGTTCTACAATCAAATGAAACAACAAGCTGGTAAACAAGTACTAAATAACATGGTTATGGAAAAAGTACTTATTAAAAACTACAAAGTTGAAGACAAAGATGTAGACAAAAAGTTCGATGAAATGAAAAAACAATACGGTGATCAATTCGATACACTATTAAAACAACAAGGTATTAAAGAAGAAACGTTAAAAAATGGTGTGCGTGCTCAGTTAGCTCAAGAAAAAGCTATCGAGAAAACAATCACTGATAAAGAACTAAAAGAAAACTACAAGCCTGAAATTAAAGCAAGCCACATTCTTGTAAAAGACGAAGCTACTGCGAAAAAGGTTAAAGAAGAACTTGGACAAGGTAAATCTTTCGAAGAGTTAGCGAAACAATACTCTGAAGATACTGGTTCAAAAGAAAAAGGCGGAGATCTTGGCTACTTTACTGCTGGTAAAATGGTTAAAGAATTCGAAGATGCTGCTTTCAAACTGAAAAAAGATGAAGTAAGCGAACCTGTAAAATCACAATTCGGTTACCACATCATTAAAGTAACAGACATTAAAGAACCAAAACCATTTGATGAAGCAAAAGGCGACATCAAAAAAGATCTAGTTCAGAAGAAAGCACAAGACGCTCAATTCATGAACGATCTTATGATGAAAGAAATCAAAAAAGCTGACGTAAAAGTTGACGATAAAGATTTAAAAGATCTTTTCGAAGAGCCTAAAGCTGACGCTAAGAAAGACGAAAAGAAATAATGAAGTAAAAAGCTTGGGCTTCGGCCCGAGCTTTTTTATGTATCCTCTTCTCCCGGTAGCTATGTCCGAGTTCGGTAAATGAAATTATATAGTTGACCCTCTGAATAAATTATATCAGCGATTTTTCAATTATATCGACTGTAACTCCAATTATATCAGCGATTTTCAAAATATATCGATGATGTATAAAAGTATGTGTAAACATTTTTAGGCAAAAAATA
>JAQEWB010000031.1 GCA_027694045.1 Bacillaceae bacterium OF18-1A | reverse complement strand
CATGTCTTGCGGAAGTAGTTCAGTGGTAGAATACAACCTTGCCAAGGTTGGGGTCGCGGGTTCGAATCCCGTCTTCCGCTCCAATTTTCAATATGACATGCCGGGGTGGCGGAACAGGCAGACGCACAGGACTTAAAATCCTGCGGTGGGTGACCACCGTGCGGGTTCGACCCCCGCCCTCGGCACCATATGCGCCCGTAGCTCAATTGGATAGAGCGTTTGACTACGGATCAAGAGGTTAGGGGTTCGACTCCTCTCGGGCGCGCTTTTATTAACGGGAAGTGGCTCAGCTTGGTAGAGCACCTGGTTTGGGACCAGGGGGTCGCAGGTTCAAATCCTGTCTTCCCGATATTCCCAAAAAACATGGGGCCTTAGCTCAGCTGGGAGAGCGCCTGCCTTGCACGCAGGAGGTCAGCGGTTCGATCCCGCTAGGCTCCACTTTATTTAATATATGTCTCGGAGGTATACCCAAGTTCGGCTGAAGGGATCGGTCTTGAAAACCGACAG
>JAQEWB010000030.1 GCA_027694045.1 Bacillaceae bacterium OF18-1A | reverse complement strand
CATACATGTCTTGCGGAAGTAGTTCAGTGGTAGAATACAACCTTGCCAAGGTTGGGGTCGCGGGTTCGAATCCCGTCTTCCGCTCCAATTTTCAATATGACATGCCGGGGTGGCGGAACAGGCAGACGCACAGGACTTAAAATCCTGCGGTGGGTGACCACCGTGCGGGTTCGACCCCCGCCCTCGGCACCATATGCGCCCGTAGCTCAATTGGATAGAGCGTTTGACTACGGATCAAGAGGTTAGGGGTTCGACTCCTCTCGGGCGCGCTTTTATTAACGGGAAGTGGCTCAGCTTGGTAGAGCACCTGGTTTGGGACCAGGGGGTCGCAGGTTCAAATCCTGTCTTCCCGATATTCCAAAAAACATGGGGCCTTAGCTCAGCTGGGAGAGCGCCTGCCTTGCACGCAGGAGGTCAGCGGTTCGATCCCGCTAGGCTCCACTTATTTGAATATTACTTATGGCGGTGTAGCTCAGCTGGCTAGAGCGTACGGTTCATACCCGTGAGGTCGG
>JAQEWB010000003.1:21533-433735 GCA_027694045.1 Bacillaceae bacterium OF18-1A | reverse complement strand
AATAAAAATTGACGTTTCACGTTGTTTGTTTCGTTTAGTTTTCAAAGTTCAACGTCGCGTTTCAGCGACTTTCATAATATATCATAGTATATTATTTTCGTCAACAAGTTTTTTTTGATAACTTGTATCTCTCATTTGCTGACTCTGCCTATTATATAAGCTTTCTTACTACTATGCAAGCATTATTATAAAAAAATAAAGAGGGGGGCAATCCCCCTCTCTTATTCTTCAGAAGGAGCCTCTTCGCTACCTTCTTCTTCTTCATCTTTTTGTGCTTTCGCTACTGTCGCTACTTCTTGCTCATCCTCTAATCGAATTAGGCGGACACCTTGTGTATTACGTCCCATTTGAGAGATTTGATCAACTGGCATACGAATAATAACACCCGCTGCTGTAATCAACATAATATCTTCGTCACCTGTTACAGACTTAACCGCTACTAACTTACCGTTCTTATCTGTAATGTTACAAGTTTTCAGACCTTTACCACCACGACTTTGTAGACGATATTCATCAATCGGTGTACGTTTTCCGTAACCATTTTTCGTTACAATTAGAACATTTACATCCTCTTCGACAATTTCCATGCCTACAACTTGATCTTCGTCACCTAATGTAATTGCTTTTACACCAGCCGCGTTACGTCCCATAGAACGTACATCTTGCTCGTTAAAACGAATTAACATACCGTTGCTTGTTCCTACAATAATATCCTTATCACCAGATGTTAAGCGTACAGAGATAACTTCATCCTCTTCACGAAGAGAGATTGCAATTAAACCATTCGTACGTATATTCGCAAATGATGAAAGTGGTGTTCTCTTAGAAATACCTTGTTTTGTCGTGAAGAATAAGAATTCATCGTCACCAAATTCACGAATTGGAATAATGGCGTTAATCCACTCACCCTTATCTACACCCAGTAAGTTAATAATAGGTATACCTTTTGCTGTACGACTATACTCTGGGATTTCATATCCTTTCGTACGGTATACTTTACCCTTATTAGTGAAGAATAGAATGTGATCATGCGTAGAAGTAGTTAATAAATGCTCTACGAAATCATCATCATTTGTTCCCATCCCCTGCACACCACGCCCACCACGGTTCTGTGTTTTGTACGTAGAAGCTGGTAACCTCTTAATATAACCATTGTGAGTTAACGTAATAGCGATGTTTTGCTCCGGAATCAAGTCTTCATCTTCAATAGATTCCATACCACCAATTGTAATTTCTGTGCGTCTCTTATCATTGAAGCGCTCTTTTACTTCCGTTAATTCTTCACGAATAATCTCAAGAACCTTTTCTTCATCGGCTAAGATTGCTTTCAATTCAGCAATCAACTTCATCAAGTCTTGATATTCTTGTTCGATTTTTTCACGTTCTAATCCTGTTAAGCGTTGCAGGCGCATATCTAAAATAGCTTGCGCTTGTTTTTCACTTAAGCCAAAACGTTCCATTAAACCTTGCTTTGCAATTTCCGCTGTTTTCGAACTACGAATTAACGTAATAACTTCATCAAGATGGTCTAAGGCAATTCGTAATCCTTCTAAAATATGAGCACGCGCTTCTGCTTTTTCTAATTCATAAGCAGTACGTCTACGAATTACTACCTTTTGATGCTCCAAGTAATGATATAAATTTTGTTTTAAATTTAATACTTGCGGCTCTCCGTTTACAAGAGACAACATATTAATACCAAAACTTGTTTGGAGTGCTGTATGTTTATATAAATTATTTAATAGTACATTGGCATTAGCATCACGGCGTACTTCCATAACAATACGCATACCATTTCTATCTGATTCATCACGTAAATCCGTAATACCTTCAATTTTCTTATCACGAACTAATTCTGCAATCTTTTCAATTAATCTTGCCTTATTCACTTGATAAGGTAGTTCCGTTACAATAATAGATTGTTTACCATTTGACTTCTCTTCAATTTCAACTTTAGCACGAAGTATAATAGAGCCGCGTCCTGTTTCATAAGCTCTACGAATGCCACTTCTTCCTAAAATTAAACCTGCTGTCGGGAAGTCTGGCCCTGGAATGCACTCCATTAATTCCGCAATAGTAATATCAGGATTATGGCTTAATGCTAGTACACCATCAATTACTTCGCCAAGTTGATGCGGCGGAATATTTGTTGCCATACCAACTGCAATACCTGTCGTACCATTTACTAGTAAATTAGGAAAACGTGCTGGTAATACAATTGGCTCTCTTTCAGAACCATCATAGTTATCTTGATAATCAATTGTATTTTTTGAAATATCACGTATTAATTCCATAGAAATTTTAGACATTCTTGCTTCTGTATAACGCATTGCTGCCGCTGAATCTCCATCAACAGAACCAAAGTTACCATGCCCATCAACAAGCATATAACGTTGACTGAAATCTTGAGCCATACGTACCATCGTTTCATAAACAGCCGAATCACCATGAGGGTGATACTTACCAATTACTTCACCGACAATACGTGCTGATTTTTTATATGCTTTATCAGCTGTAATTCCTAAATCATTCATCGCATATAGAACCCTACGATGAACAGGTTTTAATCCATCACGAACATCTGGTAATGCACGAGATACGATAACACTCATTGCGTAATCTAAAAATGAGGTACGCATTTCATGACTAATATTAATTTCTCGAATTCGTGCTTGTTGTTGATTGTCTGACATCAACGAGCACCTCCTCTTACATTTCCGTTACAAATACATTGATTTATATGTAGAAGACAGGAATACTTAGATTCCTGTCATTACTCATTTAAATATCAAGGTTTTTCACGTATTTTGCATTTTCTTGGATAAAATTACGACGCGGTTCAACCTTATCACCCATTAAAATTTCGAATGTTTCATCTGCTTCAATTGCATCTTGAAGAGAAACTTGAAGTAAAGAACGTACTTCTGGGTCCATTGTCGTTTCCCATAACTGAGTTGGATTCATTTCTCCTAGACCCTTATAACGCTGAATTCCAGGCTTAGGTTGAGCTGGTAATTCAGCTAAGATTTTTTCAAGTTCCTTATCGTTGTAAGCATATTGAATTTTCTTACCTTGTTGTACTTTAAACAATGGTGGCTGCGCAATATAAATATAACCATGTTCAATGATTTGACGCATATAACGGTAGAAGAACGTTAATAATAGGGTACGAATATGCGCACCATCTACGTCCGCATCTGTCATAATAATAACTTTATGATAACGAGCCTTCTCAATATCAAAGTCTCCACCAATATTTGTACCAATTGCAGTAATAATTGTACGTACTTCGTCATTCGATAAGATTTTATCTAATCTTGCTTTTTCAACGTTAATAATTTTACCTTTAAGTGGTAAGATCGCTTGGAAATGACGATCACGCCCTTGTTTTGCTGATCCACCGGCAGAGTCACCCTCTACGATATAAATTTCGCTAATTGCTGGATCTTTCGAAGAACAATCTGCTAATTTACCTGGTAAACTTGAAACCTCTAACGCACTCTTTCGGCGCGTCAATTCACGTGCTTTTTTCGCAGCTACACGTGCACGTGCTGCCATCGTACCTTTTTCTACAATTTTTCGTGCAACATTTGGGTTCTCTAGTAAAAACTTTTCGAAAGCCTCTGAGAATACAGATTCTGTAATCGTTCTCGCTTCGCTGTTCCCTAGTTTTGTCTTTGTTTGCCCTTCAAACTGTGGATTTGGATGTTTGATTGATACGATTGCTGTTAAACCTTCACGAACATCTTCACCCGTTAAGTTGCTATCCGCATCTTTTAAAATGCTATTTTTACGCCCATAATCATTAATCACACGCGTTAAAGCAGTTTTAAATCCAACTTCATGTGTACCACCTTCGTACGTATGAATGTTATTTGTAAATGAGTAAATATTATTTGTATATCCTTCGTTATATTGAAGGGAAACCTCAACCTGAATACCATCCTTAGAACCTTCTACATATACAGGCTCTTCATGGATTGGTTGTTTTGAACGATTTAAATGTTCAACATATGATTTAATTCCACCTTCATAATGGAATTCTTTCTTTTGCTTATGTTCACGTTTATCTTCAATTATTAATTTAATATTACGATTTAAAAATGCCAATTCACGCATACGAGTTGCTAGCGTATCAAATTCGTATACTGTTGTTTCCTTAAAGATTTCTGGATCCGGTTTAAATCTCGTGATTGTTCCTGTTTGATCTGTATCACCAATAACTTTTAAATCTGCAACCGGAATACCTCTTTCGTATTTTTGGTAATGGATTTTTCCATCACGATGTACAAATACTTCTAGTTCTGTTGATAAGGCATTTACAACAGATGCCCCAACACCATGTAGACCACCAGAAACTTTATAACCGCCGCCGCCAAACTTACCACCAGCATGAAGAACGGTCATAATAACTTCTACAGCAGGACGTCCCATTTTCTCTTGTATACCAACTGGAATACCGCGCCCATTATCCGTTACACGAATACTATTGTCTTCTTCAATGCTAACGTTAATTTCATCACAATACCCTGCAAGTGCTTCATCAATACTATTATCGACGATTTCCCATACAAGGTGGTGAAGTCCTTTCCCACTTGTAGATCCAATATAC
The DNA here is from genome assembly GCA_027694045.1 of Bacillaceae bacterium OF18-1A. Classification (GTDB taxonomy): domain Bacteria; phylum Bacillota; class Bacilli; order Bacillales; family Bacillaceae_G; genus Bacillus_A. The sequence continues at coordinate 429,123 of JAQEWB010000003.1, read as the reverse complement.
ATACCAGGGCGTTTTCGAACTGCCTCTAGTCCTTCAAGTACCTGTATCTGACTTTCATCATATGAATTTTCCTGCATTTGCTTTTGTTCCATTGACACAAAGATCACCTACTTTTCCATTTAAACAGGGATTATGCCCTATCTATTTCACAATCTACCGTGCCGTTCGTTACATGAATTGTTTTCGCTTCTTTTAATGTTTCGTGTTCAATTCCGTCGACACTCGTCGTTGTAACAAATGTTTGCACTTTTCCTTGAATTGTATTTAACAGATGTGATTGACGATAATCGTCTAATTCTGATAATACATCATCCAATAAAAGAATCGGGTATTCCTTAACTTCTGAGTAAATCAATTCAATTTCAGCTAATTTTAGGGACAGTGCGGTCGTTCGTTGTTGTCCTTGAGAACCAAAGACTTGAACATTTTTACTATTAACGAAGAATTGTAAATCATCACGATGAGGACCAATTAAAGTCGTACCACGGAAAATTTCACGTTGTTTCACAGATTGAAAACTTTCATAGTATACTTCTTTTATTTTCGACAAATCCATTGATTCTGATACATCTACACTCGGTTTATAGACAATTTCTAATTCTTCTAATCCACGGCTTATACCGCGATGAATTGGAGCTGCCCATTCTTGTAGTAACTGCAAAAATTCAAAACGCTTTCGCAATATTTTCGTACCATGTTCAATGAGTTGAAGTGTAAATACATCCAACATCGTTTCCTCACTCTTACTATTCCCTTGCATTTTTTTCAACAAGTGATTTCGCTGTGTGAGCACCTTTTGATATTGACTTAACTCATACAAATAAACTGGAGCTATTTGTCCTAATTCCATATCTAAAAAGCGTCTTCTTACTTGAGGGCTTCCTTTTACAAGATTTAAATCTTCTGGGGCAAACATGACAACGTTCATTTCGCCAATATATTGACTCAATTTTTGTTGTTCAAGTTGATTTAATTTTGCCTTTTTACCTTTTTTCGAAATATTTAATTCCAAAGACAAAGAACTGTTTCTTTTTTGTAACTTCCCTTTAATTTGACCAAAATCTTCATCCCAACGGATAAGTTCACGATCATTAGAGGTTCTATGAGATTTCGCCATCGCTAAAACATAAATAGCTTCCATCAAATTCGTTTTCCCTTGCGCATTTTCACCGATAATTACATTCACTTTATCTTCAAAGGAAAGCTCTAATTTTTCATAATTGCGATAGTTTTTTAATTGTATTTCTGAAATAAACAAAGGGCTCCCCCTTTATGCCTGAACTTGGAAGGTTCCACTTCCTGGAATTTCAATAATATCGTTCGCATATAACTTGCGACCTCTTCTATTTTCAAGTTCTTGATTCACGTACACTTCATATTCTTGTAAGAACCATTTTACAGCGCCACCTGTATCGATTACATCAGCTAACTTTAAAAATTGTCCTAGTGTAATATACTCTGTTGAAATTTTAATACGTTTCATAAAATCGCTCACTTTCTGAAAGTGTTCATTCTTTCATTGTACTAAATAAACTAGCATTAGGAAAGTAATACCCAAAAATCAAATAAGGGCTACTAGCATCTTTAAACTAGCAACCCTTATTTCTTACCTAGTAAGTACGAACTGGTAAAATTAATTGAGTAATCGAATCATCATTTACTGTACGAATTAAGAACGGTCTCATTGCTCCCGTAAAGCTAATCTTAATCTCTGTACTATCTAAGGCCTTTAATGCATCCATCATATATTTTGCACTAAAAGATATTTTTAATTCTTCCCCATCTACTTTTTCACATTGAACTTCTTCTACTACCTTCCCAATTTCTGGTGAGTTCGAAGAAATTTCTAGCATTTCTTGCTCTAGTGTTGATAATTTCACAACATTATTACGGCCGTCTCTTGCTAATAGTGAAGCACGATCAATGGCTTGTAAAAATTCTTTTGTATTTACAAAAATATCTGTTTTACTCTCTGCTGGAATTAAACGCGTCGTATCTGGGTAATTCCCTTCTAACAATCTTGAGAAGAATAATAAATGTTTTGTACGGAATAATACTTGATACTCCGTAATAACGATATCTACCATTTCCTCGGATTCATCTAAAATTTTACTTAATTCATTTAAGCTTTTACCAGGAATTACAACATTCGCTTGGAATTCTTCTGCAATATTATGCCCTGCGATTTTTGCTTTTCGAAGTGCTAGTCTATGACTATCTGTTGCAATACAAGTTAACTCGCTGTTATATACTTTCCAGTTTACACCTGTCAAGATTGGTCTTGTTTCAGAAGTAGAAACTGCAAATACAGTTTGTCTAATCATATGTTTAAGTAAATCCGTTGGAATCTTAAAAACATGATGTTCTTCAATCTGTGGCAATAGTGGATATTCAGCAGAATCTAAACCATTTAAGTTAAACTCTGATTTTCCAGATTTTATTTTTGTCATAAAATGATTTTCCACAGAAATTTCGACAGTATCTTTAGGTAGTTTTTTTACGATCTCACTAAAATATTTTGCTTGTAAAACAATACTTCCTGATTGTGATACTTCCACAATTTCTTTTCCATCTTCCTCAACTGGAATGAAGGATTCTATCGAAATATCCGCATCACTTCCTGTTAATGTAACGCCTTCTTCAGTAGCAACAATTTTAATCCCTGTAAGAATTGGAATTGTTGTACGAGAGGAAACAGCTTTCATTACATCTTGTACACCTCTTACAAGATAGTCTTTTTGTATTGTAAAACGCATAACGAAAAACCTCCGGTAAGTATAAGATTTTATTTAATTAATAAAGATAAAAAATAGTAGTAATAGTAATAGGGCTTGTGGATATGTGGATAACCCCGTTGAAAGATGTAAAAACAGTCTATCTACATGTGGATAGACTGTGCGTAAAACAAAGGAAGTTATTCACACTATTCAGCTACTACTTTAAAATACCATTAATTTCTTCGACTTGTTTTTGTAATTGCGTATCCGTTTTTAATAGCTTAGAAATTTTTTCATGAGCATGGATAACTGTTGTATGATCACGTCCGCCAAATTCTTCCCCTATTTTAGGTAAAGAGGAGTCTGTAAGTTCACGTGATAAATACATTGCAATCTGGCGAGGAAATGCAACTGACTTCGTACGCTTTTTCGCTTTGAAATCTTCTAATTTTACTTGATAAACATCTCCCACAGCCTTTTGGATATCATAAATAGAGATAATTTTTGGTTTAGAATTTGGAATAATATCTTTAAGTGCTTCAGCTGCTAGGTCAGCATTAATATCTTTGTTTATTAAAGACGAATAAGCTACAACTCGAATGAGCGCGCCCTCTAGTTCACGAATGTTTGAATCAATTTGATTTGCGATATAAAGCATAACCTCATTTGGTATATCAAGCCCTTCGGCTTTCGCTTTTTTACGTAAAATCGCAATTCGTGTTTCTAAATCCGGTGGTGTAATGTCTGTAATGAGCCCCCATTCAAAGCGAGAACGAAGACGATCTTCTAAAGTTGGAATTTCTTTTGGCGGCCGATCACTTGAAATTACAATTTGTTTGCTTTCTTCGTGTAATGCATTAAATGTATGGAAAAATTCTTCTTGCGTTTGTTCTTTTCCGGCAAGAAATTGAATATCATCTATCAATAAAACATCTACATTGCGATACTTATTGCGAAAATCAACAGCTTTATTATCACGAATAGAGTTAATAAATTCATTTGTAAATTTTTCTGATGATAAATATACAACCTTTGCATTTGGGTTATGTTCAATTACATAATGACCAATCGCATGCATTAAGTGCGTCTTTCCAAGTCCCACTCCCCCGTAAATAAAGAGAGGATTATATGCCTTAGCTGGTGCCTCTGCTACAGCTAGGGAAGCAGCATGAGCAAAACGATTACCAGAGCCGATAACAAACGTATCAAATGTATATTTTGGATTTAACATGCTCTGTGGTAAATGAGTAGAATCATCTTGTGCTAGATTTTTTTTAACGGGAGGAAGATCAATATCCTCTTCTGCTTGACTTTGGGGAATAATAAAGCGAATAGCTAATTTTGCCCCTGTTAAATCATAAAGTGTTTCTGAAATGAGTTCTGAATAATGAGATTCTAGCCAATCACGAGCAAATTCGTTTGGAGCTGTAATAGTTAATACATCTTTCTTTAAGTTATGAGCAGTTGTTGACTTTAACCATGTTTCATAACTAGGTTTACTGACCTTTTTTTCTAGTTCTTTTAAGGCACTATTCCATAAATCAGAAATGTTTTCCAAAGGTGTCCCTCCTTTACTAAGATGGTGAAAGAATAAGATTGCGCAACAAATGTACAACCTAATAAATATAAAATGTATATTTATACGAAACGTATTTTAAAACCCAAAAACGTCGTTTGTATACGAGATAGTTTTTTCGACAAAAAAGAAGATGTGGACAACTATTTACCCACATGTGATTAAAACTGTCCACATGTTATACACAAATTGTGGATAAGATAAAGATGTGGAAAACTTATTCAAAGTGAAAACACAACTATAATATCAAAAAAAAGTAGCTATAGCAATGAAATTAAGAAAGTTATCCACAAAATCAATACCTTGTGGAATAAACTTGTCCACAACACGATATACTGTGTAAAAGTGAGAAAAAAGTTTGTGGATATAAAAAACATAAAAAAACATTTATCCACAAGGAAATATAGGGGCTGTGAAAAAGTCTGTGAATAGGTTCAAAATGAATATTTAATGAAAATTTCTAGAACCATTGACATTTTCCTAGTGAATTAACTATAATTTATAGGACTGTCTTTAACAGATATTCCTCAGGGAGGTGTCATATAATGAAAAGAACTTACCAACCAAATAAACGTAAGCGCAGCAAAGTACATGGTTTCCGCAGCCGTATGAGCACAGCGAACGGACGTAAAGTGCTAGCAGCTCGTCGTCGTAAAGGAAGAAAAGTATTATCTGCGTAGACCACTGATCGTTCAGTGGTCTTTTTTTCTAATAATAGTGAATTTCCGCTGATGAAACACAGGAGTGTCAATTGATATGAAGAAAAAAAATCGTATAAAAAAGAATGATGAATTCCAATCGGTTTTCCAAAAGGGAAAATCGAATGCAAATCGTCAGTTTGTTGTGTACCAATTAGATAAAGAAGAACAGCCAAATTTTCGCATCGGCCTTTCTGTTAGTAAGAAAATAGGAAATGCAGTGGTTCGTAATCGAATTAAACGTATGATCCGCCAGTCAATCACAGAATTAAAAGATGAGATAGATTCTGGAAAAGATTTTGTTATAATAGCAAGGAAGCCTTGTGCAGAGATGACATATGAAGAAGTAAAGAAAAGCTTAATTCATGTCTTTAAACGCTCTGGTATGAAAAGAATAAAAAAGTAGCGTAAGGAAATGAATTACACTATATACATACCGAAACAAGGAGGAGCAGGCTTTGAAAAAGAAAATAGGTTTACTAGCCATGGTTATTGCATTAATGGCAATTGCTACTGGCTGTAGTGAAACAAATCAGCCGATTACACCGAAAAGCACTGGGATTTGGAATGAGTATTTCGTATATCCGCTTTCTCAATTAATCACGTATTTTGCAAACTTATTTAACAGTAATTATGGTTTAGCAATCGTTGTTACGACTCTTATTATTCGTTTTGCGTTATTACCATTAATGATTAAACAAACGAAGAGCACGAAAGCAATGCAAGCGTTACAACCAGAAATGGTGAAGTTAAAAGAGAAATATAGCTCAAAAGACCAAGCAACACAGCAAAAACTACAACAAGAAATGATGCAGTTGTATCAAAAAAATGGTGTGAATCCATTAGCTGGTTGTTTACCAATCTTTATCCAAATGCCAATTCTATTTGCTTTTTATCATGCGATTATGAGAACAGCTGAGATTAAGCAACATAGTTTCTTATGGTTCGATTTAGGACATGCAGATCCGTACTATATCTTACCGGTTGTTGCGGCAATTACGACATTTATTCAGCAAAAGCTTGCAATGGCAGGAACAGCTGGTCAAAATCCGCAAATGGCAATGATGCTTTGGCTTATGCCGATTATGATTTTAGTCTTTGCAATTAATTTCCCAGCTGCATTATCACTTTACTGGGTTGTTGGTAATATCTTCGGTATTGCTCAAATGTACTTTATTAAAGGTCCAGAGATTAAGGCAAGTAAGGCTGGAGGATCTGGCAAGTGAGTGTAATTACTGCTAAAGGACAAACAGTCGAGCTGGCAGTAGAAGATGCTTTAAGGCAATTAAATACATCAAAAGATCGGGTAGATATAAATATTATCGATGAAGGTAAAAGAGGATTCTTAGGTTTATTTGGGAATCGTCCTGCAGTAGTCGAAGTTGCATTGAAGAAAGATCCAATTCAAGAATGCGAAGATTATTTAAGAAATGTCATTCATGATATGGGTGTGAAAGTTGAGATTAGTAAAATTGTAAAAGGACGCGAAGTTGAATTTACAATTTCTGGTGATAATGTAGGTATTTTGATTGGAAAAAGAGGTAATACGCTAAATTCTTTACAATATTTGACAAAACTTGTGGCGAATCGTCATACGAAGCAGTATATTGGTATCACAATAGATGCTGAAAATTATCGTAGTAAAAGAAAAAGTACATTAGAATCGCTTTCTTATCGATTAGCAAAACAAGTGTCAAATACGAAAAAAAGAGTTGTTTTAGAGCCAATGCCATCTTTTGAACGAAAAATCATTCATCAAGCATTATCTAATCATCAAAATATCAATACAACTTCTGAAGGAAATGAACCACATCGGCATGTTGTAATATCTCCCAAGTGACCGGTTACTCGAATGAGTGCCGGTTTTTTTGAGGGGAAAAAGAGTGTGGATAACTAAAAACACTAAACTTATCCACTGTGAATAAGTTTAGTGTTTTTTACATGAGGACATAATAAAATGAGTTATTATTCTTTTGTAGATAGGTCCGTTATGGTATCCTAATAATTTAGTGAAAGAAATAATCGTGTTGAAATAGAGATAAATAAGCAAATGAGGTGAAAGGACATGGAATTTGATACAATTGCCGCGATTTCCACAGCGCTTGGAGAGGGTGCAATTGCCATTGTTCGAGTAAGTGGGGATGATGCGGTTGAGAAAGTTAACCGTATTTTTAAAGGGAAGGATTTAACGGAAGTTCCTTCGCACACTATTCATTATGGTCATATTGTTGATTTAGATACAAATCAAGTTATTGAAGAAGTTATGGTGTCCATTATGCGTGCACCAAGAACTTTTACACGTGAAAATATAGTAGAAATTAATTGTCATGGTGGGCTTGTTTCGGTAAACAAAGTATTGCAACTTATTTTAGCACAAGGAGTACGATTAGCAGAGCCCGGTGAATTTACGAAACGTGCTTTTTTAAATGGACGTATTGATTTATCGCAGGCAGAAGCTGTTATGGATTTAATTCGTGCAAAAACAGATCGCGCAATGAATGTAGCAATTAATCAAATGGAAGGGCGATTATCTAAATTAATTGGTCGCCTACGTCAAGAAATTTTAGAAACATTAGCTCATGTTGAGGTAAATATAGATTACCCAGAATACGATGATGTAGAAGAGATGACACATAATATTTTGATTGAGAAGGCGACGCATGTTCGTTCAGAAATTGAAAAAATATTAGAAACATCAAAACAAGGGAAAATTTTACGTGAAGGTATTGCCACAGCAATTATTGGTAGACCTAACGTTGGGAAGTCGTCGCTATTAAATAGTCTTGTTCAGGAGAATAAGGCAATTGTAACTGATATTGCAGGAACAACTCGTGATGTTATTGAAGAGTACGTTAATGTGCGTGGTGTACCACTTAAACTTATAGATACAGCGGGTATTCGTGAAACGGAAGATGTTGTTGAACGAATTGGTGTGGAACGCTCAAAAGAAATGATGAGCCAAGCTGATTTGGTATTAGTTGTTGTTAACTATAGCGAGGCTTTAACGAATGAAGATGAAGATTTATTCCGTGCCGTACATGGGAAAGATTTCATTGTTATTGTGAATAAGACAGATTTACCGCAAGGAATTGATATGGGACGTGTTACAGAGTTAGCTGCGGGAAATCGTATCATTACGACATCCTTAATTGAGGAGCAAGGAATAGATGAACTTGAAAAGGCAATCGCTGATCTATTCTTTGAAGGAACAATTGATTCAACAGATATGACATATGTTTCTAATTCAAGACATATCGGATTACTGACACAAGCAGGAAAAACAATTGGTGATGCAGTTGAGGCAATTGAAAATGGTGTTCCAATTGATATGGTGCAAATTGATTTAACAAGAACATGGGAAATACTTGGTGAAATTACTGGTGATACTGTGCATGAAAGTTTGATTGACCAGTTGTTCTCTCAATTTTGTTTAGGAAAATAATATAAAAATGTTTTAGAAAGATAGAGATTCTTAGGAGGAATAAACAATGGGATACAATGCCGGTTCATACGATGTCATAGTAATCGGTGCGGGTCATGCAGGATGCGAAGCTGGTCTTGCGGCAGCACGAATGGGCTCAAAAACATTAATGTTAACAATTAACTTAGATATGGTAGCGTTCATGCCATGTAACCCTTCTGTTGGTGGACCAGCAAAAGGGATTGTTGTTCGTGAAATTGATGCATTAGGCGGCGAAATGGGTCGCAATATTGATAAAACGCATATTCAAATGCGTATGTTAAATACAGGTAAGGGACCAGCTGTACGTGCGCTTCGAGCACAAGCAGATAAATTTTCTTACCAGCATGAATTAAAGAAAACGATTGAAGAGACACCAAACTTAACGTTGTTCCAAGGAATGGTAGAGCGTTTAATCGTTGAAGATGGCGTATGTAAAGGGGTAATTACACAAGCAGGTGCTGAATATACGGCAAAAACGGTTGTAATTACGACTGGAACATTTTTACGTGGCGAAATTATTATGGGCGACTTAAAATATTCAAGTGGTCCAAACAATCAGCAACCATCTATTACATTATCTGAACATTTAGAGGAGCTTGGTTTTGATCTTGTTAGATTTAAAACAGGTACACCTCCGCGTGTAAATAGTAATACAATTGACTACAGTAAGACAGAAATTCAACCAGGTGATGATAAGCCACGTTCGTTCTCTTTCGAAACGACGAAATTTATTATGGATCAAATCCCATGTTGGTTGACATATACAAGTACTGAAACACATCGTTTAATAGATGAAAATTTACATCGTTCAGCTATGTATTCTGGTATGATTAAAGGAACGGGACCTAGATACTGTCCTTCTATTGAAGATAAAGTAGTTAGATTTAATGATAAACCACGTCATCAAATTTTCTTAGAACCAGAAGGACGTAATACGCAAGAAGTATATGTACAAGGTTTATCCACAAGCTTACCAGAAGATGTACAGCGTGATATGCTTAGAACAATTCCGGGTCTAGAGAATGTTGAAATGATGCGTACAGGTTATGCAATTGAGTACGATGCAATCGTGCCAACGCAATTATGGCCAACATTAGAAACGAAAAAAATTAAAAATTTATATACAGCAGGACAAATTAATGGAACTTCTGGTTATGAAGAAGCGGCAGGTCAAGGGCTTATGGCTGGAATTAATGCAGCATGTCGATCTTTAGGCAAAGAAGAAGTAATTTTAGGTCGTGCTGATGCATATATCGGTGTTTTAATTGATGATCTTGTAACGAAAGGGACAAATGAACCGTATCGTTTATTAACGTCTCGTGCGGAATATCGTCTATTATTACGTCATGATAATGCGGATCTTCGTTTAACAGAAGTTGGTCGTAAAATCGGCTTAATTAAAGAAGATCGTTATGAACGATTTACAAATAAAAAGTTACAAATTGAACAGGAAAAAGAACGTTTAGGAAGCATTATTATTAAACCACGTCCTGAGGTTCAAGAATTAATTCGCAGTATTGGCGGAAGTGAATTAAAAGATGGAATACGTGCAAGTGATTTATTACGTCGTCCGGAAATGACATATGAGCATATCCATCTTTTAGTACCAAGCGAAGTAGAATTAAGTGATGAGATTACAGAGCAAGTTGAAATTCAGATTAAGTACGAAGGATATATCGAAAAATCTTTACAGCAAGTAGAGCGTATGAAGAAAATGGAAAACAAAAAAATTCCTGTGGATATTGATTATGATGCGATTTCTAGCCTTGCTTCAGAAGCTAGACAGAAATTGAAAGATGTTCGTCCACTTTCAATGGGGCAGGCTTCACGTATTTCGGGCGTAAATCCAGCTGACGTTTCCATTTTGCTTGTGTATATTGAACAAGGAAAAATTACGCGAGTATCGAACCAATAAATAGTAAGGAGTTATTGCTAGATGAACATAGAACAATTTCAATCTATGCTAGAAGAGAAGGGCATTACCCTCTCTTCTAGGCAGTTAGAACAGTTCCAAATCTACTTTGAAACATTAGTAGAGTGGAATGAAAAAATGAATTTAACGGCTATTACAGAAAAAGAAGAAGTATATTTAAAACACTTTTTTGATTCCATTACAGCTGCTTTTTATTATGATTTTTCAAAACCATTCTCAATTTGTGATGTTGGAGCAGGAGCTGGTTTTCCAAGTATTCCTTTGAAAATTTGTTTCCCGCACTTAAAAGTAACAATTGTAGATTCATTGCAAAAACGCATTAATTTCTTAAACCATTTAGCACAAAAATTAGAATTAAGTGATGTGGCATTTTGTCATGATCGTGCTGAAACATTTGGCAAAAAAGAAGGTGTACGTGAATCATACGATATTGTAATGGCACGAGCAGTTGCACGTCTTTCTGTATTAAGTGAGTTATGTTTACCACTTGTAAAAGTTGGAGGGACATTTATTGCAATGAAAGGCGCAGCAGCAAACGAAGAAATTGAAAATGGCAAGTATGCTTTAGAGGTGCTTGGCGGAGAGTTAAAAGAAATGTCTACGTTCCAATTACCGTTTGAAGAGAGTGAGCGTAATATTTTATTAATCGAGAAAAAGCGCAAGACACCAAAGAAATATCCACGCAAACCGGGAACACCCAATAAATTACCTATTGAAAAATAAATCTTATTAGACGTAAGATTAAATTATATAAATGAAAACGTAAATGTTTCATAGGAAACATTTTATGGAGAATAGTCAATAGGCCTAAAAGGTGGTGGAATATGTATGAAAAATACGTTTTCTCGTTTATTTGGCTTTGGAGATAAAGAGAGCGAATTCGAATTACAAGACGAAAGCCATGAAGAAATAGATAAAAAGGTATATGAAGAAATACAAGAAATTCCGATAGTAAACATCACTCCTAACCGTTATCAACCACGAACAGTTTTTGATGATGCACGTATTGAAGAGCTAGCATTAACGATCCGTACACACGGACTTATTCAGCCGATTGTTGTGAGGCAATATGAGGATGAAAAATACGAGATTATTGCTGGAGAAAGACGTTTTCGGGCAGCAACTAAGTTAGGATGGGAAAAGGTTCCTGCGATTATAAAGAACTTAAATGATACAGAGACGGCTTCTGTAGCACTAATTGAAAACTTGCAACGTGAAGAATTAACAGCAATCGAAGAAGCTGTGGCATATCAAAAGCTAATTGAGTTACATAATTTAACACAAGAAGCATTGGCACAACGACTTGGAAAAGGACAATCCACAATCGCAAATAAATTGCGATTGTTAAAGTTGCCTGAAGAAATAAAAAATGCATTATTAGAAAAAAGCATTACAGAACGTCATGCTCGTGCTCTTATTCCTTTAAAAAATGAGGAATTACAATTAAAGATTTTGCAGGAAATTGTGGATAAACAGTTAAATGTAAAGCAAACAGAAGAACGAATTGCAAAACTGCTAGAAGAAGTAAAGCCGAAGCGTAAAGCAAAGCAAAAAGCGGTAAGTCGGGATACGAGAATTGCAATGAATACGATTAGGCAATCATTACAAATGGTTGCTGATAGTGGTTTAAATGTTAATTCTGAAGAAGAAGAGTTTGATGAGTACTATCAAATTACAATTAAAATTCCGAAGAAAAAATAATAATAGTGTGTTAGAGACCTTATCCTATTGGAGAGGTCTTTTTTACTATATTTTCTTGTTAACGGAAGAAGGAGTTTAGAAATAAATTTTGAAGTTTAATAAGGACGTAAAAGAAAAACTTTTATTTCATGTTACAATAAACGTAATTGCTACTAGAATAAGATAGAAAGGTTGAAAGTAGGTGACATCATGGGAAAAATCATTGCTATTGCTAATCAAAAAGGCGGTGTTGGAAAAACAACAACATCTGTTAATTTAGGGGCTGGATTGGCACAAGTAGGAAAGAAAGTCCTTCTCGTAGACATTGATGCTCAAGGGAATGCAACGACGGGTGTGGGAATTGAAAAATCTGAATTAGATCAATGTATTTACAACGTTCTTGTGGAAGATGCAGATGTTCAAGGAGTTATACGCAAGACCGCAACTGAAAACTTAGATGTTCTACCCGCTACAATTCAATTGGCTGGGGCTGAAATTGAATTGGTACCAACTATTTCCCGGGAAGTACGTTTGCAAAGGGCTTTACAGCCAGTTCGTGATGAATATGATTATATTATTATTGACTGTCCCCCATCCTTAGGTTTATTAACGATTAATGCATTAACAGCAGCAGATTCTGTTATTATTCCTGTTCAGTGTGAATATTACGCATTAGAAGGATTAAGTCAGCTGTTAAATACAGTTCGACTTGTGCAAAAACATTTAAATAAAAATTTAGCAATTCAAGGTGTATTGCTAACGATGTTGGATGCCCGTACAAATTTAGGGATTCAAGTTATAGATGAAGTGAAGAAGTATTTTAGAGATAAAGTATACCGTTCAATTATTCCTCGTAATGTTCGTTTAAGTGAGGCACCAAGTCATGGAAAACCAATTATGCAATATGACGCTAAATCAAGAGGAGCAGAAGTATATATAGATTTGGCAGAGGAAGTGATTGCAGGTGGCTAAAGGATTAGGAAGAGGAATCAATGTGTTTTTTCCAGATTTAGATGTGAAAGAAGAGGAAACAATTCAGGAGATTCTTGTAACTGAATTAAGACCGAATCCATATCAACCTCGTAAGCACTTTAGTAAAGATGCCATTCAGGAATTAGCGGCTTCTATTAAGGAACATGGTATATTACAACCGTTAATTGCTAGAAAGAGCATTAAGGGATATGAAATTGTTGCAGGTGAAAGAAGGTATCGTGCTGCTAAAGAGGCAGGACTTGAAAAAGTACCTGCTGTTGTAAGGCAACTAAACGAGCAGCAAATGATGGAATTTGCTTTATTAGAAAATTTACAACGAGAAGATTTAAATCCTATGGAAGAGGCAATGGCATATCAGATGTTAATGAATGAGCTAAATGTAACACAAGAGCAATTAGCGAAACGCCTCGGTAAGAGTAGACCGTATATCGCAAATTACACTCGATTATTAAGCCTCCCTTCATTTGTGCAAGATATGATTGCAAATGGCCAACTTTCTATGGCTCATGGTAGAACTTTGCTCACAATAAAAGATGAAGAACAATTGAAATCTTTATTGAAGCGAATTGAAAAAGAAGGATTAAATGTTCGTCAATTAGAAAAAATTGTCCAAGATATTAATCAGCGCGTTTCACGTGAAACAAATCAAGTAAAAAAAGAGAGAAATATATTTTTTGTAGAACGTGAAACGTTTTTGAGAGAAAAATTTGGTACGGATGTAAAAATTAAAGAAACGAAAAAAGAAAAAGGTAAAATCGAAATTGAATTTTTTAATAAAGAAGATTTAAATCGTATTTTAGAATTATTGTCACAGAAACATTAAAAAGCAAACCATCTTATTATTTATAGATGGTTTGCTTTTTTTAATGCAGATAATTTTTGATCCGTCTCTTTTATACTTTGTGCAATTACATCAGCCATTTTCATGACTAAACTTAATCTTGTATTTTGAAGAACAAAAAATTCCATAAAACCATTTAGATTGACAATGCCGTGTATATGCAAGTCGCCAACTGCGGGCAATTTCTTATTCATGGCAGCACCAGGTTTGCTAGGCCCTTTTCCGGTAGTGATTGAACCGATATTTTGAGACTTTCCTAAACATGCATCAACCGCAATTACAAATGAAGTCGGATTATCTTTCTGTATATTCTGAATTTTTTCTTCCAAATTTAGTGCGTGTATCGGTTCATCTAGTGTGCCGAATACTTGGAAGTTTTTGATTTCTACTTGTTCTAGTTTCGTTCCAACTAATGGGCCAAGTGCGTCACCTGTGGAACGATCTGTCCCGATACAAACGAGAATGAGTGGCATATTAGTGTTGATAGGAATATGGGAAAGTAAAAAATTACTGATTGTCTCGGAGGCTTCTACGTCTTGGTGCATAACATTTTGTGTTTCTTTTTCAAAAAAAGGTAAGCGAAAACTTCCAATATTCATGAAGCACCCATCCTTTTAATAAATTTTCAAATTATGTTATACGGTGAGTAAAATAGAAAGCTATAAGTGCGTTCTGTTTGCAAGGTGTGAAAATAGAAATAATAGTACTAGTATATATATATTCGTTCCATTTTATACCTATATGGAAGTTAAGAAATGGAATGAAAGTCATAAATTTTTTTCAGAAATTAGAGAGACTTCTGATACAATAATAGGGACAACTAAAAAGACATTTTTGATGGAGAGGTAGAGGTACATGGATTTAGCTTTGAGGTGGTTCGAGTCCATTGATTGGACGAATATCGGTGTGAAATCACTAAAAATAGTTATTATTTTAATACTTGGTGCAATCATTGTACGAATTGCAAGGGCAATTGTACGAAATGCATTTCGTATGGGAAGTCGATCACCGATTCAAATTTCAGAACGTCGTACAGTTACAGTAGCGAAGTTACTTGAAAACATTGTGGCGTACGTTGTTATGTTCATTATGCTAATTGCGATTTTAGGTGTGTTCAATATTAATGCATCAGGTTTATTAGCGGGTGCTGGGGTAATTGGTTTGGCAGTCGGCTTTGGTGCTCAAAGTTTAGTGAAAGATGTCATTACAGGATTATTTATCTTGTTAGAAGACCAGTTTTCAGTTGGCGACTATGTTAGAATTGGCCAATTTGAAGGAGTCGTTTTAGAAATTGGACTTCGTACGACAAAAATAAAGAGTTGGACAGGCGAAATTCATACTTTACCAAATGGAAGCATTGTTCAAGTTACGAACTTCTCAGTGAGTAATAGTGTGGCATTTGTTGATGTATCTATTTCGTATGAGGCTGACATAGCGAAAGCAGAGCAAGTAATTGAAGATTTATTAGAGGAATTACCTGCACAGTATGAACAAATGGTAACAAAACCTCAATTATTAGGTGTACAAACATTAGCTGCTTCAGAGGTTATATTACGTGTTATTGCTGAAGTAGAGCCAATGCAACATGCAGTTATTGCAAGAGCACTTCGTAAAGAAATTAAAAATCGTCTTGATTTACATGGAATTGAAATTCCATATCCACGTATGGTTTTATATAATCGTGAAGAACTGGTTAGTGGAAAAGCAATTTAGTATAGAGAGGAGTTTGGAGAGTGGAGCAAAAGCAATATAACTTGTACGATGTTGTGGAAATGAAAAAAGCCCACCCATGTGGTGAGAATCGTTGGAAGATTATTCGTATGGGAATGGATATCCGCATTAAGTGCGAGGGGTGTGACCATTCGGTAATGATTCCTCGAAGAGAGTTTGATCGTAAGGTAAAAAAAATACTTGTGAAGCATGAAGAATAGAGAGAAAGTAACAGTTGCAGTAGGTGACTGTTACTTTTTTTCGTTTGGAGGAAACTTGTCATTTTTTTCGTTACTATCTATAATGATGAAAGATTGAGACATAGGAGTGAAAAATATGGGATTAACGGCTGGGATTGTTGGATTACCTAACGTAGGGAAGTCCACTTTATTTAATGCGATTACACAGGCAGGAGCAGAATCTGCGAACTATCCATTCTGTACAATTGATCCAAACGTAGGAATTGTAGAAGTACCAGATGAACGTTTAAATAAATTAACGGAATTAGTAGAACCGAAAAAAACTGTTCCGACTGTATTTGAGTTTACTGATATCGCAGGTATCGTAAAAGGTGCTAGTAAAGGTGAAGGATTAGGAAATAAATTCTTATCGCACATTCGCCAAGTAGATGCGATTTGTCAAGTTGTTCGTTGTTTTGAAGATGAAAATATTACACACGTTTCAGGAAAAGTAGATCCAATTGATGATATTGAAACAATCAATTTAGAGCTAATTTTAGCAGATTTAGAGTCAGTTGATAAACGAATCGAACGTGTTGCGAAATTAGCAAGACAAAAAGACAAAGACGCAGTATATGAGCATGAAATTTTAGCGCGTTTAAAAGAAGCATTTGAAGAGGGAAAACCGGCTCGTACTGTTGAATTTACAGAAGAGCAGATGAAGATTGTTAAAGGCCTTCACTTACTTACAACGAAAGAAATGTTATACGTAGCAAACGTAAGTGAAGACGATGTTATCGATCCTTCTGAAAATAAATATGTACAAATGGTAAAAGAATTTGCTGCAAATGAAAATTCTCAAGTAATTGTTGTATGTGCAAAAATCGAATCAGAAATTGCTGAATTAGATGAGGAAGAGAAAAAAGTATTCCTTGAAGAATTAGGTATTGAAGAATCTGGTTTAGATCAACTAATTCGTGCTGCATATGACTTATTAGGACTTGCTACGTACTTCACAGCTGGCGTGCAAGAAGTACGTGCATGGACATTTAAGCAAGGTATGAAGGCACCTCAATGTGCTGGTGTTATTCATACAGACTTTGAGCGTGGATTTATTCGTGCAGAAACAGTTTCTTACGATGACTTAGTGACAAACGGTTCTATGACAGCTGCAAAAGAAGCTGGAAAAGTACGTTTAGAAGGAAAAGAGTATATTGTAAAAGACGGAGATGTTATGCACTTCCGCTTTAACGTTTAATTTAATATTTCCTAGGAAAAATAAAGATATGAACTTGGCAAATATATTATGTGTTTGCCAAGTTTTTTATGTATTGGTGAGTTGATTCATATAACTTACTATGATATAATCTAAACTCGTGAGTAATTACTATAAATTAATTGCTCCTTGCCCATTATGGGCCGTTTAGACCAAAAGGAGGTGAAAGTGTAATGAGAAAGTACGAAATTATGTACATCATTCGTCCTGGCGTTGAAGAAGAAGCTCAAAAAGCTTTAGTTGAACGTTTTGCAGGTGTTTTAACAAACAATGGTGCAGAAATCATTAACACGAAAGAGTGGGGTAAGCGTCGTTTAGCTTACGAAATCAACGACTTACGTGAAGGTTTCTACATGATCTTAAACGTGAACTCTAACGCAGAAGCGATTAACGAATTCGACCGTTTAGCTAAGATCAACGAAGACATCCTTCGTCATATCGTTGTTAAAGAAGAAGAAAAATAATTGATATATAAGGGAGAGTGGTTCGATTGATGAATCGTGTTATCCTCGTTGGTCGTTTAACTAAGGACCCTGACCTACGTTACACGCCCAATGGTGTTGCAGTAGCTACTTTTACGTTAGCTGTGAATCGCGCATTTGCGAATCAACAAGGTGAGCGTGAAGCTGACTTTATTAATTGTGTAATATGGCGTAAACAAGCAGAAAACGTAGCAAATTATTTGAAAAAAGGTAGCCTAGCAGGCGTAGATGGACGTCTTCAAACTCGTAATTACGAGGGACAAGATGGTAAACGTGTATACGTAACAGAAGTTCTTGCGGAGAGCGTACAATTTTTAGAGCCGCGTAATGGCGGTGGGGAGCAACGTGGTTCATTCAATCAGCAACCATCAGGAGCTGGTTTCGGTAACCAAGGCTCTAACCCATTTGGTCAATCTAGTAATTCAGGTAACCAAGGTAACTCTGGATTTACGAAGAATGACGATCCATTTTCAAATGTAGGTCAACCGATCGACATTTCCGACGACGATTTACCGTTCTAATACAGTAAATTTGTTAGTTTTAACAAAGAATGGAGGGAAATAGACATGGCAGGACGCAAAGGTGGACGTGCGAAACGTCGTAAGGTGTGTTTCTTCACAGCTAACGGCATCACTCGCATCGATTATAAAGATGTTGATTTATTAAAACGTTTCGTTTCTGAGCGTGGTAAAATTTTACCTCGTCGTGTAACAGGAACAAGCGCAAAATACCAACGCAAACTTACAGTTGCAATTAAACGTGCTCGTCAAATGGCACTTTTACCATATGTTGGTGAATAATAGCGTATGAAATGCACAGTAGAGTCGGACTCTACTGTGCATTTTGCTATGCTTTTCTTTTTTGAAAGAGAGGTTAAATGATGAAACAAACAAAGTTTATTACTGAAGGTGCGGCATTGTTAGCTGTATATGTAATTTTGCTGCTTATATCTATGTATGTTCCAATTCTAGGTATAGTTGCAATATTTATGTTGCCGTTACCATTTATATTATTGGCAATGAGACATAAATTATCTAATGTGCTCTCTATTTTTGTGGCGGCACTTTTTCTGACAGTTATTGTGAGTCAGCCGATTAGTCTGATAAAGACGTTTATGTTTGGATTGATAGGTATTGCATTAGGATACATGTATAAAGAGGGAAAAAAACAAATAGAGATATTGATGGCTGGGACGCTTGCATATTTAATTGGGATGGTACTCATTTATGTCGTGAGTATAAAGTTTTTTAACATAGATTTAATTAAGCAACTGCAAAATATGTTTAGTGAAAGCCTTGTACAAAGCGAGAAAATAATAAACGCCGCAGGTATGCCGATTAGTAAAGAACAAAAAGAGTTATTTGAGCAATTTAATGATGTGTTACAAACATTATTCCCAAGTTTACTTGTGATGGTTTCAGTAATGTTTTCTTGGATTACAGTGATAATATCAGGAAATGTTTTGAAAAAATTAAAGTATGATATTGTACCTTGGCCTAAATTTAAAGATATACAACTACCAAAGAGTATTATTTGGTATTACGTTGTATTTATTTTGTTAGCAACTTTTATAAAAGTAGAACAAACATCATATTTATATATGGTATTTTCGAATCTATATGCTATATTTGCCCTGTTGCTCGTACTGCAAGGTTTGACATTCATTTCCTTCCTGGCGCATAGAAAAGGTTTTACTAAAGGGGTTCCTATTATAAGCTTTATTGCATGTATGTTTATTCCTGCGTTGTTTCCTCTTGTGACAATCTTAGGTATAATTGATTTAGGGATCTCCTTGCGTTCTAAAATAGGAGGGATAAAATAGTATTGCGTATGCTATTTTAAGTTGTTTAATCTGTTTAACTGACTAGAAGTTGAGTTAGTTTTACTTTATAGGAGTTGTATACATGCCTGAATTTTATAAGAAACAGTGGTTTTTATATCCTGTTTATGTCTTGGCATTTTTTGTGTTTGTGCTAATTTCTATTCTTTGTTATTTCCATTTAATGATGGGAATGGTGGCCTTTGTTATTTTTTGTATCGTTCTCTTTTTGGTTGTACGATTTGAACTTACATTTCAAAGGAACTTCGAAAAGCATACGACAGATATGATTACAAGGGTAAAGAAAGTGAGTAATGAGGCATTTAACCAAATGCCAATTGGTATTTTGTTATACAATAAGGAATATGGAATCGACTGGGCTAATCCTTATTTATCTTCATGTTTAGGGCAGCATGCATTAGCCGGATGGCATCTTTACGATGTATCAGAGACCTTACTTCTTTTTATTAAAGGTGAAACCTCCGATGATATAGTCTCCTTAAACAATCGAAAGTTTCGTGTTTTTGTGAGAAAAGAGGAAAAGTTAATTTATTTCTTTGATGTAACGGAACAAACAGAAATCGAAAAGATGTATGAGGATCAACGTACTGTTTTGGCTGTAATTTATTTAGATAATTATGATGAGGTCACACAAGGATTAGATGATCAATTACGTACAAATATAACAAGCCTTGTGACATCACGATTAAATGAGTGGGCCCTTAAGTATGGTGCATACTTAAAACGTGCATCTTCAGAAAGATTCTTCGTTGTATTAAATGAAAGTATTTTAGCTCAGATGGAGAAAGGTAAATTTAGTATTTTAGATCAGGTACGTGAAGAAACATCTAAAAGGAATATACCTCTTACATTAAGTGTAGGTGTTGGATCAGGTGATTTACCTTTATCGGAGCTTGGAGCAATGGCCCAATCTGGTTTAGACCTTGCGCTTGGGCGTGGGGGAGATCAAGTAGCTATTAAGCAAGCGACAGGTAAAGTTAAATTTTATGGTGGTAAGACAAACCCGGTTGAAAAACGTACTCGTGTACGTGCTAGAGTTATTTCGCATGCATTAAAGGATTTAGTATTAGAAAGCAGTAATGTCATTATAATGGGACATAGGGCCCCTGATATGGATGCGATTGGTGCTGCGATTGGAATTTTAAAGGTAGCACAGTTAAACGAACGCAAAGGGTATATTGTGTTAGACGAAAATGATTCCGACAAAGGGATTAAGCGTTTGATGGATAAAGTGAAACAAAATGAAGAATTATGGTCTCACTTTATTACCCCAGCACAAGCGATGGAATTTGCAAATGATGATTCCTTACTTGTTGTTGTTGATACGCATAAGCCTTCCATGGTGATGGAAGAAAAGCTGTTACATAAAATTGAAAATGTAGTTGTTATCGACCATCATCGCCGCGGAGAAGATTTTATTGAAGATCCATTGCTTGTTTATATGGAACCATATGCTTCTTCAACGGCAGAACTTGTTACAGAGTTACTTGAGTATCAACCGAAAAGTTTGAAGATGACAATGTTAGAAGCGACAGCATTGCTAGCTGGTATTATTGTCGATACGAAAAGTTTTACATTCCGGACGGGTGCTCGTACGTTTGATGCAGCTTCTTATTTACGTTCACATGGTGCGGATACCGTACTCGTGCAAGAATTGTTAAAAGAAGATATGGGTCAGTATCTACGGGTTGCAAAAGCTATAAAAAATGCGTACATTTATAAAAATGGAATTGCGATTGCAAAAGTGAATAGTGATGATTACTATGATCAAGTACTTATCGCCCAATCGGCTGACACGCTATTAACAATGACAGGCATTATTGCATCCTTTGTTATTGCGAAACGCGGGGAGAATTTCATTGGAATTAGCAGCAGGTCTTTAGGTGAAGTAAACGTGCAGCTAATTATGGAGAATTTAGGAGGTGGCGGGCATTTAACGAATGCAGCCACACAAATGAAAAATGTTACAGTAGATGAGGCTGAGGAGAAGCTTCAATTTGTTATTGATGACTATTTACAGGGAGGCACACAATCATGAAAGTAATTTTTCTAAAAGACGTAAAAGGTAAAGGGAAAAAAGGAGAAGTAAAAAACGTACCAGATGGTTATGCAAATAACTTCTTACTAAAGCAAGGTTTAGCTGCTGAAGCGACAAACAGCAGTATGAAAACTTTAGAAGCTCAAAAGCGTAAAGAAGAAAAAGATGCAGCAGCAGAGCTTGAGAATGCAAAAGAATTAAAAGGAACATTAGAGAAATTAACTGTAGAATTAAAGGCGAAATCTGGAGAAGGTGGCCGTTTATTCGGTTCTATCACAAGTAAGCAAATCGTAGATGCGATGCAAAAATCACACAAAATTAAACTTGATAAACGCAAATTTGAAATGGATGATGCAATTCGTGCATTAGGCTATACAAATGTTACCGTGAAATTGCACCCGCAAGTAACAGCAACAGTAAAAGTTCATGTTAGTGAACAATAATAATAAGTTAAGCAAGGAGGATTGCGTATGAGTGATGTAATGGCTGATCGTACCCCTCCGCATAATATAGAAGCTGAGCAGGCAGTCTTAGGTGCTATATTAATTGATCAGGATGCGTTAACGTCAGCATCAGAGTTATTGGTACCTGACTCATTTTATCGAACGAAACATCAAAAGATTTTTGAAGTTATGCTTGGGCTGTCTGATAAGGGAGAACCAATTGACTTAGTAATGATGACATCAGCAATGGCTGATCAAGGATTACTAGAAGAGGTTGGTGGGGTTTCTTACTTAGCAGAATTAGCAGAAGTTGTTCCGACTGCTGCTAACGTAGAGTATTACGCACGTATCATCGCTGAAAAGGCGCTTTTACGTCGTTTAATTCGTACGGCGACTCATATCGTATCCGACGGATACGAGAGAGAAGACGATGTGGATGGTCTTTTAAATGAAGCTGAGAAAAAAATATTAGAAGTATCCCATCAAACAAATGCAAAAGCATTCCAAAATATTAAAGATGTTCTCGTAGATGCGTATGACAAAATTGAACTTTTGCACAATCAAAAGGGTGAAGTTACCGGGATACCAACTGGATTTACTGAATTAGACAAGATGACAGCAGGTTTCCAACGAAACGATTTAATTATCGTAGCAGCACGTCCATCAGTAGGTAAGACGGCATTTTCATTAAATATTGCACAAAACGTAGCAACGAAGACAGATGAAAACGTAGCGATTTTTAGTTTGGAGATGGGTGCTGATCAGCTTGTTATGCGTATGCTTTGTGCAGAAGGAAATATTGATGCACAAAGGCTTCGTACCGGTTCATTAACCTCTGATGATTGGGCAAAATTAACAATGGCAATGGGTAGTCTCTCAAATGCTGGTATATATATTGATGATACACCAGGGATTAAGGTAAATGAGATTCGAGCGAAATGTCGTAGATTAAAACAGGAACAAGGTCTGGGTATGATCTTGATTGACTACTTACAGCTTATTCAAGGAAGTGGGAAGTCAGGAGAAAACCGTCAGCAGGAAGTATCTGAGATTTCTCGTACATTAAAAGGAATTGCGCGTGAATTGCAAGTACCGGTTATTGCCTTATCACAGTTATCTCGTGGTGTAGAATCTCGTCAAGATAAACGCCCAATGATGTCAGATATTCGTGAATCTGGAAGTATTGAGCAGGATGCTGATATTGTAGCTTTCTTATATCGTGAAGATTACTATGATCGCGAAACAGAAAATAAAAATACAATTGAAATCATTATTGCAAAGCAACGTAATGGTCCAGTAGGTTCAGTTGAGCTTGCTTTCGTTAAAGAATTCAATAAGTTCGTTAACTTAGAACGCCGCTTTGATGATGGACATGCGCCACCTGCATAAAGCTAGTATAAAAAAGAAACACATTTCTTATAATAAGATGTGTTTCTTTTTTTTTAGATTAAAGATAGGGCTTTCATAAGATGAAAATATAATTCTTACGAACGAAAATGATTTTTTATAAAAAAATGTTCGCTTTTTGGTTGACTTCTTTTTCGGTTTTGGTACAATTATATTGTTTGAATAGATCGTTTGAAAATCGCGGAGGTGCTTTAATAATGTCTTCAGTAGTAGTTGTAGGAACACAATGGGGCGACGAAGGAAAAGGTAAAATCACTGATTTTCTTTCTGAGCATGCGGAAGTAGTTGCAAGATATCAAGGTGGAAATAACGCAGGACATACAATTGTTTTCGGCGGAGTTAAATATAAATTACACTTAATTCCATCTGGTATTTTCTATAAAGAGAAAATTTGTGTAATCGGAAACGGATTAGTAGTAGATCCAAAAGCGTTACTTGAAGAGCTAAAATACTTACACGATCGTGGTGTAAGTACTGATAATTTACGTGTAAGTAACCGTGCACACGTTATTTTACCTTACCACTTAAAACAAGATGAGTTAGAAGAAGCAAGTAAAGGTGATAACAAAATCGGTACAACGAAAAAAGGTATCGGTCCTGCATATATGGATAAAGCTGCTCGTATTGGTATCCGTATGGCGGATCTTTTAGATCGTGAAGCATTTAAAGAAAAACTTGAGCGTAATTTAGTAGAAAAAAATCGTTTATTTGAAAAAATGTACGATACAGAAGGCTTCAGTGTAGAAGACATTTTCGAAGAGTACTTCGAGTACGGTCAACAAATCGCACAATATGTATGTGATACATCTGTTGTATTAAATGATGCATTAGATAACAATCATCGTGTACTATTTGAAGGTGCACAAGGTGTTATGCTTGATATTGACCACGGTACGTACCCATTCGTTACATCTTCTAACCCAATTGCTGGTGGTGTAACAGTTGGAACTGGCGTTGGACCTGCAAAAGTTACTCGCGTTGTAGGTGTATGTAAAGCATATACAAGCCGTGTTGGTGATGGTCCATTCCCTACTGAGCTTCATGATGAAATTGGTCATCAAATTCGTGAAGTTGGTCGTGAGTATGGAACGACAACTGGTCGTCCACGCCGCGTAGGTTGGTTCGATAGTGTTGTTGTAAGACATGCACGTCGTGTTAGTGGTTTAACGGATCTATCATTAAATTCTATCGACGTTCTAACAGGTATTCCAACTCTTAAAATTTGTGTTGCTTACAAATACAATGGCGAGGTTATTGATGAAGTGCCAGCAAACTTAAACATTTTAGCGAAATGTGAGCCTGTATATGAAGAGCTTCCAGGTTGGGAAGAAGATATTACTGGTGTAAAATCATTAGATGAACTTCCTGAAAATGCAAGAAAATACGTAGAACGTGTTTCTGAGTTAACAGGAATTCAAATATCTATGTTCTCAGTTGGACCAGATCGTAACCAAACAAATATCGTTCGTAACGTATACGAAGCTTAATTGATATTTTTAAGAAAAAACTCATGTCCGCATGAGTTTTTTCTTATCTTTTATAAAAAAATGAAAAAAAGTATTGCAATAAATCTAGAATACATGTTATGATACATCTTGTCGTCACGAAAATATGACGTTGGTGAGTATGAGCCATTAGCTCAGTTGGTAGAGCATCTGACTTTTAATCAGAGGGTCGAAGGTTCGAGTCCTTCATGGCTCACCATTTTATTTTTCGTGGCCCGTTGGTCAAGTGGTTAAGACACCGCCCTTTCACGGCGGTAACACGGGTTCGAATCCCGTACGGGTCATGTTTTTTTTATGTTCATTTTTGGTCCCGTGGTGTAGTGGTTAACATGCCTGCCTGTCACGCAGGAGATCGCCGGTTCGACCCCGGTCGGGACCGCCACTTTTGTTTATACCACCATTAGTGGTTTTATATATAGTTTTGGCTCGGTAGCTCAGTCGGTAGAGCAGAGGACTGAAAATCCTCGTGTCGGCGGTTCGATTCCGTCCCGAGCCACTCTCAGGATATTAAGTGGGCCCACTTAATATCCTTTTTATTTGTGTAGTTTTACAAAATTGAGTAGTTATTTTAAAATAGAATGAGGAGCCTCTAGCAGTTGAAGCTAGAGGTTTTTCTATAGATCGTATAGGATTCCGGGTAAAAGTGGATCATACATGAGTCTGTGAGAATAGAGGAGAACATACTTAAACAAAGGGTGCAGTCATATAGGGACATACTATGTAAAACATCAATATGTTTAGGGATTATTGACCATATTTTTATAAGGAGGAAATAGACGATGATGGGAAAGAAAATTTTAGTAGTGGATGACGAAAAGCCGATTGCGGATATTTTGAAATTCAATCTAGAAAAAGAAGGTTTTGAAATTGTAATGGCGCACGACGGGGACGAAGCAATTGAGAAGGCCAATGAAGAACAGCCGGATATGGTTTTATTAGATATTATGTTGCCAGGTAAAGATGGTTTAGAGGTTTGCCGTGAAATACGTAAAAGCTCAGAAATGCCGATTATTATGCTTACAGCAAAGGACTCTGAAATTGATAAAGTGTTAGGGCTTGAGCTTGGGGCAGATGATTATGTGACAAAGCCATTTAGTACAAGGGAATTACTGGCTCGCGTGAAGGCGAATTTACGTCGCCATCAACAAGGCGGTGCTGCAGAAAAAGAAGAAAATACTGAAATGGTTATTGGACCGATTGTTATTAATCCAAACGCCTATAGTGTAACGAAGCGTGAGGAAAATATTGAACTTACACATCGTGAATTTGAATTACTACATTATTTAGCAAAACATTTAGGACAAGTTATGACACGTGAGCATTTATTACAGACAGTTTGGGGTTATGACTATTTTGGAGATGTTCGTACAGTAGACGTAACGGTACGTCGTTTACGTGAAAAAATTGAAGATAATCCAAGTCATCCTACTCTAATTGTAACTAGACGTGGAGTAGGGTATTACTTGCGTGACCCAGAGCAGGAGTAGTATATGAAGAAAGTTGGTTTTTTTCAATCTATTCATTTAAAATTTGTGCTTATCTACATGCTATTAATATTAATAGCGATGCAAGTTATTGGAGTATACTTCGTACGGGAATTAGAAAAAAGTCTTGTACAAGGCTTTAAGGATTCTTTAACACAACAAACAAATTTACTATCTTATAATTTGAAACAAGAATTTACAAAAAGTCGTACAAAGGAAGATCCAATATCGTTAGATGATGCTATAAAAACTTCAATTCAAAAGTTTGCATCAGATCGTAAGAAAGATATTCAAGAAGTGAATGTATTTGATCGTAATAGAAAATTAATGGCGATTTCAGATGGATCTAAGCAAAATAAAGTAGGAAGAACATCTACAGATATAGCTGTTCAGCGTGTAATTGTACAAAATAAGCCAGAATCAAAAATTGAGAAAGATGGAAGTACTGGCCATCGCGTTCAAGTTATGCTTACCCCTATTCAGGGCGATAAACCCGGGGAGGTACTAGGTGTCATTCGTATTGTTGCATCTATGGAAGATGTATATAAGCAAATGAAGGACATAAATCAAATTTTTGCTACAGGGACAGTAATTGCTTTATTAGTGACGGCTGTACTTGGAATTTTATTGGCTCAAACCATTACAAGACCAATTTCAGATATGCGAAGACAGGCAATTGAAATGGCAAAAGGTAATTACTCGAGAAAAGTAAAAGTGCACAGCCATGATGAGATTGGACAATTAGCGTTATCTTTTAATAATTTATCTAAAAAATTACAACAAGCTCGTTCTTCAACAGAAAGCGAAAGACGTAAGTTATCATCCGTTTTATCTCATATGACAGATGGAGTAATTGCTACTGATCGAAAAGGCGATATTATCCTATTAAATGATCCTGCGGAAAAAATGTTAAACGTTTCGCGTGAAACAGCGCTTGATCAATCTGTTTTAGAAGTACTAGGGATACAGGAAGAATTTACACTTGATCATTTATATGAAGAACCTGATTCTGTGTTATTAGATTTTAGTACAAGAAATGAACCATATATTTTACGTGCTAGTTTCTCTGTTATTCAAAAAGAAACAGGAAAGGCAAATGGTTTAATCGCTGTATTATACGATGTAACCGAGCAGGAGCGCATAGAACGCGAACGTCGTGAGTTTGTGGCAAATGTATCTCATGAATTGAGAACGCCATTAACAACGATGCGTAGTTACTTAGAAGCTCTTACAGACGGTGCATGGCAAGATCCAAATATTGCACCGCAATTTTTAACAGTTACGCAAGAAGAAACAGAAAGAATGATCAGACTTGTAAATGCATTATTGCAACTTTCTAAACTTGATAGTACAGAGCATCGTTTAATGAAAGAATGGGTCGATTTTACGGACTTCTTTAATAACATTATCGATCGCTTTGAAATGTCTAAAGAGCAAAATGTAAGTTTCAAACGATCTTTCTCTAAGAAATCTCGATTTATTGATATGGATACAGACAAAATTACTCAAGTTTTATACAACATTATTTCTAATGCTCTAAAGTATTCACCAGAAGGTGGAACAGTAACATATCGTTTACGCGATCGCGAAGATTTATTAGAGATTAGCGTAAGTGACCAAGGTATGGGAATCCCGAAAGAAAACGTCGATAAAATTTTCGAACGTTTTTATCGTGTGGATAAAGCCCGTTCAAGACAAATGGGCGGTACAGGTCTTGGGTTAGCAATTGCAAAAGAAATGATTGAGGCACATGGTGGTTCTATTTGGGCGAAGAGTGAGGAAGGAAAAGGGACAACTATTTATTTCACACTACCAATGGAACCAGATGAAGAGGACGATTGGGAATGAGTATGGAAAACTTTAAAACGATAGTTCTAATTAATTTAGTTGTCATTAGTCTATTTCTAACTTTTAATTTATGGACATATGTTCCTGATTCTACTTCTATGCAAAACACAAAATTTGCTCAAGGAAATGAAGAGATAAATCCGATAAAAATTTCAGAGGTTGTACGCCCATCCTCTATTATCGTTCATAAAGAAAAAAAACATTATGTAAGTGAAAATGCAAATAATATCGACTTAATTTATAAACTTCTTGAAAATGGAGAGTTACATGAGTTTCGGGAAATTACAGGGACAGTTTCTAAAGGAGATTTTCTTTCTTATGTACATGGGGATGAGAAAATTGAATTTGTTTTTCCTACAAATATACCACTTGAGACGATTAAAGATATGTTCAATATTAAAGATAAAAATATTGAATCAAATAGAAGTTTTAATCGTATTGTCATTGATCCTTCTCGAAGTAAGGACCAAGAAATTAAAGTCAATTTTATTTCCTATGAAAATAATTTTCGGAAAATATATCAAGCTACATTGGGTGGCGCTTACGTAAAAGATATTGTAAACGCGCAAAATCAACTCATTACATTAGCAAAACCATACTTTGAGTATCAAATAAATGACACGAAAAAACTTTTCTTGCCAGATGAAATTACAGAATTAAGTAAAGTAGAGTACATTGCATCTAATATAGAGGCAGATACATTTAAAAATACCTTATTCAGTGATCCACGTTATTTAAGTCCTATTACTGAGAAAACAAAAGAAATATTTACAGATGGCATTCGATCTATGGAAATTGATAAGTCGAACGCAATGTTAAAATATAAAAACTCAGCTGTATATAGTGATAAAACTACGGATAATACTGCACTGCTTAAAAAGAGTTTTGATTTTGTAAGTGGGCATAGTGGCACTTTAAATTCTTATCGTTTGGATTATATTAATAAGGGGAAAACTTCATTCCGTTTATATGAAGGTGATTTACCTGTATTTAATGCAGAGGGAATGGCTGAATTAAAGCAAGCGTGGGGTGCAGGTGAAATCATGCAGTATGAAAGACCTCTTTTTAATCTCAATATCCCTTTACCTAAACAATCCCCAGACTACTCTCTTGCATCAGGTCATACAGTGATGACATCGTTAGAGAATAATCCGGAAATTGACAAGAATTTAATTCAGGACGTTGGTATTGGTTACAAAATGTTAGTGGAACCTTCTATGAATGAAGGGAAAATCGTTATATTACAGCCAATCTGGTATGTAAAATATGATAAAGAAGGCAAGCAAATCGTATATGAGTGGAGTGAGGGGGGACTAAATGGATTGGGATCGAATTAAAACAATATTTATTGTGACCTTTTTTGTTTTAGACCTCTTTCTTATCTTCCAGTTCATTCAAAAGCAAGATAGTAATCAATTGGAACTTGTGACGGAAACAAAGATTGATCAACAATTAAAAGAGTCAAAAATTACTATAGGTAATTTTCCGAAAGAACCGAAAAAAGAGTCGTTTATTATGGCGAAAAATAAAGAATTTAAAGAAGAAGATGTGCAATCTTTAAAAAACCAAACAGCTCATTTGCAAGAAGGATACAAGATAGAAAGTAAGTTAAAAGAGCCATTTTTAAATACAAAATCATTATCAAAGGATAAGTATAATGATTTCTTAAAAAACTATGTGTTTGATGGACAAAAGTACGAGTTTGGGGCAATAAAAGATTCAAAAATTTATTTCTTTCAAAAGTATAAAGATAAGCCGATTTTTTACAACAATCATGCAATGATTGTTGTGGATTTAAATGAAAAAAATGAGCTTGTTTCGTATACTCAAACAATGTTAACGGACTTGAAGGAAATGGGCGAAAGTGAAAAAACGAAAGAACAAGAAATTATTACTGCTCAAACGGCTTTAGAAAATATATATGTAAAAAATAAAATTGCAGAAAATACGCACGTGAAAGAGGCGCAGATTGGATATGCGACTCTAGCTGAATCTTCTTCTAATATACAAGTGCTTGCCCCAACATGGAACTTAAAGACAGAACAAAAAAAAGACTTTTTTGTGAATGCAATTGAAGGGCAAGTTATGGAATTAGGGGAAACTCAAGTATCGGAAGAACATAATGGAGTGAGAAGGAATGAGTCTGCACTTTAGTGTACTTGCAAGTGGAAGTACAGGAAATATGCTATATGTAGGAACGGATGAAAAAAAACTGCTTGTTGATGCTGGTTTAAGTGGTAAAGCTACAGAGGCCTTATTTAAACAAGCTGAGCTGAATATAAATGACGTATCAGGTATTCTCGTGACACACGAGCATAGTGACCATATTAAAGGGTTAGGTGTATTAGCTCGTAAATATGATTTACCTGTTTATGCAAATGAGAAGACATGGAATGCAATGGAACATTTAATAGGAAATATTCCAACTGAACAAAAATTTATTTTCTCAGTTGGAGATGTGAAAACGTTTGGTGATATTGAGGTAGAATCATTTGGGGTTTCTCATGATGCAGCTGAGCCGATGTTTTATGCTTTTCATAACAATAATAGAAAGTTAGCCCTTATTACAGATACAGGATACGTAAGTGACCGTATGAAAGGTGTTATTAAGGGAGCGAATGCTTTCGTGTTTGAAAGTAATCACGACGTGGAGATGCTTCGTATGGGACGTTATCCATGGAGTATTAAACGGCGCATTTTAAGTGACGTTGGCCACGTTTGTAATGAGGATGCTGCATTAGCGATGGCCGATGTTATTACGGACGAGACAAAACATATCTACTTAGCACATTTAAGCCTAGATAATAACATGAAAGAATTAGCACGTATGTCAGTATCACAAGTATTAGAAGAAAAAGGATTTGGAGTAGGAGAATCTTTTGAAATTCACGATACAGATCCAAAAATGCCTACGAAAATTCAATACGTATAATTCTTCATTTTAGTAAACAATAAAGGGGAATATAGTTGTTTTCAGGAAGATAGGTGAACACATATGTCCTTTATTGATGAAGAAAAATATCGTATAAAACGTGCGAGGAAAAAGAACCATAAAGGTGTTGTTATTTCTAGCATAGCGGGAACAATTGTGGGAGCCTCCTTATTTGCATTTGGAGCTCCTTTATTTTCAAATCAGGCAGGTACGCTTCCACAAGCTGAAGCAAGTGGAAGTAATGTCACTGAAACGCAAGGAATTAAACAGATTAGCTTTGTAGATGCTGTTGATCGCGCTTCTGAAGCTGTTGTGGGCATTATTAATATTCAAAGAGATAATTTTTCAGAAGCAGATTCAGAAGCTGGTACAGGATCTGGTGTAATTTATAAAAAAACAAATGGACAAGCGTATATTGTAACAAATAACCATGTTGTTACTGGAGCAAATCGTATTGAAGTGAGCTTAAGTGATGGTAAGAAAGTTCCGGGGAAAGTATTAGGAACTGATGTAGTTACGGATTTAGCTGTAGTAGAGATAGATGCGAAACATGTGAAGAAAATTATTGAAATTGGTGATTCTAATACTGTTCGTAGAGGAGAACCAGTCATTGCGATAGGTAACCCGCTAGGACTACAATTCTCTGGAACAGTTACACAAGGAATTATTTCAGCTAATGAACGTATTGTCCCTGTTGATTTGGATCAAGATGGACATTATGATTGGCAAGTGGAAGTATTACAAACAGACGCAGCGATTAATCCAGGTAATAGTGGTGGAGCGCTTGTAAATGTATCAGGGCAATTAATCGGTATTAACTCAATGAAAATTGCTGCAAAAGAAGTAGAAGGAATTGGTCTAGCTATTCCAGTAACTAGAGCCGTTCCGATTATGAATGAACTTGAGAAATACGGAAAAGTAAGAAGACCATACGTTGGAATTGAGCTTAGATCGTTAAATGAAATTCCAAGCTATCATTGGTCAAAAACATTAAACTTACCAGGCAATGTAACAGAGGGAGTTTGTATTTTAGATGTGAAAAGTCCTTCACCAGGTGCAGATGCTGGTTTGCGAGAACATGATGTTATTGTGGCGGTAGATGGAAAACCGATTCGCGATATTATTGGGTTCCGCACGGTCTTATATGATAAGGAAATTAATGATAAAATGACGTTGACGTTTTATCGTGGTACAAAGCGAGCGACAACAACGGTAAAACTAGGCATTCAAAAGTATTAAAAACAGGAGGGCCTACCTCCTGTTTTCTATTGTAGAAAAGTGAGGTGAAGAATATGAATTTACCTTGTTGTTTAGAGCATGTTGAATTAGCACTAGATATTATTGTGGATGAGTGTGAAGTGGCGCCAGTTATCAATAATGTGGATAACTCAGAAAAAGAGAAAAAAACATGTGAATTTTGTCAAAACGAGGCGACATATGTTGTATCGAACACAGATTCTCACACAATATGTGGGTAACATTTGTGGATATGTGGATAAGTTATGTGGATAACATGTTTGTAAGGTGGGGAATAGGTGTGAATATCTCGATTATTTCCATTGGGAAATTAAAAGAAAAATATTTGAAACAAGGTATAGCAGAATACTTAAAACGACTATCTGCATACGCAAAAGTAGAAGTAATTGAACTGCCAGATGAAAAGGCACCAGAAAATTTAAGTGAAGCAGAAATGTTAATTGTAAAGGAAAAAGAAGGCATACGTATACTGGATAAAATTTCTGATGATACGCATGTCATTGCGTTAGCGATAGAGGGTAAACAAAAATCATCAGAAGAGTTTGCAGTAAGCTTAGATCGTCTTGCTACATATGGAAAAAGTAAAGTTGCCTTTGTAATTGGCGGATCGCTTGGACTAAGTTCAGAAGTAATGAAGCGTTCAAATGAATCACTTTCTTTCTCAAAGATGACATTACCACATCAATTAATGCGACTAGTATTGCTTGAGCAAGTGTATAGGGCATTTCGGATTAATCGTGGGGAACCGTATCATAAGTAAAGTGAGTTTTTAATACATGATAAAAAATAAGTGTAGGACTATATAGAATCGTAGTCCTACACTTATTTTTATTAAATTGTGAGAGCTAATTATAATATGAAACAGTAGTGGTATTAGGAATAATCCCTAACAGTTCTTCAATTAAAAAGAGACAAAAAATCTATAAACAATTAGAAGTTTAATCGAAGAATATTTTGAGGTGATTGTATGAAAGAATATAAAAAATGTCAAAGTTGTGCCATGCCATTAAAAAAGGTTGAAGATCGTGGCACGGAGAAGAATTTAGATAAAAGTAGTATGTATTGTAAGCATTGTTACCAAGTAGGAGAATTCACACAAAAAGATATTTCTGTAGATGAAATGAGGCAATTTGTAAAGGATAAATGCATTGAAATGGGTTTTCCAAGGTTTTTAGCAGGGATGTTTGTAAGAAAACTTCATAAATTAGAGAGATGGAAATAGGTATTATAATCCAAGTTATATTTGATGCATACCTCATTTTGATATGTTATGGTAAGCCTTATTATCAACAAATGTTCCGCTTACTATTAAAAAGACCATTGGACAAACTGCCGATGGTCTTTTTAATAGTAATGAATAATATATAGATTTCCTAAAATAAGTATGTTTCTATTTACAAAAAAGTATGATGTAATATGAAGAGGAAAAAATTATAAGTAGTCAGAGAAGTGAGGAATTAAAGGTGAAAAAGTTTAAAAAGTTTTACTTGGAGATTACGAGCGTATGTAATCTTGCGTGCAGCTTTTGTCCGCCGACGGAAAGGCAGAAGCAATTCATTTCTGTGGAGGATTTTTCTAAAAGATTAGACCAAATTAAACCTCATACAGACTACATTTATTTGCACGTGAAGGGTGAGCCATTGCTTCATCCAAAAATAGATCAACTGTTAGATTTAAGTCATGAAAAAGGGTTTAAAGTTAATATTACAACGAACGGAACGTTAATTAACAAGAGAAGGCATAGATTGTTAAATAAGCCTGCATTAAGACAAATGAATTTTTCACTGCATAGTTTCGATGGACACCCAGGCTCGCAGGATAAAGAGGGATACGTAAGAAGTATACTTTCTTTCATTAGAGAAGCAACAAGTCAATCGGATTTAATCGTTTCACTAAGGTTATGGAATTTAACTCAGGATAATAAAACAAATGCTGAAATCCAGAAAAATAGAGAGTTATTATCTATAATTGAAAATGAGTTTGATCTATCTTATCAAATTGAAGAGAAGCTTACGCCAGGAAAAGGGATAAAAATTGCCGAACGTGTCTTTATTAATCAAGACTATGAATTCCAATGGCCAGCATTGCATGAAGAAGAGGATGACGGAAAAGGGTTCTGTCACGGCCTTCGAAATCAAGCAGGTATTTTAGCAAATGGAACGGTTATTCCTTGTTGTTTAGACGGAGAAGGAATTATTAATCTTGGAAATATTAATAACGACTCATTTTCTAACATTATAGAAGGTGAAAGAGCGACAAATATTGTTGATGGATTTTCGAAAAGGGTTGCAGTTGAAGAACTATGTAGAAAATGCGGATATCGTAAAAGATTTGGAAAATAAAAAGAAGGACGAGCATAAAAATGCTTGTCCTTCTTTTTATTTAAAACTTAATATACTTTGTCACCGTTGAAAATAGAGTTTTTCACGACAACATAATCTACAGTACGAATTGATTCTAATTTTGTTCCACCAGCGTAAGAAATAGAAGATTGAAGATCTTGTTCCATTTCGATTAGTGTATCTTCTAAAGAACCTTTATGCTCAACGAACATTTTTTTACCTTCAACGTTTTTCTTCTCGCCTTTTTGGAACTCAGAAGCAGAACCAAAGTATTCTTTATAAAGTTTGCCATCTTTTTCGATTGTTTCCCCTGGAGACTCTTCATGACCAGCGAATAGAGAACCGATCATAACCATAGTTGCCCCGAATCGAATAGATTTAGCTACGTCACCATGTGTACGAATACCACCGTCAGCGATAATTGGTTTACTTGCAGCTTTTGCACACCAACGAAGTGCAGCTAACTGCCAACCACCAGTACCGAAGCCAGTTTTAATTTTAGTAATACAAACTTTACCAGGTCCAATACCAACTTTTGTTGCGTCAGCACCAGCGTTTTCTAATTCTCTTACCGCTTCTGGAGTTCCAACGTTTCCAGCGATAACAAAGCTTTCTGGTAAATGTTTTTTAATATGTTGAATCATGTTGATTACAGCATTAGAGTGACCGTGTGCAATATCAATCGTGATGTATTCAGGTGTAAGTTGTTCAGCAGCTAATTGCTGTACAAATTCATACTCTTCTTCTTTTACACCGACGCTAATAGAAGCGATTAATCCACGTGATTGCATATCTCTAATGAATGAGATTCGTTTCTCTGGTTGGAAACGATGCATGATATAGAAGTAATTATTTTCAGCTAAATAAGTTGCGATTCTTTCATCAATAATCGTTTGCATATTTGCAGGTACGACAGGTAATTTAAATTTATGTTTCCCTAAAGTGACAGTTGTATCACATTCAGAGCGGCTATTTACAATACATTTTGCAGGAATTAATTGAATATCTTCATAGTCGAATACGTTTTCCATCATTTACACCCCTAAAATACGAATATTTTATTTTTATTGATTAAAAATGTTCGTCCATAGGATAATTTACATCATTTTTAGTAAGAAGTCAAAGGATTTCTTAACATTTTTCTTGAAAATAGATTATATGCACAAAAAATGACGTTAAAAACGAATTTAAATTATTTTTTTATTTTTATTGTTCGTCTATAAAAATGTGAGAAAAATTGAGATAATTGAATAAAATTGTATGTATGCTTCATATTTAGAATGAGGGGACTGGGGAAATAGGATGAAAAAAATTATGTTGATTATGGGGATTGCTTTGTTAACTACAGTTGGATGTAGTAATAGTGATGCATTCGAGAAAGCGAAAAATCAAGGGGACTTAGCGTTAGAGAATAAAGAATATGATCGAGCAATTGCGTCTTTTGAGTTGGCACTCCAAGAAAAAAAGGATGATAAGGAAGTAAAATCGAAAATGACTCAAGCAAGTGAAATGGTTGAAGCGTTAAAAGAAAGTGATGCAGACCGAGCAATTTCGTTATTAAGAGCAATTGAAAATAATAAGGCAAATTCACCTGTAATTGTTAAGCAGGCAAAAGAAAAACGAGAAGTTTTAGTTAATCAAAAAGATGAGGAAGAAAAATATAAGCAAATCCTTGCTAGTATAGAAGAATTAAAAAACCAACAAAAATTTATGGAAGCAAAAGAGAAGTTGAACGTAATTATTATGGAAACGAAGGGGAAAGAACAGTTTAAAGTATATTATCAAAATGCAAATGAACAAATTACACAGATTGCACCGAGTACAATAGGTAAAGAAAAAGGTGAAAAATCTGAGGGAGAAAAAATGAAAGAAGAAAATAAAAATGAAGAGAAGCCGAAAGCAGAAGAGCCTAAAAAAGAAAGTGTTATTACAGGCCAAAAGGCAGAGTATATTGGTAAATTGAATAGCATTGAGGAAAGTTTGAAGAAATTTGATTACTTATATGAAAACGGAATTACAACTGAAATGAAGGAAGGAGCGAGCAAGAGATACGAAGCGTGGGATGCAGCCTTAAATGAGATTTATGCTGTTTTGAAAAAGCAGCTTCCTACAAACGAGATGAGCGCTTTAAGAGAGAAACAACGTGAATGGATTACATATCGAGATCAAAGAGCAGAGAAGGCTTGGAATGAAGCTGGGCAGGGAACATTGGCAGGTGTAGCAAGTATTGTATCGAATGCAGATAGTACGAAAGAAAGATGCTATCAACTAGTTGAACAGTATATGAAATGATAAAAGTTTTTTCTATAGCAAAATAATATTTTTAGAAATTTTTTTGGAATAGAAAGTTTCCATATAAAAAGGTGAATCCTGAATGATTCGCCTTTTTGTGCGAGCTTTCAAGTATAATGAATAAGGTGATAGTAACGTACATGATGATTTAATGATGGGAAAAGATAAAGAAGAAAATAATACAGGATAAAATGAGGTTAATATATGAGTAAAAAAAGTTTTTCTGATTATAAATTAAGTAAAGAAATTGTAAGTGCACTTACTGGTTTAGGATATGAGCATCCAACAGAAGTGCAAGGAGAGGTTATTCCAGTTGCGTTGCAAAAGAAGGACCTTGTCGTAAAATCACAAACTGGAAGTGGAAAAACGGCTTCATTCGGTATACCACTTTGTGAAATGGTAGAGTGGGAAGAGAATAAACCACAAGCATTAATTTTAACACCAACGAGAGAGCTTGCAGTGCAGGTAAAAGAAGACATTACGAATATAGGTCGATTTAAAAGAATTAAGGCTGCTGCAATTTATGGAAAATCTCCATTCGCACGTCAAAAATTAGAGTTAAAGCAAAAGACACATGTTGTAGTAGGAACTCCGGGGCGTGTTCTAGACCATATCGAAAAAGGTACTCTTTCTTTAGAGCGATTGAGATACTTAGTAATTGATGAAGCAGATGAGATGCTAAATATGGGATTTATCGATCAAGTAGAGGCGATTATTGATGAATTACCTACAAAAAGGATGACAATGCTATTTTCAGCAACACTTCCGGAAGATGTAGAAAAGTTATCTCATACATATATGAATTCACCGGTGCATATTGAAATTAAAGCTAAGGGAATTACAACGGATAAGATTGAACATGCACTTTTTGAAGTAGGCGAAGAAGATAAACTATCACTTCTTAAAGATATAACAACAATTGAAAATCCAGACAGTTGTATTATTTTTTGCCGTACACAAGAAAATGTAGATCATGTATATAGACAATTAAAACGAGTTAACTATCCTTGTGATAAAATTCATGGTGGCATGGTACAAGAAGATCGTTTCGAAGTTATGGATGATTTTAGAAAAGGAAAATTCCGTTATTTAGTAGCAACAGATGTTGCGGCAAGAGGAATTGATATTGATAATATTACACATGTTATTAATTACGATATCCCACTAGAAAAAGAAAGTTATGTACACCGTACAGGAAGAACAGGCCGAGCTGGTAATAGTGGAAAAGCTATTACATTTATAACGCAATATGAGAATAGATTTTTAGAGGATATTGAGGGGTATATTGGATTTGAAATTTCAAAGGGACATATGCCTTCAAAAGAAGAAGTTATGAAAGGAAAAGTGGTATTTGAAGAGAAAATACATGCTAAACCAATTATAAAGAAAGATAAAAATGCTGATATAAATAAAGGAATTATGAAATTGTACTTTAATGGCGGAAAGAAAAAGAAAATTAGAGCAGTAGATTTCGTAGGTACAATTGCTAAAATTAAAGGAGTTTCTGCCGAAGATATAGGGATTATTACAATACAAGATAACGTTTCGTACGTTGAAATATTAAATGGAAAGGGACCACTTGTTTTAAAGGTTATGAAAAATACAACGATAAAGGGTAAACAATTAAAAGTTCATGAAGCGATTAAATAAAAAACGATCCACCTTAACAGAGGTGGGTCGTTTTTTATTTAAGATTCTTTCAAATCATCAACTAATTTTTCAGCTAAGCGTCTATACATATTGCTCATCGTCACGAAGGATGTTAGTAATAAAAACTTCTCTAAATTTTGATTTTGTAAGGAAGAGGTGCTGTTAACTTCTGAAACACGGTTATTTATGTCTTGTTTAAAGCTATCAACATTGATGTTAGTAAGAGAAAGATAATCTTTATATAGCGTATCTAATTCAAACGTATCGTCATTTAATAAGGAATCATTTATATTTTCCAAGGAGCTTTTTATATCATTAATGGAAAGAGCCCCTTTTAATTGATAAATTAAGCTAATTAAAATCATATGTTCTTTTGAGTATTTCTTATTTTTGATTGGAATGAACAATTTACCTTTTGCATAATTGTTAATCATTGTTTTTGTTAATACTTTTTCATCATCGGTTCTCGTTGTATCTGCATAAGTATTTTCAAATAGTTGGACAACCTGGTCTACATATAGGTCGACATTTGGAATGTCCTCAAGTTTAATATTTTTTTCTAAATGTAATGATTCAAGTAATGTATTTATATTTTCCACGTAGAATCCCTCACTTTTATAACTTAGTGGAACTGAATGTTTGATATATATTTAAATATGGTATTACGAAACGCGTGAATTGTAAATGTTGACCTATAACAATAATGTGTATATAATTACATGTAGTTATTAAAACTACATGTAATTATATGAGGGGTGTTATTTTGAATTCTTATGTAAGAGAACCGGTTAATGCATTTACTCACTTGGGCGGAGCTGTATTATCATTTATTGCATTGTTAGCCATGCTTGTGAAGGTTTCTATTAAGATGCCATCATTTGCTGCAATTACAGCTGTCATTTTATTTGGTATTGGAATGATGGTTCTTTATACTGCATCAGCTATGTATCATAGTGTTGTAGCCAGTGAACGTGTTATTTATTTCTTTAGGAAGTTAGATCATTCTATGATTTTTTTATTAATTGCAGGTACATATGCACCCTTTTGCTTAATTACATTACATTCTGCAAATGGTTTGTTATTATTTTGCTTAGTTTATGCAACTGCCATTTGTGGCATTATTTTTAAAATGTTTTGGTTTAATTGTCCGAGATGGTTATCGACAGCAATTTATATTGCGATGGGTTGGTTAATTGTTCTATTTTTTGCACCATTAGTTGAGACTTTAAGCATAGGAGGTATCGTATTCTTATTGCTTGGAGGTATCTTTTATACAATTGGTGGATTTATATATGGTGCAAAGCCAAAATGGTTAGAGTTTAAATATATGGGACATCATGAAATCTTTCATATTTTTGTGTTGCTAGGTAGTCTTGCACATTTTCTAAGTGTATATTGTTATGTAATTTAATGAAAACAGCCATGTGACATTTGTTATATGGCTGTTTTGGATTGCTTAAGTACAATCATTTATTGTACAAAATAGGTATGGGATAAAATGTAAGTTTCTGTGTTCGCATAATAAACATATCATCAGAAATATGTGATATACTTTGAGAAGTTTATAATGAATGAAATATGGAGGACTATAATTATGGCAATACTTGTAACAGGTGGAGCAGGATATATTGGTAGTCATACATGCGTAGAATTACTGAATAATGGTTACGAAATTATAGTAGTGGATAATCTTTCGAATAGCTCGGTGGAATCGATAAATCGAGTGAAAGAGATAACAGGAAAACAATTTAAGTTCTATAAAGAAGACGTTTTAAATCGCGAAGCACTTGATACGATTTTTGAAGAAAATACAATCGAAGCTGTCATTCATTTTGCAGGGTTTAAAGCTGTAGGAGAGTCAGTGGCCATTCCATTAACGTATTATCATAACAACATTACAAGCACATTAGTGTTATGTGAAGTGATGCAGAAGCATGATGTGAAGAAGATGATCTTCAGTTCATCTGCAACGGTATATGGTATTCCGGAAACATCACCGATTACGGAGGAGTTTCCGTTAAGTGCAACAAATCCGTACGGCCAAACGAAATTAATGATTGAACAAATTATGCGTGACGTGGCGTTTGCAGATGCAGGATGGAGTATCGCATTACTTCGCTATTTCAACCCATTTGGTGCACATGAAAGTGGACGTATCGGGGAAGACCCAAATGGCATTCCAAATAACTTAATGCCGTACGTAACACAAGTAGCAGTAGGTAAACTGGAGGAATTAAGTGTATTTGGGGATGACTATCCAACAAAAGATGGAACAGGCGTCCGTGATTACATTCACGTTGTAGACTTAGCAAATGGTCACGTAAAAGCACTTGAGAAAGTACTGAATACAACGGGAATAGATGCTTATAACCTTGGTACAGGCACTGGTTATAGTGTGTTAGAGATGGTTGAAGCGTTTGAAAAGGTTTCAGGAAAGAATGTTCCTTACAAAATTACAGAGCGTCGCCCTGGTGATGTAGCAGTATGTTTTGCTGATGCATCGAAAGCGAAGCGTGAATTAGGATGGGAAGCAAAGCGTGGATTAGAAGAAATGTGCGCGGATTCCTGGAGATGGCAATCAAATAATAAAAATGGCTATCTAGAAGTTTAATAAGTAAATAAAAAATGACCTTTGCAGAAGCAATAGGTCATTTTTTATTTATCCCGCCTCAAAATTCAGTGAAGGTAAAGAAGTTAGGTGGGGGAGAAACTGCCCGTAAAATCCTGATTGGTTCAACTAATAATCAGTGGGAAATGAAGAAAAACCGACTGATTAAAGTTTCATTTTATTTTCCATTCAGTTTATTAGCTAATTTAGTAAAGAATTTTCGTTGTTTTACAGGAACGTTTGATTGGCAAAATGTATAATAATCAATGTTTTTAATATAAGTAAACAGCCTGAAAATGGCATATAAAAATGTAATGGAAGATCCAACTGCAAAACTAATACCATAACCGTTAAATCCAAATGGAAGTAGTACAAGACTTAATAATAAGTTGGCAAAGAAGAAAATGGCTGATGTTCGAAAAGCACCTTTACGATCTTCAAAATATAAAAGAAGTAACGTAATAACGAGCACCATTCCATTTGCATAAGCACCAATTATAGTTAGCTGTAAAATAGAGTATTCAAGTGTTACGTTCCCAGATTGAGAACTGAACATCCATATTATAAAAATAATAAGTAAAGAAAAAATACCTTGATTACGAAGTATTCGTTCCATTTCTTGTTTTAAGACAAAATTCATCGAATCTTTTAACTGTAAAATTGTATTTAATGTTGCCCCATTATTTACTGAACCGAAGAATTTTTTATATCTTTCATAAAATCTTGTTTCAATAGATACTACGAAGAAAATATATGTCGGAATAATGCTTAAATAAGCCCAGAAAACAGAAGTATCATAAATTTGGTGATAAATAAATGTATTTTCAATATTTCCGCGTCCTTCACCGAACCAAATCACAAAATTGCATACCCAAATGCCAATATTGTAAAATAGGCTGGACCAAAATAGTTCTGGATATTTATCTAAATAAGAAATAAAAGTAAATTGCTCAGTAGCATCACTATTTGGAAACATTCGCACAATAACTATGCTTAACCATACTAACGTAATGAAAGTCCCGATGGTAAAAGCAATTAAAAGTAATAGAGCAAATCCATGTTCTAGACCAAGTGTTGGATGCCAGTAGGCAATAAGTGCAATGCCAGATAAGGAAAAGATGGAACCAATTAAAAATGCAAGGGCAATTGACTGATAATCTTTAGCCGCTGTTAAATAAATCGATTGAATCCAAATGATATTTAACGATAAAAATAAAAACAGCATGACAATTTTATAATACAAAGCTAATGGTGTGAAAAACGCAAACAAAAGCCATAAAATAATAGCTAAAAAAAGCGTAATTTTCGTCATTCCTAAAAATGAAGAAAACACTTTATCAGCTTTTTGCTCATATAAAAGATCAGCTACATACCTAGTTACGATGAGCTGTAAGGCACCATATATGATTTGAGAAAAAATAAAGCAGTATGAAATTGAGATTGTAAAAAGACGTTGTTCTTCAATTGAAATGGAATGGAACAAACTTAAAATATACCGAATAGCTGTTACTGCTAAAATAACAACTAACCAAGGACCAGCTGTAACAAATAATGAAAATCCGTACGCTTTTATTCTAGAAGAATAGTAATCTTCTTGGAATAGTTTTTGCAAACGAAACCCTATGCCTGCCATGTTTTCGTACCCCTTTCTAAATAAAGCTTACGATAACTAGCAACGACACCTGACAATTGATAGTATGCTTCAATACGATTGCGTCCGTTATCTCCAAATTGATGAATGGATTCTGGGTGGCGATAATACCACTCTAAATGCATGGCAACCTGTTCAGGAGATACAGGCGGTACAACAAATCCACATTGGCCATAAGGGTCTCCGTCTTGTCCATAAATCAATTCCTTACAAGAACCAACATCTGTAACTACCCATGGTAATCCTGCTGCCATACCCTCTAACATAGCGAGCGGTTGTCCTTCAGATATACTTGTTAATACGAGAATATCGGTTTGTTTTAAGTAATCTTTAATATTTACTCTGCCAGTCATTATTACATGATCTTGCAATCCTAGTTGCTGAATTAAATCACGGCATTCCCCCGCATATTCCGGTTCTTCTGTATCAGGACCGAGTAAGTAAAATATAAATGGAATATCTTTTTCCAATAATAATTTAGCTGCATAAATCATCGTTTTTACATCTTTAATAGGCACAACTCGTATAATGGCGGAAATAATAAGTTTATCCGAATTATATTTTGGTTTACGTAGTCCTTTATAGCCTGATAAAGTAACGCCGTTTGGGACAATTTGTAATTTGTGAGCTGGAGCACCTAATTCCTTTTGATACATACTATTTCGACCAAACAACGTAATTACATCAGTGGCTTGTTCATACGCTTGGTGAGACAAATGATGAAAGAAAGAAACCCATCTTTTTTTGTATTCAATTGGTATCCAAGTCGATTGGAGTATTTCTTCTTCACGCTCGCGAGAATAAATACCATGTTCAGTTAGGATAAAGGGTATGTCAGACTTGGCACCAATTGCAGCACCAAGCAGTCCACCATACCCTGTAGATACAGAATGGATAAGGTCTAGTTCTGGGAAATCAATTTGCAAAATTTGAATGATTGGTGTGAACATAGATCTCCACATCCAAAAGTAATTTAAGAAGGAGCCGCTACTTTCTTCATACCAATAACTTTCTTTAACAATTTCATAAAATTCATGGCTTTCGAAGAAAGAGTGAAGTGTTCCTAGTTTTTGTTTGTTCCCTAATATTTGCAATGCTTCTGTATCATTCGCTTGAAATGTAAACCATTTTTGAAGTATCTGTACTTCTTGTTCAGTTAAATTAGTTTTTACATGCTTTGCTTCGTTTTCTGATTGTAAAGGAATTAGAATGATATCCTTTACATTATCTGGAATTTCGTATTGATAC
This sequence comes from Bacillaceae bacterium OF18-1A, assembly GCA_027694045.1. Taxonomy (GTDB): domain Bacteria; phylum Bacillota; class Bacilli; order Bacillales; family Bacillaceae_G; genus Bacillus_A. The sequence goes on along the minus strand of JAQEWB010000003.1, from coordinate 385,030 downwards.
TCCTCTTCTGTTTTCATTTGAGGAACTATCGCGAAAATCGTAAATTCATGTTCTTTAAACTGCTGGATAATCATTTGAACCCAGCTTGCTACCCCTCCGCTTACAAAGGGATAGCTGCCCTCAACGACCAAACCTATTCTCATCTGTTATGCTCCTTTAATTGGAATTGTAGCACTAGGTTTTGTTAACGTAACGCTATAAATTTGGGGATCAAGCTTTGTAACTGTACCGTAAGAGAAAGAACCTGTTTGTATTTTCTTTCCTTCTTCTACACGTATAATTGTTGAAGTATGGTTTGGCAAGCCTTCATATGCAATATGGATCGCATCATCTTCATAAGAGACATTTAGGTCACCAGTTTGATATATTTTCATAGAAGCAGTTGCTTCACTTTGAGTCATACTTTTTATATAAGGATATCTTTCGCGTATTTCTTTAATCGTCGTTTTATAAGCTTTAAATAATTCTTCCCAAGTTAAGTTACCGGAGCGTTTTTCATCAAGAATATCATCTGGATGGACAAAGTGTGATATAACCCCTAAATTTGCGGTAACGTCAGCTAATATAAATTGTTCTTCACTCGTAATAGCATATCCACTTGTAATACGCGGGAAGTGGTAAATGTTTTTGTTTTGTATATCTGGTCCGAATTCTTGAATTAAACTACCATTACTTTTACTTCCTACATATAGCGAAGCAACTGTTTCTAAAGTTGGAACGGCGTCGTTTAATGCACTTAATCCAGTTGTGTTTATAATGTTAGATGGTGGTACATAGGTTTTTAACTTCTCATTTGGAAAGAAATTATACACGAGTTTCTGTAGGGCATCTAAAGATTGCTCCATATCCTCTTTTGAATTCCAAGGAATATATTCAAGCGATTTGTCCACCGGATCTGGTGGTAATAACAAAGGTTGATGATTATAGCCGTGAATTCCAATTTCTCCGCCATGAGTTAATAACTCCCTACCGAATAATAAATAAGTGTTTCTATTTTTATTTGCAAAATCTTCAAAAGGTGGATTTACTTTATTTTGATACGTTCCAATTGCGACACCTGTATATTTAATATGAAATTCATCAGAGATATCTTTCATATTTTTCCACCAATGTTTTTTGTAAAACTCTTCAACAGAGATTTTTTCTGTCGTTAAATTTTTTAATTCTCCGCTCGGAATCGGAGAGGGGAAGTCATCGATATACATAATCTCTGCTCCAACTTGCGCTGTAGCAAAAGCAGGGAAAATGGTCCCCAGTGATTGAACGAACATGCCACGGCCTAATTTAGCGTTCAATGCAGTTGTATTCCAATACAAGATTTTTCCGTCACCGTAGTCATTGGTCCAGAGAATAGGGGTATCTTCCGCTGTAATCCAAGGAGTCGTTGTATTTTCATCTAACGTAATATTCATTGAGCTATGAGTAAATAATGTAGAAGAACTTGGGAGATCTGGATAACCAGGAAATAAAACCTCTTCAAAAGTTATTCCTTTGGCATCTTTGAAACCTTCTTTCTTTGTAATACCAAACAGAGCGTTCCAAGAAGGATCTGAATCGAGTCGATTGGCAATAACAATTTTTCCACCCATCTGTACAAAATTTTGCATATCAGCTTGTGGAAGTTGGTCCATTCTTTCACCCGTAATAATAATGCCTGTATAAGGGGAGGGAGGGAGATTCTTAATTTCACTAGCTGTAATATCTTTATAGTGTAGATGTGCGTAATCCATTGCCTTTTTTATATTAAACTCGACTTGGGTTCCTAAATTATCATCTGTTTTTAAAACATATAACTGCATTTTATTTCCGTTTTCGGTTGTATCTTTCGCTGTGAGTGTTTTAACAGCAGTTGTGCCTTTAGCTTTAGGAACAGAGAACTTTTGATAAAAATTCTCTGTTCGATACATAAGTATAGCTATTATTAAGAGAAATAAAATGATACTAACAATCCCAATGTATAAATTAATCCCCTTTTTCAATGTTCACGCCTCCAAACTGCCTTACAAATAATTGATATTTGCGTGGTAGTATATAAATTCTTTTTGCATCTGTTAAATTATTGATTAACTCATAAAGCTTGTCCCATGATTTCTGTTCATAATATGTTTCAAGTAGTCCGACATAACCGTAATAGGATTCAGGATAAAAATGAATAAGATTTAAAAATTGTTCTTCAGAGTTTGCATATTGTTTTTTGTGCAGAAATATATTTCCGAGCTGGAAAGAGTAAAAAGGTTCTTGTGGGAAAAATTCTACACTTTGTGAAGTAAATCCCATAAATTCATCAATTATCTTTTCTTTTTGTTGATTAGAAAGAAGGCCGCTATCTATATATCTTAAATAATTAGAAACTAGTTCTTTTGCAATACCATTTTGTGGGTCTTGCAGAAACTGCTTATTTAAGTATTCGATTTGTTTTTCGTACCTTTCGTTCAGCAAGTTAATAGTGGTTGCTGCATAGTGTACAGTTTCAGGATCTTTATGGTGAATTGCCTCTTTCAATAAACTTCCTTCATTAGAAATAGAAGAATAACTTAATTGCACGATAAGTTGTTTATGTAGCTCGGGCCTATCAAGTTCTAATCCAGAGGAAAAGGAAATTAGGTCCATATCCTGTTTAGCTGATTCTAAAATATCTTCGTAATTATCAACATGAAAAGAAACATAGTCAGAGTACTGTTGTAACCACTCAGTTTTGGAGCGTTTTATATTAAGTAATAACATAATTGCTGATACAACAAGTCCGATAAGTGGGAAAAGAAGGGAGAGAATTAAGCAAAATTCAATGATTCCCTTTTTATCTTCTGTAATTAAGGTTTTTGTAAATCGAAACAAGAGAAAAACTAGAATAGCGTATATAATATAGCAAAAAAATAAAATCATTAAGATAGCACTCCTTTAGAAGAGAGTGCGTTTTGTATACGATCCTGAACTTGTAATAAAAACTGCTCTTTCGTTCCAGGTAATAAAATCATGATTTTTTGATGAGTCGTGCTATACCCTAAAATATCAATATCACGTAAATGGTCTCTTAAAATCGAATTTATTACGTGTAAAGAATCTTGAGGTGCATTGAATTCAAAATAAGAATACGGATAAGATAATGTTTCGTAACGTTTTTTTTCAATCTCTAATAAATGCTTAAATTCCTCTTCATAGTAAATACTTGTGTTAGGGAATGTACGATCTTCTTGACCTGCCAACCAAATGTTAGAGGCGTTTTGTAGACGGTCACCCATCCAGCGTAAATACCATGTGAAAAGTTCGAATTGTTCAGAAGTTACTTTTGAAAACTCAATTTCGTCTAATGTAATGACGTATTGTACATTATCCTGGAATAGTACAGGGCCAACTAAAAGTGGCGCATCCTGAAAATCTTCATCCGTACGGAAAAAAGGACGTTTTTGCGTTAGTGCATTTTTGATGGCTAATGAAGCATTTTTTACGAAAATAGATTGAGGTAATGTATTTTCACCAGTTTCGGATCTTAATTTAATACGTAAGGATTGCTTATTATTATCAACATGGTAAATACCAATTTTTGCGGCGCCAAAATACATTTTTAATACATTTAACCCTTCATCCAATACAATTTCAGGATGTGTATGATTTAAAGCTTTAAACATATGGTACATTTTAGATAAGTGATTATTTGATTCAAGTACACGAGAACGTAATGTGATACGTGTTTCGTCCAATTGTTGTACAACATGTTTTAATTCTTTATTTTCAGCTTTCAGTTCATTATTTATCATATGTACATCTTCATAGCGTTCCTTTTGGGAAGTACTCATTAGTCCGCAATATAAACTAATAGCGAGTAAGAAAATCCAACTCATCCAGTAATCTGAAGAATAAAAGTACAATAATATATCATTTCCTTTATATATACCGCTTACAAAAATGTAAATCATTGCTTCAAGAAAGACGAAAAGTGCAATGGATATACCGTAACGGCTAGAAATAATTAATATAATAAATAGGAGTATGAAATATTCATACGTAGGTGTTAGAAAATCAGTTAGTATTGAGAGAAAAAATAGTGCAATAAAGAGAATTGTAGGTTCAATTATCTTTTGAAGTAAATTGGATTGCTTATAATACATAAATACATTCCTTCTTTCATTTGCCAATTTAATTTTGAGGAATATTACATTGAAGTGAAATACGATAATTTAAAAGAATTATTTTAAGATATATAATATGTAAGACCCAAATTATTTTATCAATAAGGATATAGTAAATTCAAGAGAAATAAATTCTAATTTTTGTAAACATACGGTTTTCTTTTTGTTTTTTTTATATAATTATTAAGTTCGCAAAATTATAAATTAGGCTCTCCCTATATTTTTATTGAAACTTATAGGAGAAATACATTTGAATAGAGGGATATTGTAATGGCGTTAAAACGTTCCATGTGCTTTTTAGCTATATTTTCTTTTATTTTTTCTTCAAATACATCGGCACAAGCAGATATGGTGAATCCGGTTTTAAAAGGTGTACAAAGTTATAAAATTTATTATGGCGAAGCAAATGATCAAGTAATTGAAAGACTTTCAAAGTATGACATGGTTGTTATAGAACCATATGCATTTACGAAGGAACAAATCCAGCAATTGAAAAAATCAGGAACTGTAGTTCTTGGCTATGTGAGTGTTTTAGAATTAGAAGCATGGCATAAACCGCAGGTAGTGGAATCAGACTATTATTATAGAGATAGGAAGAAAATGAAAATCGAGCAGTGGGATACATATATTATGAATTTAGCTGACAACCATTACCGAAGTATTGTTGTAAATAAAGTAAAACAGCAGATTATTGGGAAGGGTATAGATGGAGTATTTTTAGATACAGCTGGTGATATCGATGATTATTTTTATGATCAGCCAGTTACACAAGAGAAATTTCGAGAAGCATATGTAAATTTACTAAAAGAAATTAAGGACCTGGATTCTAACCTGTTACTTATACAAAATTGGGGATTTGAAACAATCAAAAATACATCCTTAAATTTTATACATGGTGTATTGTGGGAAGATTTCAATAAAAAAATTATTGCACAAGATGAATGGAGCCAAATTTGGATGCGTTACTTTAAGCAACAAAGTAATAAAATTGTAACGTTTACTGTTACGCCAGATAATATATCTAAAAAATATAGTTCTATGAATGGATTTATTCCTACGATGAACCCGAACGATATTTATGATAAATAGCATTTTTTTGAATCAAAACTATTGAGTATAACAATGATGCTTTAGGTCAGTAATACAATGTCCTTATAGAAGGGAAAGTATTACTGACCAGATACTATTATAGAATAGAAAATTAATGAATTCGAACGAGTTGTTTATGATACACTGTATTGCCTTCTTGGCTTGTGTATGGAGGGACGCTTCGTCCGAAACAATTTGCAATAATATTAGCGTGATGAGGATAAGAAATACGAATTTCATATAAATTAACAGATGCGTCTAAATCGGCATAAAAGACTGCTAAATGATTTCCATATAAAGGGTATGGGAATTCTACATCTGTATTTTCACTAATTTGCACAGGTAATTTTACAGGATTAGAATAGTTAGACCAATCCCAAACCTCTATAGTTACGTAGTGTGTATGGTATGCATCTAGATTTACAATGTTTACTACTGCAGAAACAGTTGCAGGTTCTTTTGTTAACACACCTGTAGAGCGAACAACAGGTTGATTGGGATAATGAAGAGGCATAAATATCAAACCTTCCTTAAAATAATATGAATTTACAATATTTTATGCTAGAAGGTAATAGAACGAGATAGGACAAATGTATTATTCTATTAATTTTCTATAAAAATTGAAAACGTATTCTTGAAAAGTATTCCAACACTTGTATCATCACTAGAGTCCGTTTATAATCAAGGAATCCTATTACGTGTTTTGATAGGATTATTTTTTATTGAAAGCGGTTTTAATTTGTCCTTTTTTAAGGTAGGAAGTCTGACTTATTTAGATAAAAAACTGTGTATGTAGTTCTAAATAGGAAGAAAAATAATATAGGTATCACTTTATAGTGTGGGGAGGTCGAAAGTGTGAAAAGAACTGATTTTCACACGAGTATATGGGGTATGTAGGGTTATTACTTTCAGGTGCAGCTTTATTTTTAAATAGTCTTGTTATATTAGGTAAGGTAGAGATGAAAAGTGCAGGTGTTTTTAACTTATTTGTGGGAGCATTACAAATCATCATTCCATTCTATTTGATTATGATTTCTGATCAAAGCAATTGGACGGTGTACTCATATGCAGCTACCTTTTTATTTGGATTAACATATTTATATGTAGGAGTTACCTTTATTAAAGGTATGGATAGTAGCGGTCTAGGTTGGTTTTGTATGTGGGTAGCGATTATTGCGTTATTCTATATGGTCGTTTCGTTTGTTCAATTTCATGATGTTGTTAATGCATTAACGTGGTTTATGTGGGCGTTATTATGGTATTTATTCTTTGTATTAAATACTCAAAAAAAGAATGTTAATCAATACCTTGGAAGAATTGCCTTCGTACAATCATGGGTAACATTGACTTTGCCTGCACTCTTTTATTTTATGGGAGTATGGGGAGAAGGATTCGTATATGAACTTTGGGTTTATGTATCAGTAATTTCTATTATGTATTTTGTTTATTGTATCTTTAAGTATCGAGTGCGTTAACGTATTGTATATAGGAAAGCATGGAATCTTTGAAACGATTTCATGCTTTTTATTTATCGTGCTATTTGTAGGCAGTAAAACTACCGATTGATCAAGTGAAACTTTAATCAGTGGGGGTCTTACTGCCCGTTAAAGCGGGATAAAGGTTGATTACAGTTTCACTGTATATTAAATGTTATAATTAAGGGAGTATTTTACGACTTATAAAAATGGGGATGATGTAAGTGAAAAAGGTATTAGTGCTAGGTGGAACAAGGTTTTTTGGCAAACATTTAGTAAACGCACTTTTACAAGCTGGGCATGATGTAACGATTGCTACGAGGGGAATTACTGAAGATTCCTTTGGCAGTACAGTAAAAAGACTGATTGTCGATAGAGAAGATCGAAAGCAATTAAGAGAGTGCTTAGCAGATAAAAGTTATGATATCGTATACGATAATTTATGTTATAGCTCGAATGCGGCGAAGATAGTATGTGAAGTGTTAAAAGAAAAAACGAAAAAGTATATTATGACCTCTTCAATGGCTGTCTATAATCCGGCACGAGGCCTTTTAGAAGAGAATTTTAATCCGTATGAGTATGCCATTACATATGGAGATAGAAGAGAATTCACTTATAGTGAAGGAAAGAAATTAGCAGAAGCAGTATTATTTCAACACGCGACGTTCCCAGTCATTGCAGTACATTTTCCAATTGTGATTGGAGAAAATGATTATACGAAAAGATTACAATTTTATGTTGAACAAGTTATAAAACAGAAGCCTATCGTTGTCGATCATGTAGATGGGAATTTGTCATTTATACATGAAAAAGAAGCAGGGGAGTTTTTAGCTTGGTGTGGTATGGAGAGTATGGAAGGGCCGATTAATGCTTGTAGTAATGGGGTAGTTTCTACCGGAGAAATTATTCACTTCATAGAAGAAAATACTGGTATAAAAGCATTTATTCAAGAAACAGGAGATAATATAGCTCCTTATAATGAAGTAATCAATTGTACGCTACATAACGGAAAGGCGTGCGGATTAGGATTTTCGTTCCAAGATTTGAAAATAGAAATGGAAAAACTTTTACGTCATTACATAGATACGAGGAAGTAATCATAAATCCCCCGGTGGCAATCCGGGGGATTCTGGAGGATTTCGACAATACTAGTTTTACCAAATTTACCTTATACGAACGACTCATGTTTTTGTAATTGAATTGCTTGTGGATACTTTGCAACTACTCGGCTTCAAGTTACTTATACCACCAATTTGGATGCCTATAAATAATAGGCATATCCCCCATACGTAGATGACGAGTATGGGAATTTCATCTCCTTTCTAGCATAAAAGTTGGTATAGGTAAAAATAATTTGCTTTAGTCAAAAATACACCTATTATTTACGTAAGTCAATAGTAAGGGTGTTAATTTTCTGAAAAATATTACAATAAAAGTAACACTTTCACTTTCATTTGTGACTCGTATTCTTTTTGCTTATACTGTAAAGTAATAGTGTTTTGTTGAAATAGAAGGAGATCGTTTATGAGTAAAACGAAACAATTAATAGAAGAGGCAAGTAGCTTTATTACGATTTGCTATAAGGAGCTTAATAAGGAGCAATTAGTAGAAAAACGTATAAAAGAAATTCAAATTGAAATAGAGAAGACGGGGACATATGAGCATACGTTTGAAGAGCTTGTTCATGGTTCACGAATGGCGTGGCGTAATAGTAATAGATGTATTGGGAGACTGTTCTGGAGTAAGATGCACATATTAGATGCACGTGAAGTGAATGATGAGGAAGGTGTATATAATGCATTAATTCATCACATTAAATATGCAACGAACGACGGGAAAGTGAAGCCGACAATTACGATTTTCAAGCAATATCAAGGTGGAAAAAATAATATAAGAATTTATAATCACCAATTGATTCGCTATGCAGGATACAAAACAAAAATGGGGGTAATTGGTGATTCTCATTCCACTACATTTACGGAATTTTGTCAGGAGCTTGGCTGGCAAGGCGAAGGTACGAGCTTTGATGTGTTACCCCTTGTCTTTTCTATAGACGGAAAAGACCCTATATATAAGGAAATTCCAACGGAAGAAGTAAAAGAAGTACCAATTGAGCATCCGGAGTACCCTATTTCATCACTCGGGGTGAAATGGTATGGGGTTCCAATGATTTCGGATATGCGTTTAGAGATTGGTGGTATTTCTTATACAGCAGCTCCGTTTAATGGCTGGTATATGGGAACGGAAATTGGAGCTCGTAATTTGGCTGATCATGATCGTTATAATTTACTTCCAGCTATTGCGGAAATGATGAATTTAGATACATCGAGAAACAGTACGTTATGGAAAGACAAAGCATTAGTTGAATTAAATGTGGCTGTGTTACACTCCTTTAAAAAGCAAGGAGTTAGCATCGTTGATCACCATACGGCTGCACAACAGTTTCAGCAATTTGAGAAGCAGGAGATTGCTTGTGGACGAGTTGTAACAGGGAATTGGGTATGGCTCATTCCGCCATTGTCGCCAGCTACTACTCATATTTATCATAAACCGTATCCAAATGATGTACTGAAACCAAATTTCTTTCACAAATAATTTGTAATATAGAAGCGTTTCCTACAAAAATATAAAAATTTTTAATTCCTGTTATATAGCAATTGGAAGCCTTTACTATTAGTTATTTTAGGAAGGGGATTTTTGAACCTAGAGATTCCTTATGTTATAATCAAATTTCCGTTTCGAAGACCTTATAGAAATATAAGGTCTTTTGTTTTGCATTTTTATGTGATTTAAACAAATTAATTTATTTAAATAAGGGATTTAGCATATTTTTAGGGACAACATAAGTGTGTGGATAATCGGTAAATCGTTATGCGTATATAATTATTGTGTTTCGGATATAAACAAGAAAACATAATAAAGTTGTTTTTTAGATTGCTGAGGAAGGAGGAAGATAAATGAGGATGAAGAGTCGAAAAACGGATTGGCCTGTATTTCTTATTAGTGGCGGTTCGCTTTTATTATTTGTCATTGCAGTTTTCTTAAATAAAGGTTATGTAGAGGGAGCTATTAATAGCAGCTTTGCGTTTTCAGTTAAGTACTTCGGAGCGTTTTGGCAAGTTTTATTAATTGGTACATTTGTCGTTGCTATGGGTATGGCTTTTTCAAAATATGGGAGAGTTAAACTTGGGGGGCTAGAAAAACCTGAGATTAGTACGGCGAAATGGCTTGCTATTATTATGTCTACGTTACTTGCAGGAGGTGGCGTTTTTTGGGCAGCGGCGGAGCCAATGTACCATTTTATGACGGTGCCACCAATACATGAAGGTATATCTGCTGGAACGAAAAAAGCAGTTATGCCTGCGTTAGCGCAAAGTCATATGCATTGGGGGTTCTTAGCTTGGACAATTCTAGGAACAATTAGTGCAGTAGTTATGATGTATGGGCATTATCATAAAGGGATGCCATTAAAACCTCGAACGCTTTTATATCCTATTTTTGGTGAGAAATTACGAAAGAGCGTGCTTGGAACGATGATTGATGCATTCGCAATTATTGCAGTAGCTGCAGGGACAATTGGTCCGATCGGATTTTTAGGGTTACAAGCAAGTTATGGTTTGCAAGCATTATTTGGAATTCCAGATGTGTTTACTACTCAATTAGCAATTATTATTTGTGTAGTTACTGTGTCTACTATATCTGCAGTAACAGGAATCGGTAAAGGAATTCAAATTATAAGTAATTTAAATGTTAGGTTAGCAATCGTGTTAATGGCATTTGTGTTACTGTTTGGCCCAGGTGGATTTATTATTGATTCCTTTGTTTCTTCATTTGGATTTTATATTCATGAATTCATTCCAATAAGCACATATCGTGGAGATACAGGTTGGTTAGGATCTTGGACAATCTTTTTCTGGGGATGGTTTATTGGATACGGACCGATGATGGCAATATTGGTGAGCCGCATTTCAAGAGGAAGAACGATCCGAGAAATCATCGTTGCAATTGGAATTATTGCGCCTATTATTACAACGTTTTGGTTCACCATATTAGGAGGATCAGGCGTATTCTATGAGTTAATGAAGCCTGGATCTATTTCGGTGGCATTAAGTGAATCTGGTATGCCAGCAGCTATGATTGCTATTACAGAGCAACTGCCACTTTCTAATATCATTGGACCAGCATTTCTTTTATTAACAATTTTATTTGTAGTGACGACAGGAGATTCAATGGCTTACTCCATTTCGATGGCAGTGACTGGAGATGGAGATCCTAGAGTTAGTTTGCGAGTATTTTGGTCGCTTATTATGGGAACAGTTGCAGCGATTCTTTTATATATGGGTGAAGGAAGCATTAATGCATTGCAATCCTTTATTGTAGTGACGGCTGTCCCTGTATCGCTGCTATTATTCCCGATGTTATGGTTAGCGCCTAAAGTTGCGGGAGAATTAGCATTAAAACAAGGAATTGTAAAAGAAGAAGATAAAACTGCTTTCTTATTCCAGAAGGCAAGTAAATCAAAATAAATGTTGAAAAGAGGAAGCATCTGAAATGGGATGCTTCCTCTTTTTTATTTAATCTAACACTTTTCCTTTTGTTTCTGGTACACATAATAGCATTGTAATTAATCCAATTGGGTAGATGATAAAGATCAGGGATAATGCTCCAAGTAGATTCCCACCTGTAGCCAGTAAACCGATAATAACAGGTCCAAATCCGGCCAAACCACGTCCTGTACCGAAAATGAAGTTTTCCGCTGTAGAGCGGGCTTCAGCGGGATAGTTTTCAGCCAAAATTGCTCCGAATCCGCCCATCATGCCATTTGCAAAGAATCCAAGTAAGGCACTTCCCCATAATAATAATGTTGCATCTGTAAAGAAGAAGAAGTAAATGAGACAGTATATAGTACCGCCAATATAATAGAGTGCAAAAGTTTTACGACGACCAATCTTATCGGCTAGAATACCAAAGGTTGCAATTCCAATTAGCATACCGATAGTAGAAATAAACATCCAGCCACTCGCTTTTGCTAATGTGTAGTTATATTTATTTGCTAAAATGGTTGGCATCCATGTGAAAATTCCATAATAGCCGAAGTTTTGTATAAATGACATAATAATAAGTCCGATAGTTGTTATTGTTACTTTTTTATTGGCAAATAACTTTCGAAGAGGGAATTTTTTCATGTGCTTTAGCTCTTCTGCTTCAGAAGCTGTTAAATTACCATCAGCTTCTTTTTGTAACAATTCTTTCTTATGGCGTTGCTTTTGCTCCCATATTTTTGGTTCACTTAAGCTTTTACGCACATAGACAGCTAATAAAGCCGGGATTAGTCCGAATAAGAAAACCGCTCTCCAACCAAAGTGTGGAACGATAAATGCTGGAAGAAGTGAAGCGACTAGTACGCCAAATTGCCATCCAAGTGCAACAACCGATGTTGCTTTAGCACGCATTTCTTTAGACCATGTTTCAGTTACGATGGCCATTCCAATTCCGAATTCACCACCAACGCCCATTCCAACTAAAAAGCGAAGAAGTAATAATTGCCAGTAATCTGTTGCAAAATAAATGAGTGCTGTCGCTAATGAGAATAATAAAATGGTGAAGGCCATTGTACGAATACGGCCAAATAAATCAGCGATAAATCCAAATAAGTAAGAACCAATTAGCATTCCTATTGTTGTAGCTAAAGTTAAATTTCCGCCTTCAACAGGGCTTAGGTGAAACTCTTTTAAAATATAGACGAGTACGAAAGATAAGAGCAACATATCTAAACCTTCTGCGGCGTATCCTAGTGCAGAACCAAACAACGTTTTATATCTTTTCTCTTTCGTTTCCTCTGTGGGATGTACATCAGTAGTGATGTTCATTATTATTCCTCCTTATTTTTCTACAGTCGCTATGGAAGAATAACAAAAGGCCTTCTCACCTGATATGATGAGAAGGCCAAAAAACTATACGTATCCCTAAAAAGAACATACGTATATTATATTCCGACTTCCTTCTCAACCTCACGGGGTTGGGTTAAAGGACTGTATTATATTACTTTATTTTTAGCACTCTTCTATTAAATTGTCAAATAAAGATGATGTGTTACGTGTGTAAAATATTTCAAAAAATATAGCATTCTTCTTGACGCCCTCTTCATTATTTTCCCATAATAAAACTAACGAAATAAAAAGGAATGAATTACAAATGTTAAATTTAGTACTTATGATGATTGAACGTGTCGGACTTATTGTTATCTTGGGATTTTTACTGTCTCATACTAAGACATTCAGGCGTCTTCTTCATAGACAGGACGGATATGTAGATAAGCTAAAGCTTATTTGTATTTTTTCAGTGTTTACAATTGTAAGCAATTACACGGGGATTGAAATTGCGGGAAATACGATTATGAATGAAAATTGGCTACAAGGTGTTTCTTCATCAAGTACAATTGCGAATACACGTATTATGGGTGTTGGAATTAGTGGTTTACTTGGCGGGCCCGTCGTTGGAGTTGGAGTAGGGATTATCGCGGGTGTTCATCGCTTTATGCTCGGCGGCACAACAGCATTAAGTTGTGCGATCTCGTCTATTTTAGCGGGGGTAATAACAGGCTATATCGGATATATTTTCAAAAAGTATAATCGTACAATTACCCCTAAATTTTCAGCAATTTTAAGTGTTTTTATTGTATCTTTAGAAATGCTTATGATTCTTTTAATTATAGAGGACGGTGTTAGCATTGTGAAAACAATTGCGATACCGATGATCCTTGTAAACAGCTTTGGAAGTTTTATTTTACTTTCCATGATACAAGTTATTTTACGTCAGGAAGAGAACGCAAGAGCATTACAGACTCATAAGGTATTGCGCATAGCTGATAAAACATTACCTTATTTTCGTCAAGGTTTAACAGAGGAATCTTGCAAGCATGTGGCACAAATTATCCATCGTTTTACTGGAACAGATGCGGTATCTTTAACAGATACAGAAAAAATATTAGCTCACGTTGGATTAGCTTCTGATCACCATATTCCTTCACATAGTTTAATAACGGGATTATCAAAGGAAGTTTTACATACAGGGAAAATAATGAAGGCGAAATCACGTGAAATTATTAATTGCGAACATGAGAATTGTCCGTTGCAAGCGGCTATCGTTATTCCGTTAACTTCACATGGAAATACGATAGGAACATTAAAGCTATATTTCAAAAGTCCTAACCAATTAAGCCGTGTGGAAGAGGAATTAGCAGAAGGATTGGCAAAAATATTTTCAACGCAGTTAGAGCTAGGGGAAGCTGAACTACAAAGTAAATTGTTACAGGATGCGGAAATAAAGGCACTACAAGCACAAATTAACCCGCACTTTTTATTTAATGCAATTAATACAGTATCAGCTTTATGCCGAACAGATGTAGAAAAGGCAAGGAAGTTATTATTACAACTTAGTGTTTATTTCCGATGCAATTTGCAAGGAGCGCGTCAACTACTGATTCCACTAGAACAAGAATTAAACCATGTACATGCGTACTTATCGTTAGAACAAGCGAGATTTCCAAATAAGTACGAAGTAAAGACGTACATTGAGGAAGAGTTAAAGACAACCCTGGTTCCACCGTTTGTCCTGCAATTATTAGTTGAAAATGCATTACGGCATGCTTTTCCGAAGAAGCAACCAGTATGTCAGGTGGAAGTGCACGTGTTTGAGCGAGAAGGAATGGTTCACTTTGAAGTAAAGGATAATGGGCAAGGAATTGAAGGGGAACGCCTAGAACAATTAGGGAAAATGGTAGTTTCATCGAAGAAAGGAACAGGAACAGCTTTATATAATATTAATGAACGCTTAAGTGGTTTATTCGGGAAAGAGACAATGCTCCATATTGAAAGTGAATTAAATAAGGGGACGGAGATTACCTTTATAATCCCGAAAAAAGTAGGGGAGGAAGAACGGGTTGTTAAAAGTACTAGTAGTTGATGATGAGATGTTAGCACGTGATGAACTAAAGTATTTATTAGAAAGAACGAAAGAAGTCGAGATAATTGGTGAGGCGGATTGTGTGGAAGATGCATTAGAAGAGCTAATGAATAATAAACCAGACATCGTATTTTTAGATATTCAATTATCTGATGATAATGGATTTGAAATCGCAAATATATTGAAGAAGATGAAAAATCCCCCTGCAATTGTATTTGCAACGGCTTATGATCAATATGCATTGCAAGCATTTGAGGTAGATGCGTTAGATTACATTTTAAAGCCATTTGATGAAGAGCGCATTGTACAAGCATTGAAGAAATATAAAAAACAAAAACAGATGAAAATAGAAACAAGGCAAGAAGTAAAGGGGAACGATGTAACGGCGGAAATGCATAAATTAGCATTGCCAATTGAGGAATCAATTGTACTTGTAAATATTGAGGATATTATATATGTAGGACTTGTAGATGGGAAAGTAACAGTAAGGACAATAAGAGACACGTATGTCACACACGATACGCTTGTAATTTTGGAGAAGAAACTACCACAAGCAAGTTTTATGCGTGTCCATCGTAGTTTTATTGCAAATATTAATCATATTACTGAAGTACAACCATGGTTTAACTCTACTTATAATTTAATTATGAAAGAAGGATCTAAAGTTCCTGTTAGTCGTACATATGCAAAAGAACTCAAGAAGCTGCTTCGTATTTAAGAAGCAGCTTTTGTAGTTCATCCGCGTATTTTTGTAACTGATTCTGTATATGTGACGTTCTATTATGTAAACGCTTTCTTTGGCGTTTATATCTTATACAATAAAGGTACCAAATCGAAAGAGGTGGCCAAAATGAGTACGAAAAAAGTATACAGTTTCTTATCACAAGCATTCATATTCTCAGCTATTATGTTAATTTCTAATATCATTGCAACACATTTACCAATTCCGATGCCTTCATCGGTAATCGGATTAGTCATTTTATTTAGCCTGTTATGCTTAAAGGTTATTAAATTAGAGCAAGTAGAATCACTTGGAACAGCCTTAACGGGCATTATCGGGTTCCTTTTTGTCCCATCAGGTATTTCAGTCATTAATTCCCTTGGTGTAATGGGACAATATTTTGTACAAATTCTAACTGTAATTGTTGTCGCAACAGTTATTTTACTCGCTGTAACAGGATTATTTGCACAACTCATTTTAGGAAAAGATGACAAAGAAATAGAAGATACAAAAGAATTAAAAGTAGTAAATAAAGGACGCAAGCACGGAAAAGTTGCGTAACCATTTTCGTATATACTGTTAGGAGGTAATGGACATGGCAAGCACAATGACTCCATATTTTGGAATCGTCGTTTCATTAATCGCGTACGGAATCGGAACATTATTATTTAAGCATTCCAAAGGATTCTTCCTATTTACACCATTATTCGTAGCGATGGTATTAGGGATTGTTTTTCTAAAAGTAGGTAACTTTACTTTTGAAGAATATAATAATGGCGGAAAAATGATTAGTTTCTTCTTAGAACCAGCAACAATTGCATTTGCAATTCCATTATATAAACAAGTGGATAAGCTAAAAAAATATTGGTGGCAAATTTTATCTGCTATCGTAGTTGGATCTATTTGTTCAGTAATTGTCGTTTTCATTGTTGCGAAAGCAATTGGTTTAGATACAGCCGTTATGAATTCAATGTTACCACAGGCAGCAACAACAGCAATTGCATTACCAATCTCTGAAAGTATTGGTGGTATTCCAGCGATTACATCATTTGCAGTTATTTTTAATGCAGTCATCGTATATGCATTAGGAGCATTATTCTTAAAAACATTCAGAGTGAAACATCCAATTGCAAAAGGTTTAGCACTTGGAACTGCAGGACATGCATTAGGAGTTGCAGTAGGAATTGAAATGGGTGAAGTAGAGGCTGCTATGGCAAGTATCGCTGTAACAGTAGTTGGGGTTGTAACAGTAGTCGTCATACCGATGTTTATGCCATTTATTGGATAGAAAAACTTACTTAAAAAATGAGAAAAGCAAGCTATTTGTAGGACAGTTTTCTACTGATGGCTTGCTTTTTATGTTACAGTAGTGGTAAGACCTATTTTGAGCAAAATAGAAGTTTCTTTAAATCTTCATTAATACTATGTAGAATACGTTTAGAATTAGGTCATTGTATTGTAAAATAAGAAGTAGGCTACGATATGGTCCAATAAGGGGCGTATAATAAGCTTATAAAAATCTTAATATGAATAAATAATTAAAAGTAGGAAATAGAGAAAAGTCTACTTATTAACGTTTTACTTTATAGGACAGGAGAGAGTACTCGTCGATTATGCAAATAAAAAACCTGTTTCAAAGCAAAGGATTTCAGAGGTTACTCGTATTAGTAATACTTGCTCTCGTGTTATATGGATTGCAAAGTATGTTGAACTTAATATTAATTACGTTTATTCTTACGTATTTAATGGATCGATTCCAAAAGTTTATATCCCGTAAATTTGATCATTTCATGCCGATTAATAGAAAACTCATTATAGCATTTCTATATGTGATGTTAATTGGCGGAATTGCTATTACATTATTTAAATATTTACCAGTATTAACGATACAAATTTCACAATTGATTTATCAATTTAACGTGTTTTTACGAAATCCACCAGACAGTGAATTAATTAAGTATGCAGTTAATGCAGTTAATCATATGGAACTTTCGAAGTATGTAGGACAAGGTGTAGACATTTTGTATAAATCTATTACGAATGTCGGGAAATTTGGACTTCAAGTTTTACTTTCTTTAATTTTAAGCTTATTTTTCTTACTGGAAAAAGCTCGAATTGTTGCTTTTACTGCAAAATTTAAAGAAAGTAGACTTGCGATTTTCTACAATGAAATTGAGTACTTTGGAAAGAAATTTGCACGTTCATTCGGAAAGGTAATCGAAGCACAATTTTTAATCGCAGTCGTGAACTGTGTTTTATCTGTCATCGCATTATGGATATTAGGATTCCCACAATTATTAGGTTTAGCGTTAATGATCTTCTTACTGGGTTTAATTCCGGTAGCTGGAGTTATCATTTCGTTATTCCCGCTTTGTATGATTGCTTACAATATCGGCGGTATTATGTACGTTGTTTATATTTTAATTATCGTAACTGTTATTCATGCACTTGAAAGTTACGTATTAAATCCGAAGTTTATGTCGCAAAAAACGAATTTACCGATTTTCTATACGTTTATGGTATTAATCTTCTCAGAACACTTCTTAGGTGTATGGGGATTAATTATCGGTATTCCAATCTTCATTTTCTTATTAGATGTCTTAGATGTGACAAGTGATGAAATGGAGAAGGAAGTTGGAACAAAATAAAGTGAAGTAGAGAAAAAGCATCGATGTTCGATGCTTTTTCTTTTATAACATTATGTTTCTTATGCCATACTGTAAGAAGAATATAGAATAGGGGTGAAATAATGGCTGTGAATGAGAAGGTAGAATTAGCTACATTTGCTGGAGGTTGCTTCTGGTGTATGGTTTCGCCATTTGAAGAGATGGAGGGAATTATAGCGGTTATTTCTGGTTATACAGGTGGTCATAAAGAGAATCCAACGTATAAAGAAGTATGCTCAGAAACAACAGGACATTATGAAGCAGTACAAATTACATTTGATGCAAATAAAATGCCGTATGAGGAATTGTTAAATATATATTGGAGACAAATTGATCCGACTGATATTGGGGGACAATTCCACGACCGCGGGCAGTCTTATGAAACGGTGATTTTTTATCATAATGAAGAACAACATAAAAAAGCTGAGGCCTCAAAAGAAGAGCTTGAGCAGAGTGGACGCTTTTCAAAACCAATTGCGACAAAAATATTGCCAGCTACTACATTTTATCCAGCTGAAGAATATCACCAAGGATATCATAAGAAAAACACATTCCGCTATGAGTTATATCGTAAAGGCTCAGGACGAGATGCTTTTATTAAGCAACATTGGCCAAAGGATAATGCTCATTTAAAAGAAAAACTCAATGAGATGCAGTTTTATGTAACACAGGAAAATGGTACAGAACCACCATTCCGAAATGAGTATTGGAACCATAAAGAGGAAGGTCTTTATGTAGACATCGTTTCAGGTGAACCGTTGTTTACTTCTCTAGATAAATTTGATAGTGGCTGTGGATGGCCTAGTTTTACAAAACCAGTTATGTCAGCAAGTGTGAAAGAAAAGATGGATGTGAGTCATAATATGACACGTACAGAAGTGAGAAGTAAAGAAGGAGATTCACATCTTGGGCACGTATTTCCAGACGGTCCAGGACCAAATGGCCTTCGTTACTGTATTAATTCCGCAGCTCTTCGATTTATTCCAAAAGAGGAATTAGAGAAAGAAGGCTATGGCGATTTCCTAATCTTGTTTGGAAATAAAAAATAACCTCGCAGTTAGCGAGGTTATTTTTTTATTTTGCTTTTTTCTTTTTGAACTTGCTTATTGCTTCATAAACGATTGGAACAATAAGAAGTGTTAACAACGTTGAACTTGTTAATCCGCCAATTACAGTTACTCCAAGTCCTTTAGAAATTAAGCCACTACCTTCAAATCCTAATGCAAGTGGGATAAGCGCCCCAATTGTTGCGATAGCTGTCATTAAGATAGGGCGTAAGCGTGTTGCCCCAGCTTCTAATAATGCTTCACGTGTTGATAGACCGTCATTTTCTTTATGGATAACACGGTCGATAAGCACGATTGCGTTTGTTACAACGATACCGATTAACATAAGTGCCCCAATCATTGCAGATACGCTTAATGTTTCGCCAGAGATTAATAAGGCAACAAGTGCACCAATAATTGTGAATGGTAGCGAGAATAAAATCGCAAATGGTGCAAGTGCACCGCCAAATGTAACGACAAGAACGAAGTATACAATGGCAATCGCAGCTAGCATCGCTAAGCCAAGTTGCTTGAATGATTCTTGAATATCTTGTGTAACACCGCCCATAGAAACGTCTACACCAGAAGGAAGATCCATTTTATCTACTTCTTTTTGGACTGCAGAAGATGCTTTTGAAACATCATCAGATGTTAGTTTTGCACTTACTTCTGCATAAACACGACCATCACGGTGTGTCACTGTGTTAGAAGTCTCGCCTTCTTTTACAGTCATAACGTCTTTAACCGCAATCTCATTACCAAGTGGTGTTGTAATTTTGCGATTCGTTAGGTCATCGATTGTTTCATAAGTTTGCTTTTCGGCTTCAACATATACATTTACATCTTTACCGTCTTTTTTAACTGTTGTAAGAACCGGGCGATCATGTTGATTAGAAAGTCCCATTCCAATTTGAGCAGCTGTTAAGCCCAATTTACTTAGTTTTTCTTGATCTGCGACTAAAGTGTATTCCGCATATGTTTTTGCAATACTAGAGTCTACATCTTTTAAATCTTTATTTTTCTTCATGATATTTTGAATGTCTTTTACGACAGGTTTAATTTCTTCAGAGCTATCTCCATAAACGTATAGTTTAATTTCGTTACTACCACCACTTGCTCCGAAATCTTGATTTTTCCATTCGCCTTTTCCAGACATCTTTTGTAAATCTTTAATAACTTGTTCTTTCTCTTTTTCAAAGTTTTTCGTGTCATTATCATATTGAACGAAGAACATTGCTTGATTTGTTTGACCAGGGCTCATTGGATTTTCTCCGCCTAATGAGAACTGAATCGTCTTAACATCTTTTTTATCTTGGAAGTGCTTTTCAGCCTTGGTTGCAATTTTTTCAACATCTTCTAACGTTTGACCTGGTTCAGGGTTGTACGTTGCGATAATCATTTTTTCTTCTTCAGATGGTAAGAAACTTACACCAATAACTGGTACAAGTGCAAGACTACCAACCAATAGAAGAACGGCGATACTTGATGTAATAATTTTATGATTTAAAGCCCATTCAAGTATGCGTTTATAACCGTTTGCTAATTTACTTGGTTTTTCTTCATGATGTACTTCTTTTTCTCTCATACTCTCTTTTTTAAATAAGGAGTGAGCTAGCATTGGTACAATTGTAATTGCCACTAATAGCGATGCTAATAAGGCAAAGACGATAGTTAAGGCGAACGGTAAGAACATTTCACCAATCATACCCTTTACAAGCCCAAGTGGTAAGAATACAGCAATTGTTACAATGGTAGAAGACATGATCGGGATAAACATTTCCTTCGTAGCTTCACGAATTAAATCTTTCCCGCGCAACTTTTCCTCTGATAACGACATACGTCGGTAAATATTTTCAATAACAACAATGGAGTCATCGACAACGCGTCCGATAGCGACTGTCATTGCTCCAAGTGTCATAATGTTAAGTGTAATATCCATTTGCTTTATGACTAAAACAGCAATTAATAAAGAAAGTGGTATAGAAACGACAGAAATTAACGTTGTTCGGATGTTTCGTAGGAACAACATAATAATGACAATCGCAAAGATGGCACCGAAAATTGCTTTGCTTAGCATTGTTTCTACTGATTTCTCAATAGGTGCACCTTGGTCGAATGTTGAAATAATCTCTAAGTCTTTGTATTTTTTCTCAAGTTCGTTTACCTTGTCTTTAACTGCATTTACAACATCAACTGTATTCGCATCAGCGGCTTTCACAATTTGAATTCCAATTGCTTCTTTTCCATTTGTTCGAGAAATAGATTCTGCTTTCCCAACTTCCTTAATGTCAGCAATTTCGTCTAATGTAACTGTTGGAATTCCGTTCATTGCAGCTGGGTTCATTTGTGGTGTTTGCGCACCAGCGCCAGCATTTTGACTACCTTGACCGTTCGGTGATGAAGGGATAGCTGGAATTTTCAATTCTTTCAATGCTTTAATCGTTGTAATATTACCATCGACAACAACTGATTTTTCCGTATCTTTAAATGTATATAAGCCAAGTGGTAAAGATACATCCGATCCTTTAATCACATTTTTTACAGTATCTTCACTTAACCCTAATTCTTTCATCTTATCTTTCTTGAAGACAAGTTGTACTTCATCTACTTGTTGACCTGAAATTTGAACAGATGCAACCCCATCAAGTCCTTTTAATCCCGAAACAACATTTTTTTCAACATTTTCTGTTAATGTAGCTAAGGATTCATTTTTACTTGCTACGCTTAACGAAATAACAGGAAAGGCATTGAAGTTTACACGTGAAACTTTCGGATCTTTTACACCTTCTGGAAGTTTCACATTTGCGAGAGCTTCTTTAATTTCTGTTTCGGCTTTTTCCATATTTTTATCAAAATCGTATTCTACCTGAATAGAAGATGCGTTTTGAAAAGAGGATGAACTAACAACATTTACACCATTTAAGTTTTGAAGTTGTTCTTCCATCGGCTTTGAAACTTTATCAGCTACTTCTTCTGGTGTAGCACCAGGATAAACCGTAGTTACTGTTACAATCGGTGTTGTAATATCAGGAATTGTTTCCAGCTTCATGTTAAGCCCAGAATAAATACCTGCAATGGTAACAATAATGGTTAGTAGCCAAACTGCGAACTTATTTTTTAACGAGAAATTAATAATTCTGTTCATGTTTGCGCTCCCTTTGTATTGTATTGACCAATCGGTCAGTATAATACATAATATAACTGACTGATTGGTCAGTCGTCAATGAAAAGAGATGGTATAATAAAGTCAAAATGTATGAAGTAGATTTTGACCTTATTTTCTACTAGATCATTAACTTTTATTAATGAAACTTCGATATAAGTAGTGAGTGCAAAAATACCTTTTTGTTCTGTTAAACTTTAAGGTAGGGTCGTACTGCTCATTTAATACGGAATAAAATAGAATTTAAATATACATAAGATGCGAGATTAAATTTAGGAGAGACGATATGAAAGAAAAAGAACGCTTAATTATAGAATCGGCTATGAAGTTATTTGCAACTAAGGGTGTAAGTGCAACATCAGTACAGGAAATTGTGACAGCTTGTGGTATATCTAAGGGAGCCTTTTATTTATACTTTAAATCGAAAGACGAGCTCTTGTTAGCGACGCTTCGATATTATTATGACAAAATCCAAAAGAAAATGCTGGATATTGAAAAAGAATCTTTATTGCCACGTGAAAAATTTGAAAAACAACTGTATTGTCAGTTTAGCGATGTACAAAAACATAAAGAATTTATCATTATGCATGCTAGGGAAAATGCAATTCCATTTAATAAAGAAGTAGAAGAGTTTATGATGCGAATGAAATTAGAATCTCACGCATTTTATCGAAATAATTTATTATCTATTTATGGTGAAAAAGTTATTCCTTATTTATTAGATTTAATAATCATTGTGGAGGGAATATGTCGTAGCTATTTGGAATTGATTATTTTAAATACGCTAGAAATTGATTTATCTCGTGTTTCAACATTTGTTTTAAACAGAGTTGATCATTTAGTTACAGGTTTGTTAGAAAGTGATGAAAAACCAATCTTACATGAGGACAAACTCGGTGAATTTTTGTGTAGCTCAGAATTAATTAAAGAACAGGCAAAGGAACATTTCTTAAAAGAAATTATTACATTTAAGCGCGCATTAGCAGATCAATTAGAAAATGATGAGTTACTGGTTACACTGGATGTTTTAGAGGCAGAAATGAGGTTACCTAATCCAAGGACTCCTGTGATTAGAGGGATGTTAGCAAATTTAAACAGTTACGATGAATTAACAGATTTTAGATTAAGGTTGAATGAATATTACAATGTACGGAAATAAAGTGAAACTTTAATCAGTGGGGGTTTTGTTCATCCCCCACTGATTATTAGCCATCACCAATCGGGATAAATTTTCAAGACAAAAGAGCACCATTTGTAATGGGCCCTTTTTATTATTTAGGTCTTTCATCTGAATTTACTAGTTTAGAAGAATCGAAATTCTTTATTTCATTAGAGAAATCAGTTAGCCTTTGGTCATAATCTTTTTTATTAGTAATTGGCTCAGTTATAGATAATTGTTTTACAATCCAATCATTTATATATCTGTAATAGTGCGTTTGATCGGACATATAATTAGAAAGGTTATACGTAACTTTTTTTTGATCTTGGAAATCATATAGTTTTACATTTTCAAGTTTTGTTAACTTATTGTATACTTCTTTTTTAAATAACATGTTTTCCTCGGTATGTTTTGGATCATTTTTATCCATAACTACGTGGTACGTTACTGGATACGGTGCATAGAAAAATGTAAATTGTACTTCTGGGTTTTGCTTTACAAATTCAATAATATTAGAATCAAAAGATTTAAGCATTTGGTCATGATACCAACCTTCACTAATTGGTTGATGAGGTGTTCCATCGACAACTCTCTTAGCTATATCTACCGAGAAATTTGGTTCTTCATCTCCAAATTTATATAGCCAATGAGGATCCTGCGGAGCTTTTGTTGGATCTAATTTTAATTTCAGATTCTGTAATGCTACTTTTCGAGAATATGGGCTAATTAAATATTGGATATCATTCCATTTATTTGTATCATACATGTAAGTTGGAAACGGTGAAGCACCTTCTGATACCCATTCAGGGTTTCTAGAGAATGAATATAAATTAAGCTCCCAAATAACATTCTTAACAGTTTTTGAATGAGTAGCTAGCTGGGCTGTCATATTTTGCTCTCTAGCTGTTGAACCCGGAAGTGAACCGTTAAAGCTTGTAGTATGAAGTAATTTATCAGCATCAGGTTCAAGAAAATTCCTTCCCATAGAAGTTCCTACAAACAAAGTATCATACTCCATATTTTTAACAAGTCCAGGCATTTGATAGCGTTCAGTAGCATAAAAATAATCGTTTTTCTTAAATTTATATACGTACAATGGATCAAGCTTATAGACAATAGAGCAAACTATTCCAGCTAAAATGAATAGGAATATAATAAACCAACATATAAAACGTTTATACATATTTTTCACCTACGGTTATTAGAAATTAAAGTATAAGAATGAACTTACACGATTTAAATACATTAAAGAAAGTATAAACATGCTAGCTAATGCAAAGGCATAAATCGGTTTTGGTCGGAAAGATTCTAATTTTTCTATAGAATTTTTCGTGAATAATACAATGGCCATTCCAATTGCTAGGTATAAGATAGTTTGAAAGTTAAAATGATCGCCGCTTACTTGGAATGGGAATAAATTAGAAATTGAATAAATTACATTATCCAATGTAGAAACACCAGTTAACGTTTCTGGACTGAATTGAATAAGTGCTGTTTGGATGTGCAAGTAATTTACATTGAACATGCGATTTAACATGGTTAATGCATCCTCTACAGAACTTGCTCTGAAAAATACCCATGTTACATGTACAAATCCCATTGTTAAAATCCAAGCGAATACTTTAGGCATTTTTCCACCTAAGTTTTTAAATAATCGATGTATTACAATGGCTAATCCGTGTAAAACACCCCAAATAACAAATGTCCATCCAGCGCCATGCCAAATGCCACTAATAAGAAAGATTGTAAATAAATTTATATAAGTACGAACTTGTCCTTTTCGACTTCCACCTAATGGAATATATACATATTGGGTGAAAAATCGCCCTAATGTCATATGCCAACGTCTCCAAAAATCTTGAATACTTAAAGATTTATAAGGAGAGAAGAAGTTAATTGGTAATGTAATATTAAATAATAGTGCTGCACCTATGGCCATATCACAATATCCACTAAAATCAAAATACAGTTGTAATGTATATGCAAGCGATGAAATCCATGCATCGGTTGTAGACAGTTGATTTACATTGTTAAAGCCAAAATCAGCCCATTGTGCGAGTGAATCAGCGATTACTACCTTTTTGGTAAGACCAATCCCGAATATATAAAGTCCTTTCGAAATATTTTCAATATTAAGTCTTCTTTTTGACTCATCTTGGAATTGAGGGAGAACTTTACTGTGATGGACAATTGGTCCTGCGATAAGTTGCGGGAAAAACGTTACGAATAAGCAAAAATCAATAAAGTTAAACGTCGTTAACTCCCTTTTGTAACAGTCTACTAAAAAACCGATTTTTTGGAATGTAATAAAGCTAATGCCTAAAGGCAGCAATAGTTTTAGTAAAGGTATATCAGTTCCGAATAAAACGTTTACATTATTTAGGAAAAAATCAGAATATTTAAAGTATCCTAGTAGTGAGATGTTAAATATTAAACCAACTATTAATAATGTTTTTCGGGTTTTTTGATTACTTTTTTGTATAATTTGTTGACCTATAAAGGCGTTTGTGAATAATGAAACTCCTATTAGTAATAAATACTTCACTTCAAAATACGCATAAAAGTAAAGGGACATACCTATTAAGAAGAGTTTTGCAAGGTTTTTGTTAACCTTTTGCAATAAAAAATATCCAATTACTGCTATAGGTAAGAAAACAAGCATAAATTCATAAGAATTAAAAAGCATAGTATAGCCTCCAGCATTCATAAAATCTTACTCTATAAAAAACGTGACAACAGCCTAGGCTGTTGTCACGCAAAGCATAGTATAGCATAAAACGTGGCATACCACATATATTAATTTTTATTTTGAGACCACTCTTCTACATTCCAAACTTTCGTAATCCAATCTTCATAGAAGTCTGGTTCGTGACATACAAGGAGAATTGTTCCTTTATATGCTTTCATGGCCTTTTTAAGCTCTTCTTTTGCTGTAACATCAAGATGGTTTGTTGGCTCATCAAATAGTAGCCAGTTACTTTCTTCACCCATTAGTTTACATAAACGAACTTTTGCTTGTTCCCCACCACTTAATTGGCTTAATGGACGAGAAATATGTTCATTTTTTAACCCGCATTTTGCTAACATTGCACGGATTTGATGCTGGTCTAGACTAGGGAATGTATTCCATACATCATCAATTGGCGTTATATTATCGGCCTTCACTTCTTGCTCAAAGTATGCTGGTTCTAAGAAATCACCAAGACTTGTTTTCCCACTTAAAGGTTTAATTTTGCCTAAGATTGTTTTTAGTAATGTTGATTTACCAACACCATTACACCCAACGATAGCAATCTTTTCTCCACGTTCAATTGTCATTGATAGTTTTGGTAGTAGTGGATGTGTATATCCGATTTCTACGTTTTCACCTTCAAAGACGAATCGGCTACTTGCACGACTTTCCTTAAATGAAAATTCAGGCTTAATTGCCGTTTCAGGACGATCAATAAGCTCCATACGATCAAGTTGTTTTTGACGACTCTTTGCACGACCCGTCGTTGAATAACGAGCTTTGTTCTTTGCAATAAAGTCTTCTTGCTTTTTAATAAACTCGCGTTGTTTTTCATAAGCGTTTATGTGTTGATTTTTGTTAATTTCAGCTAGTTCTAGGAATTTTTCATATGTTGCTGTATAACGCGTCATTTTTGTAAATTCTAGATGGAAAATAACATCAACACATTTATTCATAAATTCCGTATCATGCGAAATTAAAAGGAAAGCATGTGGATATTCTTTTAAGTAAGTTGTTAACCAGTGAATGTGTTCAACGTCTAAATAGTTGGTAGGCTCGTCAAGTAATAATACTTCTGGTTGTTCAAGTAATAGCTTTGCAAGTAATACTTTTGTACGTTGTCCACCACTTAGTGCCGAAACATCGCGATCTAAACCAATTGCATCAATTCCTAGGCCACGTGCTGCTTCTTCAATTTTCATATCAAGTAAATAAAAACCACCAGCTTCAAGTGCATCTTGTATTTCTGCCATTTGCTCAAGAAGTTCTTCTAATTCTTCTGGTGTAGCAGTCCCCATCTTTTCTGTAACTTCATTTAATGCCTGTTCCTGTTTAAATAAAGGTAAAAAGGCATCCGCTAATACGTCACGAATTGTACGACCAGGTGTTAAAACTGTATGCTGGTCTAAATAACCGTAATGTGTGCCTGGTGTCCACTCTACACGACCTTGATCGTGAATAAGTTGACCAGTAATGATATTCATAAATGTTGATTTACCAACACCGTTTGCACCAACTAATCCAACGTGCTCACCTGCTAGTAATCGCATAGATACATCTTTAAATAATGTACGATCGCCAAATGTATGTCCTAATTTTTCGACTGTTAATAAGCTCATAGTATCCTCCGTCCAACTTGAAATAGTACCTTGAATCATGATACTAAATTCTTTCATATAATGCTATCATTTCAAAATGTATATTTTTTCAAAAATTATGTTGCATTAATTTTTGAAAAACATATAATGAAATTGAACAGTGGTTAATTAAATGTGTGAGGTATGAGACATGTCACCAAGGAAAGCAGTTAAGCAAGAACTAACAAGGGAAATGATCATGAACGTAGCAAGGGAGTTATTTATAGCAAAAGGGTACCAACAAACTTCTATGCGCAAAATTGCAACAGAACTTGGATATAGCCATGGTTCAATCTATTATCATTTTAAAAATAAAGCAGAGCTATTTTATGCAATGGTAGAACAAGATTTTCAATTGTTAAATAAGAAATTAGATGAAATTTGTAATCAAAAATTACCGGAAGAAGAACAATTAAGGGCGGTTTTATTTGGTTTTATTGAATTCGGTCTACGAAATCAAAGTCATTATGAAATCATGTTTTTAATTAAAGATGCTGAATTAAAAGAGTGCTTGGCAGATAGTCCGAATGTTAGTTATGAAAAATTTGCAAGGGTCATTGCTTCTTTATGTGGCGACCAAATAAATGCGATGATAATTTGGTCTGTCTTTTTATCATTACATGGATTCGTAGCGCATTATTGTAGAAGTGGCCAAACGTTTGAAGAACTACAAGGTTTAGCAAAGGTACATGTAGAGTTTATTTCAAAATCGCTTCTTATGTAAGTGATTTTCTTTTTAAGATTAATTGAACAGTGGTTAATTAATTTAGGAGGGATTTAAAATGAAAAAAGCTTTAGTATTAGGTGCTTCTGGATCAATGGGGTATGCCATTGTAAATGAGTTATGTGATCGTGGAATTAATGTAGTAGCTTTTGCAAGAAATCAAGAAAGGTTAGAAGAACTATTTGCTGATAGAGAAAATATAGAGGTTGTAGCCGGAGATGTATTTATACGAGAAGATATAATGAAAGCTGGAAAAGATGCGGATATTATCTTCCATGCTGTAAATATTCCATATGTAGATTGGGAGAAGAAACAACCAAACTTATTGAGAAATATATTGGAAGTAGCAAAGTATTATGACAGTAAGTTAGGGGTAGTTGATAATATTTATGCATATGGAAGGCAAGGGAAAGATCTTGTAAAAGAAGCTGCTGAAAAGAAACCACATACAAAGAAAGGGAAAATTCGTTTACAGCTTGAAGAGATGGCAAAACAAGCTAATGTTCAAATGTTTATTGCTCATTTTCCGGATTTTTATGGTCCAAATGCAGAAAGCACACTTGTCCATCATACATTGAAGGGGGTGCTTGCAAATAAAATGTCTAGCTTTGTTGGAGATAAAAAAATTGCTCGTGAATATATTTTTACACCAGATGGAGCAAAAGCGATGGTTGAACTAGCTTTACATGATGAGGCATACGGGCAAAATTGGAATATACCAGGTTGTGGCATCATTACAGGTGAGGAAATGATTCAACATATGCGGGAATTAACGGGGTATACAAAGCGAGTAATGACTGTAAAAAGAGGGATGATCCAGTTTATTGGTTTGTTTAATAAGCAGATGAAAGAGTTTGTAGAAATGCTATATTTGACGGAAAAACCAGTGGTATTAAGTGGAGAGAAATATGAAACTTGTATAGGGACATTACCTAAAACTGCATATTATGAAGGACTCAAAGAAACGATTTTATATATGATGAATAATAGAAAATGAAAAGCCAAGTTCTTTTTCAGCAACATGAAAAAGAACTTGGCTCTTATATTATTTTTTGCCTATTTTTTGATTTACAAATCCTAAAATTAATCCACGTATTTGAGGATCAATTGCAAGACCGATAATACCGTACAATATACCAGTAAGTATTAAAGCTACTAGTGGTGGTAAGGTAACTAATACTGCGTGATATAGAGCGTAACTGACTATAAAGGCAAGTGTATTGAATATAATCCCTTTGAATAGTAATGAGAAACCTTTACGAACGAATAAAGTAAATCCAATTAATAATGTAATCTCGGTAAGGATTGCGGCAACAGCAGCACCCATCATTCCAAATTGGCTACCTAATGCGATGTAACTTATAACGGCAACGGCTAGTCCAATTCCCATCGTTGTCGCACGTTTCCACTGTTGACCAGCTGTTGTTAAATTATCAGCAAGTGGATAGTTGATGGATTGTAAAATAACCATAAAGGCTAAAATTGCAAGGGCATCACCAGCTGGTGCATATTTTTCACCCAATAAAGTTACAATCCAAAAACTCGGATCGGCGATAAATGGAATAGAAATTCCCATCCCTAAGAAAGACATTAATTTTAATTCAAACTGAGATAATTTTCTATGTTCATCAATATTCTTTTCATTTCCAAAAGCAAACAACTTTGGATAAAAGGCAGCTGCAATTACACCCGGTATTTGGTAAAGTACAGCAGGTATTTTATAGGCAGCCCCAAAGAATCCAACTTGCTCATTCGTTGAAACTTTTTCTAATATAATGGGACCTAACTGAGGCAAAAGCATAATGATAACACCATTGATTGTGAAAATGAGTAATTGATCTAAGATGCCTTTATCCCAGCCCTTATGAACTGTTGTATAGCGAATTGTCATTATAAAGGCAATGACTCCTGTTACAAGGCTAGATATCCCGTACATGGCAGCAACCATCATAAGTGACCAATTAAATGACATCCCTAATAAAAGAGCAGCTGCGGCTGTCACACCCTGCAGTACAGAAATAATCGCTGTAAATTGCATACGCTCTGTTACTTGGAAGTAAGCCATCCCAACACCTTGTAAAGTTGCTCCAAACATTGTTGGTAGTACGACCCAATATACCATGGCACGTAAGTAAGCATCAGTATAGAAGAATTGAGCAAAAATAGCGAAGAGCACAGAAATTACGATAGCTAATACTAAACGAATACGTAAATAACTACTTATTAATACGCTAATATTAGCATCGCTTCTCGTTCCTTCACGCATAAACGTATGTGTCAAACCTGCATCTGTAAAATAACAAATGACAGCGGAAACTGCTAATGCAACTGTAAACATCCCATACTCATCTGGTGAAATATATCTTGCAAAGAGAATGGTAGCAATAGCGAGTACAAAACGGACAGTAATATTTCCTACAAATAAGTAAGAGGCGTTTTTTAGAATTTTATTTGTTTTCATGTGAAAAGACCTTTCTATTCTTCAGGACTTTATTAGCTCGTCCTATTCGTAAATTTGATTTGTTTAAGCAAATAGAAATTTAATTCGTACGAACCAAAGCATTGCATATAACTTTTTACTGCGCTTTCCGTTTTTTGAATAGATTTTGCGGCAATATTTCTTTATATCTTTTTTGATTAATTGAACTTGTGATTTATCTAATTTAGAGTTCCCTTTAATGTATATACAAGCATTATTAATGACTGTATAAGGGAATAAGTAAGTCTCAAGAATTTCAATAAGTGATGCAGAGTCTTTTGTAATTAAATCTTGAGATTTATTATGCACCCATTCTGTCATGCGGCTGAATACTTCTAGTTCTTTTGTTGTTTTTAACTCGTAATCTTTATATTTAGAGGAAAGGTTTCCTTCTGATAAGATTCGATAATAAGTTAAATATTCATCTACGTAGCATACATTTGTTACGCTCATTAGTTTAAATAAAAACTCTAAATCTTCACCCCAACTACATCCTGGTGTAAAACGAATATTATGGTCCATAACAACTGAGCGTTTAAAAATCCACGTACTCGTTTGAGCAACAACTTGATGTGTTAAGAATGCTTTTGTCATATCACCCTTAATAAAGTTTGTCGTGTGCTCAACTTTTTCTCCAGTTTCTTCGTAAAAGTTCATATATCCACAATAACAAGCGTTCATGTTGTTTTTATGCATGCTTTCCATTTGTTTCTCTATTTTTGTTGCATGCCATAAATCATCGCTATCAAGAAAGGCAACATACTCACCGCTAGCATTTTCAATTCCTGTGTTACGTGCTACGGATACGCCCTGGTTTTTTTGGAAAACATATTTTATTTTCCCAGGATGTTTTTGTTCAAGATTTTTAACGATAGAAGGTGATTGGTCTTTACTTCCATCGTCTACAATAACAATTTCAATGTTTTTATATGTTTGATCAAGTATTGATTGCATCGTCTCTTCAATATATTTCTCTGCATTATATAGAGGAATAACAACTGAAACGAGTTGGTTTTGTTCCATCATAGAATTTTAACTCCTCAACTTTTTTGTTATATAAATCTTTTTATAAGAAAGAAGATTATAAGAACATCTGTATAAGTTTACCGCATATAAAGTTTGTAAATCAACTTTATGTATATAATAATTGTTATTCAAAGTGTAGAAGTCAGATACAAAATTTGGCTATAATAAAAGATGTATACGTATATTTATATTTAAAAGTATTGTGTAATACAAGAAAGGAAGTTTTAGAGTGACGCAAAAATACATCCGAAGACCCGAAGTAATCATATTGGGCATTATTCTAGTTATTGGATTAATATTTCGATTAATGACTTTAAAAACGTATGGTATCGATTTAACACTTGGTAGTGATGACTTAATGTATCAAAAAAATGCTGTAAATTTTTTAGAAACTGGTATGTTAACGTATCATGATCCGACAAAACCAACTATTCATATTATGCCTGGACAGGTATTTTTATTAGCGGGCATATTCTTCATATTTGGGCATGGAAGTTTAGGAGTTTTATGTGCAAAATTAGTTATGATAGCATTTGGTATTTTAAGCATTTATATGACTTATAAGATTGGTACATATATTTTAAATCCAGCAGTAGGATTGATTGCTGCATTGTTATTAGCATTGTACCCACCGGAAGTCGTAGTGGAAAATCTAACATTGACAGAAAGTCCATATTTATTCTTATCACTTGGGCTTTTATATTGGAGTTTAAAATTAGCAGATACACATTCGATGAAAGATTTTTATATTATTTTATTATTCTATTTCGTGACACTATACTTCAGGGTACAGGTTGCTCTATATCCAATTTTATTATTTATATATCTTGTAGCAAAACGTTATCCATTCCGTTTAATGGTAAAGCAAGCCTTTATTAGTATACTAGTATTATTTGTTGTACTAGGGCCTTGGTGGGCACGAAATTATATTCAATTTAATAAGTTTATTCCACTTACAGCTGGTTCAGGGAATCCATTGTTACTCGGAACATATCAAGGTGAAGGTTATCCAGATGGGAAGAGTATGGAAGAAGTTGACGCAGAAATTCTTGCGAAATATCCGGATATAGAGGCACATGAGTTAATGGAAAAACAGCAAGAAGTAGCGATAGATCGTATGAAGGAATGGTGGCATACGGATAAGGAATCAATGCTAAACAGTTATTTAATTTTAAAACCACAAATTTTCTGGGAAAAGGCATATTATTATCCAGGCACTACAATTAGTATTTTTGATATATCTGGGGAAGACATGAAAAAGATTTATGAACCAATTAAAACGGGTTTTATAGTTTGCTCTATTTTAGCATTTGCGTTCTGCTGGAGAAGATGGAGAGAGTATTCATTCCTATGGATAAACATTTTATTCCAAACATATTTTAATAGTTTATATTTCGCGTATGACCGTTATGCACTTCCATTGATGCCAATGCTATTTATCATGATAGGTGTAGGGGTTGTCGCAACTGCTATGAGGGTTAGTAGACCATTTTTGAAATAAATATATAATCTAATTAAATTGCTAAAAATTAATAGTTAAATAACAATATATTAAAAATGACCTACTTTCAAAAAATAGAAAGTAGGTCATTTTTAATTATGCATCGTGTAAAGAGTCGTTTTGTTCTTTACTATTTAATTTTTGTTTCAGCAACGCATAATCTTGTGTCAATGTTACAAGTTGATGATGCTGTTTTGAAACCTTGCGAGTCAAATCAAAAATTAAAATGAAGCAGAATAAAAGTCCGAATAAGAATAAAACAGATGGTGGATATTCCACGTGTAATAGCTTTCCAATCCAATTTATAATCTTATCTGTAGAGCTTAAAATTGCCATTGCAATACAAACGAAAATCCAAAGGATGGAATATTTTGTTTCCAACGTACCTTTACGTATTGAATTAATAATTAAGAAGAATAATAATAAGATAAAGATAAATGAAAAGGTAATTATAGGCATAAATTATCAACCTTTCACGATTTTTTGCATTAATATAGCTAAGCTTACTTTAATCATGTAATATGCAGATTTTAAAGGTGTAATAGAAGATTGTCCACCTTGTCTTTCTTGCATGTTCACAGATATTTCCTTAATGCGAAGGTTTTTCTTTTTTAGATGAATAAGCACTTCAGGTTCTGGATAATCTTTTGGATAATTGTATGCGAAAATCTCAATTACTTTACGATTAATAGAACGATAGCCGGATGTTGGATCCATAAATGTTTGTTTCGTTAATAGTTTTAATAAGGCAGTAAAGTAAAATATTCCAATCCTTCTTGAAATACTTCCTTTATATGCAGTTTTTTCTGTAAATCGAGACCCTAGCACCATATCGCATTGATCTTCGGCAATAGGTTGAATGATTTTATATAAATCCTCCGGGTTATGTTGTCCATCGGCATCAAATTGAATAGCAATGTCATAACCATTCTCATAAGCATATTTATATCCAGTCTGTACAGCTGAACCAATCCCTAAATTATAAGGTAGATTTACAAGATGGACCGGGAATGTTGTAACAATCTCTGGTGTTTTATCCTTGGAACCATCATTAATTACACAAATATCTAATCCTACAAAGTGCTCTTTTAGTTCTAAAAGCCTTGTTAATGTATCTGCAATTGCTTCTTCTTCGTTGTAAGCAGGGATAATAATCAAAGTTTTAGGTATTACAATTGGTACTTCAACAGACATATTGCACCATCCTTTACATATAATAGGCGTCATTATTTTTAGTAAACATTATCTACTATATCATTAATAGTATAATAAAATAAAGGACAAGTTATTGGGTCATTGTAAGTTAGAGCTTATAATAAAAGAACACAGGTGAACATAAAAGGACTGCTTACCTGTGCTAAATAGTTCTATATGCTCCATGGTTTATTTAAAGTTAAAACTTCAGCCATTTCTTTACTTTTTAAGCGCCCTTTTTTTCTATTTTCTGCGCGCTCTGAACCAGTCGTGTATAACCAATGTTCTTCCTTTGTTTCGGGAAGTACTTGTGGTACGGATGAAGGCTTTCCATCTTTTAATGCTACAAATGTAATAAAGCAAGTAGCTGCAATTCTACGTTCGCCTGCTAATAAATTCTCTGCAATTACTTTTACGAAAACCTCCATTGAAGACTTTCCTGTGTAACATACGAATGCTTCATAACAAACAGAATCCGCTTGATGAATGGGAGTTAAAAAATCAACAGAATCGATAGATGCTGTTACGCAATGTTTACGGCTATGCCTTGCAGCTGCAATTGACGCGATACTGTCAATTTCTGCTAATAATTTCCCGCCAAAAAGTGTTTGGTGATTATTTAAGTCGTTAGGAAAAACACGTGTTGTTTTAATCGCTTTAGATTCTCGCATGAATTTCTTTTCCATATATTCAGCCCCTATTTTCTGTTTTCAATCAGAATGACATGTGTAAGTGGGAGTACTCAATTATTAAAAAACACTAGATAGTTAATGAAGTAAAGTGTTCCAGAAGAGGATTGTTAAAACTTCTGTATTTGTATTCATGTAACTGAAAGAAAATTTATTTTATCTAAAATGTAGTGTAAAAGAGGATTCGCTTACATTGCAAGTGAAAAATGCAGACTACATATTTGTCATATAAATTCCCTATCAGCTGTATGCCTATTCATGATAGAATCGTTTTGTTATGAATGGAAATAGAGGTGTAATGGATATATGAAGCATATACAAACAAATTTTTCATCTTTCTTCAGTAAAATAATGATCGGTGCGATGTTCGCATTTTTTGTTTATAGTTGTTGGTCAGCATTTGAAACAAGTAAGCAATTTTTTGGAGGAAGTACTACAAGTGTAACGATTGTATTGGTGATTTTCGTTATTCTTATTCTGTTAGTGGCGACGATTTTACAGTATCGTTTTACAGATAAACAGTTTCTTATTTTTCTTATAGGTATATCTATAGTTGTAAGACTTAGTATGGTTCTATTTGTAGATGTTCCAATAATCGGTGATATGAAAGCTATGTACGAGTCTGCAAAGCAGATTGCAATTGGCAATAATATAGAGAATATAACACAGTTACCTTTTATTATTTATGAATCGATAGTTATTCGTATATTTGGTGATACGGTATTTGTTTTACAGTTATTTAATATTTTGTTCTGCATGGGAACTGCATTTTTCATTTACCGTATTGCAGCGATGGTTTTTGGGGAAGAGTGCGGTCGTATTGCGTCTGTATTTTACGCTTTATATATTCCAAATATATTTATGAGTTCCTTATTAACACAGGAATCGCTCGCAATATTTTTATTTTATTTTTCTTGTTACATACTTTTATATAAAGGGTTAGATCATCCTTATATGTGGGTATTTTCAGCGATTCTATTTGCATTTAGTAATATGATTTTGCCGATGGGGTTATTTCTTCCTATCTTGATTACTGTATATGTGATGGTAATCGAATTCTTTCAATCAGTAGCAAAACAGAAAGTGCTATTAAAAATGGTAGGAATACTTATTCTATTTTATAGTACTCACCTTGGTGTGAATTATGGAATTCAGACGATGGGAATGTCACAATATACGATTTCGAATGAGACGTATGTTCAATCTGTTTTAATTGGAAAAAGTAAAGACAGAGCAGAAATATCGAAAAATCAAAGTGTAAC
This sequence comes from Bacillaceae bacterium OF18-1A, assembly GCA_027694045.1. Classification (GTDB taxonomy): domain Bacteria; phylum Bacillota; class Bacilli; order Bacillales; family Bacillaceae_G; genus Bacillus_A. The sequence continues at coordinate 348,376 of JAQEWB010000003.1, read as the reverse complement.
AGAGCATATGAATCAAAAGTTCAAAGAAGTCGAAGAAGAGAGATTTACGCTTTTAAAGCCGGTAATTAACCAGTTTTCAGTTGAGGGAGTAAATTCTATCCTATTCAAATGTGAAAAACTTATATATATAGCGACAACATTATTCATGGCTATTGCTTTATTACATTTTCTTATTAAGAAACAACAAAATGAAGGATATATGTTGTTTTTATTATTAATGAGTGGGTATGTATTGTTAAGGCTCTTTCAAGTAGACATGGCATATTATAATATCGTTATGCCAGCCTTGTTTATTTTACAAAGTTTTGGTGTGTATATGAGTTATTTTTACTGCCAAAAAATATTCTTTAGAAAATAAAAGAATCCATTTCGGATTCTTTTTTTATAGATGGACAATAATGAGTGAAGATGAAAAATCTTCACTCATTATCGATTTAGTTCTAGTTGCAAATTGTCAGCTGTTAGGGCCATTTTTGAAGAATCGTCTTGAATGCTTTTCATGACCTGTGAAATAGTTTCTAATTCATTTTCGATTTTTTTATTTTGTTCTTTAGAGTTAGACATGTCTTTTACGATTTCTTGGAAATATTGATCCGTCGCATGCATACTTTCTGTTCCTTCAGATACGAGAGAACTAATTTGTTCTACGGAAGAAGAGACATGTATAATTTGTTCATTCGTTTTTTCAACGAGTTTTGTAACGTTAGAAATGGATTCTTTCGTTTGCTCTGATAACTTTCGAATTTCCCCTGCTACAACTGAAAAACCCTTACCAAACTCGCCAGCACGTGCAGATTCAATAGCGGCATTTAATGCGAGTAAATTTGTTTGCTCAGCAATCGATTTTACAATATCAATGATTTCGTTGATTTTATTAGAAATATCAAGAAGTTCACGAGTATCTGTAATAATAGTTTCCATGTTCGTTTGAATGCTTTCCATTCGTTTATTTTGCAGATTTAATTGCTCTTTTCCCTTATTTGCCTTTTCTTCCGATGTCGTAGCTAATGATGTACCTGTCTTTGCAATTCCTACTATATTTTCCGATCTAGACGTTAACTGTTGAATAGAAGAGCTTGTTTTTTCAGATACAGCTGCGAGTTCCGTTGCGATATGTGTAATCGTCATAGCAGTCAGTTCTTTTTCCTTTTCATGTTCTTTTTGAATTCTTTCGTATTCCGATTCGTAAGCTGCAATAACAAGTTCTTGTTCGAGTGTGAATAACTTATTTATTACATTTATAGAATAAGAAAAATCGTCTATCGTTGAAATTTTTGTTTTCAAAATCTTCATGACAGAGCGGAATAATTCTTGATAAGCGGCGGTATACCATTTTCTATGTAAACCAATTTGTACGTGCCTTTTTGCAATTCTAATTCGTTGTTCAATAAAGTCTTCATGCATATTTCCACTAAATAATTCTTTAATATGTGTTTTTAATGTTTGTTTTAATTTTTGGATAGAGCTGTAACGTTCAATAATAGTAATTAAATTAGGTTGTTTTGTAATATTGGTATAAAACTTTTCTGTGATCCAATCTATTTCCTCGTAAATGAAAGGTTGTAGTACTTTTACGATTTGTAAGTCTTCCTCTGAAATATGTAGCATATCCATTTGAGTTTTTAGCTCAGAATTAGCAGGTACGTTAAAAATTATTTGTTGGCTTTTACTTAATTCAAGTATACTTTCGTTTGTTTTATTAGCATTTTTTTTGAAAAACCCAAGCATCGTTCTTCCCCCTGTTTGTAAAGCGTTTTCATTTTAGTGTTCTTATTTAATTATATATTGTTATATTCAATTACTCTATATAAGTGTATGGAATTGCACATAAATTAAGAGAATTCTATGCAGAATTCTCTTAATGGCCTTTATTCATTTTTGCATGTGTTTTAAAGAAAACTGGGAAATGTACATTATATATTACGGTGACGACACGAATAACGAATGTTATGAATAAACAAACATAGAACGCTAATACGTGAGCACCCAGTGCATGTGTGATTAGGAAGCTAACTGCTCCTAGGATGGAAGCAATTGCATAAATTTCTTTTCGGAATACGTAAGGGATATCTTGAGCGCAAATGTCACGCAAAATACCGCCTCCAATACCTGTAATAACTCCCATTGAAACAACTAAAAATGAGGCGTCGACATGATGTGACATAGCCGCATTTGCACCGATAGCTGTAAACACACCTAAACCAACAGCATCGGAAAGCATAATAACAACTTGAAGTTTATTGATACGTTCAAAAAACATACAAGTAAATAGTGCTGATAGTACACTTACGAAAAAGTAAATGGGCTGTATAAATGCGACGGGAGGCAAGTTACCGATCATAATATCACGAATAATACCGCCGCCGAGCGCAGTAGCTACAGCTAAACAAAGGACACCGAATAAATCTAAATCTTTTTTCAAACCAACTAATGTACCAGAAATGGCAGCGGCGATAATGCCAAGAAACGTAAATATATCGATTAATAACATGGCCTTAATCCTTTCCTCTTAAAGATGTTCCAGAGAAAAAATATACACTAAAGTTTTGGAAATAACAATTACTTTTCGCTACATGTTGAAAAACGGATGAAATACATAAAGAAAGCGTTTGAAAATGTTTGAAAAAAAAAGCGATTAATAAGATGAAACTTTAATCAGTGGAGGTGGTTCATCTCTCATTCATTATTAGTTGAACCAATTGGGAGATACATTGTCTGTTGGGTTAGGATAAAATGGAAATTGTAAAAAGATTAATTTTTACAATTTTTTGATGTGGTGTAGCTCGGTAGATGTTACTATAGTATATGGAAATGATAAATTTGTATAAAATGATAAAAAAATCCTTTTATACCATCATAAATAAGTAAAAGAGTGTTAGATAGTTTTTGTAGAAATAGGGAAGTATAGCTAGAGGACAATAATTCCCATTACTATTTAACGCTTGATTTGACTAGTTTTGATAGGAAAAATAGTTCTAGATTTGAATATGAGTTATGTTATAATTGCTAGGTGTATTTAAATGGTAGAAAACTATGATTAAAAGATAATGTAAAGATTTTGTATGGAGGTCTTGGAATGTTAGCAAATCGAGCTAGGTTTAGATTTGAGCATTTTTTGCTCTTTTTTATTATTTTACAGCCTGTTTTAGATTTATTAACTTCTCTTAGTATCATTTTATTAAAGTCAAATGCTACTGTTGGAATTTTGGTAAGATTCCTTGTTATGGCTGTCGGTGGTATTTACATTTTAATGCAAGCAAAAGAGAAGGAAAATAGGAAGTTTTTAATTTACCTAATATTATTAGCAGTAGTTTTAGGAATAGGATTTATTAATAATAAATTTGTTAAAAACCCTATTGTACTAAGCGAAGAAGTTAAGTTTGTTGCGAAGGCATTGTATATATACGTTATGCTAGCTTCATACATTTTAGCTTTGAAATCATTGAAAAAGACAGTAAATATTAGTGATAAGGTTAGAAATAGTATTGTATATTCTACATTAATCATTAACGCAATTATGGTTATTTCTATTTCGACATCTACAGACTTTGGTAGTTATCAATGGATGAAAGTGGGCTCTCGAGGCTGGTTCTATGCAGGGAATGAACTAGGATCAATTTTAGCTATTATTTTCCCTATTGTGGTACTATATTCTATTCAAAAGACAAAGAGCGTGAAACACGTTTTATATTGGATTCCATCGCTTTTAATGATCTATTCATTAATTCAAGTTGGTACGAAAGTAGGAATGGGCTCAATTGGTGCCACGTTAGCGGCAGCAATCGGGATTATTGTACTACAATTGTTATTTGATAGAAGAAATCCAAACAAAAAATCTCTTGCACTGAATGCGGTCATTGCTATTGTCCTATTAGCTGGTGTTGTTGGAACGTTTAAACAGACGCCATTAGCCCAAAATATGGGTATTCACAATAACTATTTATCAGAGCAAAATGTGGCACAGCAAGGTCAAAAAGAAAAAGAAATTAAAGAGAAGCTGAAAAAAGAACAAGAACTTAAAGCAAAAGAAGAAAAAAATCATAAAGTTGAAAAGCCAGAAGAAAAGGCGAAGATAGAAGAAGAAGTTAAGAAAGAGCTTGAGAAAGAGCAAAAGAAAGAAAATCAAGAAAATCTTATTTTCAGTGGACGTCAAGTATATGAAGAAAGACATAAGCAGTTCTTTAAAGAAGCGCCAATGTCACAAAAGTTATTAGGAATGGGTTATGCAGGTAACTTTAAGTACAATGAACAAAAAGAGCCAGATCCGAAACTAATTGAAATGGACTTCCATGATTGGTTTTATGATTTTGGAATTATTGGCTTTGCGTTACTAATGATTCCATTTATTTATTACGGCTTAAGAATTCTGCTAGCATTTATTACGAGATTTAAGGAAATATTTAATATAAAATATGGAATGATTTCAGCAAGCTTATTATTAGCATTAGGTATTGCATATATTGCAGGACATATTTTGACAGCACCAGGAGTTGGTATTTACTTTGTAGTGGTGTTAGCTTATCTAATTGTAGATCTCGAAATTGAATGATAAAAATAAAAGCTAACTTTTGTTAGCTTTTATTTTTTAGTACAGTAAAATAAAGATAGATGGAAATGTAGCGAGGATTTAAAGGAGGAAAAAATATGAGGATATTGCATATGAATGCAGGAGCAGAAGATGGGGGAGGAAAAACACATATTATTTCACTTCTCGATCAGTTTCCAACGGGTGAAGTAGAATTAGCAGTATTTGAAGACGGAATTGTTGCAAAAGAAGCAAGAGAGTTAGGAATAAAAGTTCATGTGTTTTCACAAAAATCTCGCTATGACTTATCTATTTTAAAGAATATAAGCGAATTTATTAATAAAGAAAAATTCGATGTAGTTCATACACACGGTCCGAGGGCGAATTTCTTTGTTTCTCTAATGAAAAAGAAAATCACAGCAAAATGGGTAACGACCATTCATAGTGATCCATTCCAAGACTTTACTAAACAAGGCTTAAAAGGTTGGATTTTTACTAAATTAAATTTGAAAGCCTTAAAAAATATAGATTTATTTTTTGTTGTAACAAATAGATTAAAGAAAAGCCTAGCTGATTTAGGTATTTCTAATGAAAAAATGCATGTTATTTATAATGGCATTGAGTATGATAAGGAAAAAGCAGAAGGCTATAATAAAAAGGAAATGTTCAATATTGATGAAGATGTATTTACAGCAATTCAAGTGGCACGACTACATCCGGTTAAAGGTCATGAAGTTTTATTTGATGCATTGAATAAAACTAAATTGACGAAGATTAAAGTGCTATTAGTTGGCGATGGCCCATTAGAAGGAGAACTAAAGGCTTTAGCTACTGAAAAAGGAATTAATGATAAAGTTGAATTTTTAGGGCATCGTCAAGATGTGAAACAATTATTTGCTTCATCACATGTAAACTTATTAACTTCTCATAGCGAAGGATTCCCATTAGTTTTATTAGAAGCGGCAAATCAACGTGTACCATCAATTGTGACGAGAGCTGGAGAAATCGAGCCATTAATTGCAGATGAAACTTACGGATGGATTGTACCAACAGGTGACGGTAAAGCGTTGGCAGAAGCGTTAGAAGAAGCATATGATAAGTGGAAAACTGGAGAGCTAGCAGCAATGGGTAAACATATTTATGAGCATGCTACTATGAACTTCTCGCTTCAAAAATTATATGAAGATACGAAAGAAACATATAAGCAATTAATAGCGAAAAACCTTTAATGATAGAGAGGATAGTTAATTATGGCAGTACAAACAGTTGATATTCTAGGTGTTCCTTTCTCAACAATGACAATGGATGAAACGGTTCAATATTTAAAGAAACAGCTAGAATCGGAGCAAACTGATACTTTTCAGGTAGTAACAGCAAATCCTGAAATTGTTATGTGTGCAAAAAAAGATGAAAAGTTTCATGAAACATTATTACATGCAAATTTAATTACGCCTGACGGCATTGGGGTTGTAAAGGCAAGTGGTATGCTTGGTACACCTTTAAAGGAACGTGTAGCAGGCTTTGATTTAATGTGTAATTTGCTTGCGAAGTTATCAGAAGAGAATAAGCCAGTATCTGTTTTCTTATTAGGTGCAAAGCCACATGTTGTACAAGCAGCAGCAGATCATGTAAAGAAGACATATTCAGCCGTATCTATTGTTGGTATACAAGATGGGTATTTTAAACAAGAAGAAGAAGAGAATATTGTTTCTCGTATTCAAGAGGCCAAGCCAGACTTATTACTTGTTGCACTTGGTTTCCCAAGACAAGAGAACTTTATTCAGAACAATAAACACCGTTTAGAAACGAAAATGGCTGTTGGAGTAGGCGGAAGTTTAGACGTATGGGCTGGAGAGGTAAAACGCGCGCCAAAATGGATTCAAGCAATTCATTTAGAGTGGTTTTACAGATTATGTAGTAACCCAACACGCTGGCGTCGTCAGTTAGTGTTAGCAGAATTTTTAAAAGAAGTAATGCGTTCGAAAAAGTAGCGAAACATCGCTGCTTTTTTTATTTGCTCATTTTTTATCCTGCTTTAATGGGCAGTAAGACCCCCACCTCAAAATTCAGCGGAAGTAAAGAAGTTAGGTGGGGGATCAACTGTCCGTAAAAGTCCGATTGTTGAGGGCTAATAATCAGTGGGGGATAAGCAAAACCCCTGCTGATTAAAGTTTTATTACCGCAAATAGCGGGATAAATAGGTTTCTTTTTGGGAATGATGAAGGAGAATTTTTTTAGCGAAAGTATTTTACTTATGCAATTCACACATGTAAAATGATGTGTAAAGACACCTGTGTGAGGAGGACTTCTTGTGAGTAAGGTAAAAGAAATATCAAAGCGAAAGCTACTTGGTATAGCAGGGCTTGGATGGTTATTTGATGCAATGGACGTTGGGATGCTTTCATTTGTAATTGTAGCGCTGCAAAAAGATTGGGGATTAACGAGCCAGGAAATGGGCTGGATAGGTAGCATTAACTCGATTGGTATGGCAGTAGGAGCACTCCTTTTTGGGATACTATCGGATAAAATAGGACGGAAATCAGTCTTTATTATTACATTATTACTATTTTCTATCGGTAGTGGCTTAACGGCTTTAACGACGACACTTTCGATGTTCCTCGTTTTACGATTTTTAATTGGTATGGGACTTGGCGGAGAACTTCCGGTTGCCTCTACACTAGTATCAGAGAGTGTTGAAGCACATGAACGTGGAAAAATAGTTGTTTTATTAGAAAGTTTTTGGGCGGGTGGCTGGCTAATTGCGGCTCTTATTTCATATTTTGTTATACCGAAATATGGCTGGGAAGTTGCTATGGTATTGAGTGCGGTTCCGGCAATATATGCCTTATATTTAAGATGGAATTTACCAGATTCTCCGAGATTTGAAAAGGTGGAAAAAAGACCATCGGTTATCGAAAATATAAAATTAGTTTGGTCTGGAGAATATCGTAAGGCAACAATTATGTTATGGATTTTATGGTTTTGTGTTGTCTTCTCCTATTATGGAATGTTTCTTTGGTTACCTAGTGTAATGGTATTAAAAGGATTTAGTTTAATAAAAAGTTTCCAATACGTACTTATTATGACATTAGCTCAACTTCCGGGGTATTTCACAGCGGCATGGTTTATTGAGCGCCTTGGTCGTAAATTTGTTTTGGTAACGTATTTATTTGGAACAGCGTGTAGTGCTTATTTGTTTGGGGTTGCAGATTCATTAACAGTTTTAATTGTGGCAGGTATGTTACTATCCTTCTTTAATTTAGGTGCTTGGGGTGCTTTATACGCCTACACACCTGAACAATATCCAACGGTTATTCGTGGTACTGGTGCAGGGATGGCAGCGGCATTTGGCCGTATTGGTGGTATTCTTGGTCCATTATTAGTGGGATATTTAGTTGCTTCACAAGCTTCACTATCATTAATATTTACGATTTTCTGTGGATCTATTTTAATTGGAGTGTTTGCTGTAATGATACTTGGGCAAGAAACGAAGCAACGAGAATTAGTGTAAAGGGATGGGGGGAACCGAGATGGTTTCCTTTTTTCTGTTTTTTTAGATAAATAATGGTATAGTAAGAAAAAGGGATTGTTTCTTATAAAAGCGAATGTATACAACAAGACATATGGACAAAAGAATTAGGTGGTTGAAGAAATGAAAATTTTACTGATTATGGAAGAGACAGAAGAGCGAAGAAAACTAGTTGAAAACTTCACTGAAAATATGCGAAATGTAGAATGCTTTGAAGCAAAGACAGGAACAGAATCTTTATTTATGATGAAAAAACATACACCAGATTTTGTTTTTGTAAGTTCAAAATTAATAGATGGTACTGGGTTTGAATATGCGAGTTTATTACGAGAAGTAAATTGTTATACAAAATTTATTTTTATGGGCGAAGATATAGAAGAATCTATTACAGCGTTTCGTTTTCAAGCGTTTTATTATTTACTACGACCATTTCGTGAAGAAGATTTACAATTTCTTTTATATAGAATGGGCAAAGAGCAAGGTGCAAGAGCAAAGAGTGATTTGCGAAAACTACCGATAGAAGGTCAAGAGGGGATTAGATACGTTTTCCCAGGAGACATTGTGTATGTAAGTAAGAATAAGGAAAATAAAACAGTTTCAATTTATACAACAAATAATCAGTATATTTCAACATATACACTTCAGGAATTAGAAAATAGACTAAGTGCGTATGATTTTTTGCGTGTGCATAAAAGCTATTTAATTAATATGTCATATGTGCAAGAACTGAAACCTTATTATAATGGCACATATAATTTGTATTTAGATAGATATGATGAGCAACCGATTCCAGTTAGTCGGAATTATGTAAAACGACTTCGAAACAAAATTGAACTATAGCAAGTAGTAAGAGTATTTTAACATGATAAACTAAAAATCCTTCATGATAAGGAGGATTTAACTTAAATATTCAGAAAATTTAGTACAATCTCCACTAAGAAGTAGTACAAGGGGGATTGTATGTGAAGACATTGAAGTCAATTTTACTTTGGGGAGTTATTGCAGCAGTAGGGGCAGGTGCTTTTGGTGTAATAGCTTTATCACAAGGTGAAACCATTAATGCTGTATGGCTCTTAGTAGCAGCAGTGTGTGTGTATGCAGTTGCTTATCGTTTTTATAGTAGATTTATAGCGAGAAAGGTTTTTGGTTTAGATAATAACCGTCAAACGCCAGCCCATACATTAAATGACGGGAAAGATTATGTTCCAACAAATAAGTGGGTATTGTTTGGGCACCACTTTGCAGCAATTGCTGGGGCGGGGCCTTTAGTAGGGCCAATTTTGGCGGCGCAAATGGGGTATTTACCAGGGACAATTTGGATTATTGTTGGGGTAGTTGTCGCTGGAGCTGTACAAGATTTTGTAATTTTATTTGCTTCGATGAGACGTAATGGTAAATCATTAGGAGAAATGATTAAAGATGAGATTGGTCCTGTTACAGGGTTAATTGCAATGATAGGTATTTTAGGCATTATGATTATTTTATTAGCGGTATTAGCATTAGTAGTAGTAAAAGCACTTATCGGAAGCCCATGGGGAATGTTTACAATTGCAGCAACGATTCCTATTGCTATTTTAATGGGAGTATACATGCGCTACATTAGACCTGGACGGGTTGGTGAAGGGTCAGTAATTGGTATCATATTACTTATTTTATCTCTTGTTGGAGGACAGTATGTAGCAGAAAATCCAACGCTTGCAAGTATGTTCACATTTAGTGGTGAAACAATTGCTATTATGCTTATTGTATATGGATTTATTGCATCAGCATTACCAGTTTGGATGCTTTTAGCACCACGTGATTATTTAAGTACATTTTTAAAAGTCGGTACAATTGTTGGACTAGCGATAGGTATTTTAATTGTAGCGCCAGATTTACAAATGCCAGCAGTTTCACAATTTATCGATGGAACAGGCCTTGTTTTCTCAGGTAACTTATTCCCGTTCTTATTTATTACAATTGCTTGTGGTGCAGTGTCTGGATTCCATGCTCTTGTTTCATCTGGTACAACACCTAAAATGATTGAACAAGAAGGACATGCTCAGCCAATTGGTTACGGGGCGATGTTAATGGAGTCGTTTGTAGCAGCTATGGCGATGATTGCAGCTTGTGTATTAACGCCAGGAACTTACTTTGCAATTAATAGCCCGGCAGCGCTTATCGGTACGGATGTATCGCAGGCAGCTCAAGTTATCTCTTCATGGGGATTTGCTATTACACCAAATGAATTAAAAGACCTTGCTGTAAATGTTGGTGAGCAAACAATTTTATCACGTACGGGTGGTGCACCGACGTTAGCGATAGGTATGGCATATATTTTCTCACAAGTAATAGGTGGAACGGCTATGATGGCATTTTGGTATCATTTTGCCATTCTCTTTGAAGCACTATTTATTTTAACAACGATTGATGCAGGAACGCGTGTAGGACGATTTATGATTCAAGATATTTTAGGTCATGTATATAAGCCATTTGCAAAAACGGATTCTACATTAGCGAATGTAATAGCTACAACGTTATGTGTATTGGGATGGGGATATTTCTTATACCAAGGAGTAGTAGATCCGCTCGGTGGAATTAATACATTATGGCCACTTTTCGGTATTGCAAATCAAATGTTAGCGGGCATTGCATTATTACTTGGAACGACAATTTTGTTCAAAATGGGGAAGAAGGCATACGTATGGGTAACACTTATTCCAACTGTTGGATTGCTTATTGTAACAATGACAGCTGGTTATCAAAAGCTATTTCATGAAAATCCTAAAATAGGATTTCTATCTCATGCTAAGGTATTTCAGGGAGCGTTAGATGAGGGGAAAGTGTTAGCACCAGCTAAAAATGTCGCTCAAATGAAACAAATTATTTTCAATGATTATATTGATGCCGCGCTTTGTGGAATCTTTATGATAGTTGTAATTGCTGTATTAATCTCTGCAATTCGAATTTGGATTCAAGTATTAAGAAATAAGCCGATGCCACTAAAAGAGGCACCGTATATCTCTAGAGATGAAAGTGAGTCGAGGAACTATGCTTAAAAGACTACGGCAAGTATGGGGGAAAAGAAAACAGTTTATTAGTTTACTTGTTGGAGTACCAAGCTATGAAACGTATGTAGAGCATATGAAAAAGCATCATCCAGAAGAAGAGATTGCATGCCAAAAGCAGTTTTTCGCTGAAGCGCAAGAGGCTAGATTTAATGCAAAAGGTGGCAAGATATCACGCTGTTGTTAATAAAGTGATACTTTAATCAGTGGGGGATCTAATACCTGTTAATGCGGGATAAAAAAGGACGAATTTTCGTCCTTTTTCTTTTTTTTCCGTTTCACGTGAAACAGAAAAAAGTAAATAAAAACCTTTGGGAATTATAGGCATTTCGTATACAATAAAATAAGAAAAGGGATAGATGGAAAAGTAGGGAGATTATTTCATGTTAAGAGATTTATTTGTAAACACAACAATTATTCTTTCCTTTATCTTTATTGGAGGTCAGCTTTTAAGAGATAAACCGTTAAAAGAAGGGTTATCTTTTGGACAGAAATGTGCAGTAGGTATTTTTACTGGAATATTAAGTATACTGTTGATGCACTTTGGTGTACACATTGAGGATATTATGTTGGATCTACGTTATCTAGCTGTTATTTTGGCAATTATAATTGGAGGTCCAGTGGCTAGTAGTATAACAGTTACCGTTATTTTAATTACTCGGTTAGTTTTTACTGATTACTCCTTAGCTTCTGAATTAGCTTGTTATACTATTGTATTGATAGGTATTGGAATTACTTTTATTTGGCGGATGAAAGTGTCTATATTTACAAAATGGATATTGTTTAATATGTATAGTTTATCTATTTTAATCGTACCACTTTCTATTTTATTTAAGGACATATCTATAGTGGCATTATATTTAGTTTGTAGTAGCGTTGCAGCACATATTACGTTTATAAGTGCAAATTATGTATTGCAATCCAACGAATTATTTCAAACGATGAAGCAATATGCAACGATAGATGCATTGACGGGTTTAGGAAATGTGAGACAGTTTGATGTAGAGATGAATCGCCATATTGGTAATAGATATATGAAAAATGACTCACTTTGCCTACTGCTGATGGATATTGATCATTTTAAGTATGTAAATGATACGTATGGGCATCCCGCAGGAGATGAAGTTTTGAAACAAATGGGGTATATTTTACGGGGAATTGCAGCACCTCAAAGTTCGGTGTTTCGAAAAGGTGGAGAGGAATTTGCAATCTTGATACCTAGGAAGGGATTGGCTTATGGAATTCGCCTTGGAGAACAAATTCGTACAGCAGTTGAAAAACATTCATTTCAATTGTTGGATGGAAGAAAAATAAAAATTACAGTTTCAGTAGGGATTTCAGAGTACGAAGAATCACCAGAACAATTTATTCAAGCAGCTGATGATGCATTATATTACTCAAAAAGAAATGGTAGAAATCAGGTTAGTTCTGCATCTTAAATAGAAGATGTAAGCTTATAAAAAAACACGCACAGAGTTCATGCATTATCTCTGTGCGTGTTTTTATTTATAAGTTAGACAAGTTCTTTTGGCGCAACGAATTTACGATATGCACCATGATGAGTTGGGCCTACATATTCGTTAATTTTGAATGAGTAACGAATAGCAGCTGTGATGAATTCTTTTGCTGTTTTTACTGCTTCTTTCACAGGCTTTCCTTTTGCAAGTTCTGCTGTAATTGCAGCAGAATATGTACAACCTGCGCCATGTGTGTTTGTTGTATCGATCTTTTCTGATTCTAAAAGGTCGAAAGTTTCGCCGTCATATAGGACGTCGATTGCAGTTTCAGTACCAAGTTTGCTACCGCCTTTAATTAGAACATATTTAGCACCTAAAGCATGGATTTTTTTCGCTGCTTCTTTCATGTCCTCAAGAGAATTAATTTTTACGCCACTTAATTGGTAAGCTTCAAATAAGTTTGGAGTTACAACTAATGCCTTTGGAACAAGAACGTCACGTAAGCAATCGTTCGTTTCAGGATGTAACGCTTCATCTGCGCCTTTACATACCATAACAGGGTCAACTACTACATTTTTGAAATTATGTTTTTCAATTGTTTCTGCAACCATTTCGATAATTTCTACTGATCCAAGCATACCAGTTTTTAAAGCATCTACGCCAACACCTTCAATTGTTGTTTCTAATTGTGGTTTTAATGTAGAAGCTGGGATTGGGAATACGTTATGTGCCCATCCATTATGTGGGTCCATCGTTACGATAGTCGTAAGAGATGTCATTCCGTACACACCAAGTTCTTGGAATGTTTTTAAATCTGCTTGTATACCAGCACCGCCACTTGTGTCAGAACCAGCGATTGTAAGTGCTTTGTTTAATGTCATTAGGAAAGCCCCCTCAAGTGATATAATGAAAACTATGTTTTCACCATTATATCAATGTTACGAATAAGTACAAAGTGAAAAGTAGATGATTTACTGTAGAGGCGATTTAAAATCTTGTATGTGGGAGATTGAGTATGTTTCGAGATAATCGTACAAATGAATTAGTTATATTAAAAGAAATTGCAGAAACGTTAAATACATCAAATGATACATACCATGTATTGCAAGCAGTCCTAGAAAAGTTGCTCAGTGTAACAGGTTTAAAGACAGGGTGGATTTTTCTTGCAGATGAGAATGGGAAGTATACAAAGTTAATTGACTATCAGTTGCCAGAGGCACTTACATATGAAAATAAACGCCCGATGTGTGAAGGTGAGTGCTGGTGTTTAAGAGGATTTGTAGATGGGAAATTAGAGCGAGCTGTTAATATTATTGAATGTAAAAGGATTAATAATGCAATTGAATACAATTGGGGAGATACGGAAGGCATCCTTCATCATGCTACAGTTCCTGTTAAAGCTGGAGGAGAAAAGTTTGGTGTATTAAATGTAGCGAGCCCAGGTAAGACACATTTTTCAGAAGAAGAATTAGTTTTGCTTCAATCCGTAGCCTTACAAATTGGAACGGCTTTAAAACGAACAAAACTATATGAAAATGAAAAACGAAGGGCGCATTATTATGTGAAATTGGAACGTTTTATTCAAGCGTTAAAAACGATTCATAAGTTTAATGTATTACCTGAAAAAGTTGTAAATCATGTAGGGGAAGTATTTCAATGGAACCAAGTGGCGTTTTTTATTAGGGAAGAAAAAGAACTATCCTTGCGAGCTTCTTATAGTGAGGAAGAGCTACAAGAGGACGTCAAAGGAGCGGCAAAGAAGGCATTAGAAAAAGATGAACCTGTTTTATTAAAACGCCAGGTTGGTCATATTGTACATCCAAATCAAGCTGTTATCGCTACACCAATACATATTCAAAATCATATATTTGGTGTTTTATGTGTGAGTTCAAATAACGGAGAATTTGATGTTAACACAATCGATGTGATTCAAGCGTTATCCAACCATATTTCTTTAATGATAGAGAATTTAAGGTTAAATGAGCAGCGTCGTGAGCTTGTACGAATGGAAGAAAGAAATCGGTTAGCAAGGGATTTACATGACTCTGTTTCCCAAAAGTTATTTTCACTAACCTTTATGACGAAAGGTGCCGAGGCGGTTTTAAAAGGCCAAAATGAAAAAGTAGATCAATCTCTGTATGAAATGCGTGAATTAGCACAAGGAGCCTTAAAAGAAATGAGGACGTTAATTTGGCAACTTCGTCCGGCAGGATTAGAAAAAGGATTACTACCTGCTTTAAAGCAGTATGGTGAAAATTTAGGATTGAAAATTAGGGAACAAGTTACAGGTGTTCGCGATTTACCACGTGTAGTAGAAGAAGCACTATGGCGAATTGGGCAAGAAGCTTTAAATAACGTAAGTAAGCATGCAGGTGTAAAAGAAGCGACGATTTATTTCAAAGTGACAGAGAAGAATGTATCATTAGAAATAGTAGATCAAGGAAATGGTTTTGTAGAAAAAGATATAAAAGAGAAGAAATCACTCGGTATGATTACGATGCGTGAAAGAGTAGAATTAGTTGGTGGAACAATTAAAGTTGTAAGTAGCAAGCAACAAACAAGCATAAAAGTAAATGTACCATTATGATGTGAAAATGAGGGAAGTTCGTGAAAATAAAAGTATTGTTAGTTGATGATCATACAGTTGTTTTAAAAGGATTAGCATTTTTCTTAAGTACACAGGAAGATTTAGAGTTAGTTGGAGAAGCAAATAACGGGAAAGAAGCGTTAGTGAAAGTAGGGGAAACAAATCCTGACGTAATACTAATGGATTTATATATGCCTGAGATGGATGGCGTTGAGGCAACAGCACGTATAAAAAAAGAATATCCAGACGTGAAGGTAATTGTATTAACTAGCTTTTCTGATCAAGCACATGTTTTACCTGCATTAAAGGCAGGAGCAAGTGGATATATTTTAAAAGATGTAGAACCAGATCAACTTGTTGAAGCAATTCGAAGTGCGTATAAAGGTAATATTCAATTACACCCCGATATTGCAAGTGCTCTCCTCTCTCAAACATTACCAGAGGAAGAGAGAGAAGAAGAACAGTTTGTTCATGTAGATGTATTGACAGCGAGAGAAAATGAAGTGTTACAACTAATAGCAAAAGGGATGAGCAATAAAGAAATTGCTTCTGTTCTAGTTATTACAGAAAAGACGGTTAAAGCGCATGTAAGTAGTATTTTGAGTAAATTAAATTTATCTGATCGCACGCAAGCTGCGTTATATGCAGTGAAAAATGGGATTGTATAAGACAAAAGTCGTAAGACCTAGTTCGCCTTTAGGAGGTGGACTTTTTTTATGGAAAAATACGTCTATGTGAGGACGAAATTATCTTGAGATAAAGATAAAATATGTTTTGTAAGCAACAAACAACAATTACAAAAAATATTTTTTAAAACCATATATAACAACATAAGAGTGAGTATTAGGAGGAAAAAATAATGGCAACAGTTTTATTCGTAAAAGCAAACAACCGTCCAGCGGAACAAGCAGTTAGCGTGAAATTATACGAGGCATTTTTAGCAAGTTACAAAGAAGCACATCCAAACGATACAGTAGTAGAACTTGATTTATATAAAGAAGAATTACCATACGTAGGCGTAGACATGATTAATGGTACATTCAAAGTAGGTAAAGGATTTGATTTAACAGAAGAAGAAGCAAAAGCAGTAGCAGTTGCTGATAAGTACTTAAATCAATTCCTAGAAGCTGATAAAGTTGTTTTCGGTTTCCCATTATGGAACTTAACGATTCCAGCGGTACTGCACACATATATTGATTATTTAAACCGCGCTGGTAAAACGTTTAAATACACACCAGAAGGTCCGGTTGGTCTAATTGGAGATAAGAAAATTGCATTATTAAATGCACGCGGTGGCGTATATTCTGAA
The DNA here is from genome assembly GCA_027694045.1 of Bacillaceae bacterium OF18-1A. Lineage (GTDB taxonomy): Bacteria > Bacillota > Bacilli > Bacillales > Bacillaceae_G > Bacillus_A. The sequence goes on along the minus strand of JAQEWB010000003.1, from coordinate 331,922 downwards.
GGTCCAGCAGCTGGGGCAGAAATGGCTGTTAAATATGTAGCAACTATGATGGGCTTCTTCGGCGCAACAAATATGGAAACAGTAGTTATTGAAGGACATAACCAATTCCCAGATAAGGCAGAAGAAATTATTACTGCGGGTCTTGAAGAAGCAGCTAAAGTAGCAAGTAAATTTTAATTGAAATTATAATTGCCACTTAAAAAACCAGCATTAACGTTTATTGTTAATGCTGTTTTTTATTAATTGATAGTTTCGTTCCGCTTAGGAAGTGGAAATGCATTCCCGATTGCTGCTGCACCGAGCATTGGTAATAGTAAATTAAGCGGGAAAAACATAAGTAATAGTAATGTTATAGCTATCGGCTTTCTCAATGCATAGCTTGAAATGGCTGTTGTGACGATAGCTACAGATGCTATTGGATCTATAGGCAGGATGGAAGCCAATGCATATCCGATACTTGACCCAGAAAATATAATTGGGAAAATATGTCCGCCGCGCCAACCTGTATTTAAACAAACAGCAGTAATACATAATTTCAAAACTCCTGAAAGAAGTAATACCCAAAAAGATAAATGGCTCCATTCAACGACTAAATCTTTTAATTGATGTTCCCCTGAAAATAACGTGTAAGGGAGAAAAGTCCCTGCAATACCTAATAAAATACCACCTATAATTCCCAGTGTTAATTTGTATTCGCGGAAAGGATGGATGATTTTCTCTAATGTAAATTCTACTTTAAAATAAAAGAAACCAACGATAGCACCGATACAAGCGAGTGGTAGAAATGCAATCCACTCATTGATTGAAAGAGATCCGTCTCCAAAATCAACAATAAAGGATCCGCGATTATCAAGTTTACTTAGCAATAAATAAACGGAAAATCCAGCAAAAGTAGTAGTTAAATATACAATTGCTTTTTTTCGTTTAGAAAACCCGGCAATTTGTTCACCTTCATTTTCATTCGGGGCTAAATAACCGAATAATGGTGCATTAAAAATGACACTTAAAGTAGCGCCAATTCCAATTTCGGTTAGTTCGTTCATTCCCTTTAAAGCGAATTTAAAGCGATCCCCTACCCATGTGCAAAGCCCGCCGATAATTCCAACAAGTGCTGCCTCTGGACCTAGACTAGCTCCAAATATTAAAACAATAAGCGCAGTCAAAGTAGCTTTATGTACAAAATGGTATTCAATTCTGCCTGTCCTTTTATATTCAGCCATCACTTCTGGCATAAGCCGTGGATATGTACCGAAATATTTTTGTGTTAAACCAACGAGTATACCACCGATTACGGTTACACAAATGGTGTAATAAGCGGGAGAAGAGAGCGCTTCAGGTAAGTATCCCCAAATAAAATGAATTCCAATATTGATTGTCACTAAAAATAGCCAAACTGTAGCTCCTACTATAGATCCTAGAAGAATACCATACAGTGCTAGTATGTATTGCATATCTTGTTTCTTTGTCATGTTATACCTCCGTTATGTAAGTGTTAGTAGGGAAAAGGTAAATATGTTAGTGTGAAATAGGTTGAATATATATAGTATCTTTTTGAGAGAAACGCCTATTCAACATGTAGGATGTTTTTTGAGGAATTTAAATTACTTATTTAATTTTATAGACCAATTTGAGTTTTTTAAAGGTCTTTTTTTAAAAGATATGGAATATATTTCTTTTGTTGCTTACGTCAAACTTCCGGCATTTAATTTAGAACATTCAGAAAAACTATTTGACATTAGGAAATTATTGCTATAAAATCAACGGTAATTGCATAGTCTTATCAAGAAAAGGTGGAGGGACAGGCCCGATGAAACCTTGGCAACAGCCGTATAACGGAATTGTGCCAAATCCTGCAGGTAGTAACCCTGAGAGATAAGAAAGATCCTTTAGAGCGTGTTTTCAAACTGCTCCTTTCTTGTTTTCGGGAAAGGAGCAGTTTTTTATTTTGTATAAAAATAAGGTTTTAAAAAGAGGGAGTTTACCGCCCGTAATAGCGGGATAAAAAGGAAGGAGAATGAAAAATGGGAGAGTCATGGGGAAAAGGAACGATTTGTGTGCAAGGAGGCTATTCACCAAAGAATGGTGAACCACGTGTTTTGCCGCTTTATCAAAGTACAACATATAAATATGACACTTCGGATGATTTGGCAGCGTTATTTAATTTAGAGGCAGAAGGATATATTTATACACGTATTGGAAACCCTACTTTAGCTGCATTTGAGCAGAAGCTATCAGAATTAGAAGGCGGTGTAGGAGCTGTTGCAACAGCCTCTGGGCAGGCAGCTATTATGCTAGCGGTTTTAAATATTTGTAGTAGTGGAGATCACTTACTTTGTTCTTCAACAGTTTATGGAGGGACATTTAATTTATTTGGAGTAAGTTTGCGTAAGCTTGGCATTGATGTTACGTTCTTTAATCCGAACTTAACGGCTGATGAAATTACGGCACTTGCTAACGATAAGACGAAACTTATCTATGCAGAATCGTTAGGAAATCCAGCGATGAACGTTTTAAACTTTAAAGAGTTTTCGGCTGCAGCTAAAGAATTAGAGGTACCTTTTATCGTTGATAATACATTAGCGACTCCTTATTTATGCCAAGCGTTTGAACATGGAGCGAATATTATCGTTCATTCCACAACGAAGTATATTGATGGTCATGCTAGTTCACTAGGTGGCATTGTCATTGATGGAGGGAACTTTGATTGGACAAATGGAAAATATCCTGAGCTTGTTGAACCGGATCCAAGTTATCACGGCGTAAGTTACGTTCAAAATTTTGGTGCAGCAGCCTATATTGTGAAAGCTCGTGTTCAGCTATTAAGAGACTATGGAAATTGTATGAGCCCATTCAATGCATATATTAGCAATATTGGCTTAGAAACGCTGCATTTACGAATGGAGCGCCATAGCGAAAATGCCCTGGCGGTAGCTAATTGGCTTGCTGATCATGAACGTATTGAATGGGTGAATTATCCGGGATTAGATAGTAATGAAAATTACTCGTTAGCACAAAAGTATTTGAAAAAAGGTGCTAGTGGTGTTTTAACTTTCGGTATTAAAGGCGGATTAGAAGCAGCGAAAGAATTTATCGCAAATGTAAAACTAGCGACTCTAGTAACACATGTCGCTGATGCTAGAACTTGCGTTATACACCCTGCTAGTACGACACATAGACAATTAAGTGCTGAGGATCAGCGTTTAGCTGGTGTTACATCGGATTTAATTCGTTTATCGGTTGGTATAGAAGACGTTTCTGATATTATTGCAGATTTAGATGCAGCATTAATCGGAGGCAAACAACATGCCGATCATAATTGATAAAGATTTACCAGCTCGTAAAGTGTTACAAGAAGAGAATATTTTTGTAATGACGAAGGAGCGAGCGGAAACACAAGATATTCGGGCTTTGAAAATTGCTATATTAAATTTAATGCCAACAAAGCAAGATACAGAGGCGCAATTACTTCGTTTAATGGGGAATACGCCGTTACAATTAGATGTTCATTTACTTCATATGGAATCGCACCTCGCTCGTAATGTGGCACAGGAGCATTTAACAAGCTTTTATAAAACGTTTCGTGACATTGAAAATGAAAAGTTTGATGGGCTCATTATTACAGGAGCACCAGTGGAGACCCTTTCTTTTGAAGAAGTAGATTATTGGAAAGAGCTTAAACGTATTATGGAGTATTCAAAAACGAATGTAACATCTACGCTTCATATTTGCTGGGGGGCACAAGCAGGTTTGTATCATCATTATGGTGTTCCGAAGTATCCTCTTAAGGAAAAAATGTTTGGTGTATTTGAACATGAAGTCCGTGAGCAACATGTGAAACTATTACAAGGGTTCGATGAGTTATTTTTTGCTCCGCATTCTCGCCATACAGAAGTACGAGAGAGTGATATTAGCGGGGTGAAAGAATTAACATTGTTAGCAAACTCTGAAGAAGCGGGTGTTCACCTTGTTATTGGGCAAGAAGGAAGGCAAGTTTTTGCCCTCGGGCATAGTGAATATAGTTGTGATACGTTAAAACAAGAATACGAACGGGATCGCCAAAAAGGGTTGAATGTTGATGTGCCGAAAAACTATTTTAAGCATAATAATCCAAATGAGAAGCCGCTTGTACGGTGGAGGAGCCATGGGAATTTATTATTCTCTAATTGGCTGAATTATTACGTGTATCAAGAAACCCCTTATGTATTATAAAAAAAGATTGTGTCACACGTGGCAACGTTTTCTTTGTAAAGATTAACTTATATTTTTCCGAATGTTCAAAAAACATTGTTTTTCAGATTTTTTATTCTTATAATTTCATCTAAACACAATTTTTAAGGGGTGGACAGTATTATGAAAGAAATTCAAGTAGGTTTATTAGGTCTTGGAACAGTTGGGAGTGGTGTAGTTCGTATCATTACAGATCATCAAGAACGACTTATACACCAAATAGGCTGTCCAGTGAAAGTGACGAAAGTGTTAGTACAAAATATTGAGAAAGAGAGAGAGGTAGAGGTACCTTCTACTCTATTAACACAAAATGCAAATGAAATTTTAGATAATCCAAACATTGATGTTGTCATCGAAGTGATGGGTGGCATTGATGATGCGAAAGCATATATTTTACAAGCTTTAAACAGTGGGAAGCATGTTGTAACTGCAAATAAAGATTTAATGGCATTGCACGGAGCAGAACTATTAGCAGTAGCGAAAGAAAATAAAGCTGATTTGTTTTATGAAGCGAGTGTAGCTGGAGGGATTCCAATTTTACGAAGCATCGTAGAAGGGCTTTCTTCTGATCTTATTACGAAAGTAATGGGAATTGTAAATGGAACGACAAATTTTATTTTGACGAAAATGTCAGATGAAGGGAGAGCATATAACGACGTGTTAAAAGAAGCCCAACAACTTGGATTTGCAGAAGCAGATCCAACATCAGATGTAGAAGGTTTAGATGCGGCAAGAAAAATGACGATTTTGGCTACTCTCGGGTTCTCTACAAATGTAGAGCTTGGAGATGTGAAGGTAAAAGGAATTACCTCTATTACAGAAGAAGATATTGAATATAGTAAGAGCTTAGGTTATACAATTAAATTAATTGGTCTTGCAAAGCGAGATGGTGAAAAATTAGAGGTTACTGTTGAACCAACTTTACTTCCAAATACACACCCTCTTGCGGCAGTACAAAATGAATACAATGCTGTATATGTGTATGGTGAAGCAGTTGGAGAAACGATGTTTTATGGACCAGGTGCAGGAAGCTTACCGACAGCAACAGCTGTTGTTTCTGATTTAGTGGCTGTAATGCAAAATATTAGGTTAGGGGTGACAGGAAATAGTGCTGTAGTTCCACAATATCAAAAAGTATTAAAAGAGCCGGACGAAATTGTCGTGAAAAAGTTTTTAAGACTTCATGTAAAAGATGAAATTGGTGTGTTTGCAAAAATTACATCATTGTTCTCTGAGCGGGGTGTTAGTTTTGAAAAGATTATTCAAATGCCGCTTGAAGAGAAAGGGAAAGCAGAAATCGTAATTGTAACGCATCGTGCTTCTCTTGCGGATTATGAATACATTCTACATACGTTGCAAGGGTATGAAGAAATTGATTGCGTGAAAGCGAACTACCGAATTGAAGGAGATGCTAAGTAGTATCTCTTATAAAAAACAGAAAGGGCCTATTAAGCAACTTGCTTAATAGGCTCTTTTCTATTTAAAATCTGCGTACCAATTTGAATAAATGCTTGAATAATCCAACCTGTTGTAAAGGATAAGATAATTGTTCCAAAGTAAATTGGTCCATCTAAAAAGAAACTTAATGTTAAAAATAAAAAGGCTAATGAAATCTCTGTTCTTCTGAATGTCCATTTCTTCTTCTCAGCAACAGTTAAAACGAAAGCTTCTTGGGGTGCTGCGCAAAGATTTGTAGAGACATAAAGACCAATTCCAGCACCGACGAATAGATTTCCGCAAATAAGTGTTATATATTTTGGAAGAGAGCGGATAGCGTCCATAATAGCCGTAATGGAACCAATCCAATCAACAAAAAGAGAAATAAGAACCATCGTTACAATTGTCCCGATTGTAATTTGTTTTTTATTCCAAACGAGTACGATAAGTGTAAATGCAAAATTAATCATGAAAATCCAAAAACCAATACTTATTCCGAAATTTTGATATAGTGCAATAAAGAAGGAATCATAAGGGCTAAGTCCAAAGGAAGTAATTGTTGTCATCATATTAATGCCAATGGATAGAATGAGTAAACCGCCAATGAAAAATATATATTCTAATTTGTATCGAAGCATAGGTGTATATCCTTTCTAAATGTAGTTGCTAGGAAAGGATATATTGTGGAAAGCTTACCAGGTCAAGTGAGAATTTTTGCGAAAAGGGGAGAATGAGATGACGAACATAAGGAAGATTGCTGAACTTGCTGGAGTATCTGTTTCAACTGTTTCACGTGTACTGAATAATCATCCGTACGTAAATGAACAGAAACGAAAAGAAATTTTGGCAATTATAGAAGAATTAAATTATACGCAAAATGTGAATGCAATTCATTTAGTAAAAGGAAAGACAAATGTAATCGGTGTGCTATTACCACATGTAAATGATCAATATTATAGCGCTATTATTGAGGGGATATCAAAAGAAACAGCAAAGAAAAATTATAATATGATGCTTTGTCAGACGAATTATAGTGAGGAAAGAGAATTAGAAATTTTGAATATGTTAAAAATGAAGAAATTTGATGGGGTTATTATATGTTCCAGGGCAAATAGTAAGGAGAAACTTGAGGAATATACGAAGTTTGGCCCAATTGTTATGTGTGAAGAAATAGATTCGAAGTTCATTTCAAGTGTACATATTGATTATTACAAAGTGTTTTCACAAGGGATGAAAACTTTAATAGATGCTGGTCATACACGTATAGGATATTGCATTGGAAGAAGTAATAGTATTAATAGCCAAAGACGAAAAAAAGCGTATGCAGATTCGCTTCAACATATTGCTGTGACACCGTTAGAACCATGGAAGTTTAAAGGATGTTTTACAGTGGAAGATGGACGTAATGTAGTGAGGGAATGGGCCTGTATGTCTGCAAAACCGACGGCATTTCTTGTATCTTGTAACCATATTGCAGCTGGAATGGTAACAGAGGCGCGAAAACAAGGAGTTCGTATTCCAGAGGATATTACGATTATTGGATGTGATGATCAAGGTGTGGCAGATATATTAGGTATAACAACGATTTCGCATCCTAGTAAAAATGTAGGGGTAAAAGCGTTTGAATTATTATATGAAAAGATTAATGAAGAGAAATTAGAGGTGAAGCATGTAGAATTGTTACCAGAATTAGTAGATAGAGAAACGACATAATTGAGAAGGTGTGAAAATCGCTTTTCAAAATTTCGTTTGGTATAATTATGGACAATCTATGAGGGCTAAAAGGGGTTTTGATATGAGATCAAAAGTAGTAAAAGTAATTCTACTCATTACAATTGCATCTTTCTGTTTATTTGCATATGGCTTTGTTTCTGGTGTAAATGATGTATTAAATCCGAAAGCTTCAAATTTAATTAAGAAAAATGATGTAGTGGCAAAAGAGAAAAAGAACAACGGGACACTACAAATCGTTAGTTTAGGTGATTCGTTAACGCGAGGCGTTGGTGATAAAGAAGGAATTGGCTATATTGGACGAATGAAAGAATCTTTACAAAAAGATTATAAGCAAAAAGTTGCATTAACGAACTTAGCAGTGAGTGGTGCAAAAATGCCTGATTTATTAAAACAAATTGAGAGTAGTGGTGCTCAATATTCAATTAAACAAGCGGATGTAATCGTTTTAACAATTGGAGGAAATGATTTGTTCCCAGGGTGGGAATCGCTTGGGAAGATAGATTTAGAGACATATCGTCCTAATACGGAAACGTTTCAAAATGAAGCGAAGAAAATTATAGAAGAAATTCGTAAGATAAATACAGATAGCCCTATTTTTTGGCTCGGTTTATATAATCCTTTTGAAGATGTAGAAGATTTAAAGGGGTCTTCAAATATTGTTGTGGACTGGAATGCATCTTTAGAGAAAGTAGCGCTAAACGATAAAAATGTGTATATTACACCGACGTTTGATTTATTCCAAAACCGTGGGAAAGATTTATTATACTCGGATCATTTTCATCCGAATGAAGTAGGGTATACATATATGTCAGAACGGTTAGTTCAAAATGTTGTGAGTAAATTAAGCTTAGAGCAAGGAGGGGTAAAATGACAATGATACTTTCCGTACGAGATGTGAAGAAGGTAATTGGAAAGAAAACACTGGTAGAGAATATTTCCTTTGATGTGAAGCAAGGAGAAGTGTTTGGATTCCTAGGGCCAAATGGCGCCGGAAAAACAACTACAATCCGAATGCTAGTTGGATTGATTAAAGCAACGGAAGGTACGATTTCTATCGGTGGCTACTCTATTAAGGAGAATTTCAGAGAAGCAATGCGCCAAATTGGAAGTATCGTTGAAAACCCAGAGTTGTATACATATTTAACAGGATGGGAAAATTTAAAGCAATTTGCCCGTATGCTAGGTGGTATATCAGATGAACGTATTGTTGAAATTGCTCAAATGGTTCATTTAGATGAAAGGATTCATGACAAAGTAAAAACATATTCCCTAGGCATGAAACAGCGCCTTGGAATTGCACAGGCGCTTCTTGGAAATCCAAAGTTGCTCATATTAGATGAGCCGACAAATGGTTTGGACCCAGCTGGAATTAGAGAACTAAGGGAATTTATACATAAGCTTGTGAAAGAAGAAAATATGAGTGTGTTTATTTCAAGCCACTTGTTAAGCGAAGTACAAATGATATGTGATCGTGTTGCTATTATTCATAAAGGGAAAATGATAACAGTTGCCAAGGTTGAAGAGTTAATTAAAACGGCAAGTGATCGTGTAGAATGGATTGTTACGCCGATTTCTAAGGCGAAAGAGATGCTAGACGCTGTTGAAGAAGTACGAGAAATTAGTATAAAAGATAATCGTTTATTATGTCGCATGGATGTTGCATCCATTAATGTTTGGAATAAGCGTTTTGTAGAAAATGGGATAGATGTATATAGTGTCAAAGAGCTCGTATTTACACTAGAAGATTTATTTATTGAACTCACAAGGGGTGAGCGACATGCGTGAATTTGCGAATTTAGTTTTAAATGAATCAGAAAAAATTTATCGTAAGAAACGTATTTTTGTTGTTATGCTCATTTTAGCAATTTTGATTCCACTTTTTGTGTATGCGCAGTATCGTGAAATCGAAACGACACAAAAAAGGCTCGGTACGGCAGATTGGAAAGTTTCATTGCAACAGCAAATCGTTGATTCTCAAAACCGCTTGAACAACTCTAGATTGCCAGAAGAATGGCGTGATTGGCTAAAAGTAAGAGTGGAACAACAACAATATTATTTAGACCATGATATTAATCCGATGGCACCGGGGGCACCGACATTTGTGCGAGCATTTATTGAACAAGGGATTACACTATTTATTCCACTTCTCGTAATGATTGTTGCTATTGATATCGTTTCAGGTGAGCGGAGTGATGGAACGATGAAAATGTTGCTTACAAGACCGATTCGGCGATGGAAAATACTCCTAAGTAAATATGTGACGATGTTATTTTTTATTTCGCTCATATTGCTTCTTGTAGGCGTATTTGCTTACGTATTATCGGGTCTTGTATTTGGATACTCAGGCTGGAATTTACCTGTGTTAACAGGGTTTGTTATTGATAAGGAAACATTAAATACGAATTTTGTACATCTGATTCCACAGTGGCAATACATATTAATGGCGTACGGATTAGCTTGGTTTGTTGCTATCGTTGTCGGAACTATATCATTTATGGTTTCTGTGTTAATTCGTAATACACCAGCTGGTATGGGCGTTATGTTAGCTGCATTAATTGCAGGCGGTATTTTAAGTTCATTCGCAACATCTTGGGAAGGCGCGAAATACATTTTTAGTGTCAACTTATCGTTAACGGATTATTTATCAGGAAAATTGCCTGCTTTACAAGGGCTATCGATGGGATTTTCGTTAATGAATTTAACAGTTTGGGCAGTAGTATCTCTTATTATTTCATTTATAGTGTTTACAAAGCAGGATATGGTAAATTAATTGGACGGGAAGTGAAAGTATGGAGAATGTTTTAAAGAATGATTGGGGACCGCTGTTGGCACCGGAGTTTGAGAAAGAATATTATCAATCGTTAGCTGATTTTTTAAAAGAAGAGTATGAGGCGCATGTGATTTATCCAAAGAAAGAAGATATATTTAATGCTCTTCAGTATACGAGTTATGAAAATACAAAGGTTGTTATTTTAGGTCAAGACCCGTATCATGGGCCAGATCAAGCACATGGCTTAAGCTTTTCGGTACAACCTGGTATTAAAACGCCACCTTCATTGTTAAATATGTATAAAGAACTTCGAGATGAATACGGTTATGAAATTCCGAATAACGGTTATTTAGTAAAGTGGGCGGAGCAAGGAGTACTATTGTTAAATACCGTATTAACAGTTCGACAAGGTGAAGCGAATTCTCATAAAGGAAAAGGATGGGAGCATTTCACAGATCGCGTAATTGAACTATTAAATGAGCGTGAAAAGCCAGTTATTTTCATATTGTGGGGACGCCATGCACAGGCGAAGGAGAAGTTAATTACGAACACGAATCATCACATTATCGAGTCTGTACACCCAAGTCCATTATCAGCAAGACGTGGCTTCTTTGGTAGTAAACCATACTCTAAAGTAAATACGATTTTAGCTAATATGGGCGAAAGAGAAATTGATTGGGAAATTCCAAATTTGTAAAGTGAAACTTTAATCAATCGGGGGTAAATAGAAAAGGTAGTTAACAGTTGTTAACTACCTTTTTATTGTTCATTTTTTAATTTTGCATCTAGTACAAAAGTACCGAATGGGATAACTGATGCAACTAGTGCGCCAAGTGCCCATAAAATAGATTTACGGTGAACGATTGTTACTTGAATTACCGCAAAGATAAATAGTATAAATAGAACGCCGTGCGCCATACCTGTAATTTTCACAGCTGTTGCAAATCCCGCAAAATATTTTAACGGCATTGCTACAAATAGTAGTAATAGGAAAGAAATACCCTCTATTAGGCCGATTGCTCTTAATCGTCCGATTGGTGTAGATAACATGAAGTAGCCTCCTTTAACGTATACTTGTTTATAGTAAATTTGTATTCTTTTTCAAAATAAAATAGTCTATTTTGTTCCATTATATACAAAAAGAAAGTTTACACTACGAGAATAGTGCAAAGTTCAAAATATAGTCACAAAAGCATTGTAATTTAAATAAAAACCTATTTGAAGTATTTGACTTCAAATAGGTTTTATGAGTGAAAATATTAAACAAGTACTTCTGTTTTTAAAACGAATTTCTCTACAACTTTTGCAACACCATCGTTCATATTTGTATCTGTTACATAGTCTGCAATTTCTTTAATATCATCTGGTGCATTACCCATTGCAACACCAAGTCCAGCAAACTCAATCATTGCTTGGTCGTTATAGCTATCACCCATTGCGATAACTTCTTCACGCTTAATGCCAAGCTTTTGAATCAGTTGGTTTAAGCTCGTGCCTTTTGTAACACCATATTCAGTGAATTCTAAGAAGAATGGCTTCGAGCGCATAACGCTCAATTGACCTTCTAGTTGTTTTTGTAGTTTCTTTTCTACTTCAACAAGTCGTTCAGCTTCTTTATTCATGAGTACTTTTACTACAGGCTCTTTAACAGCAGATTTAAAATCATCTACTACAACAATTGGCATACCAGTAATTTCGCCTTCAATTTCAGTATAAGGATTATTTTCTTCAGTTACGATATCATCACCCATATAAGTGTGAATCCATACGTCTTCAGCTTTACTAATTTCAAATAGGTTGTGAACGATTTCAGGAGATAGTGTACTACTAAAGATTTCTTCATTTGTTTTGCAGTTAATAATTTTTGCGCCGTTAAACGATAGAATAAAGCTACCGTACTCTTCTAAACGAAGTTCTTTTGCAACGTTGCGCATGCCGAAGGTTGGACGTCCAGAAGCAAGTACAACTTTAACTCCTTGCTCTTGTGCTGTCATTAAAGCTTCTTTCGTACGAGGTGAAATCGTATGGTCATCACGTAATAAAGTATCATCTAAGTCTAAAACAATCATTTTATAAGTCATATAGAAAGTTCCTTTCTTTGTTTAGATAGAAATAAATTTTTTATGAAGATATTGGGGAATATATAGTAAGACATCGAACCTCCCTGTATGAAGTTAGGAGAAGTTCTGCATTGTTAGTATAAATTATCATGAGCTCGTTGCCCATAATAATTTATACTGTAAAGCCCAGTTGGCGTGCACTAATAATAACACCCTCAATGATTAAAATTGCACTTTATCATTATCGTAACAACTCTAAAGATAGAGTGCAATAATGGAAGTTTTCCAATTTACGATAGTTGTTTTTCGTTTGACCGAGAAAATAGTATTTCGAGCAAAATAGCCATTACAGATCCAAGAACGAGGCCGTTACTTAAAAATGAGGCTAAAAATGGTGGCAATGTAGAAAATGCCCCCGCTGGAACGAACATAACTCCAACTCCTGTAAAGATTGAGAGGCCTGCTACTTTAAATAAACGTTCTTTATTTTGTACAGTGTCGTATTCACGAAAAGCGAGACCGATCATACTTGCAAATACAGGATAGATCGCAGCATAACCAACCGCAACAGGAATTGCTGCAAAGAATGAAGTAATCTTAGGGAATATACTAACGAGAATAATAAAGCTTGAACCTAACATAAATGGTAGTCGCTTATAAATATTGGTCGTTGCAATGAACCCTGCTGATCCAGAAATGGCAACAGGTCCAATAGCTGAAAATAAACCGCCTAATAATTGATTTATTCCCGTTATAATACCGGCTTGTTTAAAACGATCCTCTGCTACATTCTCTTCATATTTAGAAACAACCTTTTGTACGACGCGAATACTTGCTAACATATTTGTTAGAAGTAATAGCGTAACGAAAGCGACCGTAATTGCCATGTTCCATTCAATGCGAGGCATTCCGAAAACAAAAAGAGATGGAAGTCGGATTATATCTGTCACAGGTGTTACTGGATTAGATAATCCGAAGCATGCGAATAATATCCAGCCGCACACAATACTGAAAAGAACAGAATATTGTCCAATAATAGGTAGCTTCATGATGAAAAAGGATAGTAAAATAACAATGAGTGAAAGAATAAATACGTCAGCTTGTACTTCTGTATGTTTTCCATCAAGGCCAAACATGCCTTTTAAGAAAGAACCACTAAGCTGTGCGACAAGAAGAAATAAATATGTTCCAATAACTGTCGGTGTAAAATAACGAACAAGTTTATCGATAAGTCCAAATACGCTCAGAATAATACAAATAATACCACTTAATAAGAAAGCATATTGAAGAACTTTAAGCGTTTCATTACTTGATCCAAATAATACAACGCCTAAACTTGCATAAAGGGAAAAAATTCCCCACCAAAGGCCTGCGGGACCTTCTTGAATAGGAAGTTTATGACCAAATATAGCTTGCAATAGTCCGGCGAATCCGAGAACAAATAATGTTCTTTGTACGAAAGCGATAGCTTCGGCACCATCGAGACCATAACTAGTCGCGACGCTAATTGGTACAATAAGACTTCCAGCTAAAATAAATAGTGCCCATTGTAGGGCGGAAAGAAATATCTTCATTATATCAACCTCTTTCATAGATTCCGTATCTAGTATATACGTATTTCATTTCCACAGGCAAAGATTGTAGATAGAAAAGAGTTGAAACGTAATATGAATGCACGTAAGCAATTATGGATAGCAGTTGTATGTATGACTTTCGTTGTAATTTTAGGAACGCTAGGATTTATGACAATTGAAGAGATTAGTTTGTTTCAAGCATTTTGGATGACGATGATTACCGTATTAACTGTTGGATATGGAGATGCCGTTCCTGTAACACATGCAGGAATTCATATTGCAAAGGGTATTGCGAATCCGCTAACAGTTCATTATATTGATACAGTATTGTATGGTGTGGATCAGTCATTTGTAATTGAAGAAATTGCAGTCGGAAAAGGCTCTATTTTAGCTAGTAAATCGTTACTAGAGAGTGATGTGAGGAATCAATTTGATGTAACAATTTTAGCGATTTTGAGAAATGGGAATGTTATACATAATCCGACGGGGCAGGAAAAACTGCAAGAACGTGATATGATAATAGTATTTGGTTCAGTAGAGAAGCTGGGACAATTTGAGAAAGAACTACAAAGTAAGAGGTGATAAGGAATGCAAATATCGAGCGATAAAATTTTAAATAAAATGGCGAATGAAATTGCAAAGGCTAAAAGTAGTGAAGGGCAAAAGTCAAAGGAGCACTTATTAGTTGTACGAGCTTTATGCGATCTATTATTAGATGAACAAGTTGAGCCTTCTATGTATAGAGAACCACAAATTCAATCGCAAGTAATTGGATCACAACCGGTAACGGTGCAACCAATCGCACCAGTTTCTGGAGAGCCAGTATATATAAAAGAAAGTGATGCAAACGGTAATTCTTTATTTGATTTCTAGGAGATAAAGTGAAGCTTTAATCAGTTGGGGCTTACTGCTCACAAATAGCGGGATAAATCGTTTGGCTTATGTGAAAAAATTGCTTATGATAAAAGTAAAAAAGGGGAATTAAAATGAAAATTTTCTTTTTACTAGGTTGTATTGCAGCGGGGCTATCCGTTGCGTTAGGAGCATTTGGAGCACACGGTTTAGAAAATAAAATTTCTGCAAAAATGTTAGAAGTTTGGAAAACAGGTGTTACATATCAAATGTTTCATGCGGGCGGACTATTCGTAGTTGCTTTATTGATGGATAAGATTCAATCATCACTTTTAACTACTGCTGGTTGGCTTATGGTTGCTGGGATTATTATGTTCTCAGGTAGTTTATATGCGTTAAGCACGACAGGAATTAAGTTCTTTGGCCCAATTACACCTCTTGGTGGAGTGGCATTTATTGTGGCTTGGATTTTAGTCGGAACCGCAGTTGTAAAAGGGTTATAAAAAACAAAAGCTGGCATATGCCAGCTTTTTTTTATGGTCTTGGAGCATAAGTTGCTTGTTGACTAGGTAAATACGTAATTTCTTCTGGGAATTCTACGTAATCTAAGTAAATCATGAGTAGTAAATAACGCTTACCAGATTGAGGTTCACTAAGAACGATATGATCACGGCCAGCAGCTTCGATAATACCTGTGTATGATTGTGTGCCTAGGGAGCTACCACGCTCATAGGTCATTACAACTGTTGCTTGTTTACCCTTATTCAAGCGAAGAATATTTTCAATATACGATTGCTCTAGAGGTAACATACCTTGAGAAATTGCATATTGAGCTTGCGCGGCTTGTTGTTGCATTGCTTGCTGCTGTTGTTGCTGTTGTTGTTGCTGCGCAGTCATCTGTTGTGGTTGTACGTAAGAACCAGATGGTTGATAAAAGCCTGTTCCGTAATATGGGTTTTGTTGCTGTGCCATTCAAAAATCCCTCCTCATTTTATCCCTTAATATACGCCTGGACAATCTCCTCCGGTTGGCTGGAAGAAACAGTGCTTTTTAAAACGTCCAGAATTTTGTTGGTTATACCAAGTTGGCGGGCAAGGGCCTTCAGGTCTAAAGAACCATAAAGCAAAGTTGGCAGGCCAAAAACGTTGTCCTTGAATAGTACGTCTTGCCAAAGCGATATCTTGTTCACGTGCTCGTTGATAAAAATAACCTTTTTGTGTTGCTTCAAAACCACCAGGGTTTTGGTAAACCATTTGGCGTAAATTACGTATGTTTTTAAAATCTAAGCAATTCCCACGGACGCGATTTACTCCAACATTTCCGACCATTAACATTCCTTGTTGTCCTTCTCCTTCGGCTTCAGCACGCATCAGCCTAGCTAATAACTTTACATCTTCTTCGTTATACGCGATAACACCCATTATGTGTCACCTCTCTTTTTTGAATGCACTGTAGAAAGAGGTTTATCCCGCATTAACGGGCAGTAAAACTCCCACCTTTAAAATTAGGCTGGAGAAAAGAAGTTGGATGGGAGATCAAACTACCCCTAAGCGCCCGATTGGTGAAGGCTAATAATCAGTGGGGATGAACAAAACCCCTACTGATTAAAGTTTCACTTTATCTCTAGATGAAGTGTGTAACAATTACTAGTTCATACGTATGAGAAAAAGGACTCAGATATGACAACCAAACGAAGTTTTACATTGAGAGGGGAAAATAAAAAAAGCTAGCGTAGGCTAGCTTTTTCATTAAAATACTTTAGACCATAATCCTGAGAAGAAATCACCAATAGAACGCATTGTTAATATGAACCAATTTGCTTTTTCTACTTCTTCGGTTGTTTTTGCGGTAACTTTCATGCTTTTATTTCCATCTAAGAAACCGTATTTGTCAGTGGATTCTAAAACGATGGAACCGACCTTTGTATCTTTTTTAATAGGAGCAACTAAATGGCCATCTTCAGCAAGTGATTTATCTGCTTCAGTTCCAATTTTGTAAGGTGCTTTGCTACCTTTTTTCGCAATTACTGTTATCTCTTTCTCAGGAGCAACCGTTACTTGATCTTCTTTCCCTTTTACTACAGGGATAGTGTTATTTTTATCGATTTTTGTCTTTTGCTTTTCGAAGTTATTAAACCCGTATTCAATTAATTCACGAGACTCTGTAAAGCGCTCATCCATTGATTTTGTTTTAATAATAACAGAGATAAGGCGTAAATCGCCGCGTTTCGCCGTAATAGTAAATCCATATCCAGCTGTATCAGAACTTCCTGTTTTTAAACCATCTGTACCTTCATAAGCAAAGGCTGCCCCTGGTAACATCCAGTTCCAGTTTTCCATACGAATTGGTTTTGGATGATTATCTGGGAAGTTTCTAAATCTTTGTTTTGTATCCTCTAGCATTTCTGGATACTTTGTAATAATTGTTTTTGAAAGAATACCCATATCGCGAGCTGACATAGAATTTTCTCCATTTGGATCTGTACCTTCAGGATGTTTTCCTTTTAAATCAGCATTATTTAACCCAGTAGCGTTTACAAATTTATATTTCTTTAACCCTAGTTTTTTTGCATGCTCATTCGCCAAATTTAAGAAGTTTTTCTCACTGCCTGCAAGAAGTTCTGCTAAAGCAATACTAGATCCATTCGCAGAGAAGATAACGATAGAATGATATAATTCTCTTACAGTATATTGACGTCCTTTTTCGAATGGTACGTTAGAGAATTCATTATTACGAGAGATTTCATAAGCGTAATCAGAAATATTTACTTTCGTATCCCAAGTAATCTTACCTTCCTTAATTGCTTCTAAAACAGCGTAAACAACAATTAATTTTGACATACTAGCAATAGCTAGTAATTCATCTGGATTTTGTTCATGCAGTATTTTTCCAGTATCTGCATCAAATAGAAGTGCAGCAGCAGCTTCTATATGTACTTTTTCTTCCGCATGGGATGTTGTTACTCCTAAGGAAGAAATTGACAATAAAAGTGCTAGTAAAATAGACAAGATTTTCTTCATATAGTTTATCACCTTCGCATCGTTATTAGCATATAGCTCGTACCATTTTAGCATAAATACATGCATAAAAAGGTTACAAATTTACAAGAAATTTGAAAATAATTTGTCGATTTTTGTTTGAAGTCACAGAAAAAAGAAGTTTTTTAAGAGGGAATACGGAGAGTAATAAAAAAAGGAACGAGTTCCGTTCCTTTTTCACTATTATATGTGTAAAAATTTCTCTACTTTTTCGTCTGGTAAAATGTTTCCAACGAAGAATGTACCAAATTCACCATAACGAGCACTTACTTCATCGAAGCGCATTTCATATATAAGTTTTTTAAATTGAAGAACATCGTCAGCGAATAATGTTACGCCCCATTCGAAATCGTCGAATCCAACTGATCCTGAAATAACTTGGCGTACTTTACCTGCGTACTGGCGACCAATTTTACTATGGCTGTACATCATTTTTTTACGCTCTTCCATAGGAAGCATGTACCAGTTGTCATCACCTTGGCGACGCTTATCCATTGGATAGAAGCAAATGTGATTTGCTTTTGGTAAATCAGGATATAAGCGAGCTAAAATTTGTGGGTTTTGGTATGGATCCTCATCAGCTGGAAGGTAGTTGCTTAGTTCAACAACAGATACGTAAGAATATGCAGGAACCATATATTCAGCTAATGTTGTTTTATTCAATTCTGTCTCAATTTCATTTAACTCTTCCATTGTTGGACGTAAAATCATAAGCATAATATCAGCTTTTTGGCCAACAACTGTATACATTGCATGGCTGCCTTTTTTCGCAGCAGCTACTTCGTTCCATTTTTCAACGACATTTAAAAATTCAGACACTGCTTGTCCGCGTTCATCGCTAGATAATGTTTTCCATGCAGCCCAATCAATAGAACGTAAATCATGTAAACAATACCAGCCATCTAACGTTGTTGTTGCTTCACTCATTCTATTCACCTCAGTTAATGATAGTTTTACACGTTAACTATAGCATATATAGTTTTAAAAGCATCTATATAAAACCTTGGCGCATAAAATTGTCACATTTAAATTTACTTGAAAATAGAGGGAGATAAGGCCTAAAAGGGCTTTATCACTAGGCTGAATTTTATGAAAATATAATCATTTTTATTTTATCTATTTTTTGGGAGCTATAAGTTTAAAATATAGAAGAAAAGCAGTATTCTTAAAGATAGAGTTTTTTTAACATATGTAGGAGGGTTTATTCGTGAGCAACTTATTTACAACAGTAAAAGAAAAAGTTCAAGGAAAAGGCATTTCTATCGTACTTCCTGAAGGAACTGATGAAAGAATTTTAGGCGCTGCAGAGCGTTTAGCAAAAGAAGAGTTAGTAAAACCAATCTTAGTTGGTAATAAAGAAGAAATTAGCGCAAAAGCTGCTAGCATGAATTTAACATTAGCAGGCGTTGATATTTACGACCCAGCTACATACGAAGAAATGGATGCAATGGTAGCATCTTTCGTTGAACGCCGTAAAGGTAAAGCAACTGAAGAAGACGCTCGCAAAATCCTTAAAGACGAAAACTACTTCGGTACAATGCTTGTACACATGGGCAAAGCACACGGTTTAGTAAGTGGTGCAGCTCATTCTACAGCTGATACAGTTCGTCCGGCACTTCAAATCATCAAAACAAAACCAGGCGTGACAAAAACTTCTGGTGTGTTCATCATGGTACGTGAAGAAGAGAAATATGTATTTGCTGATTGTGCAATTAACATTGCTCCAAACAGCCAAGACTTAGCTGAAATTGGTATCGAAAGTGCGAAAACTGCTGAACTATTCGGTATTGATCCACGCGTTGCTATGTTAAGCTTCTCTACAAAAGGTTCTGCGAAATCTCCAGAAACAGAAAAAGTTGTAGAAGCAACTCGCATTGCGAAAGAAATGGCTCCTGAATTAACTTTAGATGGAGAATTCCAATTTGATGCTGCATTCGTACCATCTGTAGCTGAGAAGAAAGCTCCAGGTTCTACAATTAAAGGTGATGCTAACGTATTCGTATTCCCAAGCCTAGAAGCTGGTAATATCGGCTACAAAATTGCTCAACGCTTAGGTAACTTCGAAGCAGTAGGACCAATCTTACAAGGTTTAAATATGCCTGTAAATGACCTATCTCGTGGATGTAACGAAGAAGAAGTGTACAAGTTAGCTTTAATTACAGCAGCTCAAGCACTTTAATTCTATAAAGAATTGAAATGAAAAAAACGTCGCTATAATAGCGGCGTTTTTTTATTTCTCTAATCCAAGAGCTTTATTATTACGATCAATAATACGTTGTAAATTTGTCTCATATAAAGGAATTTCATCTATTGTTAATTGAGACGGTGTTAGCTTTGGAGCGAATTGCTGTAGTGTTTTTAAAAGTCGCATCATTAAGTCTTGTACTGTAATTGTTTCACCAAGTAATTCCGAGAGTGAAGCCATCGTACTCGGTACAATTTCAGGATACGTAAAGCGTGTTTCTTCTCCTTGAATTGCTAAGTTGTAGAAGTCACGAACGAGTGCAGCCCGCTCGGAGCCACTGCCTGTAGCGCAGAGATAAATTTGTACAGCAACACCACCGCGAATACGACGCTGTGAAATACCAGCGAATTTTTGATCACGAATACTTAAGTCATAACTACCAGGACAGTAAGATCCAACAATTTCTTTTGCCTCGATAGTAACATCGTAATCTTTTAACATTTCCTGAATTAAATGCCACATCGTATCGTATCCAAGATCAATATCAATACCTTTTTCTGTTTCTTGGAATAAAAGTGATACGTTTAGTACACCTTCATCAAGCACAACCGCAAGCCCACCAGAGTTACGAACGATAACATTGAAGTTGTTTTCTTTTAAAAAGGAAGTACCTTCTTCTAAATGTGGTAGGCGTGAATCTTGAATGCCAAGAACAATTGTATTGTGATGAACCCAAGAGCGCATTGTTGCGGCTGAGTCACTATTGCCAATGCTTGTACATAATGTATCGTCCATTGCGAATGATTGTAATGCATGGAATGTTGGTCCTAAACTAGACTGATCTACAATACGCCACTCTGGCTGAGATAAAATGGAACGGGAATTGCTCATATAACTAACCCCTTATTTATAAAATGACAATCTCTATTATAACAAAAAAGAAGGAAGAAAGTTTTAGAAAGGAATCTTACTAAAATGTAATGTTTATGTAAGGAAATTCAATTGGTAGGGGTGATTATAGTAGTTAAACTAAGAGATGTAATTATAGTTTTGTTTTAGGAGGAATATAAATGAAGAAATTCAAATTAGGAATCGTCGCGATTATGTCAGCTGCTGTATTTAGTGGTTGTTCTATTATGGATATGATTGCACCACAAGCAACTGGAATTGTTATGTACGGAGATGAAACAGGTGTTCAAAAAACGATGGATCAATATAAAGATAAAATTGAATCTCAAAATAAATTTGAAGCAAAGTTAGGCACTGTTAATGAGAAAAAGGTTTTAATTATGAACAAAACAACAGCTGAAAAGATGGTAAAAGAAAAAATGCTGAAAAAAGTGGAGAAAGAAGATACGGAACCAATTAAAGCATTACCGTCTATTTCAGATGAAGTGGGAATAGTATTTGCTAAAGAAGCACAAAACGATGTAGTAATTAATGGGAAGAAAATGAAATATGAGGGCAATGTAATAATTGGTGATGCACGTAAATATACAGATATGTACGTGGTTGTTAGTGATACAGAATATACAAAGGTAAATGAACCGGTAAAAACAGTTGGGCTAGCAGCTTTTAAAGAAAATCCGAAAGAAAAAATTTTCCCAGACATAAAGAGAGATTCTAAAGTAGAAGAAGCACATATGGTTGAAGTAAAATAATAAAAAGGATGCACATGTGCATCCTTTTATTCTGCAATTTTTTCTAAATTACCGTTTCGATCCATTCGGAAAGATGTTTGTGAACGTTCCTCATCATCCATGACTGCCAACTTACGAGCTCGATTCATAATGTTCATCAGTGTTTCATAATCCTCTTGTACAGTATGAGATTGTTTTTCTAATTTTTCTAGTTTCTTTTCTAATTCTTCATTTCGAAGGATCTGTGCTTTTATTTCTTGTTTTAATCTCGTATTCTCGTTTTCAAGAGCTGTTACTTTTATATTTGAAGATCCAACTGTTTGTAAAAAATAAATAACATCTTGCATTGTTATAGAACTTTTTGATACAGGAACAGTAGGTTCTTGATATGGATTAACTTCTTTATATTGGATTGGTGTTTCCTCTTGTATTAGTTCTTCATAATCCGTTATTGCTCCTGAAGCTGGCGGTGTATACAGTAAACGTTTTTTTGCTTGATCACCACTCGCAGCGCGCATTTTATCTTTACGATGCTTTTTTGCTAGTTGAAGAGCTTGTTCATAGCTATAGCGAACAACAGCATTCCAACGAAAACCACAAGCAGCTGAAGTTCGATTTAATTTGTCTCCTACTTCCTCAAATGCATTCAATTGTGTACTACCTTCTCGAACGTGACGAAGTACCGTTTCAGCAAGCAATAAATCGTCTTCATCCGTCCAAGCATCTTGTCTTACTTTCATAGATTCAACTCCCTTACTTTTTATAAACTTCCTATTTTTATAATGGGCAAAAAAATGAGCTTTTATACAAAGCTTTTAAAAATATGGTAGATTTCAATGGAAGGTATAAAGAGAAACTTTAATTAGTGGAGGGGAATGTCTATCCCAACGATGATTATTTGTTAATATGAATCGGACTTTTGCGGAAAAAATTTTGCCATGAATGATGAAAGTTCCTGCAGGAGAACATATAAATACGTAGCGTTATGTCTAGAAAGAGCTGTGTAAGGGACACTTGCAACGAGCTTCAAAGAACGGTAAAATACCATTTAGTGTTTATTTTTAAATGTACTTGAGAAAAGTTTAAA
The DNA here is from genome assembly GCA_027694045.1 of Bacillaceae bacterium OF18-1A. Classification (GTDB taxonomy): domain Bacteria; phylum Bacillota; class Bacilli; order Bacillales; family Bacillaceae_G; genus Bacillus_A. Next base: position 309,318 of record JAQEWB010000003.1, on the reverse strand, counting down.
ATAGAGGAAGTGTTATATAATGGGAAACGAATTTCGTGTGTGTGATGATTGCCAGGCAACGAATGTAAAAACGTTAGTTCCGAAATTGAAAAAAGTAGATTCATGTGCAACGATTGAAGTTGGATGTCAGTCTTACTGTGGTCCAGGTCGTAAAAAGTCATTTGCATTTGTAAATAATCGTCCGGTTGCAGCTCCAACAGAAGATGAATTAATTACAAAGATTGAAGCAAAGTTAAATAAGTAAGGACGAGAAGAGTGAACAGATTACTCTTCTTTTTTTATGCCCATAAGGACCATTTTTTATGCAAATTCGTATTTCAAAATAATGGTTGACAGTGATTGGAAACGATAGGTAAAATAGAAGTGTCTGATTCTGAGAATCATTATCATAAAAAGATTCAATTCATCTTCTTTTTTTATTACTATTTGAGAATAAATTTCATTTTATTAAATATATGTTGTTGGTTAGGATGGTTGAGGGATGGAAGCGAGCGTAAGGAGTGTAGAACAGCAAGAAAAAAGTGTTAAAGAGATTAAGAGCAGACCGCTCATCGCTTCTATTATTTTAGTAGCGGGTACAATTTTGTTAGCATTAAGCATGGCAGTCTCTATTTCATTTGGTGCAGCAGATATTAGTTTAAAGACTGTATGGCAGGCTGTGTTTCAGTTTGACGGGTCGTTGACGCACCATAACGTAATTCGAGAACTTCGTATGCCTAGAGCAATAGGAGGCGTAGTTGCCGGTGCCTTTTTAGCGGTATCAGGTGCAATTATGCAAGGTATGACACGAAATCCACTTGCATCACCATCATTAATGGGGATTACAGATGGAGCTGTATTTGGAATTGCAATTATGTATGCATTTTTCCCTAATTCACCTTATTTAATGTTTGTTATCGCATCTTTTATTGGAGCTGCGTTTGGTGCAAGTATTGTATATGGTGTCGGGTCTTCTTCACCAGGTGGATTAACGCCTGTGAAATTAGCTTTAGCGGGTGCAGCAATTAGTGCTTTATTAGGGGCTATTTCATCTGGAATTGCGTTGTATTTCAATCTTGCTCAAGAGGTGAGTATGTGGAATGCAGGCGGAGTTTCTGGAGTGAAATGGGAAAGCATTAATATGTTAGTGCCAATCGGTCTAGCCTGTCTCTTTATCGCAATAATGATGTCGAGATATATTACAATTTTGAGTTTTGGTGAAGAAATTGCAATTGGCCTTGGTCAAAACACGACATTAATTAAATTTATCGGAACAGTACTTGTTCTTGTGTTAACAGGTTCTGCAGTTTCTATGGCAGGATCAGTTGGATTTGTTGGTCTTGTCATTCCGCATATGACTCGTTTCCTAGTAGGCTCAGATTATAGATGGGTTATTCCATGTTCTGCAGTCTTAGGTGGATTGTTAATTGAATGTGCAGATATGGTATCTCGTATTATTAACCCACCTTTTGAAACGCCAATTGGAGCAATTACAGCGCTAATTGGAGTTCCATTCTTCCTCTACTTAGCACGTAACGAAGGGAGAGGGAAAATGTGAGGACGAGCGTCTTAACAAAAAAGAACGTTTCTGTTTTAACGATTTTAGTAGGATTAATTGTTACTGTATTTTTAGTAAGTTTGAATACCGGAACATTTAAAATACCGCCAATAGACGTATTAAAGTCATTGGTTGGACTCGGGGCTGAAGATCAGTCAGTTATTTTATTTGAATTTCGTATGCCGCGTATGGTTATTGCCATATTAGTTGGTTCAGCTTTAGCAATGTCAGGTGCGATCTTGCAAGGTTTATCACGAAATCCACTTGCTGATCCAGGGATTATTGGTATTAACGCAGGTGCAGGATTAACTGTTGTTGTATTCGTATACTTTTTCTTTGGAAAAGTTGGAACAGGAACATTATTATCAGTATTTATTCTTCCATTCTTCGCATTAATTGGTGCGGTATTGGCGGCAGTTATTATTTATCTATTAGCTTGGAAAGACGGTGTTTCATCAACGCGATTAATACTTGTTGGTATTGCTGTTGCGGCAGGGTGTGGCGCGATTAGTTTAATTTTCTCGATGAAGATGACATCGAACGATTTCCGTTTTGCTACGATTTGGTTAGCGGGTAGCCTATGGGGAACAGATTGGAAATTCGTACTGAGTGTACTTCCATGGATGGTGATTTTCTTACCACTTGCTATTAGTAAAGCACACATATTAAATGTAATGAACCTAGGTGACTCTACAGCTGTTGGCCTTGGTGTAAATGTAGAAAAAGAAAGACGTAAATTATTATTTATTGCAGTTTGTTTAGCGGGTGCATCTGTCGCTGTTGCGGGAGGAATTGGCTTTATCGGTTTAATGGCTCCGCATTTAGCAAGGCGCCTCGTTGGTGGCAAACATCAAATTATGTTACCTACAGCTGCACTAATAGGGACGTTCTTACTTTTATTTGCAGACGTAATTTCAAGAAGTGTGTTACCAACTTCAGAAATACCGGTCGGTTTAGTTATTTCTGTAATTGGTGCACCATATTTCATTTATTTACTTATGAGAACAAAATAAAGGGAGGCTTTTTGTATGGCAACTTTAGCAGTTGATGCGGTATCTGTTGGCTATAACGAAGGGTTAATTATTGATGGATTAACAGTTGAAATTCCGGAAGGGAAAATTACAACAATTATTGGACCAAATGGTTGTGGGAAGTCCACATTATTAAAAACGGCTTCTCGTATTTTGAAAGCAAAAAAAGGTACTGTTTATCTTGACGGAAAAGCAATTGAGAAACAGCCAACGAAAGAAATTGCAAAGAAAATGGCGATTTTACCCCAAACTGCAGAAGTTCCAACAGGCCTTACTGTATTTGAACTCGTTTCATACGGAAGATTCCCTCATCAAAAAGGGTTTGGAACGTTAAAAGAAGAGGATTATCGCTACATTCATTGGGCACTTGAAGTGACGGGCATGACAGAATTCGCAAATCGTCCAGCAGAAGCATTATCAGGTGGTCAACGTCAACGTGTATGGATTGCGATGGCCCTTGCACAAGGGACAGAATTACTTGTATTAGATGAGCCAACAACATATTTAGATATGGCTCACCAATTAGAAGTATTAAATTTATTGAAAAAGTTAAATGAAGAAGAAGGTAGAACGATCGTTATGGTTATCCATGACTTAAACCATGCTTCTCGTTTCTCAGATCATATGATTGCATTAAAAGCAGGTAAGTTAATGAAGCAAGGAACGCCAGATGAAGTGATGACAAGTGAAACACTTCGCAGTGTATTTGAGATTGAAGCTCAAATCGTTCCATGTCCAGTAAACTGTAAACCGATTTGTTTAACATATGATTTAGCGATGATTAATAATCAATTACGTAAAAAAGCATAAGTAGACCCCCCTCTTAGAGAGGGGGACTTCTAATGGACGTTGAGTTTCTTACCTAAGAGGTGAGAAGTTGAACGCCCGTTAGAAGGGGTAATAACAACAATTAATAAATATATATTAATTAATTGTTACTTTCGTTTCTTATAGTTCGTTGTAACTTATAAGATAAATTCAGCTAGAAGGAGTGGGAACATGAAGAATTTTAAAATGGCGTTATTAGCAATGGTACTAGTTGTTACTTCTGTACTATTTGCAGCTTGTTCTAACAAAGAAGAAGAGAAGAAAGCAGATGCGAAGGATGCGAAGACTGAAGAGCGCACTGTACAACATGCAAAAGGGGAAATTAAGATCCCTGCAAATCCAAAGAAAATTGCTGACCTTAGTGGTTCAACAGAGGAATTATTAATCTTTGGTATGAAACCAATTATTACTGCTAATACATCTCAAGAGAAAATTGATGCACATATTGAAAAGAAATTAAAAGATGTAAAACCAGTTGGCTCTGCTTGGGGCGATAAAATTAACATCGAAGCAGTAGCTGCTGCAAAACCAGACTTAATTCTTGTAAACAACCGTCAAGAAAAGATTTACGATCAATTATCTAAAATTGCACCAACAGTTATGTTAAAAACTCCATTAGACCAATGGCGTCCAAAATTCGAAGAAGTAGGTCAAATTTTCGGTAAAGAAAAAGAAACAAAAGAATGGTTCAAACAGTATGATGAAAAGGCAAGCAAATTACATGACAAAATTATCGCTAAAACTGGCGATGCAACATTCATGAAAATGGCTGCATATCCAAATGCTTTCCGCGTATACGGTGACTACGGTTACGGTAGCGTAATCTTTAACGATTTAAAATTACCAGCAGTTAAAGGTACACCAACTGATAAACCGCTAGTACAAGTACAAAAAGAAGCTTTAATCGATTACAACCCAGATTACTTATTCGTATTTACAACTGGTGACGGTTCTCAGCGCCTAAAAGAATTCCAAGAAGAATCAATTTGGAAAAACATGAACGCTGTTAAAAACAACCACGTATTTACAATTAAAAACGAAGACTTAAACAAAGGTTACTTCCCATTAGGTAAAGAAATGATCTTAGACGAAGTTGCTGAGTTCGTTTTAGGGAAATAATGTATAAAAAAATCACTTTTACTTCGGTAAAAGTGATTTTTTCTTTTTATGAAGGGAATTAATATAGTCTTTCATTTCTTTCTGTTTCTCATTTCGTTTATAATATAAAGTAAGAATGTAGTAAAGAAAGGGGGATGTCGGAAGGTGGTATATTTAAACGACAAACTCAGCGAAACAAAAGTGTTTAAAGACCCAGTACATAAATATGTGCATGTGCGCGATCGTGTTATTTGGGATTTGATCGGAACGAAAGAATTTCAACGTTTACGTCGTATTAAGCAGCTTGGAACGACATTTTTTACATTTCACGGTGCGGAGCATAGTCGCTTTACTCATTCGTTAGGTGTATATGAAATTATTCGTCGTATGATTGATGATGTGTTTGATGGCAGACCAAATTGGAATGCTGAAGATAGATTGTTATGTTTATGTGCGGCATTGCTTCATGATGTCGGTCACGGTCCGTTTTCTCACTCGTTTGAAAAGGTATTTTCATTAGATCATGAGAAATTCACGCAAAAAATTATCGTTGGAGATACGGAAATTAACAGTGTGTTAAGCCGTGTAGATAAGGACTTCCCACAAAAGGTAGCGGATGTAATTGCGAAGACTTCTACTAATAAATTAGCAATTAGTATGATTTCAAGTCAAATTGATGCGGATCGTATGGATTATTTATTAAGAGATGCATATTTTACTGGCGTAAAATATGGAAACTTCGATATGGAACGTATACTACGCGTTATGCGTCCGTACGGGAATCAAGTAGTCATTAAAAATAGTGGTATGCATGCTGTTGAGCACTATATTATGAGTCGTTATCAAATGTATTGGCAAGTATATTTCCATCCGGTAACGAGAAGTGCCGAAGTGATTTTAACGAAGATTTTACACCGAGCTAAGTCGTTGCACGAGAAGTATTATACATTTAAAAATCATCCCGTTCACTTCTATTCTTTATTTGAAGAGGAAGTAACAGTAGAGGATTATTTAAAGTTAGACGAGAACGTTATGTATTATTACTTCCAAGTATGGCAGGATGAAGAAGATCCAATTTTAAGTGACTTATGTCGTCGTTTTATGAACCGAAATCTATTTAAATACGTAGAGTTTACGGATAAGCACGGTTTAGATAATTGGATGGAATTAAGTAGCTTATTTAAAAAGATTGGACTTGATCCAGAGTATTACTTAGTAGTGGATTCAACATCAGATTTACCGTACGATTTCTATCGTGCAGGAGAAGAAGAAGAGCGTCTGCCAATCTTACTTCTTATGCCGAATGGAGAGCTTAGAGAGCTTTCGCGTGAATCGGATATTGTTGAGGCGATTACTGGTAAGAAGAGAAGAGATCAAAAATTATTCTATCCGCATGATTTAATCTATGAAGATGGAAGAAAAGGAAAATATAAAGAGAGAATTATCGAGTTATTAGAAGGAAAGAAATAAGAAGCAGCTAAGAGCTGCTTCTTATGAAAGAACTTGAAATTATTTGTCGCTTAAGCGTTTTCCGCCAACTGCATAATGGTTTTTAGACATTTCCTCGATGAAAACAACGATGTTTTCTTCAGGAGCACCAGTTGTTTCGCTTACTGCTGCTGTTACTTTCTCAGCAAGAGCTTTCTTTTGTTCTTCTGTGCGTCCTTCTAGCATTTTCACTGTTACGTATGGCATGTACAATCGCTCCTTTTATGTAAGTTACACTCTTATTATAGCGGATTATGGGGAAGAACAATCGAAAAAACAAATATTTTCTTTTTTTGACATATTGAAGAGGAGTTGGAGTATGGATCAGTTATTTAGATATCCATTGCAGGAAATCCCGTTGGTAGCAATGGCGATTATTATTGCGCTATCTGTGCATGAATTTGCACATGCATACGTTGCATATAAATTTGGAGACGATACAGCAAAGAGACAAGGTCGTTTAACGTTATCACCGAGAGCTCATTTAGACCCTATCGGGATGATTGCTGTATTAATTCTTGGATTTGGTTGGGCAAAACCAGTTCCTGTTAATCCGTATAACTTTAAAAGACCGCGTCTTGCAGGGATTTTAGTTTCGATTGCAGGGCCGATTAGTAACTTAATTTTAAGTGCAATCGGTTTAATTATTTGGTATAGCTTATTAAAATTTGGTGTATTATACTCGATTCCATCTGCAGTAGCAGATACGTTAGCTCAATTTTTCCAAATCTTTATTACGCTTAATATCGTTTTACTTGTATTTAACTTATTACCAATCCCGCCACTTGATGGATATCGCGTCGTGGAGGATTTAGCGCCAGCAAATATTCGTGCGAAAATGACGCAGTATGAAAAATATGGAGCAATTGCGTTATTAATTCTCGTTATTACACCGCTTAGTAATTACACGATCCAACCTATTTTCCAGGTAGTTATTCCGCGTGTATTTATATTTTTAGATAGTATCATTGCGCCTATTTTTGGGCTTATATAATTAATAAGTGAGGAGGAATTTACATATGACAGAGAAAAAGAAAAAAATCGGTTTTAATATCGTAAAAAATGATTCAACAGATGGACATGGTGGATTTGGCGTTGGAGCATTAAGCCTAGAAAACATTTCACCTGTATTTGTCGATGTACTAGAGAAAACAGCATTCGTTGATATCGGAGCGATGCATGCGCGTAGTACAGTAGAAAAAGGTATTAAGTTTTTAACGAATAAAGATGAAGTTCCAAACGGAAAACCATTTTGGCTTGTGTGGGTAACGATTGAAAGAACGGCAACTGGTGCATATTACGCAGGTGTAACAGCTTGTGAAATGACAGTTGACCGTGAAATCCGCCGCGGATACAAATCACTTCCAGAGCACGTAAACAAAATGGATAAATCATTGAAGCGTCACATTATGGTTGACCATATGGACGAATCATCTAAAAAAGTACTCGGTACGTTCTTGAAAGAGCATAATGAGGCAATTTGGAACGAGTCTAGTGAAGAATTGCGTCATGCATTATTAAGTGAATAAAAAATAGCTGACGGGCATCCGTCAGCTATTTTTTTACCAAGGTAGATATTTTTTCCACCAACTTGTTTTCGTTTTTTCTTCATTGGCTTTTTCAAATTCCTCTTTATCATCAACGTGATCTATACAATATTCCGTCGGCTCGGTACCTTTAGCGAAATACATTTTAACTGAAATTGGACAGTTCTTTGTAGCGATTTTACCGTTTTCAGGGTTAACATTGACTGCTACGACGTCACTTGGTTGTTTGAAATCTTTTTTTGGTTGTCCATCTAGCCCTTTTTCCATCGTATCGGTCCATATTCTTTTCGCATATCCTTGTTCCGCTACATTTGAAATTGATTTAGGTTGATCGTACCCAACCCATACACCAGTTACGAGTTGCGGGGTGAATCCAATCATCCAGCTATCTGTTTCCGTTGAACCAGATTTCCCGGCATATGTTCTTGATAGTTTCGATAACATTGACTGACCAGTTACAGCCGCGTAACTGCTTAATTTTTTATTAAACATACCTGTCATCATTTCTTCCATTACAAACGCTTTACTCTTATCGAGAACTTGTTTGCTCTCCAAGTGAGCATCGTATAATATATTTCCTTCATGATCCATAATACGACGAATAAAAGTAGGTTTTACTTCTTTTCCACCGTTTGCGAACATGCTATAAGCGTTAACCATTTCAATTGGTTTTACAGGAGATGTACCAAGAGCAAGAGAAGGGACATCTTTTAATGCACTTGTAATTCCGAATTGCTTTGCAGTTTTCGTGAGCGCTTCTTCTCCTAAAAATAAATTTGTTTTTACAGCATATATGTTGTCAGAGACTGCGAGAGCTTGTGCCATCGTTACAAAATCATCTGCATAATAATTTTTATAGTTTTTCGGTTTATATTTTGAGACACCATCACCTAAAGTGAATACAGTGTATTCACTTTTTAAGCGCGTAGCGGGGGTGAATCCTCGTTCTAAGGCCGCATAATATAGAAATGGCTTGAATGTAGAACCAGGCTGACGAGTAGCTTGTGTAGCCCTGTTAAATTGACTTGTATTATAATCAGTTCCTCCAACAAGAGCAGCAACTTCACCTGTTTTTGGATTCATAGAGACGAGAGCTGTTTGTATGTTTGTTGTGTCAGGAATATGGTCCTTGACTGCTTGCTCTGCTACAGACTGTAATTTAGGATCTAGCGTTGTATAAATACGTAAGCCGCCTTTTTGTAAAGCTTGTTCGTCTAATCCGACATCACGAAGGAGGGAGGCTTGTACAGCATCTTGGAAATAAGGCGCGATTTCTGCCACTTTTTTCGTATCGAGTGAGGCGAAAGTAAGCGCTTCTTTTTTTGCTGAAGCTGCTTGTTTTTTCGTAATATATTTTTGTTCTACCATTTCATCTAATATGAGAGATTGCCGTTCTTTAGCACGTTCTTCTTTTAAGAAAGGAGAGTAAACGCTAGGTCCTTTCGGAATACCTGCGAGCATACTAGCTTCAGCTAACGTCAATTCTTTTGCCGTTTTATCAAAATATAGACGGGACGCAGCTTCAATGCCATACGCGCCATGTCCGTAATAAATTGTATTTAAATATCCTTCTAAAATATGATTTTTATTATAATTCACTTCAAGGCGGACAGTATACATCGCCTCTAATAGTTTACGTTTCCACGTTTTATCATGATCTAAATATAGATTACGTGCGTATTGTTGTGTAATCGTACTAGCACCTTGCACCTTTGCCATCGCCTTTAAATCAGCGACAATTGCACCAGCAATACGCTTCATATCGAAGCCATGATGTTTGTAGAATCTTTGATCTTCGATAGAAAGTGTAGCCTCTTTTACATAAGGAGAAATTTCATTGAGAGATACATTGTATCGTTTTTGTACCTCATTACTTTGTCCTATAACAGTGTCATCATTAGCGTAAAAGACACTTGTTTGCGGGACAGCGACAGGAGGAGGTCCCATAATTTTTGCGACTATAATAATAACAAAAAAGGAAAAAACGAAAAAAAGAACAGAAGAAAACATTACGGTGAAGAAAAGACGTTTATATTTTTTAAGTTTTGGATTCATAGTTTGATTCATCTTTTTCAGCCCCTCATTCATACAAACATTATTGTATTAGTATTGAGGGTTTTCGGTTATTTTAAACAATGAAATTTCGAAAAAAAAGAGCTCCTTCAATTAAGAAAGGAGCTCAAAGGCACGTGCTGGCCAATCAGTAATGATGACATCTACACCATAATCGATCATAGTTTGCAAATCTTTGTATTCGTTAATTGTATAAGGGCGGAAAATGTACCCTTGTTTTTGTGCTAGTTGAACAAATTCCTGTGTTAATAGCTGGAAGTTCGGGTGTAAACCAGTTGCTTCTCTATTTTTTGCTTCAGTGATAGGGTCAGCAAGTGGTGTATCGTATAAAATTGCTCTTGGAATTTCAGGAGCTATTTCTGCTAATAATGAAATAGATTCATGGTTAAATGACGAAAATACAATTTGATTAGAAAGATGATATTCACGAACGAGAGCAACAACTTTCTCTTCAATGTTAGGATAGTGAATCACATCTGTTTTTAACTCAATGTTAAGTTGTAAATTTGTTGTAGATAGCCAAATGAATACTTCGCGTAACGTTGGGATTTTTGCTTCATGGAAAGAAAGGTCTTTATGGCTACCAGCATCTAAAGCCTGTAATTCTTCTACAGTTTTTTCAGAAACAAGTCCAGCGCCATTTGTTGTACGATCTACTGTTTCGTCGTGAATCACGACAAGTTCACCATCTTTTGATAGGTGGACGTCAAGTTCGATCCCATGAGCGCCAATGCGTTCGGCTTCTTGGAAAGCAATCATCGTATTTTCGGGATGTGTTCCCTTTACTCCGCGGTGAGCGAAAATAAGTGGTTTACTCATGTATGATTCTCCTTATTATATCTTTTCTTTTATTATGAAACCGCCTTGAGGAAAATACAATTGAATAGGAAAAACATTTACAAAAATCTAACAGTTGCACAAAAGTTAACGTTAACGTAAAATGTAATAGTTGAGTGAAGGGAGGAATATACATGTATAAAATTGATGAAGTAACAAAGCAAGTTGGTTTAACAAAACGTACACTTCGTTATTATGAGGAAATTGGTTTAATTCATCCCCCAGAACGTAGTGAGGGAAATATTCGTCTTTATACAGATGAAGATATTGCAAGAATTAAAAGGATTGTTGAAGCGAAAGAAGTATTAGGAATTACACTTCAAGAAATGCAGCATTTCTTATCGTTAAAAGAAAGAATGGAACAAAGAAGAAATAGTGAGAATCCTCGTGATCGCGAAGTAATTCAAGAAATTAAAGAGATGCTTGAGAAACAAGTGCAAACGTTAGATGAGAAAATGGAGCAAATGCAGCGTGTAAAGGCAGAGCTTGAGGATAGTTTACATCGTGCTGTGACGTTTTTAGAGAGTACAAAAGGAGAATGATTGAAATGGAGAGCAAACAAAAATTAGGGAGATTGATTACAGTGGTGGCTACCTTCCTTGCCTTTTCAGGTATAGGGGTAGTCGATCCAATATTGCCAATTATTGCTGAGAAAATTGGTGCATCGCATTGGCAAGTCGAGATGCTATTTACGGCTTATATTTTAACCATGGCAATTATGATGTTACCAGCCGGAATATTTGCATCGAGATTCGGTGATAAACGAATGATGACAATTGGTCTTGCGATTGTAACAGTATTTGCTTTTATATGTGGTATATCGCAAACGATTGCTCAATTATCTCTTTTCCGTGCTGGATGGGGATTAGGAAATGCGATGTTCTTCGCAACGGCGATGACGTTATTAATAGCATTAAGTAAAGAAGTTCATGAGGCAGTAGGATTATATGAAGCGGCTATCGGTTTAGGGATGGCAGGTGGACCATTATTAGGTGGTATATTAGGTGGACATTCTTGGCGTTATCCATTTTTCGCAACGAGTATTTTAATTTTCTTAGCATTTATTTTAGTATTCTTTTTTGTAAAAGAACCGGAGCGAAAAGTGAAGCGTAAGGCAGCAGGCGTGGGAGAATTAGTTAACCTGGTGAAATATAAACCGTTCATGCAAGGTGCCATTTCAGGGATGCTATACTACTACGGATTTTTCGTTGTGTTAGCATATTCACCACTTATTATGCATTTATCAGCTATTCAATTAGGTTTTGTATTTTGTGGATGGGGATTAGCATTAGCTTATGGATCAGCAATTTTGGCGCATAAGTTAGAAGGAAAATATGAACCGAAAACATTATTGAAGGGTAGTTTGCTCGTATTTGCGATTTTCTTAATCGCACTATTCTTCGTGAAAATTATGTGGTTACAAATCGTATTAATCGTTCTGTCAGGATTAGCATCTGGATTAAATAATGCGTTATTTACAAGTTATGTAATGGATATTTCACCATATGAAAGATCTGTTACGTCAGGTGTTTATAACTTCGTTCGTTGGTTAGGTGGCGCAATTGCTCCAATTTTATCAGGAGTTATCGGCCACACGGTTTCACCACAAAGTCCATTTTTAGTAGGTGGGATTGTTGTGTTAGTCAGTTGCGCAATGATTTTAATTCCGATTCGTAAACCTGAAGAAGTAGAGACAAAAGCCCTTTCGTAAGAAAGGGTTTTCTTTATACATATATATTAGAACGCTCTGACTAAAATATATTTTCGGTATTTTTGTACTTTTAACTATACTTTTTGGATGTTTTGTTTTATTTTTGTTAGGGGACATTAATGATGTCCCTATTATAAATTTGCATTGAAAGGCGTGATTGTACGATGGAACTATGGTTCACTGAAAAACAAACAAAACATTTTGGGATTACGGCGCGTATTAACCGCACATTACATACGGAGCAAACAGAATTCCAAAAACTTGATATGGTTGAAACGGAAGAGTTCGGAAACATGCTTATTTTAGATGGCATGGTTATGACAACAGAAAAAGATGAGTTCGTTTATCATGAAATGGTAGCGCACGTACCTTTATTTACACATCCAAACCCTGAGAACGTTTTAGTTGTTGGTGGGGGAGATGGCGGTGTTATTCGTGAAGTGTTAAAACACCCAAGTGTAAAGAAAGCAACTCTTGTTGAAATCGATGGAAAAGTAATTGATTACTCTAAACAATACTTACCATCAATTGCAGGCGCATTAGATAATGAGCGTGTAGAAGTAAAAGTAGGAGACGGTTTCCTACACATCGCGGAAAGCGAAAATGAATATGACGTAATTATGGTAGATTCTACTGAGCCAGTAGGACCAGCAGTAAACTTATTTACAAAAGGTTTCTACGCTGGAATCTCTAAAGCGTTAAAAGAAGATGGTATTTTCGTTGCACAAACGGACAACCCTTGGTTCACACCAGAACTAATTACAACTGTGTTTAAAGACGTAAAAGAGATTTTCCCAATTACTCGTCTATACACAGCAAATATTCCAACTTACCCAAGTGGTCTTTGGACATTCACAATTGGATCTAAAAAACATGATCCATTACAAGTAAGTGAAGAGCGTTTCCACGAAATCGAAACGAAATACTACACAAAAGAATTACACAATGCAGCATTCGCATTACCGAAATTTGTTGGCGATTTAATTAAGTAAGAGCGTTAAATTGAAATAAATAAAGTGTAAGTAACTCATTTAAGGTGTTTGTCTAGAAGGCTTGAACATGCTAGTTACTTACACTGCTACAAATGAAGTAGTCTTCTTGTGATAAAAAGAAGGCCCAGGTAAATCGAGAAAGAGGAGCCGTGCGCTCCAAATTTGAGAAATAATGAAAGGTTGGGATACCTTAAGTTCCACATAAGGAGGAAAAGAATATGCGTTTTGATGAAGCTTATTCAGGTAAAGTATTTATTAAAAGTCATCCAAGTTTTGAAGAGTCAAAGGTAGTTATTTATGGGATGCCTATGGATTGGACAGTAAGTTACCGTCCAGGATCTCGTTTTGGCCCTGCACGTATTCGTGAAGTATCAATCGGTCTTGAAGAATATAGTCCGTATTTAGATCGTGAACTAGAAGAAGTAAAATATTTTGATGCGGGTGATATCCCATTACCATTCGGGAATGCACAACGTAGCTTAGACATGATTGAAGAGTATGTATCAAAACTTTTAGATGCCGATAAGTTTCCACTAGGTCTCGGCGGTGAGCACTTAGTGTCTTGGCCAATTTTTAAGGCAATGGCAAAAAAATATCCGGATTTAGCAATCATCCATATGGATGCTCATACTGATTTACGTGAATCGTATGAAGGGGAGCCTTTATCCCACTCTACACCAATTCGTAAAGTGTGCGATTTAATTGGTCCGGAAAACGTATATTCTTTCGGAATTCGTTCTGGAATGAAGGAAGAATTTGAATGGGCGAAAGAAGTAGGTATGAACTTATACAAATTTGACGTACTAGAACCGTTAAAAGAAGTATTACCGAAACTTGCAGGACGTCCAGTCTATGTCACAATCGACATTGACGTATTAGACCCAGCTCATGCTCCAGGAACAGGAACATTAGAAGCTGGAGGTATCACATCTAAAGAATTATTAGATTCCATCGTGGCAATTGCAAATTCAAATATAAATGTAGTTGGGGCAGACTTAGTAGAAGTAGCTCCTGTCTACGACCATAGTGACCAAACACCAGTCGCAGCAAGCAAATTCGTGCGGGAAATGCTACTCGGTTGGGTGAAGTAAAAGCGGAGGCAGCTCGCTCAGAATGTGAGGGGGATGGAGCTTCAGACATAGAGGCGTTTTTTGCCTCGAAGGAAGGAGCGAAGCCACCGATCATTCTAGTCGCTGCAGCTAGATAAAGTAAGAGCCCTCTATATGATTAGAGGGCTCTTATTTTGTCGTTATGTGTCGGTAAGTCGATATATTTAAAAAATCGCCAATATAATTTCATTTACCGTTACGCAACACAAAAAATCGCTATTCTCAAACGATGAGAATAGCGATTTTTCTTATGCAACTTTCTCTTCCGAAGTAATTCCGCGAATTTCATCAGCAGAACGGATGGGATATTTACGGAACACAATAGATCCAACGTATCCAACAATAGTGGTAACGATTCCACATAGTACGGCAGCAATTGTTACTTTTACAACGTCATTAAATCCAAATAAGACAAGAAGTCCCGGGATTGGTGATGCGGTTCCTGGTGCATTATTAACGAGTTGGAACAGAGATGTAATAATACCAGCAAGTGCACCGCCAACAAAGTTTGTAGCATAGATTGGGATTGGATTTGCTGAAACAACATCGGCTTGTGTTAAAGGCTCGATTGCTACAGCGATTGTATCTTTCTTTGAACAAATTTTTAGTCGTTTAAAGAAGATAAAGTTCATTGGGGCTGAGGCTGCTACGGCAAGACTACCAATTGCCATTGGTAAACCTGTTAATCCAAGCATTGCAGTTAGTGCCATAGAACTCAGTGGAGAGGTAGAAATAACTGTGATTAATCCACCAAGCATAATACCCATAATAATAGGGCTCTCTGTCGTTGCAACTGAAATCATAGAACCGATTTTACCGAGTGTTGCGTTAACGAGAGGATCCATAAGCATTGCCATTCCGCGTGAGATTGGTGCAGCGATAAATAGAATTGCTAAAAATTCTACACCAGCTGGTAATTTCTTTTCGAGAAACTTCACGACGAAAGCACAAATGTATCCGGCGAAAAATCCTGGTAAAATACCGAATCCACTAGTCGCGATACCGATTAAAACAGCGTATACGGGTGAAACTCCAATTGCTAATGCTACTAAAATCGCCGCTGCGACACCGCTCATACTACCAGAAGCCGTTCCGACTGATTGTAAAAAGTCATTATGAAACATTTCCCCACCGATATAACGGTGAAATGCTTCAATAAGAAAACTTGCGATTGCTGCATTAGCTAAAGCACCCATTGCTTTCATTCCGTAAGGAGCACGGTAACTGAAAAGTGTAAATAGACAAAGTACAACAAGTAATAGTGCTAAACCTTGCAAGATAGCCATTTGAAAACTGTCTCCTTTGATTTTTGTAATAAAGTGACACTGTAATCAGTGGAGAGGTTGTCTATCCGACTGATCGTTAGTTTTCACCAATTGCCCGCAAATAGCGGGATAAAAATTCGTATCATTCAATAATAATATAAAAGTCCATGAAACGGAAAAAATTTTTGTCCGGAAATTGCTGTAAAGTAAAACAATCCTTACAATAATGTAAGGGAAGTGTAAGACTTTTCGATAGAGTATAGTGTGACATTTTTCGTATAATACAGGTATAGATATATGAATAACGAGAAAGAAGTGTAAAACAGGAGGATTCATGTATGAAATTGGTAATTAAAGTTTTAGCTGTGTTCGCTATTATTTTAGGAGGGACAGCATATTATTTAAATACAAAAACAGAAGGTGTACATGCTTTTGTAGACAACTTCTTTTCAAATAAAGAAATTCAAGATTATTATGCAGTTATAGATAAAGGCGAGAAAAAAGATGATGAATATTTATATACATTTAAAGGATATACAGAGGACGGAAAGCTACAAATTATTAAAAGAATGGTGAACCGTGAATTGCATACGGGCGCTTTTATAAAAATTTATGCAAAAGGTATGCAAGGAAAAGGGTGGGCAGAAATCCCGAAAGAATCAATCCCGCAAAAAGCAATGCAAAAAATAGAAAAAGCATAAAAGGAGCGAATCGTTCGCTCCTTTTTAGTGCGTTAAAATGGTAATAGATGTATTCTCTTTGCTCGAAATGATTTTTGCCTTGCCACCAATTGGGAAAGTGAAAATCGGAGTTGTATGTCCGAAACTCGCGTTTGCAATGATAGGAATATGTGTAAGTTCAGGTTTTGAAGCGATCATTTCTTGCATGTCGTCTATCGTACATTCTGCTCCTTTTTGCATTCTTCCTATTACAATACCTTTTATATGTTCAAAATCTTGTTGCATCATGAGGGAATGTAAATATCGGTCAAAAGTTTTAAGTGTAGATTTTCCTGTTAAGCTATCTTCTTCAATAAATAAAATTTTTTCGCGTAAGTTGGGCATATACGGTGTGCCTTGTAGTAAATTGAATGTGCTCATATTGCCGCCGATAATCTCTCCAGTAGCTTCTCCTTCTTGAATTGAAACATATCCCTCGTTCTTAATAAATTCGCGATTTTCTTGATCAATGTACCAAGGGTCATCGCTCCATGTTGTTGATGGTATGATTTCAATAGAATCATTAGAAGTTAAGCACTTTACAAAGTAATCGGTTGTATACGCTAGCCCTTTCTCCATTCCGAATGAAGAGAAGTGGGGGCCGGAATATGTAATGAGTCCTGTTTTCGTATAAATTGCGTTATTTAAAGCGGTAATATCAGAATAGCCGCAGAAAAATTTCGGGTTTGCACGAATTAAATCATAATCTAGATGTCTCAATAAACCGTTAGAATTATATCCGCCAAGTGTCGTCAAAATTGCCTTTACATTAGGGTCTCTGAATGCTTCGTGGAGGTCTTGGACTCGTGAAGAAATAGAAGAGGACGCAAAGCGGTCTATCTCTTCAGCGTGTTTTGAGAAAGTAACTTGAAACCCCATATCAGTTAGTCTTTTTATAGCAAGATTTCTATTTTCATTTGAGACAATGCTTAAACTACAAGATGGTGAAATCACCCTTATTTCATCACCTTTTTTTAATTTTGTTGGTAGCACGAAATTCACCTCTTCAATAGAAAGAATATTTAGATTTAAAAAATATTTTATCATATGAAATAAAGGGAAAGTGAATTATTTTTTGAAATGGAGTTTTCCTGATTTTTCAGCAGACAGACAGTATCTTTTTTTGATATGATAGGAAAAGTGATTTATTATAAGTAGTATTTAATATCTATAACATTTGAAAGGTGTGCAAGACGTGAAGAAACAACTTGCAGGCTTGCCGGTACACGTTCATTTCGTAACAGAAATCCGTGAAGGGGCGCGAAAGGAAACCGTTGCTTTTGAAGCAAATGGTCAATACTATGTAAAAGGTCAAGGTACATACGTAATATTCCAAGAGCCGAACGAACAGGGCGAAGTGAAAACAATTATTAAAATTCAAGATGAACAAGTTCTTATTATGCGTTCAGGTGCTATTTCGATGCGTCAAACGCATGTGAAAGGCGAATGGACAACGGGTACGTATACGAGTGAACTTGGTACGTTTGCATTGCAAACAAAGACTGATAACGTTCTTTTTAAATGGTCGGATGAAAAGAAAAAAGGACAACTCTTCTTAACGTACGCATTGCTTCTAAGTGAACAGGAAGCTGGCAGATATACAATTACGATTAATTTGAAGGAGGCAAAATAATGAATTCTTTAGAACAAGTAAAAGGATTAATTAAAGAAGAAATTCAAGCTGCGGTATTGAAAGCAGAATTAGCAACGGAAGAACAAATTCCAAATGTTGTATTAGAATCTCCAAAAGATAAAACAAATGGTGACTTCTCTACAAATATGGCAATGCAACTTGCACGCGTTGCGAAAAAAGCACCTCGTATGATTGCAGAAGAATTAGTTGCAAACTTCGATAAAGCAAAAGCTTCTATTGAAAAGATTGAAATCGCAGGTCCTGGTTTCATTAACTTCTACATGGATAATAGCTACTTAACAGACTTAATCCCAACGATCGTTAATGCTGGTGAAGCTTACGGTGAAACGAATACTGGTAAAGGTGAAAAAGTACAAGTTGAGTTCGTATCTGCGAATCCAACAGGTGACCTTCACTTAGGACATGCACGTGGTGCAGCAGTAGGTGACACGTTATGTAACCTATTAGCAAAAGCAGGATACGATGTATCTCGTGAGTACTACATTAATGATGCGGGTAACCAAATTCATAACTTAGCTCTTTCTGTTGAAGCTCGTTACATGCAAGCGTTAGGTTTAGATAAAGAAATGCCAGAGGACGGTTACCACGGTGCAGATATTATCGGTATCGGTAAACGTTTAGCTGAAGAGTTTGGCGATCGTTATGCGAAAGCTGATGAGAAAGAAAGCTATGAATTCTACCGTGAGTACGGTTTAAAATATGAATTAGCAAAACTTCAAAGAGACTTAGAAAGCTTCCGTGTTAAATTTGATGTGTGGTTCTCAGAAACATCATTATACAAAAACGGCAAAATCGATCAAGCTCTTGCTGTATTAAAAGAGCGTGAGGAAATCTTTGAAGAAGATGGTGCAACTTGGTTCCGTTCCATGACTTACGGTGACGATAAAAACCGTGTATTAATTAAAAACGACGGTTCTTACACGTACTTAACGCCAGATATCGCTTACCACCGTGATAAATTAGAGCGTGGTTTCGATAAATTAATCAACATTTGGGGTGCTGACCACCACGGTTACATTCCTCGTATGAAAGCTGCTATTCAAGCACTTGGTTACGATAAAGATACACTAGAAGTAGAAATCATCCAAATGGTACAACTATACCAAAACGGTGAAAAAATGAAGATGAGTAAGCGTACGGGTAAAGCAGTTACACTTCGTGAACTTATGGAAGAAGTAGGCGTGGACGCAATGCGTTACTTCTTCGCAATGCGTAGCGGTGATTCTCATTTAGACTTCGATATGGACTTAGCTGTATCAAAATCTAATGAAAACCCAGTATACTATGCACAATATGCTCACGCTCGCGTATGCAGTATCCTTCGTCAAGGTGAAGAATTAGGATTAGCTACAGGCGGAGACGTGAACTACAAACTTGTTACTTCTGAGAAAGAAGTAGAGTTACTGAAAAAACTTGGTGAATTCCCAGCAGTAGTTGCAGATGCAGCGCAAAAACGTCTGCCACACCGTATTACAAACTATGCATTTGAATTAGCAGCAACATTACACAGCTTCTACAATGCAGAAAAAGTATTAAACCAAGATAACTTAGAATTAAGTAAAGCTCGTTACGAATTAATGAAAGCAGTACGCACTACACTTCAAAACGCATTAGCAATCGTAGGAGTATCTGCACCAGAAAAAATGTAATTAAGAAAAGCGGAGCCGACTGTTTAGTCCCGAAGGCTAAGGTTCTTTCCCACAGAAGATGCATTTTATCTTCTCGTGGGGAAGGTTCTTAGACGGAAGGGGCTAGGAGGCAGAGCTGGACATAAAGAAAAGCGGAAGCGGCTCGTTTAGAATAGGAGGGGGATGGAGCTCCTGACAGAGCGTACTTTGCCTCGGAGGAAGGCGCGAAGCCACCGAATATTCTAGCCGCTGGAGCTGGACATAAAGAAAAGCGGAAACGGCTCGTTCAGAATAAGAGGGGGATGGAGCTCCTGACAGAGAGGCGTATTTTGCCTCGGAGGAAGGCGCGAAGCCACCGAATATTCTAGCCGCTGGAGCTGGACAATAAAGAAAAGGCAATCACACGATGGTGTGATTGCCTTTTTATATAGTTTTCTCAATAAAAGACCACCTATAAAAATAGGTGGTTTTTAAAGGGTTAAGCCGCTTTTTGTTCAGTTTGAGAAACAGGTTTTTGAAGTGTGTTATAAACACCGGTTCCAATAACATCTAATGCGATTTTCATACGTTCAGGCGAGATGTTTTCAAATACGTTATCTTGAGGTGTGTGGTATACCTTCTCAATATGATAGATTAATGGATTCCAGCTATCGACACCCATCCAAATGAATAGAGCGGCAGGAATGCCAACTTCAGCAAATGGTACGTGGTCGCTAGATCCGAATTTACCTTGAAGAATGAGGTCGTTATTTAATTGTTTGCCTGCCTGTAAGGCAGCATCCGTTACAAGGTTTTTAGAACCATCAGGAGTCATAGCATATAAGTTTTTTGCTTTATCATAATTTGTTGCTACCATGTCAGCGTTAAAGACACCTAAAATACGGTCGCGTTCTTTTTGGGATAAACTATTTACATAATGATCTGAACCAAGTAATCCCATTTCTTCGGAACCGAAAGCAATGAAACGAATTTCTTTATCAGTTTCTACATTTTGAAAAGCACGAGCTAATTCTAATACTAAGCCTGTTCCAGAAGCATTATCGTTGGCACCAGGTGCTCCGACAACACTGTCATAGTGTGAGCTTACAACGACTGCTTTTTCGTTACCTGTACTGTTTTTTGGTTTCTTTTTAGCAATGACATTTAATGATGTTAAATTAGATTCATGTCTCGCCTTTAGTGAAAGAATTGTTGTTCCTTTTTTCGCGATTTCTTCTTTAAATGCATTTCCTTGAGCATAGGCAAGGCCAAATACAGGTACAGATTGTTTTTTCGTTAAACGAGGATTGAAGGTTTGTCCGTAATTGCCACGACCACCAATTAAACTATATAACAGAACACCTTTTGCGCCTTTACTTACAGCATTTTCAACTTGTTTATTATAGTCGGCTACTGTTGTTCCTCTTTCGAATAAAACAATTTTCCCATTTACTTCATTTGGAATATCTTCTAACTTAGTCCCGCCTTGAACGAAAATAAGGGGAGCTGTAACAGCTTCTGTAGAAATTAGTGCATTAGGAGCAGCGCCAGCTTGCCAATTACGCTTTGTAGATAATGGTGATTCGATAAATCCAACGTATTGATCTGGTACTTGAAATGGTTGATACTCTACTTCATAGCCCATTGATTTGAGTTTCATACCAACGTAGCGAGAAGCCCATTCTTCAGATTTCGTTCCACCAGGACGGGGTCCAATTGTTTCTGATAAAAAACGAACATGTTCGAGAGCACGGTTTGCATCAACTTGCTTTGTAATAGATGGAGTTTGTGTAATTTCTGATGTGGAATCCGCTTTTACTTGCCCAATTGGGGCTAAGCCAACAGCGAGTGATACAGCAAGCAAAGAGCTTACTATTTTTTGTTTCAATGATTTTTTCATTTTTTCCTCTCCCATTCTTCTATTCTCTCTGACTGACAAAAGAAGACGGATAACGACTTTAATATTACCTTTTTTCTTCTTGTTTTTCAATATTCTGACATTGAGAAATAAAAAAACTCTATATGCACATTTGCATATTTTAGAGGGAGATATGTATGCTATCATTTTACATGAAGGCTCGCTTTCAGCTTAGAAAGCTCCTACATTGCATGAATCTAGTGTACCCAAACTTTAGATTATGTAGGGAAGGGGACCCGTTGTAGGGTTTCTTTTCTCATGTTTGAATCATGTGGTGGTAATTATGTTTCCGCATTTCATAATTATTATCAGTGATATATGTAAGGCATCCATATGAAAAACAAGGCTGTTTAAAGGATTTCCGTACCTTTGGACAGCCTTACCCCGTTAAAAGGATGATACTTTATGTATCATCCTTTTTTGTATGAAAAAACCCAATCAAATAAGAATCTGATTGGGTTTGGAAAGATTATTTATAACAATTTTTCGTTTTGTAGATTAAAGTTTCACCTTATATTTCTGTTAAGATAATCGGTTCACCGCGTGTTACGACAACTGTATGTTCACATTGTGCAACAAGGCTTTTATCAGGAGTAACGAATGTCCAACCATCGTCACCGCGCTCGATAATGTGATCAGCTTTCATAGAAATGAATGGCTCTACAGCAATAACGAGACCGTCTTTTAGAAGCGCATTATCCATTGGATCATAATAGCTTAAAATATGGTTTGGTGCTTCATGTAAGCTAAGACCGATACCGTGTCCAGTTAAGTTTTGGATAACATTGTATCCACTTTTATGTGCAAAGTTCGAAACAGCACGACCAATTTGGTTTTGTTTTGAACCAGCTTTTACTTTTTTCATTGCTGCCCAAAATGCATCAACAGCTGCTTGGCAAAGTTTTTCTTTTTCTTCATCTTCTCCAAGTACAAATGAAATACCTGTATCTGCATAATAGCCGTCAAGTGCAGCAGATACGTCGACGTTTACTAAGTCGCCTTCTTTTAATACACGATCTCCTGGAATACCGTGAGCAACTTCTTCATTTACACTAATACAAGTTACACCTGGGAAATCATATTCTTTTTCAGGTGCAGAAATAGCACCATTCTCATCTAATACCTTTTTACCGATCAAATCAAGCTCTTTCGTTGTCATACCTGGCTTCGCTTGTTTTTTCATTTCTTCACGTGCAAGCGCAACGATGCGGCCGATTTTTCGTAAGCCTTCTAAATCTTGTTCATTACGAATAATCATGAAAACCACTGTCCTTCCTCGAATATATATCTTATCCGATTGTAACATGTTTGTTTTCGTCCTGCTACTCGCTTGCGGTATACGGGTTGATTCCTCTCATAAAGAACATATGACAATTGTCATATCGATGTCATGACGCATCATACTGTTTCCTAACTTTACCAATGAATACAATGTAAGTATAGGAAACAGCGGAGGTGGAGAGATGGAAAAGATTATTGAAGTAAATGGTGTTTCGAAAACATTTAAACATAAAAATGCAGTAAATAACGTTTCATTTCATGTGAATAAAGGAGAAATAGTAGCATTACTTGGACCAAATGGTGCAGGGAAAACAACGACGATATCGATGTTGCTTGGATTAAAGGATCCAACGAAAGGGACAGTTTCTATACTCGGAAAGAGCCCGAAACATAGGGATGTTCGTAATAGTCTCGGTGCGATGTTACAAGAAGTAAGTGTAATTGATAGCATCACAGTAGAAGAGGCAATTGAGCTATTCCGTAGTTATTACACGAATCCGGTAGCGAAAGAAACATTACTACAGTTATCAAATTTAGAATCGGAGCGAAAGCAAAGATGTGAAAAATTATCAGGCGGGCAAAAAAGAAGATTAAACTTTGCACTCGCACTTGCAGGAAATCCAGATTTATTATTTTTAGATGAGCCGACAGTTGGAATGGATATTACGTCTCGAAGAACATTTTGGGAAACGATTAGAAAGTTATCAAGTGAAGGGAAAACGATTATTTTAACGACGCATTATTTAGAAGAAGCAGATGCATTAGCAAATCGTATTTTATTATTTGCGAACGGAAAGATTATCGCAGATGGTACACCGGATGAGATGAAGGCGACGATTTCTCGAAAAACAATCTCATTTTATTCGAAAGAAAAAATTCCTAAAGGTTTGCTAAAGGAATTGCCGAGAGTAATAGAAGTGCAGTCAAATGAAGGGCGCTTTACTTTAATAACTGAGGATACAGATGCAACTTTACAAGCGATTTATCAGAGAGATTTATCTGTAACAGACGTGTCGGTTGAACGTGGAAGTCTGGATGAAGCATTTGAGCAATTTGTCGCAAATCAAAAGGAGGAAATTATATGAAAGCATTATGGATGCAATGCAAAATAGAAATTTTACGTACGTTCCGCAATAAATTGTTTATCTTTTTCTCATTATTAATGCCAGTTATGTTTTATTACATCTTCACAAATGTCATTCAAGTACCACAAAATGGCGACGCATGGAAAGCACATTATTTAATTTCGATGGCGACTTTCAGCATTGTAGGGACGGCACTTTTTAGTTTCGGCGTAAGACTTTCTCAGGAAAAAGGGCAAGGGTGGACACATCTTTTGAAAATTACACCACTTCCAGAAGGAGCATATTTAACAGCGAAGATTATTGCTCAAACAGTAGTAAATGCTTTTTCAATTTTAGTTATCTTTATTGCAGGGATATTAATTAATCATGTTGAGTTAACAGTAGGACAATGGATTGGTGCTGGATTATGGTTATTGTTAGGTGTAACACCATTTTTAGCATTAGGAACAGTAATAGGGTCTATTAAGAAGGCTGATGCAGCTGCTGGTTTAGCAAATATTTTAAATATGAGTTTAGCTGTCATAGGCGGATTATGGATGCCGATTGAAGTATTTCCGAAAATATTAAGAACGATTGGTGAATGGACACCAACATACCATTTCGGAAGCGGTGCATGGGATATTGTAGCTGGGAAGTCAGTTGGTTGGGAAAATATCGCGGTACTAGGAGGTTATTTCCTTATATTTGTTGTAGTATCAATATATATAAGAAAAAGACAGGAAGCGGTATAGATGATAGAGAAGAAGAGGTTTGAGTTTTTTCCGAAACATATGGGTTTCTTCCCGTATATGTGGTTCGTTTATCTGTTATTTCCAATTTATAATTTAACACGAGTATCGGGATGGAAGCTTGTAATAGGTATCGGTATGTTACTAGTCTTCATTGTCACATACAGGCAGCTCTATTTCGTTAAGAAGACGTTCGTTTTATGGGCTTGTCTTCAAATGATACTCACTTTCTCATTTGCTTTGTTTTATAATCCATTCATGATATTGTTCGGATATTTCACGGCGAGTGCGATGGGATTTGCACCAAGTAAGAAAGCATTTCGTGTGTTGTTATGTTTATTAGTTGTAATGCTGGGAGCTTTTATATTTGTAAATATGAATCAACTGACAATTCCAAGCTTAGTGAATATCGTGCCAATGTTTATTTTAATGCTTCTTACGCCATTTGGAATGCGTAATTTTAATCAGAAAAAGATGCTAAAGAATCAATTAAACGAAGCAAACGAGCAAATTAAAGATTTAGTAAAACGTGAGGAACGGCAGCGAATTGCAAGGGATCTGCATGATACGTTAGGGCATACGCTATCTCTTATTACTTTAAAAAGCCAGCTTGTTGAAAAGTTAATTGTAAAAAATCCAGAGCGTGCAGGTGCGGAAGCGAAGGAAATTACACAAACATCTCGTACAGCTTTAAAGCAGCTAAGAGAATTAATTTCTGATATGCGCATGATTACAGTGGAAGAAGAGCTGGAGCAAATAAAGGCGATTTTACAAGCGGCTAATATTGAATTGGAAATAGAACAAGAAGCGAGTGCGAGCTCACTATCACCAATTGAACAAAATATTTTAGGAATGTGTTTACGTGAGGCAATAACGAACGTTGTGAAGCATAGTAAGGCAACGCGGTGCACTGTTTCTATATTAGAATCGCAAGGTGAGTTGATTTTGAAAGTAGAGGATAACGGTATCGGTTTAGCGGATCAAAATCATGACGGAAATGGTATTCGAGGTATGAAAGAGCGCATTGCTCTTATTGATGGGTTTGTTGAATTGGATACGATACATCCAGGGACGTTATTAACAGTAAAGGTTCCAGTTGTCATTAGAACAGGAAAAGATGAGGTGAGGGTATGATTCGTATTATTATTGCAGAAGATCAACGGATGCTTCGTGGCGCATTAGGGGCCTTACTTGATCTAGAGGATGATATTGAAGTAATTGGCCAAGCAGCAAATGGGGAAGAGGCACTAAAATTAATTGAATCGCTGAAACCGGATATAAGCATTATGGATATTGAAATGCCGATTCAAAGTGGATTAGATGTTGCGGAAACTTTAAAGAAAGAAAAATTATCGTGTAAGGTAATGATTTTAACAACTTTTGCGCGCCCTGGTTATTTTGAAAGGGCGATGAAAGCTGGTGTGCATGGTTATTTGCTAAAGGATAGCCCGAGTGAAGATTTAGCAGCAGCAATTCGTAATGTAATGAAAGGGAAACGAGAAATCTCTCAAGATTTAATGTTCGGTTTATGGCAGGAGCAAAATCCGTTATCAGACCGGGAAAAAGAAGTACTGTTGCTTGCGAAAGAAGGAAAGACAGCAAATGAAATTGCAAAGGCACTTTACCTTTCACCTGGTACAGTACGTAACTACATTTCTGAAGTATTAACGAAGCTCGATGCAAAAAATAGAATTGAGGCAATTACAATTGCAGAAGAAAAGGGATGGATTTGAAAAGAAGTTTACCTATAAGTGGTAAACTTCTTTTTTTATGACCATGTAATTCAAATGTTTTGTTGAGCCATATAACCCTTTGGTAACTTGCACGATATGGGATTAGAGCAACTCAAAATCTTTTGCTGAAGTTGTGTAATATCGATTTTACTTCATTTTTCGACAAAAAATTTGTTATAGTAAGATTAGGTTGTTGGTCTGAATTTTGGATCACTTTATCGCTAACAGTTGTAATTACTCCATTTTTATCTACTTTTACAATAAGACTTTGATCGGATACTCCATAGTTTGTATAAGTTAATGCAGATAGATTTTAGTTTGAATTAGTAGATTAGAAATCTACTCTTTTTTCAGTTGTTACTTGCCTTGTTGCGCTTTAGCTCCGTTTACTTCACCTTTTCAATACTTCCTTTCGTATCATTTTGAGGTTGTATGAATTTTTCCATTGTTAAACTAAACCTAGCAATTTCAAATTTGATCTCATTTTGTGAATACATTTTATTGAGAAAAGGAAAAGAAGGATGAGTGTAATGAGGGTAGTGGCAAGTTTTCTACAATTCAACTATAGCATTCTTAATTATTATTTTTGAAATAGATTGCATAAAGAATTTGCCGAATTTTATATATATTATGCATTATTTCATATCAAAAATTGTCGAATTCACATTATTGTAGTGGTATGACAACTGAACAAATTAGATTGTTATAATGGGATGGTGAGTAAGTATGCACGCAGAGAAATTAGGAAGTGAAATTAAGAAAATCAGGGTAATGAGGGGATTAACACAGAAACAGTTATCTGATAATATATGTCATCAATCGGAAGTGAGCAGAATTGAATCAGGTGCTGTATACCCAAGTATGGATATATTGCAAGGAATTGCAGCTAAATTACAAGTTCCCATTATTCATTTTTATGAGGTACTCATTTATTCCGATATTGAAAGGAAAAAACAATTAAAAGATCAAATCATTATGCTTTGTAAGCAAAAGAAATATAAAGAAATTTATAGTAGAGTGTGGAATGAGCTGAAAAAGGAAGAATATCATCCTGAATTTCAGCAGTTTCTTCAATGGCAATACTACGTTGCAGCTTACATATTGAAGAGAATTGATTACAAATATTGTATTTTAGAATTAAAGAAATTGTTAAATCAACAATTAGCTGGAATAGACGTATACCAAAATCTTTATATAGAAAATGCGATTGCAAATATTTATGCTGAAAATTGTCATTTTAAGAAAAGTATGGAGTTATTTGAAGATATATTAAAGCAATTAGAAACATTACCTGAAAATAAAGAGTTTGATGTGAAGGTAAGGCATAATTATGCAAAAACATTATACTTAGATAATCAATATGAAGAAGCTCTGTATCAAATAAATAAGGCTATTGAAATATCATGCCAAATTCATAGCATGGCATTGATTGGGCAGTTATACTATCAAAAAGGTGAATGCTTAGAAAAGCTAGGCTATGATGGGGCAGAGATTGAAGAGGCTTATGAAAAAGCTTGCTTTTTCTTTGACATATTAGAAATGCATCCGTATAAAGAAAAATTTATAAAAAAAATGAAGCAATAAAAATAACCTAAAAACTAAATATGCATAAT
Source organism: Bacillaceae bacterium OF18-1A (assembly GCA_027694045.1). Taxonomy (GTDB): domain Bacteria; phylum Bacillota; class Bacilli; order Bacillales; family Bacillaceae_G; genus Bacillus_A. Next base: position 281,464 of record JAQEWB010000003.1, on the reverse strand, counting down.
TGCATATTATGTGGATAAATTTTCATGATATATTAAAAGAAAAAATGTGGGTGATGGAATATGAAAAAACTACTTATTGGTAGTCTACTAACGTTAGCAATGGCATGGGGTATTTCATTAGGCGATACAGTATTAGAAAAAAATCAAGTAATTTCTCATAATGACCAAGAGGTACAATTAGCTTCAGATATGCCTTTTGAGTATTAAAAAACAACCGTCTTCTTACTTAGACGGTTGTTTTTTTGTGGAGTAACATCCAAACGTCTTTACTAGAAACAGGTTTGCTAATAAAGAATCCTTGAATGTGATCACAGTTTTGATCATGTAAAAACTTCCACTGTTCCTCTGTTTCTACACCTTCAGCAATAACTTCTAAATTTAGTTCTTTTGATAGTGTAATAATAGAAGAGATAATTGCCTCTTCTAAAGGGCTATTTGTAATACCGCAAATAAACTCTCGAGCAATTTTTAACGTATTGATTGGGTATTTTGTTAAATAGGCTAGAGAGCTATAACCAGTTCCAAAGTCATCAATTGAGATTTGAATACCGAGATTTTGAAGCTGTTCTAGTTTTGAAACGACAGAGTGATTTTGATTAATTGCGATACTTTCTGTAATTTCGATGTCTAGTGCTGCTGGTTTTAGTTTTGTTTCTTCTAATACTTTTGCAATGGTTGGAATTAACTCTGCATGGTCAAATTGAACGACAGATAAATTTACACCAACTTTTAAGTGAGAAAAACCTTGATTATGCCATCTCTTTGCCTCTAAACAGGCAGTGCGTAAAATCCAATTTCCAAGTTCAATAATAAAGCCGGTTTCCTCGGCTAGAGGAATGAATTGGGCAGGAGATACGATGCCAAGTTTCGGATGTTTCCAACGAATTAATGCTTCAAAACCGATAATTTGTTTTGTTTTAGTATGTACTTGTGGTTGATACTCAAGGAAAAATTCATTTTGTTGTAATGCTTTTGAAAGTTCACCTTCTAAGAAGTTGCTCTCACTTTGAGCGATACTCATTTCTTCTGAGAAGAAAACAAATCTGTTTTTTCCATTCGCTTTCGCACAATACATAGCTGTATCGGCATTTTTCATTAATTCGGTTACGTCAGTTCCGTAATCAGGATACATTGCAATTCCGATACTTGGTGTAATAGATAACTCTTCGTCTTTAATGAAGAATGGTTTGTTCAAGATGGTTAAAATTTGTTCAGCTATAAAGGCTGCACTTTTTTCTGAGTACATATCTGGTAATAGAATTGTAAACTCATCTCCGCCTTGACGGGCAACGATATCTTTTGAACGCAAGCAAGCACGTAACCTTTTTGCTACTTCAATTAATAATAAATCCCCAACATCATGACCGAGTCGATCGTTAATTTTTTTGAATCGATCTAAATCAAGAAACATGACTGCAATGTCATTTGCATCAGCTTGAGCTGTATTTAAAATTGCCTTTAAATCTTTTTCAAACTTGCGGCGATTCGGTAATCCAGTGAGTGCATCATGGAAGGCTAGATGCTCTACTTGTTTTTGTTTTTCATATAAAGTTGTAATATCGCGTGCTATACCAAACATCCCAACAACCTCTTTATTTATGAAAGTAGGGATGAGTGTAATGTGAAGGTAATAATAGTAACCTTCTTTTTCTTTCGTACGAACCTCTAAAGTTTGTGGTCTACCTTCTTTAGTTAGTTGTAAAGCTCTTTTTAATAAATCATGATCTTTTAAATCAATGAAGTCTAGAAGGGAATAGCTTGTTACTTCACAGTAGTATGCAGTAAATAAGCTTTCGCAAGCCTTATTAGATTGTTGAAAAATACCGTACATATTTAAAGAGAAAACGGCATCAGGATGATCTTCAAATAAGGATTTATAACGTTGTTCGCTTTTTGATAAAGCTGATGCGCCTTCTTCAACTTTACCTTCTAGTTGTGCAGTCAGTTTTTCATATGTATCGATCAATACTTGATTATCTTTCCAAATATAAAATTGTCGTAGAAATAATAAGGTGAATGATACTATTAATCCGATAAATATGAGCTTATCGTCCCAAGGTTGCATAAGAATAAAGGAAAAAGTGATCGTTATACTGAGATAAGGTAATAGGAAGCGCACATAATCAAATCGATAATACTTCGCTTTTGTTTCATGTTGCATTGGCTTATCCCAAATGTATAGTATGGATGACAAACCAATTAATAAAATCGAAGCGGTATGTATTAAGTAAGAGATTTCAGGAGAAATTTCTATTCCTGCGTTTGACTGAAACAGGTGTATATATCCGTACACAAGTATGACAGTAAAGCCGGTAATTAATGAGATTCTACTAGGAGAATATTGTTCTCGTCTATATAAACTAATAACAGCGTAAATTACTAATGACTGAGCAATAAAGTATCCAATTAAAATCCAGTTATCTGTCGTTAACATGCGAAAGCTTGAAATATCTAAAATAAAAGTTAGGGTAAAATAAATATTCATAATAACAATAAAGATGCTATCAAATGAAAATTGAGCAAGACCTCTAATAGAATAATGCTTTATAAACTTTATAGCAAAACCAGAAAAGAGCAAAACATATTGTATGATGAAAAAGGGCAATGTTTTATAGGAGAATATGACTTGATTATATATAGAAAGTGAATGAAGAAATAAAGTAATCTCCATAGTCAATCCGCATAGGCAAGTACACAGTAATAAAATCCAAAATAATTTATCACCGCTTTTCATTTGCTTAATCGCTTTATATAAGCAATAACAGGAAAATATTGCAGCAAAATAAAATAAGAAGAGGATGCCAATTTCTTTTATATTTAAGTTCTTAGGAATAAGGAATATCCAAAGCGAAAATATAATTATATACATTATGACAAATTGTACATGTTTTTTTTGGTTAATCATATTATGACTCCGTTTCAATAAAGTTGAATCTTAGGTGGAATTTGCTAATTTAAATAATAGCATATAAAATAGGATGTTCTTTACTATAAAAATTACTTTTTTGAAAAAAGTGGTGCAACATTACAATTTACCATTGTAATGTTGCACCACTTGTTCTTTTAATTCCTCTTATAGAAGAAAGTTCATTTATTAATTGGAATAGTGCTAAGTCTTTTTGTTTACTTTCAATCATAATATCGAAATTATGATTGTTTTGTTTTGCAACTTGTAAGAAGGGCTTAATAAACCCTAAGTCGATATACTCAGCGTGAGCCCTAAATTCTTTTTCTGATTTAGGGGAGGAGATGTGAACTTTAGGAGGCAAATTTGTATGTGACCAAGTTTCAAAAATGGCAGGAAGTAGTTCCTCTAGCGGTTCCACGCAAAGATTTGCTAAGTGATGATGATAATCAAATACGAACGGAATATTTTCTTTTTGGCAAATTGATAAAGTTTCAGAAGTTGTATATGTTTTATCATCATTTTCAAGAGTCATTTGTTTTTTTATATGTGAAGGGAGTTTCTTTATATTTTCATGGAAACGCTCAATTGCCTTCTCTTTATTTCCGTAGGCACCACCTACATGGATATTCATGTAAGAAGAATCAGCAATTCCTATAGCGTCTAATATTTTATAATGATAAGTCATATCTGTAATAGCATTTGTTGTAATATGTGGCTTGTCGCTTGTAAATAGAGTAAATTGATTTGGGTGAAAACTTACTCTTAAATTGTGCTCTTTAATTAATGTCCCTATTTTACGCCAAAGTGGTGTGAATGCCCCGATATAATCAAACTCAACTTCGGGATGAGTTGCAAGCGGAACGATGGAAGAAGATAGACGATATAGTGGGATTTCATGTGCTATATTGTAATGAAGTATACGTATTGTGTGCTCTAGATTTTTCCTTGTAACATCGTACAATTTTTCTTCCCGCTCTTGTTTGTTGAGTTTTTTAAAGTTTGTGAATGTCATCGTTTTGGCGGGCGAACAGTCCCACAGTGCCATTGCGTGTGATACATAACCAAACCGTATAATCATATGAAATCCCCCTTTATATTCCTATAGGAAGAAAGCAAATATTGTTCCTATCCACTCCTTGCCTCTATCAATAAGGGAAAGTGGATTGACATCTTGAAAGGAAAGTAGTGATGCGCTCTTTAGATCTTCATGGAACTTACCTTTTACTGTTTGTATGAAATGTTTATCATATAAAAGACAGTTGATTTCATGGTTAATATATAAACTTCTCATATCAAAGTTGGCGGTTCCAATATCACAAATATCGTCGTCTACTATAATAATTTTAGCGTGAAAAAACCCTTGTTGAAATGCATAAATGTCACAGCCAGCTTTTATTAACTTTCTGCAGTATGGAAATTTTGCTTCTCGAACAAGGGCGTGATCAGCCTTCTCGGGAACGAGAATTGTTATTTGAACCCCTCTTTTTCGTGCTTGTAATAGAGCGTTCATAATTTTTTTGCTAGGAATGAAATAGGGTGTACCGATAAAAAGTTCCTTTTTCGCACTGTCAATTAAATGTAAAAAGGTATGTTGTAAGTAGGCTCCATCAGTCGGAATAAATTGATGTTGGCTAGTACCAGGTATCTGTTTCGGAAAGTAAAGAGGTGCATCTAGTAAATTTCTGTTCGTATCATCAAACCAGTCATGTAAAAATTGCTTTTGTAAATCTTGAACACCTTCTCCTGTAAGACGTAAATGATAGTCGCGCCATAATCCAAATCGTTTATCGTGTCCTAAGTACTCCTCACCGATATTAAATCCCCCAATATAACCGATTTTCCCATCAATTACTGTGATTTTTCTATGATTTCGCTGATTGGCAGAAAAGAAAAGGAAAGGAAATTTTATTTTGTGACAAAAAGAAAAAGAAACACCATGTTTTTGTAGGGAACGAATTGCTTCGTTTGATAAATAATGACTACCAAATCGATCAAGTAAAAGTCTCACTTCTATTCCTTCCTGAGCCTTATCAATAAGCAAATTTAAAAAATCACGACTGATTTGATCGTTTTTTACAATGAAGAACAAAACATGAACATGATATCGTGCTTGTTTTATATCGGTAAATAAAGCACCATATAAATCTTTTCCGTATGTATAAAGGTGAAAATCGCTTTGACGTAAAGGGAAAGTACGAGAACGCACACGTTTTAAATGAAGAATTCTCCCATATGAAAAGTCAATTGTGATCCAAAGAGTAACGCACATGAATAAGAGAGATAAGTAGAGCATGAGTGAATTCCCTCCTTTGCATTCTTTTCACCTTTCGTGTTACTTAAGAGGTGTCGGCTGTTCGTAAAAGTCAGCTAATATGTAGTGGGTAAAAAGGCTTCCTCACTAAGTAAAGTTTCACTTTATAGTTTCACCGAAATAAACAGCTTTATGAAAAAATATGGTGTTGTATAACAAAAAACTGTTGACTGAATGCTCACTCATTATATAATGAAGATAGGGGATAAAATTCAGAAAATTATATGTTTTTGAAGATTCTAAAAAAGAAAGAGGGCTTACAAAGAGAGGGGTAGCATAAAAATGAATAGCTTACTGATCATGAATTGGCTGGCTGCCATTGCTGTTATTGTTTATGCAGGATATTTGTTTGTATATCTTATACGAACGAGGATGGCCTACATACAATTAGGAAAAAAGATTGAGTTTGACCGTCGTTTTAAAGAGCGTTGGGATCTTCTTAAGGTCAATGTTTTCGGTCAAAAAAAGCTGCTGAAAGATAAAAAGAGCGGCATTATTCACGTTATGTTCTTTTACGGATTTATTCTTGTCCAATTTGGAGCAATTGACTTCGTTTGGAAAGGACTCGCACCAGGATCACATCTTCCACTTGGACCACTATACCCTGCATTTACATTCTTCCAGGAAATTGTCACACTTGTTATTTTAATTGCAGTATTTTGGGCTTTTCATAGACGTTATGTTGAGAAGCTAGTTCGCTTGAAACGTAATTTCAAATCAGGCCTTGTTCTTATCTTTATTGGTGGCTTAATGATTTCTGTGCTACTTGGTAATGGGATGGGGATTATATGGCATGGCGAAGAGCTTTCATGGAGTGAACCGATCGCTTCTGCAATCGCTTACGTTTTCTCGGGAATAAATGAAACCGTAGCCATTTCAGTGTTCTATTTCTCTTGGTGGGTACATTTACTTATTTTATTAACGTTTTTAGTGTATGTTCCACAATCAAAACATGCGCATTTAATTGCGGGACCAGCTAATGTATTCTTCGGTCGTCTTTCAAACCCAGGGAAGCTTGAAAAGATTGATTTTGAAGATGAAACGCAAGAGACATTCGGTGTTGGTAAAATTGAAGACTTTAGACAAAATCAGCTGATTGACTTATACGCTTGCGTAGAGTGTGGTCGTTGTACAAATATGTGTCCGGCAACAGGGACAGGAAAAATGTTATCGCCGATGGATTTAATTTTAAAACTTCGCGATCATTTAACTGATAAAGGGGCAGCAGTAACATCAAAAGCACCTTGGGTTCCAGTAGTTGCTTTCAATAATACACAAGGTAATCAATTGGCGATGATGGCAGCTGGAAAAGGACAACAAGAATCAGCAGCTACAGCGCTAGCTTACGATCCAAGTTTGATTGGAGATGTTATTACAGAAGAAGAGATTTGGGCTTGTACAACGTGCCGTAACTGTGAAGATCAGTGTCCAGTTATGAATGAGCATGTTGACAAAATTATTGATTTACGCCGCTATCTTGTTTTGACAGAAGGAAAGATGGACGCGGAGGCGCAGCGTGCGATGACAAACATCGAGCGTCAAGGAAATCCGTGGGGGCTAAACCGTAAAGAGCGTGAAACTTGGCGCCAAGGTGATGACGAAGTAACAGTTCCAACAGTAAAAGAAAAATCAAAAGCTGGCGAAGAGTTCGAGTATTTATTCTGGGTTGGTTCAATGGGTTCATATGATAATCGTAGTCAGAAGATTGCGATATCTTTTGCTAAGTTAATGAACGAAGCGGGCATCTCATTCGCGATTCTCGGTAATAAAGAGAAGAACTCAGGAGATACACCACGCCGCCTTGGAAATGAGTTCGTATTCCAAGAGATGGCGACAAAGAATATTGAAGAATTTGAAAAAGCAGGAGTGAAGAAGATTGTTACGATCGATCCTCATGCTTATAACACATTTAAAAATGAGTATCCAGACTTTGGCTTGCAAGCAGAAGTCTATCATCATACAGAATTGTTAGCTCAGTGGGTGAAAGAAGGGCGCTTAAAACCTGTTCACGCTATTGAGGAAACAGTTACGTACCATGATTCCTGTTATTTAGGAAGATACAACGAAGTATATGAAGCACCAAGGGACATTTTGAAAGCGATTCCTGGTGTGAACCTTGTAGAAATGGCACGTAACCGTGAAACGGGAATGTGTTGTGGAGCAGGTGGCGGTTTAATGTGGATGGAGGAGACAGCGGGTTCTCGTATTAACGTTGCTCGTACAGAGCAGGCATTAGCTGTGCAACCATCCATTATCGGTACAGGTTGTCCATATTGCTTAACGATGATTAGTGATGGGACGAAAGCGAAAGAAGTAGAAGAGAAAGTTCAAACACTTGATGTAACAGAGATTTTAGAACGATCTGTTATCGGACAGAAAAAAGAAGCAATGTAGTTTGTAAGCATGCATACAACTTTAGAAAGAGGTGCAGTTATTGCACCTCTTCTCAACGTAAGAATACCGAGCGAGCGCTCGGTGCTAAAAAAAGAAATGGGGGAAAGAAACATGAGTAAAACAGTTATTTTAAGTGCTGCAAGAACACCGGTTGGGAAATTTGGAGGATCTTTAAAAGATGTGAAAGCGACAGAACTTGGAGGAATTGCAATTAAGGCTGCCCTTGAGAGAGCAAATGTTGCTGCTAATGATGTTGAAGAAGTTATATTTGGAACGGTTATTCAAGGCGGACAAGGGCAAATCCCATCGCGCCAAGCTGCAAGAGCTGCTGGAATCCCTTGGGAAGTACAGACAGAAACAGTAAATAAAGTTTGTGCATCAGGACTTCGTGCGGTTACATTAGCGGATCAAGTTATTCGTACGGGTGATCAATCACTAATTGTTGCTGGTGGAATGGAATCGATGAGTAACAGTCCATACATTTTACGAGGAGCAAGATGGGGTTACAGAATGGGTAACAACGAAATTATCGATTTAAACGTTGCAGATGGTTTAACATGTTCATTTTCAGGTGTACACATGGGTGTTTATGGTGGAGAAGTTGCGAAAGAAGATGGCATTTCTCGCGAAGCACAAGATGAATGGGCATATCGTAGCCATCAGCGTGCAGTTGCGGCGCATAAAGAAGGGCGTTTTGAAGAGGAAATCGTACCAGTAACAATTCCGCAAAGAAAAGGTAATCCTATCGTCGTTGCTAAAGATGAGGCGCCACGTGAAGATACAACAATTGAAAAGCTAGCGAAATTAAAACCTGTATTTGATGAGACAGCAGCAGTGACAGCTGGTAATGCTCCTGGACTTAATGATGGCGGTGCTGCACTTGTATTAATGAGCGAAGACAGAGCGAAGCAAGAAGGAAGAAAGCCGTTAGCGACAATTTTGGCGCACACAGCAATTGCAGTGGAGTCTAAAGATTTCCCGAGAACGCCTGGTTATGCAATTAATGAATTGCTGAAAAAGACCGGTAAGACAATTGAAGACATCGACTTATTTGAGATTAATGAAGCATTTGCGGCAGTGGCAATTGCAAGTACAGAGATTGCAGGGATTGATCCGGAAAAACTGAATGTAAATGGCGGTGCAGTAGCGATGGGGCATCCGATTGGAGCAAGCGGAGCGCGTATTATCGTTACACTTATCCATGCACTAAAGCAACGCGGTGGCGGAATTGGAATTGCTTCGATTTGTAGCGGTGGCGGTCAAGGCGATGCAGTGATGATTGAAGTTCATTAATTAAGAGTTAGACGATATATAGCTTATTAAAAATTAAGGGGGAAGAAAGAATGGGTGTACAAAAGATTGTTGTAATTGGTGCAGGACAAATGGGATCTGGAATCGCACAAGTATGTGCAATGGCAGGATATAATGTGAAGGTACAAGACTTAAAACAAGAGCAATTAGATAGAGGATTGGCCATTATTACAAAAAATTTAGCACGCCAAGTAGAAAAGGGTCGTATGAAAGAAGAAGAGAAAGAAGCAACGTTAAATCGTCTTACAGTGACACTTGATTTAGATTGTGTGAAAGAAGCGGACCTTGTTATTGAAGCGGCTGTTGAGAAAATGGATATTAAAAAGAAAATCTTTGCGAATCTAGATGAAATTGCTCCAGATCACGCAATTTTAGCGACGAATACGTCATCTCTACCAATCACTGAAATTGCAGCAGTAACGAAACGTCCGGAAAAAGTAATTGGTATGCACTTTATGAATCCAGTTCCGGTTATGAAACTTGTTGAAATTATTCGTGGTTTGGCTACAGATGATGCGGTATATGAAACGATTGAAGATATTACGAAAAAAATTGGTAAAGTTCCAGTTGAAGTGAATGATTTCCCAGGATTCGTATCAAACCGTATTTTATTACCGATGATTAACGAAGCAATCTATACATTATACGAAGGTGTAGCGACGAAAGAAGCGATTGATGAAGTAATGAAACTTGGCATGAATCATCCGATGGGACCTCTGACGTTAGCCGATTTTATCGGTTTAGATACATGTTTATACATTATGGAAGTGTTGCATGAAGGATTAGGAGATAGTAAATATCGCCCTTGTCCATTACTACGTAAGTACGTAAATGCAGGATGGTTAGGACGTAAAACGGGCCGTGGTTTCTACGTTTACGAATAAATTCCCCTTTGTTACAAAATAGTGGTCTTACCAAATGATTAAAAGGATATATAGCAGATGGAGGCGGAGTATATGAACTTTCGTTTTAATGAAGAGCAGCAAATGATGAGGAAAATGGTTCGGGATTTTGCACAGAAAGAAATAGCTCCCTTTGTTCCTAGTATGGAACAAGGGGTGTTCCCGAAAGAGATTTTGCAAAAGATGGGTGAGCTTGGACTAATGGGTATTCCAGCGCCTGCGAAATACGGCGGCGCAGAAATGGATTTTATTTCTTACATTCTAGCAATTGAGGAAATCTCAAAAGTAAGTGCAACGGTTGGTGTAATTTTAGCTGTACATACGTCGGTTGGAATGAACCCGATTTTATATTTCGGAACAGAAGAACAGAAGCAAAAATATGTTTCTAAACTTGCAACGGGTGAATATTTAGGAGCATTTGCTTTAACGGAGCCAAATGCAGGTTCAGATGCAGGGAGTTTGAAATCAAGAGCGATAAAGAAAGGCGACCATTACATTATTAATGGATCAAAAGTGTTTATTACAAATGGCGGTGAAGCAAGTACATACATTGTCTTCGCTTCTACAAATCCAGAGGCAGGAAAGAGTGGTATTTCTGCATTTATAGTAGAGAAGGATACGCCTGGTTTAATTATAGGAAAAGATGAACATAAAATGGGACTTCTCGGTTCTCGTACAGTACAACTTACATTTGAAGATATGAAAGTGCCGGCCGAGAATTTACTTGGTGAAGAAGGGCAAGGATTCAAGGTGGCGATGGCAAATTTAGATGTTGGCCGAATTGGAATCGGGGCGCAGGCATTAGGAATTGCTGAGGCAGCGCTCGAATGTGCAATTGATTATGCAAAGGAGCGCGAGCAATTTGGAAAGCCGATTGCGGCGCAACAAGGGATTGGCTTCAAGCTTGCAGATATGGCAACAAGTGTGGAAGCAGCGCGATTACTCGTATATAGAGCTGCATCACTTAGAGCACAAGGATTACCATGCGGTAAAGAAGCATCTATTGCGAAACTGTTTGCTTCTAAGACAGCTGTTGAAGTCGCAATTGAAGCAGTGCAAGTATTTGGCGGCTACGGTTATACGAAAGATTATCCAGTAGAACGATTTTTCCGAGATGCGAAAATCACACAAATTTATGAAGGAACGAGTGAGATACAAAAACTTGTTATTAGCCGTGCTTTATAAAGGGACGAGGGGGATACAGAGATGCATTTTAAACTATCAGAAGAACATGAAATGATAAGAAAAATGGTTCGGGATTTTGCTAGAAACGAAGTAGCACCAACAGCAGCGGAGCGTGATGAAGAAGAGAGCTTTGATCGTGCGTTATTTGATCAAATGGCTGAGCTTGGTTTGACAGGTATTCCATGGCCTGAAGAGTATGGTGGAATTGGAAGCGATTACTTGGCGTATGTAATTGCAATTGAAGAATTGTCGCGCGTTTGTGCTTCTACAGGTGTAACGCTGTCCGCGCATACTTCACTTGCTGGATGGCCGGTTTTTAAATTTGGAACAGAAGAGCAAAAACAAAAGTTTTTGCGACCGATGGCTGAAGGAACGAAAATTGGTGCATACGGTTTAACAGAGCCAGGATCTGGGTCGGATGCTGGTGGAATGAAGACAATCGCAAAAAGAGATGGAGACCATTACGTATTAAATGGATCGAAAATCTTTATTACAAATGGCGGTATTGCTGATATTTATGTTGTGTTTGCGTTAACAGATCCTGATTCGAAGCAGCGCGGCACGAGCGCATTTATTGTGGAAAGCGATACACCAGGTTTTTCAGTTGGGAAGAAGGAAAGTAAGCTAGGGATTCGCTCTTCGCCAACGACTGAAATTATATTTGAAGATTGCCGTATTCCTGTAGAGAATCTACTTGGGGAGGAAGGGCAAGGATTTAAGATTGCGATGCAAACATTAGACGGAGGTCGTAACGGTATTGCGGCGCAAGCAGTTGGTATTGCACAAGGTGCTTTAGATGCTTCTGTAGAATATGCAAGAGAGCGTCATCAATTTGGAAAACCGATTGCAGCGCAACAAGGGATTGGTTTTAAACTTGCAGATATGGCTACGGATATAGAGGCGGCGCGTCTTTTGACATATCAGGCAGCTTGGCTTGAATCGGAAGGGCTTCCGTACGGCAAAGAATCAGCGATGTCAAAAGTATTTGCAGGTGATACTGCGATGAAGGTAACAACTGAGGCAGTACAAGTATTTGGTGGTTATGGTTATACGAAAGATTATCCTGTAGAGCGTTATATGAGAGATGCAAAAATTACCCAAATATACGAAGGAACACAAGAAATACAAAGACTTGTAATTTCTCGTATGTTAACGAAGTAGGATCAAAAGCGTAGGTATTTTCCTACGCTTTTTCCTTCCAAAAAAATAAGAGAGAGGTGAAGGGAATGGTTAAACATAACGTACATGCATCCGTGAAAGATGAAAAGTTAGTTGCGTTAAGGCGAGAACAAATGATTAAAGGTGCGGTGCAATTGTTTAAGCAAAAAGGGTTTCCGCGTACAACAACGAGAGAGATTGCAAAGGCAGCTGGATTTAGTATAGGAACACTTTATGAGTATATTCGTACGAAAGATGATGTTTTATATTTAGTGTGTGATAGCATTTATGAACATGTAAAGGAACGACTAGAGGAAGTAGTATGTACAGAGAAGGGCAGTATAGAAAGTTTAAAAATAGCGATAACGAATTATTTTAAAGTAATGGATGAATTGCAAGAAGAGGTATTAATTATGTATCAAGAGGTCCGTTTTTTACCGAAAGAGTCGCTTCCGTATGTATTAGAAAAAGAGTTTCAAATGGTCGGGATGTTTGAGAATATTTTAGAACAGTGCACTGAAAACGGGACATTTACATTGAATAAACAGGAAATACAACTTTTAGCGCATAATATTTTTATACAAGGACAAATGTGGGGCTTTAGACGTTGGGCTTTGCAAAAACTGTATACACTTGAAGAATATACAGAAATGCAGATTAGGTATGTACTACAGGGGGCATGTATGATTCCGAAATAGGGAATAGATGAATTATAATTTTATTGTCATATAAAAGTTTCCCGTTTTTTTTGTAGCATATTTGTACGACTTTTGTTTATAATGAATAGTATGGATTTTTTTAAGCAGACCGTTATATATAAGGTTATATTTGAAGAAAGGAAGTGCCGCATAAGTGGATTTTAAGCAATATTCACCAGAAGAGCTAAAAGAATGTTCAATGATTGAAGTTGTACATAGCGTTTTAGGGGATAAAAGACAAGCAACGACATTCAATGAGTTGGTTCAAGAAATCGCTCAAGTGCTGGGACTATCTCAAGAGCAAGTTAATGCGAAACTCGCACAATTTTATACAGATTTAAACATCGACGGACGTTTCATTAATTTAGGAGAAAATCGTTGGGGGCTACGCAGCTGGTACCCATATGAGCAAATTGATGAAGAAATCTTACCGCAGCCAAAACCGAAGAAGAAACGTAAAGTTGAAGAAGACGGTTTTGACGACTACATTGAAGAAGATGAAGATGACTTCGATGAAGCAGACGGAAATGATGACGAAGAAGAAGATGTAGAAGATTTGGACAAGGTTCTTGAAGAAGAAGACGGAGATGACGACGATCTTGATGATTTAGATGAAGATGACGACGACTTCGCTGAAGAAGAACTTGAGTACGATGAAACTGAAGAAGAAGAAGAGGAAGAACTGTAGTTCTTGACTTTTCATTATCGTCCATGTAGAATCATTTTTGGGCTCTTTAAAAAAGGACGATAATACTTTTAAAGTGTAAATATAAAAGAAAATTGCTCCCTACTTATTACTTTACGTGATGAGGGGAGCAATTTTCTTTTTTGTTTTTTGTTTAGAAAATAAAAAGAGTCTAACAATAAGATAGATATAGTGTTATCTACATACGTTGCGTTTTGCAACGGTGATTATATAACAGCAAAGTAGAAGGGAGCTTTTTCATGACTAAGTATATTTTTGTAACAGGCGGTGTAGTATCGTCTTTAGGAAAAGGTATTACAGCAGCATCTCTTGGAAGACTTTTAAAAAATCGTGGTTTAAACGTAACGATTCAAAAGTTTGACCCATACATTAACGTAGACCCAGGGACTATGAGCCCATACCAACACGGTGAGGTATTCGTAACAGATGATGGTGCAGAAACAGACTTAGACCTTGGTCACTATGAGCGTTTCATCGACATTAACTTAAACAAATACAGCAACGTAACAACAGGTAAAATTTACTCTTCAGTTCTTCAAAAAGAGCGTCGCGGTGAATACCTAGGAGGAACAGTTCAAGTTATTCCTCACATTACAAACGAAATTAAAGAGCGCGTATACCGTTCTGGTCGCGAAACAAATGCGGATGTTGTTATTACAGAAATCGGTGGAACTGTTGGTGATATCGAGTCTCTACCATTCTTAGAAGCAATCCGTCAAATTAAGAGCGACATCGGTCGTGACAATGTAATGTACGTTCACTGTACATTAATCCCGTACTTAAAAGCAGCGGGTGAAATGAAAACAAAACCAACACAACATAGTGTTAAAGAACTACGCAGCTTAGGTATTCAACCAAACATTATCGTTGTTCGTACAGAAATGCCTGTATCTCAAGATATGAAAGACAAGCTTGCATTATTCTGTGACATCGATACAAAAGCTGTTATTGAAGCTCGCGATGCAGATACTTTATATGCAGTTCCATTATCTCTTCAAGAGCAAAACATGGATCAAATCGTTTGCGATCACTTAAAATTAGACAATCCAGCTGCAGATATGACAGAGTGGACTGCGCTAGTTGAAAAAGTACGTAACCTTTCTAAGAAAACAAAAATTGCTCTTGTTGGTAAATATGTAGAACTTCAAGATGCATACATTTCTGTTGTAGAAGCACTTCGCCATGCAGGTTACTCTTTCGATGCAGATGTTGAAATCAAATGGGTAAATGCTGAGCACGTAACAGCAGAAAATGTACAAGAATTAGTAGGAGACACAGATGGTATTCTTGTACCAGGTGGCTTTGGAGATCGTGGTGTAGAAGGTAAAATCGTTGCAATTCAATATGCTCGTGAAAACAAAGTACCATTCTTAGGAATTTGCTTAGGTATGCAACTTGCATCAATCGAATTCGCACGTAACGTATTAGGATTAGAAGGAGCTAACTCTTCTGAAATTAATCCTGACACACCTCATGCAATCATTGATTTATTACCAGAACAAAAAGATGTAGAAGACTTAGGTGGTACACTTCGTCTTGGTCTATATCCATGTAAGCTTTCTGAAGAAACAAATGCTTACAGAGCTTACAATGAGCCGGTTGTATATGAGCGTCATCGTCATCGTTATGAGTTCAACAATCAATTCCGTCCGGATATGGAAAAAGCAGGATTTGTATTCTCTGGTACAAGCCCAGACGGCCGTCTAGTTGAAATCATTGAATTAAAAGAACATCCTTGGTTCGTGGCAGCACAGTTCCACCCAGAACTTGTTTCTCGTCCAAACCGTCCACAACCATTGTTCCATGATTTCGTACGAGCTTCTATTACGAATAAAGAGAGCAAGTAATAAAAAAAGCGCCTGAAATAAGGCGCTTTTTTTAATATTCATTTAACATTTCATCAATTGTAAATTTGATTCCGTGATAAGCGAATAAGGCTACAATTAAACTTGGGAATCCATAACGGTTACCTTCATCATCTGGAATAAGACCTTTTAACAGTTTTGTATCGATATGTACGTCTGTATATTGTTCTAATGATTCGGCATCTTCTTGAACAGCGGAGATTCCAACGATAGAATGTCCTTCATTTTGCAGTTTTTTCGCGATGTTTACAGTTTCTTCATCAGTTGAAAAGCGGCTAATAAGAAGTATACGATCCGCGGAAGTTACTTCTACTTCTTGTCCATTTTCAAATAAGCGTTTTGCGTTCTTCATTGGTTCTGCACCGAATAGTGCTTCAGCAACAACGCCCTCCATTTCATTTGTACCGTGTAAATAAATGAAACCATCACCAACTAATGCTTGAGCAAGTAGACGAGCACTATCTTCTATATTCATTTCCTCTTTTTGGGACACCCTAGAGAAATAACCACTTAATTGAGTAGAAAAAATTTTTAACATAATATTACTCCTTTCGTACGTGTTTGCCGGCTTTCATTATAGTGTATTTTTTTAGAAAGGTGAAATCGTAGGGTAGCATAACAAAATAGGAAACGGTAAAATAAGAAAGAATAGGAAGGGATTTGCCAAAGAATAGCGAAATAAATCGTTAAGATATAAGAAGCTTTAAATCTTGTACTTACACAGAAAGGTTGGGAGTTATGGAAGGGAAAATTTTAATCGTTGATGATCAGTATGGCATTCGTGTGTTATTACATGAAGTGTTCCAAAAAGAAGGTTATCAGACATTCCAAGCAGCGAATGGATTTCAAGCTTTAGATATCGTAAAAAAAGATAATCCAGATTTAGTTGTGTTAGATATGAAAATTCCAGGTATGGATGGTATAGAGATTTTAAAGCATGTAAAAGAAATTGATGAGAGTATTAAAGTGATTTTAATGACTGCTTATGGAGAGCTTGATATGATCCAAGAAGCGAAAGATTTAGGAGCTTTAATGCACTTTGCTAAACCATTTGATATTGATGAAATTCGTCAAGCAGTGAGAAATGAGCTTGCTGTAGAGGCATAAAAATGAATTTTTTATAAAAAATATGGAAAAAAGCGTTTACATGGACTATTGAGCAGGTGAATACGGTTGAGTTTTTGAGTACAAGTTGTTATCCTATTGAGTGTAGAAAAAAGTCCGGTATGTAGATATACATATTTTACCTTATTCTGGTCATACTACCAGCGATAAGAACTTATCGGATACAAAAAACGTTTTTTAGGAGGATTCACCATGCCTTTAGTTTCTATGAAAGAAATGCTAAACAAAGCACTAGAAGGAAAATACGCAGTTGGTCAATTCAACATGAACAACTTAGAGTGGACTCAAGCTATCTTAGCTGCTGCGGAAGAAGAAAAATCTCCTGTAATCTTAGGTGTATCTGAGGGTGCAGCTCGTCATATGACTGGTTTCAAAACAGTTGTAGCTATGGTTAAAGCTTTAATCGAAGAAATGAACATCACTGTTCCTGTAGCGATTCACCTTGACCATGGTTCAAGCTTTGAAAAATGTAAAGAAGCAATCGATGCAGGTTTCACATCTGTAATGATCGACGCTTCTCACCACCCATTCGAAGAAAACGTTGAAACTACTAAAAAAGTAGTAGAATACGCACACGCTCGTAACGTATCTGTTGAAGCTGAGCTTGGAACAGTTGGCGGACAAGAAGACGACGTAATCGCTGAAGGCGTAATTTACGCTGATCCTGCAGAGTGTAAACACCTTGTTGAAGCAACAGGTATCGATTGCCTAGCTCCAGCTTTAGGTTCTGTACACGGTCCTTACAAAGGTGAGCCTAACTTAGGATTCGCTGAAATGGAACAAGTTCGCGACTTCACTGGCGTACCTTTAGTATTACACGGTGGTACAGGTATCCCAACTGCTGATATCGTAAAAGCTATTTCTTTAGGTACTTCAAAAATTAACGTAAACACTGAGAACCAAATCGAGTTTACAAAAGCTGTTCGTGAAGCATTAAACAAAGATCAAGAAGTTTACGATCCTCGTAAATATATTGGACCTGGCCGCGAAGCTATCAAAGCAACTGTTGCTGGTAAAATTCGCGAATTCGGTTCTAACGGTAAAGCGTAAGAATAAAATTCCGTTTTGGAAACCGTCTACACTTTTAGACGGTTTCCTTTCGTTGTATAATGAAAGCGTGAACAAGTCTAAAGATTTTATCATTTCTCTTTGAAATAGAAAGTAATGTGCATATTCCTATTAACAAATGTAATAACGTATCTAATTGGATAAGGTGAAACTTTAATCAGTGAGGGTTTTGTCCAGCGCTTATTGATTATGAAACTACACCAATCGGTTGTTTACGGGTAGTTGATCGCCAGTTTAACTTCTCCGTATTTTGATTCGATGAATAGTTAATCTTTATTTTGTACTATAAGAGAAATGAAGATAATGGTTTCCTATTTATTGAGTTTTGGGGTGGAAAGAATAATTGAGATTCTTAAGGGGAGCTTTCTATAAGGAAATAGAAAGTAAATACATTCACAAGAAGGGAGCTCAATATGGAAAAATTGCTAATTGAAGGCGGAAGAGCTTTAAATGGAACAATTCGAGTGAGTGGTGCGAAAAATAGCGCTGTTGCACTAATTCCAGCAACAATTTTAGCAGATACTCCAGTGACTATTGGTGGTGTTCCTAATATTTCAGATGTGAAAATATTGGGGGACTTACTAGAGGAAATTGGAGGGAAAGTAACTTATGGACAGGAGGAAGAGATGGTAGTCGATCCTTCTAACATGGTTGCAATGCCTTTACCAAATGGAAAAGTGAAAAAATTGCGCGCTTCTTATTATTTAATGGGTGCGATGCTTGGCCGTTTTAAAAAAGCTGTTATTGGGCTTCCGGGTGGATGTCATTTAGGACCGAGACCGATTGACCAGCATATTAAAGGTTTTGAAGCGTTAGGTGCACATGTTACGAATGAACAAGGTGCTATTTATTTAAGAGCAGATGAATTGCGCGGTGCACGTATTTATTTAGATGTTGTTAGTGTAGGGGCTACGATTAATATTATGCTAGCAGCTGTACGAGCAAAAGGTAGAACTGTTATTGAAAACGCAGCAAAAGAACCTGAGATTATTGATGTAGCTACATTGCTAACAAGTATGGGTGCACGTATTAAAGGTGCTGGTACAGATGTAATCCGAATCGATGGTGTCGATTCTTTACACGGTTGTCACCATACTATTATTCCGGATCGTATTGAAGCTGGTACGTATATGATTTTAGGAGCAGCGTCTGGAGGAGAAGTAACAGTTGATAATGTTATTCCTCAACATTTAGAGTCAGTTACTGCGAAACTAAGAGAAGCTGGCGTTCAAGTTGAAACGAATGATGACCAAATTACAGTAAACGGTAATAGAAGGTTAAAAGTAGTTGATGTAAAAACGCTTGTATATCCAGGTTTCCCAACAGATTTACAACAACCGTTCACAACGCTTTTAACAAAGGCACATGGGACTGGAGTTGTAACGGACACAATTTACGGCGCGCGTTTCAAACATATTGATGAATTGCGTCGTATGAATGCGCAAATTAAAGTAGAAGGTCGTTCAGCGATTGTAACTGGCCCTGTTTTATTACAAGGTGCGAAAGTGAAGGCGAGTGACCTACGAGCTGGAGCAGCACTTGTTATAGCAGGTTTAATGGCGGATGGAATTACAGAAGTAACCGGGCTTGAGCATATTGATCGAGGTTATGAAAATATAGTAGACAAGCTTAAAGGGCTCGGTGCAAATATTTGGCGAGAACAAATGACGAAGCAAGAAGTTGAAGAAATGAAAAACGCATAAGTGATACTTTCGCAAATAGGGGAGCGAAGAATCACTACTTGCGAAAGTACACTTTGTAGAAAACACGGTTCACAAAATACGGCAGAAATATAAAGACTTAAAGGAGAGGGATTATCGTGGAAAGAAGTTTATCTATGGAGTTAGTACGTGTAACAGAGGCTGCAGCATTATCATCAGCGCGTTGGATGGGACGCGGGAAAAAGGATGAGGCAGATGGTGCAGCAACATCAGCTATGCGTGATGTATTTGATACAATTCCGATGAAAGGTACAGTTGTAATTGGTGAAGGTGAGATGGATGAAGCACCAATGCTATATATCGGAGAAAAATTAGGTACAGGCTATGGCCCACGTGTAGACGTTGCAGTGGATCCTTTAGAAGGGACAAACATTGTAGCAGCTGGTGGATGGAACGCTCTTGCTGTTATTGCAATTGCAGACCATGGTAACTTGTTACATGCTCCTGACATGTACATGGATAAAATCGCGGTTGGCCCAGAAGCGGTTGGAGCGGTTGATATTAATGCGCCTATTATCGATAACTTACGTGCAGTTGCAAAAGCGAAGAATAAAGATATTGAAGATGTTGTAGCGACAATTTTAAACCGTCCACGTCATCAAGCAATTATCGAGGAAATTCGTAAAGCTGGTGCTCGTATTAAATTGATTAACGATGGAGACGTAGCTGGAGCGATTAATACAGCGTTTGACCGTACAGGTGTAGACATTTTATTCGGCTCTGGTGGGGCACCTGAGGGTGTACTAGCAGCAGTTGCACTAAAATGTTTAGGTGGAGAAATTCAAGGGAAACTATTGCCACAAAACGAAGCTGAATTAGCGCGTTGTAAAAAGATGGGCATAGAAGACATCAATCGTATTCTTCGTATGGAGGATTTAGTAAAAGGTGACGATGCAATCTTTGCAGCAACAGGTGTAACAGATGGAGAGCTACTACGAGGTGTTCAATTCAAAGGTAGCGTAGGAACAACACAATCTCTTGTTATGCGTGCGAAGTCAGGTACAGTACGCTTCGTAGACGGACGCCATAGCTTAAGTAAAAAACCGAACTTGGTTATTAAATAAAAAGCGGAGGTGGCTTGCTCAGAAGGGGAAGGCATTGGAGCTCCTGACGAAGAGGCGTTTTGTGCCTCGCAGGAAGGGGTGAAATGACTGACCCTTCTAGCCACCGACCCTTCTAGCTGCTGAAGCTGGATTAAATAAAAGGTGGAAGCGGCTCGTTCAGAATCGCAGGGCATTGGAACTCTCGACCTTGAAGCGCTCTTTGCTTCGAGTGAGAGAGTGAAATGACCGGAGATTCTAGCCGCTGGAACTGGATTTAAATAAAAGGTGGAAGCGGCTCATTCAGATAGGAAGATATGGGTCGCAGACCATTTTATTTGTTAAAGTTAAATTAAATAAGAAGCGAAGACAAATTTTCTTGTCTTCGCTTCTTGTATTTGTGTTTCAACGTATTGATTAAAAGTAGATAAAAGGGTTACAATAGTGAATATTACCCTACTTGAACTTATTGCCTTTCATTATTAATTATTTGCCTTCCGTATTTTTTCCCTTTACCCATGTGAAAAGAGAATAACGTTAAAGTGTGGTGTCTGAATGAATTTGTCAATTGCAGCATTAGAAAACATGAAATTAAAAGAGTTATATGAGCTTGCGAAAGAATTTAAAATTTCGTATTATAGCAAATTAACGAAAAAAGAGTTAATCTTTGCCATTTTAAAAGCTCGAGCAGAAAAAGAAGGTTTCTTTTTCATGGAAGGCGTATTAGAAATTATTCAATCAGAAGGATTTGGATTCCTACGTCCTATCAACTACTCTCCAAGCTCAGAAGATATTTATATCTCAGCTTCGCAAATTCGTCGTTTCGACTTACGTAATGGAGATAAAGTTTCTGGTAAAGTACGACCTCCGAAAGAAAACGAACGCTATTTTGGATTATTACAAGTTGAAGCTGTAAACGGAGATGATCCAGAGTCAGCAAAAGAGCGTGTGCATTTCCCTGCATTAACACCATTATACCCAGATCGTCAAATGAAGTTGGAAACGGAACCGAAAAAGTTACCGACACGCATCATGGATTTAATCGCACCAGTTGGATTTGGACAACGTGGTTTAATTGTCGCGCCTCCGAAAGCTGGTAAAACAAGTCTATTAAAAGAAATCGCACACAGTGTTACAACAAATCATCCGGAAGCAGAGTTAATTGTACTTTTAATTGATGAGCGTCCAGAGGAAGTAACAGACATTGAACGTTCTGTTAAAGGTGATGTTGTAAGTTCTACTTTCGATGAAGTGCCAGAAAATCATATTAAAGTAGCTGAACTTGTGTTAGAACGTGCAATGCGTCTTGTAGAGCACAAAAAAGACGTTATCATTTTAATGGATAGTATTACCCGTTTAGCGCGAGCTTACAACCTTGTTATTCCACCAAGTGGTAGAACATTATCGGGTGGTATCGACCCAGCTGCCTTCCATAGACCGAAGCGCTTCTTCGGAGCAGCTCGTAATATTGAAGAAGGCGGTAGCTTAACAATTTTAGCAACAGCCCTTGTTGATACAGGATCTCGTATGGACGATGTTATCTACGAAGAGTTTAAAGGAACTGGAAATATGGAACTTCATTTAGATCGCTCGTTAGCTGAGCGTCGTATCTTCCCAGCGATTGATATTCGTCGTTCTGGTACACGTAAAGAAGACCTATTAATTCCGAAAGAACATTTAGACAAGCTATGGGGTATTCGTAAAACAATGCGTGATACACCAGACTTCGTTGAAAGTTTCTTACGTAAACTGCGTCAAACAAAGACAAATGAAGAATTTTTACAAAACATTGTTGCAGACTCAAAAAGATATGTAACAACGAAGTAAAGGGAAAAGATTGGGACTCGCTTATTTTGTGGTAAGCGAGTTTTTTATGTTTTTTAGGTGATAGTAAAGAGGGAAGTAAGTGAGAGAATTTTAGCTGTTCAGAGCTGAGCGAGCCACCTCCACTTTTAAGGTGATATCCAGCTCCAGCGGCTAGAATGGTCGGTGGCTTCGCGTCTTCCTACGAGGCAAAAAGCGCCTCTACGTCAGAAGCTCCCTCCCCCTCCCATTCTGAACGAGCCGCTTGCGCTTTTAAATTGTATCTAGTTCCGACGGCTAGCTCTTCGTGTCTAAGAACCTCCCGCACCAAAGGTAAAAAGCACCTTTTGTGCGAGAGAACCTTAGCCAGTCAGAGCTGAACGAGCCGTCTCCACTTTAGGGTGTTATCCAGCTCCAGCGGCTAGAATCTCCGGTCATTTCACTCTCTCGCTCGAAGCAAAAAGCGCTTCAAGGTCGAGAGTTTGAAGTGTCCTGGATTCTGAACGAGCCGCTTCTGCTTTTAAATGATATCCAGTTCCGGTGGCTAGCTCTTCGCATCTAAGAACCTTCCGCCCGAAAGGTAAAAAGCACCTTTAGGGCGAAAGAACCTTAGCTGTTCAGAGCTGAGCGAGCCACCTCCACTTTTAAGGTGATATCCAGCTCCAGCGGCTAGAATGGTCGGTGGCTTCGCGTCTTCCTACGAGGCAAAAAGCGCCTCTACGTCAGAAGCTCCCTCCCCCTCCCATTCTGAACGAGCCGCTTCTGCTTTTAAAATCAAAAAGACAAAAACAGGTAGTTGCAAAATGAAGTTAGCCTTGTTATAATTTCATCATATGTGTTTCATCAATATAGTTGTGTATGCAGCTGAAGATGAAAAACTCTGTTTCGAAAATGATTCAGGGCGGAAGGAGATGAAAAGAATGAAAGCAGGAATTCACCCAGATTACAAGAAAGTTGTATTCATGGACACAAACACAGGCTTCAAATTCTTAAGCGGATCTACTAAAGGATCTAACGAAACTGTTGAGTGGGAAGATGGTAACACTTATCCATTACTAAAAGTTGAGATCAGTTCTGATTCTCACCCATTCTACACTGGACGTCAGAAGTTTGCTACTGCAGACGGACGCGTTGACCGCTTCAATAAGAAATACGGTCTTAAGTAATAAAAACATAAAACAGGCAAGTGTATCTATTCGCTTGTCTGTTTTTTTTGCAAAAATATTATACCTTTACCCTACTTTTAAGTGGAAAAGTAGATGAAAGGAGAGCTTCATGTACTTAATAAATCAAAACGGTTGGATTGAAGTGATTTGTGGTAGCATGTTTTCTGGTAAATCAGAAGAGCTAATCCGCCGTGTCCGCCGTACTCAATTTGCGAAACAACATGCGATTGTATTTAAACCATGTATTGATAATCGCTATAGTGAAGAAGATGTGGTATCACATAACGGATTAAAGGTAAAAGCAGTTCCTGTTTCGGCTTCAAAAGATATTTTTGACCATATTACAGAAGAGATGGATGTTATTGCAATCGATGAGGTGCAATTCTTTGATGGGGACATTGTGGAAGTGGTGCAAGTATTGGCAAATCGTGGCTATCGTGTCATTGTAGCTGGTTTAGACCAAGATTTCCGTGGTCTACCATTTGGACAAGTTCCTCAGCTGATGGCGATTGCTGAACATGTGACAAAACTACAAGCGGTATGTTCGGTATGTGGATCTCCAGCAAGTCGTACACAACGATTAATTAATGGAGAACCAGCGGCATTTGATGATCCGATTATTTTAGTTGGAGCTTCAGAATCGTATGAACCACGCTGTCGTCATTGTCATGCAGTTCCGACAAACAAAGATAAGTAAAACTCGCTGTGCAAGGCGGGTTTTTTTCAGAATAGAGTAGATGAGCGGTGTGAGCCGCTTATGCTTTTAAATATATCTAGTTTCGGTGGCTAGCTTTTCAGAGCTGAACGAGCCACCGCCACTTTTAATATTATCTAGCTCCAGCGGCTAGAATCTAAGGCCATTTCGTTCTCTCGCTTGAAGCAAAAAGCGCTTCAAGCGAGGGAGTTCCAAATAACCTGTGATTCTGAGCGAGCTGCTTGCGCTTTTAAATATATCTAGTTCTGGTGGCTAGCTCTTCGCATCTAAGAACCTTCCGCCCGAAAGGTAAAAAGCACCTTTAGGTCGAAAGAACCTTAGCTGGTCAGAGCTGAACGAGCCACCGCCACTTTTAAATATATTATCTAGCTCCAGCGGCTAGAATCTCCGGCCATTTCGCTCTCTCGCTCTAAGCAAAAAGCGCTTCAAGGTCGAGAGCTCCAATGGCCTGCGATTCTGAGCGAGCCGCTTGCGCTTTTAAATATAATTTGCGTTTTTTTAAGTAAGTACCATATACTATTTGTATTAGATACTAGGATGTAGAGGTGAATGATGTGTTAGATCGTTTGCAAGCTGTTGAAAATCGTTATGAGAAGTTAAATGAATTGTTAAGCGACCCAGCAATTATTAGTGATTCAAATAAGCTTCGTGAATATTCAAAGGAACAGTCTGATATACAGGAAACGGTAGAGGTGTATCGTGAGTATAAGGATGTTCGTGAGCAATTAAAAGATGCGAAAGCAATGTTAGAAGATAAGTTAGACGCAGAAATGCGTGACATGGTAAAAGAAGAGGTTTCTGAATTAGAAGGACAGGATAAAGAATTGTCAGAGCGTCTGAAAATTTTACTTGTTCCAAAAGACCCTAACGATGATAAGAACGTTATCGTTGAGGTTCGTGGAGCTGCTGGTGGTGACGAGGCAGCTTTATTTGCCGGTGATTTATACCGTATGTATAGCCGTTACGCTGAGGTACAGGGCTGGAAAACGGAGATTATTGAGGCTAGCTATACAGAGTTAGGTGGATATAAAGAGATTATCTTTATGATTAATGGTAAAGGTGCTTTCGCGAAGCTGAAATTCGAGAATGGTGCTCACCGTGTACAACGTGTTCCTGAAACGGAATCTGGTGGACGTATTCATACATCTACAGCAACTGTAGCTGTATTACCAGAGGCAGAAGAAGTAGAGATTGACATTCATGAGAAAGATGTTCGTGTTGATACATTCGCTTCTAGTGGTCCTGGTGGACAGAGCGTTAATACAACGATGTCAGCGGTACGTTTAACGCATTTACCGACTGGTGTAGTTGTATCTTGTCAGGATGAGAAATCACAAATTAAGAATAAAGAAAAAGCGATGAAAGTATTACGCGCACGTGTTTATGATAAGTTCCAACAAGAAGCACAGGCTGAGTATGATCAAAACCGTAAACAAGCTGTTGGTACGGGAGATCGTTCAGAGCGTATTCGTACGTATAACTTCCCGCAAAACCGTGTTACAGACCATCGAATCGGTTTAACGATTCAAAAGCTAGATCAAATCTTACAAGGTAAGTTAGATGATTTCATCAATGCCTTAGTGATGGAAGATCAGGCTCAAAAGATGGAGGCAGCTGAGTAATGCGTGTCTATGAAGCCCTGAAATGGGCTTCTTCTTTTTTACAGGAAAATGGACGAGATGAAAATGCGGGAGAAATTGTCCTTTGTCATGTATTAAAGGTGAACAGAACAGGATTACTTATGAATATGCGTGAAGAAATAACTGAGGAACAAGAGAAGAGTTTCACAGAAGTTATTAACAAGCATGTAGAAGGTATTCCGATTCAATATATGATTGGTTATGAAATGTTTTATGGACGGTCTTTCTTTGTGAATGAAGAAGTATTAATACCAAGGCCGGAAACAGAAGAGCTTATAGTGGGAGTATTAGAAAGAATCGAGCGCCATTTTGGTAATGAGAAACTACATGTAGCAGATATCGGCACCGGTAGTGGAGCGATTTCTATTACGCTCGCTTTAGAAAATAAAAATCTTCATGTGTATACGGTAGATATTGCACAGGAATCGATTGAAGTTGCGAAAGAAAATGCAAAAGCTTTAGGTGCAGAAGTAACGTTCTATCACGGTGATTTATTGTCACCATTTTATGAAACAAGTCAAAAGTTAGATGTGGTTGTTTCAAATCCTCCGTATATACCAGAAGAGGATTGGCGCGGCCTTTCTCCTGTAGTGAAAGAGCATGAACCGAAAAGAGCGCTTGTTGGCGGTGAAGATGGATTAGATTTCTATCGTCGTTTTATGGAAGAGTTGCCAAATGTATTGCAGAAGAAGGCAATTGTGGCATTTGAAATTGGAGTAGGACAAGGTGAGGATGTAAAAGGACTGTTACAAACAGCTTTCCCACATGCTCATGTTGAGGTTGTTTTTGATATTAACGGAAAAGATCGTATGGTATTTGCAGAGATGGAGTAAGGTTCACACCTTACTCTATTTTTTTGTGGGAAAAATTCATATAGATTTTGAATTTAATAGTTTAGAAAGATGAAAGTCTGTCCACACTGTTTGTAGAAGGGACGGTGGAGGAAATGAAGAAACAAGTTATTGCTTATCTTCTTCTATTATTAATTGGTGCACAGTTACTTGTGCAGTTTGGATATATGAAAGCTGATGCGAAAGGGCCTTCAGTTATTCCGAAAGAGGCCGTTCGATTACGAATTTTAGCAAATAGTGATTCAGAGAAAGATCAAGCGTTAAAGCGTAAAGTGCGTGATGAAGTAAAAGCACAAATAGATGGATGGGTAGCAGATTTAACTTCATTTGAAGAGGCGCGAAAGGTTATTCAAAGCCATATTCCGGAAATCGAAAAAACAGTGGCGAATACGTTGAAAAGAGAAGGGAGTAAAGAGTCATTTCAAGTGAAATTTAGTAAGAATGTAAAGTTTCCTACAAAGGTATATGGGAATTTTATTTATCCAGCGGGAGAATATGAGGCAGTACTTATTACGATTGGAGAAGGTGAGGGAGCAAACTGGTGGTGTGTATTATTTCCACCGATGTGTTTCTTAGATTTCTCAAGTGGTACAGCTGTAAGAAAAGAAGAACATGTTGTGAAGGCTGAATCTCCTGAAGAAGATCAGGTGAAACAATCTGAAGAGGATACAGTAGAGGTGCCTGAGAAAAAAGAGAATAAGGTGAAAGAAACGAAAGTTGTAAAGCAGAAAGTTACAAAAGAAGAAACAACTCCCGAAAAGAAAGTAGTCAAAAATGAAACAAAAGTAGAGGAACAGCCTGTAAGTAAAGAAGAAACAAAAGCTGTGGAAAAAGTGGAGAAGTCTGTGGAGAAAAAGCAGGAAAAACAAAGTGAGTATGTAAAAGTAGAAGAGGAAGAAGAAAAACCAGAAGTTAAATTATTTATTGTAGAAGCTTTTACATCTTTATTTTCTAAATAGTACTATTAATAAATCCCTTCTCATATATAAAGATGAGGAGGGATTTATTATGAAGAAGGTCTATTTTGCTACAAAAGCCGATGTGGAAAGATTACATTCTTTTTTCGGACAAGCTAATAAAAAAGATGATAAAATAAATGAGTTGTACGCACAATTTATGATTTTGGAAGAGGCGGAAGAAATACGAGCTGTAATTGGATATGAACAAAGTGAGGAACATGCACTTATCCGTTCTTGTTTATTCACACCTAATGTGGATAAACAGACTTTCTTATATTTTTTTGAAATGTTTTTGCAGTATATGAAAGAAAAAAATATTCGACAATTGTACTTACTCACAAATCATCCACAATCTATAACGATCTTTCAATTTTTCAACTTTGTCACTATAAAGAAAGAGGAAGTGCCAGCGGGAATTCGACATTTAGAACACTTTTGTAAAAATATAAAAGAGCCGAATGCAATAATACTAAATTGTCAGCTATTCACAAAGTTATCCACGGATTAATTAGGTTTATCCACAAATTGTGGATAAACCTTGTTTGTCTTTTGGATAAATCTCATAGTAAACTACAAATAGACAAGTATTTCAGGTAGAAAAGGACGTGGGAAAAAATGCATACAAATATGTGGGTTGTGGATAATGTTGTGGAAAGAAAAAAATATTATCCACAGTTACAAGAAGCAGCGAGACTATTAAGAGAAAATGAAGCAATTGCCTTCCCAACCGAAACGGTATATGGGCTAGGTGCAAATGCGATGAATGATGAGGCAATCGCGAAAATTTTTGAAGCAAAAGGGAGACCGAGTGATAATCCACTTATTGTCCACATAGGTACAAAATCTCAGTTAGATGGAATTGTGACGGAAATTCCACCAGTTGCGGAGAAGTTAATGGAGCACTTTTGGCCAGGACCATTAACAATTATTTTGCCAAGAAAAGAAGGGATTTCAGAGAAGGTGACAGCCGGGCTTAATACGGTAGGAGTAAGAATGCCTGATCATCCAGTAGCACTTGCTCTTATTGAAGAAGCGAATGTGCCTGTTGCAGCACCGAGTGCGAATCGTTCTGGACGCCCGAGTCCGACGTTGGCTTCGCACGTATATGAAGATTTGAATGAAAAGATTGCAGGTATTGTTGATGGTGGCGCAACGGGAGTCGGCGTTGAATCAACGGTAATTGATTGCACAAGTGAGGTTCCGACAATTTTACGTCCAGGCGGGATTACGAAAGAACAATTGGAAGCAGTGATAGGTACTGTTTCTTTAGATCCAGCTTTAAAGGACGAGAAGGAAAAGCCAAAATCACCTGGAATGAAATATACACATTATGCACCGAAGGCACCACTTAGTATTGTCGAAGGTTCACGTGAGTTTATTCAAGGCCTTGTGGATAAGAAAAAAGAAGAAGGATTTACAGTAGGTGTGTTAACAACAGAAGAGTACCAGCATGTATATGATGCAGATGTTGTATTATCTTGTGGTGTTCGAAGTAATTTAGCTAGCGTTGCAACTAAATTATACGATGTTCTTAGAACATTTGATGCAAGTGAAGTGGACGTTATCTTTAGTGAGTCGTTTCCAAATGAAGGAATCGGAAATGCAATTATGAATCGCTTAACAAAGGCAGCGGGACATCACATTATTACTGAATGATAAGGTACGATTAGCAAACCGAATATTTCTCCTCGGATAAGCATATTGTGAAGTAGCACGTCCGAGGAGGGACATGAATGACGTTTGAACAGTTAATACCTTTAATAATTATGGCGTTCGCTCTAGGGATGGATGCATTCTCGGTGAGTCTCGGTATGGGGATGGTAACATTAAAGTTAAGACAAATCCTTTATATCGGTATGACAATCGGTATATTTCACGTTATTATGCCGTTTATTGGAATGATATTAGGACGATTTCTATCAGAGAAATATGGAGACGTTGCGAATTTTGCAGGTTCCCTTTTACTAATTGGATTAGGATTTTATATCGTATATTCATCTATTCTAGAAGGTGAAGAGACTAGAACTGCTCCAATGGGAATTAGCTTATTTGTATTTGCATTTGGAGTCAGCATAGATAGTTTTTCAGTTGGTCTTAGTCTTGGTATATATGGAGCACAGACGATTGTTACGATATTACTATTTGGTTTTGTCAGCATGTTACTAGCATGGATTGGCTTATTAATTGGTAGGCATGCGAAGGCTATGCTTGGCATATATGGTGAAATAGTAGGTGGCATCATTCTAGTTGGATTTGGATTATACCTCCTTTTTCCTATATAATTTTATATAGGGGGAGGATTATGAATAAATTATTGGAATTGTATATTCGATTCTTAACTGTTTTCCCCAGGTGGTTAAGACAACTTATTATATGGGGAATTATTTTGCAAATTTCGATTTTAGGTTGGATTAAGTTAATTCGTGAATGGTAGGATAGTTCCTTTCTGTGCATAGTTTGGTTTGTATTATATTACTTGCACTAAAAAATTACAGATATAGAAAGGATGATATGAATGACGAGATTAAAGCAAGTTTTCGGTGTTATTATTAGCTTTTTTGTTTTTTGGTTTAGTATGCTCGGTGTACAAATGTTTGCTGAGTTTTTAGATATTGAATCATTAAAGTTTGTTGCAGGAAAAACTGAGGCGGCGCGTGCCTTTTACTCTCCATATCCGTTTTTAATTGTTTTTCTTATTACATTGCTTTCTCTATATTTCTTAGTAATTAAGCTTGGGAAACCGAAAAAAGAGAAAGTGCCTACTGTGGAGGAACAGAAGGAAGAGATATAAGGGGGATACTATGTCTAACATTTCTTTAGCAGAAGCTGTGAAATTAAAAAGTGTATTATCTAAAAGAATACATGAATTAGAAGACGAGATGAACCAAATTGGATTTGTTGAAATTGAAAAAGGTGATACACTTCCAAAACAGACGCGTACATTAGTACAGGTTGAACAGGAACTAGATGAAGTTCGCGCTGATTTTCGTCTTTTAGATAAATTGATGTATGAAGCAAACATTCAAAATGAAGTTCATTTCAACGGAGAGAATATAACGATTGTTGAAGCGATAGAACTTGCAACGCAGCTACGTGCAAAAGCTCGAAAGTGTAAAGAGTTTGGCGTGAGTAAGAAAGAAGAACATATATATTCTTACGGTGAAACATCATCGCTTTTAAAAGTCGCAATGTTTGATCCTGAGGTGTATCGTGTGAAAGGTTTAGAGTTAGAGAGACAAGCTAATAGATTGTCGAACTTAATTAATGCGAAAAACTACGCAGTTGAACTAGACTTTGATGGTGAAAAATACTTTTAAACCTTGAAGGGGTGAGACTCCGCTTCAAGGCATAGAAGAAGACCACTTTTGTAAAAATGAGATTTGTGATGGCCGATGGACAACCAATTACCCAATAACCAATCACACTGTTACTTTTTACCGATGACCAATAATGGTAAAAGCGGTCGATGACCAATAATGAAAAATTATTTTTCTTCTTCTATGAAGAGGCTGTACCAAATTATTTTGGTACAGCTTTTTTTCTTTTACAGGTACCTTTATTTCGGATGAGCAGTTTCGCTTTTTAGATGATACCTAGCTCTAGCGGCTAGAATGGTCGGTGGCTTCGCGTCTTCCTGCGAGGCAAAAAGCGCCTCTACGTCAGAAGCTCCATCCTCCTCCCATTCTGAACGAGCCGCTTCCGCTTTTAGATATTATCCAGTTCCAGTGGCCAGCTCTTCGCATCTAAGAACCTCCCGCACGAAAGGTAAAAAGCACCTTTTGTGCGAGAGAACCTTAGCTGGTCAGAGCTAAACGGGCCACTTCCACTTTTAAACTGGCCTAACCAATTCAAATTGTTCTCCTAGTTTGGCGTAGTTGTGGCCTGCTAGGCGGCTTACTGGTTTTAGTTCTTCTGCGTGAATGCGGCCGTTTTCGTATAGGTGTTCTGCAACGTGGAAACGAACGACGCGTCCAATTAGTAGATCGCAAGCGGGTGAGTCTTCCGTTCCGCCAAGTGGAATTGCACGTTCTAATACGCATTCCATTCGAATGTTGGCTTCTTTCACACCTGGAACGGAGATGACATCACTTTTGATCGGTGTTAGTTTTGCTAGTTCAATTTCGCTCTCGTTTGGCGGGAGATTAGCTGCTGTTTCGTTAATGGCTGCTACGTATGATTCGTCAGAAATATGTACGACAAATTCACCTTTTTCAATTGCGTTTCGGGAAGTGTCCTTTCTTTCTCCTGCTTTTCGTTGTACAGAAACCGAGATAAGTGGTGGGTTCGCAGCGACAATGTTGAAATAACTATATGGTGCTCCATTTAATACACCGTCTTTTGTTACAGAAGTAACGAATGCGACAGGGCGCGGAATGATACTACCCGTTAATAATTTATAATTTTCTTTTTCCGTTTGTTCATTTGGATTAATTGATAACATTGTTTACAATCCCCTTTCTAAATATGAAGACTTATTGTTTGTTTACAAGATGTCAGTGGAAAACTCCTGCTGGAAATAATATTTTTGTTATATAAAAAGGAACTTACTTCAATTGTAATGAAGTAAGTTCCTTTTTGAGAATCTCGAAACTGAGATGAAAATTAAAGTAAAACGTATGCGCCAGGTCCGATTAAAGCTACACCAATAGCAACAGCGATTAGCATTAAGTTATATTCATATCCGTTTTGTGTTACCCAGTAACCATTTTTTCCGTGAACAGTGAAGATTGCCATTAACATTGTTCCGACGATAAATAATGAACCAACTGCAATGAAAATACCTGATGCAAATAAGAAACCACCTAGTAATTCAGTTGCGCCAGCCATAAATGCCATAAATACACCAGGGCGTAAACCGATTGATTCCATCCAGCCACCTGTTCCTTTTAATCCGTGACCACCGAACCAACCAAATAATTTTTGAGCACCATGACCCATGAATGTAATTCCTATAATAAGGCGAATAATAAGAAGACCGATATCCATCATTTAAAAAACCTCCTAAAAGTTTATTAACTTATCTTATGTAAGTAATAATAAAATAGTTACTTACTAAAGTCAAGTGAGATTCGAAAAAAGTTTGAAGGAAATTTTACAAATTAACAACAAAAGGCGAAATGTTGCCAGGACCTCTAGACAAGTCGGATAAAAAAAGAGAGAATATAAGTAGAAGTTAACTTTCTTATTGTTATTCAGACAATCAGAATTGACTGGAATTTTGCAAAGAGATACAATAAAAGTCTATTAGTAATGACGTGATTTATTTCGAAAGCGTTTTTACAGTATAATATTCGAAGTATGAAGTCTTACATGTATCCCAAGCTTTACTAGGGATTGCCCTATAAACTTTTACGTAAATTATGAGGAGGACTATCCTATGTTTAAAAAATTATTCGGTCTTGGTTCAAAAACAAATGAAGAAACAATCGTAGCTCCATTAACTGGAGCAGTGAAAAATATTGAAGAAGTACCAGATCCAGTATTCGCTGGTCGTATGATGGGTGACGGTGTTGCAATCGAGCCTACTGAAGGTGTAGTTGTATCTCCAGTTGATGGTGAAATCGTACAATTATTCCACACAAAACACGCTGTAGGAATTAAAGCGAAAAACGGTACAGAAATCTTAATCCACGTTGGATTAGAAACTGTAAAAATGGAAGGTGAAGGTTTCGAAGCTCACGTTTCTGAAGGTCAAGCTGTAAAAGCTGGAGATAAATTAATCTCATTCGACTTAGAATTAATTCGTGAAAAAGCGAAAAGCACAATTACTCCAATCGTTATTACAAACACAGATGCAGCTGAGTCTATTAAGACAACTGTAGGAGTAGCAGCTACAAAAGGTTCAACAGAAGTAATGAAAGTTACAATGAAATAATTATTGCTAAGAGGAATCTGTTTCATATGAAATGGATTCCTTATTTTGTTTTGTGATCTAATCATTATGTATGTTAAAATACTCTAGGCACTTGGAAATAGGGTTTCACATATATGTGGATTGGCGCATTTTTCTTAGAAAAATGCGCCTTTTGTATATTCACATTTCTTTTGTTCCATCTGAATGTAAGCTATTATTAAAAGGAAAAGATACATTCTAAGGGGTGGGTTTGGATGAAACGAGTGTTATTTGTTTGCACTGGAAATACATGCCGTAGTCCGATGGCTGAGGCGTTACTTCGCCATCATGGAGAAGGTAAGTTTGAAGTGCAGTCTGCTGGCGTTTTCGCCTATCCTGGAAGCGATGCGTCAGTCTATGCAAAAGAAGCACTAATCGAAAAAGGCATAGTAATTGATCATGCTTCAAAGCAAATAAATGAAATGCTACTTGATTGGGCGGATACTGTAGTCACAATGACAGAAAATCATAAGGAAATTGTAATTGGGCATTATCCTAATAGTGAAGAGAAAGTGTATACACTATATGGACTAACTGAGGGTGTACGTAAAGATATTTCTGATCCATTTGGAGGTTCTCTTTCTATTTATAAGGAAACATTAAATGAGATGGAAGGGCTTATACAAACTTTACTGAAAAAGCATTCAGAAGGTTAATGTTTCGTGTATAATACGATATTGGAGAGCATTTCGCCTCATAAATGTAGTGAAATGAGAAATGAAGATAATTGATTGGAATTTTGGAGGGGTAAAAATGAAAGTAGTAGTAGCATCTGATCATGGCGGTATGAATATCCGTAAAGAACTTGTAAATTTATTAGAAGAATTAAATATTGAATATATTGATTTAGGTTGTGAATGTGAAGCTGGTTCTGTTGATTACCCTGACTTTGCGTTTCCAGCAGCGGAAATGGTAGCGAATGGTGAAGTTGACCGTGGTATTTTAGTTTGTGGTACAGGCATTGGTATGTCAATCGCAGCAAACAAAGTAAACGGCATTCGTTGTGCGTTAGTTCATGATACTTTCAGTGCGAGAGCAACGAGAGAACATAATGACACTAACATGCTAGCTATGGGCGAGCGCGTAATTGGAGCTGGATTAGCGCGTGATATCGCAAAAATTTGGTTAACAACTGACTATGAAGGTGGCCGTCACGAAAACCGCGTAGGAAAAATTAAAACATACGAAGCAAAGTAATAGATTCTAACTAGAAGTAGGATGAAATATAATTTGGTGAACCAACCTGTGAAAGGAAGAGGCGTAATGACAGAAATCGTAAAGGTAAGAGAACAGTTACAAATATCGCTTTCTGATTTCCAAGAACAAGCTTCATTACAAAGTGGTCACATTTTTGTAGTGGGTTGTAGCACGAGCGAAGTGCTAGGAGAACGAATTGGAACTTCAGGAACGATGGAAGTAGCAGAGGCGATTTTTTCTGAGTTAAAACAATTTCAAGAACAAACAGGTATTGAATTAGCGTTTCAATGTTGTGAGCACTTAAATCGTGCTTTAGTAGTTGAGAGAGATTTGGCGATAAAATATCAATTTGAAATTGTAACGGTTACGCCTGTTAGATCAGCGGGTGGTGCATTGGCAACATATGCGTATCACAATTTGAAAGATCCGGTAGTAATTGAGTTTATTAAGGCAGATGCAGGAATGGATATTGGTGATACATTTATCGGTATGCATTTAAAGCATGTAGCTGTTCCGGTTCGTACGAGTGTGAAGGAAATTGGGAGTGCGCATGTAACGATGGCAAAAACACGTGGGAAACTAATTGGTGGAGCACGTGCTGTTTATGCAGCGAAAGAAGAAACTATCACGTGCCGTTAAACTTTCACTAAAGGTACGTTGTCTGACTTTATAACAGTAGAAAGAAAAGACCGATTTTCGGTCTTTTTTTTCTTTTATGATACAGAAAGTCATGTTAGAATGTAGTTGAAAACATGAAGGTTCGAAAGAATTACAACCTGAATTTTCGTTTTTTCTGAATAAATAAGAAAAAACTATTGGGAATCGATGTAATTCGTTCAGAAAAGGGGGATTTTGGTGGATCATTTAAAACGTCAAGATGAAAAGGTATTTGCTGCAATTGAGGCAGAACTAGGAAGACAGCGTTCAAAGATTGAGTTAATTGCTTCAGAAAACTTCGTAAGCGAAGCGGTAATGGAGGCGCAAGGTTCTGTTTTAACAAATAAGTATGCTGAAGGATATCCAGGAAAACGTTACTACGGTGGTTGTGAACACGTAGACGTAGTAGAAGATATCGCACGTGATCGTGTAAAAGAAATTTTCGGCGCAGAGCATGTAAATGTTCAACCTCACTCTGGTGCGCAAGCGAACATGGCAGTATACTTCACGATTTTAGAGCAAGGAGATACAGTACTTGGTATGAATTTATCTCATGGTGGTCATTTAACACACGGAAGCCCTGTTAACTTCAGTGGAGTACAATATAATTTCGTAGAATATGGCGTGGATGCTGAATCTCACCGTATTAATTACGATGATGTATTAGCAAAAGCGAAAGAACATAAACCAAAATTAATCGTTGCAGGTGCAAGTGCGTACCCTCGTGTTATCGATTTCAAACGATTCCGTGAAATCGCAGATGAAGTGGGCGCATACTTAATGGTTGATATGGCACATATCGCTGGTTTAGTAGCTGCTGGTTTACATCCAAACCCAGTACCACATGCACATTTCGTTACAACAACAACACATAAAACATTACGTGGTCCACGTGGTGGTATGATTTTATGTGAAGAGCAATTTGCAAAACAAATTGATAAATCAATCTTCCCTGGTATTCAAGGTGGTCCACTTATGCACGTAATCGCTGCAAAAGCTGTTGCGTTTGGTGAGGCACTTCAAGATGATTTCAAAACATATGCACAAAACATCATTAATAATGCGAACCGTTTAGCTGAAGGTCTTCAAAAAGAAGGACTTACACTTGTTTCTGGTGGAACAGACAATCACTTAATCTTGATTGATGTTCGTAACTTAGAGATTACAGGTAAAGTAGCAGAGCACGTATTAGATGAAGTTGGTATTACAGTGAACAAAAATACAATTCCATTTGAAACAGCAAGCCCATTTGTAACAAGCGGTGTACGTATCGGTACTGCAGCTGTAACATCTCGTGGTTTCGGCTTAGAAGAAATGGATGAAATTGCATCACTTATTGCTTATACATTAAAAAATCATGAAAATGAAGCTGCATTAGAAGAAGCACGTAAACGTGTAGAAGCGTTAACAAGCAAATTCCCAATGTACACAGATCTATAATAGATTGAAAAAGACTGCTGAGACGTAATTGTTTCGGCAGTCTTTTTTTGGACATATATCGTTTTGAAAGTATGTATACAAATGATGAATAAATTTTGGCGATATAATGAAGGATACGGCTCCCATAATTGGTAAAGATACTAGATAGATTCATGTAAAATCATGATTTTGCCAAATTTGCCCTTGAATATTAGTAGCGTTTTCTTTACAATCGTAAATAGTGTAAAAAAGCGTGTAAACGCATGAATATCATCTAAAGGAGAGATTCACATGGGAAAACTGTATGTATTTGATCACCCGTTAATTCAACATAAGATTACATATATTCGCGATAAGAATACAGGTACGAAAGATTTTCGTGAATTAGTGGACGAAGTAGCGAGCTTAATGGCTTTCGAAATCACTCGCGACCTTCCACTTAAGGACATTGAAATTGAAACACCTGTAAGCAAAGCGACAACAAAAGTGATCGCTGGTAAAAAACTTGGTTTAATTCCGATTTTACGTGCAGGTTTAGGAATGGTTGATGGAATTCTGAAATTAATTCCAGCAGCAAAAGTAGGACACGTTGGTTTATACCGTGACCCTAAAACATTGCAACCGGTAGAATACTATGTGAAACTTCCAACGGATGTAGAAGAGCGTGACTTTATCGTACTAGATCCGATGCTAGCAACAGGTGGTTCTGCAGCTGAAGCAATTAACTCTCTGAAAAAGCGCGGTGCGAAACAAATTAAATTAATGTGTATCGTAGCTGCTCCAGAAGGAGTAAAAGTAGTACAAGAAGAGCATCCTGATGTTGATATTTATGTAGCGGCATTAGATGAAAAATTAAATGACCACGGATACGTAGTGCCAGGTCTTGGTGATGCTGGTGACCGTTTATTCGGAACGAAGTAAGACAACTGACGAGAGGGGATTCCCTGCTCGTCTTTTTTTATTCCGAGAGGGTAGGGGAGGGGGATAAATATACAGCCGATATACAACATAAGTTGTATACGTATCACATATAATATAGAAGTCTTACATCTAGGGAACACTATATTATGGAAGATAACCGTTATATTTTAAAAATATAATAGTGACAAACTTGTGAACATTTCCTTCTATTATAAAGAGAAAACTGTTAGAAATTGCATATCTCTAACCAGTATTTAGAAGGGGAACGTTTTCATTTTTGGGAGGAAATGCCTAATACTCAAATTTTTTGATTTTTTACGATTTCTCGTTGACACTGTTAATACCCTATTGTATGCTAACAACGGGGATAGATGGTAGGGCTTTCAGTGACAATTTTACATCTATTCCGTGACGAAAATGTAAACTTTTCATTTTGTATAGGATTTATGCAAAAAAATGAGTTATTATTAACACATCGTGAATGAGGATTATACATTGGAGGGATGAATCCTTGCAAAAAAACGATCGCAGCCATATAAAAGCTTATGCTTTAATGTCAGGCATTCTTGCTCAGTTAGTTGGTTCTATTCTTGTTGGAATCTTTGGTGGGCAGTGGATTGATAATAAGGTTGGAACGTTTCCATTGTTTCTTATTATAGGGTTATTACTAGGATTAGGAACAGGAGTATATGCAATGATTCGACTCATTCGACATTACTATTCGGGAGAGCAATGATGATAGACGTACATGGACTTGTCCAAAGACAGAAGAAATATATGTACTACTTGCTTGCGCTTCTAGTGCTAGGATGGGGATTTACCTCTTACAAGGATGTATTTCTTGGGCTGATTATCGGAACGATTTTCAGTTTTCTTAGTTTGCGCATCATTGCACGTAGAACAGACAAGCTGTTAGATCGCGTGACAAATGGAGAAAACATGAAGTTTAAGGCAACAGCGGTAAGTACATATTCAAGATTCGCGACGATTGGGTTATTAATTTTATTTGCAGCCAAATATCAAGAGTTAATTGCGATGTGGGGCTTAGGTGTGGGGTTACTGACAGGATACCTTGTCATGATCATAGATTTTCTTTATTTAGAGTATAAGAGCAGGGAAGAGAGGTGAATTACTAGTGGAACACGGTAAATTAGTTAAATTTCTAGGTTTAACGTTCGATTTGTCATCAGTTATGATGGTTACTGTAGCAGCAGTTATTGTTTTCTTAATCGCTGTTATCGGAACTCGCAGCTTAGCCCTTCGCCCAACAGGAATGCAAAACTTCATGGAATGGGTGTTTGACTTCGTGAAAGGGATTATCAATAGTACGATGGACTGGAAAACAGGTGGACGTTTCTTAACGCTTGGCGTTACGCTTATCATGTTTATCATCGTATCAAACTTCCTTGGTTTACCATTCATGTATTCGGCAACTGAAGGTGGCGAACATATTGCATGGTGGAGATCACCAACGTCTGATCCAGCAGTTACATTAACATTAGCCGTGATGGTAGTTACCCTCACCCATTATTATGGAATTAAGATGAAGGGTACGAAAGAATACGTTAAAGGTTATTTCCAACCGATGAAATTCTTATTCCCATTAAAGGTTATTGAGGAGTTTGCTAACACATTAACGTTAGGTCTTCGTCTATTCGGTAACATTTATGCAGGTGAGATCTTATTAGGATTACTTGCTAAATTAGGCGGGGCATCAGTCCTTGGAGCATTAGGTGCACTTGTACCAATGTTAGCGTGGATGGGATTCAGTGTGTTTGTTGGTTCAATCCAGGCATTTATTTTTGTAATGTTAACGATGGTTTATATGGCTCATAAAGTAAGTCATGACCATTAATATAATTTAAGTAAGAAAAAATTTATTTTTTTATAATACAAAGGAGGACAAATTAAATGAGTTTAGGTGTAATCGCAGCTGCAATTGCAATTGGTTTATCAGCATTAGGTGCAGGTATTGGTAACGGTCTTATCGTATCACGTACAATCGAAGGTGTTGCTCGTCAACCAGAATTAAAAGGCGCACTTCAAACAATTATGTTCATCGGGGTTGCTTTAGTTGAGGCACTTCCAATCATCGGTGTAGTTATTGCATTCATCGTAATGAACAAATAAGGGAGACTCCCCTTACATAGATGGCGAAGAGTGTTTTTTGAACTTTCTTCGCCATTGCTTTATGAACGAAACGTATGTCTTTTTTTTTCATATGATCAATTTAGATATTTTGAAGGGAGTGAATCCTTGTGCCAACTTTATTATTAGGAGCTTCCATTCCATTCGGAACGATTGCTTATACATTGTTCATCTTCTTACTTCTATTAGTAATGCTACGCAAATTTGCGTGGGGTCCTTTAATGGGAATTATGAAAGAACGTGAAGAGCACGTTTCTAATGAAATCGACGCTGCAGAAAAGAATAATGCTGAAGCGAAGAAATTAGTAGAAGAACAACGTGAAATGTTAAAACAATCACGTGTTGAAGCACAAGAGTTAATCGAAAGAGCGAAAAAACAAGCTGTAGATCAAAAAGATGTTATCATTGCTGCTGCGAAAGAAGAAGCAGAATCAATTAAAACATCTGCTGTACAAGAAATTCAACGCGAAAAAGAGCAAGCGATTGCTGCTTTACAAGAACAAGTCGCTTCTTTATCTGTTCAAATTGCTTCTAAAGTAATTGAAAAAGAATTAAAAGAAGAAGATCAAGTGAAGTTAATTCGCGATTATATTAAAGAAGTAGGAGAAGCGCGATGAGCAATGGGATTGTAGCAAAACGTTATGCTGTCGCTCTTTTTAAAATTGCAAAAGAAAAACACGTATTAGAAATGTTTGAAGAGGAATTACGCCTTGTACAAAACGTTTATGTAAAGAACGGAGAGCTACATAGCTTTTTAACGCAACCGAACATTTCAAAAGAACAGAAGAAAACGTTTCTTGCAAACGTATTCGGATCTGTTTCTGAATCTATTTTAAATACGTTATATATTTTAATTGATAACAAGCGCATTGAAATCTTACCTGAAATTGCAGATGAATATGTTGTTCTTGCTAATGAAGAACGTAACGTAGCGGACGC
This sequence comes from Bacillaceae bacterium OF18-1A, assembly GCA_027694045.1. Lineage (GTDB taxonomy): Bacteria > Bacillota > Bacilli > Bacillales > Bacillaceae_G > Bacillus_A. The sequence goes on along the minus strand of JAQEWB010000003.1, from coordinate 240,764 downwards.
AACTGTATATTCTACTCGTCTTCTATCGGAAGAAGAGAAGCTTAACATTGCAGAAGCATTTGCAAAGAGAACAGGAAAAGATGCAATTCGTGTAAAAAATGTTGTAGATGAAGATTTACTAGGCGGCATTAAAGTACGTATTGGAAATCGCATTTATGACGGAAGTTTACAAGGAAAATTAGCACGTATTCAGCGTGAATTAATGAAGAATAGATAGGGGTGAAGCACATGAGCATCAGAGCTGAAGAAATTAGCGCACTGATAAAGCAACAAATCGAGAACTATCAGTCTGAAATCGAAGTTAGTGATGTTGGTACAGTTATCCAAGTTGGTGACGGTATCGCGCGTGCTCATGGTCTTGATAACGTTATGGCTGGTGAACTTGTAGAGTTCTCTAACGGCGTTATGGGACTAGCACAAAACTTAGAGGAAAACAACGTAGGTATTATCATTTTAGGACCTTACACAGAAATCCGTGAAGGTGACGAAGTTCGTCGTACTGGTCGCATCATGCAAGTACCAGTAGGGAAAGAACTAATTGGTCGTGTTGTAAACCCATTAGGTCAACCAGTTGATGGTTTAGGCCCAATCAATACAACAAACACTCGTCCAATTGAAAGTCCAGCACCAGGTGTAATGGATCGTAAATCTGTTCATGAGCCACTTCAAACAGGTATTAAAGCGATCGATGCTCTTGTACCAATTGGCCGTGGGCAACGTGAGTTAATCATCGGTGACCGTCAAACTGGTAAAACAGCAGTTGCACTTGATACAATCATTAATCAAAAAGATGAAGATATGATTTGTATCTACGTAGCTATCGGACAAAAAGAATCAACTGTACGTAACGTAGTAGAAACACTACGTAAGCACGGTGCATTAGATTACACAATCGTTGTAACTGCATCAGCTTCTCAACCAGCTCCATTATTATACTTAGCTCCTTACGCTGGTGTAACAATGGGTGAAGAGTTCATGTACAATGGTAAACACGTATTAGTAGTATATGATGACTTATCAAAACAAGCAGCGGCTTACCGTGAGCTGTCATTACTATTACGTCGTCCTCCAGGTCGTGAAGCTTACCCAGGGGATGTATTCTACTTACATTCTCGCTTATTAGAGCGTGCAGCAAAATTAAGTGATGCAAGAGGCGGCGGTTCTTTAACTGCACTACCTTTCATCGAAACACAAGCAGGGGACGTATCAGCTTACATCCCAACAAACGTAATCTCGATTACGGATGGACAAATCTTCTTACAATCTGACCTATTCTTCTCTGGCGTACGTCCAGCAATCGATGCGGGTACTTCTGTATCACGTGTAGGTGGATCTGCTCAGATTAAAGCAATGAGTAAAGTATCAGGTACACTTCGTCTTGACCTTGCATCTTACCGTGAGTTAGAAGCGTTCGCTCAGTTCGGTTCTGACCTAGATAAAGCAACTCAAGCGAAACTAAACCGTGGTGCTCGTACTGTTGAGGTATTAAAACAAGGATTACACAAACCGTTACGTGTAGAGAAACAAGTTATCATTCTTTACGCTTTAACACGTGGATTCCTAGATGATATCCCAGTAGCAGATATCACTCGTTTCGAAGAAGAATTCCATGCTTGGTTAGATTCTAATGCGACTGACTTATTAGAAGAAATCCGCACAACTAAGAAACTTGCGGATGACGACAAATTTGCAGCAGCAATCAATGGATTTAAAAAAGTATTCGTAGCTTCTGAATAATAATAAAAAGTGAAGCCGACTGTTCAGCCCCATCGGCTAAGGTTCTTTCCCACAGAAGGTGCTTTTTACCTTCTCGTGGGGAAGGTTCTTAGACGAAAGGGGCTAGGAGGCGGAACTAGATTAATAAAAGCGGAAGCGGCTCGTACAAACCGCCGAAGCTAGATAATATATAACGGCATCTCGGGCTCTGAGATTGCTAAAGGTCATGTAAAGGAAAAGAGTAGGTGCACCTATTCTTTTCCTTCAATCATGAGCAAGAATATCTTGCAACGTAGATTAGGAAGAGGATTCTTACTAATCGTGCCAACTTCCGGAAAAAAGGTGGTGAAAACCTGTGGCATCTTTACGCGATATAAAAGCGAAGATTACCTCGACAAAGAAAACGAGTCAAATTACGAAAGCGATGGAGATGGTATCTGCATCTAAGTTAAACCGTGCAGAGCAAAATGCTAAATCTTTCGTTCCGTATATGGAAAAGATTCAAGAAGTAGTAGCGAGCATTGCGCAAGGAAGCAAAGGAATTAATCATCCAATGCTAAATGCGCGTCCTGTAAAGCGTACAGGATACATCGTTATTACATCGGATCGCGGACTAGCAGGTGGTTATAACAGTAACGTATTACGTACGGTAAGTAACGTAGTTCGTGAACGTCATAATATGGATTCAAACCAATATTCTATTATTGTGCTTGGACGACTAGGACGTGATTATTTAAAACGTCGCGGCTTTAACATCATTGATGAAGTAGTTGGATTATCTGACCACCCATCATTTACTGATATTAAAGATCTTGCTTCTCGAGCAATTGCGATGTTCGCAGATGGTGCTTATGATGAGCTGTACATTTACTACAACCATTACGTAAGTAAAATTTCACAAGAAGTAACGGAAAATAAAATTTTACCGCTTACTGATGTGGCGTCTGACAAACCGACGACAGCTTATGAATTCGAACCTTCTGAAGAAGAAATTTTAAAAGTACTATTGCCACAATACGCAGAAAGCTTAGTGTACGGTGCATTACTAGACGGTAAAGCAAGTGAACATGCAGCGCGTATGACAGCAATGAAGAGTGCTACAGACAACGCAATGGAAGTTATCGACTCACTTACACTTTCATTCAACCGTGCGCGTCAAGCAGCGATTACGCAAGAGATTACGGAAATCGTTGGTGGAGCAGCAGCGTTAGAATAGTATTAAAAGGCGGAAGCGGTTCTTTCAGAAGAACCGCGTAAGCTATAAACCAATAAAAAACTAAAAGCCAACTACTCGTAGAAAGCTGGCTAATAAAAAGAAAGCTAGGAGGGAACCCGATGAATAAAGGGCGCGTTACGCAAATCATGGGTCCGGTTGTAGACGTTAAGTTTGATGGCGGAAAGCTACCAGAAATCTACAATGCCCTTACGGTAAAACAAAGCAACGAAAACGGAACAGACATTAACTTAACATTTGAAGTTGCACTTCATTTAGGTGATGACACAGTTCGTACAGTTGCGATGTCTTCCACAGATGGACTTGTTCGTGGCACAGAAGTAGAAGATACTGGTAAAGCAATCTCTGTACCAGTTGGTGATGCAACACTTGGTCGTGTATTTAACGTATTAGGTGATGCAATTGACTTAGATGGTGAGGTTCCTGCGGATGTACGTCGTGATCCAATTCACCGTCAAGCACCTGCATTTGAAGAATTATCTACTAAAGTAGAAATTCTTGAAACTGGTATTAAAGTAGTAGACTTACTTGCTCCTTACATTAAGGGTGGTAAGATCGGTCTATTCGGTGGTGCCGGTGTAGGTAAAACTGTATTAATTCAGGAATTAATTAACAACATCGCACAAGAACACGGTGGTATCTCTGTATTCGCTGGTGTAGGTGAGCGTACTCGTGAGGGTAATGACTTATACCACGAAATGAGCGATTCTGGCGTAATTAAGAAAACTGCGATGGTATTCGGACAAATGAACGAGCCACCTGGAGCACGTCAACGTGTTGCATTAACAGGCTTAACAATGGCTGAATACTTCCGTGATGAGCAAGGACAAGACGTACTTCTGTTCATCGATAACATCTTCCGTTTCACGCAAGCAGGTTCTGAAGTATCTGCCCTTCTTGGTCGTATGCCATCTGCGGTAGGTTACCAACCAACACTTGCAACTGAAATGGGTCAATTACAAGAGCGTATTACATCTACAAATAAAGGGTCTATCACGTCTATCCAAGCGGTATATGTACCAGCCGATGACTATACTGACCCAGCACCAGCAACAACGTTCGCTCACTTAGATGCAACAACAAACTTAGAGCGTCGTTTAACACAAATGGGTATTTACCCAGCGGTAGATCCATTAGCATCTACATCTCGTGCACTTTCTCCAGAAATCGTAGGAGAAGAGCATTATGAAGTAGCTCGTCAAGTACAGCAAACTTTACAACGTTATAAAGAACTTCAAGATATCATCGCTATCTTAGGTATGGATGAGTTATCTGAAGAAGATAAGTTAGTTGTACATCGTGCTCGTCGTATTCAATTCTTCTTATCACAAAACTTCCACGTAGCTGAACAGTTTACAGGTCAAAAGGGTTCTTACGTACCTGTGAAAAATACAGTTAGTGGCTTCAAAGAAATTCTAGAAGGAAAATATGATGACCTTCCAGAAGATGCGTTCCGCTTAGTTGGTGGCATTGAAGAAGTTATTGAAAACGCGAAGAAAATGATGGCGTAAGGCCTTAGGAGGGACGAAGTATGAAGACATTTCCAGTCAGTATTGTAACTCCTGATGGACCGGTTTACGAAAAAGAAGTAGAGATGGTAAGTGTAAAAGCAGAGAGTGGGGAAATGGGGATCTTACCAGGTCACATTCCAACTGTTGCACCATTAAAAATTAGTGCAGTTCGTCTGAAACATGGTGGACACACTGATTATGTAGCAGTAAGTGGTGGCTTTATCGAAGTTCGTCCAGATAAAGTGACTGTATTATCATCATCTGCTGAAGAAGCAAACCATATCGACATCCATCGTGCAAATGAAGCGAAGCGTCGTGCTGAGCAACGTATGCAAGATAAACAAGCACATGTTGACTTTAGACGTGCAGAAATGGCACTACAACGTGCTGTGAACCGTTTAAACGTTTCTGATATGAAGTAAAAAAACCCGTAAAGGCTTTGCCTTTGCGGTTTTTTTGTGCGGTTTATGAATAATTTTACAAAAATGGTATAATTATATTGATGCTCGTATAAGTAGATGATGTACAACAACTTTATAAAGGGGATGAGAAAATGATCGGTGAAATGAAACGAGAAGCGTTGCATTCCTTGCAAGGGAAATGGGGATTAGGTGTTGGCTCAACGATTTTATATTTTATTTTAAGTTATGTTGTTTCAATGGCTGCAATGTTTATACTTTTCATTCCAGGAATGATTATATTTTTCTTAATTATTGGCTTTACTGGTTCAGTTGAAGAAGAAACGTTGTCAATTGGAGCGGGTATTACATTTGGAATCTTTTATTGCATCATGTTAATTTTGAGTAATGCATCATATGGCATCACATCATATGGTTATACAAATGTGTTTTTACAGATTAGTAAACGTGAAGATGCTAGAGTAGATTATTTATTTGAAGGGTTTCGCGGTTTTAAAAGAATGATGAAAACAATGTGGGCAATGCTCGCGATTTTATTATATACAGGTACATGGATTCCTATGGTATTAGTTGGTGCATTCGTATTTCTTGGTGGGGAAGGGAATACGTCATTTGCCATTGCTTTCTTCGTACTATTAGCCATTTCAATCGTTGGCATGCTTGTGATGTACTTTTCTTATGCGCTGACGTATTATGTGATGATTGAAAATCCAGAGTATAGTGTTTCGCAAGCGATGAAAGAAAGTAAGCGTCTTATGAAAGGACGTAAATTAGATTTATTTCTTTTATGGTTGAGCTTTATAGGATGGGCAATTTTAGCGATTTTGACATTAGGAATAGGGTTCCTTTGGGTTAGTCCGTACATGAGTACAACGACAGCACATTTTTATCGCCATATTGCAAAAGGTGAATTGCAGTAGGAACATGCTATACTAATAGAATTGTTACGTATAGGAGGAAAAGTATGATTAGTGATTTAAAAGGAGAATCATTAGATTCATTAGAAGGAAAATGGGGATTAGCTGTCGGGGCAACGTTACTCATTTCAATTCTTATGACGGCTTTTAGTTTCAGTTTGGATTGGGGATTTTCTTCTATTTTAGGTTGGAAAGAAACAAAAGGTTCACTTTCAATAAACGTTCTTACATTTTTGGTTACCGGGCCATTAACTTTAGGTGGATATTATCTTGCTTTAAATATCATTCGTGAAAAACAAGCTAGTATCGGTAATGTGTTTGTTTGGTTTACAGAGGGGGAAAAATTTCTAAAATCATTTTTAGTATATTTATTAGTGAATTTTTATCTTTTTTTATGGACTTTACTTTTCATTATTCCAGGCATTATTAAATCATTTTCTTACGCAATGACATATTTCATTTTAAATGATCATCCTGAATATTCATTGAACCAAGCGATTACAGAAAGTCGTCGTATGATGGCTGGACATAAAATGGAGTATTTTATATTATGTTTAAGTTTTATTGGTTGGTTTATATTAAGCTGTATTACATTAGGAATTGGATTCTTATGGTTGATTCCATATTTTTATACTACAGCAGCTGCTTTTTACGAAGAAATTGCAGAAGAATATTATGAGAAAAAAACGCCAGCATTATAAAGTTGCACTTTATTGCTGGCAAATAGCAAGATAAAAACACCCGGTGTGAACTATTGGTTCATACCGGGTATTTTTTGTAGAAATTTTATAAACTGCTTACTTGTTAGAGGTTTACTGAAATAGTAACCTTGCATATATCTACAGTTGTTTTTTTGTAGAAACTTCAGTTGTTTTTCTGTTTCAATTCCTTCGGCAATGACAGATAGATTTAAAGTATTTGCAAGTGAGAGGATAGTGGAAACGATGGCCCTTTCTTCAGGACGATGGTCGGCTAGTTGTGTAAATTCTCTTGGTACTTTTAATGTATCGATAGGAAAGATTGATAAATAGGCGAGCGAAGAATAGCCGGTACCGAAGTCATCAATAGACGTTTGAATGCCATATTCTTTTAATTGCTTTAGTCTCGATAATGTTTCTTTTTCGTCAATCATCGCAATGCGTTCTGTTAATTCAAGTGTTACATATTTCGGATCAACGCTCATCTCGTTTAATATTTGTGAGATGTTTTCGATTAATTGATTTTGTGTAAATTCTTTGGCTGATAAATTCACACTTATATTTAAATCTGTGTAGCCAAAGGTATGCCATATTTTTAATTGGCGACAAGATTCCTTTAATACCCAATGTCCAAGCGGAATAACTTGTGGGGTTTCTTCTACAATTGGGATGAATTCACATGGTGGAATGTCGCCTAATAGTGGATGTTTCCATCGTATTAACGCTTCAGCACCGATAATTTTATTTGTTGTCGTATCAATTTGTGGTTGATAGACGAGGTAAAATTCTTTGTTTACTAAAGCGAGTGGCAAATCCTTTTCGATTCGAGCTCTTCGCTCCATTTTTTTATATAGTTCTTTTGTGTAAAGGGAGCTACCATTTTTCCCTTTGTTTTTTGCCTCGTACATGGCCATGTCAGCATGCTGCAAAATAGAAAGCGGGTCTTCACCTGCCTCAGGGTATATGGCAATCCCGATACTCGGTGAGATGTGTAAATATTGATTTTCGATTTCGAATGGTTCGTTCATGGCGGCAACAATCATATCCGCTATTTTTTTTACATCTGTCCGTTTTTTATAGTTCTCGATAAGGATCGTGAACTCATCCCCAGCTAATCGAGCAAGTTTCATATGTTGTGTTGATATTCGTTCTAGCCTTTTTGCTACTGCAATTAATAGAAGATCTCCTACTCGGTGACCGAGAGTATCATTAATAACTTTAAAGCGGTCTAAGTCGAGGAACATAACAGCAAAAGGCTGTTTCGTTAGTTTTGCTCGAGCAATTGCTGCTTCTAAATATTGATGAAATGCACGGCGATTAGCAAGCTCTGTTAAAGTATCATGATATGCTAGGAAGTTAATTTGTTCTTGTTGCTGCTTGCTTTCCGTAATATCTTTAATCATTAAATATACCCCAGAAATATGCTCCTTTAAAAAGATCGGAACAGCCGTAACATGCAAGTAGTAAATATCTCTGTTTTTGTGATAAGCCCGTATTTCTAAAGAGATAGAATTCCCCTTTTTTACGCGATGAAAAGCGTTAATAATCTCTTCTAAATCTCCTTCATATATAAGTGAGTAGTAAGGTTGATTTAATAATTCGTTCGTTTGATAACCGAGTAACGTTGTACCGGCATTATTCACTTTGAGAAAATTACCGTACAAATCTAATGTGAATATTGGATCTGGGTGATGCTCGTATAAAGATTTAAACATTTGTTGGTTATGATAGAGCTCATTTTTTTGTTCTACTAAATCTTCTGTCCGTAGTTCAATTTGTTTCTCAAGTTCCAAGTTAAATTGCATTTGTGATATTAATAATATTTTATTTTGTTTTCGAACTAAACTATGGCGGATGAGAACGAAAAGGAAAGTTACCATAAGTCCAATTACGACGATAGGTGCAAAAACATACTCCACTAATATAAAAGCGATAAGCATAACGACAGAAACATATGGTAGTGATAATCGGATGGATTCACCGAATTTAGGCGTTAGTAATACTTGTTCTTGTTTTTCAGGTTCTTTTGTATGAAGGATACAGGCGATGGCTACTAATACTAAAGTCACTTGATAGAATGGAGAGACAGTGAACATAGAATACTCTGGTGTGACATATTTTATATAAGCATAAATCGCATCCGTAGTAGCATATAAAATTAAGGCACTACTAAGAAGCGCGCCAACCTTTTTTGGTAATAAAGATAGTGGTCTGAATAAAAGATTGATTCCTATTAAAAAGAAGAGCAAATCAGCCATCGGATAGGTGAGTTGAACAAATATATCGATATAGGATTTTGTAAAAACGTAAATGTTTTGTTCAATGAGCAAGTAGTAACTTAAAGTAAATTGGGCTGTAACGATAATGCAAATGTCACATAACATAAAAAGTTTTTCTAACAAATTTTGATTGTAAATAATCTCATATAAAAAGGCGAATGCAAAGCTAATCAAGAAGAGTAAATAAAAAAAGTCGGATGGATCTACAAATGTATAGTAGTCCTTTAAAATGACACGTTGGTAGGCAACGACTATATCGCCAATGAAATAAGAGAAGGTTCCAATAGACAATATCATCCAAAATAAACGAGGTAATCCTTGTTTCACATTTGAAAAATAAAATATATAACTGCAAGCAACAATATCAATTAATAGTGTACTCATGCTAATTACTATTTGAAATGGGAATGAGTATTCATATAAAACGGGCATTGTAACGTAATGAATTATGGTAAACAACAATAAAAAGCTAATAAGAATACTTACATGCGTTTGTTTTTTCATTTATATCACCTATGGTATATACATATAAAATTCTTTTTTGTTTCATCACTTTTATATTTATTTTACACAGTTATAGTGAGTTATAAAAATGTGTTTTAATAAATCGTGATTCTGCCTGTCAACATATCGACATAGGAATTTGAAGTTTGCTATAATGAATTAAATAGTTGCATTATTTAGAAAAATTTAAAAATAATAATTACTGCAACTAGGACATATTGTTTACTATGTGAACTTGTTCTTAATTTAGGGGGGAGGGTTTCACAATGGCAAGTGTATATGAAAATAGTTATATGATCGTTTTGATTTTCTTGCTATTAGGTATATTGCTGCCGGTAGTGGCTCTTACATTAGGAAAAATGCTGCGCCCGAACAAACCGAGTGCGGCGAAAGCGACAACGTATGAAAGTGGAATTGAGCCTTTTCATGATGCAAATATTCGGTTTCATGCTCGTTATTATATTTTTGCTTTATTGTTTGTCATCTTTGATGTAGAAACATTATTTTTATATCCATGGGCTGTTGCATATGACAAGCTAGGTTTATTTGCATTAATTGAAATGCTCATCTTCGTTGTAATGTTGTTAGTTGGATTAGCGTATGCTTGGAAAAAGAAGGTGTTACAATGGTTATAAATTTTGAGGAATTACACCCAAATGAGCGAGCGGAATTAGAGCGAAATATCTTTTTTTCTACACTAGAGCAGTTAAAGGGATGGGCGAGAAGCAATTCTTTATGGCCGATGACATTCGGACTGGCATGTTGTGCAATTGAAATGATGGGAGTAGGTTCATCACATTATGATTTAGATCGATTTGGGTCATTTTTTCGGACTTCACCAAGACAATCGGATGTCATGATTGTGTCGGGAACGGTAACGAAGAAGATGGCTCCTATTGTTCGGCGTCTATATGATCAAATGCCTGAGCCGAAGTGGGTTATTGCAATGGGATCTTGTGCAACAGCTGGTGGTCCGTACGTGAATTCGTACGCTGTTGTGAAAGGTGTAGATCAAATTGTACCAGTTGATGTGTATATCCCGGGATGTCCACCTAACCCTGCAGCTTTAATTTATGGAATTAATAAATTGAAAGAGAAAATTCGTTACGAGGCGAAGACTGGAAAGCAGGTGACGAATAAATGAGCAATCCCAATAAAGATTTAGAGGATTTGAAAAGAGAAGCGGCTAGGCGTGCAAAAGAAGAAGCAAGAAAACGTCTTGTAGCGAAACATGGCGCAGAAATTAGTCAACTTGAGGAAGAAGATCAAGAAAAAGAGAAAGCGCTATCAAAAGATGGTAAAAATGCAATAGAAGAAATAACAGAAGAAGAAAAAGCCAAAGCAAAGGCGGCAGCGTTAGCGAAGCAGAAAAGAGAAGGAACGGAAGAAATAACGGAAGAAGAAAAGGCCAAAGCGAAGGCGAAGGCAGTGGCTGCGGCGAAAGCAAAAGCAGCAGCGTTAGCGAAGCAAAAGCGAGAAGGAACGGAGGAAATAACAGAAGAAGAAAAGGCCAAAGCGAAGGCGAAGGCAGCGGCTGCGGCGAAAGCAAAAGCAGCAGCGTTAGCGAAGCAGAAAAGAGAAGGAACGGAAGAAATAACAGACGAGGAAAAGGCCAAAGCGAAGGCGAAGGCAGCTGCGGCCGCGAAAGCAAAAGCAGCAGCGTTAGCGAAGCAAAAGCGAGAAGGAACGGAGGAAATAACAGAAGAAGAAAAGGCCAAAGCGAAGGCGAAGGCAGCGGCTGCGGCGAAAGCAAAAGCAGCAGCGTTAGCGAAGCAGAAAGCCTTGCAAGGTGATGGAGATTCAGGAGATGAAAAGGCGAAGGTGATTGCGGCAGCCAAAGCGAAAGCAGCAGCTGCGGCAAGGGCGAAGACAAAGGGCGCTGAAAGTACGCAAGAGGATGCGCCAAAGCAGGAAGAACCATCCGCGAATCAGCCATATTTAAATGAGTATGTTGGGATTATTAGAGATAAAGTAGGAGAGAGTGCATTAGTAGATTCTTATATTAATAAGCTTTCAAAAGATGTACCAACTCTTGTGGTGGCCCCTTCAAAGTATTATGAGGTGATGGAGTTACTGCGATTCCATGAGGGACTGGCTTTTGATTATATGTCAGAGCTGCATGCGACAGATTTTGTGACACATATGGAAGTGTATGTCCATTTATTTTCATATGGAAAGAAACAGTCAGTAGCAGTGAAGGTAAAGATAGATCGGGAAGTTCCGCAAGTCGAATCGGTGACGCCGCTTTGGAAAGGGGCGGACTGGCCGGAGCGAGAGACGTATGATTTACTCGGCATTGTATTTAAAGGGCATCCGAATTTATCGCGCATTTTAATGCCCGATGATTGGGTAGGGCATCCGCTTAGGAAAGATTATGAACCGTATGATGTGGAGGTGTAGTTTATGATTCGTACGGAGGAAATGCTTTTGAATGTAGGGCCTCAGCATCCGAGTACGCATGGTGTGTTCAGACTTGTTATTAAGATTGACGGGGAGATTATTAAAGAAGCTACACCAGTTATTGGGTATTTGCATCGCGGGACTGAAAAGATCGCTGAGAGCTTACAGTACACGCAAATTATCCCTTACACAGATCGAATGGATTATTTATCAGCAATGACGAATAATTACGTCATTTGCCATGCGGTAGAGACGATGATGGGACTTGAAATTCCAGAGCGTGCTGAATATTTACGAGTGCTTGCGATGGAGCTTGGAAGGATTGCGAGTCATCTCGTTTGGTGGGGGACGAATCTTCTTGATATTGGAGCAGTTAGCCCGTTTTTATATGCGTTTCGTGAACGAGAAATGATTATAAATTTATTAAACGAATTATGCGGAGCGCGGCTTACTTTTAACTATATGAGAGTCGGTGGCGTGAAGTGGGATGCGCCGGATGGTTGGATTGAAAAAGTGGAAGAGTTCGTTCCATATATGAGAGAGCAGTTAGCTGGTTACCACGACCTTGTTAGCGGTAATGAGATTTTCTTAAATCGTGTGAAAGGTGTTGGTATATATAGTGCGGAAGAGGCAATTTCCTATTCTTTAAGCGGAGCAAATTTGCGGTGCACCGGGGTAAAGTGGGATCTTCGCAAAGATGAGCCGTATTCGATTTATGATCGTTTTGATTTCGATGTTCCTGTTGGAAGTGTGGGGGATGCTTGGGATCGATACGTTTGCCGAATGGAAGAGATTGAGGAGTCATTAAAGATTGTCGAGCAAGCGGTTAAGCAGTTCCCGAAAGACGGAGCTGTACTGGCGAAAGTGCCGAAAATTATTAAGGCGCCTAAAGGGGAAGCGTTCGTCCGTATAGAGTCGCCGCGTGGGGAGATTGGCTGCTATATTGCTAGTGACGGAAAGAAAGAGCCGTACCGTTTGAAGTTTCGCAGGCCGTCCTTTTATAATTTGCAAATTTTACCGAAGTTATTGAAAGGTGAAAATATCGCCAATTTAATTACGATTTTAGGTGGAGTTGATATTGTACTTGGGGAGGTCGATGGTTAATGATTGAGACGCTCTTACAATCACCTTCAAGCTGGACGAATTTCTTCATTTTTTTCGGATTAGCGGTACTCCTATTATTTGCGGTCCTTGGCTTCGTTACATATGGCATTTTGGCAGAACGGAAAGTGATGGGATTTATGCAAGGACGGATTGGGCCAAACCAAGTTGGAGGCCGGTTCGGTTTACTACAAACAGTAGCTGATGTTTTGAAACTATTATTGAAGGAAGACAGTATTCCGAAAGCGGCAGATAAACCGTTATTCATATTAGCACCTGTCATTGCATTCGCACCAGCTTTTATGGTGCTTGCAGTTATCCCGTTCACTGATAAATTTCAGTTCGCAGATATTGGCGTAGGGTTACTCTACTATATCGCTGTTTCCGGCATTACGACGATAGGTGTTGTAACCGGGGGATGGGCATCGAATAATAAATATTCCCTTTTAGGAGGGATGCGTGCGGCGGCGCAAATGATCTCTTACGAAATTCCGCTCGTAATGAGTGTAATTGGGGTTGTTTTGTTAGCTGGTAGCTTGAATTTAAATGAGATTGTAGCGGCGCAAGAGAAGGTATGGTACATTTTCGCGCAACCAATCGGTTTCGTTGTTTTCTTAATTGCAGCAGTTGCAGAGTTAAATAGGACGCCGTTTGATTTACCAGAAGCGGAGTCAGAACTTGTTTCGGGATATCATACGGAATACTCAGGGTTTCGCTGGGCGTTTTTCATGCTTTCAGAGTATGTGTATTTCTTCGGAATGGCGTCGTTAATTACAGTGCTCTTTTTAGGAGGATGGAACCCAGTCATGTTCCTTGGATTTATTCCAGGTGCCGTATGGTTTGCTTTGAAATTTAGCAGTGTAGTCTTTCTATTAATTTGGTTCCGCGTTACGTTCCCGCGTATAAGAGGTGACCAGTTAATGGAGTTTGGTTGGAAAGTATTATTGCCAATTGCACTTGCAAATATTTTCTTAACGGCATTGATTAAGGAGTTATTCTTCTAATCTATGAGGGGGGTGCCAGTAAGAGATGAAAGGACTATTTAAAGGGTTAAAATATACGCTTAGTAATTTGAGTAAAAAGAAAGTGACGTATGATTATCCGAATCAACCGTTGCCATTGCCAGACCGCTTCCGGGGGATTCAAAAATTTTACCCAGAAAAATGTATTGTTTGTAATCAATGTTCCAACATTTGTCCGACAGACTGTATTCAGTTAACGGGAAAAAAACATCCTGATCCTACGAAAAAAGGAAAAATTATTGATACGTATGATATTAATTTTGAAATTTGTATTCTTTGCGATTTATGTACAGAAGTTTGTCCGACAGAGGCAATTGTTATGACAAATAATTTCGAGCTCGCGGAGTATTCACGTGATGAATTATTTAAAAATTTGCAGTGGCTTGATGAAAACGATGAAAACGTCAGGAAGGAGAATAAGGCATGAATGGCGAGTTTGTAGCATTCTTTATACTATCCTTGTCGGCAATTATCGGCGGTATTCTTATGTTGAACTTAACGAAAGTTATGCATATGATGCTAGCTCTCGTTCTGACATTTCTCAGCATTGCAGGTTTGTACTTTCTTTTATCAGCGGAGTTTATCGGAGTGGCACAAATTTTACTTTACTCCGGTGCGATCACAATTATTATGATTTTCGGCATTATGTTAACGAAACATAACGCGGAAAATGAATCGCGTCTTACTCTTCGAAAATGGATTATCTTCTTTGCGGTTGTAGCATTTGGTGCGGTTATGTATTTCGCTGTTAATAATATCGACTTTACAAATGAAGGCACACAAGGAAGTTTACCTCTCCATGAACAAAACACACTTCAAATCGGTACACTTCTCTATTCAAAATACATTATTCCATTTGAACTAACTTCAGTTATTTTACTTGTAGCACTTGTTGGTGCGATTATTCTTGCGAAGAAGGATGAGAAAGAGGGGGATTCCAATGAGTAGTGTCCCAGCTTCTGCGTATTTAACACTTGCGATTATATTGTTTTGCATCGGTCTATTTGGAGCTTTGACGAAGCGAAATACAGTAATCGTATTAGTTTGTATCGAATTAATGCTTAACGCTGCTAATTTGAACTTGGTAGCGTTTAGTAAATTAGGCTTGTTCCCGAATTTAACAGGACAAATTTTCTCGCTGTTTACGATGGCTGTAGCAGCAGCGGAAGCGGCGGTAGGACTCGCTATTTTGATCGCTTTGTATCGTAATCGCGCAACGGTTCATGTAGATGAAATGGATACGCTCAAAGGATAACATTGTGACCGAAAAGGGGGAAGGAAACAATGATCGATTATGCATGGCTCATACCGCTTTTCCCGCTCATTTCGTTTTTTGTACTTATTATATTCGGGAAGAAAATTAGGGAAGGAAGCAGTGTACTTAGTATTTTCTTCGTCTTTCTCTCCTTTATACTTGCGGTAATTGTATTAATAGAAAGGTTTTCAGAAGCGAGCGTGAAGCATAAGTGGTTATGGCTTAGAGCCGGAGATATTGATATATCATTTGGTTTTGAAGTGACTGCATTAGGAGCTTTAATGTTGTTTATCGTTACACTTGTAAGTTTGCTTGTACATGTATATTCGAAAGGTTATATGAAAGGTGACGAACGATTACCGACCTTTTATGCATATTTAGGGCTC
Organism: Bacillaceae bacterium OF18-1A; assembly: GCA_027694045.1. Taxonomy (GTDB): domain Bacteria; phylum Bacillota; class Bacilli; order Bacillales; family Bacillaceae_G; genus Bacillus_A. The sequence goes on along the minus strand of JAQEWB010000003.1, from coordinate 225,322 downwards.
TTTACATTTGCGATGCTTGGGCTCGTTATATCAACGAATTTATTGCAACTTTATATATTTTGGGAGTTAGTTGGCCTCGGTTCGTTTTTACTTATCGGTTTTTATTTCTTTAAAGAAGAAGCGAAGGCTGCGGCGAAAAAGGCTTTTATTATAACTCGTATTGGTGACGTTGGTCTATTTATTGGGATGATTTTAATTTTTTGGTACGCAGGTAGTTTTGAGTACGATGCAATTTTTAGAGCGATTCAGACGGGGGATCTGTCCCCTACTATGGTGACACTAACGGCGATATTAATCTTTATCGGGGCGATGGGGAAATCAGGTCAGTTCCCGCTTCATACGTGGTTACCGGACGCAATGGAAGGACCGACGCCTGTCTCGGCACTGATTCATGCGGCGACGATGGTAGCGGCCGGCGTATATTTAGTAGCAACGATGTTCCCACTATTTTCAGCAAGTGCAGTGGCGATGCAAACAGTGGCAATCGTTGGAGCTTTCACCGCAATCTTTGCAGCCTCCATCGGCCTTGTGCAGACGGATATAAAGAGGGTGCTTGCTTATTCTACAGTTAGTCAGCTCGGGTATATGATGCTCGCATTAGGTTCTGCAGGTTATGTCGCTGGTATATTTCATTTAACGACACATGCCTTCTTTAAAGCACTACTATTTTTGGCAGCAGGAAGTGTCATTCATGCCGTGCATACGCAAAATATTAATAAAATGGGCGGTTTACAGAAGAAGATGAAAGTAACTGGTGCATTGTTTCTAGTAGGTACACTCGCAATTAGCGGGGTTCCGCTTCTTTCCGGATTTTTTAGTAAAGATGAAATTTTGGCTGCGACATGGATGAGTGGCAATTACATTTTATTCGCTTTAGCGGTAATTGCGGCATTTCTAACAGCGTTTTATATGTTCCGTCTATATTTTCTCGTCTTTACTGGAGAAGCGAAGACGAAGGAAGAGGTGCGTGAATCACCTCGCATTATGACGTACCCAATGATTGTCCTTGGTGTCCTTGCAGTAGTCGCGGGTTATATGAATACACCATGGTTTGGGACATTTCTCGGGGATTGGCTTACGAAAGATGTAGCATTCAAGGTAGCAGAAGTACATGGACCAGTTTGGATTATGATCGTCGCAACACTCGTTTCATTTGCCGGAATTGCCCTTGCATATTTCATATATGGTAAGAAATCTATTTCTAGAGATTGGGCTGGGGGTACGGAAACATCGCTTTATAATCTTTTGAAAGAAAAATATTATGTGGATGAACTGTACAGTATGACAGTGGTTCCTCTTACGAAAGGAATCGCTCATCTGCTTCGCTTATTTGAATTGTATGTAGTAGAAGGAATTGCGGTTTTAATAGGGAGTGTAGTGAAAGGCATAAGTGGTCTCGGTTCGAAACTTCAAAACGGGAATGTACAAGTGTACGGCACTGTAACAGCAGTTTCGCTCGCGGTACTCGTCATTATTTTGCTATATACGGGAGGGGATTTACGATGAATGAGTTGTTGTTAACGTTCTTCATTTTTTCCCCGCTTTTAGGAATTCTCTTGCTTATATTAACGCCAAAAAAAGAATCGCGTACAGTGCGAGCGCTCGGTTTATTCGGGACGGCGCTTCCATTTGGAATCGCCATCGTCCTCGCTTGTACATATGTTTCTGGAAAGAGCTTGTCGCTATTTGATGAGAAAGTAAAATGGATTAAATTTGGGGATTTTACAGCGGTGGATAAAAGGTGGTTTTCCATTTATTACGAGCTCGGTATTGATGGGTTATCACTTGTCATGATGGTATTGACGGCCCTTTTAGCGATGCTTGCAGCAATCGCGGCATTCTCTATTAAAAGAAATTTAAAAGCATTCTATATGCTACTACTCATGTTAGAAATAGGAATGCTAGGCGTCTTCGCTGCTCAAAACTTAATGTTATTCTTCATTTTCTTTGAAATTACACTGCCGCCAATGTTCTTACTAATTGGCAAGTGGGGCAAACTGTCGAGCGAAAAGGCGGCATATAGTTATTTAATATATAACGGCATTGGATCAGCTATTTTGCTTATTGTTTTCTCCATTTTGTTCGCGAAAACAGGTACAACAAATATAGTAGAGTTGAAAGAAATATTAACAAGTGTAAGCGCAGGGGGAGAACTAAATGTCCCAAGTAGCTTACAGCTCGGTCTATTCATTGCCATCATGATTGCCTTTGCAATTAAATTACCTGTTTTTCCTTTACATCGCTGGATGGTCAATGTGCACATTGAAGCGCACCCTGCAGTAGTTATGCTTCATGCAGGGGTTCTACTCAAGATTGGCGCGTACGGTATGATTCGCTTCGGGCAAGGGTTATTCCCAGAATACTTTCGTGATTTTGCAACGCTACTTGCGATTTTAGGCGTAATTAATTTATTGTACGGCGCCTTTTTAGCACTCATCCAAACGGACTTTAGGAAGGTGCTTGCTTACTCTAGTATTTCGCATATGGGAATTGTTTTAATGGGACTTGCGGCGCTCAATGCACCAGGTACACAAGGAGCGTTATTCCAAGTTGTGTCACACGGTTTAATTGCAGCGTTACTGTTCTTCTTACTCGGTGTTATTGAACAGAGATTTGGAACGTCAGATATTACAGCGCTAGGCGGACTTGCAAAAAGTGTCCCAGTACTTAGTGGTTTCTTCTTAGCAGGAGGAATGGCATCGCTTGGACTACCGGGTATGTCTGGATTTGTGAGTGAGTTTCTCGCTTTTCTCGGTTTATTCCAAGGGAAACCAGTTATTGCTGCGGCCGGAGTACTTGGCATCATTTTAACTGCGGTATACGTATTAAGGGCGACGCTTCAAGTAACGTTCGGTAAGAAAGAATGGGAAGTGAAATCTGATATACACGGATGGGAGTACGTACCGATCATATTGCTTATCTTCTGCATTATTGCGATTGGAGTAATGCCAGAAATACTAGGGGATCCGCTTCAAAATACATTAGAAACATTGGGGGTGAAGTAGGATGGATATGAATACGTTACTTAGCTTATCATGGCATCTAATGGTGCCAGAATTCATCATTCTCGGGGCAGCCATCCTTCTTTCCATATGTGATTTGTTTTTTAAGCTGAACCATAAGTATGTAGCGCTTAGTGCCATTGCTGCTGTCATATTGGCGCTTGTGTCGTTAATTACGCTGTACGGTGAACCGACAGGAGAAATTTTAAATGGATCATTTGTATTAGATGGATTTTCAAAAGGATTTAAAACGTTATTGCTAGGCGGAGTAGCGCTCATCTTATGCACCGCAATGAGCGACGATAAGAAGAATCCAATTGAAGATAAGGGAGAATATTATTACTTATTTTTAATGGCACTTCTCGGTGCAATGTTCATGGCTTCTAGTGTGGACTTCATTACCCTTTTCGTCGGTTTAGAGCTACTATCACTTTCTTCCTATATTCTAGTAGGAATACGAAAGAAGAGTGGTGCATCGAATGAAGCCGCGATGAAATACGTCATTAAGGGAGGAATTGGAACGGCAATTACACTCTTTGGGATGAGTTATTTATACGGTATTACAGGTTCAACTAATATTGTGGATATGCAAAAAGTATTCACGCAAAATCTCGCTAGTGGCATTCAATTATTGCTAGCTCTCGCATTTCTACTATTGCTAGTCGGCCTCTCATTTAAAATCGCAACAGTGCCGTTTCATATGTGGGCACCTGACGTATATGAGGGAGCTGCTACACCTGTTACTGCTTTTCTTGGAACGATTTCTAAAATTGCGGGGTTTCTACTTATTATCCGCTTGTTCCTTATGGTTTTCGCAAGTATCGGGGTAGAAGGATCTATGCAATCTTTATACGGGCGAATGAGTATATACATTGCTGTGTTAGCCAGCATTACAATGATTGTGGGGAATGTGGTTGCATTAAAACAATATAGTGTAAAACGTTTATTTGCCTACTCAGGCATCGCGCATGCGGGATATTTACTCGTCCCGCTAGTGGCATTATCACCATTTACAATGGATAGTATGTGGTTTTACATGCTGGCGTATATGCTTATGAACATAGGAGCATTTGCGATTATTCACGGTTTAATCTTACAAAACGATAAAGAAAACATTACTATTTTTACCGGATTATATAAACGATCACCGTTTACAGCGATCGTGATGACAATCTTTATTTTATCGTTAGCTGGAATACCAGGAACGGCTGGTTTCATCGGAAAGATTAACATCTTTTTAGGAGCACTTCATGTAGAGCCAGCTCATTACGTACTAGCTTCCATTATGATGGGAACGACAGTCATTTCATTCGTATATTACTTCCGGATTTTACAACAAATGTTTTTCCGCACAGGAGAGACAGAAGAAAAACTTCGATTACCGTTAAATATAAAAGTCGTTATGAGCCTTTGTGCAATTTCGATTGTAATACTAGGGATTATGCCGATGATTGGATATAATTTCTTTTATGAATATTTTCCATTAATGAAAGATTTCTTCTTCCTAGGGAACGTGGTACAATAGTGAAAATAAAAGGTGTGGAGTCGGTACTCTACGCTTTTTATTTTGTGTTAACTACAGAAGAAAATGCATATAGGTGTATGTTTTTTTGAGAGAAATTTACGATATAAAATGTAAGATCTTATTTGCATTTGAAAAGTGTGGTTTCTACTTATTATGGTATCGTTTTATATTCTTTCATAAGTAGTAGCCGAGTAAAAAGGGGTCGATTTTTTGGCACAACTTTTAGGGCAACAAGCACTGATTGCCATTGTTTCGCATTTATTGTTTATTACCATTACGTGGTGGGCCTTACAAGGTATTCATATCGAGCGCTTAATGAAGCCTGGAAAAGTACTGCAGACAAGGGTATTACTCATCCTAGTTACAATTGCAATTGGGACATCTGTAAGTAACTTCTTCCTTGATTATTTAGGCTATTCGAAGAGTTTAACGTATTTAGTAAAGTAAGTGTATAGAACCTCATATCTCCGTTAACAATGGGGATAGGAGGGGATGAAATTGAAGCTTAAAGCCATTCTTTTTGTTACCTTGAGTATTGTTTTATTTTTGGTTGGATATAGAGAGATGAAACCGATTAGTGATGAACAGAAGATGGAGAGCATGATTGCAGCTTTAGAGAAAAACGATGCTAAAGTAGAGAAGTGGTCATGGTTAGCGAGAGAGACAAAAACAATTTCTAACATACATACGTTTCAAAAATTGTTAAGCGATGTGAAAGATAAAGCGAATATCAAAAATTGGGAATTAGAGCAATCTCCGGATGGATATAAAGCTACAGCCTATAAAAAATTTTCTTCCCATGAAGAACGAGTAGTAGTAACTTGGAGTAAGGAAAATACTAAAGAAAACACTTTCATTATTTTTGAAGTAAGTGGGGCGAAATGGGACCCTAAGTACATTCAGAAAATGGATAAAATTTTTAGTGAAAAACCTATAATTTACACTTGTGTTCAAGGTGTACTGAATGATAAGATTGAAGGTGTTTTGCAAAATAAAACCAATAAGGTTTTGAAAGATCTTTCAGCAAGAGCGATCGAACAAATAGAAGAAAGAGCATTTGTGTCAGTCTCCGCATACAATAAAAAGTGGGATGACGCTCTTTCAACAAATAGAGAGAAAATAAATGTGCAAATAGCAATACGTTCTACAGACAACAAAGATACAATTGTGGTTGGCACACCGATCATAACTTCTGAGTATTGAGTGAATAGATACTGAAAAAAAGGACACGGAGGGGAATAATTTGGAAAAGATCATCGTCCGTGGCGGAAAGCGGTTGAACGGCACAGTGCGTGTTGAGGGCGCAAAAAATGCTGTATTACCTATAATCGCTGCAGCCCTATTAGCGAGTGATGGAAAGAATGTACTATCTGAAGTACCAGTTTTGTCTGATGTATACACAATTAATGAGGTATTACGTCATTTAAATGCTGAAGTCGTATTTGAAAATAACCAAGTAACAATCGATGCTTCTAAAGAACTAAACATTGAAGCACCATTTGAATATGTACGTAAAATGCGTGCATCTGTTCAAGTAATGGGACCACTACTTGCACGTAACGGTCGTGCTCGTATTGCACTTCCTGGTGGCTGTGCAATTGGTTCACGTCCAATTGACCAACATTTAAAAGGCTTCGAAGCAATGGGAGCAAAAGTACAGGTTGGTAATGGTTTCGTTGAGGCATACGTTGAGGGAGAACTAAAAGGAGCTAAAATTTATTTAGACTTCCCAAGCGTGGGCGCGACAGAAAACATTATGTCTGCAGCTACATTAGCAAAAGGGACAACAATCCTTGAAAACGCAGCGAAAGAACCAGAGATCGTTGACTTAGCTAACTTCTTAAATGCGATGGGAGCGAAAGTACGCGGAGCTGGAACTGGAACGATTCGTATCGAAGGCGTTGATAAATTATATGGCGGGAACCACTCTATTATTCCTGACCGTATTGAAGCGGGAACATTCATGGTTGCAGCAGCAATTACTGGTGGAGACATCTTAATTGAAAATGCTGTACCTGAACACTTACGCTCAATTACAGCGAAAATGGAAGAAATGGGTGTTAAAATTATTGAGGAAAATGAAGGTGTACGTGTAATCGGCCCAGATAAGTTAAAAGCGGTTGATATTAAAACAATGCCTCACCCAGGTTTCCCAACAGACATGCAATCACAAATGATGGCATTATTACTACAAGCTGATGGAACAAGTATGATTACAGAAACGGTATTCGAAAACCGCTTTATGCACGTTGAAGAATTCCGTCGTATGAATGCTGATATTAAAATCGAAGGTCGTTCTGTTATTATGAACGGTCCAAACAGCTTACAAGGTGCTGAAGTAGGCGCAACTGATTTACGTGCTGCAGCTGCATTAATCTTAGCTGGTTTAGTATCAGAAGGTTACACTCGTGTAACTGAACTAAAACATCTTGACCGTGGTTATGTAGATTTCCATAAGAAATTAGCTGCACTAGGTGCAACTATCGAACGTGTAAACGAAAAAGTAGAAGAAGTGAAAGAACAAGAAGTTTCTGATCTTCACGCTTAATTGAAATAGTCTCTATGTCTTTTGACATAGGGGCTATTTTTTTGGGCTTATTACTGTTATAGTCAATAAAATCTATATTTATGCACGTACGATTGAAAATATTTAGAAAATTTTAGTTTTTTTACATCCCCCCAATTAAAGTTTCACTTTACCCCGCATTAACAGACAGTAAGACTCCCGCCTCAAAACTTAGCGAATACGAGGGAGTCGGACGGGAGGTCAACTGTCTGTAAAAGCCCGATTGGTGAAGGCTAATAATTGGTGGGGAAGAACCTCCCACCAATTAAAGTTTCACTTTATTACAATCCCCCAAGCTATGTTCTAAAAGCCCGTTTCGTTCCATAAGAATGAAAGGAAGTTAATTTTATATTGGGGGAACATAGAATGAAATTTTCAAAGCCGCTTTTTATTACAGTAGCGCTCTTAATAGCGCTCGTTATTATCGTACCTGCTGCTCTTGTTATTCCTTTTGCGAAAGCGAAGGTAGGGGAAGAAGCAGCTTCTAAAACTCCTCCAGCCGTAGAAAGTATACCAGCTCCAGGGAAAGTGGATTCAGCCGTTCAGGTGGCTGTATATCGAGAGAAACAGAAGAAGGTAGAGACATTGCCAGTGGAGGAGTATGTGACTGGTGTAGTAGCTTCTGAGATGAATGCCAGTTTTGAAATAGAGGCGCTAAAGGCGCAGGCATTAGCAGCGAGAACATTTGTCGTACAGCGTATGCTAAGCGGAGGAAAGAAAAATAATGCGGACGTGACAGATACGGTAAAAGATCAAGTGTATAAAAGTAAAGAGGAATTGAAGAAACAGTGGGGCAATAACTACGAAAATAATTTAAAGAAAATCGAAGAAGCAGTTTCGAAAACTGCAGGACAAGTTTTAACGTATGATGGAAAGCCAATTTCAGCATCTTTCTTCTCAACGAGCAACGGTCGAACAGAAAATGCAGCTGACTATTGGGGGAATGATTACCCGTACTTAAAAAGTGTAGATAGTCCGTGGGATCAAGCTTCTCCGAAATTTACGAGCGAGCAAACGTTCACAGTCGCTGACTTTCAAAAACGTCTCGGTGTGAAAGTGCTAGCAGATGGAAAGGTCGGTAATATTAAAGATCGTACAGAGGGCAATCGTGTGAAAGATGTAGCATTTCAAGGGAAAACATTAACCGGGAGAGATGTACGCGATAAATTAGATTTGCGCTCTTCTGACTTCACATGGAAACAAGAGGGAGATAAAATTGTCGTTACAACGAAAGGATTCGGCCACGGCGTTGGTATGAGTCAGTACGGTGCGAACGGAATGGCGAAAGAAGGTAAGAAATATACAGATATCGTTGCTCATTATTATAAAGGTATTGAGATAAAGACGATGAATGATTATGAAGGGAAGTTGATGGTGAAGAAGTAAAACGTGGAAGGAGCTAATTAAAATTAGCTCCTTTTGTTATTATTTGTAGAAAACAAATGAAAGGATAGCCTTCTTTTTAGTCGATATGACAAATTTCTTTCCAATCTTTCAGACGTGAGCGACGCTTTATCGTGTGATTTTGAACCTCTTCCCATATACGTTGTTCAAAATCTGGATGAACGGTAATGGGACGAAGGTGTGGCCAGGGGAAACGGTTCAGTAAATTTAATCCATCTTCCCATGTGTGTACAGCATGAGAGGAGTGAGAAATACCATCTATATCATCAATACCATAATCCATTTCATTTATGTATCGAGAAAAAATCCAAGTTTTATCAGATTGCTGTAAGCCGAATAGTGAAATAGAGCCACCTTCACCAGCTACTTGAATTATCGTTTGCCAACTTTGCATAATATCTTCCCCATCAAATGAGGAATCTGTGAGAAAATCAATTCTTTCAGTTGCAGCAGGTGCGTATAGTGGGTGGCGAGGTTCTTTGTTGTTCAAAAATCCAAGGCAATAGACAGCTTTTCCATATGTGCGTGACCATTGTTTGAGGAGGGGATGTATGTGGGTAGATTGTTTATGTAATTTTCCATGTTCTCCCCAAGCTGTAACGATAATAGTTGCTTTTTTAAAGGCTCTTTCTAAGTGGTAGTGGTTTTTTTCTCCTATAATTTCAGAGTATGAAAGTGTACGTAAATCTCTAGGATAAGTTGTACGATAACTAAATAGATTGCAAATTTCTAAGCTACCACATCCCCAGCGTTTCGCGAAATCAATACAACGATTCGTAGTCCTGTCATCTTGTTGTTCATCTGCTGTGCTTGGGTTTAGCATAATAAATAGAGTGCGGTTTTTGTTTGTAACATCCCATTCTCTCGTTAAACTATAGCGGTGATTTCCTTCAATAATTGCATCACGAATCATTAAAAATTCCCCCTCTATGTTTTCATAGTCACTTAACTATATAATACCTCAAAACATTGAATGAAATATCATAATTTTCCATTAATTGTCTGTTATAATAAAACCAAAAACATTTGGGGGAGAAACAATGGCGTTATTGGCGTTGAAACAGCTAGGAAAGACAAACCAGTTGCCGGCAGTTGAGCTGGAGGTTGGGGAAGGGCAATGTGTTGTTTTGCAATGTAATAACCATACGGCGAAGATTTTGCACCGCATTATTATTGGTGAGGAAGAGGCCTCAACTGGTAATGTGCTATTTGAAGGCGAGGCAATTGGAAAGAAACATTACTCCCGCATCGGCTTTTGTTTTTTGAAAGATGAAGCATATGGCCGTTTGAAGGTGAGGGACTACTTTAAGTTTCTATTAGGACTTTATGAAACAAAGATAAGTATGGAAGAAGTTGTACAATCTGTCGGTCTCCTAGACAAATTGAACGTTAAAGTGGAGAAATTGTCATTTTCAGAGAAACGTCGCCTTCATATTGGGCGAGTTATGATTCATAATCCGGATTTAGTGATCTTGGAAGAGCCAGAGCAAAATGTAGATACAGAAAGTACGATTATTATCAGGAAAGCCATTATGAAAATGAAAGAACAAGGAAAGGCAATCTTTATTACGTCATCATTTTTATCTGACGCTCTTTCATTAACGGAAGATGTGTACATATTAAACAACGATGGCGTGAAAAAGGTGGAAATTGAGAAAGAAGAAGTGGAAGAAGTCGATGAAGAGAAAGTCGTTCAAATGATTCCGCAAATGAAGTTAGAAAGAATACCAGCGAAAGTGAACGATAAAATCATTTTACTTGATCCGATGGAAATCCATTTCATTGAAACGCAAAATGGCGTAACACATATTCATGTACGCGAAGGTGATTTTGTTTGTGCATTAACGTTAAGTGAACTAGAAATGAGATTAACAGGGTTCGGTTTCTTCAGGTGTCATCGCTCGTACCTTGTGAACTTACAACGAGTACGAGAAGTAATTACGTGGACGCGGAATAGTTTTAGTTTAATTTTGGACGATGAAAGGAAAAGTTCCATTCCGCTTTCAAAAGGCCGAATGGACGAATTAAAAGGTGTAATTGGACTATAAAAAGTGCTCCAATGGGATCAAAATACGATTCATTCACCGGTAAAAATACTCCTTTTACCGGTATTTTACTGCGCCTACCTTCTGTTTTTCATATGATTGAATCAAGAAAAGCGAAACAAACAAATCGAAACTTGCGAAAGCGGGTTTCATCAATATAAGAAAAACAAAGGGGATGACGAAATGACATTGGCAATTGAAATGAAAGATGTAATGAAAAGTTTCAATGAAAAAACGGCACTTCGAAATGTAAGTATTGAGGTGAAGCAAGGCGAAATTTTTGGATTCCTCGGACCGAGTGGATCGGGGAAAACAACAACAGTAAAGATTTTAACTTCTCAATTGCTTCATAGTGTTGGAACAGTAAGAGTGTTAGGAAAAGATATTACAGGACCGAGTAGCATGGATTACAAACGAATTGGCATTTTAACAGATAACAGCGGCTTATACGAAAGACTTAGCATTTATGATAACTTACTATTATTTTGTGATTTATACGATTGTAAAAAAGAACGAATTGATGAAGTGTTAGCGCAAGTGAACTTATTAGATGACAAGAAAACATTAATAAAAAAATTATCAAAAGGAATGAAGCAACGTGTAACGTTAGCGAGAGCCATTCTTCATAAACCAGATATTCTCTTCTTAGACGAACCAACATCCGCACTTGATCCAGTCAACGTACAAAACATTCATAAAATCTTAAAAGACTTAAATAAAGAAGGAACGACAATTTTCTTAACGACTCACAACATGGATGAAGCAGAAACGCTTTGTAACCGCATTGCCTTTCTATGTGGCGGGGAAATTGTAGCTCTTGATACACCAGAAAACCTTCGCTTACAATACGCGAAAGATCAAATACAAGTCGTGTTAAAAGATAAGCAAAAAGAAGTCGTACAAAAAGATGAATTAGGTGCAAAACGCATTTCAGAGTGGATGAAAAAAGGCGAATTACTATCCATTCATTCTTATGAACCAACGTTAGGCGATATCTTTATTGAAGTTACTGGGAGGGGATTATAATGACATTTTCAATGAGACGTGTATCAGCTATTTTTAGAAAAGAAGTACAAGATTTTAAGTCGAATTCACAAGTGTTATTAATGGCATCTTTACCGATTATATTCGCATTTATCTTTAGCAGATTTGGGCAAGGGAGTGCAGGTGTTGGCATTATTACTTTAATGAGTTTCCTCTTCGTTGCTGGGTTTGTTCAATCTATGGTAATCGCAGAAGAGAAAGAAAAGCATACATTGCGTGTACTAATGTTATCTCCAGCATCTTCTGTGGAAGTTCTCCTTGGTAAAAGTATATTAACAGCATGTTTGACCCTAATCATTTGTATTGTGAACTTATTCATTTTGGATCAATTAGGTGGCAATCTTTTATTGTTAGGGTTGATTATGTTATGTGGAACAGTTTTATTTATCATAATTGGAACGGTGATTGGGCTATTAGCTGAGTCTGTACCGCAAACATCACTAATCGGAATGCCAATATTAATGACGATGTATTTAGCAGTACAATTTGAACCGATGGTTGAAAATAAAGTAATTAAGACGATGATCGAATATTTGCCAACGTCTCATATGGCAAAAGCGATTAACAGCTTAGTAGATGGAGCGGGATTTAGTAGTATTAGCGGGCATATGCTAAATGTTGGGATTTGGTTTGTTATTTCGCTTGCTGCATGTTTAATCGTATACAAGAAAAAACAATTAGACTAAAAACTGAGCTGAATTGCTCAGTTTTTTCCTTTTTTCATCATTTCCTCGGAAATTTTGCAACTTCCATACATATTTTTACAGATTTTGTCGAAAAGTAATTAGTTATACGTTGTATAGGATGCGTGAATATTGTTCAAAATGATTGCTGAGGTGATGATAGAATGCGAGGAAGGAATAATAAAAAGTCGCAAAAGGTAGTACATTTATTTCAAAAAAGATGGGTGTTTCCGGCGTTATACATTGCTTGTGCAGCAGTAATCTTAATGGTTGCACTATGGTTCCAAGGAGCTAATCCAAAGAAGACTCCGAACCATGATCAAGCAACACCGTATACACAATCGGAAGATCCAGCAGTACCAGTAACGAAATCTTCAGAAGTAGTGAAGATGCCAGCTGCCGCGAATGCGGAAGTAGTTGTACAGAAGAAGTTCTATGAAGATGCAGCAACAGAGGCGGAACAAGAAAAAGCACTTGTCTTTTATAACAACACATATTCCCCGAATAAAGGAATTGACATTGCTGCGAAGAATGGAAAAGAGTTCAATGTTACAGCTGCTTTGAGTGGTACAGTAACGAAAGCTGAAAAAGATTCACTTCTTGGTTATGTTGTAACAGTTGATAGTGGAAATGGTGTAGCAGCTTCTTATCAAAGCTTAGGTAGTGTGAAAGTAGAAAAAGGCGCACGAGTTGCGCAAGGTGAAGTATTAGGAAAATCCGGTCTAAGTGCAATGAACAAAGAAGCAGGTTCTCACGTTCACTTTGAAGTTCGTAAAGACAATGTGGCTGTGAACCCAGAACGCTACTTAAATAAATCAGTAGCAGAAATTAAAGCTGATGCAGGTGCTGCAAAGGCAACGAATGCTTCTGGTAAAAAAGCTGATGACAAATCTCAAAAAGAAGAAAAGTCAACAAGCACGAAACCAGAAAGTAAAACAGAAGATAAGTCTCAAAAAGAAGAGAAATCAACAAGCGGTTCAACTACTGACAAAAAAGAAGAACCGAAGAAAGAAGAAAAATCAACAAATGGTTCTACAGAATCATCTAACGGTTCTTCTTCACAAGAATAAGCAAGTAAAAAAATCAGCTCTCACTAGAGAGTTGATTTTTTTATTTTTATATAAAAATAATCAATTTCGAGAAAAAAGTTGCAATAACAAGGAAAAATGACGAGATTCTCGAATATATATTAAAAAAAGGAGGGGATACTGTGTCATTTTTGTCTGTTCTGTCGATTGCTATTATTTTATTGCTTGTTTTGTTTACTTTATATTATTATATTGCCGGTAAGAAGGACGTTCCCCACCATCAGTTATTAGAGGAAGAATTAGATAGAGAAGAATGACACCTTATATAAAAGGTGTCATTTTTTTCGTCATAATAGTCGTTGTTAACGTATTTCTCACAAAAAAATGTAATTTTTCTTAACTTAGTCCGCAAAAATAGTGAACATGTAGCATATATCAGTAGTGCGGGCAATACAATGGTATAAACCAAAGCAAAGAGAGTGTTTGAGGTGAGAAATCGTGAATCATTTCATTATAAATCCAAGAATGTTTAACGCTTACAAACAGCACTCACATTTACTTCTAAGTCGTATGCAGCGAGGCTCATTTCACACTTCTCACATCCAATTTAGGGAGGCGAGTGGTGTGCACGATTACATCAAAGAGAGAACTATCAAGATTGGTAAGTATATCGTGGAGACAAGAAAGACAGTGCGTGTTATCGCAAAGGAATTTGGGGTATCAAAGAGTACAGTCCATAAAGATTTAACAGAACGTCTACCAGAAATTAATCCAGAGCTCGCAAATGAAGTGAAAGAAATTCTTGATTATCATAAGTCTATTCGCCATTTAAGAGGCGGAGAAGCAACAAAGCAAAAGTATAGAAAAGAAGATGTAGAAAAGCCGGTACGTCAATAAATATGCGATCGCAAACATTCCGTTCACATTCGATAATATTTTCAGAAGAATTCTTTTTGCGAATATTACGTTTCTGTTAAATTTATGATAAAATCAGAAATTAGGTGTAAAAGAATTCGGGTGTAACCTGATTTTGAATATCGAGGAGGAAAAAACGGGAATGTTTGCGCGAGATATCGGAATTGACCTAGGTACGGCTAACGTATTAATTCATGTTAAAGGTAAGGGTATTGTATTAAATGAGCCATCAGTTGTGGCCATCGATCGTAACACAGGTAAAGTATTAGCAGTAGGTGAAGAAGCAAGAAGTATGGTGGGACGTACGCCTGGTAATATTGTAGCAATTCGTCCACTTAAAGATGGTGTAATCGCAGATTTCGAAATTACAGAAGCAATGTTAAAGTATTTCATTAACAAATTGGACGTAAAGAGCTTCTTTTCAAAACCTCGCATTTTAATTTGTTGTCCAACAAATATCACATCAGTAGAACAAAAAGCAATTCGTGAAGCTGCTGAACGTTCAGGTGGTAAAACAGTATTCTTAGAAGAAGAACCCAAAGTAGCCGCTGTTGGTGCTGGTATGGAAATCTTCCAACCAAGCGGTAACATGGTTGTTGATATTGGTGGAGGTACGACGGATATCGCTGTACTATCTATGGGTGATATTGTTACCTCTTCCTCTATCAAAATGGCAGGCGATAAGTTTGATATGGAGATCTTAAATTATATTAAACGTAAGTATAAGCTATTAATTGGTGAACGTACTTCAGAAGACATTAAAATTAAAGTTGGTACAGTATTCCCAGGTGCACGTAGTGAAGAACTTGAAATTCGCGGACGTGACATGGTAACAGGTTTACCACGCACAATTACAGTATGCTCAGAAGAGATTACAGAAGCGTTAAAAGAAAACGCGGCTGTTATTGTACAAGCTGCTAAAGGCGTACTAGAGCGCACACCACCAGAATTATCTGCGGACATCATTGACCGTGGTGTTATTCTAACAGGTGGCGGAGCTTTACTACACGGTATTGACATGCTTCTAGCAGAAGAACTAAAAGTACCAGTATTAATCGCTGAAAACCCAATGCACTGTGTTGCAGTTGGTACAGGTATTATGTTAGAGAATATCGATAAGTTACCGAAGCGTGCTTTAAGATAAGGAAAAAGGAACTAAGGTGTTAACCTTAGTTCCTTTTTTTGTATTTTTATATTTTTGTATTTTCATTTATGGATTATTATTTTTTGAGAAAATAGAAGGTAAATAAAGAAAAATAAAGGGAATGTATGAAATATCCGTATATATAGTTGAATTTAATGTTTCCTTATTTGAAAACGTTTATAATATAATGAGTCGAATACGACATTTAAGGCAAATCATGTTGAAATACATATTGCCTTTCCCTAATCTAGGCATACACTCTTTTCTACCTCCGTGTCAGTTGCAGGAATGTGCAACTATTTTAATGGAATAGAGTGTATGCATTTTTTTGTATAGAAGGTAATCCAGATGAAAGTTTCACTTTATCCCACATTAACGGACAGTAAGATCTCCCGCCTGAAATACGGCTGTAAAGCATAGAAGTTAGGCAGGAGATCGACTGTCCGTAAACGCCCGATTGGTGCGGGCTGATTAAAGTTTCACTTTATAATGACAAATAATAAACAAAATGGGATAATAAACAATATGTCCAAGTGGTAAGACCAATATTACAAAAGGGGCGATTGTTACATGTTAAATATAGAACAAATTAAAGAAATCATTCCTCACCGCTATCCATTCTTACTTGTTGATAAAATATTAGAAGTAGATGAAGGAAAAAGAGCGGTTGGAATTAAAAATGTATCTGCAAACGAAGAGTTCTTTAACGGACACTTCCCTGACTATGCAGTAATGCCTGGCGTACTTATCGTAGAAGCATTAGCGCAAGTTGGAGCAGTCGCTGTATTAAAGAAAGAAGAAAATCGCGGAAGACTTGCTTTCTTCGCTGGCATCGACAATTGCCGTTTCAAAAAGCAAGTACGCCCAGGTGATCAACTTCGTTTAGAAGTAGAAATGACGCGCGTACGTGGTCCAATCGGTAAAGGAAAAGCAATTGCTACAGTAGATGGTGAAGTGGCATGTGAGACTGAAATCACATTTGCGATTGGTGATAAGAAAGAATAGGTAGAATAAAGAAATCTCCTTGTATAAATACAAGGGGATTTTTTTATCCTGCATGGGCAGTAAAACCCCACTGATAAAGGTTTTACTCTATTTCTTTATATAACAATTAAACGTAAAATACGAACTAATCAGAAAACTAGTTGTCAACTGCTGGGAATTGCCATATAATTACTTTGTTATTTATCTCACTTTTGAGATAAGTGATAAAGATATAAAAGAAATGAAGCAATTGTCACATTGTTTCGGCCTTTATATGGGGCAAAATCGAATGGCATTGATCATAATGAGATATGGATGGATTTACCTGTGGAAATAAGTGGTGAACGAGAGTAATATATCCATCTAGAGTGAGTAGGCATGTATATCGAGCGTGTAAAAATAGGGGAAAGTGTCGTATTTTAAAAAGAGGAGATTACAACATGTTCGGGAGAAAAAAAAGAAAGCCATTAAGACAACTCATTACACATAAAGAGCCTAAATCGCGTATTGCAGAACAATACCGTAACATTCGTACAAATATTGAATTTACATCTGTGGATAGTCGTGTTCGTTCTATTCTTGTTACTTCGGCAAATCCAGGCGACGGGAAAACAACAACGACTGCAAATCTAGCAGTTGTTTTCGGACAACAAGGAAAGAAAGTTTTAATAATTGGAGCTGACTTACGTAAGCCGACGATCCAAAACTTATTTGCAATTCATAATTCAAATGGATTAACGCACTTACTATCAGGACAAGCGAAACTTATGCAATGCATTCAAAAAACAGATATAGAGCATGTATATGTAATGGTATCGGGTCCAATCCCGCCAAATCCAGCTGAATTATTAGGGAGTCAAGTGATGGACGAGGCATTACTTGAAGCATACAACATGTTTGATATTATTTTAATCGACACACCACCAGTTCTGGCCGTTACTGATTCGCAAATACTTGCGAATAAATGTGATGGAATCGTACTTGTTGCGCGCAGTGAAAAAACAGAAAAAGATAAACTCGTAAAAGCGAAACAAATATTAGAAAAATCTTCAGGGAAACTACTCGGTGTCGTTTTAAATGATAAAAGAGAAGAAAATGAAAAATATGGATATTATTAGAAAATAATATTTGGAATAATAAATTTTAAAGCCAATAAACATTTTTGTTGGCTTTTTTGAATTGTTCGAAAATTAGGCATTGTATTATAGAAAAAACGTGATACAATGGAAATTTTGGAAATTCGATGGAATGTGTTGTCATTTTTAAGATTATTTTGTAAGATTATATTTGTTTTTAAAAAAAGAAATTGTAAATATTACTGAAATAAAAAAATGAAAGATTATATGTTATAATCTTTTTTATGTAAAAATTTTAGAAAGTTGGAGGGACTTATGGAAGAAACAATTAGTTTAAAAGAGTTATTTCATATTTTAAAAAAACGTTTAGCAATGATCCTCGTAATCGCCTTTGGTGCAGCTATAGTAAGTGCTATTATTAGCTTTTTCTTCATAACACCAATCTATCAATCTTCAACGCAAATTCTTGTTAACCAGAAGAAACAAGAAGGGACAATGATTCAAGCCGGAGAGATTCAAACTCAAATTCAATTAACGAATACATATAAGGTTATTATTAAAAGTCCAGTAATCTTAGATCAAGTGAACGAGAAATTAAATTTAAATATGACACCACAAGCTTTAGCAGGAAAAATCAATGTTGCGAATGAAAAGGATTCCCAGGTCATATCTGTTACAGTTGAGGATAAGGATCCAAAAACAGCTCGTGATATCGCAAATGCAACGGCAGATGTATTTAAAGGTGAAGTTGCAAAGATTATGAATGTCGATAACGTAACAGTATTATCTAAAGCGGAGGTTACTGAAAACCAATCTCCAATTAAACCGGTTCCAATGTTAAATATAGCAATTGCTTTCATTGTTGGTTTAATGGCTGCAGTTGGTCTTGCATTCTTACTAGAATACTTAGATAACACGGTGAAGAAAGAAGAAGATATCGAAAGCTTACTTGGCTTACCAGTACTAGGTATTGTGGCTCGTATGGATGAAGAAACAACGAACGTGAAATCACATGCTCCATCATCAAGAAAAGTGAGGGGACAAACAATTGGCTCTTAATATATTTAAAAAGAAAAAGAATCATCGTCAACGTCGTCAACTAATTGCTCATCAACAACCGAAATCACCAATCACAGAACAATATCGTAATATTCGAACGAATGTTGAGTTTGCATCTATCGATACAAACTTACATTCACTAATGGTAACATCTGCAAACCCAAGTGAAGGAAAAACAACGACAACAGCGAATATGGCAGTTGTGTTTGCCCAACAAGGAAAGAAAGTATTATTAATTGATGCGGATATGCGTAAACCAGCTATGCATCAAATGTTCCAAGTAGATAATATTTTCGGATTAACGAATGTATTAACACATAGCGAACGTCTAGAGAAGTGTGTACAAAAAACATCAGTTGATAATTTACACTTTTTAGCGTGTGGACCGATCCCGCCAAACCCAGCGGAATTATTGGGTTCGAAATCAATGCAAGAGCTTCTTGCACAAGCGTACAGCATGTATGATTTAGTTATGTTTGATTTACCACCAATTTTAGCTGTAACAGACGCGCAAATTATGGCAAATGTATGTGATGCTTCTATTCTTGTCGTTCGTAGTGAAGCGACGGAAAAGGAAACAGCGGTAAAAGCAAAAGGATTGTTAGAGTCTGCAAAAGGTAAATTGTTAGGCGTTGTTTTAAATGATCGTGAGGATGAAAATGGCTCATATTATTACTATGGTGCTAACTAATTGAAAAGTGAGATATGGAAAAACATATCTCCTTTTTTCCCTTGAATATGAGATATATCTCATATTCAAGGGAAAAAAGATTTCTATACGAGAGGGAGGATGAGAGGAATGATAGATTTACATTGTCACATTTTACCTGGCATCGATGATGGTGCACAAACAGTAACGGATAGTTTAGCGATGGCGCAAAAAGCTGTTCAAGAAGGCATTCATACAATTGTTGCCACACCGCACCATCAAAACGGAAAATATGTAAATGAACGGAATTCGATTATTCATCAAGTGAAACAATTAAATGATGAACTACAGCAAAATGAGATTGCACTGGAAATTTTACCTGGACAAGAGGTCAGGTTATACGGTGATTTATTAGAGGACTATGAAGCTGGTAAAATCGTTACTTTAAACGAAACAAACAAATACATATTCATTGAGTTTCCATCTAATCATGTACCTCGCTATGCAGAACAACTACTATACGAACTACGCGTAAAAGGAATAATTCCAATAATCGTTCATCCAGAACGTAATGCCGAGTTAATTGAACGGCCAGATAAGTTATACAACCTTGTAAATAAAGGGGCATTAACACAAGTGACAGCAGGAAGTCTGTTAGGGAAGTTCGGCAAAAAAATAAAAAAATCCTCACTACAACTCGTTGAACATCATTTAACGCATATGATTGCATCAGATGCGCACAACACGACAACAAGAGGGTTTCATTTAGCAGAAAGCTATGAATTAATCGGAAAAGAATTCGGAATAGATGTTATGAATGATTTAAAAGAGAATCCGTATTTGTTAATTAACGGAAAAGTAATTTATAAAGAAGATCCAGAACGAATTCGTCGTAAAAAATTATTCGGTATTTTTTAATTGAAGAGATTTGGTGATGTCTCCTAACCGTTATCAACGGGGGCACTCGGTTGTGCTGTGGGTAGAAATTTTTATTTCGAACCTACCTTAGACGCTTGTCGTCGGGAGTATGGCGTGAGGATGGGTTGGATGCCCATAATTTATTTCTAATAGAAACTCTACCTATGGAGTTATAAAAATGACTCTATAGGTAGGGTTTTTGTTATTGTTACATACAGATTAAACGATTTTATTAGGGGGACAAAATTTGAAAAAAGTAAGAAAAGCAATTATTCCAGCTGCTGGACTAGGGACAAGATTTTTACCAGCGACAAAGGCGATGCCGAAAGAAATGTTACCTATCGTTGATAAACCGACAATTCAATACATAGTAGAAGAAGCGATAGAATCTGGTATTGAAGATATCATTATTGTGACTGGAAAAGGAAAACGTGCGATTGAAGATCATTTTGATCACTCTTTTGAATTAGAACAAAACC
The DNA here is from genome assembly GCA_027694045.1 of Bacillaceae bacterium OF18-1A. Taxonomy (GTDB): domain Bacteria; phylum Bacillota; class Bacilli; order Bacillales; family Bacillaceae_G; genus Bacillus_A. Next base: position 204,801 of record JAQEWB010000003.1, on the reverse strand, counting down.
TTTTAGAAAAAGGAAAATATGAAATGCTTGAAAAAGTACAAGCTTCTTCAAAAATTAACATTCATTATATAAGGCAGAAAGAACCACAAGGATTAGGACATGCAGTATGGTGTGCACGTAAATTTATTGGAAATGAACCATTTGCGGTATTACTTGGTGATGATATTGTTCAGGCAGAAACGCCATGTTTACGTCAATTAATGGATCAATATGAAGGAACACAATCATCTGTAATTGGTGTACAAACAGTACCGAAAAATGAAACACATCGTTACGGAATTATTGATCCGATTGAACAAAATGACCGTCGTTATCAAGTACGTCAATTTGTAGAGAAACCAGCAGAAGGTACAGCACCATCTAATTTGGCAATTATGGGACGGTACGTATTAACGCCAGAAATTTTCATGTTTCTTGAAAATCAACAAACAGGTGCTGGTGGAGAGATTCAGTTAACTGATGCGATTCAACGCTTAAATGAAATTCAACGTGTGTTTGCTTATGACTTTGAAGGAACACGCTATGATGTTGGGGAGAAGTTTGGGTTTATTAAGACGACGATTGAAATGGCACTTCAAAATGAAGAATTGAAAGCAGATTTGATGAAATATATGAAACAGATTGTGAAAAAAGAAGAAGTACATTCATAAGAGAATGTACTTTTTTATTATCAATAAGATGCGAATTATATAAAGAAGGGATCAAGTATATTGAGTTATCGAAAGCGGCTCTCATTATTAATTTTATTAGATTCATTTATCGTATTAACTGCGGTTTATTTAAGTTATTGGTTAGTACATCCAAATTTACTAAATAAAATTCCTACGACAGTAATTATTAGTTCTATTACATTATTGTGTAGTCACCATGTTTTTGCTGCTATTTATAAGCTTTATAATAAAGCATGGGAATATGCAAGCATTGGAGAACTAAAACAAATATTTAAAGCCATTACGTTGTCAATTTTAGTAACTGCAATTGTTCAACAAATTATAAATCATGATATTTATGTTCGCATTTTAGTAATTGTATGGATGTTACATTTGCTATTAATTGGTGGTTCTCGTTTTGTATGGCGTATGTTCCGTGATACGTATATTACTAAACCAATGGATAAAAAACGTACATTGATTATTGGTGCTGGTTCAGCGGGAACAATGGTAGTACGTCAATTACAACATAATAAGGAAGCAGATTTATATCCAATTGCATTTGTTGACGATGATAGAAATAAACAAAAATTGGAGATTTATAATGTTCCAGTTATTGGTACAACGGATCATATTAAAAAAGTAGTGGAAGACAATGATATAGAACATATTATTATTGCTATTCCTTCATTGGGCCGCAAGGAAGTAAACGGGATTTTTGAAAAATGTACAAAAACGAATGCCAAAACACAAATTGTACCAATGTTAGAAGATATTCTTGACGGGAAAATTTCTGTGAATGAACTTCGTGATGTACAAGTAGAAGATTTATTGGGGCGTGAGCCGGTACAATTAGATGATGAAGGGATTGGCGAGAAGATTACAGGGAAAACCATTTTAGTAACTGGTGCTGGGGGATCAATTGGTTCGGAACTTTGTCGTCAAGTGATGAAATTTAGCCCAAGTGAGATTGTATTACTCGGCCATGGGGAAAATAGTATCTATATAATTGAAATGGAACTTAGATCACTATATAAAGACTCAATTAAAATTACGACAGAGATTGCTGATGTACAGGATCGCAATAAAATGTTTGAAGTGATGGAAAAGCATCATCCATATATTGTATATCATGCAGCGGCACATAAACATGTACCGCTTATGGAACGTAACCCTGAAGAAGCTGTGAAGAATAATATTATTGGTACAAAGAATGTAGCCGAAGCATCCGCTACATTCGGTATAAATACATTTGTTATGGTTTCTACTGACAAAGCTGTTAATCCAACAAGTGTAATGGGGGCGACAAAACGTATTGCGGAAATGATTGTACAACATATGGATACTGTCAGTGATACCCACTTTGTAGCTGTTCGTTTTGGTAATGTACTTGGAAGCCGTGGTAGTGTAATTCCTTTATTTAAGAAACAAATTCAAAAGGGTGGACCGGTTACAGTTACGCATCCTGATATGGTGCGTTATTTTATGACAATCCCTGAAGCTTCACGCTTAGTAATCCAAGCTGGTGCCTTGGCACAAGGTGGAGAAGTGTTTGTATTGGATATGGGAGAATCAGTTAAAATTGTTGATTTGGCTAGGAACCTTATTCAACTTTCTGGTTATACAGTTGAGGAAATCGGGATCCAGTTTACAGGTATGAGACCGGGAGAGAAGTTGTTTGAAGAACTTTTAAATGAGAACGAAGTACATCCAGAACATATATTTCCAAAGATTCATGTTGGAAAAGCGACAGTAATCGATCAAGAAATTTTACAAGAATTTCTAAAAAATCTTCAGTTGATGGACGAGCAAACGATTAGGGAGAAACTACTATCTATAGTAAATAACTCAAATAAAAAGGTAACTACTTCAAATTGATTAATAAAATTTTAACTCCTGGACATTTCATATTATGAAAAAATAAATTTAATAGGGGATAAAGATGTCGAAAAAAGTATTATTTTGTGCAACGGTAGATTATCATTTTAAGGCATTTCATTTACCACATATGAAGCGATTTCAAGAACAAGGATGGGAAGTTCATGTAGCTGCGAGTGGTAATATGGAGCTGCCTTATACGGATGAAAAGTATAATATTCCAATCCAAAGGTCACCATTTCATATCAGAAATATAAGTGCTTATAGAGTATTGAAGAAACTTATCGAGGAAAATAATTATGATATTATTCATTGTCATACTCCAGTGGGGGGAGTATTGGCACGTTTAGCTGCACGAAGAGTACGGAAAGTAGGGACTAAAGTATTATATACGGCTCATGGATTTCATTTTTGTAAAGGTGCTCCACTTTTAAGTTGGATGTTATATTATCCAATTGAAAGGATGTTCGCTCGTTATACCGATTGTCTTATAACAATTAATGAAGAGGATTATAAGCGAGCGGTTAATCATGGTTTTAGAGCGAAAAGAATTGAGCATGTTCATGGTGTAGGGATCGATACTGAACGCTTTAAGCCAGTAGATGAAATTAGTAGGGACAAATTGAGAGGAAAATTCGGCTATAAAAAAAATGACTTTTTAATGTTTTATGCTGCTGAATTTAATAAAAATAAGAATCAACAATTGCTGATAAAAGCACTTGCTGAAATAAAAAACGAGATTCCAAATGCTCGCCTTTTATTGGCTGGAAAAGGGCCTCTTATGAATAACTGTATAAATTTGGTGGATGAGCTCAATCTTTCATCAAGGGTGGATTTTTTAGGTTATAGAAACGACCTGGAGGAAATTTTACCAATGTGTGATGTAGCAGTTGCTTCTAGTTTTCGCGAGGGGTTACCAGTCAATATTATGGAAGCCATGGCTTGTGGACTTCCTATTATTGCTACTGATAATAGAGGACATAAGGAACTTGTTCACCAAGGGACAAATGGATATATTGCCCCAGTAAATAATTATAAAATCTTTTCTGGATATGTAGAGTCTCTATATAAAGATATTAATTTTAGGGAACAAATTAAAAAGGATAGTATTGACATTGTAAAGCCATATTCGATTTCTCAAGTGAATTCGGAACTAAAGGATATTTATTTAAAATATGGAAAATGATTTCGAGGGATGTAAATGAAACCAAAAGTAAGTGTAATTGTACCGGTCTATAATGCTGAAAATTACTTATCTAGGTGTCTAGATAGTCTTCTAAAACAGAGTATTAGTGACATTGAAATTATAGTTATCAATGATGGATCTACCGATAATAGTGGAGAAATTTTAAAAAAATACGAAAAAATGGATGGGCGTATACGAGCAATTCATAAGGGAAATGAGGGATTATCTGAAGCGAGAAATATAGGGATTAATTATGCTCAGGGGGAATATATAGGTTTTGTTGATTCAGATGATTGGGTGGACTCGGAAATGTATAATTCAATGTATAGCACGGCTATTGCTACTAATATCGATATTGTAATGTGTACTTATACAAGAGAATATCCGGATCATTCAAAGCCTAAATTACTTAATTTACCAGATAAGGTAATATATGATAAGGGTGAAGTTAGAAACAAACTTATGAGAAGAATTGTCGGTCCTATAAAGTCGGAGATGAGTAATCCTGAATATCTTGATGCCTTGAGTACGGTATGGTCAAAGATTTATCGAACTAGTCTAATGAAAGAAAATAATGTGGCATTTACAGATTTAAAAATTATTGGCACTGCTGAAGATGCCCTTTTTAATATTCATGCATTATATTATGCTGAGTCAGCACTCTTGATAAACAAACCGTATTATCATTATTGGAGGGCGAATGTTGATTCTGTAACATCTGTATATAAGCCAGATTTAAAAGAACAGTGGTTCAATTTGTACAGTTATATTGAGGATTTTTTAAAACAAAAAAAACTTCAAGGGGAATTCCATACGGCTCTTAATAATCGTATATGTATGGGGGTTTTAGGATTAGGCTTAAACACTATAAGTTCAGGTAATTTGTCATCTTCATTTGAAAAAGTATCTCAAATTAAAGTTTTTTTATCAGATGAAAGAATAGTAAAAGGTTATAAAGAATTTGATGTTTCAGAGTTCCCTATAACTTGGAAAGTATTTTATTTGCTGGCAAAGTATCGTGCGTCAGTACCTTTTTATGTAATGCTTAATATAATTGATTTTTTGAGAAAGAGGATATAATTGAGGATTTATTTTTAGCGAGGTGCAAAATATGAAAGTTGCTTTTTTTCATGATTATCGATTTTCTGTAGATAGTGATGAACAAGTTTATAGTACAGCTATGGGGGATGACGTTTGGAATCATTATCTTGAGGCTTTTGATGAAATCATAGTAGCTGGTAGGAGAAAGCTAATCGGTGATTATTCTATTGAAAGACATAAAGGACTACGAAAAGAATCCAATGATAAAGTTAGCTTTATGCATATAACGGCATACAATCAGATGCCCGATGTAGTTTTAAAAAGTAATCAAATAAGAGAACAAATAAGAGAAGTTTTAAAGAAGGTAGATTGCGCAATAATTCGACTTCCTAGTATTATTGGTTGTTATGCTTGTCACGAAGCAATCAGTATGGGAAAACCATGGCTTGTTGAAGTGGTAGGTTGCGCATATGATGCATTGTGGAATTTAGGCGCGAAAAAGGCTAAAATACTATCTTTACCTTTTTTTGGGTTTAATCGTTATTATATTAGTAAAGCTTCTCATGTTATATATGTGACAGAAAAGTTCCTGCAAAACAGATATCCTAACAAGGGGGCAACTATAGGGTGTTCTGATGTAGCTATTGGTTCTGTAGATGTTACAGTTTTGAATAAACGTTTGCGTAAAATAAAGCAGGGTTTTAGTAATAATCCAATAGTTTTTGGAATTATAGGATCATTGAATGTGGATTATAAAGGGCATGAAACAGCAATGCTTGCATTGGCCTCTTTAAAAGATAAATTTGATTTTCGCTTGCGATTTTTAGGTGGTGGCAATACAGATAGATGGGTATCTCTTGCAACAAAATTAGGAATTAATGAGAAGCTAGAATTTTCTGGATCATTGCCGAGCGGGGAAGCTGTATTCGATTGGATGGATTCTATTGATATTTTTTTAATTCCTAGCTTGACAGAGGGATTACCTCGTGGACTTGTTGAGGCTATGAGTCGTGGATTACCTGCAATTGGTTCATCTGTTGGAGGAATAGAGGAATTACTGAGAGGTACAGTATTACATAAACCTAAAGATTATAATGAGATGAGAAGTATTATTGAATTTATGATTAAGGACCCTAATGTTTTACTAGAATCTGCAACTTTAAATTTTGAGGAATCAAAAAAATACTCCACTTCTATCTTAGCAGAAAAGAGATTAAGGTTTTTAATTGATTTTAGAAGTTTTGTTGAGAATAAGACTAGTTAAAGGGGTTAAATATGATGAGTAATAATGCTCCAATAAGAGTGCTTCATGTAATAGGCGGTATGGATATAGGTGGAGCAGAAACTATGATTATGAATATATATAGGGCTATTGATAGAAAAAGGATTCAGTTTGATTTTCTTTGTATGCAACCAGGTAAACACTATTATGATACTGAAATTGAAAGTCTTGGTGGAAGGATTATACATATTGATGCTCCCCATAAGACAGGAGTTTTTCAACATAGCCTAGATATAATAAAGGTTATAAAGAAGTATGGGGAGTTCGATGCTATTCATGTTCATACCATGCATCATGCAGGTATAGTCTTAACGGTAGCGCGAATTTTAGGTGTGAAAATTAGAATATCCCATTCACACAGTACCCAAGATATTAAGATGAATTCGAAAATACGTAAGCTATACTTCTCTGTCATGAAAAAATTAATTAAGATCAATGCTACACATATGATAGGATGTGGGGAAGCAGCAAGCAAATATCTATTTGGGGAGAAATGTGTAAATAAAAACAAAGTCGATTTTTTAGCTAACGCTATTGATTTAGAGCCATACAATACACTTATAAATACTGAATCAGACATTATGAGAAAAGAATTAAATATCTCTAAAGAGACCCTAGTAATAGGTCACATAGGAAGATTTGTTGATGTGAAAAATCACCAATTCTTCATTCCGCTTGCTAAAGGTTTATTAGATAAAAATATTGATTTTCATATTATACTTGTAGGTGAGGGAATCCTTCGGGAAAAATTCGAAGAATTGGTTAGTGAAAATAATCTTGAGGAATATATTACTTGTTTAGGCATACGTAGAGATATTCCACAGATTGCTAATATGATAGATGTATTTGTTCTGCCTTCATTTTATGAAGGGTTTCCTGTTGTGATGGCTGAAATGCAAGCAGCGGGTAATCCTTGTGTAGTTTCAAATAAGGTATCGGAAGAGGTGGAATTAGGATTAGCGCTTGTAAAATTTGTTGGATTAAATACAAGTATTGAAACTTGGATAGATACTATATTATCCCAGTATGAATTAGTTACACCACCAAAAAGCTTGATAATGAGTACGTTAGGTTCTAAGGGCTATGATATTAAAAAAAGTATAGAGAGGTTAAAAAACATTTATGAATCCAGGTAATGTAAACAGGGGTATGCGGGGTCTTGATCTTTTGGCCATTTTAATACAATTTTTTGTATTAATTTTAATTGCTATATTGGGTTATAGTATTTTATTAGATGACAATATGAATATAAATGCTCCAAAAAATATTTATATGTTTAACTTATTAGGAACAGTAACGTTTATAATTGCAATTTTATTATGGAAGTTAGTAACGGATACGGCCTTTTGTCCATATGTACTATTTCTTTCATCCTTCTTTATATTTCAGTTTGGTCAAAGTTGTTTGAACCTCCTAGGTATTGAGTATGAAGAGTTCAATCTTTTTCATTTGTTTTCTGAGGATGTTCTTCTAAAAGCGATTATTTTTACTGCATTAAGTATAGCAACTTTCAACCTAGGTGCATTAATAAATGTGACAATACGTAAGAAAATAACGGTAAATAGTAAGGTGCCTGAGATGAAACAAATGGCTACTAAAAAAGCAATGAAGCAAATAGGCTGGTTGTTATTTTTAGTTTCAACCCCAGTAGCCTTTTATTTTATTATATTAAAAGCAATTATGTCTTTACAATATGGATATGGTGTAATATATAGCTATGATTTTGGTGCTAATAGCATTCTTATTTTTGTGGAATCTTTCTTTTTACCAAGTGCGTACATGCTCATTAGTATCCATGTGAAAGATATATTTAAAGCCAAAATGTTTACAATAATAATAGCTCTATATGCAGTAATTTCTCTACTTACGGGCTCACGTACCCTATTTATAATGATAGTATTGACACTTATATGGTTATGGAATAGTATTATTCGACCATTTAACTGGCGTAAGGTCAGTAAATTAGCTGTTATGGGTTTTTTTCTTATGCTAGTTATAAGTGCTTTTGAAAACTTTAGGGGGGTAGAGGAGAAGGAGATAGGTACCCTTGCTGAAGCTTTTAGTAACAGCCTTTCTCAAAATCCTGTAATAGATTCTATAGGTGAAATGGGAGGCTCAATGTCGCCTCTATTGATGATCATGCAGTTTATGCCAGATTCATTGTCCTATAGACTAGGGGATTCATATTTATATGCTCTTTTCTCCTTATTGCCTAATCTGTTTAATTTTATGGGGACAGTTCATCCTAGTCGTGAACATGCCATGTTAGATGTATGGCTTGGAAACTACCTAGGATTATCTTATGGACCTGGTTTTTCTATGGTAGCAGAGAGTTATTATAATTTTGGATGGTTTGGAATAGGGATATCGTTTGTATGGGGAGTAATAATTGCAAAATTATTAGGCTATAATTCATCGGAAAAACTTTCTGAAAATCCAATCAGACTGTTTATTATACTTGCTGTAATATCTACTTGTTTTACCTTGCCGAGAATTCATACATTATATTTTGTAAGAACCTTTTTTTACTATATAGCTGTTCCCTTTTTAGGAATTATATTGTTGAGAAATAAACATCTAAAGAGTATGAGGCAACATTTAAAGAATAGATAATATATAGCAAGGGGGAATTTGATGGATACACTTGTGAGTATAATTGTACCTATATATAATGCTGAAAAATATATAGCAAGGTGCTTAGACAATTTACTTCTGCAAACTATAGGGAATTTTGAAATAATAGCAGTAAATGATGGATCACAGGATAATAGTTTAGCGATATTACTTGATTATGCTAAGAAAAATAAATATATACGTGTAATTAACCAAAAAAATATGGGGCCATCTAGTGCTCGTAATAAAGGGATTTTAAAAGCTAAAGGAGAATATATTGGATTTGTAGATGTTGATGATTGGATCCATGAGAATATGTATAAAGAGATGTTTGAAACTGCTAAAAGAACTAAAGCAGAGCTGGTTATGTGTAATTTTATGGAAGAACATGAAGGCGGATCTAATATTTATAATTCTTTACCTTGGAAGGATGGAACGATTTTAGGAAAAGAGGAGATTGATAACTCGTTAATACCACATTTAATTGGACTTCCTTATGAATATGCTCCGCATAATATTATACATGGGGCAGTATGGCGCTGCTTATATAAAACTGAAATATTAAAGGAGAATAATATAACGTTCCCAGAAGATTTAACTTTTACAGAGGACCTTATATTTAACCTTTACTTTCTAAAACACATACAGAGTGTTGCTGTATGTGGAAAATATTTTTATCATTATGTGATAAATAAGTCTTCTATTACTCAAAGGTATATGCCGTCAATGCTAGCTTCTAATTTATGTGCTTTTTCACATTTAAAACAAATATTGGGACATAAAGGATTTGCAGAAGAATATCATGAATATATTAAATGGAGATGGCGTTTAGTTGCAATTAATTGTATTGTAAATGTAGTTAGGCCGGGTAATGAAAAGGGGTTTTTTGGTAAATTAGCTGATATTGAAAAGATTATAAATGTTGCAGAGATAAATAGAGCATTTACAAGGGAATCTATTTCGAGGATGCCATTTTTAAAGAAAGTATTATACTCCTGTATCCGGCTTAAAATAAAAGTCCCTATATTAATCTACTACAGTTTCTCTATTAATTAGAAATAGTGTTATTTTTATAGGGCATAGTATTATGGGAAGTTAAGACACAAAATAATATTAGGATAATTTTAATTTATTCAATTGGAGTTTTATAAAATGCGAACAAAGAAGTCTTTTTATAATTTCTTAGGAAGCCTAACCCTACAGTTTTTTAATGCTGTAGTAGGCTTTTTTTTATTAAAGTTGTTTATTACAGCGTATGGTTCATCGATAAATGGACTGATTTCTTCAATAAAACAATTCTTAAGCTATCTAAATCTTGTAGAGGCGGGGGTTGGAGCAGCTGCAATAGCAGCTTTATATAGGCCTTTAGCTAATAATAATATTTTAAGTATAAATCGAATTTTATCCGCAACAAAATTATTTTATCTTCGTTCAGGCTATATATTTCTAACTCTTATAGTAGTATTGGCTATGTTATATCCGATCTTTTTATCTAATGAAGAAATCACTCCTATACTAGCAGCTTTTATGGTTTTAATACTTGGTGGGAGCGGTATTTTTGAATTCTTTTTCATTGGAAAATATCGGGTCTTACTTACAGCGGATCAAAGAAGTTATGTGTTATCTATGATACAACTGATAGGTACAGCATTAAATGCTATAACGTGTATTGTTCTTATTAAACTTGACTTTAATGTACTTGTTGTGCAAATGGTAGCTACTCTAATATACCTGTCCCGATTTTTTATAATACTAAATTATGTAAAAAAGGTATATCCCAAAATCAGATTTGATTTACCACCAGATAATGGGGCCATTAATAGGAAATGGGATGTATTAGTACATCAAATTTCTGCATTAGTGGTATTTAATACCCCTATTATTATAATTACAATTTTTTGTGGTTTAAGGGAAGTTAGTGTGTATGCAGTGTATAGTATGGTTTTCTCTTCAATTACATTAGTAGTTTCGAGTTTTTCTAGCGGTCTCCTAGCTGGGTTTGGTGAAATATTAGTTACAAATAATCGAAAAGCACTTTTAAAGGGGTATAATACATTTGAGTATATTTACTATGCTGTTGTTGCGTGGGCATATACCTGTTCAGCAGTACTCATTATACCATTTATGAAGTTATATACCCAGGGAATAACTGATACAGATTATGTTCGTGTATCAGTTGCAGGCTTATTTATAGTAATTGGGGTTGCCCATAATGTTAGAGTTCCTTCAAATACATTAGTAGATGCGGCAGCACATTTTAAAGAGACCAAATATCGTTCTATATTGGAAGCTACAATTAATCTCGTCGTATCATTAGCGTTGGTTAACTCTTTTGGGATTATAGGAGTATTATTAGGAGGACTTTGTTCATATGCATATCGTACTACAGATTTTATCGTGTATACTTCTCGTAATATATTGAAATGCTCTTTCTCACCCACGTTAAGAAAGTTAGTTCGTAATTTGGTGCTTTCTTTAATTGCAATAAGTCCTTTTATCTATATCCTAGAAGTCAATGTATCTAATTTTGGACAATGGTTAGCATGGGCAGTGGTAGTTTCTATGTGGACGTTTGTAATAATTTTTTTAGGGAATTTATTATTAGATCCAATAACCATGAAAGATATTATACGTAGGATAGGAATGGTTTTAAAATCTAGGAAGAATACGTAGAATATCTGAGAATCAAAATATATTCCAACAGTTTTTATTTTATTGTTTTTATAGGTAAAACAATAAAATAAAAGTCAGGGAATTAATTTACTGTAATGAACTATAGATGGAAGGATAAATAAAAACTAGCTAGTTTTTTTATTATGTCTAAAAATCAAATATACTATATTTAAGTAAGGAGTATGATTATTAGTGAAGCGTTTTTATGATTTGTTAGCTTCTTTACTTTTATTACTATTATCCTCTTGTATATTGATAATAGTTGCAATCTTAGTGAGGATAAAACTAGGATCCCCTATTATTTTTAAGCAACAGCGTCCTGGCTTACATGGAAAACCTTTCTACGTATACAAGTTTCGCACAATGACAGACGCAACAGATAAAGATGGAAATCTATTACCAGATGCTGTTCGATTAACGTTGTTTGGTAAGTTACTTAGGAAGTTAAGTTTAGATGAGTTACCACAACTTATTAATGTAGTAAAGGGGGATATAAGTTTAGTAGGCCCCCGTCCGTTATTAATGGAGTATCTTCCTTTATATACATGCGAGCAAGCCAGACGTCATGAAGTACGCCCTGGTATTACTGGGTGGGCGCAAGTAAATGGACGAAATGCGATTTCTTGGGAAGATAAATTTAAATTAGATGTTTGGTATGTAGATAATTATTCCTTTTGGTTAGATATCAAGATTTTATTTTTAACAGTTGCAAAGGTTTTTAAATCAGAGGGAATTAGTCAACAAGGTCATGTGACGATGCAGAAGTTTACAGGGGAAAACTCAAACAAAGAAGTGGTGAAATGAAAAAGATAGCTTTAATTGGTCAAGGTGGACATGCGAAAGTTATTACGGATATGATTCATGCAAATAAATGTTATGAGATTGTTGCTGTATTTGATGATAAATATGAATACTTAAGTAAGGAACAGGACATATGTTATGGACCAATCCCTTCTATTAAAGAAACAATAGGGGAGATTGGATTTAAACTTGTGATTGCGATTGGGAATAATGCTGTACGAAAGAGGATAGTCCAGCAGTTAGAATTGAAGGATGAGAGCTATGAGACAATTATTCATCCAACCGCTGTAGTGAGTGAGTCTGCTTCCATTGGATTCGGAACTGTTATTATGCCTAAAGCAGTTATTAATGCGGATACTGTAATTGGAAGTCATGTTATTGTTAATACAGCAGCAGTGATAGAACATGATAATCAGATTGGTAACTTTGCACATATTTCTCCAAATGCGACGTTAACGGGAACGGTTTTTATTAATGAAGGTACGCAGATAGGTGCAGGAGCAATCGTTATACCAAATCAAAAAATTGGTGAGTGGAGTATAATAGGTGCAGGAGCAACAGTCATTCATGATATACCATCTTTTTGTACAGTAGTAGGTTCGCCAGCAAGAGTTATAAAATAAGTTACGTTATCATAAGGAGTGTAATGGGATCATGGAAAACAAAAGAATTTTTTTATCACCACCACATATGAGCGGAAATGAGCAAAAATATATAAATCAAGCATTTGAGCAAAACTGGATTGCGCCATTAGGTCCTAATGTAGATACATTTGAACAACAACTTGCGGAATATGTTGGGGTGAAAAGTGCAGCTGCTGTTAGTGCTGGTACTGCAGCTATTCATTTAGCATTAGAATTACTAGGAGTTAGAAGTGGAGATACTGTTTTTTGTTCATCATTCACATTTGCAGCTAGTGCTAATCCTATTGTATATCAAGGGGCAGAGCCTATTTTTATAGATTCTGAACCAGAAACATGGAATATGTCTCCTGCTGCCCTTGAAAGAGCATTTGAGATTGAAATGGAGGCTGGAAAACTTCCTAAAGCAGTTATTGTCGTTCATTTGTTTGGACAAAGTGCAAAGATGGATGAAATTATGGAGATTTGTGATAAATACAAAGTTCCAGTTATTGAAGATGCAGCTGAATCATTAGGTACAACTTATAAAGGAAAACAAACTGGATCATTTGGTAAATTCGGTATTTTCTCCTTTAATGGTAATAAGATTATTACAACATCTGGCGGAGGAATGTTGGTTTCGAATGATGAAGTATCGATTCAAAAAGCGCGCTTCTTATCCACGCAAGCACGTGACCCAGCTGTTCATTATGAACATAGTCATATTGGATATAATTATCGAATGAGTAATATTGTTGCTGGAGTTGGTAGAGCGCAATTAGAGGTATTAGATGAGCGTGTAAAAGCTCGTCGTAATATTTTTGAAAGATATAATGAAGCTTTAGGTAAGGTACCAGGAATTACATTTATGCCGGAATTCAAAGAGGCCATTCCAAATTGTTGGCTTTCAGCACTACTTATTGATAGCGAAATAACAGGAATTACACATCTAGATATTATCAAGGTTTTATCAAATGAGAATATTGAAGCACGGCCGGTTTGGAAGCCACTGCATAAACAACCAGTATTCGAAGGTACAAAGTACTATAAGCACAGTGAAACGGAAAATATTTCAGAGCAATTATTTAGCCAAGGGTTATGTTTGCCATCTGGATCGAGTATGACAATTGAAGATCAAGATAGAGTTATTAATGTGATTAAAAATGCGCTGAGTTTAGCTACTGTAACTAAGTAGTTTATAAAGGAAAAAGATATTATTGATAATGTAAGAGGGGATATTACGAGGGAAATATAAGCAAAAGCTTTAATTTGCAAGTAGAAAGAAGGTAAGTAAATGAAAAAAAAGATTTTATTTTGGATATTAGGAATCATGGGAATACTAATTATAGGCGGAGGAGTCTACGCTTATAATATATATTCTTCTGTTTCAAAAACATTAGATGAAGTCCATAAACCTTTAACACGTGATCAAAATAATAAACAAGAAGAAAAAATCAATAAAGCTGAACCTGTTTCAATTTTACTATTAGGTGCAGATGAGCGCGGTGAAGATAAAGGACGTTCAGATTCATTAATGGTCATCACGTTAAATCCAAAAAACAATTCAATGAAAACAGTAAGTATCCCTCGTGATACGTATACAGAAATCGTTGGAAAAGGTAAAAGTGATAAAATTAACCATGCGTATGCATTTGGTGGCGTAGATATGTCTGTAGCGACAGTAGAAAAATTCTTAAATGTTCCTATTAATTATTATATTGAAGTGAACATGGAAGGATTTAAAGATATTGTTGATGCAGTCGGTGGTGTAGATGTAAATAACGATTTAGAATTTACGCAAGATAAGCATCATTTTGCTAAAGGTAATATTCATTTAACAGGTGAAGAGGCACTATCATTTACACGTATGCGTTATGAAGATCCACGCGGTGATTTCGGACGTCAAATGCGTCAACGTCAAGTGATGCAGGCTGTTATTAAGAAAGGTGCAAGCTTCTCTTCTTTATCAAGTTATGGTGATGTATTAACAGCAATTCAAAAGAATGTGAAAACAAATTTAACGCAAGATCAAATGTTTGATATGCAGAAGAATTATAAAAACTGCTTAGAGAACAGTGAAGATATCCAAATCCCAGGTGACGGTCACAAAGCTGCTGACGGTATTTGGTACTATTATGTTCCAGATGCAGCGAAACAAGATTTAACGAACAAGTTAAGAACGCATCTTGAATTGACTAAGTAATGTTTCTTGAACCCAACTCCCTTAACGGGAGTTGGGTTTATTTTTGCATGAATTTATATTAGTATTATATATTGTGAGATTAATAGATGAGGTGAATCAATGAATAAGAAAGCAGTACTGGTCCTATTTATTTTTGTGTTGTTTGTCGCTTCGGTTGTGAGTGGTAAATTATATTGGAATAAGAAGATTGCGAATGCAACGGTACAAACGAGTGAAGTAACGAAGACAAAGGCTGAAGTGAAAGAAAGCAGCGGAGCAAAGAAAGAAGAGAAAAAACAAGATGCAAAGGCATCTTTTAATGAAGCATATGCGAAGAATTTACCAGATGCAGTGAAAGAGAAGTTAAAGAAAGCTGCGGCAGATAAGAAGGCAGTAAATCTTGTTATTGTTGGTGATGAGGCTTCTTCATCTGAAAAGGACGCTTGGGCAGCTAAGTTAACTGCTAATTTAGAGACTTCTTACGGTAAAGGTTTATGGAATGTAATAGTAAAAGAATATAAAGATGAAAGCACAGAGGAATTAATCGCAAATAAACGTGATAAAGAGATTGGGAAGGAAAATCCAGATGTAATTTTATTTGAACCACCATTTATTACTGATAATAATAAAACTGGTAATGGGAATTCTGTTGCGAATACACAGGAGTTTGTCCAAGCACTTTCTACTAATGCAAAAGGTGCAACAATTATGATTCAACCATCAAATCCAGTGTATGGTGCGAAGAATTATCCAAAGGCAATTGAAGCATTAAAGCAATTTGCGACACAAAATGGTTATACATATGTTGATCATTGGGAAGCGTGGCCTAATGCAACAACGAAAGAGATTTTACCATACTTACAAGAGGAGTTTGGTTTCCCAAGTGCTAAAGGGCACGATGTTTGGGCGAAATATGTAACGGATTATTTTGTAGCTAAATAAAATCTTTGAGGAGGAAATCATTTGTTTTATAGAAAATAAATGATTTCTTTTTTATTAATAATATTGGGGGATAATTATGTCGATACTTGTAACAGGTGGAGCAGGGTATATTGGTAGTCATACATGCGTAGAATTACTGAATAGCGGTTACGAAATCATAGTGGTGGATAATCTTTCGAACAGCTCGGTGGAATCTATAAATCGAGTGAAAGAGATAACAGGAAAACAATTTAAGTTCTATAAAGAAGACATTTTAAATCGCGAGGCACTTGATGCGATTTTTGAAGAGAATACGATCGAAGCTGTCATTCATTTTGCAGGCTTTAAAGCTGTAGGAGAGTCAGTGGCGATGCCATTAACGTATTATCATAACAACATTACAAGCACATTAGTGTTATGTGAAGTGATGCAGAAGCATGATGTGAAGAAGATGATCTTCAGTTCATCTGCAACGGTATATGGTATTCCGGAAACATCACCGATTACGGAGGAGTTTCCATTAAGTGCAACAAATCCGTACGGCCAAACGAAATTAATGATTGAACAAATGATGCGTGACGTGGCGTTTGCAGATGCAGAATGGAGTATCGCATTACTTCGTTATTTCAACCCGTTTGGTGCACATGAAAGTGGACGTATTGGGGAAGATCCGAATGGAATTCCAAATAACTTAATGCCGTACGTAACACAAGTAGCGGTAGGTAAGCTAAAAGAATTAAGTGTATTTGGAAATGACTACCCAACAAAAGATGGAACAGGCGTCCGTGATTATATTCACGTTGTAGACTTAGCGAATGGTCACGTAAAAGCGCTTGAGAAAGTATTGAATACAACAGGAATAGATGCTTATAACCTCGGTACAGGCACTGGTTATAGTGTGTTAGAGATGGTTGAAGCGTTTGAAAAAGTTTCAGGAAAGAACGTTCCGTACAAAATTACAGAGCGTCGACCTGGCGATGTAGCAGTATGCTTTGCCGATGCATCAAAAGCGAAGCGTGAATTAGGATGGGAAGCAACGCGTGGATTAGACGAAATGTGTGCGGATTCTTCGAGATGGCAATCAAATAATAAAAATGGTTATGAAAAGTAAAAAATAGAAATAAAAAGAGAGGATACTGTCGACAAAATATGTTCGACAATACCCTCTCTTTTTTTATACGTTTTTTGCTATACTAAACTGTACTATAGTGCGGGACGGAAGGAGGATGATGATGAAGATACTTGTGGTTGATGATGAGTCGAGTATTCGGAATTTGATTCGGATGCAGTTGGAGATGGAAGGGTATGAGGTGCTTACGGCTGTTGATGGGAGAGAGGCTTTGGAGAGATGGAGTGAAGGGCCGGATGTGTTGATTTTGGATGTGATGCTTCCGGATACGGATGGGTATGAGTTGCTTCGTTTGTTCCGTGAGAAGGATCGGGATATTCCGGTGCTTATGTTGACGGCGAAGAGTCAGATGAATGATAAGTTGCTTGGTTTGCAGCTTGGGGCTGATGATTATGTGACGAAGCCTTTTAATTATGCGGAGCTTATTCTTCGTGTGAAGAATATGAGTCGGCGTGTGAAGAAGGATGAGGTCACTGCGAGTCATGAGGTAATTCGCGCAGGTGAGTTGGTGATTTGTCCTAAGGAGAGAAAGGTGCATGTGAGCGGAGAGGAAGTTCAGTTAACGTACCGCGAGTTCAATTTGTGTCAGTTGTTTGTTTCGAATCCGCAGCGTGTGTTTATGAGGGATGAGTTACTTGAGAAAGTGTGGGGCTTCGAGTATATCGGGAATACGAGGGCGGTTGATATTATGGTGCAAAGATTGCGAAAGAAGCTTGGGGATAGCGGAGAGTATATTAAGACGATTTATGGCGTTGGTTATAAGTTGGATTGTTAAGTGGTGATGATATGTCTTTAAAGAGAAATATGGTGTTTGGAATAGTTGGTTTGTTGATTCCGATTCTTGTTCTTTTGTATGCGGTTGTTTATATTTCACTCGAGAAGAATATGTATCATAATGCGGCGGATTCTTTGGAGAAGTTAAGTGTGGAGGCCCAAATTTATACGATGAATTATTTGGAGAAGGAAGCGGAAGTGGAGACGTTAGGTCCGAATTCGCTTTTAATTGCTTCGTATTTAGCGAAGCGTATGGATGTCCGTGTGCAGATGATTGGGAAGAATGGGGATGTTGTTGCGGATACGCAAAAGGGAGCGTTACTTCACCGGAACGCTGATATTGAGAGTTCTTTGAAGGGGAAGAAAGCGTATGTTTTTGAGGAAGGGGATTCGGCTCCTATTCTGTTGTTTTCAAGTCCGGTTTATTATGGAAACGATGTCATTGGGAGTATTCGTTTTATAAATGAGTTAACGGGTGAGAAGGAAGTTTTAACGAATGTGAGTTGGACGTTTTTTGTGACGTCTCTTTGTTTAGTGGCTGCGGGTATTTTCTTTGCGATTCGTTTGGCGAAGTCTCTTCATAGACCGATTGATCAGTTAAGGCAGATGGCGCAGCGGCTTGCGAATGGTGATTATGAAAGTAAGATTGAGTTAAATGAGTATGTGGAAATTGCGCAGCTTTCAGCATCTTTTAATGCGATGGCTGATGGGATTGAACTACATATTAAGCAGTTGAAGGAGGAGAAAGAGAAGCAGAAGGATTTTTTAGATCACATTACGCATGAGTTGAAAACACCGCTAACGGCAATTATCGGTTATGTGGATTTAATTCCGAAGTTACAATCGAAGGAAGATGTGCAGGAGAGTCTTCGTTATGTGGCGGTAGAGAGTGAGCGTTTATTATCACTTGTAGAGGAGTTGCTGAAGTCTTCGAAGTATGGGACGAGTTCGTTTGAGGTGTCACCTACAGTTGTGAATGTAAGGGGGTTGGCAGAGGAAGCTGTTTCAATTGTGAAACCTCGTCTGCAACAATTTGAGATTGAAGTGATAAATGAGTTAACGGATGTACATGTCGTTGCGGATTTCGATAAGACGAAGCAAATTTTCTTGAATGTGCTCGATAATGCGATTAAATATAGTGATGCGGTGCAAATTCGGATGAATGTAATTGTAAATGAGCGTGAGGCGAAAGTTTTCGTTCATGATGATGGCATCGGTATAGATGAAGGTGTGCTGGCGGAGTGGAATGAGTCTCCAGCAGGTAAGGTGCTTTCTTCTAGTTACGGGAATGGTTACGGGTTGTACATTTGTCAGGAGATTATGAATAAGCAAGGCGGAAGTATGAGAATTGAGAGTAGTGAAGAGATTGGGACTACAATATGCATGACATTTTTACTTCCGAGACGGATGGAAGACATAAAAAACTTGAAAGCGGTTAAATGATACATTTATGAAACAATTATGCGGTATTTTCGAAACAACGTTTTTTTATCTTGGAGGTAGGCAGAAATGAAAAGGCTATCATTTCAAATTCTTATGTTTGTCTTTTGTATGATTGTTTCTCTTATTTTGTTTTATGTGATTGAGAAGCAAGTATATAACCGAATTACGATTGTTGATGACAAGCAGGCCGTTTTGCAAAGAGTGAATGAATCGCTTCCTACTGAAGTGAAAGTAAGGCATGAGAAGTGGGGAGAGATTGTTATAACGGATGAAGTTCGTTTGCATACGATTGTTTCATTCTTTGACCGAATTCGAATAGAGCCGAGAGAAGGTAAGAGCCAAGAACAAGTATTTACTGGAGAAGTAACGTACTTGAATGGACATAAACGTACTTTTGCAGTAGGTGACTTGTTCCAGTACGAGGCGAACGTATACGGAAAGAGTGGTACGGATCCGATGATCTCAGCATTTCAAACGTATTTGTTAAGTCTGTATTATACACCAGAGCGCATTAGTAATTTCTTTGCAGAGGCAAAGGATGTTGTAGTGAGGCAAGGGGATGTAATACGTACTATAAATCTTACGCAAATAGTTGATTCTATTCGATATGCAAAACAAATTACAGATTATGGAGAGATTCAGAAATTATTGCAGTCGCAGAAGGATCCGATTGCTTATATTACCGCTTATAAAACAGGTAAGCGTGTAAAGAATGAGCGCGAAGATATTCTTACGATTTCTGTGTATCCATCGTATTTTGTTGTGCAATATCTCGGTGATAATAACGGGAATGTCATGTATATGAAAGGCTCTCTAGCAGAGCTGTTCGTAAAGGAGAATGCGTCATGAGAAAGATAGCCTTTTTCTTCTTTTTGCTAATAATCGGAGGAGCGATGTCTAGTTGCTCTCGAGATACAACCTCTATTAAATATAATAAAAGTGGTCTCCCTATTTTGAATGATCGTCATCTTGTCGCGTATGTCGCGGCTCGTGAGGAAGTTGGAGAAGCTTTGCTTTCATCGTTTTGTAAACAACGCGGATGTACGTATGAGTTTATTCGTCTTTCGACAGAGGAACTTCTTCGGAGAGTGGAGGAGGAAGCTGGGAATCCGAAAGCGGATATTATTATTGGTGGTACAGTAGATGCCCATCAAATGATGAAGCAAAAGAATCTTTCTATTCCTGTCATGAGCCAGCATGCGAATCGTATTTCAAAAACTGTGAAAGATAAGGACGGTTATTGGTACGGTTATGAGGTGGAGAAGTTGGCAATTGCCATTAATAAAGAGCGGTGGAGTGAAGAAGTAGCACCGCTTGGTCTTCCGTATCCATCAAGGTGGCAAGATTTATTAGATCCGGTATATAAGGGAAAGATCGTCATGCCTGATCCAAATGTTTCAGGGACTGCATATACGCTGTTTCAATCGCTTATTGATACTTTAGGTGAAGAAGAGGCGAAAGTATATGTAAAGAGTCTTGCGGGACAAGTTGGGGAAGTGACGGTGAATGGCTATATACCAGCAGAACTAGTTGCGAGCGGTGAATATATGATCGGCATCAACTTTATGGGAGATCAGAGAATGCTTCAAAAGCAAGGCTTTCCTATTTTGAGTAATGAACCTGAGCAAACAGGGTTGTCAGTTAACGCAATTTCGAAATTGAAACGTGCTCCGAGTGGTATTATTGCGGACTTATTTATTGATTATTGTTTATCGGAAGAAGCGGGTCACATTTTAGAAAAAGTGTCGTTTGGTGTACCGACGATGTTTGCGAAGAACGAGAAAGAAATAGAAGGACAGCCGGTTAGAAGGACGAACAAAAATATATCAAATAGTGGAATAATCGAGATATGGAATAGACAGCGTCTCTCTCAGAAGTGAGAAAAGGAGACGAAGAGATATGTTTAAATGGCTTAAGCCAGCACCTGCAATTGAGAGATTGCCAGCGGATATGATCGATCGTATATATAAATTACTGCGTATTCGTGTGTTAATCGGAATTTCAGTTGGATATGCTGCGTATTATTTAGTTCGTAGTAACTTTACGTTATCAAGTACGTATTTAGTACAAGAATATGGTTTTAGTACAGCTCAAATTGGACTGTTAGGTTCAGTAATGGCAATTGTTTATGGATTTAGTAAGTTCTTTATGGGGAATTTATCAGATAAAGCTTTCGCCCAGCGCTTTATCGCAGTCGGTTTATTCTTATCAGGGCTTGTAAATATTTGTTTCGGTTTTGCATCTTCATTTGGGATGATTGTTACATTACTTGTCCTGAACGGTATTGTACAAGGTATGGGAGCACCACCTTGTAGTATCGTTATGACGAAATGGTTCTCGAAGAAAGAACGTGGTACGAAAACAGGTATTTGGAATATTTCACATAACGTCGGTGGAATGCTTGTGCCACCACTTGTCGGAATTGGTGTAGGTATTTTCGGTGAAGATCATTGGCAAGGCGGCGTGTTCATTTTCCCAGCGATTATCGCTATGGTAATTGCAGTTCTTGTTTGGATTAATGCGAAAGACACACCAGAATCTGAAGGTCTTCCGCCAATTGATGAGTATCGTAATGACTATGAAAATCTTGAAAAAGCAGATAATGCTAACAAGATGTCACCAAAAGAAATTTTGATGAAGTATGTAGTGAAGAATAAATTCGTTTGGTTCTTATGTATTGCGAATGCATTTGTTTATTTAATTCGTTTCGGTGTTATTAACTGGGTTCCACTTTATTTAACGACAGTAAAAGGGTTCTCAAAAGCAGAAGCGCATGCTGCGTATGCGATTTTTGAAGGTATGGCAATTCCAAGTTCATTAATCGTTGGTCTTTTAAGTGATAAGTTATTTAAAGGAAAACGTATGCCATTATGTATTATGAGTATGGTGGGAGTTGTTATTGGTACGTTCGTATATTGGCAAGCATCTAGCGTACTTGTTGTAAGTATTGCGGTTTCTATTATCGGATGTTTAATTTACGTACCACAGTTCTTAATCGGTTTAAGTGCGATGGAATTAGTGCCGAAGTTTGCGGTTGGTACGACAGTTGGTATGTGTGGTCTGTTCGGTTATGTGGGAGGAAGTCTTGTAGCGAACGCAGCGATTGGTGTTATCGTTGATCGTTCTGGCTGGGACGGTTGCTTCATCTTACTGTTAACAGGTGCGGTTTTATCAACAATCTTCTTATTTATTGTTCAACGTGGACATGAGAGAAAAGCGCCTAAAGCGGTGTAATATTTTGTATGAAAGACTATCCAATTGTTCTATTGGATAGTCTTTTCTATATAATGTAAATTTTCCTTAAAACTAGCTTAAAAGATAGGATGTCATATTTCTAATCATTGGTATTTTTGTTACAATATAAATGAATGTGTAAAACTTTGCAAAAATAATGTAATAATATGTAATTCGTTTTCAGAAAGTTTTATACAATTGGAGGTCTGTTAAACTACTAATTTATAAAAGGAGAGTTAAACAGTAGAAGACTAAATAATTAATGTGTCTGTTAAAACATTGTGAAGTTGGGTCAATCAAGTTGTTTTAGATGTCTACAGAAATCAAAAGGAAAATAAAAACAATATCTCCACAAGAAGAACTTGTTCAAATTTTGATATCTATCATTCATTTAGTCGCAGAATATATAAAATGAGAAAGTACCAAAAGAAAACGTCGGAGGTTAAAGAGGTATGAGAAGAGCCTATTTGATGGAGATGAAACCGACAAGTGAACAAATAGCCAAGATAAATCGAACGATTGGGGTATGTAGATATGTTTACAATCTGTATATCTTTAAAAACAAAGAGATATATGAATCCAAGGGAAAGTTCCTAAGTGGATATGATTTTTCTAAATGGCTAAACAATGTTTATACAAAAGAATGCGACCAATGGATTAAAGAGGTATCTAGTAAGGCGATAAAACAGGCAATTATGAATGGAGATAAGGCTTTTAAAAGATTTTTCAAAGGATTATCTGGGTTTCCACGTTATAAGAAAAAGAAGAAGCAAGATGTGAGGTGTTATTTTCCTAAAAACAACAAAACAGATTGGACAGTAGAAAGACATAGAATAAAAGTCCCAACGATTGGTTGGATGAGGTTAAAAGAATATGGGTATATCCCCAAAAATGCGATTGTAAAAAGTGGAACGATAGGTAAAAGGGCAGGAAGATATTTTGTATCTGTACTTTGCGAATTGGAAGAAACAGAAACGAAGCCAACTCTCAAGCAAACAGGTTTAGGTATTGATTTAGGGGTGAAGGATTTCGCTATACGTAGCGACGGTATCGTTCATGAAAACATCAATAAAACAATACAAGTAAAAAAGATAGAAAAACGGTTAAAACGCGAGCAACGTTCTTTATCGCGTAAATTTGAAAATATAAAAAAGAGAGGTGAACAATCTGCTACTAAAAAAAGAGCGAATATAGATAAAAATATTCTTAGGGTGCAAAAATTAAATGCCAGGCTAGTAAATATTCGATTAGAGTATGTAAAGTCCATTGCAAATGATGTGGTGAAAACCAAGCCGACATTTATTACAGTGGAAGATTTGAATGTGAAAGGTATGATGAAGAATAAACATCTATCTAAAACAATCACAGCACAATGTTTCTATACATTTAAAACATGGTTATTGCTTAAATGTGAGGAGTATGGAATTGAACTACGTCAAGTAAGTAGATTTTATCCATCGTCAAAGCTATGCTCATGTTGCAGTCAAAAGAGAGCAGATTTAAAGTTATCTGATCGAGTGTATAGATGTGAATGTGGACATGTAATGGATAGGGATTTGAACGCAGCGATCAACCTTTTACAAGCAAAAGAATATACAATACTAACGTAAATAGATTGTATATATGTACGGTGGGCTACATCGGAATTTACGCCTGTGGAGTGTTATAGCAAACTGTAGTAGCGAGTGATTGGCGAGACAGGACACGGAGAAGCAGGAATACTCTAAGAATGTACATTTGTCTATATTTTTAGTAGCAGAGAGACTATGTTACCAAATACGGTTCGTACTCCAAACAAGAAGAAGAAGTGGATTATTGTCGGGGTTATTGCACTAATTGTTATTGTAGCAGCAGTTAATATTTTTATTATGCAAGGGAAGAAGAAAGGTGCAGCGACGAATGAGGCTGTCAGCTTTGAGAAGGTAACAGAGCGTAAGTTAAATAATACGAAGCTAATTTCTGGTCAGGTGAAGCCTGGGAATATTGAAAGTTTCTACGCAGATCCGACTAAAGGAAAAGTGAAAGATATTGCGGTGAAAGAAGGGCAAGAGGTAGAAAAGGGAGCGAAGTTATTCTCTTATGATAATGAAGAAATTAATTTACAAATGAAACAAGCTGATCTTGATCAGAAGATGGCAGATATGCGTTATGACCAAGGGAAAAAGAAGATTGATTCGATGAAGAAAGAAATTAAGAAAGCAAAAGATAGCGGAGCTGGTAAAGAAGTAACAGATCCGATGGAAGAGCAAGTAAGCGAGTTAGAGATGGGTCAAAAGACAATTGACCTTGAGAAAGAAAAAGGGAAGTTGCAGAAAGAAGAGTTAAATAAGAAGCAGAAAGAACTTACGGTTTATAGTAATTTCGCTGGTGTTGTTCAAAAGTTAGATAAAGATGCGGCGCAAAGCACATCTCAAGCTTTAGGTGGTCAAGGAAAGGCGTTTTTACAAATGGCTTCTAAAGATCCGTTCCAAGTTCAAGGGACGTTAACTGAGCTTCAAAAGTCACAAATTCAAAAAGATCAAACGTTCACTGTAACTGCGAAAGCAAATAATAAGAAGAAGTGGACAGGTAAGATTACAGAAGTAAGTGAATTCCCAACAAGTGCTGAAATGGCGCAAGCTGGTGGTATGGGGGAAGCGACGCAAAATATGTCTCAATATACATATAAAGCAAGTCTTGATAGTCAAGATGGTTTATCTCCAGGATATCACGTTTCTCTGCAAGTAAATTTAGAGAACAAAACGATGATTGCTGTTCCAACTAAGAGCATTGTAGAAAAAGAGGACGATGCATTTGTCTACATCGAAGATAACGGTAAGCTTCGTAAACAAAATGTGAAAAAAGGTTCTACTGATGGAGACTGGACAGAGATTGTAGAAGGGGCAAAAGTGGGACAAAAGGTGGTTAAAAATCCTTCCGACGACGTGTATGACGGAATGGAAGTGAAAGAGAAATGATTACGTTAAATAATATTGCAAAAACATATTATCAAGGTAAATTGGCGGTACCGATTTTGCATGGTATTAGTTTAACGATTCAAAGCGGTGAGTTCGTTTCGATTATGGGACCGTCTGGTTCTGGTAAGTCGACGCTTATGAATATTATCGGTTGTTTAGATCGTCCGACAGAAGGCGAATATATGCTGAATGATGTGAATATCTTAACAGCAGACGAGTCAAAGCTTGCTTTAATTCGTAATGAGTATATCGGTTTCGTGTTCCAGCATTTCAATTTACTTCCGCGTCTTTCTGCGGTGGAGAATGTGGAACTTCCGCTTGTATATGGTGGAATCAAGAAAGCGGAGCGCCGCAAACGTGCTTTAGAGGCGCTAGGTAAAGTAGGATTAGCGGACCGCGTACATCATTTACCAAATGAGTTATCAGGTGGACAGAAGCAGCGTGTAGCTATCGCAAGAGCGATTGCAAATAATCCAACGTTCATTATGGCCGATGAGCCGACAGGGGCACTTGATACGAAGTCTGGTGAACAAGTTATGGATATTTTCACAAAGCTAAATGCGGAAGGTACGACGATTGTTATGGTTACGCATGAAGAGGAAGTAGCCGCGTATTCGTCTCGCCGCATTGTACTGCGAGATGGGCAAATTACTGAAGATAGAAGGTGTGCAGTATGAGTTTACTAGATAGTATGAAAATCGCTTTATCTTCTATTTTAGCTCATAAACTGCGATCTGCTCTTACGATGCTCGGCATTATTATCGGTGTTGGTTCTATTATTACTGTCGTTGCGATTGGACAGGGCGGGGAAGCGATGTTGAAGTCAAAAATCGCTGGTTCTGGTAATAACCTTATGCCGATTCAGTTTAAACCAGATATTAATGATGAATTTAATATAGGTGGATTTGAAATGCCGAAGTTAACGGAAGAAGACATTCTAGAGGTAAAACAAGTGAAAGACGTTGCACACGTTATTACGACAAACCAATCATCAGAAGTGCTAGATGTAAATGATAAAAAAGCAAATCTGAATATCATTGGTCTTGATAACGAGTATTTCGCGGTCAATAAAGTGAAGGTAGTAAAAGGACGCGCTTTAAGCGAATCAGATATTTCTCACGCGAATAACGTTGTGATGATTAGTACAAAGACAGAAGAGACGTTATTTAAGGACACAAATCCAGTTGGACAAATTATTGAGATGAAAGGGCAGCCGATGCAAATTATCGGTGTGTACAGATCTGATAATGAGTTTATGGGGTTTGAAATGGAAGAGGGGCTCATCCCGCTTACTTTATGGCCTGTTTTATACGGAACAGATGATATTCAAAATATCGCAATTCAAGCTAAAAACGTAGATGATTTAGAAGCAGCGGGTAAAAAAGCTGTTGATGTATTAAATAGCCGTAAGCCAAGTGAAATTCCAGGTAAATATGAATTAGTGAACTTGAAAGAGTTCCAAGAAGGAGTTTCTAAAGTTACGAATATCATGACAATGATCATCGGCGGTATCGCAGGTATTTCATTAGTCGTTGGTGGTATTGGTGTTATGAACATTATGCTCGTATCTGTAACGGAGCGTACGCGCGAAATTGGGATACGTAAAGCACTTGGTGCAACGCGTAGTAAGATTTTATTACAGTTTTTAATTGAAGCGGTTATGTTAACGCTTCTAGGTGGTTTAATCGGAATTGGTCTCGGCTATGGCGGGGCATATATTGTTTCTACATTCGCAAAATGGCCACCACTTGTTTCATGGGAAGTTGTCGTTGGAGGCGTACTGTTCTCGATGACACTTGGTATTATTTTCGGATTAATTCCAGCAAACAAAGCTGCGAAGTTAGATCCAATTGAAGCACTTCGTTATGAGTAATGTACGAGTGTAGTAGAGGAATGGGTATCCCTTGCTACACATTACCGTTCTAGTGGGCGGTTCGTAGCCTCTATAGGAGGAAGTGAACCGCCCGTTAGAACGGGTTATATAAATAGAAGGAGGCGTTATAATGGAAGCAAATATTAATACGCAAGATGCAGGTTCGAAAAAGCCATCGTTGTTTGGGATGATTACATCTCCGGGTGAGCAGTTTGAGAGAATGAAGACGAAAAGTCCAGTTTGGGGAGCATTTTTCATAATTGTTATCCTTGGAACAATTATGGCCACTGGGGCAGGTTATTTATCGTTAATTAATACTCCAGAAATGGCAAAATTACTAGATGGTGGAGATGCAGGAACGATAAAAGCATTCGCTATTGGTGGTGGAGCAGTTGCAGGATTATTAGCTACTGTTTTTGGTCTTTTTATTGCAGCAGGTTTTTATAAAATAATTATGATGTTTATGAGCAATGATACTCCATATATGAAGATATTATCTATTTATCTATATGCAAATCTTGTTACTTATATTGGTGGACTTTTAAATATAGGGTTAGGCTTTGTTTTGGGTGGAAATGGTACTGATTTCTACACTAGCTTAGGACCTTTGTTTGAAAGTGGAACAATGGCACACGGAATCGGATCGTCAATTGAAATCTTTAGTATTTGGAGCCTAATTCTAACAGGGCTAGGGTTACATATTGTAGCTGGTTTAAGTAAAAAACAAGCTACAATTCTAATTGTAATCTTCTTTGTTATAACAGTTGGCTTCGGTGTTGTAAGAGGTTTAATAAGTGGCTTTGGTGCATAATATACTTTTTGAAAAGGTGGCTCTCCTAGAGTCACTTTTTTTATTTCCCCCTTATTTCAAATACCACCAGCAGAATTTCAAATAGCAGCTAATGTAATTTCAAATTTCAACAACCGTATTTGAAATTACCCACAATGAAACTTCTTTTCTCTTTTTATATTGTAGAGGTACCGCGGAATAATAAAGAGGTATACCTTTTAGAAATAGGTACGATGTGAGGGCACCAACTTTTAGAGAGACGGTTGTTTTGTATGAAGGAATGATTGTAAATCAAATAAAGAAGCTAGGTATTTGCCAAGATTATGAGGAGTATTATCAATGTGGCTTAATAGGTCTTTGGTATGCGTATGAAAAGTTTGATGCAGAGAAAGGGTATTTTCCAGCATATGCAGCTGCAACGGTACGTGGTTATATATTAGAAAGGTTGAAGAAAGAATCCACTGTCCAAGATAGATATGTATGCGTGGGTGAGCATGAAGAGATTTTTCAGTTTGAAGATGTCAAAATGAGAGCTAAAGATTTTATGAGTGTGTTAGATGAGAGGGAGAAATATATTATTTTTGAGCGTTTTTTTGCAGGAAAGACGATGGGAGAAATCGCTTTAGAGATGGAAATGACATATTATCAAGTGAGGTGGGTGTACAGGCAGGCGCTCGAGAAAATGCGAAATAGTGTAAGAGGATAAATATTAACATAAGAATGGAAGGCAAAGGATATTGCTTTCCATTCTACTTGTTATTTCAAGGTAGTAAATGTAGTAATAAGAGGTTTTTTAAATTTTAGTAGATCTTGCAGGTTCATACGAGATAAGAGAAATCCAGTTTTCATAAATTGTTGTTCTAACTTATGGCAACCGATGTGTATGGTTACAGTAGTGCCATTGAAAAAATGAATGGTAGCTTTTTTATTCTTTTTGACAAAATCTATATGATGTATATGGTTATAAAAGAGCCATATACAATTTTGAGAAGAGGGTGATTCGGTTGGGAAAGCACACATATATTCCTTATGATTAAACGGAATTGGAACATTTTGTTTAAATTTAAAGTTTGTTTGGACTGCGTTGCGTCTTCCTTGATAAGTAGAATGAACATCGGTTAGGCAGTATGTCTTGATGAGTTGGAGAGGTGTTTGACGAGAGTATATAGGATCCTTGCTACTGTCAATAATTTTGGTGCAATAATAAGGGTGCTTGCAAGGTTCCAACATCATTGTAGAACTAGAAATTGCAATATCATTTGTATTGTGCATAAATGTGATTCTCCCTTATAAATTTGATAATTCTGAATATAATTATATACTAATTAAGTAAATTTATTGTTAATATTCTGTTGCGTATTGTAAATTTTCACTATTCGTTTACAATCAATAAATGATAGTCTTTCTAATTTGCATCGCTTGTACATATATATGAAAATAGAAAAGAGTAGGCGGTGATATAGTATGAAGAAAAAGTATATTATTATGGCTTTAGTTGTTGTTCTCCTCGTATATTTAGCAAATAGTAATCCGAGTAAAGGGGAATATACAGACTGGGCAGCGAAGCAGTTTATGAAACGGAATGATGTGAGTAAGAAGTTAGACGAAGTTCAAAAAGAAAATGAAGAAGGTATTCTAGGTGATATAGCATCAGCAGGTAAGAAGCTAGCTAAAAAATATGTTGAGCCACAAGTTGGATTATTAATCGATCATTATACGAAGCGAAATGATTATATTTTCTTCTCAACATATACGACTGATTTTGATATAGGCGGAGAAAACTATAAATATGTATGCGTCGGTTTTTCAAACATTTTTATTCCGATTGAAATGCCGAAGAAAAAAGACGAATCTGCAAAATGATGCAGATTCGTCTTTTTCATTTATTGATTAATCGGAACTTCAGATATATTTTTTTCGATGAGGCGTGCGCCCTTTTTTCGAGTGTTTTCATCAAGTGATGAAAATACAGATGAGGCAAGGATCGTATCCATTACTTGATTTACGACTTGTGCATCGATGGGAGTGATGGGCTTATCGATAGAAAAAACAACTGTTTTTCCATCTGCTTTCGCAAAAATGAGCTCTAGTACTTGCATGTGTTATTCCCTCCTTATTTTTTATAGGTTAGCAAGATCTGAAGTGCTAACAAGTTGTACAGCGTGAAGTGGTGATTCTTGTAAAGAAGCAAGAGCACGGGCCACGTTGTTTACTTGTTCTAAGTTTGCGTTTGTTTTTACACGTTTAAATTGTTTGTTCTTTAAAAGTGTTTTGCCGTTTTTGTCTAATCCGTTGCTTAATACGAGACGTAAAGTTAAATCCATTACGATTGATTCGACTGCCATGTGTATCACCTCCTTTCACTATATAAATAGGGTGTGAATGTCATGTTTTGGCGTGAAATTTTTTATTTTTTTTGGTAATCTTAAAAGACTAAGAGAGGAGTTTCGGAAGAATGAATCGTAAATGGTTATTTTGGATTCCTGTATTACTATGGATGGGGATTATTTTCTATTCCTCGGCACAGCCATATAAAAAGCAGGATATGCGCTCGGATATTGAGCAATATGTGAATGTGGAATTTGTGAAAGAACATTTTTCATGGGTATCTATCGATTATGGTGGGGGTACGCCTGTTAGTATTGAGAATAAAGGCGTAGGCGGATTTATTGAGTTTTTCCTTCGTAAAGGTGCTCATTTTATGGTGTTCTTTATGCTCGGTTCATTGGCATATTACGCATTTCATCGATCGGGTAATTCGAGAACAAGGTGTTTTATATACGCCCTCCTTTTCGTTGCGGGATATGCAACATTTGATGAAATTCATCAAGCGTTTACGGGAGACCGTACACCGATGTGGCAAGATTCACTACTTGATACGTGCGGCGGATTAACGGGGATTATAATAAGTAATTGGTTTTGGAATAGAAAAAGGAGCTAATCTCATTTTGAGATTAGCTCCTTTTTTGTGCTTATACACCGAGTAATTCTTTTAATTCGTCTGTCGATAGTTCAGTCATCCAGCTATCACTTGTGATAACGGCGTTGTTTAGCGATTGTTTTCGTTCTAACATTTCATCAATTTTCTCTTCTAATGTTCCTGTTGTAATGAGTTTGTGAACGTGAACGAATCGTTTTTGACCGATGCGGTATGCACGGTCCGTTGCTTGGTTTTCTACAGCTGGATTCCACCAGCGATCGTAGTGAATAACATGGTTAGCAGCAGTTAAGTTTAATCCTGTTCCGCCAGCCTTTAATGATAAGATGAAAATATCGTACGTTCCGTCTTGGAACTGTTCAATCATCTTATCGCGCTCTTTCTTCGGTACACTACCGTTTAAGAAGAGAACGCGCTGCCCGAATGTTTCTTCTAACACGCTTTTTAGCATATTCCCCATGTTGATATATTGAGTAAAGATTAAACAACTTTCATTTTGATCTTTTATGTTTTCGATGAGTTCCATTAATGTTTTTGTTTTCATAGAACGTTCAACGATGTCTTTCGGTTCTGTTTCTTTCAAGTAAAGAGCAGGGTGATTACAAATTTGCTTCAGTTTGTTCAGCATTAGTAATATAAATCCGCGGCGTTCAATCCCGCTTAATCCTTCTACATTTTGCAGTGTATCTTGGACAAGTTGTTCGTATAAAGAAGCTTGTTCTCCAGTTAATGGACAGTAAGCTTTCTGCTCTAGTTTATCTGGTAAGTTTAATGCGACTGTTTGATCTTTCTTCGTACGACGCAGTAAAAATGGCGAGATAAAACGCTGAACTTGCTGGATTTTTCCTTCATCACGGTCTTTCTCAATCGGTGTGACGAAGCGACGCTGGAATTGGCCTAAGCTGCCGAGATATCCATGATTAATAAAGTCGAAGATGGACCAAAGTTCAGCAAGTCGGTTTTCCATCGGTGTACCTGTTAAAGCAATTTTATGATTTGCTTGTAAGTTTCGCACTGCTTTTGACTGTTTCGTATGTGGGTTTTTAATATTTTGGGCTTCATCCAAAATAACAGCGTCCCAACATAGTGAAGTCAGTTCTTCCTCGTCGAGCTGCGCTAATGCATAAGACGTTAATACAACGTCTGCCGATTGAAGGAAGTCTTTAAATGATTCCCCTTTACTACGGTTGCTTCCGTAATGTAATTGCACGCGTAAATCCGGTGCGAAGCGCTCAAATTCTTTTTGCCAATTGCCAAGAACAGATGTCGGAGCCACAATTAAAGCAGGGCCTGTTTTGAGCTTGTTTTCTTTCACATATAGTAAGTAAGAGATTGTTTGAATACTTTTCCCAAGTCCCATATCGTCGGCTAATAATGCCCCAAATCCAAGCGTTCGTAAATATAATAACCACTCAATGCCGTGTTGTTGATACGGACGGAGTGTGGCATGAAGTGAAGTAGGGACATCTACTTTCGGAATATCTCCAATGTGGAGTAGCTTTTGGAATAGCTCTTCATAATATCCATCGAGTTCAATCTCAATATCAGCAAATGGACTGTCTTCTTCAACCACTTCTGTTTCAGCCGTATTTGATAAATGTTGCTGAAGGACATCTTTCATTTCTAATCCATATTTATCAGCACGATTCATTAGTTTTCTCACTTCTTCAATAAAGGCTGGATCTAATCGCATCCATTGCCCATTTATATTGAATAATCGTTTGTTTTGCTCGATAAGCTCGAAAAATTCGCTTTCAGATAAATCAATGCCGTTCGTTGAAATGCGCCAGTCAAAGTTAACGAGCGTATTCATGCCGAAGAAAGATTGTGTTTGCGTAGCATTTTGCTTTAGCTGTACACGTAATTTCGGTTTTGTTGCTTTTAAATTTTGCCACCATGATGGTAATAAAATTGTAATGCCTGCTGCGAGTAATTCATTACTTGCTTCTGTTAAGAAGTTCCAAGCTTCTGTTTCAAACAGTTCAGTTCGGAACGTATCCTCTTCCTTAAGCCACGGTACGAGCTTACTAAAGCCTTCTTGCGTTTCTGTAATCCGTTCTTCGTAATCGTGCCATCGTTTCGGTAAGGAATCGATGTTTTCATATACATATATGCGATGTGCCCCACGCTTTGGCGTAACGACTGTCTCGAGCTTCCACATTTCAAATTCTTCTTGTGGCTCTTGCAATCTTAGGCCGATTGTAAACGGAAGGTCATCTTCAATATAACCAATTTTTCGAAGCCAATCTTCTTCGTGTAGTGCTGCTTCCAACTGTCTTTTCGTAAAGTCATAATGTTCATATAGTCTCTTTGCATCTTCCCATCCATCGTTTGAGCGAGCATCTTGTAATATGCTTTCATTGACCGCAGTTGAGAAAAGCGATGCTAATGTTTCGTCTTCGATTGGTGTATGTTGAACTTTCCAAGATGGCTGTTTAGACCAGTGCTCCATATCGGGTACGAAGCTACCGCTTACGAATGCATCCCATAATTCGTTTGCATCTTTCGTCAGTGCTGTAATAGGTCCGTTCATTTGAATATGTGCAAAGGAGTTCATCGGTTTGTTTGCGATGTATTCGAATGCTTGTGTATTTGTTAGCATAACACCTTGTTTTCCTTCAAAATTCGCTTCTTTTAGAAACGTTCCGTAGAAGGAGGTGGAGTGCCATGTAAATGCATTTTGTTTCCAACTTGTTACGGATAATGGAGTACCGCTGTCATCTTCGCCCCAAAGGAACCAACCTTGACTAATATGCTGGAGCCGAATTGTTACTTCAGTTTGATTGATCATCGATTAATTTTCCTTTCCGTAATTCCTCTTGTAGTGCACGCAGACGTGAATGGAGATTAGCGATATGAATAATGAAAGCATCCCATTCATCGGTGCGTTTTAGTCGTTTATATAATGTACGTAATTTCTTTAAGTAACGAACGGCACGTTTATATGACTTACGATTTCGTTCTTCAATAGCCTCTACAGCAGCAAGGTGATAAAGAGGAAGTGCCACTTCTGGCGCTTCTTTTTCAATATCTTTCAGTGGTTCTTTCAACAGTTCGATTGCGTCAAATCCGTATAAGAGATGAAGTTCTGCCCATGTACGATATTGTTTCTTTGCAAGTACGTATTGTTCATAGTTTGCGAAACTATACGGCAAGAGTTCTTGCAAAATCATTTCGAATCCAGCTTGTTCATTCGTATGTGTTGCATATGTTTCATACATAATGACGAATAACCGAACGATATCTTTTATGAAAATCGTATTTTCGTGCTCATGTATCGTTTTCTTTACTTGTTTATACGTAAAGGAGAGCCAGCTTTTCGCGCGATCCCATTGCATAGCACTTAATAGCTCTTCTAACCAATAGAAATAAAGACTTACAACAGAAGCAGGTTGCTTTTCTAATACATCCATTGCTAATCCGTCTTCATCATTTAAGAAGAGCAGATGAGAAGATGCTAATGCTTTGGAAAGCGGATTGATTTTCGTATCGATTCGTTTTTCTTCTTCTTGTAGTTGCTCTTTCTTGTTTAATAGTTCGCTCCATATGTGACGATAAATGAAAAATCGCTCTTGTGTATAGGAATCAGTAGAGAAGAATACTTCGTGAACGAGACGAGATGTTTCTTGCAAAATCGGCTCAGATTCTGAAGGGATCGCTTCTGATTGTAAGTCCCGAACGATAGATTCCACTTTATCTACAAAGAGGCGAACGACGTTAACAGGTTGGTGATAAGAGTATGTTTTGTTTACTTCGAAGTCCTGAATTTCTTCTAATAATTTTTGAAAGCAATAAAGTGCCGCGTGTAGTCTAAATAATTCATGTATGGCAACGACACGAGGAGCTTTTCGCTCAAGTTTTGTATAGAAGTCTGTAAAGATACTCATAAGAAAATACATTTGTTTATAAGTAAGCCGAGCTTGTTCTTTTTTAAATGATTCATATTCGGTTTCAAAGAAGGATTGCCAACTTTTATAATCCGTTTCTTCAAAAGCTGATGATTGCAATACTTGTCTTGCAGTTCGAATAGGAGGAAGAGAAGGTTTCGTATTGTTTTTAAATAAAGTTAATACATCTCCTACTTGCCCGAAACTAGACGCTGCCGATAATAATACAGCAAGCATATGCTCACATTGCGTTGGTGCGAAGCAATCGCAGTAGCTTTCAGCGACATTACGAATCGGGATATGGACGCTATATACGCTGCCTTCCGCATCTACAGTTCCTGATAGCGTATAACCATCAAAGTCAACGTTATAGACAACACCACTACGATATAGGTGCCGAGCTGTAGCGACATGTTCCTGATCAGCTGTTTGCTGTGGATCTAGTCCTTGAACGAACTCATTCGCAATCATCATAATTTCATCTTTCGTAATCGAGTGTTGCAGCATAATATTCCTCCGTACACATATTTCTTTCCTTTACCATTATAAACAAAAAATGCTCAAAACAGAAAAAATGAAATTTGGATTACAATGCTGGGGAATCATGGTAATATATATAATGTTAATTTGAGATATTACCATATCTTAGCAGGAGGAGAATGAGTTTGTCAGATTTACAGACGAAATTAGGTAGTGGAATGAATAAGTTACAAGAAGGCATTGAGCAAGGGAAGATGAAGTTACAAGTTGCACAAGAAATTGCTCAGTTAAAAAAAGGCATGCAAGTGCAAATGCAGAAAAAAGCAGAGGTTTTATTAGAAGTTGGACAGCAAGTGTACGTTCAATTAAGAGGTACTGGAGTAAATGAAGCGAGCTTAAAAGAAATGGTTGCTCCAGTTCAAGAATTTGATGTAGCTATTTATCAAGCGAGAAAACGCATCGTTGAATTACAAAAGCAGCAAGGCGAGAAAGCGACATGTGAATGTGGTGGAGATTTATCGATGAATGATAAGTTTTGTGGTTCATGTGGAAAGCCTAATCCGATGTTAGTGGTAGAAAGTAACGGCGAAATGGCAAATTGTATTTCATGTGATGAGCATATCGATAAAAACTCTACTTACTGTCCAGTTTGTGGAATGAAGCAAAGTGGGGAGTGAACGAGATGTATTGTCGCACATGTGGAGAACAACATGGTGAAGAAGTAAACTATTGCCCGAATGAAGGTAGTATGGAGATTGCGGGAGCTATAGATGCAGTAACGTTAGAACAAGATACTGCTAAATACTGCAAAGGTTGTGGTAACGAAAATGCTCAGCAAAATTTATATTGTCAGCAGTGTGGGCATTCTTTATTTGTTGTGAAGAAGAAAGAGCAAATTGTAAAGTTACCTACGATGAATCATGCTCCTAAAGTTGCATTTACAGCAAATAAGGCAACTTTAAAAACAGGTTTGATTGGCGGAGCGATTGCAAGTGTTCTTATGTTAGTTGCGGGTTGGATTGGTAGCGTATTTTTCGCTTCTTTATTACATGATGTGTTTCTTAACGTTACGAACGAGTTAGAAATGCTAGCGGACTTTTATCTAAATACAACGTCTATACTATTAAACTATCATTTGCTTGGTTTTACTGCCAGTGATGAGAGCGGATTGATGTTATCGTTATCTTGGCATGCGCCATTCGTTTTATTATTAGTTATTCCATTCATTATTTTGGCTGGTACAGGAATATGGTTAGGAAAACAACGTGTTGCAAGTTCGATTAAGGATCAAATCTTTTTAGCAGCAACAGTTGGTATTGTATATGGAATCTTTTTACTCATCATAAGCTTTGTGGCATCAAAGTCTTTTGCAATTCCATTCTCAGAAGCAGGCGTGATCAAAGTTGGTTATTCAGCTGTAATGAGCTTCTTTAGTGGATTTGTATGCGGAACGTTATTCACTTTAATAGGATTGATTGCTCATACGAGTAAAAACAATATGGCAGCAGCGTTTCAAGAGTTAATGCCGTACGGAGCATCTATTTATTATGGAATTTCATCTATGATAAAAGGGCTTTTCGTGACGGCTTTAGTAATGAGCGTTGTAGCTATAGTGTTAGTAAGTAACGAAGAAAATGCGGAACCGTTTAAAGAAGTGAAAGCTACGAAAACACAAAGTGTATTAGCAGCACTAGAAATAACACCTCAAGTATGGAGTATGGCTCATTTTTCTCCATTAGAAGTATCAAGCCCAGCATTTGATCATAAATTTAAAGAAATTAGTAAGAGAGTATCTAATAACAAATTAGCACTTTCATTTGTGTCAGGTATTTCTGTAAATGATATTGGATTGAGAGATATTATGATTGCACAAGGCGGAAACGCAAAAGATCTTGCTGAAGTAGAAGAAGTAAATCGTGCATTCCATTACGGTTTATTACTACTTATCATTCCAGTAATCTTTATGTTCATGGCCGGAAGAAAGTTAGCGAAATTACCAACTGCGAATATGTATATTACGTTAGCGGTATGTAGTGGTTCTTATACAATTATGATGATTGTAATGAATATACTTTCTAAATGCCGAATAGATGTATCTGGAAATATAATGAATTTAGTTGAAACGAGTGGTACGGTATTAATTATGCAAAATTCATTTGTATATTTAACTTTATTTAGTTTTATTGTGACATATGCGGCGGCATTTGTTGGAATGAAATTAGAGAAGAAGTAGGGGGAGAGCGCGTTGAAGTTTTGTGGCACATGTGAAAAGAACGTTGCAGACCATTTAAATTTTTGTCCTGATTGCGGAAGTAAAGTCGAAGTAATCGTCGATCATACTGCTGCTTCGCATACGAGATTGCAAAAAGAGACGAAACCAAAAAGTAAGAAAAACTTATTTTTAATTATTAGTTTCGCTATCATTGCGGCTTTATTATTTGGGGCATATAAATTTGGAGCAAACAAGTTTTCAAAAGAAAAGCAAGTGAATGTAATGATTGAAGCATTCCAAAAGAAAGATGTTCATGCAATTGAAGAGTTTGTGAAAACGGATGATCCAAGCTTAAAGATTAAGACAGAAGATATGAAAGCATACATGCGTTATTTAAAAGAGAATCCTTCTTATAACAAAGAATTACTGTCGTATTTACAGAATGAGGCAGTAAATGCAAAGTTAATGACAGATAAAGCGTCGTTTAAAGATGGGCAACTTGTAGAAGACGGAAAAGAGTGGTTCTTATATCCGAAGTATAAGTTCAGCATGAAAGCATATTACATGAATGTTAGCACAACTGCAAAGAATGCTGAAATATATGTGAATGATAAAAAAGAAGCAGACCTTTCGAATGATAAAACTTCGAAAGAGTTTGGACCATACTTCCCAGGTACGTATGTTGTAAAGGCAGTGGCGAAGACGGAACTTACTGAATTAGAAACAGTGAAAGAAGTAGATTTAGCAGATGAAAAAAATACGCAAGTCGATGTTAACTTATCACTTGAAGGGAATTATGTAACAATTTCGTCTGATGAAGATAATGCAGCTGTATATGTGAATGGTAAGAAGCGTGGAAAGTTAAGTCGCGGAAGCTATAAACTTGGTCCTGTACCGACGGATGAAACGGTAGAAGTACATTTAGAGAAAAATGCTGAATTTGGTTTGATGAAATCCGAAAGCATTAAAGTCGGAGAACAAAGTACATACTACTTAAGTTTCCCGAAAGAAGCTTCTAGTTCAGCAGTTGGAGATTTTGTACGAAATCACATTTACAATAATGTCCGTGCGATTTCATTAAATGATTTCAGCTTAATTGAAAATGATTACGATAAGAGCGGGAAGTCGTACAAAGAAGACCGTGACTACTTGCAGTATTTAAGTAAAAAAGGAATTACAGAAGACTTATTAACGATGGATGTTCGTAACGTAGAGCGTCAAAGTGCTACGAAATATAAAGTAACGACATATGAAGAGTATCATATTCGTTACGGTGATGGCTCTGTTAAATTTAAGAGCTTTAATAATGACCATATCGTAACTGTGAATGGAAACGGAAAAATATTGTATCATTCTCTTGGTGCAAATAATACGTTGAAATCAGAGGAAGTATCTGGTCCAACTCGTTAATATAAGAAGGAGGCTGTTCATTTTGAACTGCCTCCTTTTCTTTATGTGTTCATTGCTATTCCATGTCGAACCGTTTTAGTAATTAAAAGCGCGTGTCTTTCAATACGATTTGTACATACGGGTCACGCAATATTTGTTCTACGATAGGTAACATGCCTTGTTCAAATGGAATGTCGATAGGGAATGGCTTTTGGGAGCCTGGCTTTATTCCGTATTGCACGAGTTTGTAATGTGTATTTTCTTCAGACTTGAGCACAATTAACTTATAGCGGTTGTCATCGCCAGTGAGCGAAAAATCAATGGAAGTAGCGTCATATGTTACTTCGTCTTTATATATATACGGTTTCGGTGTACCGATCCAGTCTACTTTTGCTTGTACGTTCATGGATATAACCTCCTTATGGTTATTATAAAAAAATAAAAGCCAGTTCTCAATAAAGAGAACCGGCTGAAGTTTAGCAGTCATTGGTTATTTTAAAATTTTCACTTTAACAGTTTTGCGTCCCCATTTTTGGGCAGCACTATCTGATCCAAGTAGGATGTCGATACGGTTACCTTTAATTGCACCGCCAGTATCTCCAGCGATTGCTTCTCCGTAACCTTCAACCCATACTTTAGATCCTAATGGGATTACTTTCGGGTCAACAGCGATCATTTTCATGTTTGGGTTCGCTGTTAAGTCATGACCCATTGCAGTTAATACACGGCCGCCATACGTGCCACCGTTTTCGCTCGGGTGAGCTGTATATGCTGTAGCTACAACTGTTAACTCACGACCACCAGAAGGTGCGCTAGTTTCGGCAGCCTTTACAGCAGGCTTAGCAGCTTGTTTTGCTTGTACAGGCGCTTGAGCCTTAGCTTCAGCTTTAGCAGGAGCAGCTGTTTCTTGTTTCTCAATTACAGGTGCTGTACCTGTTAAGAAAGGAACGTGAACGTAAGCTGTTTTCCCGTTATATTCGAATTGTAACCACTCATTTTGTACTTGGTTCGTTGTTTCAATCATATCGTTTTTCTTTAACGTTCCAAGAACTTCTGAGTTTGTATTTGCTTCAGCACGTACGTTTAATACGTTAGCTGTTACATAGTAGATGCTTTTTGTGAACTCTGTACTTACGAATGCGTCTTTACCATCTAATTTGATTTGCGCCCATCCGTTTACTGTATTTTGAACATCTATTTTATTACCGTTTAGTAATTTACCGACAACTTTTGATTCAGTAGTAGGGTTTTCTCGTACATTTAGTACGTCTGTTGTTACAACAGTTTCTGCATTAGCAGATGATGTGAAAATCCCAAGACCAAAAACTGCTGCTGTTGCTATTCCAATTAATTTTTTCATGATAGCCTCCATTGCGTTTGTCTTCGTGTCCTCATTATAGCAACAGATTTTTTCGGATTTGGGGAAAACACACAATTACAAACCATTCGTAATAAGTCGTTAACACTTTGTAATATAGCAAAAAATATAAGAAAGCGTTTATCACTCTATGTAACTAGTAGGTTTCCAATTATATTCGAAATATTTAATACAACATGTTTTTTTCGGCGTAAATAAAAATATTACAAGAATGTTACGTAATGTTTACTAAACGATTACATTCCTTGAGTATTTTACCGTTTTATGGGTAATATAGTTATATAAACATAAATATCTTGTTTGTGAAGCTATAAACATGTGCTATATACTAGCAAAAAAACCGCATAATTGTTACAAAAAGAAAGGGTTGTAAGGAAGAATATTGCCCTTTTTTACATCTGTAACACATCCTTTTTTGGGAAAATACATTCCCATCCGCATTTTTCTCGCACAATTTGACAGCAGTATTTCTATCTTATAGCTCTTGCAGAGTAAAAAGATTATACGAAAGGTAAGGCTGTCCATAAGAATTCTAGTTGGTGAAGGCAAAAGTAAGAGAAGCCGCAAGTGAACCACCGTAAATTTACAAATTTTATCCGATTTAACTTATCGGAATTTGTTATTTTAATAAATTACCTGAAGGGGGATTTGATGAGGAAACTGACGAAAACATTTACTGTCTCATTAACATTATGTATTGCATTTACAATTTGGGGGATTATTCCCGAATCTATTATGGGAAAAGGTAGCTTAGGAAATGTAACAACTGCAATTCAAACGATATTAGTTAGTAAGTTTGGGTGGTTTTATATTATTTCTGTTTCTATTATTCTAGGAGTAGCCATCTTTTTAATTGTTTCGAAGTACGGTTCTATTCGTTTAGGTAAAGATGATGACGAACCTGATTATAGTTATATGACATGGTTTGCTATGCTATTTAGCGCCG
This sequence comes from Bacillaceae bacterium OF18-1A, assembly GCA_027694045.1. Taxonomy (GTDB): domain Bacteria; phylum Bacillota; class Bacilli; order Bacillales; family Bacillaceae_G; genus Bacillus_A. The sequence goes on along the minus strand of JAQEWB010000003.1, from coordinate 163,524 downwards.
GTATGGGTATCGGTTTAGTGTTCTGGGGAGTTGCAGAACCATTAAACCATCTATATGCACCTCCGTTTGGAGAAGGTGCAACTGAGGAAAGTGCGCGTCTTGCGCTTCGTTTTTCATTCTTCCATTGGGGATTACACCCTTGGGGACTATATGCGTTTGTAGCGCTCTGTATTGCTTATTTCACTTTCAGAAAAGGAAAAGCAAGTACGATCAGCGCGACAGTAGGTCCGTTATTTAAAGGCGGGGACCATGGGCGTGCTGCTCACTTATTTGATGTGTTAGCTGTCTTTGCGACTGTATTTGGTGTTGCAACATCATTAGGGCTTGGTGCAAAGCAAATCGCAGGTGGTGTTAGTTATTTAACATCTATTCCGAACTCATTAACGACACAGTTAGTTATTATTGCAATCGTAACGGTTCTTTTCATGTTATCTGCGCAAACAGGTTTGGATAAAGGAATTAAATATTTAAGTAATACAAACATTATTTTGGCATTTGCACTTATGATTATTGTATTATTTGCAGGTCCAACGAACTTTATTATGAATTACTTCACTTCAACAATTGGTTCTTACATTCAGGAATTACCAAGTATGAGTTTCCGTTTAAGTCCATTAGATGAAGGCGGGAATCAGTGGATTCAGTCATGGACAATTTTCTATTGGGCATGGTGGATTGCATGGTCACCATTCGTAGGTACATTTATCGCTCGTGTGTCAAAAGGACGTACGATTCGTGAGTTTGTTATTGGTGTGTTACTCGTACCGACTGTGATCGGTGCACTTTGGTTCTCCGTTTTCGGTGGAACAGGTATTCATATGGAGCTGTTTGGTAATGCACATATATTCGACAAAGTGAAAGAGTTAGGAACAGAAGTAGGATTATTCGCTATGTTCGACCAGATGGGTAGCTTTGGATCAGCTTTATCGGTTTTAGGTATTTTACTTATCGCGACATTCTTTATTACATCAGCAGATTCTGCGACATTTGTTTTAGGAATGTTAACGACGCACGGTAGTTTAAACCCACCGAACCGCATTAAAATGATTTGGGGTATCGTTTTAGCAGCGATAGCTTCTACACTATTATATGTTGGTGGATTAGAAGCGCTGCAAACGGCGGCTATTATTGCGGCATTCCCATTCGTATTTGTTATTTTCTTTATGATGGCAGCATTATTTAAAGAGTTACAAAAAGAAGGGCGTATGAAGCGTCATAAATAATAGAAGGAAAAGGGCTGATTTTGTATCAGCTCTTTTTTTTATCCTGTTATTTGTGAGCAGTAAAACTTCCATCTCAAAGTTCGGCTGGTGTAAAGAAGGTGGGGAGGAGATAAACTGTCCGCAAACGCTCGATTGGTGAGAGCTGATTAAAGTTTCATTTCATATAGAAGGAATTTTTCATGTAGGTATGGGAAATGAAACATATGACTATACAAGTAGTATGCCTTTTATACAAAGAAAAAAGACATATTTCGACATGGTTCGATACTTTGCGGATGTTATTCATATTTTTGACAAAAAATTGTCGGAAATGTGTTGTCACGTTTATATATATGTGCTATATTATTTCCTGTAAGCGATTTCAAATAGTTTTAAAGCGTATTCAAGGGGGACATCTAGAATAATGAAACGTTACGAAAGAAAGTGGAAGCATATTTGTTTGAAACGTGTGGCACATCGCAATGTGCAAGAAAGCACGGAACCTAAGATTGAAACGCGCAAAGAGCAGCAAGAAAAGCAATTGGTTCTACAAAAATAGCAATCACTTTTTCGTATATAAATGAAGGTCGATCGTTCGTTGGGGGATGGACGTGAAATTACTTTCAGCTAAGGGGTATTGTCTGATATATAAGTTATACGGCAATAAATAAGCACAGAGCTTACGGCGCTCTGTGCTTATTTTTATTTATCTTTTTTAAATCGAACTGTTTTATCCCAACCGATAACTTGTTTCTTGCTCTTTGCACGTAAGTATAAGATTAAGCTGCGGATGAATAAATACGTAAAGAGCTGTGCGTACGTAAAGTACATAATGACGCTAATGAAAATATTCATCGGTGTGAAGGTTCGTTCAACACTCTGGGCACTAAATAATTGCGAAACATATGTAATATATGCAACGTACCACATAAATAGTAACGGGATACTATATTGAATCTGGAATATACCAAGTAACCCAATCACAAACCAAACGTTTGAAATGATTAAGAATAACCAAAATACAACATATACTAACACTTGCTGTAAGGAATGAACGAGAAGTTTTCCTTTGAAGAAACTTAAGGATGAAAACATTTTTTCTAAAATGTACAAATTCCCTTGGAGCCAGCGTGTTCGTTGTTTAATAAGAATTCTTAAATGCTCTGGTTCTTGTTCCCATGTAATCGATTCTGGGACGATTGGTAAGAGATAACCTTTTTGTGTAATACGTAATGTTAATTCGGCATCTTCTGCAATTGCATAAGGATCATAACCACCAAGTTCTTCTAATGCAGAGCGACGAAGAAGCATGTTCGTTCCTGTTAATGAACCTGTTTGGAATAGTAACCAGCGTCCAGATTGCATAAGGAGCTGGAAGATTTGAAATTCTAGTGAAATCATTCGTGTTAGCCAGTTTCTTTTTTCATTTACAGTACGAACGTGTCCGACAGCTCCGACAGCGTCCTCGATTGTTTCAGCATGTTCTACAAGCATGCGCAGGGCATGTGGTTCAGGCTGGTTATCGGCATCGTAAACACAGAAGTATTCACCATCTGAAATGCTAAGACCGTAGTTTAATACACGTGATTTTCCTTTCGGTTCACCGGGTGGAACACGAATGTGACGAATATGAGCATATGCTTTGTCAAAATCATCACCGATTTCGGGTGTTTCATCTTGAGAATTGTCGTTTAATAAATAAACGGTTAGTTTTCCTGGATACTCAATCTTCGCCATTGCCTCTAAAGTATCTTTAATAACAACTCCTTCATTATGAGCCGGTATTAAAATATCAACACTTGGATAATGTTCTAGCGTACGATCTTTTCGTTTACGATTTCGGTGAACTAAGCCTGCAAGTGTTAGGAAAGAGTAGTAAACGAGTAATGCAGAGAATAGAAAGGCTGTAAAAATAAGTACATATTTAATTGAAAATGTAATGCTGATCCAAAAAACGAGTAAGCAAAATAGAAGAAATAAAAGAAGTATAACGAGTGTCATCATAGTAATGTCTGTCCTTTGTTACCAATTTGCTCTCGTGAAATTTTTATATCTTGGATTGCTTCAATAGCGAGCCACTTTTCAAGTTTTGGCTGTAGACGTTTCATCACAATATCAGCACCGGCTTCATTCGTGTTTTGTAATAAAATGACTAACGTATTGTTATCGTATTCAGCCACAAGGTCAAAATCGTTTCTTACCGTTTCAACTAATAGGGAAGCTACACGGTCTATAACACTTTCTTTCGTATATTTACTGAAGGAAGTGAAATTAAAGTAAATAATAACGCCTGTTTCATTACGACGATTCATTGCAGTTGTTAATAATGCAAGTCGTCTTTCGAATTCTTGTCTTGTTAATAGTTTTGATTCCCCAATGTATTGTTCTAACGTCCTCACACGTTCAAGTAACTCCTTATTTTCATGAATAACCTTCTTTAATAAATGAGTTGAGATATACACAATGAAGAAGTTAGCTGCCATTAGGAAGTGGGTAATGATGTATGTCCATTGATCCGATGTACTCCATAAGTATAGCCATGCTTGATAGAATAAATAGAATACGGAAATAATGGTTCCTAAGATGAAGAAAACAAATGCGGTTTTATCAGCTAAGAATAGAAACAGTATATTGACGATTACATATACTATTGTAAAAATGAGAGCATGCTCATATTGTGTCACATGTACAGTTGTAAAATAAAATAAAATTTGTAAAATCCACATGGAAAGGATTTTATAGAAGTTATCTTTCACAAAACTTTCCTCCTTAAAAATATTTCATAAAAGGGTATTTGTAGTATGTGCAATTGTTAAGAAATAGACCGTTTGGCTACATTCTTTTGAAGAGCAAACATCCTTAGTATCCCTCTTTTACAAGAAAACATAAACAGACGTAATCATCATTGTATCATAATTTTTCCGTATATTTACATAAAGTGTTTAATATATTGTGAAAAGAGACTTTTTATATAATAAAAAAATCTCCTCTTTAAAAGAGGAGACTTTACATAATTTTATAGGAACATCATACCTGCAACTGCTGCATTTAAGAAGTTAGCTAATGTACCAGCGATAACTGCTTTAATCCCTAATTGTGCAATTTGTTTACGGCGAGTAGGAGCTAAAGTTCCTGTTACACCTAATTGAATTGCGATAGAAGAGAAGTTTGCGAATCCACAGATTGCAAATGTTAAAATTAAATTTGTTTTTGCAGAGAACTCTGCCATGTGTGGTCCTAAGTTTGCGTATGCAACGAACTCGTTGATTGCAAGTTTTTGACCGATAAAGCTTGCTGCTTGTACAGCTTCACCAGGAGAAACCCCAATTAAGATTGCAAATGGTGATAGTAAGTAACCGAATATTAAATCCAGACTAAGTTTAATATGGAATAAGGAGCCAATTAACCCTAATAGACCGTTTAATAAAGCGATTAATGCGATGAAAGCCATTAACATTGCTGCTACGTTAATAACAAGTTGCATACCTTCAGATGCACCGCGTGCAGCTGCATCAATAACGTTTGCGTCTTCACGTTCTGTAGAAAGTTCAACGTTATTATCGACTTTTTCTGTCTCTGGCATAATTAGTTTTGCAATTAATAAACTTGATGGAGCTGCCATAATTGCTGCTGCTAATAAGTGTTCTAACGGAATTCCCATCGCTGCATAGCCGACAAGAACAGATCCGGCAACAGCTGTCATACCACTTACCATAATAGCGAAGAATTCACTATTTGTTAAACGTGCTAAGTAAGGTTTGATTAAGATTGGCGCTTCAGTTTGTCCTAAAAACACAGTTGTTACTGAGTTTAAACTTTCTGCTTTAGAAGTTCCAAGAAGTTTACTTAGTGCGCCACCAATGACGCTAACGAATTTCTGCATAATACCGAAATGATATAAGATTGCAACTAATGAACTAATAAATACAATTGGAAGTAGTGCTTGAATAACGAAAATAAATCCCCAAGGTCCTTTTGCGTTGACTAAATCCCCAGCAACGAACTTAATTCCCTCGTAAGAAAAATTAATTAATCCTTGAACGCCGTCAGCAGCGTGTTTTAAACCTGCTTTACCAGCATCCCATCGTAATACGATAAATGAAAATGACATTTGTAATGCTAGCGCAATTAAAATTGTGCGCCAATTAATAGCTTTGCGGTTGGAAGATAATAAGAAAGCAATTGCTAATACTCCAATCACGCCGCCAATTCCCCATAAAAGATTCATGCAGTGTAGCTCCTTCCTCATAGTAAAAACGTGTATAAACCAGTTGTCTATACTTTTGCGAATATAACATCTTAAGTAACTTATCATAATGGACATCGGAGGTCAAACGTCTAACGAAAAGTTTAAATAAAAAGAAAATTCTTCAAAAAAACACATATGAAATGAATCGACATGAAATAGGTTATGTTTATTTGAAAAATATATACATTATGATAACGTTATGGATTATTTTTGTGGAATATGGTGTATGAAATGGGAGGATTGACACATTATTGTTTGTGGAGAAATGTGTTGAACATATAAAAAAGCCTTCTAGTAAACTAGAAGGCTTTGAAACTACTAATTAAGGAGCTTTCGTATATCCTAAGAAGTGGCTCTTCCAATAAGAGTTACTTAGTGAAGCGATCGCAACACCTTTATCTCCAGATTGAATAAATGATCCGCCACCAAGGTAAATACCCATGTGAGAAGGACCTGATTTATAAGTGTTTTGGAAGTAAATTAAGTCACCTGGTTGTGGATTTGAAGTTTGTGGTAGGCTACTCCAATATCCTGCAACGCTTTGACGACTAATGTTATGACCAAACTTCTTAAATACGTGGTAGATGTAACCACTGCAGTCAACACCGTTAGCAGAAGTTCCGCCCCAAACGTATGGTACACCTTGCATTGATTTTGCATATGCAAGTAGAGAAGAACTATCACCGCTATTGTTTGTATTATTATTGTTTTGATTGTTGTTATTTTGATTATTATCGTTAGTAGGCTTGTTATTTACTGAACCGCCAACTGGTGTTTTAGATAGGAAACGTGTTCCGATATAACCAGTTTGACCGTTGTAGTTAATTTTACTCCAACCAGAGTTTTCAGAGATTACTTGAACCTTCTGTCCTTGTGGAAGTGCGCCTATGATTCTATAATTTGTACCTTCGCCGCTACGTACATTTAGGGCAGAAGCATTAATATAGTAGTCACCAATTGCACCTTGGCTAGGTTGCTCAGGTTGCTTTGGTTGTTCAGGAGTCGTAGTGCCACCTTTAACGAATTTCATGAACTCACTACTAACGTAGCCTGTTTTCCCTTGGTAACTAACTTTAAACCAGTTACCTTCAGATCCAGTTACGTTTAATGCTGTACCATTCAATACGCCACCAATTACGCTATGATACGTAGCTGGGCCTGTACGAACGCGTAAAGATGTTGCATTAACAACGTAAGTACCACCAGTTTGAACAGTTACATTATTCGTTTGTTCTTGTTTGTTATCTTGGTTGTTGCCTTGTGTAACGTTCTCGTTAGAACCGCCTTTTGTTACGTAGTCTTTGCTTAAGTAAGCAGTTTGTCCTGCATAATTGATTTTGAACCAATCTTGAACTTCACCGACAACTTGTACGACTTGTCCTTGTTTAACAGAACCTACAGTTGGATGTGAAGTGCTAGGACCTGTACGAACACGAAGAGAAGATACATTTACTGTATAGTTTCCGCTTGCTGGTTGTACAGTTGTTTGGTTATTATTGTTGTTTGAAGAACCTGTATTTGAAGAAGCTCCAGATACAAACTCGCTACTTACATAACCTACTTGTCCATTATGGTTGATTTTCACCCAACCATTTTCTTGACCGATAACGTTCAGCGTTTGACCTTCATATACACGTCCAGAAACAGAACTAGAAGTGTTAGGAGCTGTACGTACACGTAATACATCAGCAGTAACTTTATTATTTCCACCTGTACTTACAGTTTTAGTTGCTGCTCCATTTTTTGATACAAATTCGCCACTAACAAAGCCAGTTTGTCCATTGTGGTTAATTTTGAACCAGCCATTTTCTTCGCCAATAACGTTTAATGATTGGCCATTATAAACGCGTGAGATGATGTCGTGAGAAGTGCTTGATCCTGCACGAACATGTAATACGCTAGCGTTTACCGTATAAGATGATTTGTTTGATGCTGAAGCTTGAACAGTTTGTGTAGCAGCTTTTTGTGTATTTTGTTCAGGCGCAGCTTGAACACTATCAAGTGTAGGTGCTGCTCCTCCTGCTACAGACACTGCCGCAAGACCGGCAAGGTATTTTTTCATAATTTGTCGATTCCTTTCTGTCTGTAATGTAGTGAAGAAAAATTTACCAACTGTTAAAAATTCTAAAGAGCATGTCGATTACTGTCAAGACTTATGCGGGAATCTGAATATGACAAAAAGATTACAAGAAAAAAACAAGGCATAAATTCATGCCTTGTTTTCATTTAAATGCATATATTAAATGTGGAAAGGACAGAAATTATTCGTAATTAAGAAGATGGCATATTGGATTGTAATAAGATTTTGGCAAATGACTTTTGTAACGTTTTTGTGATAGGACCGACTTGGCCGTCTTGAATGGCCGTTCCATCAAGGTGGGTCATCGGTAGAATTTCAATCGTCGTTCCTGTAAAGAAGCATTCATCTGCTTGATATACATCGCGTACGCTAAAAAGCTCCTCTTGCACAGGAATGTGAAGCGTATTCGCTAAAGAAATGACATATTGACGAATAATGCCATTTAAAATAAGGTGATTGGCTGGATGCGTGTAAAGTGTTCCATTTTTGACTAAAAAGAAATTAGAATGACTACCCTCAGTTACTGTACCATTTCGTACGAGCAGTGCTTCTTTACAACCTTTTCGTTCCGCCTTTGTAGCAGCTAATACATTTGGTAATAGATTTAATGATTTAATATCACAACGAAGCCAGCGAGTATCTGGTTCGGATATAGCACGTATACCGTATTCAATCCATAAAGCTGGTCGTTCTTTCTTTGTAATGTAGGCATAAATTGTCGGAGGGATGTCGTATGAGAATACATGGTTGCGAGCTTGTACACCACGAGATACTTGCAAATAAATTGTACCATCTTCGTGGAAATGATTTCGTTCAATTAATTTGTAAAGTAAGGTGATGAGCTCAGCTTTTGAGAAAGGAAGCGATAGTTCTATTTCTTCCATGGAGCGGTATAACCTCGTTATGTGCGGATCTAATAAGTGAAAGTTTCCCTTATATAGACGAATGACCTCATAGACACCATCGCCAAATTGTAAGCCTCTTTCTTCAAGTTCTATGTATGCTTTATGTTTCATTGTATCAATCACTTCATCATTCCAAAGTACAAATCTTTCGTATGCCAATTTCGTCCCATCCTTTCGTAAGTACATAAGTAACGTGAAACTCTCATTCATGCGGGATAAAAAGAACTATAATCATTTTTATGTGAGTCATTCTCTACATATGACGTATTTGTAAATCATAGAGAAGAAGGAATGATTTACAACATTTTGTATATACAAATTCGGAAATAAGAAATAAGAATCCTGCTTTTAAATAAAAAAAAGCAACATTCTTAAGGAATGCCGCACAAGGAGGGTAGCTATCTTTCATAGGGACATCGTCTTATTGAATGTTTTGTGTATGGAGACAAAACATGTTGAAAGACAAATATAAGAAAGTAGAAACAAATAATTCACATATTTCTTTAAGGGATCTTATTGGAGATGAGAGATAAGAAATATGTAGAACCTCGTTTACATATTTCATTATAAAGATGTTTCGTTAAGGCTATATGAATATTTGGTAAAGGTTATGTAATTAAAAAGTTAATGCATATAAGAAGTTATGTGGAGAAATATAAAGTGAAGGCATTTACAGGCAATTAATCTCTCGCCTAACTTCCTCGTGTATGTTGAATTTTGAGGTGAGAATGCTACTGTCCGTTCATGCGGGATAAAAAAAGAGGCTGAGATTACTCAGCGCTCTTCTTTTCTTCTTTAATAGCTGTTTTTACTTCGCCCGTTTTGATTTTGTTGCTGTCAGAGAAGCGAAGTAAATCGCCTTCAATGATTTTGTCAGACATGTTTAATTCATTTTGGGCACGATCAATTAATGGTTGAGCTTCTTCTTTTGGTAATTGTACAACTTCGCCAGTAGCACGGTCGTAGAATGTACTGTTTGTGTACATGTACTTATCTGTAACGAAGCTACCGTCACGAAGAACAACGAATCCTTTATTATCAGGTGAGAATACGTCATGACCAAATTGAATTTGGTTCGTAGAATCTATACCAAGTAAGTTTAGAATTGTTGGTTTAATGTCAATTTCACCAGTTGGTTTCGAAATTGTTTTACCTTCTTTTTGACCTGGAACGTGAATAAACATCGGTGTTTTTTGTAAGTTCATATGGTCAAATGCAGTAATTTCTTCTTTTCCTAAGAACTGTGCCATTGCACGGTTATGGTTTTCTGAAATACCGTAGTGGTCACCGTAGAATACGATAACTGAGTTGTCGTAAATACCTTCTGCTTTTAGACGTTCAATAAAGTGTTTCATCGCTTCGTCTAAATAACGAGCAGTTACCATGTAACGGTCAAATACGCCATCGCCAGAATTGTACTCATCGATTAATTTCGTACTGTCATCATAAGTGAATGGGTAATGGTTTGTTAAAGTAAGGAAACGAGTATAGAATGGTTGTTTCACTTGTTTTAACATATCAATAGATTGATCGAAGTATTCGATATCTTTTAATCCCCAGTTTAATTTCGTTTCTGGTGTAATCTTATAGTCAAGTTCGTTGTAGTAACGATCGTAACCAAGTGCTGGATACATAATGTTACGGTTCCAGAATGTTGCGTTGTTCGCGTGGAATACTGAAGTGTAGTATCCTTGCTGACGTAGAATCTCTGGAGTCGCTGTGTATTCGTTGTTACCGTGTGTGAAGAATACAGCACCACGGTCTAGTGGATATAAAGAAGTATCTACTAGGAATTCAGCATCAGATGTTTTCCCTTGACCAGTTTGATGGAAGAAGTTATCAAAGTAATAACTTTCTTTCGTAAATTGGTTTAAGAATGGTGTAACTTCTTGTCCGTTAACTGTTGCGCCAATTAAGAATGTTTGTAATGACTCAAGAGAAACAACAATTACGTTTTTTCCTTTTGCAGTACCGAACATATTTGGATCTGGTTTACTTTGTGTTGTTTTTACATAGTTTTCTGTTTCTTGTAATTTACTACCATCAGCAAATGCTTTTTGTGAACTAGATTTCGCTTGTAAGCCAAGATCGTATGCTTGGTGTACATATAATCCTAAGTTTTTAACAAGCATAACGCGGTCGAATGAACGTGTTAATAGTTCTGGACGCTCAGCTTCTGCAAATCCTAGATTTACGAAGAAAATAGCAATTGTTGATACAAAGTATAGGGAGCGCATCGGGCGTGCTACACGCTCTGTCGGTGCAAAGTTTTTCTTCTTCTTTAATAGAACGAAGAATACGATAATATCCACAAATGCAAGGATAATTTTGTAGTTAAACAATTCTTTTACACTAGAGCCTAGGCTCCCAAAGTTGGACGTTTGTCCTAGTACTGGTAAAGTAACGAAATCGTTGTAGAATCCGTAGAACATAACGTTACCAACAAGGATGAACGTTAAGATGAAGTTAATTCCCAGTGCTATATAGTTACGTTTTTTTCCTTTTGCAAATAATGCAAGTCCTACAAACAGTAATGATGCTGCTAATGGACTAATGAATAAAATGAATTCTTGCATGAAAGATTCAAGTTTTAAATCAAAGCTTGTGCGTGTAATAATGTAAGTTTTTAACCATACGGCTAAAGCTACGAATAAAGTGAAACGCACATTTTGAAATTGTGATTTCAAGGTTTCTTTCATTCATTTCCACCCTTTCTCTATCAGGCTTGGTCGATTTTGGAGCGAAAAATGTTAAAATAAAAAATACATAGTTTTCTTGGCCATAATTAGAGGTTCTATATTCACCCATATACGACTATAACTATGCATACCCTTTTGGTTTCTTTTGTTGCTTATAAGCATAACGTCATTTCTGTATTATACAACAAAATTCATTTCTGAGAAACACTATAACATTTTACATTTTTTGTATGTGGTTTGCCACTACCAGAGAAAACTTTAACATTCGTTTATATGTCCGTCAACTAGAAAATATAACAAAGATAGAGCGGAATGTTAAGAGAAAGTAAGAAATTTCCTGGTTGAGAAATAAGAAATGAAGATGTGTAATGGATTTGTCTAGAAACCTATTATATGCAGGAAGTTATGTGAAAATTAACGAACACTTGTTCTTTTTAAGTTTGTTTGTTACAATGAAAATTCATTGATAGATTTTGTGTAATTTTGATGAACTTTTACTGATAACATATTGTAGCTTATTTCTTTTAAAAAAATAGGGAGGCTTTTATATGGAACAAAAATTTTCAGTTGAAGCGTTTTGGAAGAAAGTAAAAAGTGTTGCAAAGCAAGCGGGACAGTCGGTTGTTTATGCAAGTTTATTATTGTTTTACGTTTTGCAAAGACCTGATGTTCCAAAACGAGTGAAAATTATTGTAATTGGAGCACTTGCTTATTTTATTGCACCGATTGATGCTATCCCAGATTTCCTTGCTGGAATTGGCTATACGGATGATTTAGGGGCATTAGTGGCCGCGCTAGTACAGGCGTCGTTATATGTCAATGAAGAGGTGAAAGATAAGGCACGAGTGAAATTGGCAGAATGGTTCGGTTCGGATATAGACACATCATTTATCGATCAGAAATTAGATCAATAGGTGAGAACTGTCATAGGATGACAGGGGGAACGTAAGCGAGGAAGTGCATTATGCCATCAGGAAGAACGCATACGAAAATAAACTTAATATCCCTTCCGGTTGTTTTGTTTTTACTCTTTTCGTATGGATTAACAAATTTTTCTTTTTTATTAACTTTTGCAATTGGTTTTTTAGTAGGGACTACATTTTTAACGCCGGATTTAGATACGTACAGTAATGCGTATAATAAATGGGGATTTTTGCGTATATTTTGGTATCCGTATAAAAGAGTAATGCCGCATCGTTCCTTTTTTACACACACAATTATAATTGGTGATGCGATTCGTATCGCATACATGTTAATTGTATTTTCTCCGTTTTTATTCCTATTAAATGTAATCGCGCTCGATGGGAATTTAATAGAAATTGCGAAGAAGCATGAAGTGGAAATCACAACGTTCGTAATGGGAATTGTTGTGGCGAGTACGCTGCATATTATAGCTGACAAAGTGAATACGCGCCGAAAGAAAATGATGAGAAAAAAGAAGAGACGAAGAAGATAAAGTGAAGCTTTAATTAGTGGAAGTTTTGTTTATCCTCAACTGATTATTAGCCTTCAAATCGGCAAAAAGGACACTTGCAACTTGCAAGTGTCCTTTTTAATCAAACGTTTGTTTAAAATTAAGCTTTTAGTACTTTAATCCCTTTTACGATGTTCCAAATGAAGTAATATAAGCTAATGATTCCGCAAATACATAAGACAATCATTGCGCCAATTCCGAGTGTTACATCTGGCTGATTTGATCCGATGCCCATGATGCCTAGAATAATGAATCCAATGAATGTCGCGATACTTGGAATAATGTGTGTCCATAGCGCACGTTTTGCATGTGGTTTCGTTTCAGCGTCACCTACAATCCACACGATAATAGGGAATAAGATAGGAGCGAATAGTACACTAAAGTATGATAAAGCAGCTAATATTTTGTTTCCGTTCATATGTATCACCTCATAAATAATGTCGGTTGTTATACTTTTATTATGCAGTAAATTTGGTGTTCTTCCTATCGATAAACATGACAAGAACATGACGCTTTTGTAAGATTTTTATATTAAATAATAAAATTTTCAAAAAAATCTTTTTAAACAGAAAGTGATATGGTAAAGTATAAGAAAGTTATTGAAAACGTTTTCTTAAACGTTTTTTATTTTTAGACTTAAAGGTATGATGACCCGATAGTCTATTGATATGTTTATTTAAAAGGGGATTATTGAGGGGGAGAGAACAATGAACACATGGACACAAGTTTATGATCCGTTTGGAAACATTTGGATCTCGGCAGCGGTCGCACTTATTCCGATTATCTTTTTTTTCTTAGCTTTAGCAGTTTTTCGTATGAAGGGGTATGTAGCAGGATTTATTACAGTTGTACTTACAATTTTAGTAGCGTTATTCGCTTATAAAATGCCGTTCACGATGGCAATGGCAGCAACCGGATACGGTTTCTTATACGGGTTATGGCCAATTGCTTGGATTATCATTATGTCGGTATTCTTATATAAAATTTCTGTGAAAACAGGCCAATTTGATGTAATTCGTGCATCTGTATTATCTATTACGAACGATCATCGTTTACTCGTTATTTTAATTGGATTTTCATTCGGAGCATTTTTAGAAGGAGCAGCAGGATTTGGTGCACCAGTAGCGATTACGGCAGCACTTCTTGCAGGTCTTGGATTAAATCCTTTATACGCAGCAGGTCTTTGTTTAATTGCAAATACGGCGCCAGTAGCATTCGGAGCGATGGGGATTCCGATTACAGTTGCTGGACAAGTAACAGGTATTGATCCGCATAAAATTGGACAAATGGCTGGACATCAATTGCCATTCCTATCATTATTTGTTCCGTTCTTTATCGTATTTTTAATGGATGGATTTAAAGGTGTAAGACAAACGTGGCCTGCGTTATTTGTAGCGGGTAGTTCATTTGCCATTACACAATTCATTACAGCAACGTTCTTAGGACCAGAACTTCCGGATATTACGTCAGCACTTGTAAGTTTAGTAAGTTTGTCTCTATTCTTAAAAGTGTGGCAACCGAAAGAAATTTACCAATCTAAGCAAGCAAATAGTGAAGTGGCAGCGACAACGGCGTCAGCATCTATGCCAAAACTAACAGTAGGAAAAGTAGTAAAAGCATGGTCACCATTCATTATTTTAACGGTGATGGTTGTTATTTGGAGCCAAGGCTTCTTTAAAGCATTATTTGCTCCAGGTGGCGCTTTAGAAAGTCTCGTATTTAAGTTTGAAATTCCAGGCTTACACAATCTAGTGATGAAAGCAGAGCCGATTGTAAATAAACCGACGCCTTACGAGGCAATTTTGAAATTTGATGTATTATCAGCAACTGGAACAGCGATTTTAATTGCTTGTATCATTTCTATTTTTATTTTGAAGATGAGTGCAAAAGATGCGGTAGCGACATTTAAAGAAACGTTAAACGAACTTAAAATGCCAATTCTATCAATCGGATTCGTATTAGGATTCGCATTTATCGCAAACTATTCTGGTCTATCTTCTACATTAGCGTTAGCATTAGCTGGAACTGGTGGATTATTCCCGTTCTTCTCACCATTCCTAGGTTGGATTGGCGTGTTCTTAACAGGATCTGATACGTCAGCGAATGCACTATTCTCGAATTTACAAGCAATTACAGCACAACAAGTAGGTGTATCTGAAGTGCTTCTCGTTGCTGCAAATACAACAGGCGGTGTAACAGGTAAAATGATTTCCCCGCAATCAATTGCAATTGCTTGCGCGGCAGTTGGACTTGCTGGAAAAGAATCAGATCTGTTCCGCTTTACAGTGAAGCATAGTTTATTCTTCGTTATTATTGTTGGGATTATGACGTATGTACAGGCTTATTACTTAACTTGGATGATACCGTGATAGTTTCGTAGAATAAAAGAAATAATTTGAACGAAGAGGGGTGTTGCTAGATTAGCAAGCCCTCTTTGTGTTTTATCTGAAAAAGAAATAAACTTTGCATTTTTCAGATTATCGTGTATGATGGGAAAGTATTGAAAATTAAATCAGTGATAAACTAGGGGTGCCTAACGTATGCGTAGGCTGAGAGAGAAGCGCGTAAGAACTTCTTAACCCTTTGGACCTGATCTGGCTCGTACCAGCGTAGGGAAGTTAACGGCTTTACATAATGATGTCTTTTATGAGCCAGGTCCTTATTTTTCTATGGACCTGGCTCTTTTTATTTTGGCATGCGCTGGCCATATCTCGTCCTTGTCACGTACAGGGGGGCAATAAAGGTTATGAAACAATCTGTTTCAGCTGAGCAAATCGAATTGAAATCGAGTTTACCAGGGAGTAAGAAAGTGTATGTGGATGGACCGCGCGAAGGTATGAAAGTACCAATGCGCGAGATTGAACAAAGCGAAACGAACGGCGTCCCAAATCCGCCAATTCGTGTGTATGATACGAGTGGTCCTTATACGGATCCAGAGTATAAAGTGGAGCTGGAAAAGGGATTACAGGCGCCGCGCCATTCTTGGATAGTAGAGCGCGGAGATGTAGAAGCATACGAAGGGCGCGAAGTGAAACCAGAGGATGACGGTGTAAAGGTGGCTTCAAAACATACACCTGTTTTCCCGCAAATGGACCGCAAGCCGCTTAGAGCGAAGCAAGGTGCGAACGTTACGCAAATGCATTATGCACGTAATGGCATCGTTACGTCTGAGATGGAATATGTTGCGATTCGTGAAGGAGTAGAGCCGGAGTTTGTTCGTAAGGAAATTGCGGAAGGTCGCGCTATTTTACCAGCGAATATTAACCATCCTGAAGCAGAGCCGATGATTATCGGGCGTAATTTCCACGTGAAGGTGAATGCAAATATCGGAAACTCTGCTGTATCGTCTTCTATTGCAGAAGAAGTAGAGAAGATGACGTGGGCGACGCGCTGGGGTGCAGATACGATTATGGATTTATCGACAGGTAAAAACATTCATACGACGCGTGAGTGGATTATTCGTAACGCACCTGTACCAGTTGGAACTGTACCAATCTATCAAGCGCTTGAAAAAGTAAACGGAATTGCAGAAGATTTAACGTGGGAAGTGTATCGTGATACGTTAATTGAGCAAGCGGAGCAAGGCGTAGATTACTTTACGATTCACGCTGGTGTATTACTTCGTTACATTCCAATTACTGCAAAGCGTACGACAGGTATCGTTTCGCGTGGTGGTTCAATTATGGCGCAGTGGTGTTTATTCCATCATAAAGAAAACTTCCTATACACTCATTTTGAAGAGATTTGTGAAATTATGAAACAGTATGATGTTTCGTTCTCGCTTGGAGATGGATTACGTCCAGGTTCGATTGCAGATGCAAATGATGAGGCGCAGTTCTCTGAGCTTGAAACACTTGGTGAGTTAACGAAAATTGCTTGGAAACATGATGTGCAAGTTATGATTGAAGGACCTGGTCATGTACCGATGCATTTAATTAAAGAGAATATGGAAAAGGAACTTGATATTTGTCAAGGCGCGCCATTCTATACACTTGGGCCATTAACGACAGATATCGCACCAGGTTATGACCATATTACATCGGCAATTGGGGCTGCGATGATCGGTTGGTTTGGAACTGCAATGCTTTGTTATGTAACGCCGAAAGAACATTTAGGTTTACCGAATAAAGATGATGTTCGAGAAGGTGTTATTACGTACAAAATTGCAGCGCATGCAGCTGATCTGGCAAAAGGGCATAAAACGGCTCATCAGCGTGATGATGCACTTTCAAAAGCGCGTTTTGAATTTCGTTGGCGCGATCAATTTAATTTATCATTAGATCCTGAGCGTGCGATGGAGTATCATGATGAAACGCTGCCAGCAGAAGGAGCGAAAACAGCTCATTTCTGTTCAATGTGTGGACCAAAGTTTTGTAGTATGAGAATTTCGCATGATATTCGTGAATATGCGAAAGAAAATGATTTAGAAACGACAGAAGCAATTGAAAAAGGCATGAAAGAAAAAGCGAAAGAATTTAAAGATACTGGTAGTCATTTATACCAATAATCTGTTACACCTCTTTACTCGATTGATCACACTGTAGTACCTAACTTAATATATAGAAAAAGCCCCCATTGCTAAGACGGTAGCAATGGGGGCTTTCGTTATTTGTGGGCGGTAAGACCCCCCATCTCGAAATTTAGTGAAAGTAAAGAGGTTAGGTTGGGGGGATGCCCGTAAAAGCCCGATTGGTGAGGGCTGATGAAAGTTTCGCTTTATAGGGCGAAGAAGAGGTGTACCCAGTAGAATAAGAGGAATAATGTGACGATTGTTGTAAGTGGGATAACGATCAGCGATACACTTAAATAGTCTTTCCATTTTACTTTAATTTTGTTTTGTTTCAGTATATACATCCAAATAAGGGAAGCGAGCGTACCGATTGGTAATAATAGTGAACCGATGTCGCTACCGATAATGTTTGCAAGATAGATCGTTTTTAATGTGATTGGATCTAGTCCCATCTCTGTTAGTGTAATCGTACCAATCATAAGTGCAGGGTGATTGTTGAAGACGTTAGAGAGGATGGATACAAGTCCGCCCATTGCAAAGCTGGCATAGAGTAAATGTTGATTTACAACTGGTTCGAGCCAATTTACAAGTGCAGCTGTTAAACCTGCATTGTGAAGCCCGTAAATAATTACATACATAGAGAAAGCGAAAATTAAAATGTGCCACGGTGTCTTTTTCAAAATGTCGACAGGATTTGTTCGTAAGTAGTACCATCTCCAGATGAGAAGAACGAGTGAACCTAGTACAGCAACGATTTCGATTGGGATGGATAAGAAGGATGCAACGAATAGAAGACAGCGCATAAGGAAGACGAAACCTAATACTTTTAACATGAATCTTGTACGTTTTTGTTTTGTATCAACAGAATTTTTTCCTTTTAATGGATGAAAGTTTTTTGTAAAGAAAATTTCTTCGATATCATATGAAGAAACAGGTAATTTTTCTGGTAGCTTTTTCTTTAAAACTGTATACATAAGCCATGACATAAACAATAGTCCTAATGTTGCAGGTACAAACATCATAGCAGTATGCATATAAAGAGTCATATTCACAATATTTAATGCGATTAAGTTTACGATATTACTTACACCAATTGGTGCACTAGATGCAGTGGCGATTAAAGCACCACTTAATAAATAAGGAATTTGTTGATGTGGTTTTAATTGAAGGTTTTTTAGAAGGAGAATTAAAATTGGAGTTGTAATTAAAATACTACCGTCGTTATTAAATAAAAGAGTCATAAGAAAACATAGTAATTGAATATACCAGTATAAACGGCGACCGGATCCCTTTGCTAAGTTTGCAAGTTTTGCTGCGGACCAATGGAAGAAACCGAAGCTTTCTAATATAACCGCCATAACGATGGTCGCTAATATTGTTATAGAGGCACCGCCAATTTTGCTTACAATATCTACGACGTCGGGTTTCGATACGAGCCCTGTGATGAGAATAATGCCCGCACCAATTGCTGCTGGCCATGCCTCATTTAAGCCACGAGGTCGCCAGAAGATAACAATCATTGTTAAGAAGAATACAATAATAGTAATCCATATTTCAGTGTTCATATTTAGCCTACCTTTCTATTTTCTTCTTGAACCAATGTAGCTTGTCTCAAGTTTATATTGGTAGTATATTCAACAAGAAATAAGAAGAACTAGGCGTATAACAGAGAAAAGTGAATATGTGTTTTTCAAGCGAAAGGACAAATATCACTAGTAGTGCCATGCCTATTGTGATAGGCGTCTAGAAACTTGGTGGGCAGGAAGATAGTAAATGAAATTTATATCAGCGATTATTGTGATATATCGGTGCAAGTCAAAAATATCAGCGATTTTTAAAATATATCGATTTACCGATAAAATATGACAAAAGGAATCTACTCCAAAATGTTTTTTGGAATAGATTCCTCCATTTTATTATTTTTCCTTCAAAAAAGTTCGATCTTTCAAGAATAAATTCCAGAAGAAAATAAATCCTGGTAGTAAAATTGCGATTCCAATCGCGTATAGAACGAGTAAAGCATAGAATGTTTCGGTCGTTGTAAAGCTTGTAAATACAGTTACGTCAGGATAAATAATATATGGTAAATGTGCGACACCGTAAGCGTAGCTTGCAAATCCATATTGAGCAACGACAGCTAAAACAGCAATGCGAGGAAATCCAAGTGTGTCGTACTTCTTGTTTGTCCACCAAAGGGACGAGTATCCGACAACGAATAAAATAATAGAAACTGTAAACCATGGGAATTGCTTTATTAACCCTTGCATAAGCCAGTGTGTCTCGGGATTCATTACAACGAGGGCAATAATTGCAGTAACGAGCGTTGCAGGGCCAAGGATGATGGCGTTCCTTCTATAAACTCTATATGCATCTTCTGAACCTTGTTCTCTAGCAAAATCAGCAAGGAAGAGAGATGAGAGAAATAGCTCCGAAGTTAGTCCAAAGAGCATATAACAATAGATAACAGGGCTGGAGAGGAGTTTTCCATAAAGGAGTACCTCTTTTCCTTCAGACATTGTAATATAGGACCCTTCTGTAACGGGTAAAACGGTAATTAATAGGGCTGGAACTAAGAGCCCAGTAATACCTGAAATGATCCGCAAGAGGTGTTGGTACTTCGGCAAGGAATAAGCAAATACCATAAATGTACTACGAATCGCAACGAGTACTAAAATTAACATAACTGGTACGAACATTACTGTTGCAAGAGTAAAAGCAGCCTTTGGAAAGAAACCGAGAAATGCGACAACGACAAAGACAAGAAATGTATTTGTTACTTCCCAAGTTGGTGATAAGTAGCGATTGGCAAGTTTAGCAGAGAGCGTTGGATGTTTCGCATACACCATACCCCAAAAACCTGCTCCAAAATCGATGGACCCTAATATACTGTATACAAAAATAAGAGCCCATAGGATGATGATTGCAATACTTTCTTCATGCACGAGAATCGCCTCCTTGGTGATGTAAATCATTCTTTAATGGATGCTTCTTAAAGAATGTCCGTAGTACAAATACTGTTAAAATAGCGAGTCCAATATATAAAATGATGAATAGAATAAATAAAGGACCGACGAAATCAGCGCGCGTAGCAGCATCGACTGTACGTTGCATACCATAAATTGTCCACGGTTGACGACCACTACAACTGAAAACCCATCCGAATTCAATACCGAGCATCATAATTGGTCCACATGCGGCAGTACTCCAAAGAAGCCACTTCGGTAACTCTGCTCCTTTTTTTCGATAAACAAAGTACCAATATAAAAGGGCGATTGCTGCAACTGCAAAAGTAAAGGCAGCAGTACCTACCATTAAATTGAATAGTGTATGTGTATAAAATGGTGGCCATGTTTCTTGTGGGAACTCTTTGAGGCCTTTTACGACTGTATTAGGGTCCAGCCCGACTAATAGGCTAAGCATGTTCGGGATTTCAAGTGCATAATTTAGTTCAAGTGTGTTAGGATCTACAACGCCTCCAATTGATAACGGTGCGTGTGATGTCGTTTCAAATAAAGCTTCAGCAGATGCAAGTTTTTCAGGTGAGTGCTTATGTAAGGCAATCGCCGATTCATGTCCTGAAAGCCACATCGTAGCACCTGTAATAAATGTCACGACAAGTCCCAAAAGTAAGCCTTTTTTATGATATGCAATTTCACGTTCACTTACATTTCTCTTTAATAATTTAAAGCCTGCGATAGAGGCGATGACAGCCGCTCCAGTTGCATAGGCTGTAATAACGACATGGAATGCACTTGTACCAAAGCTTGGATTAAAGAAAGCCTTCCATGGGTCAACGTTAAAAACGGATCCATCTGGACCCATGGAAAAGCCTGTTGGTGTATTCATCCATGTATTTGCTGACGTAATAAGCACGGCAGATGCCGTGGCACCAAGCATAACGAAAAATAGCGAGATTAATCTCATAAATGGAGGTAGTTTATCCGCTGCATATACATAAATGGACATGAATAAAGCCTCTAAAAAGAAGGCGAAAATTTCAATTTGAAAGGGAACAGAAATAACTTGCCCAACAATTTTGGCAAAACCAGGCCAAAGCAGTGAAATTTGTACCCCAACAATGGTTCCAGTTGGAATGGCTACGCCGAGAAGGATGGCAAAAGCCTTTGTCCATCTTTTCGCCATAATGGCATAGTCAGAATCCTTCTTCCAGTGATAGAGTACCTCACTTATAAAAATCATCAAAGAAAGCCCGACCCCAAGTGTTGCAAAGATAATGTGGAACGCTAATGAAGAACCAAAAAACGCTCTTGCTAATGTTACGGTATCCATATGTATACTCCTCTTCTTTTTTGCCATTATTTTCTGATTGAATTGGAAGATTTATTCAATAAACTGCCAAAAATATATATGTATTTAAAAAATGAATATGGTAATACAATCTTCGAATATTCGAAAAAGAAAGAAATGAATATTTGATAATATTTTGTTTGTTTTTTAGCGAGGAATCTTTTATAATCTTTTATGCGAACATAAGTTCTGTTTTTGGGGTTGAAGAAGTTTATGTGAAATGGAGAGGATGTTTTATGTATCCTGAAGTCATTAAAAAGATGGCATTTTCAAAAGAGCATAGAGATTTATTATTGAAGCTGTATAATAAAGAGATTACGCGTAGTGAGTATGATCGACTCGTGGAATCGCTATATAGACCTTCTAAAGAGGCTTGTGAGTGATAGAGGAACGGGAGACAATCTAATAGGTTGTCTTTTTTACATTTACGTATGTTCTGGTAAAATTAAGGATAGCCTTACTAGGGAGGAAATAACAGTAAATAAGAATCTATAAAAAACTATAAAAATTTACAATTACAGGTTTTATATTTTACAGAATTCAACCTATAATATTTTCAGGTGATGAAAAGGGGGGAAAAGGATGAAAACCACACGTGCTTGTAAAATCAATTCTATTACAAAAGAACAAACGGAAGCTTTAATTACTTTGATTCGTACGTTCGAAAGTGCAAAACGATATAGTTTTAATCGTTTAATTGAAGGAGAAAACGAGAAAGAATTGATTAAAAAACTACAACTTAAATATTTGTTAAACAAACGCTTTTGTGAAGATGCAGTTTTGCAAGCACAAACCATCCTTTCCTCCCAAAAAGAACTTCTTCCTGTTTACTTAGAAAACAATCAAAAAAAATTAGAAAAAACATTACAAAAAAAAGATGATTATGAAAGTGGCAGGAAAAACCCAAAAAAAGTTTCATTAGAAATTTGTCTAATTGGATTAAGAAAAAGACAGCAAAAATTAGAACAAAAAATTGAAATGTATGAAACACATATTAAAAATGGAACATTACCTCCTATTATTTTTGGTGGACGGAAAAATTTCTATGAAAGAATAAAAGATAAGATATCCAATCAAGAATGGAAAGATTTACGTACAAGGCAATTATATTCTCGCGGAGATAAAAGTAAAAAAGGGAATTTGAACATGCGCATTACAGTTGATGATTGTGGGCAAGGATGGTTAGAAATTGCAAATCCATTAGGACGAACAAATGGAAAAACAAAAAGCCCACGAATCAAAGTTCCGATTATGATTCCATATCGTTTTTATCATGAAATCACAAATGTTGTTATGGGAGAACAAATCGGTGTAAATCCAAAAGGAAAACCGATTATAGATCATCAAAAATATAGTGTAGAAATTATTCGCAAACAAAATGATTTTTATGTAAACATTACGTTTGATGAAACGGAAATAGGTCGTGTATTAGATTTTAAAGAAACACCACAATTAGATGTAATTGCAGGGATCGATGTGAATCCGGATCGCATTGCAGTTAGTTTATGTACAAAACAAGGTAATTTTAAGGGTTCGAAGATCTTTTACTTACACAATCTTGATACATTTTCAACAAACAAACGCACAACAGTAATTGGACAAATCGTACAACAAATCAAAAAATGGTTAATAGAAAACAATGTAGGTGGTATTGTTTTAGAGGATTTGAAATTCCAACAGTCTCATGATACTGATAAATACAGCAATCGTAAATTTCATCAATTTACGTATAAAAAAATGTTGGATAGTTTAATTCGTATGGCTCTTCGTAACGGATTTTCTGTCAAAACAGTAAATCCTGCTTATACAAGTGTGATCGGAAAATTAAAATATAGTAAAAATTTCGGTATTAGCGTTCATGAAGCAGCCGCATTCACGATCGCAAGACGTGGATTAGAATTGCAAGAACAATTACCACAAGAAATTATATTATTATTAAAAAACCAAATTACAACAAAACTGCGTATTCTTGTTGCTTCCATGGAAGAAAGTAAAAAGAATACGCAAAAAGTATATAAAAAATGGTTACAAACAATTCAAACGTGGCAAGAATATCATAATTGGAAATTGTGGAGCATTCTTCACAAAATTGTTTATATGAACAATCAACAATTCGTATTTAAAATTTAAATGAGAAGGGGGGTACTGGTTTATTTCTTATAACCTCTTGCATACTACTGACTTGGATGAATGGTAGTATGCAAGGACAGATCGTTCCTAACAGGAACCTGCCGTCATTCTTTCACAATAGGTGGATGAAAAGGTCACAACCCTTACGGACAGGAAAAAGGTGAGATTCCTTTTCGGTAGTTGGCATTTGACTTGGTTCGCCAACAATTTATAGATTTTTATAAGAATTTCAAACCAGGTGAAAAGTTTGCGGAAACGTTTATATATAGGGATTGGATTCATTTTTCTAATCGCTTTAGGCGGAATTGTATTTTGGGCAGCTTTGCAAGGAAATCGTACGGAACATTTTATTTTACGACATATGGTAAATGAAAATGGGACGCTTGCTACGTATCGTTTGGAAGATACAAAAGCAGGTACGGGTGAAGCAAAGGGACGCGAAGCTTTATCAGAATCAGCAGGGTTATGGCTACAATATACACTTGATAAAGATGATCAAGCTCTATTTGATGAGCAAGTAAAGGTTATTCAAAATAATTTTGTACATAGGGATGGCATCGTTTTATGGAAAATCTCTGAAAAGGGAGAAATGCAGTCAGCAACAAATGCACTTATAGATGATCTTCGTATTATAGAGCAATTATATCGTGCTTATGAAATGTACAAGGAAGAACGCTATAAAAACCTTGCAGATCAATTGAGTGATGCTGTACTTCGTTATAATAAAAAAGGTAATTATTACGTGGATTATTATGATGCAGGTGCAGGTAAACAAAACAATTTTGTAACAACATCGTACATAAATCCACATGCATTTTTGTATATGAAAAAGTACGGAAAGATTTCTGATCAGCAATATCAGGAAGTGCTTCAATTTTTAGCCGATTATCCGAGAGATGGTTGGGCATTTCCGAAAGAGTATAAAGAAGATGGTACATTTACGTATGATAAAGAAGTGAATCTTATTGATCAATCATATGTTGCATATCATCGTAGTTTAGGTGGCCTTTCATCAGATGCTTATATGGAATTTATAAAGAAGAAATTCCAGGAGGATGGAAAGTTATACGGTCGTTATAACTTAGAAACAGGAAAACAAACTGTAAATTATGAATCGCCAGCTGCTTACGGATTAACGATTTTGTACGTGCTACAAGCAGGTGATAAAAAGTTTGCGGAAGAATTGTATGACCATATGTCTACGTTCCGAAATGATAATGTATTTAGCAGGTATTATGGTGGGTACGTAACAGGCGAGAATAATAATACGCATATTTTTGATAATGTATTGCCGCTTTTAGCTGAAATGGAATTAGAGAAGAGTAAGGAATAGAAGATACCATCCTGTGAGGGTGGTATCTTTTTGTATATGTTGCTATTTATTAATCGAGTTTATTATATTGGGAAAAAATTGTAAAAATAAAACTTATAAAATTTCTTGGATTATGAGCTGGAAAAGTTCAACTACTACACTCTTTAGCTGAAATGAAATGGAAGAAAAATGTTAATTTACATGCAAGAAAAAGCATTTGTATTCACTTAATTCTAAATATTACAAAATCCGAGTATTCTAATTGTTAGCAAAATATAGAAATATTTTCCTGGAATAAATATAATAAACATACAAATTAAACATTGGCATTATTTACATGGGAGGAAAGGCAATCGAATGTTTTTAAAGTAGGCGAAGGCGGTATACATAGTTTACATGTTGATTCGTTTGAATCTTTAACTGAAATAGTCATTCAGTTAAATTTCTTATGCGTATAATGATGAATCACTCCTTTAGAAACTAGTAATCCTCGTCCTTAATTATGTAAATGAATTTGCTTTTTGAAAATGAAAAGTACAATGCAAATGCTGTAGAAACCATTCAAGAAATATGGGGGGGAGTGGGCTATCGTATATGAACATCTGGAGGCAAGAAAAGAAACGAAAAGGGCAAAAATCCTTTTTAGTACTGCTGATGCTTTTACTAGTGTTCGCAGATATACCTATCAGTTTAGTTGGTAATATGACGCTACATGCGGAAACAGAATCTACGCCGCAAGATACGCAAGTAGATTCTATAACGGGAGATCCGAATCCAGAAACTGTGGAAGATCTCGGCCCGAGTTCAACAGATGGAAATAATGTAGAAAAGGACATGCCGATAGAGAAAGAACCACCTAAAGCATCTACTCTCGTAAAGGAGAGTGCTCCAGTAAGCTTTGCGGAGAATATGTGTGCCCAGCAAAATAGGATTGTGCTGAAAAATGGTGGATTTGAAAATCCGAAAATAACGAAAGGTATGGATTTCTTCGTCCCTCAAATTCAAGTAGAAGGATGGAGAACGACGGATCGTTATGGAGTAATAGAGATTTGGAGAACGAAAGATAGAATACCATTGTCCACACCCCCTCCAGCAGAAGGTGACCAATTTGCGGAATTAAATGCAAAAGAACCTGGTATGTTATATCAAGATGTGAAAACGACTCCAGGTCAAACGATTTATTGGCGATTGGCTCATAGAGGAAGAGATGGCGCGGATACGATGCGAGTTCGTATTGGATCAGCATCTGCGGGTAATTCGAATTTACCTATTATTCAAAACATGACAGATAGTAATACAGCGTGGGGGCGTTATAGTGGGACTTATACAGTTCCAGCCGGTCAAACGTTAACTCGATTTGGATTTGAGGCTGTAAAAACGTATGGAAATGTACTATCAGTAGGGAATTTCTTAGATGATATTTTCCTTGGAACAGAACCTTGTGTTACGGCGACAAAGTCTGTTAGTCCAGAAGGGAAAGTGTATGCGGGAGATGAGTTGACGTATACAGTAAACGTTAAAAACGAAGGTGGCGACGTTGCTGGTAACGCGATATTCACGGATATGATTCCAGCAGGAACAGACTATGTACCTGGTTCTATGAAAGTGAAAGTAGATGGTGTTGAGAAGACGTTAACAGATCAAGTTGATAGTGATGCAGGTTCTTATAAAGATAGAACAGTTACTGTTAATTTAGGAGCGTTGCAAAATACGGAAGATAGTCCGAATGGATATACAGTTCAATTTAAAGTAAAAGCGCTACCTAGTTATATCGGGAAACAAGTTGTAAATAAAGCAAAGGTTGATTATGACAACTTGTTGAAGGGTACAAAAGAAAATAAGAATTCTAATGAAGTTGTAAATGAAATTATTGCAAGAAACCCTGAAATGGAATCGCTTAAAGAAGTGAGAAACTTGCAAGTGAAAAGCAAGTATGAAGTAGGGGACACAGTTGAATACACAGTTAAAATGCGTAACAAAATTGAAAATAGCACGTTGAAAAAAGCCGTGATAGAAGATCCGATACCAGAAGGGTTAGAGTACGTACCTGGAACGATTCGGGTAGATGGAAAAGCGGTAACGGATGCTGTGGATACAGATAGCGGCCATTATACGACAGGTAAAGTAATTGGGAATTTAGGTGATATTACAGACACCGGATGGCATACGGTTACGTTCCAAGCGAAAGTGAAACCGAACCAGCTAGATAAAACCATTCGCAACGTCGGTAATGTAACGGGAGAGAATGTTCCGCCGCAACAACCTGAGACATCCATTGTAATAGGACCGAAAGATCCAACACTAGAAACAGTAAAAGAAGCGAAAAACTTACAGCAAGGTAAGAGTAAGTATGAAGTAGGAGATACGATTGAATACACAGTAAAGATGCGTAATGGTATGACAGATAGCGTGATAAAAAATGCTACCATTGAGGATCCAATACCAGAAGGCGTCGAGTATGTACCAGGGACGATTCGAGTCGATGGGAAAGCAGTCACAGATATTGAAGATAGTGATAGTGGCCATTATAAGACTGGCAAAGTAACAGGGAAGTTCGGAGATATTCGAGATACAGAATGGCATACAGTAGTGTTTCAAGTCAAAGTGAAACCAGGTCAAGCAGGAAAAGAAATATTAAACAAAGGGAAAGTAACCGGAGATAATATTACCCCGCAAGAACCTGAAAAACTAGTAAAAGTAGATTACAAAGATCCGAAAGTAGAAGCAGTGAAAGAAGTAAAGAATTCGCAGCAAGATAAGAATAAGTATGAAGTAAAAGATACGATTGAATATACGATTAAGGTCCGAAACACAGTCAAGGATAGCATCATTAAAAATGGCCTTGTAGAAGATCCATTACCAGAAGGTGTGGAATATGTGCCGGGAACGATTCGAGTCGATGGAAAAGCAGTAACGGATAATGAGGATGGAGATAGTGGTCATTATAAAGCAGGAAAAATAATGGGACGCTTCGGAGATATTCAAGATACAGAATGGCATACAATCGTATTTCAAGTGAAGATAAAAGATGGTTATGAAGGTAAGAAAATACTGAACGTAGGTAAGGTAACCGGAGATAATATTCCTCCACAAAATCCATCAGTAGAAATAGCGGTGGAACCTCCTCCATCAGGAAGAATCGAGATTGAAAAAGTAGATGCAAAAGATAACACGTTGAAACTGAAAAACGCAAAGTTTCAAATTATCGATAAAGATGGAAAGGTAGTTGGAACGTTAGTAACCGATGAAAATGGGAAGGCAGTTTCTGAACCATTAGTATACGGTAAATATGAAATGAAAGAAGTACAAGCACCACCAGGCTACATGATTTTAAGAGAGTCAATTCAGGTAGAACTTACATCACCTTTGCAAAAGTTAAAAATAGAGAATAGTAAGAGTGAATGGGTCATTCCAAATACAGGAGGAATGGGGACAAATCTTATTTACTTATTCGGCACTATATTGATAGTGTTCACGCTATTTCTGTACTTCCGAAAAGGGGATAGTAATTTATAAAAATATAAGGGGGATTAATTGTATGAAAAAAGTATTCAGTATGGTTCTAGCGTTTATATTAATGATTTCAACGTTACCAAGTGCATTTGCAGCGAATGAGGCTCCCACAAAAGGATCTTTGACAATTCACAAATATGCACATGAAAAAGATGGGCAAAAAGGTGAAGAAGGAACTGGTGAACCTGGTCAGAACGTTCCTAATGGGGCAACACCGATAAAGGGAGTAAAGTATGAAGTTGTACAAACTCATACTTTTAAAGTGATGGAAAGAAATGGAGAAATCGTAAAAGAAGCTGTTGAAAAAGTTGATAAAACACCGATTAGCGATGTAACAGGTGACGATGGTACAGTAACTTTCAAGGACCTTCCAATTGGTCGTTACTTAGTAAAAGAAGTTAGCGGTCCAGACAACGTGAATATCAATAAAGATCCATATACAATTGATATTCCGATGACTGATAAAGAAGGTAAGAAGTTAAACTATAACGTTCACATTTATCCGAAAAACGAAATTAAACGTGGAGCAGTGGAATTAACGAAAGTAGATGAAGAAGGTAAGCCGTTAAAAGACGTAGAGTTCACGTTATATGATAAAAAGACTGATAAAGTAGTAGTAACACAAGATGGAAAAGAATTAAAAGATTTAAAGACAGATGCAGATGGTAAAATCCGTGTTGACGGTTTACTGTACGGAGAGTACTACTTCAAAGAGTCAAAAGCATTACCAGGATATGTTTTAGATCCTAAAAAATATGAATTCAAAGTTGAAAAATCAGGTGCATTCCCTAAAGATGGTCAAGCTGGTTATGGTGAAATTGTAATGTTGGATAAAATTACTAACTATAAGCAACCAACAATTGATAAGAAGATTAACGGTAATTTAAATGGTTTACCAATTAACGTAGACGAAGAATTCACATACGACATTACAACGAAATTACCAGGTGATATTCATACGTACAAAAAATATGTAATAACAGATAATGTTGATCCAAGATTAACAATTATCGGCACACCAGTTGTAAAAATTGATGGAAAAGAAGTATCTTCTGATGTAGTAAAAGTAACATTAGGTGAAAAGACTCCTGCAGGTCAATTAGTAACAGTTACTGTAGAGAACTTTGGAGCTTTAAAAGGTGGAAAAGAACTACATTTACAAATTAAGGCGAAAGTAAATGGAGATATTAACGGTGGAACAGAGATCCAGAATATAGCGAAACTTGATTATGAAACGGGTGATGAAGTAACACCACCAGAAACAACAACGCCTCCTGTAACAGTTGTAGTAACTGACGGTAACATTTCATTGAAGAAAATTGATGGTGACACGAAAGAAGCTTTAGAAGGTGCAAAATTCGAATTACAAAAAGACGGTAAAGTTGTAAAAGTAAAAGGTGTTGACGTTGTCGGTGTATCTGACAAAGATGGCGTGATTAATTGGAAAAACATCCCCTACGGTGAATATGAAATCGTCGAAATTGAAGCACCAACTTATAAGGATGAAGACGGCAAAGTAAAATCGTATCAAAAATTAAGAGAGCCAATTAAAGTGAAAATCGATAAAGATAACCAAACAGTGAAATTAACTGTAGAAAATAATAAGAGTGGCTGGATCCTTCCAGCAACAGGTGGAATTGGAACAGTTCTCTTCACTGTAGTAGGTCTTGTATTAATGGGTGCAGCGTTTATGTTCTTAAGAAGAAAAGCTTAGTAGGCATATACTAGTATAGGGTGAGAAGAGGAAGAAGGATATCTTCCTCTTTTCCCTATTTTCTATTTCTCTTGCATGAACTGCCCGTAAACACCCAGTTGGTGAGGGAGGATTAAAGTTTCACTTTATACATAATAGAAGGGGTATATTATGAAACGTAATATTATTTTTGGATGTATTTTTTTAGTGGGACTTAGTATTTTTTTATACCCGACAGTGAGTAATTGGTTAGCGACACGAGCGCATTATTCTGAAGTGAGTACGTACGATCAAAAAGTAAAAAAGCTGCAAAAAGAAGAGATTGAACGTAAGGAAAGAGAAGCGAAAGAGTACAATGAAAAGTTGCAAAGTGAGAAACAGGCAGTTACAGATCCATTTCGTTCAGATGGAAGTGGGAATTCAAGCTCTTATGTAGATATGTTAAATGTAGGAGAAGTAATGGGATATGTAGAAATACCTAAAATTGATGTGAAGCTTCCTATTTATCATGGAACTTCTGAAGGTGTTTTAAGTAGAGGGGTAGGTCATATAGAGAACTCATCTTTACCAGTTGGTGGTGAAGGAACACATTCTATTTTGACTGGACATAGAGGATTACCGTCTGCTGTCCTATTTACTGATTTAGATAAATTAGAAAAATCGGATGTTTTTTATATTCATTCTTTAGATAAAGTGTTGGCATATAAAGTTGATCAAATGAAAGTAGTGTTGCCGGAAGAAACGGATGATTTAAAAGTTGTTGAAAACCAAGATTATGTTACGTTAATTACGTGTACGCCATATGGTGTGAATACACATAGGTTGTTAGTTCGAGGGCATCGAGTTCCTTATGATCAAAAAGAAAAAGAAGAGATTAAGGAAGTTGTCGGAGTAGATAAACGGATGATAGGAGCAGGTGCAGTTATTGTAGGGGCATTCCTATTCGCTTTATATAGAAGAAAGAAGCGTAAATCTGTAAATGAACAATAAAAGCGGTTATCCTTTCAAATTACATGTATGAAAGGATAACCGTTTTTTTATTTGCGTTCCATAACTGCAAAGTAATTATTTTCATTGTCAGCAAAGTTGAACGCTCTACCAGTAGGTAAATCTACAACTTGTCCAACTGTTACATTTTTTTCTGAAAGATCTTTATATAGACGGTCTAAATCATTCGAGAAGAACATAAGTGAAGGAGTGTTCAAGTTTAATTCAGGCTGCATTTTCGCAATTAAAGCTTTATCGTGAAGGACGATGCTTGTGCCCGCTTCTTTTGTCGGCGCAATTTCAATCCAGCGAAATCCTTTTCCATTATCCTCTTCAGCGATGACTTGGAACCCGACTTTGTCTGTCCAAAATTGTACAGTTTCATCTTGGTTATTTACATATAACATAATTTGTCCAACTTGATTAATCATAGATGTTTCCTGCTTTCTTTTTTTATATGTGTATTATTATATCAAATATATGGTTTGGATAGTTTTTCATGGTTTTTTCGAAGTGTAATCTTGGCCCATTTCAAGTTTGTTGTAGGTGAAGGTCCTGCAATCCATGTATGAAATGGTAGTGCACTGCAAATGACCATTGTTGAAATAGAGACAGTAGCTGTTAACACAAAGAGTAACAGGCTATATAATATAGTATTTTCTTGCATTGTGAATACGGAAAGAAGTTTTGTACATAGTTGCATGAAGAAAAAATGTGCTAAATAAGCGCCATATGTGTAATTTCCAACGAATCGTAACGTTCTATATAAGAAGCCGCGGCGCTGTACAATTGTAATAGATAGCACGTACAGTATCATAATTTCACAGACAATGTATAAAAACATAGATGGTTTTAAATAAGTAGAAACGGTTAAATGAATAGAGTTAGCTCCGTAAAAACTAAATAACTCATAATTGATAAATAAAAATAAGATGAAAAATAATATTGTGATAAGCGGTATATGTTTCATGACGAATAGACGCCAAGTTTTTAACGCTACAGCGGCGATACCGCCCATAACGAAATAGAATGAGTAGAATAAAAAGGATCGATCTGTATAATGTAAAATGGTTGAACTCGTTAATTTTTCTCCGTTAAAAATGTAGTGAGAAGAGAACCACATTAACAGGAAATATAGACAAGCAAAGCTGATCATATATTTATATATGTCTTTTTTATTTTCTGTTCGATGTTGAAACCAATAAAATAGTGTGCAAAGCAGAGGGAACAATAAGTGAATTTGGAACATCATAATCACGTACCAAAGATGAGGTGCGGCCGTTCCGAGTAATAAACTTTTTATTCCGCTTTGTAATGTAATCATGTCATTTGTTGTTAATAAGTAAAGGATAGACCAAAAGAAATAAGGGATGAGTAAGTGTGTGGCTTTTTCAGAAATGTACTCTTTGTATACGAGTTGCTTTGTATAATGACGAATTAAATGAAATCCAACGATAAATATGAATGCAGGTGCTGAAAATTTTGCGAGATTAAATAACATGCCCATAATGAGGGATTGTTCAAGTAAGACATTTCCTTGATTCATTGTATATAATAAGGAACTTTGCAAAACGACAGCAAGAAATGCAATGCTTTGCAAAACTTTAAATTCTGGTGCGCTTTGTGTCATTGTTTCCATCTCCTTTTCCATACATGATTATAGTACGGAGAATGGATAAAAGGTGTGGAATATTTGTGAAGATTTTAACAAATTTGTGGCGGGAGTAATTGATGTTAACAAAAAGAGGATGCTCGTTTTGAGCATCCTCTTTCTATTTATTAAGCAAATTTATTTTTGATCCAGTTCTTACCTTCTACAAGGCGAGCTGTCATTACGGCACAAGCGTTATCTGCTGTTACGTTTAACATCGTTGCAGGAGGATCAATGATTGTACTAATTGCTGCGATGATTGGTAATGCTTCTGGCGGGAAGCCGTATAGAGAAACGATTAACATTTCACCAATCATACCGCCGCCTGGAATAGCGCCCATTACTGTTCCTACTAATAGAGAAACAACAAGTGCGATTGCTAATGTTTTCGGTCCTTCGAATTCCATGTTGAAAATACCGAATAAGAAAGCAATTTTTAATACGCCGCCTAAAACAGAGCCGTCTTTATGAAGTGTAGATCCAAGAAGGACAACTGTTTCACGAACGTCAGAAGAAATACCCATTTTCTTCGTTGCTTCTAAGTTCGCTGGAATACTTGCGGCACTACTACAAGTTGCAAGAGATGTAACTGTAGGAGAGACCATGTTCTTCCAAAAAATTTGAACACCTTGTTTGCGACCTGCAAGGTATGCATAGAACGTGAAGAATACAAAGAAGTAAATAAGAGAAGCTGGATAGTATACCATTGCTGCTCGGAAGTAAGTTCCAAGGAGTTGTGGTCCGAATTCACCAACTAATGCTGCGAAGTAAGCAGCAAGTCCGATTGGAGCGTAGTACATAATGAAAGATACGACTTTCATTGAAATTTCTGCACCAGCTTGTAGGAATGAAGCGAATGGTTTTCCTTTTTCACCAACTGCTGAAGTTGCAATCCCCATTAAGATAGAGAAGAAAATAAGAGCTAACATATTTTCACGAGATAATAACTTCGAGAAGTCAGATACTGTTAGAATACCAACGATTTGATCCGCAACACTAACTGCTTTTTCAGCTTTATCAGGCTGCGTTAACTCTAATACAACACCTTGTGCTGGCGGGAATACTTTCACGACAATAATCATAAAAATAGCAGCTAAAATACTTGTAAATAAGAAAGTCCCAGCCATACTAGACATAATTTTACCGAAACGTTTTAATCCATCCATATTAGCAATAGATGACGCGATGCTAAAGAACACTAAAGGTACAACAATCGTAAACATTAAGTTTAAGAAAATGTCACCAAGCGGCTTTAAAGCAACTGCGTCGGTACCCATGAAATAACCAATGAAACCACCAATTAGGATAGAAGATAATAAAATAAGTGGAAAGCGATATGCCTTCATAAATATACCCTCCTATCAATTATAAAAAAATCATACTGAATTATTATAGCGAGTTAGAGCCCTCTTTACTAGGAAAATACCGATAGATGGAATAGCGTGAAAACCGAGAAAATTTTTCTTCTTATTATTAGTGCTTTACCAATACTGGGATATAACGATTTTATAGTTGGAACATTTGGATATAATTAGCAAAAACCTTTAGGGTATCCAGTTAGCGTAACATTTAATATAATGTTTTTAACAGACATTTTTGGAATCGCTTACAAACATAAGGATACTATAAAGTCGATGTATTGGAAGCGGAGCGGTATCACTTTTGAAGTTCTTACTAGCAACTCCGTTTCAAGTTGCATATATCATACTAAGCAGGAAAGATTTGCACTGGTACTATTCACTTATTTACAGTTCTAAAAAATATGGGATAAACCAAAGCTGGTAGAAGAAAAGGGAGAGTAGAGGACTAAAATGGATACGATAGAGACGAAAGCTTTTCATTTAATCTTGCACGGAGGTAATGCGAGAAGTTGTTCAATGGAAGCAATTGATTGCGCGAAGCGTGGGGAATTTATAGAGGCAGAGGCTAAATTACAAGAAGCGTTGGAGGAATTACAAGAAGCACACCGTTTACAAACAGAGCTTATACAAAAAGAAGCTGGTGGCGAAAAGACAGAAATTACCCTTCTAATGGTGCATGCACAGGATCATTTAATGAATGCAATTACGGTAAAGGAATTGGCGAGTGAGTTTGTAGAATTATATAAGAAGATGTCAGCAACTGAATGAACCTTGCATGTGCAAGGTTTTTTTATGTCTTCAAAAGATACTGTTATGACAAAAAAAGAACTACTTACGCATGATTGTATTTATTATTTCCAAGTTTATGTAAAAATGAAAGTGTAAAGGGGGTGGGAAGTAGATGAAAGTGCGCATCGAATTGGACCCATTACAAGAAGAAATAGAAATTATTATAAAAACAAAAGAAGTAACAGAGGAAATGCAGCAACTTATAAAAATAATAGAAGGGGGAGCTGTAAATCAAATTGTTGGTGTAGTAGATCAGCAATATTATTTATTGAATTTGCATGATATTTATTGGTTTTATACAGAAGGGCGAAAGGTTATGGCGCAAACGAAGAAAGAGAGCCTTGAGGTGAAGGCGCGTTTATATGAATTAGAGGAACAGTTAGCTGGAAAGCGCTTTGCTCGATTTTCTAAGTCAACACTTGCGAATTTAGGGCACGTAAAAAGTTTTGAAATGTCTTTTGGAGGAAGCATGTGTGCTCACTTTTCTAACGGAATGAAGGAATATGTTTCAAGGAAATATGTGCCGCTTATTAAAGGAGCATTAAATATAGGAGGAGGTTAAAAAATGTTTGAGAGAGTTATAAATAAAGTCGCTTTTGGACTCGGGATGGCGATGATATATAGTCTATTGTTTTTATGGATTGGTTACGTAAAAGGAATGGATATGGTAGAAACAAAAACTTTGATTACGTATTTAATGACAGCAAATATAGTAGGGCTTATTTTTTCCTTCGCTTCCTTTATTTTTGAGAAAGAAGAGTGGAGTATATTAAAACAGACAACAATCCATTTTATTGTTTTGCTAGGAACGTTCTTGCCAATAGCCATTTGGATTGGATGGGTTCCAAATCGCTTTGGTCCGATTCTTATTTGTATAGGAAGTTTTATTATCATTTACTTCATTATATGGTTCTTGATGACGCTATATTGGAAAAGGAAAATAGAAAAGTTAAATCATCAATTGAGATAAAAGAATTATGTATGTGTCTGTACCATCAGTGGCGTGTTCGTGCCGCTGATGGTATTTTTCTATTAATAGACCTCCTTCTCCGAAAATAAGGGTGATAACTAGTCGTCAGTAATCAAATCTCCTATACCGCGGATTAAATTTTTTATATATATACGTTCTGGTTTTAGTACGCTTATGATGGAGTCAATAGCTATTTGAGGGTCAACAGATGTGCCACAGGTGTAGCAATCAATTGCTGCAAATGTTTTTCTATAAATCCTCATTTTATTCTTTTTTCTATGTTTTGGCATAGGAAACTCCTTTCAAATGCTTTTACTTTATTCTATTCTATGTAATTTAGTAGAGTTTGATTGGACAAAGAAAAGGATACAAGAGTGTACGTAAGAAGTTCGTTTTTATCGGGATAAAATATTTTAATTTTTTTTATTAGATTTTCACGTAAAAAAATTTTTTAGTGTTTTTTTGTTTGAATACAACTAGACAACTAAACACTAATCTATTTTCATACAGTTATGTGTTAAAAGCGTGTTGTTTTATAACACACTGTGTGTTTTTTACGTGACACACTAATTGAAAGCGTTAACACACAAAGGGAGTGCTCAAAAAATTGCTGATTTTAGTGGTTTTAAAAAGTTGGCACGCTAATTGCATTAATAAATAGCGTAAAGAAAAATAAATCACATAAATTTTTTATACTACACAAGGGGGATTTATAAATGAATATTTTGTTATGTTGCTCAGCAGGGATGTCTACAAGTTTACTAGTTACAAAAATGGAGGCTGCTGCAAAAGCTCGCGGTCTAGAAGGAAAGATTTGGGCTGTATCTGGGGATGCAGTAAAAACAAATATCGATCAAGCAGACGTATTATTATTAGGACCACAAGTTCGTTACATGCTTTCTTCAATGAAAACGCTTGCCGACGAGAAGAACGTTGGAATCGATGTTATTAATCCGATGCACTACGGCATGATGAATGGAGAAGCAGTTTTAGATCACGCATTAACACTAAAAAAATAATTAGGGGGGAAGCAAAATGCAAAAGTTTATTGCATTTATGGAGAAGTATATTGTTCCTGTCGCTGGTAAAATCGGATCGCAACGTCACTTAGCTGCGATTCGTGATGGATTTATTGCAGTTATGCCACTTATTTTAGTTGGTGCACTTGCATCATTAATTAATGGTTTTCCGTCTGAAGCTTTCCAAGATTTCATGAAAGGTTTGTTTGGTGAAACGTGGAAACAAGTTGGCGCTGGAATGTGGACTGGTTCTTTCGCGATTCTAGCACTAATCATAGCATTTACAACAAGTTATAACTTAGCAAAATCTTACGGCGTTGATGGTTTGTCAGCAGGTATTATTTCATTTGGTGCGTTAATTATTCTTACACCAACAACACCGAAAGAAGGCGGATTGAACTTAGCTTGGACAGGTGCACAAGGGTTATTCGTAGCAATTATCGTAGCACTCCTTGTTACTGAAGTATTCCGTTTCTTTGTACAAAGAGAAATTACATTTAAAATGCCTGATGGAGTACCACCGGCAGTTTTAAGATCTTTCGCGGCTGTAGTTCCTGCATTGGTTATCTTAACAGCAGTTGCAGGTATTCAATTAGCAGTAAAATTAGCTGGTACAAGTGTTCATGAATTTATCTTTAATACGATTCAAGTACCACTACAAAGCTTAGCAGGTACGTTACCAAGTGCGATTGTCATTGTATTACTTGTTCATCTTCTTTGGTTCTTCGGTTTACATGGCCCGAATATCGTTGGTGGTATTATTGAGCCATTATACTTACCGGCATTAGAGAAAAACATGAAGTTATTCCAAGGTGGTACATCTGCATTTGATGTTCCAAACATTGTTACAAAACCATTCTTTGATACTTTCGTATATCTTGGTGGTTCTGGTGCGACATTAGCATTCTTAGTTGTTGTATTACTTGTAGCAAAAAGTGCACAATTACGCGGTGTATCTCGCTTATCGATTGGACCAGGTGCATTCAATATTAACGAACCAGTAATATTTGGTACACCAATTATTTTAAATCCAATTTTATTCTTACCGTTTATCCTAACACCAATTGTATTAGTAATTACTTCTTATACAGCTATATCTATTGGTTGGGTACCAAAAACAGTTGCGATGATTCCATGGGCAACACCACCAATTATTAGTGGTTATCTTGTAACAGGTGGACATCTTTCAGGGGCAATTCTACAGTTATTCAACTTTGTAATTGCGATGGTAATCTATTATCCATTCGTTGTGTTATGTGACCGTTCAGTTGTTCGTACTGAAAAAGCAGCAGCACAAGGAAATAACAACTCTGTACCTATGTAACATAAAGATTGTTCTCACAGACAGTATTGTCTGTGAGAACAAATACCTTTATATCATGTTCAAAAAGATGAAAAGCATCTACAAGAACACCAAACTATCATTCATAAAATAATAATTTAATAGACATGTTCAAACTGAAGGGGTATGTAAATCGGTTGAACCATAATAGAGAGGGCGGTAATTATGATGACTACAGCAGAACAAATTCCATTCCAATTAATTTTAAATAGCGGTAATGCACGAAGCTTTGCGATGGAGGCACTTCAATTTGCGAAACAGGGGAAAATGGTAGAAGCAGATGAGGCAATGGTAAAGGCGAAAGAAGCGATTAATGAAGCACATCATTTCCAAACAGAGCTCATACAATCGGAAGCAAGAGGAGAAAAAACAGAGATTAGTGTTCTTCTCATTCACGCACAAGATCATTTAATGAATGCAATTACAGTAAAAGAGTTAGCAGCAGAATTTATCGACCTTTATAAAAAAGTGGAAGCGAAAGGGGAATAAAGGATGACTGGAATTAAAATTGCTACAATTGGTGGTGGATCTAGTTATACACCAGAGTTAATTGAAGGATTTATTAAACGTTATGATGAGCTTCCTGTTCGTGAAATTTGGTTAGTAGATATTGAAGAAGGAAAAGAAAAGTTAGAAATCGTTGGTAATTTAGCGAAACGTATGGTGAAAAAATCAGGTTTACCGATTGAGGTACATTTAACACTTGATCGCCGTGCAGCGTTAAAAGATGCTGATTTCGTAACAACGCAACTTCGCGTAGGTTTATTAGAAGCACGTGCAAAAGATGAATCGATTCCGTTAAAGTATGATGTAATTGGTCAGGAAACGAACGGTCCTGGTGGGTTATTCAAAGCATTGAGAACGATTCCTGTTATTTTAGATATTTGTAAGGACATGGAGGAGCTTTGTCCAAATGCATGGTTAATTAACTTCGCAAATCCGGCTGGTATGGTAACGGAAGCTGTCCTTCGTTATACAAATATTCAAAGAGTAGTTGGTCTATGTAACGTTCCAATCGGAATTCGCATGGGTCTTGCGAGATTACTTGAAGTAGATGCAAGTCGTGTCCAAGTTGATTTCGCAGGTTTAAATCACATGGTATACGGATTAGATGTATACTTAGATGGTGTAAGTGTAATGGATCGTGTGTTAGAGCTTGTAACAGATCCAGAAAAGCAAATTACGATGGAAAATATTGCAGCGCTTAACTGGGAGCCAGACTTTATTCGCGGTCTTCGTGCAATTCCATGTCCATACCATCGTTATTACTACAAAACACGTGAAATGTTAGAAGAAGAGAAAGAAGCTTCAATCGAAAAAGGCACACGTGCAGAAGTAGTAAAACAATTGGAAGACGATTTATTCGAGTTATATAAAGACCCGAATTTAGATATTAAACCACCACAATTAGAAAAACGTGGCGGAGCTTATTACAGTGATGCAGCATGTAGCTTAATTACGTCTATTTACAATAATAAAGGTGATATCCAGCCTGTTAATACACGAAACAATGGTGCAATTGCAAGCTTACCACATGATTCTGCTGTTGAAGTAAACTGTATTATTACAAAAGAAGGTCCAAAACCAATTGCAGTTGGAGATCTTCCAGTACCAGTTCGCGGCCTAGTACAGCAAATTAAATCATTTGAGCGTACAACAATTGAAGCTGCTGTTACAGGGGATTATCATAAAGCGCTGCTTGCTATGACTATTAATCCACTTGTACCATCAGATACAGTTGCAAAACAAATTTTAGATGAAATGTTGGAAGCGCATAAAGAATATCTTCCACAGTTCTTCAAAAAAGTAGAAAAGTAAAAGCGGCGCTATTTAGCCCGCTTTTTTTATTAAGGAGGTATTGCGGTGATTAAGTTAATTGTAAATGCAGATGATTTCGGTCTTACAGAAGGGACAAATTATGGCATTATTGATGGACATATAAATGGACTTGTCAATTCAACGACGATGATGATGAATATGCCAGGGACAGAGCACGCTGTTCATTTAGCGAACGAGCATAAAACGTTAGGGATAGGAGTTCATCTCGTATTAACGACGGGGAGACCGCTTTTACAGGACGTACCATCACTTGTCGGGAAAGACGGATCGTTTCATAAACAAAGCGTTGTAAGGGAAGGAAATATAGATCCAGAAGAAGTTGAGAGAGAATGGACTGCTCAAATTGAGAAGTTTTTATCTTACGGATTAACACCAACCCATTTAGATAGTCATCATCATGTGCACGGATTACCGCTTTTACATGACGTTCTTGAGAGATTAGCGAGTAAATATAACGTTCCGATTCGTCGCTGCGAGGAAGAGAGAGCTGTGCGCCCATTTACTGATGTATTTTACAGTGATTTTTATGCGGATGGTGTGACAGAAGATTATTTCAAGAAGTTAAGAGAACGTGTGAAAGATGGACAATCGGTAGAAATTATGGTTCATCCAGCTTATATTGATCCAGAGCTCGTGAAACGCTCATCTTACGTAATGGATCGCGTGAAAGAATTGCGCATTTTAACAGAGAGTGAGTTGCCTGAGGGAATAGAGCTTGTGAAGTTTTAAAAGAAAAACGACGGCTGCATAATGCCGTCGTTTTTTTTATTTACAAAATGGATAAAACATATCCGCCAAAGGCCCCGAGTATAACGATAACCCAAGGTGGTGTTTTCCAAAAAGCTAGTAAACAAAATAGAAGAGAAGCAAAGACGAAATCTACAGAATTCATAATTGTACTCGTCCAAATTGGATCATAAAAAGCTGCAAGTAAAATACCGACAACTGCGGCGTTCACACCAAGTAGGGCGCCTTGTATAACGGGTACTTTTCTTACACTGTCCCAAAATGGTAAAACACCGATAACGAGCAAGAAGGCGGGGAGAAAGATTGCGATTGTAGCGATTACTGCTCCGGCAGTTCCATTTAACACAAATCCAATATAAGAAGCGAATGTGAAGAGAGGACCTGGTACTGCTTGTGTTAATCCGTATCCAGCTAAAAATTGTTCTTTCGTCATCATTCCATTTTGTACGAACTCGCTCTCAAGAAGGGGAAGTACAACGTGCCCGCCTCCGAAAACTAGTGCACCAGAGCGATAGAAACTATCAAATAAAGAGATGTAATATGAGAATGGTCTTAACATTGGTAGCAGCAGTAACAGTCCGAAGAATAAGATGAGACAAGAAGCTGCCACTATTTTTGAAATAGGTACTTTTATCGTTTGAGATTGGGTAATTGGTTGGGAGCGATATAAAAACCAACCGATAAAACTAGAGCATACAATGAGAATAATTTGTGTCCAGCTACTTGGCCATAATAAGGCGATTGCGGCAGTTACAATAGCGATCGTTGCCCGATTTCGGTCTGGCGTTAACTTTTGTGCCATTCCCCATATTGCATGAGCGACAATAGCGACTGCTACAAGCTTCAATCCGTGAATCCATCCTGTACTTCCAAGTTCAAATTGGCTAAAAAGTGAAGCGAATAAAACTAAAACGAGAACAGATGGAAGCGTAAATCCAATCCATGAAACGATGGATCCTAATAGTCCACCTCGTAATAATCCAATTCCCATACCGACTTGACTGCTAGCAGGGCCAGGGAGGAATTGACATAGTGCGACTAAATCACCGTAACTTTTTTCATCCATCCATTTTCTTTTTTGTACGTATTCGTGGTGGAAATAACCTAGATGGGCGACAGGACCACCAAATGAAGTAATGCCTAATTTAAATGAGACTAGAAAAATTTCTAATAATGTTTGAAAAGTGTATTTTTTATTTATCAAGATAACCTCCGGATAATGTTTTTCTAAGTGCATTATACAAGGGAGATTAAAAGAAAAGAAACGATTTCAATGTAAAGATTCTGTGAATTTTTTTGTAGGAATTAAAAATTGAAAAAGTCATAAATGATTATGTCTAAACCATAAAGTAGTAGAAGTGGTGCTGGGGAATGTATTTTGCTTTTACGAGTAGCGGGGAATTAAGAAAACCCCACTGATTAAAGTTTCACTTTATGTGAGGAGAATGCCTGTATGACAACACATTTCTTCGCTAGGTTAACTGGGAAGAGGGAGCTACCTCCTGTGAATACAGAAGCTTATGGGGTAGCAGAGTTCATTTTTAGTGATGATTTAACGAAGTTACATTACAGGGTCATATTAAAAAACATAAAGAAAGTCACGTCGTGTCAAATTCATTTAGGGAAGTCTACTCAAATTGGTCCCGTTGTTTTGTATTTATATGGTCCGCTAGAGCAAGGCATTAGTTTGAATGAAGGAAGCATTACAGGTGCAATAAATTTGGAGGATTTCGAGGGGCCATTACAAGGGAAATCATTTGTTCAGTTTCTACAAGAAATCATTCAAGCAAATGTATATGTAAATGTTCATACGAAATCGCACAAAAAAGGGGAAATACGAGGGCGGATTCGGAAAATAAAGAGATAGAGGAAAAGGCTGTCCATATTTTGGAACAGCCTTTTCTTCGTATATAAGTTGCTGCTTTGTCGATTGTTGTCGGTAAATCGATATATCTGGAAAATCGCTGATATAATTTGAGTTGCGCCGATATATTGAAAAAATCGCTGATATAATTTGATGAGCTACGATCGATATATTTAAAAATCGTCTAGTCTAATTTTTAATAGGTTGATTTTTAATAAAGAAGTCCATAACGTAAAATACTTCGTCATCAGGTATTTGTATTTCAAATGTATGTTCAATCGGTTGCAATGCTTTTTTCACTTTCATATACATCCAGTATTCATCTTGTCTTCGCTTCTCTTTATCAGGGTGAGGAAGAAGACTTTCTCCTTTTTGAAGACGGTCGACCATACAGCTCATATGCAAAATAACGCCCATTAAACTATCAGGAGTTAGCTGTAAGGAAATAAGTTCTTGAATTGTATTTAATGCATAACGGATTGTTTTGATGA
This sequence comes from Bacillaceae bacterium OF18-1A, assembly GCA_027694045.1. GTDB lineage: Bacteria > Bacillota > Bacilli > Bacillales > Bacillaceae_G > Bacillus_A. The sequence goes on along the minus strand of JAQEWB010000003.1, from coordinate 120,389 downwards.
GTAATGCTCCGTCGTTACGCTGCATTTGTTGTTCAAGAATATCAGCCATTTTTGCATATGTTTCTTCGTACGTAATTAATTCTTGAATTGGTTGAATAGCTGTGTAGTTTACAATGTCTTGGAAATGATATGTTAAGCATGGTACTTGTACATCGAAATTTGTGACGATACAAATGATATTGCGCTCTTTTTTTATGTTCTCAATCATTTTCGTTAAGTCTTTTTCATGGACGATACTAATCGGAATAATTTCAATTAATTCTTTATCAAATCGTAAATAGTTCTCTAACATTTTTTGAATCGCTAAAGCACTTCCTTCGCCAGTTAAACAAGCTGTTAAAATAACAGATTTCATTGGAGAGAGAGGCTTTTTCTTTTCTTCTTGTACGTTTAAGTAAAACGGTGTTAAGTTCTTCACTGTTTCATATAGTGCGTCTAATGAATAACCGAGCTGAGCTTTTCGGGCTGCTTCTAATACGTGCGGTGTGCTTGTCATAGAAAGAACGCGTACAGGAATTTTGAATTCTGTCTCTAATATGTCACCGATGTAAGCGAGCGACCCCATATCAACAAGTAAGAGAAGTCCATTTACATTTTGTAGTGTTTTCATATACACTTTGACACGTTCTAAGAAGTCTTTCGGTGATTCGTGTAATGGCATATCAATACCAGTTACTTCTTCAATACCGAGAAGCTCGTTTGCGACGTTTGCCATTTCTGTTGCGATACCATTACCGTGTGCTAATATTAATACTTTTACTTCTGTTTGTGAGGCAGGAATTGGGTCAACAACGAAGAACATTGTTAAAAATCCTGCTTCATCAATCGGCATTGTTATTTGTAATTCTTCCTCTAATAGTTGAATACATTGCATAGCTACAGAAAAAGCTTCTTTATATTTCGTACGAATTTGATTTAGTTGTGGGTGGTGAATTTGTTTCCCACCCTGTAAACGTTGTAGAGTTGTCTGTACATGTAAACTTAAAGCGAGAAATACTTTTTCATCAAATGTCTTAGATAAATGTTTTTCAGCAAGTTCTGCAATTTTTTCACATACAGAAACGATATTACGGTCAACAATTTTAAAAACATTTTCATGACCTGTCTTTTTTGACATTTGGTTAAAATATTGTACGAAAAAGCTTTGAATATCATTTTCGATTAATAATTCTAATTCTTCCTCTTCAATGCCACGTGCTTGAAGTTCTTCATACTTATAATCAATATAGTCGTAAATAGAAGAGCGTTTTTCATCTTCTGTTTTATGTTGACTCCAACCTTCTTCTCCCGTAAATACAAATGTTTCATTCGGTATTTGGTATAGATGGCGGCTTTTTCTTTCGATAAATAGTCCTTCTTTCATATACCACGGTAAATCTGTACTTGAAACATAGACTGAGTCACGTTTTTTTGTTACAAAATCGGAATACGCTTTTGCACAAGCAATTTGTACGTCTGTTTTTAATTGACCGATGTTATTAGGGCAATTGTAAAAGACGAAAGCACGCATTGCATTTGGACTAACATGAATCTCTTTTCTAAGACGAATTGCTTCATTCGTAAAGAATAGCTGTAGTAAAGCAAAGCGTTCTTTATGTGTGCGCTCACGAAGTGGTGGAAGTGTGACGGTCATCGGAATACGTCTTGTAAAAGTTTTTAATAAAAATGAATTTGGTTCTTCTGTCGTAGCAGTAATAATTAATACTTGCGCTTTCCGTTCATTTTCTGTTTCTCCAAGGCGGCGATATACTCCGCGGTCAATAAAGGTGAAAAGCATTTCTTGTCCTTCTGGAGGAAGGCGATGTACTTCATCTAAGAAAAGAATTCCTTCATGCGCTTTTTCAATTAATCCTTTTTGATCGCTTGCACCTGTGTAAGCTCCTTTTTTTATCCCGAATAACTGTCCAAGTAGTAATTGTGGATTGTTCGCATAATCCGCACAGTTAAAGACGATAAAGGGTGCATTTTTTTTGAGTTGTTCAACTTCAATTGCATATTCGTGCATTAAAGAAGCGAACATAGATTTTCCGACCCCAGTTTCTCCTAATAGTAAAGTATGCATCCCATTTGGAGGATAGAGAATAGAAGCTTTCGCTTTTTCAATTGCGATTTTAAGGCTTGTATTTTCAGTTGCAAATGTATCTAATGAAGTACTGTCTTTTGAATGCGTTTCCAATGAATTGTTCATTTCTATATAAAAACGAACAGGGCGTGTACTTGTTTTTAATAATCTTTTATCTTTTACAAGTTTGTTCAAATCACTACTTACATTGGCACGATCTAGTTGCAACAGGGTAGCAAGTTCTGATGCGGTTACACCTTCTGTATAATTTCCTTCTTGTATTGCGTTAAAAATGAGATCTATTCGTTTCATTTCTATTCACCTCGAAACTTCATCACTATTTAAAAGTTTACACAAAAATGGGAAGTGTGTGAAGAGAAAAATAAAACAGCTTTAGCATATAAGTGCTAAAGCTGTTACAATCTTGTGTCTTTCCAAAAATTCACTTCGAGATGGGAAGATGGATTGTAAGGAAGAAGCTTATATCCTTGTGATTGTAAATAATCAATTACTTTTGGCAGTATTTGTACAGTTACACTTGAATCGTGCATTAAAATAACTTCCACTTGTTCATCGCTTTGATTACGCACTCTTTCTAGTATAGCAGAAGGGTTATCAAAGCTTTTCCAGTCATATGTATCAATGGTCCAATCCCACATTTTATACTGGGCTGATACGAGTGCGTCGCGGTAGTTCTTTTTTAAGTAAGGCATGCTACCATATGGTACACGAACGAGATGTGTATTTAATTTCGTAGTTTGCTGCACAATATTTTGCGCTTGTTCCATTTCTGCAATTAAATTGGAAGGATCACCAGTGTAAAGGCGCTTTACATCGTGTGACATACTATGAAGTCCGATATAATGTCCGTCTTTAATTAAGCGTTGCATTGTTTTTTTGTAATGTGGCACTTTTCCGCCGATTACAAAGAACGTTGCTTTTCCGTTTTTTTCTTTTAAAATGTTTAAAATTTGCGTAGTATATTTGTTTGGTCCGTCATCAAATGTTAAATACGCTATTTTTTGTGTAGGAGAGGTTGTTTCAGCATTGGGATGATGTTCAGCAGGAATAGCTATAGTAGCTTCTACACTAGATGACGCGTATATAGTAATTGTAAAAAATAAAATGATACATTGAAATATTCGCTTGATCATAACATTCACCCTCAGTTTGACAATCAAGATGTAAAAAAGAAAATTGGATACTTTTCTTATTATGTATATCTTTCTCCAATGGAGGAACTCTCAAACAAACTATATTTTGGAAATGTAAATTGAAACGATAATTAGTGGCAGATTCATTTCCACTGATTATTATCCCACAATAATTGAATATTAATGCGAGGTAAAATAAAAAATAGCGCCCTCTTTGAAGAAAGAGGGCGCTATTTGAATATTTCATGATTATAAAGGTTATACTACAATTAGTCTTCGCGTTTTTTCACTTTTTTATAGAAGGAAATAATTGGTTTATAACGTTCGTGTACAAGTCCAATTATTTCAGCAATAATTTCTGTAAAGAAGATTAGAGCGAAAAGAAGAATAACGGATAACCATAATGTTGCACTAGTGAAAATAATAGCATTTACACTAAAGAAAATACCGAATGCGTATATAATTAGTACCGTTTTACGATGAGAGAAGCCCATTGCAAGTAAACGGTGATGTAAATGCGATTTATCTGGTGCTGAGATCGGTTTTTTATTTACGATACGACGAATAATTGCAAATATCGTATCAAATATAGGTACACCTAAAATGATAATTGGAACGATAAAGCTGAATAACGTTACGCTTTTGTATAATCCAAGTAACGATATAACAGAAATACAGTATCCTAAAAATAGTGCCCCTGTATCTCCCATGAAAATTTTTGCTGGATGGAAGTTGTAGAATAAAAATCCAATTGTACTTGCTAACGTAATTAATGCTAGTGGCAAGATAATAGCTGCTCCAGTACCCCATGGGCTAGTGAAGGCCATATAAGCTAGTGTTGCAAGTACGATAGATGAAATCCCAGCAGATAATCCATCTAAACCATCAATTAAGTTAATTGCATTTGTAATACCTACAATCCAAAATACTGTAATTGGATAAGCAAGCCACCCAAGCTCAGTATCTCCAAGGATTGGAATATATAATACTTGCACTAATAATCCGCTTTTTACAATCATAATGGCAACTAATAGTTGTCCACCGAATTTCATTTTCGCAGATAACTCGTACATATCATCTAAAATCCCGATGATGACAATGATGATTGCACCTAGCGTTATCGATAACATTCTTTGCTCATATAAGCCACCGACAACAAATCCTACAGCTACACCGATAAATATTGCTAACCCGCCAAGACGAGGCATGATTTTTTGGTGTACTTTACGTGCGTTTGGCTTATCTGTCGCTCCTATTTTAAAAGCTAATTTAATAACTAAAGGAGTAACGACGAGTACAGTGATGAAAGATGCCAAAACGGCATAAATCACTTGTGAGTCCATTAATACCCCACCCTTTATAGTTTAACGTAATTTTTTAATGTATTTATCTGAAAATTATGATGTTTATTTACAGGCTCATAACATATGGTATCACAAAAAGATTAGAATTCAATCTTTTTTTCTTATTATGGTAAATGGAAGCCGAAAGAATATATGACAATTCTATACAGAATATCGAATCATTTAAGAAGGTCACGCTTATTGTATTTTGAAATATGACATTTCATATTTCTTCTTCGATAGTGTTTTTTTTATTCCAATATTATAAGTGTTGCACGTAGAATCGAGTAAATCGCGTGTTAAAATACGGTAATTTAACATTGCTTCATTGAATTTTACAAAAACTTAAAAAAGAACGAAAAAGGGCATTCATATAATAAAGAAGTAAAAAAGTTTTCTCATTTTTGATCCTGTTGTTTGTGAGTAGCCTGATTAGGTGCGGGCTGATTAAAGTTTCACTTTATCCCGCAATAACGGGCAGTAAGACCTTCACCTCAAAGTTGATCGAAAGCAAAGCAGGTAGGTGGGGCCGGGCTGCCCGTAAATGCCCGATTGGTTCAACTAATAATGAGTGGGGAAGAACAAATCCCCCACTCATTAAAGTTTCACTTTATGTGAGAGGGGGAAGCACAGGAGATACTCTGTATTCGTATATTCTTTATTGTATGTTCCTGTGCGAAAAGGAAATGAAAATTACGATAATCGGTACCGGATACGTTGGATTGATTACAGGAGTAGGGTTGGCAAGTTTAGGTCATTCCGTTACATGTTTTGATATAAATGATGAAAAAATTGAAAGGATAAAGCAAGGTAATTTACCGATTTATGAAGTTGGCTTACAGAAATTAATACATGATGTGAGTCATAATAATCATTTAACTTTTACATCAAATAGAGAAGCGGCGTTTCATGATGCGGAGTTTGTATTCATTGCCGTTGGAACTCCATCTTTATTAGATGGAACGGCAGATTTAACGTATATTCAGAGTGCTTGTAGTGATATTGGAATGTATGTGACGGGTGATGTTATTGTTGTTACGAAAAGTACAGTTCCTGTAGGGACAAATGATGTGATGAAAGGCTGGATTGAGGAAAAATTACAAGGGAGACATGAAGTACATATCGTATCGAATCCAGAGTTTTTACGAGAAGGTTCAGGTATTTATGATTTTTTTCATGGAGATCGTATTGTAATTGGAGCGGATAGTGAGGACATAGCACGAAAAGTGGAGAGTCTATATAGTGAATTGCACTTAGAAACGTATATTACAGATATGAAAAGTGCAGAGATGATTAAATATGCGTCGAATGCTTTTTTAGCTACAAAAATTAGTTTTATTAACGAAATTTCAAATATATGTGAGAAGGTGGGCGCAAACGTAATGGATGTTGCGAAAGGGATGGGAATGGATAAAAGAATTGGTTCATCCTTTTTAAATGCGGGCATTGGATACGGCGGATCATGTTTTCCGAAAGATACGAAGGCACTTGTGCAAATGGCAGGGAATGTCGCACATGATTTTCGTTTGTTAAAAGCGGTCATCGAAGTGAATAATAAACAGCAGTTGTTGTTAATTGAAAAGGCGAAGAAAGTAATGAATATGAACCAAAAACGGATTGCGGTTCTCGGAGCGTCCTTTAAACCGAATACGGACGATATTAGGGAGGCACCGTCTCTTATTATAATAGAAGAATTAATAAATGTAGGTGCGGATATTATTTTGTATGATCCGAAGGCGATTCAAAATGTGAAAAATATATTTGGGGAAACTATACAATATAGTGAATGTATAGATGAGGCGATTAGAGGAGCGAGTGCCGCTTTTATCGTAACAGAATGGAAAGCTATTCAAACGTATCCGTTAGAAAAGTATGCACAACTTATGAGAGAGCCTATTTTATTTGATGGAAGAAATTGTTATACTGATGAGGATGCCAAGAAACATGGTATAGATTATTACTCGGTTGGTAGAAGAAATATATGTAATAGAAATGTTTCTGCCGTTCGTTAAAAAAGGCATGTACCCATGTATATTCTTATATGTCATAATAGAAGTTGTAACTAGTGAAAGAAAAGAGGCAATAAAATGACTGAACGTTTAAAAGTGATGACAATTTTTGGAACACGTCCAGAAGCAATTAAAATGGCACCTCTTGTATTAGAGTTGCAAAAGCATCCAGAAAAAATCGAATCGATTGTGACTGTAACAGCACAACATCGCCAAATGTTAGACCAAGTATTAAGTATCTTTGGAATTACGCCAGATTACGATTTAAATATCATGAAAGATCGTCAAACTTTAATTGATATCACAACGCGTGGTTTAGAAGGTTTGGATAAAGTAATGAAAGAAGCGAAGCCGGATATTGTTCTTGTACATGGTGATACAACGACAACATTTATTGCAAGCTTAGCTGCTTTTTATAATCAAATTCCAGTCGGTCATGTTGAGGCAGGACTTCGTACGTGGGATAAATATTCTCCATACCCAGAAGAGATGAATCGTCAATTAACAGGTGTAATGGCAGATCTTCACTTCTCACCAACAGCAAAATCAGCAACAAACTTACAAAAAGAAAATAAAGATGAGTCACGTATTTTCGTTACAGGAAACACAGCGATTGATGCGCTGAAAACGACTGTAAAAGAAACGTATAGTCACCCTGTACTAGAGAAACTTGGCAATGATCGTCTTGTACTTATGACAGCTCACCGCCGTGAAAACTTAGGTGAACCAATGCGTAACATGTTCCGTGCGATTAAGCGCCTTGTTGATAAGCATGAAGATGTACAAGTTGTGTACCCTGTGCATATGAACCCTGTTGTTCGTGAAATTGCGAATGATATTTTAGGAGAACATAACCGTATTCATTTAATTGAGCCGTTAGACGTAATTGATTTCCATAACGTTGCAGCTCGTTCGTACTTAATGTTAACGGATTCTGGTGGTGTACAAGAAGAAGCACCGTCACTTGGTGTACCAGTTCTTGTTCTTCGTGATACAACAGAGCGTCCAGAAGGAATTGAAGCAGGTACGTTGAAATTAGCAGGAACAGATGAAGAGACAATCTTTGGTCTTGCTGATGAGTTATTATCAGATAAAGAAGCTCATGATAAGATGACAAAAGCATCTAACCCTTACGGTGATGGTCTTGCATCAGAGCGTATTGTAGAAGCGATTTTACAACACTTTAATAAGTAAATAAAAAGAGCTGAATCGCATACGATTTGGCTCTTTTTGTTATTGTTGATTTCGCATAATCCACTCTGCGTGAGCATTCGTAGAAGGTGGTGGCTCAACAGGTGTTTTGTTTTGGTTCGTGTCTTTCTTTTCTTTTTCTTTTTCGTTCGAGTTTGATTCATTTTTCGTCGTTGTATTTGTTGGAGTCGTTTCTTTTTCCCCTAATTCTTTTTTAATTTCATTACGTACCATCTCTACACTATTTGGATCTGGAAGGAAGTAATAAATACCACCTATTTTTTTGTCTTCTCCTTCAAGCTTTAACGTTTGCATTGTAGAAGGATCAAATCCAGAGAGTTTATTGTAAAGAGCAAGTCCGTCTGAAATAGGAATGTCAGTTTTTATATATTTTCCAACAACAGTCGTTAAATCTTTAATTTTAAATACAGTAGAAGCCGAGTTTAGTTTTTGGGCAACAGCAGCTAGTAATTGTCTTTGTCTAGCAGCTCGACCGTAATCGCCATTTGGATCTTGCTTTCGCATACGGACGTAAGCGAGTGCTTCTTCACCATTTAAGTCTTGCTGTCCTTGTTTAAATTCGATTTTTTTGTCGTAATCTATGTCAGAACGCTCCCAAAAATCGAAAGGAACATCAACGGTAACACCGCCGACAGCATCAACGATACCTTTAAAGCCTTGGAAATCAATTTTAAGATAATGATCTACAGGAACTTGTAGAAAATTTTCTACAGTTTTGATCGCCATTTTTTCTCCACCGTAAGCATGCGCGGCGTTAATTTTATCTTCTTTGTTCTTTCCGATAATTTGAACTCGACTGTCACGAGGAATACTCATAAGCGAAATCTTTTTCGTTTTTGGATTGACCGTTGCAAACATTAATGAGTCTGTGCGACCATTTTGTCCGTCCGTTGCATAATCCTCTATACCCATAATGAGGATTGTAAAAGGTTCTTTTGTAATTTCTACATCTTCGGTTCTTAAATCCGATTTTTCCCGAGTAAATCCACTGTACATCCCCATCAGAGAAGAGTAGGAATTCAACATATAGAGTCCTACACTGCCAAATAAAAATGCGAAAAACAGGAAGAAGAAAAGCTTTCTTCTTCGTTTCTTTTTTATTCTGCGATTTTGGAGATGATAATAACGTTCTTCCATATATAATCTCCTTAGTTCATTTGTAGAGAAGTAATTCACTACATTAATCTTTAAAGGTGATAACGTAGTTATTCTTAGATAACATCTTGTTCTAAGTACAACATATCTCCTTCTGTAATTGTACATTTCCCATTTGTTAATTCAATCATCCAATCGATGAATGGCTGTTTTCCGTCTTCTTCTACGTACGTATCAAATGTGACATTTTCTAAATAGTGTATATCTTTAATGGCATATTTTGAATTGCGTAATTCATTTTCTATTTTACCAAGTAACGTGTAATCAATTTCGGTTTGCATAACGCGCATCAATTTTCGTTCTACAATACCGACGTGATTAATACCTTCACTTGTACACTTTCCATATGCACGAATTAATCCACCCGCACCCAGTTTAATGCCACCAAAATAGCGTGTTACAACAACGACAGTATCTTTTAATTTGCGTTTTTTCAGTACCTCTAACATCGGTACACCAGCTGTGCCGCTAGGTTCGCCATCATCATTTGCTTTTTGGATTTGGTCTTGTTCTCCAATTAAATATGCAGAACAATTATGTGTCGCATTCCAATGTTGTTTCTTTATTTTTTGTATAAATTCTTGAGCTTCTTCTTCGGTCGTAGCTCGGCTAACATAACAAATAAATCTTGATTTTTGAATGACAATTTCATGTTCACCGTAGTCTTTGATTGTTAAATATTGTAATAGCACACATATACGCCCCTATCTATCGAAATGACTAGTACTTCCCATTTTAAAAGCGGGCGTTTTTATATTCAAACATTTTTTATAACTATATTGAAATTTTTGGTGAGTATTTCAACTTTGTGTTGTAATTTGTCGAGATGGTAAGTATAGTTTTCAATCGGTATTTGTATGTAGGATGCACCATTTTTAGTTTTCGTGTAAAATTAGGAGATAAAAACTTTTTATAAGGCAGGTACGAAAATGAAAACAGCTATTGTTACTGATAGTACAGCATATATACCGAAGCATATTCGTGATGAACTCAATATATATATGATTCCTTTAAACGTTGTGTTTGGAGCAGAATCTTATCAAGAAGAAGCTGAAGTTTCGGCAGACGATTTTTATGTAAAAGTACGTGAGCAAGAAGAACTTCCGAAAACTTCTCAGCCGGCAATCGGAAAGTTTGTTGAGTTATATGAAGAATTATCTAAGGATTATGATGCGGTGATTAGCATCCACCTTTCAAGTGGAATTAGTGGTACATATCAAACGGCAACGACAGCTGGACAGATGGTAGAAGGTATTGATGTATATACGTACGATTCTGAAATTAGCTGTGAAGTACAAGGGTTTTATGTACGCGAAGGTGCAAAACTAGCAAGTGAAGGAAAAGATCCGAAAGAGATTATTGCTCGTTTTGATGAAATGAAGCAAACGATGGATGCTTATTTTGTAGTGGATGATTTACATCATTTACAACGTGGTGGGCGATTAAATAGTGCGCAAGCTTTCATTGGTAGTTTACTACAGGTGAAGCCAGTTTTATATTTTAGAGATAAAGTAATTATTCCATTTGAAAAGATTCGTACACGTAAAAAAGCGTTAAAACGTATCATCGAAATCTTCGATGAACAAGCAAGCAAAGGTGTGCCTATGGAAGCAGTTATTATTCATGCGCAACGTGAAGAGGAAGCAAATGAATGGAAGAAAGAATTAGAAGCAAAATATCCTCATGTCACAATTCGCATCGGATATTTTGGTGCTGTAATTGGTACGCATTTAGGAGAAGGTGCACTAGGCCTTGGATGGTATACGAAGTAATAAAGATATAAAAAGCTCTCTTTTAAAGAGGGTTTTTTTACGGATATTTTACACTTAGTTGACAAGTTAATATTTGGAAGTGGTAAAATGTACGTAATATAAATGATGAGGAAAGTTTTATAACTTACTTTTTACAAGAAACTATAATATAATAGAGGAGAGGTGAAATATATGGAGCATAATTCTTGTTTATGTCCAAAATTTGAGTCAGCTTTTACTTTGCTTAGTAAAAAGTGGACTGGTTTAATTATTAAATCTTTGCTTGAGGAGCCAAAACGTTTTAGAGAAATCGCAGATATTATACCGAATATGAGCGATCGTATGTTGTCAGAGCGTTTGAAGGAATTGGAAGGAGAAGGCATTGTAGTTCGTGATGTTTATCCAGAAGTACCGGTTCGAATCGAGTATGGCTTAACTGATAAAGGAAAAGCGTTAGAAAGTGTTATGGATGAAGTCCAAAATTGGGCTGAGAAATGGATGAAATAGCATTTTGATTTACCTTTTTCATGGGTATATTTAACAAAGCGTAAGGGATACCTTACGTTTTTTTCTTTGTAATATAAAGCTTTGAAGATTCTACAAATATATACAAATTCATACGTATTTTGCGGTAGGGTTACATATAATATTACATTTGTTTTACAAAAACGTAACATTAGCGAAAAAATTCCCGAATTATGGTATAAATTTTATTAGGTTATATACGGAAAAAGAAAAGGAAAGCGGTGTAAAAAATAAAATGAAAAAGCTTAAAATGGCATCTTGCGCATTAGTTGCAGGGTTAATGTTTTCAGGACTAGCACCAAATGTATTTGCAGAAGATAAAATTGCTGACGTGAAATCACAAATTAATACACAAAATGACACTTTACATAAACAACAACAAGAACGTGATGAATTACAAAAACAAATGAACGACTTAAATAAAACAATTCAAGGTTTAGATAAGTCTGTTCAAGAGAATGCTACAAAACTTGATGAAACAACGAAAAAAGTTGCTGATACTGAGCAATTAATCGAAAAGAAAAATAAAGACATTGCAGAATTACAAACAAAAATCGCAAAACGTGAAGAGTTATTAAGAAAACGTTTAGTTGCACTTCAAGAACAACCAAACACGAACGTTGTAACAGAAGTTCTTGTAAACTCTAAAAACGTTGCAGATTTAGTTGATCGTTTAACTTCTGTTTCTAAAATTCTTGAGTCTGACGAAGATATCATGAAAACTCAACAAGAAGATCAAGCGAACGTGAAAAAAGATGTTGAGACAGTAAAAGAAAAACAAAAAGAATTAAAAGAAGCACAAGCTCAAATTGAAACTGCTAAGAAAGAACTTGACGCTGAAAAAGCAAAAAAAGCAACAGCAGTAAACGATTTAAGCGGTAAAATGGATACAGTTGTAACTTCAATGACAAGTACGGAAAGTCAATTGAAAGATCTTGAAAAGCAAGCATTACAATTACAACAGGCTGCTGAACAAGAAGCACAAGCAAAAGCTGCAGAAGAAGCTGCTGCTCAAAAACAAGCAGAAGAAGCTGCTAAAGCTGCACAAGCTCAGCCAGCACCAGCGCCTGCAGCACCTGCACAAGCTGCACCAGCAAACAATACTGGACAAGCTCAAAAAGAGGAACCTAAAAAAGAAGAGCCTAAAAAAGAAGCACCTAAGAAAGAAAAGAAACAAGCAGAGCCAGCACCAGCGCCAGCTTCAAATGCAGGTGGCGTAATTGGTAAAGCACAACAATACTTAGGCTTACCATATGTTTGGGGAAGTGCGTCTCCATCAAACGGTGGTTTTGACTGTAGTGGATTTATTTCTTACATCTATGGTGTAGGTCGTCAAGACGTTGCAGGTTACTGGAACTCAGTTTCTAAAGTAAGTAGCCCACAACCTGGAGATTTAGTATTCTTCCAAGGTACTTACAAGCCGGGTCCATCTCACATCGGTATTTACGTTGGTAATGGCCAAATGATTCATGCTGGTGACAAAGGTATTGCTTACTCTAGCTTAAGCAGTAGCTACAACCAAAAACATTTCTTAGGATACGGTCGATTCTAGGATTTATAATCGAATAAAACATGTGTATAAAGTCGATAGCTTACTATTTTATAAGTAGGTTATCGGCTTTTTTGAGTTTTTACGAGAGTATGAGAAAGGTTTATAGTAGGACTGGAGGTGGTGGCTCATGTTAGCTGGTAAACAGTTACTATTAGAAGAACTTTCTTCAGACTTACGTGATCAATTAAATGATTTGGAAAAGAAAGGAGAAGTCGTATGTATACAAGGTGTAAAAAAGAAAGCTTCTAAATTTATGTGTCAACGCTGTGGAAATACGGAGCAGCGGCTATTTGCATCATTTTCATGTAAAAGGTGTAGTAAAGTATGCACATATTGCCGGAAGTGTATAACGATGGGCAGGGTGAGTGAATGCTCTGTACTTGTGCGCGGAATTGCTGAAAGGAAAGGGAGAAATTATTTAAATCCGTTACAGTGGAAAGGAACTTTGTCTACTGGTCAGGAATTGGCAGCACAAGGTGTTATGGAAGCTGTTAAACAGAAAGAATCGTATTTTATTTGGGCGGTATGCGGAGCTGGAAAAACTGAAATGTTGTTTCGGGGAGTTGCCGAGGCACTTCGAAAAGGAGAAAGAGTTTGTATTGCAACGCCGAGAACGGATGTTGTACTTGAATTAGCACCGAGATTGCAAGAAGTATTTCCACATATAAAGGTAGCTGCTTTATACGGAGGGAGTGCAGACAGGGAGAATGAAGCACCTTTAGTCGTTGCTACTACTCATCAACTGTTGCGTTACTATAGAGCGTTTCATGTCATGATTGTAGATGAGATAGATGCTTTTCCATATTGTGTAGATCAAATGTTACAGTATGCGGTAAAACAAGCGATGAAAGAGAAAGCAGCGCGAATTTATTTAACTGCAACTCCTGATGAAAAGTGGAGGCGTAATTTTAGAAAAGGTAAGCAAAAGGGGATCGTTGTTTCTGGACGATACCACCGCCATCCGTTGCCAGTTCCTCTATTTTGTTGGTGCGGAAATTGGAAGAAAAACCTCAATCATAAAAAAATCCCTCAAGTTTTACTGCAATGGTTAAACGTGTACTTACATAAAAAGTACCCCATTTTTTTATTTGTTCCCCACGTACGATATATAGAAGAAGTGAGCCAGATATTGAAACAATTAGACGATAGAGTTGACGGTGTACATGCAGAAGATCCGATGAGAAAAGAGAAAATTGTGGCCTTCAGACAGGGAGAAATTCCTTTATTAGTTACAACGACAATTTTAGAGAGAGGAGTAACGGTGAAAAATTTACAAGTTGCGGTTTTAGGAGCGGAAGAAGAAATATTTTCAGAAAGTGCGCTCGTACAAATTGCTGGACGAGCGGGTCGTAGTTTTGAAGAACCTTACGGAGAGGTTGTTTATTTTCATTATGGTAAGACAGAAGCGATGGTACGCGCGAAAAAACATATTCAAAGTATGAATAAAAATGCGAAAGAACAAAGGTTGATTGATTAATGCATTGTGTACTTTGCGATGAGTATATTTTAGAAACAATGAGTTGGTGCACTCTCTTTATGAAATTTCATAGAAAATATATATGCGATAGATGTGAGCGGAAAGTTTCTTATATTGTAGGAGAAATTTGCATGGAGTGTGGAAGGCCTTTAGAACGAGTTTCTACTGAACATAAAGAAGGTGACGTTTGCATGGATTGCGTAAGGTGGATGCACGAGGAAAGGTATCGTTCTTTTAAAAATCGTTCGTTATGTATGTACGATGATGGAATGAAAGAAGTAGTAGCACAGTTTAAGTTTCGAGGTGATGCAGAGTTAGTTCGTATTTTTCATCGTCCTTTTCGAAATCTTTTTCAAAAATATTTTGCGAATGTATCAACTGTTATCGCTGTTCCGCTTAGTAAGGAAAGGGAATATGAGCGTGGTTTTAATCAAGCAGAGCTATTAGCATTTTGTTTACCTGTTCGTATGTCCAATACGTCATTAAGTAGAGTAGAAACAGAAAAGCAAAGTAAGAAGACGCGTAAAGAAAGAGTCTCAGGAAGTAATCCATTTTATTTTCAGGGAGAAGATACGTTTCATGGACAACATATTTTACTCGTTGATGATGTGTATACGACAGGAATTACAGTTAGACAAATTGGAAGTCTTTTATACGATAGAGGAGCGAGGGAGGTTTCTAGTTTGACGCTCTGTAGAAGTTAATATGTAAATGTCGAAAGGGATAATAAAAAGACGATAAGTCTTCTTTGACTTCAGATGTTGTCATTCGTTATAGTCAAAATATGGGGCAGATGCCTTGATTTTTAGAGTGAAGGGAATGGAATGAACATGCAAGGAAGAGTGAAATGGTTCAATGGAGAAAAGGGATTTGGGTTTATTGAGCGTGAAGATGGGGATGATGTGTTTGTCCATTTTTCTGCGATTCAACAAGATGGGTATAAGTCATTAGAAGAAGGACAACAAGTAGAGTTCGATATTGTAGATGGAGCACGTGGACCGCAAGCAGCTAATGTTGTAAAACTGTAGGAGTATTGTTTTTAGGAAGAGAAAGCTGCGTTTGTGGCAACGTTATATATATGTAGTAGAACCTCTTGTTTTTCAAGAGGTTTTTGTTGTGAATAGAGTTGTCAAAAAGTTGTTTCTTTTCTGTAACGAATTGTCCATAGTTATATTCGTTATTCACGATGTTAATAGGATAAAATAAAGATAGAAACGATGCATCTTTTCATTTCAACAAAAAATGATAAAAAAATCGTAATTCCACTAATTTTTTTAAAAAAGTTAGAAGGAGTTTTTAAGCCAATGTCGAAATTATAGTACATAGGCTTGAAAGGAGGAATTCATCTATGAAATTCAACATTCGTGGTGAAAATATTGAAGTAACTCCAGCATTAAAGGAATATGTAGAGAAAAAACTAAGTAAGTTAGAGCGTTATTTTGATACATTCCCAGAGATTAAAGTCAATTTAAAGGTATACTCTGACAAGCAACGTATCGAGGTAACAATCCCGTTTCCAGATCTATTACTTCGTGCAGAAGAGACTAATAGCGATATGTACGCTGCAATTGATTTAGTAGTCGATAAAATTGAGCGACAAATTCGTAAACATAAAACAAAAGTAAATCGTAAGTTACGTGAAAAAGGTTCTGTGAAAACGAACTTTATCCTTCCAGAAGCAGTAGCTGTTATGGATGAGGTAGAGGAAGATGAATTAGAACTTGTGCGTACAAAACGATTCGATTTAAAACCAATGGACGTTGAAGAAGCAATCCTACAAATGGATATGCTAGGACATAATTTCTTCGTCTTCACAAATGCTGATACAAATGAAACTAATGTTGTATACGGCCGTAAAGATGGGAAATATGGTTTAATCGAAACAAAATAACAATTCAAAAGCGCAGCCAAAAGGGCTGCGCTTTTTTTGATGGAAGTAAGCTTTTGAAAAATTTAGAACGAGACATTTTGCCGGTTGTTGTCATAGTTACAAGACAAGTGTTACAATTATCATTAGGTATATACATTTTAGTTTTTTTAATTAGGAGAAAAATTGGCATAACATATATTTGATTTTTATAACGACTGATTGTAATAGAGAAAAAGAAAATAACAATCAGAAGTTTTATTTTAATAAAAAAGAGGAGCGTATTTCCTATGATCGGTATTTTAAAAAAGGTGTTTGATGTAAACCAACGCCAAATTAAACGTATGCAGAAGACAGTTGAGCAAATTGATGCATTAGAATCATCTATTAAACCACTAACTGATGAACAATTAAAAGGAAAGACGCTTGAGTTTAAAGAACGTCTAACAAAAGGTGAGACAGTAGATGATTTACTGCCTGAAGCTTTTGCGGTTGTTCGCGAAGCAGCGACTCGTGTTCTTGGAATGCGTCCATATGGCGTACAGTTAATGGGTGGTATTGCCTTACATGAAGGGAATATCTCTGAGATGAAAACGGGTGAAGGTAAAACGTTAACATCTACATTACCTGTATATTTAAATGCTTTAACAGGAAAAGGTGTTCACGTTGTTACAGTCAATGAATATTTAGCACAACGTGATGCGAGCGAAATGGGACAACTTCATGAGTTCCTTGGTTTAACAGTAGGAATTAACTTAAACCATATGTCACGCGAAGAGAAACAAGCTGCTTATGCTGCTGATATTACATACAGCACAAATAATGAGCTTGGATTCGATTACTTACGTGACAACATGGTTTTATATAAAGAGCAGTGCGTTCAACGTCCGCTTCATTTTGCTATTATCGATGAAGTCGATTCCATTTTAGTCGATGAAGCACGTACGCCGCTTATTATTTCAGGACAAGCTCAAAAATCAACAGAACTATACATGTTTGCAAATGCATTCGTTCGTACGTTAGAAAATGAAAAAGATTATTCATTTGATGTAAAAACGAAAAACGTAATGTTAACAGAAGATGGTATTACGAAAGCGGAGAAAGCTTTCCATATTGAAAACTTATTCGATTTAAAACATGTAGCACTTCTTCACCATATTAATCAGGCACTTCGTGCGCACGTTGTTATGCACCGTGATACAGATTATGTTGTACAAGAAGGCGAAATCGTAATTGTAGACCAATTCACAGGTCGTCTTATGAAAGGTCGTCGCTACAGCGAAGGTTTACACCAAGCGATTGAAGCGAAAGAAGGCGTAGAAATTCAAAATGAAAGTATGACGCTTGCGACAATTACATTCCAGAACTACTTCCGTATGTATGAGAAATTATCAGGTATGACTGGTACGGCGAAAACGGAAGAAGAGGAATTCCGTAACATTTACAATATGAATGTTATCGTAATTCCAACGAACAAAGATATTATTCGTGATGACCGTGCGGATTTAATCTTCAAATCAATGGAAGGTAAATTCAATGCAGTTGTTGAGGATATTGTAAGTCGTCATAAACAAGGGCAACCTGTTCTTGTAGGTACAGTTGCGATTGAAACGTCAGAGCTTATTTCAAAAATGTTAACACGTAAAGGTGTACGTCATAATATTTTAAACGCGAAAAATCATGCGCGTGAAGCAGATATCATTGCAGAAGCTGGTATGAAAGGTGCTGTAACAATCGCGACGAACATGGCGGGTCGTGGTACAGATATTAAATTAGGAGACGATATTAAAAACGTCGGTCTAGCAGTTATCGGTACAGAGCGTCACGAAAGCCGTCGTATTGATAATCAGTTACGTGGTCGTGCTGGTCGTCAAGGGGACCCTGGTGTTACGCAGTTCTACTTATCAATGGAAGATGAACTAATGCGCCGTTTCGGTTCAGATAATATGAAAACGATGATGGATCGTCTTGGTATGGATGATTCTCAGCCGATTGAAAGTAAAATGGTTTCTCGTGCAGTAGAATCTGCGCAAAAACGTGTAGAAGGAAATAACTATGATGCACGTAAGCAATTACTACAATACGACGATGTACTTCGTCAGCAACGTGAAGTTATTTACAAACAACGTCAAGAAGTAATGGAATCTGAAAACTTACGTGACATTATTGAAGGCATGATGAAATCTACAGTAGAACGTGCTGTTGCGCTTCATACACAAGAGGAAATTGAAGAAGATTGGAACATTAAAGGTCTTGTTGACTACTTAAATGCAAATCTTCTGCAAGAAGGAGATGTAAAAGAAGAAGAATTACGTCGCCTTGCTCCAGAGGAAATGAGCGAGCCAATTATTGCGAAATTAATTGAGCGTTACAACGATAAAGAAAAGCTTATGCCAGAAGAGCAAATGCGTGAGTTCGAAAAGGTTGTTGTATTCCGTGTTGTAGATACGAAATGGACAGAGCATATTGATGCGATGGATCATCTGCGCGAAGGTATTCATTTACGTGCGTACGGTCAAATCGATCCACTTCGTGAGTACCAAATGGAAGGATTCGCAATGTTCGAGTCAATGATTGCTTCTATCGAAGAGGAAATCTCTCGCTACATTATGAAAGCTGAAATTGAGCAAAACTTAGAGCGTCAAGAAGTGGTTCAAGGTGAAGCTATTCACCCATCTAGCGATGGCGAAGAGGCGAAGAAAAAGCCGGTTGTAAAAGGTGACCAAATGGGCCGCAACGATTTATGTAAATGTGGTAGTGGTAAGAAATATAAAAACTGCTGTGGTATCGGGCAATAATACGAGCAAGTAGTGTAGACCGCTTTGCAAACTTTTATATTAAAAATGTATAATTAAGAAGGAATAAACTCTCTCCGTTATAAGTGGAGAGAGTTTCCCTTGTTTTCGTGTGAAAGTAACAGCAATTACATAGAGGTGAAGGAAATGGAATTAGTAGAAATTAGACAGGAATTAGAAAAAATGGCTAAGAGATTAGCGGCTTTTAGGGGGTCTCTTTGACCTTCCTACTAAGGAGAAACAAATTGCAGAATTAGAAGAGAAAATGATGGGCGCAGGATTTTGGGATGACCAACAAGGCGCGCAAACTGTAATTAACGAAGCGAATGCACTGAAAGATATGGTTGGAAAGTTCCGTCAGTTAGATGAGACATTCGAAAATTTAGAAATCACGCATGAGCTTTTAAAAGAAGAGTATGATGAAGATTTACATGAGGAGCTTGAATCAGAAGTAAAAGGCTTAATTCAAGAAATGAATGAGTATGAACTTCAGTTACTACTAAGCGATCCTTATGATAAAAATAACGCGATTTTAGAACTACACCCAGGTGCTGGTGGAACAGAGTCACAAGACTGGGGTTCTATGTTATTACGTATGTACACACGTTGGGCTGAAAAACGTGGATTTAAAGTAGAAACGGTTGACTATTTACCAGGTGATGAAGCTGGTATTAAGAGTGTTACTTTATTAATTAAAGGTCATAACGCTTATGGTTATTTAAAGGCAGAGAAAGGTGTACATCGTCTAGTGCGTATTTCACCATTCGATTCTTCAGGTCGCCGTCATACATCGTTTGTATCTTGTGAAGTTGTTCCTGAGTTCAATGATGAAGTTGAAATCGAAATACGTTCAGAAGACTTAAAAATTGATACGTACCGTGCAAGTGGTGCAGGTGGACAGCATATTAATACAACAGATTCAGCAGTTCGTATTACACATACACCGACGAATACGGTTGTAACATGTCAGTCAGAGCGTTCTCAAATTAAAAACCGTGAACACGCGATGAAAATGTTAAAAGCGAAACTGTACCAAAAGAAATTAGAAGAGCAACAAGCAGAGTTAGATGAAATCCGCGGAGAACAAAAAGAAATCGGATGGGGTAGCCAAATCCGTTCTTACGTATTCCACCCGTATTCTCTTGTGAAAGACCACCGTACAAATACTGAGGTTGGTAACGTACAAGCCGTTATGGATGGAGAAATTGATCCATTTATTGATGCTTACTTACGCTCTCGCATCTAATGAAAGAAAAAGCCAACAAAGTTGTTGGCGCGTGCTGAGGGAATAGAGGAAGTACTGCATTTTATATGAATGAGGTAAAGAGGAAGAGAAGTTGGAAACGACAACTTCTCTTTTTGATGGGATTACATGTAGAATACAATGCTGTATATTGTTTTGTAAAAAGTAGAGAATAGTAAAATAGAGCGGTAATAGGGTAAGGCTTTATATAGAAAACTGCTGATTTTTATTTTTTAAAAAGGTTCTTTATAGAAGTTTCTAATTTGTTCACAGAATTGAAACAACTGATGAAAGCTTTGCTTTATCAAGGTTTTCGCTATATTTTTGAAGGAAATGAAATATACCTTAGTTTTTCTATATAAAGATAATGCTTATAATGAAAATGAGTGTGTTAGAAATGAAAAGAATATCAACAATGGGGAGCGATAGAATTGAAAAAGAAATTGTTGGCTATTGCGCTAGGGACAACAGTCGTTTTTGCTTTAGGAGCATGTGGAAATAAAGAAGAGAGTAAGTCTTCAAATCAATCTGCAAGTACAGATAGCGCAGAACAAATTTTCCAAAGAAGTTGTGCTGGATGTCACGCGACAGATTTATCAGGGGCAACTGGACCTGACTTAAGAAAAGTAGGCGGTAAGTACGACGCTGCAGATATTGAAGAAATTATTAAAAAGGGTCGCGGTTCAATGTCACCAGGACTTATTCAAGGTGAGGATGCGAAAAAAGTCTCTGAATGGTTAGCTGAGCATAAATAAAAGGGTAAAATGGACGAGTTGCTTACATAGTCAACTCGTTTCCCTTTTTTTGGAATGTAACATAACTGTAACAAAAATGTATCCGAATTGGAAACCGTTTGATGTTACAATGAGGTTTGTAGAATTTTGCTGAAATATATTACATAGAGTAGTATTGCTTGTAAAAGAGTGTAAGCAAACTACCTTCAACAAGAATGATCAAGCGGAAATAAAAGGTAGCTTTTATTTTCATATGTACAGAGAAGTATTTCGAAAAAAATCATTAAGTATTGGGTGATAAATAATGATAAAAATGACGAATGTTTATAAGGAGTACCCGAATGGTATGAAAGCCATCGCTGGTCTCACAGTTAACATTAAACAAGGTGAATTCGTATACGTAGTTGGACCGAGTGGAGCCGGAAAATCTACATTTATTAAAATGATGTATCGTGAAGAAAAGCCATCTACAGGATCTATTAACGTAAATGGACTTACTATTGAATCATTAGCAGAAAGAGATGTTCCATATTTCCGTCGTCAATTAGGCGTAATTTTCCAAGATTTTAAATTGCTACCTAAATTAACGGTATATGAGAATGTTGCGTTTGCCTTAGAAGTAATTGAAGAAGAACCGGATGCAATTCGTGAGCGCGTTACTGAAGTGTTAGGACTAGTAGGTCTTGAAGATCGTGCAGATGCACTTCCAAATGAACTTTCAGGTGGAGAGCAACAACGTGTGGCTATTGCAAGAGCGATTGTGAATAGACCAAAAGTTGTAATTGCCGATGAGCCAACGGGTAACTTAGACATTGATACGGCTCTTGATATTATGAAGATCTTTACGCGCATTAATGAGCGTGGTACAACGATTGTTATGGCGACGCATAACTCAGATATCGTAAATACGCTTCGTCATCGTGTAATCGCGATTGAAGGCGGAAAAATAGTTCGAGACGAGATTGAGGGAGGATACGGATATGAAGACTAAAACCCTTAGTCGACATTTGCGAGAAGGTGTAAAAAATCTATCACGTAACGGATGGATGACATTTGCTTCTGTTAGTGCAGTAACAGTTACATTATTACTTGTAGGTGTCTTTTTAACAGCTATTATGAATATGAACCATTTTGCGACGAAAGTAGAGCAAGATGTAGAGATTCGTGTACACATTGATCCAGCAGCAAAAGAAGCTGATCAAAAGAAATTAGAAGAAGATATGGGTAAGATTGCGAAAGTAGATTCTATTAAATACTCTTCTAAAGAGGAAGAATTGAAACGTTTAATTAAAAGTTTAGGTGATAGTGGAAAAACGTTCGAATTATTTGAGCAAGATAATCCACTGAAAGATGTATTTGTTGTAAAGGCGAAAGAGCCAACAGATACAGCGACAATTGCGAAAAAGATTGAAAAAATGCAGTTTGTAAGTAACGTTCAATACGGTAAAGGTCAAGTTGAAAAATTATTTGATACTGTAAAAACAGGACGTAATATCGGGATTGCATTAATTGCTGGTCTTTTATTCACAGCGATGTTCTTAATCTCTAATACAATTAAAATTACAATTTACGCTCGTAGTACTGAGATTGAAATTATGAAACTTGTAGGTGCAACAAACTGGTTTATTCGTTGGCCGTTCTTGCTAGAAGGATTATTCCTAGGAGTATTAGGATCAATTATTCCAATTGGTTTAATTTTAGTGACGTATAATTCGCTGCAAGGCGTGTTTAATGAAAAACTTGGCGGAACAATTTTCGAGCTTTTACCATACAGCCCATTCGTATTCCAATTAGCTGGTTTATTAGTGTTAATCGGTGCATTAATCGGTATGTGGGGAAGTGTAATGTCAATTCGTCGCTTCTTAAAAGTATAAAAAGTTGCAAACATAATTCGTACAAGCTTATCATATAGTAGAAATAGGTAAAGGCATCACACGCTGTGTGATGCCTTTTGCTACACCACCTGTGTGTTTTGGAAAGGGGAATTCCGCATTGAAACGTAGAGTTGCAATTATTGGAATGGTTGTTGCATTTTTAATTGGTGCTGGCGGAATGTTTGCGGGTATGTCTGTATTTGGGGTTAACCCAGCAGTAGTAACGCAAACAATTTCGAGTGGGAACGCTAGCACGACGCAAGGGAATTTGGCAAAAATTAATGAGGCGTATGCACTAATTGATTCACGTTATGTGGAAGACGTGAAAGACGATAAGTTAGTCGAAGGTGCAATACAAGGTATGTTGTCTACGCTGAAGGACCCTTATTCCACGTATATGGATAAAGAAACAGCCAAACAGTTTAGTGAATCGCTTGATCCTGAATTAGAGGGGATTGGGGCTGAGGTGAACAAGACGGATGGTAAGCTTATTATCGTATCGCCAATTAAAGGTTCACCAGCAGAAAAGATTGGAATTAAACCGAATGACCAAATTTTATCTGTAGATGGAAACAGTGTAAAAGACTTATCACGTGAAGAAGCAGTATTGAAAATCCGTGGTAAAAAAGGAACGACTGTCGCGATTGAGATTAAACGCGCAGGAGTAGCTGATCCGATTGTATTTAAAATTAAGCGTGAAAAAATTCCAATCTTCACGGTATTTAGTTCTGTGAAACAAGAGAATGGAAAAGATATCGGTTATATGCAAATCACTTCTTTTGCTGAAAATACAGCGAAAGAATTTAAGGATCAGTTAAAAGAGTTAGAGAAGAAAAATATAAAAGGCTTAGTTATTGATGTACGTGGTAATCCTGGTGGCTACTTAAATAGTGTGGAAGATATACTAGGAGAAATTATGACGGATAAAAAGCCGATGCTGCAAGTAGAGCAACGCAATGGAGAGAAAAAGAAATTCTCTACCGAGCTGAAAGAGAGAAAACCATATCCAATTTCAGTATTGATTGATAAAGGAAGTGCTTCTGCTTCTGAAATTTTAGCTGGCGCGCTGAAAGAAGGAGAAGGTTACGATTTAATCGGTGAAACAACGTTTGGTAAAGGAACTGTTCAGCAAGCCGTTCCGTTTAAAGATGGCAGTAACATTAAATTAACGATGTTCAAATGGTTAACTCCAGATGGAAATTGGATTCATAAAAAAGGAATCAAGCCAACTGTAGAAGTGAAACAGCCAGATTACTACCATGCGACGCCAATTCAAATTGAAAAAACACTTTCATACAATTCAAATGATGTGCAAGTGAAGCATGCACAAGAGATGCTGAAAAGCTTAGGCTATGTAACAGGTCGTGAAGATGGATACTTCAGCAAAGAGACAGAATCAGCGCTGAAAGCATTCCAAAATGCAAATGAGATGGAAGCGACAGGGCAACTTGATAAAAAGACAGCTGAAGCAATTCAGACTAAAATCATTGAAAAAATCCGTTCTGGAGAAAATGATTTACAATTACAGTCAGCATTAAAATTGATGGCAAAATAAGAAGAAATACAGGCATTTTATTGCCTGTATTTTTTTGTGTTAAACACACGTTTCTCCAGTTATGATAAGATAAAAAGAAAGAATGATATAAATGGTGGTGAATGAGTTCGTGGAGGCATGGCTTTTTGAAATAATGCGGGCAGTTGGACGTTTTTTCTTACACCCTGCTGTCTATGTATTTTTAATTAGTAGTATCTTCGTTGGATACTTACGTATATTACGAGAAAGAAAAGATTTTTCTTTTAAAGTTTATGATATTTGGTTTGAACTGCGAACGTCTCTGTTTGCAGGAGTTGGATATGGACTAGTAGTATCTATTATTATAATTGGGCTTGGACTTGTTGTTTCCAAGGCGAGCTTGTGGGTCATTTTAATTTGGACGTTACTATTTGGATTAACTGCTATGTATCGATATTTATCAGCAGCTTACACATTTAGTATCGCGATTGTATGTGTTCTATTATCTTCTAAGCTTCCAATTTCCTTCTTACAGCTTGGAGAGGGTGAAGAAGGTACGATTGTATCTCTTGCTATTTTACTAGGTGTCATGCTTGTTGTAGAAGGCTTATTGATTTCTAAAAATGCAGTGGGGTACTCTACACCGACGGTTAGGAAGGGCAAGCGCGGACTCAAGATTGGTTTACATGAATCGAAGCGTTTATGGATCGTTCCAATCTTTATTCTTGTGCCAGGTGATGCGGTAACGCAGTTTCTTTCATGGTGGCCAGTCGTTTCAATCGGTTCGACTACATACTCTCTATTCCTCGTTCCATTTTTAATTGGATTTATGAGAAAGATTAGAAGTTATGAGCCAACAGAAGCTTTATTATTTACAGGAAGACGCGTTTACGGATTAGCAGGACTTGTACTAGTTTTAGCTATCGCAAGTTATTGGTGGCACGTACTTGCCATTATCGCAATGGGAGTCGCAATGCTTGGTCGTTTCACGATCTCGATGCAAGAAAAAATTGTGGATGAGACAAGACAAGCGTATTTTGCTACACGTAGCGAGGGGCTCATTGTATTAGACACAATTCCAAATACAATTGGAGCAGAGTTGAAATTATTGCCTGGAGAAATCATTACGAAAGTAAATGGAGTCGTTCCGAGAAGTGCCGAGGAATTTTATGATGCACTTCAAACGAAGACGACAGGAGCATTTTGTAAATTAGAAGTATTAGATACAAATGGTGAGCTTCGCTTAGCTCAAACTGCATTATATGCTGGAGGACATCACGAGTTAGGTATTGTGTTTGTTCAGCAGGAGCATGAGTGGGATTCGGAAGCTGTACAATAGAAGTGAGGTGTTGCCATTAGGTGACGCCTTTTTCTTTTGGGATAGATGGTGAATGAAATTTATATTAGCGCAACTCAAATTATATGGGCGATTATTCGAATATATCGACTTTCCGCCCAAAAACGACAACTATCGCGACTCTTATTTTTAGTTTCGTAGACAGATAGCTTGAATAATGATTTGATAATGGTTATCATTTAGGGAGTGTTTTAATTTGGAAAATGGAGGAAAGATATGCTACGTAAATTTTTTTCGTACTATAAACCGTACAAAGGTTTATTTATACTCGATTTTTCCTGCGCAGTTGTCGCAGGGTTACTAGAACTTGGCTTCCCGCTTATCGTAAATCAATTTATTGATAAGTTATTGCCAGGACAAAACTGGACGCTTATTTTATGGGCTTGTTTCGGTTTACTTGCGGTTTATATGTTAAACGCAGGCCTGCAATATGTTGTTACATATTGGGGACATATGCTTGGGGTTAACATTGAAACAGATATGAGGCAGAAATTATTTGATCACATTCAAAAGCTATCATTCAGATTTTTTGATAATAATAAAACAGGTCATTTAATTTCACGCCTTACGAACGATTTAATGGAAATTGGGGAAATTGCTCACCACGGGCCAGAAGATTTATTTATCGCTGTTATGACTTTAGTTGGGGCATTTTCATTTATGATGATGATCAACTGGAAGTTAGCGCTATTAACGTTCTTCGTTATTCCATTCCTATTATGGTTGGCGCTTTACTTCAACAAAAAAATGACAGGTACGTTCAGGCGTTTATTCTCAGACGTTGCTGATTTTAATGCATGTATTGAGAACAATGTTGGCGGTATTCGCGTTGTACAAGCATTTGGAAATGAAAAGTTTGAGAAAGAGCAATTTGCTGTGAACAACGCTCGTTTCCGTACAACGAAATTAATGGCATATAAAATTATGGCGTTAAATTCATCGATTAGTTATATGCTCATGCGTCTCGTAACGCTCTTCGTTTTAATATGTGGTACGTGGTTTGTTCTGCAAGGTGAATTAACGTACGGTGGATTTATTGGATTCGTTCTATTAACGAATATTTTCTTCCGCCCAATTGAAAAAATTAATGCGGTTATTGAAAGTTATCCGAAAGGGATCGCCGGTTTTAAAAGGTATGTAGAACTTCTTGAAACAGAGCCTGACATTGTAGATTCTAAAGATGCGATGGAAGTGAAGCATGTACACGGTGATATTCAATATAACAACATTACATTTGGATATGAAAACAAAGAACCAATTTTAAAAGATATTAGTTTGAAAATACATGCAGGTGAAACAGTTGCGTTCGTTGGACCATCTGGAGCTGGGAAAACGACGTTATGTAGCCTATTACCACGTTTTTATGAGCAATCATCTGGATCGATTCAAATTGATGGTATTGATACGAAAGATATGACGTTATCTTCACTTCGTAAGCAAATCGGAATTGTGCAGCAAGATGTGTTCTTATTCTCAGGAACGATTCGTGAAAATATTGCTTACGGAAATTTAAAAGCATCAGAGGCTGAAATTTGGCAGGCGGTAAAGAGAGCTCAATTAGAAGATTTAATTTACTCACAACCAGACGGTTTAGATACCGTTATCGGTGAGCGCGGCGTGAAACTTTCAGGCGGACAGAAGCAGCGTTTAGCGATTGCTCGCATGTTCTTGAAAAACCCGCCAATTTTAATATTGGATGAAGCAACTTCTGCATTAGATACAGAGACGGAACTTGCGATTCAAAAGTCACTTGCGGAATTAGCTGTCGGTCGTACAACGTTAGTTATCGCTCACAGACTTGCAACGATTAAAAATGCAGATCGCATCATCGTTGTAAATAAAGACGGTATTGCAGAACAAGGTTCGCATGATGAATTAATTGAGCGAGGCGGAGGATATAGTAGGTTATACGAAGCGCAGTTTAGTTCGTAAATATAATTTGTACAGAATTAGTGCACCATAAGTAGGTAAAAATCTCATATGGGAGGCTGTACAGTATGATTGTAACAACAACTTCTACAATTCAAGGAAAAGAAATTATTGAGTATATCGATATCGTCAATGGAGAAGCGATTATGGGTGCGAATATCGTTCGTGACCTTTTCGCTTCTGTCCGTGATGTTGTCGGTGGTCGCTCAGGCGCTTACGAAAGCAAATTGAAAGAAGCACGTGACATCGCAATGGAAGAGATGAAAACTCTTGCAAGACAAAAAAATGCGAATGCCATCGTTGGTATCGACGTGGACTACGAAGTCGTTCGGGAAGGTATGTTAATGGTTGCGGTTAGCGGGACTGCTGTCCGAATATAAATGAAGTAAAAAGCCGTGCTAGTGCACGGCTTTTCACTGTTATTGATGCTATTCTATGTCGAAGCGTCGATATTTCTTGGGAAATGGGAGAGACCTTGTCGATATATAAAGAAGGCATTAGAGCGCTTCTTTGTATTTTCGGATTTGGACTAATAATGTTTCGTATTCTTGTTCGAGAGATGTGATGTCATCGTGATGATTTGATATGGAAATTCGGCCGATGATTTCTGTTAATTTTGTTTGTAATCGTAATAATTCTTGTTCAGTAACGTTTACAGAATCCCCGGTTGTTCTTTTTGTGTATTGCTCGTAATTACCGTGGAATACTCTTGGTTCACTCTCATCTACTTGTAGAATATGGTCTGCAACAGAGCGAATAAAGGCACGGTCATGGCTAATGAAAAGTATAGTGCCAGGATATTCTTGTAACATGATTTCTAATTCTTCTTGCGTTGCTAAGTCTAAATAGTTTGTCGGTTCATCGAGTAGAAGCATATTATAGTTTCCTAAAAATACTTTTGCGAGTGCAACCTTCATTCGTTCACCACCGCTTAGAACGTGCACAGGTTTATGAACATCCTCACGGCGGAATAGAAGTCGTGCAAGTATTGTGCGAACGAATGCTTCTGTATAGTTTGTTTCTTCTAGAACATTTTCTAAAATGGTTTTATCGGTTTTTAAAATAGATAGTGTTTGTTCGAAGTATCCAATTTTACAACTCTTCGAGAGCTGAATGCCGCGCTCGTTTGCGAGAAGCATGTTGAACAGAGTCGTTTTTCCACTTCCGTTTGCCCCTAAAATAGCAAGCTTTGCACCAGGAGCAATCGTTCCATTCATATTTTTAAATAGTGTACGATCACCTATTTTCTTTGTTGCTTTATTGAACTGTACTGCCACTTTACTATGAATGGGTGTATGGTATTGCACGTCAAACTGAGCTTGAGAAAGATCCTTTGGCTTTTCCTTCTTTTCTAGTTTTTCGAGACGTGTCTCTAATGCTTTCGCTGCTTTGCTAACCTGTTCTTGGCCATGAGCCCCACTTAACTTATAAAGTTTAGATTCGGATGAACTGAACCGTGTTGGGATTTTTGTCATGCTAGAAGCACGTTGCTTTTTTTGTAAAATGGACTGCTCTAAACGATTTTTTTCTTGTACATATTGCTCATATTCTGCTTGTTTTTGTATTCGTTCACGTTCTTTTTGCTTTCGATAGTTTGAATAATTTCCTTTATATTCTTGAATCGTACCGTCTTCAATTTCAATGATTTTTGTACATATATTATCTAGAAATTCACGATCATGCGATATTAAAACAAGTGCCCCTTTATAAGATGAAAGTGCCTTTTCTAATTGCTCTGTACCGACCATATCTAAGTGGCTTGTTGGTTCATCAGCGAATAAAATGCCTGCATTTTGCTCAAGAGCATGGGCAATCTTTAGACGCATTCGTTCACCGCCGCTCATTGAATTTGAGACGTTTGAAATATTCCATTTCCCTTTTGTAGGAGAAGAAGCGACATCTGGTAATTCCTCGCTAATTTGAGGGATGATGGCGATAGAGCTATGATGAGTTACTATGCCGTTATCAGCTTCTATTTCTTTACTTAATATTTGTAATAACGTAGATTTACCAGCTCCGTTGACTCCGACAATTCCTATGCGGTCATGTGCTTGAATTTCCAGTGATGGTAACGTAAATAGTGTGCGATCACCAAAGCTCTTTTCAATATTACGTGCGAATAAAATAGTCATAAAAAAACCTCCCTAGTTTCACTAGAGAGGATAAACGTCGCCCTTACATGTAAAGAATCGTACATAAATAAACGATTTCTTACATGATCGTTTCGAAAGAAAGTATCGACAAATGGACAGACTAATCCTCTGCTAGTTTTCATCATTTTTGTTCACTATTTGTGATGGATGAAATAAATAAGAGAATTAGAACTTCATTGGTCAAAGTACCTTCCTTTCATAAGATTACTTTTATTGTATGCGCATACAAAATGATTTGTCAAACGTATTTCTATTTACTATTTTTGAATTTCTTATTATAAGATTGTGCTGTTGCTAGCGCCTCAGCATCGTTCTTGATTTCACCTAGTCCATTCGCATCTCCAATAACATACCCTTCAAATGATGAACCAACAAAATCAAAGATATATTGGAATTGAGCAATAAGCGGTAATGCTTTTAGCTTTGGATTATCCCCGCCAACGATGACAACATACATTTTTTTGCCTTTCATTTTTTCTTTGAAATGAAGAGATGTATCGCGCAAGCTTTGTGACCAGCGATCAACAAAGTTTTTCATATGTCCACTCATTCCGTACCAATATAATGGTGTAGCAAAGATAATCGTGTCGTGCTCTAGCATGCGTTTGGTTAACTGCTCATAGTCATCATTTACGGATTGGAATCCTTCTGCATCATGACGTTGGTCTGTAATAGGATAGACGGTATGATCACGCAAATAAATTTGTTCTGTTTCAATGTCCTCTATCATCATATGTGTTAAAGCTTCTGTATTTCCGTTTTGTCTTGAACTGCCATGTATAACAAACATGTAATCATCCCTTTTCTTTTGCTTGTTTTAGGAGTGAAACGTGTTTTTGCAAATTCGCTTGGATGTTGGAAAGTAATGTGATTTGCTTTGTTACTTCATTGAGTTTATCTTCGTAAAGCGTAAGGATACTGCTACACGGATTGTCGTACAGGTGCGGTTCAATTTCAAGGCAGCGCAGCATCCTTGCCGTCTCTTCTAAATTTAAGCCAATTTGTAAGTACATTTGAATAAGCTCCACTTTTTCGATGGCACTTTCATCAAAATCACGGTAACCATTTGAAAGGCGCTTAGAAGGGAGTAAGCCCTTTTCTTCGTAATGTCTTAGTGATCTTTCACTAACGCCAGTTTCTTTTGATAATTCTCCAATTCGCAATGCGTTTCACTCCTTCTACATGTATTGTAAACCTTCACACTAATGTGAAGGTCAACTCTGTTTTTTCGCAAAAGAATCTACATGATGTAAGAACACTTGAATGGCTTTAGATGGAATGAAATATTTACCGCGTACGATGGAAAACGGACGGATTAGTTGTTCATTTGGAACTTCGACGTGGAATAGTTCTTTTGCTAATAGCTCTTTCCGTACAGTCCAATCAGAAAGGATAGCGATGCCAAGCCCAGCAGCGACGGCTTCTTTTACACTTTGGATACTACTAAATGTAAAGAATCGTTTCATTTTTAAATGGTGTTGATGAATAAAGCGATCGCTATAAGCACGTGTACCAGAACCACTTTCTCTTAATACCCACACTTGATCTTGAAGTGTCCTTTCGTTTATTTCATTTGTGCGGAGCAGTGGATGATTTGGTGGAACGACGAGTTTCATTTCATCTTGCATAAATGTTTCAACGTCAACGTCGGCGTATACGACTTGCCCCTCGACTAAGCCGATATCAATTTGATTAGAGCGAAGGCTTTGCAAAACGTCTTCTGTATTTGAGATGAAAGTATGAACTTCGACGTGTGGATTTTCGTTCGCATAGTTAGCCAGTATTTTGGGAAGTAAGTATTCGCCAATTGTAAAACTAGCACCGATGCGAAGCGTTCCTGTTACAACGTTATGTAGTTCGTTAATTTCTTGCTTCGCATCTTCGTAAAGAGAGAGCATTTGCTTCGCATGTATATATAAAATGTTCCCTGCTTCTGTAACTTGAACGTGTTTCGGGGAGCGTTGAATGAGTGTAGTGCCAAATTCGTTTTCTAAGTTGCGTATATGCATACTTACGCCCGGCTGCGAAAGGTTTAATAATTCTGCTGCACGAGAGAAGTGTTTCTGTTCAACGACAGTAACAAAAATTTTTAAAATATCTACGTTCATATAATGGGCTCCTTTCTTTTTCTATCATCTTATCATAAGTATTTCTAATGATAGAGATTTGGTATTGGTATTAAACTTATTATAGAAACTCTCTTATAATGTAAGTAGAAAGAACATGCATGTTCCAATATGATTATTGGGGTGGTACAAGGTGGAACAAACACTTGTTATACAAAAGAAGAAGGGCTTTGGATTTTCGCAAGGAATTGGGATTACACTATTAATCGCAATTGCCGCGAAATATTTAGCAGAGCTTCCATTTTTAAATATTATGGGACAATTAGTAATTGCTATTCTAATTGGGATGGTGTGGCGCGCGGCAATTGGAGTTCCTCATGAAGCGATTGCGGGGACAAACTTCGCGAGTAAGAAGTTGCTTCGCTTTGGAATTATCTTGCTTGGAATGCGATTAAATCTCGTTGATATTGCGAAGGCGGGGCCGAAAGTTTTGGTCATTGCAGCGGTTGTTATTACATTTACTATTTTCGTTGTATATGGACTAACGAAAGTATTTAAAGTAGAAAAGAAACTAGGGATTTTAACAGCATGTGGGACGGCAATTTGCGGCGCGGCCGCGGTCGTGGCAATTGCACCGCAAGTGAAAGCAAAGGATGAGGAAACGGCAGTCGGGGCAGCGATTATTGCAATTTTAGGTACGATATTTACACTTATTTATACGCTATTATACCCAGTGCTTGGCTTTTCTCCGTACGGTTACGGCGTGTTCGCAGGTGCGACGCTGCATGAAATTGCTCATGTCATCGCAGCTGCGGCGCCAGGAGGAAGTACGGCTGTAGACATCGCGGTTATCGTAAAATTAACGCGCGTTGCGATGCTTGTGCCAGTAGCGATTTTAATTGGATTATGGTTTGATAAAAGTGAGGGGCGTACGGAAAAAAGATCGTGGCGTGACCTTCCAATTCCGTGGTTCATCTTCGGGTTTTTAGCAATGAGTGCAGTGCATTCGCTTGGGGTGATTCCAGAAGTTGTTGCGGGGTACATTGTTGTCATTGCTTATATGCTAATCGCAATGGCGATGGCAGGGCTCGGTTTAAATGTAGAGTTTAAAACTTTCCGTAAATTAGGAAGTAAAGCATTCGTGGCAGGGCTGATTGGCTCGGTTTGCTTATCGGTTCTTGGATACGTTCTTGTATGGGGATTAGGATTTATATAAGTAGGACGAAGAAGCTGTTCCAAAAGATATTTTGGGGCAGCTTCTTTCTTATGCTTATGGTGCTACTGATGTCGATATATTTGGGAAATCGCCGATATAAATGGAGTTGCGCTGATATATTTGCAAAATCGCCGATATATTTTAAGTTGCGCTGATATATTTAAAAAATCGCTGATATAAATTGAATTACTCTTGTACTTTGTTAGAGAAGATATGCATTGAAATGTTTTTCTAAAATTTGTAAAGATATCTTTACTTGTAACTGGAAAATATTTATAATTTAAGTAAAGATATCTTTACTTTTGAAGGTGGATCCTATGGGTGTGAAAAATAAAATAAAAGAGTTAAGAAAGCAAAATCATATAACACAAGTTGAAATGGCAAAGGCGATGCAGGTGACGCGGCAGACGATCGTGGCAATTGAAAATCATCATTACAATCCGAGTCTAGAGTTATCCTTAAAAATCGCCAAGTATTTTGGAGTGAAGGTGGAGGAAATATTTACGTTGGAGTAAGGGGAGGAAAAATGAGGGATACTAAAAAGTTGTATATCGGTTCGATTTTGGGATTATTTTTAGGGGATATTGTAGTTCATATTATGAATCCAGCTATACCCATTTTACCGCTCGCATTGAGTAATGTTTTAGCAATTGTATTTTTGGCGGTTTATATGCATTACAAAAATCGTAAGTATAAAGAAGAGGAAATTCCTGATATAGATGAGCGAGTGAATGAAAATATAAGAAAGTATGTCAATGTCTCATTTGTATTCGCATTTCTTTTGCTTATTATTTATATTGTTGCGAGTAAAGTAATAGGCAGAGCTGTTATATCAGTGCAAGAAATATTTATAATATGTAGTTCCTTATTTGCAGGTAGTCTCATCATAGGAGTTATGGTAGGAAAACGAGCATAGCGATAGGGGGAATGAAAAATGCAGGATGAGTTTGAGAGATTTCAGTCAGATAAAGCGTTTAAATATGTAGGGTTATTTTTTACGATGAGTTTAGCTGTGTGGAGTTTTTACAATTTAATCATTTACGGAAGTGCGGGTATGCCGTTTGTGTTATTTGTACTAGGGCAGTTTGTTTATTTCTTTGTGAACTATTGGCCGAAGTGGAAATATAGACATAGTAAAGAGGTTGATCGTGCATGAGTAAGCGAGATGCTCTAATTATTAGGAAGTCTGTTTTTAGTAGCTAAGAATAAATAGAAAAAGGGGAACTGGGATGGGGTTACCGGTGTTATGTGTTGGTACAGCTGTATTTGCGCTTCTTTGGGGAATGCACAATTTTTCTCGTAATCCAGTGCCAAGCATTTGTATTATGATTGGTACTGTAGGTTTATCTTATTATTTATTACTATTAGCTCATTATCATAAAACAGCAACGAGCGTTGTTGTTGGAGCACTTATTTTATTTTGTGGGCGCGCCATACAAAAGGGGTTATTTCCATAAAAGCTGTTTATACATTTTGTATAAACAGCTTTTTGCATTTTTTTACAAAAGTATTGAAAGGGACGTTACGTCATCTTTTATAATGAAGGGGAAGAGGTGATGGTAGTGATTTCAATACAACAATTGACGAGAGAAACAGGGGTTACAGTACGTACACTACGTTATTATGATGAAATAGATTTATTAAAGCCGAGCGGTAAAACAGAAGGTGGACACCGCTTATATAGTGAAGCTGATATCATTCGTCTTCAACAAATTTTATTTTTAAAAGAAATGGGATTTTCGTTAAAGGAAACTGCAAATATGTTAGTGAAAAGTGAGCTGGATCTAAAAAAATCAATCGAAAATCAACTTCGATTTGTGCAGGAAGAACAGAAGAAATTTAATCGAATGGAACGTATTTTACAAGCTGTTGTGTATTCAGTTGACGTTGAAGGAGAGTTGGATTGGAAAGTGATGTTTGAGCTTATTCAGCTTTCAAAACAGTCACCGCGTATACAAGAAATATTCCAAAATGAAGTGTTTTCGAAAGAAGAGCAAGACTTACTTCACAATTTGCCTAATATGAGTGAAGAAGATCCGAATGTATTAGAGTGGGTAAACTTATTAAAGCAATTACGTAATCTTATGAAAGAGGGCAAGGAAGTGGGGAGTGTTGAGGTACAAGAAGTAACGAAGAATTTAATGCGGAAATGTTTAGAGATGGCTAATGGTGATGAAGCGTTTTTAGATAAACTATGGGAAGTTAGAAAATCGAAGGAAGATTCACAGAAAATGAGTATGTATCCAATTGAAGAAGAACTTTTAAAATATATGGATGATGCTTTTCGTATATATGATGAAAGGGAGAGAGATAAATGAGTATACTCGCAGAATATCGTTGGTATTTTTTAATTGGGGCAGAGATTGTATTTTGGTTATCAGCTATCGGTTTCTTTTTACTACGCTATGGATTTCGTTTGAAAAAGGCGAGTTTTATTATGGGGATTGTGCTACTCGTAAATGAGGTATTTATTTTAATGTTAGGGGTAGTCGATTATTACCAAACAGGAAAGTTTTCTAATTTCCAAATCATTACGGTAATTATTTTGTTATATGCAGTTTTTTATGGAAAAAAGGATTTGAAGAAGCTAGATATATATGTACAAAAATTAGTGGCAAAATGGCGTAATGAACCGGCGCCTATTATTGAAGAACAGATAGAGTTGACAGGTATGGCTTATGCGAAGCAGGAAATGAAAAATTGGGTGTTACATCTTGTTTTATTCGTTGGTGTTCATATATTCTTTTTCTTCGCGTATGGATTGATTCCCTTTGAACAATGGAGCAATTGGTTAGAGTCCGGAATCGTTTTAAATAAATCCGCAAGTCGCGTGAGCCAAGTGTGGGCGATTATACTTTTAGTGGATACAGCAATTTCATTTTCATATGTAATTTTTCCGAAGAAGGAGAAAGGGAACAAGAAGCTACTTTCATAGAGGGAAGTAGCTTTTTCTAGTATATCAATCGTTTGTAGCGGAGAGGATGACAGTAGGGAAAACCGCTAGTCTTATATGTATCTTTGAAATGAAAGTTTGATGAGGGAGGAAATGTGTTTTCCTTCCTTTTTCTATGTATATATTGTCGAAAACTTTACCGAATGTCCGTTCGTTTTTTTAGGTTTTTTATGGGCATTCGTGGTAAAATGGGAATACAGATTTTTATGAGGAACATTAAACAGTATTCAAAAAAGCAAACTATGATAGACAGATGTATAAAAATGTAATTATGAAAGAGTATATATTGAAAGAGTTTTGGGGAATGATTCACATGTCTATTGAAAAGATAGGGTAATCCAGATGTTTTAACTACTTATCAAAGTCAAAAAAATAAATGAAAAACAATCTCTACAAGAAGAAATTGTTCAAGATTTGCTATCTATCATTCGTGTATGTAGTTGTAAGATATATGATTGAGAAAATACCAAAAATGTCGAGGGATAAAGAGACATGAGAAGAGCATATTTTATAGAGATAAAACCGACACATGAACAAATAACCAAGATCAATCAAACGATTGGGGTTTGTAGGTACGTTTACAATCTGTATCTCTCCAAAAACAAAGAGATGTATGAATCAGAGGGAAGGTTCCTTAGTGGATATGATTTTTCTAAATGGCTAAACAATGTTTATACAAAAGAATGTAGTCAATGGATTAAAAAGGTATCTAGTAAAGCGGTAAAACAGGCGATTATGAATGGAGATAAAGCTTTTAAAAGATTCTTTCAGGGTTTATCTGGATTTCCACGTTATAAGAAAAAGAAGAATCAAGATGTGAAATGCTATTTTCCTAAAAACAACAAAACAGATTGGACAGTAGAAAGGCATAGAGTAAAAGTTCCAACGATTGGTTGGATGAGGTTAAAAGAATATGGGTATATCCCCAAAAATGCGATTGTAAAAAGTGGGACGATAGGTAAAAGAGCAGGAAGATATTTTGTATCTGTGCTTTGCGAATGGAAAGAAGCAGAAATGAAGCCAATACTCAATCAAACAGGTCTAGGTATTGATTTGGGGGTAAAGGATTTCGCTATACGTAGCGATGGTATCGTTCATGAAAATATGAACAAAACAATACAAGTAAAAAAGATAGAAAAACGGTTGAAACGTGAACAACGCTCTTTATCACGCAAATTTGAAAATATAAGAAAGAGAGGTGAACAATCTGCTACTAACAAAAGAGCGAATATAGATAAAAATATTCTTAGGGTGCAAAAAATACATGCCAAGCTAGCAAATATTCGATTAGCGTATGTAAAATCTGTTGTAAATGATGTGGTGAAAACCAAGCCAACGTTTATTACAGTGGAAGATTTGAATGTAAAAGGTATGATGAAGAATAAACATCTATCTAAAGCAGTTGCTAAGCAGTGCTTTTATACATTTAAAACATGGTTATTGACGAAATGTGAGGAATATGGAATTGAATTACGTCAAGTAGACAGGTTCTATCCATCTTCAAAGCTATGTTCATACTGTGGTCAAAAGAAAGTAGACTTAAAGCTATCCGACCGAGTATATACATGTAACTGTGGAAATGTAATGGATAGAGATTTGAACGCGTCAATAAACCTTTTACAAGCAAAAAAATATACAATACTAACGTAAATAGATTGTATATATGTACGGTGGGCTACATCGGAATTTACGCCTGTGGAGTGTTAGATCAAACTGTAGTAGCGAGTGGTTGGCAAGGCAGGACACGTAGAAGCAGGAACACTCTAAGAATATACATTTGTCTATATTTTTTGTAGCAGGTCGGATCTTACGTGGAACATCAATTTGAAGTTATCTCAGCGTATTCCCCGCAAGGTGATCAGCCGGTAGCGATAGAGAAGCTTGTAGAGGGAATTAATAGTGGAAAGAAAAAGCAAGTGTTGCTTGGAGCGACAGGAACGGGTAAGACATTTACGATTTCAAATGTCATTAAGGAAGTGCAAAAGCCAACACTTGTAATGGCTCATAATAAAACGTTGGCGGGACAATTATATAGTGAGTTGAAAGATTTCTTCCCAAATAATGCGGTTGAGTATTTTGTTAGTTATTACGATTATTATCAACCAGAAGCGTACGTGCCACAAACAGATACGTTTATTGAAAAAGATGCACAGATTAATGATGAAATCGATAAATTGCGTCACTCAGCAACGTCTGCATTATTTGAACGGGACGATGTAATTATCGTTGCGAGTGTTTCGTGTATATATGGTTTAGGTTCTCCGGAAGAATACCGCGAGTTAGTCGTTTCACTTCGAGTTGGTATGGAAAAGGACCGCAATCAATTGCTTCGTGAACTTGTTGATGTACAGTACGGACGTAACGATATCGATTTCAAGCGTGGTACTTTCCGTGTGCGCGGAGATGTAGTTGAAATTTTCCCGGCATCACTTGACGAGCATTGTATTCGAATTGAATTTTTCGGTGATGAGATCGACCGTATTCGTGAAGTAAATGCGTTAACAGGAGAAGTATTAGCAGAACGTGATCATGTAGCAATCTTCCCAGCATCTCACTTCGTTACACGTGAAGAAAAGATGAAGGTCGCTATTGAAAATATCGAAAAAGAATTAGAAGAGCGTTTAAAGGAATTAAATGATAACGGTAAGTTGTTAGAAGCGCAGCGTATAGAGCAACGTACACGTTACGATTTAGAAATGATGCGCGAGATGGGCTTTTGTTCAGGGATTGAAAACTATTCGCGTCATTTAACACTTCGTCCAGCGGGTGCAACGCCGTATACGTTATTAGACTATTTTCCGAAAGATTTCTTAATTGTTATGGATGAATCGCACGTATCAGTGCCGCAAGTAAGAGCGATGTATAACGGGGACCAAGCGCGTAAGCAAGTGCTTGTGGATCATGGATTCCGTCTGCCATCAGCTTTAGATAATAGACCGCTCATGTTTGATGAGTTTGAAGAGAAAACAAATCAAGTGATTTACGTTTCTGCGACGCCAGGACCGTACGAGTTAGAGCAGTCACCGGAAGTAATTGAACAAATTATTCGTCCAACAGGTCTTTTAGATCCACCAATTGATATACGACCGATTGAAGGACAAATTGATGATTTATTAGGAGAAATTCAAGATCGTATTGCAAAAAATGAACGTGTATTAATTACGACTTTAACGAAGAAAATGTCAGAGGATTTAACGGATTACTTAAAAGATGTAGGAATTAAAGTGAACTATCTTCATTCTGAAATTAAAACGTTAGAGCGTATTGAAATTATTCGTGACCTTCGCCTTGGTAAGTTTGATGTACTTGTCGGGATTAACTTATTGCGAGAAGGGTTAGATATTCCAGAAGTATCACTTGTAGCAATTTTAGATGCAGATAAGGAAGGGTTCTTACGTTCAGAGCGTTCGTTAATTCAGACGATTGGTCGTGCAGCCCGTAATGAAAACGGACGTGTAATTATGTACGCAGATCGTATAACGAAATCGATGGGAATTGCGATTGAAGAAACGCAGCGTCGTCGTACTATACAGGAAGCTTATAACAAAGAGCATGGTATTACGCCGAAGACGATTCAAAAAGGCGTTCGTGATGTGATCCGTGCAACGACAGCTGCTGAAGAAACGGAAGCGTATGAAGCAGCGCCAGCTAAGAAAATGACGGAAAAAGAGCGCGAAAAGACAATTGCGAAGATGGAAGCAGAGATGAAAGAAGCAGCAAAAGCGTTAGATTTCGAGCGTGCGGCTGAATTAAGAGATTTACTATTAGAATTAAAAGCGGAAGGGTGAAAAGAGTGAGCAAGGATTTTATTGTTGTAAAAGGTGCTAGAGCACATAACTTAAAAAATATTGACGTAACCATTCCGAGAAATCAGCTTGTTGTTGTAACAGGATTGTCTGGTTCAGGGAAATCATCATTAGCGTTTGATACGATTTATGCAGAAGGGCAACGCAGATACGTAGAATCGTTATCTGCGTATGCACGTCAGTTTTTAGGGCAAATGGATAAGCCAGATGTAGATACGATTGAAGGTTTGTCACCAGCGATTTCGATTGATCAAAAAACGACGAGTCGTAACCCGCGTTCAACTGTCGGAACAGTAACGGAGATTTATGACTATTTACGTCTATTATTTGCGCGAATTGGTACGCCAATTTGTCCGAATCATGGGATTGAAATTACATCGCAAACAGTAGAGCAGATGGTAGACCGTGTTCTTGAATATCCTGAACGTACGAAATTACAAGTGTTAGCTCCTATCGTTTCAGGGCGTAAAGGTGCGCATGTAAAAGTACTTGAAGATATTAAGAAGCAAGGTTACGTTCGTGTGCGTATTGATGGTGAAATGCTTGATGTATCTGAAGAGATTGCGTTAGATAAAAATAAGAAGCATTCTATTGAAGTTGTCATCGACCGTATTGTTGTGAAAGAAGGAATTGCAAGTCGCCTTGCGGATTCACTTGAAAGTGCATTAAAGCTTGGAGGAGGCCGAGTGTTAATCGATGTTATGGGAGAAGAGGAACTTCTATTTAGTGAGCATCACGCTTGTCCGCATTGTGGCTTTTCAATCGGAGAGTTAGAGCCGCGTATGTTCTCATTCAATAGTCCGTTCGGTGCATGTCCTTCTTGTGACGGCCTTGGTTCGAAACTAGAGGTAGATTTAGAACTTGTCATTCCGAACTGGGATTTAACATTAAATGAACATGCGATTGCTCCGTGGGAACCGACAAGTTCACAATATTACCCACAACTTTTACAATCTGTATGTAATCATTACGGCGTTGATATGGATATGCCTGTGAAAGATATACCGAAAGATTTATTTGATAAAGTGTTGTACGGAAGCGGAGAAGAGAAAGTTTATTTCCGCTACGTGAACGAATTTGGTCAAGTGAAGGAAAATGAGATTTTATTTGAAGGTGTTATTCCAAATATTGAACGTCGTTATCGAGAAACGAGTTCAGATTATGTTCGCGAACAAATGGAAAAGTATATGGCAGAGCAAGCATGTCCGAAGTGTAAAGGCGGACGTTTAAAGCCTGAGAGTTTAGCTGTTTTCGTTGGTGATAAAACGATTGCTGACGTAACGAAGTATTCTGTTCAAGAAGTACAGGAATTCTTCTCGAATGTTGAGCTAACGGAGAAGCAACAAAAGATTGCTCATTTAATTTTGAGAGAGATTCAGGAGCGCGTTGGATTCTTAGTAAACGTTGGTTTAGATTATTTAACGTTAAGTCGTGCTGCGGGTACTTTATCAGGTGGTGAGGCGCAGCGTATTCGTTTAGCAACGCAAATTGGTTCTCGCTTAACAGGTGTACTTTATATTCTTGATGAGCCTTCAATCGGCTTACATCAGCGTGATAATGATCGCCTTATTCGTACGTTGCAAGAAATGCGTGATTTAGGTAATACGTTAATCGTTGTTGAGCATGATGAAGATACGATGATGGCGGCGGACTATTTACTTGATATCGGACCTGGTGCAGGTATTCACGGTGGGCAAGTTGTATCAGCGGGTACGCCAGCTGAAGTGATGCAAGATGAGAATTCATTAACAGGGAAATATTTAAGTGGTAAAGAGTTTATTCCAGTTCCACTTGAAAGACGTAAAGGTGACGGACGTAAAGTGGAGATTGTCGGCGCAAAAGAGAATAACTTAAAG
The DNA here is from genome assembly GCA_027694045.1 of Bacillaceae bacterium OF18-1A. Classification (GTDB taxonomy): domain Bacteria; phylum Bacillota; class Bacilli; order Bacillales; family Bacillaceae_G; genus Bacillus_A. The sequence continues at coordinate 78,787 of JAQEWB010000003.1, read as the reverse complement.
AACGCGAAGATGTCATTCCCGCTTGGTACGTTTGTAGCGATAACAGGTGTATCTGGTTCTGGTAAAAGTACGATGATTAATGAAGTACTATACAAATCGTTAGCTCAAAAGCTATACAAAGCGAAAGCAAAACCTGGTGCTCATAAAGAGATTAAAGGTCTTGAGCATTTAGATAAAGTTATCGATATTGATCAATCGCCAATTGGGCGTACACCGCGTTCAAATCCGGCAACTTATACAGGTGTATTTGATGATATTCGTGATGTGTTCGCACAAACAAATGAAGCGAAAGTACGTGGATATCAAAAAGGACGTTTCAGCTTTAACGTAAAAGGCGGACGTTGTGAAGCGTGCCGTGGTGATGGAATTATTAAAATTGAAATGCACTTCTTACCGGATGTATATGTTCCGTGTGAAGTTTGTCATGGTAAACGTTACAACCGTGAAACGCTAGAAGTGAAATATAAAGATAAGAACATTTCTGAAGTGTTAGGCATGACAATTGAAGATGGTGTAGAGTTCTTCGCTAATATACCAAAAATTAAGCGTAAACTTCAAACGCTTGTAGATGTTGGACTTGGTTATATGAAATTAGGACAGCCAGCAACGACGTTATCAGGTGGTGAAGCGCAGCGTGTGAAATTAGCTTCTGAATTACACCGTCGTTCTACAGGTCGTACGTTATACATTTTAGATGAGCCAACGACTGGTTTACATGCGCATGATATTGCGCGTCTTCTAGAAGTGCTGCAACGTCTTGTTGAGAGCGGTGAGACGGTACTTGTAATTGAACATAATTTAGATGTTATTAAAACAGCTGATTATATCGTTGACCTTGGACCAGAAGGCGGAGACAAAGGTGGACAAATCGTCGCTTCTGGAACGCCAGAGCAAGTAGTGAAAGAAGAGCGCTCATATACAGGGAAATACTTAAAAGAGATTTTAGATCGTGATAAAGCAAGAATGAAAGAGAAAATAAAAGAAGTAGAGTTATCGCAATAAGTTTATTGATGAAAACCGAGTGGAAATGACGCTCGGTTTTTATTGTATAGGGGGAGAAAATGGAGTTTTTAGATGTTTTAAGAAAGAAACATATGAAGGTAAGAGAGTTTCAAAGTTGGGGTGTATATTTTCGAAAGCGCTGGGAGGATCACTTTGCAAATCATTTAAGTGATAAAGAAAAAGAAGATATTTTTCTTCATGGAGATAAATATAGCTGTGGTTACTTGTGGCACGTATTTAGTTATGAAAGGAAGAAATGTTTAGAAGGGGAGGAAGCCGAGAGAGCATTTCATAATGAAGTGAAGAAGGAGTGTTATATATTTTATCAGCATTGTGATGATGTACTGTTAGTAAAGGATGCAAGTTTATTAAATATGGACGATATATTACGGGAGACAGCTACTGCATATAAAGGTGATATCTACATTGTAGATAAGGGGTTCTCCTGGACCTTCGTGAAAACTCACGAACATAGATGGTGTGGCCCTTATTTCGCAAGGTAGGTATACAAGCATAGAAAATAGAATAAGTTGATAGAAGGTGTTCGTGTGGTACTTGCGTTTATTATCTATTAGCGTATGATGAAATATATAAGTTAAAAGGATGTGTAAGAAAATGAGATGGATTGTATCGCTTCTTGTAAATAGCGTCGTGTTAATCGCTGTATCGGGACTTTTAAAGGGAGTTGCACCAGACGCGTTTTATGTAGCAAATATACAAACTGCAATTATTGCGAGTATTATATTGGCAATTTTAAATGTGTTCGTGAAGCCGTTTTTAATTTTAATTACGCTACCCATTACTGTTGTAACGTTCGGTTTCTTCTTAATTGTTATTAATGCGATTACGCTAAAGATAGCAGATTCGTTATTAGGAGACGCTTTTAATATATCAGGGTTTGGTGTAGCGATTGTTGCCGCGATTTGTATTTCGATTTTTAATATGATAATTGAGAAGGCAATTGTTGAACCGTTATATGAAAAAAAGAGAAAGTGACAAAATGAAAAACATTTCATCATTCGTATGAAATGTTTTTTTCTATTTATTAGAAACCGTATTTCTTGTTTCCAGAAAAAAATGGTACAATATCCGTTAGAATGGAATTTTACATCAAATGAGACTGAACCCGCAGCGGAGTGGAGGTTTATACATATGCCGAAAGTAAGGACAAAAGATTTAATTGAACAATTTCAATTGGAGTTAATCAGTGGTGAAGAAGGCATTCATCGTCCGATTGATACAAGTGATTTATCACGACCTGGGATTGAGATGGCCGGATTCTTTACATATTATCCAGCTGATCGCGTGCAGCTTCTTGGGAAAACGGAGCTAACGTTCTTTGACACGTTAACGTCAGAGCAAAAGCAAGAGAGAATGAAAGCGCTTTGTACTGAGGAGACGCCATGTATTATTGTAACTCGTAATCAAGATGTACCAGATGAGTTATTACAAGCATCACGTGAATCAGGTATGCCATTATTACGTTCTTCTCAAACGACAACGAGATTATCAAGTCGTTTAACAAATTATTTAGAAGGTAAGTTAGCGCCGACAACAGCTGTTCATGGTGTGTTAGTAGATATTTACGGCGTTGGTGTTTTAATTACAGGGCAAAGTGGTGTTGGTAAAAGTGAGACAGCTCTTGAGCTTGTAAAGCGTGGTCATCGCCTTGTTGCGGATGATAGTGTAGAAATTCGTCAAGAAGATGAAGATATGTTAGTTGGAAGCTCACCAGATTTAATTGAGCATTTATTAGAAATTCGCGGTCTAGGTATCATTAACGTTATGACGTTATTCGGTGCAGGGGCAGTGCGAAATTATAAGCGTATTACACTTGTTATTAATCTTGAAATTTGGGATCAAAAGAAAAATTATGATCGCTTAGGTCTTGATGAAGAGAAGATGAAGATTATTGATACAGAACTTACGAAGATTACACTTCCAGTTCGTCCTGGTCGAAACTTAGCTGTTATTATTGAAGTGGCAGCGATGAACTTCCGTTTAAAACGTATGGGAGTCAATGCCGCGCAGCAGTTCTCTGAACGATTAATGAGTGCGATTGAGTTAGGGAATCAGGAGTAAACATTGGAGAGGGAGGTCATACATATGCTGTTAGGTTCTGTACCACAGCTTGACCGTATAGCCATCCAACTTGGGCCGTTTCCTGTGTATTGGTACGGGGTTATTATCGGTACAGGTGTGCTATTAGGTCTTTGGCTAGCAACTCGCGAAGGAGAAAGGCTAGGTATTCCAAAAGATACATTTGTTGACCTTGTATTAATTGCAGTACCAGTCGCTATTCTGTTTGCGAGAATGTACTATGTCATTTTTGAATGGGAATATTACGCACAAAACCCGAGTCAAATTATTAACATTCGTCAAGGTGGTTTGGCGATTCATGGTGGTTTAATCGGGGCTGTTATTACCGGGATTCTTTTTGCGAAACGACGCGGACTTTCATTCTGGAAGTTAGCGGATATTGCAGCTCCAAGTATTTTACTAGGACAAGCAATTGGTCGTTGGGGAAACTTTATGAACCAAGAGGCGCATGGTGATGAAGTAACGAGACAGTTTTTAGAAGGTCTTCATTTACCTGATTTCATTATTAATCAAATGTACATTGAAGGTGTGTACTATCATCCGACGTTTTTATATGAATCATTATGGAATTTTGCAGGTGTCATTTTATTACTTGCATTACGAAAAGTGAATTTACGACGCGGAGAGTTATTCTTCACATATTTAATTTGGTATTCAGTAGGGCGCTTCTTCGTAGAAGGCTTACGTACAGATAGTTTAATGCTAGGACCACTTCGTATTGCACAAGTAATGTCAATTGGACTTGTAGTTATTTCTATTATTTTCATTATTGTGAGACGAAAAATGGGGCAAGCTGATAAAAGATATTTAGACAAGTAGCATCTTATTATAAGGTGCTGCTTCTTTCATATTCAGGAAAGCGAAAGGATGACAGGCAATGCAAGTAAATACAGTGTTATTTGATTTAGATGGAACGTTAATTAATACAAATGAACTTATTATCTCTTCTTTCTTACATACGTTACATACATATTATCCAAATCAATATAAGCGTGAAGATGTATTGCCATTTATCGGTCCATCTCTGCATGATACTTTCAGCAAAATGGATGAAAGTAAGGTTGAGGAGATGATTACATGTTATCGCCAATTTAACCACGATCATCACGATGAATTAGTAGAAGAATATGAAACTGTATATGAAACAGTTCAAGAGTTGAAGAAACAAGGTTATAAAATTGGTATTGTTACAACGAAAGCGAGACAGACCGTTGAGATGGGATTAAAGTTGTCAAAGCTTGATGAGTTTTTTGATGTAGTCGTAACAATTGATGATGTGGAACATGTGAAGCCGCATCCAGAACCACTGCAAAAAGCGCTCAAATTACTAGATGCGAAACCAGAAGAAACAGTGATGGTTGGAGATAATCACCATGATATTGTTGGCGGCCAAAATGCGGGTACGAAAACAGCGGCAGTTTCATGGACGTTGAAAGGTAGGGCGTATTTAGAAGCTTACAAGCCAGACTTTATGCTAGATAAAATGAGTGATTTACTACCGATTTTATCTAATATGAACCGCTCATAAGTAGAGGAGAGAGTTAAGTGCGACGGACAACGCGCTATCCTGTTTCAGGAGAAAATTCATTATGGAATGTGTACAAAACAGTTTCTTTTTGGAAGGTAATGAAAAATTTTATTATTATCCAAATTGCGCGTTACACGCCATTTTTATCTGTGAAGAATTGGTTGTATCGTACATTTCTGCGGATGAAAGTCGGAAAGAAAACATCATTCGCACTTATGACTATGCCGGATATTATGTTTCCAGAAAAGATTACTGTGGGAGAAAATTCGATTATTGGTTATAATACAACACTTTTAGCCCATGAATATTTAATTCGTGAATACAGACTTGGAGAGATTGTCATAGGAAATGAAGTGATGATCGGAGCGAATACAACGGTATTACCAGGTGTGAAAATTGGAGACGGTGCGACTGTCTCAGCTGGCACACTTGTTCATAGAGATGTACCGAGCGGCGCTTTCGTAGGTGGGAATCCGATGCGTATTATTTATACGAAAGAGGAAATGGCAGCTAGAGAAGGTTGATAGCAAAAATGTAACATTTCTCTTCTTTTTTTATGAATAAAAAGGAAATAATTGAGTATAATATACTGTTTTGTTTTTTACGGAATCGTTTATACTTATAGATAGAAGAATGTGTGAGCGAAGAAAACAAAAAACTGGAGGATATATGGGGAAAAATCAAAGGATATATAAGGAGAGCGGACAAGTTATCTCTTTTAACCAATTAGCGGACTTCTTTTATAAAAAAGGGATGAGAGCTTACAAAAGACAAAAGTTGCAAGATGCAATTAAATATTTTCGAAGAGCGGCACAAAGTGAGAAGGAGCCGTTTATTTTATGTCAATTAGCAACAGCGTTATCTGAAGCTGGTGAATATCAAGAGTCTAATCAAACTTTCTTAAAACTTGTTAGATCTAACCCTGAACTTGAACAGTGCTATTATTTTATTGCAAATAATTATGCGTATATGGGGCTATTTCAGCAGGCCAAGAAGTATGCGGAGCGTTATTTAGAAATCGCAGAAGAGAAAGAATTTGTAGAAGATACATTAGAATTGCTTGAGATTATGGAAGAAGAGGCAATGGGTGCGGAAGAGATTGAGGATGAAGATGATTTAATTGTTATGCAAGAAGAAGCGAATCGTTATATTCGTAACGGACAATTGGAAGAAGCAATTGCTACGTTAGAAATTGTTACGAAAGATTATCCAGAATTTTGGTCGGGTCATAATAATTTAGCTATTGCGCATTTCCAATCTGGTAATGTAGATAAGGCGCTTAAGTTAACGGAAATGATTTTAGAAAAAAATCCGGGTAATATGCATGCGCTTTGTAATACACTTATTTTTCTATATTCAATTGGAGAGCATAAGCAAGTAGAAACATTAGCAGGACAGCTTGCTTCAGTATATCCAATTTCATTTGAACATCGTTTGAAACTTGCGACGACACTTGCGACAATTGGTCATTTCGAGTGTGCTTATAAATGGTTCAAAGTATTAAAGCGTCAAGGATATGAGGGAGATGTTAGCTTCTATTATTGGTTTGCATATTCTGCTTATATGGTGAAAGATCAACAAGTGGCTGAAACAATGTGGCAACATGTTATAGAATTGCATCCTGATAAAAAAGGAAAAGAGCCGTGGAATGCGCTGAATTTAGCGGATGAAGGACAAAACGTGTTATTTGAAGAATTACGAAAATCATTTCAGCAAAGTGCGACGCTAGAGGAGCAAATGCTCGCTTTATATTTAATGAATGAATTGTCAACGCCAGAGAAGGTTGGGTTCTTCTTTGATGTAACGCAAGCGAAAAATGGTGTTCCGATTGTATCGCAACTTGCAAAATATTTCTTTTTATTAAATAGCCATAAGAACATTCCGACCGATTTGCAGCAATTTGAACAGTGTGTACAAATCGCGGATGCGCTATATAATTATACGAAAAAAGATGATGAACTAATCGAAGAGTGTTTACACTTTTGGTTTTGTACATTCATACGTTTATATACATCTGGAGCAATTTTTACAAATGTGTACGGCTGGTCAGCAGCAATTGAATATGTTGTGCGCATTGAACGAGGAAGTAAGATGACACAGTCGGAGCTTGGAGATGTGTATAATGTATCTGTAGCGACTGTCCGAAAGTATGTGCAGGCTGTTAAGCGTACACACACATAGGATAGGCAAATCATTGGGAAAAAAATGATGCTAACAGTATAATGAGGGTAAGTTAATTGTGTAGGAATGAATGGGAGTGAATAGTGTGTCAGAAGAAAAAATTTATGATGTCATTATTATTGGTGCAGGACCAGCTGGTATGACAGCTGCAGTATATACGTCTCGTGCGAATTTAAGCACTTTAATGCTTGAGCGTGGTATTCCAGGCGGGCAAATGGCGAATACAGAAGATGTAGAAAACTATCCAGGTTATGAGTCAATTCTAGGACCAGACTTATCAAATAAAATGTTCGAGCATGCGAAGAAATTTGGTGCTGAATATGCATATGGTGATGTGAAAGAAATCATCGATGGCAAAGAATATAAAACAATTATTGCTGGTAAAAAAGAATATAAAACACGTGCAATTATCGTTGCGAGTGGTGCAGAGTATAAAAAAATCGGTGTACCAGGTGAAACAGAACTTGGCGGCCGCGGTGTATCATACTGTGCGGTATGTGACGGCGCATTCTTCAAAGGAAAAGAACTTGTTGTTATTGGCGGCGGAGACTCTGCTGTTGAAGAAGGTGTGTTCTTAACACGCTTCGCATCAAAAGTAACAATCGTTCACCGTCGTGACACGCTTCGTGCGCAGAAAATTTTACAAGATCGTGCTTTCCAAAATGAGAAAGTAGATTTCATTTGGAATCATACGATTAAAGAAATTAACGAAGCAAATGGTAAAGTAGGAAGCGTAACACTTGTAGACGTAAACAGTGGGGAAGAACAAGAAGTGAAAACTGATGGCGTATTCGTATACATCGGTATGCTCCCTTTATCTAAACCATTCGTTTCGTTAGGTATTACAAACGAAAATGGTTACGTTGAAACAAATGAGCGTATGGAAACGAAAGTTCCTGGTATTTTCGCAGCTGGTGATGTTCGTGAAAAAATGCTTCGTCAAATTGTAACTGCAACTGGTGACGGTAGTATTGCAGCACAAAGTGCACAACATTACGTAGAAGAATTATTAGAAGAACTAAAAACTGTAACAGAAAAGTAAGGGATAATATTCCTTTTGAGAAGAAAGCTACCGACTAGGGGCTTTCTTTTTTTATGCAATAATGTCAAAGTTTTGTCAAAAAATAATAGGATTATAAGCTTTCTTATTGATATACTGGACTTTACGGAAAAAATCACTATGAGAAATGAGGAGTTTATTCAGTATGGAATGGCGTAATATATATCGTGGATTTTGTATGGGTGTTAGTGATTTAATTCCTGGTGTGAGCGGCGGTACAATCGCTGTTGTGTTAGGGATTTATGAGCAATTACTTGCGGCAATTAGCGGGTTCTTTAGTCGTGAATGGAAAAAACATTTAGGGTTTTTAATTCCACTTGCTGCTGGTGTAGCGGTGGCATTCTTAACGTTAAGTCACGTTATTAAATATTTACTTGCAAATCATTATGAACCGACTCAATTTTTCTTCCTCGGTTTAATTATTAGTATATTACCGATGTTAATGAGAGAAGCGGATGCAAAGGCGACATTTAAAGGTGGTCATATCGCCATGTTAATCGTTGCAGCAATTCTTGTTGCGATAACAGCATTCTTCAAGCCGGATAAAGCGGCAGACCCAATTACGACGTTAACAATTTTAAATACAATCGGTTTATTTTTCGCAGGATGGATGGCTAGTATGGCTATGCTTCTTCCTGGAATTAGTGGATCATTTATTTTATTAATTATTGGTGTGTATCCGACCGCAATTAACGCTTTAACGACACTCAATTTACCATTAATTGTGGTTATTGGTGCTGGTGTTATGGTTGGATTTGTTGTAAGTAGTAAAGGAATAAGCTTTTTATTAGATCGTTATAAAAGTATGACATTTGCGGCAATTATTGGACTTGTTATCGGTTCGATTGTAATTGTGTTCCCTGGTATTCCAACTGGTGGATTTTCAATTGTAAGTTCAATTATTACTTTCATTTTAGGATTCGCGATTGTTACTTATTTCGGTAAGAAGTAAAGGCGTTAATCCCCTTGATGATAAAAATCGTTAAGGGGATTTTTTACGTGCTGTTCATGAGAAGATAAGACATTTAAATTGCTTGTTATGGAAAGCTTTTTTACAATTGTTGAGTAGCATATGCTTAGCGAAAGAGGACTGGCTCCTTCGTTGTGGCAAATGGTTTTTGATAGTATAATGAAATGAGTATGCAGTGAGAAATTTTGCTGCAAGTAGCTGAGGTGAAGAAACATGCAAAGAGTGACAAACTGTGTGTTAATTAGAGATAATGAAGTACTCTTACTCCAAAAGCCTCGCCGAAATTGGTGGGTTGCACCAGGCGGGAAAATGGAGCGTGGTGAGACAGTAAGAGAATCAGTTGTTCGCGAGTATCGCGAAGAAACAGGTATTTATTTAAAGAACCCAGCGTTAAAAGGGGTCTTCACGTTTGTCATCCAAGAAGGTGACAAAGTTGTTTCTGAATGGATGATGTTCTCCTTTTTAGCGACAGATTTTGCAGGAGAAAACAAACTAGAGAGCGAAGAAGGCATCATTGGTTGGCATACATTTGATAAAATTGATGATTTAGCAATGGCACCAGGAGATTATCACATCATTGATTATTTAATTAAAGGGAATGGTATAATCTACGGTACGTTTGTATATACACCAGATTTTGAATTGCTTTCATATCGATTAGATCCGAGTTAAACCGTCGAGGAGAGGATACGATGACAGAGAATAATGATATAAAAATGGTAATTATTACGGGAATGTCTGGAGCTGGAAAAACGGTAGCTTTACAAAGTTTTGAAGATTTAGGATATTTTTGTGTAGATAATTTACCACCGATGTTATTGCCAAAGTTTATTGAGCTTATGGCGGATTCAAAAGGGAAAATGAATAAAGTAGCACTTGGCATAGATTTACGTGGCCGAGAGTTTTTCGAACATTTATGGGGAGCACTTGATGATTTATCAGAACGCACATGGATTATTCCTCATATTTTATTTTTAGATGCGAAAGATAGCACACTTGTAACACGTTATAAAGAAACGAGACGTTCGCATCCACTTGCGCCAACTGGTTTACCTTTAAAGGGAATCGAAGCGGAGCGTAGTTTATTAACTGATATGAAGGCACGAGCGAATATTGTGCTTGATACATCTGATTTAAAACCGAAGGAATTACGTGAAAAGATTGTTCATTTATTTTCAACTGAAACTGAGCAAGCATTTCGTGTAAATGTTATGTCATTTGGATTTAAGTACGGTATTCCAATTGATGCAGATTTAGTATTTGATGTTCGTTTTTTACCAAATCCATATTACATTCCACATATGAAGCCATTAACAGGACTAGATGAAGAAGTTTCATCGTATGTACTGAAATTTAATGAGACACATAAGTTTTTAGAGAAATTGACGGATCTTATTACTTTCATGCTGCCTCATTATAAAAGAGAAGGCAAGAGTCAACTTGTAATTGCAATTGGATGTACAGGTGGACAGCATCGTTCTGTTACGCTTACAGAATACCTTGGGAAACATTTGAAACCAGAGTATAGCGTTCATGTATCTCATCGTGATGTGGAGAAGAGAAAGGGCCATTAAGGGATGAAAAAAGAGAGAAAACCTAAAATTGTCATCATGGGAGGAGGAACTGGACTCTCTGTTTTATTAAGAGGATTAAAACAGTATCCTGTTGATATTACAGCAGTTGTTACAATCGCTGATGATGGTGGCAGTTCAGGTCGGTTACGTGATGAGCTAGAAATTCCACCTCCAGGTGATATTCGTAACGTACTTGTTGCGTTATCGGATGTAGAGCCGTTGGTGGAAGCTTTATTTCAGCACCGTTTCACGACAGGAGACGGGCTGAAAGGTCATGCGTTAGGAAATTTATTATTGGCAGGTATGACTTCTATTACTGGAGATTTTTTTCATGCAATTACAGAAACGAGTAAAGTGTTAAATGTGAGAGGGCGCGTATTACCAGCGGCGAACCAAAGTGCGGTACTTCATGCGGAGCTAGAAGACGGGGAAATTGTAACGGGTGAATCAAAGATTCCTTGTTACGGAAAGAAAATTAATCGTGTCTTTTTAACACCAGAAGATGTGGAGCCACTACATGAAACGTTAGCTGAAATTAAGCGAGCTGATTTACTTGTTTTCGGTCCGGGAAGTTTGTATACGAGTATATTGCCGAATTTAGTTGTTAACAAAATTGGTGCTGCTGTTCTTGCTGCAAAAGCGAAAAAGGTATATGTATGTAACGTTATGACACAAGCGGGTGAAACGATGGGGTATACTGCATTTGATCATGTGCAGGCGTTACATGATCACTTAGGGCAGCCATTTATTAATACTGCAATTGTAAATAATCGTGATATCCCTTGTGAATTGCGCAAGTTATATGAAGAAGAAATGTCGGCACCAGTTGTAGTTGATGAAGAACGTTTTGCTGAAAATAACATTGATGTTATTCAAGAGGGATTAGCGAAGTATGATGATCGTGTTGTAAGACATGATACGTTGAAGTTAGCTTCTATTTTATATTCATTGTTATAAATGTGCGTTATCTCGTTTGAGGTAACGCTCCTCATTTCATATAGGACAAGAATTTTGTTCCACAATAATCGTATAAGGAGGTGTTGACTGTGTCATTTGCATCAGAAACAAAGAAAGAGCTGACGAATCTGGAAATGAAGGAATGCTGTGAGAAAGCAGAGTTATCAGCGTTACTTCGAATGAACGGATCGCTTTCTTTTTCAAACCGTCGTCTATCTATCGATATTCAAACAGAGAATGCAGCAATTGCAAGAAGGATTTATACGCTTTTGAAAAAGGGATATGATGTGACGGTAGAATTACTTGTTCGTAAAAAAATGCGATTGAAGAAAAATAATGTATATATCGTAAGGCTTGTTGAGAAATCTCGTGAAATATTAGCGGATCTTCATATCGTTCGAGACGACTTTTCATTTATTCGAAATATATCACAAGAGTTAATTGAGAAAAAATGTTGTAAACGATCGTATTTACGCGGTGCATTTTTAGCAGGTGGTTCAGTAAATAACCCAGAAACATCATCTTATCATTTAGAGATCTTTTCGTTATATAAGGAACATAATGATGCTATATGTGAACTGATGAACGGATTTGATTTAAATAGTAAGACGTTGGAAAGAAGAAAAGGGTATATTACGTATTTGAAAGAAGCGGAAAAAATTACAGAGTTTTTAAATATTATAGGTGCTCATAATGCACTTTTAAGATTTGAAGATATTCGAATTGTTCGCGATATGCGCAATTCAGTGAATCGTTTAGTGAACTGTGAAACAGCCAATTTAAATAAAACAATTGGTGCAGCGTTAAGGCAAATTGAAAATATCCGTTATATTGATGAAACGGTTGGTCTTGATATTTTGCCAGATAAACTACGAGAAATTGCGCAATTGCGAAGAGATTATCAAGATGTAACATTGAAAGAGTTAGGTGAGATGGTATCCGGGGGGAAAATTAGTAAATCGGGTATTAATCATCGTTTGCGTAAAATCGATGAAATTGCAGAGAAATTACGCGCGGGGGAAACAGTAGTAAAAAAATAAGAGGTTAAAGGGGAAATGGAGCTGTGGTTCAAAAACAAGTTAAGGTTTCATTAAAAAACGGTTTACAAGCACGTCCGGCTGCGTTGTTTGTACAAGAGGCAAATCGCTTTCATGCGGAGATCTTCATCGAGAAAGATGGAAAAACAGTGAATGCAAAGAGCATAATGGGGATTATGAGCTTAGCAATCGGAACTGGAAGCATGATAACAATTACAACAGAAGGTTCAGATGCAGAAGAGGCTTTAGAAGCATTAGCTGCATATGTACAATAAGAAGCTATCGCGCATGTGCGATAGCTTTTTGTTTTGTTGGTTGGTGGGGAGGGTATGTAGGGTGTGCATGCTTGTCGAGAATTGTCGGTAAGTCGATAAGTTGTGTCGAAACGTCGATATATTAAAATAATCGCCGATATAATTGGAGTTACGGTCGATATATTTGAAAAATCGCTGATATATTTAGAGTGATACAGGGTGGGGTATATGCGTGCGGAAGTCTAACTATAAAAAAGCGCCCTGTGAGAGGGCGCTTCCGCTTTTAGTTGTATCTAGCTCCAGCGGCTAGCTCTTCGTGTCTAAGAACCTTCCGCATAAGAAGGCAAAAAGCGCCTTTTATGCGAAAGAACCTTAGCCAGTCAGAGCTGAACGAGCCGCTTCCGCTTTTATTGTATCCAGCTCCATCGGCTAGAATCTCCGGTCGCTTCGCCCCTTCATTCGAGGCAAAAAGCGCCTCGGAATCAGGGGCTCCATCGCCCTGCGATTCTGAACGAGCCGCTTCCGCTTTTATTGTATCCAGCTCTATCGGCTAGAATCTCCGGTCGCTTCGCCCCTTCATTCGAGGCAAAAAGCGCCTCGGAATCAGGGGCTCCATCGCCCTGCGATTCTGAACGAGCCGCTTCCGCTTTAAGTTGTATCTAGCTCCAGCGGCTAGAATGGTCGGTGGCTTCGCTTCTTCCGACGAGGTAAAAAGCACCTCTTTGTCAGAAGCTCCATCCTCCTCCCATTCTGAACGAGCCGCTTCCGCTTTAAATATCTATTAACGATTTGTAAAGATCTTATCGATTAAACCGTATTCTAGAGCTTTTTCAGCTGTCATGAAGTTGTCGCGGTCTGTGTCGCGTTGTAGTACTTCAAGTGGTTGACCTGTGCGGTCAGCAAGAATTTGGTTTAGTTTTTCACGTAAGAATAGGATACGTTTAGCTGCGATTTCGATTTCAGTCGCTTGACCTTGTGCTCCGCCAAGTGGTTGGTGAATCATTACTTCACTGTTTGGAAGTGCATAACGTTTTCCTTTTTCACCTGCTGCAAGTAAGAATGCACCCATAGATGCAGCCATACCGATACAGATTGTTGATACTTGTGGTTTAATAAATTGCATTGTATCATAGATTGCCATACCAGCTGTGATAGAACCACCAGGGCTGTTGATGTAGATGTGAATATCTTTTTCTGGATCTTGAGATTCCAAGAATAAAAGCTGGGAAACGATTGAGTTAGCTACGTTGTCATCAATTGCACTACCTAGCATAATGATGCGGTCTTTTAATAGTCGAGAGTAAATATCGTAAGCGCGTTCTCCACGATTTGTTTGTTCAATTACTGTAGGAATTAAATTCATCTGTTATTTCCTCCTTCTAAAGCTTTCTTAGTCTTATAATACAATTATGGTCAATAAAGGTCAAACGAAACCACTTTAAATCAAAAAAATATGTAGTTGTATCATGAATTATTCGCTATGTTTTTGAAATTCCCTGCTTATGTATCTTCAACATCATAACCGAATTGCATAAATTTAAACGTGATTATAGTTGTAGAAAAAAGAAAAGAACGCCTTTTGACTGAAGCGTTCTTTCGGTAGCTATTCTTTTAAAAGGTAAGTTACTCGATTTAAAATCTTTTCGACTTGTTTTGCATTTTTACTATACATTTCACTAGCTGTTTTTGATTTTGTTTCTAAAGAAAATAGTTCAAGATCAGCATGGCATTTTTTTAAAGATGCCAATAATAAAGGTTTGTTTTGAGGAGAAGGCATTTGGAGTTTGTCATTGTAAATGTCGATAGTAAGTTGTCCGTAAGAGTCAACTTGGCCGAGAAAAACATTTTCGATGACAACACCGAGTTTTTCTAATTCTGAATGTAACCAAGCACGGTTATGTCCGCTAGAGGAAAGAGGTTCATCTAGTACATTTCCATCCATAATAACAGTTTGTGGTTCCTTTTCATTTGGCACTTTTAAACCGATGTCTTTTGCAGTAAGCGGTTGAGAATCTTTCTTTAATAGTACATTTAATTCTCCGCTCGGTTCTAAGACGGCAAATTCAACATCGGCTACGCTAAATGCCCCTTTTCCTCGGAGTAGTTCAAGTAATTCATCACTTGTATATTTTTCTTTCTTTAAGTTGTCTTCTAATATTTTTCCATCTTTTATTAATACGGTAGATTTTCCTTCAAAGAAGTCCCGAGCTGTTTTGTTTTTTAAAGAGAGGATTCCTGTGAAAAAAGGTACCGCAGCGAAAATGAGTATCGCAAAGACGCCATGAAAAAATTTTTGGTCAAGCCCTGTAGATACTTGGGCAGCGATGTCACCGATTGTCATTCCAGCTATGTATTCAAAAAAGGAAAGTTGGGAGATTTGTCTTTTTCCTAACCATTTCGTAATGGCGAATAACATAATTAATATGAATACAGAGCGGAGAATAACGAGTGTCCATTCGGGCAGTTGAGACATAGTCTATTTCCTCCAGTCTACTTAAAACCCTTTATATTGAGGTTCTTCACGTTCTAATATTGAAACTCTATCTTTTAAATCAGCGATGACGCTGTCCATTTCTAACATACATTCATGAAATACGCGTTTGGATTCTTCGTCCTGCGAATTTAATGATAGGGAGCTTAAACTTGCTTGAGCACCCCTCAAACTAGCAAGGCAAGTTTTTACGCTAGCGATAACAGTCATACAAACACTCCTTATCCTTTCGGTTTAAATAATAGTGCACCGATGAAGCCGAAAATAATAGCGGCTGACACACCTGCGCTCGTTACTTTAAACATGCCGGTAATAACGCCTACGATGCCATGCTTTGCGGCTTCTTCCATTGCGCCGTGAACGAGGGCGTTACCGAAGCTTGTAATAGGAACGGTTGCGCCGGCACCTGCAAAGTCGATTAACGGTTCATAAAGATTGAAACCGTCTAATATAGCACCGACCACAACAAGTGTTGCCATTGTGTGAGCAGGGGTCAGTTTTCCAACATCAAACATAAGCTGTCCAATTACACATATGAGTCCGCCAATGACGAAAGCCCAGAAAAAAATCATTGTGTTGCACCTCCAAATTCAATCGAAACGGCATGAGCGATACACGGAATGGATTCTTCTTGTTGGAATGTAATTGGAGATAGTAAAGCACCTGTCGCAACGACAAGTATTTTTTTGAATTCTCCTCGCTTCATTCGATTTAATAAATGCCCGTATACGACTGTTGCGGAACAACCAGGACCGCTAGCACCAGCTATGACAGGTTGTCCTTCTCTATAAATAAGTAGCCCGCAATCTTGAAACTGTTCGCTCGTTACTTTCGTTCCGTGTTTATGTAATAAATCGTAAGCAATTTCACGTCCGACATGTCCAAGATCGCCTGTTACGATTAAATCGTAGTAAGAGGCATCGATTTGCCTTTCTCGTAAATGGGCTTCAATTGTATCGACGGCAGCTGGAGCCATTGCACCGCCCATGTTAAATGGATCTGTTAATCCCATGTCAATTACTCGTCCGATTGTTGCAGATGTTACTCTGGGACCGTGACCAGTATCGCTTAAAATGGCCGCACCAGCACCGGTTACTGTCCATTGGGCAGTAGGAGGTTTTTGTCCGCCGTATTCGGTAGGATAGCGGAATTGTTTTTCTACAGCGGCGTTATGACTTGATGCGCCGGTTAATAAATATTTGGCACCTTTTGCATTTACAATACTTGCACCAAGTGCTAAGCCTTCCATAGAAGTAGAACAAGCGCCGAATAACCCGAGATAAGGCGTGCCGAGTGTACGGCATGCGAAACTGGTTGGAGTGATTTGATTAATTAAATCTCCTGCAAGTACAAATTGAATATCGTCTTTTCGAAGCTCTGCTTTTTCAGTGGCACGGCTACAAGCTTCTTCGAACAAAATTTTATGTGCCTTTTCATAAGAATCTTGTCCGAGCCATAAATCTTCATGAAGGATATCGAAGTCTTCTGGGATTTTTCCTTTCGCTTCAAAAGGCCCGCCAACGACTCCTGTCGAAATAATAACTGGTTTATTTTCAAATACCCACGTTCGGTGTCCTTGTAACATTTATAGCCCTCCCCATTGAACGAGAATCGTTTTAATAAGTGCGATGACGAAAGCGGAAAATACACCAAACAAAATAACAGAGCCAGCTAGTTTGAACATGTTACCACCAACACCGAGGACAAATCCTTCTGTACGGTGTTCGATACATGCGGCAATAACAGAGTTGCCAAATCCAGTAACAGGTACAGCTGTGCCTGCTCCGGCAAACTGTCCAAAACGATCGTATATACCAAATCCAGTTAATAACATGGAGATGAAAATAAGAGTTGCTACTGTTGGGTTGCCTGCTGACCGCTCAGTAAAATCAAAATATGTGATATAAAACGTTGAAATAAGTTGCCCGATAAAGCAAATAAAACCACCGACGAAAAATGCTTTTATACAATTTTTTAAGACGGGACGTTTCGGTTCACGTTCTTGCTCGAACTTTTTATATTCCTGTTGTACAGGGGTTAAGTTTTTATCTTTACTAGACATTTCAATCCTTCCTTTTCTTTAAAAAAGCGCTAAGTGTTAGACTCCATTTTTTTACCGATGAATTTCAATTGCTTGTTTATTTCATCTTTAGACACTTGTTTTTTCTTAATTTTGCTTTCGAGTTTTTCGAGTAACATAAAGATTTTTTTATCGGTACTTACACGAACATCGAAAGTGGGATATTCATCACTTAACTGTTTTTGAAGTTTACTGCGCAATGGTTTTAGTCCGAATCTTTCATGATGCTCAGGCGTAACTGCTACGTAGAGATCTAAATTCGAATTTACTGCTACGCTTTTTGTAATTTCATCCATAGCGAGGGCCTTTTTCTTGGCTTCTTGTGATATAGATTGATTAAAGGATTCTGTGCTCATCTTTGTTAATTTAGGTCCTTTTTCTTTCTCTGTTCGTTTTGCTTCTTCTTTCACTTTTTTATCTAAAGGACTATTATCACATCCGGTAAAAGAGCTAAATAGAAGGGCAAATAATGCGGTTATGAGACCGAGTTTTCGCATAATTATCATTCCATTTCTGTTGCAATATGTAATGTGATAGAAAAAGGATGATTGCATATCATCCTTTTTCTATTTCGCAGCATGACGAATCCGTTATTGCTGTGAGTATTGTGGTTCTTCTTGTTGGACTTCTTCAACGCGAGGGTTTAAAGAATCGATAATTGTTTGTGTTTGCTGTGCAGCTGTTTGGAAAAGTTGCTTCGCTTGTTGGTTATCCGTATCAAGAGCGAATCCCTCTAAGCTAGCTTGTGCACTTTTTAATCCAGAAACAGTTTGCTTTAGTTTTGTAATTACAGTCATTGAATGAAGCCCCCTTTGGAATATCAATTCAAAAATTATAATTTGTGAGTTGGGGTGAATTTATGAGTGGAAAATTTAGGGGGAGTGACATGTTTATATATGTTTCTGGCTAAGGGGTATGGAGAGTTAAGGGGATATTTTTATTGATTTAGATGGATTTTATTGCTATTATTATGAGAAGAAAATGAAGTGTTTTTTATAAACATGCGCCCATAGCTCAGTCGGATAGAGCGGTGGTTTCCGGTACCACGTCTGCCGGGGGTTCGAATCCCTCTGGGCGCGTCAAAAAGTCCTAACTTACGTTTTGTAAGTTAGGACTTTTTTATTTCCCTCTTGTTATATCTAGTTATAAGATTTACTATTAGTACTTGGTCATTATAATGATGTACTCTATTATTTTCTTTCAATATTATTCAAATTTCGGTTGTAAGTTGTAAATCTCATTAATACATATAAATTAATAATATTTTGGAATGGGTGTCTGCGATAGGATTCTCCTTTTACCAAACTTATTGTACAATAGAAACAAGGGGGAGATTAGTTTGAAGGCAAGTCTTTTACAAGAACAAAGCTTACGTTTGGCAATGACACAAGAGTTAAGGCAAGCGATTACAATGCTCCAGTATAATGTACAAGAATTATCGGAGTTTTTGTATGAGCAATCGTTAGAGAATCCCCTTATCGAGTTAGGTGGTTTTGAGAGGGAGAAGAAAAAGAGCTCTAACAACAGTAAAAGTACCAGCAAACAAGTCGAGAATCAGATGGAAATCTACAGTGTGGATTCTACAACGATTCAGCAACATTTATTAAATCAAATGCAGTATTATAAAATAGAAGAAGAAGAGCGAAAAATAGCTTCTTTCATTATCATGAACATGGATGGAAATGGATATTTACAAGAAACGAATGAAGAGTTAGCAAATCTTCTTTCTGCGCCGCTTCATGCAGTCGACCGCTCTGTAGAGCTTGTCCAATCTCTCGAGCCAGCAGGGGTAGGAGCACGTAATATTCAGGAATGTTTAACTTTACAGTTGAAGCGCTTACAAAGACGGAATGGATTAGCGGAAGAGGTTATAGAGGAACACTTTTCTTATTTCGTGAAGAAAGATTGGCGGAAACTTGTTCATGTATTGAAGTGTAGTAATGAAGAATTACAATCGGCAGTGAACTGTATTACGTCATTACAGCCGAAACCAGGTCTTGCGTTTTCTTCTGATAAACCACTTTATATTGTGCCTGATATGGCAGTGAAAAAAGATGGTGATCGTCTCGTTTTACAGATGAATGAGAGAAATATGCCGAGAATTGAAATTCATTCTGAGTATAGTGCGCTTCTTAATAATAGTGAAAGTGAAGTAGCATCTTACGTATCAGAAAAGTATCAGCACGTACAGTGGATTATGCGTAGTTTAAAACAGAGAAAGCAGACACTTCTGCAAGTGATGACTATTATTATGGAAAAACAACGTGATTTCTTCTGGAAAGGTCCAGCCTATTTAAAGCCACTTGCTTTAAAAGAGGTAGCTGAGGAATTAGGTGTGCATGAATCTACCATTAGTCGTGCGACGCGAAATAAATATGTGCAAACACCACACGGTTTATTTGAAATGAAATCGTTCTTTAGTAATGCTGTTTCGACTACTGAAGATGAAGCAGTTTCGACAAAGCGTGTAAAACAATTTATTCAAACGCTTGTTGAGGCAGAGAATAAGAAGAAGCCACTTTCGGATCAAAAGATTTCAAAATTATTAGAAGAAGAGCATGAAATTGTAATTTCGCGAAGAACAGTAGCGAAGTATAGAGAGCAAATGCATATTCCAGCTTCATCATTACGAAAGACGATCGGATAGGTGAAGAAGATGAAAGTGGTACTATACACAAAAAAAGATTGTGGTCTTTGCGTAAAGGCGAAAGAGGTTTTACAGGAAGTACAATGTGAATATTCTTTTCAAATCGAGGAAATAGATATATATGAAGATAATGACCTTTTAGAAAAATATCACTTAATGATTCCGGTTGTAGAAATAGGCGGAAAACAAGTAGAATATGGTAACATTCACAAAGGTGTCATAATAAACTATATAAACAATGCAGTTAAGAGTTGAATAAGTTTCTATCTCCTGTTACAATAATACACGTAGCAGGGATTATTTTTTTAACCTACGTGGGACACAAAATGTCACTACGGGACGTAAAGTGACCACGAGGTGAAATGAACCAATGTAGTGAGGAGAAAAGATATGCGCTCATGGATTCAGAACACAAAAAAATTATTACCTGATCTGCTACCTGTTATGCAAACGAGAATGCAAATTCTTCAGTACATTAGGCTTATGCAGCCGATTGGAAGAAGAAACTTATCTGCAAGCCTCGGTATGACAGAACGAGTATTGCGAAGTGAAGTTCAAGTTTTGAAAGAACAAAACTTAGTTCACGTCGCTTCTTCTGGAATGACTTTGACAGAAGAAGGAACAGCTTTAGTTCTTGCTTTGGAAGACTTTATGAAAGAAATTTCCGGGTTAAAGGTTTTAGAAAAGCAACTTAAGGAAACATTAGACTTGGATGAAGTTTTCGTTGTCCCTGGTGATAGTGATGAATCGCCTTGGGTCAAACTGGAGATGGGCCGTGCTTGTGTGACTTGTATAAAAGACCGTTTGACAGCGAATAATATCGTTGCTGTGGCTGGAGGAACTACGCTAGCTGCTGTTGCGGACATGATGCAGCTTGATTGCAAAGATTTACATATGCTATTTGTCCCAGCACGTGGTGGAATTGGAGAAGGTGTTGAATTAGAAGCCAATACCATTTGTGCCAAGATGGCACAAAATACGATGAGTAATTATCGCTTATTGTATGTTCCAGACCATGTTAGCAGCGAAGCATATGCGTCTATTGTGACAGAGCCTTCCGTGAAAGAAGTTCTTGAGTTGATTCGATCTTCCAATATCGTCATTCATGGAATAGGTGATGCGTTAACAATGGCACGTCGCAGAAATACTTCAGAAGCAGATTGGTTAAAGATTCAAGCAAGCGAAGCAGTTGGCGAAGCTTTCGGTTACTACTTTAATGAACAAGGAAATGTTGTTCATAAAGTAAGAACGGTTGGTATGCAACTAGAGGATTTACAAAATGTATCTCATGTTGTTGCAGTCGCTGGAGGTTCTTCAAAGGCAAAGGCAATACAAGCTGTAATTAAACAAGGGCACACTTCAATTCTAATTACAGATGAAGGTGCAGCAAAACAGTTAACAAAGGGTATTACCCTTTAATATAATCCCCCAAGGAGGAAATTCAAATGACTAAAATTGGTATTAATGGATTTGGACGTATCGGACGTAACGTATTCCGCGCAGCACTTAACAACTCAGAGGTAGAAGTAGTAGCAATCAACGACTTAACAGATGCTAAAACTTTAGCTCACCTTTTAAAATATGACACAGTTCACGGAACTTTAAATGCAGAAGTATCTGCTAACGAAAACAGCATCGTTGTTAACGGTAAAGAAATCAAAGTTATCGCTGAGCGTGACCCAGCACAATTACCATGGAGCGACTACGGAGTAGAAATCGTAGTAGAATCTACTGGACGTTTCACTAAAAAATCAGACGCTGAAAAACACTTAGGTGGATCAGTTAAAAAAGTTATCATCTCAGCTCCAGCTTCTGACGAAGATATCACTGTAGTTATGGGTGTTAACCACGAAGATTACGATGCAGCTAACCACAACGTAGTATCTAACGCTTCTTGTACTACAAACTGTCTAGCTCCATTCGCTAAAGTATTAAACGAAAAATTCGGCGTAAAACGCGGAATGATGACAACAATTCACTCTTACACTAACGACCAACAAATCTTAGACTTACCACACAAAGATTTACGTCGTGCTCGTGCAGCAGCTGAAAACATGATCCCAACATCTACTGGTGCAGCTAAAGCTGTAGCATTAGTATTACCAGAACTTAAAGGTAAATTAAACGGTGGCGCTGTACGTGTTCCAACTGCTAACGTTTCTCTAGTTGACTTAGTTGTTGAACTTGACAAAGAAGTAACAGTTGAAGAAGTAAACGCAGCATTCAAAGCAGCTGCTGAAGGCGAATTAAAAGATATCCTTGGATACAGCGAAGAGCCATTAGTATCTATCGATTATAACGGATGCACAAACTCTTCTACAATCGATGCATTATCTACAATGGTAATGGAAGGTAACATGGTTAAAGTACTTTCTTGGTACGATAACGAAACTGGTTACTCTAACCGCGTAGTAGACTTAGCTGCATACATGACTTCTAAAGGTCTTTAATTCTTAATTATATAAGTTATCAATGACAAAACGAGGGAGAGGGTTTGTTCCCTCTCTCTCTTCTTTCGTTTTAAAAGCAAATGTGTTAAGCTTTTGAATGGGTTTTGTCAATCCTAACTAGTAGTCGGAGGGAAAACCAATGAACAAAAAATCAATTCGTGACGTAGATTTAAAAGGTAAGCGTGTATTTTGCCGCGTTGACTTCAACGTACCTATGAAAGAAGGCAAAATTACAGATGAAACTCGTATCCGTGCAGCTCTTCCTACAATTCAATATTTAGTAGAGCAAGGTGCGAAAGTTATTTTAGCAAGTCACTTAGGCCGTCCAAAAGGTCAAGTAGTAGAAGAAATGCGTTTAACTCCAGTAGCAGCACGTTTAGGTGAGCTTCTTGGTAAAGACGTTAAAAAAGCAGACGAAGCATTCGGACCAGTTGCACAAGAAATGGTTGCAGCAATGAACGAAGGCGACGTATTAGTTCTTGAAAACGTACGTTTCTATGCGGGCGAAGAAAAGAACGATGCAGAACTTGCGAAAGAATTTGCAGCTCTTGCTGACATCTTCGTAAACGATGCATTCGGTGCAGCTCACCGTGCTCACGCTTCTACAGCAGGTATCGCGGATTACCTACCAGCAGTATCTGGTTTACTAATGGAAAAAGAGTTAGATGTACTTGGTAAAGCACTTTCTAACCCAGAACGTCCATTCACAGCTATTATCGGTGGTGCGAAAGTAAAAGATAAAATCGGTGTAATTCGTCATCTATTAGACAAAGTAGATAACTTAATCATCGGTGGCGGACTTGCTTATACATTCGTTAAAGCTTTAGGTCATGAAATTGGTCAATCTCTATGTGAAGATGACAAGATTGAACTAGCTAAAGAATTTATGCAACTTGCAAAAGAAAAAGGCGTAAACTTCTACATGCCAGTTGATGTTGTAATCACTGAGGAATTCTCTGAAACTGCAACAACTCAAATCGTTGGTATCGACTCTATTCCTTCTACATGGGAAGGCGTGGACATCGGTCCTAAAACACGTGAAATTTATGCAGATGTAATTAAAAACTCTAAGCTTGTTGTATGGAATGGACCAATGGGTGTATTCGAAATGACTCCATTCGCAGAAGGTACAAAAGCAGTAGGACAAGCATTAGCAGATGCAGAAGGTACATACTCTGTTATCGGTGGTGGGGACTCTGCAGCAGCTGTTGAAAAATTCGGTATGGCTGACAAAATGAGCCACATTTCTACTGGCGGCGGTGCGTCATTAGAATTCATGGAAGGTAAAGAGCTTCCAGGTGTAGTTTGTCTTAACGACAAATAAGTAGCAGCCAAAGAAAAAGGACGGTGCAAAGCATGCGTAAACCAATTATCGCAGGTAACTGGAAAATGAATAAAACTCTATCTGAAGCAGTTAGCTTCGTAGAGGAAGTTAAAGGTCAAATCCCAGCAGCTTCAGCTGTTGATGCAGTAGTTTGCTCTCCAGCTCTTTTCTTAGAGCGCCTTGTAGCAGCGACTGAAGGAACTGATTTACAAGTAGGTGCACAAAACATGCACTTCGAAAAAAATGGTGCATTCACTGGCGAAATTAGCCCAGTAGCACTTAGCGACTTAAAAGTAGGTTATGTAGTACTTGGCCACTCTGAGCGTCGTGAAATGTTTGCTGAAACAGACGAGTCAGTAAACAAAAAGACTATCGCAGCATTTGAACATGGTTTAACACCAATCGTATGTTGTGGTGAGACTTTAGAAGAGCGCGAAAGCGGAAAAACATTTGATCTAGTAGCAGGTCAAGTGACAAAAGCACTTGCAGGTTTAACAGAAGAGCAAGTTAAAGCAACTGTTATCGCTTATGAGCCAATCTGGGCTATCGGTACAGGTAAATCTTCTTCTTCTGCAGATGCAAACGAAGTATGTGCGCACATCCGTAAAGTTGTTGCAGAAGCTGTTTCTCCAGAAGCTGCAGAAGCTGTTCGTATTCAATACGGCGGTAGCGTAAAACCAGAAAACATTAAAGAGTACATGGCACAATCTGACATCGACGGCGCTTTAGTTGGCGGTGCTAGCTTAGAGCCTGCTTCGTTCTTAGGTCTTCTGGGGGCGGTAAAATGAGAAAGCCAACAGCTTTAATCATTCTTGACGGTTTCGGACTTCGTGAAGAAACTTACGGGAATGCTGTAGCACAAGCTAAGAAACCTAATTTTGACGGTTACTGGAACAAATTCCCTCACACAACGCTTACAGCTTGTGGCGAGGCGGTAGGTCTTCCAGAAGGTCAAATGGGTAACTCTGAGGTTGGTCACTTAAATATCGGTGCTGGCCGCGTAGTATATCAAAGCTTAACACGCGTAAACGTTGCAATTCGTGAAGGTGAGTTCGATCAGAACGAAACGTTCCAAAATGCAATTAAAAGCGTAAAAGAAAAAGGTACTGCACTTCATTTATTCGGTTTACTTTCTGACGGTGGTGTGCACAGTCATATGAACCACATGTTTGCTCTTCTTCGCTTAGCAGCAAAAGAAGGCGTTGAGAAAGTATACATTCATGCATTCTTAGATGGCCGCGATGTTGGACCAAAAACAGCACAAAGCTATATCGATGCAACAAATGAAGTAATGAAAGAAACAGGAGTAGGACAATTCGCGACTATCTCTGGTCGTTATTACTCCATGGACCGTGACAAGCGTTGGGATCGCGTAGAAAAATGTTACCGTGCTATGGTGAATGGTGAAGGCCCTACTTATAAATCAGCAGAAGAGTGTGTAGAAGACTCTTATGCGAACGGTATCTATGATGAATTCGTATTGCCGTCTGTAATTGTTAATGAAGATGACACGCCAGTTGCAACAATCAATGATGATGATGCAGTTATCTTCTATAACTTCCGTCCAGACCGTGCAATTCAAATTGCTCGTGTATTTACAAATGAAGATTTCCGTGAGTTCGATCGTGGTGAAAAAGTACCTCACATTCCTGAATTCGTTTGTATGACACATTTCAGCGAAACTGTAGATGGTTACGTGGCATTCAAGCCAATGAACCTTGATAACACTTTAGGTGAAGTTGTTGCGCAAGCGGGATTAAAACAACTTCGCATTGCGGAAACTGAAAAGTATCCGCACGTTACATTCTTCTTTAGCGGTGGTCGTGAGGCTGAATTCCCAGGAGAAGAGCGTATCTTAATTAACTCACCGAAGGTTGCAACGTATGACTTGAAACCTGAAATGAGCATTTACGAAGTAACGGACGCTTTAGTAAATGAAATCGAAAATGATAAACATGATGTTATCATTCTTAACTTTGCGAACTGTGATATGGTTGGCCATTCTGGGATGATGGAACCAACAATTAAAGCAGTAGAAGCAACTGACGAATGTTTAGGAAAAGTTGTAGAAGCGATTCTTGCAAAAGATGGTGTAGCACTTATTACTGCTGACCATGGTAATGCTGATCAAGAGTTAACTACTGATGGCGAGCCGATGACAGCTCATACAACTAACCCGGTTCCTTTCATCGTTACAAAAAATGATGTAGAGCTTCGTGAAGGTGGTATTTTAGGAGATATCGCCCCAACAATGCTTACACTTTTAAATGTGGAACAACCGAAAGAAATGACAGGTAAAACAATTATTAAATAATTTTGCTTATATAAAAGGAGAGAATTTATTATGTCAACAATTATTGATGTTTATGCTCGCGAAGTCCTTGACTCTCGTGGTAACCCAACTGTAGAAGTAGAAGTTTACACAGAAAGCGGCGCATTCGGACGCGCTATCGTACCAAGTGGTGCATCTACTGGTGAACACGAAGCAGTAGAATTACGTGACGGTGACAAATCTCGTTACCTAGGTAAAGGTGTTGTTAACGCAGTAAACAACGTTAACGAAATTATCGCTCCAGAAATCGCTGGTTTCGATGTAACTGACCAAGCTGGTATCGACCGTGCTATGATCGAATTAGATGGCACTCCAAACAAAGGTAAACTAGGCGCTAACGCTATCCTTGGTGTATCTATGGCAGTAGCTCACGCAGCAGCTGACTTCGTAGGTCTTCCATTATACCGTTACCTTGGTGGATTCAATGCGAAACAATTACCAACTCCAATGATGAACATCATCAACGGTGGTTCTCACGCTGATAACAACGTAGACTTCCAAGAGTTCATGATCTTACCAGTTGGTGCTCCAACATTCAAAGAATCAATCCGTATGGGTGCTGAAGTATTCCATGCACTTAAAGCTGTATTACATGACAAAGGTCTTAACACTGCAGTAGGTGACGAAGGTGGATTCGCTCCAAACCTTGGTTCTAACCGTGAAGCATTAGAAGTAATCATCGAAGCTATCGAAAAAGCTGGTTACAAAGCTGGCGAGAACGTATTCTTAGGAATGGACGTTGCTTCTTCTGAGTTCTACAACAAAGAAACTGGTAAATATGACCTTGCAGGCGAAGGCCGTACTGGCTTAACTTCTTCAGAAATGGTTGATTTCTATGAAGAGCTTTGCAAAGACTTCCCAATCATCTCTATTGAAGATGGTTTAGACGAAAACGACTGGGATGGTCACAAATTATTAACTGAGCGTATCGGTGATAAAGTACAATTAGTTGGTGACGACTTATTCGTAACTAACACTCAAAAACTTGCTGAAGGTATCGAAAAAGGTATCTCTAACTCAATCTTAATTAAAGTTAACCAAATCGGTACTTTAACTGAGACTTTCGAAGCTATCGAAATGGCTAAACGTGCTGGTTACACAGCAGTTGTATCTCACCGTTCTGGTGAAACTGAAGATGCTACAATCGCTGACATCGCAGTTGCAACTAACGCTGGCCAAATCAAAACTGGTTCTATGAGCCGTACTGACCGTATTGCTAAGTACAACCAATTATTACGTATCGAAGACGAGCTAGGCGAAGTAGCTGTTTACGATGGTGTAAAATCTTTCTACAATATCAAACGATAATTGCAGATAATAACGACAGGCCGTGAGAAATCACGGTCTGTTTTTTTATCCATATGTTTCACTTTATGAAAATGGAACGTCCGTCATAGTTGTCATGAAGCGATTAAAGAAACGATTATAATCAAAATCTATAGCGATTCGTTGTTTCGGACGATTAATAAATTCTTCCTCTTGAATAGAAGAGCGAAAATCAGCACATGATTGCCCGCGAGCTAAGTCGTTATTAAGAACGTAAATAGGTGATTCATGATATTTGAATATCGTATCATCAATAATCGCCATAACTGGCATAAGGTCATGAACAGGAGCTCCTTCCAACTTAGGGAAAATCTTCTTGTAGAATTCATAATAGTAATGGTTAAGCATAGGCTTTATTAGTTTTGATTTACCAATTTTGTCGATGTAATCAACCATTTCAGGAGTAATCAGTGCATATTGAGTTACATTTAGAGGATAAACAGATACGTTAGCCGCGTAGTTAAAGATAAGATTAGCAGCAATTGGATCATCATAAAAATTAGCTTCTGCTAGTGGGGTCACATTGCCGGGGTGTAAAAAAGCTCCTCCCATAATGTAGTAAGATTTTATAGAAGTCATTATTTCTTTGTGTAAAACAAATAATATGGATAGAGAAGTAAGTCTTCCTATATTTACGATGATTAAATCTTCCTGATGTTTTTCAATAAGATTTAGAAGATCGAAAAAATCCTTTGATTGTATGTTGTGAAAGTTTTCTTCTGGAATAATAGGACCGAGCCCATGAACACCGTGCACATCGGGATAAAAATGGGGTGCGTTACTTGTAAGAGGATAATCAGCTCCATTAAAGATAGGGACTGGTTTCTTCTCTGTTATTTCGGTTAAAAATTTAAGATTTTTAGCGGCAAAGTCTTTAGAAATATTTCCATAATCCGCAACAATACCTACTACTTCGATTTCCTCTGCAAAAATAGCCATAATAAGCGCAATCGCATCATCAATACCCGCATCTGTAAAGAATACAACTTTTTTGGACATATTATCTCACCCTATCTGACATAAAATTGGATACCCAAACCAATTTTACAAAGTAATATACACCCCTTATCGTAAAAAAGATAAAGGGTGTATATCACTAATGTAGCTGAAGCTTTATGGTAGGTGGATTATATATATGTGTATGTTAGAAAGAATAGAATATTTTTTGGTTAATTGAACCAATTTTTTTACGTGAAACAACCTACACCAATTAAAATTGCTCACCTGTCATAATTGACATGAAATGTTTAAAGAAGCGGTTATAATCAAAATCAATTGCGATTTGGTGACTTGGCCAATCAATAAAAGGATTTGGTGTCACTACAGATCGAAATTCTCCAATGCTTGCTCCTTGGGCATAGGATTCCGTCATGACAACAATAGGCGACTTATGATAAGTGAACATAGAGTTATCGAATACGGCTAGTATCGGTATCATATCATGGAAGGGGCTGCCCTTTAAATGCGGTAAGGTGTCCTTATAATATCCGTAGTAATAATGGTCGAATAACGGTTTAACAAGCGGGGCTTTTCCTTTAGCTTCAATGTATTCAGCCATTTCAGGTGTGACGACGGAATATTGGGTTACGTTTAATGGATATATATACATGTTAGATGCAGATTGAAGGACTATATTTGCGGCAATAGGATCGCCATAAAAGTTTGCTTCTGAAACAGGGGTAACATTACCTGGATGTAAAAAGGCGCCACCCATTACGTAGTAAGATTTAATTTGCTGCATTAACTGTTTACATACAATGAATAAAATTGCTAGAGAGGTAAGCCTTCCTAAACTTATAATGATTAATTCATCTTTATGCTGCTCAATAAGAGGGATAACTTCGAAAAAATTCTCCATTTCTCCATTAGATACACTTTCTTTTGGAATAATCGGTCCGAGTCCTTGTTTTCCATGTACTTCTGTAAAGAAAGCAGGTGGGGCACCAGTAAGGGGACGTTCTGAACCACCAAATATTTTGATGTTTCTATCCTTTATTTTGTGCTTAAAAAAGTGTGCATTTTGTACAGACATTTCTTTTGGAACGTTGCCGTAATCTGCAACAATGCCGATGATTTCAATTTCATCGATAAGGAATGCCAAGAGAAGAGCCATCGTATCATCAATTCCAGGGTCACAAAAAATGAGCACTTTTTTGGCCATATGTTCACCACCTATCTTGTTTTATATATATGTGAGCTTTTAGATAAGCAGAATAAAAAGATTATTTTCTTGAAATAACAACTTCATAAATTCAGAAAATAAAAACTTTTTATATTAGGTCAAGGTTTTTGACTTAAATTCCGTTTATAAATGCAGTCATATCAATGGTGTAAGCGTACAACATAGGCTGTTTTTGTTGTCAAGTTGATAAATTGCAGCTTTTTACAATTTATACTATGATAAAGATATTAATAGAAGATCGTATAAACATGAGGGATGATGAACATGAAATTTACAAAGATTCTTGTCCAAATTGCTGCTCTTTACGTGCTTTATATGGTTGGAACTTGGGTGCAAGAAATGTTGAATATTCCGATTCCAGGAAGCTTAATTGGAATGTTTCTTTTACTTGTATTACTTAGCCTAAAAGTTCTACCAGTGGAATGGTTTGATTTAGGAGCAGAAACACTCGTTGCGCTTATGCCGTTTTTATTGATTCCGCCGACGCTTGGCTTAATGAATTACGGTGCTTTTTTTATGAGTAAAGGAATTTCCCTTTTCATTACAATTGTAGCGAGTACGTTTTTAATTATTATTGTCGCAGGGCATACAGGACAATATCTTGCGAATAGAAAGGAAAGAGAGTCGTGATGAGCCAAATATTGATTGGAATTGGTTGGGTGCTTCTTACAGTGCTATTATATCAATTATCTAAGCGGATTTATAAAATGATTCCAACACCATTCACGATTCCAATGCTTATAGCAACTGCATTAATGGCTATTTTGCTGTTAGTATTGGATATTCCATATCAAGACTACATGCAAAGTGGTGGCGGATGGATTGCGAAGTTACTTGGACCAGGTGTAGTAGCATTTGCAATACCGCTTTATAAACAACGCCATGTGCTGCAAAAGTACGTTGTGCCAATTGCTGGTGGCGTAATTGTTGGAACGACAGTTGCGATTGCAAGTGACCTTGTTATTGCAACGCTTATGGGAACAGATAAAAGCTTAATTTTATCTTCATTACCAAAATCAGTGACAATGCCAGTTGCGATGAGCGTTTCTGAACAAGTTGGTGGCGTTCCTTCCTTAACAGCAGCATTCGTTGTTATTGCAGGTATTACTGGAACGATTACCGGTCCACTTTTATTAAAATGGAGCCGTGTGACAAACTCAGTTGGTAAAGGAATCGGATTTGGGTGTGCTTCTCATATTATGGGTGTTATGAGAGCGATGAAAAATAATGAACATGAAGGTGTTATTGGATCGGTAACAATGACATTAACAGCAATTTTGACATGTCTACTTGGACCATTATTTGCGATGATGTTCATGTAATAGAAGAAAAGCGAGAGCGACTCTATAGCTCTCGCTTTTCTATAGGATTTATGCTAACATTTAAACTAACTGAATCTTTGTAGGAGGTACGCCAAGTGCATACGTTATTATCAGTTTTACTTATTATTGTATCGATTTTAATGATTGTTATGGTACTTATGCAGTCTAGTAATAGCTCAGGCCTTTCAGGCGCTATTTCAGGTGGTGCAGAGCAATTGTTTGGTAAGCAAAAGGCACGCGGGATTGAAGCGGTATTAAACCGTATTACAATTGTTCTAGCTGTGCTATTCTTCACACTGACAATTGGTGTTACGTACTTAAATTTATAAAATGAAAAGAAGAAGCATTAGCCAATTGTGCCAATGGTTCTTCTTTTTTTATTTCATTATTCGAAAAAAGTTTCTAATTAGATTATAGAAATATAAATATGGTACACTAGATATAGAAAGAATACGACTAGATTACAGAAGAGAAAGAGGAGAAGTACATGATGAAATTAGCATCTCCGAAACCATTTACATTTGAAGGTGGAGACCGCGCTGTTTTATTACTACATGGATTCACAGGGAACTCAGCTGATGTACGTATGTTAGGGCGTTTCTTAGAAAAGAAAGGCTATACTTGTCATGCACCGATTTATAAAGGACACGGCGTACCACCGGAAGAACTTGTTCATACAGGTCCTGAAGATTGGTGGCAAGACGTAACGGAGGCATATCAGCTTTTAAAAGATAAAGGCTTTGAGAAAATTGCTGTCGTTGGTTTATCGTTAGGGGGAGTATTCTCTTTAAAATTAGCATATACAATGCCAGTTTTAGGTGTGGTACCAATGTGTGCACCGATGTATATTAAGAGTGAAGAAACAATGTACCAAGGGATATTGGCATATGCTCGCGAATATAAAAAGCGAGAGCAAAAATCACCAGAGCAAATCGAACAAGAAATGTTGGAATTCCAACAGACACCGATGAATACATTAAAAGCATTACAACAATTAATTGCTGACGTACGTAACAATGTGGATATGATTTATGCACCAACATTTGTTGTACAAGCACGTCATGATGAAATGATTAATACAGATAGTGCTAACATTATTTATAACGGTGTAGAATCTACGTTAAAAGAAATCAAATGGTATGAAGACTCTACGCATGTCATTACACTTGATAAAGAGCGTGACGAGCTACATGAGGATGTATATAACTTCTTGGAGCAACTAGATTGGTAAGATCTAGTTGCCTCTTTTTTTCATAAGGAATTTCTGACCGGCTTTGAGGAGATTAACTACCCACTAAAAGCTACACTTTATGAAAACTGTAAAAATCATCAAGGGAGTATGAAGTTTCACTTTATACATCCTATATCTTTCGGATACACTAAATAATATAAGGGTTTAAAGGAGGTATTTTTGCTTGGAAGAAATCATACAAAAACACATTGATAAGTTGTTATTATTTATGAGAGAAGAAGCGTATAAACCGTTAACGATACAAGAGTTAGAAGCAGCTTTTGGAATTGAAGGTTCTGAGGGCTTTAAAGATTTTGTAAAGGCGCTTGTAATGATGGAAGAGAAGGGACTTGTTATTCGTACGCGTAGCAATCGCTATGGTCTTCCTGAAAAGATGAATTTAGTACGTGGTAAGTTAATTGGACATGCACGTGGCTTTGCTTTCGTCGTGCCAGAAGAGAAGAAGACGGGAGATGACGATCTTTTCATCCCGCCTACAGAATTAAACGGTGCACTTCACGGTGATACAGTATTAGCACGTATTAGCGCACAATCAAGCGGTTCACGTCAAGAAGGTTCAATTGTACGTATTTTAGAACGTGGAACGAAAGAATTAGTTGGTACATATACAGAGTCGAAAAACTTTGGGTTTGTTATACCGGACAATAAGCGTTGGACAAGTGACATTTTCATATTAAAAAGCGCATCAATGGGAGCTGTAGAAGGTCATAAAGTCGTTGTAAAAATTACGAGCTATCCAGAGAATCGTTTAAGTGCGGAAGGTGAAGTGATTCAAATTCTAGGTCATAAAAATGATCCTGGAGTAGATATTTTATCTGTTATCCATAAACATCATTTACCTTTAGCATTCCCTGAAGAAGTGATGGAGCATGCAAACAGTGTACCAGAAACGATTTCAGAAGAGGATTTAAAAGATCGCCGTGACCTACGTGACCAAATGATCGTAACGATTGATGGTGCAGATGCGAAAGACTTAGATGATGCTGTTACAGTAACGAAGCTTGAGAACGGTAACTACAAGCTAGGCGTTCATATTGCGGATGTAAGTCATTACGTTCAAGAAGGTTCTCCAATTGATGTGGAAGCAGCGGAAAGAGCGACGAGCGTATATCTTGTTGACCGCGTAATCCCAATGATTCCACATCGTCTATCGAACGGTATTTGTTCATTAAATCCGAAAGTAGACCGTCTGACACTATCTTGTGAAATGGAAATCAATAACTTAGGTGATGTTGTTAAACACGAGATTTTCCAAAGTGTGATTAAAACGACAGAGCGTATGACGTATGCTGACGTAAGAAGCATTTTAGAAGATGAGGACGAAGAGTTAATCAAACGCTATGAGCCGTTAGTACCGATGTTTAAAGAGATGGGCCAATTGGCACAAATTTTACGTGAAAAGCGTATGCGCCGCGGTGCAATCGACTTTGACTTTAAAGAAGCGAAAGTATTAGTTGATGAAGAAGGAAAACCAACTGATGTTGTTATGCGTGACCGTTCTGTATCAGAGAAGTTAATTGAAGAATTTATGCTTGTAGCGAACGAAACAGTAGCAGAGCACTTCCACTGGATGAACGTACCGTTTATGTACCGTGTCCATGAAGATCCGAAAGAAGATAAGCTTGAGCGTTTCTTCGAGTTTGTAACGAACTTTGGATATGCAGTAAAAGGACGTGCAAATGAAATACATCCTCGTGCGTTGCAACAAATTCTTGAAATGGTTCAAGGACAACCAGAAGAAGTAGTAATCTCAACAGTTATGCTTCGTTCTATGAAGCAAGCTCGTTATGATTCGGACAGCTTAGGACATTTCGGTTTATCAACGGAGTTCTACACACATTTCACATCACCAATTCGTCGTTACCCAGATACGATCGTTCATAGATTAATTCGTGAATATATCATTAACGGTAAAGTCGACAACGAAACGCAAGCGAAATGGCGTGAAAAATTACCGGAGATTGCAGAGCATTCTTCTAATATGGAACGTCGTGCTGTTGAAGCTGAGCGTGAAACAGACGAAATGAAAAAAGCAGAGTATATGGTTGATAAGATCGGTGAAGAGTATGACGGCATGATCAGCTCTGTAACAAACTTCGGTTTATTCGTAGAGCTACCTAATACAATTGAAGGTCTTGTACATGTTAGCTACTTAACGGACGATTATTATCGTTATGACGAGCAGCACTTCGCAATGATCGGAGAACGTACAGGTAACGTATTCCGCATTGGTGACGAAATTACAATTCGCGTTATTAACGTAAACAAAGACGAGCGCGCGATTGACTTCGAAATCGTTGGTATGAAAGGCACACCTCGCCGTAAGTTCAAAGATCGTCCAGTCGTAATCGAGCAGCCAAGAACAGGCAGAAAGAAACGCGGTGGACGTAGCGAGCGCAGCAGTGAGCGCGGCGACGAACGTGGCACAGGTAGAAAGTTCGACCGTGGCGGAAAAGGCAAAGGAAAAGGATCAGCTTCAGCTTCCGCTAGTCAGCCAGGGAAAAAAGACGGTAATGGCAAGAAGAAAAAAGCATTCTTCGAAAACGTACCAGGATTCAAGAAGAAAAAGAAAAAGCGTAAGTAAGAAGAGAGTGGCTTCGCTTTGATGAAAAGCGGGGCCTTTTCTTTTTT
Organism: Bacillaceae bacterium OF18-1A; assembly: GCA_027694045.1. Classification (GTDB taxonomy): domain Bacteria; phylum Bacillota; class Bacilli; order Bacillales; family Bacillaceae_G; genus Bacillus_A. The sequence continues at coordinate 44,087 of JAQEWB010000003.1, read as the reverse complement.
CTTGGTGGCTTAAGAGCGAGCCACTTTCGCTTTTGGTATAATCTAGCTACAGTGGCTAGAATCTATTGGCCATTTCACTCCCTCCGACGAAGCAAAAAGCGCTTCTCTGTCGGGAGTTCCAATGTCCAAAGATTCTAAGCGAGCCACTTTCGCTTTTTGTTTAATCCAGCTACAGTGGCTAGAATGTTCGGCGGCTTCGCTTCTTCTCTAGAGGCAAAGAACGCCTCAAGGTCAGAAGCTCCATCCACCTCACATTCTGAGCGAGCCACTTTCGCTTTTTAGTAACATTTGTTACAATAGTAAAAATAGAGGAGGGACGTTATATGCCAAAGGGTACAGGTAAGGTTATTGCACAAAATAAAAAAGCATTTCATGATTATTTCATCGAAGAAACATACGAAGCAGGGCTTGTCCTTCAAGGAACGGAAATTAAGTCGATTCGCGCTGGTCGCGTGAACTTGAAAGATGCGTTTGCACGTATACATAATGGTGAAGTATGGGTTCATAATATGCATATTAGTACGTACGAGCAAGGGAATCGTTTCAACCATGATCCGCTTCGTACGAGAAAATTACTACTTCATAAAAAAGAAATTGATAAATTAGCTGGAGCTGCAAAAGAAACAGGTTACGCATTAGTTCCACTTAGAATTTATTTAAAAAATGGATTTGCAAAAATGGCACTTGGTTTAGCAAAAGGTAAGAAGCAATTTGATAAGCGTCACGATTTAAAAGAGAAAGAAGCTAAACGTGAAATTGCACGCGCGTTCCGTGATCGTCAAAAGATGTAATACAGATATTTACATTTGTAAAACGGCACGCGTATGTTATAATAACTTATGTAAGATTGTTGCACATTGAAAAACAGCTCTTAGTAGCTATCACGATATTTTCTTCGTATGCTCCATTTTTATCATGGGGACGTTACGGATTCGACAGGGATAGTTCGAGCTTAGGTTGCGAGTCGAGGGGATCGGCCTCGTTAAAACGTCAAAGCCTATAATTGGCAAACAAAACAATCTTTCTTTAGCTGCTTAATTGCACTAAAGGTTCCTCCCTCCATCGTCCATGTGGTAGGGTAAGGGACTCAAACTAAGTGGACTACGCCGGAGTTCGCCGTCTGAGGACAAAGGAAGAGAACAACCAGACTAGCAACTTGGAAGCCTGTCGATAGGCTGAAGAGTTTGCGAAATGCTAATATATCGACTACACTCGTAGAAGCTTAAGTGCCGATATTTTTGGACGTGGGTTCGACTCCCACCGTCTCCACCAATACATATTTGGTGGTTTTTTTATTTTGTGTGATTTGAACCATAACTTTGCCATTTTGGCGGGGGTATGGTTCTTTTGTTTATCCCGCTATTCGCCGGGCAGTAATACTCCCACCTCAAAATTCGGCGCATACGAGGAAGTTAGGTGGGAGAAAACTGCCCGTAAAAGCCCGATTGGTTCAACTAATAATCAGTGGGGGATGGACAAAACCCCCCACTGATTAAAGTTTCACTTTATGCGGAAATGGGGTTTTCAAGTTTTGTTGGTAGTGGATTTATGGGGTATGCTGTTTGTATCGGTGTAATTGGTGGCGAGTTTTGTCGATTGGTCGATATTCTATGTCGAATCGCTGATATAATTGGAGTTACAGTCGATATATTGAAAAAATCGCTGATATAATTGAAGTTACAGTCGATATACTTGAAAAATCGCCGATATATTTTTGGAGGAGTGATAAAATGATTGTGAAAGAACGGAGAATGCCGATTTATTTACGTCAACTAGAGGCGCTTCTCAGAAGATTACCTGCTCATCACTCAAAACGGAATATAATTGCTGAGAATATAGCGAAATATAAGGCGGGTTATAAAGGTGAACAAGCGATTGATTATCCATTAAGTTTTCTCTCTGAGAAAGAATATAGCATCTTACATGACGTTCGTTTATTTGATCAAAATCATTACTTTCAAATTGATACTATTATCATTTCCTCACGTTTTCTTCTATTTCTAGAAATAAAAAATATTGCGGGTACTTTGCTATTTGATTCGAAATTTAATCAGCTGATTAGGATATTAGACGGAAATTCAGAAGGGTTTCCAGATCCGATTTTGCAAATGAAAAGGCAAGAATTACAACTTAAGCAATGGTTAAGTTTACATGGATTTTCTAACTTTCCAGTTGAATCCCTCGTTGTTATTAGTACCCCGCGTACAATTATTAAATCTTCAGACGATAACCTCTCTAATAAAATCATTCATAGTGCTAATTTACCTAATAAAATAAAGTGGTTGGAAAGTAAATATAAGAAAAAATCGATATATAATATACACGAACTTATTCAAAAAATGATGGTGGAGCATTCACCGTTACAAAAAAGTGTCCTTGAAAATTATCAAATAAAAATAGAAGACTTATTAAAAGGAGTGCAGTGTGAGGAATGCTTATCTATCCCAATGTTGAAAATAAAAAGGGGTTGGTATTGCTCAAACTGTAATACTCTCTCTAAGGATGCACATAAGTGTGCTTTACGAGATTATGCACTTCTAATTGAAACGACAGCTACCAATAGTAAGTTGAAAGAATTTCTAAATATACAATCAAGTTCAATTATGAAACGAATACTTCAATTACTTGAAATTCCGTATGTTGGTGAGAAAAAAGGAAGGAAGTATGATTTAACACTTTATCAGTAAGAATAAAAGGACCATCAATGCAAGGAAGACTCTTTGTATTCAAGGTGGAACGGAAGAAATTCAATGTCGTGGTTTTTTAATGCAAACATTTGGAGCTAAATTCGGTATTGTTTCGGGAGTATTTGCACAAGCATACTTCACGGATTAAGCGGATTGAATTGGAAATATGTTATTTTTTCGCAATGTATGCATTGTGGGAAGAAAGTTTATGGGGATTTATCGATTTACATGGTGCATATAATTTAGGTTTCTTTGTGATAGGAGTAACCTATATGGGTATCCGTAATCTTGGAACAACTTTAGTGAATCGAAATCCTGAAAATCTAGATTTAGCTAGTATCCCTGTTATGTTGATAGGGATTATTGTGTTCACAATTCTACTGAAGAAAAAATCTTTATACGAACAATAAAGCGAAACTCTATTCGGTGGGGGTCTTACTACCCGACAAATAGCGGATACACACACAATTTATATTTTTATCTATAACTGCGTAACAAAAAGCATAAGATGGCCTAAATAGCCAACTTATGCTTTTTTTAGTTTAAGGCCAATTCGTGCTTCGTGATTTGAAAATTCAAGATAATACCCTGTTCCCATAAAAAATCGAAACAAAAAGTAAAGCGCTTGCATAATTGAAAATTCGAGTTATAATACTTGTATACAAGTATACTTGATTAATATAAGAAGGTGACGTTATGACGGAATTAATGGAATTTCTTTATCCTGAAAAGTGGCTTTCAAAAGCTTCTACTGGTGATCGTGTTGCGAGCGAGCTTAGAATGCGTATTATTGCAGGTAGAATTGAGAACGGTACCATTCTATCAGAAAATAAATTAGCTGCCGATTTTTCTGTAAGTCGGTCACCTGTTCGTGAAGCATTAAAAGTACTGGCCTCAGAAAATATCATTCGCTTAGAAAGAATGGGCGCAGTTGTTATTGGTTTAACTGAAAAAGAAATTGAAGAAATATACGATGTTCGTTTACTTATAGAAACATTTATCTTTGAACGTCTTGTAAAGATGGACACGAATGAGTTAGTAAAGGAACTGAATAAAATTATAGAGATGATGAAAATTGCCATTAAATATCATGATGCTGATGAGTTTTCTTATCAAGATGTTTTATTCCATGAAACGATTATTCGCACGATTCATCATTCCCATATTTTGATGATGTGGAATAATTTAAAGCCTGTTATGGAAAGCTTAATCCTGTTATCGATGCGTACCCGTTTCAAGGAAAAATACGAAGACTTTGACCGGATTATTAAAAATCATGAGCTTTATATAAAAGCGATTGAATCAAAAGATCGAGCCCTCATGATTGAGGTTTTACATCAAAACTTTGATGATGTTCAAGGGAAAGTTGAAGACTTCTGGATGTCACAACAAATGTTATCTAAAGGAGTAGAGCAGGAACATGAGTAGCTATATGTTAGGTATAGATATCGGTACAACAAGTACGAAAGCAGTATTATTTACTGAAAAAGGCGAAGTCATCCAAACAGAGAATATTGGTTATCCACTTCACACACCGGATATATCCACAGCGGAACAAGATCCAGAAGAGATTTTTCAAGCTGTTTTGCGAGCAATTTCAAATATAACAGGGCAGCATTCAGATAAAAAGCCATCGTTTATTTCATTTAGCAGCGCTATGCATAGTGTCATTGCCATGGATGAAAATGACCATCCGCTAACACCTTGTATCACATGGGCAGATAATCGCAGTGAGGCATGGGCATATAAAATCAAAAATGAACTGAATGGTCATGAAGTTTATAGACGAACAGGAACACCCATTCACCCGATGTCACCATTAAGTAAAATTACTTGGATTGTGAATGACCATCCTGAAATCGCAGTGAAAACGAAAAAGTATATTGGAATAAAAGAATATATCTTTAAAAAATTGTTTGATCAATATGTTGTGGATCATTCCCTCGCTTCATCGATGGGGATGATGAATATACAAACACTAGATTGGGATGAAGAAGCTTTAAAAATTGCTGGTGTAACACCTGCTCAATTATCTGAGCTCGTACCAACTACCAAAATATTTAGCAACTGCAATCCGGATATAGCTAAAAAGATTGGTATCGATTCCCAAACACCGTTTGTCATTGGTGCCAGTGATGGAGTGCTATCTAATCTAGGTGTGAATGCAATTAGAAAAGGTGAGATTGCAGTTACAATCGGGACAAGTGGTGCCATTCGAACGATCATTGACAAGCCACAAACAGATGAAAAGGGAAGAATATTCTGTTATGCCTTAACGGAAAAACATTGGGTAATTGGTGGACCGGTAAACAATGGAGGGATGGTTCTTCGCTGGATTCGCGATGAACTCGCTTCATCAGAAGTAGAAACTGCGAAAAGACTAGGAATTGACCCATACGATGTATTAACCAAAATTGCTGAACGAGTGAGACCTGGCGCAGACGGATTATTATTCCATCCATACCTCGCAGGTGAACGTGCGCCATTATGGAATCCAGATGTACGTGGGTCATTCTTCGGCTTAACTATGTCACATAAGAAGGAACATATGATTCGTGCAGCCTTAGAAGGCGCTATTTATAATTTATACACCGTATTTTTAGCATTAACCGAATGCATGGACGGTCCTGTGACCCGTATTCAGGCAACAGGAGGCTTCGCAAGGTCTGATGTTTGGCGACAAATGATGTCCGATATTTTCTCATCTGAAGTCGTTGTTCCAAAAAGTTACGAAAGCTCCTGTCTAGGTGCATGTATATTAGGTCTCTATGCTACAGGGAAAATTGATTCTTTTGAAATCGTTTCTGAAATGGTTGGCAGTACTTACAAACACAAGCCGAAAGAAGAAGCAACAAAAGAATATAGACAATTACTACCGATATTTATCAACTTATCAAGAGTATTAGAAGACGATTATACACGAATTGCTAATTATCAAAGAAATTTAATAAAGTAAAACTTTTATCAGTAATTCCCACTCCTCATCTGGGGATTGGGGGTTACTACAAAAATAGGGGATAAGCACAAATACAGCTAATATTAGGGGGAATTACGATGCCATTAGTCATTGTAGCAATTGGGATTTTAGCATTACTTTTACTGATCATGCGCTTTAAATTAAATACCTTTATTTCATTAATTATTGTATCGTTCGGCGTTGCTTTAGCACTTGGAATGCCACCAGAAAAAATTGTTAAAACTATTGAAGCAGGATTGGGCGGAACACTTGGTCATTTAGCACTCGTTTTTGGACTTGGTGCGATGTTAGGTAAGTTGCTTTCAGATGCAGGGGGCGCACAACGCATTGCCATGACCCTTGTGAACAAATTCGGTAAAAAGAACATTCAGTGGGCTGTTGTGACTGCCTCATTTATTATCGGTATTGCATTATTTTTTGAAGTAGGATTAGTATTATTAATTCCGATCGTATTTGCTATTTCAAGAGAATTAAAAGTTTCTATCTTATATCTCGGTATTCCGATGGCAGCAGCTTTATCTGTCACACACGGATTTTTACCACCACACCCAGGACCAACTGCTATCGCTGGTGAGTTGCATGCAAACATCGGTGAAGTATTACTTTACGGTTTTATGATAGCGGTTCCAACAGTTATTTTAGCCGGACCTGTATTTACGAAAATTGCAAAAAAACTAGTACCTGAAGCATTCACAAAAACAGGTAATATCAAATCTTTAGGCGAACAGAGAGTATTTAAACTTGAAGAAACTCCTGCTTTTGGAATGAGTGTTTTTACAGCTTTACTACCTGTTATTTTAATGGCAATCGCTACAATTATTACTTTACTGCAAAAAACAATGGGATTTAAAGATAATAGTTTACTAGCAGCGATCCAGTTTATTGGAAATGCGGATACTGCTATGTTAATATCCTTATTAGTTGCGATCTATACAATGGGATTGGCACGAAATATTCCAATTAAAAACGTGATGGAATCTTGTACAACAGCGATTTCGAATATTGGGATGATGCTCTTAATTATTGGTGGAGGCGGGGCCTTCAAACAAGTATTAATTGATGGCGGCGTTGGTAACTATGTAGCCGAATTATTCAAAGGCACTTCATTATCACCGATTTTGCTCGCATGGATTATCGCTGCTATCTTACGTATTTCATTAGGGTCTGCTACGGTTGCTTCCTTAACAACTGTCGGTTTAGTGATCCCGATGTTAGGGCAATCTGATGTTAACCTTGCTTTAGTTGTTCTTGCAACAGGAGCTGGTAGTTTAATTGCTTCACACGTGAACGACGCTGGTTTCTGGATGTTCAAAGAATACTTTGGTTTAAGCATGAAAGAAACATTTGCAACATGGACCTTGCTTGAGACGATCATTTCTGTAGCTGGATTAGGATTTACTTTATTACTAAGCTTATTTGTATAAACCTTTCTAGACGGTAAAAGGGATATGGAATTTGGATGATATAATTTTTCATGATTAATTGATAGGGATGGAAATTTCTCCTTATTTTTTAACTTGATGGCGATATATCTTGTTCCTATGCCCTTTTACACGCATTTTGGCGGAGTATATTGAAATGAATAAGGTAGATTATTTGATTAAAGTTTTACTTTAGGTATATATACTATAATATAGACAGAGTAACATGAAATAGAAAGGAACGATGAAATATGCCAAAGCAACAAATTGGAGTTGTTGGTGTGGGCGTCATGGGAAAAAGCCTCGCACTTAATTTTGAAAGCAAAGGGTATTCTGTTGCCCTATATGATATTTCAAAGGAAAAAGTAAGTGAAATCATTGAGGAAAACCGTGGTAAAAATATGGTTGGTACTCATATGGTTGAAGAGTTTGTTAACTCGCTTGAATCACCTAGAAAAATTTTGTTAATGGTTAATGCAGGGGAAATTACAGATAAGGCGATTGATTCTCTACTTCCTCACCTCGATAAAGGTGATATTTTAATCGACGGCGGTAATACATACTTTGTCGATACAATTCGCCGAAACAAACGCCTTGCTGAAGAAGGAATCAATTTCATTGGAGCAGGTGTGTCAGGTGGAGAAGAAGGTGCATTGAAAGGACCGTCTATTATGCCGGGCGGACAGAAGGATGCATACGAAAAAGTGAAGGATATGCTTGAAAATATCTCTGCAAAAGTAAATGGCGAGCCTTGCTGTTCTTATATCGGACCTAATGGAGCGGGCCATTATGTAAAGATGGTTCACAACGGTATTGAGTATGGAGATATGCAATTAATTTGTGAAGCATACTTCTTCTTAAAACAAACACTAGATTTGACTGCAGAAGAGTTTCATGAAATATTTGCTGAATGGAATAAGGGTGAACTGAACAGTTACCTAATCGAGATTACAGCAGACATTTTCACGAAAAAAGATGAAGAAACAGGAAAGCCATTAGTGGATGTTATTCTTGATACTGCGGGCCAAAAGGGCACAGGAAAATGGACAAGTCAAAGTGCACTTGATTTAGGTATTTCTCTTCCGATTATCACAGAATCTGTATTCGCACGTTGTATTTCTGCTTTAAAAGAAGAGCGTGTACAAGCAAGTAAATTATTATCTGGTCCTAAAGATAAACCAGCGCTTGGAATTGAAAAAGCAGAATTGATTGAAGCAGTGCGTCAAGCTTTATATATGAGCAAAATTTGTTCTTATGCGCAAGGGTTCACGCAATTAAAGGCAGCTTCTGAGGAATATGACTGGAACCTTGATTTCGGCAGCATTTCTATGCTTTGGAGAGGCGGATGTATTATTCGTGCAGCCTTCTTACAGAACATTAAAGAAGCTTATGAGACGAACACGGACTTACCGAATCTTTTACTTGACCCATACTTTAAAGAGATTGTGGAGTCATACCAAGGCGGATTACGTCAAATTATCTCATTAGCTGTACAACAAGGTATTCCAGTACCTGCATTTACAGCAGCGATTTCTTACTATGACAGCTATCGTACGGCAACACTACCTGCAAACTTGTTACAAGCGCAACGTGATTATTTTGGAGCACATACGTATAAACGAGTAGATAAAGAAGGTACATTCCATACGAAATGGAAATAAAATAAAAATGGACCAAGATTGAAATCTTGGTCCATTTTTTTATCCTTAGATTGAGTAGTCACTATCATCTGAAATTGGCCACCAATGGAAGTCGTTTTCTGCAAGTAAATCATCTGAAGCTTGCGGTCCCATTGATCCTGATTCATAAGTAAGTAAATCAGTTGATACATCTTGTTTCCATGCTTTAGAAATAACATCAACAAATTTCCATGATAATGCTACTTCATCCCAGTGAGTGAAGTTTGTTGCATCGCCTTGAATTGCATCATATATAAGCTTCTCATAAGCTTCTGGTGTATTTACTCCGTCTACGCAGTCATTGCAGTAATCAAGTTTAAATGGTTTCGTCGTTTCAGAAGTACCGATTTTCTTACCATTTAAAACGAGAGAAATTCCTTCAGCTGGCTGAATATGAATAATAAGCAGGTTCGGATGCACGCTGTTTTCTGATTTAGAATATAAATTCATTGGTAATTCTTTAAACTGAATAACGATTTTTGTTGATTTCTCTTGCATGCGTTTACCTGTACGAATGTAGATCGGCACACCAGCCCAGCGGAAATTGTCTATCATTAATTTACCCGCCACAAATGTTTCCGTTCTTGAGTTTGGATCCACTTTATTTTCGCTTCTGTAACCAGGAACTTCTTTTCCGTTGATTGTCCCTGGCCCATACTGACTTCGCACGAAATATTGATCCACTTCTTCTACAGCTATTGGTCGAAGTGCACGTAATGCTTTAATTTTTTCGCTTCGGATTTCTTCTGTTGTTAAACGAATTGGCGGTTCCATTGCCAGCAAAGCAACCATTTGTAACATATGGTTTTGTATCATATCTCTTAGGGCACCGGAAGTGTCATAGTACCCTCCGCGATCCTCTACACCTAAAGATTCACTGGATGTAATTTGAATATTAGAGATGTATCTATTATTCCACAATGATTCAAATATTGCGTTTGCAAAACGAATAACGCCAATGTTTTGAACCATTTCTTTTCCTAGATAATGGTCAATACGATAAATTTCATCTTCAGCAAATGCATGACGAAGCTCGTCATTTAATTTTTGCGCGGACGGCAAGTCATGTCCAAAAGGCTTTTCAATAATCAATCGGTTCCAGCCGTTTGAATTTGTCACGCCCTCTGATTTCAAGTAAGAAGCAATCGTTCCAAAGAATTCAGGAGCCATCGCCATATAAAACATTCTGTTTCCTGGAATATCGAATTGTCCTTCAAGGTTAGTAATTAATGCATTCAAATCTTGGTATGAAGCCGTATTCGTAACATCAAACGCTAAATAGCGGAAATGAGTTAAAAATTCATCTAAATCATTCCCTGGTTCAATTTTTGAATCTTGAATAGAGGCTAATACATTTTCACGAAATACTTCGTCACTCCATTCACGTCTTGCTACACCGACAACAGCAAAATTTTTAGAGAGCTGCCCTTTTTTATATAGGCTATATATAGAAGGGAATAATTTTCTCTTCGCTAAATCTCCTGTTGCTCCAAATATAACCATAGTGCAATATGTATTGTTGTTATTGTTCACTGGGTACCCTCACCTTTATTAATGTATATTGAATAGTGTCTCACAAAATTTTAACACAATTTGAAAGAAGTCCATACTTTTAAGTATGTGTAAGAAAGCAAGAATAAATTTTTTATTAAGAGAAGGCTATAGAAAATCAAAACAAGAACGAAATCATTTCTATCTTTGCTTTCTATCTAAATAATATGTATTTAAATCTTCATATACTTTGTGTTTTTATCCGTATTTATTGTAAGATTATATAGAGTTCTCCTAATAAGCTGTCATAATGGTTTTTTTAGGAAATTAACATTTATAAATTTAAAATTATCTTTTTTAGGATAATTTTTAACCGAACTAAGTTATATTGAAGTAGAGGTGAACCGTCGGTGAGGCAGGTGTTAGTAATTAAGAATGAACGGTCTTTAGCAAAGAAAATCGTAAGCGGTTTAACGCAAGAAGGCCAATTCATTTTAAAACTTCACAATGAAAACGAAGGTTTAAATATAATATATGAACAAAATTGGGATATTATCATATTGGATTGGGATTCATTAAGCATATCAGGACCAGAAATTTGCAGACAAATACGACTCGTTAAAACGACACCAATAATTATTGTGACCGACAATATTTCTAGCGAGGATTGCATAGCAGGGTTACAAGCAGGCGCGGATGATTATATAAGAAAACCATTTGTGAAAGAAGAATTAGTGGAAAGAGTAAAGGCGATTTTAAGGAGAAGTAATTGTATCCAGCAAAATGAGATAAACTTTTTTCAATTTAAAGATCTCCTTGTTGATGCATCTAGCAATATTGTAAAAAAAGATGGTAAAAACCTCTCGCTTACGAAGCGCGAGTACGATTTGCTTGTATTTTTAATCAAGAACAAAAATACAATATTGAGTCGTGAAATGCTTTTGAACCAGGTTTGGGGACATAACGTAGTAGTAAATCCAAATGTAGTAGACTTATATATTGGGTATGTAAGAAAAAAATTAAAGTGCGAGAAGAAAGACAGATATATTCAAACGATACATGGCAGAGGCTATTCAATGATTGAATGACAAAATTAAGATAATAGGAAAAAAGCGAGTATAACTGTTTCATTCAGTTTTACTCGCTTTTTTCTATTAAAAGATAGAAACGATAAATTATAGTTTATCCAGCTATTTGCCGGGCAGTAAGACCCCGATTTCAACTGTCCGTAAAAGCACGAACATGAGGCCACACGAAATGAAAGTGTTCATTTGAAAAGAAAATCAATACGCCTGACGGTACATATTATTTTTTATATACAAATTATACTAAATTCTATTAACTCACAAGATTTTCACAGGATTAATGATTATACTAATTAACAGGATATTCAAATGAAAATGATTATCAATATTGATTTAGGTGAATAGCAGTTACTATCTAATTCGATCTATGGATGTCATCATTTTCGAAATAAATTACATTATAAGGAGTATACGTATGAAAAAAACTATGCTTTTAAAATTAGTAAGTATTCTAGCAATCTTTACTTTAATGTTAGTAGCTTGCTCAGATTCAGGTAAAGAAACTTCGAAGGCTACTAAAGATAATGGTAGTGATAAGCCAAAAACGGTTGAAATCACTGATGCACGTGGAAAGGTTACTGTTCCTGTAAATCCAAAGAATGTAGTTGCTTTAGATAATAGAACTTTTGAAACTTTGTCTGATTGGGGAATTAAATTAGCGGCTGCTCCAAAGGATATCATGCCTGCTGATTCAGCATATAAAAAGGATGAAAAAGTTCAAAATATTGGGAATCACCGTGAGCCAAATCTTGAAATTATTGCAGCTGCAAACCCTGACCTTGTAATCGTTGGTCAAAGATTTGTTGACCATTACGAAGAAATTAAAAAATTAGTACCAAATGCAGCAGTTATTGATCTTAACGTTGATGTTTCTGAGAAAGCTACTAAGCCTGGAGAAAACTTAGTAAAAGGACTTAAAGATTCTACAATGACGTTAGGAAAAATCTTTGATAAAGATAAAGAAGCTAAAAAATTAGTGGCTGATTTTGATAAATCTATTGAAAATGCAAAATCTGCTTATAATGGAAAAGATAAAGTTATGAGTGTTATCGTTACGGGTGGTAATATTGGTTTTGCAGCTCCACATTCTGGTCGTGTTTGGGGACCAATGTATGAGATTTTCGGTTGGGTTCCAGCGTTAGAAGTTAAAAATTCTACTGCAGGTCATAAAGGTGACGACGTGTCTGTTGAAGCTATTGCACAAACAAATCCTGATTGGATTTTCGTATTAGATCGTGATGCTGCAACATCTGATGCAGCTACTTCAACACCTGCTAAGGATGTTATTTCTAAATCACCTGCTCTTCAAAATACAACTGCTGTTTCTAAAAACCAAGTTATTTATGCACCAGAAGATACTTACACAAATGAATCAATTCAAACTTACATAGAGTTATTTGGAAATATTGCAAAAACTTTAGGTAAGTAGTGTAAAGGAGTACGAAACAGTGTCAAAAAATATGATTTCTAGGGTTGAGAATATTTCTCAACCCCAGTTTTATAATCACAATAAATTATGGACAAAATCTTTTATAATAGCGATTATAGTTGTTATAATTTTAGGGATTCTATCATTGTTTACTGGAGTTTATGATATACGTGGACAAGAGGACGGAATAGAGATGTTTTTCATCACTCGTGTTCCGAGAACAGCGGCATTAATGCTGACTGGAGCTGCGATGGCGATGGCAGGACTCGTCATGCAACTCATTACACAAAATCGCTTTGTTGAACCTACTACAACGGGTACTATTGAATGGTCAGGCTTAGGCCTGCTTTTTGTGTATTTATTATTTCCTGCCCCGACTTTAGTGCAAAGAATGACTGGTGCAATCATTTTTTCTTTTATAGGAACTATGATTTTCTTTCTATTTTTAAGAAGAGTTAAACTCCGTTCTTCTTTAATTGTCCCGATTATTGGATTAATGCTTGGAGCAGTTATTTCTGCGGTGTCTACTTTTTTAGGACTCCTTTTTCAAAAGACGCAAAGTATTGAAACTTGGTTTGTAGGTTCATTTGCTAACATTCAGGTGGGAAGATATGAATATTTATGGCTGATTGTTATCATTACTTTGCTTATTTTTATGTATGCAAATAGATTGACGTTAGCTGGACTAGGAGAAGATGTCGCAACAAGCCTTGGAGTGAATTACAATAGAATTGTTCTTTTTGGAACTGCTCTTATCTCTGTTGCAGTTGGAATTGTTGCAGCTGTTATTGGGCATTTACCTTTCTTAGGGTTAATTGTGCCAAATATTGTTTCGATGTTTAGAGGTGATGATCTTAGAAGTAATTTACCTTGGGTTTGTGTGATCGGAATGGGGACAATAACTGCCTGTGACATCATTTCTCGAACAATTATAAGACCTTTTGAAGTACCTGTTTCTTTAATACTTGCCACAGTGGGAGCAGTCGTGTTTATTACTATTTTATTAAGACAAAGAAAACCAAGGAGGCTACGATGATCACATTAGAATATAAAAATAAAGAAAATGTCGAAATCGATTCTAGCCTTCATAATGAAAGTAGATCAGCAAGTGCTTTTCGTTCTAAGAAGGAAGCAAGGCGTTATTGGATTTTACTGATCACATTGATTGGTTTAGGCCTTCTTTCTTCATATGGACTTTTAGTTTATAACAATCCAGTACCGATAGATTCACCTTCTTTTATCCCAGTTGTTAAGAGAAGGATAGTAGCTATTGTTGCAATGATTATTGCGGCAGTTTGCCATAGTTTATCAACAGTTGCTTTCCAATCTATTACGAGTAATAAAATTATTACGCCTTCGCTTTTAGGTTTTGAGTCACTTTATTCAGCAATTCAAACGAGTACAATATTCTTCTTTGGTGCTAGTGCATTACTAAATTTTAATGGAATTGGATCATTTTTATTCCAAGTTGTTGTTATGGTTTTCATGAGTTTGATACTTTATGGATGGTTACTTTCCGGTAAATATGGGAATTTACAACTTATGCTTTTAGTTGGAATTATTATTGGTACCGGGCTAAATTCTGTATCAACTTTCATGAGAAAACTACTTGCGCCTGCAGAATTTGATATTTTACAAGCAAGATTATTTGGTTCTGTTAATCATGCAGATCCTGCATATTTTCCTATTGTAATTCCGATGATTATAATTGTAGCGGTATTGATTTTTGCTCATTCTAAGAATTTGAATGTTTTGTCACTAGGAAAGGATGTTGCGACTTCTTTCGGAGTTAAATATCAGCCTAGTGTAATTTATACGCTTGTATTAGTTGCTATTTTAATGTCCATCTCAACAGCTCTAATTGGGCCACTTACTTTCTACGGTTTTTTAGTAGCGACTTTGAGTTATCAGGCGGCATCAACTTATGATCATAGATATATTTTTCCGATGGCTTTTGCTATAGGATTTTTAATAATGACGAGCGCATACTTTTTAATGTATCATGTATTCCATGCTCAAGGTGTAGTGTCAGTTATTATTGAATTATTTGGTGGAATCATATTCTTAACTATCGTTTTAAGGAAGAGGGCTTTATGATAAAAATTGATAATGTTAAAAAGTTCTATACTGATAAGGTAAAAATAGGACCTTTGGATATTGAAATACCAAAAGCGGGTTTTACTTCTTTAATTGGACCAAATGGCGCTGGAAAGTCCACAACACTTTTGATGATTGGCAGACTTTTGGACATGGACGAAGGTCAAATCCAGGTAGCAAATATGGATGTTTCTGAATCAAAATCAAAAGACTTAGCAAAAGTCTTGACTATATTGCGACAAGAAAACCATTTTGTAACTAGACTTACTGTTAGACAACTAGTTGGATTTGGGCGCTTTCCTTATTCAAAGGGAAGGTTAACGAAAGAGGATGAATTTATTATTTCTAAATATATCGACTTTCTGGATTTAACTAATTTAGAGAATAGATATTTAGATGAGCTTTCTGGTGGTCAAAGACAAAGGGCATATGTAGCGATGGTATTGTGCCAAGAGACTGAATATGTACTTTTGGACGAGCCTCTGAACAACCTTGATGTTGCTCGTTCTGTTCAAATGATGGAGCATTTGAGACGTGCAGCTAATGAATTTGGAAGAACGATTCTCACTGTTATGCATGACATAAATTTTGCAGCCAAATACTCTGATAAAATTTGTGCTATGAAAGATGGACAAATTGCTGCTTTTGGAACAGTAGAAGAGGTTATGGACTCAACACTTTTGACAGATATTTTTGAAACAAGAATAGAGATTATTAATGGTCCTTATGGTCCGATCGCAGTTTATTAGTTATAAAAGGAAAAAAATACTGTAGCTTGCGTAGATTATGCAAGCTACTTTAGTTGAAGTTGCTGTCTGTATTTTATAGGCAGCAACTTTTTTTACTTGCAATCAAATTAATCTTAGTATATAGTTTAGTTAAGTAAACTAAATCACTTTGTAATTGGAGGTTGTGAAATGGAAAAAGAAATCGTTTCAAACGAAAATAAACAAAAAAAGCCTTTGCTTTTTAAAGTTGGAATAGGGCTTCTAATCATATATGTTCTACTTTGGGGGAGTGCCTTAATCATACCCTTTACTTCACTTTCGGCTCAGGTAAAGACCATTGTCATTCCTGGATGTATAGTAGTAGGAGAAATCCTTTTCTTAATAGGTGCTGTCTTTGTTGGGAAAGAAGTTGTATCAAAATATAAAAAGTATTTAAATCCGAAAAATTGGAGAAGAAAAGGTGAGAGGGATACGTATGAAAAATAAAAATATAGCTGAGGAAATTAATCAAACACTTGAAGAATTATGGATATTACTTGAAAGGAAAGAAAGATCCTATACGAATTTTAATTTGAATAATCAGCAATATACGTTGTTAACATTAATTATTCGGTATCCATCATCGACTCCTAAAGAGTTAGCAGAAAAGATGAATGTAACGAAGAGTGCCATTAGCCAGCAGTTAGTCAAACTTGAAACGGAAGGGTATATTTTCAGAAGGCAACATGCAGAAGATAAACGTGCATTTTCAGTTGAATTAGGAGAGAAAGGCTTGCTATATCAAAAAGAAATGGACGCATATATGGAGCAAGTTTCGGAAAAATATTATGCGAGTTTATCACCTGAAGAATTGACAAATCTTTTATCAGCGCTTCAAAAGTTAACGAAAGTAATGGATGAATTGTAGTGATTGCGAAGCATAAGCTGGCCGTTTTGGTCAATTTATGCTTCTTTTTCTTTGATTTCGTAAAGATGATCTTTTACATACGTTGAATGCGAATCCCACATTTTGATTCCGGCAATTTTAAAACGGGGGGGATTCGCATTATGCTTTACAGTGCGATTTTATATGTGGTGCTATCCTGTATAGGAAGGGATTTTTGTCGGTAAGTCGATATATTTCGAAAATCGCTGCTATCAATATAAAGAAAAAGTGATTAGTGATCTAAATGGACGTATAGATCAAATTATGAAAGGACACTCTCCGCAGCGACAAAATATTTTTGAACAATATACAATTAAAAAGGAGGAATTGCTTAGGGGCGTACAGTGTGAGGAATGTCTTGCTATGACGATGTTAAAAGAAAAACAAGGGTGGCGTTGTTCAAACTGTCATAGTGTGTCTAAACATGCTCATTTCCGTGCCTTAGAAGATTATACACTTCTGTTTGGCATGATAACTACTAATAGTAAATTGAGGGGTTTTCTTAATATGCAATCTAGCTCTGCGGTCAAAGGGCTTCTTCAAACAATGAACATCCCCGCAAAGGAGAAAACAAAGGGTGAATATACGATTTAACTCATCTCCAATTATAATTTTGCTATAATAAATATGTAAGTATATGAAGAGGAGTTAAAAGAAAACATGAAATTTAACATTGACCATTATATAGCCAGCGTTTTGCAGTGGATATTAAATATAGCTTTAATTATATTGTCCATTGTTTTATCTATCTTTTTAATTAATGAAACAATCACGTTTATTCAATACATATTTTCATCGAAGAAATATACGTCGTATAAATTAGTTGAGAGCATCATCGTATACTTCTTATACTTTGAGTTTATTGCATTGATTATTAAGTATTTCAAATCGAATTATCATTTCCCGTTACGTTATTTTATTTATATTGGGATTACGGCTTTAATTCGATTAATTATTGTTTCTCATGATGAACCATTTGAGACGTTGTTATATGCAGGTTCCATTCTTGTTTTAGTTATTGCTTTATACATATCAAATTTGAGAGATTTGAGAAAAGAGTAGTACAGACCTTTGGTTGTACTACTTTTTTTATTTGTAAAAATAATTATTTATCGTTTAACAACAAATAATTATTGACTTGTAGTTTTTGTAGGTTTATTATGATGGTAGCTAGCGAAGTGTAAAATTGAAGGAGAATATATAATGAATAAATATTTAGTCGGAATTGTATTCATAGTTTTAGGAGCTATTTGTTTAGGTGTGCATGCTCAAAATAGTACAGTAGCAGCAAATGGGGTTCTCGAAGAACCATTCTTTTTCTTAGTACCAATAAGTTATTTGTTTTTCTTTAGTGGTATTGGTGTGTTGTTATTTGGATTTGTTACGTCGAAGTTGAAAAAGCAGCAATAGGAGTTGTTAGTATAGCAACTTTTTCAGTGTAAAAAAGAAGCATAACCTTATGGTTACGCTTCTTTTTATTAGGGTTATTCTGTAGTTAAACACCTACTATAGTGTATAAGCATATTGTAAATAGTGAGGTTTTTTGCATCCTCATCAATTAGGTTGCACGTAAATAGCAGCATAAAGTTTAACTATGCATACGAAGTGAGATGAATAAGATGAATCATCATTTTTATAATGGAAGGGTAGATGCAGCAATTACACTAGCTGGAGCGCAGGGGACCATTCAAGCTGTTTATCAAGGTTTGCATGCACAGCAACAATCACAACAAGCGATGTTACAACAAATGCAGTATATGCCTTATTATCAGCCTCCTGCGCAAGCTTTTCACTACAACGTATATCCAGCTGGATTATTTTCTATTCCGTATGGTGCTACTTATTTTTTATGAAAGAAAGCGACTTGTAAAAAAGTCGCTTTTTTAGATTCCGCCGATTTTTATTCCGAGGAAGGCGAAGAGGATGCCAATTATGTAAGTCATACTTACGTATAAAAGGGATATGTAAAGTTTTTTACGGTTCAGCAATTGGATGGTTTCTAATTTAAAAGTTGAAAATGTAGTGAAGGCTCCCATAAATCCAGTCCCTAATAATAGTTGCCATCCTGTAGTCATGCCGTTGCCAATTATACAGCCGAGTAAAAAAGCTCCTGTTATGTTAATGAGGAATGTGGCAATTGGAAATGAAGTTTTATTTCTTTTTTTAAACCAATTGCTAATTGCAAATCGTGTAACCGCACCGAAGAAACCTCCAGTTGCTACTAATAAAGCTTCTATCATGAGTGATCACCTTCCGTAAGAGATTTCTTAATGAAGAAATCTCCGAGTGTATAGCCTAGACCAGACATAAGAAGGCCACCAAGTATGCTACATGATACATATAAGAAGGCTGTGCTCCATTCACTGTAGTTAATTAACTGCACAGTTTCTACACTAAAAGTTGAAAACGTTGTGAATGAACCGATGAATCCAGTTCCAATTCCTGTGACAACTTCTGAAGGTAAGATGTTTCGCCGAGCGATATAAGTAGTCAGCCATGCTAATAAGAAGCAGCCAATTAAGTTAATGAGTAGTGTAGCTAATGGAAATGAATGATTCCAAAATGTATGAATGCTAAGACCTAAATAATAACGAGAAAGAGCTCCTAAAATTCCGGCTATGCCAACGATAATGTAAATCAAATTCCTCACCTCTTTAAATAGTTTGTTCAAAAAAATAGACTCCTACCAGTAGTTATACTGGTAGGAGTCATTAGCTAAACAGCGTTTATGGCGAACTCCATCGCCTATGATATATTACATATAGTGTACTAAATATTATGTTTGATTTCCAGTAGGGGATTGGGGAGTAATCATTTTTAAATATAATGATGTGCAGTTTTAATTGTGATAAAATGTTTCGTATGTCTGTCGTCACGGTTGATTTGACTGAAAATAAAGAAAAAAGGGTTTGGAAAAGGGGGGCGTTTGTTTGAAGAGGTTTTTTAAAATAGTATTTATATGTGTTTTAGTAGTAGTGGGCATTTTAGGTGGATTTTTAGGATATATGACACTTACAAAGGAACAGCCAGCTGATGTAATCAAATTAAATGTAGAGAACAATAAAGAACGTGTATTACAACTAGGCGATGAATTTAAAGTTACAACGTTTAATATTGGATATGCGGGATTAGATAAGAATCAAGATTTCTTTATGGATGGGGGAAAGGGATCTGGTTCAAGTAGTAAAGAGCAAACGGAAACAAATGTAAAGAATATGCTTTCGTTTTTACAAAATGAGAATAGTGATTTTACGCTATTACAAGAAGTAGATATAGAGTCACTTCGATCATTTGATGTAAATGAGCATGAGTTTTTGAAAAAAGGATTACCTGATTATGCTTCGTCATTTGGAAAGAACTACAATACAAAATGGGTTCCTGTCCCAATTACAAGTCCAATGGGATATGCTGAGTCTGGATTAAGTACGTTTTCTACATATAAGGTTCAAACAGCGACGAGGTTCCAATTACCAGGAATGGAGCCTTGGCCAAAGCGTTTGTTTGACTTAGATAGAGCGATTGTGGAATATAAAATCCCAGTTAATAATGGGAAATATGTTAGACTAGTAAACTTACATTTATCTGCTTATGACAAAGGCGGAAAAATTAGAATGAAGCAAGCAGAGTATTTAAAAGAATATATGAATAAGCATTATAAAAATGGTGACTACGTAATAATGGGCGGAGATTGGAATCAATTAATTTCTGATGCTCAGTTAAGTGATCCGAAGTTTGTAAAAGAACGTCCAGAATGGTTAGTAGAGTTGCCGAAAGGTTTTGCTGACGGAGGATTTCAGTGGGCTGTAGACCCTTCTGTTATGACTGTGAGAGATGATGTGAAGAGTTACGTAGAAGGGGAAAATTTTGTTACGATCATCGATGGCTTTATCGTTTCACCGAATGTTGAGATTGTAAAGGTACAAGGGAAAGATTTAAAGTTTGAAAATAGTGATCATAACCCAGTGAGTGCAGTATTTAAGTTGAAGTAATTAGAAAGTATTTTAGAAAAATAATAGTAGTAAAAAATGATTTCTATAAACAATAGAAATCATTTTTTTATTTGTTAGACAAATTTCGACATTTTTCATTATTTTAATTGACATTGATAATCGTTATCGATTAGATTATATAGTGTATGAACTATATTCTAATAATCACATATAGGAGGAATATTTTTGAAGATATTAAATAGACGATATGTAAAAGGATTTGTGGTAGCTGCTATTTTAGTTTCACCATTACAGCATTCAGCATCGATTGTGCAAGCAGAAACAGGAATAATAGAAACTAATATTTCAAATATACAAGATGGTATTTACGATATAGAACTGATTGTGCATAAAGATAAAGAGGAAGCAGATTCAATTGCAGGAGCATATTTCAAAGATGCAATTTTAACAGTGAAAGACGGAAAAAGATTTATTACAACGACTATAAAAGATAGCCAGTATTTTATTTATTTGAAAACTGAAGATGTAAGTAACAAAGGCGTGTTTCATAATGTAAAAGAGCTATCTGCGGATTATAAAAAAAATGAAAAAGTAGTGCAATTTGAAATCGGAGAATTATCAAAGAAATTGAATATGAGAATGCATATTATCGTGCCAACTTTAAATTATAATGAGGTGCATCAAGTGCAATTTAAGGCGAAGATGATAGGCCCACGAGCTGAACCTATAGAGAAGGAAGACACAGTTTCTAATCCTACTACACCTGTGGAGAGTAAAGAGGAAATTGGTTCAAATGTTGTTTTTGATCAGTATTTGAAATCAGAAATTAATAAAGCATTAGGACGAAGTAATCTTGACGCGGCTGTATCAAAAGCAGATTTGCTACAGGTTAGAGAGCTAAGGGTGTATGATAATAAAAATATAGTAAAAGACTATTCTGTGTTAGGGGAAATGGAAAATTTAGAAACATTATCTTTATATACTTCAAAGAAGGACGATGAAGGAATTAAAGATGTAACACCAATATCTAAGCTGAAAAACCTTCAATTTTTAACGATAACAAATCACCCAATACATGATTTAAAACCACTTGAGAATTTAAAAAAATTAGAGAGAATAAAATTTAGTAATAATGAAATTGAAGATATTTCTCCGTTAAGTGGATTGAAAAATCTGAAAGAGATCGCAATAGTAAATAATAAAATCAAAGATATTTCCCCAATTCGTATGATAAAAACGATTGAAACTTTATCATTGGCTAATAATGAAATTGAAAATATTTCTGCGTTAAGTGCACTGGAAAATATGAATGATTTAATAATAAGTGAAAATAAAATTAAAGATATTTCTCCACTGAGTAATTTAGGAAATCTTAAGGGCGTAACATTGAGTGAGAATAGCATTACAAATATAAAACCAATCTTTAATTTACCTATGTTAGAAAGTTTGGATGTGTCTGGTAATGCGATTCGCGATATAAAAGGGATCGAGAAACTAGGAAAATTGCAATCATTAAACTTTACAAAAAATGAAATTGAAGATGTTGCGCCGTTGCAAACATTGGAAAATTTATCTTCTTTATATTTAGATAAAAATAACATTAGTGATATTCGACCGATTCGAAATTTACGAGGAAAAACGATGATCTCACTTTATGATCAACAAATCACATTAGATAAAGCTATTATTGAGGAAGAAACACAAATACCCATTTATAGCTTGAGCGGCAAAGTGCCTAAAATGAGAATAAATAAAGAAGATGGCATATATGAAAATGGAAGTATTAAGTGGGCAAAAGAAGGCGAACAAACATTTAAATTTTCGATCAAGATAAGTGCTATGCATTACTTTAGCGGGACTGTAACACAAGAAGTGATAAGTAAGCAGAAGAAAAGCGAAGTAGAAGGAAAAGTAGAAGAAGTGAAGCCAGAAGAAGCGAAAGAAGAAGAGAAAGAAGAAGAGAAAGTAGTAGAGAGTAAGCCAGAAGAAGGCAAAGTAGAAGAGCCAAAGCAAGAAGAAAAGGTAACCGAGAGTAAGCCAGAAGAAGGCAAAGTAGAAGAGCCGAAGAAAGAAGAGAAAGTAGCT
>JAQEWB010000003.1:0-21290 GCA_027694045.1 Bacillaceae bacterium OF18-1A | reverse complement strand
GAGAGTAAGCCAGAAGAAGGCAAAGTAGAAGAGCCGAAGAAAGAAGAGAAGGTAGCCGAGAGTAAGCCAGAAGAAGGCAAAGTAGAAGAGCCGAAGAAAGAAGAGAAGGTAGCCGAGAGTAAGTCGGAAGAAAGCAAAGTAGAAGAAATGAAGGAAGAAGAGAAGGTAACCGAGAGTAAGTTGGAAGAAGGCAAAGTAGAAGAAGAGAAGGTAGTCGAGAGTAAGTCGGAAGAAAGCAAAGTAGAAGAAGAGAAGGTAGCCGAGAGTAAGTTGGAAGAAGGCAAAGTAGAAGAAGAGAAGGTAGCCGAGAGTAAGCTGGAAGAAAGTAAAGTAGAAGAAGAAAAGGTAGCCGAGAGTAAGTCGGAAGAAAGTAAAGTAGAAGAAGCGAAGCCAGAAGAGAAGGCAGTCGAGAGTAAGTCGGAAGAAAGCAAAGTAGAAGAGCCGAAGCAAAAAGAGAAAGTAGCCGAGAGTAAGCCGGAAGAAGGTAAAGTAGAAGGACCGAAGGCAACAGAAAAGGCAGCTGTGAATAAGTCGGAAGAAAGCAAAGTAGAAGGAATGAAGGCGGAAACGAAGAAAGCCGAGAGTCACCAAAATGAAAGCAAAGAAGAGAAAAGTAAGGAAGAAGAAAAAGTATTGCCTGCAGCAGGGGGACAAACGAATACTCATAATGTTGCACAAGGATTGTTAGCTATGATGGGTGCATTTGTTTTATGGATTAGTGGCCGAAAGCTGAAGAGGAAAGAAAAATAATTTGAAATGTATGATTTGAATATTTTATTTGCATTTCTTTCTGTTATCTGCCAAGCTTAGAGAGAAATAATACTTCAAAGAAAGAGTTATATAGGTGACGCATATGATTGAAGTTAGAACTTCTGAACTAAGTGATGGAGAATTTAATAGAGGGGTATTTGCCACTCGTGATATTAAAAAGGGTGAGTTGATACATGCAGCACCAGTTATCTCTTATCCGAATGAACAGCATGAGCACATTGAGAAGACGTTGCTTGCTGATTACGCATTTGAGTATGGGATCAATCATACTGCTATTCTTTTAGGATATGGTATGTTATTTAATCATTCGTATACGCCAAATGCAACGTATGATATCGTTTTTGAGAACCATACGTTTAACTTCTTTGCTTATAAAGATATAAAAGCAGGGGAAGAAATCTTAATCAATTATAATGGTGAAGTTGATAATGATGAGCTGTTATGGTTTGATAAGGAAAAAGAAGAGAACGAAAAGTAATGTAATGAGTATAGAAAGAGCGCATTCTGTGGGATGCGCTCTTTTTTTATGGGAATAAAACGGAATACAAAAAATACCATTTCATTTCATGTGGTATAGTAAGATAATGAGGGATAGTGCTCTGTAAAAGTCATATATTTTACAAATTGTTGTCTTTCTGATTACAGGTCAAGTTTAGTGGTCTGTTTGGGTTGCTTTATTATGCAATATATATTTTAATATGAGTGGCACCTCTTATTATTTAAGAGGTTTATAGGTGTCTCGAATTGATTTTAGGTACACTGTATCTACCGCTTTAGGTTTAATATGTGGGGATATTATGGGCCCGTATAACGGGATAAAAAGAATATAGAAATAGAGGAATCGTAAAATGAATATGCAAGAGGTTTATAAATATTTAAGTACGGTATTGCCTGAAGGTCATGTGAAGCAAGATGAAATGTTAAAGAATCATACGCATATTAAAGTTGGCGGAAAAGCGGATGTATTTGTCGCGCCTACGAATTATGATGAAATTCAAGAAGTTATTAAGTATGCGAACCAATACAATATTCCAGTTACGTTTTTAGGAAATGGATCAAATGTCATTATTAAAGATGGCGGTATTCGCGGAATTACAGTAAGTTTGATTCATATTACAGATGTTACTGTAACAGGAACAACGATCGTGGCCGGGTGTGGTGCAGCGATTATTGACGTATCACGTATTGCGTTAGACCATAACTTAACAGGCCTTGAGTTTGCTTGTGGTATTCCAGGTTCAGTTGGCGGAGCATTATATATGAACGCTGGTGCGTACGGCGGTGAAGTATCGTTTGTATTAACGGAAGCTGTTGTAATGACAGGTGATGGAGAGCTACGTACTTTGACGAAAGAAGCATTTGAATTTGGATATCGTAAGAGTGTATTTGCGAACAACCATTATATTATTCTTGAAGCGAAGTTTGAACTTGAAGAGGGTGTACGTGAAGAAATTAAAGAGAAAATGGACGATTTAACGTTCAAACGTGAATCAAAACAACCGCTAGAATACCCTTCATGTGGTAGTGTATTTAAGCGTCCACCAAATAACTTTGCTGGTAAGTTAATTCAAGAGTCAGGATTACAAGGTAAGCGAATCGGTGGTGTAGAGGTTTCGTTAAAACATGCTGGATTTATGGTGAATGTTGATAACGGAACGGCACAAGATTACATCGACTTAATTCATTTCGTACAAAAAACGGTTGAAGAAAAATTTGGTGTGAAGTTAGAGCGCGAAGTAAGGATTATTGGAGAAGACTTACAGTAATTTTTGAATAAAAAACGTATAAAAGTATGAATTATTTTGAAAAAATATTTGGGTATTGTTGACAATTTGTTTTCAATTCAATATAATGGCTAATAATTTAACAAATCATATACGTTGAAAGAGCCCAGTAGCAGTTTGTCACTGTTAACGAGAGAGCTAGGGGTTGCTGGAACCTAGCACAAACAAACTTGTGAATTACACTCTGGAGTATCTTAGGTAATGCTAAGCGGATTGGCAATCGATATTATTGCTAAGAGTGGTATGAGTAGCTATGCTATTTGTACAAACTGGGTGGTAACACGGTGAATAATCGTCCCTATGTCTATTATAGACATAGGGACTTTTTGTTTTTAAAAAATAGAGGGGATGACAGATGATGAATATTATTGATGAATTAGAATGGCGCGGAGCCGTTAATCAACAGACAGATGAAGAGGGTTTACGTAAGTTAGTAGAAGAAAAAAAGATTTCACTATACTGCGGAGTTGACCCGACTGGTGATAGTATGCATATTGGACATTTGATTCCGTTTATGATGATGAAGAGATTCCAATTAGCTGGCCATCATCCTGTTATTTTAATTGGCGGGGCAACGGGAACAATTGGTGATCCGAGTGGACGTCAATCAGAGCGTCAACTACAAACGTTGGAAGTAGTGCAGCATAATGTGGATGCGTTAACAGCGCAAATGAAAAAGCTATTTGATTTTGGCGGAAATAGCGAAGTGAAGATGGTAAATAACTACGACTGGACACATGAAATAAATATTATTGAGTTTTTACGTGATTACGGCAAAAACTTTAGCATTAATAGCATGTTAGCAAAGGACATCGTAGCAAGTCGTTTAGATACAGGAATTTCTTTCACTGAATTTACGTACCAAATTTTGCAAGCGATGGATTTCCATCATTTATACACGAAAGAAGATGTGCAGTTGCAAATTGGTGGTAGTGATCAATGGGGAAATATTACGAGTGGCTTAGATTTAATTCGTAAGTTAGAAGGCCATGAAGCGAAAGTATTTGGATTAACGATTCCGTTATTATTGAAATCAGATGGTACGAAGTTTGGTAAATCAGCAGGTGGTGCTGTTTGGCTTGATCCAGAGAAAACAACACCGTTTGAATTTTACCAATTCTGGGTGAATACAGATGACCGTGATGTCATTAAATACTTGAAATACTTTACGTTCTTAACGAAAGAGCGTATTGATGAGTTGGCAACGAAGGTAGAAACAGAGCCTCATAAGCGTGAAGCACAAAAAGTGTTAGCAGAAGAAATGACGAAATTCGTTCATGGAGAAGAGGCATTGTTGCAAGCTGAAAAAATTACAGCAGCATTATTTAGTGGAGATATTAAATCGTTAACGGCTGATGAAATTGAACAAGGATTTAAAGAGATGCCAACATTCCAGTCTTCAAAAGAGACGAAAAATATCGTAGAGTGGCTAGTTGATTTAGGAATTGAACCGTCTAGACGACAAGCACGTGAGGATATTAATAATGGAGCTATATCTATGAATGGTGAAAAAGTAACGGATGTGAGTACGGATGTTACGGTGGAAAATTCATTTGATGGAAGATTTATTATTATTCGTAAAGGAAAGAAGAACTACAGTTTAATTAAATTAGGATAATAAGTAAGCCTGGAAAATATATCGGCGATTTTTCGAATATATCGACCGTAACTCGAAATATATCGGCGATTTTCGAAATATATCGAGTTACCGACAAAAAGCGACAATAAAAGCTGTTCCGAACGGGACAGCTTTTAAAATAAAGAGTCAGTATATTTAGAAAATTAAAGAGGGTTATGTTGTTCTTTTGCCGAATAAATAAGTTAGAGAAGATTACGGACAAAAAAAGCCCGAACCATGCGGGGCATGATTCGGGCTTATATTCAGATTAGTAAGCTAAGCTGAATAGACCTTTAATGTGTGATAAGTAACGAACGTTACTTGCTTCTTTCATTAATGATGCTGGTAAGCCTTTAAGTGGAGTATTGCTTGCTCCGATTGTAGCAACCGCATCTTTACGTCCTAGACTAGCAAGTGTTCCAGAGTTTACAGGTGCGAACTCTTCGAATGCTTTGCCTTCTAGTGCTGCGTATAAGTTGTATCCGATTAACTCACCCATTTGCCAAGCGATTTGTGCAGTTGGTGGGTATGGACGTCCGTCTGGAGCGAAGACAACAGCGCTGTCTCCAGCAACGAATACGTCTTTGTGAGAAGTAGATTGTAGGTATGCATCAACTGTTGCACGACCACGGTTTACTTCAAGACCTGATTCACCAATTAATGGGTTACCTTGAACGCCGCCTGTCCAAACGAATGTGTTAGCAACAAGTTTTTGACCGTCTTTTAAGTCGATTTCATTGCCAGCAACGTTTGTTACAGGAAGACCAGTTAAGAATGTAACACCGCGTGCTTCTAGGCTAGTAGTTGCACGTTCGATTAAGTGGTCTGGTAATACTGGAAGGATTTTTGGACCTGCTTCAACAAGAAGAAGTTTCACTTCTTTTGGATTTACGCCGTGGCTTTTTGCAAGTTTAGGCATAATGTCAGCAAGCTCACCAACTAGCTCAACGCCAGTTAATCCGCCACCACCGATTACGATTGTAGCATCAGCTTCGTTTTTCGTTTTCGCGTATTCACGAATACGGTCTTCAACGTGTTTGTAGATTTTGTTTGCATCAGCAGCAGATTTTAACACCATGCTGTTTTCTTCTAGTCCTGGAATACCGAAGTAAGCAGTTTTACTTCCTAAAGCAACTACAAGTGCATCGTAAGATAAAGTAGTGCCACCAGCTAGTTTGATTTCTTTGCTATCAACTGAGAATGACTCAACTGTTGCAATTTTAAGATCGATGTCTTTACCTTTGAAAAGCTTTGTAAGTGGCATTGCAACTGCTTGCTCAGACACGTTACCAGCTGCAAGGCGGTGTAGTTCAGTGATGATTTGGTGTGTTGGGTATTGGTTAATCACTGTAACTTGTGCTTCTGATTTGCTGTAATATTTACGTACGTTTAAAGCGGCAAGAAGACCGCCATAACCAGCGCCTAAGATGACAATTTGTTTTGACATAGTATGATATCCCCCGTCTTTACTAATTGTTGTTATAAGTTAAATTATTTATTGTTACGTTCTGCACTAATTTGAAGATATGCGTTCACAAAGCGGAACATTTTTTGTGCTTGTGGGTCTTTTAGTAATTTTAACAGACCGAATAGGCCGATAACTTCGTTGCTTTCGTCAGCACGATCTTTCGCTTCGATTGCAGTTGCAGCCATGCTTTTCACTGTATCTTTTACAGGTTCTACAAGCTCTGTAATTGCACCAACAGTGTCGCTTTTTAATACTTCATCAGTAGCAACAGTTTGAGCGAAGTCATAAGATTTAGTTAAAATGTTAACAAGCTCAGTTAATTTTGGAAGCTGTTCTACTAGTGTTGTTAATGATTCTTGTACCTCAGGTTTTAACAACTGATCAAGTACATCAAGTTGTCCTTGGCTAGCAGAAATTTGTACAGTTTCTTGTTCTGGCTTTGTTTGAGTCATAGTTTCTGGCATCTCCAATTCTCCTTTACGATAGCAATACTCTTATTTTTGATAAGCAAGATAGTAACCGTTTACGAAACTTTATACAAAGTTTCACAAAGCACAATAAAATGCCTTTAAATTTATGACAGCAATAAGCTGACAACATAAATCTAAAACCATATTTTCTTACTTATTATTTATGAACTGTCCGATACATGGCTTGTCCGCATAATGGAAAGTTCCTTTATCGGAAAGTGTATATAATATATATCTTATATTATATACTATATACACCTATGTTAACATAAAAATGATTCCTAATTATTTGGTATGAAACGCATAACCTAGTACTGACAAGGTGTGAAAGCGCATAAAATATTTTGTTTCCATTAGAAATATACATATATATAAAGAAAAAAAGGAAAAAATGGACAAATTTATGTTCGTTTTTTCCTTTTTTCTTATTGTTCACCCTCTGTAATGAGCATCGATGTGTTCCCACTTTTTTCGAGGTGGCACTCACCCCAAGTACAAAGAGAATCTAGAATGGCTTCTAATGACCAGCCATAGTCAGTGAGAGAGTATTCTACTTTGGGCGGGACTTGATTATATACTTTTCGTTGAATAACTCCGTCTACTTCTAGTTCGCGTAATTGCTGCGTTAACATTTTTTGTGTAATGCCTGGCATTAAACGTTTTAGTTCACTTGTTCTTTTCGTTCCCTTCGTTAAGTGACAAAGAATAACGACTTTCCATTTTCCACCGATAACCTCTAAAGTCGCTTCTACAGGAATATTATATTTTTTCATATGAAACCCTCCTTTTGTGAGCGAAGTAAGTTCAATAATGCAAATGTTACTTTAAAGTGCCTATAGCACTTTAAAGTACGTACTTTTTCTTACGTTAAATATGTTTCATAATAGCATACGTAAGAGGCAAATGAGTAGTACGGTACTAAAAAGTGCCTATGTTACTTTTAGGTGCCTATCGTACTTGAAAGTGCGTTCTTTCAAAAAAGAATAAAACCATTCATAATAGCTTTTATAAGTAATAAAATTATTTCTTTAGAAGATAAAAAGGCCTTTTTATCATACTATTATGATTGGATTTCTTGTAATAAGGAGGAATTCAATTGAGTTCATATACAGTAGCTTCTTCAGCACCAAAGACGAATAGAAGGAGTATGTTTGCTTTATTAGCGCTAGCGATTAGTGCATTCGGAATAGGGACGACTGAATTTATAAGCGTTGGTTTGTTACCATCTATTTCGGAAGATTTACACGTTTCTGTTACAACAGCTGGTTTAACTGTGTCTTTATATGCGTTAGGGGTAGCGTTTGGTGCCCCAGTTTTAACATCATTAACAGCTAGTATGTCGCGAAAGACGTTATTAATGTGGATTATGATTATTTTCATTATTGGTAATGGAATTGCGGCAGTTGCAACAAGTTTTACTGTTTTACTTATTGCGAGAGTTGTATCGGCTTTTGCACATGGCGTCTTTATGTCGATCGGATCTACGATTGCAGCTGCACTTGTGCCAGAGAATAAACGAGCTAGCGCAATAGCTTTTATGTTTACTGGTTTAACGGTTGCGACGATTACAGGTGTACCGATTGGGACGTTCATTGGTCAACAGTTTGGCTGGAGAGCTTCCTTTATAGTAATTGTGGCGATTGGAATTGTTGCTTTCATCGCGAATAGCATGCTAATTCCGTCTAATTTGAAAAAAGGTACGTCCGTATCATTTCGTGATCAATTTAAATTGATTACGAATGGAAGACTATTGTTAATTTTCATAATTACTGCATTAGGATACGGTGGAACATTCGTAACGTTTACGTATTTATCACCGCTATTACAAGAAGTAACTGGGTTTAAAGCGAGTACGGTTACGATTATTTTGTTAGTGTATGGAATTGCGATTGCAATTGGGAATATGGTTGGTGGCAAACTATCAAATCATAATCCAATTCGTGCATTATTTTATATGTTTTTCATCCAAGCGATTGTATTGTTTATACTAACATTTACAGCACCATTTAAAGTCGCTGGCTTAATTACAATTATTTTCATGGGACTATTCGCATTTATGAATGTTCCTGGGTTACAAGTGTATGTTGTTATATTAGCTGAACGATTTGTACCGAGCGCTGTTGATGTGGCATCGGCAATTAACATTGCTGCGTTTAACGCAGGGATTGCTCTTGGTGCTTATTTAGGTGGTATCGTAACAAATTCGTTAGGGTTAATTCATACAGCTTGGGTAGGCGGTATTATGGTAGTAGGTGCTGTTATTTTAACGGCTTGGAGCATGACATTAGAAAAAAGAGATCAAGCAAAGTAAAGGAGAGAAAGTATAATGAAAAATTTACAAAGTACAACAACATTGCATAATGGTGTAGAAATGCCTTGGTTCGGTTTAGGGGTATTTAAAGTAGAAGATGGACCGGAACTTGTAGAGGCTGTAAAAGCGGCGATTAAAGCTGGATACCGCAGCATCGACACAGCTGCGATTTATGGAAATGAAAAAGCAGTAGGCGAAGGGATTCGCGCAGGTATAAAAGAAGCTGGTATTTCTCGTGAAGATTTATTTATTACTTCAAAAGTATGGAATGCGGATCAAGGGTATGAAACGACACTTGCTGCATATGAAGAGAGCTTAAAAAAATTAGAACTAGATTATTTAGATTTATATCTTGTTCATTGGCCTGTAGCAGGGAAATATAAAGATACGTGGAGAGCGTTAGAAACAATTTACAAAGAAGGACGCGCACGTGCAATTGGTGTAAGTAACTTCCAAATTCATCATCTGCAAGATGTATTAGAAGGTGCAGAAATTAAGCCAATGATTAACCAAGTGGAGTACCACCCTCGTTTAACACAAAAAGAACTACAAGCTTTCTGTAAAGAACAAGGTATTCAAATGGAAGCATGGTCACCACTTATGCAAGGTCAGTTATTAGATAATGAAACATTACAAGAAATTGCTGATAAATATGGTAAAACAACAGCGCAAATTATTTTACGTTGGGATCTTCAAAATGAAGTGGTAACAATTCCGAAGTCAACGAAAGAACATCGTATCGTTGCGAATGCAAGTATATTTGATTTTGAATTAACGAAAGAAGATATGGAAAAAATCGATGCGTTAAATGAAAATCATCGCGTTGGTCCAGATCCTGATAACTTCGATTTCTAAAATGAGTAGTGGGAAAGAGTGCAAACAGTTTGCACTCTTTTTTATTTTGCTTATGCATAAAAAATTTTTCTAACTAAATAATAAACAGGAGGAAATTTGTTATTTAAATAAGGGGTTGTAGACATGAATATGAAGCAATCGTTTAAATTTTTAGCTGTTCTTTTAAGTGTTTTATTTGTGTTATTCCCACTTCAAAAAGCATTCGCAGAAGTTATGGATCATACAAAGTATCAAATGGATTGGAGTTATAGTAAGTCAAAGAAGAAACCAATTCGAACAGAGCTTATTAAAACAGCGGATGGAAAAATTGCTTTTTGCTTAAATGTAGATTTGAAATCTCCAAGCGGTCAAGATTTACCTGAAATGGGAAAAGTGGATATTAACGTGTATCGAGTATTATTAAATGGATATCCACAAAAGAGCCCAGAAGATTTAGGAGTTTCTAATTGGAGAGAGGCGCATTATGCAACGCAGCTTGCAGTGTGGAATGCGTTAAAACAAGTTGATATTAACGATTTAGATTTCCGTAATAAAAACGTAGAAAAGGCAACGAAAGATATAGTTGCAAAAGCAAATGCTAGTGAAGAATTACAAGAAATTACAATGAGTGTAACGCCTGCAGAGGAACAAGAAGCGGTGTTAAAAAATGATTTCTTTGAAACAGGTTTATACACAGTACAAACAAACGCTAAAAGTGGGACGTATAAAGTGCAAGCAACTGGTGCGCCACAAGGAGTGAAGTTTGTAAATGATAAAGGTGAATCGAAAACAGAATTTAATGTAGGAGAGAAATTCCGTATTTTAATTCCGAAACAAACACCATCAGGTGGATTTAGCTTTAAAGTAGTAGGGAATTTAACGAAATTACAAGGGATCTCTCATAAAGGTACATCGACTATTCAAAATGCGGTTGTACTATTAGAACGTAGTGAAGTGAAAACGAGTCCAGAGTTATCGGTAAGTTGGAAGAAAGCACCTGATTACACTCCGAATGAACCACATAAACCAAATCAAAAAAGATAAGAAAAAGCATTGGCGTGTGCCAATGCTTTTTTTACGTGCTATTATTCAGCTTCAGAAACTACTGTGAAGCGTGTGTTTACATGTTTTGGATTTTCGATTTCATCAAGTGCTGCAACTGCGAAGTCTTCGTAACTTACGTAGCTATCGCCTTTTGAATTAACAAGAAGGTTGTCTTTGCCAGCTTTGTAAGAGCCAGTACGTTTTCCTAATGCGAATAGCGCAGAAGGGCTGATGAATGTCCAAGTAATATCATTTGTTTGTTGCAAGATTTCTAAGTTTTTACCTTGGTTTTGAGCTGTTGCAAGGTATTCCTTCGGGAAACCTGGTGTATCAAAGACGCGTGTTGTTTTATCTTCGTCGACAAATAAGCTTCCAGCACCACCAACTACAAGTAATTTCGTATTAGGAGCACCTTTCATAGCTTCAATTAGTACGTTTCCTGCATCTACATGAAGGTGTTCTTGTCCTGCTGGAGCACCGAATGCATTTACAACTACATCGAATGCTTGTAGGTCGTTAGATGTAAGAGAGAATACATCTTTCTCTAAAACTTTTACGTTATCTTCTGTAATTTTTGCAGCGTCTCTTACGATTGCAGTAACCTCATGTCCGCGATCTAAAGCTTCTTTTAAAATACGACTTCCCGCTTTACCACTTGCTCCGATAATTCCGATTTTCATAATAAATCCCTCCAAAGTGTTTTGTTAAATTGTATATTTAAAAACTGAATGAATGTATTGTAATTAGGTTTGTTACAACCTGATGTAATCATTATAGTTACAGGTTAGTGTTTTTGTCAATGATGTTGTTCATGAAATTGTTTTTTGTTTTAGTATGTGCAGTTTGAGGAGGGAGAATCATAAAAAATATTGTGTTCTATAACCCTCTAACATTTGGAAATCGAAAATTGTCGAAAAATGTTGATTTTTAAATATTTTTTAAATATAATTCGTTTTATGAAGAAAAGGAGGGGATAATTGTATGGGTATTTTAGAACAATTTGTTTCATCGACGAATACAATTCTTTGGTCATATATTCTTATTGCAATGTTAATTGGTTTAGGGCTTTATTTTTCTATTAAATTGAAATTCGTACAACTTACTCATTTAGGGGAAATGGTTCGATTAATGAGTGATGGATTAACTGGAAAGACGCGTAAAAAGGGGAGTGTATCTTCTTTCCAAGCGTTTTGTATGAGTTCAGCAGCTCGTATTGGTATCGGTAACTTAGCTGGTGTAGCGCTAGCGATTTCTATGGGAGGACCTGGAGCTGTATTTTGGATGTGGGTTATTGCGATCATCGGGGCTTCTTCAAGTTTCGTAGAAAGTACACTTGCACAAATTTATAAAATAAAAGATGGCAGTGGCTTCCGTGGTGGTCCTGCTTATTATATGGAAAAAGGTTTAAATAAACGTTGGATGGGAATTTGGTTCTCTATTCTAATCACGATTAGTTATGGTTTAATTTTTAACTCAGTACAAGCAAATACAGTAACATTAGCGTTTAAAAATGCTTTTGGTATTGAGCGTTACGTTGTTGGAATCGTATTAGCGGTGCTGGTTGCGGTTATTATTTTTGGTGGTGTAAAAAGTATTGCGCGTATGTCGGAAATGATCGTTCCGCCAATGGCACTTATTTATATTGCAGTAGCTATTTTCGTTGTTATTAAAAATTATTATTTAATACCGGATATGTTTACAGAAATCTTTAAAGGTGCATTCGGTTTAGATTCAGCTGTAGGTGGCGGTATCGGTGCTGCAATGAAATATGGTATTCAGCGCGGTTTATTTGCGAACGAAGCAGGTATGGGTAGTGCGCCAAATGCGGCAGCGACAGCGGATGTAACACATCCAGCGAAACAAGGGTTTATTCAAACAATTGGAGTGTTAGTGGATACATTCTTAGTATGTACATCAACAGCGTTTATCGTACTATGTTCTGGTGCATATAAGGCAACAAATTTAGAAGGTATTGAATTAACGCAAGTGGCGTTAAGTTCACAAATTGGTTCATGGGCAAGTAGCTTTTTAGCAATCATCATTTTCTTATTTGCTTTCAGTTCCTTACTAGGAAACTACTATTATGGTGAAACGAATATTGAGTTTATTAAACAAAGTAAGACTTGGTTAACAATTTACCGTATTGCGGTAGTTGCAATGGTATTATTCGGTTCTGTTGCGACGCTTCAATTCGTATGGAATATGGCAGACTTATTTATGAGTCTAATGGTAATTACAAACTTAATCGCGATTACACTTCTTGGGCGATTTGCCTACGCTGCATTGGCAGACTATGTGAAACAAAAGAAACAAGGGAAAGATCCTGTATTCAGTGCAGATTCTATCCCTGGTTTGAACAATACAGAATGCTGGGATAAGCCAGTGGTAGCGGATAAAGAGAAAGTAGTATAAGAAAAAGCGAGCATCGAGAGAAATTCGATGCTCGCTTTTTTATTGTAATTATCGTGTGAAGGATAGAAGAGAAACGTTTTTTATTATTTGTAGAAATGGTTGGTTGAATAAACTTTGTAGGATAGAAAAAACGAACGTGTTACATTCAATAACATGTTCATGTTATAAAATCTTACATGATTTTGTCGAAAAATCTTGATTACTAAAAGTTTTTAGAATATAATCTTCTTATTGTTAAGAAGAGGGGGCAATGTAATTATGGATTTTTTAACTCAGATAATTGGGGATGTAAATAATATCCTTTGGTCATATATTATTATTGCGATGTTAATTGGGTTAGGACTTTACTTTTCATTTCGTGTGAAATTTGTCCAAGTTCGTTACTTCGGTGAAATGATTCGATTGCTTGGAGATGGGGCAAGCTCGAAAACGAGGAAAGCGCAAAAAGAAAAAAGTGGTGTGTCATCATTCCAAGCATTTTGTATGAGCACAGCTTCTCGTGTAGGTACTGGTAACTTAGCGGGGGTTGCGATTGCAATTTCTATGGGAGGACCTGGAGCTGTATTTTGGATGTGGTTAATCGCGGTAATTGGGGGTGCTTCTGCGTTTGTAGAGAGCACATTAGCGCAAATTTATAAAGTAAAAGATGGGAATACATTCCGTGGTGGTCCAGCGTATTATATGGAAAAAGGTTTAAAGAAACGCTGGTTAGGTGTTGTTTTCTCTATTCTAATAACTGTTAGTTTCGGATTAATTTTTAATGCTGTGCAATCAAATACTGTAGCGGCAGCCTTTGACGAGGCATTTAAAACAGATAGCAGACTTGTCGGTGTTGTTATGGCTGGTTTACTTGCAATCATTATTTTCGGCGGAGTGAAACGAATTGCTCGCGCGGTTGAAATGATCGTTCCAGTAATGGCTATTATATATGTAGCAGTTGCATTATTCGTTGTTGTAACAAACATTACGGCAATTCCATATGTATTTAAAGAGATTTTCTTACATGCTTTCGGAATTAAAGAAGTAGTAGGCGGGGGATTAGGAGCTGCGATTTTACTAGGAGTAAAACGTGGATTATTCTCAAATGAAGCTGGTATGGGTAGTGCGCCGAACGCAGCAGCGACTGCAAACGTAACGCACCCAGTTAAACAAGGTTTCATTCAAACTTTAGGGGTATTTACAGATACATTATTAATTTGTAGTTGTACAGCATTTATCATTTTATTATCTGATGTACCTGGTGCAGCTGATTTAAATGGAATTCAATTAACGCAACAAGCGCTAAGTCAACACATTGGACCGTGGGCATCTATATTCGTAGCAGTTGCAATCTTCTTGTTTGCATTCAGTTCATTAGTAGGTAACTACTACTATGGTGAAACAAATATTGAATTCTTAAATGGAAGTAAAGTGTTATTAAATGTATACCGCATTTCTGTACTTGGTATGGTTATGTTAGGTTCTGTAGCAACAATTCAAATCGTTTGGGATTTAGCAGATTTATTTATGGGAATTATGGCTGTTATTAACTTAGTAGCAATTGTATTCCTTTCGAAGTACGCTTTCGCAGCATTATCTGATTATATTAAGCAAAAGAAACAAGGAAAAGATCCAGTTTTCTATGCAAGCTCTATTCCAGGTCTGAAAAATACAGAGTGTTGGGATGAGCAAGTAGCAGATAAAGAAAAAGCGGTATAAAAAGGTGAGCATCAAGTAAAACTTGATGCTCATTTTTTTGATTTCATATTAGAAAAGACGAACATTCATAAAGGTTTCATAATAAAATGTAATTTTTTTATGAAAAGTGCGGATATGATTTGTAATTTATGTTAGAATGGAAAATGCCTTTGAGACAAGAGATTTTATGACTTTTTACATCCGATTGAGAATTTTGGAGGAGAAATGGAAAGTTCGGATTATTTCTTGTTTTGTATAGTCAGACGTTCAACGTTAATGAAGAGTTAAATGGAGGATTTTATTAATGAAGTTTGTTATGTTTCTTGTAGGACTACTCGTTGTCTTCGTACTCGGTTTTCTTATAAGTGCCGATCGAAAGAAGATTAAGTATAAACCAATCGCAATTATGCTTATTATTCAGTTAGCGTTATCGTATTTCTTATTAAATACGCAAATTGGTTATATTTTAGTAAAAGGAATCTCAGATGGATTTGGAGCACTTCTTGGATATGCGGAAGCTGGAATCGTTTTCGTATTTGGAGGACTTGTTAATAAAGGGGAAGTTTCATTCTTCTTAACGGCATTATTACCAATCGTATTCTTTGCCGTTTTAATTGGAATTCTACAGCACTTTAAGATTTTACCAATATTCATTCGTGCTATTGGTACATTGTTAAGTAAAGTAAATGGTCTAGGAAAACTAGAATCATATAATGCCGTAGCAGCTGCAATTGTTGGACAAGCAGAAGTATTTATTACAGTAAAAGATCAATTAAGTAAAATCCCAAAACATCGTTTATATACATTGTGTGCATCTTCTATGTCGACAGTATCGATGTCAATCGTTGGTTCTTATATGAAAATGATCGAACCGAAATATGTAGTAACAGCACTTGTATTAAATTTATTTAGTGGTTTCATTATTATTCATATTATTAATCCGTACGATATTACAGAAGAAGAAGATACACTGAAATTAGAAAATAAGAAAAAGCAATCATTCTTTGAAATGCTGAGCGAATATATTATGCTTGGTTTCACGATTGCAATTACAGTAGCAGCAATGTTACTTGGTTTCGTTGCATTAATTACAGCAATCAATAGCTTGTTTGATTCAATGTTCGGTATTACATTCCAAGCTATTTTAGGTTATATTTTCTCACCATTAGCCTTCGTAATGGGTATCCCACAAGCAGAGATGGTAACTGCGGGACAAATTATGGCAACAAAATTAGTATCGAACGAATTTGTTGCGATGCTTGATCTTGGAAAAGTAGCTGGTGATTTATCAGCTCGTACAGTCGGTATTCTTTCTGTATTCCTTGTATCATTTGCGAACTTCTCATCTATTGGAATTATCGCAGGTGCAACGAAAGGTATCGATGAAAATCAATCAAATGTAGTATCATCATTCGGTCTACGCCTTGTGTATGGTGCGACATTAGTAAGTATATTATCAGCGATTATCGTTGGTGTTATGCTGTAAAAAAAGTTGGCCCTAGCTCATCGCTAGGGCTGTTTTTTATGGTAAATTTACATGAAAAAACCAATTAATGAGGAATATATTTACATATGAAAATCTTTTAAAATTTATATTGCTTTTCGGTTAGATAACGCTTACAATTTGATTTGTAGGTGGTATCAATTTCAGACTTTCAAATATGGTAGGAGAGAAGAGGCTACCTTTTATAAATTGCAATTTATGTAAACGCTTACTGATTTTAGAGGACAGTTAAATAGTATTTAGGGGATTAAATTTTTTTAACATCAATGGTCAGACGTCATTCGTTATACGACTAATAACTCGTGGGAGAAGTGGAGGATTCACATATGAAAATAGTAATGTTTCTAGTCGGTTTACTTGTAGTATTTGTACTAGGTTTCCTTATCAGTTCAGATCGTAAGAAAATTAAATATAAACCAATTGCGGTTATGCTTATCATCCAATTGGTACTTGCATATTTCTTATTAAATACAAAGATCGGATTTGTATTAGTGAAAGGAATTGCAGATGGGTTTGGCGCTATTTTAAAATTTGCGGAAGCTGGGGTTAATTTCGTATTTGGTGGTTTAGCAAACGATGGACAAGCACCATTCTTCTTAACAGTATTACTACCGATTATTTTCTTAGCAGTATTAATCGGGATCCTGCAACACATTAAAATTTTACCGGTTATCATTCGTGCAGTCGGTTTCTTATTAAGTAAAATTAACGGTTTAGGAAAATTAGAATCATACAACGCAGTAGCGGCTGCAATTGTTGGTCAAGGTGAAGTATTTATTACAGTAAAAGATCAACTAAGCAAATTACCGAAAAATCGTTTATACACGCTTTGCGCGTCTTCAATGTCAACAGTATCGATGTCAATCGTCGGTTCTTATATGAAAATGATTGATCCAAAATATGTAGTAACAGCACTTGTGTTAAACTTATTTAGTGGATTCATTATCGTTCATATTATTAATCCATATGACGTGAAAGAAGAAGACGATATTTTAGAATTACAAGAAGATAAGAAGCAAACATTCTTCGAAATGTTAGGCGAATATATTATGCTTGGTTTCTCTATCGCTGTAACAGTAGCGGCGATGTTAATCGGTTTCGTAGCATTAATTACAGCAATTAACGGTGTATTCGATTCAATTTTCGGAATCACATTCCAAAGCATTTTAGGATATGTCTTCTCACCATTAGCATTTGTAATGGGTATTCCAACATCAGAGATGCTAGCAGCAGGACAAATTATGGCAACAAAATTAGTAACGAACGAATTCGTTGCAATGCTTGACCTTGGAAAAGTAGCTGGTGATTTATCAGCTCGTACAGTAGGTATCTTATCGATCTTCCTTGTATCATTTGCGAACTTCTCATCTATCGGAATTATCGCAGGTGCAACGAAGAGTATTGATGGAAAACAAGCAAACGTTGTATCATCATTCGGATTAAAACTTGTATACGGTGCAACGTTAGTAAGTATATTATCAGCGATTATCGTTGGGGTTATGCTTTAATAAAAAAGTGTATGAAAAAGAGATGGGCAATCTATATGAGCCCATCTCTTTTTATGTTTATCCCGCTTTAACGGGCAGTAAGACCCCCACCTCAAAATTCAGCGGAAGCAAAGAAGTTAGGTGGGGGATGAACAAAACCCCCACTGATTAAAGTTTCACTTTATACTGTCACCCTATTTTGTAGTTCGCTATATGCTA
Source organism: Bacillaceae bacterium OF18-1A (assembly GCA_027694045.1). Lineage (GTDB taxonomy): Bacteria > Bacillota > Bacilli > Bacillales > Bacillaceae_G > Bacillus_A. The sequence continues at coordinate 3,691 of JAQEWB010000003.1, read as the reverse complement.
AGAAGTTACTCATCGCATTTCTAAATCCAATTTTTATATATTCTTCTGTAAGAGATAGAGCTTGTTCTTCTGTTATCATCGTTTGGTTTTGATGTCTAAACCCTCTAAATTGACTGTATACAATTTGTTTGACAGCAGGATAGTTAGGCATGAATGTTTTTGGGAAATTCTCCTCTAATAATTCTACTGGTAGAGTAGGGGTTTCTTGTAAGGATAAAACTTTCCCATGATTCATTTCTATGATCGTACTATACATACGTGAACCACGTAGCATACAAGTTTGTAGATAACTGATAAATGTATGCTTTTCACCATCTTGTAAAGCATTTAAATTTGGAAATTGTTCTTTAAACATATCAAAATAAATTTCTAAATATGCTCCGCCATTTTGCAAATAAAGAGGTGCATCTAAATCATTGATTTCCGTATCCATAATGCGATTCATATTTTGGGTAAGAACAGCATTTTCCTTTTCAAACACTTGTTGTTGCTTTTGCTGTTCCTGGCTTTTTGCTGCAGATTCTTTTGCAATTTTTCCAGAGTTTAAATTACGATCTAGCACTTTAAAGAACTTATTGTTTTGGTAGGTGCTAAAGGCATAGTGGAAAGTTTCACCTGCATGAATACCTTCAACGTAAAACATAGGTATCTTTGCTTCTTGTGTACTTGCAATACTGATTGGACCAGAGTGGTGGATAGTTGTTCCATAAACACCAGTTCCATCGGCACGTGTTCCATAGCGTTCGACTGTATGTAGGTCAATGGAGTAAATTTCTTTTTTTCTTGTTATGAAGAAGAGAAAATGATCTGTTAAAGCTAAGTGACCTCTTCCTTTTTGTTCGTGATATCCATCTGCAATACATTGAATAGATTCCACTTGATTTATGGATCTCATCTTTTCTTCTAAAATTTGAGTTGCTTTTTTCTTTCGTTGCATATCGATACCAAATCCGAGATATGCAAATGGAATAGAGAATAATAGACAAATAAATGCGAATTGAATAGATCCTAATAATAAAGAGACTAGTAATAATAGCATGTGAACAATAAAGAAAGCTGAAAAAAATCCGATTCTTAAATTTCTAAATAACCATACATTTCCCATACCGAACCCCCTATAGTATTTATAAAGATATTATAAACAACAGAAAGACAAAATCATACATTTTTTTGATATAATTTCCAGTAGTTTGTAAAGGGGCATTGAAACAAAAAAGTCACCCTAATATATTCATTAAGGTGACGAAAAGGTTATTCAGCTGGAGGTGTAAATGTACGTTTCTCTAATTCAGCATCTAGCATAAATAGTGCATTTGAATCGCTTGTAATACGTTTTAATTTTTGAATGATGCTATCGAAGGAAGCTTCTTCTTCTACTTGCTCATCAACGAACCATTTTAAGAATGTAATTGTTGCGTGCTCGCGCTCATCCCAAGCGATATCAGATAAATTATAAATACGTTTCGTTACTTCACGCTCATGCTCAAGTGCAACTTCAAAAGCATTTAATACAGATTCATATTCATTATTCGGATTATCAAATCCAGTAATAATAGCACGCTCACCGCGGTCATTAATATAGTTGTAAAGCTTCATCGCGTGGAAACGCTCTTCTTCAGCTTGTACAAGGAAAAAGTTTGCGAATCCATCATAACTCTCAGCTGTGCAGTAAGCTGCCATTGCCATATAAGCGTGGGCTGAGTAAAATTCAAAGTTCATTTGATCGTTTAATGCGTCATGCAATTTTTTAGATAACATAAAATCCCCCTTATTATTGTGACAAGAATATTATACCATAATTGATAATATTCTCATTTGGATGCTTCGAACCTTTTCGAAAGCTTTGTGACGTGTGCTTCCATAATGTCTTGTAAGTCTAAATCATACTTTTTCGCAAGAATAATTAGGTTAGACAGTACATCACCTAGTTCTTCTTTTAATTCTTGTTTTAGTTCTTCTTCTGTTTTTGTGTCTTCATCAGGGCGATCACGACCAATTTCAATAGCACGAACAACTCGTGAAACTTCCCCGACTTCCTCAGTTAAGAAATTTAAGCGAATAAAGGAATTATATTGTGACCAGCTTCGTTTTTCGTAAAATTCCTCAACCCATCTTTGAAATACGACGATATCCATTTCTTCCTCATCTCCTCAATATGTTGTACAATATCAATTGTATCATGACAATATATAGTTTTGGGGTGTAGGAATGAGAAAGGTTTGTGTGTTTGCAGGTTCAAATTTAGGGGAAAGACCAGAGTTTAAAGAGCAGGCAATTCAGTTAGGAAAACTGTTTGTTGAAAATGATTATGAGCTTGTATATGGTGGTTCATGTGTTGGATTGATGGGAGAAGTAGCAAATGAAGTTCTTCGCTTAGGTGGGCGTGTAACAGGTGTTATGCCGCGTGGCCTATTCCGAGGAGAAATTGTTCATACAGGATTAACAGAACTAATTGAAGTAGAAACGATGCATGAGCGCAAGGCGAAAATGGCAGAGCTTGCGGATGCTTTTATTGCACTACCAGGCGGATATGGGACGTTTGAAGAGCTATTCGAAGTAGTATGCTGGTCACAAATTGGCATACATAATAAGCCGGTCGGTTTATTAAATATAAAAGACTTTTACGGACCAATTTTGCAAATGGTTGAACGTGCAGCAAAAGAAGGTTTTATGAACCCATCAAATAAAGAATTAATCGTTTCAGCTGAGACGGCAGATAAACTAATTCACGAAATTCAAAATTACAAACGTCCTGTTTTAGGGACAAAGTGGAAGCAACTATCATAATACATTTTACGGAAACACATGTCATTGTAATGAAAAATGGCATGTGTTTTTAATTTAGTTAAATATGTTAATGTTCTTATGGGAGGAGAAATACATGGAAGAGTTCGTATATTTAAGACCGGTTTTTAAAAGTATTTTAGCAGCGTCTATTCTTGTTATGCTAATCGTTCTAAGGCAGAAGAAAGAGCTAATTCATGCATTTTCACTTTGGTTTATTTCGATATTTTGTGTCGGTGTTTCGGCCATAACACTCTTTATGTCTGGAATTATCGTTGATGAGTATAATTTAGGTGGAGATGCACAATCGTTTTGTATGTTTATTGCGATTGGCTGTATTAGCGGTGTGAATTTCATTATTTATTATAGAAGGAAATAAAAAGAAGGCATTCCATATTATTTTGGAATGCCTTTATCACTTTGAGTACTTTGTTTTTTATACAGGTACCAGCCACCCCAGCCGCCACCAATTGCTACAACAACGAGGAAAGCATAGTCCTTAACCTCGACACGTATGTTAAAAATAGTAGCTAAAATTAAGAGAATCCCAACTGTTATTAACGCGAAAAATGCTCGAATTAAGTAGTCTTTCAACTGAACCACTCCCGCCATTTAAGTAGTAAATGATGAACTTGGAAAAGCTTTTTGGATCTATTTACTATATTTTAACATAAATGTGATTGTAATATAGTTATTAAAATAGGGAAGGGGGGGTGCGAATATTGTCGTTATTTGTCGGTTGGTCGATATTCCTTGTCGAATCGCCGATATAATTCAAGTTGTGATCGATATAATGAAAAAATCGCCGATATAATCCGAGTTGTGATCGATATAATGAAAAAATCGCCGATATAATCGATGATGTATAAAAGTATGTGTAAACATTTTTAGGCAAAAAATAAGGCAA
>JAQEWB010000029.1:255-685 GCA_027694045.1 Bacillaceae bacterium OF18-1A | reverse complement strand
AATAGATCGAGGACTTAACCATATAATATGTAGCAAATGTTATCTAGTTTTGAGAGAACATAAAAAACTTGTTGACTTTTAAAGTGAATAAGTTATAATAATGATTGTCTCAAAAGAATAATGTCTGGTAATGATGGCAGAGAGGTCACACCCGTTCCCATACCGAACACGGAAGTTAAGCTCTCTAGCGCCGATGGTAGTTGGGACCTTGTCCCTGTGAGAGTAGGACGTTGCCAGGCAATATTATTCCGCAGTAGCTCAGCGGTAGAGCTATCGGCTGTTAACCGATCGGTCGTAGGTTCGATTCCTACCTGCGGAGCCATTGGAGAGCTGTCCGAGTTGGCCGAAGGAGCACGATTGGAAATCGTGTATACGTCACAAGCGTATCAAGGGTTCGAATCCCTTGCTCTCCGCCATAGGATTTATAATA
>JAQEWB010000029.1:0-245 GCA_027694045.1 Bacillaceae bacterium OF18-1A | reverse complement strand
TAAAACTTTTTTGGCCCGTTGGTCAAGTGGTTAAGACACCGCCCTTTCACGGCGGTAACACGGGTTCGAATCCCGTACGGGTCACCACTTTTGGAGGATTAGCTCAGCTGGGAGAGCACCTGCCTTACAAGCAGGGGGTCGGCGGTTCGATCCCGTCATCCTCCACCATATAAAATTATATAAATAATATTGTCGCGGGGTGGAGCAGTACGGTAGCTCGTCGGGCTCATAACCCGAAGGTCGCA
>JAQEWB010000028.1:888-1173 GCA_027694045.1 Bacillaceae bacterium OF18-1A | reverse complement strand
CCCCCAACCTACTGATTACAAGTCAGTTGCTCTACCAATTGAGCTAAGCCGGCATAAAAAAAATGGTGGCTCGGGACGGAATCGAACCGCCGACACGAGGATTTTCAGTCCTCTGCTCTACCGACTGAGCTACCGAGCCAACATAAATGGCGGTCCCGACCGGGGTCGAACCGGCGATCTCCTGCGTGACAGGCAGGCATGTTAACCACTACACCACGGGACCATTTGGTTGCGGGGACAGGATTTGAACCTGCGACCTTCGGGTTATGAGCCCGACGAGCTACC
>JAQEWB010000028.1:0-848 GCA_027694045.1 Bacillaceae bacterium OF18-1A | reverse complement strand
AAAATGGAGGAGGTAGAGGGATTCGAACCCCCGCGCGACTCTCGCCGCCTGTCGGTTTTCAAGACCGATCCCTTCAGCCGAACTTGGGTATACCTCCATGAAGGAAAAAATAAATATTTTATTATTATATGTCTAATTCATTTTAAAATAAAATGGAGGAGGTAGAGGGATTCGAACCCCCGCGCGATTCTCACCGCCTGTCGGTTTTCAAGACCGATCCCTTCAGCCGAACTTGGGTATACCTCCGAGATATAAACGTCTAATGGTGGACCTTGTAGGACTCGAACCTACGACCGGACGGTTATGAGCCGTCTGCTCTAACCAGCTGAGCTAAAGGTCCTTTATGGTAGCGGCGGAGGGGATCGAACCCCCGACCTCACGGGTATGAACCGTACGCTCTAGCCAGCTGAGCTACACCGCCATAAGTAATATTCAAATAAGTGGAGCCTAGCGGGATCGAACCGCTGACCTCCTGCGTGCAAGGCAGGCGCTCTCCCAGCTGAGCTAAGGCCCCATGTTTTTTGGAATATCGGGAAGACAGGATTTGAACCTGCGACCCCCTGGTCCCAAACCAGGTGCTCTACCAAGCTGAGCCACTTCCCGTTAATAAAAGCGCGCCCGAGAGGAGTCGAACCCCTAACCTCTTGATCCGTAGTCAAACGCTCTATCCAATTGAGCTACGGGCGCATATGGTGCCGAGGGCGGGGGTCGAACCCGCACGGTGGTCACCCACCGCAGGATTTTAAGTCCTGTGCGTCTGCCTGTTCCGCCACCCCGGCATGTCATATTGAAAATTGGAGCGGAAGACGGGATTCGAACCCGCGACCCCAACCTTGGCAAGGTTGTAT
>JAQEWB010000027.1 GCA_027694045.1 Bacillaceae bacterium OF18-1A | reverse complement strand
GGTTCCGTCAAGAAGTCTGTGTAAATGGATAAGGCTGAGTACATTGGTTTATCCAGTATATAATTTGTAATGGTTTGGTATGGGAGGAGAAGGGAAGCTAGCTTCCCTTCTCCTCCCATACCATTTTTCAAAATGCTCTTTACTCTGAGGGTATTTTTTCACCGTAACGCTCTTTAAACATTTTATAAATTTTTTCATGTGCTAAACCGAAGCCAGCTGTTCGTTTGGTAGTCCAACTGTTGTTATAATTATTTGATACTAAATATACAATTTTCTCTACTGATTCTATACTCGGAAGACTATTCATGGTTTTTAAGCGTTTGCGGACCTCTTTAATTGTTCGCTCAATCATATTCGTTGTATAGATATAAGAGCGAATTTCTTTTGGATACTTATAAAAAGTAAGAAGAACAGGTAAATCTTTTTCCCATGATTCCACTTCTTTTTTATATTTTTTGCCCCATTTTTCTTTTACCATTTGAAATGCTTCTTCCGCACTTGGTAAATCTGGAGCTTTATAAACTTGTTTAAAATCACTTGCGACATCTTTTTGATCAGATTTTCGTACTTTGGACAACACATTTCTCATTTTGTGCACGACACAGCGTTGAACATCGGCTTTAGGATATACACTTAGAAACGCTGTTTCTAAGCCAGTTAATCCATCGAAAATACCTAGTAAGACTTTTTTCACGCCTCGTTCATGTAGATTTTCTAGAATTTCTCTCCAACCACTTGCCGATTCTCTTCCACCAACATAAAAGCCTAAGATCTCACGTTTCCCTTCCAATGTAATACCTAAAGCGATATAAATTGCCTCTTTTTCAACTGTATCGCGACGCACACTGAAAAATAAGCAATCTAAATAAAGCGCCGTGTAATTAGATTCTAATGCACGTGATTGCCAGTTTTCGATATCAGCTCTAATTTTTTCTGTAATATTAGATACAGTAGTAGCCGAATACGTATTTCCATCTAATAAACGCTCCACAAATTTCCCGACTTGTCGGGTACTTACGCCCCCTTGATATAAACTTAAAATCGCTTCTTCTAACCAACCATCACGACGTTGATAGGGCTGGAATAGGGCGGTTTGAAAATCACCGTTTCGGTCTCTTGGAACAGATAAATCTTCTATACGTCCAAATTTTGTATCCAACATTCTTTGGTAGTAACCATTTTTAGAATTAGGCGTATCTTGGGGTTCTGTATTCAAAAAGTTTTGAATTTCCTCTCTAAGAATCAATTCTAATTTATCTTGTACAAATTCTTTTACCATGACTTCAATTTGTTTACCTAGCTCTAAATTGGATATACTATTATTAGGCATGAGGCAAAGTCTCCTTTCATTTTAGGTTCTGGATAAACCTAGGGGGTACTTTGCCTTATTTTTTGCCTAAAAATGTTTACACATACTTTTATACATCATC
>JAQEWB010000026.1 GCA_027694045.1 Bacillaceae bacterium OF18-1A | reverse complement strand
TGAACTGCACCCCAATTGTTAGACACAGTCTAACAATTGGAGGTGTAGTTTTTTTATGACTAAATTTACTTCAGAAGACAAAATGAATGCAGTAATACATTATCAAGATGGAAGTGAGAGTATAAAAGATATTGCGAAATCATTGGGAGCGAATCACGAAGTGGTTCGCATGTGGATAAAACAATTTGAATATCATGGAATCCGGGCCTTTGAAAAAGGCTATACAACGTATTCTGCACAGTATAAACTAGACGTACTAAATTATATGTTCGAAAATGGGACGTCTCCAAACGAAACGGCAGTCATTTTTAATATTTCTTCACCTGGACTTATTAGAAAATGGCGTATTCAGCTACATCAAAAAGGAGTAGGCGCCCTTAAATCGAAGAAAAAGGGGCGTCAATCTATGACTAAGGACAATCAAAAATCAATTAAGAAACAAACACAAACAGAAGAGTCAGTAGAGGCATTACAAGCTGAATTGGAGCGTTTGCGTATGGAGAATGCTTATTTAAAAAAGTTGAATGCCTTAGTTCAAAACAAGGAAAAATCACCAAACAAGATAAGGCGCAAGTAATCTATGAACTAAGGAAAGCATTTCCGGTGAAGGCACTTTTAAAATTAGCAGAACTCCCACGAAGTACATATTATTACTGGATACAGAATTCTAATCGGCCAGATAAAGATAAAGAGCTAAAGATCTTAATTCAAAACATTTACGATGAACACCAAGGTCGTTATGGATATCGCCGTATTCGCGATGAGTTAATGAACCAAGGACACAAAATCAACCATAAAAAAGTTCAACGAATTATGAAAGAGCTAGGTTTAAAGAGTTTAGTTCGTATGAAAAAATATCGCTCGTATAAAGGACAAGTAGGTAAGATTGCGCCAAATATTTTAGAACGTAATTTTAAAGCTGAAAAGCCGAACGAAAAATGGGTTACAGACATAACAGAATTTAAATTATGCGGCGAGAAGCTCTACTTATCACCGATGTTAGATCTATTTAATGGAGAGATAGTCGCTTATACAATTGATTCAAGACCAACCTATTCACTTGTATCGAAGATGTTGGAGAAGTCTTTTCAACAATTGACAGAAGAAGACGAACTCCTTATTCACTCTGATCAAGGTTGGCATTATCAAATGAAGAAATATCGTCACGCCCTAAAGGAACGCAAGATTACGCAAAGTATGTCTCGTAAAGGGAACTGTTACGATAATGCGGTTATTGAAAGTTTCTTTGGTATTATGAAATCTGAATTTCTTTATCTAAAAGATTTTGAAAGCATAGAACACTTTAAACAAGAACTTGAAAAATATATCGATTATTATAATCACAAAAGAATTAAGGCAAAATTAAAAGGCATGAGTCCGGTACAATATCGAACTCATGCCCTAAAGGCTGCCTAATGAAACGACCTGTCTAACTTTATGGGGTCAGTTCA
>JAQEWB010000025.1 GCA_027694045.1 Bacillaceae bacterium OF18-1A | reverse complement strand
GACGTCGCCAAGCAACTTTAAGACGAGTCAGTATGACTCGTCTTTTTTGTGTTCTTATGTAAATCAAAAGTTTTTCTTGTTTTTATACCCAATCTTCCGCGTTGATTGCGCATATCTCTTTGTAAGAGTTATTTTATTTTGAATTTCTACTTCTAAAGAAAATATTTTCAAACGGTGTTAAAAAATCAAAACAAGATAAGTATATTACCTTCATGAACAAATAATTATACCGATGCTTATCTGAATCTAAAAGAAGAGGTATACAAATGGAGATCAAAATAAGATATTCCTAAATCAAGTTGTATCTGTTTTCCGATATTAAGTAGAACAGATACGGTTACTACAAACATTGGCGAATCAAAATTGTAATAAATACAACGATCTTTTAAAGGAATAAATAGGATAAGTTATCGATTTAAGCTGATCTTCAAACAGTGAATATAGATATAGAATAAAATGTACCATTTTTATTACGTTTACAAGCAATTGTTATATGTCCATCTTGTTTGTATTAGGTTTCGCAACGCTTTACTTGTAAGTAACAAAGATGTAAAGGTAATGTATTCATGCTTTGATCACCAGGTATTGGACGGATTAGCAATTCCACAACGAGTATCGGTAAGATGTGCGAAAGGTTTATTAGTACGTTGGAATGAATAATGCATTTATGTAGTTAAGTTGCATGAAAAAGCCATAAATCAACGGGGAAATTAAATTTAAAGAAGGACTATTCATTTTGATTTTATAGTAATAGAAGAGTTACATATGAAAGAAATATCGTAAGTATTTCTCTTGGATAAGAATGTTATGGATAGAGGGAGAAAGAAACAGATTGTAAAAATAGATAAGTGAGCCCCTCCCATAAAGATGTGTAGTAGTTGCGGAATCAGAATAGAAATATTGCTATATGAGTACTCGTGCTGGCTGAAAAGAAGTTAAGGCCGTTATGCAGCTATTAATAGTATAAGGAATTCGTATAATTAGTAGTGTTAAAGTGGTAACCAAATAACCATTTTAAGAAGTTGGAGAGGCTCGGTTGTCCTAAAATCAATTCATTAGTTATTAAAAGTATCGATTAATTGAGAAATTTCCATTGCAATTAAATGCATAAGAGACAGTAAGAAGGGTTTGTTATCTACCGTTAGTTTGATGAAATAATCTACTGATTGCTCCTTACTCATCAAAGTTTTTATTGCTAATTGAATCTAGTTAATTAGTTGGTTCGTTTCGAATAGGGAAATTGATAGAAAAGCGTTTATTAGGGGAAGTCAGTAATGTTTGATGAAATAATCTTATTTGAAAGAGAGGGATTTGGTTAGGAGAGTAGTAGACAAGTCTTATTATTGAATAAAATTGTAATAGATTTTTGATAAAGTGAACCTTTAATTAATAGGGAAGGTTTAACTCGCTGATTATTAGCATTCATCAACTGGGCTTTTATTGGTAGTCAGGTTCATCGCAAAGTATGAGCTGAAAATAGTATGGAAATATTAAATTGAATTTCTTTATAAAAAGTGTTGACGATTAGAGTTTAGAGGTGTAATATAGAACAAGTCGCCGATGACATTAACGTCGCAAGCGACAAACGAAATGAAAAACTT
>JAQEWB010000024.1 GCA_027694045.1 Bacillaceae bacterium OF18-1A | reverse complement strand
TTTGCGACTTCCTTATGTTAACATCTTCGTTAGTTAATGTCAACTAAGTTTTTTATTTCGTTTGTCGCTTGCGACGTTAATGTCATCGGCGACTTGTCCTATATTACACCTCTATAACCTAATAGTCAATATTAATTTTTCACTTTTTTTGAAAATATGAAAGGTACCATCATATTCATCTTTATTTCTCATACATATTGAGTAAGATAACTGAAAGGAGTGTAGAATTTGTTCGATTCCTCTTTATTACATGTCATCAATGCCCATTCAAGAACTCCACATTATCATAGGAGTTTTCCCATCGTTCTATTCTGGAGCCAAAAAAGTGGCTGTACTTCTCTTGCTAAGTGGTTCTTTTACCAAATCAATTTACTTTCAGCAGCTTTAAATTATGACCCTTTCATTCATAATTACGAATATAAAATATATAAAAATTCCCCTACCTACAATATACGTCTAGGCATAGCATTACGCGAAAGACAAAAAGAGAATTTCAAACTAGTTCGTAATCCATTTAGAAGAGCAGTCAGTTCTTTCGTATCCTTAATTGCACCTCCTTACATAGAAAATCCAGAATGGAAACCCATTCGAAAGTTTTTATATCAAGACGAAAATTCCCCCAAAGGCATATCATATAAACAATTTTTATATTACTTATTAGCTAAAGGTGCCCATTCAAACGATATCAATCCACACTTTGCACAACAATATATAACAGGTGAAGAAGTATATGTAACTGATTATATACACTTAGAAAATTTCAAGCAGGAAATACAAGAATTAGAAGAACGTTTCGGATTAAAATCTGCACCCATAAATGAATTTTCAAAATCATGGCATCACCAAACTCCTACCATGATTTATAAAGGAAATTTTAGCGATGCCGATATTACTGATCCTCTATTCCCTCGCCATCCGACTTTCGAAAGCTTTTATGATACTGAGTGTATACAACTCGTTCAAACAATTTTTCAACAGGACTTTGATACCTATAAATATAGTAAAGAATATAAATACTGATTTTTATCCAGCACTCTATTCCTCAATATTAAAAGATACCTTATATGTATATAAGGTATCTTTTAATATAAAACATCTGACTTAACAATCTTTATTGCCTAAATAACTATTCTTTAATAGATTACATAATTTCTCCTTATCAGCCCATATTACCCCTATTAAAACTAGACTTCCTCCAATGATTATCTTCCATGTCATGGTTTCGCCTAATAAGACAATTGATGCGACAATGCTTATTAGTGGCAATCCATTTAAATATAATCCACCTATCGAAGCTGAAACTCGCTCTAATGCTTTATTCCAAAACCAATACGATAAAATTGTTGCTCCTATAACAAGGTACATTACACTAAACCCTGTCTTCCACGTTTCAATTTTTGGAAAACCATAATATATAGTTTCTAGCATTGCGAATGGTAGTAAAATGACTGATCCAATCATTAAGGTTAATGTTGTAAAAACCTTATTTGATAAATATTGCTCTCGTTTCGGTCGTTTCAATAGCACTGTGTAGAGAGCAAATAGAAAAGTACTTAATAAAATAAGTATATCCCCTATTAAAGACGCCTCTTGATTCGTATTGTTAGATGGAATCGTAATAAAAAGTACCCCTATAGCACCCAATATAATTCCAATCCAATAATTCGGTTGAATTTTCTCTTTCAAAAAGAATGCCGAAAAAAGAATTGTAACTAATGGTAATGCAGCATCTATGATACTAACATGTAATCCACTTGTTAGAGAAATGCCGTATGATGTAAACATAAAGTACCCAGCTACACCGGTAAAAGCTAGTAAACTCATCCTTTTCCATGGAACCTTTTTATCTACAATTGATTTTTGTAGCTGTTTAAATGAGAATAACATACAAATTCCACCCGCAAAGAAAAGACGAATAAACAACAAAGTAAAGGGTTGAATAGACTCTAATGCCCATTTCGTTGGTGCAATGGCCATCCCCCATAATATAACAGCCACTAATAACATGCATATTTCTTTCATAATCCCCCACACCCATCAAAAATATATATTAACTACCTTAATTATAGATTTTTTCTTATGTAAAATCCTTTAAAAACAAAAAGGTTATAAGAAAAATAGCAATCTATCTCTTTTTCTCATAACCTTTTCATATAAAATCACAGACATTCTTTTTACAGCTTAACTATACTTTTACAAAAGGTAATCCTTACCTTTATATTTTAACCAATAAAAATAAACACAAAAAAACCTAAGTCGAAACGACTTAGGTTTTTGCTTGG
>JAQEWB010000023.1 GCA_027694045.1 Bacillaceae bacterium OF18-1A | reverse complement strand
CATTTTCATCTTTCAATGTCAACTAAGTTTTTCATTTCGTTTGTCGCTTGCGATGTTAATGTCATCGGCGACTTGTTCTATATTACACCTCTAAGTAGTAATCGTCAATACATTTTTATAAAAAACTTCATTTTTTTAAAACCCTATTTACATACCTCTTCTATAAGAATATATAAGCAACCCATATACTACTCTATGGATTGCTTTCCATCATAAAACTATTGTTCTTTTGAAGGTACCGAACAGCTTTCATCAGTACAAGACATATCACTTCCACCTTCTGAAGAAAGCTCTTGTAACGTAGGTGCAGGATTCTCTTCTTCCCACACTTGCTGAAGTGCACCAACAAAAGTTTCAAGTGGTTGCGCACCTGAAATAGCATACTTTTGATTAATAATAAAATAAGGCACTCCTGAAATTTGATATTGCTGAGCGATCGCTTCATCAACTCTAACATCATTTGCATATGCGCTTTTATCATTAATAACCTTTAAAGCTTCTTTTTTATCTAAACCTGAAGCTTCAGCGATAGTAGCAAGCGTATCCACATCACTTAAATTTCTCGATTCAGTGAAATATGCAAAAAGTAGATTTTCTGTAATCTCTTTTTCTTTCCCTTGATCCTTTGCATATTTCGCAAGACGATGCGCATCAAAAGTGTTCGTCGGCTTCATCTCATCAAAATTAAAACTTAAACCCATACTAGCTGCATGATTACCTAGCTGCACGTTATTACGTTTCGCTTCTTCAATACTAATCCCATACTTTGATGCAAGTACTTCATTAATACTTGTTCCAGAATAGATTGGAGCATTTTGGTCTAATTCAAAACTTTTAAACTCAACTTCAACATCCTTCTTATGAGGAAATTGCTCTAAAGCTACTTCTAATCTACGTTTCCCAATGTAGCAAAACGGGCATACAAAATCTGACCATACTTCAATTTTCATAGAAACACCTCATTAACATGTATTTTTCAATCATTGTAGCACTGGCACTAAGGAATTCAAAAATTTATGCTTCAAGCCTTATATACTACAACCTAAAATAAATCTATAAATAGAAAAACGATAATCAAAAGTATTACCTTCTGATTATCGCATATATAAATCTAATTATGCTTGAATATATCTTCCCACGAACCTCCATACGGTATTCCAATACGTATTTGAATCTATCTTCTCAGCTTCTCCATGTCCAGCACCTGGAACAATTAATTTCTCTTTTTCTACTTTTGCAGCATTATATACTTCATCTAACATTTCAAAAGGAACGAATGTATCCGCATCCCCATGAATGAATAGCATCGGTGTTTTACTTTTTGCAACTTGTTTAATAGCTGAAGCTTCTTCTAAATCATATCCAGCTCTTAATTTTGTAACTGTATTTGCCGCATTCATAACAGGAAACTTCGGCAAGTGGAATAGATCTTTTAGTTGATACGTAAATTCATCAACAACAGTTGAGTATCCACAATCTTCAATAATAACTTTAACGTTAGAAGGTAAATCCTCACCTGAAGTCATCATTACAGTTGCCCCACCCATTGAAACACCAAAGAGCCCTATTTCAGCATTAGGATCTTTCTTTACAATTTGTTGAATCCAAATCAAAATGTCTTTACGATCATGCCAGCCCATACCAACATAATCCCCTTCACTATTTCCGTGCCCACGAAGATCTGGTGCTATGACATTATAGCCTTGTTCATAAAAGTTACGAATATATTTCGTCATTTCTGATGCCCTACCATTGTATCCATGAACTACAATCGCCCATTTATGACTAGATTGTTCATTCATATATTCATAACCTGTTAAATTCAGTTTATCGAAAGAACGTATAGTTAATGTGTTAGGCTTATACTTTGATACGAAGTTCGCATTCTTCTCTTCATTTGTAGCCAATACATCTCCCGATGCATTTACCGTTTCTACTAAATGAGGATTATCTTCCAAAAATTCTTTTTCTTGTTTCGCATTCAACGCATAGTTATAAAAATAATTCCCGACTAACATATACACAATCGCTAGAAGGACTAAGACTACTATAGTAATTATACCTATCTTTTTCATATTATCTCCTTTTTTAAAATTAAATATTCCTATATTAAGGTATTTAAAAAATAACGGTACTATTTTAACACACCGATAGATTGCTTCCACAAAAAATAAAATAGAAAATCTTAAACTACACATCGAAAATGATGAAAGAAATTGAATATAAAAGGATAACTCGAGGCTAATAAGAAGTTAGAAACACAAAAAAGACGAGTCATACTGACTCGTCTTAAAGTTGCTTGGCGACGT
>JAQEWB010000022.1 GCA_027694045.1 Bacillaceae bacterium OF18-1A | reverse complement strand
ACTAAGTTTTTCATTTCGTTTGTCGCTTGCGACGTTAATGTCATCGGCGACTTTTTCTATATTACACCTCTAATGTTTAATCGTCAATACCTTTTTATAAATATATTCAAGTTAATGTTTTTACACCCTCTAATCTAGGGAAGAGCCTATAAAGATTGTATTATCAGCAAAGCCTCTTCTACTTTACTTTCATTTCTTCTTCAAAAATACATTCAAGTTTACTTATACACTAGACTTAATTTGTACGTAAGTTTTTCCCCAACAAAACTAACAACCTTATTATTTTAAGAAATACTAATATGTAGTTAAAAAATTATCACACTCCCCAATACCTCTTTACTTATCAGGCACTCTATTAGAAACGATTGAAGATATACGTATTTTTATAACAGACAACGATACAGAAATCCTTATATACTACTCTAGTTATAGAGTTCCCCTTATATAACGTAATGGTTACTTACTTGTTTATTCATAAATATATAGAAACACACTAATACATTTACTAACCATCCCTATGTCACTGAAATAGCAGACTTATATCTCTTTCATCTTTAGCCGCATCCATTTCCATATGGCCTAGCCATAATAATTTTATACCCTCTTAACAAACATTTAAGATACACAACACAACTAAACTATACTCCATTAAAAATACGCACCTCAATTGATCAAGTATACTCAGCACACCGAACAGGAACATTTGTTCTTTTTATGTTTTATCACACTTAAGAATGTTTATCCTATACCTATTATTTACTCTTTAACACTAGAAGAGCGAATCGAGTTACTAACAAAGCACGTAATTTTATTGTTTCTATTATGTATCCTTCGTTTTGAAGTACATATAGAATCACAAATTCATTTATTTCTAGCTACAAACCTAAAAATACATAATAATACGAAACCAATACATATAAAACACTGACAAAAACAAGTTCTGCAACAAGGTATACTTTAGCTGCACAATTATAAATCATAATCTTTTCAGCCCCCATAGAAGTCCTGTACGTATTTAACGCAAATATAAACTAAAAAAGTTTCAATATAAAAAGAGCCTGAATTTCTACTCTAAGGAAAAACCGACTCTTTTTATATTGGACCATAACCAAAATATTTTTTACATTTAAGATTAAATGTCTATTTAATCTCCCCTACTCCGCTGCACTGAAGATAGATGTATCATATCTGTCACTGCATGATATAAATTCTCTGGATGTTCAGCTATCCGATGACATAAATACAAGTACCACTCTTTCCCATAAGTCAAATATACTCTAGCGTTATGTTCCTTGCTTTTCAAATCACTTAACATATCCGGACGAATTCCATATAGCATTTCGATTTCTACAGTGGATTGGCTAAAGTATTGACGTTGCTCCATCTCTTTAATAAGAATTTCATCGTGTGTAGCTATAGATGCAGGGTGATTATTTTCAATTAGTTGTTCTACAATCTGAAGATACCGTTGATTTAAATCAGTTGACCTAGGCATAGCAATATCTGAAGCTTCTTGATAGGCACCTTTTACAACTCTTATTTTCCCTGGGTAATGTAGGAATTCTTGAATATCATTGTTCGAACGATATAAATATGCCTAAATCGTTATCCCTACATTAGGATATTGCTCAGTTGTTTTTTTATAGATAGAAAGTACATCCGCTACTTTAGATGATTCTTCCATACTTATCATAAGGGGAATTCCATATACTTTTGCCTTTTCTGCCAACTCAATTAAATGAATATAAGATATTTCTGGATCTATAGATAATCCAATATGCGATAAAGTGAAACTTTAATCAGTGGAGGTTTTGTCCATCCCCTACTGATTATTAGCCCTCACCAATCGGGCATTTACGGGCAGTTGTCTCCCACCTAAATTCCTCGTATACGCCGAATTTTGAGGTGGGAGTCTTACTGCCTGGCGAATAGCGGGATAAATCGAGTGATATTGTTTGTTTTATTGGCAGAGCACCCACGTCTCCAAGAAAATTCAAAAACTCATTTTTTTCTTTATAACATTCCTTTATATCTAGAGTATTTTTCCCTATGATAAGTTTATTTAGTAAAATTTTATCACCGGCCCTTAGGATGGGATACTTAGTTCTTCCCTCACAACCTATTGAAAAATGCCGCAGGGTAAAATGGTTTTCAGATTTACATACATCTTCTTTAAATCAGCTTGTCCTCACTAAATTTATTACCGAAGATCATTTGGAACGGCATATTTAAATGAAATCAATATTTTCGGCTATTCTACAAGATCACACCTGATTGTTGAATTCAATCAAGTTCAATTCACAAAAGAATTACTCGAGAAAATCCAACAACTCGGAGTGAAAGTATATTCCGTAGAAGACCACGCCATTAAAAAAGGAAACCATCATAATCGAATTATCATGGGGTATGGACATTTAACAACTGAAGAAATAAAAGAAGGTGTGAACAGGCTACAAAGGGCAATACCTTGTAGATATTCTTGTTAACGAATGACAGTTTAACAAACTTGCCCATATTTTTCTGAAGGTATGCTATTTAGATATGAAATCATAATAAAATAAAGCTATTTCTTGCTAGATAAATGTACTCATAAAGCCGATATTAATTACAAAATTATTTCATTAAACACAAAAAAGACGAGTCATACTGACTCGTCTTAAAGTTGCTTGGCGACGT
>JAQEWB010000021.1 GCA_027694045.1 Bacillaceae bacterium OF18-1A | reverse complement strand
CCTACGGGATCTACGGGACCTACGGGATCTACGGGACCTACGGGACCTACGGGCACGAATCTGGGGTTTGCTTTTATTTATGATACAACAGAACAAGCAAATATCCCGCAAAATGGTCAAGTTACCTTCAATACAAATGGAAATATTACACCAGCAGGGTTTGTAACACATACAGTAGGAACAGCACCTATTACTATTACCCAAACGGGTTCGTATCTTATTACCTTTGAGGTATTCCCTCAACAGGGCACTTCTGCATTTGGATTGTTTAATGGCAACAACCAAATAGCAGGTTCCAATTATGGTTCTGCTTCTGGTAACCAAACGTACAGTGGTCAAGTAATCACAACTTTCAATGCAATGGATGTTATTACTTTAAGAAATCTTAATGGCCAAACAACTTTAAGAAATCAAGTACCTCCTAATACTTCGGTTAACAGTGCTTCTATTGTTATTTTAAGGTTAGCATAAAATTAATTTTTTCTCTCTTATTTTTTTGTCTCTCAAATAATAAATTTTTAAAAGTTTAGTAAATGTGTCGAAAATCATAAAAATAGAGTTTTGACACATTTTTTACATATATGAAGTAATGAATAGAAAGTACCTGATTATTTCCTCCTCGAAGAGGGAATCAATCTATCCCATCATTAAATTATTTGTATTAATTTAAAATATTTTCTAAGTATAAATATAATAATTGATCATAAAAAATTATATACATTTACATATAAAAAAGAGATGGGATCCCAATCCATCTCTTTTTCTCCTCCTTATCAGGAGTGAATTTATGTCAATTATAGTATATGTATATTTTGGAAATAATTTCATTATTTTATCTTAAAAAAATAAAAATTAATTTAAGACAAGGTATCATTAACATTTCACAATTCCAGTATAAAAAAAACTAACCATTTGGTTAGTTTTGGGATGCAGCCAACGTACTACATAAAACCCACACTAAGGATTATTTGCACCTTAACAAAAATATGTAACAAATTTAATTTGTATCAAAACCCTTAGAATCCCTTTTTATTACCAAATACTTCAGGTTATTTATTGTCTTTTTATAGCATGGAAAACCCTTAGCGTACGAAAATTAAGGCTTTCTCTTCCCAAGAATGTATTAACATGGGTTTTATGTCATTTGGTTGGCGGAATCCCTATATGGACATTTCTAATTATGGATAATAAAAAGAGATACTAGATTAAACAAACAAAACACTTGCATTTATAATATACATACTTATCACCTTTCCTAAAAGTAAGATTCAAAAAAAACAATAAAAATAGAGCCACATTTATAGTTCGTATAAATATTAGCTCTATTTTTCACAGGTACAACAGGAGGAACAGGAACCTCCTACACAATATATATATGTTTAATTATGAAATTTGATAATAAAATTATTGCTTTTTTATTATATATATTCAACTTTACTATTGTTCTCTTTATCAAAAACAAAAAAGTTCCCTCTTCTTAACTTATAAACAATCAGCTAATTTATATCCAAATTGTGTCTAAACGTAAAATTTTCCCGAAATGATATAGTGACCCCTATTATTAAATTCTAATTTATTTACCAAATAGACGACTCCAAAGTGATTCCTTCTGTTCTGAAGCTGCTATTAAACGCTTGCTATCTTGTATTTCTCTTAATACTTGCATTAATTGAATATCTCTTTGTTCCTCTCTTAGTATCCTCTTATCATCAGTTTCCTGTAAAAATTTACCCTGTTGATCCAATCTTTGAATTAACTCTAAATTAAGCTGTTCTAATCGTTCTATACGTTCCGTTAACGTTTTTATGTGTTCTGTATCTGTTACACTAGCTATAGCAACAGTTGCTATCTCATTTCCTTCAACACTTGTCATTGCTAGATTTATAGCCTGTTCTAGTGTTACGTTCTTCTTGTTCATAGCTGTTACTAACCGTTCTATAGTTGCTACGTCTGTATGATAAAAAATTCTAGAATTATTATTGCCGCGCTCGAAAGGATACCCGGCTTCCTCCAGGGCAAGGCAATATTTACGCAAAGTACTTGAGCCAATTCCTAAGTTCTTGGCTACCTCAGATCCCCAATAAGTTTGAGCCATATTTTGTCCTCCCTCTGTTCTAAGCTGTTCTTCAATTGCTATGTAGTGTTTTCCTCCTTTAAAAAGGTAACACCTTCTTTTTTAAATTAAAAGATGAGTTTTCAATTATCTTTTGAAATTAATTGGAGTAAAACACACTAATCCAACCACTTCTTTATACAAGATCTTATACAAAATTTTGTACTAATACAGGACATTCATAAACTTGAAAAGTCCCAATATCTCTACAATGTATAAAATAATGCATATCATAATAAATAAGGAAAAAGCGAAATCCCTTTTATATCAATGGATTTCGCTTTTTATTTGCTACCGATAATAATGTGTTATGTAAATTAGCAATGAATAGAATATACAATTTCATCGTGGTATTTTAATTATATAATAATATTAGAAAGTAGGTACGGAGTTTGAAAAAATGGATTTTGTTAAATGAACAAGAATATGAGAATGTTTGGGATAGATTTTATGATGAATTTGCTTTTAATCCTAATATTGATGGTGACCAATCATTTAAATTTTCTTGTCCATATATTACTTACGATTTACCTAATTATTTTGAAGAAAAATGGACTGATGACGATGATTATATCTTTGATCATATATTATTGGAAGCTCTTATTTTATGTACCGAGAAACATGAATATATATATGCGTTAGATTGGCAGCATGCTGGCTACTGGATGAATCCTAGTTTAAATTTAAATCTAAACGAAGATGATCATCAATGGAAAATCCCATTTTTTCCGGATGGGGATTATTATTTCTTTTTGCAAAAAGACTTTAAGTGGGGGTATTTAGGACATCCATGGGAAAAAGTTATTTATATTTTCGGAGAAGAATTAATCAAGAATTTCAAAGAATTAAGAGCTAGTAGATTAAAAAAGACCAATGATAAAGTATAAATTTCACTTCCCATATCGAATTTTATGTAAATAAGCTGTCCATATGGGCGGCTATTTTTTTATTAGTTTGGGTTTGTTCTTGTCTTTTGGTCTTCCCTTTGCTTTTTGGCTAGAGTGCTGGCTCGTCGTGTGGGGGCGAAACCCCACTTATTACGTATCTATTTTTTGAATAAGGACTATTTTGGAACGAATGAACTAAGCGGTTAGGCTCGTATACTTACTTGTCCAAGTCGAGAACCATTGCTTTGCTTTTTGTCTGTCGGCTTGGCGAGAAAAGCACACGAGCCGAAAAAAGTTTTGCAAGGACAGGGGAAAAAAGAAAAGGCGATAGCCTTTAGGTGAGGATTAACGAACCGACTTTTTTTCTCCTGAAGGTGGAGATTTTTGAGCGTTGTTTGCTCAAAAATACTACCTGTTCCTTGCGGAACTTTTAGCCCTATATATAAGAGTGAGAAGAGCAAAGTAAAGAAAGTCAGTAATATCAAGGGTTTATAAGACATGAGGTGTTAAAAAAAATTAACACCTGTGTTAATTTTTTTTAACACCTAAAAAATAGAAAATCTTAAATAAAAAAAGATGTCAATATAAAAATTGACATCTAAAATAAATAAATTGGTAGTTTATGTTTTTTCTTATTACCTTCGATTTTGATATTACGCAATGCCTTTGAAAAAATTTGTTGAGTCGCTCTATCAATATCATCTTTAGGTGAATTACATAAAATATTAGGATTAACAAACCAAGTTCTTGCTGAACAAGCCCTTCCATCTTCAGTTATTACACCTGTTTCTGCAACTCCTAAAACCCCTTTTTCAAGCAATTCATTCATCATTTTTGAAATAGAAGTCCTTGTTTTTCCTAATTTCTTAGCCAAATAACTAGGAGACGCTGTATTCGGTTTTATATCATCATCTTCATTTTTTTCAACAATAACATTTGATTTAAATTCTAGAAATCTTGAAATATCAAATAAAAATGCTTTTTCTGGTTGAGTTAAATAACCAATTTCACATAAATAATCAATATTCTCTGTAATCATTTGAACAAATCTCACCCGATCTGTAGGTTTTTTCTTTTTACCAATAAAATACTCTTCTCCACCAGACATTTTACTTAATACTTGCAGCATAATGACTCTTTCTTCTTCAGAAAGTCCACCACTACCTTCAAGTTTTTCATAAATACTATTAATTTTACTATCTCTTTCTTTTGCCTTTTTTTCAGCTTGTCCAAAATCAATAATTTTTTTTGTCATATCTAGGTTAATTCCTCCTTAATTGAGGGAATCAACAAAAACACCTATTTTTTGCTATTTGATTATAAATCAAATTATGATAATCTATAATCAGATAAATGAAGTTTAGGTATTTTCGTAGAATACCCTATGAAAAGAGTCATGTTCCCGCATGACTCTTTTTTTCATTCTATCACGTTTTCAATAACCTTAAAGATAAAAACGAAGTTTCCTTACTATTTTATCGCTCCATATCCAATCCACGATGTGTATTCATTTCTTTTTTATGCTCACGTTCAAATTGATTATCTATTCCCTTACTATCCAATTCATTTTTAATAATCCCTCTAAACGCCTTAAATTGCTCTTTAAAAACTTTTTTCGTTTGTAAATATAAAACTCTTATATTTGTCTGCAAAACCTTTATATGAGCTTTTAACGAGCTAATTTCTCTATTTAATATACCAACTTCTTTTTGCAACTTACTTTTTTCTTGTTTCAACGTTCGATTTTCTCTCATCCAGCCCTCTGCATGCACTTTTAAACTCTCATTCTCTTTCACAAAGTCTGTCTTTTTCAAACGCTCATAATCCTTTTTGATAGTAACCGCTGCATTCACTTGCTTTGTTAATTCTTGATATTGTTCTGGTGATAACACATAATTTCTTGTCTGTTTCTTTGTAATTTCAGCTTTTCCAAACATTTTATCCTGTACTTCTACTACTACTTCTTTGCGTAAAAATGGAATTTTAACAGGTTCATTTGGTACTTGATTCGTAGCACTATCTAATTCTTTTTGCATTTGTTCTACTCTTTTTTCTAACTCTATATGACGCTGGCCAATTAACTGCAGCTTTTCACTTTCACTCTCTATTTGTTCTTTTACTATCTCTAATTCTTTGTACGTATCAACAACATCACTTTCCAAACTCTTTTTCGCTACTTGTAATTCGTTTGTTTTCTCTTCAACATTTTTTAAATGATGGTCAATCGTTTGTAACTGTGTTTCTTTTTCTTGTACCTGATTTTCAATAGTTGACTTCGCATCTGCATATTCCTTGTATTGACGGACTTTCATGTATTTATGTGAACCTACATTCGCACGTTCAAAATTCGGAATATGTTCTTTCGCTAATTGCTCAATATAAGCCGTTTCCGCTTCTCTCCAATGCGCAATTAACTTTCTTCCCTTTCCTTCGACACCTTGTTGTTGCAAGGCTCTATCCATTCCGACACGCCTCGTTAATCCTCGACTACTTTCGAAATTCGGTACATAGTTAATATGTAAATGCGGATTCGCTTCATCATCATGTAAAACCATGTTATAAACCGCTAGGTTTGGATTTCTCTCTTGAAAAGCCTCAGCATAATGCTTCAGCGCTTCCTTTTTCGCTTCCCTATACTTTGGGTCGTCTTTACCTTCCCCGATCGCTACGACCAATTCTCGTTGCTCATGCGTCTTATCATCTTTATGTATTTTGTCATAGTAATCATCAATTTTACGATCATTCCGTTTTTGTTTCTCATTATATTTGTCCACTGCTTCTTGAAAAACTTCCTTGTATACACTTCGGATATCCTTTTGAACAAAGTAAATATTCTCCTCTAACCTAGATGGATCAATACCAGGATTCCCGTGAATATTTTCTCTGTTATTATGACTCAATGAACTTTGGTGAGATTGATTAAATGAGATAGACCCCAACATAAAGTGCCACCACTTTCCCTAGATTAATTGATACCATCAGTCTAGCAAAGCGACGAAATGGTGTTAATTAACGTAACCCTATACTTATTTTGACGCTAACGCGTCAAAATGGATAGGGGTCTGCGACGCTTTTCGGCTACGCCGAGCCATAAAAAACATGGCAAAAACAAACCTTGGACGCTGTCCAAACCTGCTGGGGAACTCTTCCCCAGACCCCCTTAATCGAACTCCCCAACCCCCCAATCCTTGGGGGGCTCCCTCGCCGGTTGGCAGGAACAAACAATCGTTTGTTCAATGCCAAGAGGGTCTGGGGTTTCGTTCAGTTGGTCAAGTCAAATACTCCCTTCGCTTTGCTAGGTCCGTTTTGATTGACCAACACATACAAACGCCTCTATTCTAATCCATCACCTTCATCTTCGTACATAATCAAAACTCTACAAAATTAAACAATTACCTGAAGGTTCCCTGCAAAATACAAATTAAGGGTTTCACAACTCCATGCTGAATCTGAAACACCTAGTACTGGAGACTGAAAATTAGTAATAATAATACAATTCCTGTCATCGAACCATTTTATATCATCTACAAAATACGTTACAGGTAATGCTCCTGCAAACGGTATATTAACATCAAAACCTATCTGTGTAGCACCTCCTGCTGCTGCTTGTACATAAAATGCACGGATTTGATTATATATAGGGCAACAAGTGTGTGGTTTTGATGGTTTCGGTGGTTTTGGCGGCATACTTTATCACCTCGCTTTTTAAATACATTCATTATATTAATATTCATACGATCATTGATTAGTTTGGGTTATTATATGAAAATTTGATTGTAACCTTTATTTTTTTCGATAAAGACTAGGTGCAATATTAGGGGTCTGTGTAGTAATGGAACAAGAACGGCAATAAGACTTAATCATGTTATCAAAAACCCTGATTTTTGATAATGATAAAAACTGTGTTAAATAAAGCTTGGATACATTAATACTACGTTATCAAAACTATTATCATAATCAAATTAACAATAACAACCGTTTTTGATAAATTTAATAAATATTGCGTTTTTAATCAGCAAGATATTTATTTTTTTGATAAAAAAACCCTATTGTTAGCTATGTTGAAGCGAAAATATAGGTTATTGCCGTTTCTGTTCTGTTACTACACAAACCCCTATTATTAAAAACTAAAAAAAAGAATCCCATAAACATAGGACTCCTTTTTATTCTTTTAAAGTAAACTTTTAAATAGAAGTTTACTTTCACTTAATTGATTTTATTGGGTTTATCGCAACTTATCAATCTCTCTCAAAAATCAATATAAAAGTACACATTGGGGTTATTTCCTCTATGTACTAAAGTTCCACCTATAGATTTTATATCAATATTATCAGTCATAAAAACTGTTTTTCGGGTATCTTTGCCCATCCCCTCGAAAAAGGGGAATAAGAAAAATCATTGCGAAAAAACCTTATTTATAAGTGTTTTTTGTTACTCATAGAATATGTGTTTCAAACCATATACAACTATGTTAACATGTTTCAAATGTAATTAAGTTGTATTTTTGAAATGAAAAAAGCCAAATTTTTAGCTATGTCATAAAGTGTACTTTTTGACACAACATATCATTTTTTAATTAATCAGGCTTAATCCCCCATTTCGAGGCGATGGGCAAAAACATCCTTTTCCGAATCCCAGTTTATCATGTAATTGATTTAAAAATCCTTGAATTTTAGGATTTGGTATATGTGAAAACCAAAAGTTTGCAAAAACGCCTTCAAGGTTCTCGGGAATTTTATCCAGTTGGTAAACATTTCCATGAAGAAAAATTACTTTAGAAGAGGGGATCTTTTTTTGATTTGCTATGTTTAATACTTCGTTGGAATAATCTATGGCTGTTATATGTTTTGCAGTTTTAGCTGCAAACTGTGTCTAATAGTCTGTCCTACATGCTATTTCTAAAATTAATAGGTTTGCAAATAGTTCTTAGAGTTTCTGTTGAATGAGGGTTTGTTCTCCTTAACAAACTGGATCGTTTCTAAAATAAACTTTTTTATATTCATGAGTTCGCTCATTATAATGTATCTTCATAAATATCCCCCTTTATATAAATTGATTAATTATAATATATATTGGTTAATCCTGTATAACATTTTTCACTTTGGAAGAGTTAAATATTCTATATAAAAATAGTTAATATAATGTCTCATTAACATATAAAAAAGAGATGGGTGCCTAAACCATCTCTTTTTCTCTCCTTCTTACTATAGGAAATGAGATTTATGTCACTTATAGTATATGTATGTTTTGGAAATAGTTTCGTTCTTTTATTTTAAAAGAAATAAAAATCAATTTAATGTAGAGTGCAGACAAAAACAATAAAAACAGAGTAAATATTTATCATATGCATAAAATTTCTTTTTCAAGATTTTAATAAAAAAACTAACCGAATGGTTAGCTTTTAGATAAAGTTTTGAAAAACATGTCTAAATATTGTATTCTGTTCATCGATTATATGTTCCTTTTTTATTAATTTACTTGTGTTCAATTTCTAAAATTGTTAATGAAGCAGTAATAACTTCGATAGTCCCATTAATTTCAATGGGTGCAATTTGAATTGAATCGCCTTCAGATAAATTAATAATTATAGAGTCACTAACAACATCTATTTCACTTAAATTTGTATCATAGATTGTAGTTGATGATTCTGGAAGCGAAGAATTATTTAATAACAAAGAAAAAATTATTTCCTCCAAGGATCCAGAATACTTATTTGAACTAACCGATAATGAATAATTAATTTGATAACTTGCAGTCTTAATTATTTTAAAACCAGTCCCAATGCTTAAAATATTGTTCAAAACAGGAACAGGGAAATCCACACTCGGAGTGTCATCTGGTAATAGAAGAGGTTCATTTTTAACTGCATATTGAGAAAAAGAATTATTAAATATAAAACCAAAAGAAATACCTTTTTTCATAAACGAAAAATAATGTGACATGTTTTTTTGCTCCTTTATAATCAGTATTAATATATCATCTAAATATTTTAATAAAATAAACCACCCATTTGGATAGCTCCTTTATATTTTAGTTTAATTTTTTAATAATTAATGCTGCCCCACTTTCAACTAGATCACAAAGAGCAAGAGGAGCTCCATTAAGACTTGTATTTCTTAATGAAAAAGTTGAATTAGCTGTTACTCTTAAAATAGCTGTCCCTGAGAATTGGTCACATGATTCACTAGCGGTAGTTCTTGTTCCAAAAGATGTTTGGAAATTAGGAATTGGTGTTCCATTTAGGATAACAGTTACTTGTTGTTCTGGATTTCCAGTTGTTATAGCAGTTGTAATTACATAGCTAATTTCATAATCTCCAGCTAATGGAATGAATATCGTAGTAGGGGATAATAAAACAATTCCTCCTGCGACAGCTGTACTTTGATTGTTAAATGGAATGTCCTGTCCATTAGGTATCGTAATAAACGTATTTTGCCAGAAGTTACGATAAGCTGGTGAAAATTCCAACTTTTGACCCTCAGGTGGAAGAGGAGGAAGAAACTTACTACAGCATCTCCTGGGTGTTATAGAATATGCGTTTAACATAAAATCCACTTCCTTTTTTTGAAATTGAGTACAATTATTTATATTCAATTTCAAAAATTTAGCTTGGATATTTGTCTAAAGATATTCATCCAATAAAATTTACGACATATCTTTTATAGGGGTACAGTCGAGATATATGTAATTTTGAGTATTAGTCATACATTTATTTCTAAATACACTTATGATTACGGATTTCCTTACTATTTTTCAACTTATTATCATACAACTTAATCATACAGTTGAAACAAAGTGTTTTCAGTAGCTAATAGATGAATGATTAGGGTGTACCCATAATAGATAGACAAAGACAAAAATGTTATTTTTAATTTCTAATGGCCACAATCGGAATTAAACGTATCTTGACTGTATCCCAAAATATAGGTTATTGCTATTTTTGTTCCGTTACTACACAAACCTCTATTTGGAATCTACTTTGCACTTCCCAGCACAGTTGCTCCTTCTACCCCTAATACACAAACCCCACATTCAAAAGAATATAAAAAAGCAACATCTACATAGATGCTACTTTTTTATTTTTAATTTAATAATATTAATAGCCAAAACACCTTCAACGACATCACAGAGATTGACATAAATTCACTCCTGATAAGGAGGAGAAAAAGAGATGGATTGGGATCCCATCTCTTTTTTATATGTAAATGTATATAATTTTTTATGATCAATTATTATATTTATACTTAGAAAATATTTTAAATTAGTACAAATAATTTAATGATAAGAACAGAAATTAGGTAACATTACTAGATCATTTGTTTTTTTAAAATCATAGGATATAGGAGTGTTTTATTCAAATTTTAAAATAATATTAAAATTACGTATTTTTAAAAGGTAGGTGAAAAAATGAATAGATTTAATAAATGTAATCATCTTCCTATCCCATGTGCTTTTCCTATCCCTTCTGAAGGACCTACGGGACCTACGGGACCTACGGGACCTACGGGATCTACGGGATCTAC
>JAQEWB010000020.1 GCA_027694045.1 Bacillaceae bacterium OF18-1A | reverse complement strand
CCCTAAAGGCTGCCTAATGAAACGACCTGTCTAACTTTATGGGGTCAGTTCAATTCACCAACCTGTTTAAGATTCTTTATTATTTCTTTTCGCTTTAAACTTCTTTGAGATATGAATTGTTCCAATAATGAGAAGAAGTAATCCCATACAAGAAAATAATATAGTGAGTTTTTCAAAAAAAGGATGTATATGTTAGTTAACCTTCTATAAATTACAAATATTAGTATTATAACTATCATTTTACTATATTGTTATATTTTACAGTCGGAATCTAACAAAGATTTAAGGTGATTTTAACAAAAAACGCTATTTGAATAGAACGGTGGAATTGAAATACCTCATAAAAGACGTGATAATAATGAGTGATATTCAATGATTGCTTAAGTAAAGTCATTGTTAAAAAGACTATAGATAAAGAAGGGTTAACTGTAGGACAAGTACGCTAAAGTTTTTTTGAGGGTTATGAGAAGATGTTTAAAGGAATTGAGAGTTGATAAAAATTTTAATATACGGAAAAAGAGCAGTCAGCTTTTAGTGGCTTATCTGCTCTAGATTTGCTAGTTGCTGTTCATTTTGACGATTCACTTGTGCACTTAGCTTAATTAATAAGTCACGATTTATGAGTAATACATCATTGGCATCAGCTAATTTATGTGCTGGTGCTGTGAAATAGTTGTTGGTAACCACCCATGCATGATTAGCACTATAAAAACCTTTTGCAGCAACGACTTCTTGAACAGCTTGGATGCTAACTTTATTACTGTAGCGTTTCGCTTGTACAATAATTATTTCATCATTATTTTTTAGGATCAGATCAGCTCCAAAGTCACCAGATTCTTTTGTAACTTCTGTGTGATATCCGAGCGATTCATAGAGGGCGCTTAAGTATTCTTCAAACTGCCGGCCGTTCATCTGGTCAATTTCATTGATGTTAGATTGGCGGAGTTCTTGCATCCGTTTTTGATGGGCTTTTTGAATACGTATATTTTCCTGCTCAATATACAATCTTCTACGCGCGTTTTCTTGTTTAATATGTAATTCGATTTTTTTATTACGATAATTAAAATAAAGATATACTGGGGTAAAAACTATTAGTAAAAACAAAAAAATTCTTGAATATACTTCAAACATTATTTGGACTCCTCTAATCTATGTAGTCATAAATTATATTATAAGGACAAAATATTATACAAAGCAATTAAACAAATTATTAAATCTATAAAAGGATAAAACTTAACAAAGTAATCTTTTGAATAGCAATAGGACTAGGGAACCGTGGGATGGCATTTGAAATGCTTATAAATCTAGCGAACGAAATATATCAAAGAGGGGAAAGAAGATGCTGCATGGAATCTATGAGGCCAAGAGTAGTGTATAAAACTTAAAATAAAGGTTTAACAAAACGGTATGGACATTCCCATCCGTATTTTTTTACGAATTTATAAAACTTTTCCATGGATTGCATCGTCTAATATATGGGAAGGAGGAAATAATGTGGATGAATTAACGATAGAAGCGTTTGAAATAGAAGATAAGGAACTCCTTATCGACGAAATAATGAACAAGTATGGACAAGAAGTTCTGCAGCTTGTGTATTCATATTTGAATAATAAAGAAGTTGCGGAGGATTTAACGCAAGATATATTTGTGAAATGTTATAAGTCTCTTCATACATACAAAGGGAAATCGAATGTGAAAACGTGGTTATGGAGAATTGCGATCAATCATTGTAAAGACTATATAAAAAGTTGGTACAACAAGAAGGTAATCGTTACAGAGGATGAATTTGCGTATATGGAGAGCCAAAAGGAAAGTGTTGAACAAACTGTTATTCAAAATGCAGAGGACCGTGAGCTTGCGTCTGCAGTGATGAGTTTACCGATAAAATATCGAGAAGTTATTTATCTATTTTATTATGAAGAATTATCAATTAAAGAGATTGCGATTGTAATAGAAGTGAAGGAAAATACGATAAAAACGAGACTGAAAAAGGCGAAGGAGCTTTTGAAGAAAGGATTGGAGGAATAATCAAATGGAAGATCTGTTAAAAGGCTTGCGAAAATCAATGGAGAACACAACGTTTAAACATTTGAGTTTTTCTGATCAGCATCGGAAGCGGGTACGTGAAAAAATCAATCAATCGTCCGAAAAGGAAGAAGATATCCTTTTAGCAGTGTTGCAACTTCTTATGAATGAAAAAACAGGTTATGAATTGATGCAGCTGCTAAGAGGGAGAGGGATTCAAAAATTCGAAGGTGATGAGGGGGCTCTATACACTTTATTACATCGTCTAGAACAGAATCGCTTTATCCAATCTAGTTGGGACCACGCGGGAGCTAAATATTATCAATTAAATGATAAAGGAAACAAGATGCTGCGAAAGGCAGAAAAAAATGCTACGAAGGCACGATTTATATTAAAAGGCTTAGTACAGGAGTGAGAAAAAATTGAACAAAAAAGGGGAGCGTTTTGTAAAGGAAGTTACCAATCATATTAAATCAAAAGAAGCGAAGAGCTTTGTAGCAACTGAACTAGATTTTCACATGAAACAGGCGACGAACATGTGGATAGAGAAAGGGTTAAGTGAGGAAGTTGCTGAAGATAAAGCCGTTGAGCAAATGGGAAGTCCGGTCAAACTAGGGCAGGAACTTAACAAACTTCATAAGCCAAAGGTTGATTGGTTTTTAATTGGTTTATTAGTAGCTGCGATGGGGCTAGGATTTTTACCGGTTATAACTTTTGGACATGCTGACTTATTCATGAATAAGGTGATATTTATTATTCTCGGTGTTGTAACAGCTGTTGGGATGATGCTACTTGATTACCGGAAGCTAGAAAGACTCGGGTGGCTGTTTTATACAATTGGGGTACTTATCTTGTTAGCTATAAAATGTTTTCCGACTGGTTACGTGATTGGGGAAGCGATAATAAAAATTGGCCCCATCAAAATTGACTGTTTAATGACGATACCATTCTTCTTTTTAGCTTGGGCTTCTTTTTTCAATAATAGTAGGTTGAAGTTTATACATCTTCTCATGTTGTACGTATTTTCTTTATATCTATTTCTAACTACATCAATTATTTTACCAATTTTCATCTACATTACGATGGTATTCGTTATGCTTTGGTGGAGTAAGTTAGGAAAGAAAACGGCATGGCTCATTACGATTTTACCTATTGTACCATTGATTATTAGGGATCTACTTTCCTGGTCTGCTGTAAAAGAATACCGTATGGCCAGAGTTTTAGGAATGTTAAACCCAGAGCATGATCTATGGTATTTACGTTTAAAAGAGGCGATGTCTTCAGCAGGTTGGTTTGGTACATATGAAAATATAAAGTCTATCCGTGCTGCCCATACTGATTTTGTATTTGCAAGTTTGACTTATTATTATGGATATGTGCTAGCACTGGTTCTTGTCTTAATCCTTTCCCTTTTCGTAGCAAGGTTAGTGGTCATATCTTATAAAATAAATGATCGGTATGGTAAATTACTGCTCGTTGGTGGAATGACTCTTTTTGTAGTTCAGTTCATTTATAACGTTGGAATGATTCTAGGGTTATTACCGATTGCTGCGATATCATTACCATTTATTAGTTATGGATTAACACCAACTGTATTTCATGCGCTTTTAATGGGAATCGTGCTAAGTGTATATCGACGTAAAGATATTCCAATGAGAAAGTCAGTTTAAAAAATAAAACCACCCGTTCCCTATATTTTTTAGGGCATAGGTGGTTTTATTGGCATACTTAGCAAGTTTTTCCGTCCTCAACTTCTCCGCATGAATCAGGAATTTGCTTATCTTTTATTATTTGTAATAGAAGTTCAAAAAACTGCTCGCGTTGCTCTAATGTGAGGTTTTTCAGAATATCGTCTGCGACCTTGTCTTGGAAAGCAAGCGCCTTTTCCATGTTGGATTGTGCGCGTTCAGTCAGTTGAATTAATGTAGCTCGGCGGTCAGTTGGATCTTGTATACGAATTAGGAGCTTCTCTTGTTCGAGTGCATCGACAAAATCGGTAACTGTACGTGCTTTAACGCCTAATTTCGCAGCTAGTGCATTCATTCGAATGGGGCCATTTTCAGAAACGGTAGATAGAACGCGTAGCCTTGGCCCTGTTAGATGATAAGGTGTGTCAAGAGCTGACAATTGAGATTGAAATTCTCTTTGAACATAGTTGGTCGATTGCATTAAGATATGGATGATATCTATTGCAGCTGGATTATTTGATTTCATGAATGGGGTGACCTCCTCATTATTTTGTAGTTCATTTTTGCACGTTTCATAAATATATTGTATATTATTAGTGAGTATCCTCTCTATATTATAAACAATTAGTGAGTAACCTCATTATATCGCATGCTCATAATGTGTAATAGCGGGATAATTACTATTATAACTGATGCTCATGTTTATAGAAAACGATAATAGGGCGAGGTGTATGTATGTAAGGAATTTCAAATCGTTTCAGTATTTAATAGCAATATACTAAAAAACATATATCACGGAGGATTGTACATGACTATTGTAGCATTAGTACTTCAATGTTTATTAATTTTTGCGTTTTTCTTTTCAAGTGTGAGTAAAATTGCAGGAGCAAAAATGCAAGTAGAAGCTTTTACTCATTTAGGTTTACCTCAATGGTTCAGAATTGCGACAGGTTGGATCGCTTTAGCAGGGGTGGCTGGACTGATTTTTGGTTTTTGGAATGAAATCATATTAGTTTTAGCAGCATTGTGGATTGGTTGTATTATGTTAGGAGCTGTATTTTCCCATATTCGTGTTAAAGATCCAATTGGAAAAATAATGCCGGCAGCAGTGCTTATGATTTTAGCGATAATTCTTGCGGTTATTCATTCTTCAGCAGTAACAGAACTTCTGTAAAGTAAATTGTAGAGTAGTAGATTGGATTCAATAGAGGCAGAAACGGAGCTCTTACGATGAAACTGATATCCTCATTATAGAAAAATAGTGAGGATATTCATTATGTTGATACTCATTTAAATTTGTATAGATTATGGGAAAGAGAAAAGGGGGTCTACACGATGGTAGATAAATCAGCGCAAAATGCGGATAAACTGCTAGGAGTTTTAGTAGTTACGCTAATATTTTCGGTTATGAACGGTACGATGTTTAATGTAGCTCTTCCTGAGATAGGGAAAGAATTCAACCTTGTTCCTTCAGAGGTTAGCTGGATTATGACTAGTTATATGGTCGTGTATGCTGTTGGTTCCATTGTGATGGGAAAACTAGCGGATAAGTATCGGCTAAAGGATTTGTTGACGTATGGATTACTGATTTTCGCTTTAGGTTCCTTGCTTGGCCTACTTGCTACGGAGTATTGGGTTATCATTTTGGGGCGTGTCATTCAGGCAGCGGGAGCTTCTGTTCTGCCAGCGACAGCGATGATTATTCCAGTCAGGTACTTTGCTCCAGAAAAAAGAGGGCGTGCGCTTGGCACTTCAGCAGTTGGTTTAGCACTTGGTAATGCGTTAGGACCAGTTGCTGCAGGATTAATCACAAGCTTTGGAAGTTGGCGACTTATGTTTGTGCTTTCTTTACTACCGCTGTTGACGCTTCCGTTCTTTAGGAAGTATTTAGACGATGCAAAAGGGAAGGCGGGCAGTATTGATATTCTTGGCGGAGGGCTATTAGCAGCATCAGTTGCGTTTTTCTTACTTGCTATTACGCAGATGCAAGTGCTGTTATTCCTTGGAGGCTTTGTTATGTTGGCATTCTTCATTTTGCGTATTAGAAAAGCTGCAGAGCCTTTTATTAAACCAGCTCTATTTAAAAACAAGAATTTTTCGATTGGGTTACTCCTTGCTTTTATGACGACAGCAATGAGTTTTAGCATGACATTTATGACGCCGCAATTTCTATCGGCCGTAAATGGATTGACTCCTTCAAATATTGGTTTTGTTTTAGTTCCGGCTGCAATTGCTTCGGCAATCATGGGGAGAAAGGGAGGAAGGCTAGCTGATACTCGAGGTAATTTCACACTTGTTTTTCTTGCTTCGGTGTTAATATTCCTTGCTTTCTCGTTATTATCTACTTTCATCGGGGTTTCAGCTTTTATCATTGCATTGATACTTATTTTCGGAAATGTAGGGCAAACTTTTATGCAGATTTCAATGTCTAATACGATTTCTCAAACGTTGTCAAAGGAGGAGACAGGTGTTGGAATGGGATTACTGTCGATGATTAATTTCATATCTGGTGCGATGGCTATGAGTGTAGTAGGGAAATTACTCGATAAGGGTTCTACTTCGCTACAACTCAATCCTTTTATTGCAAATCACGCCGCAAATATGTATAGTAATATCTTCGGCGTGATGTCATTATTGATCCTACTTGTAGTTGTGCTGTATCGTCTCCAATTTGGCAGAGGTGCTTCTACGTTAAATATGACTAGCAAAGGTAATAAAAGCCTATAAAAAAATACAAGGAGGTTTATGTATGAATGCTCAAACTGCGTCTGTTTCTTCACAGTCAAAGGAGTTTGACAATGTGAAAAGACTCCCAATTTTAATATCGATGATCATTGGAGCGTTTTTCACCATTTTGAATGAAACATTATTGAACGTTGCTTTTCCGCAATTGATGATTGAGTTGAATGTAACACCGTCGACTCTTCAGTGGCTTTCAACAGGGTACATGCTTGTTGTTGCTGTACTAATTCCAGCTTCTGCTTTATTAGTACAATGGTTTACAACAAGACAAGTATTCATAGGTGCTATGGTAGTCTTTACTTTCGGTACATTTGTAAGTGCGATTGCGCCTGGATTTTCTATACTATTGACGGGTCGTTTGTTACAAGCGGCAGGTACGGGATTAATGATGCCTGTATTAATGAATACGATTCTTCTTCTATATCCTCCTGAAAAGAGAGGAGCGGCAATGGGGAGTATTGGTCTTGTGATCATGTTCGCTCCAGCCATTGGACCGACACTTTCAGGGCTCATTTTGGAAACGTTGAATTGGAGATGGCTATTTTACTTCGTCCTTCCATTCGCAATTTTTTCTATCGTTTTTGCGTTTATTTATTTAAAAAATGTTTCTGAACCTACTAAACCAAAAGTAGATGTGTTATCCATTCTTTTATCTACAATTGGATTTGGTGGGATTGTTTATGGATTTAGTAGCTCAGGTGAAGGTTGGGATAGTTTCCAAGTGTATGGAATGATTTTAATTGGTCTTGTAGCGATTTTCTTCTTCGTATTACGTCAATTGAAATTGAAAGAGCCATTACTAGATCTTCGTGCATTCAAATATCCGATGTTTACTTTAACAACAATTTTATTGACGATCATGATGATGACGATGTTTTCTACAATGACGTTACTACCATTTCTATTTCAAGGTGCTTTAGGTTTAACCGTCTATGCAACTGGTCTTATCATGCTTCCAGGTAGCCTATTGAATGGTCTGCTTTCTCCAGTTTCAGGGAAGTTCTTTGATAAATTTGGTCCAAGAGCGCTTATTATTCCTGGTACGATATTATTAGCAAGTGTGATGTGGTTCTTTACACAAGTAACGGCAGATACGTCTAAAATAACGTTCATCCTATTACATGTCAGCATGATGGTATCCATTTCAATGATCATGATGCCAGCACAAACGAATGGTTTGAACCAACTTCCGAGGCAATATTATCCTCACGGAACAGCTATTTTGAATACTTTATCACAAGTAGCGGGTGCGGTAGGAGTTGCGTTCTTTATTAGCATTATGACTTCCGGACAAAAGAAATATTTAGATGCATCTCCAAATCCGACTGACCCGGCTCAATTGACTGAGGCAATGGTTTCAGGCTTACATAACGCCTTTATGATTGGCTTTGTTTTGGCGCTACTGGCAGTCGTTGTAGCTTTGTTTATAAAACGTTCGCAGACCTCGGGAAATGAATAGAAGGACAAGGTTCTAATTCATTTCTTTTTCAACACCCCGAGACACCTTGATGATCAAGGTGTCTTTGTTATATGTAAAAGAATTCACTATTATAATCAACTGTGGCATACTAAAAGAACAACAAAACGATATTTTAGTTAGAAGTTATTTAAGTAGTGTGTATAAATAGAGGGTAAGTTCCTCAGGAAAACAATAACGAAATTAGTGGGAGT
Source organism: Bacillaceae bacterium OF18-1A (assembly GCA_027694045.1). GTDB lineage: Bacteria > Bacillota > Bacilli > Bacillales > Bacillaceae_G > Bacillus_A. Next base: position 3,012 of record JAQEWB010000020.1, on the reverse strand, counting down.
AAGGTATGGAAGATATATTTTTTATGGCACTTTGTTTTTTTATATCCTGTGGAATTATATTATTTGGGATTAAAATAGATAAAGAAATTTTTAAAGAGCAGCGTATGAATTCGTTAATATTTTCTTTATTAACTCCCTTTCCAATCGTGCTGTCCTTAAGTTTTTATTTGTTTAAAATTTTTGCTATTGGTGTAGGGGTAGCGATATTATATTCGATTTTCTATGATGTATATGGTTATTTTAGTTTGTAATTTATTAAAAAAGGAAGAAGAGCTGATAGTAGCTCTTCTTCCTTTTTTTGGTATAAATCCTGCACAAAAAAGAAACACCTTGATTCATATCAAGGTGTAATAAGTTCAAAACTCTCCGAATCAGCCCCAAGTATAAAAGGACTAACCTCGCCAACGCTATAAAGTTGTAACTCATGCATTGCGCGCGTACAAGCAGTGTAAAATAATCTACGAACGCTCTCATCGCTGTATGTTTCTTTGCTAGCATTGTAAATAATAACAGCATCAAACTCGATACCTTTCGCTAAATAAGCAGGGATGACAACAACGCCTTGTTCATACTCGGCTGAGGTACTTTTCACGAGTTTAATATTCTCGATATGACTGAGTGCTTCATATGCAGTAGCACTTTCAGCTGCAGATTTACATATAATTGCGATCGTATTGTGCCGCTCTGTTTGTAGTTCAGCAATTTTGCTAGTTATACAATCATGCAGCTCATTATAATGAGCAACTTGAGTCATTGTAGGCTTCGCACCATCACGTTCAAAGGCGTGAATGTTCTTTCCTTCTGGTACGAGATAACGAGTGAACTCAATGATTAGTTTTGTTGAGCGATAGCTACGAGTTAAGTTGATACCGTTTGTTTCGTCTGGGCCGTATAAATTCGTAAGTGTATCGAAATTAACCGTTTCACTTGCATGAGCGAATATCGCTTGGTTAAAGTCCCCGAGTACCGTCATTTTTGCAGCGGGGAAGAGACGTTTTAAAAACTCGAACTGAAACGGAGAATAATCTTGTGCTTCATCTACGAGTACGTGTTTAATCGATCTGTTCGTTTGGAAGCCTTCGATTAATTCTTTTAAAAGTAAGAAAGGAGTCGCATCCTCGTAATATAGTTTCCCTTCATCTAGCATGTTCACCGTTAGTGAGCAAATGTCGTCCCATTCTTTCGGTTTTTCTCCCGTAACCCACGATGCATCTGTGAAGAGTTGTTTATATATGCCTGTGAAATTGATGAAACGCAATGTTTGAACGCCTTTACGAAGTGGCTTCAATCTTTTGCGGACAATCATACGTCCAAGTACTTTCGTTTCTTTCTCGTAATCATTAAAGGAGTTGTCGTCAAACTCGCCTTTTTTCTGTAAATATTTAAAAGCTTTTTGATATTCATCTTTACTAAGTAGTTCAATTTCTTCTTCTACCCAAGGTTTTTTCAGTTCTGCTCTTTCGAGTGCATCTATTTGCTTATTTAGCCAATCCGTTAACTTCTCAATTCGGCTATGGAAGCGGAGGGAGGAGTCGGTATTATAAAATTGCTCTGTAATTTCTTTCGCAGAAACAATTAGCTTTCCTCTAAATTTCATTCCTCTAAATAGCATGCCGGATGATTCAAGAGATTGTCTGTACGCTCTAATCATCTCGAAAAATTGAGTAGATGCTTTAAAGCGAATGCTTGCATTTCTCGTTTTATAGATAGGGTTATTCGTTTCAGTTAACATATATTCTAATTGTTCATAAGGATCTTCCACATCAAATGACTTACTTAGTCTATGATTTAAATATTCTTGGAATGTCACTTGCTGCATATTTTCTTCGCCGAGTTCAGGTAGTACGTTAGAAACGTAGCTATTGAACATAGAGTTAGGGGAGAAGAGAATAATTTGATCCGCTTTTAGCCATTCGCGATATTTATATAGTAAGTAGGCGATTCGTTGCAGCGCAGCTGATGTTTTACCACTACCAGCAGCTCCTTGAACGATAAGGAGTCGGCCTTCATCGTGACGGATAATTTCATTTTGCTCGCGCTGAATCGTAGCGACGATACTTTGCATATGTTTGTTCGTACCTTTTCCGAGCGCTTGTTGCAAGATTTCATCGCCAATTGTAAGGCTCGTATCGAACATAGAATCAATCTCGCCGTTTTGAATAATATATTGTAATTTTTTCTCTACATTTCCGCTAATGACACCACCTGGCGTATTATATTTAGCTGGTCCTGGTGGATAATCGTAGTATACACTCGAAATAGGTGCGCGCCAGTCATATATAAGAAAGTTTTCTCCGCTAGCATCCGTAAGTGTAGCAACGCCAATATAAATTTGCTCTGCAGCAGATTCTCCTTCTTCTTTGAAATCAATTCGTCCAAAATAAGGTGCTTTATGCATGCGTCTTAATGCGGCAAGTCGATTAAAGGTGTGCTTATGGGTAATTTGTGTGACAGCTAGTGACTGAGCTTGTTGTCTTAAGTTGATAACTGTTTCAAGATAATCATCAAAAGTATCCGTGTTCACTTTCACATCATCCCAAAAGTGTTTACGAATATTGATTACTTCTGCCCGGCGTCTGCCAGTTTCGTTTTCCAGTTTATCAATTTGCTCCGTAATTGTTTCGATTACGGTATCCAATCTTTTTTGCTCTTGATCAAGTTTTTTGTTCATACGGTAGCACTCCTTTAAAAGTGAAAAATAGAGGTTGACTGAAGAAAGAAATTGTGATATATTTGATATACGGATAAATATGTTTTGTTTATTTTTATAAACGTGTTTCTGTACTAATTTAACATAGTTTTTGAATTTAATCAATGATGATGAATTGAACCTTGGTTCCGTGTATAGCGAAATCGAGGTTTTTTGTTTTTTGAAGAGGGGAATGGTCTCTGCTGTTGTCGTTTTTTGTCGGTTGGTCGATATATTTCGAAAATCGCTGATATAATTGGAGTTACGGTCGATATATTGGTTCCGTCAAGAAGTCTGTGTAAATGGATAAGGCTGAGTACATT
>JAQEWB010000002.1 GCA_027694045.1 Bacillaceae bacterium OF18-1A | reverse complement strand
TACTCAGCCTTATCCATTTACACAGACTTCTTGACGGAACCAATATATTTCAAAAATCGCTGATATGTTAGAGGAGAATTTTTCATTCGTAGATGTTAGAATAATAAGAAAACTGAAAGGAACTAAAAGCCATGTTCACACTTAAAGTAGATAATGAAATCGAACTACAATTACTAGAAAAACATCATAAAGAGGAATTGTATCAAGTAATAGATCAAAACCGTAATCATTTACGAAGATGGCTTCCTTGGGTAGATGGGACAAAATCGGCTGCTGGGTATGATGAAATTTTTCCGATGTGGTTAAAGAAATTTGCAGAGGGAGACGGTTTTGAAAGTGGTATACGCTATAAAGGAAAGCTTGTTGGAATGGTGGGTATTCATCCGGTGAGCTGGAGAAATAAATCGACTAGCCTTGGATATTATCTTGCAGAAGATGCTGGTGGAAAAGGTATTATGACGCGTAGCGTGAAGGCTGTCTTGCATTATGCATTTGAAAATTTAAAACTGAATAAAATTGAAATTCGGTGCGGTGTGGAAAATGCGAAAAGCCGCGCGATCCCAGAACGTTTAGGGTTTAAGTTAGACGGTATTTTAAGAGATGAAGAGTGGATATATGATCATTTTCAGGATATCGCTGTATATAGCTTACTAGCTTCAGAATGGAAGGACATTCAAGATAAGTAAGAAATATTATATGTACATTGTTTAAGAAGGCCATTCAAAAATGGTCTTTTTTTATGAACTAAAATAGGGAAAAGTGGTATAATTTGGTTAGGGGGTGCGTGTATGAACTTTCCAATTCAAAGAAGTAAATCAGTAGTAATTTTTGTTAGTATCACAGTAGCTTTTATGTTTGTATATCCAGCGGTTATGTTTTTAACGAACAAGGAACAGTGGATGTCGGCATTGATTGGGATGGGCTTATGCTTCATAGTAAATGTTCCACTCGTTTGGGAAGTTTTTATTAAACAACATAAAGTAGAAAATGGTGTATTAAAATACGGTATTTTAAATGACGATATTGTGTTAAAAGATGTGCGAATTATTCGTCAAGTCGGCAAGTCTCTTGAAATTACGACGAATGCATATAAAGTACATATAATTACGATGCCACAACATATGGAGCGGTTTTTATCGCTTGTAGAAAAAGAGAATCCACATGTGAAAATAGAAATGGTAGGTAAAAAATGAGATATGTAAAACCTTTGTTTTGCTTGGAAATATTGCTGGTGCTTGCTATTTGCACTAGAGTATATATGAAATGGGATCTGCCCTTATATATACCAATATTAATAAGTACTATGGCAGTGGCGCTTTTATATTATTTTCATTCTCAGCAAACAAAAAGCGAGAAAAATAACTCGATATAGAGTAGAAATAAAAAACGCTCGGAGTGCATCCGAGCGTTTTTTATTATTATTTTAAGTTCTCTGGATTTAAAGCTTCTAATTCAGGTACAACGAAGCGTCCGTCTTTACGGATTAGTACGTCGTCGAAGTAGATTTCACCGCCGCCATATTCAGGGCGTTGGATGCATACTAAATCCCAGTGGATGTTAGAGTTATTACCGTTCCATGCATCGTCGTAAGCTTGTCCAGGAGTGAAATGGAAGCTACCATCGATTTTTTCATCGAATAGGATGTCTCCCATTGGATGTAAGATGTATGGATTTACGCCAATTGCGAACTCACCAACGTATCGTGCGCCTTCGTCTGTATCGAAGATTTTGTTAATGCGTTCTGAATCGTTTGCAGTTGCTTCAACGATTTGGCCATTTTCGAACTTAAGTTGTACATTTTCAAATGTATAACCGTTGTAAGGAGATGGTGTGTTGTAAGAAACTGTACCGTTAACAGAATCACGAACAGGTGCAGAGTATACCTCACCGTCTGGAATGTTTAAATGACCTGAGCATTTAATTGCTGGAATGTCTTTAATAGAGAATGTTAAGTCAGTTCCAGGACCAGTTAAGCGAACTTTATCTGTTTTGTTCATTAATGCAACAAGGCTATCCATCGCCTTATCCATTTTACCGTAATCTAAGTTACATACTTCGAAGTAGAAGTCTTCGAAAGCTTCTGTGCTCATTTTAGCAAGCTGTGCCATAGAAGCATTTGGGTAGCGAAGAACAACCCAGCGTGTTTTCGGAACACGGATGTCTCTATGAACTTTTTTACCAATTGTTTGGCCGTGAACTTTCATACGCTCACTTGGAACGTCAGCTTGTTCGTTAATGTTGTCACCAGAGCGAAGACCGATATAAGCATCCATGTCTTTCATTACGCTTGCTTCATAAGCAGCGATTTGTTCGAAATGTTCTTCAGTAGCGCCCATTAATAAAGAACGGTCTACTTGATGATCTTTTAAAGAAACGAATGGGAAACCGCCAGCTGCATATGCTTCTTTTACAAGTGCAGTTACAAGTTCTTTTTGTAAGCCGAAGTTTTCAATTAATACTTTTTCGCCTTTCTGTAAACGAATAGAGTAGTTAATTAAATTGTATGCTAACTTTTCAATGCGTGGATCTTTCATATGTAAAGCCTCCCTACTAATTATGTATCCTCTCCTATTGTAACCTACTTAGTGGAATTTGTTGAATGATTTATGTTAAAGTTAACGAATAAGTATGAAAATTCTAATGAAAAGATAAGGGTTAGAACGAATCGGAAAATGATTGTATAATAGGGGAAAGTATGAAAAAGATAAAGGAAGTGATGAAATGCAAGTTCTTTTATATGTAAGTGCGGCTATTATCGCGGTGGCTTTCGCTGTATTAGTAGTGTATGTATGCAGAACGTTGTTATCCGTACAGAAGACGTTAGAAAACGTTGCGAGCACGTTAGAAGGTTTAGAAAAACAAATGCAAGGGATTAGCGTAGAAACAGAGCAATTATTACATAAAACAAATGCATTAGCTGATGATATTCAACAAAAATCACAATCGCTAAATAAAGTAGTAGCAGGTGTAGATGGAATTGGAACGACAATTCATTCTTTAAATACGAAACTTCGTAATGTATCAGATTCTGTTACAGATGAAATTGAAAATAATGCTGATAAAGTAGCGCAAGTTGTACAATGGAGCAGCGCAGCGATTGAAGTATATAACCATTATCGTGCATCAAGACAAGAGAAAAAGATTGAAAAAGAAGAGCGTAAGTTAGAAAAGCTTGAGAAGAAAGCTGAAAAGAAAGAGAAACGCTCTAGATTTCGTATGAGAGGTGAATCGTGATGAATATGACAAAGCTTGAAACAATTGAAGAGCTTGAAGTCTTAGTAGAAAAAAACGAGCCGTATGTTCTTTTTAAACATAGTACGACATGTCCGATTAGTCACGGCGCATACACAGAATTTCAAGCGTACTGCGGTGAAGAACGAGAAGTACCAGCGTATTATTTACAAGTACAAGACGCAAGAGATGTTTCAAATCGTGTTGCAGAACAGTACAGCATTAAACATGAATCACCACAAGTGCTATATATAAAAGATGGGATGGTAGTATGGAATACATCTCATTGGAATATTAAAAAAGACGCGTTAGAAGAGAATATTAAGTGAAAAGAAGCAAGCTAAAGGTGCTTGCTTCTTTTTTTTGTTTTTGTTGAATGGTACACTATGAATAGTTCAAACTAAATAACTAGATTGTTGAAAGTGGGTTTTAAGCAATGAAGAAAATGGCATTATCCTTCGCGGTCGTAAGTTTATTACTGGGAGCGTGTAGTAATGATACGATTAATAAGAAGGATGAAGTTATACAAAAAGATACGAAAGAGAAAAGCATGATTCCGAGAACTGCGGTTTCTAAAGATTATTATAGAACAGTTATTCCTTTAAAAGAACAAAAGGTTATTAATACAGCTAATATAAAAACAAACTCTAAATTAGATTTAGCAGAGTATGAAACTGGTTTAATGAATATTGCAAAAGAGCAATTTGATACAGAAAATTACGTATTGCAATTAAATCAGTACATCCCAGAGAAATTAATTGATGAACTAGTTGCGAAAGTAGAAGCGCCAGTTTTAACGAATATTATAGAACAAGACTATTTCGGGAAACAAAATTCAAATGAATTAAGTTTATCTGGTGTTATGATTGGCTTATCTATGTCTTCCAGTGTATCAAATGAAGAAGCTATTTCTAAAGGAACTGAAGTTGCTAGACAGCTTGTAGAAGCTATTAATAAAAATGATAAATATAACAAATCTCCAATTACGTTTGCTATCTTTAAGCAAGAAAGTACAAGTTCATTAAAAAATGGTACATATATTGCTAGTGCTACCGTTCCAAAGAATGATACGAATCTTGGAAATTGGAATACAATCGATGAAAAAGCTTACTCATACCCTTCTGATGAATTTAAACAAGCACATGGGGAAGATAATACGAAAATAAATGAATTTGGTAAGGCGATAAAAGGTTTCTCTGATCAAGATTTCATTCCAGTTAATGCGAAAGTTTCTTATAAGAAAGATCAAATGGATACATTGAATATGAATATTGTTATTAAATATAACGGTAAAACAGAATTAATGGCTCTTACGCAATTGGCTGCTCAAAGTATGTTAGATAAATTGCCGAAAGATGCGAAAGTACAATTGCAAATCAAGTCTGAGAGTAAAATTGAGGCAGTTGTTATAAAAGAGAAAAATAGCGATAAGCCGTTTGTATCCTTCTTATAAAAAGGCAGTTTTTAAACTGTCTTTTTTTATTGGAAATGAAACTGTATATCGTGTGACATTCATATAGGTATCAGCTATAATAAGTTATCTCAAAAAAGTAACATGTAGAAATTTGAAAGAGGTGGCTTTCTTATGGCATCACAACAATTAGGTCGTCTACGTTCTGAAATCGATCAAGTTAATTTACAAATATTACAATTACTAAACGAAAGAGGTCGTCTCGTACAAGAAGTTGGTAATTTAAAAGAAGTGCAAGGTGTGAAACGTTTTGATCCTGTACGTGAAAGAAATATGCTGGATTTAATTGCAGAGAATAATAATGGTCCATTTGAAACATCGACTTTACAACATATTTTCAAACAAATTTTTCAAGCGGGTTTAGAGTTACAAGAAGATGATCATCGTAAAGCGCTACTTGTTTCTCGTAAGAAAAAAGCAGAGGATACGATTGTTGAAATTAATGGTGAAAAAATTGGTGACGGAAATCAGCACTTTATTATGGGACCATGCGCAGTAGAAAGTTATGAACAAGTACGTCAAGTTGCCGAAGCAATGAAAGAGCAAGGTTTGAAATTAATGCGTGGTGGCGCATTTAAACCACGTACTTCACCGTATGATTTCCAAGGTCTTGGATTAGAGGGATTACAAATTTTACGTCAAGTAGCAGATGAATACGATTTAGCTGTTATTAGTGAAATTTTAAATCCAAATGATATTGAGATGTCACTAGATTATGTTGACGTGATTCAAATTGGAGCTCGCAATATGCAAAACTTCGATTTGTTAAGAGCAGCTGGAGCTGTAAATAAACCTGTATTATTAAAGCGTGGCTTATCAGCAACAATTGAAGAATTCATTAATGCAGCAGAATATATTATGGCAAAGGGAAATGGAAACATTATTTTATGTGAACGAGGTATTCGCACGTATGAAAGAGCGACGCGTAATACGCTTGATATTTCCGCTGTGCCGATTTTAAAGAAAGAAACACATTTACCTGTCGTTGTCGACGTAACGCATTCTACAGGGCGACGTGACCTTCTATTACCAACTGCAAAGGCTGCGATGGCAATTGGGGCAGATGCGATTATGGCGGAAGTACACCCAGACCCAGCTGTCGCCTTATCAGATGCAGCACAACAAATGAACATCCCGCAGTTTAATGACTTTATGAACGAATTAAAGGCATTTGGAAGTAAATTATAAACACTTTTAAAGGAGCTGTTCCAAAGGGGATTTTGGAACAGCTATTTGGTGTTTGGTATTGTCGATTTTTGTCGGTAAGTCGATATATTTTGAAAATCGCTGATATAAATTGAGTTGCGCCAATATATCTTGAAAATCGCTCATATATTTCGAGTTGAGGTCGATATATTCGAAAAATCGCTCATATAAATTTCATTTACTAGCGTGACTTCTACTGATGAAACATCTATTTTTTTACAAAAAATGCCCTTTTTTTCATGAAAAATACGAAAATACGAGAAAAGAAGCGAATTTTTTCGAAACTTTTGCGGGAAAATATTGTATGAGCCTGCGTTTTTATCGTATCATTAGTAAAAGGAAGAACTCGGGACGATTGGTGGCATCTGCAAATAGAGTTGATGTCTTTTTTTCATTCAAGTAACCGATACATAAAAATAGATAACAAAAATAGAAGGAGTGTGCGATGAGATGAACGTAACAATCTATGATGTAGCGCGCGAAGCAAACGTTTCAATGGCTACCGTATCTCGTGTTGTGAACGGTAACCCAAATGTAAAGCCTACGACAAGAAAGAAAGTATTAGAAGCAATTGACCGTTTAGGATACCGCCCAAATGCGGTAGCACGTGGATTAGCAAGCAAGAAGACAACTACAGTGGGTGTTATTATCCCTGATATCTCAAATACGTTTTATGCAGAACTAGCTCGTGGAATTGAAGATATCGCAACAATGTACAAATATAATATCATTTTAAGTAACTCTGACCAAAACAAAGAGAAAGAGTTCCACTTATTAAATACGATGCTTGGAAAACAAGTGGACGGAATTGTTTTCATGGGTGAAGATATTACAGACATTCACATTGAAGAGTTCAAAAAATCTCCAGTACCAATTGTACTAGCAGCATCATTTGATGATAAAAACGAAACACCATCAGTAAATATTGATTATACACAAGCAGCTTACGATGCAATGAAGCACTTTATTGAACAAGGACATAAACGTATCGGTTTCGTCTCTGGTCCTTTCATTGATAAAGCAGGAAGCGCGAAGAAACTACAAGGTTATAAAAAAGCTTTAGAAGAAGCTGGCATTTCATATGATGAAAATCTTGTAATCGATGGAGATTACACATATGATTCAGGTATCGAAGCATTCGAAAAATTATCGAGCCTTGATGAGAAGCCAACAGCAATCTTCGTATCTTCTGATGAAATGGCACTAGGTGTAATCCATGCTGCACAAGACGCTGGATTAAACGTACCAACAGATGTAGAAGTACTTGGTTTCGATAATACACGCCTTGCATTAATGGTTCGTCCACAGCTTTCAACAGTTGTACAACCAATGTATGATATCGGTGCAGTAGCAATGCGTCTATTAACAAAGTATATGAACAAAGAAAAAGTGGAAGATCATACTGTTATCTTACCTCACCGTATTCAATTTAGAGATTCAACGAAGTAAGTATAAAAAAGCTCACAGCATTCGCTGTGAGCTTTTATTTATATTCAGGATAGTATGTTTTAATTATTGTATCAACAGTTTCATTTTTCTTAACGTGTAAAAATCTTGCATACAATTCTGTTCCTGTTTCAAATGATGTATCGTCTAATTCAAACACATGCAACAGTTTTCGAAACGTCCATGTTATTTGCTTACCGTACATATTATCGTACGTATGCTCAGACTGTATAGCGATCCGTTCACCTAGTGCATGAGCTTCTTCCAAACTGCTTGCTTTAACGAGAATAATACTCTCTTCAAAAAGCGTATCGTGATTCTTTTCATAATGCTCATCAATTTTCGTAGGATCAGGCTCACCAGAATGAACAGATTCAAACAATAATTTTACAGCATACATATTATGCTGCATGTTTCACCTTATAAATAATACTTGCGACAAGGGAAGCCGGTATTGTAAATACGTTACTTTGATAATGGTAGTGTATTTGTGATTCTTCATAAGACATGTTGTCATATAGTTCATTTTGTGACACATTCATCTTTTGTTGTTTTTCCTTTAGCGTCTTAATGTAGTTGTACTGTATTGGGACGAGAATGATGAAATAGGCTAATGCGATTAGTGAAATCCAAATCATTATGAACACTCCCTTACAAAGAATATTATTATATGATAATTATATCAATTTAAGGTAAAAACATCCATTTTTATAGAGGTTAATTTTTTTCTAAAAATGCGAATAATTCTTCTTGGTTTCTTAAATTGTGCGTCATACACATTTGTGCAGTTTCTTTTAATCCTTGTAATAATGCGTCTCTGTGCAAAGTATCGTACTGAACTATATTTCCCTCTACCATCGTTTCGTCTGTTTTCAAGTTAATTGATATTTTTAGTATCACTGTATTGCTGTGGAGATTGACAACTTCGATACAAAAAAACTGTTTGTCTAAGTCAATCGTGACATAATCAAATCGCTCGACTAATTCCAAATTTGCCAAAGTGGTATATTCCAGATGAATTCCTCCTTCTTGTGTAAGTACATGTAATAATGCTTTCGCTACAGCTAGGAGTATTCCTTGTTATATGTCACATAAGTGCAAATTTACCTATTATAGGGCAATGTCATGTATAATAGAAAGAAAAGGCCTGTGAGGGGGGAGAAGAGATGATCGTTCTTTGGATAATTACGCTTTGCACGACTGCTTTTTTTGCATATATGACGTTAAAACAAAATGGCTTAAAGCGATTTGTTCCAGGAAGTATTCTTGCAGGAATTGCCCTTATCACGTATGTAATTTCTATTTTTACGGAAAGTATTTCGGTAGATGTAAGTACGAACTTTATGTTTATCGGTATTACGTTATTTGCAGGTAGCATTATGGTACTTATGGTTGCAGGTATTATTTTATTTATTCATATGAATTCGGAAACGTTATAGCATATAAAAAAGGCATGTCCCGAGTGGGCATGCCTTTTTGTCCGTTCAATTATGCTCTATCTTTAGAAGAGTTTTGTTGTTTTAATAAGTCGCGAATTTCGCCAAGAAGAGTTTCTTCTTTTGTTGGTTCTGGAATTTTCTCTTCTTTTTCTTCTTCTCTTTTAGATGTTAGTTTGTTGAAAACTTTAACGAACATAAAGATAGCAGCTGCAATAATTAAGAAGTCAAAAATTGTTTGGATGAAGTTACCGTACATAATAGATGACTTACCAAATGTAATTTTTAAATCTGTAAAGTCAACGCCACCTAAAATCATACCAAGTAATGGTGTAATAATGTCTTTTACTAAAGAACTAACGATCTTACCGAATGCAGCACCGATTACAACCCCGACAGCTAAATCGATTACATTCCCTTTGAAAGCGAACTTTTTAAACTCGTTCCACATGTGTTAATCCCATCCTTTCCACGATTCATTATGAAATTTATAATTCCTATCAACATATTCTATAGAAATTTGCGAAAGAAATAAAGAGCAAATGGGAATGAAAGTAAATTCTGAAAAATGTATCCGTTTTAAATTTAATTTTTATTTGTTTCATTTAGTAGGGATTGTAATATTTGTTGCGTTTTTAATCCTTCTAAACCATCTACTAACGGCTTTGTATCCCCGTGTAAACAATTAATGAAATGATGAACAGCATCTTCAAAACCACGCTGTTTTAACGTCGTTTCCCATGATGGAGAACCACTTTGTGAAACGGAGTTTTCTTGTTCGATTTCAAATGTATTCATATTTTTTACACGAATGATTTTCCCTGTTGTGACAAGTTCAATTTGTTCTAAGTTTGTACCTGCATGACGATGCATAGCTGTTGAAAGTAAAAGTCCGTTTGCAGTTGTATATGTATGATGTCCGTAAAGAAGTTCATTCTTTTCATTGATTTGCATCATATTATGAACGACGTTAAGATCACCATTAGCTAACCAGCGGGCGGTATCTACAATATGTAAGTAATCATCTAGCATAGTAAAATCGTACGTATTTGGTCCTACTTTATTTGTGCGGTGCTTTTCAATTCGAATCCATGAAATATCATTAGCTTGTTCTTTTGCAGTGATATACATAGGAACGAAGCGGCGGTTAAATCCAACCATTAACTTTCGCTTATACTTTTCGCTCAACTCGACTAGCTTCTCAGCTTGTTCCACTGTAGCAGCTAACGGTTTATCAACATAGACATCGATTCCTTTTTTCAGAAGTTCAGAAACAATTTCATAATGCGATGCAGTTGAACTATGCACAAAAACTGCATCACATTCCGAAGCTAGTGTTTCAATAGAATGGAAGTCTTGAATGCGATATTGCTGGCAAATTTGTTTTCTTTTCTCCGCATTAGGTGTAAACGCCCCAACAAAATTCCAATCTGTTTCTTTTGTAAGTGTTGGAAGATAAGCTTTTTGTGCGATGCTTCCAAGTCCAATCATCCCAATTTTAGGTTTGTTCATATGTATTCCCACCTATTCATATTGATATAACGGCTTAAATGTAGCATAGGGCGGGGGAGGAAGGCAAAAATTAGCTTTTTACTTATGTCCTTCTAGCAAAATCTTTTCTATCTCTTCAAAGTTATGAGCGCGAGCATCCTTGTAAAAAAATTACGCAACATATCATGCTTACTGTTTTTTTGAACATGGAATTTCAACCTCCTCAGTTCAACTGTAAAAGAAGAACATTAAATTTTTATAAATTGACGCTAAAATTACTATAAAATCGCTTGAGTATTTGAACATATATTTTTATGCTTGTAAATAATAAGGTTTGATAAGGTTCAACTAATAATCAGTGGGGGTTTTGTTCATCCCCCACTGATTATTAGCCCACACCAATCGGGCTTTTATGGGCAGTTGATCCCCCACTTAACTTCTTTGCTTTCTCTGAATTTTGAGGTGGGGATCTTACTGCCCGGCAAATAGCGGGGTAAAGTGAGGATGTAACATATGTCTATTAAAACAAGATTTTTATTCTCTTATATCGCTGTTATCCTCGTTTCCATTACGCTTATATTAGTCGCGGGATTTTTAATCGTTTTTTCGATAACAGGTGACTTGGAAGCAGTGAAAAATTTCTATAAAAGTTCCTATATTCAAAAGCCGCTTACGCCAGAAGAAGAGAATACGTATATTGAATTGAAATTAGCGGCGAAGAAACATCAATCTCAATTATTAGATGAATCGTTCGTTTCATCACTTGAAAAAGAAGGGGTGAAAATAGTTGTAAGAAAGGGAGAAAGCATTTCATATGCTTCAAATGTATTTGAAAGTGTATCTTTAAAAGAAGCTCTTCCGAAATTTGAATCAGCAAATATTAATAGTCGTGGTACAACGGAACTAGGCGATACATTTTATCGATATGTAAAGTTTGATTTTTATTTTCCACAGGAAGAAGAGGGGAGTATATTTGTATTAAAGAAGCAAAGTTCATTTGTAGATCTTACACAAAAGTTATTTCCGATTTTGTTCGTATCACTTTTACTGTTAGCTATTTTGCTTATTGGATTATTAAGTTATCTTGTCTCAAGAAGTGTAATAAAACCAATCTTTGTATTGAAAGATGCGACTGAGAAAATTAAAGAAGGAAATTTAGATTTTCAAATACCAGTTACATCACACGATGAAATAGGGCAATTAAATCAAGGGTTTGAGGAAATGAGGAAGAAGTTAAAAGAATCGATTGAAGTGCAAACACAGTATGAAGAAAATCGAAAAGAGCTCATTTCAAACATCTCTCACGATTTAAAAACACCGATTACATCTATTATCGGATATGTAGAAGGAATAAAAGATGGGGTAGCAAATACGCCAGAAAAAATGGATAAGTACTTAACGACTATTCATACGAAAGCAAGACATATGGATACACTCATTGACGAACTATTTCTATTTTCGAAGCTTGATTTGAACCGAGTTCCCTTTCAGTTTGAAACGGTTGAATTAAATATGTTTATGCAAGAATTAATAGAAGAGATGCAGATGGATTTAAGTAAAGAAGGTATAGAAGTTAACTTACAATTACATGCATCACCACTTTATGTAAAGGCTGATTGCGAAAAAATCAATAGAGTAATATCAAATTTAATTCATAATAGTGTGAAATACATGGATAAAGAAGAAAAGGAAATTACTGTAACAGTATCAAGTGATAACAATAAAGTTACTGTGAAAGTAATGGACAATGGATCAGGTATAGAATCTGATACACTTCCTTATATTTTTGAACGTTTTTATCGTGCAGAGCAATCACGAAACTCTAGTACAGGTGGAAGTGGACTTGGCTTAGCGATAGCAAAACAAATTGTTGAAGAACATGGCGGGGAGATTTGGGCGGAAAGTGAGCTTGGGAAAGGGACAAGTATTTTCTTCTCATTGGAAAAAGTAGAGAAATGTGGTGAGTAAATTGAAAAGAATTTTACTAATAGAAGATGAAGTAAGCATTGCAGAATTACAGCGAGATTATTTAGAAATTAGTGATTTTCAAGTTGATGTAGAACACTCTGGAGAAACAGGTTTACAAATGGCTCTGCAAGAAGACTACGATTTAATTATTTTAGATATTATGCTTCCAAAAATGAATGGATTTGAAATTTGTAAACAAATACGTGCTCTAAAAGATATTCCGATTTTACTTGTTTCAGCAAAAAAAGAAGATATAGATAAAATTCGCGGGCTCGGATTAGGAGCGGATGATTATATAACGAAGCCGTTTAGCCCGAGTGAGCTAGTAGCAAGAGTAAAAGCACATATTGCGCGTTACGAAAGATTATCAGGGAATGTAAGTAAGCAACGCGATACGTTATATATTCACGGAATTTCTATTGATCAACGAGCGAGAAAAGTTTTTATAAACAATGAAGAAATCGCCTTTACAACGAAGGAGTTTGATTTATTAACATTCTTTGTCACAAACCCAAATCAAGTATTAAATAAAGAACAGTTATTTGAGCGCATCTGGGGATTAGATTCCGCTGGTGATTTAGCAACTGTTGTCGTTCATATTAGAAAGCTACGTGAAAAAATTGAAAGAGATCCAGCGCACCCGCAATATATTGAAACAGTATGGGGAGCTGGTTATCGTTTTAATGTGTAGGGAACCTGCCGAGTAATTGGTAGGTTTTTTATGTTATTCAAATGAAAAGGGAATAATAGGTAATTTGTGTTAAAATATATATAGATAAAACATCTTTGTTTTGCTAACACGCACGATAGTTTGAGGGGGTACTAGATCTTGGGGGCGGAATTAAAGAATAATAAATCAAACAAGGCTTTAAAGATTGGAACGAATATCGTACTTATCTTATTAATTATTGGTGTAATACAAATGTTTTATGATGAAGATTCTACGAATGATCATTTTGGTTGGTTATTTTTTGCGATCTTTTGGGTAATTAAAAGTATTTCTAGCTCTAAGGTAAGTTTGAAAGATAGAGATAAAAAGTCAGTATTACTTGATGTAGGTTTAGTGGTTATTTCTTGTGTTCTTTTATTTGTTTTTAGTATGACATATTTCTTCTGACAAAAAGCCCATAGTCATATAGACTTTGAGCTTTTTGTCATTGTTTATATTTCCTTAATAATGACGGTACCGGCGTAACGATTTATAAAATGTTTGAGTAGTAGTAGTAAACCGAGCAGCTTCTTCTAAAAAAGGATAATGGTTACTGTCTTCAAATGGAACAAAAATAGAATTACGAATACTATCATGCATCTCGATAGAATACTGAATCGGGCACTGGACATCGTGTCTTCCGCATATAATAAGTGTTTTTGATTTGATAGAAGGTAAGTACGCTCTCAAATCAAATGAGGAATATTCTTTAGCGAAAGCATTCATCCGGCTAGCAGACATTGTTTTTTGGATTGCTTTACAGAAATAAGCGTTATAGTTTTCGGGTTTGTATAAAGATAATTTGGTTCGTTTAGTTGATAATTCTTTCCGTTCTTTATTTGTAAGAAGTGGGCTTTTTAAGTCCTCGATGAGTTGCTGCATATAATCAAACTGAGGATGTTCTGGATGATAAATACAATATGGTGTTTCGGTATAGTTACTTGCTGCAGCTCCGGTCACGACTAATGATTGTAAGGAATGTGGATATGTAATTGCATATAAAAGTCCAAGCATCCCACCTGTTGAATGGCCGGCGAAATGCCATGTAGGGAGTTGTAATGCTCCGCGTATCGCATCTAAGTCGTGAACCGTTTCAAGCATACTTAATTCACTTTCTGCGTTAGCTTTTACAGAGTTACCAGCATCTCGTAAATTAATGAGGAATACACGATGCGTAGCAGTAAAAACATCCGCAAAGTAATCACCGGTCTCATTAAATTGTGAATAGTGATGTGTAATGCAAAGGGGTTCACCTTCACCTTTTGTAAAAAGTTCGAATGTGCCACGTTTCGTGTGTATGATTTGCTGTTTCCACATAATATCACGACCGTTTCTAATAAGAGTTGGGCAGGTCCGTTAGTACATAAAAATATATGAGCGATTTTCGAAATATATCGGCGCAACTCAAAATATATCAGCGATTTTTCGATTATATCGACCGTAACTTGAAATATATCAGCGATTCGACATCGGATATCGATTTACCGACAAAAGACGACAGTAAAATAAAAGGAGGCCATTCGCAAAAATGAGCCTCCTTTCTGTTTAATACAAAGATTTTGTCATATTATTCCGAATAATTTCGAGAGACTTCGCCACAGTTAATGCGTTCTTTTCTTCAATTTCTGGTTTCCTTGGGATAGGTTTATACATGTTGTCTGGATCTTCCCATGTGAGAGGAAGGTCTGTTTCTGCTTGTCCTTTCCAAGCTTCAATCCATTCTGGAGGGAGATAACCTGAGATGTTTTGGAGGTTGTTCATTTCGAGCCAAATAAGTGCCCAAGCTCTTGGTACGACGCGCCATAAGTCGTAGCCACCACCGCCGACAGCAATCCAGCGACCTTCGCAATATTCATTAGCGATTTCGCGGGCAAGCTTCGGTATTTCACGGTAAATATTTATCGTTGAGCAAAGGTGTGTAAGTGGATCATAATAATGAGCATCGGCTCCGTTTTGCGTTAAAATAACATCCGGTTTAAAGTATGCCGCAACTTCTTTTACAACTGTTCGATATGATTCTAGGAAAGATTCATCTTCTGTAAAAGCATCGAGTGGAACGTTAAAAGAATAACTATATCCATTTCCTTGTCCACGTTCATTTACAGCGCCAGTTCCAGGGAATAAATAACGTCCAGTTTCATGTAACGAAATGGTGCATATGTTAGGATCATCATAAAATGACCATTGTACACCGTCACCGTGATGAGCATCGGTATCAATATATAAAACTCGTAAACCGTACTTCTTTTGAATATATTTCATTGCGATAGAACTATCGTTATAAATACAAAATCCAGATGCTTTGCCACGGAAGCCGTGATGTAAGCCGCCGCCTAAATTGAGGGCATGCTTTACTTTCCCGGAAAGAACAGCATCGACAGCTGTTAACGTACCGCCAACGAGCAATGCACTTGCTTCGTGCATATTTGGAAACATCGGTGTATCTTCTGTTCCGAGTCCGTATGTCATCGCAATTGATTTTTCTAACTTACCTTCTCCAGCACGTTTTACCGCATTTATGTACTCCTCTGTATGAACGTAGGCAATCTCTTCATCTGTCGCCATCCTTGGTGAGATGATTTGGGAAGGAGAGATGAAACCACCCTTTTGTAATAAGTCATACGTAAGTGTGACGCGCAGTTGGTTAAAAGGATGATCAGGGCTAAACGAATAGCCCCGAAAATCATCCGAATAAATAAACGCGCTACTCATGCTTGCATCCCCATGATATTTGGCCATAAAACGCGGTAGCCCTCTGCTTCAAGAGCGTCAATCACTTTTAGAGGATTCATCGTTTGAATGCGGAAAACGAGTACTTTATCATTTTCGTCTTTTGCTGGATAGACGAGAACGCTTACGATATTTATTTGTAAATCGCTAAAAATAGCAACTACTTTTCCGAGAATACCAAGTTCATTTTTTACTTGAATTTCAATTTGTGAACTAGGTTGATGTGCTCCTGTTAATTTCACTAACGTGTGTAGTACAGTAGATTCAGAAATGATTCCAACTAACTTCCCAGCCTTTGTAACAGGAAGACAGCCAATTTTATTTTCGAAAAATAAAGTCGCAATTTCCTCAACGAAATCGAGAGGATGACAAGTCATAACAGGATGTTTCATAATAAGTTCGAGCGGTTGCTTCAGCATATCGAGTGAAACTTGTTCATCTAAAATAGACGGACTTGCATCTCTTACATCCCGATCAGAAATAATGCCTACGACATAATTATTTTGATCGACAATTGGAATGTGCCGAATGCCTTTCGTACGTATCGTTCGGATTGCTGTTTCGATTGTATCGTTTGGATGTAGTGTAACTACATTTTGATTCATAATTTCTTCTACAATCATTCCAGTTGCCCCCTTTATTAATACATAAAACGATTGTGAAAACGTAGACGGTCGAACGCCTGAATAGAATCTGTATCAACACGTTTACCGATGCGGACCATTAAACAGTTGGCAGGATGGGAACAAATTTCAGGATCATCTGTCGCCATCCACTGTAAACCACCAGCATTCATCATCTTTTCCATTACTTTTCGGTATTCCCAAACATTTAGGCCTGTTTGTTTTAAATCCCAGTGCCAATAATATTCAGTCGTCAATATAATGTAATCTTCCATATGATCGTCCATCATGGAAACTTCCAATAAGTTTTTTCCGACAGCGCATCCGCGGAAGGCTGGGACGACTTCAATTGCCCCGAGCTCAATTAAGTCTTCCATTTTTCCTTCTGACCATCGCTCGAGCGGATCAGGATATAAGTATGTAACATATCCAACGATCGTTTGGTCATGCCTAGCAATAATGAGACGAGCTTCTGGTAATTTAGAAATTTCGACAATTGCTTTATATTGCTGTTCAGCAGGACGAAACGCAACTAAATCTGGATGAAATTCATACATTTCTAAGTTATGTGTAGAGACAGGACCTTCAATAATTAAAGTGCCTTTCGCTGTTTTTAAGTTTCTAGCATTATATATTTTTTTATGAATCAATGTATTGCTCACCACCTTGAGGGTTTGTGAATCTATTCATATCGTACTTTATAATATATGCGATGTGAATCGAATTTTGTCATTAAAAATTTGTCTAAAAATCAACAAATATACTGAAAATTTTAAATAATGTTATTATAATAGATAATAGAATACATAGGAGGGGGATGTAAAGTATGAAAGTAGAAACGCTTCCTGTCATTAAAGGAAAAAATAATTTGCCGAATTATGAAGAAGCATACGCGAATTTTAACTGGGAAGAGGTTAATAAGAATTTTACTTGGAATGAAACAGGCCGAGTAAATATGGCGTATGAAGCAATTGATAAGCATGCGAAATCCGATCGTAAAAATAAAGTAGCTCTTTATTATCAAGATGGATCGCGAAAAGAGAAATATACATTTAAGGAAATGAAGGATTTTTCTAATAAAGCAGGAAATGTCCTGAAAAATTATGGCGATGTTGAAAAAGGCGATCGCGTTTTTATTTTTATGCCGCGTTCTCCAGAATTATATTTCGCGCTTTTAGGTGCAGTAAAATTAGGTGCGATTGTTGGACCACTATTTGAAGCGTTTATGGAAGGTGCCGTTCGCGATCGATTAGAAGATAGCGAAGCGAAGGTGTTAATTACAACGCCTGAATTGTTAGAGCGTGTACCATTAAATGATTTACCTGCTTTAAAAACAATCTTCCTTGTAGGAGATAACGTAGAAGAAGGCGGTAAAACGGTAGCGTTCAATCCTTTATTTGAACAAGCTTCAAAAGAATTACATATCGAATGGTTAGGCCGTGAAGATGGTTTAATTCTACATTACACTTCTGGTTCTACTGGTAAACCAAAAGGCGTTCTACATGCGCAAAATGCAATGGTGCAGCACTATCAAACTGCAAAATGGGTGCTAGACTTAAAAGAAGATGACGTATATTGGTGCACAGCTGATCCAGGCTGGGTAACAGGAACGGCTTACGGTATTTTTGCACCGTGGTTAGTCGGAGCGTCAAATGTTATTTTAGGTGGACGATTTAGTCCAGAAGCGTGGTATGAAGCACTGCAAGATTACGGTGTAACAGTTTGGTATAGCGCGCCAACAGCGTTCCGTATGTTAATGGGTGCTGGACAAGATGCGATTAAAAAATATGATTTATCACAAGTTCGTCACGTGTTAAGCGTTGGTGAACCGTTAAATCCAGAAGTAATTCGCTGGGGTATGAACGCATTTGGACTTCGTATTCATGATACGTGGTGGATGACAGAAACAGGTGGACAAGTTATTTGTAACTACCCTTGTATGGAAATTCGTCCAGGTTCAATGGGTAAACCAATTCCAGGTGTGAAAGCTGCGATTGTTGATAATGAAGGAAATGAAGTACCTCCATATACAATGGGGAATTTAGCGATTGGTAAAGGTTGGCCAGCTATGATGCGTGGAATCTGGAATAACAAGCAAAAGTACGAGTCTTACTTTATGCCAGGAGATTGGTACGTATCGGGTGACTCAGCGTATATGGATGAAGATGGATACTTCTGGTTCCAAGGACGTATTGATGATGTAATTATGACATCAGGTGAGCGCGTTGGTCCGTTTGAAGTAGAAAGTAAACTAATCGAGCACGCTGCTGTTGCAGAAGCTGGTGTAATTGGTATTCCTGATCCAGTTCGCGGGGAAATCATTAAAGCATTTATCGCGCTTCGTGCGGGATACGAACCATCTGAAGAATTAAAAGAAGAAATTCGTCAATTTGTAAAGAAAGGCTTAGCCGCTCATGCAGCGCCAAGACAAATTGAATTTAAAGATAAATTACCGAAAACGAGAAGTGGTAAAATTATGCGCCGTGTATTAAAAGCGTGGGAGCTGAACTTACCGACAGGTGACTTATCGACGATGGAAGATTAAGTGAGAAAGGTCTGAACGAAAAACGTTCAGGCCTTTTTTATTCGTTTAAGTGAAAAACATACCGAATTCGAAAACGGTATGTTTTTGTTTTGGAAAATATTACTCTATTTTTTACGTTCTTTTATGATAATATATTAATGTTTGTTGGAAAATAATGTACGGAATAGAGGTAGGCGAAGTGAGACATTGTTCTAATTGTGGAAGGAAAATTCGAGATTATGATAATTACTGTAATGGGTGTGGTCATAATGTAGAAAAAGTAAGAAAAGATGATTTCGTGGCTGAAGTAGATAGCAAGGAAGCAGTACCTGTAAAGAGCAAATTAGCTATGCTATGGGAGAAGAAATCATTGAAAAAAGGTTTACTTGCTCTCTTAATGATTATTAGTAGTATCGTTCTTATTTACATGAATTCATCACCGTTTAATAAAATGAAAGGTTATTGGTATACGGAAAAGTACCATAACTATATTCAAATTCGAGAAATGAACGATGAGTATATTGAAATGGTCTTCTACGACAAAGGGAGAAAAGAAAAAGTTATTCAAGGAAATGTAGTCAACCAGAAACGAAATACTGTCAATTTCTATGTGACTGATCGCGGGAAGAATGTAATGGTAACATTAGAATTAAAAGGTGGAACGCTGTATTATTTTAGTCCAGAAGATACAGCTTCAGGAAGAATGGAATTTACAAAAGGAACGAAAGAAGAATTCAATAATTTTTATAACGTAAAAGACTTTTATAATTCGAATTAATTCTCCTATTTTCTTCAATTTGACACATACTAGTAAATAATGATATAAAGAAAAGTATATGAATAATTGAGCGTGGAAAGGGAGAAGTAGTGATCATTTCCCTGTTTTAGAGAGCTGATGGTCGGTGAAAATCAGCACATAGATGATCGTGAATTACACCCCTAGAGCATCTTTTTTCGATTGAATTGTATTCAAAAGGGAAAAGACGGTGTTAAGCCGTTATGTAAATAAGGTGGTAGACTTTTTTTGTCTGCAACTAGGGTGGTAACGCGATAATCAAAATCGTCCCTTATTTGAAGGGGCGATTTTTTTATGTTTTCAACCTTCACGCCAGTAATGAACTTAAAGGAGAGTATGTAGCATATGGGTATTTTACAAGATCTTGAATTTCGCGGTCTAATTAATCAGCAAACAGATGCTGAAGGCCTTGAGCAATTATTAGAAAAAGAAAGCGTTAAATTATACTGTGGTTTCGACCCGACAGCGGATAGCTTGCACATCGGTCATATGTTACCAGTATTAATGTTACGTCGTTTCCAATTAGCTGGTCACCAACCAATCGCACTTGTTGGCGGTGGTACTGGTATGATCGGTGACCCAAGTGGTAAAAAAGCAGAGCGTACATTAAATACGAAAGATACAGTTGCTTACTACACAGAAAGCATTAAAAACCAACTTTCAAACTTCTTAGAGTTTGAAAATGTAGACAACCCAGCAACGATGGCTAACAACTATGACTGGCTTGGTAGCTTAGATGTCATTTCATTCTTACGCGATATCGGTAAAAACTTCGGTTTAAACTATATGTTAGCAAAAGATACAGTAGCATCTCGTTTAGAGACTGGTATTTCATTCACTGAGTTTAGTTACATGATTTTACAATCATATGACTTCTTAAACTTATACCAACACCATAATTGCCGCTTGCAAATCGGTGGTAGTGATCAATGGGGTAACATTACAGCTGGTCTTGAATTAATCCGTAAATCAGAAGAAGATGCGAAAGCATTCGGTTTAACAATTCCACTTGTTACTAAATCTGACGGTACGAAGTTTGGTAAAACAGAAGGCGGCGCAATTTGGTTAGACCCAGAGAAAACAACTCCTTACGAGTTCTACCAATTCTGGATTAACACAGATGATCGAGACGTTGTTAAATACTTAAAATACTTCACATTCTTATCTCATGAAGAAATTCTTGAGCTTGAAAAGCAAGTAGCTGAAGCACCAGAAAAACGTGCAGCACAAAAAGCATTAGGTTTTGAAATGACAAAACTTGTTCACGGCGAAGAAGCATTAGAGCAAGCAATTAAAATTTCAGCTGCATTATTCAGCGGTTCTGTAGCAGAACTGACTGCAAGCGAAATCGAGCAAGGATTCAAAGACGTACCATCTGTAGAACGTACTGCAGAAGATACAGTCTTAATCGACTTACTTGTAGAAAGCAAAATCTCTCCATCAAAACGTCAAGCGCGTGAAGATGTAACGAATGGCGCAATCTACGTAAATGGTGAGCGTACACAAGCATTAGACTACGTTGTAACAGAAAATGACCGCATCGAAGGTAAATTCACAATCATTCGCCGTGGTAAAAAGAAATATTTCTTAATCCGTTACTAATAAGAAACGAATCGTACCCCGAATTATCGGCTGAAAAGTCAATGATTCGGGTTTTTTTATGTATGCATTTAAACTGTCTCACGATTTCTTTTAAATAAGATATGGAGAGTCAATACGAGCATATAAAGTAAACTAACTAGCATAATGACAAATGCTGTTGGATAAAACTTTGCCGCATATATAAAGAAATCAATTTGATAAATATCGTCATAATGTGAAACATATCCCTTAAAATAATTCGTAAACTTCGCGCTATATTTCCATTCATCAGGAGAGTCTATTAGGTTACTTCCTTGATACCAACTAATGAAAGCTGAAGTGATAAACAGCATAAACGCACTACCGAATTGAACCATTTGGTTTATTGTCAAAATGAATTACACCCCCATTTTCTGGTTATTATATCGTAAGAATGTACTTTAATAAACTATTTTGGGGATAAAATACAGTTAATAGATCTGTAACTTTTTGTTGTAATCTCCTTTTCGAGTTCATACGGAAATCACATGTAAGCGGTATGATAAACGTATAACAAATAGAAAGGAGTGGTAAAACGAAATGTCACTAGAAGCGCTCATTATTTTTTCTTTGCTAAATGCGGGTCAGCTTGCAGAGAACACGAAGGTGGATGTACATAAAGAGCAGAAAGATGCTTATGTATATGTTCAGAAAGAGGAAAATAAATAACTTTATTTTATATATAAACGAAAAAAGCCAATCCACAGGATTGGCTTTTTGTCATTAACGAGAGTAGAACTCTACGATTAATGCTTCGTTGATTTCAGCTGGTAACTCAGCACGCTCAGCGTGACGAGTGTAAGTAGCTTCTAATTTGTCAGCATCGAAAGTTAAGTATTCTGGTACGAAGTTGTTAACTTCGATCGCTTCTTTAACAACAACAAGGTTGTTAGATTTTTCGCGAACGCTGATTGTTTGACCAGGTTTTACACGGTAAGATGGGATATCTACGCGAGCGCCATCAACCATGATGTGACCGTGGTTTACTAATTGGCGAGCTGCACGACGAGTGCGAGCAAGACCCATACGGTAAACTAAGTTGTCAAGACGAGCTTCAAGAAGGATCATGAAGTTTTCGCCGTGCTTACCAGGCATTTTACCTGCTTGGTCAAATGTGCGACGGAATTGACGCTCAGTCATGCCGTACATGTGACGAAGTTTTTGTTTCTCTTGTAATTGTAAACCGTATTCTGAAAGTTTCTTACGTTGGTTAGGACCGTGAGGACCTGGTGCGTAAGGGCGTTTTTCTAATTCTTTTCCTGTGCCGCTTAGAGAGATTCCAAGACGACGAGACAGTTTCCAAGCTGGACCTGTATAACGAGCCATAGTTGACTCCTCCTTTAAAATGTTTTTATTTACGTAAAATAAAAACAGACGTAATCGATATTTACGGGCATTTTGTTTTCATGTACCTTCGCTCCAGCAGCAGGGAGTTACGAGATACACCTCCGTAGAGGAACAAAATACAAACGATAAACTCACATTACAAGGCTGCCTTTTTATTTTACACAAACGCTATTATATCTTTTACATACACTTTCGTCAAGCGAGTACGTTTTTGTTTTATGCATATAAATTTTGGAAATTAGCAAGAAGGAATTTAAAACGACATGAAAGAAGAGAGTAGAAACATAAGTAAAACGCTTACATAAAATAAAGTAAACGTTCATCAAATTTTTATTGATGAATATGCGGCAGTAAAAACATAAAAGGGGATGTTTTTATGAAAAAGAAGCATATAGAGACAGCGTTAATTCATCACGGTTATACATCTGAGGAACATAAAGGAAGTTTAACACCACCGTTATTTCAAACGTCTACATTTACATTTGAGACTGCGCAGCAAGGAGAGGCGAGTTTTGCGGGAATGGATCCATCTTATATTTACTCAAGACTGGGCAATCCGACTGTGAATTTATTTGAAGAGCGTATGGCGGTGTTAGAAGGAGGAGAAGAAGCGCTTGCCTTCGGATCTGGTATGGCGGCCATTTCAGCAACTTTAATTGGTTTTCTAAAGGCTGGAGATCATATTATTTGTTCAAATGGATTATACGGATGTACTTACGGTTTTTTAGAAGTGTTAGAAGAGAAGTTTATGATTACACATTCGTTTTGTGATATGGAGACAGAAGAGGATCTTGGAAGCAAGATTCGTCCAAATACAAAGCTTATTTTCGTTGAAACGCCGATTAATCCAACGATGAAATTAATTGATTTAAAGCAAGTTATTCGGGTTGCAAAGCGAAGTAATTTGCTTGTTATTGTTGATAATACGTTTTGTTCACCTTACTTACAAAGACCGCTTGAACTTGGCTGTGACGCTGTTGTGCATAGTGCGACAAAATATATTGGGGGACACGGTGATGTTGTAGCGGGTGTAACAATTTGTAAAACGAAAGCGTTAGCTGACAAAATTCGCCCGATGCGAAAAGATATCGGTGGTATTATGGCGCCGTTTGATGCGTGGTTATTGTTACGCGGATTAAAGACGTTGGCGGTAAGAATGGATCGCCATTGTGATAATGCAGAGAAAATTGTATCGTTCCTAAAAAATCATGATGCGGTGGAAGGTGTTTGGTATCCAGAAGGGGATGTAGCAGATCGCCAAATGAAAAGAGGCGGCGGTGTTATTTCATTTTCAGTAAAAGGTGGAAAAGAGGAAACACAAGCGTTTATTAATGACCTTCATTTTATTACGATCGCCGTAAGTTTAGGAGATACAGAAACATTAATTCAGCATCCAGCAACGATGACGCACGCTGCGATTCCAGCTGAACTAAGAAAAGAAATGGGCATTTTTGATAATTTAATACGCTTATCTGTCGGTTTAGAATCGTGGGAAGATATCATTTCCGATTTAGAGCAGGCGCTCGAGAGAATATCTACTGTTAGTAATCAGTAAAAAAGAGTGGGCTATCGCTTTCGTACATAACGTACTGAATCGATAACCCACTCTTTTCTTTTTACATATGTTTTAGGAGTGTTTCCACAAATTTTTCTAAATAGTGCTGGTCTACTTCGTCGAAACGATTTTTTTCAGGACTATCAATATCAAGCACACCGATGACATTACCTTCTTTCATAATCGGTACAACGATTTCTGAATTAGAAGCACTGTCGCAGGCAATATGTCCTGGGAATTGGTGAACGTCAGCTACAAGCTGCGTTGTTTTTGTTTCAGCTGCTACGCCGCAAACACCTCGGCCGAATGGAATACGTACGCAAGCAGGCATTCCTTGGAAAGGTCCAAGAACAAGTTGATTTCCTTCTGTTACATAAAAGCCAACCCAATTAACGCGATCTAAAAATTGGTTTAATAATGCGGACGCATTTGATAAGTTTGCGACTACGTTTGATTCGCCAGTTAATAATGCATCCAGTTGCTTAATTACTGTCTCGTATTGCTGCACGCGAGATCCTGCATAACTTTCTTTAGTAAACATGGAAACAACTCCTTTTATATCGATATGTGTAAAAAAATAGCAAAATACGATGTATTTCACATGACTTTGTCGATAGAAAATTAAAGGAATTTGTCTTAAAAGTCAAGAAATTTAAACTATAGCTGTTCAGTGAGGGGAAGTGAGCGCATGAAGCAGACGAAACAAAAAGTAATTGATGCGGCAATATCGTTGTTTAATACGAAAGGTTATGACGGAACATCGGTGCGGGACATTGCAAAGCGAGCGGATGTGAATGTAGCGAATATTTCATATTATTTTGCTGGGAAGCAAGGTTTATTAGAACAGCTTATTACTGATTTTTTAGAAGGATATATTCATGTGATTGAAACAGTATTTGAACAGAGAGAGTATTTGTCGGCTAAAGATGTGATGGTGCAAATGGTGCGCGGGATTTTACGATATCAATTTGATAATAGAGAACTGACACGTTTCTTCTACCGAGAACTTTCGCTTGATACGACATTAATTCGTGAAGTGATGACTATTTATTTTTCTAAAGAAAGATATTATATAGAGCAAATTATTAGACAAGGACAAATGAAACAAGAGTTTCAAAAAGTATCTTTTACGATGTTTATGACGCAATTAAAAGGCATGATGAATATGCCGTTTTTATATCCGCAATATATATCAGAAGTGCTGCATTCATTTCCATCTGAAACATTTTTCTTAGAAATGTATACGAAAGAAATCGAGCAATGGATGGAACACGCACTATGTATAACGAACATGTATTATGAATTGCCAAGAGCTGTTCATATGTGAGAAATCCCCACCTAACGAACTGAGGTGGGGATTTTTATGCTTTCTTTTCTTTGCCATAAATTGTTACATAATAAGGCAATAATTGTTAGTGAGGCGCCGACAACTTCAATTTTGTCGACTGTATAACCCCGAAGGATGGAACCGATTAGTGCAAGGACAGGAACTAAATTCATAAATAATATGCCGTTAATAGGTGAAATATAGCGATTTCCCATATTCCAGCAAAATACAGCGATAACACCCGCGATAATCGACATATAAAAGAGTTCAAAACGAACGCTCGCAATTGTGTGTAATGAAGGTACAGTAACGACGTTTGTATAAGTTAATATAGTGACAATAATGATGAGTGATACCGAGCCGAATAAACAAGTTAATGTCGTATAGCGAAGTGGTGACCAAGATTGAAAACGAGCACCACCATTTGTATAAATAACCCAGCAAGTAACGCCGCATAGCATCAATAGGTTCGTAGATAAGTGACTTGCAGCTCCAAATAATAAGTGAATATTTCCTTTTGAAATGACGAGCATAACACCGAGTAATGCAACGAACATGCAAAGGAATGTGTAATATTTAGGGCGAAGATTTTTCGTTACCCATTGCAGCAATAAGGCGATTAGTGGCATAAGTGATTGAATCATAGCTGCATGAATCGCGCCAGAAGGTCCAGCAAGTTGTTGGCCATAAAAGACGAGAAAACCATACCCTGCGAAACCGACCGTTCCGTAAAAGAGTAAAGAAAGTGTTTGTTTTTCTAAGCGGAATGAATGTTTCCCTTCCGTGATTAAGAGTAGGATTAGAAAAATAATAGCAGCTGATCCGTATCGAATCGTTGTGAAGAAGAACGGATCGATAAATTGTAAGGCATTTGCCATGACAGGAAACATAAATCCCCAAGCGGTTACGGCAAGTAAACATAGAAAAGAGCCGAGTAGCATTTGTTTTTTATCCAAGAGTATCTTTCTCCTTTACATTTCGTTATAGTAAGTTGATGAAATAAGTATAGGGATGGATTCTCCTTAAGAGGAAATATCAATTTTTTATAACAGTTATAACTTTTTGTTAGAGGTGTGTATGATGGATTTAGAGGCAGTACGATCGTTTATTGAAGTAAAGCATGCGAAGAGCTTATCGAAAGCGAGTAAGCTTTTACATATTTCACAACCAGCACTTAGTAAACAAATTCAAAGGTTAGAAGCAGATTTAGAGGTGACTTTACTTAAGCGTTCTGCGCAAGGAGTGCAGTTAACGGAGGCTGGAGAGTTATTTACAAAAAGAATGTTACCAATCTTGGATCAAATAAATGCAGTGAAAACGGAAATGAAGGAATATCAGGAGAATCGGAAGTTTTCAATCGGTATATTACCTAGTTTAGCGGAGTATTACATCTCAAAATGTAAAAGTATGTTAGGTGATACTGTTGAAATAGAATGGCAAATTGAGCATACGAAAGTGTTACGTGAATTATTTGAAGAACGGAAGATTGAAGCGATGTTCATCGATTCAGTAGTAGAAGGTGCTACCTATATGAAAGAAGTACGGCAAGAGAAAATCGTTTGTGTTGTTTCAAATAATCATCCGTACAAAGAGAAGAGCGTAATTCAAATAGAAGAGTTGCAAAATGAAAAGTTAATTGTATATCCAGAAATATGCGATGTACGGAAAATGATTATGAATATGTTTCACGACATAGGTGTAGAACCAACGATAGCTGTTGAAACATCTTATGCAGAACCGATGCTTGCCATGGTAAGGGCTGGTCTTGGCATTACTTTACTCCCGGAAATGGTAGTGGAGCAAGCGGTAAGGCAAGGGAATGTACATGTAATTTCTATTGAGCCACCACTCATGAGAAAAATTTATTTCGCATCTCATATGAAAGAGTGCTTGTTATTACAATCTTTTGAGGATATGTGATAGATTAGTTTGAATATTTAGTAACATTACAGTTGCAGTGAAAGAAACATGAAATTTTAAAAAAAACTAGGTCAAAAACAAACCATTACATGGTATGATTAGTACATTGTTAGTTGTTAAATATAGGGGGATTCCCTTTTTATACATAATGCCTTCCATTTCATAAACGGAACGGACAAAAAAAGAGATATAACTAGGAGGCTTTTTTGCATGGATTCTATCCTGACGATCGTTATCATTGTAGTAAGCTCTATTCTAGTGCTGCTCATGATAGAGCTTGTGATAAGAAATCGTTCATATAAAGATATTGAAGCACTGGAGCAGTGGAAACAAGAAATAAAAGATAAGCCTGTGGCAGATGAACTGAAGCGGGTAAAAGATTTAAACATGACAGGTCAAACAGAAGAACTGTTTGGGAAATGGCGTGAAGAGTGGGATGAAATTGTATCGACGACTCTTCCGAAAGCTGAAAAAGATTTAGCGCAAGCGCGAAAATTCGCCTCGCAATTCTCCTTCCGAAAAGCAAAGCATACGATGAATGAATCCATTAGTGGTTTAGATGACGCTGATAATCGTATTACTGACATTTTGAATGAATTACAACAATTGTTAGAAAGCCATGAGAAAAATAGCTCGGAAATTGAAGGGTTACGTGATACATATCGTAGTATGAAAAAGAGCGTTCTTGCTCATAGACATATGTATGGAGCTGCTGAGCAGAGAATCGAAGAGATGCTAGACGCAGAATCTAATAAATTTAAAAGCTTTGAAGAAGCAACAGATAATGGTGACTACTTAAAAGCGAGAGAAATTGTTATTAGTTTAGAAGAAGGTTTAGCGAATTTAGAAATCGTTATTCACCAAATTCCAGATTTATTGGTAGAGTGTCAAGCGACGTTACCAGTTCAGCTGGAAGATTTATTACACGGTCATAATGATATGGTAAGACAAGGTTATGTATTAGATTATTTAGAAATCCCTAAAGAAGTTCGCGATATGACGAAACAACTACAAACATGCTTAATGGACATACAGGAGCTTCATATAACGGAAGCAACTGAAAAAGTAGAAAACTTAAAAACTCGCTTAGATAGTTTCTACGATCAACTAGAACAAGAAGTGCATGCAAGACATTACGTGGAGCAAAAAACACTTGCTGTTTATGACGATTTAGAAGAAATCCGCATGGAAACGATTGAAACGAAAGCAGAAACACAACTTGTGAAACAAAGTTATCAGTTACAAGATAAGGATATTGAGTCTCAAAAAGTAATTGAAAAACAAATGCACATTTTAATGAAACGTTTTGAAGTGTTGCAATTACGAGTTGCGGAACAAGATATCGCCTTCTCTATCATTCGTGAGGAGCTAGAAGAAATTTATGAGCAATGTGAAACGTTAAAAGTACTTCATGCAGAATATAAAGAAATGCTACAAACGATGCGTAAAGAAGAATTTGAAGCGCGTGAGAAGTTACAAGAAATGCGCAATACAATTTTTGAAACGAAACGTTTTATGCAAAAGTCGAATTTGCCAGGTCTTCCAGAGAGTATTATGGAAGATTTACAAAGAGGTCAAAAGGCAATGCAAGCTGTATATGAGCAATTAGAAGTAAAACCGTTAAATATGAATGCTGTAAATAGCAGTTTAGAAGAAGCGTATACAACTGTTAATGGTGTAGCTGAAATGACAGAAGAATTAATTGGACAAGCATATTTAGTTGAAAAATTAATTCAATACGGTAATCGTTACCGCAGTCATGATGAGGACCTTGCAGAAAGTTTAAATTATGCGGAGAAATTATTCCGTGAATATCAATACGACGCAGCTTTAGAACAAGCGGCTTCTGTACTAGAGCAACTTGAACCTGGTGTTGTTCAAAAAATAGCTGAATATGTAGACAATGAACAAACCCTTTCATAAAAGGGTTTGTTTTTTTGTGTAATTTTGAAGGCGATGTTGCTATAATGAATAGCGGAATACAGTAAGGTTATTCGTTTCAAAATATAGTGAACTTTAATCGGTGGGAACATCTCCACTAATTATTAGTCTTCACCAATCAGAATAAAACGGAACCTTTGAGTAGTCTTAGCGTAATTACACGTATTTATGATATGATTATATGATGTGATAGCGCTGAAAGGGGAAGAACGATGATCTATTTTGATAATAGTGCGACGACGAAGCCATATCCAGAAGCCCTTCAATCGTACGTAACGGTTGCTGGGAAATATTTTGGTAATCCTTCTTCTATTCATTCGCTTGGAGGAGAGGCAGAGCGTCTATTAACACAATCAAGAACGATTGCAGCGCAGCTTCTTCACGTTAAACCTTCTGAAATAATTTTCACATCAGGTGGAACGGAAGGGAATAACCTTGCGATTAAAGGAATAGCGATGAGGAATCGTTCGCGCG
Organism: Bacillaceae bacterium OF18-1A; assembly: GCA_027694045.1. Classification (GTDB taxonomy): domain Bacteria; phylum Bacillota; class Bacilli; order Bacillales; family Bacillaceae_G; genus Bacillus_A. Next base: position 1,033,346 of record JAQEWB010000002.1, on the reverse strand, counting down.
GTAAACATATCATTACAACAAATATTGAACACGCATCTGTGTTTGAGGCATATAAGCAATTAGAAGAACTTGGATTTGATGTCACATATGTACCGGTTAACGAACACGGTGTTGTATCGGTAGAGGATGTGAAACGAGCGCTTCGTGAAGATACGATTCTTGTGTCGATTATTCATGTGAACAACGAAACTGGAGCAATTCAGCCCGTTGCTGAAATTGGAACGTTATTATCGAATTATCCGAAAATACGATTCCATGTGGATCATGTACAAGGGATAGGGAAAGTACCGCTTGATTTATATGCTTCTCATATCGATCTTTGCTCAATATCTGGACATAAATTCCACAGTGTAAAAGGGACGGGTCTTCTTTACGTACGTGATGGCGTCAGATTAGATCCTATTTTATCCGGTGGTCAGCAAGAGCTTAAATATCGCTCTGGTACAGAGAATTTACCTGGTATTGTAGCGATGGTGAAAGCACTTCGCATGACGATGGAACAAGTGAAAGAAAAGATAGCTCATTTGCAAAGTTTACAAACAGAGCTTGTCCGTTTCTTCAAAGAGATGGAAGATGTAACGATTAATACGTCGCTTGCATATGCAGCACCACACATTTTAAATGTATCGTTTGTTGGTTTAAAACCAGAAGTGGTCGTTCATGCTTTAGAAGAACACGGTGTTTATGTATCAACGAAATCTGCTTGTTCTTCAAAAGCAAATGAAGTGAGCAGAGTGTTAGTGTCAATGGGAGTACCGCATGCCGCTGCTGCAAGTGCGATTCGCATTAGTTTGGCACCAGAAAACACGATGGAAGAAGTAAAACAATTTGAAGGTATTGTGAAAGAGACGATGCCAAAATTATATGAAGTGATGAGGTAAAGAAATATGATGACATATGAATATATTTTAGTGCGTTACGGAGAAATGACGACTAAAGGTAAGAACCGTTCTAAATTTGTAAGCACATTAAAAGATAACGTGAAGTTCAAACTGAAAAAATTCCCAAATATTAAAATCGATGCAACACATGACCGTATGTACATTCAATTAAATGGTGAAGATCATGAAGCGATCTCTGAAAGATTGCAAGATGTATTCGGTATTCATAAGTTTAACTTAGCGATGAAAGTACCATCAGAATTAGAAGATATTAAAAAAGGTGCATTAGCAGCTTTCTTACAAGTAAAAGGCGATGTGAAAACATTTAAAATTACTGTACACCGTTCTTATAAGCATTTCCCAATGAGAACGATGGAATTATTACCTGAGATTGGTGGACACATTTTAGAAAATACAGAAGATATTACTGTAGATGTTCATAATCCAGATGTAAATGTACGTGTAGAAATTCGCAGTGGTTATAGCTACATTATGTGCGATGAGCGTATGGGAGCTGGTGGTTTACCAGTTGGCGTTGGCGGAAAAGTAATGGTACTTCTTTCTGGTGGTATTGATAGCCCAGTAGCAGCGTACTTAACGATGAAACGCGGCGTATCTGTGGAAGCAGTTCACTTCCATAGCCCGCCTTTCACAAGTGAGCGCGCGAAACAAAAAGTAATCGATTTAGCACAAGAATTAACGAAATACTGTAAACGTGTAACGCTTCACCTTGTTCCATTTACAGAAGTGCAAAAGACGATTAATAAAGAAATTCCATCTAGCTATTCAATGACGGTTATGCGCCGTATGATGATGCGTATTACAGAGCGCATTGCTGAAGAGCGTAATGCACTTGCAATTACGACTGGTGAAAGTCTTGGACAAGTAGCGAGCCAAACGCTAGATAGTATGCATACGATTAACGAAGTAACAAACTATCCAGTTATTCGTCCACTTATTACGATGGATAAATTAGAGATTATTAAAATCGCTGAAGAAATTGGAACGTACGATATTTCAATTCGTCCGTACGAAGATTGCTGTACAGTATTCACACCAGCAAGCCCAGCGACAAAGCCAAAGCGTGAAAAAGCAAATCGTTTCGAAGCGAAATACGATTTCGCACCGTTAATCGAAGAAGCTGTAGCAAATAAAGAAACAATGGTATTACAAACGGTTGAAGTAGTGACGGAAGAAGAGAAATTCGAAGAACTTTTCTAAAACCATAAATTACCATATCTAAAATATGTATGAAGTCATGTTGTTTATCACACTCTATACTCACAAGGAGGTGATACAACATGGCAAGCAACAATAAATTAGCGGTATCTGGTGCTCAAGCAGCATTAGACCAAATGAAATATGAAATCGCTCAAGAGTTTGGTGTTCAACTTGGAGCTGATGCAACATCTCGTGCTAACGGTTCTGTTGGTGGCGAAATCACTAAACGTCTAGTTTCACTAGCTGAGCAACAATTAGGCGGTTTCCAAAAATAATCCCATATATGATGGCTTAGAAAGAGCGGGTTCTCCCGCTCTTTCTTTTTGTGGTTTACATCGTTATACACTCATTTCGACATAGACGTGAAAAATTTGTCAAAAGAAGAGGGTTCAAAATAGACAGAAAATTCTTTATTATATAAGGGAGGCATAAAGAAAAGGGAGGATGTTTTATGAAGAGAGAAGAATTGTTGGCACCACCATCGTATAATTTAGTTGCAGAAATAGAGAAATATACAGGTGATAAAGAGAAGCTTGCTTTAATTTGGCAAGATGATAAAGGAAATAGAAGAGAAGTTACATATTTTGAATTAATGCAAGGTGCGAATAAAATTGGAAACGCTTTTATAAAAAGTGGATTACAAAAAGGGGACAAGCTCCTCATTATGATGCCGCGTTTAATTGAAGCGTACATGACGTATATCGCTGCGATCAAAGCAGGATTTGTCGTAATTCCGAGTTCGGAAATGTTACGCAAAAAAGACATTGAATACCGCATTGGACACGGAGAAGTAAAAGCAATTGTAAGCTATGAACCGTACATTGGACAGTTTGATGACATAGAAGCGATGGAATCTCTTCAAAAATTCGTTCTGAGCGAGCAGTCAGTAGACGGATGGATCAATTTAAAAACAGCGCTAGAAACGGAAAGTGACATGTTAGAGATGGCAAAAACAGATAAAGAAGATATGGTCTTTTTATCTTATACGTCAGGGACGACAGGAAACCCGAAAGGCGTTGTTCATACGCATGCATGGGCATACGCTCATTTACGTACGAGCGCTCCAAATTGGCTCGGAATTGAAGAGAATGATGTTGTATGGGCAACAGCTAGTCCAGGCTGGCAAAAGTGGATTTGGAGCCCGTTTTTAGCAACTCTCGGTTCAGGTGCAACAGGGTTTGTATACCACGGTAAGTTTGAACCAAAAACGTATTTAAATTTATTAGACGATAATAAGGTAAATGTGCTTTGTTGTACGCCAACTGAGTACAGATTAATGGCAAAGGTAGAAAACTTAAATGAGTACAATTTAGTAGCGTTACATAGCGCTGTATCAGCAGGTGAGCCGTTAAATAGGGAAGTTATTGAAACGTTCAAAAAGCATTTCAATATTACAGTGAGAGACGGTTATGGACAGACAGAAAATACATTACTTGTTGGTGTAATGAAAGGAATGGATATTAGACCAGGATCAATGGGGAAACCAACGCCAGGTAACCACGTTGATATCGTAAATGAAGAAGGAATTCCAGTACAAGTAGGAGAAGTTGGAGATATTGGAGTTCATATTGAAACGCCAGCCCTCTTTAAACAATATTATAAAGACGCTGAGCGCACAGCGATGCAATTCCGCGGTGATTATTATATTACAGGTGATAAAGCGAAGAAAGATGAAGACGGCTATTTCTGGTTTGAAGGGCGCGGTGATGATATCATTATTAGCTCCGGTTATACAATCGGGCCGTTCGAAGTAGAAGATGCACTTGTAAAACATCCTTACGTAAGAGAATGTGCAGTTGTCGCAAGCCCTGATGAAATTCGTGGGAGCGTCGTGAAGGCATTTATCGTATTAAGGGAGAATATAGAAAAGGATGAAGAAACATTAATTCCAGCACTTCAACAACACGTCAAAGAACTTACTGCACCGTATAAATACCCTCGCAAAATTGAATTTGTAGACGAGCTACCAAAAACGATTTCCGGAAAAATTCGCCGCATTGAACTTAGAAAACAGGAGATGGAACTTCCTTCAAAATAATTTTGAAAATAGGGAAGGAAATAGTTGAATGAAGTGTGAAACGATGATAATATAGAAACGAACACAAGTTCGATTTTATAAATTAAAAAAAGAGGTGTCCGTATGATTTTAGGTATCAATCCTTATTTAGTTTTAGATGGTAGTGGGCAAGAAGCTGTACAGTTTTATAAAGAGGCGTTAGATGCAAAAGTAGAAGTCATGCAAACTTTTGGTGATATGCCTGAAAATCCAGAATACCCGGTTCCAGCTGAAGCAAAAGAGCGCGTTTTACACGCTACTTTAAAGGTTGGTAATACGGATCTTATGATTTCTGATACATTCCCAGGTCAAGGGCATGCAATTGGATCTCAAGTAACAATTGCAATTCAAATTAGTAACGCGGAAAAAGCGAAAGAAGTATTCAATAAGTTACAAGAAGGTGGCGAAGTTATTATGCCACTTCAAGAAACATTCTGGAGCCCAGCATACGGACAAGTAAAAGATAAATTTAATATTGAATGGCAAGTTACAACGTCTACTACTGAACAAAAGTAATGTTTAGAAAAGCACCATGTTTTGAAATGGTGCTTTTTTTTATACAATAAAAAATAAAGGAGATGAGATATATGGGAGAAATTTGGTATGGCGGCACCATTTACACGATGAAAGAAGAAAACGAAAAAGTGGATGCACTTTACGTTGAAAATGGAATGATTGTTGATGTTGGGAGTAAGGAAGATTTAGAAAATCGATATGCTACGGGGCAGCTACACGATTTAGAAGGAAAAACAATGATTCCAGGACTTGTTGATAGCCATATGCATCTTATTGGGCACGGAGAAAGATTACTTCGTCTAGATGTATCGCATTGTACATCTTATAACGAAGTGCTCGCTCTCGTTCAGGAGCGAGTAAAGGAAGCGCCAAAAGGTTCTTGGATTATCGGAGAAGGATGGAATGAAAATAACTTTACAGACACAAAAGATGTCCATGTGAAAGATTTGGATGCAATTTCAAAAGAACATCCCATTTTATTAAAGCGCGTTTGTCGTCATGTTACATGGGTGAACTCATACATACTGCAAGAAGCAAACATCACAGAAGAAACGCAAGACCCAAAAGGCGGGAAAATTGGCCGGGACTCATCGAATAAATTAACAGGGCTTTTATATGAACAAGGACAAGAACTAATTAAACATGTTCAACCTGAAATTGATGAAGCTTATTTACAAAGCGCTTTGCAAACAGCGATTAAAGATTGCTGGCAATATGGACTCGTTGGTGGGCATACAGAAGATTTAAATTATTATGGTGGTTTTAGAAAAACATATCATGCATTTTCTCATGTTATAAAAGAAATGCCATTTAAAGCCCATTTGCTCGTTCATCATGAAGTGGCACATGAACGAAAAGAATATGAAAATGAGCATTACATTGAGTTTGGGGCAATGAAGATTTTTTCTGACGGCTCTTTTGGCGGAAGAACAGCGTTACTAAGTGAACCGTATGAAGATGCGAGGGAAACGAATGGAGTGGCGATTTTTTCACGTGAAGAGCTTGCAGAATTAGTAAAAAAAGCACGAGACTTACATATGCCAGTTGCCATTCATACAATCGGTGACTTATCACTTGAATATGTTATTGATGCGCTCGAATTATATCCGCCAGCAGAAGGTTTACGTGATCGCATTATTCACTGTCAGCTTGCTCGTGAAGAGCTGATTGAAAGAATGAAACACTTGCAAGCCATTATTGATATTCAGCCAGTCTTTGTATCATCAGATTTTCCATCAGTCATTGAAAAACTAGGAGAACATCGTCTTCGTTATGCATACGCTTGGAAGACGTTACTAGATGCGGGATTACATTGTAACGGTGGCTCTGACGCTCCAATTGAACAAGTGAATCCGTTCTTAGGTATATATAGCGCTGTGACACGTAGAAGCTTTATTGATGGCGTATGCTACATGCCGGAAGAAAGATTAACAGTATATGAGGCTGTTTCTTTATTTACAACAGGAAGTGCCTATGCAATTGGAAAAGAAGCAAGGCGTGGACAAATTGCAAAAGGATATGAAGCAGACTTTACAATACTAGACCGCAACATATTTGATGTTGATGCAGAGGAAATAAAAGAAGTACAAGCAGAGATGACTGTATTAGATGGCCGGGTCGTCTATAGAAGAGGTATGTGAAAATATATTAGCGGTTTTCGGAATATATCGACCGTAACTTAAAATATATCAGCGATTATTAAAATATATCGACTTATCGACAAAAAATGACAAGAATAGTGTCCCTGGCAATGAATAAATAAACAACCGCCGAATAATTATTCGGCGGTTGTTTTCATTTTTATAAAAACGTTCTCTGTACTTTTTCCCAGAAAGAATTGTTTTTTAATTTAACAGTTTTAATTTGTTTATCGCTTAAGCGTACAACAGCTTTTTCCACTTGTTTAATGCTAAGCGCTTCGTTATCCATACCGATAACAGGGTAATCGTTACCGTCTGGTCGTAGTTTTAAAGTTAATGTACGTTCGTGATTTAAAATGAACGGTGAACCGAGCGTACGATATGTGTTGTTGTTTAGTGATGCTAACTCGCTTACTTGGAAGCAAGGGATAAGCGGGTCAACAACTGCACCATGTAACGATTTATTATAAGCTGTACTACCTGTTGGAGTAGAAACAACTAAACCGTCGCCTCTAAATGTTTCGAAATATAAATCATCAACGTGTACATCTACAACGAATGTTTTAATAATGCTAGAGCGTAAAGAAAACTCATTTAAACAATGGAAAGATGTACCGTGATCCATATCCACTTGAATGGTCGGATATCTTCGCACTTCAATTTCATTTTTTGTAATTTCTTGAAGGGCTGTATCAACGTGATCAATATGGAAATCGCAGTAGAAAGAAATTTCATCTTTCGTAGAAATCCCTGCATATAAGCAATCTTCTCTAAAGCCAGTTTTACGAACGGCTTGTAAGAAAGTTGCGTCATCTCCAACACTGACGATAGCGTTTGCATTTTTTGGATGATCTAATATGGTAAATCCATTCTCCTCTAAAATACGATAGATTGGTTTCATTTTTTCAACAAGTGTTGTTTTGTCATCACCATAAAAGAAAAATAAATTGCGACGATCTGCCATTATGTATCCCTCCACTGCAGTTAAATTTTCTGTTTTCGTGCTACATACCATTGGGATGAATTCGCAATGATATGCTCAAATAATATATTTCGATATAAATTGTCAAAATCCCTTTTTATTTTTAGAAAAATTTTTATATTCAATCTTATGGGGATCTGTTTAATGATGAATAAACTTGTCGATAATGGGTACGGAGCGAAAGGATGATAGATATGAAGTGGCTCTTAATTGGAATGATAATTCTTCTCCTTTTTATTTTGCTTATACTATTGTCGAAAATATCACTTAAGGTGACAGTTTTATATTCAGAAATGGAAAAGCAATGTTTGTTTCAAGTGAAAATTTGGATGATTCGATATACATTTGATGTGTTGGAAAGAATTGAAAAGCAACAGAAGAAGACAGGACAAAAAATCAAAAAGGCTGAAGAGGACGGCGGACTAGATAATAAAATTATGGCGCAACTTGATAGCATAGGGGAACTGATAAAAAGGCTTCAAGAAGTTCATACTATCGTTAAAGATTTTCTCAAACGAGTGAAAATCAATGGTTGGAGATGGCATACGCAAATCGGAGCAGGTGACGCAGCCAGTACTGGAATTGTCACTGGATATGCATGGGGAACGAAAGGAATGGCTGCTGGAGTTATAGGACAATATATGCATATTGTCGATATACCAGAATTTGAAATTACTCCTGTTTTTCAAGGGAAGGGATTTGCATCAAGGTGCGAGTTAACAGCATCTTTTCGTATATTCCGGACTATAAGAACCGCAGTGAAATTACTCATATTTATGAGAAAACAAAGATCTAGCATGACAGAAAAATCTGTTCAAGCATAGGGGGGATATAGAATGGACCATCCAATTCAAGGTTTAATGACAACCGCAATGCAACATTTAAAACAAATGACAGATGTAAATACAATTGTTGGTGACCCGATTAAAGCAGCTGATGGAAGTGTGATTCTTACAGTTTCGAAAGTAAGCTTCGGATTTGCTGCTGGTGGAAGTGAATTTGGTAAAGAACATTCAGGGCGCCATCCATTTGGCGGAGGAAGTGGTGGAGGAGTTTCTATTAATCCTGTTGCCTTTCTTGTTATAAATGGAGAAGGTGTGAAAGTGTTACATTTAGATAAGCAAACACATGTCATTGATAAAATAATTGAATTAGCGCCACAAGCTGTCGATAAAGTGAAAGAAATGATGGATAAACGAAAAGAAGATGATCCAGAATTTCAAATTTAACGAGTAAAGAAGCTAATCAATGAATTAGCTTCTTTAATTTTTTTGTAAATAAAGCGATTTTATTTGCATTATCGATAGGGACAAACTATCATTTACATTGTACATATTTTGTTTAAATAAGGGAGGATTTTTAAGTGGCAAACGTAACTTTTAAAGGTAACCCAATGACTTTAGTTGGAACAGAAGTTAAAGTTGGCGATCAAGCGCCAAACTTCCAAGTATTAGCAAATGACTTATCTCCAGTAAGTTTAGAAACATACAAAGGCGAAGTGAAATTAATTAGTGTTGTACCTTCAATCGACACAGGTGTGTGTGATGCACAAACACGTCGTTTTAACCAAGATGCAGCAGGTATTGAAAACGCGAAAGTATTAACAATTAGCGTTGATTTACCATTCGCTCAAAAACGCTGGTGTGCAGCGAACGGTTTAGAAAATGTTGTAACACTTTCTGACCACCGCGACCTTTCATTCGGTGAAGCTTACGGCTTAGTAATGAAAGAACTTCGTTTACTTGCTCGTGCAGTATTCGTAGTAGATAGCAATGACAAAGTAGTTTACGTAGAATACGTAAGCGAAGGTACAAGCCATCCAAACTATGAAGCAGCATTAGAAGCAGCTAAATCAGCAAAATAATGTGAAGGAAGATGACCTCTTTGTAAGAGGTCGTCTTTTCTCATGTATTGCTATATTAAACTGATATATGAGAAAAGACGTTCATCATACATCACTTAAAAGGGAGCTCTGAAAAAGAGGTCGCTTTTTCTTTTGGGAAAAAATCAGATTATGGTATGATATAAGTTATGTGTAAAAGAGAGAAGGAGGAATGTACGTGATTAAGACAATGGAAACATTATTTTCTATTTTTGATTCTTCTACGGTAATTTTACGTAAAGAATTAGATGTAACATATTTAGAGGCGCTTGTAGAAACAGGTGATAACTTGTTTGAAGGAGCCATTTTACAAGAAGAATTATCAGAATCAGCAATTGAAAGGCTGAATCGTGAATATAGTGCGTTTAATGAAGAAACATATAAAGGGGAAGAAATTCGTAAAGCATTTCAATTAGCCATTTTAAAAGGAATGAAAGAGGGTATTCAGGCGAATCATGAAATGACACCTGATGCAGTTGGAATGTTTATGAGTTACCTATTCCATAAATTTATGAAGGATCAAAATGAAATTACTGTTTTAGACCCTGCAATTGGAACGGGTAACTTAATGACAACAGTATTTAATAGCGCTCGAGAAGGCTTAAAGATGAGCGGATTCGGTGTAGAAGTGGATGAAGTGTTAATTAAGCTTGCTTTAGTAAATGCGAACTTACAAAAGCATGCAATCGAATTCTTCCACCAAGATGGATTAGCACCACTTTACATCGATCCAGTTGATGCAGTCGTTTCAGATTTACCAATTGGTTATTATCCGAACGAAATTGGTGCAAGTGAATACACTTTAAAAGCAGATGAAGGAATGTCATATGCACATCACTTATTTATTGAACAAAGTGTGAAACATACGAAAGAAGGTGGGTACTTATTCTTCTTAGTGCCAAACTTCATTTTCGAAAGTGATCAAGCACCGAAATTACATGCATTTATTAAAGAAACATGTTTTATTCAAGGATTATTGCAGCTACCTGTTTCCATGTTTAAAAACGAGAAAAATGCAAAAAGTATATTTGTTCTCCAAAAGAAAGGTCCTAATGTAACAATGCCACAACAGGCGTTACTAGTGGAGTTACCTAAATTCTCCAACATGAAGGCGATGGAGGACATTATGGATCAACTAAATACTTGGTTTGCCAGTCATAAATAAGATCAGGTATATGTAACAGGGTTGGTAATTTATGTAGTACAGTTGTATATGATATGTAATATTTTTTGATATATACAAGATTTAACTGAATTTTTTTGAAATCTGTAATATATTTTTTTTCTTGGTGTTACAATTTTTTCACTTGAAATATATGTCGGACGATGTTTAAATTAAAATCGTGAGTATAAAATTCACTGATGATGAAACGTTTTCATAATGAGTGAATTTAATTAGATAAAATCGAGCGGTTTGTGGACAGATCCACACAACTACCAAGAGAAAAAGGGGCGAAAGACTAGATGTCAAAAATCATCGCGATTAATGCAGGAAGCTCTTCCTTAAAATTCCAGTTATTTGAAATGCCAAGTGAAACAGTATTAACAAAAGGTTTAGTAGAACGTATCGGTTTAGAAGATAGTATCTTCACTATTACTGTAGATGGCGAAAAACAAAAAGAAATTACAAACATCCCAGATCACGCAGTAGCAGTTAATATGCTTCTTAAAAAATTAACTGAAAATGGAATCGTTAAATCTCTAGATGAGATTGGCGGTATCGGTCACCGTGTCGTTCACGGCGGCGAAAAATTTGCTGACTCTGTTTTAATTAATGATGAAGTATTAGCTGATATCGAAGAATTAAGCGATTTAGCACCACTTCATAACCCAGCAAACATTGTTGGTATTAAAGCATTCCAAGAAGTATTACCAAACGTACCAGCAGTAGCAGTATTCGATACAGCATTCCATCAAACAATGCCGGAATCTGCATTCCTATACAGCTTACCGTATGAGTACTATGAAAAGTTCGGTATCCGTAAATACGGTTTCCACGGAACTTCTCATAAATATGTAACTGAGCGTGCGGCTGAACTATTAGGTCGTCCACTTGAAAGCTTAAGCTTACTTTCTTGTCACTTAGGTAACGGTGCAAGTATCGCAGCAGTAGAAGGCGGTAAATCTATCGATACTTCTATGGGCTTCACTCCACTTGCTGGTGTAACAATGGGTACACGTTCTGGTAACATTGACCCTGCGTTAATTCCATACATCATGGAAAAAACAGGCCAAACAGTAGAAGAAGTAGTTAACGTATTAAACAAGAAGAGTGGTATGTTAGGTCTTACTGGTTACTCTAGTGACCTACGTGACATCATCTCTAAAGAAGAAGAAGGCGACCACCGTGCGAAAGTAGCACTTGATGTATTCGTAAGCCGTATCCACAAATACATCGGTTCTTACACTGCTCGTATGAAAGGTGTAGACGCAATCATCTTCACAGCTGGTATCGGTGAAAACAGTGCAGTTATTCGTGAGCGCGTATTAGAAGGCCTTGAGTACATGGGCGTATACTTCGATGCAAAACGTAATAACGTATTTGGTGAAGAAGCATTCATCAGCTTCCCACACTCTCCAGTAAAAATTATCGTAATTCCAACTGACGAAGAAGTTATGATCGCTCGTGACGTACTACGTCTTGGAGATATTGGTTAATATAGAAAACAAAGACGAGATCCTATAGGATTTCGTCTTTTTTCTTTTGTATACAGTTTAAAATTCCATCTGGGTATAGTACTTTTTCCTTCTGAGTGAATGCTGAGATGGGAATCCATTTTGCATAGGATGTGGTTTGGTCATCCTGTATATGCATTATTTCCATTTCATATAGTGATGTGTCCAGTAAACGCAAAGAGTATAGTTGAATGATTTCATGCCCTATTTCTTCATCTAGATGAAAAATGTTTTCTAAGCATCCTAAATAATTAATAATGTCTATTTCTACATGAAGCTCCTCTTTAAATTCCCGAATGACTGTATCTACTGATTTTTCACCAAGTTCAATTGAACCGCCAAGAGGCCGATAATATGTTTCGTCACAGGTATGATATTCTTGTACGAGAAGCCGATCATGATGCAAAGCGATGCCAAAAGCTTTTGCACGTGGATACATATATAACCGCTCCTTATTTGTTATGTATAAGGCCGATTATAGCGTATGTTGCGAATAAAGAACATGCGATGTACAAGCGTATTTGCAAATATGTTACAATAGAAAAAAATCGAATGAGGTGGTTGTTACGATGCGATCGAAGCGAGAACAGGCCATTTTAGACAACATACAAGAATGGGAAGCGCAATTAGTTGAACAAGAATCGACTGATTTTCAAAAAATGTTTGATAAGTGGTTACATACTACCATTGCAAAACTACCTGAGAAAAAACGAAAAGATTTCTTTACGAAAGCGGATGAATGGCTCTTTCATTTGCATGCACTCATTCAAAGCTCACAATCACAGTTAGATGCGCGTAATCGCATTTTAGGAACATCGAGATTATTTGACGAATCAATTGAGCAACTTGAAGATTTAAAGTCATTATCAATTGATCAATTAACATACATAGCAGAGCAGCAAACAGCACGTCATCGCCTATATTCATTCGTACAAGGCGGAGCAACAGGTGCTGGAGGGTTATTATTATTAACGGCTGATTTTCCGGTTATGATTGCATTAAATGTGAAGGCTGTCCAGCTTATTGCCACATCGTTTGGGCATGATGTGAACAAGCCTTATGAAATGATGCTTGCGCTAAAGGTCTTTCATGCGTCATTACTACCAGGAAGACTTCAGCAATACGCTTGGTACAATTTACTGCAAGAATTGGAGCAAGCAGATTCGTTCTTTTATGAAGGAGATGAAGCTGTATTACAACCAGCTTCTACTGAAGTTGTGCTAAAACAAATTTTGAAGACATTTTCGATTTATGCGCTTCGCCGTAAGTTATTCCAAGGTATCCCGGTAATTGGAATGGCAATCGGGTCTACAGTGAATTACCGTTTAACGAGAAATGTTACTGAATTTGCGAACCGTTTTTATCAAGTGCGCCACATAGTGGAGAAAGAAAAAAGAACGTAAAAAAAAGCGAGAGGCCGAAGCCTTTCGCTTTTTTAATTTGTTGCATGTTTTTTTGACATTGGAATAGATACTGGTTGCTTTTCTGCTTTCTTTTCTGTTTTTGGATAATAAATTAAATCCAATGTTTTTGCCTGTACGGCAATCGAAAGAATAGTAAAAGCAATTTCAGTCCAATTTAAATAATATAATGAAAGCGCAAGAACAATCGCGTCAAAGACGAAGAAAATTTGCCCAATTGTAAAGCGTGTTTTTTTACTTAGTACAATTGTCAAAACATCGTCTCCACCCGTTGCACCGCCAAATCTCAATATAAAACCGAGTCCAATACCAGCTAATGCACCGCCAACTACTGCAGCTACAAATAAATTATTTGATAAATCTACCGTAAATGGAGAATAATTTTCCATAAGGGAATAAAATACTCCGAATGAAATGGAACCTAAGAATGAATAACCAACCATTTTTCTACCTAAAAATGAAGCACACAGTAAAATAATTGGGATATCCATTAATACCGTTGAAATAGACGGTGAAATATCATAAAAGTTTTGAATGAATAGTGCAATTCCTACAAAGCCACCTTCTGTTAAGTGGTTTTGAAAATGAATGTGATACAGTGCTGTTGCCAAAATAAATGAACCGATTAAAACCATAAAAATTTCTTTAATAGTTTGTCGACTTTGGATGTTCCTCATCGTTATTCCTTCTTTCCGTAGTTAGTAGTCCTTTTTGTGTTGTAAACTAACTACGAGCTCACATGTAGCTTTCAGTTAGTTTACGTAAAACTAACTACGCTATATGTCGCTGAAGAAATAACGAATAATCCTCTCGTCCATCAAGTTTCCCTACCTTCGTTTTAGTTTAAGTCTTAAAGCGACTAAACAAAACGTGGAGTAGGATTTTCTATTTAGCAATCCTGCTCTTCTTTGTTTTGTTTAGTGAATAACAATTAAGTCCTAAACAAAACGCTACGTGTAAGAAGAATCTTTTTTTTGCCAAATTATCCTTCGGGCAATCATAATTTCCCCACTCTCGTATTTTTTTCGCTAGACTAAAGTATCTGAGCTGAAAAATACGCTACGTGTATGATTCGTCAATACGATGCCACATGCTCCTTCGAGCGATCATGATATCAAAATCCCTTCTTTCAAGATTTATATTATTATATCATACTTTCAAAAAATGTATGCGGATGGAAACCGACAATAACCGGAGGGAATCTACAAAAATTGTTATGTTTAAATATTTTTGTAGAAAAGCCTATGTTATTTCAGAGAATTGGACAGTTTTTAAGTTTGTCCGATAAGTAAGAAAAATTTTTATTCAGCTGTATCATTCGCTTCACTTTTATCTTCACAGAATGCATCCCAGCTCATCACACTTAAAAAAGTTAAAGCGATAATAATGAAAGCTCGCATAAATTGAAATCTCCTTTTGTACATAGTATATGAATCCATTACTTTGTAATGTGTCATTTTTTACAAGTCATCGATAAAGGGGAGAGGTTAAAAGAAAAGAATTAACATGCGTTTCATAGTAGAGAAAAAATGAATAAGAAGAAGAGCTTGTTGTTTTTGTTAAGTTTCCGAAAGAAATATATTGCAAAGCTTGTTACGACAAAAAAGCATGACCCAAAGTATATGAGGGGCATGCTTTTTTCATTGGTGTGCTTTTCCCTCAGATACATTTTGAGTGAGGCGATACCAAAGCCAAAGATCATTAATGATAGAAGCTAGATCGGCAATTTCTGAATTAAGCTTGCAAGAAATTTCGAAGTCTTCTTCGTTATTTAAATGATGTTGTTTCGCATTAATATAGTGTTCGAGTTCTTTTATGCGATCGGGGATTTTTCCGCGAACTTGTTCCCATTTTAGTAAAATCGCATGCTGTGTTTTTTCGGGGATATTTTCCCATTCGTCTTGTAAATGAGGAATTTCAATTCCTAGATATTTATCGTATAAGAAATATTTTTCCATAAGTTCACCCCCTACTTTCTTGCTTTTATTGTACATAAAAACAGAAAGAAGTTCGACGGAATTGTTTGAAAAAAATTAAAATGCCCCTTGATACATTTTGTGAAAGGTGTTAAAGTTTGAATTATTATAAAAGAAAATGAATATTTATTCTTTAGGGGGATGCAAAAATGGAGAAGAAAAAAGTTGTATTAGCATATTCCGGAGGTCTTGATACTTCCGTTGCAATTAAATGGTTACAAGAGAAAAATTATGATATTATCGCGCTTTGTTTAGATTTAGGGGAAGGTAAAGACTTAGCATTTGTAAAAGAAAAGGCACTTTCAGTAGGTGCAATTAAATCATATATGTTGGATGTTCAAGAAGAATTTGCGAATGAATATGCATTAATGGCGATGCAAGCACACACGTTATATGAAGGGAAATACCCTCTTGTATCTGCTTTATCTCGTCCGCTTATCGCGAAAAAACTAGTTGAAATTGCTGAGCAAGAAGGTGCAACTGCAGTGGCGCACGGATGTACAGGGAAAGGGAATGACCAAGTTCGTTTTGAAGTTTCTATTCAAGCATTGAATCCATATTTAGAAGTCATTGCGCCTGTGCGTGAATGGAAATGGTCACGTGAAGAAGAAATTGCATATGCAAAAGAAAATGATGTACCAATTCCAATTAATTTAGATAGCCCGTTTTCAATCGATCAAAACTTATGGGGACGAAGCAACGAATGCGGAATTTTAGAAGATCCATGGGCAGCGCCGCCAGAAGATGCATACGAAATGACATTAGCGTTAGAAGATACACCGAATAAACCAGAGTTTGTAGAAATCGGATTTGAAGCAGGCGTACCGATTACTTTAAATGGCACTGCATATCCACTTTCAGAATTAATTAAAACGTTAAATGCGCTTGCTGGAAAACATGGCGTTGGACGTATTGACCACGTAGAAAATCGTCTTGTCGGTATTAAATCTCGTGAAGTATACGAATGCCCAGCAGCAATGACATTAATTACGGCGCATAAAGAGCTTGAAGATTTAACACTTGTAAAAGAAGTGGCTCATTTCAAACCGATGATTGAACAGAAAATAACAGAACTGATTTATAACGGTTTATGGTTCTCACCTTTAAAACAAGCGCTCAACGCTTTCTTACAAGAGACGCAAAAGAATGTAACAGGAACAGTGCGCGTGAAATTATTTAAAGGTCATGCAATTGTAGAAGGACGTAAGTCTGAGTACTCTTTATACGATGAAAAACTAGCAACGTATACTGCTCAGGATGAATTTAATCATGATGCAGCAGTTGGTTTCATTTCATTATTCGGTTTACCGACGAAAGTATACAGCCAAGTGAATCAAAAGAAGGTGGAGGCGTGAGCAAACTTTGGGGCGGACGTTTTACAGAAGAAGCGGAAGCATGGGTTGAAGAATTTGGAGCGTCTATCTCTTTTGATCAACAATTAGTTAATCAAGATATAAAAGGGAGTATTGCGCACGTAACGATGTTAGCAAAGCAAGGCATCGTTACGAAAGAAGAAGCAGAGAACATAAAGATAGGACTGCAATATTTATTAGAAGAAGCAAAACAAAATAAACTCTCTTTCTTAGTTGAAGCGGAGGATATTCATTTAAATATTGAAAAGATGTTAATCGAAAAAATCGGTGAAGTAGGAGGGAAACTTCATACAGGCCGAAGTCGTAATGATCAAGTGGCGACAGATATGCATTTGTATTTGAAAGAAAAGGTAGAACATATTATAAAGGCTACAAAACAATTGCAGATGGTCCTTGTTCATCAAGCAGAAAATAACATTGAAACGATTATGCCTGGCTATACGCATTTGCAGCGTGCTCAGCCGATTTCGTTTGCACATCATATTCTTGCGTACTTTTGGATGTTAGAGCGTGATGTAAATCGTTATGAAGATTCATTAAAGCGTATTAACATTTCGCCGTTAGGAGCAGGAGCTTTAGCTGGGACAACATTCCCGATCGATCGAGAATATAGTGCAGAGCTTCTTGGATTTAACGGAATCTATGAAAATAGTTTAGACGCAGTAAGCGATCGTGATTTCATACTGGAGTTTTTAAGTAACTCATCTATGCTCATGATGCACTTATCACGCTTTTGCGAAGAGCTTATTTTATGGAGCAGCCAAGAGTTTCAATTTATTGAAATGAGCGACCAATATGCAACGGGAAGCAGCATTATGCCGCAAAAGAAAAATCCAGATATGGCAGAACTCATTCGTGGTAAAACGGGCAGAGTATATGGTAATTTATTCAGCTTACTTACAGTAATGAAAGGATTACCGCTCGCTTACAATAAAGACTTACAAGAAGATAAAGAAGGAATGTTTGATACAGTAAAAACAGTAGAAGGATGCCTTCACATTATGGCAGGCATGCTAGAAACGATGACTGTGAATAAAGAAAAAATGGGGCAAGCTGTAACACAAGATTTCTCCAACGCAACAGAAATCGCTGACTACTTAGCAAATAAAGGGTTACCATTCCGTCAAGCGCACGAAATTGTTGGGAAATTAGTTCTACATTGCACACAAAAAGGAATTTATTTAGTAGATGTACCACTTGAAACGTATAAAGAAATGAGTTCGTTATTTGAAGAAGATTTGTATGAAGTGTTGTCACCCTATGCGGCTGTAAAACGTCGTAATAGTGCTGGTGGGACAGGATTTGTGCAAATTGAAAAAGCTTTGGAGAAGGCGAAGGGGTTAGTTGGAGAGTTTGTAGGGAGTTAAATGATATAGAAGGTAAGGTGCTTTTTTAGAAAGTACCTTACCTTTTTATTCTAGGCTTAAAATTTCATCGATTAGTCATACTTATGCCGATCTTCTGTAATTCGAATATACTCAATATCCATTAAATCACGCAGTAATGCACCGTTACTTAGTTCAATTCCATGTTTTTCTTTAAAATGTGTACGAATCGTATCTAACATTTCGATCTCTTTTCCGTTCACATCTAAAATAATACGTTCAGAATCATCCATGTCGCATCCTCCTTTTCTAAACACATATATTTTGTCCGTCTGTTTTTAAAAAATGTATGTTAGTGTAATGTTAGGAAGTAAGAATTATTTAATACTGGGGATGCGTTTAACAAGTAGTAAAAAGACTTTGCAACTAACTAAAGTAATAAGGTTTACTTCAGTAAAATAAGGTGTATTATATTTGTTGGATAGATTCTCTTTAAAGACAGGAAAAGTAGGTGAACAAAGTGGGAAAATATCAGTTGGATTACAAAGGTCAGGTAGCTGTGGCAAAGTTTCATGAAAAACAGACGCCTGCCAAATTTGATAAAAAGCAGCATCTTGAAAAATTGCGTGCGGAGTATTTGAAAAAGAAGCCAAAACAAAAAGATAAATAATTATGTTACGTTTTTCTTGGTTTTAATCACTAATTGTCATAATAAAAAGGAGTGGGTTCCCCACTCCTTTTTAATCTATAAATTAAAGTTCACCTTGCTCCTCATCACCACGAACAACAAGGACATCGCATTTCGCATAGCGAATAATATGTTCAGAGACGCTACCGATTAGAAAACGCTCAACAGCATTTAAACCAGTTGCACCACACATAATTAAATCAACTTTATATTTTGGAGCAATTTCTTTTGAGATTTTAGATTTAGGATTACCAAATTCTAATACAGTTTCAATTTTTTCAATACCAGCTTCAAGTGCAGTTTTTTTGTAATCTTCTAGTAAGTCTTCTGCAAATAGATTTGCACGTTCAGCAATAGCACGGCTATAAGCCTCTACTGCAGAGTATGCTTTTACATCGACAATATGAGCAATTGTTAATGTTGCATTATTTCGCTTTGCAACTTGAATTGCTTTTTTAAACGCCTTTTCAGCTTCTTTAGAACCGTCCACCGCAATTAAAATATTTGTATATGTATTATTCATAGTAAATTCCTCCCAATCATTTTTATAAACGTTTACAACTTAATTATAAAACAAATTCTGGTAACATGCTTGCCAGAAACGTTACAGAATTTTGAAAAGTCTGTTTCAATTCATTTTAGTTGTAATTGGTGCGAGAACTTGTTACATATGAACTATAGCAATTTAAAAGGAGGGCATGTTTGTGAGACACGCGCTCATTACAGCCGGTACGAAAGGTTTAGGAAAGCAAGTAACGGAAAAGTTATTGGCTAAAGGGTATTCAGTGACAGTAACATATCATAGTGATATAGCTGCTATGGAAACGATGAAAGAAACATATAAAAATATAGAAGAACGTATACAATTCGTGCGAGCGGATGTCACGAAGAAGGAAGATTTACATAAAATAGTAGAAGAAGCGATGAGCCGTTTTGGCAAAATTGACTTTTTAATTAATAATGCTGGTCCGTACGTATTTGAACGAAAAAAATTAGTTGATTACGAAGAATACGAATGGAACGAAATGATTCAGGGTAATTTAACAGCGGTATTTCATTTATTGAAACTTGTCGTTCCGATTATGAGAAAACAAAATTTTGGTCGTATTATTAATTACGGATTTCAAGGAGCAGACAGTGCGCCAGGATGGATTTATCGTTCAGCCTTTGCGGCAGCGAAAGTAGGACTTGTTTCATTAACGAAAACAGTTGCTTACGAAGAAGCGGAATATGGTATTACTGCAAATATGGTATGTCCTGGAGATATTATTGGTGAAATGAAAGAAGCGACAATTGAAGAAGCACGGCAGTTGAAAAATCGTAACACACCAATTGGTAGATCTGGAACAGGTGAAGATATCGCAAGAACGATTTCGTTTTTATGTGAGGATGATTCCGATATGATTACCGGTACAATTATAGAGGTAACCGGTGCAGTTGATGTCATTCATAGACATCGATAGAATGAAATAAAGCGAAGTTTCGAATAATTGGACAGTTTATCCATTATGCAAAGAGATATGGATAATACTGTCCTTTAATGTAAGATTAAATCTATCGGAAAACTTGCTTTATTTTTTGTCAAATATTGAGATATTATGTTAAAATATAAGAGCGTAGAAAGCGCTTTAAAAAATGATTCAGGGGTCATTTCATAACTCAAGGGGGAACTAATAATGCGTATCGGTATTCCAACAGAAATTAAAAACAATGAAAACCGTGTGGCAATGACGCCAGCGGGAGCTGTACATCTAGTGCAAAATGGTCATGAAGTTTTTGTTCAAAAAGGAGCAGGTTTAGGATCTGGTTTTACGGATGAAGAATACGTACAAGCTGGCGCGAAACTTGTTGAAACTGCTGAAGAAGCATGGAATCAAGATATGGTTATGAAGGTAAAAGAGCCAGTTGCAAGTGAATACGGTTATTTCCGTGAAGGTTTAATTTTATTCACATACTTACACTTAGCTCCAGAACCAGAATTAACGAAAGCATTAATCGATAACAAAGTTGTGTCAATTGCATACGAAACAGTACAATTAGACAATCGTTCATTACCATTACTTGCACCTATGAGTGAAGTAGCAGGTCGTATGTCTGCACAAATTGGTGCACAATTCCTTGAGAAAAACAAAGGTGGTAAAGGTATTCTACTTGCAGGCGTTCCAGGGGTAAAACGTGGCAAAGTAACAATTATCGGCGGTGGTCAAGCTGGTACAAACGCAGCGAAAATTGCAGTAGGTTTAGGTGCAGATGTAACAATCATCGACTTAAGTGCAGAACGTCTTCGTCAATTAGATGATATTTTCGGTAACCAAGTAAAAACATTAATGTCTAATCCATACAACATCGCAGAAGCTGTAAAAGAATCTGACCTTGTTATTGGTGCGGTATTAATTCCAGGTGCAAAAGCGCCAAAACTTGTAACAGAAGAAATGATTCAATCAATGGAGCCAGGTTCTGTTGTTGTAGATATCGCGATTGACCAAGGTGGTATTTTCGAAACAACTGACCGTATTACAACTCATGACAACCCAACTTACGAAAAACATGGCGTTGTTCATTATGCAGTTGCTAATATGCCAGGTGCAGTTCCACGTACATCAACCCTTGCATTAACAAACGTAACAGTACCATATGCAGTACAAATTGCGAACAAAGGCTACAAAGATGCTTGCTTAGGAAACACGGCATTACGAAAAGGTATTAACACATTAGATGGTTATGTAACATTCGAAGCAGTTGCAGAAGCGCACGGTTTACAATACGCTGATGCGAAAGAGCTTCTTGAAAAAGCTCCTGCTTTATCATAATAGAAATACATGTAAGCTCCTCCTTTTGTAAGGAGGGGCTTTTATTTTGGTTAATTGTCTAGTTTCTTCACAATCTTTAATCCAAACATCATTGTAAAGAAAAGAATACCGAACAAATAATACAGCGCATATTCAACTCGTATCGTCGAATTTTTGTCAGTGAGATATAAAATAAATAGTATCGCAGAACCGATTAAATGAGATAAGCCGAAAATTTGTGCCATAAGTTTTAAACTCATTTTCTCGATTCTTTCATCCATTTCAGGTAATGGATATTTCCCTGCATCGCTCTTTTTTTTCTTAAAGAATATTCGCTTCACTACTAATAGTGTCAAGGACAAGAGTATGTATACACCAGCGAATAGAAGGACAGAACTAATTTTTTCTTCGTCATTACTATTAAAATAAAGAAAAGTTGAACCTAACAATAAAATGGTAAGATGCGAAATGAACTCTTGATTAAAAGTATTTTTCACTCTTTTTCCTCCCCAGTTTTATCTAATTGAAATAAATCTTCTACTTTACAGTTGAAAAACTCACATAATTTCAATGCTAATTCTAAACTTGGGTTGTATTTATTCTTCTCGATAGCGATGAGGGATTGTCTAGTGATTTGAACAGAGGAAGCTAATTGTTCTTGGGTGATGTCTCTAACGACACGGAATTGTTTCACCTTATTTTTAATCAAATATACAAAGTCTCCTTTTTGTAAATTTGTTACATTTATCATATCCATTTTTAGGTAATGAGTAAATGAAACTTTACAGGAAACATAGCTTGTTAGGATGCGTTTTTTTATGATAATTTGGAATTAAAATGATATTACACCGTGCTGGGATTGTTATGTAGACAATATTCCTTCGCGAAAATGAGCCAGCAAATTAAGTTTTTATAATCCAATAGAATATAGATTGTTTGTACGTAAGAAAACGGGGGAATAAAAATGAATGTGGAATTAACGAGATTTAAAGTGAAGCCTGGTAAAAGTCATCGTGTAGATGAATGGATGCAGCTTCTGAATGACAATATGAAAGAAGTACTTTTGACATTAAACGACGAAAAGATGTACGTAGAGACAATTTTCCGGGAAATAAGAGATGGAGAAGAGTACTTATATTGGTATTCTGTGCAAGGAGAAGGCGGTGCTCTTGTCGAAAATTCTCATCATGAAATTGATAAAAAGCATTTGGAATTTTGGTATGAATGTATCGATGAGGAAGCACCCTCTGTTGATATGAAAACAGAAGTCGTTATGATCCAAGATATTGTGAAGGACGCGATGAAATAATAGATTGGTATTTTATAACCGTAACATGGTCATCTTTTTGGTTGGAATATATATTATGGGAGATGCTGTAGGATGAGAATTAGTAATAAATATATCACTCTCGATGAAATAGAAGTAATAAGAGAACCTTTAAATAAATTGCATGAATATCATAATAATGCATCAAAACATTTTTCTGGTGACTATCCAAGAATGTCATTTGAGGAACGTATTGAAAATTATAAACAAAATTCAAAGTACGGAGAGTATAGAATTGAATTATTAGTTGAGACGGAAACAGATAATATATTAGGATGTTGTATAGCATATAGCAAAAGTGTAAACGGAAAGATTGAAGTTTTATTCGTTGATGAAAAATACCGAGGAAACGGATTTGGTTTGAAATTAATGAATAGTGCAGTGGAATGGTTTAAAGCGAAGAAGATAGATGAAATTGAATTAACAGTAGTGTACGGAAATGAAGCTATATCGTTTTATGAAAAACTGGGGTTTTATCCTCGTTCAATTATTATGGCAACTAAGTTATAACGATAGTATGGAGAGAGATGAGTGAGAGTTTTTGTTTCAAAAAAGTGATTTATATGTTAATAAAATATATGTGAAGGGCGCATCAAAATAGATGTGCTTTTTATTATGAAAAAAATTTCGAGAAAATCTGTATACATTTTACGCTCTCAAACGTTGAGTATATAGAAAGGAGAGCGGAATGAGTCATGATACGTTTGAATCATTATTAATAGAGAAATCAAAAGCAGTGTTTGGATACTTAATTAAGATTGGGGCAGATAGAAAAGAAGCGGAAGATATTGTGCAAGATACGTTGTATAAAGCTTTATTACTTATGGAGGAAATACCGTTAGAGCACTTAACACCATGGCTCTTTAGAGTTGCGATCAATCAGCACCGAGATTTATATCGAAAAGAAAAAAGACTAAACCCCATCGCAATTGAATCGGTCGTTCTTATTGGTCAAAAGTCGTTAGATGAAGTGCTTTTAACAAGTGAACTGCAAGGAGAAGTACAAGAAATATTGGAGACGATGACGGAGGATTATCGTCATATTTTACTGTTGAAATATGAATATGAACTATCTTATAAGGAAATTGCCATTTTATTAAGTATGAAAGAAGATACAGTAAAAACAAGTTTGTACCGTGCAAGAAATCAATTTAAAAAATTGTATAGGAGGAGACATGATGAGCCGGAAAGACTTTGATTTGAATATGGATGATAAGCAGATGAAGAATTTGATGAAGAGAGCGAAGCGGAAGCAGTTTTTTAGAAATTTTGTTATCTCAATCTTTGCATCTATTATAGTGATCGTTGGATCTTTCACTTTAATAGTATATTTAAAACAAAAGCACTTTAATGAGATGGAAAGAAGAGTATTTGCAGAGCAAACTGTAAAGGGTCCTAACATAAAATTTTATTCTCACAGAAAATTAAATATGGGTTTAATGAGCGATTCTATTATGTATAGTTCCTATAAAAATATTTCGGGTCAGCCAGTTAAGTGGATAGATGAAATATATGAATATGATGTGTGGGGATATATGGAACGAAGCCATAATGGGAATACGCAGTTGGATGAAGGACCGCCTGATGAAGAGGAATCTGGCATGAGGGTAAACTATAATATACAAACGATGCAACGTGAAATGCAATTTTATTTGCCTTTTATGACGTACGTAAATTATGTGAATGATTTAAATCAAATCGGGGAACTGAAAAATAAAGTTGCGGAAGTGGCCTTATCGTTTGATAAATCGTATACGATGGATGAAATTATGGGAATACTACCAAAAAATATACAACCAGTTTGGTTTTGGGTTGATACATATGATGAAAAGAAACGAGATGAATATGTTGGTTTAACAGATTCGAAAACGGATGCAGTTTTAAATGCTGAAAAATCTAATCGTGTTTATGGATTTGCTGGAAGCTACGCTAAAAAAGAAGAGGCAATGAAAATGGATTTTGAAAGAAATTCAAAAGAGTTTATAGGGGCAATGAAAACATTAGCAGAAGATAAACGACATGTGGATAATGCGAAAGATTCGTATAAAGAAGTAAAAAATACAAAACCAAAAGACCTACCAATATACGGTGTAGTCGTAACAGGCAAAACAGAGGATTTACAAAGTTTACAAGGAGCACCATATATTAAAGCGGCTGTTAGAGGTGTAACAGTTGAGAAATATTAATTACAACTGATTAATGTGAATAATCAGAAAATTTATGTTATAATATGGGAAAAGGAGGCTTATATGAGGCAAATACATGGAGCAATTTATATTTACATAACAATGTTTTTTGTGGCGGTATCCTATGTTTTAGGGCACGTGTATTCGCATCCTATATTAACTTTTTTGAGCGGAGCGTGTATGGCGTTTGCACTTCTTGTCCATCTTTTCTCAGTTTGGATCGTGAAATTTCAATTGAATATTAGTGAGATAGAGGAAGGCACTTTTTAAGAAGGGCCTTCTTTTTTAATTTCGTATACCGTGCGCTATGTATAGACATTGAGAAGAAATAAGTGCATTTGAATGGAGGGGCATGATGAAGAGAGTATTATTCTTTTTCATTAGTATTTTCTTTTTAGGAAGCTGCTCGATTTGGTATGTTACTTTTTCTAGCGAGAGCAAAAGTTGGACGGGACAATATAAAGGCCATATTAAGGATGACAGTGAAGATGGAATGTTTACATTTCAGTATAAGGGCGGAGATGGGAATACAGAATTTAAAAATTTAGAGATTGCTATTAATGGAGCCTTTAGCACAATGACACAAACGTCAGAAAATCATAAAGGAGCAAAGATTGAAATGAAGTCTTCTTGTGTAAGTTGTGCGCCTCTATCTAAAGATGAACCGATAGAGATTGTGATTAAATGGGATGATAAGTATGAAGAGAAGATGGTGTTAAAGCGGAAATAGAAAAAGGCAGCACTCACGCTGCCTTTTTGTTATTTTACAAACTGTAACTCTTTCGGGAATTTCGTTAAAATTTCTGATCCGTCTTTTGTGATATAAATATCATCTTCAATACGAACGCCACCTACGTTTGGTACGTAAATACCAGGCTCGATTGTGAAGACCATACCTTCTTTTAATGGAGATTCGTTACCAGCTTTTACATCTGGATATTCATGTACGCTAATTCCAAGTCCGTGACCAAGGCGGTGTGGGAAGAAGTCTCCGTAACCTGCATCTGCGATAACAGAACGAGCAGCGTTGTCGATTGCACCAAGTGTAACACCTGGTTTACATGCTTCAACTGCTTGTAGTTGTCCAGCAAGTACAGTGTTGTAAATACGAGTTTGTTCTTCAGAAATGTCACCGAATGCTACTGTACGTGTAATGTCAGAGCAATAACCATCAATGATTACGCCTAAATCAAATAGTACGAAATCGCCGCGTTTCATTTTGTTTGCACCTGGAATACCGTGTGGAAGAGCAGAATTCGCACCTGCTAATACCATCGTATCAAATGACATTTTATGTATGCCTTTTGTTTTTAATTCGTGTTCAATGATTGCTAATACTTCTAGCTCGCTACGGTTTTCTTGAATTGCATTTACCCCAACTTCAACAGCATAGTCTGCCATTTTAGCAGCTTCACGTAAAATAGAAAGTTCTTTTTCGTCTTTAATTAAGCGAAGCTCGCGAACTTTCTCTTCAGCTGATCTGAACGCTGCATTTGGGAATAATTTTGTTAATTCTTCATAACGTTCTACGTTTAAATGTTCTTTTTCAATTGCAACTGCAGTTGCATTGATACCGCGGTCTTTAATTGCTTTTGCAATCATATCCCATGGTTTGTCAGTATCAGTAAATCCGATAATTTCATGTGCCCAGCCAGCGTTACGTGCTTGGCCTTCTTCCATTTTAGGACAAATTAAAATAGGTTCTTTTTCTTGGAATACAAACATACCAAGAAGTCTTTCGTGTGGCTCACAGTGGAAGTTTGTCATGTAGAAAACGTTTGGTGTAGAAGTTAAGAACGCAGCTTCTACGTTTTTTTCTTTTAGCCATTGCATTAAATTTTCTAATCTAGCATTCATCGATTGGCACCCCCGAGATATTTAATTACAAATATAACTTTACATCGGATGAAAGCGTTATGACAAGTAAATAGATGTTAGAAAAGACAGGGAATTGAGAAATCATGTAGAATAAAAAGTGAGAATGTGAATAAGGGGAGGAATGTAATAATGAAAGTATCTTATCACGGACATTCAGTTGTAAAAATTGAAACGAATGGAAAGGTTATTTTAATTGATCCATTTTTAACAGGAAATCCGAAAACAGATTTAAAGGCTGAAGATGTAAAAGTAGATGCGATTCTTTTGTCGCATGGACATGGTGATCATGTTGGAGATACAGTAGAGCTTGCGAAGAAGAATAATGCAGTTGTTGTAGCACCATTTGAACTAGCGACATTTTTAAGTTGGCAAGGTGTAAATACACATCCGATGCACATTGGTGGTTCGCATAAATTTGATTTCGGAAAAGTGAAGTTTACACAAGCTTTCCACGGATCCAGTTATATTGATGAAGAAAATAAGACGATTACATATACAGGTATGCCAGCGGGTATTTTATTTATAGCAGAAGAGAAAACACTGTACCATGCAGGAGATACCGCTCTATTTTCTGATATGAAGTTAATTGGTGAGTTGAATGATATTGACGTAGCATTTTTACCAATTGGCGATAATTTCACGATGGGGCCAGAAGATGCCGCGTTAGCAGCGAAATGGGTTCAGGCGAAAACTGTTGTACCGATGCATTACAATACGTTCCCAGTAATTGAACAAGATCCATATCAATTTGTAGAAAAGCTACAAAATTGTACAGGTAAAGTATTAGAAGCTGGAGAAAGTATTACACTATAGAAAAGAAACCCTTCATTTGAAAAGACAAGTGAAGGGTTTTTACGTGTGCAGTACAGCTTTTAAAGTTTGTACTTGTTTAGGTGATTCTTTTCTTTTCGTACGTGGCTGTTCAGGTGTTTCATTTAATTCCATTGCAACTTTTTTCCCATCTGCGAAAGCTAAAAATACAGCACCTACAACCTCTAAAAATTTTTTCATCATATATCCGCTCCTTTGTTTCATTTCTTGTCTTAATTGTATAGGGAATTTGGTGGACTAACTATCGAATGAGATGACAATAGCATTACATTGTTGTAATAGTGTGCATAATGGAATGTAAGGATCATTTTGTTATAAAAAAAATGGTACAGATATATAAAGAGAGAGTGTAACAGTTTTGAAAATATAGTATACTGAAAATACAACACATGAAGAATTTAGGGAAAAGAAAGTATGGTGAAACCTTTTGGCTACCAAGCATAACCAAATTTTAGAACATATTAATAGTCTGCCAGTAGGGCATAAAATTTCTGTAAGACAAATTGCGAAGGATTTGAGTGTAAGTGAAGGGACAGCTTACCGTGCAATTAAAGATGCAGAAAATAAAGGATATGTTAGTACAATTGAGCGTGTCGGAACAATTCGAATTGAACAAAAGAAGAAAGAGAATATTGAAAAACTGACATATGCAGAAGTTGTTAACATTGTCGATGGTCAAGTACTTGGGGGCAGAGAAGGACTACATAAAACATTAAATAAATTCGTAATTGGGGCTATGAAATTAGAAGCGATGATGCGTTATACAGAAGCGGGTAACTTACTGATTGTCGGTAACCGTACAAATGCACATCAATTGGCGCTCGAAGCTGGAGCTGCTGTGTTAATTACGGGCGGATTTGATACGGAAGATCATGTAAAGAAATTAGCAGACGAATTAAAGTTGCCGATTATTTCAAGTAGTTATGACACATTTACCGTTGCAACTTTAATTAACCGTGCAATTTATGACCAGCTTATTAAGAAAGAGATTGTACTCGTTGAAGACATTTTAACACCAATTGAAGAAACGCTATATTTAAAGACAAATGATACAGTACAACAATGGCATGCGTATAATGAAGAGACGATGCACGGAAGATATCCAATTATTGATGAAAATAAAAAAGTACTAGGTATTGTAACTTCAAAAGATATGATCGGTGTAGCGAAAGAAACACCAATTGATAAAGTAATGACAAAACACCCGATTACAGTGAACGGTAAAATGTCTGTCGCAGCTGCGGCGCGTATGATGGTGTGGGAAGGTATTGAGTTACTTCCTGTTGTTGATGAAGGAAATAAACTGCAAGGTATTATTAGCCGCCAAGATGTACTTCAGGCGCTGCAAATGATCCAACGTCAACCGCAAGTCGGCGAAACGATTGATGATATTGTAACGAATCAATTTATGACGCCGAAAGAAGCGAAAAATGAGCATCTATACCAATTTTCAGTAACACCGCAAATGACGAATTCAATCGGAACGTTATCGTACGGTGTATTTGCAACGATTGTGACAGAAGCAACGAATCGTGTTATTCGTGCGCAAAAGAAGAGTGATTTAATTGTTGAAAACTTAACAATTTACTTCGTAAAGCCGGTTCAAATTGATAACGTTGTATCCGTTCATCCGAAAGTATTAGAAATTGGACGTAAATTTGGTAAGGTTGATGTAGAGGTGCATCATGACGGTAATGTGGTTGGGAAAGCATTACTTATGGTGCAGTTGATCGATAAATAAAAAGATGGAGCAAGCCGCTTTGGTTTGTTCCTTTTTTTGAACGCTACTTTAGGGTGTTTTAAAATTTAGTTATCAACTGAATCTACTATGTTTTGAATTGTAAAAGGAAAAGTAAAATCACGTTCTGTTTCATATTTATAAGTAGGGGAACACAATCATTTGAAGGTGCTTGAACAATAATTGGGGAGGTGTCAAATGGGAGTAATATTTTTATTTTTCGGTTTCATATTTGTAATTACTGTTCATGTGATAACTCATAGAATAATGGATGTAAATAAAAAGAAATTGTATGTAATAAGTTTGATTTTCGCTAGTATTTGTTCCTTTATTCCTACAACTGGAGAAAATAATAGCGATTTTCTTTACTTTGGTATACCAGCAGAAAATTTCATTTATTATGGCGGATGGGAAATTTTATTTCATCCATTAGGCTTTTTCTTTAACTTTATTTTGTTTTATTGGATTTTGAAGTTAGTACTTAAGCGCGGTCAGAGTTTTGGAAGAGAAGTGAAAAAATAGTAGGATATGTATCGATATGGATAGAAAATTGGTGATTAGTCGATAAGAAAGCTTAAGTTACTAGTTATTATTATGCTTCACTATAAGAATTAGGGGGATAAGCATGGATTTTTACACTAAAAAACAGTTATGTAAGCAATATAATTTACATAGTCTTACGAAAGTTTCATTGTTGCATGGGGGAGAAAATCAAACATATATGTTCGAATCGGAAGAAAATAAATTTGTAGTTAGGCAGTATAGAGAAGGACGTTATACTGCCGAGCAAATAGAAGCTGAAATACATTGGTTAATAGCATTGCAAAAACAAATATTAGTACCAGAATTAGTTGTAAATAAAAATGGCGGTTGGATCACATCTGTTATGAAAGATGAGGGAAGTATCCAGTATTTTGTTGTCTTTAGGTTTATAAATGGAAGGGAAATTATAGAACCAAAGGATAAAGATCATGAAAAACTTGGATCATTAATGCGAATGTTTCATGAAAAAACAAATGGAGTGCTTAAAAGTGTGCCGCAAACTTGGAGAGGTTATGAAAGACCTATATATAGCGAGTAAAAGATGATTCATGAGCCTTTACAATGTTTATTAAATACTTCTTTTTTATCTTATGAGGATAAAAATAAATGCTTGAGAATTGCAGAAAGCATACAACAACTTACAAACTCAATTCAATTGGGAGAAAAACAATTTGTTCACGGAGATATGCATTTTGGAAATATTCTTGTAGACAAAGAGGATTGGTATTTACTTGATTTTGATGAATGTGGATTTGGGTATAAAGAGTTTGATATTGGTGTTCCTAGATTGCATTTAATTGCTTCGGGACAGTTAGAAGAGGCATGGGGGAATTTTATGATGGGATATGGGGAAAATATTTCGGAAGCAGCTATCCGACTAGGGACTGCTTCAAGAATCTTTTACATGGCAGGAAAAATACCATTAAGACTTGATATTGAACCTATTAAAAAGAATCCAGGTAATTTCATTCGGCGATATATTCAGTATGTTGAAGAGGAATTATGCGGGGAGACAATTGTTTAATGAAGAGACAGAATATTAACTTATTTAAACGATAGACTATGCTATAATTTAAAGTATAAGAAAATGTATCTCAGAAAGGTGGTATGCAACATGTCATCAGGAGTACTCTTTTTTGGTGGTATCGCACTTTTTTACTTTCTTGTGATGATACCGATTCAATATGTATATTTACAAGGTTTACATGAAAAAAAGAGAAAGACAGGATTATCTCAGCGAGAGCTATATGAAAAAATGTCTTTCGGGGAAGAACAATTACATTTTCACGTACAAGGTAACCCGTTTAATATACCATCTGCGTTTGTTGCATATATAATTTTAAAAGTTAGAGGATGTAAAAAAGCATCACAATATTGATGCTTTTTTATGTTGCTTCATAAGCCGCCGCTTCTTTTACTGCTAGTGGTAAGAAATGTTTATATTGGCGAAATCCATTAAATACACTTGCACTACCAAATAGAACGAATAAAACACCAACGATAATACGGGCGGTTGAAAGTTCTAAAAAGAATTGGTTTACTCCGAAGAATAAGACGAATGAACCGAGTGCCATTGCAGATTTTCCAGAGAGCCAACCTTTTTCCATCGGGCGGTTTGTGCGAAAGTATTTTGTTTTGTAGAAGAGGTACAACATAAATGAGACGATAATACAGAAGACTAATACTGGCATAATGCACACTCCTATCGTTTTGTAAAAAATAATAGTAAAGAAAAATCTAAACTTTCTAACTTCTATTATAAAGCAATTGTTCGCATGTATGAAATACTTTCCGTTATAATGGAAGATAAAGTGAAGAAGTTGAATAAAAAGGAGATTATACATATGCATGAGCAAATTTTAGGAGCAATTAAAGAGTTTGATACAATTATTATTCATCGTCATGTGCGTCCAGATCCAGATGCGTTAGGTTCACAGGGCGGTCTTGGTACGATTTTGCAAGAATCGTTTCCAGAGAAAAATATTTATACAGTTGGGTACAATGAACCGTCACTAGCATACTTACGAGTAATGGATGATATTGAAGATAGTGTATACGAAAATGCACTTGTTATCGCATGTGATACAGCAAACCAAGAACGTGTAGATGATCAACGCTATACAAAAGGGAAGATGTTAATTAAAATCGATCATCATCCAAACGAAGATCCATATGGAGATATTACGTGGGTAGATACGACAGCAAGTTCTACAAGTGAAATGATTTATGAGTTTTACAGTTATGGAAAAGATAAAGGATTAAAGATAACGACAGAAGCTGCTCGCCTTATTTTAGCGGGAATTGTTGGTGATACGGGTCGTTTCTTATTCCCAAATACAACAGCGAAAACACTCCGTTACGTAAGTGAGCTTGTTGACATGGATGTGAAATTCACAGATTTATACAATGAAATGTATAAGACGAAAGAAAAGATTGCTCGTTTAAACGGCTATATTTTACAAAACTTTACGATGGTAGAAGAAGGAGCAGCGTACATTAAATTAACGAAAGAAGTATTAGAGAAGTTTGATGTACTTCCTTCTGAGGCATCAGGTGTTGTTGGAGCACTTGGTAATATTGATGGATTAAAGGCATGGGTTCTATTTTTAGAGGAAGAAGATGTAATTCGTGTTCGCCTTCGTTCAAAAGGGCCGGTTATAAACAAATTAGCCATGCAATATAACGGCGGGGGACATCCGATGGCTTCTGGTGCAAAAGCATCTTCTTGGGAAGAAGCGGATCGTCTATTTGCAGACTTACGTGAGATTTGTAAATAAAAGTTGATATAGAAGAAGGAGGATAAAGTTCTCCTTCTTTTTATTTTGGATTTAAATATCTTAAAATAATGATTACTTGATATTTATGGAATTTATTCTATAAAATAACAAAAAAACTCCAATTCCCTCTTTTTTTATGTTTTAATAGTGAAGAAGCTCACAAACATTATATGAAACTGAATTGGAATTATTAATTCGATGGGGGAATGCTTATGCGTCATAATTTTAGGTACCGCTTTCAAAGAAGAAATAACATCAAGAGTAGTAAATCAACTTCGTTCCAGAAAAAATCATTATTCCCAGACGCCATACCTCCTCAAGTAGTAATGCTACAACGAAAAAATAAAGATGCTGAAAAGCAAATTGTCCATTTAAAAAACATTATTTTTCATCAAGAACGGTTATGTTTAGTAGGAAGATTTGCTGTGGGAATTGCCCATGAAGTAAGAAATCCTTTAACGATTATAAAAGGGTTTATGCAATTATTACATAAAGATATGGAGCGAATTGATAAACAAAATTATGCAGAAATGATTATTTCTGAAGTGGATAGAGCGAATCATATTATTGAAAACTTTTTAATGGCTGCAAAGTTTAATGAAGCTACGAAAAAAGAAACTTGTTTAAAAACATTTCTGTTAGAAATTGATGCACTTATACAAAGTGAAGCGTTATTGAAGAATATTAGGATAGTTATGGATTTGGAACAACTGGACTCTGATTGTACGATTAAAGTGGACCCTCAAGAAATAAAACAAGTCTTCTTAAACTTATTAAAAAATAGTGTAGAAGCAATTGGAGATAGTCCGAATAAGGATGCAGGATACATTTGTATTAAGGTAATTCAAACAAATGAATATATAAAGATTAGTATAATTGATAATGGAAAAGGAATGGACGATAACGTTCTCTCTAATTTATACACACCATTCTTCACAACGAAAGAAAATGGTACAGGATTAGGCATTTCTTTATGTAAGGAAATCATACAGAATCATGGTGGGAAAATAGAAGTTGAGAGTGCGATCGGAGAAGGGACAAAGTTTCACATATATTTAAATAATAGAGAGATTTAAATAAAACCATCCGAAAATTACGGATGGTTTTATTTTTCTTTCTCTATAGCAATGCTAATTTCAAGTACAGTATCAAAAGATATCGTATCGACTTTAAAGCGGTATAGACGGTCGTAATGTTTGTATGTTTTATTTTCGATTACTTTTTTGAGTAGATCTTTATTTTTTGCGATACTTTGAATGTTTTTCGTTAAAAGATGCTGGAGGTCATTGTGGATAGAAGTAGTCATATTTTCAAGTGTAAGGTTGTCTAAATCGTATTTTTCCCGATTTATAATTTTTATTTTAATCTCTTGAATAGTTAAGAGCCGTTTGTTTTCTGTATTCAACTTTTCTTGATCTTCGAGAAGGACGTGGAGTTTTGCTTCTTGTTTTTCTATAATTTCTCGTTGCTTTGCTATTTTACTAGCTTGTTCCTCTTGAAAAACACCGTATATGTACAAAAAAATAAACCAACTCAACACGCCTCCGACAGCAGCACCTGCTAAAACTAAGTACCATCTTTTTGCTGTATTGGCACTTGGTACCCTCATACATGTTCCTGCGTCAGCCATTTAATAATAATAAGACCTGTTTGCATACCACCAGTTGCGAAAAAAATAAGGAGAATTTGTTTTACGATATCTTTCATATCCCCGCCAAAGAAGCTTCTTTCAAAGCTATAAAAAGTATCGAATGTTCCGCCGATTGCCGCAACGAGTGCCCAAATTCTTAAGTTTTGGGCGAATTGATTAATGTAAGTGAGAGCTGGCTTTCCGATAAGAAACGCACCAAAACCGCCAATTAATGAACCGCCAAGTATAACTCCAAAGGCAATAAAATAACTAATAATAAGCAGAGAGAAAAAAGTATGTTCTCTTACATCCATCGTCATTCCCCTTTCTTCTTCATATATATGGACAAAGTATAAGAAGTATGTTTTGATTTCCGCTTTCCTCATCACCTATAATAAAAGTAGTCAAATAGGTAAAGAGAGGGTACAACAGTGAAGTTTGTGCATTTACAATGTCAAACCGTTTTTAGTTTATTAAAAAGTGCTTGTAAAATTGAAGAGCTTGTAGTTAGGGCGAAGGAACTTGGTTTTTCATCGCTGGCTATTACGGACGAAAATGTTATGTATGGCGTTATTCCGTTTTATAAAGCATGTAAGAAACATGGTATAAAGCCTATTATCGGCTTAACAGCTTCTGTTTTTAGTGAGGAAGAAGACAGGGCGTATCCGCTTGTATTACTTGCTGAAAATGAAATAGGCTATCAAAATTTATTAAAGATCTCTAGTAGCGTTATGACGAAGTCAAAAGAAGGTATTCCGAAAAAGTGGCTTGCGTATTATGCGAAAGGATTAATTGCAATTTCACCAGGTAAAGATGGGGAAGTTGAACAATTATTATTAGAAGACAAAGAGAGTCAGGCTGAAGAAGTAGCTCGCGCTTATCAAAATATGTTCGGCAATTTTTATATAAGTTTGCAGTATCATGCGATTCAAGATGAATTGCTTCTGCAAGAAAAATTACCTGAATTTATTAGTAAGGTGAACGTTCCGGTCGTTGCAACAAATGATGTACATTACATTAATCAAAGTGATGCACTTGTTCATGAATGTTTATTATCTGTTGAAAGTGGAACGAAAATGACAGATCCAGATAGGCCGAGGCTGAAAACAGATCAATATTATTTAAAGTCATCAGATGAAATGGAAGCATTATTTTCTCATGCGGAAGAAGCGATTCGTAACACAGTCAAAATCGCAGAACATTGTAATGTAGAAATACCGTTTCATGTAAATCAATTACCGAAATTCCCTGTTCCATCTAATGAGACGAATGATACGTATTTGCGCCGTGTTTGTGAAGAGGGTTTAAGGAAACGATACGGTACGCCGAAAGAAGTGCATATAAAGCGTTTGAATCATGAATTAAATGTCATTTCCAACATGGGATTTAGTGATTACTTCCTCATTGTGTGGGACTTTATGAAATATGCGCATGAAAATCATATTTTAACAGGACCAGGTCGTGGGTCAGCAGCTGGTTCACTCGTTTCTTACGTATTAGAAATTACAGATATTGATCCGATTGAGTACGATCTATTATTTGAAAGATTTTTAAACCCTGAACGTGTGACGCTTCCAGATATTGATATCGATTTTCCCGATATAAGACGTGATGAGATGATTCGATATGTGAAAGATAAATATGGTCAGCTTCGTGTGGCACAAATTGTAACGTTCGGTACGCTTGCGGCAAAAGCGGCAATTAGAGACATTGCACGTGTAATGGGGCTTCCGCCACGGGATATTGACATATTCTCAAAACTTATCCCGTCAAAGCTTGGTATAACGTTAAAAGATGCTTATGAAGAATCACAATCACTCCGTGAGTTTATACAGGGGAATTTACTGCATGAGCGTGTGTTTGAAATTGCGAAGCGTGTAGAAGGCTTACCTCGCCATACGTCTATTCATGCAGCGGGCGTTATTATGAGTCAGGAACCGTTAACGGGAAGTGTAGCAATTCAAGAAGGACATAACGATGTGTATGTTACGCAATATCCAGCTGATGCATTAGAAGAGCTTGGCTTGTTAAAGATGGACTTTTTAGGATTACGTAATTTAACGTTACTTGAAAATATTATACAGTTTATCGTGAAAAAAACGGGGAAAGAAATTGATATAAGAAATTTACCTCTGCAAGATGAAAGGACGTTCCAATTGTTAGGCAGAGGGGATACAACAGGGGTATTCCAGCTCGAATCAGGTGGTATGCGAAATGTACTCCGTGGGTTAAAACCAAATGAATTTGAAGATATTGTTGCGGTTAACTCGTTATACAGACCGGGACCGATGGAACAAATCCCAACCTTTATTGAATCGAAGCACGGGAAAAGACAAATCGAATATTTACATCCGGATTTAAAGCCGATTCTAGAAAGAACATACGGTGTAATTGTTTACCAAGAACAAATTATGCAAATTGCGTCGAAGTTAGCGGGATTTTCGCTCGGAGAAGCAGACTTATTGCGCCGTGCAGTGAGTAAAAAAAACCGTGATATTTTAGATCAGGAACGTAAGCATTTCGTTCAAGGTTGTTTACGAAATGGATATGATGAGATATCTGCTGAGAAAATTTATGATTTAATTGTCAGATTTGCGAATTACGGTTTTAACCGAAGTCACGCTGTAGCCTACAGTATGATCGGATATCAGCTTGCTTACTTAAAAGCGAACTATACGCTGGAATTTATGACAGCATTATTATCAAGTGCAATTGGAAATGAAGATAAGATTGTACAGTATATACGAGAAACGAAAAAGAAAGGTTTTCATGTGTTGCCGCCGTCTCTTCAGAGAAGTGGTTACAACTTCCAAATAGAAGGGAACGCGATACGTTACAGTTTACTTTCAATTCGAAATATCGGAATGGCTACAGTGACGGCATTGTTAGAAGAACGAGAGAAAAAAATGTTCGAGGATTTATTTGAATTTTGCCTTCGCATGCCCTCAAAGTTTGTAACAGAACGCAATTTAGAAGCATTCGTTTGGTCGGGGTGTTTTGATGATTTTGGTGTTTCGAGAACGAATTTATGGAAAAGTCTTAAAGGGGCGTTAGAGTATGCTAACCTTGCACGTGATTTAGGAGATGCTGTTCCAAAATCAAAATACGTACAAGGAGAAGAGCTATCCTTTATTGAACAATTAAATAAAGAAAAAGAAGCACTGGGCTTTTATTTATCAAGTTATCCTACAGCGCAGTATGTGAAGTTAGCAAAAGAATTAGAAATTCCATCTCTCGCTCAGGCGATGCGACATAAGAAAAAAGTACAAAGGGCTATCGTGTATATAACAAGTGTGAGAGTGATTCGTACGAAAAAGTTGCAAAAGATGGCGTTTATTACATTTTGTGACCAAAATGATGAAATGGAAGCAGTTGTCTTTCCGGAAACGTATATACATTTCTCCGATAAGTTACAAGAAGGGGCGATTGTTCTAGTTGACGGTACGATTGAGCTAAGAAATCATAAGCTGCAATGGATTGTAAATGGATTATATCCGTTAGAAGAAATGGATGTTTATGAGGACAAGAACGACGCATCTGTTTACGTGAAATTGCCGTCACAGTATGAGAAAAAGTTGTTAAATCAGGTTACAAAAATATTGTTTGACTATTCAGGTTTTGCGAAAGTACTAATTTATTATGAAAAGGAACATAAAATGGTACAATTATCTCGAAGTTTATCGATTCATCCAAGTGAAGAATGTTTAGGAGCACTTCGTGAAATTGTCGGGGAAGAAAATGTAGTTGTGAAAATATAATGGACAATTTCCCTACACTTCGATTATTATAGTAGTAGTGTTCGTGGTCAGACCACTTGGAGAAATTGATATCAGCCAGAATAATTTGAGGAGAGTGGATAGTTTGTCAACACTTCGTGAAGAAGCACTTCACATGCATAAAGTGCATCAAGGAAAATTAGAAACGGTATCAAAAGTAAAAGTAGAAAATGCAAAAGATTTAAGTCTTGCATATTCTCCAGGGGTTGCAGAGCCTTGTAAAGAAATTTATGACGATAAAAGTAAGGTATATGAATATACGATGAAGGGAAATATGGTAGCAGTTGTGACTGATGGAACAGCTGTACTTGGTCTTGGTAACATTGGACCTGAAGCATCTCTTCCAGTAATGGAAGGTAAAGCTGTATTATTCAAGAGCTTTGCTGGTGTAGATGCATTCCCAATTGCCTTAAATACAAACGATGTAGATAAAATTGTTGAAACTGTAAAATTAATGGAGCCAACTTTTGGCGGTGTTAACTTAGAAGATATCGCAGCACCGAACTGCTTCATTATTGAAGAACGTTTGAAAAAGGAAACAAATATTCCTATCTTCCATGATGATCAACACGGAACAGCTATCGTAACAGTAGCGGGTCTTGTGAACGCGCTGAAATTAGTTGGAAAGAAAATGTCTGACATTAAAGTTGTCGCAAATGGCGCAGGTGCAGCAGGTATTGCAATTATTAAACTTTTATATCGCTATGGTGTACGCGACATTATTATGTGTGACCGTAAAGGTGCAATCTATGATGGTCGTCCTACTGGTATGAATCCAGTGAAGGATGAAGTTGCAAAATATACAAATAAGAATCGTATCGAAGGTTCTTTAGCTGATGTTGTACAGGGTGCGGATGTATTCATTGGTGTATCTGCAGAAGGTGCATTAACAGAAGAGATGGTTCGTACAATGAATGACAATGCAATTATTTTTGCAATGGCGAATCCGGTTCCAGAAATTATGCCAGAATTGGCAAAAGCAGCGGGCGCAGCTGTTGTTGGAACAGGTCGTTCTGACTTCCCGAACCAAGTAAATAATGTACTAGCGTTCCCTGGTATTTTCCGCGGTGCACTTGACGTACATGCGACACAAATTAACGAAGAAATGAAGATGGCAGCTGTACAGGCTATTGCTGAGCTTGTAGCAGAAGATGAGTTAAATGCAGACTATATCATTCCAGCGCCGTTTGACGCGCGTGTAGCGCCTCAAGTAGCGGCTTACGTTGCGAAAGCTGCAATGGAGACAGGAGTAGCTCGCCGTCAAGTAGATCCAAATGAAGTTGCTGAGAAAACA
The DNA here is from genome assembly GCA_027694045.1 of Bacillaceae bacterium OF18-1A. Taxonomy (GTDB): domain Bacteria; phylum Bacillota; class Bacilli; order Bacillales; family Bacillaceae_G; genus Bacillus_A. The sequence continues at coordinate 993,940 of JAQEWB010000002.1, read as the reverse complement.
AAACAATTAGCGCTGATTGGTAAAGAATAAGCGAGGAATTTCCATTGACATCATCAAATACAAAAGTATATCTCGAAATTGTAAAAAAAATCCGTTCCATCATGGAAGAGGATGGATTGGTAGCGGGGGATCGTTTACCGTCTGAGCGTGAGTTAAGTTCACGCTTAAACGTAGGGCGCTCCTCTGTAAGAGAAGCATTGCGTGCTTTAGAATTGGTAGGATTAATTGAGACGAGACGCGGTGAAGGGACTTTTATTCGAAACTTTTACGATAACGGTCTTGTACAATTAATCGCTCCGTTTTTGCTGCAAGATGAGAAAACAATTCGTGATTTATTACAAACAAAGCGATTGCTAGAGAAAGATATGATTCGAATTGTATGTAATTTACCGAAAGAAACATTTTCTAAAGTGCTAAGTAGATTACAGCGAGTGCTTGAAGAAAATGAAAGCTCAATTCCAATGCTTCACCAAACGTTCTTTAAAACACTGATTGAACAAGTCGATAATTATTTACTATATCGCATTTGGATGATCGTAAATGATTACGTAGCAACTCTTTCTTGTAAAGTTTCAGGAGATACTATCGATATGTATAGGAAGCTTTGTGCTACTTTGGAAGAGAAACAAGAAAGTGGTGCACTAAAAATTTACGATGAATTAGTAGAGAATATACAGTTTCACTCGTAATGTATAAAATTTGTCGAAATGACCATGACACGTTATGACAAACATTCTACCGCAGAGCGGTTAAAGTTAAACGTAAAGAGAGAGGTTATTAGACAGATTGAGAAGATAAGGCTAACATCAGACTTTGGTGTTAGCCCCATTGTCTTCTTACGCTAACCTTAGCTCTCAACGAAGGGGGTCAAATTGTGCTAAGAGATTTATTCGTGAAAAAGAAAAAGTACGCTGCAATACCTTCAGAACAAGTACGAAAAGATGTACCAGATGGTGTTATGACAAAATGTCCGGAATGTAAAAAAATCATGTATACGAAAGAGCTTTTAAAAAATTTAAAAGTATGTGTGAACTGTGGATATCATCATCCTATGAATGCATGGGAACGCCTTGATAGTATATTGGACGAAGGTTCATTCCGTGAGTATGACAAAGAAATGGTTTCGTTAAATCCACTCGAGTTTCCAGGGTATGAAGAGAAACTAGAGAGCGATCGTAAAAAGACTGAATTGAACGAAGCGGTTGTAACTGGTGAAGGAACAATTGATGACATGCTTGTTGTTGTTGCAGTAATGGATTCTCGTTTTCGAATGGGGAGCATGGGCTCTGTTGTAGGAGAAAAAATTGCCCGTGCGGTTGAAAAGGCATACGACTTACAAGTTCCATTTATTATCTTTACTGCTTCGGGTGGTGCCCGTATGCAAGAAGGGATATTAAGTTTAATGCAAATGGCAAAAACAAGCGTAGCTTTGAAAAAGCATAGTAATGCAGGAGGGTTATTTATTTCTGTTATGACTCACCCAACGACGGGCGGGGTTTCAGCGAGTTTCGCTTCACTTGGTGATTATAATCTTGCAGAACCAGGTGCACTTATCGGGTTTGCCGGTAGACGTGTAATTGAACAAACAGTGCGTGAGAAACTACCGGAAGATTTCCAAACGGCAGAATTTTTACTAGAACATGGTCAATTAGATGCGGTTGTGCATCGTGATGATATGAAAGAATCACTTCGCAAGATTTTAGAAGTTCATCAAGGAGGGGAGATGGCTGTATGGCAGAGCTAGAATTTGAGAAACCAGTTGTTGAGCTAAGAAATAAGATTCGTGAACTGAAAGACTATACGAAAAACAGCCAGATGGACTTCAGTGAGGAGATTCGTATTTTGGAAGAAAAGCTAGGAAATTTAGAGGAAGATATATACGGCAATATGAAGGTATGGGACCGTGTTCAAATTGCTCGTCATGCAGAACGACCGACAACGCTCGATTATATTGAGCACTTATTTACTGATTTTTTTGAATGTCATGGAGATCGTCTATTTGGCGATGATGCAGCGATTGTCGGCGGCATTGCGAAGTATAAAGGGATGCCTGTAACTGTAATTGGGCATCAGCGCGGGAAAGATACGAAAGAAAATATTCGCCGTAATTTTGGGATGCCTCATCCAGAAGGATATCGAAAAGCATTGCGTTTAATGAAGCAGGCGGAAAAGTTTAATCGTCCAATTATTTGTTTTATTGATACGAAGGGCGCTTATCCTGGTAAAGCTGCTGAAGAACGTGGTCAAAGTGAGGCTATCGCCCGCAATCTATTTGAAATGGCTGGTTTAACGGTACCTGTTATTTGTATCGTTATCGGTGAAGGCGGTAGCGGTGGTGCGCTAGGTCTTGGAGTAGGGGATTACATTCATATGCTAGAAAATTCCACTTATTCTGTTATTACACCAGAGGGCGCAGCAGCGATTCTTTGGAAAGATGCAGGAAAAGCAAAAGAAGCTGCAGAAGCGATGAGAATCACAGCAGCAGATTTGAAAGAATTGGGTGTAATTGATGAAATTATTCCAGAAGCACGAGGCGGAGCTCACCGTGATATTTTGAAACAATCAGAAAATATAGACTTGATGATTCGAAAAACATTTGAACAATTAAGCGGAATTTCGAAAGAGGAATTAATCGAAAAACGTTATGAAAAATATATGAAAATTGGGCAAGTTTCGTTTTCAAACGCTTCCATTTGGATAAAATAAGAAAAGCGTGCGTTCCACTTCGCGAATGCACGTTTTTATTATGAAAAGACACATCTTCTCCATTGTATTTTTATATTTTTTCGTGTTATTTTATTATAAGGCAAATAATCTTTATGAGGTGAGTACAAATGAAACGTATTGGTGTATTAACAAGTGGTGGAGATTCACCTGGTATGAATGCTGCCATTCGTGCAGTTGTTCGTAAAGCGATCTTCCATGATATTGAAGTATATGGTATTTACCATGGATACGCTGGTTTAATTTCTGGTCATATTGAAAAATTAGAACTTGGTTCTGTTGGCGATATTATCCACCGCGGTGGTACAAAATTATATACAGCAAGATGTCCTGAGTTTAAAGACCCAGAAGTACGACTAAAAGGTATCGAGCAATTAAAGAAACATGGTATCGAAGGACTAGTTGTTATTGGTGGAGATGGTTCTTACCAAGGCGCTAAAAAATTAACTGAACAAGGATTCCCATGTGTTGGTGTACCAGGTACAATTGATAATGACATCCCTGGAACAGACTTCACAATTGGTTTCGATACAGCTTTAAACACTGTTATTGACGCAATTGACAAAATTCGTGATACAGCTACATCTCATGAACGTACATATGTTATCGAAGTAATGGGACGCCACGCTGGTGATATCGCACTATGGGCTGGTTTAGCTGATGGTGCAGAAACAATCTTAATTCCAGAAGAAGAGTATGACATGGATGATGTTATCGCTCGTCTAAAACGCGGTAGCGAACGTGGTAAAAAACACAGTATTATCGTTGTAGCTGAAGGTGTTGGAAGTGCAATTGACATCGGTAAGCGCATTGAAGAAGAAACGAACTTTGATACTCGTGTAACTGTATTAGGTCACGTACAACGTGGTGGATCACCAAGTGCACAAGACCGTGTATTAGCAAGTCGTCTTGGCGCAAGAGCAGTTGAATTATTAATTGCTGGTAGAGGCGGACGTTGTGTAGGTATTCAAGATAACAAACTTGTTGATCATGACATTATCGAAGCGTTAGCTCAAAAGCATACAATCGATAAAGATATGTATCAATTATCTAAAGAATTATCCATCTAATCGGCGTAGTGTCGGATATTTGGGAACGGTTTCATAAATTTCGGAGGTGCAATATGCGTAAAACTAAAATTGTATGTACTATAGGTCCTGCTAGTGAAAGTATTGAGAAATTAGAGCAATTGATCGAATCAGGTATGAACGTTGCTCGTTTAAACTTCTCTCATGGTAGCCATGAAGAGCACGGAGCTCGTATTAAAAACATTCGTGAAGCTTCAAAGAAAACTGGTAAAACAGTTGGTATCTTACTTGATACAAAAGGTCCAGAAATCCGTACTCATGACTTCGTAGACGGACAAGCTGAGCTTGTAACAGGTGCAGAAGTAGTTATCTCTACTGAGCAAGTATTAGGTACTGCAGAGAAGTTCTCTGTATCATATGCTGGTCTTTATGATGATGTAGACCCAGGTTCTCGCATTCTAATCGATGACGGTCTTATCGAACTAGAAGTAATCGAGAAATCTAACGGAAACATCCGTACAAAAGTTCTTAACAGCGGAACTGTTAAAAATAAAAAAGGTGTTAACGTACCAAACGTAAGCATTAAGCTTCCAGGTATCACTGAAAAAGACGTAAAAGATATCATCTTCGGTATCGAACAAAAAGTTGATTTCATCGCAGCTTCATTCGTTCGTAAAGCGGCTGACGTATTAGAAATCCGTGAATTATTAGAAGAGAATAACGCTCAATACATCCAAATCGTACCAAAAATCGAAAACCAAGAAGGTATCGATAATATCGATTCAATCTTAGAAGTTTCTGACGGTTTAATGGTAGCTCGTGGTGATATGGGTGTAGAAATTCCACCAGAAGAAGTACCACTAGTACAAAAACGTCTAATCAAAAAATGTAACGTGTTAGGTAAACCAGTTATTACTGCAACACAAATGTTAGATTCTATGCAACGTAACCCACGCCCAACTCGTGCGGAAGCAAGTGACGTAGCTAACGCAATCTTCGATGGTACAGATGCAATCATGCTTTCAGGTGAAACAGCTGCTGGTCAATACCCAGTAGAAGCAGTAACGATGATGGCTAACATTGCAGTACGTGTTGAAAAATCATTACAATACGAAGATATGTTCAAAAAACGTATTAAAGAGTTCACTCCAACAATTACAGATGCAATTAGCCAATCTGTTGCGCATACAGCACTTGCTCTTGATGTAGCTGCAATCGTAGCTCCAACAGAAAGTGGATATACTGCAAAAATGATCTCTAAATACCGTCCAAAATCTCCAATCGTAGCTGTAACATCTGACGAGCAAGTAGGACGTCGTCTTGCACTTGTTTGGGGTGTACAAGCATTTATGGCTGACAAACGTGCAGCGTCTACTGACGAAATGTTAGATACAGCGATTCAAACAGGTATGGATGCAGGTCTAATCGGACTTGGAGACACTGTAGTAATTACTGCTGGTGTTCCGGTTGCTGAAACTGGTACAACAAACTTAATGAAAATCCACGTTGTTGGTGAAGAAGTTGCTAAAGGACAAGGGATCGGTCGTAAAGCTGCAAAAGGTAAAGTGGTTGTAGCAAAAACAGCTGCTGAAGCTGTAGCGAACGTAAACGAAGGTGATATCCTTGTTACAACAAGCACTGACAAAGATATGATTCCTGCAATCGAAAAAGCTGCTGCTTTAGTTGTAGAAGAAGGTGGCTTAACTAGCCATGCAGCTGTTGTAGGTGTATCAATCGGTATTCCTGTTATCGTTGGTGTAAACGGTGTAACAGCAACTTTAAAAAATGGCCAAGAAGTAACAGTTGATGCAGCACGCGGAATTGTTTATAATGGACATGCGGAAGTGCTATAAGTAATACGGAGAGAAGGATCGGAGTCCTTCTCTTTTTTTTACACAAAAATAAGATGCAGATAGTTTGAGATACCTGAAAGCGCGTATAAAACCGTTCGTTGTGGGTGGTAATGGGGAAAGTAGTCTCGTTGTCAAAAAGCTTGTATGGGCGTTTAAAAGGCGTTTAAAATAAAGTGCGGAAGGAGTGTAGAACTATGAAATGGTTGCTATTCTTGCTCGTTTTGATACCGGCAATTGAAATTACGGTATTAATCGGATCGAGTCATTTAATAGGTTTGTGGTCTACGTTTGCTATGATTGTATTTACGGGAGTTGTAGGTGCATATTTAGCAAGAAGGCAAGGGTTTAAAGTGCTTAGAGAGATTCAATCTAAGTTGAATAGAGGAGAAATGCCGGGCGGAGCGGTACTGGATGGTATTTTTGTATTCGTAGGAGGTATTCTCCTAGTGCTCCCTGGGTATGTGACGGATATAATAGGTTTTATCTTTATTGTCCCTGCTACGAGATCTTTATTGAAGCCGCTTGTTATGAAGTGGATGGAATGGAAGTTTAGGAAGAATTCTACTATTATTGTTCAGAAATAGTGCTTAGATGATAGCGATCTAAGCACTATTTTTTATTGTTTAAAAGGGTGGAATGATGAAAGATGTGCTTTGTGAATAAGATGCAGGGTAACTCTACTAAGTTAAAGTTTTGTTTCGTATATAAAAGGAAGTAAGATTGTTATCTCGCGCCTAACTTTTTCTCATTCGCTGAATGTTAAAACGGGAGTCTTGAATGAAAGGTTAATTGGTAGAAAGAAGTTGGATAAGAGCGGAAAAAAATGATAATTAAAGTCTTATCTTATGCTATTTTGTATATTTATTCATTTACATAAAAAGGAATAAATGTAAGTAATAATTATAAATAAAATAGAATAAAAATGTATTTTTGGTTAAAAAACGCGTTTTTTTATGCAAAAAATAAGAGAATTATCTTTTTTTAGGAGAAATTCTCTTTTACATATAGGTTGTGTGAAAAATGAGTATAAGGAATAATCAGTGGGAATTTCCCCACTGATTACAGTTTGATTTTTTTTGTATGAATGTAGAAACGATTATTTTGAAGGTGAACCTTTAATGTATTTCCACAAGTCATGGAATACATGAGCTTTGTGTAATGTATTAAGTAGTACTAAGGTGACTGGACCGATGATTAATCCTAAGAAACCGAAGAGCTTAAAGCCAACAAATAGAGCGATTAGTGTCGCTAGAGGATCGAGGCCGATATTAGATGAAAGTACTTTAGGCTCCATAATCTGTCTTTGGACAATCACGACGATGTATAGAATGAGAAGACCGATGGCGAATGCGGTGTCGCCAGTGAAAAATACGTATATAACCCAAGGAACAAAGACAGCCCCTGTTCCTAAGTATGGAAGTAAATCAACAACACCTGTAATAATTGCGATAGTAATGGCGTATGGTACGCGTAATATTAAAAGCCCGATTAGGACAATAACAGTTGTCATAGATACGAGTGTAAGTTGCGCTTTAAAGAATCCGAACAAAGCTTTTCTTAAATCAACAAAAATAGTTTTTCCGTAGCCTTGCACACGGTTAGGTAAAAGCTTTCTTGTTTTCTGAGCAAGACGATGCCAATCATAACTAATGAAGAAAGTAGCTAATAAAACGAATACAAGGACAGTTAAAGTTGTTGGCAGTGCGCTAATGAAATTTGTTAATCCGCTTATGATAGCAGTTAAAAGTTCTTTCATTTGTGTCGTAGCTTCGGTTCCTAAGTTTTGGATGTTTTGTGTAATCGTATAGCGCTGCGGTTCTCCAAGATGATTAAATTTCGAGATTAAATCATCATATAGAGGCATAATATGATTAAGTGCAAATTGCTGGGCAAATGCAACGATATCAGGAAATTTTATTGTAACAATTTGTAGTAAGTATGTTGTGGCGGATATTGCTTCAGTTACAAGGTACGTAACAAGTCCGACGATAGCTCCGAAAACGAGAATTAAGCTAACGAGTACTGCCAGCGCGCGAGGAAATTGTAGTTTTTGATTAAGGAAATTGACGACGGGATTAATCAAATAAGCAAATGCAAAAGCAATAATAAACGGATAGATAAGCCCTGACATGTATAGTAGCGCATAGAATCCAGCTACCGTTGCTACAATGACGAATGTGAGTCGCAATATCATATATAGTAAGTTTCGGTTCAAAGATGTATACCTCCCATTCCAATTTGGATTATCCTAATTCGTTCAACTTATAACGAGTGGAACACCCCACACTGATTAAAGTTTCACTTTATGCTATAGTGGAATGATGGATTTATCCTGCTTTTTTCAATGCATGAATGGCTGGAAAAGCCTGTTGTTGATGCTTCTACTATATGGTAAAAACTTCATTTTTCCTTCTTTTTATTTTACCTGTTTCTTATTAGAAAAGAAAGGAGAGACGACTGTTTTCAAAAATATATACATGCTTTAATTTTTTTGTAAAAGTCTCGCGTTGTAATGTGTAAGAAAATGAAGATATTACTTTGTTTGTATTTATAAATATGTATTGATATAGCATGTATAACGATAGGTTTAAAGGTATTTTTGTTTGGAAATGAGTTCATTATTTTCAGAAAGGAAGTGCAAACATGATTAGTCAGTCAACGTTATTTTTATTCATACTACTTATTATAGGACTTATTGCGAAAAATCAGTCGCTTACTGTAGCTATTGGTGTGTTATTTCTATTGAAGTTTACGTTTTTAGGAGATAAGGTCTTTCCTTATTTACAAACGAAAGGAATTAACCTTGGTGTAACGGTCATTACTATAGCTGTGCTCGTACCGATTGCGACGGGGGAAATCGGTTTTAAACAACTTGGAGAAGCTGCGAAATCGTACTATGCATGGATCGCTTTAGCTTCAGGTGTAGCGGTTGCTTTATTAGCAAAAGGCGGCGTGCAATTATTGACGACGGATCCTCATATTACAACTGCGCTTGTTTTTGGGACGATTATAGCAGTGGCCTTATTTAATGGAGTCGCTGTAGGCCCGTTAATTGGGGCTGGAATTGCCTATGCGGTGATGAGTATTATACAAATGTTTAAATAAGGAATTTTATAGTAATATAAAATTTTTGAATTCTTTCTGTTCACAAAAGTCAGATAATTGTTTATAATAGGATTAGAAACTTTGAAAAGTTACATAACAGCAGAGACTTTACACCAGATAAAATAAAAATAACATAAAACAATTTTATAACGATATTGTTTTATGTTATTTTTATCATAAAACTCTTCGGAATTCATTTTCCTCACTAACTTGTTGTTCTGAGCGTGAGGATTCGGGGAGACATTCACGCTCATGCTTTCCTTGTAGGCAATGGACAATAAGAGGGGAACATCGCAACAAATTTGCATGATCGTGCATTTTGCTTGCCTAAAGAGTGAACGGGCGTTCATAATTTATAAAGGGAGCAAATAGATATAAGGAGCAAGGTTGGGAGAATTTTCAAGAAAAGGAGAGAATGTCATGACTGTTATTCGAGGTTTAGAAGGGGTAGTAGCAACAACATCATCTGTGAGCTCTATTATTGATGATACATTAACTTATGTTGGGTATAATATTGATGATTTAGCTGAGAATGCTACATTCGAAGAAGTAGTGTACTTATTATGGCACCGCAAGCTTCCTAATGAAAAAGAACTAGCGGAATTTAAAGAAACTGTATCTGAATACTATAAAGTTCCAGGTGAAATTTTAACATATTTGAAACAAGTAGATTTGAAAATTGCGCACCCAATGTCTGTTTTACGAACTGCGATTTCCATGCTATCATTATACGATGAGAGCGCTGAAATAATGGATGGAAAGTCCAATTATTTGAAAGCGGTTAAATTGCAAGCTCAAGTTGGAACTTTAGTTGCGGCTTATGCAAGAATCCGTAAAGGTTTAGATGTTGTTGAGCCAAGAAAAGATTTATCATTAGCAGGAAACTTCTTGTACATGTTAAATAATCGTGAGCCAAATGAAGTTGAGATTGAAGCTTTTGATAAGGCGCTTGTACTTCATGCAGATCATGAGTTAAACGCTTCTACATTTACTGCACGTGTTTGCGTAGCTACACTTTCAGATGTGTATTCTGGTATTACAGCAGCAATCGGTGCGTTAAAAGGTCCTCTTCACGGCGGGGCAAATGAAAATGTAATGAAGATGTTAACTGAAATTGGCGAAGAAGAAAATGTAGAATCATATATTCATAATGCTCTTCAAAATAAAGTGAAAATCATGGGCTTTGGCCACCGTGTATATGAGCATGGTGATCCGCGTGCGAAGCATTTACGCGAAATGTCTAAGAGATTATGCGTGCTTTTAGGAGAAGACAAATGGTATAATATGTCTATCAAAATTGAAGACATTGTAACAAAAGAAAAAGGTCTTCCACCAAATGTTGATTTCTATTCAGCTTCTGTATACCATTGTTTAGGAATTGACCATGACTTATTTACACCTATTTTTGCAATTAGCCGTATGTCAGGCTGGTTAGCTCATATTCTAGAACAATATGAAAACAACCGTTTAATCCGTCCGCGTGCTGATTATAATGGACCGACACATCAAGTGTATGTTCCGATCGCACAACGATAAGCGAAAAACACTATTCCAATAGTGAAAATGCGCTTTCAAAAGTCTGATTTTTTTGGGAAGATATAATGATTAGAATATTTAAATTTGACTAACGGTTTGAACTGAGGGGTTATTCCCTCAGTTTCATACATATGAAATTTCAAACATGGGGGTTATCACATTGACGACAGGTGAAAAAATTACTGTAACTAATGGTGTTATGAATGTACCAAACAATCCGATTATTCCATTTATTGAAGGAGATGGAATTGGTCCTGATATTTGGGCAGCTGCATCTCGTGTACTAGAAGCAGCAGTTGAGAAAGCTTATGACGGTGAGAAGAAAATCGTTTGGAAAGAAGTGCTTGCAGGGGAAAAAGCATTTAACCAAACAGGCGAATGGTTACCAGGAGAGACTTTAAATTTAATTCGCGAATATTTAATCGCAATTAAAGGTCCACTTACAACTCCAGTTGGTGGTGGTATTCGTTCTCTAAACGTAGCACTTCGTCAAGAATTAGATTTATATGTATGTCTACGTCCAGTTCGTTACTTTGAAGGTGTTCCTTCACCTGTAAAACGTCCGGAAGATACTGATATGGTTATTTTCCGTGAAAATACAGAAGACATTTATGCTGGAATTGAATATGCACAAGGATCTCCAGAAGCAGAAAAAGTTCTTGCTTTCTTAAAAGAAGCAATGGGTGTTAATAAAATCCGCTTCCCAGAAACATCTGGTATTGGTATTAAACCAATCTCAGAAGAAGGGACAAAGCGTTTAGTTCGTGCTGCAATTCAATATGCAATTAACGAAAAACGCTCTTCTGTTACATTAGTTCATAAAGGAAACATTATGAAATTTACAGAAGGTGCTTTCAAAAACTGGGGTTACGAAGTAGCGGAACAAGAATTCGGCGACAAAGTATTTACTTGGGCTGAATATGATCGTATCGTTGAAAAAGATGGAAAAGATGCAGCGAATAAAGCGATGGCAGACGCTGAAGTGGCTGGAAAAATCATCGTAAAAGATTCTATTGCAGACATCTTCTTACAACAAATTTTAACTCGTCCACGTGAGTTCGATGTTGTTGCAACAATGAACTTAAACGGAGACTACATTTCTGATGCGCTTGCTGCACAAGTAGGTGGAATTGGTATTGCACCTGGTGCAAACATTAACTACGTTACTGGACATGCTATCTTTGAAGCTACACATGGTACAGCTCCAAAATATGCAGGTTTAGATAAAGTAAATCCATCTTCTGTTCTTCTTTCTGGTGTATTATTACTAGAACACTTAGGATGGAATGAAGCTGCGAAATTAGTAACTGCTTCAGTTGAAAAAACAATTGCATCAAAAGTAGTAACATATGACTTTGCTCGTCTAATGGAAGGCGCAACAGAAGTGAAATGTTCTGAGTTTGCTAATGAACTTATTAAAAACATGGATGTAGCGATAATCAAAAACGCATAATTAAAGCGGGGGGTAAATTATGACGATCAAACGCAAGAAAGTTTCAGTCATCGGTGCAGGATTTACAGGCGCAACAACAGCATTCTTATTAGCACAAAAAGAACTTGCAGATGTTGTATTAGTGGACATTCCACAACTGGAAAATCCAACAAAAGGGAAAGCGTTAGATATGTTAGAAGCGAGCCCAGTACAAGGTTTTGATGCTAACATTATTGGAACATCTGATTACGCAGATACTGCTGATTCTGACGTTGTCGTGATTACAGCGGGTATTGCACGTAAGCCTGGTATGAGCCGTGATGATTTAGTAGCAACAAACTCTAAAATTATGAAAAGTATTACACGCGACATTGCAAAACATTCACCAAATGCGATTATTGTTGTATTAACGAATCCGGTTGATGCAATGACATATTCTGTATTTAAAGAAGCGGGATTCCCGAAAGAGCGTGTTATCGGTCAATCGGGCGTGTTAGATACAGCTCGTTTCCGTACATTCATTGCACAAGAATTAAATCTTTCTGTAAAAGATATTACAGGATTTGTTCTTGGTGGACACGGAGACGACATGGTACCTCTTGTACGTTATTCCTACGCAGGTGGTATTCCGTTAGAAACGTTAATTCCGAAAGAGCGACTAGAAGCAATTGTTGAACGTACACGTAAAGGTGGCGGTGAGATTGTAGGCTTATTAGGAAACGGTAGCGCATATTACGCACCAGCAGCTTCTTTAGTTGAAATGACAGAAGCAATCTTAAAAGATCAACGCCGTGTACTACCGGTTATTGCATACCTTGAAGGTGAATATGGTTATAGTGATCTTTACTTAGGGGTACCAGTAATTCTAGGCGGTAACGGTATTGAAAAAATTATTGAATTAGAACTTCTTGCAGATGAAAGAGAAGCGTTAGATCGCTCTGTAGAATCTGTACGTAACGTTATGAAAGTTCTCGTTTAATCATTCAATATAAGTGAAAAAGATTCGGGGCCCCGAATCTTTTTCTACTATTTATCGAAATGTTTTTTTAAAATAACATGAAAACGCTATCATTTGTAATATCCTACAATGAAACTATAGATTTGTACTATATATTGCCCTCATCATAGTAAAATTTGGATAAGTTCTCGCTTTTAGTAGGATAATAAGGTGAAAAAATCGGAGGGGGTTGTAACATGTTAAAGAAGAAAATTCAAATTGGTCGTAGAATGGATGAAATTACAGTAGGAGAGAAATTATCTATCACTGAAAAAATTGAGGATAAAGATTTGTTATTGTATTTAGGGTTAACGAATGATGCCAATCCATTATATATTCAGCATGATTACGCATCCCAAACTCCGTATGAAAAGCCGATTGTACCAAGTATTATGCTAACAGGATTAATTACAACGGCAGTTACGAAATATTTACCAGGTCCAGGTAGCCATATTATTAGAAAGGACCTTACGTTCGTGAAGCACGTTCACCATTATGAAACGTTACAAATCCACTTTGAAGTTGTGGCTGTTTCGGAGACGGAACATACAATTGATATGCTTGTATCTGCTCATGATGAAAAAGGGGATACTGTTGTGAAAGGCTCATTAACAGTAACACCGCCTTATAAATCAGTTTCTATTATGGAAAAAGCATTAGATAATTTTTAAACTATGAAAAGAACAATAGCGCTAGCATACCTTTCGTAAGGGAGCTAGCGCTATTTTTAGTTGAAGAATCCTCTTTGAACCCTCTTTCAACATCTGAACAACCCGTTTTGATTGTACCCTAGTTCGGGGCGTTGAAAGGAAGGATTCATATTACTACTAAAGATAGAATGGGTAGTACTAGTCGCATAATTGAATGATTGAAGTCAATGGAAGGAGTGATTTTTAAGATGAGATGGAAAAGTGAAGACATAATTTTTGAAACGATAAGAGAAGCTGAAGTATGGGCCGATTCTATAGCGAATGAAATGTACGGGAGAGTATTTGATGGATATGAAACACTAGATTATAAAATAGCATATGCTCTTTCGTTTTTCTTAGCGCAAAATCAAGATTTTAAAGTTCATACGGAAGTGAGCTTTAAGGAAGAGCGAAAAATCTATAAAGTTTGGCAAAATCCTGTGTAGCTGCAGGTGAGGCGTAATTACGTCTCTTTTCTCAATTTTACACAAACGAACTCCATGTATAGACAATTATATTGAGAGGGACCTTATTTTCTAGTATGATGAGAATAACGGGGAAAATGCTAGGATGAAGAAGGGTTCAAGTCTATAACTTGGAGGAAAAGAATGAACAATCGTATTTTAGTAGTTGATGATGAGGAGTTTATCTTAACTTTAATTGAATTTAATTTACAACAAGCTGGTTTTGAAGTTATAACAGCGATGGATGGAGAAATGGCGCTTCAAAAAGCGACAACAGAACGTCCGGATTTAATTATATTAGATTTAATGCTTCCAAAAATGGATGGTATGGAAGTTTGTAAAGAATTACGATTGCAGCGTGTCATGACGCCGATTTTAATGTTAACAGCAAAAGATGATGAGTTCGATAAGGTGCTAGGTCTTGAACTTGGGGCAGATGATTATATGACGAAGCCATTTAGCCCAAGGGAAGTAGTTGCTCGTGTGAAGGCGATTTTGCGTCGTACGAAATTGCAACAAGAAGAACAAGTTGCAGAAGCTCCTGATGAAGATAGCATCACAATTGCAGAACTTAAAATTTTACCGGAGTTTTATGAGGCTTATTTCCAAGGGAGAAAGCTTGAATTAACACCAAAAGAATTTGAATTACTTGTGTATCTTGCGAAAAATAAAAGTCGCGTGTTGACGCGAGATCAATTATTAAGTGCTGTATGGAATTATGATTTCGCTGGTGATACACGAATTGTTGATGTTCATATTAGCCACTTGCGCGATAAAATTGAACAAAATACGAAAAAACCGACGTACATTAAAACGATACGTGGTTTAGGATATAAATTAGAGGAGCCAAAAGGGGATGAATAAATTTCGTTCCAGGCTTCTTTTTACATTTGTTTCTCTTATTGTATTTATTTTAGTTGGACTAGGTTTACTGCTAGAAACTGTGTTTGAAAACTATTATATAGACCATGCGAAAGAGAGAATGGTAAAAGAGGCAGAGTATGTTGCAGTATTAGCAGAAGAGCAAGGGTTTGATGATGTTCTAAAAAATCCGTATATATTTGAAAAGTTAGAAGCACAAATGCCGGCTTCTATTCTATTTTTAGATGAAAAAAAGAAAATTCAATATAGCAGAGGGCAACAATCTGCATTTAGTGAAGGGGTCATTAAAGAACTTTCTTCCGAAACAGCGAAACAAAGAAATCAAGTAATTACGAAAGAAACAGGTCAAAAGAATGAATTTTATTATGCGGTGTTCGTTCAAGATGTAACAGGAAAGCAAGGATACATTTTGATGAAAAGTACAGTGGAGACTTTGCAAGATGTTCATCAAAAAACGTGGGGATTATTAATTATTGGGTTCGTCATCGCTTGTCTTGTAGTTGTATTTTTAGGAATGAAAATTACAGGGCAATATATTAGGCCAATTGAATCGGTTACGAAAGTGGCGATTGAATTAGCGAAGGGGAATTATAAAGCACGCGCATATGAAAGTCATTCGGATGAGACAGGAATGCTTAGTAAAGCGATTAATATTTTAGCTCGTAATTTACAAGAGATGACGCTTGAGCAAGAAATGCAACAAGATCGTTTGCATACTTTAATTGAAAATATGGGAAGCGGAATGATTTTAATTGATAGCCGTGGCTATATAAGTCTTGTCAACCGTTCTTATAAGGAGACTTTTCACGTAATAGATGAAGAATACTTAGATCGGTTATATTATGAATCGTTCCATCATACGGAAATTATAGAGCTTGTGGAAGAAATCTTTATGACAGAAGTGAAAGTGCGTAAACAAATGTTATTACCGCTTGGAATTGAGCGAAAGCATTTTGAAGTATATGGAGCGCCGATTATCGGGACGAACCATGAATGGAAAGGGATTGTTCTCGTATTCCATGATATAACAGAGTTAAAGAAATTAGAGCAAATGAGAAAAGACTTTTTAGCGAATGTTTCTCATGAACTAAAGACGCCAATTACTTCTATTAAAGGTTTCTCAGAAACGCTCTTAGATGGAGCGATGGATAATAAAAAATTCTGCGAACATTTCTTACACATTATTCTAAAAGAAAGTGAACGCATGCAAGGATTAATTGAAGATTTATTAGATTTGTCGAAGATCGAACAACAAGGGTTTAAATTAAATATGGGGACCGTTGATATGAAGGGACTTCTCGAAGATATTCATATGGTGCTTGATAATAAAGCGGGAGAAAAAGAAATCTCTTTACAAATGAATGTATTAAAACGCGTTTCTGTCATTGGAGATCCGAGTCGTTTGAAACAAATCTTTATTAATTTAATTAATAATGCAATCGTGTATACACCTGCTGGTGGTATTGTTTCTGTAGAGCTGGCAGAAGATAAATATAACGCTTATATAAAAGTATCGGATACTGGAATTGGTATTAGTAAAGATGAAATTCCACGTATTTTTGAACGCTTTTACCGAGTGGATAAAGCTAGAAGTAGAAATACTGGTGGTACGGGCCTTGGGCTATCGATTGTAAAACATTTAGTTGAGGCGCATCACGGCACAATTACGGTGGATAGTGAAGTTGGAGAAGGGACAACATTTACAGTTGTTTTACCGAAATCAGCAACTGTATAAAATGGAATGAAGGATGTTTACAATATATTAACATTGGCTTAATTAAATATTAATAAAGGTCTGTTAATATAATACATGAAAACCCCTTCATCCAAGGAGTAATTTTGGACGAGAATAGTTATGCTGTTCTCGTCACTTCCCTTCTATAATTAATAAACGTTTGTATATACAATAGAAAATAGCCGTTATTTTTCTTCTCTCTATTAGTCATGTTAATATAGAGAGAGGAAAGAAACGGTTTTTTTCTATGGAAAAAATCAGTTCAAATTTGTATGGGGAGGTTTCTAGTTTGGAAAAAAAGGTCGTATTAGTAGATGGTAATAATATCGCGTATCGTGCTTTCTTTGCACTACCGCTTTTAAATAACGACAAAGGTATACATACGAACGCAATTTACGGTTTTACAATGATGTTAATGAGAATATTAGAGGAGGAAAAGCCGACGCATATGTTAGTGGCGTTTGATGCAGGGAAAACGACATTCCGCCATAAAACATATAGCGAGTATAAAGGAGGACGTCAAAAGACTCCACCTGAATTATCAGAGCAGTTCCCATTTATTCGTGAGATGCTTGATGCATTCAATGTACCGCGTTATGAATTGGAAAATTACGAAGCTGATGACATTATGGGAACGTTAGCGAAAGAAGCAAGTGAACAAGGAGCAAATGTAAAAGTTATTTCAGGAGATAAAGATTTACTTCAACTTGTTTCAGATAACACACTTGTATGTATTCCTCGAAAAGGGATTACAGAAGTCGATGAATATACGCCAGAAGCTTTATTTGAGAAATATAGCTTATCACCAAAGCAAATTATTGATATGAAAGGTTTAATGGGAGACCAGTCAGATAATATTCCGGGTGTACCAGGAGTTGGTGAAAAAACTGCGATTAAATTGTTAACACAGTTTGGAACGGTTGAAGAAGTGTATGAAAATATAGATCAAGTAAGCGGGAAGAAACTAAAAGAAAAATTGGAAGCGAACAAAGAACAAGCTCTTATGAGTAAAGATCTTGCAACTATTATTACAGATGCGCCGATTACAGTGCATGTGGATGATATGGAGTATAAAGGATACGAAGCAAGTGATGTAGTTCCAATGTTCGAGAATTTAGGATTTACCTCTCTTTTAACTAAGCTAGGTGTCGAGCCAGAAGAAACAGCTCCAGCTGAATTAGATGATATTACATTTGATATTGTGGAAGAAGTTACAGAGGAAATGCTTCAGCAAGATAGTGCGCTTATCGTTGAAGTACAAGAAGATAATTATCATAAAGCGGACATTCAAGGTTTTGGTATTCAAAATGAAAATGGTTGTTACTTTATTCAGACAGACATCGCTCTTGCATCTGATGCATTTAAAGGGTGGCTTGCAAATGGAGAAATGAGAAAGCAGACATTTGATGCGAAGCGAGCTATCGTTGCACTGAAATGGAATGGTGTAGATATTCAAGGCATTGACTTTGATTTATTAATTGCTGCTTATTTACTTGATCCAGCTGATACAGATAAAGATTTCCGCACTGTAGCGAAAATGAAAGAAACGCATGCTGTGAAATCTGATGAAGAAGTTTACGGAAAAGGTGCGAAACGTGCTGTTCCAGAGCTAGAGGTAGTGGCGGAGCATGTCGCTCGTAAAGTGCATGTATTATATGATGTACAGCAAACATTCGTAGAAGAATTAGAAAAGAACGAGCAATATGAACTATTTACAGAGCTAGAATTACCGCTTGCACGTGTATTAGCTGATATGGAAGTAAAAGGTGTAAAAGTTGATACAGAGCGTCTTCGTAATATGGGAGAAGAACTTGCAGGTAGATTAAAGGAAATGGAACAGGAAATTTATAAGCTTGCGGGAACAGAATTTAATATTAATTCACCGAAGCAACTTGGTGTTATTCTGTTTGAGAATTTAAACTTACCGGTTATTAAAAAGACGAAAACAGGGTATTCTACGTCAGCTGATGTACTAGAAAAGCTTATGAATCACCATGAAATTATTCCAAATATTTTACATTACCGTCAATTAGGGAAACTAAATTCAACTTATATTGAAGGTTTACTAAAAGTTGTACATGAAGATTCATCTAAAATCCATACTCGTTTCAATCAAGTATTAACGCAAACAGGTCGATTAAGTTCAACGGATCCAAACTTGCAAAATATCCCGATTCGATTAGAAGAAGGAAGGAAGATTCGTCAAGCATTCGTTCCATCAGAAGAAGGTTGGATTATGTATGCGGCCGATTATTCGCAAATTGAACTTCGTGTATTAGCTCATATTGCAAATGATAAAGGTTTAGTTGAAGCGTTCCAACATGATATGGATATTCATACGAAAACAGCTATGGACGTATTTGGTGTTGAAAAGGATGAAGTAACTTCAAATATGAGACGACAAGCAAAAGCTGTAAACTTTGGAATTGTGTATGGTATTAGTGATTATGGTCTTTCACAAAACTTAGGAATTACAAGAAAAGCAGCAGCGGAATTTATTGAAAAGTATTTAGAAAGTTTCCCTGGCGTACAAGAATACATGGATGACATTGTAAAAGATGCGAAACAAAAAGGATATGTGGCTACATTATTAAACCGTCGCCGTTACATTCCGGAAATTACGAGTCGTAATTTCAATTTACGTAGCTTTGCTGAGCGTACAGCTATGAATACACCAATTCAAGGTACTGCAGCAGATATTATTAAAAAAGCGATGATTATTATGGCAGATCGTTTAGAAGAAGAAGGATTACAAGCACGTCTTCTTCTGCAAGTACACGATGAATTGATATTTGAAGCACCAAAAGAAGAACTTGAAAAATTAGAGAAGCTTGTACCAGAAGTAATGGAGCATGCAATTGAACTCGCAGTTCCGCTGAAAGTTGATTATTCTTACGGTCCAACTTGGTACGACGCAAAATAAGGAAGTGAAGAAATGCCGGAATTGCCAGAGGTTGAAAATGTTAGGCGGACGCTTGAAAATCTTGTAACAGGAAAAACGATTGAAGATGTCATTGTTACTTATCCTAAAATAGTAAAGCGCCCAGATGATGCTGAAATTTTTAAAGAAATGCTAAGAGGCGAGAAGATTGAAAATATAAAGCGAAGAGGAAAGTTTTTGCTCTTATATGTAACAAATTATGTTATCGTTTCACATTTGCGTATGGAAGGTAAGTTTTTATTGCATCAAGAGGATGAACCAATTGATAAGCATACGCACGTCCGTTTCTTATTTACAGATGGAACTGAATTACATTATAAAGATGTGAGAAAGTTTGGTACAATGCATCTCTTTAAGAAAGGTGAAGAATTGAATCAAATGCCTCTTGCTGATTTAGGTCCGGAGCCATTTGATGCTGAATTGACACCACAGTATTTACAAGAAAGACTAAAGAAGACAAATCGTAAAATAAAGGTTGTATTATTAGATCAACGTCTTTTAGTAGGGCTTGGAAATATATATGTAGATGAAGTTTTATTCCGCTCTCAAATTCATCCGGAACGAGCAGCATCTTCTTTAACAGCAGAAGAAGTTGAAAGAATTTATGAGGCGACTGTTACAACGCTCGGTGAAGCTGTAAAGCGTGGCGGAAGCACGATTAGAACGTATATCAATTCACAGGGACAAATTGGTTCATTCCAAGAGCTTTTAAATGTATATGGGAAAAAGGGAGAACCATGTGTAACTTGTGGCACGATATTAGAAAAAACAGTTGTTGGCGGAAGAGGGACGCACTACTGCCCAATTTGTCAGCCTAGAATATAGAAAAGGGATAACATCGGATAGGCATTTGTCATATACATACAGCAGAGCTATGTATAAGGGAGGAGCTTACCGATGTACCTTTATTTATCTCTTATTTTATTGGCTTTTACATTAAGCTTAGATAGTTGTAGTGTAGGGCTAACATACGGATTGAGAAGTGTAAGAATTCCACTAAGATCAATTATAATTATCGGAATGTGTTCAGCGGCTGTTATGCTTGTTTCAATGGGAATTGGACATATGATCGCGAAAATCTTTTCACCAGTTATCGCAACGCGTATCGGTGGGCTTGTTCTTATTGGAATCGGAATTTGGGTATTATATCAATTTTTTCGAAGTGATAAAAAAGAAGAACAGAAGCAAGAGGAGAAGGTTTGGAAATTAGAGATTGCTTCACTCGGGCTAGTGATTCAAATTTTACGGAAACCAACTGTTGCGGATTTTGATAAATCAGGAACTATTTCTGCAGGAGAAGCGCTACTTCTTGGTATCGCACTTTCTGTGGATTCGTTTGGTGCTGGAATTGGTGCGTCTTTATTAGGGTATGCACCTGCTATGATGGCAATATTAGTTGCAGTGATGAGTTCTTTGTTTTTATTTATTGGAATGAAGCTTGGAACGGTTTTATCGAATATGAAATGGTTACAAAAATTTACATTCCTGCCTGGGGTATTACTCATTATTATTGGAATTTGG
Source organism: Bacillaceae bacterium OF18-1A (assembly GCA_027694045.1). GTDB lineage: Bacteria > Bacillota > Bacilli > Bacillales > Bacillaceae_G > Bacillus_A. Next base: position 973,033 of record JAQEWB010000002.1, on the reverse strand, counting down.
AAAATGTAAGTATGGGCGTGGAACATTAGTTTCGCGCCTTTTATTATGAGGGGGGTTATTATGACAGTAGTGATTGGATTAACAGGAGGCATTGCGAGTGGTAAAAGTACGGTGTCAGAAATGTTCGGGGAACTACATATACCAGTTGTTGATGCCGATATTATTGCAAGAGAAGTTGTAGAGCGGGGAAAACCAGCATATAACAAAATAGTAGAAGTGTTTGGAACGGAAGTGTTACAAAAAGATGGAGAACTGGATCGGCCAAAGTTGGGAAGTGTCGTCTTCTATAATGAAGAAAAACGATTGCAGTTAAATAAAATTGTTCACCCTGCAGTACGTGAAGAAATGAATTCACAAAAGGAAATGTACATAAAAGAAGGTATGCAAGCGGTTGTGTTGGATATCCCACTTTTGTTTGAAAGTAAATTAACGAATCTTGTTGATCGTGTTTTAGTTGTAGCAGTTACACCTAATACGCAATTAGAACGTTTAATGAAACGAAACAATTTTTCAGAAGAAGAAGCAATGGCACGTATTCAATCGCAAATGCCGCTAGAAGAAAAAGTAAAAAATGCGGATGAAGTAATAAATAATGATGGCACAATTCGTGAGACGAAAACACAATTAAGGGCGATTTTAAAAAAATGGAACATTATTGATTAAAAAATTGTAAAATTAGTGAAAATGCTTAGTGACATATCCCCTTTTTGTGTTATACTATTATTGGGATTGGAGATAAATAGTATAACGCATTCAAGGGGGATAACATATTATGACTCGTGTGGCAATTAATGGATTTGGACGTATTGGGAGAATGGTATTTCGTCAAGCAGTAAAAGAAAGCGCATTCGAAATTGTAGCAATCAATGCAAGCTATCCATCTGAAACGTTAGCACATTTAATTAAGTATGATACAGTTCACGGAAAGTTTGACGGAACAGTAGAAGCATTTGAAGATCACTTATTAGTTGATGGAAAAATGATTCGCCTTTTAAACAACCGCGATCCAAAGGAATTGCCTTGGAAAGACCTAGGTGTTGAAGTTGTAATTGAAGCAACTGGTAAATTTAATGCAAAAGAAAAGGCAATTCTTCATGTTGAAGCTGGAGCGAAAAAAGTTATTTTAACAGCGCCTGGTAAAAATGAAGATGTAACAATCGTAGTTGGTGTGAACGAAGACCAATTAGATATTACAAAACATACCGTTATTTCAAATGCATCTTGTACAACAAACTGTTTAGCGCCTGTTGTAAAGGTGTTAGATGAGCAGTTTGGAATTGAAAACGGTTTAATGACAACTGTTCACGCTTATACAAATGACCAAAAAAATATTGATAACCCACATAAAGATTTAAGAAGAGCACGTGCTTGCGGACAATCGATTATTCCGACAACGACAGGTGCTGCGAAAGCGCTAGCAAAAGTTCTTCCACACTTAAATGGAAAACTTCATGGTATGGCACTTCGTGTGCCAACACCAAACGTGTCTCTTGTTGACTTAGTAGTAGATGTAAAACGTGATGTAACAGTTGAAGCTATTAATGAAGCGTTCAAAACTGTTGCAAACGGCGCATTAAAAGGTATTGTAGAATTTAGCGAAGAGCCTTTAGTATCTATCGACTTTAATACAAATACACACTCAGCTATTATTGATGGTTTATCTACAATGGTAATGGGTGATCGTAAAGTGAAAGTACTTGCTTGGTATGATAACGAGTGGGGCTACTCTCGTCGTGTTGTAGATCTTGTAACGTTAGTTGTTGGTGAATTAGCGAAGCAAGAAAATGTGCAACATATTTAAGTGAATGAGGGAGAGGGCATGTGAAATTTTGCCCTCTTTTTTTATTTTTTTCTGAAAAGGAAAAAAATTATATGAGTATATTTTAAAAAGTGGACATACCACGAAACGTTGTGATTACTGGATTCGTGAATCATTTATTTTTTTTAGGGAAAAGTAAAGAGGAAGATATGACAAAAAATCGAAAAAACTGTTGTTGCAAAATGAAAATAAACAAAGTATACTAACACTCGTAAACTTAAGAGCTGAGGTACGTAGTCACTACTTAAAGGGTTAGGACCTCTCTGGACTAACTTTCCCCCGTGGTAGTGGAGCAAGCCAAATTGCAAATTAGTTTTCAATTCGAACAGTTAGATTAAATTTACAAGGGGGAACTGTAGAATGGATACTATGGATACGATGGGTCGTCACGTAATCGCTGAACTTTGGGATTGCGATTTCGACAAGCTTAATGACATGCCGTATATTGAACAATTATTTGTGGATGCAGCACTAAGAGCAGGTGCTGAAGTACGTGAGGTTGCTTTCCATAAATTTGCACCACAAGGTGTAAGTGGAGTAGTAATTATTTCGGAATCACATTTAACAATTCATAGCTTTCCGGAGCACGGTTACGCAAGTATTGATGTTTATACTTGTGGGGATCGTATTGATCCAAATGTTGCTGCAGAATACATTGCAGAAGGTTTAAACGCGAAAACGCGTGAGAGCATCGAGCTTCCTCGAGGCACTGGTAGCTTCGAAATTAAGCAGAGAGAAACAAAAGCTCTTTAAAAAAGAACATAATTGATTTAAAATGTAAAGAGGTGTATAATGCACCTCTTTTTTAGTTTATAAAGAAGGAAAAAACATAACAGACTCGTTAGTTGAATAAATTGCGCTTTTACAAGTATAGAAAGCCGCATCTACCATCTTATTTGGTTATAAAATAAGATGAGGAAATCATGCATTTAAACTTAAAGTGGTAAGAGCATTAGAATGAGTTATATAATATTGTATATATATTTTCATGTAGAGTGAGTAGAGAAAAATAAAGATTATAGTGTAAAGGAGTGAATGAATTGCGTTGTCCATCCTGTTCTCATAATGGCACAAGAGTGTTAGATTCGCGTCCGGTAGACGAGGGGCGCTCTATTCGAAGAAGGAGAGAGTGTGAAAGCTGTTTAAGTCGCTTTACGACATTTGAAAGAGTAGAAGAGTCACCTCTTATCGTTGTTAAAAAAGAAGGAACGCGAGAAGAGTTTAATAAAGAAAAGATTTTACGCGGTTTAATTAAGGCGTGTGAAAAAAGACCAGTATCTTTAAGACAATTAGAGGAAGTAACACAAAGTGTGGAACGTGAGCTTCGTAATTTAGGTATATCAGAAGTGAAAAGTGATATGATTGGTGAAATTGTTATGGAAGAACTTCGTGATATTGACGACGTCGCTTACGTGCGTTTTGCTTCTGTATATCGTCAATTTAAAGATTTAAATGTATTTATTGAAGAATTAAAAGATATACTGCAAAAAGAGAGAGAGTAGGAGTTGTACTTTATTCTCTTTACATACTGTATGTAATAAGATAAGAGAGCTAGAAGCGTAAGCTAATAGCTCTTTTTCACTAAGAAATTATATAATGAAGATAGAACGAATGAATTAAAGGATAGATTGGATGAGAGAAAGGAAAAGCAAGAATGGAAAAACAGTCATGGATGGAGCTATTGCCGATTGATCGTTATAAAGTAAGTGCGAAAGGGCTACTACATAATTACGACCGAAAAGTATTAACGATGTTGTACCAGCCGTTAATAGGTAGTAGAGCTTTTAGCTTGTACATGACGCTATGGGGGGAGCTAGAGCAAGATCGTGTGTTTGGAAAAGAGAATACACATCATTCCCTCATGGTGACTATGCAAATGCAGCTTCCTGAAATATATGAGGAACGGGTAAAGTTAGAGGCGATTGGGCTTTTAAAGGTATATATTAAGAAAGAAAAAGATATTCGAATGTTTATATACGAATTGCAACCACCTTTATCTCCGAAACAGTTTTTTGATGATATTGTTTTAAGTATCTTTTTATACAATCGATTGAGTCGGACAAAATACAATCAAGTAAAGCAATATTTCTTAGAAGAAGAGTTTGATTTTGCTTCTTATGAAAATGTTACGCGCTCTTTCAATGATGTGTTTGGCTCGTTTAATCCAGGGCAGCTTGAACATGCGCAGGAAGACCTTCGTATTCCAAAAACGACAACTATGCCAAGTAATGAGAAGGGGGATGCTCCGAAAGTTTGGAATGATTTCTTTGATTTCTCCTTATTTGTAGATGGATTGTCCGCACTTGTCCCTAAAAAGGCACTTACAGATCAAGTGCGGGAATGTGTCATTACACTCGCTTACGTGTACGGTGTAGATGTGTTATCGATGCAAAATATCGTTCTTGGTGCAGTGACAGAAATGCAAACAATTGATATCGAAAGGCTTAGAAAAGGAGCACGTGATTGGTATCAATTTGAAAATGGTCAAGCGTTACCTGTATTAAGTGAAAGAGTACAGCCTCATAGTGCGCGTACGATGAAAGAGAAAGAGCCTTCCACGCAAGAAGAGATGCTCATAAAACAGTTAGAGGAAATATCGCCAAAACAACTATTAAAAGAGATTTCTGGTGGTGCAGAGGCGACGAAAGCAGACCTTCAAATTGTTGAAGATGTCATGATCAATCAAAAGTTAACGCCAGGAGTTGTGAATGTACTTATTTATTACGTTATGCTACGCTCAGATATGAAACTTGCGAAAACATATGTAGAGAAGATTGCTGGTCATTGGTCACGTAAAAAGGTCGGTACAGTAGCTGAAGCAATGGCGTTAGCGAAAGAAGAAAACCGTCAATATCAAGAATGGGCTGAGACGAAGAAAAAAGGTCGTACGGCGAAGAAAACAGTACGAGAAGAAATGGTACCAGATTGGTTGAAAGAAGAGCCAAAGGAACAAGCGAAAGAAACAGTGAAGAAAGATGTAAGTAAGAAAAAAGATGCAAGTACGTTAGATGATGAACGAAAACGATTAGAAGAAGTGTTGAAAAAATATAAGCGTGATTAGTAGAAGAGAATGAACGCTCTTTGAGGTGAGAAAATGGAGCATATTCAAAATTCATTTGCAAAATTAATGGAAAATGAAAACTTTAAAAATAGATATGAAGTATTAAAGGCGGAAGTAATGGCACATCCGCGTGTGAAAGAATTTATAGATGAACATGAAGGTGAAGTAACAACGTCTATGATTGAGCGCAGCCTTGTGAAGTTATATGAATATATTGGGCAAAGTGTAGGGTGCGCGGATTGTCCGGATTTAGGTTCATGTAAAAATATGCTGCAAGGGTATGAGCCGAAGCTCGTTATTCAAGGTAAGATGATTGATATTCAATACGATCGCTGCGTTAGAAAAGTAGCGTATGATGAGAGAAAGAAATATGAAAAACTCGTTCAAAGTGTATATATGCCAACTGACATTTTACAGGCGTCTATGTCCTCTCTTGATTTATCTGCTGGTGATAGATATGAAGGTATTGGTGCTGCGAACGAGTTCCTAGGTGAGTATGAACCAGGCAAAAAAGTACAAGGTTTATATTTGTACGGTAAATTTGGTGTAGGGAAAACGTATCTGTTAGGAGCGATTGCGAATGAGCTTGCTCAAAAGAAAATAAGCTCGATGCTCGTATACTTCCCGGAATTTTTACGAGAAATTAAAAGTTCGATTCAAGATAATTCGATTGGGGAAAAGATTGATGCGGTTAAACGCGTACAAGTTTTAATGTTAGATGATATCGGAGCGGAAGCGATGTCAAGTTTTGTACGTGATGATGTGTTAGGCGCAATTTTACAGTTCCGTATGTTAGAAAACTTACCGACGTTCTTTACGTCTAACTTTGATTTCAAGGAGCTGGAACATCATTTAACGTATACACAACGTGGTGAAGCGGAAAAAATGAAAGCAGCTCGTATTATGGAACGAATTAGATATTTAGCGAAACCAATCGAAATTGGTGGAGAGAACCGTCGTCATAAGTAAAAGAGTAGGCTGAAAAGCTTGCTCTTTTTTTTGTTTTTAATACTTCTCAGCGTAGTCGAATTATAAATGAAAAGTTTTTATTGAAAATTCATGGTAGCTTGTATCATTTTTTTCTCCCTCCCTTAATATATATGAAATTAGCAAGCCATATCGAGTGGATTTTCTAACGATAAGAAATGGAGTTCTACTAAGAGTGAACTTCACGCGGGCCAAACTCTTATAGGATTTGTAACGTATTAGATACAATCCTTTAGAGCGGGGATAAAAGGGGGGACAAAAGTGATTGAAATTTGCTTCGAAGAAAAAAATGATGCTATGCACGTATATAAACAACTATTGAAAAGAGCGGAAGTTTTATATAAGGAAACGAGTGTGTACTTACAAGAACAGAAAGTTGTAATTCACATACCGGTATGTGAATCGAATTACATTGAAAAGATTTTATTGCCAGTAATGGTGTATTTTATTGTGAATGTGAAACAAAATGAGTGGGTATATACAATTTTAAAAGAAAAGTTCTTTTATGAAGAACAAGAAGAATGTCATCAAATATTGCATATGGCACAAGAGATTTTTAAAGGAAGAAGAAAAGGGGTCGCTCGTGAATTAACGCGCCATACATTTGAATCGTACATTAAGTCTTCTTTAAACAATTGGCTTTGTGATCCGCTCTCATTCTCGTTTTCATCATATGTTCGTTTTCGTCTTCGTACATATAGGGAAATGGTAGCTAAACTTGCGGAAGTGGCAATTGATGAGTACAAGATGGAACAAGAATATCAAATGTTTATTGAGACGCTCCGGCAACAAGTCCGTAGCCGAAAATCACGTTTGTCCTGTGTACATCTTATTTTTGATGAAAGCTTTATTTTCTATGATGATAAAGGTAGACGTTTAAAACAGGAGAAATTGGTTCAATATATAGATGAGGACTTATTAAAACAAAAGGATGTATATATCGATACGAAAGTAATTGCACCACTTCTTTCTATTTCGCCGAAAAAAATTTATTTATACACGAAAGAACAAGATCATAATATGATTATTACTTTGCGAAATGTATTTCAAGAACGGGTACAATTACATGGATTACATGAGTTTGAGCGCAATGTTAAAAATTTAAAAAATAAAGGTAACGCCCTTGATTTTCTAAGTTTTTGAGCATATAATTACCTACATAAATGAAATATATTGAAATGTCATGATGAGGACATGGGTAGTTTTCTACGATTTTCAGAGAGGGAAGCCTTAGGGTGCGAGCTTCCTAATACGGGATTATTACTTACCACCTCTAAACTTTAGCAGTGAACGATTTTTCTAGTAATTGCTAACGGACAACACCGTTATGTTGAACTTGAGCAATTAACAATGATGTTAATTGGAACAAGGGTGGAACCACGAATTCAACACTCGTCCCTTTTTACGGGATGAGTGTTTTTTATTTTGAAAAAAAGAGGAGTGACCAGTGATGGCAGATGTAGTTAAAATTACTTTCCCTGATGGAGCTGTGAAGGAGTTTCCAAAAGGCGTAACAACTGAAGAAATCGCAGCTTCTATTAGCCCAGGCTTAAAGAAAAAAGCTGTGGCTGGAAAATTAAATGATGAGATGATCGATTTACTTACACCAATCGAAGAAGATGGTGCAATTTCTATCATTACATTAGATTCTGAAGAGGGCTTATACATTTTACGCCACTCAACAGCCCACCTATTAGCACAAGCATTAAAACGTCTATATAAAGATGTTAAGCTTGGCATTGGTCCAGTAATCGAAAATGGCTTCTACTACGATATTGATATGGAAGAAGCAATTACAGTTGAAGATTTCAAGAAAATCGAAAAAGAAATGCAAAAAATTGTGAACGAGAACTTAGAAATCGTTCGTCATGAAGTACCACGTGCAGAAGCACTTCGTCGTTATGAAGAAATGGGCGATGATTTAAAATTAGATTTAATTAACGATCTTCCAGAAGATGCAGTGATTTCAATCTACGAACAAGGCGAATTCTTCGACCTTTGCCGTGGTGTTCACCTTCCATCTACAGGGAAAATTAAAGTATTTAAATTATTAAGTGTTGCTGGTGCTTACTGGCGCGGCGATAGCAATAATAAAATGTTACAACGTATTTACGGTACTGCATTCGTTAAGAAAGCAGAATTAGATGAGCACTTACGTATGCTTGAAGAAGCGAAAGAGCGCGATCACCGTAAATTAGGTAAAGAATTAAAACTATTTACTAATAGCCAAAAAGTAGGACAAGGTTTACCTCTTTGGTTACCAAAAGGTGCAACAATCCGTCGTATTATCGAGCGTTACATCGTCGATAAAGAAGCAAGCTTAGGCTATGATCACGTATACACTCCAGTACTAGGAAGCAGAGAGTTATATGAAACTTCTGGTCACTGGAACCACTACCGTGATGGCATGTTCCCATCAATGGAAATGGATAATGAAGAATTAGTTCTTCGTCCAATGAACTGCCCTCACCACATGATGGTTTATAAAAACGATATTCACAGCTACCGTGAATTACCAATCCGTATTGCGGAACTTGGAACAATGCACCGTTATGAAATGTCAGGTGCGTTATCTGGATTACAACGTGTACGCGGAATGACTTTAAACGATGCGCACATTTTCGTTCGTCCAGATCAAATTAAAGAAGAATTGAAACGCGTTGTAAACTTAACTCTAGAAGTGTACAAAGATTTCGGTTTAGAGAACTATTCATTCCGTCTATCTTACCGCGACCCAGCAGATACTAAAAAGTACTATGCTGATGATGAGATGTGGGAAAAAGCACAAGGTATGTTAAAAGAAGCGATGGATGAAATGGGTCTTGATTACTATGAAGCTGAAGGTGAAGCAGCATTCTACGGTCCAAAACTTGACGTTCAAGTTCGTACTGCTCTTGGAAAAGACGAAACACTTTCAACTGTACAATTAGACTTCTTACTTCCAGAACGATTTGAATTAACTTACGTTGGTGAAGATGGTAAGCAACATCGTCCAGTTGTAATTCACCGTGGCGTTGTATCAACTATGGAACGTTTCGTAGCCTTCTTAATTGAAGAGTACAAAGGTGCATTCCCAACTTGGTTAGCTCCAGTTCAAGTACAAGTAATTCCAGTTTCTCCGCAAGTACATTTAGACTATGCGAAGAAAGTACAAGATGAATTACGCCGCGCTGGTATCCGTGTTGAATTAGATACTCGTGAAGAGAAAATTGGTTACAAAATTCGTGAAGCACAAATGCAAAAAATTCCGTACATGCTTGTAGTAGGTGACAATGAAGTAACTGAAAATGGCGTAAATGTACGTAAATATGGTGAACAAAAATCAGAAACAATCGCATTAGATGCTTTTGTTGATATGATGAAAGTAGAAGGAAAACGATAAGAAAGAGCCGCGGGATGCCGCGGCTTTTCTATGTAATAGCAATGAGAAAAATTAGAAAAAATAACCATGTAACACTTCTCACAAAAAAGTATTGCATGTATGCTAGTTGTTTGTTACAATATTTCTTGTTGTTAGTAAAACACATCGCGTCTTCTTGACAGACGTCATGTCCTATGATAAACTCATCAAGGATAATAGAATATTGTTTTGTAGAACAAGTAGAAGCACCCGCTTCTCACCTGATGGACGCATTCGCAGTTAGCAGGTACATGTATTTCTTACTTAAGATCTTACAAGTGTGGGTGCCGTATGCCCGCACTTTTTTTGTCGGGTTCTATGACTACAAAATATGTTCTGAGAAAACCTTGGAGGTGGCTTACTATTAGCAAGGATATGATGATTAACGAGCAAATTCGTGCACGTGAAGTACGTTTAGTTGGCGCAAATGGCGATCAACTTGGAATCAAGTCTCGTAATGACGCTTTAGACTTAGCTGCAAATCTTAATCTTGATTTAGTATTAGTTGCTCCAAATGCGAAACCGCCAGTATGCCGCATTATGGACTACGGTAAATTCCGCTTTGAGCAACAGAAGAAAGAAAAAGAACAGCGCAAAAATCAAAAAGTAATTAGCATGAAAGAAGTTCGTTTAAGTCCAACAATTGATGAACACGACTTTAACACAAAACTTCGTAATGCTATCAAGTTTTTAGAGAAAGGCGACAAGGTTAAAGCGTCAATTCGCTTTAAAGGACGTGCCATTACTCATAAAGAAATCGGTCAACGTGTTTTAGATCGCTTCTCAGAAGCTTGTGCTGAAGTTAGTACAATCGAATCTAAGCCTAAAATGGAAGGACGCAGTATGTTCTTAGTTTTAGCACCGAAAAACGATAAGTAATAGATAGAGGAGGAAATACCTATGCCTAAACAAAAAACTCATCGCGGCGCTGCAAAGCGTTTCAAAAAGACTGGATCAGGTAAACTGAAACGTTCTCACGCTTACACAAGCCACTTATTCGCTAACAAATCTACAAAAGCTAAACGTAAACTACGTAAAGCTGGTGTAGTAAGCGCTGGTGACTTCAAACGTATTCGTCAAATGCTTGACAACTTAAAATAAGTTCGGTTTATATAGAACAATCTAGGAGGTAATATTATGCCAAGAGTAAAAGGTGGTACAGTTACTCGTAAACGTCGTAAAAAAATGATTAAATTAGCGAAAGGTTACTACGGTTCTAAACATACTTTATTCAAAGTTGCTAACCAACAGGTTATGAAATCTTTAATGTATGCTTTCCGTGACCGTCGCCAAAAGAAACGTGACTTCCGTAAATTATGGATTACACGTATCAACGCAGCAGCTCGTATGAATGGTCTTTCTTACAGCCGCTTAATGCACGGTTTAAAAAATGCTGGCATCGAAGTTAACCGCAAGATGCTTGCTGACTTAGCTGTTCATGACGAAAAAGCTTTCGCTGAATTAGCAACAGTTGCAAAAAACAACTTAAACTAATTATTTAAAACCTTAGAAGTTTTTCTTCTAAGGTTTTTTTATTTATCTCGCAAAAGCCCGATTGGTGAGGGCTAATAATTATTTAACGAACTGTTATCGATATGACAAAGTCGTTATAAAAGTCATAGCAATATAGAAGAATATATGTATGAAGTCAGGAGAACGCTCCTGGCTTCTTTATCCCGCTATTCGCCGGGCAGTAAGACTCCCATCTCAAAATTCGGTGCATACGAGGAAGTTAGGTGGGGGACAGCTGTCCGTAAATGCCCGATTGGTGAGGGCTAATAATCAGTGGGAGATGGACAAAACCCCCACTGACTAAAGTTTCACTTTTCGTCAAGAGGTGCAGGGGCGTTATATGGAAATGAACTACCCGATTGGTGTGAACTTATAATAAGTGGAGATAGAAAAAGTCCTTTTTGATTAAAGTTTCACTTTATTTATGTTCGTTTGGAAAGAAGAGTATCTTTTCTAGTAGAAACGACACTGCTATAATGGAAAGATGATATGGAACTTTCATCAAGTGAATAATCCATGAGCGATGATTGAAACGTATTTGTAAATTAAGGACAAGCTATTTTATAAAGAGGTAAATAGCTGGCCTATTCATAAGAAACGAAACATAATAATGAACTTTGAGATGAAACAACATTGTTGCGGAAAATGCGATGTTGGAGGAGGACAATAGAATGGACTTACTACAACTATTTAAATTACAAAAAGAATTAGATGACCGTATTGCGAAAGAGCACGGTTTACAACCGAAAAAATTATTAAAAGAAAAAATGTTAGCTCTTCTTGTAGAGATTGGAGAGCTTGCGAACGAAACACGCTGCTTTAAATATTGGAGCAACAAACCGGCTTCAGAACGTGAAGTAATATTAGAAGAATACGTAGACGGTTTGCATTTTATTTTATCAATCGGAATCGATTTAGGTATTGATAAAAACTTCTTATTCTACAAATGTGCACAAACGAATAAAACACAAGTAGAAATTTTCTTGGACACATATGCGAAAGTGATCCGTTTTACAGATCAACCATCTATTACGAACTATATTGAATTATTTACAAGTTATCTTCGACTTGGACAAGCGCTTGAGTTTGAACAAGAAGAGATTGAAAAGGCGTATTTAGATAAAAATGAAGTAAATCATCAGCGTCAAACACAAGGATACTAATTTAATTTTTGAATATTTCAATTTCCTTTTGTATAATAAAGTGACTGAAGAAAAAGGAGGGTGTTGGCAATGACAAAATTAGACGCGACATTGACAATGCTAAAAGAATTAACAGATGCACGTGGTATTGCCGGTAACGAGCGTGAACCACGTGAAGTAATGAAGAAATATATTGAGCCGTTTGCAGATGAACTTTCTACTGATAATTTAGGAAGTTTAGTTGCGAAAAAAGTAGGGGAAGAAAACGGCCCGAAAATTATGGTTGCAGGTCATTTAGATGAAGTTGGCTTTATGATTACGCAAATTGATGACAAAGGTTTCCTTCGTTTCCAAACGGTTGGTGGCTGGTGGTCACAAGTTATGCTTGCACAACGCGTAACAATTGTAACGCGTAAAGGAGATGTAACAGGTGTAATTGGTTCAAAACCACCGCACATTTTACCTCCAGAAGCTCGTAAAAAGCCAGTTGATATTAAAGACATGTTCATCGATATCGGTGCTTCTAGTCAAGAAGAAGCGATGGAGTGGGGCGTACGACCTGGAGATCAAGTTGTACCTTACTTCGAATTCCAAGTGATGAAGAATGAAAAAATGTTACTTGCAAAAGCATGGGATAACCGAATTGGTTGTGCAATTGCAATTGACGTATTAAAACAATTAAAAGATGAAAAGCATCCAAACGTTGTATACGGCGTTGGAACTGTACAAGAAGAGGTTGGTCTTCGTGGTGCAAAAACATCTGCAAACTATATTAAACCAGATATCGCATTCGCAGTAGATGTTGGTATCGCTGGCGATACGCCGGGTGTAACAGCAAAAGAAGCGCAAAGTAAAATGGGCGATGGTCCACAAATCATTTTATATGATGCTTCTGTTATCGGTCATACAGGTTTACGTGATTTCGTAGTAGACGTTGCTGACGAATTACAAATCCCATACCAATATGATTCAGTAGCTGGTGGTGGAACAGATGCAGGTGCGATTCACATTGCTGTAAATGGTATTCCGTCTATGGCAATTACAATTGCAACGCGCTACATTCATTCACACGCAGCGATGTTACATCGTGATGATTATGAAAATGCAGTGAAGTTAATTGTAGAAGTTATTAAACGTCTTGATAAAGAGGCTGTACATAACATTACATTTAATTAATAGAAAAAAGCGAAGGGAGATCTCCCTTCGCTTTTTTATGTTTTAAAAAGGTCTTTCTAATCCCGCTGCAGTATGAGCTCCTAAAATAATTAAACGGGTTAACTGCATGGCCATGAAATGTGGAGTATATATCATGCCTCTTTTTAACCAGGACATAATCATCCCGATATGAGCTCCTGTCACATAGCTAATTAAAATATCACGAGGAACCATAAGTTCTGTATCATCTGGCTGTGAAATAGATAAGCTTAACGTTAAATGTGTTTGTATTGTTTTCATCATTTTATAAGAATAGTTCCCGGCTGCTTTATCACCGAGCATCACGTTATAGAAATTTACGTTTTTTGCAATATGTTCGAATAGAGCTAAAAAAGTTGGATTTGGTGAATCGAATGTAAGTTGAAATTCTTCTTTATTATTATTTTTTGGTTTAATGACTTCCGTTAACTTATCTAGCATTTCTTCAATACTTTTTTCTAATAGGTCATATTTATCGTGGTAATGACTATAAAATGTAGCGCGATTTACAGGAGCACGTTCTGCGATATGTTGCACAGTTACATTTTCAAAGCCTTTTTCGCCTACTAAAGCGACAAAAGCATCCTGTATGAGTTGTCTCGTCCGCTTTACACGTGGATCATTTGTATTTTTAATAGACATTTTAACTTCCCCTCGTTTAATTTTTCACACTTAAACAACACGTTGCTATTATATTGTTGTTTAAGCGACATTTCATACGTAAATTGTCGGTTGTAGATTCAAAATAATTATTTATAATTATAAACGATAGTCCTTTAGAAATCAGCACCGCTCGCAGGTAGACATATTTTAGTTTACGCTGTAAATGGTGTGATTTTTTTGTTTAAAGGTTAATATAATTAACAATTAAACAATATAAACAATAAGGATGTAAATAGTTTAGAAAAAAATTATATGCGATATAAGGAGAGGAATGCAATGAATCAGTTTCGAAGAATGGTAATTATTAATATTATCACATTGATTGTACTAGTTGGCGGCGGCATTGGCGGTTATTACTATTACAATCAAGCGGAAAATTATTTAAAAACAGACAATGCAAAAATTGACGGAAAGGTAATTCCGATTGCATCACCAGTAGCAGGTAAGTTAACAGATTGGAAAGCTGAAGTAGGTAAGAACTACAGTGAAAATGATAAATTAGGTGCTGTTACTGTAGCGGCAGCAAATGGAGAACAAACAGTAGATGTAACAATTCCGCAAAATGCAACGGTTGTACAATCAAACGCGACGACAAATGCTTTTGTAGGAGCAGGTAGCCCAATTGCTTATGCATTTGATATGAACAATTTATGGGTAACAGCAAACATTGAAGAAACAGATGTCGACGATGTACAAAAAGGTCAAGAAGTAGATGTGTATGTAGATGCATACCCAGATACAACATTATCAGGAAAAGTAGAGCAAGTTGGCTTAACAACAGCGAATACATTCTCTATGTTACCATCAAGCAACGCAACAGCGAACTATACGAAAGTAACACAAGTTGTACCAGTTAAAATTTCATTAGATCATAGCAAATCAGTAAATATTGTTCCTGGCATGAATGTGACAGTTCGTATTCATAAGTAAGGGGGAGATGAGATGTCCTCAATTGCAATTGTAGGATATGCACTATTTTGTATAATCGTCTTCTTCCTTGTAAATCGTCTTTTACGAAAGAAAAAAACGAACGTGGGAGAAGAACAAGTCCCAGCCGTAAGTAAAGTAGAAGTAAGTAAAGTTGAAACAGAAGAGAAAGAAATTGAACGAAAGCAAGAAACGGAAATTTCTAATGTAGTTGAGTTAGAAACAGGAAAGCAAGAAGGAAAACAAGAAAAAGAAACACTGAAAAAGCCAATGTCTATGCCTGTAGAAAATGTGAATGTAAAAGCAGTCGTAACGGTATTGATTCTTGGTATGTTCGTTTCTATTTTAAACCAAACAATCATTAACGTTGCATTGCCACCGTTAATGAATGAATTTAACGTATCAACTTCAACAGCGCAATGGTTAATTACAGGCTTCATGCTTGTAAATGGTATTTTAGTACCAATTAGTGCCTTTTTAGTTTCTCGATTTACGTATCGTAAATTATTCGTAGCGGCAATGTTATTCTTCACGGTAGGATCTATCATTTGCGCTACATCAGGAAACTTTACAATGATGATGACGGGGCGTGTAATTCAAGCGGTTGGTGCAGGTATTTTAATGCCGGTTGGTATGAATATCTTCATGACATTATTCCCGCCTCATAAGCGCGGAGCAGCGATGGGATTACTAGGTGTTGCAATGATTTTAGCGCCAGCTATTGGACCAACTGTAACAGGATGGGTTATTGAAAATTATAGCTGGAATTTAATGTTCTACGGGATGTTTGTTATCGGTTTAATTATTACGTTCTTATCTTTAAAATTCTTTACACTAGCGCAGCCGGTATCTAAAACAAAACTAGATGTATTCGGCGTTGTTAGTTCAAGTATTGGATTAGGTAGCTTACTATATGGATTTAGTGAAGCAGGAAATAATAGTTGGACGAGTGCTGAGGTTGTTATTTCACTTATTATTGGTGTAATTGGTTTAGCCGTATTTATTTGGAGAGAGCTAACGACGGACAATAAAATGCTTGATTTGCAAGTATTTAAATATCCAACGTTCACTTTCACATTAGTAATTAACGCAATCGTAACGATGGCATTATTCGGAGGTATGTTATTGCTTCCGGTATACTTGCAAAATATTCGCGGGTTCACACCGATAGAATCAGGTTTATTGTTACTTCCAGGATCATTAATTATGGGGATCATGGGACCGATTGCAGGTAAACTATTTGATAAGTATGGTATTCGTCCGTTAGCAATTGTTGGATTAGCCATTACAACGTTTGCGACATATGAATTTACAAAGTTATCAATGGATACACCGTATAGCGTCATTATGACGGATTATATTATTCGTTCAATTGGTATGTCATTCATTATGATGCCAATTATGACAGCAGGCATGAACGCGTTGCCGATGAAATTAATCTCTCATGGTACAGCAACGCAAAATACGTCAAGACAAGTAGCGGGTTCAATCGGAACAGCGATTTTAATCACGCTTATGACACAACAAACTACTGCTCACGTAGCGGATTATGGAAATATGCTAACAACATCAAATCCAATTTTAGTTGATAAAGTACATGGCATGGGCCAAAGCTTAGCGGCATTAGCCGGATCAGCTCAAGCAGGAGATGCGATGAGCACGCAACTATTATATGCGCAAATTTCGAAGCTATCTGCAATTAATGGTATTAACGACGCCTTCTTAATTGCAACGATACTCGCAGGTGTTGCTTGGGTGTTGTCATTCTTCTTACCATCAGGCAATAAATCAAATAGAAAAGCAGGGAATTAATTTCCCTGCTTTTTTTCCTTTTTAAAGAGTTAGATATAATAGATGATAAGCGCTCACAGAGCATAATCCTGTTATAAACAAAATCGTCCCCATAGAACGAATACTTGATATTTGTCTGCCAATTATAATAGCTAATAGTCCAGCTAAAGAAAATAACCCCCAATATAAAGTTCCTGAAATTGGAACCATTCCCTCTAAATTTATTCCAAAACCTATACAAATAATAGGAACAATGATAAGTGATATACTAATCACTCCTGCTATAACGATAAGTAATTTACGATATTTAATTCCAGCAACAATTAAAAAGCTGCCAACGATGAATTCGCATAGCATTAAAATAGCAGCTAAAATTGTCCAAGTTAATACTCCGAACATTTCTATATTTCCTCCAATTTGTAGATTTTAAAAAAACTTTTAGAAGTAGAATGAGTCACCTACAGACATGAGATTCCAGAAGATAACCCCTAACAATCCAGCGGTAAAGATAATGAACCCCATGTTACGAATACTTTTAATTTCTGCTTGTAATCCAATGAATCCAGCTAATAATCCAGTTAAAGAAAACAGAATCCAGTATAGAGTAGTTGGAATAGGAAGGATTGTATCGCCGTCAATTCCAATGCCCCAAAAAGCATAAGGTAGTATGATAAAGGATAGGCTGAGTGCTCCCATTAAACTAACGAGTAGTTTGCGGTGTTTAACGCCAGTAATCATTAAAAAAATACCACCGAAAAATCCGCATAAAGTAAGAAGTGGTACGTAAAAAATCCAAAGTAAGCTTAAAACTTGCATGTGTGATCTCCTTCTAGTTGATAAGTTATATTTTACTACAAGAGGTTTATTTTGGATATTGTTAATGGATATATATAATTTGATAGAAATAAAGTGAAACTTTAATCAGTGGGGGTCTTACTGCCCGTTAAAGCGGGATAAATAGTACTGAAGAGGGAGTTCATTATAAAAGAGTAAAGAGAGGTATCAGCACGATACCTCTCTTTAACTTAGAAATGCGAACATATTATTCATAATGTGAAATAATATGGCTGGAATAATAGATTTTGTTTTCTTGCATAAAATCGCCATTAATAATCCTAGGAAGAAAGTAATTACCATTACTCCAAGCGAGTATGTATGAGCGATACCGAAAAAGAAGCTCGTTACAACTGCTGCAATCCAAAATGGAAAGCGTTCTGAGAAGAAGTGAAGTATAAAACCACGGAAAATAAGCTCTTCAAAAATTGGTGTGAGTATTGCAAAGCCAATAAGTAATAAAATTCGATACTGCTTGAAAACGTCTAAGTTCAGTGCGGAAGATTGTTGCTTTGTTGCGTCTTGGAACACATAATTTAACAAGATGTAGTTGAGCATGATGTTTATAGCGAAGAAAAGAAGTAAGTATACGTATGTGCGCCATTCTTTCAATACTTTAAAGTTAAAAGATTGTAGTAATAATTTTTTCGCTGGTTCAAATTTAAAAATGAAGAATAATAACATTGCGAGCTGTAGCGTGATACTTGCAGTAGTAGTAATAGAATCATACAAGGCAATTTGCTTTTTATTTGTGAGACCGGATGTATAAATTGTTAAAGGCATTGCTAGAAATAAAGTGATAAGCCCAGTTCCGAAAAAAGAAAATAAAACAGAGTTAATGAATTGTCCCCATGACATAGAGTATTTCTGTTCATTAGAAAGTTGTGTAGCGGGTTGCATACGTATAATCACCTCTTTATATTTATATATGATTATAACTTGTTTCTGTTTTGAATAATATGTATAAATCTTACATGTAACATTGCGTTTAAAAAAATAAAAGAGGTATCACCCTATAGTGATGCCTCTTTCTCATTGATAACTATGTTCTGTTTTTTTATTTGATTTCGATTGCTCTATTTGTAATTCACGCTCTACTAATCGATCTAACTGCTGAATTGCTTTTAATGCTTTTTCATAAGAAATCGTTCGGTAATGGTGCGCTCCGCCCGGTTCTTCATCTGCTTCATCTGCCCATTTAATAATGTTTTGAAGAGATGTTCTTTCAATTTCTTGTTCTACTAAGAAAGAATCTGTATGAAGAAGAATCGCAATAGAAATTTCTTTTGCTAGTTTCGGATGTTCCCCTAATCTAATAAGCAATTTATGAGCTCTTTCTGCTCCTTTAATTGCGTGTATATCATTCTTTTTATACAAGTCATAGTCCCACTCGCCACCTGTGTACCACGTATGATGTCCAATATCATGAAGGAAACCAGCTTTTGTTGCAGCATCGACTGAGGCGTGATGCTTTTTGGCTAAGTGAAACGCATGGTAAGCGACAGCGATCGCGTGGACCATTCCAGAACGATTTACGTATTTTTGTGTAATATGATGTTTAAAAATTTGTTCAAGCGTAATACGGTGCATAAAACATTCACTCCTTTTATCTTATGGTGTATATGAAGAAAAATCGATCGGTTTAAATGTATTTTGAACATTGTACTCCATCATAGTTCGTTAGTAAAGTAGAAATGTTTAGGAGAAGAAAAAATTTTTCTGCAAAAAAATCACCTTAGCTTATGCAAAGGTGATTTTCAAATTGCTTATTTTTTTAATCCTTGCTCTAGTGTTTCTAACATTTCGTGCTTTTCATTTTCACCAGCATTTTTCCAAATGACTTCAAATAAAACGCCAAGACCTGGTAGCATTTTCTCTTCGCCACTTTGAATGGCATCGACAATTGTTTCTTGTAATTGGTCTTGTGAATTTCCAGATACATTCGCTAATACAGCACCGCGTAAATTAAAACTCATCACTTTCACCTCTTCTTCAGAATTGAAACTGACGTTAGTTTTTGTTCTTTTTTATGTAAATATGTATGAAAAATAGGCTATAATGATAAGACAAGAAGAGAGGGAAATACATATTATGAAAAACATTGATTCAGTACAAAATCCGCGTGTGAAGCAGTGGAAAAAGCTGCAGACGAAAAAAGAACGCGATAAAAAAGGTTTATTTTTTGTAGAAGGGTTCCACTTAGTGGAGGAAGCTTTAAAGGCAGGCGTTGTAACAGAGCTTATCGTTTCAGATCAGACAGACCTTCCGAAAGATTGGACGGTTAATGATGTGGAAATGTATATTGTGCCTGAAGCAATCGTGAAAGTACTTCGTGAAACAGAAACGACGCAAGGTGTATTTGCTGTTTGTGAGAAGCATGAGAAAGACGTAGCTCTTACGGATGGGAAATTTCTTTTATTAGATGGTCTTCAAGACCCAGGTAATTTAGGAACGATTATTCGTACAGCTGATGCAGCTGGTATTCATGCCGTTGTGCTTGGAGAAGGTTGTGTTGATGTTTATAATAGTAAAGTACTCCGCTCTACACAAGGTTCTATTTTCCACTTACCAATTGTAAAAGGAAACTTAGAAGAATGGGTAGATAAGCTAAAAGAAAATAACGTTCCTGTATACGGAACAGCTCTTGAAAATGGAGTGCCGTATGGTGAAGTAACACCAGCCGGAAGTTTTGCATTAATTGTAGGAAATGAAGGAAACGGCGTACGCCAAGAAATTCTTGCAAAAACGGATCAAAACTTGTATATTCCAATTTACGGCGGGGCAGAATCATTAAATGTTGCGGTTGCAGCCGGGATTTTAACGTATTATTTACAAAGCCCAGTTGCGAACAAATAAAAAACTTCTTATAATAAGTTGAAGTATATGTTTGTCATGAACATACAATAAAAGTTAAATAACGAAAAACGTTGATAGAGAAGAGTAGCTTACAAAATCGCCATATAGGGAGAGAATGCCGTAGACTGAAAGCATTCTTATGGTAGACGGAAGTGAATTCACCTCTGGAGTTGGCGCCAGGACCATGTATATGTAAAGGCGTTCCGGTCAGAATTGATCGTTATAACTAATGAGTGGGCAGACTTGTTCTGTCAATTTAGGGTGGTACCGCGAATTTACCTCGTCCCTTTTTGGGAGCGAGGTTTTTTTATTTTTAAAATTAGGAGGGTTCCAAATGGAAGCACGTTTAAAAGAGCTAAAGCAAAAAGCGTTAGAGCTTATTGAAGAAGCGAAAGAGCTAAAAGGCTTAAACGATGTACGCGTAGCGTATTTAGGGAAAAAAGGCCCAATCACAGAAGTATTACGTGGTATGGGGAAATTATCAGCAGAAGAGCGTCCACATATGGGTGCATTAGTCAACGAAGTACGTGAAGCGATTCAAACGCGTCTAGATGACAAAATTGGTAACTTAGAAAAAGCAGTAATTGAAGCGAAATTAGCTACTGAAACAATTGATGTTACCTTGCCAGGTCGTCCTGTTGAAACAGGTTGTCACCATCCGTTAACAGCGGTTGTGGAACAAATTGAAGATGTATTCATCGGTATGGGTTATGAAGTAGCTGAAGGAACAGAAGTAGAAAAAGACTACTACAACTTCGAAGCATTAAACTTACCGAAAGATCACCCAGCACGTGATATGCAAGATACATTCTACATTACAGAAGAAACGTTATTACGTACACATACATCTTCTGTGCAAGCACGTACGATGGAAAACAATAAAGAAAAAGGCCCAATTAAAATTATTTGTCCTGGTAAAGTGTATCGCCGCGATGACGATGATGCGACACATTCACATCAGTTCATGCAAATTGAAGGTCTTGTAATTGATAAAAACATTCGCATGAGTGACTTAAAAGGTACACTTCAAGTATTCGTGAAAAAGATGTTCGGTGAAGATCGTGAAATCCGTCTTCGTCCAAGTTTCTTCCCCTTCACAGAGCCATCTGTAGAGATGGATATTTCTTGTATGATGTGTCATGGTAAAGGTTGCGGCACTTGTAAAGGAACTGGCTGGATCGAAATTTTAGGCGCAGGTATGGTTCACCCGAACGTACTTGAAATGGCTGGTTATGATTCAAAAGAATATCAAGGTTTCGCATTCGGTATGGGCGCAGAGCGTATCGCAATGTTGAAATACGGCGTAGATGACATTCGTCATTTCTATACAAATGATGTACGTTTCTTACAACAATTCAAACGAGCGTAAGGGAAGGAGAGGATAAATATGTTCGTATCATATCGTTGGTTACAAGAGTATGTAGATATTAAAGATGTAACAGCACAAGAACTAGCAGACAAAATCACGAAAAGTGGTATTGAAGTAGAAGGCGTTGAAGTATTAAATAAAGGTGTAAAAGGTGTTGTAGTTGGTCACGTATTAGAATGTGAAAAACACCCAGAAGCTGATAAATTAAGCAAATGCTTAATCGATATCGGTGAAGAAGAGCCAGTTCAAATTATTTGTGGAGCTGCTAACATTGCAAAAGGTTTAAAAGTACCAGTTGCAAAAGTTGGTGCTGTACTTCCTGGTAACTTCAAAATTAAAAAAGCGAAACTACGCGGTGAAGCTTCTCACGGTATGGTTTGTGCTCTTCAAGAGCTTGGCATTGATGGAAAGCTAGTTGCGAAAGATTACGCAGACGGCATTTTCATCTTCCCAAGTGATGCTGAAGTTGGTGCAGATGCACTTGAAATTTTAAATTTACATGATGAAGTACTTGAGCTTGGTTTAACACCAAACCGTGCCGATTGCTTAAACATGTTAGGTGTTGCATATGAAGTAGCTGCTATTTATGGCCGCGAAGTAAAACTTCCAGCTATCGACTTACAAGAAACAGCAGAAAAAACTTCTGATTACATTTCTGTAAGTGTAGAAGCGAAAGAAGAAAACCCATTATACATTGCAAAAATGGTTAAAAACGTAAAGATTGGTCCATCACCAATGTGGATGCAAACTCGCCTTATGGCAGCTGGTATTCGTCCAATTAGCAACGTAGTTGATATTACAAACTACATTCTAATGGAATACGGTCAACCGTTACATGCATTCGATTACGATAAATTAGGTTCAAAAGAAATCGTTGTTCGTCTTGCAAAAGAAGGCGAAAAGATTCAAACATTAGATGATCAAGAGCGTACATTACAAAATCATCACCTTGTTATTACAAACGGCACGAAAGCTTTAGCTGTTGCTGGTGTAATGGGCGGAGCGGATTCTGAAGTTACAAATGACACAGTAAACGTTCTAATTGAGTCTGCATACTTTGCAGGTCAAACAGTACGCCGTACATCAAAAGACTTAGGTCTTCGCAGTGAATCAAGTGCACGTTTCGAAAAAGGAATCGACCCAACACGTACATTTGAAGCGATTCAACATGCAGCTGCTTTAATGGCGAAATACGCTGGTGGAGAAGCGCTTGAAGGTGTAGTAGAAGCTGACAACTTACAAGTACAAGAGCATACAGTATCTGTTACTGCTGAAAAAGTAAACCGTGTATTAGGTACAAATATCTCTGCAAGTGAAATGGGGACAATGTTCACAAACTTGAAATTCCCATTCACAGAAGTAGAAGGAACATTCCACGTGAATGTACCAGCGCGTCGTCCTGATATTACAATTTCAGAAGACTTAGTAGAAGAAGTGGGCCGTCTATACGGTTATGACCACATTCCAGTTACATTACCTTCTGGAACAATGACTCGTGGTAAATTAACAGCAGCACAAACGAAACGTCGTAAAGTACGCCGCTTCTTAGAGGGTGCTGGTTTATATGAAGCAATCACATATTCATTAACAAGCGCTGACAAAGCGAAACAATATATGGTTGAGCCAAACGAAAAGGCGCCTGTAGGTCTTGCACTTCCGATGAGTGAAGAACGTAGCCAACTTCGTTTAAGCTTAGTACCGCAATTACTAGAAGCAGTTTCATACAATGTCGCTCGTAAAAACGACAGCGTTGCTTTATACGAAGTAGGTTCTATCTTCTTACCGACAGAAGAAGGAGAACTTCCGAAAGAAGAACAACATCTTGCAGGTGTTATGACAGGTCTTGCTCTTCACCATGCATGGCAAGGTGAGAAGAAAGTAGTAGACTTTTTCGTTGTGAAAGGTGTACTAGAAGGACTATTCGACGTGCTTGGCGTTTCAAACCAAATCACATATGCACCAGCAAAACGTGAAGGTATGCACCCAGGTCGTACAGCTGACATCGCATTAGATGGCGAAGTAATTGGATTCATCGGTCAGTTGCACCCAGAAGCAGAAAAACAATTAGATGTGAAAAATACATTCGTATTCGAACTATCTCTTGTAAAAGTATTCGGTGCAGACGCTGAAGAAACTTACTACTCAGCAATTCCACGTTTCCCATCTATGACACGTGACATGGCTGTTGTCGTAACGAAAGAAACAAAAGCTGGTGAAATGAAGCAAGTCATTGCTGAAGCTGGCGGAGAACTGTTGAAAGACGTAACACTATTTGACTTATACGAAGGTGAAAAAATGGAAGAAGGCAAGAAGTCACTTGCATTCTCTATGAACTACTTCGATGCAGAACGTACGTTAACAGACGAAGAAGTAACAGAAGCACATAACCGTGTATTAACAGCGGTTGAAGAGAAATTTGGTGCGGAGTTACGTAAGTAATAAGAAATTGCCGGATTTATTCCGGCAATTTTTTTATGGAACGATTGTCGAAAAGTGTCGGTAGGTCGATATTCTGTGTCGAACCGCCGATATATTTAAAGTTACGGTTGATATATTGTAAAAATCGCCGATATATGTTTTGGCGTCTTGCATCTTTCTCTCGAATGTAGTACATTAATTTTAGTTTAACAAAATGAAAGACGATGATAAGGAAAAGTAGTATATACTATAATCCAAAGCGAGTCAGGGGCGGTGAGAGCCTGATGAGGCGGTATATGTGAAGAACACCTTGGAGTTGCTAACCGAAATTGAATCTTGTATTCAAGAGTAGACTTAGACGGGAAGCCGGCCTGTTACAAACCGGGAAGTATGTATTACATACGAGTTAAAGTTGGTCTTTATGACAAATTGGGTGGTACCGCGAAGTTTAACCTTTCGTCCCTTTATGGATGAAAGGTTTTTTTGTATTTAAATATATGAGCAAAGGAGAATTTCACTATGGAACACACATTAGTAAAAAGTCTGTATAGAGATACAGAAAAGTATGAAGGACAAACAGTACAAGTATCAGGGTGGATTCGTAATTTACGTGATTCAAAAGCGTTCGGTTTCATCGAATTAAACGACGGTAGCTTCTTCAAAAGCGTTCAAATCGTTTTCGATACAGAATTAGATAACTTCAAAGAAATTGCAAAACTTCCACTTAGCTCTTCAGTTAAAGTAGAAGGTAAAGTAATTGCAACACCTGGAGCGAAGCAACCATTTGAAATTAAAGCAGAAAAAATTGATATCGAGGGCTTATCAGATTCTGATTACCCACTTCAAAAGAAGCGTCACACGTTTGAATACTTACGTACAATCGCTCACTTACGTCCAAGAACAAATGCATTCTCTGCAACGTTCCGCGTACGTTCTATCGCAGCATTTGCAATTCACCAATTCTTCCAAGAGCGTGGATTCGTACATGTTCACACACCAATCATCACTGGTAGTGATACAGAAGGTGCTGGCGAAATGTTCCGCGTAACAACGCAAGATTTAAACAACGTACCAAAAGGTGAAGACGGAAAAGTTGATGAATCAAAAGACTTCTTCGGTAAAGAAACAAACTTAACAGTAAGTGGACAGCTGAACGCTGAAGCTTATGCATTAGCATTCCGTGATGTATACACATTCGGACCTACATTCCGTGCAGAAAACTCAAACACAACTCGCCACGCAGCTGAGTTCTGGATGGTTGAGCCTGAGATTGCATTTGCTGAATTAGGCGATGTAATGAACCTTACAGAAGATATGCTGAAATATGCAATGAAATACGTATTAGAGCATGCACCAGAAGAAATGGAATTCTTCAACAGCTTCGTTGATAAAACAGTTCTTGAGCGCATGAACAACGTAATCAACTCTGACTTCGGTCGCATCACATATACAGAAGCAATTAAAGTACTTCAAGAATCAGGTGCTGACTTCAAATACCCAGTAGAATGGGGTATTGACTTACAAACAGAGCACGAAAGATACTTATCAGAAGAAATCTTCAAACGCCCTGTATTCGTAACTGACTATCCGAAAGACATTAAAGCATTCTACATGCGCTTAAATGACGACGGTAAAACAGTAGCTGCTACTGACCTTCTAGTTCCTGGCATCGGCGAATTAATCGGCGGAAGTCAACGTGAAGAAAGAATGGACGTTTTAGTAGATAGAATTAAAGAATTAGGTATGAACGAAGAGGACTACTGGTGGTACTTAGAACTTAGAAAATA
Source organism: Bacillaceae bacterium OF18-1A (assembly GCA_027694045.1). GTDB lineage: Bacteria > Bacillota > Bacilli > Bacillales > Bacillaceae_G > Bacillus_A. Next base: position 947,273 of record JAQEWB010000002.1, on the reverse strand, counting down.
CGGCGGTACAAAACACGCTGGATTCGGTCTAGGTTTCGAGCGCTTCCTAATGTACATCACTGGCATGGCTAACATCCGTGACGTAATTCCATTCCCAAGAACTCCAGGTTCTTCTGAATTCTAAAATATGAAAAAAGCGAGAGCAGTTGCTCTCGCTTTTTTATATGTACTACATCTTTTTGTTACGAATCTCGTTTGTAATTTTATCTACATCTTTGTCTAATCGATCTAAATAGAAAACCCACAGTAAGCTCATGAACACGTAATAAATGGCCATAACGCCAAGATTATCAGATATGTTTTCGAATGTGGATTTAGTAGTGAACAAAACTCCCCAAATGGTAGAAATAATGAGGAAAGAAAGCGGGCCCACGAGGTGTACGAGAACATATAATAACTTTTTAATTTTGGTAGGGCTTATATGAATGACCTCCTTTTTTAAATCATAAATTCAAGTTCCCGACAGAACTGTTACAGCTTTACTGGATTATGGATAAAAAATGAGCATCATGTTGCCTGATAAATTTTCGAATATGTAATTTGACCTAGTATAACTTCAGCTAAATCGTTGAGTTCTCATTGTACAGCTTAGTAGCTGAATATTCCCTCTAGTTTTGAGCCGTCTATCTTGTGCCCATCTAGTGGGATATTTAGAGCCATTTGTAGAAAGAGAGATGGGTGATTTTCTTTAATTTTGAAAAATTTGTATGTATAAAGTGTAACAAAAATAGAAGCGCAATAGTAGAGCGGATTATAACATAACAAAAAAACAGGAGATCACTGAAAAATCTAAGTTTCTAATCTCATAAAACACATGGAGAACATTTTACATTTTATCATTTTAATAGAATGATTAATTGTTTTAATTTAACAAAGGATGTAGCCATTTCTCCATACATTTGTATGCCGATAAGACACGGGGAACCTATTATATCTTATCCTTGTGCGTACTTCATTTCGCTATTTTTCGCTTCAATTTTATAACATTTTTCCACATTTTCTTCAGGTGCTCACTTTTTTGGAATGAAACGCTCTTCGTTTATCATAATATGTGTTTTATAACAAAAGAAGAGAGTTGTTTTTCAGGTTGTTGTTGATTTTTTGTAGTTTCTTTTGCATATGGATATTCACGAATAGATTTTGTTTTTTTATAATAAAAAAATATCGTAATAATAGAAATTAAAGGATAGAATTTTATAGAAGAAAATGTAATGTTTTGTTAGAATTAAGAGTGTTGAACAGGGGTTTTTGAGGGTTGTAGTGCTACATGCTTAATTTATGATAAATTAAAATATAAAGATGATAAAAGGTGACCGTATTGGATATAGGGAAAAGAGAATTTGTTTTAGAATCTTTTGGAGATATAAAGAGACAAATGGAAACTGCTTTAGCAAGCGAAGATTTAGAAACCGCTTCATATTTATTTATACGATCGTTTAGGCTTTTATATAAAGTGGAAAACGATATGTTTCCTTTGAAGAAAGATATGAGTAAGGAAATAAGTAGATGGTATGAAAAATTAGCATGTTTGCACGAGAAAAAAGGTGAAGATGATAAGGCTGAACAGTCTTGGCTGTCGGCGTTATCGTTTACGCAAGATAACGCAAGCTATTATATACAATACGGGCACGCTGTTTTGCGAAGAAAGCATTTATATATTCATAAAGAACTAGTAGATAATTTAAAACAGGTGGGTCCTTATAATGTTAAGGAAGTAAAGCAAGCAATACAACGAGCACGATTTGCTTTTCGAACTGCTTTACAATATGAAAACCTTCAAAAAGAAAGTCAAGAGTGTTTGAATGTTATAGCAGAATTAGAAGGTGAGATAGAGAGTAATCCTTTGTTTGCTAAACAGTTGTTAGAAAAACAGGAAGTCATTTCTGTTGAAAAAACAATGGCAGAATTAGATGAGTTAATTGGCTTACAAAGTGTAAAACAAAAAGTAAAAGAGATTTATAATTTAGTTATTTTTAATCAGATGCGTAAAGAGCAAGGAATGAAGACAGATAGTTTAAGTCTTCATATGATATTTACTGGAAATCCCGGTACAGGGAAAACGACAGTCGCTAGATTGGTCGCGAAAATTTTTAAAGCTTTAGGAGTATTGTCGAAAGGACATTTAGTTGAAACGGATCGTTCGGAGTTAGTTGGAGAATTTATTGGACATACTGCTCCTAAGACAATGAAAAAAATTAAAGAGGCGCTAGGCGGCGTTTTATTTGTTGATGAAGCTTATTCTTTAACGCGAAGCGGTAGTGCAAATGATTTTGGAATGGAAGCAATTGATACGCTCGTGAAGGCGATGGAAGATAATCGTGAAAATTTGATTGTTATTCTTGCCGGATATCCTAATGAAATGAATGAGTTTATTGAATCTAATCCAGGGCTTCGTTCAAGATTTAATATTTATGTCGATTTTCCAGATTACACAGTTGATGAATTATTGTTAATACAAGATTTAATGTTTGATAAAAAGGAATATAAAATTACATCAGGTGCGAAAGAAAGAGTTCGCTATATTTTAAATAAGAAAATAGAACTGAATCCCAAAAGTCATGGGAATGGTAGGTTAATGAGAAATCTTGTAGAGGAAATTATCCTACAAAAAGCTTATTATGCAGTTTCGCAAGGGCAAAAAAAAGAATTGGATAGCATTGATGAAGAAATTATTAATAGAGTTGAGAGAACGACTAAAATTCTTTATTAAGGAGTTAAAAGGGTGCGAGAGGAACAATGTGAATATACTTTTTCACACATACTCAAATTCTTTATTGGTCATAGCGCAAACGTATATCAGTTACATATTCAAGGATGTTTTGAAGAGATGAAATTTGTGTTATATACAGATCAGTATTATGAAGACAAGTGGAGCCGTTTTGTAATCACAACAGAAAGTCGTTTTAAGCAATTGTTCTTTGATTTTTTACTTCATGATATGAAGGGAGAGTTTTATTTGGGTGACACTTATATGGAAATGATAGAAAACGATATTGCAGGTTTAACCTTTTTAGAAGAAACAGCATTTGAAATATATGAACCACAAGATTATTCAGATTTACAACCAGCTGTAGATACACTGCGTGATGAAATAAAAAAAGGAAATCGTGCCTTTTTTAAAATTGCACAAGAGTTACAATCAACGATGGAAGAATATGTACAAGAAAAAGGAACAGCTGAAGAAAAATCTAGTTTAGTAGAATTTGAGAAAAAACAAAAAAAGTTAGCTTTACTTGTTATTAGTATGTTCGATTTACTGGATAATGTTTATAACATTTCTAAGCAAGTAGAAGGAAATAACTGGGGAGACAGCCTGGAAACAACGCTTAAAAAAGCATTACTTTTACTTGAAAAAGAAGAGATTGAAGAAATCTCTGTCCAAGGGGAATTATTTGATGGGACTGTAATGGAAGGCGTTGGAACTGTTCCTTTAAATGAAGTTCCAGAAGGTTATGAAAAATATCAAGTGTATACGGTAAATAAACGAGGTTTCCGCAATGCTGTTACAGGAGAAATCTTAAGAAAAGCATACGTGGTTACTGTCTATTAAACATATTAGGAGGAATTATTTATGGCTATTGTAGGAATCGATTTGGGGACAACAAATTCTGCTATTGCATATTTAAAAAATGGAAAACCGGAGATTATTGAAAATAAAAAGGGAAGCCGCACAACGCCTTCAGTTGTACAAAAAGATTTAAAAGGTGAGATTATTATTGGTGAAGATGCAAAATCGGGAATTAAAAGTTTACCAGACCGCACAGTTCTTGAAGTGAAACGTTTAATGGGAACGGAAGAAAACGTTTCAATGGGAGAACAGCAACTACGCCCAGAAGAAGTATCTGCTCTCATATTAAAATATTTAAAAGAAAGTGTAGAAGGGAAACTAGGAGAGACAGTGACAGAAGCGGTTATTACAGTTCCTGCGTATTTCTCTGATTCACAGAGAAAAGCGACACAAAAAGCTGGGGAGATTGCAGGGTTAAAAGTAGAACGTATTATTAATGAGCCGACCGCAGCTGCAATTGCATATGGATTCGAGAATTTAGATCAGAACCAACATATTCTAGTCTATGATTTAGGTGGTGGTACTTTTGATGTTTCGATTATTGAAATTTTTGAAGGTGTCGTAGAAGTAAAGGCTAGTGCTGGTAATAATAAACTAGGTGGTATGGATTTTGATAATGCAATTGTGGATTGGGTAGTAAAGGAATATGAAATGATTCATGGTATTCATTTATATCGAGTTGAAGGGAAAACGGAGCAAGAAGTTCGTGCGTTATTAAAAGAAGAGGCAGAGCGTGTTAAAAAATCTTTATCAACTCAAATGTCAGTACGATTTATGGTTCCGTTTGTAGGGATTCATAATGGTGCACCTGTCACGATTGATATGGAAATATCTCGTGGGCAGTTTGAGCAATTGATTCAAAAATTAGCTGTTTCCACATTACATGAAGTAGATACAGCATTAAAAGAAAGTAATTTATCATTAACGAATATTGATCATATTTTATTAGTGGGCGGATCTACACGTATTCCTTATATTCAAAAAATTGTAGAAGAAAAATTACAGCGTCCAATTCGTAAGGATATTAATCCGGATGAAGTTGTAGCGTTGGGTGCTGCTGTACAAGCTGGGATTAAAAGTGGAGCAATTGATTCGGCTGATGGATTAATGGTTCTTGATATTTGTTCGTATACATTAGGGACAGATATCGTGAAAAATGTTGGTGGACAAATTATAGGTGGATATTTTGATCCAATTATTAATAAAGGTGCAAAAGTTCCAGTTACAGAAAAAAAGACATACTCTACAATGAGTGATTATCAAGATCAAGTTGTTATTCAAGTATATCAAGGGGAAAATGAAAAAGTTTTTGAGAATACAAAGTTGAATAAAGATGACATTATTCTGGATGGAATTCCGAAGCGGTTAGCAGGACACGAAGAAATTGAAATTCAGTTTACTTATGACATTAATGGTATTTTACAAATTGAAGCGACGATTGTGAGTACAGGAAAGAAAATTACAGAAGTCATTAATTCTCAAGTGGGTGTTATGGATGAACGTGAAATGACACAAGCGAAGGTACGCTTGGAAAAAGATTGGGCTAAATCAGAGTATTTTGAAGATGTTAAAAAGACATTGTATCGTGCAGAAAAATTAATGCAAGAAGTAGGAGAACAAGAAAAACAAAAATTGCAAGAAGCTGTATCAAATTTAAAAGTGGCTTTAAGTCGCAATGATCGTATTTCAATTCAGAAATATGATGAAGAGTTGACGGACTTATTAATTGAATTTGTGTGAAAAGATAGAGGGGACGATTATGGAACATATAGCAAATCAATATAATCAGTGTGTCCGACTTGTTCAGCAAGGACGTATTATGCAAGCGAAAGAGTTAATCCTTTCGCTTGCAGCTCTTTTGCCAAGAGATTCACGAATTAATTGGCTGTTAGGATTACTTGAAGTATATACAGGGCATCCGCAAAAAGGGATTACTTTGTGGAAGATTCAAGATAATCTGAGCTCCTCGCAAAGACAAACCATTGGGAAAGTAGAAGCGGTGTTGCCTATATATGCGGAGTTATATCATTTGTACAATAAATCTGTGGTTTTGATGAAAAAAAAGCAATATGAAGAAGCAAAAAGGTTATTGGGGAAAGTTTTGGGGAAGCGAGAAATGTACCCACTGCCTGCACAGGTGTATTATGCACATTTGCTTTGTCTTCTAGCGATGGAGAGTATAGACCTCGCAAAGAAAGAGCTTGAGCAGTTTCCTCAATATGTAAAAGATGAGCAATCGATTTTAATGTTGCAGAAGAAGTATAAGTTGTTTGAGGTGACAGACCATGAAGTGCAAGAGAAGAAAAGTTGGCTTGTACATACAATCTATGCTTCAGTACTTATGCTATCTTTAATTACTGGAGGATATTTTATACACCATATGAAAGAGTCGTATCAAGAGGAAGTTGCCGCAAAAACTTTAAATGAAAAAAAGCAAGATCAACAGTATAAGAGAGTCGAACAGTCATTAAAAGAAAAAAATGCTGCCTTAGAGAACCAAATTAAAGAAAATGAAAAGCAATCATCGCAAGAAACAGCAATTTTAGAGTCTAGCTTTATGCAAAATGACTCATTAAAGTATAAGGCGTCTTGGGAACTATATAAAGATGGAAGATCTTTATATAAACAGGGACAATATGAAAAAGCGATAACAGCATTTAATAATGTTAGAAAGCTGTTAAGTGATTCGGATATAGCTGATGATGCACTGTACTTTACCATTCTATCCAAAATAGAAGTGAAAGATTATCAAGGGATAGAAAAACTATATGATGAATTTTTAAATAATACTAGTTCTAGCTTTAAAGAGTCTGATTATATTGATGCTGTTCTTTTATCGAAGGCAACATATTTTATGGATATAAGTAAAAAAGATGAAGCGATTACTATATTGAAAAAATTAGACTCAGAGTATGCAAATAAATGGACAGGGCAAAAGGCAAAGAAATTACTGGAAACATTGTTGGGAGAGTAATATGAATAACCTTACATATTATGAATTATTAGAGATAGAACAAAGCGCTTCACAAGACGAAATAAAAAAGGCTTACTTTCGTAAGATTAGGATGTATTCAAATGAGAAATATCCTGAAGAATTTAAGCAATTAACAAAAGCATATGAAGAATTAATGAATGAAGAGCAGCGAGAAATATATGATAGAAGTATTCAAAATGGTGGCGAATATGATCTTTTATTAAATCAAGCTCTCAATTATAAAAATGGTAGTGAGTATCAAGAAGCTATCAACATTCTGAATGATTTATTAGTAAATTATTCGGATTCGCCTGATGTTAGGTACCATTTAGCGGATTGTTACTTTGAGTTAGGTTGGTTTATTGATGCTAAAACAGCAATTCAAGAATTGATTTTTGATTATCCATCTGTAATAGAATATCATTTCTTACTATTTCTCATTTACAGAGAACAGCAAGAATATTCGAAGGCAATTGCACAAGCGAACAAATTAATAAAATTGCAGCCTCAATCGCCGTACCCATATAGGCATTTATCTGATGTGTATATAAATATAGAAGAATATGATAATGCTATTAAAGCATTAGAAAGAAGATTGAGTAATTGCACCCCTGGTTTGGAAGATATGCCTCTCTTAATAGATTTACTCTACTTGACAAATGGACAAGGAAAAGGAGAGTACTGTGTGAGGGTTGGGGAAAGAATTAAAAGAGTTCCTCAAAATGATGAAGAGAAGCAAGCGGTAATTAATATGTTATTAAATCAGACAGATGAAATTGATATAACACATTCTTGTTTGCCAAGAATCGTAAGAATAATTCAGGATATAAATCAAAATGAGAATATGGAAATTAGTAATTATTTACGAGATTTAGAGCATCAAATGGAAATTAATAACTATAGTGAAATGGATAATAGGGATTATAGCTCACAATCAAACTATAATAATAATGAGGTAGCTACAAATGTAGCTCCTGAAAATAGCGCAAACTACAATGCAAGTTATGCAAGCAGAGGTAGTATTGTTGTGGCAATTATTGTTGGGATTATTTTCTCATTTATCGGAACACCGATTTTAGGGGCTATCGCTGGATTTATTTATTATTTCTTTGCAGAGGCGATATGGAACATGATAGGTTGTTTAGTTGCTATTATTATTGTAATCGTTATTGCTGGAGCTATATTCTCTTAAAAAGTTGCAAGTTTTGTAAGATGGAAACGAAAAATAATATATCATCCATAAAAGGCGGAAAGAATCCAATTCTTTTCGCCTTGTTTAGTTCATGTAAATCATGTCGATACTAAAAAATAGTTATTTTTTCAATAAGCGAAACGCCTTTTCCGTATTAGCAAAATGCAGTTTTACAAACTCAGGTAATCGTTCTTTACCAAGCTTTTGAATTAATTTAGCAGCGGCGATATCAACTTGTTTACCAGCACCTTTTGGAAGTGGCATACCAGCTTTTTTGCTTAGTTCATCAAACTGTTTTACGAATGAGTAACGAGCTAAAATGGAAGCAGCCGCTACAGCTAAATGGACACTTTCACCTTTTGTAGCGAAGTAAACATTTTCACGCTGTACTTGTTTTTGTTTTGCTAAATATTTGTAGTATGTATCAGGTTGTGTAAATTGGTCGATCAAGACGCCTTCAGGTTTTGTAGGTTCCATTTTTGCTAGTAAGTTTGTAATGGCTTTATTATGCAGTAAAGCTTTTAGTTTTCCTTGGTTGTTTCCTTTATCAAATAGCTCGTTATATTTTTCGTTATGAAGAACGAGAGAGCTATAAGGAACGACGTGAAGGAGTTGTTTTGCAATGGCAGTAATTTGAGCATCATTTAAGTTTTTAGAGTCTTTTACACCAAGTTCTTTTAGAAGTGGGATTTGCTTGGCGTCCACATATACAGCAACTACTGTCATCGGTCCGAAGTAATCTCCCGTACCAACTTCATCAGATCCTACAATCGACATTGTACCGATAGAAGCGGGCGGAGCGTAACGATGTGAATCGACTGATTTTTTTACAGCTGTTTTCGGTGTTTGAGAGACAGTTTGCCAACGGGAAGCTTCTGCTTCGGCGCGGCCTCCTTGGAACATTACTTTTCCAGATTTATATGCTGTAATTGTACAAGACGGCAGCTTTGCCATAAAGATACCACCTTGCGGGATTTTCGGGCTAAGCGCTTGTTTATATTGCTGTTTCATGTCTTCAATTACTGTAGAACTTGTTTGTATTACGATAGAATTTGACAAAATGGTCGCTCCTTTTTTATATTGTTATTTTTATCATATCGGATTGTTCTTTCTGTTTCCATATTATGAAGGTTCATGGTATGATAAACTTTAGGATTCTGTACGTGATTGGAGGCCGGTGAGTTGTCACAACAAAAGGGAAAGAAAAGTCGAATTAATGTAGAAATCTATGGTCAACAATATTCAGTTGTTGGCGATGAAAGTACAAGTCATATCCGCATGGTAGCAGCGATTGTGGATGATAAAATGCGCGAACTCAATGCCAAGAATCCTTCGCTTGACACGAGTAGACTAGCGGTATTGACGGCGGTAAACGTCATACACGATTACATAAAATTAAAAGAAGAACATGAGAAATTGAAAGAAAGTATGACAAAAAAAGGAATGGAATAACATGATTGATATTATTATCATTTTACTGCTTGTTATGGGATTTTTCCTCGGTTTACGTAGAGGATTTATTTTACAACTTGTAAAGTTAACAAGCTTTATTATCGCATACCTTGTTGCATACTGGTACTGTAAAGATTTAGCGCCAGCACTTGCGAAATTTATTCCGTATCCATTTGATAAAAACGTATCCGTTCCAGAATGGATTGATGCAAATAATATTGAGACAGTATTTTATCAAGCGCTTGCGTTTATCATATTGTTTATTATTACAAAAATCGCACTTTCATTACTTGGTAATTTGTTAAATATGTTTGCAGAAATACCGGTTTTAAAGCAAGTAAATGCGTTCGCCGGGGCAATCCTCGGATTTTTAGAAGTATATATTATTTTGTTTGTCTTAATTATCGTTGGAAATATTCTTCCGATTGAACAAGTGCAAACACCATTACAAAAATCATCAATTAGCAAAATAATTGTAGACGATACACCGATTCTTTCTGAAAAGGTGAAGGAACTATGGCAGACAGGTAGCAGAGTATAACTTCTCTTTTTTCAGAAAGAGAAGTTTTTTTCTATGAAAGAAAGGCGGGGTAATGATGAAAGTAAATAAAAAACAAGTTATTAAATTACTAGAGACAATCGGGCTTTTTATGGAATTGAAGGGCGCGAATCCATTTAAAATATCTGCATTCCGTAAAGCAGCGGCTGCACTAGAAAGTGATGATCGTAGTCTTTCAGAAATTGAAGATTTCACAAAGATTCCCGGCATTGGAAAAGGAACGGCAGCTGTTATTCAAGAATATATAGAGTCGGGAACATCTGAAGTATTACAAGAACTTGAACAAGAAGTACCAAGTAGTTTATTACCATTATTAAAGCTACCAGGTCTTGGTGGTAAGAAAGTAGCTAAGTTATATAAAGAACTTGGTGTTGTTGATATGGAGTCGTTAAAAGCTGTTTGTGAGGAAAATAAAGTACAAGCATTAGCTGGTTTCGGTAAGAAAACAGAAGAGAAAATATTAGAAGCAATCGATCAAGTAGGCTCTCGTCCAGAGCGTTTACCAATTGCAATGGTATTGCCTATTGCCGGGGAAATAGAGGAGAAATTGTCGAATATCGCTGAAGTGATTCGTTTCTCGCGCGCTGGTAGTTTACGCCGCGTTCGTGAGACAGTGAAAGATTTAGACTTTATCATTGCAACGAAAGAACTAGCTGCAGTACGTGAGCATTTACTGCAATTTGATAATATGATTGAAGTCATTGCAAGCGGTGATACGAAAGTTTCGGTTCGTCTTCAATATGAATATGATATTTCAATCGATTTCCGTTTAGTAAAACCTGAAGAATTTATTACAACTCTTCACCATTTCACAGGATCAAAAGACCATAACGTAAAAATACGTCAAATCGCAAAAGATAGAGGCGAGAAAATTAGTGAGTACGGTGTGGAAAATTTAGAAACAGGTGAAGTGAAGACGTTTGAAACAGAAGAGGAGTTCTTTGCTCACTTCGGTCTTCCATTTATCCCGCCAGAAGTACGTGAAGATGGAAAAGAAATTGAATTAATTAAAGAGTATCCAAACTTAATTCAATTCTCGGATATACAAGGTGATTTACATATGCATACAACATGGAGTGATGGTGCTTTTTCCATTGAAGAAATGGTACAAGCATGTCGTGCTCGTGGATATAAGTTTATGGCAATTACTGATCACTCACAATACTTGAAAGTAGCGAACGGTTTAACGAAAGAGCGCCTTCGTGAACAGGCGAAAGAAATTGAACGTATGAACGAAAAGTATCCAGACATTACAATTTTACGCGGAATTGAAATGGACATTTTACCGGATGCTTCGCTTGATTTTGACGATGAAGTATTAGCAGAATTAGATTATGTAATCGGAGCGATTCACTCTAGCTTCTCACAAGATCGTGAAACGATTATGAAGCGTCTTCGCACTGCGCTTGAGAATAAACATGTCACAATGATCGCTCATCCAACAGGACGTCTTCTTGGACGCCGCGAAGGCTACGATGTAGATACAGATTTATTAATTGAGCTCGCAAAAGAGACCAATACAGTTTTAGAATTAAATGCAAATCCAAACCGTCTAGATTTAAGCGCGAAATTATTAAAACAAGCACAAGATGCTGGTGTAAAAGTAGCGATTAATACGGATGCTCATACACTTGAAATGCTAGAAGATATGGAAACAGGTGTAGCGGCAGCACGTAAAGGTTGGATTCAAAAAGATACCGTGATTAATACATGGGATATTGAACGTTTATTAGACTATATTAAACGTAATAAGTAACACAAGGGGGACCTGCAACATGTTAGAAAGAACGTTGCGTGTATTAGAATACAATAAAGTAAAAGAACAATTACTTGAACATACAGCCTCTTCACTTGGCCGTGATAAAGTGAAGAATTTAGTGCCGAGCACTGATTTTGAAGAAATTGTAGAAATGCAAGATACAACGGATGAGGCTGCGAAAGTCATTCGTTTAAAAGGTAGTGCCCCATTAGGTGGTATTACGGATGTTCGCTCAAATGTGAAGCGTGCAAAAATCGGAAGTATGTTAAGTCCAAACGAACTACTTGATATCGCGAATACGATGTATGGTAGTCGCAATATGAAACGCTTCATCGAAGATATGGTTGATAATGGTGTCGAGCTTCCGATTTTAGAAAGACATGTCGCTCAAATTGTATCTTTATATGACTTGGAAAAGAAAATTACAAATTGCATCGGTGACGGCGGTGAAGTAGTCGATAGCGCAAGTGATAAACTGCGTGGTATTCGTACTCAAATTCGTACTGCGGAAAGCCGTATTCGTGAAAAATTAGAAAACATGACGCGTTCTTCAAACGCGCAAAAGATGCTGTCTGACTCGATTGTAACAATTCGTAATGAACGCTACGTAATCCCAGTAAAACAAGAATATCGCGGCGTATATGGTGGTATTGTTCACGATCAATCAGCTTCTGGACAAACGTTATTTATTGAACCGCAAGTCATTGTAGAATTAAATAACGCACTTCAAGAAGCACGTGTGAAAGAAAAACAAGAAATTGAACGCATCTTATTCATGTTAACAGAAGAAGTAGCAGTAGAAGCTGATATCGTTTTATCTAACGTAGAAGTAGTTGCAAATCTTGATTTCATCTTTGCGAAAGCTTTCTATGCGAAGCGAATTAAAGCAACGAAACCAATCGTAAATAATGAGCGCTATATGGATTTAAGACAAGCACGTCATCCACTTATTGATCCGGAAATTATCGTGCCAAATAACATTATGCTCGGTAAAGAGTTCACAACAATTGTTATTACAGGACCGAATACAGGTGGTAAAACAGTTACGCTGAAAACAGTGGGTATTTGTGTATTAATGGCGCAATCGGGTCTTCACATTCCAGTAATGGATGAATCAGAGATTTGTGTATTTAAAAATATCTTTGCTGATATTGGTGATGAGCAATCGATTGAACAAAGTTTAAGTACGTTCTCTTCACATATGGTGAACATTGTTGATATTTTAGAAAAAGCTGATTTTGACAGCTTAGTTTTATTCGATGAATTAGGTGCTGGAACAGACCCACAAGAAGGGGCTGCGCTAGCAATTTCGATTTTAGATGAAGTATATAACCGCGGATCTCGTGTTGTTGCAACGACGCATTATCCAGAGTTAAAAGCATACGGATATAACCGTGAGCAAGTTATTAATGCGAGTGTTGAGTTTGATGTAAATACATTAAGCCCAACGTACAAATTACTAATCGGTGTACCAGGCCGTAGTAACGCCTTTGAAATTTCGAAGCGCCTTGGATTATCTGATCGTGTTATTAGTCGAGCACGTGACCATATTAGTACGGATACAAACAAAATTGAAAATATGATTGCGAAGTTAGAAGAAAGTCAAAAGAGCGCAGAGCGTGACTGGAACGAAGCAGAAGCACTTCGTAAGCAATCAGAAAAACTACATCGCGAATTACAACGTCAAATTGTTGAATTTAACGAAGAGCGCGATGAACGATTATTAAAAGCGCAAAAAGAAGGGGAAGAAAAAGTCGAAGCTGCAAAGAAAGAAGCAGAAGGCATTATTCAAGAACTTCGTCAATTGCGTAAAGCACAGCTTGCAAACGTAAAAGATCACGAGCTAATTGAAGCGAAGAGCCGTCTAGAAGGCGCAGCGCCAGAGCTTGTGAAGAAGCAAAAAGTAAACGTGAAAAACACAGCGCCGAAACAACAATTACGTGCAGGTGATGAAGTAAAAGTATTAACGTTCGGCCAAAAAGGTCAATTGCTTGAAAAAGTAAGCGATACAGAGTGGAGCGTACAAATCGGTATTCTGAAAATGAAAGTAAAAGAGTCTAACATGGAATACATTAACACACCGAAACAAACAGAGAAAAAAGCAGTTGCAACGGTAAAAGGTAGAGATTATCACGTTTCATTAGAACTTGATCTTCGCGGTGAGCGTTTTGAAAATGCAATGGTGCGCGTTGAGAAATACTTAGACGATGCCCAGCTTGCAAGCTATCCTCGTGTATCGATCATTCACGGTAAAGGAACAGGAGCACTTCGCCAAGGTGTACAAGATTACTTGAAGAAGCACCGAGGTGTGAAAACATTCCGTTATGGTGACATGGGCGAGGGAGGCCTAGGCGTAACAGTTGTCGAATTAAAATAGAAAACAACGAAACAAAGGGGAACCATTATATGTTTATGGACAAACTTGCAAAAGTATTGTTAGCTTGTTGTGGAATATTTTTGGTGATTGGGGTTATTTATTTAGTTGTTTTTGCGAAGTGAACGAGCGTCAATCGTGGCATAATGAACTTGCCATAGATTGACGCTTTTAATATATACGAAAAGGAATAAGCTATGAAAATCAACCAATACATAAGCGAAGCAAAATCTTGCTCAAGACGTGAAACAGATCGCCTTATTAAAGCGGGACACGTCAAGATTAACGGCGAAATATGTACGCACGGTGCACTCGTGAACGATGGTGATGTAGTAACGATTGATGGAGAAATTATTGCAAAAGAAGAGAAAGAAAAGGTGTATATTGCTTTTCATAAACCAGTCGGTATTACTTGTACAGCAGCCGATCATATTGAAGATAATATTATTGATTATATCAATTACCCAGAGCGGATTTTTCCTGTTGGACGATTAGATAAAGCATCGGAAGGTCTTATCTTATTAACGAATGATGGTGCGATTGCGAATCAGATTTTACACGGAGATCATGAGCACGAGAAGGAATATGTTGTGACGGTCGATAAGCCTTTTACAGATTGGTTTATTGATATGATGTCCAGCGGTGTAAAGATTAAAGATGGTATGACGAAGCCGTGTAAAGTAACGAGAGTCGATCAATCAACGTTCCGCATCGTTTTAACGCAAGGGATGAACAGGCAAATTCGTAGAATGAGCCGTGCTTTCGGGTTTACTGTAATAAAGCTAAAACGAGTGCGTATTATGAATATAGAGCTAAATGAACTTGAGGTAGGAAAATGGCGGAGTGTTACAGCTAAGGAATTAGAAACATTAATCGGGCAGTTATAGGGAGGAAAAATTTTCTCCCTATATTTTTTTGTCAGAAAAAATAAAACTATTGATTTTTTAAAAAATAGCCCATATAATAAAAAACAACAAGTTTCGACAAGATATTTTATAAAAGTAATGATGAGGACATGAGTTGTTTTTTACGATTCTCAGAGAGGGGAGCCTAGGCTGTGAGCTTCCTAATACGAAAAGACAAGTTACCACCTCTAAACTTCAAGAGTGAACTGCATGATGCATTGTAATTCTTGGCGGATAAAACCGTTATCAATTTACACGAGCTATAAAATGAGCTTATTTCGTTATAAATTCATTTTATTAGAATAAGGGTGGAACCACGATTTCAACACTCGTCCCTTTGTTAGGGACGGGTGTTTTTTGCGTTCTTTTACGGGGAAGTATGCTTGAAAGAGGATATGTGACGGATTTTGATTCGGAATATTTTGTTAATTAATATTTTAGGAGGTTAGTAAAATGAAATCATCTTTAAAGTTTTCTGAGATGTTTGCAATAAGTTTAATGTTATTTGCACTATTTTTTGGTGCAGGTAATATGATTTTCCCACCGGCGTTAGGGCAAGGTGCTGGAACTGATGTATGGATTGCATTGTTTGGTTTTATCGTAACAGGCGTTGGTTTACCTTTATTAGGGGTAATTGTTATAGCTCTAAAGGGCGATATTAATGAACTAGCTGGACGTGTTCACCCTGTATTCGCACTTGTCTTTATTACTGCAATTTACTTATGTTTAGGGGTATTCGTAAGTGTACCGCGTACAGGAACAGTTGCTTATGAAATGAGTGTTGCACCATTTTTACCAAGTGAACTAGCTGGTCAATCATATCCACTTGTTATCTTTACATTTATT
This sequence comes from Bacillaceae bacterium OF18-1A, assembly GCA_027694045.1. Taxonomy (GTDB): domain Bacteria; phylum Bacillota; class Bacilli; order Bacillales; family Bacillaceae_G; genus Bacillus_A. The sequence goes on along the minus strand of JAQEWB010000002.1, from coordinate 931,644 downwards.
TTCTTTGCGGTAACTTTCTATTTAGCGTTAAATCCTTCGAAATTAGTAGGACGTATCGGTAAAGTATTAACTCCAATTTTATTAGCTGTTATTGCAATTATTGTAGTGAAAGCACTTATTACACCAATTGGAGAATTTGGTGCACCGACAGAAGTATATAGTGCTCCCCTTTTTAAAGGATTTATTGACGGATATTTAACTTTAGATGGACTTGCAGCACTTGTTTTCGGAAATGTAGTCATTAATGCTTTAAAAGCAAAAGGAATTACAAATAAGAATAGCATTGCGAAAGTAACAATCTTTGCAGGATTTATTGCAGCTCTTGGTTTACTACTTGTGTATTTAGCGCTTGCATATCTTGGAGCTTCTAGTGTGTCACTTGGAATGGGCGCAAACGGAGGAATTATTTTAACAAACGTTGTGAATCATTTGTTTGGAAGTTACGGAACATTATTGTTAGGTATCGCAATTACAGCAGCATGTTTAACAACTTCTGTAGGCATTGTTGCAGCTTGTGGGGAATATTTCTCTTCTTTACTACCGAAACTTTCGTATCAAAAAATTGTGTTCATTTTCTGTGTATTAGCATTTATGGTAGCAAATCTTGGATTAACTCAGTTAAACGCATTAGCATTACCAATCTTAATCGCAATTTATCCAATTGGAATCGTTCTTATCGTATTATCACTTGTTGAAAACTACGTTCGTCTTCCATTAGCGATGTATGTAGGAGGTATCGTAGGAGCATTTGCGATTAGCTTCTTTGATGGATTACACAATGCGAATCTACAAATCGCGGCATTAGCACCTATTTTAGATAGAATTCCATTATATAGTGTAGGGATTGGATGGTTAGTTCCAGGCATGATCGGTATAGGAATTGGTTATATAGTTTCTAAGTTTCAAAAGCATGAAATTGCTGTAGAAAAATAGAGAAAAGAGGCTTTCTATGAAAGGAGCCTCTTTTTTTGTAGGAAAAGCTACATATAGAGAAATTTAGATATTTAAAATTTTATACGTAATGTAGTTGACAAAAAAATTATTAGTAGGCTAAGATTGATTTAGTTGTGGAAATATTGGAAGGGAAGTGAGGGGAGTAAGGGAAGAGATTTTCTATGACTATATCATTCTTTGTCAGAAGAGGTGGTAGAAGAATAGAATAGATAGTTTATTTTTTTTGATGTATATTGAGAATGATAATCAACGAAGTGATTAGAATACTTTATTACTCTTTTTATAGGAAACGTAAAGGAATATTATTTTTTTTGACCTTTAATGAGAATGATAATCACTAGTGATTATGTTACATAACGTAATGACAACGACATAAAGGTGAAAGAAATTATTTTTTTCTTATATATTGAGAATAATTATCATTTTCGGAAGTGTAAAATAAAAGATAAACAAGGAGGAAGTAAGCAAAATGAGAAAGTTTTCAGTAATGCCCGCTTTTATTATAACGTTAGTATGTATGCTAGCTTTTCTCGTAATGCCATCTGGACAAGTTTCAGCGAAATTAGCTGACGGAACTTACGATATTAACTACGTTATTAAAAAAGCGGAAGATGATTCAGCTTCAATGGCAAATGATTATTTTGAAAAACCAGCTAAGTTAATTGTAAAAAATGGTGAGATGAAGGTACAAGTTCCAATGAACCACAGTGCGTGGATTACAGAGTTTAAAGCGCCAGAGAATGGGAATTTCGTTGATGCAAAAGTAATTAGTAAAGATGAAGCAGCTGATAAAAGAACGGTTGAATTTAAAGTTGATGATTTATCTAAACCGTTAGGAGTAAAAATTCATGTTGTTGTACCAAGTGCAAACTATGACCATCATTACACAATCCGTTTTGCATTTGATGCAAATGTAAAAGCTGTAGGTGGCGATAACAATACGGCTACTGTAGCAAAAACTGATGATCAAGCTAAAAAAAATGGACAAGTAAAAGAAGAGCAAAAGAAAGAAGAGAATAAAGAAGCAAACAAAGAAGGAAATAAAGGAACAAATGAAAGTGGAAAAACTGAAAAAGTAGATAATCCAAAAACAAGTGATGATGCTCACATTGGATTATTTGCAGCGTTAGTTCTAATTTCAGGTGTTTTCTTAGTTCGTAAAGTGAAGTTAAATAAGTAATTAAAATTGAAAAAGGAGCGTCATTCCATTGAACAGGTATCTTAAGATTGTTGTTGCAATGTTTCTAACGATTTTTACATTCGTCTCAACGCTACAGCCACTTGCAGTTCAAGCTGCAACTCAATTAGTCGACGGTGAATATTCAATCGGCTTTAAAGTTCTTAAAGATAAATCAGATGAAGCATCCATGATGAACGAATACTCTGTGAATCCAGGAACTTTAAAAGTGAAGGATGGGAAAAAGAAAGTATCTTTTACATTAACACATAGTGCATGGATTACGAAGTTTGAAACAGAAAAAGGTAGTCAATTCGTTGATGTAAATGTAGTTAGTGAGGACAAAGAGAAAGATACGAGAGTAGTAGAATTTGATGTAGAAGATTTATCGAAAATATTAAATGCAAAAGTAAAAGTTGATATTGATGCAATGAATTATCATCATTACTACGACATTCGTATTTCATTCGACCAAAATAGTATTACACCAATTCATGTAGAAAAACCAGATGAAAAAGAGGACCCAGCTAATAAGCCAGATCCTAATGAAACTACGGATCCAGGTCAGAAGCCCGACCAAAAGCCTGACCCAGATCAACAACCAAATTCTAACACAATTGCAGATGGTGAGTACAGCATTCCATTTAAAGTATTAAAAGATAAAACAGATGAAGAATCTAAAATGAATGCTTATATGAAAAATCCAGGCGTATTGAAAGTAGAAAATGGTAAGAAAAAAGCGATTGTAACGTTAAAAAATAGCCAATTCATTAAAAACTTCCAAACGGAAAAAGATGGCGCATTTGCTGATGCAAAAATAGTGAGTGAAGATAAAGAAAAAGGTACAAGAGTAGTAGAATTCGACGTAGCTGATTTATCAAAAAAACTAAATACAAAAGTATTTATCGAAGTAGCAGCACAAAACTACAAGCAAACTCATGATGTACAACTGTTATTTGATCAAGACAAACTGGAACCAATAAAAAATGAAGAGAAACAACCAGATGGAGAGAAACAACCAGATGGAGAAAAACAACCAGATGGAGAGAAACAACCGGACGGAGAGAAACAACCAGATGGAGAGAAACAACCAGACGGAGAGAAACAACCGGACGGAGAGAAACAACCAGATGGAGACAAGCAACCAAATGTTGATGCCATTAAAGACGGTGAATACAGTATTGGTTTTAAAGTGTTGAAAGATCAAACAGAAGAAATTTCAATGATGAACACATATACGAAGAGTCCAGGCGTATTGAAAGTGAAAGATGGTAAGAAATATGTATCCTTCACATTAACGAACAGCTCATGGATTACAAAGTTTGAATTTGAGAAAAATAATGCATTTGTTAATGCAAGTGTGTTAAGTGAAGATTCGAAGGCTGATACACGCGTAGTAGAAGTGGAAGTAGAAGATTTATCGAAAAAATTAAATGCGAAAGTAAAAGTAGATATTGATGCAATGAATTACCATCATTACTATGATATTCAATTTGCATTCGATAAAGATAGCATTCAGCCGGTAGACAACCAAGGCGGAGAAGATAACCAAGGCGGAAACGACAACCAAGGTGGAAAAGATAACCAAGGCGGAAACGACAACCAGGATGGAAAAGATAACCAAGTCGGAAACGACAACCAAGGCGGAAGCGACAACCAAGGTGGAAAAGATAACCAAGGCGGAAGCGACAACCAAGGTGGAAAAGATAACCAAGGCGGAAACGACAACCAAGGCGGAAACGACAACCAGGGTGGAAAAGACAACCAAGACAATAACACAACAATTGATCCAAATGCTCTTAAAGACGGTGAATACAGTATCGGTTTTAAAGTATTAAAAGATCAAACGGAAGAAATTTCAATGATGAACACATATACGAAGAGTCCAGGCGTATTGAAAGTGAAAGATGGTAAGAAATATGTATCCTTCACATTAACGAATAGCTCATGGATTACAAAGTTTGAGTTTGAAAAGAACGGTTCATTTACTGATGCAAAAGTATTAGGTGCAAATAAAGAGCAAGATACAAGAGTAGTGGAAGTAGAAGTAGAAGATTTATCGAAAAAATTAAATGCGAAAGTAAAAGTAGATATTGATGCAATGAATTATCATCATTACTATGACATTCAATTCGCATTCGATAAGAGCAGTATTAAAGCTTTAGATAACTCAGGTGAAAACGACAATCAAGATGGAAACGACAACCTAGGTGGAAACAATAATCAAGGTGGAAAAAACAACCATGATGGAAACAATAATCAAGGTGGAACGAATACTCCAAATGGGAATGTAACAGTTGATCCGAAAAACTTAAAAGATGGTCAATATGATATTGCTTTTAAAGTGTTAAAAGATCAAACAGAAGAGATTTCAATGATGAATCAATACGTTGTAAATCCAGCAAAATTAACGGTGAAAGATGGCAAGAAATATGTTGCGATGACGCTAAAAAATAGTGCTTGGATTACGAAGTTCCAAACAGAAAATGCTGGTGTATTCGCTGACGCGAAAGTTGTAAGTGAAGATAAAAATGCGGATACGAGAGTAGTAGAGTTTGCGGTTGATGATTTATTTACGAAATTAAATGCGAAAGTAAAAGTGGATATTGATTCAATGAATTACCATCATTTCTACGATGTGCAAATTCAATTTGATACAAATAATATCGGTTCAGTAGGAACAATCAAAGAGGAGCCGAAAAAAGATCCGAAGAATGATCCGAAAAAACCAGTGGCTACACCGAAAGTAGACAATGTAAAAACAGTCGGTACTCCTGATTTTAACCGTAATGCAGACGGTAAGAAACAAAATGAAAATGTGAAGAAAGATGTGAAGAAAGAGCAAAACTCAAAAACAGCAGATACAGCACAAATTGGTTTATACATGGTGCTATTATTCGGTTCACTTGCTTTATTAGTTCGTAAGTATAGAGCAGGTAGACTGTAAAATTTAGAGTCTTGATGCATGAAACTATGCATCAAGACTCATTTCATATTGTACTGAAAGGAGTGGTGATTGAGAGTGAAGAAAATCACGAGTGTATTCATGGCTATCATTCTTTTATTGAGTATAGCTGGATGCTCATCATCAAAAAAAGAAACAGCGAAAAAAGTGAAAAGTAATAGTGAGAAACGCGTTATTGCAACGACTGTTGCTGTGACTGAAATTATGGACGCGTTAGAAGTAGATTTAATTGGTGTTCCAACTAGTTATAAAACATTACCGAAGCGTTATAAAGGCTTACCGGATGTCGGAAATCCGATGAGTCCTGATATGGAAAAAGTAAAATCGATGAAACCATCGGAAGTATTATCTGTTACGACGCTTGCATATGAGTTGAAGCCAGTTTTTAATGAAGCCGGCATTAAGGCGAACTTTTTAAATTTAACGAGTTTAAAAGACATGCAAAACTCAATTATAGAGTTGGGTAAAAAGTATGGGCGTGAAAAACAAGCTGAAGCGGTCGTAACAAAGTTTGATAAAAAAGTTGCGGATATTCAAAAACAAGTAAAAGGGAAGAAAGAACCGACAGTCCTTATTTTACTTGGTGTGCCTGGGAGTTACTTAGTAGCGACTGAGCATTCTTATATTGGAGATTTAGTAAAACAATTAGGTGGTAAAAACATTGTGCAAGGTGAAAAAGTAGAGTATTTAGCTTCTAATACGGAGTACTTAAAGAAAGCGGATCCAGATATTATTTTACGCGCAGCACATGGTATGCCAGAGGAAGTTGTGAAAATGTTCGATAAGGAATTTAAAACGAATGACATTTGGAAGCACTTTGCCGCAGTTAAAAATAATAGAGTGTACGATTTAGAAGAACGTTTATTTGGAACAACAGGGAATTTAGCTGCTATAGAGGCATTAGATGAATTAAAGAAAATGATGTACCCATGATACATTTCATAAATAAAGGAAGATTAAGATGAATAAAAAATTTTGGAGTTTTTTCATCGTTACTGTATTACTCGTTGTGATGACTATTTTTTCCGCAGTGAAGGGGAGTCTAGAAGTTGGAGTTTTTGAGCTTTTACAAGGGATATTTACAGGAACGAATGAAGATGTTGAAGTTATTAAAGATTTACGTTTCCCGCGCATTATTATTGCGCTTTTCACTGGAGCCGCGCTTGCTGTTTCTGGTGTCCTCTTCCAAGCTGTTATGAAAAACCCGCTTGCAGATGCTGGAGTTATCGGAATATCTTCAGGGGCAAGCTTTATGACGCTTATCATTATTACGCTATTTCCCCAGTTCTTTTTCTGGACACCACTATTCGCATTTCTAGGTGGAGCGTTTGCTTGTTATCTCGTTTATTCGTTCTCTTGGAAATCAGGTTTAAGTCCACTTCGCATCATTTTAATTGGTATAGCGATCAATGCGATGTTTACTGGCTTAAATGAATCATTTGTCACGATTTGTGGGTATTTTATTAAAAGTATTAAACAGACGACGACATCTAACATTACGATGAAGACGTGGGGAGATGTTGAAGTAATTGTTACATACGGGTCGATTGGCCTAATACTCGCGTTATTTGTAGGGGCGTGGTGTAATCTCTTATCTTTACAAGATAAAACAGCTAAAAACCTAGGTCTTCATGTGACAAGGGTACGTCTTATTATTTCTGCAATTGCTGTCCTGTTAGCAGCTGTATCAACTGCGATTGCAGGGGTTATCGCTTTTGTTGGTTTACTTATCCCACATATTTCAAGGCAATTGGTTGGATCGGATCATAAAGCGCTCATTCCGTTTTCAGCTCTTGCAGGAGCGTTATTAATTTTAACAGCAGACACAATTGGTAGGCTCATTGTACCGCCTAATGAAATTCCAGCGGCAACAATTATGGCAGTTATCGGTGGTCCGTTCTTAATATTCTTGCTTAGAAAGAGTGATCGAGTTCATGGAAATTAAAAATGTAACCTTTTCTTATGATAATGTAACGGATCGTTTAAAGTCTGTTAGTAGTGAAATAGAGATGGGGAAAATCACAACAATTATTGGCCCAAATGGTTGCGGAAAATCAACGTTACTAGGTGTTATGTCACGAAATCATAATCCGCGTAGTGGAGAAGTAATGTTAGATGGGAAAGCGATTAGCCAGTACAAGCCGAAAGAGTTTGCTAGGAAGCTAGCGGTCGTTCATCAACAAAATGAGGCACCTGCTGATATTACAGTTGAGAAATTAACGAGTTTTGGGCGTATGCCATATAAAAATATTTTTTCTACACAAACTGATGAAGATAGTAAGGCAATTGAAAGAGCATTAACGTGTACGAGATTACAAGATAAGCGTGATAAGCCAATACACGCACTATCTGGTGGGGAAAGGCAACGTGTGTGGATTGCGATGACTTTAGCGCAAAATACGCCGATGTTATTTTTAGACGAGCCGACGACGTATTTAGATATATACTATCAGCTTGAAATATTAGAGTTAGTGAAAGAATTAAATGAAGTATATGGTTTAACGATTGTTATGGTATTACATGACATTAATCAAGCAATTCGTTACAGTGACCATATTATCGTTATGAAAGATGGGGAAATCGTGATGAAAGGTAAGCCAGGTGAAGTCATCACAGAAGATATGATTAAGACGATATACGGCGTAGACGTTGTCGTAAAGCACGATGAAGATACAGGATTGTATATGGTGCCGATGGGCATTTGAATATAGAAATAATCAATTTTGAGGTGATAATTTGAGTAGTAAAAAAGAAAAGAAAAAGAACTCATTTTTTCAGCGAATCCTTACAGTAGTCTTTTTAGCTATCTTTTTCTACTCTATGTATGAATTAGGCGGCATTTTTATGGACTACTATGAAAATCGTAAAGTAATGGCTGAAGCGCAAGAAATTTATGAGCGAAGTCCAGTAGAGGAAAAGGCAAAGGATGGAGAGATACGAACACAGTTTCAAGCTTTACAAAAAATTAATCCAGAAATAGTTGGCTGGATTACGATGGACGATACGCAAATTAATTATCCGATCGTTCAAGCGAAAGATAATGATTACTACTTGTATCGTAATTATAAAGGCGAGGATATGAGAGCAGGCAGTATTTTTATGGATCATCGTAATGACGTGAAATCTCAAAATCAAAATACGATTTTATACGGACATCGTATGAAAGACGGTTCTATGTTTGGGAGTCTGAAAAAAATGTTAGAAGAAGATTTCTTTACGTCTCATCGCAAATTGTATTACGATACTTTGTTTGAAGGCTACGATGTAGAAGTGTTTTCAGTATATACAACGACAACTGATTTTTATTATATTGAAACGGATTTTGGAAGCGATGGAGACTATGAATCTTTTCTAGCAAAAATTAAAGAAAAGTCGCTTTATAAAACAGATACAAAGGTGACAGCGGACGATCAAATTGTAACACTTTCTACGTGTGATTACGCACTGGATCCAGAGGCTGGTAGGCTAGTCGTGCACGCGAAACTGGTGAAAAGAAGTTGAAAAAAGAAAAGGTATAGAAGTAGAGAAGCTACATGACTTCTCATACTTCTATACCAATTATTCAAACTAGATTTATTGAGCAGCTGCCATTGGCATACGTACAACTTTTACATCATAGAAAGCGATCTTATTATCAATAATGTATTCTGGTAAGCCATCACGATGTGAGTGAGCTTCTTTAAATGCGGAGCTCTTCGTCCAACCTTGGAAATCTTCTTTGGAATCCCAGCGCGTACTAATTGTTACTTCATCGTAATCAGCTGTATTTTGCGTTAAGAGAACTTCTAATCCTAAAAAGCCTGACATTGTTTCAACTTTTCCCACTTTATTAAAACGCTCGATTAATTTATCACCATTTCCTTTTGTAATCTTCGTTATATTTGCAACGATAATCATTTTAATTCCTCCTATAAAATATAGCTTTATTTTCATGAATTCATATACATTAAATGATAATGAAAATCATTATCATTGTCAATTGTAATTTTAAATTATGGCAATGTTTTTTATCGCTCTATTTATGGGCAATAAAACCTCTACCTAAAAAATCGGATGGAGCAAAGAAGTTAGGTGGGAGAACAACTGCCGGTAAACGCCTGATTGTTGAGGGTTGATTAAAGTTTCACTTTATAAGTACAGTATCTTTTTTAATATGTTGACTATATAGTTAACTTGGTTATATATTATATAAATAAAATCAAATGAAAATATGTAGATGCAGAGTATGGTTTATACTTTGCTTTCGCAATACTATGAACAAGGAGGGTATTATGGTTGAATCATTGTTACTTAGTATCGTTATTATAATTACGTTAGGTATTGCCTCGCAATGGACGGCTTGGCGTTTTCAGCTCCCAGCTATCGTGGTTATGGCGGTTGCTGGTTTATTAATTGGTCCTGTTTTTGGCATCGTTAATCCGAAAGAGGTACTTGGTGATGTTTTTAGTCCACTCGTATCACTTTCTGTTGCCATCATATTATTTGAAGGTAGTTTAAGTTTAGATATACGTGAACTGAGAGGTCTATCAAAACCGGTATTCCGTATTGTTACACTTGGAGCGTTTATCGCATGGATTGCTGGTTCGTTAGCTGCGCATTACGTTGCTGGTTTAGAGTGGGCGGTTGCATTTATTATTGGAGGGCTTTTTATTGTGACAGGTCCAACGGTAATTATTCCGTTACTACGTCAAGCACGATTAAAGCCAAGAACAGCAGCCATTTTAAAATGGGAAGGAATTATCGTTGATCCATTTGGAGCATTGCTTGCTGTATTTGCCTTTCAAATTGTAAATTTCTTAACGAAAGAAAATGTACAATTACATACGTTACTCTATTTCTTTGCTGGTTCATTATTTGCAATGATCCTCGGGTATGTATTTAGTATTTTCATGAGCTATATGATTTTAAAAGGAAAAGTACCAGAATATTTGAAGGCACCGATTTTGCTCGTTACGGTATTATTATGCTTTGGTATTGCAGATGAAGTGATGCATGAAACAGGTATGCTAGCCGTAACAGTAATGGGGATTACGCTGGCGCGGATGAAGAAATATATTTCATCTATCGGTGATATTCGCCATTTCAATGAAAATATTTCAGTGCTATTAACATCGACTGTTTTTATTATATTAACAGCATCACTTCCAAGGACGACTATTATGGAGATTTTTAGTTGGCCTATTATAAGTTTCGTCTGTATGATGCTATTTGTCGTTCGCCCTTTATCTATTTGGGTATCAACAATTGGGACAGAATTAACAAAAGCAGAGCGGGCATTAGTCGGATGGATTGCACCAAGAGGTATCGTTGCATTAACGGTTTCTAGTTATTTTGCGACTGAGTTATTACAAGAAGGTTATAAAGATGCGTCTATCTTAACGGCACTTACATTTGCACTCGTTATTACAACGGTTTGTGCTCACGGATTTTCAATTAGGTTTTTAGCGAAGAAATTAGGATTGGCGAATACAGAACCGCCAGGGATTTTGATTTCAGGTGCGAGTACATTCTCATCTGCTTTTGCGGCACATTGTAAAGAGATGGGGATTCCTAGCTTGATTGTAGATGTATCAGAAGAACATTTACAATGCGCGAAGGTGAAGGGGCTTAAGACCTATAATGGTCAAATCCTTTCGGAACAGCTACAATTTGAGGTTGATATGAATCAGTATGAATATTTAATTGCAGTAACAGATACGGATTCGTATAACGTTTTAGTTGCAAATACGTATGTTCCACAATTTGGACATCATAATACATTTTTACTGCCAATTCATGATGTGGGGAAAATTGAACAAGAGCGTATCTCTCTTTCGAAAAAAGCACATTTACTGTTTGGTCAAAATGAAATTTATGAAGAATTAAATCGGAAAGTTGAAGATGGTTATACATTTAAAACGATACAAGTTACGGAAGAAGAAAAAATGAATAAAGAAGAAAGAGCTTCGGAAGATATAATTTTATTTATTCGTCATAGTGACGGTAGTCTTACTTTTTCAACATTGTATCAATATATAGCTGTCATGCCAGGGGATGAGCTAGTTGTACTAGCTAAGTAATAATATGGTATAGTGAAACGAGGTTATTTTTTAGCCTCGTTTTTTATATGCTTCCTACTAATAGAAAGCATTCAAATGGAAAGGAAGACATTACATGCAATCAGAAGTAACTGTAAAAATAAAACCGAAATTTATAAAAGAAATTAAAAGTGGATATCCACTTATTTTAAAAGATGCGATTCAAAATTTAAATGATGTTCGTGAAGAAGGGACAATCATTAAAGTAGTAGATGAGAAGAACCAATTTATCGGAAAAGGCTATTACGGAAAACAAAATAAGGGATATGGCTGGATTTTAACGAGAAAAGAGAATGAACAAATTAATCAATCTTTCTTTGAAAGTAAAATAAAATCTGCTTTACATAAACGTAAACATTTTTATAAATCAAATGATACGACAGCATTCCGTGTCTTAAACGGTGAAGGAGACGGACTTGGCGGTTTAATCATCGATTATTATGACGGTTATTACGTAGTGAGCTGGTATAGTGAAGGAATCTATACTTTCAGAGAGGAAATCATAGCAGCTCTTCAAAAAGTAGCGAGCTTTAAAGGGATTTATGAGAAAAAGCGTTTTGATACGAAAGGGAAATACATTGAAGGTGATGATTTCGTAGCAGGAGAACGTGGTGAGTTCCCACTTATCGTAAAAGAGAACGGTGTGAACTTTGCGGTATATTTAAATGATGGAGCGATGGTTGGTGTATTTTTAGATCAGCGTAACGTTCGAAAGCAAATTCGTGATAAATATGCTAAAGGAAGAACTGTGTTAAATATGTTCTCTTATACAGGTGCTTTTTCTGTATTTGCAGCGCTTGGTGGAGCGAGTAAAACAACGAGTGTTGACCTTGCGAATCGTAGTTTAAGCAAAACGATTGAACAATTTAGTGTAAATGAAGTTGATTATGAAGCACAAGATATAATCGTTGAAGACGTATTCCTTTACTTTAAATATGCTGCAAAGAAAAAGATGAAATTTGATATGGTTGTATTAGATCCTCCAAGCTTTGCACGTTCTAAAAAGTATACATTTAGCGCGGCGAAAGACTATAAAAATTTATTGAAAGAAACAATTGCTATTACAGAAAATAACGGTATTATCGTTGCTTCTACAAATTGCAGTGCGTTTGATATGAAAAAGTTTAAAGGCTTTATTGACACTGCATTTAAAGAAATGAATGGTAAGTATAAAATATTAGAAGAACATTCTTTACCAGAAGATTTCCGTACAATTGATCAGTTTAAAGAGGGAGACTATTTAAAAGTAGTTTTCATTGAAAAAATTAAAGGATAATAAAAAAGGAGCTCATCGTTTGAGCTCCTTTTTTATTGAACAATATTTTGAACTCTTCCAACTTGCCCATCTTGTAATCGTACTTTGATACCGTGCGGATGAGAAGGAGAATTCGTTAAAATATCTTTTACAATGCCTCGTGTTAATTTACCAGTTCGTTGGTCTTGTTTTAGTACAATATCAACTTCAAGACCTGGTGCGATATTAGAACGTTTTTGTCCGTTCATTTATACACCTGTACGTCTACGTTGGTTGTTTGTTTTTTTCGTTTGTTGGTTTTGTAATTTTTTCGTTTCTTGGCTTTGATTTTTTGCATTTTGCCCATTTCCATTGCCTTGCTTTTTCTTCGCAAGTTGTTCACGCATTAAATCAGCTAAGCTTACTTTTTTGTTTTCTGACATGATAAGTCTCCTTTATATAAAGTTAATTATGAACAATCGTAGTGAATTTCATCATATCATTGTTAAGGGAGGAAGGGAAGTTGGTTTGAAAATTCATATAATTGTTTCCAGTCTTTAGTAGTTACGATACAATTGAATTGTTAATGTTTGTAAAAAAGGAGATAGGAATATGTCACATCATATTTTATTAGTGGAAGATGATATTTCAATTCAAGAGATGGTGGAAAAGTATTTAATAAAAGAAGGTTTTCAAGTTACGATTGCCTCTGACGGAGAAGAAGGAGTGCAAGCCTTTTTTAAATCATCTTTTGATTTAGTAATCCTTGATATAATGATGCCAAAGTTAGACGGATTAGAGGTTGTGCGTATGATTCGTGAAAAAAGTGCAGTTCCGATTTTAATGATGTCGGCAAAAGATACAGATGTTGATAAAGCTGTTGGATTAGGACTTGGTGCAGATGACTACATTTGTAAGCCGTTTTCTATGATTGAATTAGCTGCGCGTGTAAAAGCGGGTATTCGGAGGTCTACGAAATATTCGGCTACAGAAACAACAGAAAAGATGATTCAAATTGGTGATTTAGCAATTGACCCAATTAATTTTACTGTAGAAAAAAACGGGAAGCCACTCAAACTTACTTTAAAAGAATTTGAGATTTTAAAACTATTCGTAAAGAATCAAAATCGTGTATTTACGAAAGCACAAATATATACGTTAGTTTGGAATGAAGAATATTACGGTGACGATAACGTTATTAATGTTCATATGAGAAGATTGCGCGAGAAAATCGAAAGTGATCCATCTAATCCAGAGTATATTAAAACATTATGGGGCATCGGTTATAAGTTGGAAGGGATGTAATATGGTCAATCTGTTAATCGGTATTATTTTTATATTGTTATGTATCATTTACGTACAATATAAAATGAGAAAAAATAGTAGCAATAATTTACGATACACATATGAAAAGTTAGAGAGTATTGTAAATGAAAAAACAGGTGAGAAGTTACTCGTTATGACAGATGATCTAGAACTACGGAAATTATTAGTAGCAATTAATCATTTATTAGATGCAAAACAGAAAACGAATGCAAATCATGCGAAAGTAGAAATTTCGATGAGAAAGATGCTTTCAAATATTTCACATGATTTGAAAACACCATTAACAGTTATTCTTGGATATACTGAAATGTTAAATGAGGATAAAACGATAAGTGAAGAAGAACGGCAACTATTACTTGAAAAGGTACATATGAAAACGTTAGAAGTAATGGAACTAATTCATAAGTTTTTTGATTTAGCAAAATTAGAATCTGGTGATAAAGCAATTGAAATAACAAAAGTGAATATGAATGAAGTTTGTCGTGAAAAGATTTTGTCTTTTTATGATTTAGTAACGTCGAAAGGTTTTCAAGTTCATATTGAAATACCAGAAAGAAATATATATGCACTTGGAAATGGGGAAGTGTTAGGTAGAGTGTTAAATAATGTAATCTCAAATGCGATTACATATGGAGATGATGGAAAGACACTCGGTATGACATTAAGAGATGATGAAACGAGTGTATATATAGACGTATGGGATACAGGAAAAGGAATTGATGAATCGCATATTGATAAAGTATTTGAGCGTATGTATACACTTGAAGATTCAAGAAATAGATTGTATCAAGGAAGCGGTTTAGGGTTAACGATTACGAAAAGGCTTGTGGAGGCGATGGACGGAGAAATTCATCTTTCTAGTAAGCCATATGAAAAAACAATTTTTACAGTTGTATTAGCAAAAATGCAGTTTTAGCTTGTAGAGAGATAGATTCTACAAGCTTTTTTTCAGCGTAAGGAATTTGTAAGGAACGGGTAAGAAAAAAGAGATTTCCGTTGTCTATTATAGAAATATAGAGTGATGCGAAAGGGGAAAGTGACATGACTTATATATTAAAAACGAATCAGTTAACGAAAGTGTTTAAAGGGAAAGAAGTTATTTCTAGTGTGAACATGCATGTGAAAAAGGGAGAGATTTACGGGTTCTTAGGACCAAACGGTGCAGGTAAAACAACGATTATGAAAATGATTACAAATTTAATCAAACCGACGAGCGGTGATATTGAAATTTTCGGTGAGAAATTAACAGATACATCTTATGAAGTGTTAAAGCGTATGGGGACGATTATCGAATACCCGATTTTTTACGATAAATTAACGGCGAGGGAAAACTTAGAATTACATGGTGAATACATGGGCTATTACGACAAAAATGCAATTGATCAGGCTTTACATTTAGTGAAGCTGCACGGCATCGATAATAAAAAAGTAAAAGATTTTTCATTAGGGATGAAACAGAGACTCGGTATTGCAAGGGCAATTATGACAAAACCAGAATTACTCATTTTAGATGAACCGATTAACGGTTTAGATCCAATAGGCATTAAAGAATTACGAGAGTTATTTAAAATGCTCTGCAAAGAATATGGCATTACTTTATTAGTTTCCAGTCATATTTTAGGTGAGATGGAACAAATGGCAGATACAATTGGTGTGATTCAAAATGGGAAACTAATAAAAGAAGTTTCAATGAAGAGTATTAACGGAAAACAAACAGAGTACATTGAAATTACGACTCCTGATGTAAAACGGGCAGCTTATATTTTAGAAGATAAACTCGGTATAAAAAATTACAAAATAATGAATGAAAGTATAATCCGTGTATATGAAGTATCAGCAACGCAGCAAGTAATTTCAAAAGAATTAATTATGAATGATGTAGAAATTGAAAGTATGAATAAAAAACATAGCTCTTTAGAAGAGTACTTCTTAAATGTCATGGATGGAGAGGGGATTCATGCTTAATGGATTGTTGTTAAATCTAGTGAGTGGAATTTTATACTATAGAAAACCAGAGCGGAAATGGTTGTTGATTTTCAAGCGTAATTACAGCTGGAATTAGAATGTTAGTAGCGTAAAGACATTAATAATGGAGGTGTGGTTTATATGTTTAGATTCATGAAGCTCGAATGGAAGAAACATCAATTATCTAGTTACTTTAAAGGTGTGGCGATTTGTATTATAGCAATTTTTGTTGCGGTAAGTATTATGGGGGTGGGAGCGAAAAGTGAAGTAGATGCGGCGCTTACTGATTTCACAAAATATATGACTTTAGCAAATATCTTTATTAGGATGACATTTCTTATTTTTAGTTCGGTCATTTTATCACGTTTAGTAATTGATGAGTATAAGAACAAAACAATGCAACTGTTGTTTATGTATCCATTGCAAAGGAAAATGTTAATGAGAGCGAAATTAACAATTGTTTTCTGTTTTTGTTTTATTAGCATGAGTATTGCTACTTTCACTATTAGTTTGCTCATCTATTTTATGAGCCCAATGATGGGGCTGTTTGAAACACCTATGATGGTGGGAGAAATAATAGCTACCATTCCGTCTACTTTTATAAATGCATTTATGATATCTGGTATAAGTTTAATCCCTTTATTTTTTGGGATGAGAAAGAAATCGACACCAACAACGATTACTTCTGCAGTAATAATTGGGATGATAATGAACAGTAACATCGGAGCTGGTCAAGTAAGTTTTTATAATTTTATCGTTATCCCAATTGTGCTCTGTTTATTAGGGATTTTTATTAGTTATCTGTCGTATCGAAACATCGACAAGATCGATGTAGCGTGAAATAAGCTCAAAACAACGATGAACAGGGGTATGGATAGTGAAGATTGTAAATAAAATAAGGCGATTTATATAGATTAAATCTTAAAAGAAAGGAGGGCTATCATGTTACGTCTTATGAAGCTAGAATGGAAGAAATTTAAGTTTGGATGGTATGTGAGGGGAGCAGTTATTGCAAATATTATTATACTGGCACTATTAATCTCTGTTAGTTTCATTGCTCAAATAGAAGGAGATCCCGAAATAAAAGATCCACAGACAATTTTGTTGATGGCTAGTACATTAGTGAGAGCAACATTTATTATTTTTGGTAGTGTATTAATCGCGAGGTTAATAATTGGTGAATATAAAAATAAAACAATACTACTTATGTTTTCTTATCCTATTAATCGGAAGAAAATGATGATTGGTAAGTTGGCACTTACAGCGATAGTAACATTTATAACAGTTATTGTATCTAACATTTTAGTAGTAGGAGTTTTCTTTGGGATAGATAGTTATTTTTCCATTCTCCCTAATTCATTCACCGTAGATCAATTGATACAAGAAGGAATAAATCTTGTTCCGTTAGCAATTGCAACTGCGGGAATAAGTTTAACCCCACTATACTTCGGAATGCGTAAACATTCAGTGCCAACTACAATTGTTTCATCCCTTATCATTGTATCAATTGCAATTAATAACAACTCACTGTTTTCTACAGCAACATTTATTCCTCTTCAACTAGCATTTGCAGCTATTGGAGTGGCGGCTGCTTATTATGGAATTAAAAACATTGAAAGGGAAGATGTAAGAGCGTGACAAGAATAAGAAAAAAGAGTTGGCGTTACACCAACTCTTTTTTGTATATGTACGTTTTATTATTAATCGGTAAATTTGTAGTGTTTACTTAAATACTCTTGAACTCCTGGAGAAATGTTAAAGTTATTAGGACCTTTATAATCGATAGTAAACCCTCCATCTGTACTTGTTTCAAAGGAAACTGCATAGCTATCCATTTTAGAATCGTAAGAAGCGTTTTTGACTTCTGCATCTAGATTAAAATATTTTGTAATGTATTTTTGTGATTCTGTAATTGCTGCTTGTTTTCCCCAAGGGGTACCATAACTTGTGAAGTAAAGAGATACACCGATAACGCTAATGATAGAAGTTAGTAAGAGAGCTCTTATTGTTATTCTTTTGTTTTTTGTATTCAATTTAGTTCCCTCCAATTAATATGAATTTATCTTAACGTATTTTCTCATAAAATACCATTTAGTAGAAAATAGTTTCACATGAAACAAGTTACAGAACTTATAAGGAAAGAGGATATTTTAAGTGTCAATATTATTTAAACATATATTTGTATGAAGGGTGAGTAAGGAGAAATTCACTTAAGAATGGAGGCGAAAGTACAAGCGAACGGGGGGTGTGTTGCATGTAATAACTATTAGAATGCAGGGAGATAAATCTTTGTCTATAAAAGATTTATTTGAGAGCGGGAAAAGAAAAGTTTGTATTAAAATGGCTATTGCCTAATTCGTTACATTTGCTTAGAGAGTCAACAAGGAGGAAGGGATCAACATGTCTTTATGGCACAATAATACAAATGGATATTGTGGGTGTAATAATCAAAATGGTATACATGTTGATTCATGTTGTTTTAGTTGCGATGGGACAGTTCCGAAGGTTGGTCCAACAGGCCCAACAGGTCCAACGGGAGCGACAGGAGAAACGGGAGCAACAGGCCCAACAGGAGCGACAGGAATAACAGGAGCAACAGGTCCAACGGGAGCGACAGGGATAACAGGAGCAACAGGAGAAACGGGAGCAACAGGCCCAACAGGAGCGACAGGTCCAACGGGAGCGACAGGGATAACAGGAGCAACAGGAATAACGGGAGCAACGGGCCCAACAGGAGCGACAGGAATAACAGGAGCAACAGGTCCAACGGGAGCGACAGGGATAACAGGAGCAACAGGAATAACAGGAGCAACAGGTCCAACGGGAGCGACAGGAATAACAGGAGCAACAGGAATAACGGGAGCAACGGGTCCAACAGGAGCGACAGGAATAACAGGAGCAACAGGTCCAACGGGAGCGACAGGAATAACAGGAGCAACAGGTCCAACGGGAGCGACGGGTCCAACAGGAGCGACGGGAATAACGGGAGCAACAGGTTCAACGGGAGCAACAGGTCCAACGGGAGCGACGGGTCCAACAGGAGCGACGGGAATAACGGGAGCAACAGGTTCAACAGGAGATACAGGAGCAACAGGTACAAGTATCACGGCGACGTATGCATTTGCAAATAATACGTCGGGAACAGCGATATCGGTACTTTTAGGTGGAACGAATGTCCCGCTTCCGAATAATCAAAATATCGGCCCAGGAATTACAGTGTCTGGGGGAAATACAGTATTTACGGCTGCAAATGCAGGGAATTATTATATTTCATATACAATTAATATAACAGCTTCGTTATTAGTAAGTTCACGAATTACAATTAATGGAGCACCGCTTGCTGGGACGATCAATGCTCCTGCGTTAGCAACGACATCTTTTAGTGCAACAATTATTACGACCCTGGCAGCGGGAAGTGCAATTAGTTTGCAATTGTTTGGATTGTTAGCTGTTGCAACATTATCAACAACTACTCCAGGAGCAGTGTTAACGATTATAAGACTCAGCTGAATAAAACTCTCTTATTCTTTAAAGGTTAGGAGAGTTTATACATATAATAAGAAGTTAATGAAGTAAAGCATAGTTATATAAAAGTCAGAATATTATGATTGTAACGCAATGATGACTATAATATAATGAAAACAATCATCATGAATGAACATTCATTTATTTTTACAATTATCGGAAGGGGGAGTGAGGATGGAAAAACCTTGGTTACAGAGCTATCCAGAGGAAATTCCAGAAACAATTGCCTATGATATTCAACCACTTCATGGATATTTAGAAAAAATGGCCTCGCGTTATCCAGAAAAGAAAGCGCTTCATTTCTTAGGGAAAGATGTAACATTTGCAGATTTCCATGATAAGGTAAAGAAATTTGCAAACTATCTTCAAAGGCTTGGTATTGAAAAAGGTGATAGAGTCGCGATTATGTTACCGAATTGCCCACAATCTGTAATTGGTTACTATGGTACTTTGCTTGCGGGGGGGATTGTTGTACAAACGAATCCTCTTTATACAGAAAGAGAACTTGAGTACCAACTTCATGATTCAGGGGCAAAAGTCATTCTCTGCCTTGATTTAGTGTTTCCGAGAGTTACTAATGTTCAAAATGCTACAAAGCTTGAGCATATTATTGTAACTCGTATTGCAGATTTTTTACCATTCCCTAAAAATTTACTTTATCCATTTGTACAAAAAAAGCAAGCAAACCTTGTTGTGAATGTGTCGGAAAGTGAAACAATTCATCTTTGGAAATCAGTAGAAAGAGAAAGTAATGCTGATGTTGAAGTTCCGTGTGATCCTGAAAATGATTTGGCTCTTTTGCAGTATACTGGTGGAACAACAGGTTTTCCAAAAGGGGTTATGTTAACGCATAAAAACCTTGTTTCAAATACTTTGATGGGGGCGCATTGGTTATACAACTGCACAGAGGGAGAAGAAGTAATTCTTGGCGTCCTACCATTTTTTCACGTGTATGGTATGACAGCTGTAATGAATTTAAGTGTTATGCAGGGGTACAAAATGGTTCTTATTCCGAAGTTTGATATGAAAATGGTTTTTGAGGCGATTAAGAAACATAAAGTTACATTATTTCCGGGAGCACCAACTATTTATATTGCCCTATTAAATAGCCCTCTTTTAAAAGAATACGATATTTCCTCTATTCAGGCCTGTATAAGTGGATCTGCACCGCTTCCAGTAGAAGTACAGGAAGAGTTTGAGAGAGTTACAGGTGGTAAATTAGTAGAGGGATATGGATTAACGGAGTCATCGCCAGTTACACATGGGAACTTTTTATGGGAAAAACGTGTGCCAGGAAGTATTGGTGTACCGTGGCCGGATACAGAGGCAATCATTATGTCACTTGAAACAGGAGAGGCGTTACCTCCAGGTGAAATTGGTGAAATTGTTGTAAAGGGCCCTCAAATTATGAAAGGGTATTGGAATAAACCAGAAGAAACAGCGGCTGTATTACAAGATGGCTGGCTTCATACAGGTGATGTGGGATATATGGATGAGGATGGATTTTTCTATGTGAAAGATCGGAAGAAAGATATGATTGTTGCTAGCGGATTTAATGTATATCCTCGTGAAGTGGAAGAGGTATTGTATGAATATGAAAAAGTGCAAGAAGTAGTGACAATTGGAGTCCCTGATCCGTACCGTGGAGAAACTGTAAAAGCGTTTGTTGTTTTGAAAGAAGGCGCCGAGTGTACGGAAGAAGAATTAGATAAGTTTGCACGTAAATACTTAGCAGCATACAAAGTCCCAAAAGTATATGAGTTTAGAAGTGAATTACCGAAGACGACAGTCGGAAAGATTTTACGTCGTGTCCTAATAGATGAAGAGAAGAAAAAGAATGAAGATGAGCAAACGGGCTAAGGCCCTTTCTTTTTGAAAAAATGGGATTGACACTTTTCTAAATAGTCAGTATTATAAGAATATGAATGACTATTCATTCAGTCATCTTCTTGAAGGGGACAGTAAAGTGAAGAAAAATAGACCAAAATACAATCAAATTATTGATGCGGCAGTCATTGTGATTGCGGAGAATGGATACCATCAAGCGCAAGTTTCTAAAATTGCAAAGCAAGCTGGGGTAGCTGATGGTACGATTTATTTATATTTTAAAAATAAAGAAGATATATTAATATCCTTATTCCAAGAGAAGATGGGAGAATTTGTCGAAACAATTCGTCAAAAAACAGCAGGAATTGAAAGCGCTGTATCGAAGTTATTCATGTTGGTAGAAACGCACTTCTTGCTGTTGTCGCAAAATGATCCTCTTGCTATTGTTACGCAATTAGAGCTCAGACAGTCGAATCAGGACTTGCGCCTTAAAATAAATGAAGTATTAAAAGGTTATTTACAAGTGATGGATGAGATTCTAGAGACAGGTATAAAGCAAGGTGAATTCCGGGCGGACTTAAATGTTCGTGTGGCAAGACAAATGATCTTTGGAACAGTAGATGAAGTTGTGACCAATTGGGTAATGAGCGATCATAAGTATGATCTGGTCGCACTTTCAAAAACGGTACATGGGCTACTTACGGCAGCTTGTGGTTATCGTCAATAATGGGAGGGATCATGTTGAAATTCCTATCTGTAAGAGTTGAAGATCATATCGCGGTGGCGACGTTAAATCATGCGCCAGCTAACGCGATGTCTTCGCAAGTTATGCATGACGTTACTGAGTTAATTGATCAAGTGGAAAAGGATGATAACATTCGTGTTGTTGTTATTCACGGTGAAGGGCGCTTCTTCTCGGCAGGAGCAGATATTAAAGAATTTACATCTGTTACTGAAGCGAAGCAAGCGACAGAATTAGCGCAGCTTGGACAAGTAACGTTTGAGCGTGTTGAAAAATGTTCAAAACCAGTTATCGCGGCAATTCATGGAGCGGCACTTGGCGGCGGCCTTGAGTTTGCTATGTCTTGCCACATGCGCTTTGTAACTGAAAGTGCAAAACTTGGTTTACCTGAATTAACACTTGGATTAATTCCTGGTTTTGCAGGTACACAGCGCTTACCACGTTATGTTGGAAAAGCGAAAGCGTGTGAAATGATGTTAACAAGTACACCGATTACTGGTGCAGAAGCATTAAAATGGGGACTTGTTAACGGAGTTTTTGCTGAAGAAACATTTTTAGATGATACGCTTAAAGTTGCAAAACAAATTGCTGGAAAAAGCCCAGCAACAACTCGTGCTGTACTAGAGTTATTGCAAACGACGAAATCATCTCATTATTATGAAGGTGTACAACGCGAAGCTCAAATCTTTGGTGAAGTATTTACGAGTGAGGATGGAAGAGAAGGTGTAGCAGCGTTTTTAGAAAAACGTAAGCCTTCATTTAGTGGCAGGTAGTTCAATTATTTTTTTAATATAAATTAACAGAAAATTAAAATTGATAGAATCTTTCTGAAAAACAAGGGGGTAAATGGAATGAACATCTACGTACTCATGAAACGAACATTTGATACAGAAGAAAAAATCGTAATTAAAAACGGTGCAATTTACGATGGCGAAGCGGAATTCATCATCAACCCTTACGATGAATATGCGATTGAAGAAGCGATTCAAGTAAGAGACGCACAAGGTGGAGAGGTTACTGTCGTAACAGTCGGTGGCGAAGATAGTGAGAAAGAGCTTCGTACTGCATTAGCGATGGGCTGCGATAAAGCGGTATTAATTAATATTGAAGATGATGTTGAAAATGGTGATCAGTTCACAACAGCAAAAGTACTTGCTGAATACTTAAAAGATAAAGAAGTAGATTTGATTTTAGGTGGAAACGTTGCAATTGATGGAGCTTCTGGGCAAGTTGGTCCACGCGTGGCAGAAGCGTTAAATATTCCGTACGTAACGACAATTACAAAACTTGAAATTGACGGTACAAACGTGAAAATCGAGCGTGATGTTGAAGGGGATACAGAAGTAATTGAAACATCATTACCAGTTTTAGTAACAGCGCAACAAGGTTTAAATGAACCGCGTTATCCATCGCTTCCAGGTATTATGAAGGCGAAGAAAAAGCCACTAGAAGAATTAGAATTAGATGATTTAGATTTAGAAGAAGATGATGTGGAAGCAAAAACAAAAACAATTGAAATCTATTTGCCTCCTAAGAAAGATGCAGGAAAAGTGTTACAAGGCGAGCTGCAAGATCAAGTAAAAGAACTTGTATCGTTGCTCCATACAGAAGCGAAAGTAATCTAATAAAATACGAAATTATATATGCAGGAGGGAAAATCTATGGCTCGTAAAGTATTAGTAATGGGTGAAGTTCGTGACGGATCGCTACGTAACGTTTCGTTTGAAGCGGTAGCAGCAGCAAAAACAATTGCAGAAGGCGGTGAAGTGGTCGGTCTTCTAGTTGGAGACAGCGTTGCCTCTTTTGCAAATGAATTGATTCATTACGGTGCAGATCGCGTTGTGACAGTTGAGAATGATAAATTAAAATCATATACATCTGATGGTTATGCTCAGGCATTTTTAGCTGTATATGCTGAAGAAAAGCCAGAAGGTATTGTATTTGGACATACAGCACTTGGTAAAGATTTATCACCAAAATTAGCAGCGAAGCTTGAAGCTGGCCTAGTTTCAGACGTAACTGCTTTAGAGGTTGAAGGTGGAAATGTTATCTTCACTCGTCCGATTTACTCTGGTAAAGCATTTGAGAAGAAGATTGTAACAGATGGTATCTTATTTGCGACAGTACGTCCAAATAACATCGCAACTCTTGAAAAAGATGAGTCTCGCAGTGGTGACGTATCTTCTATTGCGGTTGATGTAAAAGACTTACGTACAATCATTCAAGATGTCGTCCGTAAAACTGCAGAAGGTGTTGATCTTTCTGAAGCGAAAGTTATTATCGCGGGCGGCCGCGGTGTGAAGAGTGAAGAAGGATTTAAGCCATTAAAAGAGTTAGCTGACGTATTAGGCGGCGCTGTTGGGGCATCTCGTGGTGCTTGTGACGCTGAGTACTGTGATTACTCATTACAAATTGGTCAAACTGGTAAAGTTGTTACACCAGACCTATACATTGCATGTGGTATTTCTGGTGCGATTCAACATTTAGCTGGTATGTCTAACTCAAAAATAATCGTTGCGATTAATAAAGATCCAGAGGCAAGTATCTTCAAAGTAGCTGACTACGGTATTGTTGGCGATTTATTTGAAGTTGTACCGCTTTTAACTGAAGAGTTTAAAAAGTTAAAAGTACATTCATGATTTGAGTACCCTTGAGTTCCAAGTGAAGTACCCCTATATATAGAAAAAGGTGAGGGATCCCCTGTCTCTCACCTTTTTAGTTTTTTATCCGTATTTTTATATAGTATAAAGGAACACTTTTTTGTTACAATACATAACGATACATATTATTCGCCACGTATATAAGTTAATGTTATACTCTTGGTAGAATATACTTGAAGGAGGAAATAAAATGGCAATTGTAAATGCAAATGACCAAAGCTTCGCAGCTGAAACTAGCGAAGGTGTTGTATTATTAGATTTCTGGGCACCTTGGTGTGGACCTTGTAAAATGATCGCTCCTGTATTAGAGGAAATCGATGCAGAACTAGGCGAAAAAGTAAAAGTAGTAAAAGTAGACGTTGATGAAAACCAAGAAACTGCTCGTCAATTCGAAGTAATGAGTATTCCAGCTCTTTTCGTATTAAAAGACGGTAAAGTAGTTGATCAAGCGTTAGGTTACAAACCGAAAGAAGCGTTAGTAGAATTAGTTTCTAAACACTTCTAAAATAAAGAAGCTACCAGTTGGTAGCTTTTTTTATTTTCTTTTTTTTAACCTTTCCGTTACAATAAAAGAACGTATGTTGGGTGTTTTGGCATAGTATGTTTTCATGTGAAAATAAAAATGCTAAGCATGTAGAAATGGAGGTAGGCGAGTGCACGAACATTTGAAAGAGAAACTGGCTATTTTACCAGATCAACCTGGTTGTTATTTAATGAAAGATAAGCAAGGAACGGTTATATATGTTGGAAAGGCAAAAGTGCTTAAAAATCGTGTGCGCTCGTACTTTACTGGTTCGCATGATGGGAAAACACTTCGGCTTGTAGGAGAAATTGTAGATTTTGAATATATTGTAACCTCTTCAAATTTAGAGGCCCTTATTTTAGAGTTAAATTTAATAAAAAAGTATGATCCAAAATATAATATTCAATTAAAAGATGATAAAACATATCCTTTTATTAAAATTACAGCTGAAAAACAGCCGCGTTTACTCATTACGAGGAATGTAAAAAAGGATAAAGGGAAGTATTTTGGTCCGTATCCAAACGCGCAATCCGCTCATGAAACGAAAAAGCTGCTCGATCGTATGTATCCGCTTCGTAAATGTACAAACATGCCAGATAAAGTTTGTTTGTATTATCATATGGGGCAATGTTTAGCGCCTTGTGTGAAAGAAGTGACGGAAGAACAAAATAAAGAGATTGTAGATGAAATCATTAAGTTTTTAAATGGTGGGCATAAAGAAATTCGTTCAGAATTAGAAACAAAGATGTATGAGGCTTCAGAGAAACTAGAATTTGAACGTGCGAAAGAGCTAAGAGATCAAATTGCTCATATGGATGCGATTATGGAAAAACAAAAGATGATTATGAGTGACCTAGTGGATCGTGATGTGTTTGGGTATGCAGTTGACAAAGGGTGGATGTGTGTTCAAGTTTTCTTCGTTCGAAAAGGAAAGCTAATCGAACGTGATGTTTCTATGTTCCCAATCTACGATGAACCAGAAGAGGGATTTTTAACGTTTATCGGTCAATTTTATGAAAACAGTAGTCATTTTAAACCAAAGGAAATTGTCGTTCCAGGAAGTATAGACTCAGAATTAGTAGAACGCTTTTTAGAAGTGGAAGCGACACAGCCGAAACGTGGTAAGAAAAAAGATCTTGTAGAATTGGCAAGTAAAAATGCGAAGATTGCTCTTGAAGAGAAATTTTACTTAATTGAACGTGATGAAGAGAGAACGATTAAAGCTGTGGAACATTTAGGGAAACAGCTCGGGATTGAAACACCTTATCGCATTGAAGCGTTTGATAACTCAAATATTCAAGGGACAAATCCTGTTTCAGCAATGATTGCTTTTATCGATGGAAAACCGGCGAAGAAAGAATATCGAAAATATAAAATTAAAACGGTTCAAGGGCCAGACGATTATGAGTCTATGAGGGAAGTTGTGAGACGTCGTTATACGAGGGCGCTGAAAGAGAATTTACCTTTACCAGATTTAATCATAATTGATGGCGGAAAAGGTCACCTAGCTGCTGCGAGTGATGTACTGGAAAACGAGCTCGGATTATATATCCCGATGGCAGGCCTTGTCAAAGATGACAAACATAAAACATCCCATTTAATTATTGGAGATCCGCCTGATCCTGTGATGCTTGAGAGAAACAGCCAAGAGTTTTATTTATTGCAACGTATTCAAGATGAAGTGCATCGATTTGCGATTACATTTCATCGTCAATTACATGGAAAGTCTGTTATTCAATCAGCACTGGATGATATTCCAGGAATCGGTGATAAACGGAAAAAGGTATTGTTAAAACATTTCGGTTCATTAAAGAAGATGAAAGAAGCTTCGGTGGCAGAGTTTGTCGAAGCGGGTATGCCGAAAAATGTCGCAGAGACGATATATACTTATTTAACGGATAAGAAGACGTTGTAGTTTACAATGTCTTCTATTTTTTGGTATAATTTCTGAAGATTTAAAATAAATTTATCTGAATGAAAATACAAAAAAGTCAACTAAACTTATATGTCTAGTTGACTGTCGGTAATGCTACACTTCGATGAGGTCTTTTATATCCCACTTCACAAGAAATGTAATAGAGTCTGAACGCTTTTTCTTTTCTTCGTATGACTCTGCAACGACATTTCGTTGCTTTTGAATTTGTTCGGCGATGAATCCAGCTTCTAATTGATAAGAAGAATGTCTTTTTTGTTTTTGGCGTTCAGCAATGAGTGTGCCTTTAAGCTGGAACTGCATTTCACGACGCTTATGTTCAATAATGCTTAAAGTGCCCCAGCCAGCTTTTTCAAAGAACTGAATGACTTCTTCAACGGTTTCTAATGGATATTTTCTTGCAAGGTTTCTACCGGACCAGTATAAAATACCATCTAAATCGTTCCCAATTAAATCAGGTAGTAATTCTTCACGTAGCAATTCATAAGCGAAGGCGTTCAATGAAACATCTTCTAAAGATGTTATATCGATTGTATTTTTGCTCACAATATTCCCCTCTTTCTATAGGGATTATTATATAACATTTCTCATTTATAAAAACAGATTTTTCTTTGGGAAAATCTGAATATATAAGAAGAAAAAAAGAATTGGCAAATTATATGCAAATTATGTATACGTTTTCTTGACGCTTCGACAAAAATAGGAGTAAAATGAACTTGGTATCAAATTATGCTGAAATATTTCGAATAATTTTTTCAGTTTTTCTTATGCCAATAGTGAAAAAACATTATTGCCATAAACTAATCTGAAAACAGCAGTCAATCATTCAAGGGGGGTAATGGGGACATGAAAGGCCGCGAGTATACGTTTCGTAAGTGGCACTCATTAATGGGGGTCATCCCGGTTGGTGTCTTTTTGACGCAACATTTAATTGTAAACAACTTTGCAACACGAGGAGCAGAAGCTTTTAACAAAGCTGCAGGCTTTATGGAGCTCCTTCCATTCCGGTATGCGCTAGAAATTTTCATTATCTTTTTACCAATACTGTATCATGCTATATATGGTTTATATATTGCATTTACAGCTAAGAACAATGCGGTTTCTTACAGTTATTTCCGTAACTGGATGTTTGTCTTCCAAAGAATTTCAGGTATCGTTACGCTGATCTTCATTTCTTGGCACGTCTGGGAAACTCGTATTCAAGCAATGTTAGGTAAAGAGGTAAACTATGATATGATGGCAGATATTTTAAGCAATCCAGCTATGTTTGCATTCTATTTAGTTGGTGTTGTTTCAACAATTTTCCACTTTGCAAATGGACTATGGACATTCTGCATCAGCTGGGGAATTACAGTGTCTCCACGTTCACAAAGAATTTCTACTTATGTAACATTAGCTATTTTCTTAGGTCTATCTTATGTAGGCGTGAGTGCATTATTAGCGTTCATCGATCCACAGCTAGCAAACCAGTAAGGAGTGGGAGAGCATGAAAGGGAAACTTATAGTAGTCGGCGGTGGCTTGGCTGGCTTAATGGCAACGATTAAAGCGGCAGAAGCAGGAGTAAACGTTGAACTGTTTTCTTTAGTACCAGTAAAACGTTCACATTCTGTATGTGCCCAAGGTGGAATTAACGGTGCCGTAAATACGAAAGGTGAAGGGGATTCTCCATGGATCCACTTTGACGATACAATTTATGGTGGGGACTTCTTAGCGAACCAACCACCAGTTAAAGCAATGTGTGAAGCAGCACCTGGTATCATTCATTTAATGGACCGTATGGGTGTTATGTTCAACCGTACGGAAGAAGGTCTTCTTGACTTCCGTCGCTTTGGTGGAACACAACATCACCGTACAGCATTTGCTGGTGCAACAACTGGACAGCAATTACTATACGCATTAGATGAGCAAGTACGTCGTCACGAAGTAGCAGGACTTGTAACGAAATATGAAGGTTGGGATTTCTTACGAGCTGTTGTTGATGATGAAGGTGTGTGCCGAGGAATCGTTGCACAAGACTTACAAACTATGGAGATTAAGAGTTTCCAAGCTGATGCCGTGATTATGGCAACAGGGGGCCCTGGTATCATCTTCGGAAAATCAACAAACTCCATTATCAATACAGGTACAGCAGCTTCTGCTGTATATCAACAAGGCGCATATTATGCGAACGGTGAGTTCATTCAAATTCACCCAACGGCAATTCCTGGAGACGATAAATTACGTCTTATGAGTGAATCTGCACGTGGTGAAGGTGGACGTGTTTGGACATATAAAGATGGTAAACCATGGTACTTCTTAGAAGAAAAATATCCGGCTTACGGAAACCTTGTACCTCGTGATATTGCAACGCGTGAAATCTTTGATGTTTGCGTAGAGCAAAAACTAGGTATTAACGGTGAAAACATGGTGTACTTAGATCTTTCTCATAAAGATCCGAAAGAACTAGATATTAAACTAGGTGGAATTATTGAAATCTATGAGAAGTTTACAGGTGACGATCCTCGTAAACTACCAATGAAAATCTTCCCAGCTGTTCACTATTCAATGGGCGGACTATGGGTTGACTATAAGCAGATGACAAGTATTCCAGGTTTATTTGCAGCAGGTGAGTGTGATTATTCTATGCACGGTGGTAACCGCCTTGGTGCGAACTCACTATTATCAGCAATTTACGGTGGTATGGTAGCAGGTCCAAACGCAATTGAGTACATGAAAGGACTTTCTAAATCATCTGATGCTGTTTCATCTACTGTGTATGAACAAAATGAATTAATCGAAACAGAGAAATTTAACAATATTTTAACGCTTGATGGTAACGAAAATGCATATGTTCTTCATAAAGAGCTTGGAGAATGGATGACAGATAACGTTACAGTAGTTCGTGAAAATAAAAAATTATTAGAAACAGATGCGAAAATTGAAGAGTTAATGGCTCGTTACAAACGTATTAACATTAACGATACAGCAAGATGGAGTAACCAAGGTGCTTCATTTACACGCCAACTTGCAAATATGTTTGAGTTAGCACGTGTTATTACAATTGGAGCATATAACCGTAATGAAAGCCGCGGGGCACATTACAAACCTGAATTCCCAAATCGTGATGATGCAAACTTCTTAAAAACTACGATGGCAAAATTTGAAGGAGAAGGAAATGCACCAGCATTCCATTACGA
Source organism: Bacillaceae bacterium OF18-1A (assembly GCA_027694045.1). Taxonomy (GTDB): domain Bacteria; phylum Bacillota; class Bacilli; order Bacillales; family Bacillaceae_G; genus Bacillus_A. The sequence goes on along the minus strand of JAQEWB010000002.1, from coordinate 901,559 downwards.
AGACGTGGATGTTTCGTTAATTAAACCACGTAAACGTGATTATTCTTCAAAACACGATGTAGCTGCTAAGAAGGAAGAGAAGGGGGATAAACAACATGTCTGAGAAAACAATCCGCCTCATCATTACGAGACAAGACGGACCGGACGCGCAAGCGTTTGATCAAGAGTTTGAAATTCCGTATCGTCCGAATATGAATATTATTTCGGCGCTTATGGAAATCCGTCGTAATCCTGTTGATTCAAAAGGAAACCAAACAACTCCGATCGCATGGGATATGAACTGTTTAGAGGAAGTATGTGGAGCATGTTCGATGGTGATTAACGGAAAACCACGTCAATCATGTACAGCTCTTATTGATCAATTAGAACAGCCGATTCGCTTAAAACCGATGAAGACATTCCCAGTTGTACGTGATTTACAAGTTGATCGTAGTCGTATGTTTAACGCTCTAAAACGCGTTAAAGCATGGATTCCAATTGACGGTACGTATGATTTAGGACCAGGACCAAGAATGCCTGAGAAAAAACGTCAATGGGCTTATGAACTTTCGAAATGTATGACATGTGGTGTTTGCTTAGAATCATGTCCAAACGTAAACAGCAATTCTGACTTTATTGGACCAGCACCACTTTCACAAGCTCGTTTATTCAACTCACATCCAACGGGTGAAATGCATAAAGCAGATCGCTTACGTGCAATTATGGGTGATGGAGGACTGGCAAACTGTGGTAACTCTCAAAACTGTGTGCAGTCATGTCCGAAAGGTATTCCATTAACAACTTCAATTGCAGCATTAAACCGTGATACAACAATTCAATCGTTCAAAGATTTCTTTGGTAGCGATAATAACTATTAATAAATATTGCCTCTTCATCTTGAAGAGGCAATATTTATAAGTCTATTTTTCTGTTTATTCTGTTTATTTTTGAAGAAGGAGAGAGAATAATGAAGAGAATTTCTTATATTGAAGACTTTGAGAAATGGGAAAGTGGTTTTTCATTTTATAATCCTGTAAAAGTTCGTTTTGGTGAAGTAGATATGTTTGGGCATGTAAATAATGTCGTTGCTTTTACATATTTTGAAGAAGCACGTATTGCGTTGTTTAAAGAACTTGGATTTATGCAAGAATGGACACATGAATCATCAGAAACGATGATTGTTGTTGCAGATTTGCAATGTAATTTCGTTAAACAAATTTATTTTGATGAACAGTTGAAAGTATATGTCAAAGCCGGTTCAGTTGGAAACTCTTCTTTAGACTTGCATTATATGGTGAAAAATGCAGAAGGAGAAGTTTGTTTAGTTGGTCGTGGAATGATGGTGCAAGCTTCGAAAAAAACAGGAAAAGGTGAGCCGTGGCCTGAAGAATGGAAGGAAAGATTACTACAATAATAGAGTGAAAGAAAAATAAGAGAGCAATCTGCTCTCTTATTTTTTGTCTTCCATCGCTTCTTCTAATGTTAAATGGTGTTTATATATGTATGTAGCGTACGGATTACCAACGTAACGTAAATGCCACGGTTCATATGCATATTCGGTTGTTTTCGTTTTATCTTCTAAATAACGAATAACAAAACCAAATTCATGAGCATGCTCTGCAACCCATTTTCCTTCTGTCGTTCCCCCAAAGATAGGCTCTAATTGATATTTAGCAGATTTTGAACTAATATCCATAGCTAAACCAGTTTGATGTTCACTTGTGCCTGGAATTGCACTTACTGAATCAGCTTCCGTCTTTCCTTGACGTTTTATATATGTGTTATGTAATGATTGTTGACGTTTGAAAGAGCGATAACCTGAAACCGCTGTAAGTTCTACTCCATCATTTTTCGCTGCTTGGAACATTTTTTCAAGTGCATCTGCAGCATCTTTACGAAGTAATGTTTTCTCTTTATCTTTCGGATTCGTAAATGCTACGTTCGGTTTTATTAAATTTTCTGGAATATACCCGTCTGGTAATTTACGATGTTTATTGACTAATACAAGCGTAGATTCTGGATTTGTTACAACAGAAAAATTATCATCTAGTTTCTTTGCACTATGCTCAGCTTTTGGAAAAGCTGGAATCTCTTCTTTTTCATGGTTACTATGCTTTTGACTTTCGACAGCTTTCGCTTTATTTCGCAGTGATGATTGAGAATCAAAGTAAGCGAAAGATGTGATACCGATTACAATAGTAGTGGCAGAAATTATTATTTTCTTTTTCATGACGCCTTGTAATCACAGTCCTTTCTTAATGAAATGTATATTGGTTTCATTATAAATCTAGTTTGTCGAAAAAGAAATATAAGAGTCATAACGTAATAGAAATGCAAAGAAAATGTCAGAATATGTTTTAAATTGTAGTATTTTTTTAGATAATTCATTTCTTACTTTCATGAATTTCATTTTTTATGTAATATATATACATAAGAAGATGTAGCGATTAATGAGGATGAAAAACTTCTTGTATAGACTAGGAGTGAATGGGAATGGATTTTGCAACAATTATTGGAATCATTTTAGGAGTGGCGGCGGTAGTAGTTGGGATGATCGTCAAGGGCGCTGACGTAATGGCATTAATTAACCCTGCCGCTGCATTAATTATTTTTGTTGGTACATTTGCTGCAGTATGTATAGCATTTCCGATGAATCAATTAAAAAGGATTCCGAAACTATTTAAAGTTCTTTTTGGTTCAAATAAAAAGGATTTAAGTTATGAACAGTTGCTAGAATTATTTGTTCATTGGACATCTGAAAGTAGAAAATACGGTATCTTGTCTCTAGAACAACAATTAGATAAAATTCAAGATGAATTTCTTTTGCGTGGTATGAAATTTGTGATTGATGGCGTATCCGCAGAAGATTTAGAGCAAATTTTAGAAGCAGAATTAGAAGCAATTGAAGAAAGGCATGCAAAAGGGGCTGCTATTTTTTCACAAGCTGGTACGTATGCGCCTACATTGGGGGTTTTAGGTGCTGTTATTGGTCTTGTTGCTGCGCTTGGAAATTTAACGGATATTGAAAAGTTAGGACACGCTATTTCAGGTGCGTTTATTGCAACGATTTTTGGTATTTTTTCAGGTTATATACTATGGCACCCATTTGCAAATAAATTGAAGCAAAAATCTGCTGCTGAAATAGAAAAAAAGCGTTTAATTATTGATTGTTTATTAATGTTACAAGAAGGTACATATCCCTTTATTATGAAGAACCGCATTTTAGGTGCGCTGTCTGCAACTGAGCGTAAAAAGCTAGAAAAAGGAGCAGAGAAAAATGCGGAGTAAAAAAAATAGAAGACGTAAAAAGAAAAAGCATGATGAACATATTGATGAAACTTGGTTAATTCCATATTCTGATATGTTAACGTTGTTATTTGCATTGTTCATCGTTTTATTCGCAATGAGCAGTATAGATGCTGCGAAGTTTAAACAGATGGCAGTAGCTTTTCGAAGCGAACTAGCAGGTGGAACTGGAAATAAAGAATTTTTAAGTGATCAAAAGCCGGATAATGAGAAAGAGTTATCGGCAAGTAGTTTAGAGTCTGAGAAGATTAAAAAAAATGCTGAAGCTGAAGTGAAGCAACAAGAAATGAATGAATTAAAAGCGGTACAAAAAAGTATCGATAAATATATTGAAGAAAAGCAATTATCTTCTTCTTTTAAGACCGATTTAACCGAAAAAGGATTAATGGTAACAATATTAGAAAATGTACTATTTGACTCAGGGAAAGCTGATGTGAAATTAGAATCGTTAGGGATTGCAAAAGAAATGTCTAACTTACTTGTTTCCGCATCACCTCGTGAAATTACAGTGTCTGGTCATACAGATAATGTTCCGATTGCTAATGCGCAATTCGCATCAAATTGGGAGTTAAGTACACAGCGTGCAGTTAACTTTATGCAAGTATTACTTCAAAATAAAGAATTACAACCAGAGAAATTTAGCGCAGTTGGCTACGGAGAATACCGTTCAATTGCTCCAAATAATACACAAGAAGGTAAAGCGAAAAATAGACGTGTAGAAGTCTTTATCTTACCTTTAACGAGAAATATACAATAAAGAGGTTGGCAAATGCCACCCTCTTTATTTTGTATCAAATGATTTTAAGTTGTCACGGCGGATTTTATCTTTTTCTGCATCTGATTTTTTGAAATCATAGTCATATAAAGCACCTTCCCAATCGCCATACATTGGATTAGGGAAAATGATGAATTTCTCGCCAAATTGTGCTTTTGTTTCATCTACTGTTTGATTGCGATCTTTTACCGATTTTCCGTCAAAACCAGTGAAATCAGATAAGTTATCACCGAAGAATAAGATAATATCATGTGTTTGAGAAACGAGCTCACGGCGTTTTTCTTTTCCTTTTTCTTGCGGGTCTTGCAGTAATATATGTTCTTTCGTTGCTTGAGGAGCACCTACACGCTCAAGGTTTTTTATTGTTGCATCAAGTTGATTCGTTTTACGGTTTGAAATGTAGTAAATGTCTACACCTTTAGATTCTGTATATTTTAAGAAGTCAATTGCGCCTGGAAGAGCCTCAGCTTTCGCTTCATTAATCCAATCATCCCATTTGTAAGGATAGCCTTTTCCTGTTTTTACACTCATTGCTTGATGAGGACTGTTATCTAAAACAGTTTCATCTAAATCAAGTACGATAGCGGTTTTTTTCTCTGTCCCTTTTGCAAGAGCTGCATCAAGCTTCAATTGACCGATATTGTATCCTTGGTAGTACAGTGCTTTCGTTTCACCGGCTGTTTGATACCATAAATCAGCCATTAATTGCTGGTCTGTTAATTTTACTTTCTCTTCTTTCGCCACTGTTTTCTCTGGTGTTCCTGAACATGCTACAAGCGATGTAGATAAAACCGCTACAGATAATAAAGTGGTAATCCCCTTCTTCATCTTCATATGTATCCTCCTCGATGTTAGAAAATCATTTTATATTGTATATTAAAATGCAATGTTTTTTATATGAACATTTGCATATTGCCTTTTGTATATGTAGTAGTATGTCCTATAGTAGAAGGGTGGGAAAATAATTATAGCCACTTTGACAAAAAACTTTTTGGAATTTACAATTTTAACTAAATAAAACAAATGGTGGATTGTAACTGTGATACATATAAGCGATTGAAATATAGTACTATATTTTATTTCAAACAATCATAGTCTTTAATAAAGAGTGTGATTGATATGAAGAGGGAGGCAGTATACTTTGAGTTTACAAATTCAAAATTTAACGAAACTATTCGGAGAATCAAAAGCAGTTAACGGTTTGCAAATTTCGTTACCAAAAGGTGAAGTGTTAGGACTACTTGGACGAAATGGTGCAGGGAAAACAACAACAATCAAAATGCTTCTCGGATTATTAACGCCTAATGAAGGTTCGATTACGTGGGATGGAAAGGCATTTGGAAATAGCGGGGTAACGATTGGATATTTACCAGAAGAAAGGGGCTTATATACAAAAAGTAGAGTAGTAGATCAGTTACGATATTTTGGTAGGTTAGAAGGAATGACGAAGAAAGAAGTGGACCTTGCCATTGATCGCTGGTTGGAGAGATTGGCAATCCCAGAATATAAATTTAAAACAGCTGGAGAACTTTCAAAAGGGAATCAACAAAAAATCCAATTAATTGCTGCTCTTCTTCATGATCCTGAACTTCTTATTTTAGATGAACCGTTTAGTGGACTGGATCCAGTTAATGCTGGAATGTTAGCTAGCATTATTGAAGAACAAGTACAGGGCGGAAAGACGATTATTTTATCCAGTCATCGTATGGAACAAGTAGAGGCCTTTTGCCAACATGTATGTATTTTGAAAAAAGGTGAAGCGGTCGTAAAAGGACAGTTAAGTGATATTAAGAAAGAATATGGTTTCCGTAATTTAACGGTTGAAGATACAGAAGAAAATGAAAAGGGATTAGAAGCTATACAAATTCCATATGAAAAACAACAAGGCCTTCTTTATGTAAAAGTACATGACGATGCAGAAGCTCTAAAGATTTTACAACAATTGCAAGAGCAAGGTGTAACCTTACGACAATTTAAAATGTTAGAGCCGACGTTAAACGAAATCTTTGTAGAGAGGGCGAAATAACGATGCGTAAATTTTCTCACGTATTTTCATTTTATTTCAGAGAAGCATTTTTATCTAAAAAATCATTAATTACGAGCGCGATATTATTTTTAGTAGTGTTTGGGATTTTTGCATTTAATCATTTTACTTCAGGCGATGATAAAAATAAGGACAAAGATAAAATTGCGGTTGTGGTAGAAAGTTCCACATACAAAGTACAAAAAGAAGAGTTAACGAAACTATTACCATCAGCGAAAATAACGGTCGGTTCAAAAGCGGATTTTGATAAGTTGCATAAACAAGTAGAAGAAGGCGAATTGGATGGTTTATTTCACGTAACGGAAAAGAATGGAGCCCCAGAGGTTACGTATATGTATAATGGATTTCCAAGCCAAGCGACTTCTGCGATTATGGCCGGTTATTTCAAACAACAATATACAATGGCGACAATTACAAAACATAATGTTTCACCGGAAATTGCACAACAATTGCAAACGGAAATTACAGTAAAACAAGAAGCGATAAAAGATCGTTCTGCTTCTTTCGGAATTGCGTATTTCTTTACATTTGCTTTATATATGTTTATTGTTGCATTCGGAAATACAATTGCGATGAATATTGCGTCAGAAAAGGCGTCACGTGTAATGGAAGTAATGCTTCCGAAAGTAAAGCCTCTTACGATGATGTATGCGAAAATTTTAGCAGTTGTTTCAACGGCGTTATTACAACTAGTCATATTGGCGTGTGGTTACCTTATTCCGTATTTGTTAGGTTGGGTCGATTTAGATAATGCCTCATTGTTTGGAATTCCAATTGACTTTACAAAATTAGATGCGAAAGTGATAAGTATGTTCCTTGTTTATTTCATTACGGGATATTTACTTTATGCGATGATGTACGCTGCAGCTGGAGCTGTTGTTTCTAAGACGGAGGATTTACAAGCTGTGTCGTTCCCGGTAATGATTTTAATTATGGCGGCATTCTTCATCAGTATTAAATCATTAAGTGATCCGAATAGTACTATCGTTGTTGTAAGTTCCTATATTCCATTTTTTACACCAATGGTCACATTTTCACGGATTGTTGCTGGTGAAGCAGGTATGTTAGAAATTACGATAACGCTAGTCGTCTTATTGGCAACGATTGCGATATTAAACGCTGTTACAAGTCGCATTTACGTAAACGGTGTAATGAATTACTCAGACAAAGTGAAATTTAAAGACTTAGCGAAATTTATAAAGCGTCAATAATGAGAAGAAAGCATGATTTTCTATTAAAATCATGCTTTTTCTTTATGCATAAATTAAAAATAGTATATAATGATAAGAGTCGTCTTTTAACAGAATGAATAAAAGGAGGGTGTGCAGATGGGGATTAGTAGTCGTTTTACAGTAGGTGTTCATATGTTAACATTGCTTGCGATAGATCGAAACTCTCGCTGTACCTCTGAATGGATTGCTGGTAGTGTGAATACAAATCCAGTTGTGATTCGTCGCATTACAGGAATGTTGAAGAGAGCAGGACTTGTTGATGTACAAGCTGGTAAAGGTGGTACGACACTTGCTCGTGATTTAGAAGAAATTACATTACTTGATGTATATAAAGCAGTGGAAGTTGTAGAAGAAGGGCAACTATTTTCCTTCCATGAAAATCCCAACATTGAATGTCCAGTAGGAGCTAATATTCAATCAGTATTAGAAATTATTTTAATGCAAGCGCAAGAAGCAATGGAAAACGTACTTGCAAATGTAACGGTAGATCAATTAGTTACAAATTTAAAATCTAAAATCAAAGAATAAAAAAGCGAGCATCCTCATAATTGAGGGCTCGCCTTTTTTTATTCAGAAATATTGAAAATTCTATCTTTCAGTATTTAAAATAAATTTACCTACAATAGCAGCTACGATACCACCAAGGATTGGTGCTACGATGAATACCCATAGTTGAGAAAGTGCTTCTCCACCGACGAATAAAGCTGGCGCAATACTACGAGCTGGGTTAACTGATGTTCCAGTTAATGGAATACCTAATAAGTGAATTAATACTAGTGTGAAACCAATTACTAAACCAGCTAAAGAAGAGCTTCCTTTTTTACCTGTTACAGCTACGATAACTAAAATGAATACGAAAGTTAAAATGAACTCGACTAAAAATGCTCCAGATAAACCAAGAGTTCCAAAACCATTTTGCCCTAAATTATCTAAAGGTGTTTTAGCAGAGTTTAAAATTGTTACTAACGTTGCAGTTCCTAATAAACCACCTAAAATTTGAGCTAATACATAATAACAAAGCTCCATAGCGTTCATTCTTTTGTTGATGAACATTGCTATCGATACTGCTGGGTTAATGTGGCATCCAGAAATTGTTCCGATGCTATATGCCATAGCTACAATAGATAGACCGAAAGCCATAGCGATTCCTAACGTTCCGATTCCTTCAATTCCGCCGCCAGTTACAGCTACTCCAGTTCCGAATAATACAAGTACAAATGTACCAATAAATTCAGCGATTGCTTTTTTTAACATAATTTACCTCCTATTATTGCAATGAAACGTATTATAACATAGGTTTTAGTATAAACAGCCAATGAAATACTATTCTGATAAGGCGAAATAGGGGGACAATAAAAAGGAGTATGGTTCTTTGTTATAGAACCATACTCCTTTTTATGCTGTTTTTTTCTGTTTAACGACGGGAACAGATCGGTTTAATACACTATTTGCAACCATTCCTAACATAATAATTATCATCCCAATCAGTGACAGACCACCAGGAAATGAGCCATTTAAGAAAATAATTTCACCAAGCACGGTAAAGACCATCGTTCCGGCTTGTGTTGCTTCGACAGCACCAAGTAGAGCGAGATTATCTTTTGCTAAGTCAGTGGCAAAGAAAAATGTCATTGTTGCGATAACACCTGAACATAGTGCTAATAAAAATCCTTGCATCATTTGGCCTGATGTTGGAATACCAGTAGTGGAAAATCCGTATATGCCAAGTACAATTGTAATAGGGAGACTACCGATTGCCATTCCTAATACACGTTGGAATGTATCGAGACGCCCACCAACAAGTTCCATCATTTTTCGGTTGCCGAACGGATATAAGAAAGCGGCTACTACGACAGGTAAAAATCCTGAGATGAACTGAGTCATTGTAATATGGCCAGCTTCAGTTGCTTGCATACAAATTACACCTAGTAAAATAAATAATGCGACATACAAACTGCGAAGAGGAATTTTTCCACGTACAAGTTTTGTACCGGACTTTGTTTCTATTTTAACGAAAAATAATGGTGATAAAAGTAAACCTGCTAATATCGTAACTTGCCAAGTTCCAGCAACGAGCCAAGCCGGAGAAAAGACTGCTGAGAAGCTTAATAAAGAATAGAAACCGATACCTGCAACAGAACCCCATCCGATCCATGCAAATGGATGTTTTTTTAATTCTTCCCATAGTTCTCCTAAGTTTTTGCGAAATAAAACGATAAGGAATAAAATAGGGAGAGCAAATAAAAAACGGAAGGAAGCTGTCCAAGCCCAGCTAGCTCCAGATACATTCATCGCTCTATTAATAATAAAGGTTGCAGAAAAGAAGGCTGATGATAAAAGACCTAATAATATTGCGCGCATGAAATATAACACTCCTTTCGGAAATAAATAATTATGTATAGTATAATATACTTTAAGATTATAAAAGTAAACTATTTTATACTTTAAGGTGGTTTTTGTAGATGAAAGAAAACGAGGATAGGCAAACGAAAGAAGTCATTCAGCAAGTGGGTCAGCTATTAAGACAAATTCGAAATGAACAAAAATTAAGTTTAGAAGAATTAGCCCAAAAGACAGGCGTTAGTAAGTTAACATTAGGGAAGATTGAAAGAGGCGAAACGAATCCGACGCTAGCTGTCATTTGGAAAATAACGAAAGGATTATCGATTCCTTTATCAAGATTGATGGTTGTCGGAGAGCCTGTAGCTGTTGCGCGCTGCGGTGAAGGATTTGCAGTAGACGCAGGACAAGCATGGCATTTAGAAACGATGTTTCGCTACACGAAAGAAACAGGAATGGAAATGCATCGTGCTTGTTTAAGATCGAATAGTATATACGAACCGGAAGCTCATCATGAAGGTGCTATTGAACTTGTGACAGTAATGAAAGGAAGAGTTTCAATTCAAGTAGAAAATGATATATACGTATTAAATGAATTTGACTCCATTCACTTTGAAGCGAATAAGAAACATATTTATAAAAATGAAGAAGATGAAGTGGCGGTATTGCATTTGACTATGAAGTATTCTTCGTGAAAATGAGACAATCCCATAGTTATTAAGTTAAAGTTCAAAAGCTACAGCTTTTGAACTTTTTTATTGGGTTTAAAATGTTATCGGTATTGAAAAAAGAAAATTATATTGCTAATTTGAGTTGCTTATAATGGTATAATAAAATAGATTCATAAATTATTTCCTTTTAAACCATCTATTGGAACATTTTGAGGATAAGGTTATAATTGACATGCATTGATTTACATTTGTAATAAGATATGTGAAAACAATCACAAATAGGGGATTATGTTTAGTTTAATTAGGAAAAGGAGCACGTATATAGATATGAAAATCGTAAAAATCGCAACAACAGGTATGATCGCATTAGGATCTCTTGCTATTCCTTCAAGCTCTTTAGCTGAAATTGAAAATTCAGCTAAGAATAAAATAGATTTTAAGCAATACATGGTAAAAGATGAAGAGAAGGCATTACAGGATTTTACTTCCAAATTAAATGATATAAAAGTAGAAAAAGAGAAATTATTGATTTTACAGGATCTTTTAAAACAGAAAGATAAGTTATTTGAACAAGAAGATGAGCTGGAAATTCAATTGAAAGAAATGAATGGAGACGTTACATCTATTGAAAATAAGGAAGGTAATGAAACTTTACAGAAACAGTTTGACGAAATTTCTAAAAAACAAAAAGAAATTCAATTGAAATTAATGGAGTTACAACAGAAAGACGCCTCTGCCCAAGAAGAGCATAAACAGAATGAAGAAGAAAAACTGTTACCAGAAGAACTTGAGCAGAAAAAATTAGAAAAAGAAAAACAGGAACGTGAAGACAACCAGAAACAGTTGAAAGAGTTAGAAGCGCAGCTTGTTCTTTTACAACAAAAAGAAATAGAAATAAAAGACCAGGAAGATCGAGTGAAAAAGGAAATTGAAGCGCGGCAGGAACAAGGAAATAAAGAGATTGATTCAAAAGTACAAGTAGATGAAAAGATAGCAAAAGAAACAGAAATAAAAGCTCCGGAAGAGAAAACAGCAAAAGATATTGAGGTGCAACAGGAACAAGTAAAAACCGAAGCACCGACAGAACAAATAAAAACGGAGGACGATGCACAACAAGAACAACCATCCAGTGTGCAAGCAGCTCCAAGTAATTTCCCTGATGTCCCTAATTGGGTAAAGCCGTCAGTAGACTATCTTATGAGTAAAAATGTACTGACGGGTATGCCTGACGGAACGTTTGGACCAAATGTAGAGATAGATAGAGGGTCAGCTGCAATAATTATGGCTAAAATATTGGAGCTTCCTATTGATCCATCAGCAAAACCATCTTTTAATGACTCACAAAAGCATTGGGCAACGCCATATATTGCGGCTGTAGAAAAAGCAGGTGTTATTAGAGGGGAAGGGAACGGGAAATTTAACCCTACAGGAAAGTTAACGAGAGGCGCAATGGCTTCTATGTTAGTGAATGCATATAAATTACAAGAGAAAGTGACAGGAAATCCCCCGACATTATTTAACGACTTAAAAAATCATTGGAGCGAGAAGTATGTAAATATTTTGGTTGAATTAGGTATTTCAAGCGGATATGGTGATGATAATTGGAAGCCTGATCAAACGATTACTCGTGCAGAAACAGTTAGCTTAGTTGCTCGGACAGATACTTCAAAAGATAAAGAATTAAAACGTAAACAAATTGAAATGCCTAAAAACTTCTTTACATATCACGGAGCGTCACTATCTTCAGGGATTGCTTCTGAATATACGCCACAAACCGTAACTGTGTATGAAGAAAGAGAAGATGGATGGGTGAAAATCCATACAAATCAAGGATTTAAGTGGATTACACTGAAGGAAAAAAGAATTGAGCTAACGAAGAACTTCTTTACATACAATGAGGCATCATTATCTTCAGGAATTGCATTTGAATATGAACCACAACCAGTGACCGTATATGAAGAAAAGCCAGGTGGATGGATTAAAATTCATACTGGATTAGGATACAAATGGGTTTTACTAAATGAGAAAAAGGTATATATAGATAAGCGTTTTACGACATATGATAACCCTTCACGTACAGCTAATACGTTAGTTACGTATGACCCACAAACCGTAACAGTCGTTGAGGAAAAGGGAACTTGGCTTCGTATTCGTACATACGCAGGATTACAGTGGATGAACACACAGAAAGAAACAAAATATTTGTCTAGAGTATTCTTTGCTTATGATAGCCCGAATTTCTCATCACGAGTTTCTGAGAAGTTCGCACCACAAACAGTAGAGGTAATTAGTGAAAGAGATGGTGGATGGATACAAATTAGTACAGGGCAGGGCTTAAAGTGGGTAAATCAGGCAAATATTAATAGCAATACTGTCATTTTAAATGTACCAGCTCGTTATCAATTCCCAGAATTATATAATGGTTGTGAAGTAGTTTCTTTACAAATGCTTGTAGAGTATTATACAGGGCGCTCTGTGAATAAGGTGAATTTTGCTTTCCAAATGCCTTTTGATAATGCAAGATTACAAAAACAAGGCGGTCAGTTTAAAGTATGGGGTGACCCTGATGTAGGATTTGTAGGTGATGTTACAGGACGTACGCCAGGTTATGCGATTAATCCGGGACCATTAAAGCAATTATTAGATCAATATGCTAGAGGTACGAATTTAACAGGAAATAATTTCTCTGTTTTAGAAAGCTATGTACGAAATGGCAAACCTGTAGTTACATGGGTAACAGTTGCTTTAAATAATCCACGCCCTACAGTTACTTGGAAAACACCGCAAGGTAAAACAATTTACGCTAGAATGAATACACATGCTGTTGTACTAACGGGAGTGGATGATAATTATGTGTATTACAACGATCCATTTTACGGTACAAAGAATGTGAAAATATCAAAAGCAAGATTTGAGAGTATTTACAATCAAATGGGGAAAAAAGCGTTAAGTATAGATTGATAAGGTTATATGTAGTGCAATTTTAATAAGTAGGAAAATAAAAAAGAATCGATCCGTTCATTTAGGATCGATTCTTTTTCTTGTTAACTTATATGTTCTGCTCAAATATAGGAATGACACTATCAATAAGAACGTGGCATAAGTAATAAACAAATGAAATAAACTAAAAATCCTGTCCCAAAACATAAAACAGCAATAACCCAAAGAATACGAATGAGAGTAGAGCTAATATCAAAATAATCTCCTAATCCACCGCATACACCAAATAACATTTTATCAGTTTCGGATTTACATAATCTTTTTGACATAGTACGATCAACTCCTTTTACCTCAAGTTATATACTTCTATTCTATATGGAAATTTATGAGAAGACCATGAGGTTGTATGACTTTTTTTTAGGTAGTGGTCATATTAATTGTCTTAATTTTCAGGTGATATTACAATTATAGAAAAAGGTAACTTCTAATAAAAGGTGGGGGAAATAGAGATGACAGTATACTGGTTGACTAATGTAACGCTGGAATCGGGGTATACATATGAAGAGGGAAGAATTTCTAAAACAGAAACAGAGTTATGTAGTTTACTCATTGAAGATGGACAAATTAAAAAAATTATAGCAGGGGCTGTTAAAGAGGAAGGGTTACTAATTCTTGATGCGAATCGTTTATTGATTTTGCCAGCTTTCAAAGAGATGCACATTCACATTGATAAAACATATTATAGTGGCCCATGGAAAGCTTGTATGCCAGCAGAAAGTATTTTTACACGTTTTAATGAAGAAGAAAAAATTTTACCAAAGCAATTAGCGACTGCTAAAAATAGAGCGGAAAATATGCTAGAGTTACTACTGCAAAATGGTGCAACGAATATTAGAACGCATTGTAATGTTGATCCAATTATTGGGCTTGGTAATTTGGAGGCGACGTTAGCGGCATTAGAAACATATAAAAATCGAGTATTTAGTAGAATTGTTGCGTTTCCGCAACATGGATTATTGCGCAGTAATTCTGTGCAACTCGTGAAAGATGCGATGCGTATGGGTGCTCATCTAGTCGGAGGAGTAGATCCAGCTACAGTGGATAATGACATTGAAAAGTCATTACATACAATTATGGATATCGCAGTAGAATTTAATGCGGATGTTGATATTCATTTGCACGATGCGAATAATCTTGGAACGTTTACGATGAAGAGATTGGCAAGTTTAACAGAAGAAGCAGGATGGCAAGGCCGTGTAACGATTAGTCATGCACTTGGACTTGGTGGTGTTACTGATAAAGAGGCTGAAGAAGTGGCAGAAAGACTCGCAAATGTAAATATTGATATTACTTCAACAGTGCCAATTGGTAAACAAGTAATCCCAATTCCGTTATTAGATAAAAAAGGTGTTACGGTTTCATTAGGCAATGATAGCATTACAGATCATTGGTCACCGTTTGGAACAGGTGATATGCTTCAAAAGGCGAATCGATTAGCAGAGCGTTTTGGGTGGAGTGACGAAAGGTCTTTAGGAAAAGCACTCCGCTTTATTACGGGAGGAAAAGAAACGTTGAACAATGAAGGGGAGCGAGCGTGGCCGAATGTAGGAGATGAAGCGAGTTTTGTTTTGACGAATGCAACATGTACTGCTGAAGCGGTGGCGCGTCAAACAGAGAAGCTTTTAGTCGCACATAAAGGAAATATTGTTGTTGGCAGTTTAAATGAAGTGGAATTGAATAATCTTGTGTAAAGGAATCGTTTAAATGTTTTGGGAAGGGTTCTAATTGTGAGTGTAGAACCCTTCTTTTTTATGTTTACAATATATTTCTTATAAGGAATATAGAAGGGATGAAAAAATTGGACAATCAACATAATCAAAATCACATGATGGGAACTTTGCAATGGTTTATATTTTTATTAGCGAATTCAATCGCACTACCAATTGTTGTTGGTGGATTATTTCACCTTACGACGGAAGAAATATTTTATTTAATGCAACGTACGTTTTTTGTAGTTGGTATATCATCTTTTTTACAAGGTTGGATTGGACATAGACTACCAATTGCGGATGGGCCAGCTGGATCTTGGGTTGGTGTATTTACTGTACTTGCCTATGCAACTGTCGGACAGGATCAATTACATAGTACGTTGCAAATTTTAGAATTAGGAATGATAATTTCCGGTGTAATTTTAATAGGATTAGGAGTAAGTGGTTTTATAGGGCGTATTTTATTTTTATTTACGCCACTTGTGACAGGGACGTTTTTACTTTTGTTATGTTTACAACTAAGTGGTGTATTTTTGAAAGGAATGCTAGGAATTACAGCCACTGTTTCTCAAGTCGATGGATTTACAGCAATAATCGCGTTTAGTATATTTTTATTCGTTATTATACTATCTAATTTTGGGAAAGGCTTTGTTAAAAGCTATGCAGTTTTAATAGGGTTAATTAGTGGGTGGATTCTTTTTTTAATTGCAGGGAAAGTGACGATTCCTTCTCAAGTAAATCACTTTGTGCAATTTCCACATATATTTGCTTGGGGACTTCCGAAATGGAATGCAGGGATGGCCGTATCAAGTTTCGTTATGGTATGTATTTTAGTTTCGAATACAGTAGCTGCTATTATAGCAATTAATCAAGCTACCATTCATAAAGCGACGATTGAACACAAACAGTTGAGAGATGGTACGTGGGTTGGAGGGATTTCACATATCATTTCCTCTGTATTTTCAACTGTAGGTGTCGTTCCGTTACCAGCAACAGCAGGATTTATACGCCTAACAAAACAAAAATATATAAGATCGTTCTTAATGGCATGTGTACTACTAGTCGTTATGTCGCTTTTTCCACGTATTATTCGTTACTTAGCGTCGTTACCATCCGCTGTTGCATCTGCAGTTTTAATGGCTTCATTCGTACAGCTAATTGGGATTGGGCTAAACAATATAAAACAAGTGGAGCTGAATGAAAGGAATGTAACAATTTTAGGAGTAGCAGTATTATTTGGCAGCGGTGTTATGTTTTTACCGTCCGGAGCACTCCAATCGTTACCGTCTGTTATGCAATATATATCCGGCAATGGTTTGTTCGTAGGTACAGTTGTAAGTATATTGCTAGAACAAATATGGCGCATTAAAAAGTAAGTGGATAAAACGAGTGCATGAACCGTATAAAATCTAAAAGAACATACGAAATAAAGCCCATTTTCATTCACCACCTGCACATTTCGTTCATACAATATCTTGACTAAATAAACACCCAACTTACACATATACAGCTCTGGCTTAAGCAAGGAGGGTTATACCAGTTGAAGGATAAAGCATATCAATCTAAACCATTACTCACAAAGAGAGAGAGAGAAGTATTTGAATTACTCGTTCAAGATAAAACAACGAAAGAAATTGCAGGTGAACTTTTTATTAGCGAAAAAACAGTGCGCAACCACATCTCAAACGCAATGCAAAAGCTAGGGGTTAAAGGACGTTCACAAGCAGTTGTTGAGCTTCTTCGTATGGGAGAGCTCGAACTATAAAAGAAGAAGCCGACTTTTTATGCAAAGGTCGGCTATTTTTCTATTTGTTTCACATGCTATATGAATGATAGGAATGTTTCATACATAAATAGGTAATAAGGAGGGGATCTGTTGAAAAGGATATTGTTAGTTTCAACAAGTGCTCATGATATGAAGGGACACCCGACTGGTTTGTGGCTTGAAGAGCTCGCAGCTCCTTATAATTTATTTAAAAAAGCTAAGTTCGATGTTGATATTGTGTCGATAAAAGGCGGGAGAGTACCGCTTGATAGAGTGTCTATTCCAAATGGTATACCTCGTGAATTTAAGTATGTCGCTTCTTTGTTACAAAATACAAAGCCAATCTCAAATGTGCATTTTTCGGATTATGACGCGGTTTTATTTGGTGGTGGGCACGGGGCGATTGTAGATTTTCCGGGTAATCCGTATGTAGCGAATTTGATTGAGAATATGTACAACAATAATCGGATTGTAGCGGCTGTTTGTCACGGGGTAAGCTCTTTAGTCGGTGTGAAAAATAAAGATGGTTCGTTTTTTAGTGCAGGCAAGCGAATAACAGGTTATACAAATGATGAAGAAAAAGCTGTGCATTTAGAAAAGAGAGTTCCATTTTTGTTAGAAAGTAAATTGAAGGAAGAAGGAGCTTTCTTTTATGTTGCACCTAACTTTACGCCGCATGTTGTAGTAGATGGGCGTTTGATTACAGGCCAAAATCCGCAGTCTAGCGCGGAAATAGGTAAGGCGATAAAAAGAGCTGTAAATAAAGTGGGATAAATTATAGAAGAAACCGACTTTCTTATAGAAGGTCGGTTTTTTTCTATCTTGCAAATTACGAAAAAAAGGAGCAAAATAAAAAAGGTCCTAGTCTATACAGGTACACATAAAAATTTTTCATGCAGAAGCATTTTAAGCGAGCGAACTTAAAATGTGTAAAATATACTGATAAGAATAAGATGATGAATGAGAAAACGGGTGATGAAGTTGAATAGAGCAATCGGTGTTATCGATTCAGGAGTTGGCGGTTTAACAGTAGCGAAAGAATTAATTCGTCAGTTGCCGAAAGAACGTATTATATATTTAGGAGATACAGCACGTTGCCCGTATGGTCCGCGCTCTCGAGAAGAGGTGCGTCAATTTACGTGGGAAATGACGGAGCATTTATTAGATTTAAATATCAAAATGTTAGTTATTGCGTGTAATACAGCAACTGCGGTTGTATTAGAAGAGATGCAAAAGCAATTACCAATTCCGGTAGTAGGAGTTATTCACCCTGGATCACGTACAGCTTTAAAAATGACAAATACGTACCATGTTGGGATTATTGGAACGATTGGAACAGTGAAAAGTGGTGCGTACGAAGAGGCGTTAAAATCTATTAATAACCGTGTTATGGTAGAAAGTTTAGCGTGCCCGCCTTTCGTTGAGCTTGTAGAGAGTGGCAATTTCGAAAGTGAAATGGCGTATGAAGTTGTAAGAGAAACGTTGCAACCGTTGAAAAATACTGATATTGATACACTGATTTTAGGGTGTACACATTATCCAATTTTAGGTCCTGTTATTAAAAAAGTAATGGGAGATAAAGTGCAACTAATTAGTTCAGGTGATGAAACAGCACGTGAAGTAAGTACGATTTTATACCATAGTAAAATGTTGAATGAGGGAGAGGAACAAAGTGATCACCTCTTCTTAACGACTGGTAAAATAGGCTTATTTAAAGAAATTGCATCAAAGTGGTTTGGGCAGCCGATTGAAAATGTGAAGCATATCAATTTAGAAACAGAATAATAGTAGATTTATATAAGTGAACTCCTGAGAAATCAGGGGTTTTTTGTTTATAAGGAACATGGCTTGTTCTAAAATGCGGAACAGCTCGTATACATAATAGTACAAACTTAGTTTTTAGGGGGGAATGGCATGCCTAAATCCACTTTTAAATGGGTTGTTGGTGCTACTGTGAGTGCTGTTTTACTAACAGGGTGTGGCTTTATAAATCAAGAGAAAGCGACTGAACAAATTGATCCGCCAAAACAAGTTACATATAAAGAGGGTGGAAAGCAAGAAACAGCTAAAAAAGATAAACAAGGGCAAACGATAAATAGGGAGTTATATTTGGTTGATAAAAATGGTTATGTTGTACCACAAACGTTAGCTATCCCTACCCCGAAGGCGAATGAGGTCATACGGCAAACGTTAGAATATCTTGTGAAAGATGGCCCGGTAACGGATTTATTACCAAATGGGTTCCGTGCAGTTATCCCGGCGAATACAACGATGACTTTAGCTTTGAAAAAAGATGGGACGGCAGTCATCGATTTCTCTAAAGAAATGAAGAACTATGCAAAAGAAGAAGAACGTCAAATTGTTGAATCTATAGCGTGGACGTTGACGCAATTCAAAGAGATAAAACAAGTGCAGTTCCAAATAAATGGTGAAAAGTTAGCGAAGATGCCTGTTGGTGGTACGCCGCTTGGTGAAGGGGTGAGTCGTGCGAATGGTATTAACTTCGACGATGAACAAGTAGCGGATGTAACGAATACAAAACCAGTCACGCTGTATTTTATGGCGCAGAATAATAAACAACAATATTATGTACCAGTCACACGTCGTGTTGCTGAAGGGAAAGAAAATGATATTACGACAGTTGTAAATGAACTTGTAAAAGGGCCGAATCAAAATTCATTGTTAAGTGACTTTAATCCGGGGGTCAAGCTCATTACGAATCCAAAATTGCAAGATGGAAATGTTACGTTAAATTTTAATGAAAATATATTTGCGAATAGGGATAAAAGTAAGATTTCAAACTATGTATTGAAATCATTAGTTTTATCTCTAACAGAAAAACAAGGTGTGAAAAATGTTTCTATTGAAGTGAATGGGAAAGCGAATCTTATGGATGAGAAGGGTGAAAAGTTAACGAAACCTGTTGATCGTCCACAAAACGTGAATACTGGTGGTTTTTAATCGCGAATAATTTGATATACTTAAGTAAGAAAGGGGAATTGCTTTTTGGGTTCTCCTTCTTTTAATGTATACATATCATACATTTAAATTTGGCTATACTAACGAGTAGTAGTTATGAGGAGGTTATTTTTATGCGAGTAGATGGTAGAGAGAAAACAGAATTACGCCATATACATATTCATACGAATTATTTAAAACATCCAGAAGGATCAGTGTTAATTGAAGTTGGGGATACAAAGGTAATTTGCTCGGCAACAATTGAAGAGCGTGTACCGCCATTTATGCGTGGAGAAGGAAAAGGTTGGGTAACAGCTGAATACGCAATGATTCCACGTGCAACAGAACAACGTACAATCAGAGAGTCAAGTAAAGGGAAAGTAACAGGTCGTACAATGGAAATCCAGCGTTTAATTGGACGAGCATTACGTGCGGTAGTTGACTTAGAAGCGCTTGGTGAGAGAACGGTTTGGATTGACTGCGATGTTATTCAAGCAGATGGTGGAACGAGAACGGCGTCGATTACAGGTGCATATGTAGCGATGGTATTAGCGTTCGAGAAGCTGTTACAAGCAGAAAAAGTATCTAAAATTCCAGTGAAAGATTATTTAGCAGCAACGTCAGTAGGAATTGTTGAAGAGCAAGGTGTAGTTTTAGATTTAAACTATGCAGAGGATTCTAAAGCGGACGTTGATATGAACGTGATTATGACTGGAAAAGGTCAGTTTGTTGAAGTGCAAGGAACTGGAGAAGAAGCGACGTTTAGCAGAGCGCAGTTAAATGAATTACTGGATGCTGCGGAACAAGGCATTTTCCAACTAATTGACATGCAAAAAGAAGCGTTAGATGACATCGTATCTCATATAGAGTAGAGGTGGAAAATATGAAGCAAGTTGTTGTAGCGACAAAAAATATGGGAAAAGTGCGTGAGTTTGCTGAGTTATTTGAGCGATTTGATTTAGAAGTGAAATCTTTACACGATTTCCCTCATATTGACGAAGTCGAAGAAACTGGTGAAACATTTGAAGAAAATGCGATCTTAAAAGCGGATAGTTTGAGCAAGCAGTTGGACTCTATCGTAATCGCAGATGATTCAGGCCTTATTGTAGATGCTTTAAACGGAAAACCAGGAGTGTATTCAGCTCGCTTTGCTGGGGAGCCAAAAGACGACCAAGCGAACATTGATAAAGTGTTACAAGAATTAAATGATATCGATTTTGAAAAACGTAAAGCGCGTTTCTACTGTGCATTAGCGGTCGCTTTCCCTGAAAGTGATAAAAATCCTGTAATTGTGAACGGGACATGTGAAGGGTACATTTTAGAACAACGTCGCGGGGAAAATGGTTTTGGATATGATCCGATTTTTTATGTGGAAGAATATAAAAAAGCGATGGCAGAATTAAGCTCAGATGAGAAAAATGCCATTAGCCACCGAGGGCGTGCTCTTCGTAAGTTAGAAGAAAAGATTCCAGAATGGTTTTTAGGAGAATAAGGGAGAGAGATTGATGAAAGCTTTAATCGTAAGCGATAGTCATAGCTCGGTGAAGGAATTACAGCAGTTAAAAGAGAAATATAAAGGGAAAGTAGATATCATGATCCATTGTGGTGACTCTGAGTTAACGCCTGCTCATGAAGAACTACAAGGTTTCCATGTTGTAAAAGGAAATTGTGATTATGCTGGCTTTCAAGATGAAATTGTAACTGATGTAGATGGAATTCGTTTCTTAGTTGTGCACGGGCATCGTCATAATGTGAAAATGACATTACAAACGTTAGCGTACCATGCAGAAGAAATGGGAGCGCAAGTTGCATGCTTCGGACACTCTCACGTATTAGGTGCGGAATTAATCGAAGGCGTCTTATTTATTAATCCAGGCAGTATTTTATTGCCACGTCAACGTGTAGAAAAGACATTTGCTTTATTAGAAATGGATGAAAAACATATAGATGTTCGGTTTGAAACATTAGACGGACAACTAGTTGAACAAGTAACTTTTAAAAGAGGATAAGAAAAATTATCCTCTTTTTTTAAAAAGTGTTGACTTTATGTATGGTTATACATATAATAAATATTGTCGATAGGGCAACGGCGCTAACGTAGAAAAGAAAATAACATATGCGGGTGTAGTTTAGTGGTAAAACAAGAGCCTTCCAAGCTCTGGTCGAGAGTTCGATTCTCTTCACCCGCTCCATGTCCCAGTAGCTCAGCCGGATAGAGCATACGCCTTCTAAGCGTACGGTCGGGAGTTCGAATCTCTCCTGGGACGCTAAAAAAACCTTGTTATCTTTTGATAACAAGGTTTTTTGTTTAGTTATTAATAAACTTCTCAAAAACAAAACCATAATCTTTCACGTTATATTGCTTTTTCGTATCAACAAGCCAGTTAAAGGCAATCTCATTCATTTCTTTAAATTGCTCTGCTAAATTTACTTGTGCGTTTGAAATGCGGCTAAAAGCGTTGGAAGCCATATCTAAACTTTTGTGAGCGTATTGTAATGTAATATCGTTGTCGTAAGTGATTTCTTCAATTTTAAGGAGAGCTTTATATAAATCTTTTAATTCTTCGATATGTTTTTTATGAACGTCAATGGAGTAGTATTGATCTCCCATATGAAACTTGATTTCTACATCTAAATCAATTGTTCCAGCAGTTTCAAGTGCTACGTTCTTAATTTGATACTTACTATAGCTATAGCGGCGCAATGTACGTTTTTTACTTGCTGCACTTGTACCATCTAGGTGGATTAGTCCTTTGTTTGTGAAGCAGTATTCATCTGATTTGGATTTAATTAGAAAGTAAATTTTCTCTCCATCTTCATGCATGACGTAATCATCAGCATCAACCTTATCATAATCCTTCGGTGTAATGACAGAACCTACATCGCTTAGTCCTAAAACATCAGCAGCTACTTTTTTGAACATATTATAATCCCCCTTGTAAAGTAAATTCTTAATTGTATAAAAATATATTAACACGATTTAACTTAGTTTTGGAAATCTTACAATTCTGTAAGGTAACTGTAAGGAAGTTCGATGGTAATAAATTGCTAATCTTTTATAATTAAGCTAACAACGATAAAACGAGGAGGAGAAAATGATGAAAGGATTAGTTGTAACGGGTTTAACAGTTGCTTTTGGATTTGTAGCGTATGAGAAATTGACGTATGTAGTTGATGTTGTTAAACATTTAATAGCTTAGAGAAAACTGCCATGAGAGGGAAAGGGAATGAGTGAATGAATGGAATGGTTATTTGGAATTATAGGTACTTGTAGCGTAGTATTATTATTCTTTGTCCCGAGCGGTATACTGAGTTCGACAACGAGTTTATTGTTTTTAAGTTTGTTTGCTTGTACGATGCTTATTATTATGTTTTTAATGAAGCGAAGTAAGCCAATCTTCTATTGTAGCATGATTGTTACGGCAATTATTGTTCTCCAAATTATTACCCTTGTTATATACCCCACAATTATAAAAGCTTTCCATTAATAATGATGAGTCCTCTGCGCCTGTTGCTGAGGATTTTTATTTGCCCCGTTTTATATAATTTTTATTTTTAATGAGGATTTGTTCATATTGGAATGTAAAAATCAAATATTTTCATATTTCAAACAAATGTTTTTGAGATGTTGTGTTCTCAGTAAGCATTTGATATATTTACTTTGAAGATCACTAAAATCTAGAAAAAGAGGCGGACGTATGGATAAAAAAGAAAATACGGTCGTATTGTTTCCTCAACTATCAGAGCGTTATATTGATGAAGGTTTTTTAGCATTGAAAGAACGAAAATTCGAAGATGCATTGCGCTGCTTTGAAATATTACGTCAGTATAGTGCGGAAACGGAACAAACGGAATTAGCTTCGGTTATTTGTTTACTGGAATTAAAGCGTATGGAAGAAGCGAAAGACAAATGTGAACAGTTGCTTGAAACTGGTGCTGTATTATTTGGTGATATTCTTGAAACGTATGTGACTATTTTAGTTCAAACAAATGATTATGAAGGTGTTATTGAAACCGTTGAAAAAGTTTTGCAAACAAAAGATGTAATGCCTGAGCAAAGAGAAAAATTAGCGCAACTTGCTTTATTTGCGGAAGGTATGCTACATGAAGCGGATACGTCGCTAGTGGATTCAAATTTTGAATTGGATGAGTTTACTAATGAAATTTTTGGAGACAGTTTTGGGCAAAAGTTAAGAGCAATTCAGCAACTTTCGTTAAAAGACTTGGATCTCGCATTACCTGTTTTAAAGAAATTTTTACTAGAAGAACAGCAACACCCATATTTAAAAACTTCTATTTTGTATAAAATGATAGAAAATCAGGTGGAAGAAGAGATAGAAGTAGAAAAGTTTGGAAATACAATGAAAGTAATTCCAGCATTTACAGGTCATAATGAGGAGCAATCCGATAACGTTATACATACATTATCAAATCGATTAGAACAAAATTATCCCGATATATTTGATGCGATGGTTACATATTGGAAAGAATTGCAAATTAGCATTTTCCCATTCGCGTTATTAATGGATAAAGTAGAGATTTGGGCGGCTGTTTTAGAGCGGATTGGAAGAAAGCGTTTCGGATTGGCTATTAATGAAGAAGAACTTATGACAGCGTATAATATCGAACTAGAAGAGTTTCATATTGCCTATCAATGGTTATTGCGTGTTGAAAGAGAAGGATATTTGCCCGTATAATTATGAAAAAGAATCGTTCGGTTCTTGAAACGAGCATATTCTATGTTATAATGTAAGGGTTGCAAAAGGCAGAAAACTGCCTGTTTGTAAGAGAAGAGAAGTGTAATTCTCTTACTTAATATGTTTCATATTATTCTCGAACAAAATATACCGTAGTTGTCTTCTGGGCAATTAGTAGATTGGAACATTATATCTGAAAGCTTTTGCTAGAGGATTATTTGTGTATTTGTTATTTCAAAAAAGAGATAATGAAGATCTTAATCTATAGAGGTATGTGCATACATTATTATAGTTGGAGGGAAAGAATAAATGTCTACAAAATGGGAAAAATTAGAAGGTAACGTTGGCGTTTTAACAATCGAAGTTGATGCTAAAGAAGTAAACAACTCTATCGACGCTGCGTTCAAAAAAGTAGTAAAAACAATTAACGTACCAGGTTTCCGTAAAGGAAAAATGCCTCGTCCATTATTCGAACAACGCTTTGGTATTGAATCTTTATACCAAGATGCTTTAGATATCATCTTACCAAAAGCATACGGTGAAGCAATCGATGAAGCTGGTATCTTCCCAGTTGATCATCCTGAAATCGACATCGAGAAGTTCGAAAAAAATGCTAACCTTATCTTCACTGCAAAAGTTACAGTGAAACCTGAAGTTAAATTAGGTGAGTACAAAGGTTTAGCAGTAGAAAAAGTTGAAACAACTGTAACTGACGAAGATGTAGAGAACGAATTAAAATCTTTACAAGAGCGTCAAGCTGAACTAGTTGTTAAAGAAGAAGGAACTGTTGAAAACGGTGATACAGCTGTAATCGACTTCGAAGGTTTCGTTGATGGCGAAGCATTTGAAGGCGGAAAAGGCGAAAACTACTCTCTAGCAATCGGTTCTGGTACATTCATCCCAGGTTTCGAAGAGCAAGTAATTGGTCTTAAATCTGGCGAGTCTAAAGACGTTGAAGTATCATTCCCAGAAGAGTACCATGCTGCTGAATTAGCTGGCAAACCAGCAACATTCAAAGTAACAATTCACGAAATCAAAACAAAAGAACTTCCTGAGTTAAACGACGAGTTCGCTAAAGAAGCAGACGAAGCGGTTGCAACTCTTGATGAATTAAAAGCGAAACTTCGCACAAACTTAGAAGAAGGCAAAAAGCACGAAGCTGAGCACAAAGTACGTGACGAAGTAGTAGAATTAGCTGCTGCTAACGCTGAAATCGAAATTCCAGAAGCTATGATCAACACTGAGTTAGATCGTATGGTTCGTGAATTCGAGCAACGTTTAAGCCAACAAGGTATGAACCTTGAGCTTTACTACCAATTCACAGGTACTGACGCTGACAAATTAAAAGAGCAAATGAAAGAAGACGCTCAAAAACGCGTAAGAATCAACCTTGTTCTTGAAGCTATCATTGAAGCTGAAAACATCGAAGTTACTGAAGAAGAAGTAACTGCAGAAGTTGAAAAAATGGCTGAAATGTACGGTATGCCAGTAGACGCTATCAAGCAAGCTCTTGGAAGCGTAGACGCTTTAGCTGAAGATCTTAAAGTGCGTAAAGCTGTAGACTTCTTAGTAGACAACGCTGCATAATAAAATAACAAGGCGCGATTTTAATCGTGCCTTGTTTTATAAATATAGAAATATATTTATAAAACTTTTCGATGAAGAAGGAAAACTTCCTTAATAAGTCGAATATACATATTTCAAAAGTTTTAAAAACTTTTTATTTGTACATAACTAGTCATATTATTTGTATTTCTCGCCACGTAGTGACATAATATGTATTTACATACGATACATTTATCGTGTACATACGAAGGCAAGAGGTTAGCACTTTGTAAGGGGTGTGAAAATATGTTTAAATTTAATGATGAAAAAGGGCAATTAAAATGTTCTTTCTGTGGTAAAACACAAACGCAAGTTCGAAAGTTAGTGGCAGGTCCAGGTGTTTACATTTGTGACGAGTGTATCGAACTTTGTACTGAAATTGTACAAGAGGAGCTTGCGAAAGACGAAGAAGTAGAATTCAAAGATGTACCGAAACCGGTAGAAATTCGTGAAATCTTAGATGAGTATGTCATCGGACAAGATAACGCGAAAAAAGCACTAGCGGTAGCGGTATATAACCATTACAAACGCATTAATTCTAACAGCAAAATTGATGATGTAGAATTAGCGAAGAGTAATATCGCACTTATCGGGCCAACTGGTAGTGGTAAAACATTATTGGCACAAACGTTAGCGCGTATTTTAAATGTTCCATTTGCAATCGCGGACGCAACATCTTTAACAGAAGCTGGATACGTTGGGGAAGATGTAGAAAACATCTTACTTAAATTAATCCAAGCAGCTGATTATGATGTAGAGAAAGCAGAAAAAGGAATCATTTATATTGATGAGATTGATAAAGTGGCACGTAAGTCCGAAAATCCATCAATTACACGTGATGTATCTGGTGAAGGTGTGCAGCAGGCACTTCTAAAAATTTTAGAAGGTACTGTAGCAAGCGTTCCACCTCAAGGTGGTCGTAAACATCCACACCAAGAGTTTATTCAAATTGATACAACGAATATCCTATTCATTTGTGGTGGGGCGTTTGATGGCATCGAGCCAATTATTAAACGTCGTCTTGGTGAAAAGGTAATTGGATTTGGTTCTGAGAAGAAAAATGCTGATGTAAATGAGAAGCATGTTTTATCTCACGTATTACCAGAGGATCTTTTAAGATTTGGTTTAATTCCAGAGTTTATCGGTCGTCTTCCAGTTATTGCAAACCTAGAGCCACTTGATGAAGATGCTCTTGTTGATATTTTAACGAAACCGAAAAATGCACTTGTTAAGCAATTCCAAAAACTATTGGAGCTTGACGATGTTGAGTTAGAGTTTGAAGAAGGTGCACTTATTGAAATTGCGAAAAAAGCAATTGAACGTAAAACAGGTGCTCGTGGACTTCGTTCTATTATTGAAGGCTTAATGCTAGATGTAATGTTCGAACTTCCATCTCGCAAAGATATCGAGAAGTGTATTCTTACAAAAGAAACAGTAGCTGATAATGCAGCGCCAAAATTGGTGTTACAAGACGGTACTGTACTTGATACAAAAACATCTGCATAATGCAAAGAGAAAACAGCAATTTTTATAATTGCTGTTTTTCTTTATGTTTAGCTATGTTCTTCCGCGGAAATACTAAGAGATAAAACATTGCGGGAGGAAATAAATGATGAGCTGGACAAATATATTTTTACTTGTTCAACTTGTTTTTGGTGTAATTGTCGGATTGTATTTTTGGCATTTACTTCGAAATCAGCGAACACAAAAAGTTTCCATTGATCGAGAATCAAAAAAAGAATTAGAACAACTTCGTAAAATGCGCGAGATTTCTTTAACAGAGCCTCTTGCGGAAAAGGTACGTCCTACATCCTTTTCAGATATCGTAGGGCAAGAGGACGGGATTAGGTCGTTAAAAGCGGCTCTTTGTGGTCCGAATCCACAACATGTCATCATATATGGCCCACCTGGTGTCGGAAAGACAGCGGCAGCACGTCTTGTATTAGAAGAAGCGAAAAGAAATCCGAAATCTCCATTTCGTACGAATGCAACTTTTATAGAGCTTGATGCGACGACCGCTCGGTTTGATGAACGTGGTATTGCAGATCCTTTAATTGGTTCGGTACATGATCCGATTTATCAAGGAGCAGGTGCTATGGGGCAAGCGGGTATCCCGCAGCCGAAAAAAGGTGCTGTAACAGATGCGCATGGTGGTATTTTATTCATTGATGAGATAGGTGAACTACATCCGATTCAAATGAATAAAATGTTAAAGGTGTTAGAAGATCGGAAAGTATTTTTAGAAAGTGCGTACTATAGTGAAGAAAATACGATGATTCCAACATACATACATGATATTTTTCAAAAAGGTTTACCAGCAGATTTTCGTTTAGTTGGAGCGACGACACGTTCGCCAGAGGAAATCCCACCTGCTATCCGGTCCCGCTGTTTAGAAGTGTTCTTCCGTGAATTAGATACAGAAGAAATTCAAAAAGTAGCGAAGAATGCGGCTGACAAAGTGGACATGCAAATAGGTGAGAATGGTATTGAAATGATTGGAATGTATGCAAGGAATGGACGAGAAGCGATTAATCTCGTGCAAATCTCTGCTGGTATGGCGATAAATGAAGAACGTTCTTTCATTAAAGATGAAGATATAGAATGGGTTGTTCATTCTAGTCAGCTTACACCGAAATATGAAAAACGTATTTATCCGATTCCAAGGATTGGTCTTGTAAATGGACTTGCTGTATATGGACCAAATACAGGTGCATTATTAGAAATTGAAGTAACAGCGATTCTGGCGAAAGATAAAGGATCGGTAAATGTTACTGGAATTGTAGAAGAAGAAAGTATCGGTGGACAAACGAAATCAATTCGCCGTAAAAGTATGGCGAAAGGTTCTGTTGACAATGTATTAACGGTACTCCGTTCTTTAGATGTGTTGCCAGAAGGATACGATATACATATTAATTTTCCAGGTGGTATCCCAGTTGATGGGCCTTCAGCGGGAATCGCGATGGCAACAGGTGTATATTCAGCGGTGCATCGTACGTATGTAAATAATGAAGTAGCGATGACAGGTGAAATAAGTATACATGGAGAAGTGAAACCTATCGGTGGTGTGTATGCAAAAATAAAAGCTGCGAAAAAAGCAGGAGCTAAGAAAGTTATCATTCCTGCTGAAAACATGCAACCATTTTTGTACACGATAAAGGGAATTGAAATTATTCCTGTTCGTAAGTTAAAAGAAGTATTTGAGCTAACGTTTATGCAGGAAAATATACATCGAGAGCTTGATGTGCATACTGCTGTAGACGAAACAGATGCACAATCTATGTGAAAATAAACGATAATAAAATTTGCCAGACTCCGTTTAAGTTTGTATGCTTAAGCGGAGTCTTTTTTGCTTCTATAAGTGAGAAAAACAAGATATTTACAATTGCGGAGAATCTCTGCAATTGCATCTAGATGTATTGTAATATAAAATAGTTGAACAGGAGTTTAATTTATTATGGAGGTGCTATGTCTAGTATGAATACGAACGAAAGAATCGTGCCCCTCCTACCATTAAGAGGCGTTCTCGTATATCCAACGATGGTTCTGCATCTTGATGTAGGACGTGATAAATCGATACAAGCACTAGAGCAGGCGGCAATGGATGAAAATATCATCTTTTTAGCAATGCAAAAAGAAATGAATATCGATGATCCGAAAGAAGATGACATATATAGTGTAGGTACAGTGGCGAAAGTGAAGCAAATGTTAAAATTGCCGAACGGTACGCTTCGTGTCCTTGTAGAAGGTTTACATAGAGCAGAAGTAGTAGAGTTTATTGAAGAAGAAAATGTAGTGCAAGTTTCTATTAAAACGGTAACTGAAGAAGTGGAAGATGATTTAGAAGAGAAGGCTCTTATGCGTACGTTACTGGAGCATTTCGAACAATATATTAAAGTTTCGAAAAAAGTTTCAAATGAAACATTTGCAACGGTAGCTGATGTAGAAGAACCAGGAAGACTTGCTGATTTAATTGCGTCTCACTTACCAATTAAAACAAAGCAGAAACAAGAGATTTTAGAGATTGTATCTGTGAAAGAACGATTACATACACTTATTTCAATTATTCAAGATGAACAAGAGTTACTTAGCCTAGAAAAGAAAATTGGTCAAAAAGTGAAGCGTTCAATGGAGCGTACACAAAAAGAATATTTCTTACGTGAGCAAATGAAGGCGATCCAAACAGAACTTGGTGATAAAGAAGGTAAGGGCGGCGAAGTAGAAGAACTTCGTGAGAAAATTGAACAATCTGGAATGCCGGAAGAAACAATGAAGGCTGCCCTGAAAGAGTTAGATCGTTATGAGAAATTACCAGGAAGCTCAGCTGAGAGTGGTGTTATCCGCAATTATATCGATTGGTTATTGGCGCTTCCTTGGACAGAAGCAACGGATGATATGATTGATCTTGTTCATTCGGAAGAAATATTAAATAAAGATCATTACGGTCTTGAAAAGGTAAAAGAACGTGTACTTGAATATTTAGCTGTACAGAAATTAACGAACTCATTAAAAGGACCTATTCTTTGTTTAGTAGGACCTCCTGGGGTCGGAAAAACTTCGTTAGCTCGTTCAATTGCAACATCATTGAATCGTAACTTTGTTCGTGTATCCCTTGGTGGTGTGCGTGATGAATCTGAAATTCGTGGTCACCGTCGTACGTACGTTGGAGCAATGCCAGGACGCATTATTCAAGGTATGAAAAAAGCAAAAACAGTTAATCCAGTCTTTTTATTAGATGAGATTGATAAAATGTCTAATGATTTTCGTGGGGATCCATCAGCGGCATTGCTTGAAGTGCTAGATCCAGAACAAAATCATAACTTTAGTGATCATTACATTGAAGAACCATATGATTTATCGAAAGTTATGTTTGTAGCAACTGCAAATACACTTGCAAGTATACCAGGTCCATTACTTGACCGTATGGAGATCATTTCGATCGCAGGCTATACAGAACTTGAAAAAGTACACATTGCTCGCGAGCATTTATTGCCGAAACAATTAAAAGAGCATGGCTTACGAAAAGGTAATTTACAAGTGCGTGATGAAGCGCTTCTTGAGATTATTCGTTATTATACACGCGAGGCGGGTGTTCGTACGTTAGAGCGCCAAATTGCAAAGGTTTGCCGTAAAGCAGCAAAAATTATCGTTACAGCAGAACGTAAGCGTGTTGTAGTAACTGATAAAAACATTGTTGATTTACTTGGTAAGCACATATTCCGTTACGGGCAAGCTGAGAAAACAGACCAAGTCGGTATGGCAACAGGTTTAGCTTACACAGCGGCAGGTGGCGATACACTTGCAATTGAAGTGTCTGTAGCACCAGGTAAAGGGAAATTAATTTTAACAGGTAAACTTGGGGATGTTATGAAAGAATCAGCACAAGCTGCGTTTAGCTATATTCGTTCTCGTGCAGAAGAGCTTCATATCGATCCGGATTTCCATGAGAAAAATGATATCCATATTCATGTTCCAGAAGGAGCAGTTCCAAAAGATGGACCGTCAGCAGGTATTACGATGGCAACGGCACTGATTTCTGCATTAACAGGTATTCCTGTAAGTAAAGAAGTTGGTATGACAGGTGAAATTACACTTCGTGGTCGTGTGTTACCAATTGGTGGTTTGAAAGAAAAAACATTAAGTGCTCACCGCGCAGGTTTAACGAAAATTATTTTACCAGCGGAAAATGAGAAAGATTTAGATGATATTCCAGAGAGCGTAAAAGAAAACCTTACGTTTGTGCTTGCATCTCATTTAGATGAAGTATTGGAGCACGCATTAGTAGGAGTGAAACAATGAAAGTAACAAAAGCAGATATTGTAATTAGTGCTGTTAAACCAGAACAATATCCAGACAGTGATTTACCAGAAATTGCATTAGCAGGTCGTTCGAATGTAGGGAAGTCTTCCTTTATTAATAAAATTTTAAATCGTAAAAAGTTAGTACGTATTTCTTCTAAACCAGGAAAAACGCAAACACTAAACTTTTTCTTAATCAATGAAATGATGCATTTTGTTGACGTTCCAGGTTACGGATATGCGAAAGTATCTAAATCAGAGCGTGCGGCATGGGGCAAAATGATTGAAACGTACTTTACGACACGTGAGCAATTAGACGCAGCTGTATTAGTAGTTGATTTACGTCACAAACCAACAAGCGATGACGTGATGATGTATGATTTCTTAAAGCATTATGAAATCCCAACAATTATTATTGCGACAAAAGCCGATAAAATTCCGAAAGGGAAATGGCAAAAGCATTTAAAAGTTGTAAAAGAAACGCTTGCTGTTGAAATAGGCGATGAAATCGTTCTATTCTCTTCTGAAACAGGACTTGGAAAAGAAGAAGCGTGGAAGGCAATTCATAAAATGACAAAAACAAAAAACGCGTGACGAATGTCGCGCGTTTTTTGTTTTGCTTACATTTTTAGCGTACGTTTAATGTAACCTCAATGTTTCCTCTCGTCGCTTTTGAGTAAGGACATACACCGTGAGCAGCTTCTACAAGTTCTTGTGCTTCGCTATGTGAAACGCCAGCGACATGTACATCAAGTACAGCAGATAGGCCGAAACCACCATCTGTATCTTTTCCGATAGAAACGTGAGCAGTTACTTCTGTACTTTCTACTTTCACACGTTTTGTACGAATGACAAGTTGTAATGCACTATCGAAACAAGCTGCATAACCAGCGGCAAATAGTTGTTCTGGATTTGTTGCCTCTCCGCCTGCACCACCTAGTGCTTTTGGCATTTTTACATCAAGATTTAATATGCCATCGTCTGAAACTACTTTCCCGTTTCTTCCACCTGTAGCTGTTACTGAAGCAGTATATAATTTATCCATGTTTATTCCCCTTTTCTATCGTTTATCGTTTTCATTGTTTCAATTAGTTTATTTAATTGGATTAGTAAAGAGTGGTATTCTTGTTCTGTAATCCCTAAATTTGTAGCCATTGTTGTCGGTAAGGAACAAGCTTTTTCTTTTAAATTTTTACCTTGTTCTGTTAACTCGATACAAACTTTTCGTTCATCTTCTTTGGAACGAACACGTTTTACAAGTGTTAATGATTCCATTCGCTTTAACATAGGTGTTAACGTGCCGGAATCTAAAAAGAGACGTTCGCCAATTTCTTTTACTGTTAGTCCATCTTGCTCCCATAGTACGAGTAATGTAATGTACTGAGGATACGTAATGCCCATTTCGTTTAAATACGGTCTATAGAAACGTGTAACCTCTCTAGAACAGGCGTAAATAGAAAAACAAAGTTGGTTATCTAGATGCAAAGAATCTTCTATCATGGATAACTCCTTTCTAATTAAGTTGTGCACAATTTAATTTTGTAAAATCAATATAACGAAAAAGAAACACAATGTCAAATGCATTGTATTGAGAAGCTATATTTTGGAACAATCGTACATATTTTCCTTCATCATGAAAGAAGATAGAAAAGATGATGTTATAATGAATATGGAATAGTTTCCATCACTTGATTATGAGGACTTTTTTTGGTAACGTACAAATAGAGTTATTAATTTATAATCATTATAAAGTAGGGAGTTTTTATTCGTTTTGCGGAATCTCCTTTATTACATGCGGAGAATAGATAAAAAATAATCAGTTGTTCACACGATTGTCAGATTCATAAGAGGAAAGTTGTATTATGATAGTAGATAAAGTGATAAAACGGGTGAAGGGGGACATGCTGCGTGCATATTCTTGTTGTTAGTGTAAATTATCGAACAGCCCCTGTAGAATTTCGTGAGAAACTCACATTTCAGGCAGCAGAGCTAGAGCGAGCGATGACTACACTGCAAAATCAAAAGAGCGTGTTAGAGAATGTCATTGTATCAACTTGCAATCGCACTGAGATTTATGCTGTTGTTGATCAATTACACACGGGACGGTATTACATTAAGAAGTTTTTAGCTGATTGGTTTCAGCTTGAAATAGAAGAAGTCGCACCATACTTAACTATTTTTGAACAAGATGGTGCAATAGATCATTTATTCCGCGTAACATGCGGTTTAGATTCTATGGTAGTTGGAGAAACACAGATTTTAGGTCAAATAAAAGATAGCTTTTTAGAAGCGCAACAAGTAAAAGCAACAGGAACAATTTTTAATGAATTGTTTAAGCAGGTCGTTACATTGGCAAAACGTGCGCACTCAGAAACGACAATTGGTGAAAGTGCGATGTCTGTTAGTTATGCTGCTGTTGAGCTCGGAAAGAAAATATTCGGTGAGTTAACAGATTGTCATGTGCTTATTTTGGGTGCTGGTAAAATGGGTGAACTTGCATTGCAAAATTTATATGGAAGCGGTGCTCGTAAAGTAACAGTTATGAATAGAACGCTTTCGAAAGCGGAAGTAATGGCTGAGAAATATATGGGACATGCAAAATCTTTAAATGAATTGCAATGTGCATTATTAGAAGCAGATATTTTAATTAGTTCAACTGGTGCATCGGAGTATGTCATTACGAAAGAGATGATGACAAAGGTAGAAAAAATGCGCTCTGGTCGTCCTTTATTTATGGTTGATATTGCAGTTCCGCGTGATATTGATCCAGCGATTGATGAGTTAGAAGGCTCTTTCTTATATGATATTGATGATTTACAAGGCGTAGTGGAAGCAAACCGCGCTGAGCGTTTAAAAGAAGCAGAGAAAATTCAATTTATGATTGAAGAGGAAATGGTTTTATTTAAAACGTGGTTAAGTACACTTGGTGTTGTTCCATTAATATCAGCTCTTCGTGATAAGGCACTAGCCATTCAAAGTGAAACGATGGTAAGCCTAGAGCGAAAAATACCAAACCTTAGTGATCGTGAGAAAAAGGTAATTAGTAAGCATACGAAAAGTATTATTAATCAGTTGTTAAAAGATCCAATTTTAGTGGCGAAAGAATTAGCTGCTGAAGAGGGAGCTACAGAAAAATTAGCGTTATTTGCGAAGATTTTCGATTTAGAAGTGGAAGACGTAGAGAGACATGCGGAAGAAGTAGAACACAAAAGAGCGTGGACACCATCCGTTCCATCTTTATAATTTGGAAGGATGATCGGATGAGCTTTTTAAATAACAGTATTATTTATCATATTGCAATTATTTTATATGCTTGTAGCATTAGTTTATATTTTATAGATTATTTCCAAAGTAACCGAAAGGCGAACCGATTAGCTTTTTGGTTACTTTCGATTGTATGGGTTCTGCAGTCTATTTTTATGTTGCTTAGGGCTACAGATTCAGAAACGAATCCCATTTTAACTTTATTATCAGGGATTTATTTTTATGTTTGGTTATTGATTACGATGTCGTTAGTTATTAATCGATTTATGCGCGTTGACTTTTTAGTCTTTTTTACAAATGTTGTCGCATTTGGCGTAAGCGCTTTTTCTATTTTTACACCGCTTGGAAAAATGTCGCCGGTACTTGCTGAGCAATTAGTTTCAGAACTTGTATACGTGCATGTCGGTATGGCGATTATTTCTTATGCAACGTTTACTGTATCGTTTATTTTTTCTATTATGTATTTACTGCAATATCGCCTATTAAAAAAGAAAAAGTGGAATGCGAGATTAAGAAGATTAGGCAATTTGCCGAAGCTTGAATCTACGTCTTACGGATTAAATTTATTTTCAGTTCCGTTTTTCTTATTAGCAATTATATTAGGATGCATATGGGGATATACAAAATTGGATAATTTCCATTGGTATGATACGAAAGTAATCGGGTCTTTTGTCGTTCTATTTGTATATTGCACAGGCTTATATTTACGAGCGGCAGATGTGTTGCAAGGTAAGAAAATTGTGCTGTGGAATATCGGGGCATTTCTCGTAATACTAGTTAACATTTTTCTATTAAGCAGTTTATCTAATTTCCACTTTTGGTATTTATAATGAGGAGAGAGAATTATGCGCAAAATTATTGTAGGGTCACGAAAGAGTAAACTCGCATTAACACAAACAAATTGGTTTATTGATCAGTTAAAAGCGTTAGGTTTACCGTATGAATTTGAAGTGAAAGAAATTGTCACAAAAGGCGATGTTATTTTAGATGTTACTCTTTCAAAAGTAGGCGGAAAAGGTTTGTTTGTGAAAGAAATTGAACATGCATTGCTTACGAAAGAAATTGATATGGCTGTACATAGTATGAAAGATATGCCGGCTGTACTTCCAGAAGGATTAACGATTGGTTGTACACCAAAGCGTGTTGACCCTCGTGATGCCTTTATTTCTAAAGGCGGAGAATCGTTTAAAGAATTAGCGGAAGGGGCCATTTTAGGAACGAGTAGTTTGAGACGTAGTGCACAGCTACTCGCTGCGAGACCAGATCTGCAAGTGAAGTGGATTCGCGGAAATATCGATACACGTTTACGTAAATTAAAAGAAGAAGATTACGATGCAATTATTTTAGCGACAGCTGGATTACAAAGAATGGGCTGGGATGATGAAGTCATTACAGAACATTTAGATGAGACGTTATGTGTACCAGCTGTAGGACAAGGTGCCTTAGCGATTGAATGTCGTGAAGACGATAAGGATTTACTGCAATTGTTATCGCATATGAATGATGTTGTAACTGAAAGAACAGTGACAGCAGAGCGGGTATTTCTTTATAAACTTGAAGGTGGATGCCAAGTTCCAATCGCTGGATATGCAACTCTTACAGAAAGCGATGCAATAGAATTAACAGCTCTTGTCGGTTCTATGGACGGTTCGGTTTTATTAAAAGAAACAGTAGTAGGCACTGATCCAAAGGAAGTAGGACTTGAGGCAGCTGACCTTCTAATTAAACAAGGTGCAAGAGAACTTATTCTTGCTGCAAATAAGGAGCAACAATAAATATGAACGCTCTCGCTGGCAAAACGGTATTGATTACACGTGCCCAGCATCAAGCAAAACAAATGAGTGTAGCGGTAAGAGAAAAGAGCGGAATTCCATTGGAAATTCCGCTCTTGCGCATGGAAGGTATGTCTTGTAGACAAATTCAACATATAGCAGAGCAGCTGCATTCGTATGACTGGGTTATTTTTACGAGCAAAAATGGCGTAGCTTTTTTTCTAGATTGTTTGAGAAAGAGGCTACCTGTAACGATGAAAATTGCTGCAGTAGGCGTGAAAACAAAGTTAGAGTTAGAAAAGCGAGGCTATGAAGTGGACTTTGTTCCAACTTCATTTGTGGCAGAAGTATTTGCAGAAGAGTTTGGAAAGAAACTAACTGGAAACGAATGCATCTTATTTCCTAAGGGGAATTTAGCAAGAGATATAATTCCGGTTGCACTTCGGAAGATTGGTGTTTCTCTAGATGAGCTAATCGTATATGGTACGAAAGCAAACATAGAGAAAAAGGAAGAACTTATTACAGCGTTAGAAGCGGGGAAAGTAGACATTATTACATTTACGAGCCCTTCAACTGTTACTAGTTTTGTTCGTTTACTTGAGGGCACAAACTGGAGAGAATGGACAAAAAAATGTACAATTGCTTGTATAGGTCCTATTACGGAAAAAGAGGCGAGCCTTTATTTTCCGCATATTATTATGCCGAAAGAGTACACTGTAGGAGCATTATTACAATGCATTTGTGAATCTATAAAGTGAAACTTTAATTAGTGGGGTCTTACTGCCCGCAAATAGCGGGATAAAATAAAAGAATGGGGATAGAAATCTATGAACTCTTTACAATTTAATCGTCATCGTCGCTTAAGACAAAGCGGTAATATGCGTGCGCTTGTGCGTGAAACGTTTTTACATACGGAAGATTTTATTTACCCTATTTTTGTATTAGAAGGTGAAAATGTTCGTAATGAAGTTCCTTCTATGCCAGGCGTATATCAAATGTCTTTAGATTTATTGCAAGCTGAAATGCAAGAGGTTGTTGATTTAGGTATTCGTTCTGTTATTGTATTTGGTTTACCTGCTGAGAAGGATGAAGTTGGATCATCAGCATATTGTGATCATGGAATTGTACAGCGTGCAATTAAGCAAATTAAAGGTGATTTCCCTGAGCTAGTAGTAGTTGCGGATACATGTTTATGTCAATTCACAAGCCACGGTCATTGCGGTGTAATTGAAGATGGTATTATTTTAAACGATGAGTCTCTAGCAGTGCTTGCGAAAACAGCTGTGAGTCAAGCGCAAGCAGGAGCGGATATTATTGCACCGTCAAATATGATGGATGGCTTCGTAACAGCAATTCGCCATGCACTAGATGAAAATGGTTTTGAACACGTACCAGTTATGTCGTACGCTGTGAAATATTCATCAGCATTTTATGGACCGTTCCGTGATGCTGCGCACGGTGCACCACAGTTCGGTGACCGTAAAACATATCAAATGGATCCAGCAAACCGCATGGAAGCATTCCGTGAAGCTGAATCAGATGTAATGGAAGGAGCAGACTTCTTAATTGTAAAACCAGCCCTTTCTTACTTAGATATCGTTCGTGATGTGAAAAATAATTTTAATTTACCAATCGTTGCTTATAACGTAAGTGGTGAATATTCGATGATTAAAGCGGCAGCGCAAAACGGTTGGATTAATGAAAAAGAAGTTGTGCTTGAGAAATTAATTAGCATGAAGCGTGCGGGAGCAGACTTAATTATTACGTATCATGCAAAAGATGCAGCAAGATGGTTACAAGAAGGAGGCGCTAAGTAATGAAAAAGTTTGATAAGTCGATTGCGGCGTTTGAAGAGGCACAAGATTTAATGCCTGGCGGTGTAAACAGCCCTGTTCGTGCATTTAAATCAGTTGGTATGAATCCGTTGTTTATGGAGCACGGGAAAGGCTCTAAAGTGTATGATATCGATGGAAATGAATACATTGACTACGTACTATCGTGGGGACCGTTAATTCACGGTCATGCAAATGATCGAGTTGTAGAAGCGTTAAAATCTGTTGCTGAAAAAGGTACGAGCTTCGGTGCTCCAACAGAAATTGAAAATAAGTTAGCGAAACTTGTTATTGAGCGTGTACCATCGATTGAGATTGTTCGTATGGTTAACTCTGGAACAGAAGCAACAATGAGTGCACTGCGTCTAGCTCGTGGTTATACAGGTCGTAACAAGATTTTGAAATTCATCGGTTGTTACCATGGACATGGTGATTCATTATTAATTAAAGCTGGTTCTGGCGTGGCGACTCTAGGTTTACCAGATAGCCCTGGCGTACCAGAAGGAGTAGCAAAAAATACAATTACAGTAGCTTATAACGATTTAGAAAGTGTAAAATATGCTTTTGAACAATTCGGTGATGATATCGCTTGTGTAATTGTAGAACCGGTAGCAGGAAATATGGGCGTTGTTCCTCCGCAGCCAGGATTTTTAGAAGGACTTCGTGAAGTAACAGAGCAAAACGGTTCCTTACTTATTTTTGATGAAGTAATGACAGGATTCCGTGTTGCTTACAATTGTGGACAAGGCTACTACGGCGTAACACCTGATTTAACTTGTTTAGGTAAAGTAATCGGTGGTGGTTTACCAGTAGGAGCATACGGTGGTAAAGCAGAGATTATGCGCCAAGTTGCACCGAGTGGACCGATTTATCAAGCAGGTACTTTATCAGGTAACCCACTTGCGATGGCAGCGGGATATGAAACGTTAGTACAATTAACGCCTGAATCATATGTGGAATTTGAGCGTAAAGCGGAAATGTTAGAAGCTGGCCTACGTAAGGCGGCTGAAAAACATGGCATTCCTCATTACATTAACCGTGCTGGTTCTATGATTGGTATTTTCTTTACAGATGAGCCAGTTATTAATTACGATGCAGCAAAATCTTCAAATTTAGAATTCTTTGCGGCTTACTATCGTGAAATGGTAGAACAAGGTGTATTCTTACCACCATCTCAATTTGAAGGTCTATTCTTATCGACAGCACATAGTGATGCAGATATTGAAGCGACGATTACAGCGGCTGAAATTGCAATGTCAAAGTTAAAAGCATAATGTGTTAGAGAAAATCGCTCTCCATGAAGGGGAGCGATTTTTTTTTATTCATAAAGTAAGCTTTTGAAACATAAATCTGTAATGACCTATAGTTTGGGAGGGGGAAAAGAAGTGGCAACAGATCATTCATTACGATTTTCATTAAAAGAATCTGTTTGGTTCCAAAAAGGACAGGAAGTCGAAGAACTTTTGTCAATTTCGTTAGATCCAGACGTTGAGATAGAAGAGCTTGATCATGAAGTGATCGTGAGAGGGCAGTTAGATTTAACGGGAGAGTACGTTGCGAGGCAGGATGATTCCGCTTATTCATTAAGAGAGCTATCACCAGCAAAGTCAATTGATTATGTAGAAACGAGAGAAGATGGCGTTAATGAGCTTGTTCATTCCTTTCCACTTGAAATATCAATTCCAAGAAATCGAGTGAAAGTAATTGAAGAATTGTATGTATCGATTGAGGAATTTGATTATGAATTAAAGGAAAACGGCTGCTTACAATTATTAGCTGATATATCTATTACAGGTTTATGCGATGAAGAAAGAATTGAGGAAGAAGAGGAAGAAGAGACATATGCTGAGTTGGAAGATGATTCAGCTGAATCCGATGACAATCGACCTGCATCGCATGTGGAAGAACCTGCATATAAGCAATCAGATGAATGGGAAGATTACGCGTTTGAACCGTTTCAATTAGAAGAAAGAAAAGAGCAAGAATTAGAAGAAGAGGAAGTCGAAGAACATGAAGTAGTAGAGCGTGAAGAAGAGCAGGAAACGACGCCGCAATTTGAACTGTTCGGACGTAAAGATTTCAATAAAGAAAAAGCGAAAAAGCAGGAAGAACAAGAAGAAACGTACTCACAGAGAGATGAAAATGCGCTATATTTAACAAAATTATTTACGAAGGAACCAGAAGAAGAATTTACAAAGTTAAGAATGTATTTCGTGCAAGAAGGAGATACGATCGAATCTGTTGCAGACCGTTATGAAACATCTGTACAAAATTTACACCGTGTTAATCAAACAGAAGATATATATTTAACTGCAGGA
This sequence comes from Bacillaceae bacterium OF18-1A, assembly GCA_027694045.1. Lineage (GTDB taxonomy): Bacteria > Bacillota > Bacilli > Bacillales > Bacillaceae_G > Bacillus_A. The sequence continues at coordinate 860,497 of JAQEWB010000002.1, read as the reverse complement.
CAGATTATTTATATTCCTGTTTCAAGAGCAAAAGCAAAATAAGTGAGTGAGTGTTTTCACTCACCTCTTTTCTTTTCCTAGAGGTTATGTTTTTAAATAGAAAGGGTTATTCGTATGGATATGGAATTACGAAATCGCTATGAACCCATTGTGAGGCAATATAGATTGGATACACAGCATATGGAGGAACACGGAAGTGTAACGAAAATTTATACGAATCAAGGTCCGTATGCACTTAAGAAAATAGAGGACAGGAAGTTAGAGCGGAATAATTTTCTGCACCATATTCAATATTTAAAGGAAAAAGGGTTTTCAAACTATGTACCTATATACCATGCGACGGATGGAAATTATATTTTAAGTGACGGGACGTATAATTATTATTTAATGCCTTGGTTGGAACGTGCAGAAGGAAACGGCGAGGATAATGATCAATATCATAAAATGTTTCAAACACTTGGAACGTTGCATCAAAAAACAGTGAAAGAAGAAACGTATACAGAAGAAGATTTAGAAAAACATTATACAAATATATCCGATCGCTGGGAAAATGATGGTGAAATGTTAGAAGAGTTTCTTGTAGAATCTGAAGCGAAGTGGTATATGTCTCCGTTTGAATTGCAATATTGTACGTACTATCATCATGTAATGAGAGCTCGTGAGTTTGCAACGAAGCAATTAAGTGAGTGGAACGATGCGATGAAAGAAAAAGAAAAAACACGTATTACTTTTGTGCACGGTAACGTATCTCTTAATCATTTTTTATTTGACTATGAGCGGAATGGCTATTTTATTAGCTTAGAAAAATCAAAGTTTGCAACGCCGGTGCAAGATATTGTAGGTTTTTATTCACGGTCTTTAAACACATATCCAATTGCACGGAGTGACCGGTTTGAATGGTATCAAATGTATCAAAAAAACTTTCCATTTACGAAAGAGGAGCAACTTCTCATGTTCGCTTATATGACGTATCCATCGCAATTTATTCGGCAAATCGAGTTTTATAAAAAAAGAAGAGAGAGTCGCAATGAGGAGAATGAGATTCGTGGAGTAAAGAGCTTGCAACAATCGCATTGGCTCGTTAGCAATATAGAGTATTTTCTTTCACAATTACAAGCTGCCCAGCAAGGGAACGGTTAAAGTGAAACTTTAATTAGTCGGGGTTGTACTACTTGCAAATAACGAGAAAAGGAAGATAAGTAGAGGGTGCTACTTATCTTCCTTTTGTATTTGCCCGAGAAGTCCTAGTTTTAAATTTATCTTGACGAATAAGGTTTCGTTTTTTACACTATTGTATATAATAATTAACAATCATATAAATGCCTTGAAGGGGAAGAGTATAACAAGAAACGTCTTCAGAGAGGAGAATCAGTAGCTGGGAGATTCTCTAGATAGTTATGTTAGAAGGTAGCCCTGGAGCATCTTTTCTGAACGGAATAGTTCTCATTAGGAAAAGACGGATTTGTCCGTTATCAAATTAAGAGTATAAGCAAATTCTGAATTTGTTTGTAAATAAAGGTGGTACCGCGATGTCCCTCGTCCTTTTTTGGATGAGGGACATTTTTTATTTTAAGGAGGGAAAATAATGTCAAACACGGAAAAAAATTTACCAACTAAATATGATCATATGTCCGTTGAAGAAGGCCGCTATAAATGGTGGCTTGAAGGCAAATATTTTGAAGCAACAGGAGACGAGAAGAAACAACCTTATACAATTGTAATTCCACCTCCGAACGTAACTGGTAAGTTACATTTAGGTCATGCTTGGGATACAACACTTCAAGATATTTTAACTCGTACGAAGCGTATGCAAGGATACGATGTATTATGGCTTCCAGGAATGGACCATGCGGGTATTGCAACGCAAGCGAAAGTAGAAGGGAAACTTCGTGAAGAAGGTATTTCACGTTACGATCTTGGCCGTGAGAAGTTCCTTGAAAAAGCTTGGGAGTGGAAAGAGGAGTATGCTTCTCATATTCGTCAACAATGGGGGAAAGTTGGTTTAGGACTAGACTATTCTCGTGAACGTTTCACATTAGACGAAGGTTTATCTGATGCGGTTAATAAAGTATTCGTTCAATTATACGAAAAAGGCTTAATTTACCGCGGTGAATATATTATTAACTGGGACCCGGCAACACGCACGGCCCTTTCTGATATTGAAGTAATTCATAAAGAAGTTCAAGGTGCATTCTACCATATGAACTATCCATTAACAGATGGATCTGGTCACATTCGTCTTGCAACGACTCGCCCAGAAACAATGCTTGGTGATACAGCGGTAGCAGTACATCCAGAAGATGATCGTTACAAACATTTAATCGGAAAAACAGTTACACTTCCAATCGTAGGCCGTGAGATTCCGATTATTGCTGATGATTACGTAGAAAAAGACTTCGGAACAGGCGTTGTAAAAATTACACCAGCTCATGATCCGAACGACTTTGAAGTAGGTAACCGTCATGACTTACCACGCATTTTAGTAATGAACGAAGATGGATCGATGAATGAAAGAGCTGGTAAGTATAACGGCATGGATCGTTTCGAATGCCGTAAAGCATTAGTAAAAGACTTACAAGAAGCTGGCGTATTAGTAGAAATCGAGCCTCATATGCATTCAGTAGGTCATAGTGAGCGTAGCGGTGCAGTTGTTGAGCCTTACTTATCAACACAATGGTTCGTAAAAATGGCGCCACTTGCAGAAAAAGCAATTGAGCTTCAACAAAAAGAAGAAGAAAAAGTAACGTTCGTACCAGATCGTTTTGAAAACACATACTTACGCTGGATGGAAAACATTCATGACTGGTGTATTTCTCGTCAGTTATGGTGGGGACACCGCATTCCAGCTTGGTATCATAAAGAAACTGGTGAAGTATACGTAGGTACAGAAGCACCGACAGATATCGAAAACTGGAATCAAGATAACGACGTACTTGATACATGGTTCAGTTCAGCGTTATGGCCATTCTCAACACTTGGTTGGCCAAATGAAGATGCAGCAGACTTTAAACGTTACTATTCAACAGATGCATTAGTAACTGGTTATGACATTATCTTCTTCTGGGTATCTCGTATGATTTTCCAAGGTTTAGAGTTTACAGGAGAGCGTCCATTTAAAGATGTATTAATTCACGGTTTAGTTCGTGATGAGCAAGGACGTAAAATGAGTAAATCTCTTGGTAACGGTATTGACCCAATGGATGTTATCGAGAAGTACGGTGCAGATGCAATGCGCTTCTTCTTATCAACAGGAAGTGCGCCAGGTCAAGACTTACGTTTCAGCATGGAGAAAGTAGAATCTACTTGGAACTTCATTAATAAAATTTGGAACGCATCACGTTTCGTATTAATGAACATGGATGATATGAAGTATGAAGAAATCGATTTAACTGGTGAAAAATCAGTTGCGGATAAGTGGATTTTAACTCGCTTAAATGAAACAATTGAAAGTGTAACACGCAATATGGATAAATATGAGTTCGGTGAAGCTGGTCGTTCATTATACAACTTCATCTGGGATGATTTCTGTGACTGGTACATTGAAATGGCGAAACTTCCTCTATACGGTGAAGATGAAGCAGCTAAGAAAACAACTCGTTCTATTTTAGCTTACGTATTAGACCAAACAATGCGTCTATTACACCCATTCATGCCATTCGTTACAGAGGAAATTTGGCAACATTTACCACGCGAAGGCGAATCTATTACAGTTGCAGCGTGGCCAACAGTTCGCGAAGATTTACAAGATACAGAAGCGGCAGCAGAAATGCACCTTCTAGTTGATATCATTCGCTCTGTTCGTAACATTCGTGCAGAAGTAAATACGCCAATGAGCAAAAAAGTTCAAATGCAAATTAAAGCAAAAGATGAGACTGTACTTGCTCAACTTACGAAAAACAGCTCTTACATTGAGCGTTTCTGTAACCCGAGCGAATTAACAATTCAAACGGATTTACAAGCGCCAGAAAAAGCAATGACTGCAATCGTATCAGGTGCGGAGTTATTCTTACCGTTAGCTGACCTTATCAATCTTGATGAAGAGAGAGCTCGTCTTGAGAAAGAACTTGAGAAGTTTGATAAAGAAGTAGAACGCGTACAGAAGAAACTTTCAAACCAAGGTTTCGTAGCGAAAGCTCCTGCGGCAGTTATTGAAGGAGAGCGTGCGAAAGAGCAAGATTACCTAGAAAAACGCGAAGCAGTTCGCCAACGTCTAGCAGATCTTGAGAAATAAAAATGTTTTTTAGAGACTCACTATATTGGTGAGTCTCTTTTCTTTGCGTATAATAGAATGATGAAGGTTGTCTTTTGAAAGGGGAAAAGCATACGTGATACATACATACGAAGAAGCGATAGGATGGATTCATAGCCGATTGAAGTTTGGAATTAAACCAGGATTAGAAAGAATGAGATGGATGCTAGAAGAACTCGGAAATCCAGAGCGTCACATAAAAAGTGTTCATCTTGCTGGTACAAATGGAAAAGGTTCAACGTTAACATATATGCGCTACATGTTAGAAGGCGCGAAATATAAGGTAGGAACGTTTACTTCTCCTTATATCGAAACATTTAATGAGCGTATTAGTGTGAATGGAACACCAATTGCAGATGAAGAGATTACTGAACTGGTAAAGCTGGTAAAGCCAGTCGTTGAAAAACTAGACGAGACGGATTTAGGGGAAGCGACTGAGTTTGAAATTATTACTGTGATGGCAATTTGTTATTTCGGTAAAGTGAATTTCTGTGATGTTGTTTTATTTGAAACAGGACTTGGAGGGCGCTTTGACTCTACCAATGTTATTCATCCTGTTCTCACAATTATTACGAATATCGGTCATGATCATATGCATATTTTAGGAAATACACTAGGAGAAATTGCATATGAAAAAGCGGGAATTATTAAGTCTGGAGTTCCAGTAGTTACTGGTGTACAAGATGAGGAAGCATTGCAAGTTATTCAAAATGTCGCAAAGGAAAATCAGGCAAACTTATATGAACTTGGTAAGCATTTTACAACTGTGCATAAACAGTCTAACGAAGATGGGGAACATTTTGATTTTACTTGTCCGTTTGTCTCTTTTGAAGATATGCGAATTTCAATGAAGGGTGTTCACCAAGTAGGAAATGCCTCGCTAGCACTTATGGCTATTATGTATTTGAAAACATATTTATCATTTTTAATTGAGGAAGAGGAAATAAGAACGGGATTACGTGAGGCGTATTGGGTTGGACGCTTTGAAAAGTTGAAAAGTAATCCGGATATTATAATAGACGGTGCTCATAATCCAGAAGGAATTGAAAGTCTTGTACAAACAGTGAAAGCACATTACAAAGATAAAAATGTAATCGTGTTGTTTACTGCTCTTGGAGACAAACAACTGCATAATATGGTAGGGCAATTAGAAACAATTGCGAATGAAATGATTTTTACAACATTCGCCTTTGATCGTGCTATTTCTGCTGACAAGCTTGCATCATATTCACAAAAAGAGTCAAAATTAGTTTTTGAAAATTGGAAAGAGGCAATTGATACGAAGCTTGAAATGATAGGAAAAAATGATGTGTTTATTATAACAGGATCTCTTTATTTCATTTCTGAAGTTCGAAAGTATATTCGCGAGAAAAACTAGATAGTATTTGCTATCTAGTTTTTTGTTCTACAAATGAAGTCAAATGCATACATATAAGATAATTATATAGGATTATTTGGCGAATTTATCTGACAAATATCTCGTTTCTTTGCGAAATGAATATGATATGATGCGGACAACGACAAGAGGTGAGGTGTGAGTGTATGGACAAGCAATCACGAACGATCTCAGTGAAAGTAAATGGAACAGAAGCGAAGTATGAGGAAAAGAAGAAAGATGAGTTTGATTGGATGGTGGTAGAAAGCGAAAGGCCGAAAAACGTTGTTCCATTTCAAAAAGCGAAATTAGCATCTATGGAAAAACGTCGGAAAAAGTGGAGCAATACATTCATTGCAATCGTTGCAACTGCAATTGTTATCGGTACGGTGTTTGGGATGGGAATGCTTCAGTTACTCACAGGACAAGGGGCGACAGGAGGAAGTGAAGTAACAACTTCGAAGCAGCCAGAGAATCAAGAAGCGAAGACGGGTGGAACGGCAGAACAAACACCAGCACCAAAAGAGGAAAAGCCTAAAGCACAGGTAGGGGCGTCATTAGATCCTATGAAGTTATATTTTGTGCAAGGAGGCGTTTATTCTTCTGAAGAAAAGGGACAGGCAGCTGTTGAAGAATGGAAGAGCAATGGGGGCGCTGCAGCTTTGAAACCGAGTGGTGATAAGTACGCTTTAGTTGTTGGCATTGCTAGCGATGAACAGGCGATAAATCAATTAACGACGCAATATAAAAATGATGGTGTTTCCGTTTTGAAAAAAAACTGGGATATAACTGATAAAGCGATGCTTAAAGATGATAAAGAACTTGGAGCATTCTTAACAAAAGTACAGCCATTATATACTCATTTAACAAAATATACTTCTAGCGTACAAGCTGGTGGGAAAAGTAATGAAAAAGATATAGAAGCGATTGAAAAAGAATGGAAAGCAGTCGAAAAAGTTGGAAAAAGTATGAAGCAGGCAGAGGCGAAGAAACTGTACATGTATACGTCAGTAGCTGTACAGACAGTGAAAGAAGGGAAAGGTGATAAGGAGTCTTTAGCTAAGTTAAATCAAGTTATTATTGATGGTATACTTTCGTATGAAAAAATTGTTTCGAAAAAAGCGAAATGATAGGATAATGAAATGACGAAGAAAGAAGTACGCGTACTTCTTTCTTTTCTATTGAATTTAGAGCAAAGTGCTTTCCCTAGGGCAGAAGTATAATCGTATGTAGTAAAGAAGTATGAATTTGTTTAGAGAAATTAATATTTTTTTCATTTGTGGGCAAACTACTCCTTTGATACGATTGGTATAAATTGTTCTGCTTCATGTGAGAAAGGAAGGAGAAAATATGAGAAAAATTATTTTAGCTTCAGGATCACCTCGGAGAAAGGAATTGCTTGAGTTAGCTAGTGTGCCATTTGAAATTGTAGTAAGTGAAGTGGAAGAAACAATTGGTGCATATTCATCACCTTCTGATATTGTGATGTCCCTCGCCCTGCAAAAAGCATCTGCGGTAGCAGAAAGTAACAGTGATCATATTGTGTTAGGTGCAGACACAATTGTTACATATGAATCGCGTATTCTTGGAAAGCCATCTAATGAGACTGAGGCGAAAGAAATGCTACAATTACTGTCAGGAAAAACACATGAAGTGTATACAGGTGTTGCAATTATAGCGAAAGAAAAAACAGTCACTTTTTATGAGCGTACCGAAGTTACATTTTGGGAATTAACAGAAGCAGAAATTGATGCATACGTTGCATCGAAGGAACCTCTTGATAAAGCGGGAAGTTATGGGATTCAAGGGAAAGGGTCTATTTTTGTTCAAAATATTCAAGGGGACTACTACAGTGTAGTCGGCTTACCAATCGCGCGTCTTGTTCGGGAATTAAAACAATTTGATATTGATGTAACCCATGCGTAAAATTGCATGGGGTTTTCTTTGAAAGAACAAATAAAGGGGTGGAGAAATGAACGGCATTCGTGATGTTGTAAGAGAAGAACAGCCACGGGAACGTTTACTAGTAGAAGGAGCTGAAAGTTTATCGAATCGGGAGCTCCTTGCAGTGTTACTCAGAACAGGTTCTAAAGAAGAAACGGTTTTAACATTATCAGATAAAATTTTGCATCACTTTGATGGTTTACGTATGTTGAAAGATGCGACGTTAGAAGAGTTAATCAGTATACATGGTGTTGGAATTGCTAAGGCGTCTCAGCTTATAGCCGCTTTTGAATTAGGTAGAAGAATGGTGCGCTTAGAATACCAAAATAGATATAGCATTCGAAGTCCAGAAGATTGTGCGAAATACATGATGGAAGAAATGCGCTTCTTGCATCAGGAACATTTCGTGTGTTTATATTTGAATACGAAGAATCAAGTTATACATAGGCAAACGATTTTTATTGGAAGTTTGAACACGTCGATTGTACATCCAAGGGAAGTTTTTAAAGAAGCGTTCCGCCGCGCAGCAGCCTCTATCATATGTCTTCATAACCATCCCTCAGGAGACCCTACGCCGAGTCGAGAAGATATTGAAGTAACAAAACGTTTAGTAGAATGCGGTCAGATTATCGGAATTGAAGTACTTGATCATAGTGTGCGTTGTTCCTAGACAATCTGCGTAGAAATACGCAACAAAGCTAGGCAAAGGTACTTACCTTTGAACTTTACGCTTGAAAAGGTTGGTGAAATTCCAACTCATTGTTAAATGTTGGTGACAATGCTCTGAAACTCCGACGTGCATAAATGGTTAACTACATTTGTGTACGAAGCTCGGTAAAGGCGCTGAAAAACAGACCTGAGAAGTGGTTAGTGAAGTAAGCGGGAGGCTATAAGACCATCATGCTGACTCACCAGGAATCCTCGTATGTACGGCTCGTAAATGTAGAAGGAAACGAATTGAAGTTTCTTGCTTCTGTAAAAGAAGTTTAATCGTGGGTTTTGTATTTGTGGTTGCAAAATCTATACTACTCCAATAATGGAATAGTGTCTTGCGTCCTACCAACAGCGGGCAAAAAGATGGTTAACGGGTCAAAGAGGACAGCTAAAATGGTAACGGAAAGCTAAAGCGTAAGGAACAGCGGAACCATAGAGGATGATGATAAGGGGAGTTAAACTCAATGCATCTAAATTGGAGGAAATGACAATTGAATCTATGGGACAGCAGCCCGTAGTAGTGACGAAATTTCTGTAATGGGAATGGAGCGAAGGGGCATAGTCAGTCCAATTATAAAGTTAAACCAATTTGTTAGGGAAGCCGCTTGAGCACACCTGATTAAAACCTTGCATTCTCCCAATAAGGAGGAATCGCAATGGAACAAGAATCTAACTATCTAAAATCTGAACAAGAATTAAAAGATAAACAGGACGAATTATATAATAAAAGTTTCGAAAGTATAAAACAAAAGGGACAATCGTCTGGACACAAAAATTTATTGGAACTAATGACAAGTGAAGTCACGATACTAACGGCTATCCATCGTATTAAAGCGAATAAGGGAAGTCGTACGGCTGGAAGTGACCACAAATTAATGAAACCAGACATTCTTCAAAAAGATTACCCAAAAGTCGTACAACTCGTACAAGAAAGCTTTCGGAATTATCGTCCAGAACCTATTAAAAGAAAGTACATTCCAAAACCAAATTCCAAAGAGTTACGCCCATTAGGAATACCAAGTATTATCGACCGAGTTATACAGGAGTGTGTTCGTTTAATTATTGAACCAATTCTTGAGGCACAGTTTTTCCATCATTCATATGGATTCAGACCGATGAGGGATTCCAGTATGGCATTAGTTCGAACAACTGACATCGTTCATATCACGGGACACTATTGGATTATCGAAGGAGATATTAGCAAATTCTTCGATTGTGTTAACCATACGATTCTCATTAAGAAATTATGGAATATGGGAATTAGGGATAGACGAGTCCTCATGATAATTAAAGCAATGTTGAAAGCTGGGATCATGGATGAATTAAAAGAGAACCTAATTGGTACACCTCAAGGAGGAATCATCTCTCCGCTACTCGCAAATGCTTATCTACACACATTTGACCAATGGGTAACAAGAGAATGGGAAAATAAGAAAACAAACTATCCGTATGCACAAAAGTCCAAACAGTTCGAAAGATTACGGAAAACAACACGCTTAAAAGAAACTTATTTGGTAAGATATGCAGACGATTGGGTACTCATAACGAACTCTAAACGGAATGCGGAGAAATGGAAGTACAGAATAACAAAATATCTAAAAGAGCGGTTGAAATTGACATTGTCAGAAGAAAAGACGCTCATAACAGATATACGAAGACGACCAATTAAATTTCTTGGCTTTGAAATCAAGGCAATCAAGGGCAAGGCGAAAAATGGACATATTCTCGTCAGTAAGCCAAATCAACAACGGTTAAAAGATAAGGTAAATGAGATTCATAAAACGATTAAGAAAATCAAAAAAGCAACACGGAAAGAAGACTTGATTCACTGGATTAATCTCATCAACTCTAAGATTAGAGGGCTAATTCAATATTACGAATGTACAACGAAAGTGAATGTGTACATGAAAAAGTATGTTGATAAACTCCACTATGCGGCATATTTAAAACTCCGAAGGCATGGAGGTTATAAAATACCTGCAAAACAAGTGGACAATCTACGGTCAGCCCACGAAAAGTACGAAACCAAAATACCAATGGTTGAATACAACGAATTGAAAATAGGTGTCACAAGGCTAGATTTTTGTAGGTGGAAAAAGCCTAAAAATAAAAGTCCTAGCGAAACACCGTACACCGAACGGGGTAGACAAATTTATATGAGCCGAACTAATAAAAAGCCTGTTAAAGTAAGAGCGGATGAGCTCCTCAGCTTGAATTGGTCCAAGATTATCAAAATCGGACATAAGGGAAAATTGTACAACTTTGAATACTTTATGAATCGAGCCTATGCATTTAACCGTGATAAAGGAAGATGTCGAGTATGTGGAGAGTTACTTCAGGGGGATGATGTACACATACACCATGTCAACCCAAAACTCCCCATAGAAGAAGTAAATCGTGTTCCTAACCTTGCATCCCTACATGAACATTGCCATCAAATGATTCACAGTTCAAAAGATTATTCCATGGTCGGAAAAGTAATTTGGGAAAAGGTTCTAGGTTTTAGAGAAAAATTGGGATTAACGTAAATAATTGAGTTGATGGAACGCCGTATGAGGTGAAAGTCTCATGTACGGTGTGAAGTGGGGGAAAAGAAGTCCAAACGAGTAAAGTCGTGGTTTTTTCTTACCTATCACTATTTATAATAGGTGACCATAAATTCGTGAGTTTAAAGGAAAAAGGTCATATTTAAGACTATGCTTTTTACTTATTTTGTTTTATAATGTGATTTATGAGTTTTTTGTAGAAAATTATCTACAAGAAGGATACAGATATAAAAAACGTACTGTTTTTATCATATAAAGTAAGAAAAAATGAGTCCGTGAAAACAAGAAAGGAAGATAAATAATATGTTTGGATTTGGTGGCTTTACTCGCGATCTTGGAATAGATTTAGGAACTGCGAACACGCTTGTATATGTAAAAGGAAAAGGTGTAGTTTTACGTGAACCTTCAGTAGTAGCGTTACAAACTGATACGAAACAAATCGTTGCTGTAGGTAGCGATGCGAAACAAATGATTGGTCGTACACCAGGAAACGTTGTGGCACTTCGTCCGATGAAAGACGGTGTAATTGCTGATTACGAAACAACAGCAACAATGATGAAATATTACATTCAACAAGCTCAAAAATCAAATGGATTCTTCTCACGTAAACCATATGTAATGGTATGTGTACCATCTGGTATTACAGCTGTAGAAAGACGTGCAGTAATCGACGCGACTCGTCAAGCGGGTGCTCGTGATGCTTACCCTATCGAAGAGCCATTTGCAGCAGCGATTGGTGCGAATTTACCTGTTTGGGAACCAACTGGTAGCATGGTTGTTGATATCGGTGGCGGTACAACAGAAGTTGCAATCATTTCTTTAGGCGGTATTGTAACTAGTCAATCAGTTCGTGTTGCTGGTGATGATATGGACGATTCAATCATTCAATACATTAAGAAAAGCTATAACTTAATGATTGGTGAAAGAACAGCTGAAGCATTAAAATTAGAAATCGGTTCTGCAGGCGAGCCAGAAGGTATTGAGCCTATGGAAATTCGCGGTCGTGATTTAGTAAGTGGTTTACCAAAAACAGTATTGATTCAACCAGAAGAAATTGCAGATGCATTAAAAGACACAGTAGATGCAATCGTAGAATCAGTTAAAAATACGTTAGAAAAAACTCCACCTGAATTAGCGGCAGATATTATGGACCGTGGTATCGTATTAACAGGTGGCGGAGCATTATTACGTAACTTAGATAAAGTAATTAGTGAAGAAACAAATATGCCAGTTCTTGTTGCAGAGAACCCATTAGATTGCGTAGCAATTGGAACAGGTAAAGCGCTAGACAATATCGATCTTTTCAAAACTGCTGCTCGATAATATTGCAAAATAAAAATCAGTGAAATTAAGAGGGTGTGAACGTGCCACAGTTTTTCTTAAACAAAAGATTAATTGTTTTGTTAGTTAGTATCATTCTTCTCGTGGCATTGATTGGAATCTCATTGAAAGAACGGAACAGTTTAACATGGCCAGAGCAGTTCGTTAAAGACACTGTCGGTGTTGTAGAGCGTGTATTCCAAAAGCCAGCGAAATACGTAGCTGGATTCTTCGAAAATGTTGAAGATGTAAAGCGCACGTATGAAGAGAATAAAGAATTAAAAGCAAAATTAGATAACTATGCAAAGTTATCAGGTGACGTAAAGCAATTAGAAGATGATAAAAAGAAGTTACAAGAGTTAACTGGTAAAAAAGAGTTGCCTAGTGATTATACTGAAATTCCAGCTACTGTTGTTTCTCGTAATCCAGACAAATGGTACGATTTAGTTGGAATTGATAAAGGGGCACAACAAGGAATTAAAAAAGATATGGCTGTAGTAACTTCACAAGGTTTAGTTGGACGTGTGAAAAGTGTATCTCAGTTTACATCATCAGTAGAGTTGTTAAGCTCTATGAGCCGAACAAATCGCGTTTCTGCTATTGTACAAGGCAATGAGAAAATCTTTGGATTGATTGAAGGTTACGATAAAGAAAAGCAATTGCTTCTTTTCACAAAGATTGGATCTGATGCAGAGGTAGCGAAAGATCAACTAGTTGTAACATCTGGACTTGGTGATATTTTCCCGAAAGGTCTTGTAATCGGAAAAATTGTTGATGTTCAGCCAGATGCATACGGCTTAACAAAAACAGCTTATGTAAAACCTGCCGCTGATTTAAATGACGTAGAGCATATTGTAGTTGCGAAACGTGCAATGCCTTCAGCGCCATTAGAATAGGAGGAGGAGAAGAGATGATGAAGATTTTAAAAAGAGCAGCTCTTCCTCTTTTGCTCCTTTTTGTTTTTCTATTTGAAAATATGTTTGCTACTATCGTTCCAACAGAAGTCTTTTGGAAGAATAGTATAGCAGCACCACATTTCTTTATTATTGTATTATGTTTTATTACAGTGTATTATAGTCCGGTCCAAGGGATTTATTACGGACTATTATTTGGTTTCTTATTTGATACCGTATACACAGAACTTGTCGGTATATATATATTTGCTTATCCGATTTTAGCTTATTTAGTTTATAGTGTGATGAAAGTACTACAATTGAATTTATTTATTGTTGTTTCTATCGTACTAGCTGGCGTTGCGGCACTAGAGTATTATGTGTATGGATTTTTAACTTTATTAGGACGTACTCATATGCCGGCGTCTGTCTTTTTCACAGATCGTCTCCTTGCTACTTTATTGCTAAATGCCATTTTCTTATTGATAGTTTGTTTCCCACTGAGACGATATATAGTGCGTCTTTCAAAAGCGATGGAAGAAAAAGAAAAAAGGATTTTCTAATTTTATGTCGAATTGAATCGGTGGGGTGAACTTTAGTGGAAGAAAAAAAGCAACAAAACGTAACGATAAAAGGGACAAAAGACGGAATAACGCTTCATTTAGATGATTGTTGTTCATTCTCTGAGTTACTGAAGGAATTGGACGAAAAGCTTTCTACACATTACTATGAAGGTGATGGGCGCTCTTTAATTGAAGTGCATGTGAAAGTGGGAAATCGTTATTTAACAGAAGTCCAACAAGAAGAGATTCGTACGTTAATTCGTAATAAAAAGAATCTTGTTGTGGATTCAATTGAAAGTGATGTTATAACGAAAGCGGAAGCAATAGCTTGGAAAGAAGAAACAGAAATTGTCCCTATTTCCAAAATTGTTCGCTCTGGACAAGTTTTACATGTAAAAGGAAACTTATTGTTAATTGGAGATGTTAATCCAGGCGGAACGGTTATCGCTGGGGGGAATATTTTTGTCATAGGATCACTAAGAGGGATTGCGCATGCTGGGTATTATGGAGATTCAGATGCTGTAATCGCTGCATCTGTTATGAACCCGATGCAACTTCGAATTAGTGATGTGGCAATGCGGGCTCCGGAAGAGAAAGAAGACGGAGCAGAGACGGCAGAATGTGCGTATATTAATGAGAACAATCACATTGTTGTCGATCGCCTGCAACTTCTCACTCATCTTAGACCTAATTTAACAAAGTTAGAAAGGGGAATTGTATAGCTGTGGGAGAGGCAATAGTAATTACATCTGGAAAAGGCGGAGTAGGTAAAACTACAACGTCTGCGAACATTGGTACAGCCCTAGCGTTATCTGGAAAGAAAGTGTGCTTAATTGATACAGATATCGGTCTTCGAAATTTAGACGTAGTAATGGGGCTGGAAAATCGTATTGTATTTGATCTTGTTGATGTCGTTGAAGGGCGTTGCCGTTTACCTCAGGCTCTTATTAAAGATAAACGTTTTGATGATCTTTATTTATTACCTGCAGCACAAACGAGTGATAAATCAGCGGTAACTCCTGAACAAATGGATGAATTAATACAAGTATTACGTCAAGATTATGATTACATATTAATCGATTGTCCTGCGGGGATTGAGCAGGGATTTAAAAATGCGGTAGCTGGTGCGGATAAAGCAATCGTTGTTACGACACCAGAAGTATCCTCAATGCGCGATGCAGATCGTATTATCGGGCTTTTAGAAAAAGAGGATATTGAACCACCAAAACTTGTGATTAACCGTGTACGTAGTCATATGCTTCATGAACAGGATATGTTAGATGTTGATGAAATCGTGCGTACGTTGTCAATCGAACTTCTTGGTGTTGTTGAAGATGATGATGAAGTTATTCGTGCTACAAATACAGGTGAACCTGTAGCGTTGCAACCGAGCGGGAAAGCAGCGTTAGCTTATCGTAATATTGCAAGACGCTTGTTAGGTGAGAACGTCCCACTACAAGCATTTGAACAAGAAAAGGTATCGGTATTTACAAAGGTTAAAAATTTCTTTGGAATCCGTTAAAAGCACTTCGCATGTATGCGAAGTGCTTTCTTTTTTCTTCACATGAATATCTTTCTTTCTTAGCTCATACATATGTACAAACTGTATACAACTGTTTCTAACTAAACAAGGCTAGCGAAAGAAAGGAGACAGTATGAAGAATAGACGTGTAGAAGAAATTAAAAAACGGATTGCGAAAAGGAAGGCAGAACAAGAGAGAATGGAGGAAGAGCAGTATTTTGCCGGAGGGAATTTTGATAGCGAAACAGTATTTATTGAAGATGGAGAGAAGGAAATTCATCCATTGTTTCGAAAAGAAGTGTTTTTCTTCAAAGTTTTATTATCAGCGATATTAGTTCTTTCTGTTGCGATTTTATATAAGAATGCTCCTTCTTCCTTCGATGGTGCTAAAGCTGTTACAGAGAAAGTGATGCAAGAAGAGTTTCAGTTCGCTACAGTAGCAAAGTGGTATGAAAAACAGTTTGGAAAACCTCTCGTATTTTATTCACCTAATGAGAAGAAGGAAGGAACGATTCAGCAAAAAGATTATGCGATTCCTGCTTCTGGAAAGGTGATGCAAGGGTTTCAAAAAAATGGCCAAGGTGTATTTGTCCAAACGGCTACAAGTGCAACAGTTGAGTCAGTAAATGAAGGTTTAGTCGTTTTTGCAGGTAAGAAAGAAGATCTTGGAAATACAGTTCAAATTCAACATGCAGATGGCACTGAGTCATGGTATGCAAATTTAAATGATATGTCAGTGAAATTATATGATTACGTTTCAAAGAAACAAAAAATTGGAACGGTGAGTAATGATGCAAATAATAAAAATGGGAAATTTTATTTTGCGATAAAAAAGAATGAAAAATTTATTGATCCGATTCAGGTGATTTCATTTGATTAAATATAGGGACGTTTTAACGAAAATTTCCGTGCATCCATTGTTTTGGGTTATTATTGTCATCGGTATTTTTACAGCGCGTTTTAAAGAGTTACTATTGTTATTTTGTATCGTTCTTATTCATGAGCTTGGGCATGCGTTTGCAGCTGCGCATTATAATTGGCGTATCAAAAAGATTCAACTCTTACCATTTGGTGGTGTAGCTGAGCTTGAGGAACATGGAAATAAGTCATTGAAAGAGGAACTTGTTGTTGTCATTGCAGGTCCTATTCAACATGTTTGGATGATGCTAGTAGGTTATATGCTGTTTGAAACTGGTTGGCTAGGTGCGGATTTATATTATTTCTTTATGTGGAATAATATCATTATTTTAGCGTTTAATTTACTTCCTATTTGGCCGTTAGATGGCGGGAAAGTGTTGTTTAATATACTGTCATATCGTTTCCCTTATTTACAAGCACATGAAAAGATGATGCAATTATCATGTGTTTTTTTTAGTGTAATACTAGGCTGGCAGTTACTTTGGAATAGCAACAATATTATGATGTGGGTACTACTCACATTTTTAGCCGTATCGTTATATCAAGAGTGGAAACAAAGACGGTATGCATTTATGCGTTTTTTATTAGAGCGTTATTATGGGAATAAAAGAGGTATTGAAAAAATTGCACCTATTGAAGTGCAATCAGAAGATCATTTGTATAAGATATTCACAAAATTTCGTAGAGGGTATAAGCACTCTATTATCGTTCGTGGAAAATATAAAGAACATTACACATTGGATGAAAATGAATTGCTTTATGCGTATTTTACTGAAAAACGAACAACTTCATCTGTTGAAGAATTAATCGGTTAGTGTTGACGACAGCACTAACCTTTTATTATTGTAATAGCAAAGAAGATTATAAAGTGAGGAAAGAGATTTGAAAACCTTATATATGAACTACGCTGGATCGGAAAAGCGTGTTGCAATTGAAGAAAAGAATAAAATTGTTGAGCTTTTATGGAAACGTAATGAGGAACAAGAGATCGTCGGGCATATTTATGTTGGACGTATCGTAAGAACAATTGCTGGAATGAATGCCGCATTTGTAAACATTGGTTTAGAAAAACATGCGTATCTTTCATATGATGACGTTCCCCCTTCGTATCGTATACATGAAGGGCAAGCGATACTTGTACAAGTTGTGAAAGAGGCAATTGACACGAAAGGTCCTAAATTGACGGCGAATGTAGAATTTACCGGGAAATATGTCGTTTATATGCCGTATGATGAAATGCGAGCTGTTTCTCGAAAAATAAAAAATAATAAAAGAAGACAACAGTTACTGCAAATTGAGGTAGAAGGAACAGGAGGATACATTTTCCGCTCTGCTTCTGAAAAAGGGGAAATTGAAGAAATACAAGCTGAAATGCAAGCGCTACAACAGTTGTATGAAGAGTTAAAAAGAAAAGAAGAACAAGGAAAAGCACCGTTATTACTTCATCGACCAGCGACTTTTTTAGATCGTGTATTTCAAGAGAACCCAATTGAGACAATTGAAAAAGTAGTTGTAGATACAAGAAGTATAGTAAAAGAATTAGAAGACAAGGTAGGAAAAGAAAAAGTATCTTTTTATAATGAAAAGTCTTCTATGTTTAATCATTTTGGCGTGGATCGTGAAATTGAAAAAGCACTTCAAAAAATTGTATGGCTCCAAAATGGTGCGTATTTAATAGTGGAACAAATGGAGACGATGACTGTAATTGATGTGAATACGGGCAAGTTTACTGGAAAACGAAATTTACAAGATACAGTTCTTCGCACAAATGAGATGGCGGCTGAAGAGATTGCTCGCCAATTAAGACTTCGTGATATTGGCGGAATGATATTAATTGACTTTATTAATATGAAAAGACGAGAAGATAAAGAAAAGGTAAGAGAACGTCTCATGGTTGCTATGCAAGATGATCGCACATATACAAGAGTGCTTGGATTTACTGAGTTAGGGATTTTGGAGATGACACGTAAACGAAAAAAACATTCTTTACGTGACGTATTACTAGAAGAGTGTGTATCTTGCAAAGCGACAGGTTATGTTATGTCGTATGAAACAATTGCGTATGAGTTAGAGAGAGAACTAATCACATATGGCAATATAGAGGATGAGGCAGTGTTAATTGCTGCACCTAAAGAACTGCAAAAACAATTTTTGCAAAAAGAGTTACAAAAAAATATTCCATTTGAAATTTATTTCAAAGATGATATGATCGAAAAGTACGCTATTATCCGTTTTGGAAGTAAAAAAGAAATTGTAGAACGGAAAAAATAGTTAGCAGAACTTTCATTGACAATCGTCTATGATTCATGATAACATCTTTATGTTATAGTTTATAGCACCTAAACGGCTATATGCTACAACCGCGCAAAACAGGTTCCCTAAAGGCATTTATGTCTACCTCGTTTTTGGCGAGTCTTAGTAATTAAGAGGAGGTGCAAGTATGTACGCAATTATCGAAACAGGTGGAAAACAAATTAAAGTTGAAGCTGGTCAAGCAATCTACATTGAAAAATTAGATGTTGAAGCTGGTGAAACTGTTACTTTTGACAAAGTTCTTTTCGTTGGTGGCGAAAACGTTAAAGTTGGTAGCCCAGTTGTAGAAGGTGCAACAGTTACTGCGAAAGTTGAAAAACAAGGTCGCGCTAAGAAAATCATCGTTTTCAAATACAAAGCGAAAAAGAACAATCGTAAGAAACAAGGTCATCGTCAACCTTACACTAAGCTAGTTGTTGAAGCTATCAACGCTTAATTCTGGTTAACATGATTAAAATTACGATAAGTCGCACGAAATTAGGAAGTATCCAATCATTTAAAATGACTGGACATGCCAATTATGCGCCACATGGACAAGACCTTGTCTGTGCTGGAACTACAGCGGTTGTGTTTGGTTCTATAAATGCAGTGGAAGAACTTTGTAATGTGCAGGCAACTATTGAACTCGGAAGTGATGGTGGATTCTTAACGTATGAATTGCCTAATGATTTAGACGTTCATACAGCAGAAAAAGCACAGATACTTTTAGAAGGATTGGTTGTTTCGCTTAAGACGATCGAACTTGATTACGGAAAGTATATCCGTTTAATAGAAAAAGTGCAGGAGGTGTAACGTATGTTAAGATTAGATCTTCAGTTTTTCGCATCTAAGAAAGGTGTAGGTAGTACAAAGAACGGTCGTGACTCTCAGTCAAAACGTCTTGGTGCTAAACGCGCAGATGGTCAAACGGTTTCAGGTGGTTCAATTCTTTACCGTCAACGCGGTACAAAAATTTATCCAGGTGTTAACGTTGGTCGTGGTGGCGATGACACTTTATACGCGAAAGTTGACGGCGTAGTACGCTTTGAGCGTCTTGGCCGTGACCGCAAACAAGTGAGCGTATATCCTGTTGCTCAAGAAGCATAAGAACTCACGGAAAACTCTAACCTGAGTGCAGGTTAGAGTTTTTCTATATTAAGGGGTATCTAAATGAATGAAAAATGGACAATTATAGATGCATTGCGTCATTCAAGACATGATTGGCTCAATCGTTTGCAGATGGTTAAAGGAAACCTTTCCCTTGGAAAAGTGGAAGAGATTCATAGGCTCATCGATCGTTTTGTCCAAGAAGCGAGACAAGAATCCAATCTGATGGGGCTATCAATGCCTTTATTTTCAGAGTGGATTTTAACATATAATTGGAAACAGCAGCCGTGCTTATTGGAGTACGAAGTATTAGGGAATTTACATAACTTATCTCACTTAGATGAGACTGTATGTACATGGACGAATCAATTTTCCTCAATGCTTCAGCATAGTTTAGACGTATATGTTGAAAATTATGTTTGTATCACAATTGAATGTGACGCGGATAATGCTCGTTTCTTTTTTGATTTTCGTGGTAAGCTAACGAGTGTAGAAGAACTACAGAATTGGCTTGCGAACCAAAACAATAAATGGTATTCCATTTCTTATACAGTACGAGACGAAGAAGTCTCAGTTATATTACAACCAATTGAAAAAAGTGTGGTGAAATAATGTTTGTAGATCAGGTCAAGATATATGTAAAAGGTGGCGACGGTGGTAACGGAATGGTTGCGTATCGTCGTGAGAAGTATGTACCTAAAGGTGGCCCAGCAGGTGGCGACGGTGGTAAAGGTGCAGATGTTGTTTTCGTTGTTGAGGAAGGCTTACGTACATTAATGGACTTCCGCTACCAACGTCATTTCAAAGCTGATCGCGGTCAGCACGGAATGAGTAAAGGTCAGCACGGACGTAAATCTGAAGATTTACTTGTAAAGGTTCCGCCAGGAACAGTAGTAAAAGATGAAAAAACTGGTCAAATTCTTGCCGATTTAGTAACGCATGGGCAAACTGCTGTAATTGCAAAAGGTGGCCGCGGTGGCCGTGGTAACTCACGTTTCGCAACAGCTACGAACCCAGCGCCAGAAATCGCTGAGAACGGGGAACCAGGTCAAGAGCGTGATGTCATTCTAGAACTTAAAGTACTAGCAGACGTTGGACTTGTTGGATTCCCAAGTGTAGGTAAATCTACATTATTATCTGTTGTATCATCAGCACGTCCGAAAATTGCAGAGTATCACTTCACAACAATCGTTCCAAATCTTGGTGTTGTTGAAACTGGTGATAACCGTAGCTTCGTTATGGCTGACCTTCCTGGACTAATTGAAGGCGCACACGCTGGCGTCGGACTTGGACACCAATTCTTACGTCATATCGAGCGTACACGTGTAATCGTGCATGTTATTGATATGTCTGGTTTAGAAGGCCGTGATCCATATGAAGATTACGTAACGATCAATAATGAATTAAAAGAATACAATCTTCGTTTAACGGAGCGTCCACAAGTTGTTGTTGCAAACAAAATGGATATGCCAGATGCAGAAGAAAACTTACAAGCATTTAAAGAGAAAGTGGGAGACGAAGTAAAAATCTTCCCAATCTCAGCTGTAACAAAACAAGGTGTTCGTGACTTACTGTTTGAAGTAGCGAACTTAATAGAAACAACACCTGAATTCCCAATACATGAAGTGGTGGATGAGTCAGACACAAGTGTAATGTACAAATTTGAGACTGAAGGTGTTAAATTTGAAATTACACGTGAAAGCGATGGCTCGTTTGTTATCTCTGGTTATGATATCGAGAAGACGTTCAAGATGACAGACTTCTCACGTGATGAATCTGTACGTCGTTTCGCTCGTCAAATGCGCGGAATGGGTATTGATGAAGCGCTTCGTGCACGTGGTGCAAAAGACGGAGATATCGTAAAAATTCTTGAATATGAATTTGAATTTATCGACTAAGACTGCCGAAATATGGCGGTCTTTTTTTATTTTGCAAAAGCTTAAATGAAATAGGAAAAAATCCCCACTATATAAATTTTCAATTTATAATAAGAAAAGGAGTATTTTTAGATGAATATTTTATGGGGAGAAAAAGAGCATGTATAAAATATTAATTGTAGAAGATGATGAAAAAATTGCGGGAATATTAGAGGAACATTTAGAAAGATATGGCTATCAATCATTTAGAGCGAGTGATTTACGTCATATAAAAGATGAGTTTGTAAAAATAAATCCTCATCTTGTGCTACTCGATATTAATTTACCATACTTTGATGGTTTTTACTGGTGTCGCCAAATTCGTACTGTATCGAATGCACCAATTCTTTTTGTTTCTGCGAGAACAGGGGAAATGGATCAAGTAATGGCTATTGAAAATGGCGGGGATGATTACATTACGAAGCCATTCCATTTAGATATCGTAATGGCGAAGGTGAAAAGTGCCCTCCGCCGTGGATATGGTGAGTATGCTTCTGCCGCTGAGAGTGATTGTTTAGGTGTAAGTGGGTTATTGTTATTTCCGTCTCAGCACATCGTAGAGTGGCAAGGACAACAAACTGAACTGACAAAAAATGAATTTTATTTATTAGAGTGTTTAATGAAACAAGCGAATCAATATGTAACGCGTGAAGAGTTGTTAGAGGCTCTATGGGATGAAGTAGCTTTTGTTGATGATAATACATTAACCGTAAATGTAAAACGTGTAAGGAAGAAGTTAGAAGAGTTAGGCATTCAAAATGCAATTGTAACGAAACGAGGATATGGTTATGCGCTTCTTACAGAGTGGAGCGAAGGGTATGAAGGTTAAAAGTTACTTTATAGACCGTTTTTCTTTAATTCTTTCTTATGTTGTAAGCCTTTGTTTATTCGGGGGCGTATTACAATTGCAAAATCTTTTAGAAAAAAAATCAATTGATTGGAATACGTGGTTATATGGGCTTTTATTAGGGACAGTTGTGTTTGCTGTATATCTTATTTACGATTATCGAAAACGAAGTGTGTTTTTAACGAGAATCGAGAAATATGTTGCTAGTGGAAATACATTACATGACTCTTTACTTATCGATGGCTCTTATACGTCAGAGCAAGAAATAGTCGTTGAAGCTTTTACGTTACTTAGGCAGCAATATATGAATGAAGTTCATCAACAATATGCAAAAGAGCAACAGCAAATGATATTTATGAATCAATGGATTCATCAAATGAAAACACCAGTGTCTGTTATTGAATTGTTATTGCAGAAATTTGGTAAAGAGCATCGTGAAGCAAGAGTAACAGTTGAAAGTATTCGCGAAGAAAACAGCCGTATACTTAATGGCTTAGATTTAGCATTACATATGGCAAGATTAGAGCAATTTGCAAAAGATTATAAGGTAGAAGTCGTTAATGTTCTAGATGTTGTACGAGGCATTATTAATGAAAATCGGAAATCTTTCATTCAATCATCTGTATTTCCGAAAGTAATGTTTGAGGAAGATACTTGTATGGTTGCATCGGATAGAAAATGGCTGAGTGTTGCTATAGGGCAAATTGTTGTAAATGCAATTAAGTATACAAAAATTTCAGAAGCAGAGAAGAAGGAAATTCAATTTCAAATTGAAGAAAAAGACCAAAAGGTGTTATTACATATTAAGGATAATGGAATTGGTATTCCAGAGCAAGATGTAAAGCGTGTATTTGACCCATTCTTTACGGGGATAAATGGCCGTAAAACGAGAGAAGCGACTGGGATGGGGTTATATATTACGAAGGAAATTTGTGATAATTTACATCACGGTATGTATGTGCAATCGGCTGAAGGAGAAGGGACGACTTTTACGTTCCAATTTGCTAAAGATGAAGAATATCATACATTAATGAGAAAAATGACAAAACTGTAAGATAACAAAACGTTTTGTAAGGGAAATCACTCGTTTCTTTTTCTTATTTTTCTTATAGTAAATGTAAGAAGAAAACACGTAGGGGGATTAGAAATGAGTGTTCTTGAAGTAAAAGGATTAACAAAGGTGTATCAATCAAAAGGTTCAGTAGGGACGACTGCTTTAAACGATATAAATTTTAAAATAGAAGAAGGCGAATTTGTAGGGATTATGGGTCCTTCAGGGAGCGGGAAAACGACGCTTTTAAATTTATTAGCAACAATTGATAAGCAAACTTCAGGTCATGTGCTTGTAAATGGTGAAGAAATTAATCAAATGCGTGCTGCCAAATTAGCGGAGTTTCGCCGTACACATTTAGGGTTCATCTTCCAAGATTTTAATTTACTTGATACGTTATCGATTAAAGAAAACATTATTTTACCACTTGTAATGGCGAAGAAATCTGTAAATGAAATCGATGCGAAAGTACTGGAAATTGCGAAGTTTTTAAATATCGAAGAAATTTTAAATAAAAAAGTATACGAAGTATCTGGGGGACAACAACAACGTGCAGCAGCAGCGAGAGCAATCATTCATGAACCGACGTTAATTTTAGCAGATGAGCCAACTGGAAACTTAGACTCAAAGTCAGCGAAATCGCTAATGGGCGCTCTGCAAGATTTACATGAGCAAAAGAAAGTAACGATTGCAATGGTTACGCACGATCCAGTAGCGGCGAGTTATTGCGAACGTATTCTTTTCATTCGCGACGGAGAAATTTTCTCGGAAATACATAAAGGAAGAACGAAACAAGCCTTTTTCCAAGAAATTCTGGACGTACTTGCGATGCTAGGAGGAGAATATCATGAACTTTCGCCAGCTCGCGCTTAATAACGTAAAAGGAAATTGGCGTAACTATAAAGCGTTTCTTATTAGTAGTTGTTTATCGATTGTCGTATTTTTCATGTATGCTTCTTTTATTTATCATCCAGACGTCGTAAGCGGTAATATTAGTATGAGAAAGATGATCACAAAAGGATTAGAATCGATGAATTATATTGTGGTCATCTTCTCGGCACTCTTTATTTTATATGCAAATTCAACGTTTTTACGAGCAAGAAAAAAAGAGTTTGGTCTACTAACATTAATAGGCGGAACGAAATCGCAGCTCGGCCGAATGATTATATTAGAGCAACTGATGTTAGGTAGTATTGCAATTGTAATTGGTATTGGGGTTGGAATGCTTTGTTCAAAATTATTTTTCCAAGCGTTAAGCGTATTATTGAAAATAGATAAGACACTTCCGCTCGTATGGAATAGTAAAGCGGTTTTGATTACAGCTGGTGTATACTTTATTCTATTTTTAATCCTATCATTGTTTAGCGTTTGGACAGTAGGACGCTTGGAAATTATTGATTTATTAAGAGAAGCTAGAAAACAAAAAGTAGAGCCGTTTGCATTTACATGGTTATGTGTAGTTGGTATAGGATGTATTATTGCTGCATATGTACTTAGCTTCCAAGTAACGTTTCTGAATTTCCTCATCCTCTTTTTACCGGTGGTAGGACTGACAATTGGCGGAACGTATTTACTATTTACACAAGGTAGTACAGTTGTATTAAAAGCATTACAAAAAAGAAAGCAATCTTTCTATACATATCCAAATATGTTTGTTCTTAGCAACCTTATTTATAAAATGAAAGATAATGCTCGTTTTCTATTTGTAATTTCTATCATTACGGCGGTAGTATCTTCAGCAGTAGGCACACTGTACGTATATTTTGAAAATATGAGTGCGAAAACGGTAGAACTTACACCACATGCTATTTCATATGAGGAAAAGGGGTTAAATACGCATAATCTCATTAATGAAGAAAAGGTACAGGAGCTTGTGAATAGACATGGGTTTGAAGATGCGCGAAAAGTAACCTACGTTAAACTACCGGCAACACAGAAAGTAACGTTCTTGAACAGTGAACATGAAGTACCGATGACGATTATTTCAGAAAAAGAATATAATGCAGAAGTGCGCAAACAAAAGAGAGAGCAACCTACAGAAGTTCATAATGCACCAGGTAGTGCAACGATGGTTATGGTTGATATGTCAAATGAACTGATGAAGATAGACCATACGAAGCCGTATGAATTTACAATTAACGGACAAAAGCAGTCTGTTCAATTAAATAATCCAACGCAGTATTCTGTTTTTAATGATAGTGAATATCTCATTGTAAATGATCAAGATTTTGAGAAATATGAAAAACTCGTACCAGATGAAGAAAAGACGAAATATTACGGTTATTATATTGAGGATTGGAAAAGTACAGAAAATCTTGTATTAGATTTGAAAAATGAAATTGTACCAGAAAAGCAAGGGGAATTGAGAAATTCAGTGTTTGCGTATAAGGATATAAGAGAAGGTGGAGCAATTACAATGTTCATCGGTTTCTTCGTAGCGGTACTGTTCTTCTTCTTCGCTTGTAGTATGACATACTTTAAATGGTTTAACGATAAAGAACAAGATCGTATTCAATTTAAGTCATTAAAACGAATCGGTATGACAGAAAAAGAAATTCGTAAAATTGCAATTCGTCAAATGGGAGTTATCTTCTTTATCCCGATAGTAATTGGTGCAATTCATAGTGGATTCGCTCTTCATACGTTAGGGAAAATGCTTTATATTAATTTGTGGAAATCAGGTGCGCTTGTAATTGGAGCATACATTGTAGCTTCTGCCATTTATTTTATGATCGCGCAAAGAGGATATTTAAAACACGTGCAAAGCTAGAGAAACCTCTAGCTTTTTGCCTATGTAGTAAGTTACAGGAGGACGAAGATGAACATTCAGCAACTAGCGCTGCAAAATATAAAAGGAAATTGGCGTAATTATAAAGTGTTTTTCTTAAGTAGTTGTTTTGCAATATTTGCGTCTTTTGCATACATGTCGGTTATTGTACATCCGTACATGCAGGAGACGATGTGGTATCAAAACGTACGCTGGGGACTGATCATATGTAATGTTATAATCATTTCTTTTTTCGTCATATTTATTTTGTACGCTACTTCTATTTTCATAGAGGCACGTAAGAAAGAATTAGGATTATATATGTTAATGGGAGCAACGAAATCTAACGTAATTGGTGTAATTATGACCGAGCAAATATTGATTGGGGTATTTGCTAATATTTTCGGTATAGGCATTGGCATGATCTTTTTGAAGCTCTTTTTTATGGTGTTTAGCATGCTAATGCGTCTTCCGAAAGAACTCCCTGTTATATTTGACGTGAAAGCGATTGTGGTAACGTTTATTACATATATGGTCGTTTTTATTCTGTTATCTTTTATAAGTGCTTTACGTATATGGAACATAAAAATCATTCGGTTATTGAAAGAATTTCGAACGGATAAAAAAGAGAAGAAAACATCAATATGGCTTTGTATATTCGGCTTTATTTGTTTAGCGATAGGATATGTGTTAGCGTTACAAGCGACGATGGCAACGATAGCAATATATTTTTTTCCTGTGTCTATACTTGTTTTTTTCGGAACGTACTTTTCTTTTACACACGGTGCAATCCAATTGTTGGAAATGATTAAACGAAATAAAAAGATTATGTATACATATCCGTACTTATTTATAGTGAATCAATTGTCACATCGAATGAAGGAAAATGGTCGTTTTTTCTTTCTAATGTCAATGGCAACGACGTTTGTAGTTACGGCAACAGGTACGGTGTTCTTATATTTTTCTAGTATGCAAGATATGTGGCGGGATGGGGGCGCACACTCATTTTCATACATAGAAAAAGGTGTTTCTACCCATGAAGTCTTTGAGGAAGTTACGGTTGAACAATTACTGCATCAATATGGATATGATGATTTCCGATATATGAGTTTTGTTGGAGTGTATGCATCTTTCCAGTCTAATAAGGGAGAAATCGAAGTTGCACCGCTTATAAAGGAAAGTGAATACAATCAAGAAGCGAGAAAACAAAAAAAGAAAATATATCATCCGAAAAAAGGAACAGTTACACTCGTTTATTATAATAAAAGTAATTATCCGAATGTATATAATCAAAAAGAGATTCAATTGCAAGTAATGAATCAAACGTATCCATTCGTATTTAACGGTCAGAAAGAAGGAGTGCAATTTAACTATCATCCCGCGCATATTAATGGTTTGTTTTTCGTTATGAATGATGAAGATTTTGACAGTATAGCGAATAAAGTTCCGGATTCTGAAAAAATGATATATCGAGGATACACATTACCAAATATCGAAAATACGAAGGAATTGAATACGGAGTTACGGAAACAAATGAAACAAGATAATAATAATGCATTTCGAAGCAATATGGAGTTATATGTGGGTATGAAAGAAGGCGGCGATATTACTCTATTTGTAGGCTCATTTATTAGTATATTATTCTTTCTTACTTCATGTAGTATCGTGTATTTTAAATGGTTCCATAATATTGCATCGGACCGAAAGCAGTACGGGGCACTTTCTAAACTTGGAATGACGAAGGAAGAAGTGTGGAAAGTTTCTCGTTGGCAATTGTGTATGCTATTTTTCGCGCCAATTATAGTAGGAAGTATGCATAGTGCAGTTGCGTTATATACGTTTCATAATACTTTTTTTATGGATGGATCATTCAGCAAAGTAGGATTGTTTATTCTGTTTTATATCGCTGCGTGCATTATTTATTTTTTCTTCGCTCAAAGAGAGTATAGGAAACATTTAGACTAGCAAACGCTAGTCTTTTTTTTAATATTCGAAATTTACATAGAAGAATATAAAAAAGTATGGTATAACAGTAAGAAAACGAAAAAGAGAGGGAAAAGACGATGATTCGAGTAGGATATTTAGGACCAGAAGCAACATTTACAAATATGGCGGTGAGTCGTTTTTTTCCAGAAGCAGAGCATGTACCATATCGAACGATTCCAGATTGTATAGATGCAGCCGCAAATGAAAATGTAGATTTCGCAGTTGTACCATTAGAAAATGCAATTGAAGGATCAGTAAATATAACAGTTGATTATCTTGTACATGAACAACCGCTCTCCATTGTAGGGGAAATTACAGTACCGATTCAACAACATTTACTCGTACACCCGCAGTATGCAGAAGTGTGGGAAGAAGTATATGCAGTACATTCTCATCCGCATGCTATCGCACAATGCCATAAATTTTTAAATGAAGAATTAAAGGGGGTAAATGTTCGAGATATGACATCAACAAGTGCTGCAGCGCAATATGTGAAAGAACATCCTGAAGAAAAAATAGCTGCTATTGCAAACGAAGCGGCCGCAGAAAAATACGGATTAACAATTGTAAGACGTGGTATTCATACGCATAAAAATAATCATACACGATTCCTTGTTCTTCATAAGAAAAAGAAAGCAATACTCCCAAATAACGGAGAAAACCGCGGAGAGAAAACGACGCTCATGATAACGTTACCTGCTGATTATGCAGGAGCGCTATATCAAGTGTTATCAGCTTTCGCATGGAGAAAATTAAACTTATCCAAAATCGAATCTCGCCCGATGAAAACAGGTCTTGGAAATTACTTTTTCTTAATCGATGTTGATAAAGCATATGATGATGTACTATTGCCAGGCGTAACGATGGAACTTGAGGCACTTGGTTTTTCTGTTACGGTGCTTGGGAGTTATGCTTCTTATTGGTTGTAAGAAATGAAGGATTGATAGAGTAATAAAATCCCACCTGCTGAAGGTGGGATTCTTTATTTTAACTTCGCAAGACGATCCTCTAACTGATCACGCCAAACATCAGCTAGTTCTGGGACAGCAAGAACTTTTTCAAGGCCATCTTTATCTTTTCGATTATGGAAATAGATTTCATTAGAAAATAGAACGGAAACACTGTTCGGTTGACGCTCTAATAATGTAATTTTAGAATCTTTACGTACAGTACCTTCTTGAAGAACGCGGCATAGATAGCCAGTAAATCCAGTTGCTACAATGCGCGGCAGTATGCCGGGAATGCCAAGACGTTTTGAAATGGTGCTGCAAGGTACGCGAGCTTGCGTCACTTGAATGATTGCTTCGCCTAGTTGATATGTATCTCCGATGTATACGTCATGTTCTAACATATTTGTTACGGTAATGTTTTCACCAAATGTGGAAGCGGGGAGCGTTGTTTGAAATTCCTCTTCCCATAGTGCGTAATGTTCGTATGGGTATACACAAACAGCACGATCAGGTCCACCATGATGTTTTAAATCCGCTACATCATCGCCACGGAATCCATCTTTTGAGAGGAAAGCTTCTTCTGTAGGATCTTTACATATACCTGTTATCATTTCTTTATTTTCGCTATATTTCATTTGTTTCGGCTTACCAGTACTAAAGTGAATGAGTTCAATTCCCATATTCGATCTCCTTTGCAATTGATTACAATATTATATCATTTACAAAATAAAAGCACAGAGAATTATAAAAACTCTGTGCTTTACATTAATAAACGAGAAATCCTGCTTTATCTAGTGCCTCGCAAGCAGCATCTAATTTCTCTTTAGAATCTGCTTCAATTGTATGTAAATGAATGCCATCCGTTAGTTGCGATAGATAGGAAGCATTTGTGTTTTCGATTTTTTGTAAATATTGCTCTACGTCAAAACGATTACTTACCATAATAGAAGCGGTTAAGTCGCCGTATACAGGATGTTCAACTTTTACATCTTTAATCGTAACACCGTGATCAACAAGCATTGTAAGTTCTTGGCGTACTTCAGCAGGTCTATGTTGACAAACGATTACGCGCTCACAAGTTTGTTGCTTCGCCTGAGGCTTTAAATATAAGTACCCTTGGGCAGTTGCAATAATCGGTTCATTTCTTGCTTTAAGTAAGGAAATGTCTTGTACGATAACTTGTCTACTTACGTTCGTCTTTTTTGATAGTTCGCTGCCAGATAACGGTTCATTTGCAGCAAGAAGCCATTGAAGAATAAGTTGTCGTCTTTCTTCGCCTAAAATCTTTTTTTGTTCGTTTTGTTTCATTATGATTTAACACCTCTATAAAATTGATTTCCGATTGTGTGTAGTGCATGAATAGTAGTATCAATTTGATCTTTCGTTGTTTGTTGTCCGAAAGAAAAGCGGACATATTGTTTAGCCTCTTCATCCGTTTTGCCAATTGCAAGCATTGTTTTCGAAGGTTCTTGTTTTCCAACTTGGCATGCGCTACCAGTGGAAATAGCAATACCGTGTCGGTTACACTCTAACATTGTATACTGACCTTCTATTCCTTTTATTGTAACCCCAATAATATGTGGTAAACAAGAAGTAGAATGACCTTCTACTTCAATTTCTAGAGGAATGGTTTGTAATTGCTCTAAAAAATAGGAGCGTAACTCTTTGAAACGTTGGTTTTCTGCTTGTTGATTTTTTAATATATTCTCAGCGGCCGTTAAAAAAGCTGCGATGCCAGGGACATTCACTGTACCTGGGCGAAACCCTTTTTCATGGGAAGTTCCCGGAAATATTTGTTCCCAGCGAGATTGCGGGTTTATATAGCAAGCGCCGACACCTTTTGGACCGTATATTTTATGTGCTGAAACAGAAAGACTATCAATTCCCATCTCTAAAACATTGATAGGAAGTTTACCGAACGTTTGCACACAATCTGTATGAAATAAAATATTATATTTTTTTAAAAGTGCTCCGATTTCTGTAATGTTTTGAACGGTTCCGATTTCAGAGTTTCCGTGCTGTATACTTGCTAGAACTGTATTCTCTGTAATGGCTGCCTGTAAATCTATTAAATGAATGAGTCCATTTTTATCAACAGGAATTTCAGTGATCGTATAGCCTTGCGATTGTAAAGATTGAAAATAGCTTCGAATAGATGCATGTTCCATAGGTGTTGTAATGATATGTTTCCCACTTCTAGCATTTAGAAGTGATTGGATCGCAAGATAGTTAGATTCTGAACCGCCGCTCGTAAAAAATACTCCTTGTTCTTTTCCGCCGATCATTTCTGCAAATGTTTTTCTGCACACTTGCAATAAAGAAGAGGCGGTTCCTCCGATATCATGTAAGCTTTGTTCATTTCCAAAATATTGAGTTGCTGCTTTCATATATGTTTGTAACGCTTCTTCGCTCATAGGTGTTGTAGCTGCATAATCAAGATATATCATCATGTAAGTTCCTCTCTCTAGTAAGAGTTACATTTCTTTTGTTTTTTAAATAGTAGTGAAAACAAGAATTATAAAAAAACTCTTGTCATTATTTTAAAACTATGTAAATATAGGTGTCAAGACAGTTGAAAAGTGTAAAGTAGGAGGCAACAATTATGCCAAGTGCAGATGTCTTAATTATCGGAAGTGGCGTTGCGGCACTTCGTGTTGCAAAAGAGATTTGTCACGAAAAGAATGTGATTATTATCACAAAGAAGACAGGACGAAATAATAATACACATTTAGCCCAAGGTGGAATTGCGGCAGCAGTAGCTACATATGATGATCCTCATGATCATTTTGAAGATACGTTAGTAGCAGGGTGTCATTATAACAATGAAGAAGCGGTCCGTTATTTAGTTGAGGAAGGGCCGAAAGAAATAAACACTCTCATTAAAAATGGAATGAAATTTGATGGAGATGAAATGGGTCCTCATCTTGGAAAAGAAGGGGCACATCGAAAGCGCCGTATTTTACATGCAGGTGGCGATGCAACAGGAAAGAATTTATTAGAGCATCTCATTCAAGAAGTAGTTCCGCAGGTTACGGTAGTGGAGCAGGAAATGGTGCTTGATTTTATTATAGAGAACGATAAATGTGTTGGAGTTATAACGCGAAATAGTGAAGGAGAACTGAAGCGTTACAATGCGGAGTATACAGTGTTAGCTTCAGGTGGGATTGGTGGTTTATATACCTTTACTTCTAATGACGAGACAATTACAGGTGATGGACTTGCGATGGTGTATCGGGCAGGCGGAGAGCTTGTAGATTTAGAATTTATACAATTTCATCCGACGATGTTACATGTAGACGGGCGATGTTGTGGACTCGTTTCTGAAGCGGTCCGTGGTGAAGGGGCTGTCCTTGTAAATGGAAAAGGACAGCGTTTTATGGTGGATATCCATCCAGAACGAGATTTAGCGCCGCGTGATGTAGTGGCGAGGGCTATTCATGAACAGCTACTCGCGGGTGAAAGAGTGTACTTAAACATTGAAATGATTCAAAACTTTGAACAACGTTTTCCGACTGTATCATCATTATGTAAAAAGAATGGTGTCGATATAAATGAAAAACGTATTCCAGTTGTACCAGGTGCTCATTTTCATATGGGCGGTGTGAAAACAAACTGTGATGGAGAGACATCTATTCCAAATTTATATGCGATTGGTGAAGTGGCTTGTAATGGTGTTCATGGCGCAAATCGATTAGCGAGTAATTCACTATTAGAAGGTCTTGTGTTTGGGAAACGAATAGGACAACATATTTTATCTAAAGGGACGAAAGAACGATTGGATGTTCTTACTGAGAAAGAAGAGAAGTTTATCGTTTTAAACAATTTACCGATGAAAGAAGAAATACAACAATGCATGATGAAATACGTTGGGATTGTGCGAACAGAACAAAGCTTATCTTATGCAAAGAGGTGGATTAGTAAGTACGGTGTTCGAAATATGATATTACAACATAACGCACTGACAAATGAAGAAATAACGCTTATTAATATGTTAACAGTTTGTGAGCTTATAGTCGTATCAGCTCTGCAAAGAGAAGAAAGTATAGGCGGTCATTACCGGAGTGATTATCCGGATAGAAATACAGAAAAAAAAGAGATTGTTCGAGTGAAAAGAAAAGTACAACTTGTGTGATGAGGGGAAGAGGGGTTTTATGAACGCGATAAAAGTGAAAGAAGCATTAAATCGATTTTTTCTAGAAGATATAGGAGATAGAGATGTAACATCTCAACTTATTTTTCCAGACAATTTACTTTCGAAAGGAACGTTTCTTTCGAAGGATACAGGAGTCTTTACGGGACGCTTAGTGATTGAAGAAGGATTTAAATTAATTGATGAGCGAATTGAAGTTGAGCTTCATAAACAAGATGGGGATCTTGTAGAAAAAGGCGAAATTATCGCAACTGTGCAAGGGCCAATCGCATCGTTATTGACGGCAGAGCGCGTTATATTAAATGTTATTCAGCGTATGAGCGGGATCGCGACGATGACACGTAAGGCGGTTCTTGCTTTAGACAGTAGTCATACACGCATTTGTGATACACGAAAAACGATGCCAGGATTACGTATGTTTGATAAATATGCGGTCGTATGCGGAGGGGGATTTAATCACCGATTCGGTTTATATGACGGTGTCATGATTAAAGACAATCATATTGCTTTTGCTGGTTCTATTACGAAAGCTGTTACATCAGTGAAAGAAAAATTAGGGCATATGGTGAAGGTAGAAGTAGAAACCGAAACTGAGGAACAAGTGAGAGAGGCTGTAGAAGCTGGAGCAGATATTATTATGTTTGATAATCGTACGCCAGATGAGATTCGAGAGTTTTCAAAGATTGTACCAAGTGCTATCGTTACGGAGGCTTCAGGAGGCATTACAATTGAAGATTTATCGAAATATGGAAAAACAGGGGTAGATTATATTTCACTTGGAGCATTAACGCATTCAGTGAAGGCATTTGATATTAGTTTCAATATTGAAGCGTAAGGAAAGTGGCTTAGAGGGGGAGAAAGATATATGGGTATTTTAGAAAAAGTGCAGCCGATTGAAGCGATGTTACCAGAGCGTTATTATGTGATGTCAACGGAAGAGATGGAAAATCGTGTTCGTGAAATGAAAGAGAAGATGGGGAAAACGTTATTTATTCCAGGTCACCATTATCAAAAAGATGAAGTCGTACAATTTTCTGATGCAGCAGGGGATTCTCTTCAGCTTGCGCAAGTTGCGGCGAGTAATAAAGAAGCAAAATATATTGTGTTCTGCGGGGTGCATTTCATGGCAGAAACAGCAGATATGTTAACGACAGATGATCAAATCGTTATTTTGCCAGATATGCGCGCAGGCTGTTCGATGGCGGATATGGCAGATATTGAACAAACAGAAAGAGCATGGAAAGAGCTTACGAAATTATTTGGAGATACGATGATTCCGTTAACGTATGTAAACTCTACAGCTGCGATTAAAGCGTTTTGCGGTCGGAATGGTGGAGCGACAGTAACTTCTTCAAACGCAAAACAAATGGTATCTTGGGCGTTTACACAAAAAGAGCGTCTCGTCTTTTTACCAGATCAACATTTAGGGAGAAATACAGCGTACGATTTAGGTATTCCGTTAGATAAAATGGCAGTTTGGGACCCGCATACGGATTCATTAGAGTACGATGGAAATATAGAGGAAATTCAAGTGATTTTATGGAAAGGGCATTGTTCTGTTCATCAAAACTTTACAGTGAAAAATATTGAGAACGTACGAAAAAATCATCCAGATATGAATATTATTGTACATCCAGAATGTTGCTATGAAGTTGTAGCTGCTTCGGATTATGCAGGATCAACGAAGTATATTATTGATATGATTGAATCAGCTCCATCTGGAAGTAAGTGGGCAATTGGTACAGAGATGAATTTAGTGAACCGAATTATTCAACAACATCCAGATAAAGAAATTGTTTCACTGAATCCATTTATGTGTCCGTGTTTAACGATGAACCGAATTGATTTACCTCATTTATTGTGGGCGCTTGAAACGATAGAAAGAGGAGAAGAAATTAACGTTATTAGCGTAGATAAACAAGTGACAGAAGAAGCGGTTCTCGCGTTAAATCGTATGTTAGAGCGTGTGTAAAGCAACGGTATCCCCGTTGCTTTTTTTCGTACATATAATCATAACGAGAACGAAATGGGCATACATTGTTTTGAAGAAATCATTGCGATTTTTTTATGCGTATTCCACTTCGAATGATCTTAAAAACAGGAGAAGTGATAAAAGTTAAAGTTATTTAGGAAGTGTTACTTCATGAGGTTTGTTACTTATAGATAAGTTATACAGGAGGGGGAAAATTTGAAAATTCATATCGTGCAAAAAGGGGATACCCTTTGGAAAATTGCGAAAAAGTACGGAGTGGATTTTGACACGCTGAAAAAAACAAATACTCAACTTAGTAATCCAGATTTAATCATGCCAGGGATGAAAATTAAAGTACCATCAAATAGCGTCCACGTGAAACAACATGCTGGGGCAGGTTCGTCACCTCCAAAACAATACGTAAAAGAAGTGCAGCAGAAAGAATTTGCAGCAACACCGACTCCGCTTGGAATAGAAGATGAGGAAGAAGTTACGTACCAGTCAGCACCAATTACACAGCAGCCTGCTATGCAACAAACACAAAAAGAAGTGCAAGTACAACCACAAAAAGAAGTACAGGTAAAACCGCAAAAGGAAATGCAAGTGAAGCCGCAAAAAGAAGTACAGGTGAAACCGCAAAAAGAGGTGCAGAAAGAACAGCCAATCCAAAAAGAAAAACCAGTTGAAAAGCCATCTGTCATTCAAAAGCCACCTGTTATAGAAAAACAAAAACCAGTGGAAAAAGAAAACACGAAGTTTTCGGTCAATGTATTACCACAGCCGCCACAGCCACCAATAAAATCGAAAAAAGAATATAAAATTTCAGATGTAATAAAAAAAGGGAGCGAATTAATTGCTCCGCAAATTAATAAAATGAAACCTAATAACATCATTTCTCCGCAAACGAAAAAAGATAACATAGTGTCACCGCAAGTAAAGAAAGAAAACGTAGGGAATATAGTGTCACCACAAGTGAAGAAAGAAAACGTAGGAAATATAGTATCACCGCAAGTGAAGAAAGAGAACGTAGGAAATATAGTATCACCGCAAGTGAAGAAAGAAAATGTAGGAAATATAGTGTCACCGCAAGTGAAGAAAGAAAACGTAGGGAATATAGTGTCACCACAAGTGAAGAAAGAAAACGTAGGGAATATAGTGTCACCGCAAGTGAAGAAGGAGAACGTAGGGAATATAGTATCACCAAATGTAAAGAAAGAAAATGTAGTTATCCCGCAAGTTATCCCGCCAAATATTCAAGTGCCAAATATCATGCCAATGTTGGATAACAATCAACCGCCAAACATCATGCCAATCATGGATAACAATCAACCACCAAACATTATGCCAATGTTGGATAACAATCAACCACCAAACATCATGCCAATCATGGATAACAATCAACCACCAAACATCATGCCAATCATGGATAACAATCAACCGCCAAACATCATGCCAATCATGGATAACAATCAACCACCAAATATTATGCCGATCATGGATAACAATCAAATGCCAAATACGATGCCGATTATGGACAATAACTACATGCCGAATATGATGCCGATTATGGATAATAACCAAATGCCAAATATGATGCCGATTATGGATAATAACCAAATGCCAAATATGATGCCGATTATGGATAATAATCAACCACCGAATATGATGCCATATCAAATGCCATATCAGCAACCGATGATGCCACCGAATCCATATTATCAACAACAAAATCCATATTACAATATGCCATATCAGCAAGGGGTACCATTTGGACCGCAATATACATCTATGCCGAATCCAAATATGATGCCAATGGATAATAATATGCCGCCGCTTGTCCAAGAGGAGGAAGATTGTGGATGCGGAGGAGAGAGTAGGTTATATAGCCCACAACCTGGGGGACCGCAATATGCGAATCCTTTATATTATCAACCGACTGAATCAACATATGCACCACAGCCAGGGACCATGTATTATCAGCCAGATCCACCAAATGTATTTGGAGAGCCAGTTTCAGAAGAAGAGGACGAAGAGGAAGTATAAAAAGGCGGGATTATTCCCGCCTTTTTTGCATTCGTGTTCATTTAAAAAATAGAGGTGTATCATCAAGTGCTAGAAAATTCCTAGTGAAATATTAACAGTGTAAAAACCTTCGTTGTTACTCATCATAAGAGGGAGCTTTTCAGAAGAAAAGTTCATTTCTAACAGAGGGGGTTTTTGTATTGAATACGAAAGTAAAAGTGATTGCTGCTTCTTTGTTAGTTACGAGTGCATTAGCTGCATGTGGTACACCAAAAGATAACAATGCTATGGATGGACGTAATTACAATTATGAACGTACATCTTATAATGATACACATCAGTATCGCGATAATGTAACGCGTAACGGCTACACAGATTATGTAACATACAAAAACGGTCGTAACGATACAGGGTACAATTATTACCGTGATGTAAATTACAATGGTCAAATTGCGAATCCGCATCCAACTCGTAATATTACAATGAACAATTCATACATTAACAATGATGGTAAAACTGCCGAGAAAATTACAAATCGTGTGAAACGTATGAATAACGTAGACCGTGTGTCTACAGTTGTATATGGAAACGATGTAGCGATTGCGGTAAAACCACGTAATCCAGTATCGAATGAAACAGCGCTTGCAAACGAAATCCGTCAAGCGGTTGCCAATGAAGTTGGAAACCGAAACGTATACGTGTCTGTGAGAAATGACATGTTTACTCGTGTTGATGCGATGAGTACACGCCTACGTAACGGTACGGTGACAAACGACTTTAATCGTGACATAGTGAATATGTTCCGAGACATTCGTTACGGTTTAACGGGTACAGTACGTTAGTGAAACAAAAGAGGAAGGGATAGCCCTTCCTCTTTATTCATTGTCTTCTTCTAAACGACGTTTTTTAATAAAATAACTAATGGAATAAGAAACTAAAAAGCATATGAAGAAAATACTACCTGTTAGAATAGCTTCAAACAGAGGTCTTTCTGGACTGAAAATGATATAAATAATAGCTATCATAACTCCTGTAATAAGGGAGCGTAAAACAAGTCTGTAATAAGGAGTTAACTTTATTTCCTTTTCACTTTCTTCGACATCGATTGAAACACTTAACTGTAAATAAGCAAGTAAAATACTCGTAAGAATAAATAATAGCCACAATGGAGATTTTGTAATTTGATCGATTCCTTCAGTGAAGCCGATATAGCTTAAAATTCCAATTATACCGATTGATTGAAAAAGAAACGCAATACGTATGTTCTTTAACGTTTGAAGAATGAGGCGTTCATCTTTAATTTTTTTCAAAGCATTCATCCACTAGTTAATATGTATTACATAAATTGTAACATATATATTACATAAATCAATTTATAATTTACGTCACTTTTGTTTGGTTGAAATAGGAAATGAAATATTTTTTAGAAACATGTTGCACTTATAAATTATTAATGTTATATTAGCAAAGCGATGAGCTAATTTACGTAAGACGAGAGATATGCTTAAGTGCTAAACACGCGAATGTGGTCGCCTGGTCTCTCGCCGTAAACGCATCAAGACGCCTGCTTTGCAGGCGTCTTTCATTTTATATAAAAACAAATGTTAGTGCAGATAAGGATAACCCTTATCTGCATTTTTTACTTTCTCTAGAAATCTCATGATGGAGTTTATATGGATAAAACCCCCATTTCCGGAAAAGCTACAAATGAAAGTATGATTTTGCCTAAAAGAGGTGAACGGAAATGAAATGGATACTGATTGCAGCACAAGCTTTCGTGATGGTGTTTTGTTTAGCTTATGAAACGGGTGTGAGGGCGGAAGGTCCAGTAACAGAAAAAGAGCCTCAAGTTACAATTTTGTTGGAACGTATGTATGTTGATGGTGAAGTAAGTGAGGAAATATTGACAGAAAAAGTAGCGGATTTAGAAAAGTTTTTACAGCAGTATAAAGAATGGCAACTCGTTGATCGTGATGATGTACAAATCGTATTGCAAAAGAAAGTGGATGATATTTCTCCGTTATTGAAAACGAGCGGATATTTTGGTGTTTCAGAGGAAGGGATATTACAAATTTTCAAAGGCGTGCCCAAAAGCGATAATGCGATTCATTCCTTCTTTCAAATTGATATGAAAAAGCTTGAGAGTTATGAACGTGCGAAATTGAAGCGTGGTATTCGTATTAAGTCAAAAGAAGGTTTTGTGGAGACGATTGAAAAAATGAAACAATATGCAGTGCAAAATAATAAGAAAAGCAGCTCATGGTGAGCTGCTTTTCTTATTATTTATTTTTAGCTAAAATTTCTTTTGCAATTTCATCAATTAGCATATCTTTTCCGATTGGATTGAATGCTTTCGTATTAAAGGCCTCGTTTGATACTTCGTATACGTGATTGTTTTTAACCGCTTTATTGTCTTTCCAAACGGCACTGTTTTTGTAGTCTTCGTACACTTTATCAGCTTCGCCGCCGAAGTTTACAATAAACATTTGGTCAGGTTGGAATGCAACAAGACCTTCTAGTGATACTTGTGCCATCGTTTGTTTTAAATCTGTACCTTTTGTTGCTGGAAGTTTTAAATCATTAAAGAGTATGTCCCCATATCCGAAGCTACCATATACACGGAAGTTTTGTGGTGTAACTGCAACGAACATAAAGTTCTCATCTTTTGTTTTTTCTTTAATCTTTTTAGATAAAGATTCTGCTTTTTTATCATAGTCTGCAAGCCATTTATCTGCTTTCTCTT
The DNA here is from genome assembly GCA_027694045.1 of Bacillaceae bacterium OF18-1A. Taxonomy (GTDB): domain Bacteria; phylum Bacillota; class Bacilli; order Bacillales; family Bacillaceae_G; genus Bacillus_A. Next base: position 820,650 of record JAQEWB010000002.1, on the reverse strand, counting down.
CTTCGTCAAATAGTTTACCTACTTCTTTAAACTTACCGCGCCAGTCTTCTAAATTTGTTTCTAGAACAACTGTAGGTGCAACCTTTTCTAGTTGATCGTAAATTTTCAGTTGACGATTATTCAAAATAATTAAGTCTGGTTTTAAAGCTGTAACAGCTTCTAAATCAACTTTAGGAGCCCAGTACCAACCAACTGCTTTTACGCCGTCTAGCTTGTCTGTTAAGTGATTTTGGATTTTATCTTTATATGTATTTGCTGTACCAACTGGTTTATGGCCAAGAAGTAATAATTCTTCTGTTGATCCAGATAAGTCGACAATTCTCTTTGGATTTACTGGAATTGTAGCTTCACCTTTCGCATGTTTTACAACTTTTGTTTTCGGTTGTTCTTTCGCTTTGGATTCCTCTTTTTGAGAAGAGCAACCAACGATAGCAAGAACAACGAGCATAATAGTAAATAAAATAAATAGCTTACGTTTCATTCCTAATGTAACCCCTTTAATTAGTATTGATAATCATTATCGCAATTTGTATATTAAGGGGCTTTATCCTTTCTGTCAATGGAAAATAACAGAAGTTTGAAATGGAGAACATTTGTTGGGGCAGTCTCGCTTTTCTATCATTAAATATGTTAAAATGGAATACATGATTTAAGAGGGAGAGATCGTATTTTGTTTGAATATGTTACAGGCTACGTGGAGTATGTAGGACCGGAATATGTCGTAATTGACCATAATGGAATTGGTTATCAAATTTTCACACCAAATCCGTATGTATTTCAAAGAAGTAAGCAAGAAATTCGTGTCTATACATATCATTATGTGAGAGAAGATATTATGGCACTTTACGGATTTAAAACACGTGAAGAGCGTTTATTATTTACAAAGTTGTTAGGTGTGTCTGGTATTGGACCAAAAGGTGCTCTTGCGATATTAGCTTCTGGTCAAACAGGACAGGTTGTTCAAGCGATTGAACATGAAGATGAGAAGTTTTTAGTGAAATTCCCGGGTGTCGGAAAGAAAACAGCACGCCAAATGATTTTAGATTTAAAAGGAAAACTAGCAGATGTCGTACCAGATGCGTTTGTTGACTTGTTCTCAGATGTAGAACGCTTTGATGAGAATAAAGGTTCCTCAGCTGAGCTTGATGAAGCACTTGAAGCATTGCGTGCACTGGGATATGCAGAAAGAGAAGTTTCACGCGTTGTACCAGAATTATTAAAAGAATCATTAACGACGGATCAGTATATTAAAAAGGCACTTAGTCTTTTACTAAATGGTAAGAGGTGAGTATAATGGACGAACGTCTCCTTTCAGGGGAATCTGCATATGAAGATGCAGATTTAGAATATTCATTACGGCCACAGACGCTCCGTCAGTATATTGGCCAAGATAAGGCGAAACATAATTTAGAGGTGTTTATTGAAGCTGCGAAAATGCGTGAAGAAACGTTAGATCATGTGCTTCTATATGGACCACCCGGTCTTGGTAAAACGACGCTTGCGAATATTATTGCAAATGAAATGGGCGTTAATATTCGAACAACATCAGGTCCGGCAATTGAAAGACCAGGAGATTTAGCGGCTGTATTAACAGCGCTTCAGCCAGGGGATGTATTATTTATTGATGAAATTCATCGTTTGCATAGATCGATTGAAGAAGTACTATATCCTGCGATGGAAGACTTCTGCCTTGATATCGTAATTGGAAAAGGACCTTCAGCACGCTCCGTACGTTTAGATTTGCCTCCATTTACATTAGTTGGGGCAACAACGCGTGCCGGGGCGTTATCAGCGCCGCTTCGTGACCGTTTCGGTGTGCTTTCACGATTAGAGTATTACACAGTAGATCAGCTTTCTGCGATTGTTGAACGTACAGCAGAAGTGTTTGAAGTTGAAATTGATTCGTTAGCTGCATTAGAAATTGCAAGGCGTGCTCGTGGTACACCTCGTATTGCAAATCGTCTTTTAAGACGCGTACGTGATTTTGCGCAAGTTCGTGGTAATGGGACGATTACAATGGAAATTACGCAAATGGCATTAGAATTATTACAAGTAGATAAATTAGGACTCGATCATATCGATCATAAATTATTACTTGGTATTATTGAAAAGTTTCGTGGTGGTCCAGTTGGATTAGAAACGGTTTCGGCAACGATTGGTGAAGAATCTCATACGATTGAAGATGTGTATGAGCCATATTTATTACAAATTGGTTTCTTACAACGAACGCCAAGGGGCCGAATTGTAACGCCACTTGCATATGAACATTTCGGAATGGAGATGCCACAAGTATGACGGAAATGCCAAAGTTGCTTATAACAGCAGGCATCTTACTCATCGTTGTTGGTTTAGCTTGGAAGTTCATTGGAAGGCTTCCAGGCGATATTTTTGTGAAAAAAGGAAACGTTACCTTTTATTTTCCGATCATTACATGTATTGTTTTAAGTATTGTATTATCTTTTATTATGTATATAATAAATCGATTTAAATAAGAAATAGGTGGATATAGTTATGGATATAAATCTGTTTGATTTTCATTTACCAGAAGAGCTTATTGCACAAGTCCCATTAGAAGACCGTGAAACATCAAGATTAATGGTGTTAGACCGTGAAACAGGTGACATTGAGCATAAACATTTTACGGACATTCTTTCTTACTTACATGAGGGGGATTGCTTAGTTTTAAATGAAACGAAAGTTATGCCTGCTCGTTTGCATGGTGTGAAAGAAGATACAGGCGCACACATTGAAGTGCTTCTTCTAAAACAAGAAGAAGGCGATAGATGGGAAACGCTTGTTAAACCAGCGAAACGTGTAAAAGAAGGAACGGTTATCTCTTTTGGCGAAGGGAAATTAAAAGCAACTTGCACAGGAACTGCAGATCAAGGTGGACGTCAGCTTGAATTTTCATATGACGGCATCTTCTATGAAATTTTGGATGAACTTGGGGAAATGCCACTTCCTCCATATATTAAAGAAACGCTGGAAGATCGTGATCGCTATCAAACAGTATATGCGAAAGAAATCGGTTCAGCAGCAGCACCGACTGCGGGACTTCACTTTACAGAAGAGTTACTTGAGAAGTTACAGCAAAAAGGCGTTGAGTTAGCATTCATTACACTTCACGTAGGGCTTGGAACATTTAGACCAGTTTCTGCAGATACGATTGAAGAACACCATATGCACGCAGAATATTATCATATGTCTGAAGAGACAGCGGCATTATTAAATGGTGTAAAAGAGAATGGTGGACGTATTATTACTGTAGGTACGACTTCAACTCGTACGTTAGAAACAATTGCAACAGATCATGACGGTAAGCTTTGTGCTGCTTCTGGTTGGACAGACATTTTTATGTACCCAGGTTATGAATTTAAAGCAATTGATGGTTTAATTACAAACTTCCATTTACCGAAATCAACATTAATTATGCTTGTAAGTGCATTTGCAAATAGAGATAATGTACTTCATGCTTATAATGAAGCAGTAAAAGAAAAATATCGTTTCTTTAGCTTCGGTGATGCGATGTTCGTTGCATCTCACGCTAAAATGAGAAACAAATAAAAGGAGTAAATTATGACAGCAATTCGTTATGAATTTATTAAGACATGTAAACAAACGGGTGCCCGTTTAGGTCGTGTGCATACGCCACACGGTTCATTTGATACACCGACATTTATGCCAGTTGGTACACTTGCAACAGTTAAGACGATGTCACCAGAAGAATTAAAAGCAATGGATTCTGGTATTATTTTAAGTAATACGTATCATTTATGGCTACGTCCAGGTCACGAAATCATTCGTGAAGCAGGCGGTTTGCATAAATTTATGAACTGGGATCGTGCAATTTTAACGGACTCTGGTGGTTTCCAAGTATTCAGTTTAAGTGACTTCCGCCGTATTGAAGAGGAAGGCGTTCACTTCCGTAATCACTTAAATGGAGATAAATTATTCTTATCACCAGAAAAAGCGATGGAAATTCAAAATGCGTTAGGATCAGATATTATGATGGCATTTGATGAGTGTCCACCATTCCCAGCTACTTTTGAATATATGAAGAAGTCTGTAGAGCGTACAAGCCGCTGGGCAGAACGTTGCTTAAAAGCGCATGAGCGTCCACAAGACCAAGGTTTATTCGGTATTGTACAAGGCGGAGAGTTCGAAGAACTTCGTCGTCAAAGTGCAAAAGATCTTGTTTCAATGGACTTCCCTGGTTACGCTGTAGGTGGTTTATCTGTTGGAGAACCAAAAGATATTATGAACCGTGTACTTGAGTTTACAACGCCACTTCTTCCAGATAATAAGCCACGTTACTTAATGGGAGTAGGTTCTCCTGACTCATTAATTGATGGTGCAATTCGTGGTATTGATATGTTTGACTGTGTACTTCCAACTCGTATCGCTCGAAATGGTACATGTATGACAAGTGAAGGTCGCCTTGTTGTGAAAAACGCGAAATTCGCAAGAGACTTTGGTCCACTTGATCCAAAATGTGATTGCTACACATGTAAAAATTACTCTCGTGCGTACATTCGTCACTTAATGAAGTGTGATGAAACGTTTGGAATTCGTTTAACGTCTTATCACAACCTTCATTTTCTGTTAAACTTAATGGAGCAGGTGAGACAAGCTATTCGTGAAGACCGTCTTGGCGATTTCCGCGAAGAATTCTTTGAACAGTATGGCTTTAATAAACCGAATGCTAAAAACTTCTAATACATAGTTTAAAAGGAGGAAAAAAGATGAATGCAGGTATGATGAATATCGTTATGATCGTTGCGATGTTTGCGATTTTCTATTTCTTATTAATTCGCCCGCAACAAAAGCGTCAAAAAGCAGTTGCTCAAATGCAAAGTGAGTTAAAAAAAGGTGATGCTATCGTAACAATCGGTGGTTTACACGGTACAATCGAATCAGTAGATGAAACGAAAATTGTTGTTAAATCTGGTGGTTCACACTTAACTTTCGATCGCAATGCGATTCGTGAAGTTGTGAAAAACTAATGAAAAGGCCCTGCATAAAATGTGCAGGGCCTTTTTTTAGTTATTTTGTTTTGACATGTTAACACCGAAAATACCACCAAGTGTACTCGCACCTATTAAAGCTAATTGGTAAAGTAACTGTGAATTCGATAAAGTTTGAGAGAATCCTAAATAATTAACGAGAAAAACAAGTGTGGTAAATGTAAGTCCTGTTGTGAAACCTACTAGCCAACCTTTCCCACGTGCTTTTTTTCCAGCAGTAAATCCAGATATAAGCATGGAGAGAAGAGCGAGTATAAGAATAGTAACAGCTAACGTGCCTTCGGTCATGTTCGTAAATTTTAATAAAAGAGCCATAACCATACTAATTATAGATGCGAGAATAAGAAGGGTAACAATACCGAACCCAATTGCAGTTGATAATTTTTTCGTTCCATCCATTTATGCATTCCCCCTTTTTAATACAAGCATATTTTCATTTTGTCTAAGTTAGACTAGTTTCTTTTTTATAGGGGAATCTATGAATTGAAACTTTAATCAGTGGGGAATCATTCTTATTGATGGCTACCCGCAAATAGCGGGATAAAAAGGAGATGTAGAAATGGAATGGGTATCGATAATTGGTCGGACGTTGCTCTTGTATATCGTCATCTTAATTATTTTTCGTTTTATGGGTAAACGTGAGATTGGGGAATTAAGTGTATTAGATTTAGTCGTATTCATTATGCTTGGTGAAATGGCTGTCGTGGCAATTGAAAATACTGATAAATCACTTTGGCATCAATTGGTTCCGATGGTTTTTTTGATGTGCATACAAATTATTTTGTCAGTCATTTCTTTAAAGTTTCAACGATTTCGGCATTTAATAGAAGGGGAACCGGCTATTCTTATAAATGCAGGAAAGATTGATGAAAAAAAGATGAGAAAACAGCGCTACAACATAGATGATTTAATGATGCAACTAAGGGAGCAAGGAATTGGAGATATACGTGATGTGGAATATGCTATTTTAGAACCATCAGGTAAATTGTCTATTTTTCAAAAGCAAAAAAGTAAAAAGAGTAAAAATGATACACCAATTTTTACACTCCCATTAATTATTGATGGAGAAATACAATTTAGTCATTTACAGATGATTGAACATACAGATGAATGGCTCATTGGGAAGTTAAAAAATTTAGGTTATAACGATATAACGCAAATTTTATACTGTAGTTTTCAAAATGGTCAATTTTTTGTTGATTTAAAAGAAAACTAGAGGCTTACCGTATAAGATAGTAAGCCTAGTTATTTCAAAAATGAAAGTTTTCGAATGATAGGGAGGCGACTTAACTCCTCTTTTCGAATCAGTTTGAAGGTAAAGAGGAGAACGATATAAACGAGTGTTGTTAAAGTGATTTCCCATAATGTTTGTACGCCAAGGGAATGAGAGAAAATAATATACTTATGAAGATAAAAACCGAAGGCGCCTGCAATCCCGATAGCAAGGCCGCCATAAATATAATCTTTTACGTAAATTGTAAATGTAATTTTCTTTAAAACGGTAGCGTAGTGAAGGAAGGTTACTGTTACAATATTTGCTGCAATAGCGATGGCGACTCCCATCATTTGAAATTCTGGTCTTGAAGCTAGTACAAAAATAACGATTAGCTTTACGATAGCGCCAATAAATGTATTCATCATTGCAGCTCGTGCTAAATTTAAAGCTTGCAGCACAGAAGTAAGTGGACTTTGGAAATAATGAAATAAAAAACAAGGTGCAAGAAGCTGAATGAATGCTGTTGCACTATCTGATCCGTACATAAGAGTTAAAATGGGAGAAGCGAATACGTATAATATAACGACAGACCATCCACCAGTAATTAACGAAATGCGAAGTGCTTGTTGTAAACGATGTTCCACTAATTTATGCTGCCTTTTTGCCATTGCTTCACTAATAGAAGGAACGAGCGCTGTAGAAAGAGCGTATGTAATAAAGGCAGGAAGTGATAGAAGCGGGAATGCATAACCGTTTAATATACCGTATTGTTGGGTTGCAATAGAAGCGGCAACTCCGGCGATTGCTAAGCTTTGCATAACGACGATAGGTTCAAAAAAATAGGAAATGGAACCGATTAACCGACTTCCTGTTGTGGGAAGGGCAATGTCCATAAGAGAATAAAATGTATTTTTGCTCTCTTTTACAGTAGTTAAAAATCCAGAGCGTATAGATAAATGTTTTTCGCGCTGGAATAAAGTGAGTAAAAATAATAGCGATGCAACTTCACCAAGAACGGCTGATAACATAGCACCAGCTGCAGCATATTCTACTCCGTAAGGTAAAAATAAGCGAATACATACAGCGATAATTGTAATGCGGACAACTTGTTCTATAACTTGAGCATATGCGCTAGGTTTCATATTTTGCTTCCCTTGGAAATAACCACGTAGAACAGAAGAAACAGCAATAACAGGGACGACAGGTAAAATAGCCATTAATGGATAGTACGTTCTTTCATCAGTTAATAATGTTTTTGCTAAAATAGGTGTGAGGAGCATAATCCCAATTGTTAAAATGATGCTAATAAAAGAAGTGACCGCGAGTGATACTGTTAATATTTTTTTTACTTTTTGTTTATCGTTCACTGCTTCCGCTTCTGCCACAAATTTTGCGATTGCGACAGGAAGGCCGATTTGTGTTAATGTAATTGCTAAAATGAATGTAGGCACGGCCATCATATAAAGCCCTACACCTTCTTCTCCTAAAATACGTGCCATTACTATGCGATTGATAAAACCGAGTATTTTTGTAATAAAGCCGGCTATCATTAATATAAATGCGCCTTTCAAAAAGCTTTGTCTCGTCATACTCTTCTCCTACCTTCTCAAAATCAATGGAATGATTTACAATAATTTATATGCACGTATGAGACAAGAATGACAAGCATTTAAGAGAGTGAAGTGTGAAGGGTACTCTTGAAAGTAGTTATTGCTGTCCATTAGAGCGGGATTAAAAGCGACTTTTCGTGCTGAAATAAGAAGGAGATGTTATATATGTTAGATAAAGAGGCTTTGGTAGAATCATACCGCGGACAGTTGCAAGTCGTTTTAGAAAGTAAAGTAGAAGAGTTTCACATGTTCGGTTATGACCGAGTAACAGATGATGATATTTGGAAGTTTCTTAAAGTGAAAAAGTGGAAAAAAATCGATAGTGATGTTAGATTGTATGAATTAGTGAATGACGTATTAACAGTAACAGCGAATGAATATATGACGTATTTAACTGTCGAAGCGTATCAAGCGCCACTTTGGTCATTTGATGAGTATGAAAATAAATAACTGACTGCAATTGGTTTGTTCTTCCTTTTGCAGTATAATGATATGTATTGATAAAGAGGAATTGATTATGTCTAAGATTACATATAAAGGGGGTAGTGAAGAGATAAAATAACTAATAAAAGTGTAGGTATTGTGTAGCTGATGCCAACACAGCTAGTGGGGAACTAGCAAAAAACAAATGTATTTTATAGAAAGGAAGTCTACTAACTAGGTGTATACACACGTGAATCGTAAAGGATTTATTGAAGTGTTAGTAGCAGAAAGAGGGTACATATGGCAAAGCGTGGTACGAGAATTGCCGCCTTTTTCCTCATCGTATTATTAATCGGTGGAGTAATAGGTGCGGCAGGAAAAGACATAGCAAAAGGAATTAGTCTAGGACTAGACCTTCGCGGTGGTTTTGAAATTCTGTATGAAGTAAAACCAGCCAAAAAAGGTGATAAAATTGATCGAGATGTGCTTGTAAGTACAGTAGGTGCTCTTGAAAATCGTGTCAATGTTCTCGGTGTAAGTGAGCCGAACATCCAAATTGAAGGAGATAATCGAATTCGTGTACAGCTTGCTGGTGTACAAGATCAGCAAAAAGCACGTGAAATGTTGTCAACGCAAGCGAAATTAACATTCCGTGATGTTGATGACAATCTTCTTATGGACGGAACAGATTTAAAAGGCGGCGGAGCGAAGCAAACATTTGATGAGCAAGGTCGTGCGAGTGTAGGTCTTACATTAAAAAGCGCAGATAAATTCCGTGAAGTAACTGAAAAAATTTCAAAAATGCCACCACCAACGAATTTAATGGTAATTTGGCTTGATTTTGAAGAAGGAAAAGATTCGTATAAAGCAGAATCTGCAAAACCGAATCCTAAGTTCCTATCAGCAGCAACAGTAAACCAAGTATTTAACCAAGCTGAAGTATCTATCGTAGGTGGAAACTTCACAGTTGACAGTGCGAAACAACTTTCATCTTTATTAAATGCAGGTGCACTTCCTGTTGATTTAAAAGAAATGTATTCAACATCAGTTGGAGCGAAATTTGGTCAACAAGCGTTAGACCAAACGATTTTCGCTAGTGCGATCGGTATCGCTCTTATTTTCTTATTTATGCTTGTATATTACCGTTTACCAGGGCTTGTAGCTGTAATTATGTTAGGTCTATACATTTTTGTTACGCTACTTGTATTTAACTGGATGCATGCGGTTCTTACATTACCAGGTATCGCGGCGTTAGTGCTCGGGGTAGGTATCGCAGTTGATGCGAATATCATTACGTACGAGAGATTGAGAGAAGAATTGAAAATTGGTAAGTCGATGATGTCAGCATTTCGTGCTGGTAACCATCGTTCATTAGCAACAATTTTAGATGCAAATATTACGACTCTTGCAGCTGCAGGTGTGTTGTTCGTATATGGTACAAGCTCAGTACAAGGTTTCGCAACAAGCTTAATTGTAAGTATTTTAGTTGGTTTCGTTACAAACGTATTCGGTACTCGTTTCTTACTAGGATTACTTGTAAAGAGTCGTTATTTTGATAAGAAACCAGGATATTTCGGTGTGAAGCAAAAGGATATTATTCCATTAACGAAAGGTGTAGAACATGCACCAACGAAATTTGATCGTATTAACTTCGTAAATATCGGTCATAAATTCCTTATCTTCTCAATTGTAGTCGTAATTGCAGGTGCAATTATCCTACCAATTTTCAAATTGAATCTTGGCATTGACTTTGCGAGTGGTACACGTATCGACTTGCAATCAAAACAAGCACTTACGGTGTCTGATGTTCATAAAGATTTAAAAGAATTGAAAATTGATGTGAAGGAAGAAGATATTGTACCAACTGGAGATGACAATAAAGGATTCGCCGTTCGTACTTTAGGTGTTCTATCAAAAGATGAAATTGCGAAAGCAAAAACATTCTTCCACGATAAATATGGCACAGAGCCAAATGTAAGTACAGTTTCACCGACAATCGGTAAAGAAATTGCACGAAATGCATTTATTGCGGTATTAATTGCTTCTGCGGTTATCATCTTATACGTAAGTATTCGATTCCGATTTACGTATGCATTGTCTGCAGTACTTGCATTACTACATGATGCATTCGTTATGATTGTTATGTTTAGTATTTTCCAATTAGAGGTAGACTTAACGTTTATCGCTGCGGTGTTAACGATCATCGGTTATTCTATTAATGACTCGATTGTTACGTTTGATAGAAACCGTGAACTATACAAACAGAAAAAACGAGTTCGCGACATAAAAGACCTAGAAGAAATCGTAAACTCAAGTATTCGCCAAACAATTGGACGTTCAATTAACACCGTATTAACAGTGTTGTTCCCAGTAATTGCACTGCTTATCTTCGGTAGTGAGTCACTACGTAACTTCTCGTTTGCGTTACTTGTCGGCTTAATTGTAGGTACGTACTCTTCTGTTTTCGTTGCCTCTCAAATTTGGTTATTACTTGAAAACCGTCGTTTGAAAAAGGGTAAAGGAAAGAAAAAGGTTGAGAAAGAAGTATCTGAACCACAAGTATAGAAAAGGTGATGCCTCATAACGAGGCATCTCTTTTTTCGTTTGTGGATACAATAAGGTAGCGACTTTTTGAAATGGGAAAGTGGTGATGTTATCGTCGGATTTTGAAGCGAGAGTCTTACTGCTCGTTAAAGAGAGATAAAAAGATAGGTTAAGAAAAGAAGGGATTTTAATTATGGAAAAAGATGAACGTTTTAAGCAGGCCGAGTTTGGTGCTATTGTCGGGATCGTTGGTAATATTATATTAGCGATTGTAAAGGCTGTAATTGGTTATATTGGAAACAGTAAAGCACTATTAGCGGATGCTGTGCATTCTGCATCAGATGTAATTGGTTCGCTCGCTGTACTTTTTGGGTTGCGAGCAGCAAAGCAGCCGCCTGATGAAGATCATCCGTATGGTCATGGTAAAGCGGAATCGATTTCAGCAATTATTGTTGCAGTATTATTATTTATTGTGGGAATCGAGATAGCGGTTTCGTCTATCAAAGCTTTTTCGCAAGAACTAGAACCACCGAAAGGAATTACGATTTTTGCTGTTGTTCTTTCGATTATCGTAAAAGAAGGAATGTTTCAATATAAATTCCGATTAGGGAAGAGGGTAAATAGTGATGCAATTATTGCAAATGCATATGAGCACCGTTCAGATGTATTTTCTTCAATTGCAGCTTTAATCGGTATTTGTGCAGCGATACTCGGTGGTAAGCTTGGTTTAGATTGGCTTGTATATGCAGATCCAATTGCAGGACTGTTTGTTTCACTTCTTGTTGCAAAAATGGCATGGACGATTGGGGCAGAAGCAATTCATGCAACGCTGGATCATGTTCTTCATGAGGAAGATGTTATTCCGCTTAGAGAAGCAGTACTTCAAATAGATGGTGTGAAAAAAATCGGTTCTTTATACGCAAGGGAACATGGTCATTACGTTATTGTTGATATTAAAGTTTCTGTAGATCCATACATTACTGTAGAAGAAGGGCACCGTATTGGAAAGCATGTGAAAGAAACGCTTATGAAACAAGATAACGTACAAAATGTGTTTGTACATATAAATCCGTATTCTCCAAATTAAACATCATTAACATTTTGGTATATAGATATTACATCGTAGTTTGCATGATATTGTCACCCCTTAATCTGTCTTGTATAATGAACAGGTTAAGGGGTGATTTCGTGTTACAACCGAAGACGCGTTGGAAAGAAAAAGAATATAATGAAGAGCAAGTGAGTGAATTAGCAAGTAAGTTGCAATTGTCACCTCTTGTTGTTTCGTTGTTCCTCGGTAGAGGACTAAATACAGAAGATAAGATTTTAGATTTTTTAAATACAGAAAATCAAGAATTTCACGATCCATTTTTATTAGAAGGAATGGATAGAACAGTAGAACGTGTAAATAAGGCGATTCAAGATGGAGAGCAAATATTAATATTTGGTGACTACGATGCGGACGGAGTAAGTAGTACGACGGTATTATATCTTGCGTTGCAAGAATTAGGTGCAGATGTAGAATTTTATATCCCAAACCGTTTTACAGAAGGTTATGGACCGAACGAAGAAGCGTTTCGTTGGGCGCATAGTGCAGGATTCTCGCTAATTATTACTGTCGATACTGGTATTGCGGCAGTACATGAAGCGAAGGTAGCGAAGGAACTTGGAATGGATCTTATTATTACAGATCACCACGAGCCACCACCAGAATTACCAGAGGCACTTGCGATTATACATCCGAAACTAGATGGCGGTGTGTATCCGTTTCACTATTTAGCTGGTGTAGGTGTTGCATTTAAGGTTGCACAAGCACTACTAGGCCGTGTACCAGAACATTTATTAGAAATTGCAGTAATTGGTACAGTAGCCGATTTAGTATCACTTCACGGTGAAAATAGATTGCTAGTGAAGCGCGGTTTAAAACATATGCGCATGACGAAAAATATCGGACTAAAGGCGCTATTTAAAGTTGCTAACGTTTCGCAAAGTGAAATTACAGAAGAGAGTATTGGCTTCTCAATCGCACCTCGTATTAATGCAGTTGGACGTTTAGAAGATGCTACGCCGGCTGTACATCTTTTATTATCAGATGACCCAGAAGAAGCAAAAGAGCTGGCTGAAGAAATTGATGAACTGAATAAATTGCGAAAAGATATTGTAAAGCAAATTACGGAAGAAGCTATCGCTGAAGTGGAGAATAATTTTCCGCCTGAAGACAATAAAGTGTTAGTACTTGCAAAAGAAGGCTGGAATCCAGGTGTAATTGGAATTGTCGCTTCTAAACTAGTTGAACGTTTTTATCGTCCGACGATTGTATTAAGCATTGATCCTGTAAAAGAAACAGCAAAAGGTTCAGCACGTAGTATTGCAGGATTTGATTTGTTTGCCAACTTGTCTGATTGCAGAGAGTTATTACCGCATTTCGGAGGGCATCCGATGGCAGCTGGAATGACGCTACATATGAATGATGTAGCTGAATTGCGCCGCCGCTTAAATGAACAAGCAGATGCAACTTTAACAGAAGAAGATTTTATTCCAATAACCGCGGTTGATGTTTTTTGTAAAGTAGAGGACGTGACACTAGAGGCAATTGAAGATATGCAAAAGTTAGCACCATTTGGTGTTGGAAATCCGAAGCCTCGTATTGCAGTGAAAGATGCGGAGTTGGAAAGTATTCGTGCAATCGGATCAGATGGATCGCATTTGAAAATGGCTCTTCGTGACGGAGAAGCTAAACTAGATACAATCGGATTCGGATTTGGTGCATACGCAAAAGAAATTTCTCCTGTTGCAAAAGTATCTGTAATAGGTGAAGCATCCATTAATGAATGGAATAATTTTAAGAAGCCACAATTAATGGTACAAGATATCGCTGTAGAGGCATGGCAATTATTTGATTGGCGCAGCATGCGTAATGTAGAAGCGAATTTGGCGGAGCTTCCGAAAGAAAAAATACAAATGGTATATTTTTCTGAAGAGGTATTGAATAAATTTTCTTTAGAAAACTATAAAGAGCATCTTATTCATGCGTCAGAAGTAACGCAATTAGACGATCAATACATCGTGTTACTTGATTTGCCGAAAGGCACTGATGAGTTACGTGAGATATTTAAAGTAGGATTCCCAGCTCGTATTTATACGTTATTTTATCAAGAGAATAATCATTTATTTAGTACAGTTCCGACGAGAGATCACTTTAAATGGTACTATTCTTTCTTAAGCCAAAAATCACCATTTTCTTTAAGACAATATGGTGAACAATTATGCCGACATAAAGGTTGGTCGAAAGATACAGTAAATTTCATGACACAGGTGTTTTTTGAGTTAGAATTTGTTACAATAAAAGATGGCGTCATTTTTATGGCAGACAAAAAACAAAAGCGTGATTTAATTGAATCGAACACATATCGTGAGAAAATGAACCACTTACAATTAGAACAAGAATTGGTTTATAGCACATATCAACAACTATATACGTGGTTTGAAACGATTCGTAATCATAAATAAGTAGAACAGTTAGGGTAAAGGATTTGTATTTACAAACCTTGCAGACCTGAGGAGGATTCAGAAATATGGATTTCAAGCAACATATCGCAATTGTACCGGATTATCCGAAAGAAGGTATTGTGTTTAAGGACATTACACCTTTAATGAACGATGGTAAAGCATACAAAGCAGCAACAGATGCAATCGTTGAGTATGCAAAAGAAAGAAATATTGATGTTGTAGTAGGACCAGAAGCTCGTGGTTTCATTATCGGTTGCCCAGTTTCTTATGCGTTAGAAGTAGGATTTGCGCCAGTTCGTAAATTAGGAAAATTACCACGTGAAGTAATTACAGTTGACTACGGTAAAGAATATGGTAAAGATGTTTTAACAATCCATAAAGATGCAATTAAACCAGGTCAACGCGTATTAATTACAGATGATTTATTGGCTACAGGTGGAACAATTGAAGCGACAATTAAGCTAGTTGAAGAGCTAGGCGGAGTTGTAGCAGGAATTGCATTCTTAGTAGAGCTTACTTACTTAGATGGTCGTAAAATGTTAGACGGTTACGATGTACTAGTGTTAGAAAAATATTAATCGCTATATAGGTAAAACTACGGTGATAGAAAGTACCCGTGAATCTCTTCGAGAGGAGCGGGTACTTTTGTATAATTGCACAAAAAAATAAGGTGAAATGTCAGTAAAATCTTTTCCTTTTCACAATTCACAATCATTAGGTTATAATGATAGAATATAATTTATTCTATTCAATAAAGATAAAGTCAATTTTCAATAAAAGGTGATTCGATGGCAAATGAGCAAGTACTAACAGCTGAACAGGTACTCGAGAAAGCAAGTCAATATTTAGCGGATGAAGATATTGAACTAGTGGCACGTGCCTATGAATATGCACGTGATGCACATAGTGAACAATATAGAAAATCGGGTGAACCGTATATTATTCATCCAATTCAAGTTGCAGGTATTTTAGTTGATTTACACATGGATCCAGCTACAGTATCGGCCGGTTTCTTGCATGATGTAGTGGAAGATACAGAGATTACATTAGAAGATATTGAACGGGAATTTAATAAAGAAATCGCAATGCTTGTTGATGGTGTGACAAAACTCGGAAAGATTAAATATAAATCTCATGAGCAGCAACAAGCAGAAAACCATCGCAAAATGTTTATTGCAATGGCTCAAGATATTCGTGTTATTTTAATTAAACTAGCTGACCGTCTTCATAACATGCGTACATTGAAACATTTGCCTCAAGAGAAGCAGCGTCGCATTGCGAATGAAACGTTAGAAATCTTTGCACCTTTAGCACATAGACTCGGAATTAATACAATTAAATGGGAGCTAGAGGATACGTCACTTCGCTATTTAAACCCACAACAATATTATCGTATTGTAAATTTAATGAAGCGTAAACGTGCAGAGCGCGAAGAATATTTAGACGAAGTAATGACTGGTATTCGCGAGAAATTAAAAGAAGTTGCAATTCAACCTGATATTTCTGGAAGACCGAAACATATTTACAGTATTTATCGTAAAATGGCATTGCAAAATAAACAGTTCAATGAAATTTACGATTTACTAGCTGTACGTGTCGTTGTAAATAGTATTAAAGATTGTTATGCAGTACTTGGAATTATTCATACGTGCTGGAAACCGATGCCAGGTCGTTTTAAAGATTATATTGCGATGCCGAAAGCAAATCTATATCAATCTCTTCATACGACTGTAATCGGACCGAAAGGTGATCCGCTTGAAGTGCAAATTCGTACGAAAGAAATGCACGAAATTGCAGAATTCGGGATCGCGGCACACTGGGCGTATAAAGAAGGAAAAGCAGCAGAAACAACAGGTACATTAGAGAAGAAACTTACATGGTTCCGTCAAATATTAGAATGGCAAAACGAAGCTTCTAACGCGGAAGAGTTTATGGAGTCTTTAAAAATTGATCTGTTCTCTGATATGGTATTCGTCTTTACACCGAAAGGCGATGTAATGGAATTACCTCTTGGTTCTGTCCCAATTGATTTTGCATATCGTGTCCATTCAGAAATTGGAAACAAAACAATTGGTGCGAAAGTAAATGGGAAAATGGTGACACTGGATTATAAACTAAAAACGGGTGACATCATTGAAATTTTAACATCGAAACATTCGTATGGGCCAAGCCAAGACTGGGTGAAACTTGCTCAAACATCTCATGCGAAAAATAAAATACGTCAATTCTTTAAGAAACAACGTAGAGATGAAAACATTGAAAAAGGCCGTGAACTTGTTGAAAAAGAAGTGCGTGGCTTAGAGTACGAGATGAAAGAAGTATTAGCTCCTGACAATTTAAAACGTGTCGCTGAGAAATTTAACTTTGCAAATGAAGAAGATATGTTTGCAGCAGTTGGATATAACGGGATTACAGCTGCACAAATTGTTACACGATTAACGGACAAGTTCCGCAAACAACGTGAAGATGAAGAAATCGTCGAAGTTAAAGAAGTTCGTAAACCGATGAAAATTCGAAAATGGGATTCTGGTGTAAAGGTAAGCGGTGCGGATAATTTGTTAATTCGTCTATCAAAATGCTGTAACCCGGTTCCAGGTGATGATATCGTTGGATATATTACGAAAGGCCGAGGCGTATCAATTCACCGTCGTGATTGTGTAAATGTTCATACAGAAGAAGCTGTAGAGCGTTTATTAGAAGTGGAGTGGGAAGGTAGTCCTGAAAAAGAAATTGAATATAACGTTGATATTGAAATTTCAGGTTACGATCGCCGTGGTTTATTAAATGAAGTACTGCAAGCTGTTACAGAGACGAAAACGTACATTTCAGCTGTTTCTGGTAGAAGTGATCGTAATAAGATGGCGACGATTAATATGTCGATCTCTATCCGCAATTTACAACACTTGAAAAAGGTAGTAGAGCGCATTAAACGTGTTCCAGAAATTTATGCAGTACGACGCATGATGCATTAATAGGGAGTGTAGAAAAGATGAGAGTTGTTTTACAACGATCAAAAGAAGCGTCTGTCACAGTAGACGGTGAGATCGTAGGACAAATTCCGTTCGGTTTAACATTACTAGTTGGCATTACGCATGAAGATACAGAAAAAGATGCAACTTACATCGCAGAAAAAATTGCGAACTTGCGCATTTTTGAAGATGAGGGCGGAAAGATGAACCATTCAGTTCTTGATGTAGAAGGACAAGTTCTATCTATTTCGCAATTTACATTATACGGAGATTGCCGCAAGGGAAGACGCCCAAACTTCATGGATGCTGCGAAACCTGACTACGCGGAGCGCTTATACGATTTCTTTAATGAAGAAGTTCGTAAACAAGGGCTACATGTTGAAACAGGAAAGTTCGGAGCGATGATGGACGTTTCTTTAATCAATGATGGTCCGGTGACCTTAATTGTAGAAAGTAAATAGTATTGCCTGAGAAGAGAGGATGATAGGATCCTCTCTTTTTTATACATTGTTGTATGTTTTGTTCATTTATCCTGTAAAACGCCACTGATTAAAGTTTCACTTCATTTGGAAGCGATAGCTGTTTCAATTATGTATAACCACCTCATCAATATGGAACAATAAAGAGTAAAACATCCATATTGAATGTGAGGGATATACGTATGCGCATGAATGAAAAAGGACATTCTGTTACAAACGGTGCAAATCAATTATTTAACGTAAATTTTCATGAATTTATTTCAAAAGAGCAAAACAATACTTCAATGGAGCTTGCTTCTGAATTTGGAATTTCACTCCAAGATGTAAAGCGTCTTAAGAAGCACATTGAACGTTCTTAGAGCACTTGACAATCGTACTCAACAAACGTATAGTAATTTTATATTTACATATGAATATAACCGTTGATAGAGAAGAGTAAATGAGATACACATGGAAAGAGAAGAAATGTCTTAGGCTGAAAACATTTCTACATGATGACTGATTGAATGACGCTCTAGAGGTTTCAACTTGAACGGCATATATGCTTAGTAGGGATGAACGCACATTTAAGCGTTATTAAAAAAGTGGAAGCATACGTGCTTCAATTAGGGTGGCACCACGGGTATAATACTCTCGTCCCTACTGTTCAAGCAGTAGAGGCGGGAGTTTTTTTATTTTTATTAAGATTAAAACAATTTGAGGAGGAACTGAATATGTCTATTCAAATCCCACGCGGAACGCAAGATATTCTTCCAGGCACTGTTGAGTTATGGCAGTATATCGAAGGGCAAGCACGCGAAATTTGCCGTCGTTACAACTATAAAGAAATTCGTACACCAATTTTTGAACACACAGAGCTATTTTTACGTGGTGTTGGTGATACGACTGATATCGTACAAAAGGAAATGTACTCATTCCAAGATCGTGGAGAGCGTAGTTTAACATTGCGTCCAGAAGGTACAGCACCTGTTGTACGTTCTTACGTTGAAAACAAAATGTTCGGTGATGCAACACAACCAACAAAACTATACTATATCGGTCAAATGTTCCGTTACGAAAGACCACAAGCAGGTCGCTATCGTCAATTCGTACAATTCGGTATTGAAGCAATTGGTAGTAATGACCCTGCAATTGATGCAGAAGTAATTGCACTTGCTGTAGAGTTTTACCGCGGCATGGGCTTAAAAAATATTAAAGTTGTATTAAACAGCTTAGGTGATGCAGCGAGCCGCCAAGCGCACCGTGATGCATTAATTGCACACTTTGAGCCACGTATCGGCGAGTTCTGCTCTGATTGTCAATCTCGTTTAGAAAAGAATCCTCTTCGTATTTTAGATTGTAAGAAGGACCGTAACCATGAATTAATGGGTACAGCACCATCTATTACAGAATACTTAAATGAAGAGTCAGCAGTATACTACGACAAAGTTCAAGAACTGTTAACGATGATGGATGTTCCATTTGAAAAAGATCCGAACTTAGTACGTGGTTTAGATTACTATCAACACACTGTTTTTGAAATTATGAGTGAGGCAGAAGGTTTTGGTGCTATCACAACATTAAGTGGTGGCGGCCGTTATAACGGACTTGTACAAGAAATCGGTGGACCAGAGATGCCAGGTATCGGTTTTGCAATGAGTATTGAACGTTTAATTATGGCACTAAAAGCTGAAAACATTGAGTTACCAATTGAACATAGTATCGATTGTTACGTTGTAGCTCTTGGTGAAAAAGCGAAAGACCATGCTGCAAAAGTTGCGTTCGATCTTCGTAAAGCTGGATTATCAGTTGAAAAAGATTATTTAGATCGAAAAATGAAAGCACAATTTAAATCAGCAGATCGTCTAAAAGCGAAATTTGTAGCTGTATTAGGGGAAGATGAGCTAGATAAAGGTATCATCAACTTAAAAGATATGGCAACAGGTGAACAAGAAGAAGTAGCATTAGATGTATTTGCTTCATACGTAGCAGAGAAATTAATATAGGGGGAACTTACAGTGGCTGAAAGAACACATGCATGTGGAAAAGTAACAGTAGAAGCAGTTGGACAAACAGTTCAATTAAAAGGTTGGGTACAAAAACGCCGTGACTTAGGTGGATTAATCTTTATTGACTTACGTGACCGTACAGGTATCGTACAAGTTGTATTTAGCCCAGAAACATCAAAAGAAGCGTTAGAAGTGGCAGAAACAATTCGTAGCGAATACGTATTACACGTAGAAGGTACAGTTGTTGAACGTGGCGAAGGCGCAATTAATGACAATATGGCAACTGGCCGTATTGAAGTGCAAGCAACGAAAGTAAACGTATTAAACGCAGCGAAAACAACGCCAATCATTATCGCTGATGACACAGATGCATCAGAAGATGTGCGTTTAAAATATCGTTATTTAGACTTACGTCGTCCAGTAATGTTCAACACATTCAAAATGCGTCATGACGTAACAAAAACAATTCGTAACTTCTTAGATACAGAAGAGTTCTTAGAAGTTGAAACACCAATTTTAACGAAGAGCACACCAGAAGGAGCTCGTGACTATTTAGTACCAAGTCGTGTGCATGATGGTGAATTCTATGCATTACCACAGTCACCACAATTATTTAAACAACTTCTTATGGTCGGCGGATTTGAGCGTTACTATCAAGTAGCACGTTGTTTCCGTGACGAAGATTTACGTGCAGATCGTCAACCAGAATTCACGCAAATCGATATTGAAGCTTCATTCTTAACACAAGATGAAATTTTAGATATGATGGAGCGCATGATGACGAAAGTTATGAAGGATGCAAAAGGTGTAGAAGTGAGTGCACCGTTCCCTCGTATGAAATATGCTGATGCAATGGCTCGTTACGGTTCTGATAAGCCAGATACACGCTTTGAAATGGAACTAACAGACCTATCTGAATTCGCAGCAGGTTGTGGGTTTAAAGTATTTACAAGTGCTGTAGAAAGCGGCGGACAAGTAAAAGCAATTAATGCAAAAGGTGCTGCGAGCAAATATTCTCGTAAAGACATCGATGCATTAACTGAATTCGTAAAAGTATATGGTGCAAAAGGTTTAGCTTGGCTTAAAGTGGAAGAAGACGGCCTAAAAGGACCAATCGCGAAATTCTTCGGTGAAGAAGATGCAAAAGCGTTAATGAGTACATTAGAAGCTACTGCTGGCGATTTATTACTATTCGTAGCAGATAAGAAGAGCGTTGTTGCAGATAGTTTAGGTGCACTTCGCCTACGTCTAGGTAAAGAGCTTGAGTTAATTGACGAAAGCAAATTTAACTTCCTATGGGTAACTGATTGGCCACTTCTTGAGTACGATGAAGATGCAGATCGTTACTTCGCAGCTCACCACCCATTCACAATGCCATTCCGTGAAGACGTTGAGCTATTAGAAACAGCACCAGAAAAAGCACGCGCACAAGCATATGACCTTGTATTAAACGGTTATGAGCTTGGTGGTGGATCACTTCGTATTTATGAGCGTGACGTACAAGAAAAAATGTTCAAAGCACTTGGATTCTCACAAGAAGAAGCGCAAGAGCAATTCGGATTCTTATTAGAAGCATTCGAATACGGTACGCCACCACACGGCGGTATCGCATTAGGCTTAGACCGTCTTGTAATGTTACTTGCAGGTCGTACGAACCTTCGTGATACAATTGCATTCCCAAAAACAGCAAGCGCAAGCTGCTTATTAACAGAAGCTCCAAGCCCAGTTGCAGAAGCACAGCTTGAAGAGTTAAACTTAAAATTAAGCTTAAAAGAAGAGAAGTAAGAATGGGGTCTAGATGGTTATACTAATACCATCTAGGCTTTTTTTGAGAGGTTGTTTAAAAAGTCCGGTTCAGATGGCTGTCGCATCTCGTCGTTACGTATGCTAGTCCGGTGCTCGAGTAGTAACGCTACACTGCGCTCCTCCTAGCATACGTGTCTCGATCTGCTCGGCCCTCTGAATCCTCCTTTTTAAACGTGTATTGGAAGGAAGTTTAAAAAGTCCGGTTTCCATCATGTTCTCATTTTCGAAATATGTATTTTTAGGAATTCTATAACTTTTTCTATACAAATAGTCGGAAAAACGCTAGAATACATGGTAGACCATTTTTGTAATAGGAGTGTAGAGCTGAATGTTACATCAATTTTCACGTAATGAATTAGCCTTCGGTAAAGAAGGACTTGAAATATTAAAAAATAGTACAGTCGGTATTTTAGGAATTGGCGGCGTAGGTTCTTTTGCAGCTGAAGCGTTAGCACGTTCTGGCGTAGGACGTCTCGTATTAGTTGATAAAGACGTTGTAGATATTACAAACGTAAACCGTCAAATTCATGCTTTAGTATCTACTGTAGGACGTTCAAAAGTAGAATTAATGAAAGAGCGTATTGCAGACATTAATCCGGAGTGTGAAGTAATTGGACTAGAAATGTTTTATACAGATGAAACATATGAAGAGTTCTTTAAGCACGGTTTGGATTTCGTAGTGGATGCATCTGATACGATTACGTTCAAAATCCATTTAATTAAACAATGTTTACGTCGCAAAATTAAAATTATCTCAAGTATGGGTGCAGCAAATAAAATGGACCCAACTCGTTTCCGTATTGCGGACATCTCTAAAACACATACAGATCCAATTGCGAAAGTCATTCGTACGAAGCTTCGTAAAGAGGGTATTAAAAAAGGTGTAAAAGTTGTCTTCTCTGATGAGAACCCAATCGTAATTCGCGAAGAAGTACGTAAAGAAATCGTACCAGACGAAAATGCAAAAATTCGTAAAGCGAAATTACCACCTTCTTCAAATGCATTCGTACCATCTGTGGCAGGCTTAATTATGGCAAGTCACGTTGTACGTGAACGCATTAAAAACGTAGAAGTGAAGCGTGTAGGGCAAGAATAAAGTGAAAGCATATATCCATTTCGGATATATGTTTTTTCTATTATATTTTAAAGAATTGCTGATATTTGCAAGACTAATACTTCAAGTGTAAGTAATCCTAATAAAGAATAATCGTATTTGTCCGATGTATAACCTGAGGTCTTTGTTAAACTATAAATGGTAAAAAGACCTAATATTAGGACGAGAACACCGAGCGTTATTTTGAAGACTATTAATGAAATAGCAATCATCTCCCTTCGTCGTATATGTTTATTGTATCATGCAAGTGGATGTTATCCAATTAATTCCATTCGGTATCTTATACGACAGGTCGACTGTTTTGTAAATATTTTTCGGTAAATCGATATTCTTTGTCGACTCGTCGATATAAATTCCTTTACCGATACGCTGTCCATCGAAGGAACAAAAAAGGATGTCACTTAGCCAGAAAATGGGGCTAGGTGACATCCTTTTTAATTCTCTGCAGAATATATAATATCTAAATTACCATTTTGATCTGTTTTGAAAATGGGAGCAATCTGTTCTTCTTGTTCTTCAACTGAAACAAGTTTTCGAGCACGGTCCATAATTCTAACAAGCATTGCGTAATCTTCTTCGATTGCTTGTTGTTTTTTTGTGAGTACGGCTAATTTAGTTTCAAGCTCATCATTCGTTTTTTGTAAGGAAGTGAGCTGTGCTTGTAATGCGTCATTTTCAGTTTGTAACGTTGCAAGTGACGGATTGTGGTGTTCTAAGTTTTGCAAAAATGAGATGACATTTTGCATTGTAAGTTCCTGTTTGCTTGGCGTAATGTCTTCCGGAAATTCGGCATCGATTACGAGCTGTCGAGTTTGTGTAAACTGCTCTTTTCCTATTTTAGCTTCAGAACGTTTTAATTCTTTACGTTGTTTTTTTGCGAGTTGCACTGCGTCTTCGTAATTTGGCCTTACTTCAGCGTTCCATCTAAAGCCACAAGCTGCGGAAGTACGGTTTAAAGCATCGCCAACTTCATCAAACGCTTTTATTTGTGTACTTCCGCTGCGAATATGTCGTAAAACAGTTTCTGCTAAAAGGAGATCGTCTTCTTTTGTCCATGCATCTTGACGTGTTTTCATAAGCGAAGCCTCCGTAATGGTGACGTTTTTGCTTATGTTACCCTTTATTATTTGTTTTATGCGAACTTTGTAATCTTTCATACACAGTAGAAAGTGCTTGCTCAAATTTCCCGGTTGTTTTCGGTTTATAATATTGCTTGTTTTTTATTTTATCAGGTAAGTATTGTTGCTGTACCCAGCCATTTGGATGGTCATGCGGATATAAGTATCCAATGCCTCGACCTAACGATTCGGCGCCTTTATAGTGGCTATCTTTTAAATGACTTGGGATGTCACCTGTTTGTCCGTTACGTAAATCGTGTAATGCGGCATCAAGTGCTTTATAAGCTGAATTTGATTTTGGTGATAGGCAAAGCTCGATAACGGCATTTGCAAGTGGTATGCGTGCTTCTGGAAATCCAACTCGTTCAGCTGATTCTATGGCTGCTAGTGTACGTGGTCCAGCTTGCGGGCTAGCAAGTCCGATATCTTCATATGCCATAATAAGAAGGCGTCTACCGATACTTTGCAGGTCACCAGCTTCAATAAGGCGTGCTAAATAATGAAGCGCTGCGTTTACATCACTTCCGCGCACTGATTTCTGAAATGCTGATAATACATCATAATGAGCATCTCCACCTTTGTCGTGAACGAAGCTCTTTTTTTGTAAACATTCTTCTGCGATTTCTAACGTAATTTCCGCAGCTTTGTCGTCAGTTGTAAAGCTAGATAAAACAGCTAATTCAAGAGCGTTATAAGCTGAGCGCATATCACCACCTGATGCATTGGCAAAGTGATGTAATGCTTCATCCGTAACAATTACATCATATTCGCCAAGCCCTTTTTCTTTATCTTTGAGTGCTCGTTTTAATCCAATTAAAATATCATCTTCGGTTAGTGCATGTAATTCGAAAATTTGACATCTACTTCGAATAGCGGAGTTTATCGCATGGAATGGATTGCTCGTCGTTGCACCGATTAAAGTAAGGAGTCCGCTTTCTAAATGAGGTAATAGAAAGTCTTGCTTTGCTTTATCGAGACGGTGTACTTCATCTAAAATTAAAACGAGGTGACGATGCATTTTTGCTTCTTGTACGACAACTTCCATATCTTTTTTATTATGCGTAACAGCGTTTAATAGGCGAAATGGAGTTCCGGTACTTCCTGCAATTGCGCTAGCGATGGATGTTTTTCCTGTACCTGGAGGGCCATATAAAATCATCGATTGAAAATGATTTGCTTGGACCATTCGCCATAAGATCTTTCCTTCACCAACTAAATGTTGTTGTCCGATAATTTCTTGAATATTTGTAGGGCGCATTCGATGTGCGAGTGGTTGTTTCATATTGACCTTCTCCCTTAATGTATAATCTCACTCTATCGTATCATTTTTTTCTATGTAATTTGAAATAGGATGCTGTTTTGTGAGAAAAATGAACGTTAATATTTTCATTTTTCTATCAATTATAATAATTCCCGAGTTTTTCAATGTGATTTTATGTTATCATTTTGATACACAAGTTGAAATTTCTTATAATACTATATTATGCTATAATTTCATAGGATTTTAAATTGTGTTTTCTTTATAAATAAAATATAACCAATAGAAGTGAAAATTTGAAAAGAGGTGCAAAATAGATGAAGATTTCAACAA
The DNA here is from genome assembly GCA_027694045.1 of Bacillaceae bacterium OF18-1A. Lineage (GTDB taxonomy): Bacteria > Bacillota > Bacilli > Bacillales > Bacillaceae_G > Bacillus_A. The sequence goes on along the minus strand of JAQEWB010000002.1, from coordinate 795,258 downwards.
AAGGCCGCTATGGCTTAACAATTATGATTGACCTTGCAAAAAAGTTTGGTGAAGGCCCAATTTCATTAAAATCAATTGCGCAGGCACATGACCTATCTGAGCATTACTTAGAGCAATTAATTTCACCACTTCGTAACGCTCGTCTTGTAAAGAGTACGCGCGGTGCGTATGGCGGATATGTATTATCTGATCAGCCAGCTAACATTACAGCTGGGGATGTAATTCGTGTACTAGAGGGTCCAATTAGCGTTGTAGAAATGATAGAAGAAGAAGAGCCAGCACAACGCCAATTATGGATGCGTGTTCGTGATGCGGTGCAAGAAGTGTTAGATAGTACAACTTTAGAAGATTTAGTACGTTATGAGGAAGAAAATCACGGGGGCTATATGTTTTACATTTAATTCCTTGTGAAACGATTTGGAAAGAAGGAGATTTAATGGAACGCATTTACTTAGATCATGCTGCGACATCTCCGACTCACCCAGAAGTGGTCGAAAAGATGATTCCATATATGACAGAAACATTCGGAAACCCGTCTAGTATCCATTTTTATGGGCGTCAAACGCGCCATGCAGTAGATGAGGCGAGACGCGCGTGTGCACGTAGCATTCATGCGAATCCGAATGAAATTATATTTACGAGTGGTGGTACAGAAGCTGATAATTTAGCACTTATCGGTGTAGCACGTGCGAACCGTCATAAAGGTAAACATATTATAACGACGCAAATTGAACATCATGCGATCTTACATACGTGTGAATTGTTAGCGCGTGAAGGATTTGAAGTGACGTATGTACCTGTAGATGAAACTGGACGCGTTCAAGTTTCTGACATACAAAAGGCATTAACTGATGAGACGATTCTTGTATCTGTTATGTTTGGGAATAATGAAGTAGGGACAATGCAACCAATTGCAGAAATAGGTAAGCTGTTAAAAGAACATCAAGCTTATTTTCATACAGATGCGGTACAAGCTTATGGCTTAGTAGAGATTAATGTAAAAGAATTTGGCATTGACTTATTATCGATTTCAGCTCATAAAATCAACGGGCCAAAAGGTGTAGGGTTCTTATACGCCGGTGCAAATGTGAAGTTTGAACCGTTATTAATAGGCGGAGAGCAAGAAAGAAAACGCCGTGCTGGTACGGAAAATGTGCCTAGTATTGCTGGACTTCAGCATGCAATTTTGCTAGCTGAAAAAACTCGTGAGCAAAAAAATGCCCAATATGAAGAATTTAAAGATATAATGGTATCTGTCTTCAAAAATGAAGGCATTACTTTCGAGGTAAACGGAAACTTAGAATATCGCTTACCACATGTGCTTAATATTAATTTTACAGGAATGAACATTGAACCGTTTCTTGTGAACTTAGACTTAGCTGGCATTGCAGTATCAAGTGGTTCTGCTTGTACAGCTGGTTCGATTGATCCATCACATGTGTTAGTAGCGATGTTCGGAAAAGACTCCGATCAAATACGTTCATCCGTACGCTTTAGTTTTGGACTTGGAAATACAAAAGAGCAAATTGAGAAAGCGGCGTACGAAACAGTGAAAATCGTGAAGCGATTAACACAAAATTAGCATGGGAGGTGACATGATGAACAAACTACCTCACGAAACACGCGTTGTCATCGGGATGTCCGGTGGCGTCGATTCATCTGTAGCAGCTCTTTTATTAAAAGAGCAAGGTTATGATGTAATCGGGATTTTTATGAAAAACTGGGATGATACAGACGAGAATGGTGTCTGCACAGCAACAGAAGATTACAATGATGTAATTGAAGTGTGTAACCAAATCGGTATTCCGTATTATGCAGTAAACTTTGAAAAACAATACTGGGATAAAGTATTTACGTACTTCCTAGATGAGTACCGAGCTGGTCGTACTCCGAACCCAGATGTAATGTGTAATAAAGAAATTAAATTTAAAGCATTTTTAGAGCATGCAATTGCGCTTGGTGCTGATTATGTAGCGACAGGTCATTATGCACGTGTTGCTTATATGGATGGCGAATACAAAATGCTTCGCGGCGTTGATGATAATAAAGATCAAACGTACTTCTTAAATCAATTAAGCCAAGAGCAATTATCAAAAACAATGTTCCCATTAGGCGAATTAAAGAAACCACAAATTCGCGAAATGGCGGCAGCAGCTGGTTTAGCGACAGCGGCGAAGAAAGATAGTACTGGTATTTGCTTCATCGGTGAGCGTAACTTTAAAGATTTCTTAAGTAACTATTTACCAGCACAACCAGGTGTGATGCAAACATTATCTGGTGAAGTGAAAGGGAAGCATGACGGTTTAATGTACTATACAATTGGACAACGTCATGGCCTTGGTATTGGTGGTAACGGTGATCCATGGTTCGCTGTTGGGAAAAACTTAAAAGACAACATTTTATATGTTGATCAAGGGTTCCATAACGAACTTCTATATGGTGATGAAGTTATCGCTACGAATGTAGGATGGGTAAGTAACAAAGCAAAAGAAACAGAATTTAAATGCACAGCGAAATTCCGTTATCGTCAAGCTGACAATAAAGTAACGGTTCAAATCGTTGATGAAAATACAGTTCGTATTCTTTGTGATGAGCCAATTCGTGCGATTACACCAGGTCAAGCAGTTGTTTTCTATGATGGAGATGAGTGCTTAGGCGGTGCTACAATTGATGAAGTATACCGTAGTGGTAAGAAATTAGATTATTTAGGATAAAATGAGAAGCCTCTGCCGATTAGCGGTTAGAGGTTTCTTTTACATAAAGCGAGTTTTCGTTCGCTTGGAAAATACATTCTTTGTTATAATTTGTTGTAGAGGTGAAGGACATGTCAAACAAACTTGAAACAGGTATTCAATATATGCAAGAAGGAAACTGGGAAGAAGCAGCTAAAAACTTTACGGAAGCAATCGAGGAAAACCCGAAAGATGCACTAGGATACATTAATTTTGCAAACTTATTAGATGTACTAGGTGACAGTGAAAGAGCAATTTTATTTTACAAACGTGCATTAGAATTAGATGATAAATCTGCGGCCGCTTATTATGGCCTAGGAAATGTATATTACAGTCAAGAGCAATTTGCAGAGGCGAAGGCTGTATTTGAACAAGCGATGCAAGCTGGATTACAATCCGCTGATGTAACATTTATGCTAGGTATTACGTATGTGCAACTTGGAAATGACCGTCTTGCATTGCCGTTTTTACAAAGAGCCACTGAATTAGATGAAAACGATGTGGAAGCTGTATTCCAGTGCGGACTTTGCTTTGCTCGATTAGAACACATTCAAGAAGCAAAACCTTATTTTGAAAAGGTATTAGAAATGGATGAAGAACATGCAGACGCGTATTATAATTTAGGTGTTGCGTACGTATTTGAAGAGAATAACGAGAAAGCTCTTGCTTTATTTAAGAGAGCAACAGAAATTCAACCAGATCACTTTTTAGCTGGAAATGGTATTCGTTTATTAGAGCAAGAAGCTGAATAAGAGTTAATGGGTAGTTATCCCTCATCTAAAAAGGTGGGGGGTGTACTGCTCATTAAAGTGAAAATATCGGAAAGGAGAGGAAAGATGGGAAATCAACATGCAATGGATTTGTTTGAAGAAGAGAAAAAATTTATAAAAGCGCAAGTTCTTCATACCATTTTCCACAACGAAGAAAACCTCTATTCCGTCGTCAGTATGAAAGTCATTGAAACGAATGAAACATACGACGAAAAAAAAGTAATGATAAACGGTCATTTTCCCCGTATGCATGAAGATGAAGTGTTTACATTAACAGGTCATTTTAAAGATCACCCAAAGTATGGGAAGCAATATTTAGTTGAAACATTTAAGAAAGAATTACCGCAAACAAAAGCAGGTATGGTGCAATATTTAGCGAGTGATTTATTTAAAGGCATAGGAAAGCGCACCGCTGAAAAAATTGTAGACCATCTTGGTGAACATGCTATTTCTAAAATTATGGACGATCCTGATGCGCTAAACGGTGTTGTGAACAAGCAAAAAGCGCAGGAAATATATGAAACAATTATTGAGCATCAAGGTTTAGAAAAAGTAATGAGCTTTTTAAATGGTTACGGTTTTGGAACGAAGCTCTCTATTAAAATTTATCAGCAGTATAAAGAGATGACATTAGAAGTGATTCGTAATAATCCATATCAACTGATTGAAGAGGTTGACGGAATTGGATTTGGAAGAGCAGATGATATAGGACGTGCGCTAGGGATATCAGGTAATCACGATGATCGTGTGCGTGCGGGATGTTTTTATACGTTAGAGAATGTTTCACTACAACTCGGTCACGTTTATATGGGAAAAGATCAACTTGTAAGAGAAACGATGTCACTTCTAAACAATCAAGAAGGAAGAGTGACAGAGGAAGACATTATAGGTTGTATTGAAATGATGCAAAGTGAAGGGAAAGTCATTATAGAAGAAGAACGAGTGTATTTGGCATCGTTGTTCTACTCTGAAAAAGGTGTTGTGAAATCTATCCGTAGACTTATGCATCAAGAAGAAACACCTTCATTTCCTGAAGCAGAGGTGTTAAAGACGTTAGGTGAAATTGAAGAGCAACTGAACGTACAATATGCACCGCTTCAGCAAGAGGCAATTCAAACTGCACTTCATAAGCCGATGATGTTATTAACAGGTGGACCAGGAACAGGGAAAACAACAGTTATTAAAGGGATTGTTGAAATGTATGCGTCACTTCACGGGTTATCGTTAAATCCGAATGAGTATAGTGATGATAATCCATTTCCGATATTATTAACGGCTCCGACAGGAAGAGCTGCGAAGCGAATGAGCGAATCAACTGGGCTTCCAGCTTGCACTATCCATCGTTTGCTTGGCTGGACACCAGAAGGGTCTTTCCAGCGTAATGAAACGGATCCGGTTCAAGGGAAGTTACTCATTATCGATGAGTTTTCGATGGTAGATATTTGGCTTGCAAATCAGCTATTTAAATCACTGCCGACGAACATTCAAGTTATCGTTGTAGGTGATGAAGATCAGTTACCATCTGTAGGACCTGGACAAGTGTTAAAAGATTTATTAAATGCAGGTGCAGTTCCGACGGTAAAGCTTACAGAAATTTATCGTCAAGCGGAAGGCTCATCTGTTATTCAACTTGCCCATGCGATAAAAGACGGCACGCTTCCGCCAGATTTAGCGCAAAATAAAAAAGATCGCTCATTTATTAGCTGTACAGGAGCCCAAATTGTTGAAGTTGTGAAAAAGGTTTGTGAAAATGCTAAAACGAAAGGTTTTAGTGCAAGAGATGTACAAGTATTGGCGCCGATGTACCGTGGGCCTGCTGGTATTAATGTACTGAATGAAGCACTGCAACAAGTATTTAATCCGAAAAGAGAAAAGAGTAAAGAAATTGCTTACGGTGATGTTGTATACCGAAGAGGCGATAAAGTATTGCAACTCGTCAATCAGCCAGAGAGCCAAGTGTTTAATGGGGATATCGGAGAAATTGTTTCGGTGTTTTATGCAAAAGAAAATGTTGAGCAACAAGATATGATTATCGTTTCATTTGATGGAATTGAAGTGACATATACAAAGCCTGATTTAAATCAAATTACACATGCATATTGTTGTTCGATTCATAAATCACAAGGTAGTGAATTTCCGATTGTTATTATGCCGATTGTAAAAAGTTACAACCGTATGTTACGTCGAAATTTAATCTACACTGGCATTACAAGGAGTAAGAAGTTCCTTATTATTTGCGGAGAAGAAGCGGCGTTCCAGTCAGGCGTAAATCGTCTTGATGATGCAATGCGTCAGACGACTTTAGCGAATCGCTTGCAAGAATCGCAAGGGGAAGTACAGATGGTAACGGTTAATGGTGAAGAAATGGACGTGGAAAACATTTCACCGTATGATTTCATGTAACAAGGTGAAATTATATAGTGAAACTTTCAATCGTATAACATTGGAAGGTTCCAGCAATGTATAAATGAATGCAGTTTGGACATAATGGCGAATAGAATCTGGGAGACTGTAAGGAGATGAAAGCCATATGTTCAGTTGTCCAAATTGCAAAGGGAAAGACATTGGAAAAATAGGTGTCAACCAATTTTACTGCTGGAATTGTTATATCGAATTATCGGTTTCAAAGGGGAAAATCCATACACATCAAGTGGAGGAAGATGGTTCTTTAAGTTCTCTTGATGATTTATTTGATGATAATGAAAGAACGATCGGATAACGAAAAGGGGGATTTACTTTGAATCTACGCAATTCATTAATCGCATTAGGTGTCGGTGCTGCAGCATATCAATATGCTCGTAAACAAGATGTGTTTTCAAAACGCAATATGAAAAAAGCACGTAAGATGATTAAATCTTATTTATAAACTTAAAAAACTCCCTTTATGATAAGGGAGTTTTTTTATGCACTCGTATGCAAATATAAAAGTCCGATTTCAGAGAAGAGATAAGATAGGCCGTAACACCCAACGCCAAGCATTCCGTAATGAAATAATTGCTTCGCCCTTTCTTTTCGTGAGGAACGAATAAAGAAACCTTTCCAAATACCAAATCCGATACAAATCCATTCAAGAATCATAAAAAATGCTGATAATACAAGCATAAATAAAACCATAATGATACCTCCTGATTATATTGTTTCATGCTGCATTCTCAGGGGTGGTTGTCCTTGTTAAGTTATGTATATGTATGTCTTTACAAAACAGTATGGTCTTTATGAAAAGATTTTAAAAGTTTTGCACATAACCTACCCTATTTATTTTCAAAATAAAGGTGGAGGAGGTTTTTCGTGTGAAGAATCTTAAAATCATTTGGATATATCGTTTAGGATTATTGTTACTCGTTTTTCTTTGTTTGCTCGTTTTTTTAAAAATTAAGCCACTATGGGCACCGATTATTTTTGTGTTTAAAGTGGCGATTACACCGTTTCTTATTGCGTGCTTTATTGCTTATTTATTGCATCCTTTAATTGAAAAGATTCATAAAGAGGGAATGCCTCGTACGCTTGCTATTTTGCTCATCTATATTCTTTTCTTTGGCGGAATTGGTTATGGAATTTATAAAGGAACGCCAGTTGTGATAAAGCAATTACAAGAGATTAACGAACAGTTTCCGCAGTTTACAAAAATGTACGATTCTTGGATGGATGGCGTTACAGAACAAACAGCGAATTTTCCGTCATTTATTCATGAAAAGGTGAAGCAAATTTTTGTTGGGGTAGAAGCGAAGATTCAAGCACTTTTAAATAAAGTGATGAGTACAGCTCGTGGCGTACTCGATTCCTTGCTCATTATTTTTTTAATCCCGTTCATTGTATTTTACATATTAAAAGATTACGGTGAATTTTATCATATTTTTTGGAAACTAGTTCCGAGTAAATGGCGTAGTACGGGGCAAATGCTTGCAAAAGAAATTGACAAATCCCTCGGAAGTTATATTCGAGGACAGTTATTCGTTTGTTTAGTATTAGGAGGCGTATCTGCTCTTTCTTTTTGGTTTATCGGTATGAAATATCCATTATTACTTGGAATTATTATCGGGGTAACGGATATAATCCCATACTTCGGTCCTATTTTAGGCGCGATACCGACATTAATGATTGCAGCAACGGTATCAACGAGTTTACTCATTAAAGCAGGAATTACGATCGCGATTTTGCAATTTGTTGAAAGTAACATTTTATCTCCTTACATCGTTGGTAAATCGCTTCGTATGCATCCTGTTATTATTATGCTTGCATTACTCGTTGGAGGAGAAGTTGCGGGGATTGTAGGATTATTAATATCCGTTCCGATTTTAGCAGTTATTCGTACAGTGATTGTACATGTAAGGCCTCTTTGGAAGCGAGAAGATGTTTAATATGAAAGCCCTCTATTAAAAAATAGAGGGCTAATAATATGATTATTTAGGGAGTTGTTCTTGTATTTTTTGAACAAGTGAGCTTACATCATTTGTTTGAATATGTTTTATTTTTTTCCATTCAGTATCATACATAAATATAATTTGATTGTTGAAAAGACGCTTTTGTTCTTTTAGATTAGAAATTTTTGCGAAAGAGTACTCTTCAAATATTGGATTCTTACTTACATCTGGCCCATAAAAGAATAGTCTTTTGTTCGTTAAAATTAGCAATCCTGGCCTTGCGACGGAACGATATATAAATGTATCTAATGAACATGCTACGTAAAACAAAATTGTTTCGTCCGTCGTTAATATGTTTTTAGCTTTGCTCAATAAGGTTGTCATAGTAATCGCTCCTTTGTTATTCATAATGTAATTGTAACAAAAAAACAATATTCAGAAAAGTTCGTGTGTATATTTTCATAAAGATAGTACGATTTACTAATGAATGCATAATATATGAAAAGGCTGTTAAGAATGAATAGTAGAATAACTGTGATTAATACAATATAAATGATTATCTACATTGACAAACTTAAGAGAATTCTATTATATTTAGTCATATAATACATTAAATCAATGACGGAACAAGTACGTTACAGTCCATTTGTAGAGAGAAGCTTCCATTGGCTGAAAGAAGCTTTAAATGAAGGGTGACAGAAAGCTAATCCTGAGAGCAGCTAATCACTGCCGTCTTGCCACGTTACGGCACCATGAGGTGATGAATTGATTGTTAGTATAATCAGTTCATAATTAGGGTGGTATCGCGAGTTAACTCTCGTCCCTTTTATAGGGGCGGGAGTTTTTTATATTTAAGGAGGAAAATACAATGAAACAACTAACAGGCGCACAAATTCGTCAAATGTTTTTAGACTTTTTCCAAGAAAAAGGACATGCAGTAGAACCTAGTGCATCACTAGTTCCACATGAAGATCCATCTCTTCTATGGATTAACAGTGGGGTAGCAACATTAAAAAAATATTTTGATGGACGCGTAATCCCACAAAATCCACGTATTACAAATGCTCAAAAATCAATTCGTACAAACGATATTGAAAATGTAGGGAAAACAGCTCGTCACCATACATTCTTTGAAATGTTAGGAAACTTCTCAATCGGTGATTACTTTAAAGAAGAAGCAATTACTTGGGCTTGGGAATTCTTAACGAGCGACAAGTGGATCGGATTCGATAAAGAATTATTATCAGTTACAATTCATCCAGAAGATGAAGAAGCATTTACAATTTGGAATGAGAAAATGGGTGTTCCAAAAGAGCGCATCATCCGTTTAGAAGAAAACTTCTGGGATATCGGCGAAGGACCAAGTGGACCGAATACAGAGATTTTCTATGACCGCGGGGAAGCTTACGGTAATGACTTTAGTGACCCAGAATTATATCCAGGTGGAGAAAATGAGCGTTACTTAGAAGTATGGAACCTTGTATTCTCTCAATTTAACCATAATCCAGACGGTTCATATACACCGCTTCCTAAGAAAAACATCGATACAGGGATGGGTCTAGAACGTATGACATCTATCGTTCAAGACGTACCTACGAACTTCGATACAGACTTATTCATGCCGATGATTGGCGCAACAGAATCAATCTCTGGTGAGAAATATCGTAATGGTGACTTAGAGAAAGATATGGCGTTTAAAGTAATTGCTGACCATATCCGTACAGTAACATTCGCTGTTGGTGACGGTGCTCTTCCATCTAACGAAGGCCGTGGTTATGTATTACGTCGTTTATTACGCCGTGCTGTTCGTTATTCGAAGAAATTAAACATCAACCGTCCATTTATGTTTGAATTAGTACCGGTTGTTGGAGAAGTAATGAAAGACTTCTATCCAGAAGTACTTGAAAAGAAAGATTTCATCGCAAAAGTTGTGAAAAACGAAGAAGAGCGTTTCCATGAAACACTTCATGATGGTGAAGCAATTTTAGCTGAAGTAATTGCAAAAGCGAAAGAAGAAAAAACAACTGTTATTTCTGGTGTAGATGCGTTCCGTTTATACGACACATACGGCTTCCCAATTGAATTAACAGAAGAATATGCAGAAGAAGCTCGTATGACAGTTGATCATAAAGGTTTTGAAGCTGAAATGGAAAAACAACGTGAGCGTGCACGTGCAGCTCGTCAAGACGTTGATTCTATGCAAGTTCAAGGTGGTGTCCTTGGTGAAGTTAAAGTAGCAAGTCAATTCGTTGGTTACGGTACAGTTGCAACAGAAAGTAACGTTGTTGCACTTGTGAAAAACGGTGAATACACAGATAGCTTACAAGCAGGTGAAGAAGGACAATTAATGCTTGACGTAACACCATTCTACGCTGAGAGCGGTGGACAAATTGCTGACCGTGGTTACCTTCTTGCTGATGGCGTGAAAGTGCTTGTAAAAGACGTACAAAAAGCACCAAACGGTCAAAACTTACACAAAGTTGTTGTTGAAGAAGGTACATTAGCGAAAGATGCAGCTGTAAAAGCTGTTATTGATACGAAAAACCGTAGTAGCGTTGTGAAAAACCATACAGCAACTCACTTACTACACCAAGCATTAAAAGACGTACTAGGAACGCATGTTAATCAAGCTGGTTCTCTTGTAACTTCTGAACGTCTACGCTTTGACTTCTCTCACTTCGGTCAAGTACAAGCTGACGAATTAGAAAAAATTGAGCGTATTGTAAACGAGAAAATTTGGGAAAGTATTGATGTTGAGATTTCTCAAAAAGCAATCGAAGAAGCGAAAGAAATGGGCGCAATGGCATTATTTGGTGAAAAATACGGTGATGTTGTGCGCGTTGTACAAGTTGGCGATTACAGCTTAGAACTTTGTGGTGGTTGTCACGTTGATAACACAGCTTCTATCGGTATTTTCAAAATTGTTGCTGAGTCTGGTATCGGTGCAGGAACTCGTCGTATTGAGGCGGTAACTGGTAAGTCTGCATACGAACTAATGAACGATCAAGTAGGTCTATTAAAAGAAGCAGCTGGCAAAATGAAAACAAATCCGAAAGATATTTTAACAAGAGTTGATGGTTTATTTGCTGAAGTGAAACAATTGCAAAAAGAAAACGAATCTCTTGCTGCGAAATTAAGCAATATTGAAGCTGGAAACTTAACGGATTCTGTCATGACAGTTGATGGCGTGAAAGTATTAGCAGCGAAAGTAAACGTTGCAGATATGAATAACTTACGTACGATGATGGATGACCTGAAAAATAAATTAGAGTCAGCAGTTATCGTATTAGCTTCTGTGAATGATGATAAAGTAAACATCTTAGCAGGTGTAACGAAAGACTTAATTAGTGAAGGTTACCACGCTGGTAAGCTTGTGAAAGAAGTAGCTTCTCGTTGCGGCGGTGGCGGTGGCGGCCGTCCTGATATGGCGCAAGCGGGCGGTAAAAACCCAGCACAAGTTGAAGAAGCTTTAGCATTTGTACAAGAGTACGTTAAATCTGTTTCAAAATAAAGAGATAGTAGTGTACAATGGTAGGGAGAGGAGAAGTTCTTCTCCCTATACTTACTATATAAGTGAGGTGCTTGAAATGGACGGTTTTGATAAAACAATGAAGTTTAGCATTCAAGATGAAAAACAGAGTGTCCATGTAAACGATGTACTTTTAACTGTGTATGATGCACTTCAAGAAAAAGGCTATAATCCGATTAACCAAATCGTCGGTTATTTATTGAGTGGAGACCCAGCATACATACCTCGCCATAAAGATGCTCGAAGCATTATTCGCAAGCTTGAACGTGATGAGTTAATTGAAGAGCTTGTGAAGTCTTATTTGAAACATCATCGTGAGGAGTAGTTTATGCGGATATTAGGTTTAGATGTAGGTACAAAAACAGTCGGAGTCGCAATTAGCGACGAAATGGGCTGGACAGCACAAGGATTGGAAACAATCAAAATTAACGAAGAACGAGGTCAATTTGGTTTTGATCGTATTTCTGAGTTAGTAAAACAGTATGATGTGGATAAAATAGTAGTAGGATTACCTAAAAATATGAATGGTACGATTGGCCCACGTGGTGAAGCATGCCAACAATTTGCAGAAAACCTACGAGAGCTGGTACAATTAGACGTCATAATGTGGGACGAGCGTTTGTCAACGATGGCAGCGGAGCGTCTGCTCATTTCAGCTGATGTGAGCCGTAAGAAACGAAAGCAAGTAATCGATAAGATGGCTGCAGTCGTAATCTTACAAGGATTTTTAGACAGTAAATAAGAGGTGACCAAAATGGAAGAAAATCAAATTACAATTGTAGACGAAAAAGGAAATGAACATTTATGTCAAATTATTTTCACGTTTGATGCTGAAAAATTTGGCAAAAAATCATATGTAGTCTTCTCTCCAATCGGTGAAGTAGACGAAGATGGCGATCAAATTTATGATGCAATGGCATTTGAGCAAAACGAAGAAGAATCTGGTGGTACATTACTTCCAATCGAATCTGAAGAAGAGTGGGAAATGGTACAAGAAATGTTCGAAACTCTTGCTGAAGAGGAAGATGGAGAGTAATATGCAATGGAAAGATGGGCTGTGTATACAGCCCATCTTTTTTGTGTTTATCCTGATATTTGCGGGCAACCCGTAAAAGCCTGATTGACGAAGTGGGGGGTGGAGAACCCCACTGACTAAAGTTTCACTTTATATGCAAAATGAAAGATTTTTTGTCGAAACTATGTAATCCTTTGTAGTATAATGAGACGGATTGTAGAAAAATAAGATGTCTATTAAAAAAGATAAGTGAATTTGGTATGTTTTTACATCGTGCTGTATAGAAAGGTGTACATACGGTCTACAATTAAATAAGGAGGAAATATTTTGATACAGAATCAAGTGAAAAAGAAGCGTAGACGCATTTTTTTATTTTCGATTATTGCACTGCTCTTAGTTTGTGGTTCAGTCTATGCATATATTTCATCGGCGTTAGGACCGGTTGATAGCGGGAATAAAAAAGAGATTGAAGTAGAAATTCCGAAAGGATCCTCTACAAGTAAAATTGGTGAAATTTTAGAAGAAAAAGGCGCTGTGAAAAACGGTACAGTCTTTAGTTTTTATACGAAAGCTAAATCCAAAAGTTTACAAGCTGGTACATATTTATTGAATCCCTCAATGAGTGCTAAAGATGTCATCGAACAAATGTCATCTGGTAATGTACATCGTCCAGCTCTTTATAAAGTGACGATCAAAGAAGGAGCACAAGTAACTGAAATTGCAGAAGTGATTGCGACAGAATTAAAGTGGAATAAAGATGATGTTGTGCGTCAATTAAACGATAAAGCATTTATTCAAAAAATGCAGCAAAAGTATCCGAAGTTATTAACGGATAAAATATTTGATAGCAATATTAAATACCCATTAGAAGGCTATTTATATCCTGCGACGTATTCATTCTATAAGAAAGATACGACGTTAGAGGAAATTGTAATTCCGATGCTTGAGAAAACGAATGCGATTATTGTTCAAAACGAGGCGAAAATGAAAGCGAAGAACTGGGATGTTCATCAGCTTTTAACGTTATCTTCACTTATTGAAGAGGAGGCAACGGGCTTTACTGATCGTCAAAAAATTTCGAGTGTCTTTTATAATCGTTTAGCGAAAGGTATGCCGCTTCAAACAGATCCAACTGTATTATACGCGCTTGGAAAGCATAAACAACGTGTACTATACGAAGATTTAAAGGTGAATTCACCGTACAATACGTATGTTGTGAAAGGATTGCCAGTTGGACCAATTGCGAACTCTGGTAAGCATTCAATAGAAGCAGCGTTAGAACCTGCACAAACAGATTATTATTATTTCTTAGCTGCACCGAGTGGTGAAGTGTACTATGCGAAAACGTTAGAGGAGCATAATGCATTAAAGCAAAAGTATATTACGAAAAAACAGTGAAATGGGGAGGGATAGCGAAAAAGGTCGCACATCCCTCTTTTTTGTGGTAAAATATATCGGGTTAAAAACTGGCAGAAGAATCGTTTTTAATATCAAAACGGGACGTACAAGCTAAGGGTAAAGCTGGCTTGTATTTTTATTGCATTCTATGTGTGAAAAGACGTCATAGAGGCACTTCTCCATGTAAATAAGGAGGACCATTTATGGAGGATGCAGTTAACGAGTACCTATTATCATTTATTGATCCGAAAGATAAATTAATTCTTGAAATGGAAGAATATGCAACAGAAAATCATGTGCCGATTATGGATCGACTTGGAATGGAATTTATGCTGCAATTTTTACGTTTAATTGGACCGAAAAGCATTTTAGAGCTTGGTACAGCAATTGGTTATTCTAGTATTCGTATGATGCAAGCTATTCCAAATTCAAGCATTGTGACAGTTGAGCGCAATCGTGAAAGATATGAAAAGGCACTTGAATATATAGAGCGTTCCCCAGTACAAGAACGTATTTCAGTTATATACGGTGATGCGTTAGAAACGGGCGAACAAGTAGAAGAACACGGAACATTTGACGTTATTTTTATTGATGCAGCAAAAGGACAATATCGTCGCTTTTTTGACTTATATGAACCGTTATTAAATCCTGGTGGCGTAATTATTTCAGATAATGTTATGTACCATGGTCTTGTAACGACGAAAGAGAAAATTGAAAACAGACGTACACGTGGTTTAATCCGTCGTATTAAGACGTACAATGAATGGCTTATGAACCATGAAGGATATGATACAACGATTTTCCCAATTGGTGATGGAGTAGCTGTTAGTAAAAAGAGAGGGTGACCAAAGTATGAAAAAACCTGAATTGTTAGTAACGCCAAGAGCAGTGGCGGATATCGAATCTCTTGCGAAAGCAGGAGCAGATGCAGTAATGATCGGTGAGCAAAAGTTTGGTTTACGTTTAGCAGGGGAGTTCTCACGTGAAGATGTAAAACAAGCTGTTAAAATTGCACATGAAAATGGTGTGAAAGTATACGTAGCGATGAATGCTATGTTCCACAACGATAAAGTAGAAGAATTAACAGATTACGTTGCATTTTTAAATGAAGTAAATGTGGATGCAATTGTGTTCGGAGATCCAGCGGTATTAATGGCTGTTCGCGAAGTAGCGCCAAATATGCAATTGCATTGGAATACAGAAACGACAGCAACAAACTGGTTCACTTGTAACTACTGGGGACAAAGAGGAGCGAAGCGTGCTGTATTAGCTCGTGAGCTGAGCTTAGATGAAATTGTTGAATTAAAAGAAAATGCTGAAGTGGAACTGGAAGTACAAATTCACGGTATGACTTGTATGTTCCAATCAAAGCGTTCATTAGTAGGAAACTACTTTGAGTATCAAGGACGTAATCTTGACATTGAAAAGAAAAAATATGAAGAGAATATGTTCTTATATGACCCAGAGCGTAACAATAAATATCCAATTTATGAAGATGAAAATGGTACTCACATTATGAGTCCGAACGATATTTGTTTCATCGATGAATTAGAGGAATTAATCGAAGCTGAAGTTGATAGCTTAAAAATCGACGGTGTACTAAAAAGCTCTGCATACATTATTGAGGTAACGAAGAAATACCGTAAAGCAATTGATTTATGTGTAGAAGATCGTGATGCATATTATGACGCGAAAGATGATTTATATAAAGAGATAGAAGAGATGCAACCAGTAAATCGTCCGTTAGATACAGGGTTCTTCTTTAAAGAAACGGTTTACTAAACGAGGAGGGTGTAGGAAATGACTGTACAAGAAATTTCACGAGTAGTCGATGGCAAACGTGTTATTGTGAAGAAACCCGAACTGTTAATCCCTGCGGGTAACTTAGAAAAATTAAAAGTAGCTATCCATTACGGGGCAGATGCTGTATATTTAGGTGGACAAGAATTTGGTCTTCGTTCGAATGCAGGTAACTTTACGCTAGAAGAAATGGCAGAAGGCGTTGAGTTTGCAAAGAAATATGGAGCAAAAATATATGTAACGACAAATATCTTTGCACATAATGAAAATATGGACGGGCTAGAGGAATATTTAAGAGGGATTGAAAAAGCTGGCGTAACGGGAATTATCGTTGCTGACCCGCTTATCATTGAGACTTGTAAACGTGTAGCGCCTTCTGTAGAGGTTCATTTAAGCACACAGCAATCACTATCCAACTGGAAAGCAGCACAGTATTGGAAAGAAGAAGGTTTACATCGTCTTGTATTAGCTCGCGAAGCAAGCTATGAAGAAATGAAAGAAATTAAAGAAAAAGTTGATATTGAAATTGAAGCATTCGTCCACGGTGCAATGTGTATTGCATACTCAGGAAGATGTACATTAAGTAACCATATGACAGCGCGTGATTCTAACCGTGGTGGTTGTTGTCAATCTTGTCGTTGGGATTATGACTTAGTTCAAACAGTATCACAACATAAAGATGCAAAAGAACTTCCTCTATTCCAAGAAGAAGATGCTCATTTTGCAATGAGTCCAAAAGACTTAAATTTAATTTTATCAATTCCGAAAATGATTGAAATTGGAATTGACAGCTTAAAAGTAGAAGGACGTATGAAATCTATCCATTACGTAGCGACTGTAGCAACTGTATATCGCAAAGTAATTGATACGTATTGTGCGGATCCAGACAACTTTGAGTTTAAACAAGAATGGTTAGATGAGCTAGATAAATGTGCAAATCGTGATACGGCTCCTGCATTCTTTGAAGGGGTTCCAGGACATCAAGAGCAAATGTTTGGAAATCATAGTAAGAAAACAACGTATGATTTTGCTGGTTTAGTGTTAGATTATAATGAAGAAACAGGCATTGTAACGCTTGAGCAACGTAATCACTTCAAACCAGGACATGAGGTTGAGTTCTTTGGACCTGAAATAGAAAACTTTACGCAAACGGTGGAGAAAATTTGGGATGAGGATGGAAACGAATTAGATGCAGCGAGACATCCGTTGCAAATCGTGAAATTCAAAGTGGATCAACCAGTGTATGTGAATAATATGATGCGCAAAAGCATACTTCAATAAGAAAGAGTGGTAGTCGAATGGGGACGAATAAACCTGTTGTAATTGGAATTGCTGGTGGTTCAGGGTCAGGTAAAACAAGTGTAACGAAAGCAATTTTTGATCATTTTAAAGGTCATTCCATTTTAATCCTGGAGCAAGATTATTATTACAAAGATCAAAGCCATTTACCGATGGAAGAACGTTTGAAAACAAATTATGATCATCCATTAGCGTTTGATAATGATTTATTAATTGAACATTTGCAGCAGTTGCTTGCATATAAACAAGTAGATAAACCTGTATATGACTATACATTGCATACGCGTTCGGAAGAAGTTATTCCAGTTGAGCCGAAAGATGTAATTATTTTAGAAGGAATTCTTATTTTAGAAGATCCACGTCTTTGTGAGTTAATGGACATTAAGTTATTCGTTGATACAGATGCTGACCTTCGTATCTTGCGCCGCATGCAGCGAGACATTAAAGAACGTGGCCGTACGATGGATTCAGTTATTGATCAATACGTAAGTGTTGTACGTCCAATGCACAATCAATTTATTGAGCCTTCTAAGAAATTTGCGGATATTATTATCCCAGAAGGTGGACAAAACCACGTTGCAATTGATATTATGGTGACAAAAATTGCAACAATTCTTGAACAAAAGGTAAATTTGTAATAGCATAGTAAAAGATATACGATAGGAAGGGATTTTTTCCCTCCCTATCGAATACAATGAAACATGCAACCTCATCTATATATAGGTGAGGGCATATTTATATCAACTTTCCATACATATCTTCTTTATATAAGGAAGAATTGGAAATACGGGGTTGTATGTGACAACTCCACTAGTGCATGAGTGCTAGAAACCTCCGCTCTACATATAAGCGGGGGAGTTTTCATATGGAACTCCTCTTTTTTTCGGGGGATTGGTATATAAAAGGAGTGGAAAATATGGCAACAGAAAAAACATACCCAATGACGCAAGAGGGTAAGCAAAAGTTAGAGAACGAACTTGAGGATTTAAAAACGGTAAAACGTAAAGAAGTTGTAGAACGTATTAAAATCGCACGTAGCTTCGGAGACCTTTCTGAGAACTCTGAGTACGATGCAGCAAAAGATGAGCAAGCGTTCGTAGAAGGACGTATTACACAATTAGAAAACATGATTCGTAACGCAGTTATCATTACAGATAATGGCGAAGAATCTACTGTTGTTACATTAGGTAAAACAGTAACATTTAAAGAATTACCAAATGGAGACGAAGAAGCATACACAATCGTAGGTAGCGCAGAAGCAGACCCATTTGAAGGAAGAATTTCGAACGATTCTCCAATCGCAAAAAGCTTATTAGGTAAGCAAATTGGTGAGAAAGTTGCAATTCAAACACCAGGCGGAGAAATGCAAGTAGAGATTATCTCTGTAAAATAATAAAAAATCACTCGTATAAAGTGAAACTTTAATCAGTGGGGGTTCATCCTCCGCTGATTATTAGCTTTCACTCATGCCCGCAAATAGTGGGATAAAAACGAGTGTTTTTTTATTGTGTATAAAAGGTAAAACACCTCGTCTAAACTACAGTAGACGAGGTGTTTTTATGAAAATGAAACGGAGAATTACAATTGTCTTAATTTGCTTTATGGGCGTCATGTTTTTATTGCTTTGTCGTTTAATTCAAATACAGGTTATAGATACGGAGTCATTTACAGGCCGAAATATAAATTTGATTGAAAAAAGTGTTACGCAGAGAACACAGTCAATCACAGTAGATGATGGAAGGGGGCATTTTATAGATCGAAATGATAAGGAACTGGGGGAGGAGAAGTATCCGGTTTTAATTGTGTTTCCGTTTTTACAAATAAAAAATGACATGTTAGAAAAAATCGCGCATATTATTGGTGTGTCGGGACGAGAGATAAAGTCACAAATAAAAGAAAGTAAAAAAGCATTTATATTGCAGAAGGAAAATATCCCGCTTCGTTTAACAATTGAGCAGATGGAAAAGGTAAATCAATCCAATGTTTTAGGCATTGTAGCAGCAGAAGTTCGATTGAAGCAACAAGGAGAAGCGAGTCATTTAATTGGTGATATAGGAGAGAATGAACAGGAATTTCAAAAGCGTTATGGCGATATGAAAAAACTGTCGAAACAAACGCCAATTGGTATTTCCGGATTACAGCAAGCGTTTGATGAATTTCTATTGACGGATGGAGAAGCAAAAGTGTTATATCAAGTAGATCGGCAAGGAGAACCGATTTTCGGAAAACAGGCAAAATATACTTCACCAGGAAATCCATTTTATCCAGTTACTATTCAAACTACGATACATAAGGGCCTGCAAAGACAAGCAGAAACGATTATAAATAAAAACGGAATAAAAAAGGGCGGGCTAGTATTACTAGACATAAAGAGTAATGAGATTTTAGCAATGGTAAGTAAGCCGTCTTTACAGATGAGTGATAGGAGTGTATATAAATCTACACTTGAAAACAAAATGTTAACTCCTCATTTTCCTGGGTCTGTTTTTAAAACAGTAGTAGCAGCGGCAGTCATCGATCAAAATGTAACTATGTTTCATCGCACATTTAATTGCAATAAAGATTTATATGGTGAAAACCGCCCACAAGTTATGATGGGAATGCTTAGTTTTAAAGAGAGCTTTGCTAGAAGCTGTAACAGGACATTCTCGGAGCTAGGTAACGAGCTGATGCAAAAGGATAAGGCGGTACTAGAAACATACGTAGAAGCTTTAGGAGCGGCTGAAAAGGTTGGTTGGAATGGTTCTGTATTTCATACGTCTCGTTTTGAACAAATGCCAGAGGAGAAAAGTACCATTATTTGGGCTAATGAAGAAAACAAGAATAGTAAAAAAGCGGTAGCGCAAACGGCAATTGGACAGAAAGATGTACGTATGTCTCCCCTCGCGATTGCGAATATGATGGCGACAATCGCTAGAAATGGAGAAAAGATGGAAGTAAAAGCTGTTAGAAAAATAATGTATAAAAATGGAAGTGATTTTTATACATTTGAAAACCATAAATTAAATGGGAAACAGCTTTCTTATGAAACAGTGAAAAAATTACAAGGCTTATTACGAGGTGTTGTAATGACAGAGAAGGGAACAGGGGCGGCATTCTATTCGTTACCGTTAAATGTTGCTGGAAAGTCTGGGACAGCACAAACCGGAAAGGGAACGAAAGTAAATCGTTGGTTTGCAGGTTATTTTCCATATGAAAACCCAAGGTATGCTTTAGTTGTAGTTGATATAGAAACAGATAGTAATGAAAACTTAGTTACACCGGTTTTTGCAGAAATGGTGGAAGGAATTCATCAATTGGAGAATGAAAAGTAATCTTGCAATTTATAGCAAAATGTTTTCATTTCATGAAAATATTATTGTAAATGTTCAACCTTTCTAGATTTAATGTTACAATAGCAATTAGGAAAAACTGCATGGAGGTTTGAAGAATGGCAGGAGGATCTAGATTCCAACAGAAACAACAAAAACGTCGTCAAAACGGTGTTTTAAATATTGCAATCGCTATTGTATTACTATTAGTAGCTATTGTAGCATATCAATTGTTTGTTCCTAGTACGAAAGAGCAAGAGGCTTCTACTGATAAGAAAACAGCTCAACAAACAACAAAGAATGAGAAAGCTGGAAAATCAGAAAGTAAAGAAGATGCTAAGAAAAAGGCTGAAGAAGAAGCTAAGCAAAAGCAGGCTGAAGAAGAAAAGCTAAAGGCTGAGGAAGAAAAGAAAAAAGCTGAAGAAGAAGCTAAATCTAATGAAAAAGTACCAGCTGAAAAAACAGTAGGAAAAGCAAAAGATGCTTATACGAAATCTTCTTGGCAAGCAGTGGGAACTGAACAAGGTGCATCACCAGCGATGACGTTTAAAAAAGGATCAGCAGATTGGAATGAGATGGTAAAAGCAATCTCTACTGCTGTTGAAGTTCCAGAAAACCAATTAGTGCTTCATTATGTTGGTCGAGACAAAACTGGAAAGAGCAAAGCTTATGGTGACGTTCAAGATAAGCAAAGTGGAAAAAGATATTATGTAAATATTGATTGGGTAGAAAACGAAGGCTGGAAACCAGTACTTGTTCAAACTCTAAACTAAAAAAGAGAGGCTCCTTAGGAGCCTCTCTTTTTTAGTTAGCGTAATTTCTTTAATTTAAAATGAACAACTGCGCTATAATATGGCCTTTTGCTTTCCGGATCCATAACCATTTGATGTGAGATGTGATGCACTTCAAGCATTAATGCTTTATTATTATCGATTTGTTCACTGATTTTTCGTTCCAAAGAAGCTAAGTCTCCCGCTTCAAAAAATTCTACTTTATCTTCTAACATTTCAAAGGTAAATGACACGAAGACGACCCCTCTCCTATGATAATCACCTATAGTGTAACAAAGAAAAGAAAGAAATACCATGTGCATTTCAATTGACATTTTTAGAAAGAGGGCATATCATACTGATAAAACCGATAAGAAAAAGGGGAATTTTTATGGGTACAGAATTTAATGGTTTATTTGACGAATGGGCTCATACGTACGACTCGTTTGTACAAGGTGAAGATATACAATATAAAGAAGTTTTCGCCCGTTATGAGGACATTTTAGAGGATGTAGTTAACAAGTCATTTGGTAATGTATTAGAGTTTGGTGTTGGTACTGGTAATTTAACGAATAAATTATTACTGGCTGGCCGCACAGTTTACGGTATAGAACCGTCACGCGAAATGCGTACTATCGCAAAAGAGAAATTGCCAAAAGAATTCTCTGTTACAGAAGGTGATTTTCTTTCGTTTGAAGTCCCAAATTCAATTGATACCATCGTAAGCACCTATGCATTTCATCACTTAACAGATGATGAAAAAAACGTAGCAATTGCGAAGTATAGTCAATTGCTAAACAAAGGTGGTAAAATAGTGTTTGCTGATACGATATTTGCAGATCAAGATGCATATGATAAAACTGTTGAAACAGCAAAACAAAGAGGTTTCCATCAGTTAGCAAATGATTTGCAAACAGAATACTATACACGTATTCCTATTATGCAATCTATTTTTGAAAACAATGGTTTCCATGTAACGTTCACGAGATTAAATCATTTCGTTTGGGTAATGGAGGCAACTAAGCAATAGAAAGAGGGATTAGATTGAGAATTGCTGTAATTGGAGCAATGGAAGAAGAAGTGCGTATTTTACGTGACAAACTAGAACAAGCAGAAACAGAAACTGTTGCAGGTTGTGAATTTACGAAAGGGCTATTAGCAGGACATGAAGTAATCTTGTTAAAGTCTGGTATTGGTAAAGTAAATGCAGCGATGTCAACGACAATTTTATTAGAAAGATATAAACCTGAAAAAGTAATCAATACTGGTTCAGCTGGTGGATTCCATCACTCTCTAAATGTTGGCGATGTAGTCATTTCAACAGAAGTTCGTCACCATGATGTAGATGTAACAGCATTTAACTATGAATATGGTCAAGTGCCAGGAATGCCACCTGGATTTAAAGCTGATGAAGCATTAGTTGCATTAGCTGAGAAATGTATGCAAGCAGAAGAAAATATTCAAGTTGTAAAAGGTATGATTGCGACAGGTGATTCATTTATGAGTGATCCGAATCGCGTTGCAGCCATTCGCGATAAATTTGAAGATCTTTATGCAGTGGAAATGGAAGCAGCAGCTGTTGCACAAGTATGCCACCAATATGAAGTTCCGTTTGTTATTATTCGTGCACTTTCTGATATTGCTGGTAAAGAATCAAATGTTTCATTTGATCAATTTTTAGATCAAGCAGCTCTTCATTCTACAAACTTCATCGTAAAAGTATTAGAAGAGTTAAAGTAATGTAACAAAAAGGCAACTGTCTCATATAAAGAAAATACATACAGTTGCCTTTTCTTTATTGGCAAGTAAGGGGGAGAACACGATGAATGTATATCGTGGAGTTCATGAGTTAATTGGTCATACACCAATTGTAGAAATTACTCGCTTTTCACTTCCAGAAGGGGTTCGTTTATTTGCAAAGCTTGAATTTTATAACCCAGGCGGAAGCGTTAAAGATCGTTTAGGAAGAGAATTAATCGAAGATGCACTAGAAAAAGGGCTTGTTACCCAGGGCGGAACAATTATTGAACCGACTGCTGGGAATACTGGTATTGGACTGGCACTTGCAGCGTTAGAACATGATCTACGCGTCATTGTTTGTGTACCAGAGAAATTTAGTATTGAAAAACAAGAGCTAATGAAAGCATTAGGTGCAACGGTCGTTCATACACCGACTGAGCAAGGAATGACTGGTGCAATTGCAAAAGCGAAAGAGTTAGTAAATGAAATACCGAATTCATATTCTCCAAGTCAGTTTGCAAATGAAGCAAACCCACGTGCTTATTTCAAAACGTTAGGTCCAGAACTTTGGGATGCATTAAATGGAGAAATTAACATATTTGTTGCTGGAGCAGGAACCGGCGGTACGTTTATGGGGACTGCATCTTATTTGAAAGAAAAAAATAGTGATATTAAAACGGTTATTGTAGAACCAGAAGGATCTATTCTAAACGGCGGTGAATCTGGTTCACATGAAACAGAAGGCATTGGCCTTGAATTCATCCCGCCATTTGTAAAAACATCGTATTTTGATGAAATTCATACGATTTCTGATCGGAATGCATTTCGACGAGTGAAAGAATTAGCACAAAAAGAAGGACTGCTTGTTGGTAGCTCGTCAGGAGCAGCATTTCATGCAAGCTTACTGGAAGCAGAGAAAGCAAACCCAGGTACAAATATCGTAACGATTTTTCCTGATAGTAGTGAGCGCTATTTAAGTAAAGACATATACAAAGGATGGGAATAAAAAATGAGAGCAAAGACAAAGTTAATTCATGGTATTCGCATAGGAGAACCTTCAACTGGATCTGTAAACGTACCGATTTATCAAACGAGTACGTACAAACAAGAAGCAGTTGGTAAGCATCAAGGATATGAATACTCACGTACAGGAAATCCAACGCGTGCAGCTTTAGAAGAAATGATTGCTGTATTAGAAAATGGTCATGCTGGTTTTGCATTTGGTTCAGGAATGGCTGCTATTACAGCGACAATTATGTTGTTCTCAAAAGGTGACCACGTTATTTTAACAGATGATGTGTATGGTGGAACGTACCGCGTGATTACGAAAGTATTAAACCGTTTCGGTATTGAGCATACATTTGTAGACACAACAAATTTAGTGGAAGTTGAAGAAGCGATTCGTCCAAATACGAAAGCAATTTATGTGGAAACACCAACGAACCCATTATTGAAAATTACTGATATTAAGAAAATATCTACTCTTGCTAAAGAGAAAGATTTATTAACAATTATTGATAATACATTCATGACGCCATATTGGCAGTCGCCGATTTCTTTAGGGGCAGACATTGTGCTGCATAGTGCAACAAAATATTTAGGAGGTCATAGTGACGTAGTTGCAGGTTTAGTAGTTGTTAATAGCCCACAACTAGCAGAAGACCTTCACTTTGTACAAAACTCGACAGGAGGTATTCTTGGACCACAAGATAGCTTCTTATTACTTCGCGGTTTAAAAACATTAGGAATTCGTATGGAAGAACATGAAACGAATTCACGTGCTATTGCTGAGTTTTTAAATAATCACCCAAAAGTAAATAAAGTATATTATCCAGGTCTTGCATCACATCCAAACCATGAACTAGCAGCAGAACAAGCAAATGGCTTTGGTGCTATCATCTCATTTGATGTAGATAGTGAAGAAACGTTAAATCAAGTACTTCAAAAATTACAGTACTTTACACTTGCAGAAAGCTTAGGAGCAGTAGAAAGTTTAATTTCTATCCCATCTCAAATGACACATGCTTCAATTCCTGCAGATCGCCGCAAAGAATTAGGGATTACAGATACATTAATTCGTATTTCTGTCGGTATTGAAGACGGTGAAGATTTAATTGAAGATTTAGCACAAGCGTTAGCATAGTAAAAAATGCACTGCCCATATAGAGCAGTGCATTTTTTTATACTAATTTGTGAAATGTTTCACAAATTAGACATACACAAATGAAATGATTTCGTGTATATTGAATTCATGAAATGTTACTCACGAACAAACTTGTGAAAAGTTTCACAAACAATGAAATTCATGTAGGAAAGCAATTCTATTTTTTTACGATATTCAGGACTAAATTTGACCTATAGGGCTTAAATATGTCCGTCATAGTAGAATAGGAGGAAATTTACATGGTAGTCAAAGAGAAAGTTGTAAATGAAATGCAGGAAGTAAAAGAAATGATTGATACGTTAGTGAATAACGGTCAAAAAGCTTTACAAGCATTAGAAAGTTTTACACAGGAGCAAATTGACAACATTGTTCATGAAATGGCGCTTGCAGGTGTTGATCAGCATATGCCGCTTGCGAAATTGGCAGTTGAAGAAACGGGCCGCGGTGTATATGAAGATAAATGTATTAAAAATATTTTTGCCACTGAATATATTTGGCATAGTATAAAGAAAGATAAAACGGTAGGAATTATTCATGAAGATCCTCACGAAGAAATAATAGAAATTGCAGAACCTGTTGGCGTAGTAGCAGGAGTAACACCAGTAACGAATCCAACATCGACAACGATGTTTAAAGCGTTAATCGCAATAAAAACAAGAAATCCAATTATTTTCGCATTCCATCCTTCTGCACAAAAATGTTCTGTTGCAGCCGCGAAAACAGTATATGATGCAGCAGTGAAAGCTGGTGCACCAAAGCACTGTATTCAATGGATTGAAAGACCATCCGTTGAAGCAACGAAACAATTAATGAATCATGATGGTGTTGCACTCGTTCTAGCAACTGGAGGAGCTGGCATGGTGAAATCAGCTTATTCAACTGGAAAACCAGCACTAGGTGTAGGTCCTGGTAATGTACCATGTTACATAGAGAAATCAGCACATGTAAAACGAGCTGTGAATGATTTGATTTTATCGAAAACATTTGATAATGGTATGATTTGTGCGTCAGAACAAGCAATTATTGTCGACAATGAAATTTATGATGATGTGAAAACAGAAATGATTGCAAACAACTGTTACTTTGTGACAGAAGAAGAGAGACGAAAATTAGAAAAGCTTGTTATAAATGAAAATACATGCGCAGTAAATAGTGATATTGTAGGGAAATCAGCACAGTATATTGCTGAGTTAGTTGGAATTACTGTTCCTGAAAATACGAAAATGCTTGTAGCTGAAATTAAAGGCATTGGTTCAGCATATCCACTATCTCGTGAAAAACTGAGCCCAGTATTGGCTTGTGTAAAAGCAAATTCATTAGAAGAAGGATTTACATACTGTGAAGAAATGTTGGAACTTGGTGGTTTAGGCCATTCAGCAGTCATTCATTCTACAGACAAAGAAGTGCAAAAACAATTTGGTTTACGTATGAAAGCTTGTCGTCTCATTGTAAATGCCCCTTCATCACAAGGCGGAATAGGGGATGTATATAATGGGTTTATTCCATCACTTACACTTGGGTGTGGTTCTTACGGGAAAAACTCAGTTTCTCAAAACGTAACAGCGACGCACTTATTAAATATAAAAAGGTTGGCAAATAGAAAAAAGAATATGCAGTGGTTTAAATTGCCACCGAAAATTTACTTTGAAAAACATGCTACAGCGTATTTAGCAAACATGCCTAACATTTCACGTGCATTTATTGTAACGGATCCAGGAATGGTTGAGCATGGATATGTAGATACAGTCACACACTATTTACGTAAGCATGCAAATGATGTGAAAGTTGAAGTGTTCTTTGAGGTTGAGCCAGACCCATCAGATGAAACAGTCTTTAAAGGTGCGGACATGATGAGAAGCTTTAAACCAGATGTAATTATTGCACTTGGTGGCGGTTCAGCTATGGATGCAGCAAAAGGGATGTGGCTATTCTATGAGCACCCAGAAACAACATTCTATGGAATTAAACAAAAGTTTTTAGATATAAGAAAACGTACATGTAAATACCCGGAATTAGGAAATAAAGCACAGTTTGTTGCTATTCCAACAACATCAGGCACAGGGTCAGAAGTGACGCCATTTGCAGTTATTACAGATAAGAAAAATAATATAAAATATCCACTTGCAGATTATGAATTAACACCTGATGTAGCAATTGTTGATCCACAATTTGTAATGACTGTACCACCTCACGTAACAGCAGATACGGGTATGGACGTATTAACACATGCAATTGAGGCATACGTGTCTGTACTAGCAAATGATTATACGGATGGATTAGCATTAAAAGCAATTGATCTCGTATTTAAATATTTACCAAGAGCATACAAAGATGGAAATGATGAAGAAGCACGAGAAAAAATGCATAACGCTTCTGCAATTGCAGGGATGGCGTTTGCAAATGCTTTCCTCGGTATTAATCATAGTTTGGCGCATAAGATTGGACCAGAATTCCATATTCCGCATGGGCGTGCAAATGCAATTCTTATGCCGCACGTAGTACGCTATAATGCTATTAAGCCAAGAAAACATGCATTGTTCCCAAAATATGAGCACTTTGTAGCGGATGAACGCTATGCACATATTGCGAGAATGCTTGGGCTTCCAGCGAGTTCGGTAGCAGAAGGTGTGGAATCGCTCATCCAAGCAATTATTGAGCTTGGAAAAAGCTTGAATATTAATATGAGTATTGCGGGACAAGGAGTCGGTAAAGAGAAATTTGAAGAGGTCGTTGGAGTATTAGCAGAAAGAGCTTTTGAAGATCAATGTACAACAGCTAATCCAAAATTACCGCTCATTTCAGAACTGAAAGAAGTTTATATGAAAGCATATAAAGGTGTGTAATGGATAGGAAAGAGTCGCAATAAAGCGGCTCTTTTTCTATTGGAAAACATCCCCCTCACTGGCTGTATTTACTTGTCTTTAAGTTTAATAGAATATGATAAAGTGAAATGGAGGAGTGAGAACATAATGAAAGACTTACAAGAAAAAATAGAAGATTATACTCGGTTCGGACAAATTCTTCTCGCAGTAAGTACACTGTTAATGGTCGGTCTATTGATTCCGAATGGAGCAAAAGAAATCATTCAATCCGTTGTTATGATGGGGAGTATCGTTATATTTTTAAGTTTATCGTTCTTTTTCTTTCAGCGTGTGAAAGTGATGCGTAATCAGTTAGAGGAAAATAAATGTGAATAATATTGGTAAATAAAGCACTACGAAAAGGAAATCTCTTTTCGTAGTGCTTTTTGATTTTTATAGAAAATGTATGCGTTTCATCTTGACAATGATAATCTTTATCAATTAAAGTAAAATAGTAATTAATGATTATCATTATCAATTAGAGGTGGAAGAATGAAAAAATGTATTACGCTATTCACAGCGATTTTATCTATTTTTTTCTTATTAATAGGCTGCAGTGCAAAGGAAAACGAAAAAGCATCTGCAACAAAAACAGAAAAAGGAAAAGAGAAAATCGAAATTACCGATTCATCAGGAAGAAAGGTGGCATTTGATAAAAAGCCAGAGAGTTTTGCCACATTAAGCATGGGAGATATGGATATTATTCACGCTTTAGGTGGGAAAATAGTAGGCCGTCCGGATACGAAATTAACTCTTCCAGAGGAGTTAAAGAAAGTGCAAGTAATCGGAAATGCACATCAGCCGAATTTTGAGCAAATTGCTAGTTTAAAGCCTGATGTACTTGTTGCTAACAACGGATTCCAAAAAAATATTCCAACGGTTGAAGGGCAAGGGACGAAAGTAATCATTTCTTCTGCGAATTCGGTACAAGATATTCAAAAGAATATTGAAATATACGGAACGGTAATGAAGAAAGAAGACAAAGCGAAAGAACTTAATCAAAAAATGAATGATCAAATGAAGAAATATGAGAAAAAGAGCGATGTGAAAGCATTGCTAGTGTATGGAGCACCAGGCACTTATTTAGCGGCATTACCGACTTCTTTATCAGGCGATATTTTAGAGAAGACGGGCGGGAAAAATATTGCAGCTGGTTTTCCAGAGATGAAAGAATATCCGCAATACGCCCAACTAAGTGTAGAGCGAATTATTGAGGCGAATCCAGATGTAATTTATTTAATTACACATGGAGATCCAAATAGCGTGAAAAAAGCATTCGAAGGCGAAATGATGAAAAATGCAGCGTGGAAAAATTTAGAGGCAGTAAAACAAAATCGTGTAGTTATTTTACCACCTGACTTATTTGGATCTAATCCGGGAACAAAAGTTACAGAAGCAATGGACTTTATGTATAAAAGTATACAAGATGTAAGGAAATGATAAGTATGGAGAGTAGTGAAGTAGTAAGAGAAAAGGAACATCCTTTTGCGAAAAAAAGATGGATAATAGCAGTTACTTTAGTTGTATTAACGTTTCTAGGACTTTTTTACGGCCTCTTCGCAGGAAGTTTATCTTTTTCTTTACGAGATATTTTAACAGGAATACAAGATGAAGGTTCGACCGTTCATCGGATTGTATGGGACCTTCGTATACCGAGAGTGCTCGTTGGTTTTATAGTAGGAACATGCTTAGCTGCATCGGGTGCATTATTGCAAGGGGTGATGAGAAACCCTCTTGCAGACCCTGGTATTATCGGTGTTTCATCTGGAGCGGGTCTTGTAGCGATTGTAATTATGATTCTATTTCCACAGCACATGGCTTTTTTACCGCTAGGAGCGTTTTTAGGAGCCTTCATAACAGCGATGGTCATTTATGCTCTATCATGGCAAAAAGGAGCACCACCTTCAAGAATAGTCTTAGTAGGTGTGTCAATTAATGCATTAATTGGTGCAGCGACGTCAGCATTAATGTTATTGCATAGTGATAAAGTACAATCCGTATTACCGTGGTTAGCTGGTGGCATCGGTGGTGTAAGTTGGGCGCATTTCAATATGATTATTTATTATGCAATATTCGCTATTATATTGGCTTTCTTTGGTATTAAGCATATTCGAGTATTAATGCTTGGAGATGAAATGGCGAAATTATTAGGACATAACGTAGAAAGAAGCCGGTTTTATTTAATTGTAGTAAGTACGTTATTAGCTGGAATTGCAGTTAGTGTTTCTGGACTTATTGGATTTGTCGGTCTTGTCGTACCTCATATGTTACGTTTATTAGTTGGAAATGATTATAAATATTTACTACCATTATCATGTCTTGGCGGAGGGATATTACTTATTTTCGCAGATGCGATAGCAAGAAGTTGGTTCGATCCAATCGAATTACCTGTTGGTATTTTATTGTCCTTCTTAGGTGGTCCGTTCTTCTTATATTTAATTCATAGAGGAGGGAAACAACGTGATTTCCGTTAACAAAGTGTTTTACGCACATTCTGAAGGATTTCAAATGCAAAATATGAATGTACATATTAAAGCTGGAGAAATCGTTAGTTTAATCGGACCGAATGGATCTGGTAAATCTACTTTGCTTCGTTTAATAGCAAGATTGCTTAAACAAAGCGAAGGGGACATCATTTTGGATGGAAACAATATTCATACAATGAAGAGTGTGGATGTAGCCAAGCAATTGGCGATGTTACCACAAATGCATGACCATCAATTAGATTTAACAGTGAAGGAACTAATTGAGTTCGGAAGAGGGCCGCATAAATCATGGAGTGACCGCTTAAATAAAGAAGATGAAGAAATTGTTGATTGGGCACTGTCTGTTACAAATCTTGAAGGATATGAATATCGCCTTTTACAGTCTTTATCAGGAGGAGAAAGACAACGTGCTTGGATTGCGATGACGCTAGCACAACGTACAAATGTCTTGTTATTAGATGAACCAACAACCTTTTTAGATATCGTGCACCAGTTAGAAGTAATGGAACTTGTAAAACGATTAAACGAGGAGTTGGGTATGACAATTATAATGGTTTTACATGACATTAACCAAGCTGCTCAATACAGTGATCGTTTACTCGTACTAAAGCAAGGAAAGATTCAGTATGATGGTGTACCAGAAGAAGTATTATGTCATCAAATGTTTCAACGTGTATTCGGCATAGAGGTAGATATTTTTCAAGGAAGCGACAAGCCATTTTTTACACCGAAACGAATTTCTAAAAAAGGAGAAGAAAGATGCAAACAGAAGAGCGTATTACTACTGAATTAGTAAGAGAATTTGTTATGGCAGCTCACGGAAATTTAGAAAAGGTACAAGAACTGTTGGCTGAATCGCCAAGCTTACTGCATGCTTCTTACAATTGGGGCGGATCAGATTGGGAAAGTGCTTTAGGAGCAGCGGCACATGTAGGTCGGAAAGATATTGCTCTTTATTTACTAGAAAAAGGTGCGCGAATGGATATTTTTGCAGCAGCTATGCTTGGAGAATTAGAAGTTGTACAAGCTATTTTAGTAGTGCAACCAGAAGCATTGCATGCGTCTGGTCCACATGGTATTTCTCTTCTCCAGCATGCGCGAATGGGTGGAGAAAAATCTAAGCATGTATACGATTATTTAACGGATGAATGAGGTTCTTATGTGCGGTAAACTTTTCAATTTACTGTAATTGGAAAGTTTACCGCCCGTTAGAACGGGATAAGTATCTAGTATATTTGAAAATCCTACACCCCCCTCAATTGTAGTTTTCTTTATGCTAGTTATGATATGGATGCAGTAGACAATATTTGTCTGCTGCTTTTTTATGTTTTAGAAGACTGAATGTTCTGTATTTTGTTGTTGGTTCATTTATAATAGAGAGTAACATTTAGTATATATGTAAAATATGATCGGGTAATAACGTACAAATTGGTGGGAAGGGGTGCTGAGATGTTTCATACAGATCGCCTACAATTTCGTAAATATACAATGGATGATTTGCAGTTCTATGCTTCATTATGGGGAAACGAGGAGGTAATGCGCTATATTGGAAATGGAACGTTAAAAACATATATGCAATGTAAAAAAAGCTTAGAGGAGTGGGTGCTCCCTAATTATAAAAATGGTCTCGGTTTATTTGTAATGATTGAAAAGGATACGGGAATACGAATTGGTCATGCAGGGTTAATAAAGCAGAAGGTAGATGAAAAAGAGGAAATTGAGATTGGGTATTGGTTACTTCCTCAATATTGGGGGAAAGGATATGCAAAAGAAGCAGCCGCGGCATTTCGAAACTACGGTTTTCAAGCATTACAAATGAATAAATTAATTTCTCTTATTAATCCGAACCATCCCGCCTCGATATTTGTGGCTAGAAAAACAGGGCTCAGTTATGAGAAAACAACTTCTTTTCATGGGATGGATGTTCTCGTTTATTCCATTAAGCGGGTTGGTTGAAAAAAGGTGAATTATATCTTTCACCGAATGGTATATAAAAATAAAGGAGGGGTTATATGTATATTTACCATAATGGTCTTATTATTCGTGAGGGAACGGTCGGTGTACCAGCATATGCAATTAAAACTTTGTTTGAAGACGCTGGTTGGAGCAATGATAATATCCCTTCTTGGCAAATTGAAAAATTCACGATAGCATTTGAAAATTCAACATGGGCTTTTACCATTTGGGATGAAGAAGAGATGGTTGCTATGGTTAGAGTCATTTCGGATCAAATTATGGTCGCGAACATAGTGAATTTAGTTGTGAAGTGTGAGTATAGAGGAAAAGGATTAGGAAAAAAACTTGTATCCCTTTGCTTGCAAAAACTGCCTCACGGTGATTGGTTTGCACATACATCTGCGAACAATTTTGATTTTTATAGAAGTTGTGGATTTGAAGTGAGAGAGTTATCAAGAAATGGAACGTGTGCGTACTATGGATACCAAGTTGCCAAAAGGGATGGCCATCGATAAACAAGAAAAATTATAGTTAAGGAATTTTGATTCTTTTCATAATAGCAAATGAATTGAGGCTCATTTTATGATAAAATGAAAGAAAATTCTGTTTATTATTAGGGGGATAAAAAATGAGTATAAAGGTTGGGGATGTATTTAAATACGAAAGAAGATTTACGGAGGAAGAAGTTTTAGAATTTGCAAATATCACGGGTGATAAAGGTAGACATCATATGGAATATGATGAGAATGGACGATTAATGGTACATGGTTTATTGACTGCTAGTATTGGAACGAAAGTAGGAGAAGAATTACATTACATAGCGAGAGAATTAGTAAGCGAGTTTATTAGACCAGTATTTACAGGAGATACAATCATTTGTGAATTAACTTTAACAAATGTTGAACAGATGGAAGGATATAAAAAAGTTTCAATTGAGTCAGTTTATCGCAATCAACATGAGAAGACAGTCTTAGTTGGGACGAGCTGTGGAATTATAAGGAAATAAAAAAGAAGCCTGTAAATCAGGCTTCTTTTTTATTTAGTAAACACGTTTTCGATTTTCCGCATGACTAGAGATGAGTAATAAGGCAGTTTCTTCTCCTATATTACGAACAATATGAGGAACACATGCATTCCAAGAGAAAGAATCCCCTTCTTCTACAATTGCAATATCTTCACCATGTTGAACCTCTAGTTTTCCGCGCAGTACAAGATGACACTCTTCGCCTTCATGGGCATTGGGTGAGTTTTCTTTCGGAAATCCAGTAGGAATTTCTACGAGATTTAAGCGAAGTCCACCTTGCTCTGCAACATGTTCAATTCTTTGTTCGTCTTTGCCGTAAACACTGTATTTGCGGTTTTCTTTTTTGACAATTTTCATGCGATCTTTTTGTTCTAATAGTAAATAAGGGAGGGGAACATTTAAAAACTTGGAGATTGTTTCTAAAGTTGAGATAGATGGTGATGTTTTATTATTTTCAACTTGACTCATAAAACCTTTAGAAAGACCTGTTCCCTCACAAATTTGTGCGATTGTTATGCCTTTACGTTGACGAATTTCACGTATTGCAGAACCAATGTTCATAAAAATCAAGCTCCTTTTTGTAAACAACTATTTGTATCATAGCAAAAAAAATATATTTTTTCTCAATAAAAATGAATTGACGAATAAAAAAAATTAGTGTATGTTTTGTAATGTAAATAAAAGTTTTGTATAAGAAAACTATAAAGGAGAGAAAGAAATGAATCAACATATCGGTAACTTAATTATTCGCATCGTGTTAGGGGTAACGTTCTTTATGCACGGTTTAACAAAATTCCAATCAGGAATTGACAATATTGCAGGGTGGTTCACAAGTATTGGTTTGCCAGGAGGACTTGCTTACGGTGTAGCAACAGTAGAAGTAGTTGGAGGTCTATTGTTAATTCTAGGTTTAGGTGTAAGATATATCGGGTTATTATTTGCGCTTGTTATGGTTGGCGCAATTGTAAAAGTAAAATGGTCAGCTGGTTTGTTAGGAGACGGAAAAAATCCTGGATTTGAGTTAGAACTTGCATTATTAGCAATGGGTGCGTACTTATTTGTTGCGAAAGCTGATGGTTTTGTAGATAATTTCTTAAAAGAGAAAATGTCAAAGAAGAACTAATTGAAATGGGGGTATAACAAGATGAGCTTTCAACTTCATCCCGGAACAACACTTGATGTTGTTCATTTATACGTATCGAACATAAAGAAATCACTAGAGTTTTATACGGAAGTGTTACGTATGAAAGTGCTAAAAGAAGAGGAATCAGTCATTACATTTGGAAATGAAAATGATGAACCACTCCTTATCATTGAAGAAAAGAAAGATGCTTTTCCGAAACAAAGAGGGAGAACAGGATTATATCATTACGCAATTTTATTACCAAACAGACAAGACTTAGCGAATATTCTTCGTCATCTTGTCGAGATAGTCTATCCGCTACATGGCGGAGCTGACCATTACTTTAGTGAAGCTCTTTATTTAGCAGATCCAGATGGAAACGGGATTGAAATTTATCATGATCGTCAAAAAGAAGTTTGGCGTGATGAGAATGGAGAGCTACCATTTGTTAGTAACCCGTTAGCTGGTGAAGAGTTATTACAGCAAGGAAGTGCATGGAATGGATTCCCAGCTGGTACTGTGATGGGACATATTCATTTGCATGTAGCCGACTTAGAAGAAGCGAAACATTTCTATGTTGATGGTCTTGGTTTTGATATAACAATACCAGCTCGTAATGGTGCATTGTTCGTATCCGCAGGTGGTTATCATCACCACATCGGTTTAAATACGTGGCAAGGTGAAGGAATACCACCACAAATGCCAAATTCCGTTGGTTTGAAATATTTCACCATTGTATTAGCAGATGAAAAACAAAAAGAGCAAGTGTGTGAAAGCTTAAAAAATATTGGCAAGATTGCTACGTACAAAGATGGAATATTGCAAGTCCAGGATCCATTTGGACACTGTATACACTTCAAAGTAAAAGGAGAAGCCTAAAAAAGGCTTCTCCTTTTTATTTTCTTATAATTGCTTTTTCATTTTGTAAAAATAGTGCATCAAATTGTTTCGCAAGGTCAAAATCTAGCTTTGTTAAACCCTTTGCGTTCCAAGATGATAAAGTGATAACGACTGCTTTATACTGTATCAGGATAAATGGGTGGTGGTTATGTTCTTCTGATAGTTTGGCAGCTTCAGAGACAAATTCGACTCCTTTTAAGTAGTCGGAAAACATATATTTTCTTTCAA
The DNA here is from genome assembly GCA_027694045.1 of Bacillaceae bacterium OF18-1A. Classification (GTDB taxonomy): domain Bacteria; phylum Bacillota; class Bacilli; order Bacillales; family Bacillaceae_G; genus Bacillus_A. The sequence goes on along the minus strand of JAQEWB010000002.1, from coordinate 759,791 downwards.
TCCATTTTTCATCTTTCACTGCCCATTTATTTAACTTCGATAAATTCTCTTGAACTTCTTCGTCAGTTAATCTTAGCATCATTTTTCACACCCTTTATTTTTAATAATGCAAGACCATTAGTAATAAGGCGTGTAACAGCTTTGTCTGTTGTGAAAGTAGAGAGTTGTTGTAATAAGGCTGCGGATGCTTTATGTCCTTTGTTATGTTCTAAAAGTAACTCTAATATTTCAAGGCGAAGCAGCCATTCTTTCGGATACAATGTATTTAATATCTCTTGAATTGCTACTACTTGATCGACATGTGCATCGTGTAAAACACCTTCATTACGAATATCACGAACCGTTTGATACATACGGTCGAGCTCGGTTAATGTAAGGGGTGCTGGAGTTTCCTCTGTTTCCTCATCTGCTGGGAAAAATGCTACTGCATCTGCTGCACCTGGGAATACAGAAGTGATTTTTGAACCAACAGCCATATCAAATGCACCCCATGAAGCATCGAATAATAAACGGTCTTTATAGGTAACCGTGCAATCGATAAAGGAGATAAGAGCAACCATTTTGTCATTCTTTACAATGTCCGTTACTGTTCCTTTTACATGAATGCCACTTCCAAAAGTAAGCTCTGCAACATTTCCAATTGTAATTCCTAATGATTGTAATTGTTCGTCTGTACAACTTTCTAATGCAATATTTTCAGTGAGTAATCCAATTGGTGTTCCAAATCCGTCACTGTGTACAGAAGTAGAATGGTTTCCTAACTGTTTATTATGAATCGCTAATGCAGTTGGTGAATTTGTCCTCATATAAATGACTTCACCAGCATCGTTTTCGATTTTTTCGTTGAATGTGCCTGTAATTTGCAATCCACTATTTAACTCAGCTGTTGCATAATTTTCAGAGCGAATCGCTTTTTCTAGCCCTTCTTTACCACCTGTTTTAAAGGCCATCGTTTCAGAGAATTTCTCAAGCGCGGCTGTTAATTCTTCAAATGATTCGCAAACAAATAGTTGTGGTTGCATTTTTGTTACGTCATAAGTTGTCCCTGTACATGCTTCGATGGAAAATGGAACTTTTTCCACAGCATCTGTTAAGCAATGTTTACTCTCGCCAACAGAAGAAAGGAGACCGGCACCATATATTTTTGGATTATCTATATTTCCGATTAATCCATATTCTACTGTCCACCAGAAAAGACGTGAAATTTGTTCTGCTTCTGATAAACCAGAAACTAAGTTTTGCTTTTCGATTACAGCATTTTCAGCAGCTACAACTTCTTCATGTGTAGAAGTTGGGCTTTCCTTTACGATTGTTAATGTACGAACAGCTTCAAATGCGTCATGTTCTTCTTTTGTAGAGAAAGCCTTTGCGCCAATTTGTCCAAAACGTTTCACATATTTTGCATATGTAGGATCAAGTAAAATCGGCGCGTGTCCCGCCGCTTCGTGTACAATGTCTGGAGCTGGTGTGTACTCGATATTTTCTACTTTACGGATATCAGTTGCAATTGGTAGTAAGCCGTGTCCCTGAAAATCGAAGAATGCTACGCCAGGAATGAGGCCGTCAATCGTTACAGCCCCCCAGCCACTTGGTGCTAAACACTCATTCATTTCTTCTACCTTTGGAATTGCATCTATATTAATACCAGATGATTGTAGTCCGTTCACATAGGCTGGGTGGGCAACGTCTTTTAAAAAACTATGATTTTGTCTCATAATGTAGCGCCACACAGCGTGATTTACCGGTGTGTATTGATCATAATGTTGTGTAGAAACAAACGGTTTTAAATGCGATGGAATTTCTGTTTTCTTTGTCATTTAGACATCCTCCTTTTTTCTATAAAAATGAATAGCAGTTTTGTATAGCTTGTACCAACACATTTTAAAATTGTAAGCGCTTATAATTTTATCATAAAATTCAGAATTATTTAATATTTGTTGTGTGAGAAATAGAAAAATCCCCTATCAGATATTCCAATAGGGGGTGAATGAATCGTGGTACTACTGCATTTGTAGATAGAAAAATTATTTATCACTGGCTTTAAGATAATGGAAATATTTGTCGTATTGTGTGCATAGATTCAAATCAACTACCAGTTTTTTAGGAAGGGATATCATTCACTACTAGCATTATTAGACTATGGTGAAAAATTGTCGACAAGGAACTTATTACTTTACTTCTAAATCGACGTTTAACTCAGATTTGTTTCCCGCTGCATCAGTTGCTACAATGTGAATTGTATTTTTTCCTTGCTGTAACTGGCTGCGGTCAAAATAAATTTCATAGTTTTTCGCCCAAGGATTTAGGAATGCACTTTCCCATACTCCATCCCCATTAATTTCATATTGCATTATTACTGGCTGGCCTGGAGCAGTCCAGCCGGATTCAGTCATCCAATCTAGCAGTATATCATCGACTTTTCCTCTAATTACGAGATTTTCTTGATCAACTTCATGTGTTAATTTAGGTGCAGTTCGGTCAACAAATACAGCAGCTGTTTGTTTTGTTTCTCCACCAGAATTAGAGGCAACAGCTTCGATTTGGTATAGACCGTCAGCTAACGGAGTACCATCAGCTTTTGTACCATTCCATTTAAATGGTTTGTAACCAGCTGTTTCATTTTTTCCTTGATAGATGATGCCTTGATATGTTACACGTTCCTTCGTAACTAAATTTGCATGCAACGTTACATCATCTACAGGAGAAACTAAATAATAGTTAATAAGATTATCATCTAATATTTGGTCACCATTTGGGCTAAAAGTAGCGTTAACAATTTCGAGTCCATCTATACGCTTATATTCTTTCGGGTCGATGCTGAATGTAAATGGAATACGAGTTTCTTCTTTTGCACCTTGCTCTTTTACATATATATTTCCTGTATATACACCTTGAGGCAGTGAGCTATCGACAGTGAGAGTAAGCGGTTTTTCGATATTATCATTCGGCTTTATACTAATAGAAGAAGGCACAGAGGCTTTTACTTTTGTTTTTGTATTTGCCTCTAATAATTCAACACGAGTTGAGAAACTTTTCTTTTTATTAGAAAGGTTTTGTAGTGCAATATTTTGCGTCAATTTTATTTTTCCGCTATTTGGTTTAATAAGACCGAAGCTAATATTATTAGGCGTTATTAATACATCTGTTTGCGCTGCTTTTGGGATGTTAATTAAACCAGATCCTTGCGTCATAACAGGATATGTATTTTCATTTACATCTTTTAAAGTTTTTGCGGTATTGGCAAGAGATGCTTTTAGTTGTTCTGTCGTCCAATCAGGGTGCATTTGACGTAATAGGGCAACTGCACCTGCCACTTGTGGTGCAGCCATACTAGTTCCGTTGTGAGATTCATAGCCACCTCTTGGTACAGTACTAGTAATTTGTACTCCTGGTGCAATGATATCAGGTTTTATAAGCCAACTTCCTTGTGATGGACCTCTGGAACTAAAGTTACCAATTAGTTCAGTTGGCGCTGGTTGTCCAATTTTTATATTTTTCTTACGCTTCGTAATCAAGTTTTTTAATTCTTCCCCATTTGTATTTGATAATTGCATAACTGGGAGGGCTAAATTTTCACGTGCAAAGTATTCAGGCATAATATTGATTTCTTTTTCATTAGAAATTAATAGTACACCAAGAGCACCTGCTTGTTTTGCTTGTTCAGCCTTCACTAATGTGCTGGAAGTTCCTTGTAGGACAAGGACAAACTTTCCTTTTACATCTTGTTTTGCATAATCCGTTGGCGAACCATATCCAACATATACAAGGGGAGAATCATTTCCTATTGGGAAATCGGATTTTGATAATGGTAACCCTTGATAAGTTTTACTTGAACCAGCTACTTGGAAGGTTGGGAATGGAATAGAAACAGTAGACGCTCCAACTGATATAACGCTACTTGCATTAGCAGGAGCATCAACAGACCAAGGATGCGGACCATCATTTCCGTTTGAAATAACGGCAGTGACTCCAAGCTTTGCTGCACGCTCTAACGTTAATGTTACAGGCTGATCAGGTACATTTAGATTTTGACCAAGAGATAAATTTAACACATCAGCACCGTCTTGAATCGCGCGTTCAATACCTTGAATAATATCTTCAGTTGTACCATAGCCAAGCTCATTCATGACACGATAGGCGAGAATAGAGGCATTGGGAGCTACACCTTTAATTTTCCCATTACCAGCAATAATCCCAGCGACGTGGGTGCCGTGTACATTACCATCCATTGGATCATTATCTTCATCGACTGCATCATACCCACCGATATAATTCGCTTTTAAATCAGGGTGTGTATAGTCTACACCGGAATCGATAACAGCTACTTTCATTCCTTTTCCATCAAGTGGTTTACCGGATGGATCTTTTAAATTCCAAGCTTCAGGAGCACCAATTGTTGGACCGCCAATATTTGGTGCTTCTTCATTCGTATCACTTTTTGAAGTTTCATGTAATTTATATGTTAAGTTTGGATATACTGCTTTTACCTCAGGCAAAGAAGCGAGGGCGGTAATTTGATCTCCTGGAACTGAAATAGAGAATCCAGAAAATAGCGTATTATAAGCCTCTTTAACTTTTGCACCAGGTGCTTTTTCTTTTATTTTCTTAGTCGTGTCTTCTTGTGCTTTTTTGAGCTCGGCATGATAAGATTGTACGTTACTATTTTGCAAATCTGGAGCATGCTGAATATTATTTTGAGCAGCAAGTGGTGCATGTTGCAATTCTACAATGACAGAGATTTCTTTGGATGTTTTTGTTTCAACGCTTTGAGCAATTTTGTTTTCTCCCCATTGTTCAATCGTTGTTTTTAATTGTGGACTAAATTGCTTCTCATTTTGCAGTGATTCAGCATGAGCGCTTAGAGCCCCAAAACTAGAAAAGACGAGCGCCATACTTAATAGTGTAGATGTAGATTTCTTCATTGAAACTCCCCCTAATTAAAAGTGCCAATATTCCAAAAAAATATCTTACATTTTTATCATTAAATATAAAAATGCATGTTGGCTAAACTATAATTTCGACATAATTCATACCAATCCTCTTTGAATTGAAAATTTCTTGGGAAATTTTTTCTAATTATGTCGAATGGGCATTTTTTTACATATTGTAGGTAAGGAATGAGGGATACTATGAGGGGAAATGGAGTGGTGTTATGAAACGATTCATAGTAAGTGGCAGTGCAATGTTACTCCTGTTTTTATGTGCAATCACTAGTACTAGCGCAGAAAATAGCGAAGTGAAAGTTGCTTTTATTCGTCATCACGATCTTTGGGTTAAAGTTGATGGGAAAGAAAAACAACTTACAAAAGGAGAATACATAACAGGGCCAAAGTGGTCACATGATGGAGAATGGCTTGCATATGCAAAAGGAAAAAAGCAAAATATTCTTGAGTTGTACCGGCTGAAAGATGGGAAGAAGGTTATACCGTTTCAATCTGAAGCTTCAAATTATCAATGGTCACCAACTGAGAATATAATTGCATTTATATTTACAGGTACGTTAAATACATTTGATGTAGAAAAAAAGAATGCAGATTTTGAAAATGTATCAAGTGGTGTAGGTGATTATGCGTGGTACCCTGATGGCAAGAAGTTTCTTGTATCTTCTGAAGCATATTTACTTCCAACAGGATGGACAGGAGCTCAGCTATATGAAGTACAAAAAGATGCACATATGAATCCTCACAAAATGAAGCATTTGTATGCATTACCAAATGAACATGATGATTTTTTAGCACTCGTTGCAAGTGGGTTTAAGTGGTCACCAGACCAAAAGTGGATTTCATTTTTAGCAGTACCAACAGCTTCATGGTCAGCTGATAGCAATACACTTTGCTTAGTTCGAGCAAATGGCAGTCGCTTTGAAAAAGTAGATCAAATGTTATTAAATACGCAATGGTTTCAATGGGCGCCAACCAAAAATATATTAGCTTATATTGAAGGAAGCGGGAGAGTTGCATTAGAGAATAAGCATTTAAAAGTAAAAGAGCTGCCAACACTTCAGCAACACACATTTACACCAAAAGGATATGTCGATTGGGATTTCACATGGAAAAACGATGAAGCAATTGTTGTTTCACGAGCAAAAGAGGCAGGGATAGAAACCCCACCAGAAAAAAGGCCGCTACCATTTTTATATGAAATCGATAGTACAACTAATGAACAACATCAAATCACAAAGCCATCTAACAAACAGGGCGATTATCATCCTGTTTTCATGAAGAGCAATCAATTAATATGGATACGTTCAGACCGTAAGAAAGCAGATGTATGGCTTGCTAACGATGATGGAACAAATGAAAAGAAGTGGATTGAGAATATAGACGTACCAGAGTGGTATTATGAGAGATGGAATTGGGAAAACGTCATTTCTATTAAGGAATAAAAACTGCCTACAACTTATTTTTAGGCAGTTTTTATATGTTAGGCACTTAGTTTGTGACGATAGTATACATAAAATATGCCATACGTAATAAATAGCATAAGTAGAACTTGTAATTCTATATTTTCTTTTAAAATAGTTGCGACAGGATGTGGTAAGTAAGGTGATGTATTGCTTGTTTCTAAACTTAACCATTTATTTAAGAGATTCATAATACAAAATAAGAACACACCCGACCAACTTGCGGTAATTGCTTTTTGTTTAATTTTTGTTTCACGTTCGTCATCTGTAATCCAAGGATTAGCAGTTTTATCGCTATTAAAGAAGCCATTTATATATCCCCATATCATCATTCCGACAAAGACGATTATCCATTTCATATATGTAATTATCCTCCTTTATGTAAAAAGTGTTTTACATGTATGATTGTAATATTTTTCAAATATGCATGTCGAATGTTTTTTACATACTAGCTTTTACATAGCAGGAATAAAGAATAATATAGGGAAAAAAGTATGTAAGGGAAGTTCATAGTGAGAGGAGCATGGAGATGAAATTTGTCTTTGTTCGGCACGGTGAAGGTGAACATACAAAGTATTTACCATCGAGTTTACAAGTATCGCATCCATAAAAAGAATAAAATGTTTTTTTGTATATTCGAATGAACTCTTTTCACATTTAACTCACACTTTTTTTACATTTTCTTCAATGAAAAAGATTATCAACTATGGTATGATATGTTCAAGTTTTTACAGTTAATAAAAGTTACTATATAAATGTTAATTATGAATAATATGCCTGTCACAAATTATCCATAATTAACATTCAAAAAATAAGTAACTAATGTTATTATATTATCTGTAACTAATTTGATTACAACTTTAGGAGGAAGATATGGTTATTCAATTTTTAAGAGAAAACAAAGCAGTTTCTGTTGTATTAGCAGTAATTCGAGTGTATCTTGGTTACACATGGTTAATGGCTGGAATCGGTAAACTACAAGGAAAAGGTTTTGATGCAACGGGTTATTTACAAGGTGCAATTGAAAAATCTAAAGGAGCGCAACCGGCTGTTCAATCATGGTGGGCATCATTCTTACAAGATTTTGCGATTCCAAATGTAGATTTGTTTAATACGCTTGTAACGTGGGGAGAAATTTTAGTCGGAATTGGTTTAATTGTAGGCTGTTTAACAAAAACAGCGGTCTTTTTTGGTCTTGTAATGAACTTTTCCTATATGTTTAGTGGGTCAATTGGTGTGAATCCCGAAATGGTTATCTTATCTATGTTCGTTCTTGTTTCTGGTATGAACGCCGGAAAGTTTGGAATAGATGGTTTTATTATCCCGAAAGTATTAGGATCAAAAACATCAAAACGTCAAAAGCAAGCTGCTTAATATATGAAAAAGGGTATCTCAAGGTGAGATACCCTTTTATTTTTCAACAATTATCGGATTTTTTTCGAAGAAGTTTTTTACATATCCTACAAACTCTTGTGGTTCTTGACGAAATGGTGCGTGGTAACCTTTTTCGATAATATGGAAAGTACTATTTTTTAAGAATTGATGATATGTTTCTCCTTCTTTCCAAGAAACGCTACTATCATTTCTTCCCCATATAATTAAAGTTGGCTGCTTTATTTCATTTGCATTAATTTGAAGACGTCTAGGCCATAATTTCATTTTATTATAATGCTCTTCATCATTCCGTTTGAATTTCACTTTGCTCTCATCATAATCTGTAATAGAAGAAACTGTATTTAAATCAGTCGATAGCTGTGGTTTTGGTGAACCTTGTTTAGTAACGAACGTATGAGGACCGCCTGTAGCATCAGTTAAAATAAGGTGAGTAACCGCATCAGGATATAAATATGTTAAATTAAGAGAAATTTCTCCGCCCATCGAATGCCCCAGTATTGCGAATGAATCATAACCTAGTTTTTTCATTAACTTATAATACAAATTTGCATGAGTTGGGAAAGAGTAATGGAAATCCATCGGCTTAGAGGAACGTCCGAACCCTAAAGCATCAACAGAGATAATCGTATGATCTTTTGCTAAATCTGAGTAAATTTTTTGAAAACCATCTGATGATCCTCCAAATCCATGAATCATAAGTAAAGGTGGTTTTTCATTACCAATCTTTTTAAAGTAAATGGTTTGCCCATCTATTTCTACCATTTTTTCCTCGGTAGCTAGTTTTGCTGTAAGTGTATTCTTAACTTGTTTTACTTGTTCTACTGGCTTTTCTGCTGCACTGCATCCTACTAATAGTGTAAGAGTAAGGCAACCTGCCATAAAATAGCTAAACCGCTTCAATTAGGTGTCCCCTTTCTAACATAACGCTGTATCTATCATAGCAAATAGCATATTACGATTTCCAGGAAGTTCACAACCATTTTTTATCATAAGCGGTGAACGAAGCGTTTCTTGGAAATTTTTTGCTTGAAGAAATTTACGAAATGTAGATTGTGAATGTGGGACATCAATCCGTACTGTGCCATTCCAACATTCACAAATCCTTTTTAATAATTGAATCGCATCCTCTTCTTGTTTTGCGATAAGTGGATTGATAGATAATACATTTCCTTTTTGTATGCATAAGGAAAAAGCTTCTATACAGTTATTTCTTTCAATTTTAAAAGAGTGTATGGCTCTTGGTAATAGCGATGAGTACAGTGTGGAACGGTTCGCCCCAGTTGCCATTTGATCGAGAGAGATAAGGGACATAAAGTCTTTCTCTCCCACTTCGTGTGTAAGGGAAGTAGTTATGTTAGTAGTCTGTTTTTCAAAACGATGGATTGTTGTTACTGTTTGAAATCCACATGATGTATAAAGAGGTTCGCCAGCTTTTGTCGCAATCAGTGCAATTGGTTGTTTTATTAAAGCATGCTCCAAACAATGATTTAGCAAAGTACGTCCGATTCCTTTGCCTTGAAAATTAGGGTGGACGATTAACATGCCAATGGAAGAAAAAACATCTTTAAAAGGAAATACGCCTCCAACTGCAATAAGTTTGCCTTCATGAATGTAACCTACAAGTGTTCCAATCGAGAGATACATTTCGAATTGTTTTTTCATAAAAAATGAATCTTGTAACCATCCAACAGATTTGCAAAGATTGAGTAACTCAAAAATGAAAGATTCATTTAGCTTTACTACCTTCATAAAAGCTCACCACATTTCTATTTCTTTTCATAAAATGAGATTCAAAATGTAAAATAAGAGATTTACGTTAAATAAAATCCAACTTGTTTATATTTAGTTTGTAAAGGGAAGGATGCTTGATACGAAAAGACAAAGTTATACAAATTATAACTGATATTTACATAAGTTAACAAAAAATTTACATATAACTAATTTTCTCTTAACAGTCTTCCATTAAATTTGATAGTGGGAAATGAATAACCTAATTAGGGGGACAAGACAGTGAAAAAGTTTGTAAAAAAAGCATGGCCATTTGCAGTTGTGGCATCATTAGCAGTTACTTCGGTAGCAACATGGAATTTTACTCGTTCTAGTGAGGTTAATGCAGATGAGAACGGAAGCAATGCAAAAATTAAAAATGTCATCGTATTAATTGGAGATGGTATGGGCCCTTCATATATGACAGCTCACCGTTATATGAAAGATAATCCGAAAACTTTTGAAATGGAATCTACAGAATTTGATAAGCATCTTGTAGGAACACAAAAAACATACCCAGAAGATGAACATGAAAATATTACAGACTCTGCATCAGCAGCAACAGCAATGTCAGCGGGAATTAAAACATATAATGCGGCTATCGCAGTTGATAATGATAAAGCAGAAGTGAAAACAGTTCTTGAGCAAGCGAAAGAAAAAGGAAAATCAACGGGACTTGTTGCAACTTCTGAAATTACGCATGCGACACCAGCTGCTTTCGGTGCGCATGACATTAGCCGTAAAAATATGGATGCAATTGCGAATGATTATTTTGATGAGAAAATTAAAGGGGAGCATAAAGTTGACGTTATGCTTGGCGGCGGTGTAAAAAACTTTGTTAGAAAAGACCGTAACCTTACAGAAGAGTTTAAGAAAGCTGGATATAGCTATGTAACAGATCGAGATCAATTGTTAAATGATAAGAATGATCAAATTCTCGGTTTATTTGCACCAGGTGGATTAGATAAAATGATTGACCGTAATGAGAAAACACCTTCATTAGAAGAAATGACAAATGCAGCAATTGAGCGTCTGAACAAAAACAAAAAAGGTTTCTTCTTAATGGTTGAAGGAAGTCAAATCGACTGGGCTGGACATGATAATGATATTGTCGGTGCAATGAGTGAAATGGAAGACTTTGAAAAAGCATTTAAGGCAGCAATTGAATTTGCGAAAAAAGATAAAAATACGTTAGTTGTTGCAACAGCAGACCATGCTACAGGCGGATTGTCTCTAGGTGCGAATGGTGAGTATAACTTTAAAGTAGATCCAATTAAAGCTGCAAAACGCACACCAGACTTTATGGCAAATGAAATTGCAAAAGGTGCAAATGTAGAAGAAACGTTGAAAAAATATATTGATCTACAATTAACACCAGAAGAAATTAAAGCTGTAAATGATATAGCTCCTTCAAAAGATGTAACAAAGATTGACAATGCGATTGAAGATATTTTCAATAAGCGTTCGGTTACAGGTTGGACAACAGGTGGACATACAGGTGAAGATGTGAACGTATATGCATTTGGCCCAGGTAAATACTTGTTCTCTGGCGTTCAAGAGAATACAAATATAGCGAAACGTGTCTTTGATATTGTTGGCGGTGGCGACCCGAATAAAGGAAGACGCTAAATATAGATAAAGGTGAGGCATTTTGCCTCACCTTTATTTTTAGGAGATGGAAAGATGAGGTTTTTGTTAGGAAATGTAAGCTTTCTTTTCGTATTTGTAGTATTGCTAGTCGGGTGTCAACCTCAAGAGAATAATATAGGACAAAAACCTACTACGAAAAAAACTGAAGAAAAGGTAGAGATAACGAAAGAAGAAGAAAAGTCTATTCAAGATGTTATTGAGGCATTTGTACGGACAACGAATGAAAAAAATCTTGCGGAACATATGGAGTTGTTTTCAAAGAATATGCCTAGTGCCGAAGATCTAAAAACACAAAAGGAAGCAGCTTTTCAAAAGGGAAATAAAAAAATTGAATTAGAACATGTAAATGTGAAAGCAAGTAAAGTAGGCTATGTCATTGTTGAAACAAAGGAAAAGGAAATAGATGGGGAAGTTACTCTTCAGAAAAAAGTACAGTATGCGCTTGGAAAAGAAGAAGATAAATGGAAGATCGAAGAAGTGCGTACGATAGAGAAGAAATAAAGTGAAACTTTAATTAGTGGGTGTCCATCCAATCGGACTTTTGCGGGACAAAAAAGGTTCTCATAGAAGAGAACCTTTTTTTATAGTGGTAATAAAATTTGGTTGGAACATGCTTCAATATCATCAATATCTTGGCGAATTGTTGCCATTTTATTATCAAGATCTTCAGCTTTCATTGCTGCATCGTGTAGTTCATCTTTTAAATATTCAGGTATATTTCCTTCATATTTATAATAAAGTTTATGTTCTAAACTCGCCCAAAAGTCCATTGCGAGCGTACGTAATTGGATTTCTGCAAATACGTCTTTCGTACCAGAATTTAGTGATAACGGATATTTAATGATCATGTGTAAACTTTTATATCCGTTCCCTTTTGGGTTAGCGATATAATCTTTTACTTCTATAACTTCCATATCCTCACGATTTTCAATGACTTCCTTCAAATGATAAATATCTTCTACGAAACAACATGTAATACGAATACCAATGATATCTTGTAAATGCGTTTGAGCATTTTCAATTGTTGGCAATAAGTTTTTGCGTTCTAGTTTTTTAATAATACTTTCAGGTTGTTTAAGTCTTGTTTTTATATGTTCAAACGGGTTGTAATCCTCTAAAAATTGAGCTTCCCGGTTCATAATTTCAAATTTAGTTTTTAACTCTTCTAAAGCAAATGTATATGGTAGTACAAAGGCTTTCCAGTAGTTAACGTTTGACTGATTATATTCCATTTATATACACACCTTTTCCTATTTACAAGCGAGGTTGTTATTATACTAAATACCAAATCATATAAGCACAAGCAGCAAATGATGAGATCATAAAACGATATTTAGTTTTCATAATTTCAACTCCTTTCAAGTAAGATTCTATATGAATAAACGTGATTGTTAATAAATTCACTATGTACAATTTCTATAGTAATAGATTCGTGTGAATTTCGTATGAACTAATTGTTTCAGATTTTTGTCTTTTTTTCCTAATTAAATTTAGTTTTGCTTGTTATAATTACCTTAAATTGTAATTGAGGAGAGGTATGATGAATCCAAAAGATCAAGAAAGAAAAGAACGAGTGGCTCATATCATTGAAATTCCGGACGAATATAGGCTTGTGGTAGACGATAAAGATGAAGTGGATGACCCGTATCATCTATTATGGTGGGAATGCAAAGATAATGAGGAAAAAACGATACAAATTACGTTGAATAGACATACGGGAGAGTTAGTTGAATTAAACGTAGCTGAGGATTATTTTCCGAATAGTAACGAAAAAATGGGGGAGAACGAGGCAAAAGAAATTGCAAATAAATTTATAAAAAATCATTTACGAGAAGAATTTGAAATCTATACATATGTGTACGTGGAAGATTGGCGAGATCTAAAAGAAGTGAACTATATGCAAGAGGTGAATGGATATCCATTACCGGATGCAGGGTGTGTTGTGCGAATTCACCCGTCAGGTAATGTTGTGAACTTCCGTTATAAAGGACGAGAAAGTATACAAGCAAAACCATTGTGGCCAATTGAAATTGTTGATGAGAACATCGTTTTAGAAAACTTAAAAAATAGACAAGATATGAGACTTGTATTTGTGGATTTAACATACTCATCATGTAAATATGAGAATGGGGAAGAAGTAAAAGGGTACCATCTTGTATATGAACCAGAGCCTAGTCATGCATGTATTAATGCGAGTACAGGTAAAGATTTATTTGGTCCGGATCACTATAGATTACCTCCAACAGTAGCTGTTACTAAACCGAAAAAAGGTAGTCAACAAAATGATATATTCAATTTATTTGACTGGGATAAAGAACAGTTTGTGAAAGTAGATGAGACGGAAAGTGAAGATGGAATAAGGATGAAATTTGTACCGAAAGAAGAATTGCAACAAGAGAAAGAAGAGAAGGATCCATATTTAATGAATGAATTCTTTAAAAAGCATTTACCAATGCTAAAATATAATAATTTAGTTGGAATTACTATGGATAAATCAACTGATGAATTAATCGGTTTTATAAAACTGACAGATGATAAAGAAGTAAAACGAATATTATCAAGAGAACAGTGTTTACAAAAAGCACTTCAATTTTTAGAGCGAGTTATTCCAGATGTTACACAATACCTTCATCTTTGGGAGGAACGAGAAAAAGCAGAAGATGGAGTTGAAAGATTTATCTTTTCTGTATATGTGAATGGTATTCCCGTAGAGCATACACAATATATGATTAACATTAATGCGGAAAATGGTGCTGTGATGCACTATTCAGGAGAGCCGAGCAATATAATAAAAGAATTGCTCACATATGAAATAATCCCAACAGTAACAAAAGAAAAAGCATTAGAAATATATAAAGAAGCTCTCCATGTTAATTTAGAATGGCATATAGATGTCGACAGAGAAGGGGATAAATACCAATTGCTATATAAACAAACGACAGATGAAAATTATAAAGGATTTGTTGATTTTAGCAGAGAAATTCGCTACATAGATGCACATACCGGAAAGAAAATGTGGAGAAAATATTAGTAAAAGCCAATCGATTTTATTTCGATTGGCTTTTACTATGTTTTATAGAGAGTTATTAATTACCGTTAAGTGGTTGAAGAATACCATCTTGAGCTTTCGACCAATCGTATACATTTCCATCAGAGCCTACTGCGAAATTGAAAGCACGTTGATGTTCACCATCACCACGTGTGTATAAAACGTCATATAGCTTAACGCCATTTATTGTGCTGATTAGTTGATCTTCTCCAGAGACGTAATGAATGTCAGCTGATCGAGCTCCCATTCTGTTTTCTAGAACTTTTACAGCATCTTCACTTGTAAATTTAATAGTATCAGTTTGCTTATTTGGTTGCTTAGCTGGTTGTGGATCTTTTTGTGTGTTTTTAGATTCTGCTTCAGTTTTTGCGTTGTTCTCAGTTTTTGCGTTGTTCTCAATCTTTGTATTGTTTTCAGTTTTTGCGTTGTTCTCAGTTTTTGTGTTGTTCTCAGCCTTTGTATTGTTCTCAGTTTTTGTGTTGTTCTCAGTTTTTGTGTTGTTCTCAGTTTTTGTGTTGTTCTCAGTTTTTGTGTTGTTCTCAGTTTTTGTGTTGTTCTCAGTTTTTGTGTTGTTCTCAGTTTTTGTGTTGTTCTCAGTTTTTGTGTTGTTCTCAGTTTTTGTGTTGTTCTCAGTTTTTGTGTTGTTCTCAGTTTTTGTGTTGTTCTCAGTTTTTGTGTTGTTCTCAGTTTTTGTGTTGTTCTCAGTTTTTGTGTTGTTCTCAGTTTTTGTGTTGTTCTCAGTTTTTGTGTTGTTCTCAGTTTTTGTGTTGTTCTCAGTTTTTGTGTTGTTCTCAGTTTTTGTGTTGTTCTCAGTTTTTGTGTTGTTCTCAGTTTTTGTGTTGTTCTCAGTTTTTGTGTTGTTCTCAGTTTTTGTGTTGTTCTCAGTTTTTGTGTTGTTCTCAGTTTTTGTGTTGTTCTCAGTTTTTGTGTTGTTCTCAGTTTTTGTGTTGTTCTCAGTTTTTGTGTTGTTCTCAGTTTTTGTGTTGTTCTCAGTTTTTGTGTTGTTCTCAGTTTTTGTGTTGTTCTCAGTTTTTGCGTTGTTCTCAGTTTTTGTGTTGTTCTCAGTTTTTGTGTTGTTCCCAGTTTTTGTGTTGTTCTCAGTCTTTGTGTTGTCTTCAGCTTTTTGGTTATCTTCCGTTTTTTTATTGTCTTCTGATGCTGCAATATCCTGTTTAGTTGTCTCTGTTGTTGTAGAAGAAGTTTGTTGTCCGCAAGCTGACAGTAAGAAAAAGGATAGTGTGAATACTGTAAGAGTTCTTATTTGTGAAGTAAAGTATCGCATGAAAACACCTCTTTCAAAATTTTGGAACTTAACATATTGTAATACATTGGAAAATTTATTCAAGGTATAAATGGTATGTTTTTTTCGACAAAAGCTAAGAGTTCCATATTTATGTAGTACAGACACAAACAACCTCACGCCCACATACATATAGTAAAGACCACTATTTTGGCGGAGGTGAAAGGTTTGAGTCTATTCGCCGCAATTGGATATATGGTTCGAGAAGTGTTTGTCTTTGTTTCTTATGTGAAGAATAATGCGTTCCCGCAGCCGTTATCATCAGATGATGAGAGAAAGTACTTAGAGTTAATGGAGCAAGGTGATGCTCAAGCGAGGAATCTTTTAATTGAACATAATTTACGGCTTGTAGCTCATATCGTTAAAAAATTTGAAAACACAGGTGAAGATGCAGAAGATTTAATTTCAATTGGTACAATCGGGCTCATTAAAGCGATTGAGAGTTATTCAGCAGGGAAAGGAACAAAGCTCGCAACATATGCAGCACGCTGTATTGAAAACGAAATTTTGATGCATTTACGTGTATTAAAGAAAACGAAAAAAGACGTCTCACTTCATGATCCAATCGGGCAAGATAAAGAGGGGAATGAAATATCGCTTATTGATATATTAAAATCAGAGTCAGAAGATGTAATTGATATGATTCAGCTTAGTATGGAGTTAGAAAAGATTAAAGAGTATATCGATATTTTAGACGAACGAGAGAAAGAAGTTATTGTGAAGCGTTTTGGACTTGGGCTTGACAAAGAGAAAACCCAGAGGGAGATTGCGAAGGCACTTGGTATTTCCAGAAGCTATGTATCAAGGATTGAGAAGCGTGCTTTAATGAAAATGTTCCATGAATTTGTAAGGGCAGAGAAAGAAAAAAAAGCGAAAGAATAATGTATATTGTAAGCAGTCACATTTTTAAATTGACTGCTTTTCTTTTTGTAAATAAGGAAAGAAAACGAGTTGAGTTAAGAAGAAATACATGTTCACTGTTGAAAATGACGGATTCTATCTGTAATATTAGAAGGTGCTAAACAATTTAAGAATTATATCATACTTCGTTTTCCGTGTGTATAATGAAAAGGTTCTATATGATATGTGGGAATAAGAACCAATTTAACATATGATATAGAAAGAAAAGAAGGGAAAACTAAAGTTATGGATTGATTAGGAGGTTTCGCAATTTGCGACGTACATTATATCGACTTATGATTGAACTTACAAATGGTCGCTTTACTTCTTATATATTACGTAAATTTGCACAATCTCGTTTGAGCTCTATCATTATTCCATCGTATGCGAAAGTTTTTCAAATTAATCAAGATGAGATGGAAAAGGGTTTGAAGGAATATAGAACATTGCATGAATTATTTACACGTAGGTTAAAAGAAGGAAAGCGTAGTATTGATACAGATGCATTGAGTGTTGTTAGTCCTGTTGATGGTGTTTTTGCTGATCAAGGTCCTATTGAGAACACAAAAACATTCGATATTAAAGGAAAGCGTTATTCAATTGTGGATATGCTAGGTAATGAGGAACGTGCAAAGCGATATGCAGGCGGTACATATATGGTAATTTATTTGAGTCCAAGTCATTACCATCGTATTCATAGTCCACTTTCTGGTTCTGTAACTGAAAGGTTTGTACTCGGGAGAAAATCATACCCGGTAAATGCAGCTGGAATGAAATACGGGAAGGAACCATTGTCAAAAAATTATCGCTCTGTTACAGAAGTGAATAGTGATGGCGAACATATGGCGCTTGTAAAAGTAGGGGCTATGTTTGTTAATAGTATTGAGCTTTTGCATGAAAGAAGTACTGTTCAAAAAGGTGAAGAAATGGCATACTTTACATTTGGTTCGACAGTTGTTTTATTGTTTGAAAAAGATATGATAGAAGTATTGCAGGAATTGAAAAGTGGACAAGAGCTTCGTCTCGGTGAAAAAATTGCTACTCGAGTAGCTCACAAATAAAGAATAGCTTGTATAACTGGAAGTAAGAGCTATGGGCAAAGATGCTTAATGATGAAATCCTTAGATAGGAGTACTTGTTTATTCGAGAGCCATCGTAGGATGGCTCTTTTTACAGGTCAATTAGTGATTTATTCCGTAACTGCCCGATTGGTTCAACTAATAATGAGTGGAGAATGAAAAAAATCCTCATTCATTCAAGTTTCATTTTATATGTAATCAAGACGATTTGACGAGCTTGTCCTCTAATGAGCGTCTAATAATTTCTTGTTTTATAAGTAAAATGAAGTCGGGATTTAATTTTAGCTCTTTTGCTTTATAATAAGACTCAGTGAGTAACTCAGTAGATAACTGTTCCATATGTTTTGTTTTCAAGATGAGTCACCTCCTAATAATATAAGGGTTGATTCGTTGTTGCATTAAATGTACCAAAAAAATATGACAGTCACAAACGAAGGGTTATCCACATACATAGGTGGATAAAATGTGTATAGAATGTTAGTAAATTCTAAATTGACTGAAAAATTAATGTGGAAAATGTGTACAATTTTATCCACAGGTTGCATATCGAAAAATGTTGTCGAAAAATTTTATGAAAAACTCCTCAAAGAGGTGAAAGAAATTGAAGTTATTTTTACCAAATGAATATGTGAAAAATGTATATCATGTTCAACCAGAAGAATTGAAAAAACGTGGGATTAAAGGTGTTATTACTGATTTAGATAACACTTTGATTGAATGGGATCGTCCAAATGCAACGCCGCAACTTGAAGAGTGGTTTTTGAAAATGAAAGAGCAGGGCATTCAAGTAACGGTCGTTTCAAATAATAATGAGCAACGTGTGAAAGATTTTGCTGATCCGTTAGGTATTCCGTTTATTCATAGTGCGCGTAAACCATTTGTTCGAGCATTTAAGCGTGCGATACAAGCGATGCAGTTGCAACCAGATGAAGTTGTAGTAATTGGGGATCAGTTACTAACGGACGTGCTTGGTGGAAATCGAGTGGGACTTCATACAATTTTAGTTGTACCGGTAGCACAAACGGATGGATTAGTGACGCGTTTTAACCGAAAGATCGAGCGAAGAATCATGAGAAACATGAAGAAAAAAGGTTTAATTAACTGGGAGGAATAAAGTTTGACTGAAACAATTAAATGTATTGGTTGCGGTGTAGAAATTCAAACAGAAAATAAAAATGAAGTGGGATATGCTCCTGCCTCATCTTTAGAAAAAGAGCAAGTAATTTGTCAACGTTGTTTTCGCTTGAAACATTACAATGAAATTCAAGATGTATCGTTAACAGACGATGACTTCCTACGTATTCTAAATGGAATTGGAAAATCGGATGCGTTAGTAGTTAAGATTGTAGATATTTTTGATTTTAATGGTAGCTGGTTACCAGGGTTACATCGTTTTGTAGGAAATAATAAAGTATTACTTGTTGGAAATAAAGCTGATTTAATTCCTAAGTCAGTAAAACATGATAAAGTAAAACATTGGATGCGTTATAGTGCAAAGCAGCTAGGATTAAAGCCAGAAGATGTCTTTTTAATTAGTGCAGCGAAAGGACAAGGGATTGCTGAACTGGCGGATGCTATTGAATATTATCGTGGCGGTAAAGATGTTTACGTTGTTGGATGTACAAATGTGGGGAAATCAACATTTATTAATCGTATGATTAAAGAATTTAGTGATGAGACTGAAAATGTAATTACAACATCTCATTTCCCAGGAACAACACTTGACCTAATTGATATTCCATTAGACGAAGAGTCTTCTTTATATGATACGCCAGGTATTATTAACCACCATCAAATGGCTCATTACGTTGGAAAGCAAAGCTTAAAGCTTATTACGCCAACGAAAGAAATTAAGCCGATGGTATTCCAATTAAATGAAGAACAAACGTTATTCTTCAGTGGATTGGCACGCTTTGATTATGTAAGTGGTGGTCGTCGTGCATTTACTTGTCACTTCTCAAATCGTTTAACAATTCATCGTACAAAGCTCGAAAAAGCAGATGAATTGTATAAAAATCATGCTGGGGATTTACTAAGCCCGCCAACACCAGAAGAATTAGAAAATATGCCAGAGCTAGTGAAATACGAGTTTAATATTCGTGAACCAAAAACGGATGTTGTATTCTCTGGATTAGGATGGGTGACTGTGAACGAACCGGGAGCAAAGATTGTTGCTCACGTGCCAAAAGGAGTAAGTGTTTCATTGCGTAAATCTTTAATTTAATATGGAGAGGGATTTATGAAACAATTATATGGTGTAATCGGAAATCCAATTGGACATTCATTATCACCTGTTATGCATAACGATGCATTTGAACACTTGAATATGGATGCCCATTATCATGCATTTCTTGTTGAAGAGGAAGAGCTAGGGGAAGCAGTGAGAGGTTTAAAAGCATTAGGTATTTCAGGGTTTAATGTAACAACTCCGCACAAAGTTGCTATTATGGATTACTTGGATGAGATTGATCCGCTAGCAAGGCAAATTGGTGCAGTAAATACAGTGGTTCATAAAGATGGGAAATTAATTGGCTACAATACAGACGGAATAGGCTTTGTTCGAGCCCTGCAGTCGATTAGTAATGAACCACTTCAAGAGAAACGTATTTTATTGCTTGGTGCAGGTGGTGCTAGCCGAGCAATTTATTTCTCTCTTGTGGATGTAGGTGTGAAAAAGATTGATGTAGCCAATCGTACAGTAGATAAGGCGAAAGAACTTATTGATGCATGTACGGCTCATGTTAGTTCTGTTGCTTTATCGTTAGAAAAAGCGACAGAAGAACAAGGAAATTATGATATTATCATTCAGACAACTACAATAGGCATGCATCCACGTGTTGAACATACGCCATTGCAAATTTGTTCGTTAAAAAAGGGAACAATTGTATCAGATATAATTTATAATCCATTTGAAACGAAAATTTTATGTGAGGCAAAAGAGCAAGGTGCAACCATTCAAAATGGTATTGATATGTTTGTTTATCAAGGCGCACTTGCATTTGAAATGTGGACAGGACGCGTGCCAAATATTGATAGAATGAAACAATTAGTAATACAAAAGCTTGGAGGCTAAACTATATGTTAACAGGAAAACAAAAAAGATTTTTACGTGCACAAGCACATCATTTAACACCAATTTTTCAAGTAGGAAAAGGTGGCGTAAATGAAAATATGATTAAACAAATCGCAGATACATTAGAAGCTCGCGAATTATTTAAAGTAAGTGTACTACAAAACTGCGAATTCGATCGTCGTGAAGTTGCAGAGGAACTTGCGAAAGGTGCACGTGCTGAAATTGTTCAAGTAATCGGAAGCACAATCGTTTTATATAAAGAATCAAGAGAAAATAAACAAATTAAGCTTCCTCGATAAAAATAGCGTGCGTTATTCTTATCGGTAATGCTTGATGATGTAGAGAGCGAAACCAATTGAACTTTTATTAACAGTGAACTCTCTTCGAATGGAAAGGAAGAGAGTTGCTGTATGTAAAAGGAAGGGGCGTTTCTTTTGAAAAAAATTGGCATCATTGGCGGTACGTTTGATCCGCCACATTATGGGCATTTACTAATTGCAAATGAAGTATATCACGCTTTGAAATTGGAAGAAGTATGGTTCTTGCCAAATCAAATTCCACCACATAAACAGGGGCGGAATATTACAAGTGTAAAAAGTCGCTTGAAAATGCTAGAGCTTGCGACTGAGGCGGAAGAACATTTTTCTATTTGTTTAGAAGAGCTAAGCAGGAAGGGCCCATCTTATACGTATGACACTATGTTACAATTGACGAAGAAGCATCCGGATGTTCAATTTCACTTTATTATTGGTGGAGATATGGTTGAGTATTTGCCGAAGTGGTATAACATTGAAGCGTTACTTGATCTTGTAACATTTGTTGGAGTTGCAAGACCTGGCTATACATTGCATACGCCTTATAATATCACTACAGTGGAAATTCCGGAGTTTGCAGTTTCTTCTTCTTTATTGCGTGAAAGGTATAAAGAGAAGAAAACATGTAAATATTTACTTCCTGAAAAAGTACAGGTATATATCGAGAGGAATGGGTTGTATGAATCGTGAAAAGGCACTTCATATTGTCAAACAACAAATGCATGAAAAGCGTTATATACACACAATTGGTGTAATGGAGACAGCGATTGAGCTTGCTAAGTTATACGGTGTAGACGAGAAAAAGGCAGAAATGGCAGCTGTATTCCATGATTATGCGAAATGTAGAGCGATTCCAGAGATGGAAGAGATTATTAAAAGTGAAGATTTGCCGCAAGATTTACTTTGCTATAACAAAGAGTTATGGCATGCACCTGTTGGGGCATACTTAGTAGAAAAAGAAGTGGGCATTACGGATCCGGAAATTTTGCAAGCTATTACATATCATACAAGTGGTCATGAGAACATGACAATGTTAGATAAAGTGATTTACGTAGCAGATTACATTGAGCCTGGGCGAAAATTCCCAGGGGTGGAAGAGGCTCGTAAACTCGCATATACGGATATAAATAAAGCTTTATTATTTGCGTTAAAGCGAACGATTCAATTTTTAATGGAAAAAAATCAGACGATTTATCCATTAACATTTCAAACATACAATGCAGTTATCAAGGAGGAATTTATTAAATGAAAGATAAAGAGTTATTAGTATTAGCGGCAAAAGCAGCTGATGATAAGAGAGCAGAAGATATGGTTGTACTAAATATGCAAGGTATTTCACCAATTGCAGATTATTTCATCATTTGTCACGGTAATTCAGATAAACAAGTGCAAGCAATTGCACGTGAAATTAAATCAAAAGCACACGAGTGCCAAATCGACGTACAACGTATGGAAGGCTTCGACGAAGCGCGTTGGGTACTAGTTGACCTTGGAGACGTAGTTGCTCATGTATTCCATAAGGATGAGCGTGATCACTACAATTTAGAGCGTCTATGGGGCGATGTACCGCGTGAAGATATTGCAGAAGAGCTAGAGCAATGAAATACGAACAATTTGCATTGCTGTACGACGAACTAATGAATGACGTTCCCTATGATAAATGGGTGGAATTCACAGAGGAAAGCTTGCAGCAAGCAGGTATAAAAGAAGCAACGATTCTTGACGTAGCGTGCGGTACTGGTAATGTAACGCTTCCGCTTGTACAAAAAGGTTACGACTTAATAGGTGTCGATCTTTCGGAAGAAATGTTAACGGTAGCTCAGCAAAAGCTAGGAGGAGAAGGACATTTTATTCCTTTTTACCAACAGGACATGCGAGAGCTTGATGTTCCAGGTGAGTTTGACTGTGTAACAATCTTTTGTGATTCATTAAATTATGTATTGCAAGAAGAGGGCGTACAGGAAACATTCAGAAGAGTGTTTCACCATTTACGTCAAGATGGTTTGTTCTTATTTGATGTACATTCTTTATATAAAATACATCATGTATTTCAAAATGAAACATATACAGTGAATGGAGAAGAAATATCTCTTATTTGGAATTGCTTCCCAGGTGAAGAATCCGATAGTGTAGAGCATGATTTAACATTCTTTGTTCAAGATCCAGAGGAAGATGTGTACCATCGTTTTGACGAATGTCATGTGCAACGTGCATATCAAGTTGAAGAGTTAACGAAATGGCTTGAAGAAGCTGGTTTTACAGTACTTCGCGTAACTGGCGACTTTGAGCGCATGGAAGTTACAGAACAAACAGAACGTATTTTCTTCATGGCGAAGAAAAACGGATAAAACAAAAGCAACCGAGAAGGTTGCTTTTGTTTTGTAGAAAAGATGTAATTTTATGGTTAGAAAAAATAAAAGAATAATGAACGTAAATTTTAAAATTGTGAGTTTTAGTAAAAATGTCACATGAAAAAGATAAGGATTAGTAAAAGGATTTAGTATCTCGCTGGCGTATTTATTATGTGTGTTTATTGAATTGCTGATCTACGCACTTTAAATCTTCATCAAATTTCTCATGTGTCCGTTCGATTAATTTATGAAACATATCCCCAACGTGTTCTTCTAAAATACGAATACCTTCTCCAGTAACGCCACCTTTAACACATACCTTTTCTTGTAGAGTAGGTAATGTGAAGATTTCTTTTTCAAGTAATTTCCCCATACCTATGACCATTTCACTTACTAAAGTAGTAGCTTCTTCATGTGTAATATTTGTTTTATCTACAGCAGCGTTAATGAAACATTGTAATAAATAACTAAAGAAAGCAGGACCGCAGCTTGCTATATCAGATGAAACGCGTGTTATATCTTCTTCTATTACAAGGGGAGTAGAAATATTTTTGAATAGACGGAGTAGTTTTTGTTGCCATTCTTCAGAGCAATTATTTCCAAATGTAAATAGTGAAGCACCAGATAAGGCGCGATTTGTGATGCTTGGAATGATGCGCGCGACGTGGCAAGGTACAAGGGTCTCTAATTGTGATGGAGATATTGGACTTGTAATAGAAACTAAGCACTTTTCATCAGAAAAATGTTCAGCATATTTTTGTAGGATAGGGTATATATCTATCGGTTTAACGCAAATAAAAATAAGTTGTGATTGTTCGATCACTTCTGGGATTGTTTTGGCTATATGAACAGAAGGGTGTTTTTCCTTTATATGATATGCTTTGGCAGGCGTCCGATTAATGATTGTAAGGCACGAGGGTTTGACAGCACGGGTTTCTAAAAATGCATCGATCAGTATATTCCCCATGTTTCCTGTCCCTATAATTCCTATGTTCAATGTTTCATCCCTCCTTCGTAACAGCTTTCTCCTAAACAATATGAATGATGTTATAAATTTATGATTAGAGGTGTAAAATGATGTGGGATTTTCCGAAAAGATGGTTGGGGTTAGTGGCTATTATTGGAGCTCTGCTTTTTCTTGTGTTTTGGAAAACGAGCCAGAGTGCAGAACGACCGTCCATTACAATGGATGCACAGGCGAAAGATGCGGTTCAAAAGAGTAAACCGAAAGTATCGGACATAAAGGAACAGAAAAAAGTAATTATAATTGATGTGAAGGGAGCGGTCAGTAAAGAAGGGGTATATGAAATGAAGGAAGGAGACCGCGTAAAAGATGCGGTTCAAAAGGCTGGTGGCTTTTTACCGGAAGTAGATATGAAAAAAGTGAATTTGGCACAAATGGTACAAGATCAAATGCTTCTTTATATACCGAGTGAAAATGAGCCAGGGCAAGGAATGGGTACTACTTCTTCTAAGGAAGAGGGGAAAATTCAAATCAATACAGCGTCAAAAGAGCAACTGGAAAAAATTACGGGTGTTGGCTCTCGGAAGGCAGAAAGTATTTTGAAATATCGAGAAGAGCACGGTCCGTTTCAGAAGATAGAGGATTTATTAGAGATTGATGGGATTGGTGCAAAGTCTTTGGAAAAGATAAAAGATCAAATTATTATTCCATAAAAGATTGACGAAGTTTTTCTTCTTTCGCTACACTACAAGTAGACAAAAAAGTAGGTGAAAAATATGGAACGAATTTCATGGGATCAATATTTTATGACGCAAAGCCATCTACTATCGTTACGTAGTACATGTACAAGGCTTGCAGTAGGCGCGACAATCGTTCGTGATAAACGAATTATTGCTGGTGGATATAACGGTTCAATTAAAGGGGGCGTACATTGTATAGATGATGGATGCTACGTCATTGATAATCATTGCGTTCGTACGATTCATGCAGAAATGAATGCTTTATTACAATGTGCAAAGTTTGGTGTGAAAACGGAGGAAGCGGAAATTTACGTTACGCATTTCCCTTGTTTACAATGCTGTAAGGCGATTATTCAAAGTGGTATTACAGCTGTTTATTATGCGCAGGATTATAAAAACCATCCGTATGCTGTAGAGCTATTTGAAAAAGCGAATGTGACAGTGAAGCACGTCCCGCTAGAATATGATATTGCAGCGCTAGAGGATCAAAAACGTCATATGGAGCTGAAAGAACTGTTTGCATCTTTAGAGAAAGATAACTTATCAATGGAAGAACTACAGCATGTATTCACGAAAGCAAAAACGATGCTATAAGGAGTGAGTATAAGTTGCATGGACAATGGTGCTTTGTTGCAATCTCTTTTGTAATAGGGATTGCAATGGCCTTTTCCACGTCGTTTTTATGGGTGTCTTGTTTTCTCTTTTTTTATGTTTTCTTTTGTCTCTATCGTACTTCGCGTAAAACCTTCATTTTTTGTATGTTAGCGTGTTTTTGTGGCGCTATATACACTTCGTATGTTAAAGGGAAAAATACTCCTCTAGGAGGCCCCTATGAAGTTACAAGAGGGGTGATACAAAATACACCTCTTATTAATGGTGATCGTCTATCTTTTCAATTTGAAGATCAAAATAAAAACATAGTGCAGTTAAGTTACAAAATAAAATCAGCTTTGGAAAAGAAACAATTACAACAATTATATGCAGGAGTATCCTGTGCATTCAAAGGTGAGAGGAAAGAACCGCAAGCAGCCCGGAATTTTCATAGTTTTGATTACCGTGATTATTTGTATAAACAAAGTATTCATTTTATATTTGACGCTACATATATTTCTGAATGTCATAAAACATCATTATCATTCGTACAATGGATTCTTCTTTTAAGGCAGCAAATAATTTCCAAAGTTGCAGAAATGTTTCCGGAACAATCAGGTGCTTTTATGAATGCCTTATTATTCGGTGATAGACAACAGATGAAGTTTGAAGTTGAAGCGCAATATCAACAATTTGGTCTTGTGCATTTGTTGGCGATTTCAGGTTCGCATATTGTATTGCTAATGGTTATTATGTATTTTATTTTACTAAGGAGTGGTGTGACGAGAGAGATAGCAACAGTATGTATTATCGTTTGTATTCCTTTGTATATGGTTTTAGCAGGGGCTTCACCGTCTGTTATAAGAGCTTCTATAACAGGAGTTTTACTGTTGATCGCTTTTATGTGTTCTATTCGTTTATCTAGTTTAAATGCCTTAAGTATAACAGCTATATGCATGCTTATATATGATCCATATCTTGTTTTTAATATTGGATTTCAGTTTTCTTTTGTAGGTAGTTTGGCTTTAGTTTTGTCTGCTCCAATTTTACTAGAGGGTAGTAATGGCATAATACGGAATTCTATTTACATTTCTATTATTTCGCAGCTCGTCAGTACCCCGATTTTGTTATATCACTTCGGTTATTTTTCTCCATATAGTATTTTCCTCAATCTCATATACGTTCCGTTTTTATCTGTAATTGTATTACCTTGTTGTCTTATTATTCTTATATGTATACCGTTTGTTCCATTTCTAGCAAAAGGACTCGCAAATGTATTGTCAATAGGTTTGGATATTTCTAATAGTCTTCTAAGTTACTGTGAAAACTTGCCGTTTACCAGACTTGTTTTCGGGCAAACTCCTTTGCTTCTTGTAGTTGTCTATTGTGTGATTATAGTTAGTATATTAATGATTTTAGAAAAAGGGGCGTCGAAAAAGATTGTTGTGAGTATATTTATTTTTATTAGTACATGTCATTATGTATATCCATATTTTCGAGAAAGTGGGAGCGTTACATTTATTGATGTTGGCCAAGGTGATGCAATATTAATCCGCCTTCCGTATGATAAAGAGGTTTATCTTATTGATACAGGTGGGAAGCTTCGGATAAATAAAGAAGAATGGCAACGGAAAAAGCATGAGTTTTCTGTTGGTAATGACATTTTAGTTCCTTTTTTACAAAAGGAAGGGGTAAAAACAATTCATAAGTTAATCATAACGCATGGAGATGCGGATCATATAGGTGCTGCATCAGAATTATTATCATATATAACTGTAAAAGAAATTGTATTTGGTCAAAAAGAACAAGATACAGCATTAGAAAAAGCGGTAAAGAAAAAAGCATTGGAAAAAGCAGTGAAAATAAGTGAAGTAGAAGAAGGAGAGCGTTGGAGTGTAAATGGAGCAGAATTTTTCGTGTTAGCTCCAAAAGGAACAGAAAAAAGTGAAAATAACGCTTCAATTGTAATATGGGCAAAATTCGGAGGGATGAAGTGGCTATTTACAGGTGATTTAGAAGAAGAGGGGGAGACGTTTTTAGCAGAAGCATACCCGGATTTGCGGGCAGATGTTTTAAAAGTCGCTCATCATGGAAGTAACACGTCATCTATAGCCCCGTTTTTGAGCGTCGTACAACCTCGTGTGGCGATTATTTCTGCTGGTGAGCGGAATAGGTATGGGCACCCGCATGAAGAAGTTGTAGAGCGTTTTGAGAAGATGGGTGCTGAAATATGGCGTACAGATAAGCAAGGGGCTATCTCCTATGTTTTTAAAGGGGAAATCGGAACCTTTCGAAGTAAAATTACATATGATGAAACACATAATAGATGAAAAAGAGAAGACTGCTATGAAATAGCAGCCTTTAAGAACCGATAAATTTAATAATAGTTGCAATAATGAAAAGTGTTGCGAAAAAACCAAATGAGACGATAAATCCTACCCCTGAATCAATAGCGTCATTACGTTTACTTTGAACGTTTTGTTCAAACTCATTCATTTAGAATCCCTCCCCAACATTCTTCTTTAGTATAAAATATTGTCAGAAAAAAATCTACAATTTCCATAGTGAAGAAAAAGTGCGTGTTTTATCCCGTTATTTGTGTGTAGTAAGACTAGAATTTTAAAGTTCATTCGGAGATTAAATACCTGTCAATAGCCGATTTGTGAGGGAAAATAACCAGTGGGAATGAACAAAATCTCTACTAATTAAAGTTGCATTTTATTGCTCTTTCGTTCATGGAATAGCGTGAGTTTTTGTTTCCAAGCATGTTAACAGTTGGCACTTATACTCGGAGTTTTATTGTGAATAATAAAGGGAAAGTGATTACCGCACACCAATAAGAAACCCGGGGCTTATTGCGTGGCGTTTTATATAAATAAAGGGACGGGTTATACGGCCTGTTCCTTTGTACTTGTAAAACAAAAGCTAGGGCATTAGTATAAATATATATATTGCCAAGTTAGGGAGTAGGAAAAAAGTATGAGTGATATACATAAAAAAATTAAAAAGAAACAGTTTGCTTCGTTATATTTACTGTATGGAACGGAAGCATTTTTTATAAATGAAACGATAAAGTTGATTACAACAGAGGCCTTGGAAGAGGAAGATCGAGAGTTTAATGTTGTAACATATGATTTGGAAGAAGCGTATTTAGAAGATGTGGTTGAGGATGCGCGTACGCTTCCTTTTTTTGGAGAACGTAAAGTGCTATTAATAAAATCACCACTTTTTTTAACTTCACAAAAAGAAAAGTTAGAACAAAATATAAAAATTTTAGAAGAATATATTGGGGAACCTTCTCCATTTTCTATTCTTGTTTTTGTTGCGCCTTACGAAAAACTCGATGAACGAAAAAAAATTACAAAACTATTAAAGAAAACAGCAGATATAGTAGAAGCGAATGCGATGCAAGTGCAGGATGTTCAGAAATGGATAATTGCTCGTGCGGATGAAGTACACGTGCATATTGATCATGCAGCTGTTAGCTTGTTGTTAGAACTTGTGGGAAGTAATGTAACGATGTTGGCGAAGGAAATGGACAAGTTAACGTTATACGTAGGTATGGGTGGAGAGATTACACCGAAACTTGTTGCAGAGCTTGTGCCGAAGTCTGTGGAGCAAAATGTGTTTGCTTTGACAGAGAAAGTGGTGAAAAAAGATATCGCGGGTGCGATGCAAATTTTGGATGGATTATTTACGCAACAGGAAGAACCCATTAAATTGCTTGCGTTATTAGTGAGTCAATTCCGTTTGCTCTATCAAGTGAAAGAATTGCAGCAGCGTGGTTATGGACAGAATCAAATTGCGTCTCATATTGGTGTACATCCGTATCGTGTAAAGTTGGCGATGAATCAAACGAAGTTTTTCTCTTTTGAAGAATTAAAAAAAGTTATTATAGAATTAGCGGAAGCTGATTATAGTATGAAGACGGGAAAAATGGATAAGAAGCTTGTGCTTGAGTTTTTCTTAATGCGACTAAATCATATGTAACGATACAAAAAGTTCACGTACTTAGTACGTGAACTTTTTGTATATAAAAAAACGACCCAAATGGATCGTTTTTTAAACGCCTTACGCGTTTACTTGTTTCGCTAAGCGAGATTTTTGACGAGCTGCAGCGTTTTGGTGGATAAGACCTTTACGAGCTGCTTTGTCAAGTTTTTTAGAAGCAGTTTTGAAAGCTTCTTTAGCATTTTCAAGATCGTTATTAGTAACTAAAGCTTCTACAGTTTTAACAGCAGAACGCATGTCAGACTTGATAGAAGCGTTATGTGCACGACGCTCTTCGCTAAGTTTAGCGCGTTTGATAGCAGATTTGATGTTTGCCATACTTTTCACCTCCCTGGTGCAATCGAATGACTCGATTCTTAACATAGAACAAGTGATATTCTATCAAACGGTGAAGAGAATTGCAATAGTATATCAATGAAATTTCACGTAAAGGAAAGAATGACCTTATATAACTTTGGGAAATCTAACGATATTTACTATGAATGACGGAGGAGATACGATGAAAGAACCATTAGATTTAAGTAAATATAGTGTTAGAACTGACCTTGCTGTAGAGGCGCATCAAATGTTGCAAGAGCGCCAAGAAGAAGAAAAAGGGATACAAGGAGTTATTGTAAAAGAGAGGGAAGAAGAGGGTATTACAATTACAAAAGTAACGATTGACGAAGTTGCATCTGAATCGATGGGTAAAAAACCTGGAAATTATTTAACGCTCGAAGTACAAGGTATACGCCAACAAGATACGGAACTACAACAAAAAGTGGAGCGTATTTTTGCGAAAGAATTTTCGTATTTCTTAGAAGAGGTTGGCGTTACAAAAGAAGCGAGTTGTTTAATTGTTGGGCTTGGGAATTGGAATGTAACGCCAGATGCGCTTGGACCGATAGTTGTAGAAAATGTATTAGTAACGAGACATTTGTTTCAATTGCAGCCTGAAAGTGTAGAAGAAGGATTTAGACCTGTTAGTGCAATCAGGCCGGGGGTAATGGGAATTACAGGGATTGAAACGAGCGATGTTATTTATGGGATTATTGAGAAGACAAAGCCAGACTTTGTCATTGCAATTGATGCATTAGCTGCCCGTTCGATTGAACGAGTGAATAGCACGATACAAATTTCTGATACAGGAATTCATCCTGGATCGGGTGTTGGGAATAAACGTAAGGAGTTAAGTAAAGAAACATTAGGTATTCCTGTTATTGCAATTGGTGTTCCGACTGTGGTAGATGCAGTTTCTATTACGAGTGATACGATTGATTTTATTTTGAAGCACTTTGGAAGGGAGATGAAAGAGGGGCATAAGCCGTCACGATCTTTATTACCTGCGGGATTTTCATTTGGAGAAAAGAAAAAATTAACAGAAGAAGATATGCCAGATGAGAAGAGCCGAAATATGTTTTTAGGTGCTGTAGGTACGTTGGAGGATGAAGAGAAGAGGAAATTGATTTATGAAGTATTATCTCCTCTTGGTCATAATTTAATGGTGACCCCAAAAGAAGTGGATGCTTTTATAGAAGATATGGCAAATGTAATAGCGAGTGGTTTAAACGCTGCGCTGCATCATCAAATTGATCAAGATAATACGGGAGCATATACACATTGATGGGACGAGATGATAGTTTGAGCCGCTTTGCGCTTTTGTGTATATGTAGTGTAGCTGTATGCTTGCTTATGGTTATATCGGGAGTGGCACTCGCAAATCACGGCTTGAAAAGCATGAAAGGCTATCAGCAGCTGTCATATGAACAAATAGCTCATATGACAGGAACAGAGGGAACGAGCACTGCATCAGAAATTTTGGGGAGTTCGTTTTCCACTACGGAAAAACAAAAACAATTAGAAAGTTTAAGAAGTTTTAATGTTGTAGAAGGAATTGGTATGGCGATAGCAAACGTCGTTTATGAAATGACAAAGTTCGGAACGAATATAGTTGTTGGGAAAGTGAAGATGATTTTTAGTTAGGGTAACTTGGAGGACGGTTGTCTTATCGGTTTGTAAGGCAGCCGTTTTTAATTTTGAAAAAGGTTTGTCTCTTATGGTTTGTTCGCATAAGATATAGATAGAATGATTTGTATTGTAAGCAGCACGAGTTTTCATTGAATCTTTGCTGCTCTATTGATATAATCAGTGCTAGTGTATATTGGCGAGACTATTAGGAGTTGAGAACATAGATGAACAAAGAAGAAAGAGCAAAAAGACAGTCCAAAATTCGTAATTTCTCTATCATTGCTCATATTGACCACGGAAAATCAACGTTAGCAGACCGTATTTTAGAGAAAACAAACGCGTTAACACAACGTGAAATGAAAGCTCAATTGCTTGACTCTATGGATTTAGAGCGTGAGCGTGGTATTACAATTAAATTAAACGCAGTACAATTAAACTATACAGCAAAAGACGGTGAAGAATATATTCTTCACTTAATTGATACACCAGGACACGTCGACTTTACGTACGAAGTATCTCGTAGTTTAGCGGCTTGTGAAGGCGCGATTCTTGTAGTAGATGCAGCGCAAGGTATTGAAGCACAGACGTTAGCGAACGTATATTTAGCGCTTGATAACAATTTGGAAATTTTACCAGTTATTAATAAAATCGACTTGCCAAGTGCGGATCCAGAACGTGTACGTCAAGAGGTAGAAGATGTAATTGGTTTAGATGCATCAGAAGCTGTACTTGCTTCTGCAAAAGCTGGTATCGGTATTGAAGAAATCTTAGAACAAATTGTTGAAAAAGTGCCAGCTCCAACAGGTGATTCTGAAGAGCCGTTACAATGTATGATTTTTGACTCTTTATATGATCCGTACCGCGGTGTAATTGCTTATATCCGTGTTGTAAATGGAACGGTAAAAGTTGGCGATAAAGTACGTATGATGGCTACTGGTAAAGAATTTGAAGTAACAGAAGTAGGTGTATTTACACCGAAAACAACGCAACGTGATGAGTTAACAGTAGGTGATGTAGGTTTCTTAGCAGCATCGATTAAAAATGTTGGTGATACACGCGTTGGTGATACGATTACACACGCGAAACGTCCAGCAGCTGAGCCGTTAGCAGGTTATCGTAAATTAAACCCAATGGTATTCTGTGGTTTATATCCGATTGATTCTGCACGTTACAACGACTTACGTGATGCATTAGAAAAGTTAGAGTTAAACGATTCTGCTCTTGAGTTTGAACCAGAAACATCTCAAGCGCTAGGATTTGGTTTCCGTTGTGGTTTCTTAGGACTTCTTCACATGGAAATTATTCAAGAACGTATTGAACGTGAATTTAAAATTGATTTAATTACAACGGCGCCAAGCGTTATTTATAAAGTTTACTTAACAAACGGTGAAGATGTTATTGTTGATAACCCATCTAATATGCCAGATCCACAGTCTATCGATCGTGTAGAAGAGCCGTTTGTGAAGGCTTCAATTATGGTTCCGAATGACTATGTTGGAGCTGTAATGGAAATCTGCCAAGGTAAACGTGGAACGTTTATTGATATGCAATATTTAGATGAAACACGTGTTACATTAACATATGAAATCCCGTTATCAGAAATCGTATATGATTTCTTCGATCAATTGAAATCAAATACAAAAGGATATGCATCATTTGATTACGAGTTAATTGGTTACAAACCATCTAAACTTGTGAAAATGGATATTCTTTTAAATAATGAACAAGTGGATGCTCTATCATTTATCGTACACCGTGATTCAGCATATGACCGTGGTAAAGTAATCGTAGAGAAGTTAAAAGAATTAATTCCAAGACAACAGTTCGAAGTGCCAATTCAGGCGACTATTGGAAATAAAGTTGTAGCACGTTCTACAATTAAGGCGATGCGTAAAAACGTACTTGCGAAATGTTACGGCGGTGACATTTCTCGTAAACGTAAACTTCTTGATAAGCAAAAAGAAGGTAAAAAGCGTATGAAGTCTGTTGGTTCTGTAGAAGTACCGCAAGAAGCATTCATGGCTGTACTGAAAATGGATGACAACTAATATTTGTTATAGGAAAAGGAGTCGTTTATGCGGCTTCTTTTTTTATGTATAATTACTTTTTAGACATCTCAGCATCTCTCATTTACAATAGTGAGAGAGCTTTTAGTTCATATAGAGTTAGGAGACTATTAATGTCCGAAAATATTCGAAAAGATATTCAAGAGAAAATACAAAATGGCAATTTTAATTGCGAGAAAGAATTGACACTTTCTATTATTAGTGGGAAGTGGAAAGTGGTCATACTGTGGCATCTTGGTGTAGAAGGACCTCATCGTTTTAGTGAGTTACAGCGATTATTTCCGAGCATTTCGCATAAAGTTTTGTCGAATCAATTAAAAGAGCTAATGGAAGATGGGATTGTTGAAAGAACAATATATCCAGAAATTCCTCCACGTGTGGAGTATTATATGAGCGAATTAGGCATGACGCTTTTACCAATCGTTGAAATGATGTATGATTGGGGAAAAATGCGAATGGAACAAATTCGTAATACGTTAGAGAAGTGATGAATCCTCCGGAGTGCGGAGGTTTTCTTTTTAGAAAGGTAGGAGTTATATTTGGTACAAGCTGCATATATTCATATTCCGTTTTGTCAGCATATTTGTCACTATTGTGATTTTAATAAAGTGTTTATTGAACGCCAACCGGTTGATCAATATTTAGATTATTTAGAGAAAGAAATAATAAATACGGTTCAAAAAGTACCGTTTGATAGTATGGAAACGATTTTTGTTGGCGGGGGAACGCCGACAGCATTAAATATGGAACAGACAAAAAAACTACTCGATATTATTAACCGTCGTTTACGTCCCTTTGCTCCGAATTGTGAATTAACATTTGAAGCGAATCCGGGTGATTTGCCAAAAGAAAAGTTGAATGTACTGCTAGAAGGCGGAGTTAACCGAATTAGTTTTGGTGTGCAAACATTTCGTGATGAATTGCTTGAAAAAATTGGACGTAAGCATACGAGAGAAGATGCGTTCACGGCAATTCGAGAAGCGCAGGAAGTCGGTTTTAAGAATATTAATGTAGATATTATTTATGCTTTGCCAGGACAGACGATAGAAGATGTAAAAGAAACATTAGACATTGCTTTTACGCTTGGTGTACAACATTTCTCGGCATATTCATTAATTGTGGAACCAAAAACTGTGTTTTATAACTTAATGAATAAAGGGAAATTAAGACTCCCAGGTGAAGACCATGAAGCGAAAATGTATGAAATGGTAATGGATGAAATGGAGAAGCACGGCTATACCCAGTACGAGATTAGCAATTTCTCAAAAGGTGATAATGAAAGTAGACATAACCTCACATACTGGAATAATGAAGAGTATTATGGATTTGGAGCTGGAGCGCATAGTTATGTAAATGGAGAACGTATCCAAAATGTAGGTCCGCTCAAGCAATATTTCAATAAGATCGATGAAACTGGATTTCCATATTTAGATGTTCACGTGGTGACTGAGAAAGAAAAAATGGAAGAAGAGTTGTTCTTAGGACTTCGAAAAACAAAAGGTGTATTTAAAATAGCGTTTCAAAAGAAATTTAATATGGAGATGGATCAAGTTTTCGCGAAGCAGTTGCAAAACAACCAAGAACAAGGATTGCTTGAAGAGAGCGATGGATATGTTCGTTTAACGCGAAAAGGGAAGTTATTAGGGAATGAAGTATTCCAATCATTTTTGATGGACTAATTAAATGTCCCATTAACGTGAAAAAGTTTCATTATTTCGTGACGTTTCCGTTGACAATTGAATGTCAATTTTGGTAAGTTATTAATAGATTTAGCACTCGAAGACAAAGAGTGCTAACAGAGGTGATGATGAGATGCTTACGGAACGTCAGCTCTTAATTTTACAAACAATTATTGATGACTTTATTGGATCAGCGCAACCTGTTGGGTCGAGGACGTTGGCTAAGAAAGATGAAATTACGTTTAGTTCAGCTACTATTCGAAATGAAATGGCTGATTTAGAGGAGCTAGGATTTATTGAGAAAACACACAGTTCTTCTGGACGTGTTCCTTCTGAGAAAGGATACCGATTTTATGTAGACCATCTTTTAGCGCCGCAAAACTTACCAAACGATGAAATTGTACAAATTAAAGATTTATTTGCTGAAAGAATTTTTGAAGCGGAAAAGATTGCACAGCAATCAGCTCAAATTTTATCAGAGCTTACAAATTATACGGCCATTGTTCTTGGACCGAAGCTAAGCACAAATAAACTTAAAAACGTACAAATTGTTCCGCTTGATCGTCAAACTGCAGTCGCTATTATTGTAACGGATACAGGGCATGTACAAAGCAAAACGATTACCGTTCCGGAATCTGTTGATTTATCAGATTTAGAAAAAATGGTTAATATTTTAAATGAAAAGCTATCAGGCGTACCAATGTCAGAACTCCATAATAAAATCTTTAAGGAGATTGTTACGGTATTGCGTGGGTATGTTCATAATTACGATAGTGCAATAAAAATGTTAGATGGTACATTTCAAGTTCCTTTATCGGAAAAGATATACTTTGGAGGAAAAGCAAATATGCTTTCACAACCAGAGTTCCATGACATTCACAAAGTAAGATCCTTGCTGACGATGATTGATAACGAAGCTGAGTTTTATGATATTTTGCGTCATAAACAAGTAGGTATTCAAGTGAAAATCGGTAGGGAAAACTCTGCGACAGCCATGGAAGATTGTAGTTTAATTTCTGCAACATATTCGATTGGAGAAGAACAGCTTGGAACAATTGCTATTTTAGGTCCGACAAGAATGCAATACTCTCGGGTAATTAGTTTATTACAGTTATTTACGAGACAATTTACAGATGGACTTAAAAAGTAAGTGAGAGTAATACATTCGCTCAAGTGATGAACTTTTCATTGCTGTGTGTAATATATAATGCTTAGGTCATCATGTTAAACATGATACCTAATACCTTTTAAGGAGGTGAATATTGTGGAAGAGCGTAACGAACAAGTGGTAGAAGAAGTAAAAGAAGCGCAAGTTGAAGAAGCTGTCACGCCAGAAAACAGTGAAGAAACTGTAGAAGCAAAAAGTGAGGCTGCTCTTTTACAAGAAAAAGTAGATGAGTTACAAGCGAAACTAACGGAAACGGAAGGTCGCACATTACGTCTACAAGCTGATTTTGAAAATTATAAGCGCCGTGTTCAAATGGATAAACAGGCTGCTGAAAAATATAGAGCACAAAGTTTAGTATCAGATATTCTGCCAGCTCTTGATAATTTTGAAAGAGCAATGCAAGTGGAAGCAACTGATGAGCAAACGAAGTCCTTATTACAAGGTATGGACATGGTGCATCGTCAATTGCTAGAAGCGCTGACTAAAGAAGGTGTTGAAGTGATTGAGGCTGTTGGTAAACAGTTTGATCCTAATGAGCACCAAGCTATTATGCAAGTGGAAGACAGTGAATTTGAATCAAACGCGGTTGTGGAAGAATTCCAAAAAGGTTATAAACTAAAAGATCGTGTGATTCGCCCATCAATGGTAAAAGTAAATCAATAATTTACATAAAAGTAGGAGGACTCGCCATGAGTAAAATTATCGGTATTGACTTAGGTACAACAAACTCTTGTGTAGCTGTTATGGAAGGTGGAGAACCAAAGGTTATCCCAAATCCAGAAGGAAACCGTACAACACCTTCTGTTGTAGCTTTCAAAAATGAAGAGCGTCAAGTTGGGGAAGTTGCAAAGCGTCAAGCAATTACAAACCCAAATACAATCATGTCTGTTAAACGTCATATGGGTACAGACTACAAAGTAGAAGTTGAAGGTAAAGATTATACACCTCAAGAAATTTCTGCAATTATTTTACAAAACTTAAAAGCTTCTGCTGAAGCATACTTAGGTGAAACAGTAACGAAAGCTGTTATTACAGTACCTGCATACTTCAATGATGCAGAACGTCAAGCAACAAAAGACGCTGGTCGTATCGCTGGTTTAGAAGTTGAGCGTATCATTAACGAACCAACAGCAGCAGCGCTTGCTTACGGTTTAGAAAAACAAGATGAAGAGCAAAAAATCTTAGTATATGACTTAGGTGGCGGTACATTTGACGTATCTATCCTTGAGTTAGCAGATGGAACATTCGAAGTTATTTCAACTGCTGGTGACAACCGTCTTGGTGGAGATGACTTTGACCAAGTTATTATTGACCACTTAGTAGCTGAGTTCAAGAAAGAAAATAACATTGATTTAAGCCAAGATAAAATGGCACTTCAACGTTTGAAAGATGCAGCTGAAAAAGCGAAAAAAGATCTTTCTGGCGTAACACAAACACAAATTTCATTACCATTCATTAGTGCTGGAGCTGCTGGTCCATTACACTTAGAATTAACATTAACAAGAGCGAAATTCGAAGAGCTTTCAGCAGGTCTTGTTGAAAGAACTCTAGAGCCAACTCGTCGTGCATTAAAAGACGCTGGTTTTGCTCCAAGTGAATTAGATAAAGTTATCCTTGTTGGTGGATCTACTCGTATCCCAGCTGTACAAGAAGCTATTAAACGTGAAACTGGTAAAGAACCATATAAAGGTGTAAACCCTGATGAAGTTGTAGCATTAGGTGCTGCAGTTCAAGGTGGCGTACTTACTGGTGATGTAGAAGGCGTTCTATTATTAGACGTAACTCCACTTTCTTTAGGTATCGAAACTATGGGTGGTGTGTTCACGAAATTAATCGAGCGTAACACTACAATTCCAACAAGTAAGTCACAAGTATTCTCGACAGCTGCTGACAACCAACCAGCAGTAGACATTCACGTATTACAAGGTGAGCGTCCAATGTCAGCTGACAACAAAACATTAGGTCGTTTCCAATTAACAGACCTTCCACCAGCACCACGTGGAATTCCACAAATCGAAGTAACATTCGATATTGATGCGAACGGTATTGTTAACGTACGTGCAAAAGACTTAGGAACAAGCAAAGAGCAAGCTATTACAATCCAATCTTCTTCAGGTCTTTCTGATGAAGAAGTAGATCGTATGGTACAAGAAGCAGAAGCAAATGCTGACGCTGACCAAAAACGTAAGGAAGAAGTTGAACTTCGTAACGAAGCTGACCAACTTGTATTCCAAACAGATAAAGTTGTAAAAGATTTAGAAGGTAAAGTAGATGCAGCTGAAGTAGCGAAAGCAACAGAAGCGAAAGAAGCATTACAAGCTGCGATCGAGAAGAACGAGCTTGAGGAAATCCGTGCGAAAAAAGACGCTTTACAAGAAATCGTACAACAATTAACTGTTAAATTATATGAGCAAGCTCAAGCAGCTGCAGGGCAAGCGGAAGGTGCACAAGGAGCACAAGATGCTGGCGCGAAAAAAGATAACGTGGTAGACGCTGAGTTTGAAGAAGTAAAAGAAGATAAGTAATAAATAAGTAAGATGACAAAAAGTCAAAGTCAAGCGTGCCTTGGCTTTGGCTTTTTTCATGAATGAGGAGAAATGTGTGAGGATCTTAAGTTTTTTACTTTGCATACTGTAAGTGAGGAAACTTTGTTGCAAAGCACTTTCTTTCGGTGTTAAAATTACGTTTATGTGAAAGATTCGGGGGTTGCAAATTTATGAGTAAACGAGATTATTATGAAGTTCTTGGACTTAGCAAAGGTGCTTCAAAAGATGAAATAAAAAAAGCGTATCGTCGTTTGGCTAAAAAATACCATCCAGACGTAAGTAAAGAAGAGAACGCAATTGAAAAGTTTAAAGAAGTACAAGAAGCATACGAAGTATTAAGTGATGATCAAAAGCGTGCGCAGTATGATCAATTTGGTCATGCGGGTGCGAACCAAGGATTCGGTGGCTTTGGTGGCGGCGGAGACTTCGGTGGTGGTTTCGGTTTCGAAGATATCTTCAGTTCATTCTTTGGCGGTGGCGGCGGCAGACGTCGTGATCCAAATGCTCCGCGTCAAGGTGCTGACTTACAATATCAAGTGACTTTAGAATTTGAAGAAGCTATTTTTGGTAAAGAATTAAATGTTGAAATTCCAGTGGAAGATCCTTGTGATACTTGTAAGGGTAGTGGAGCAAAACCAGGAACTTCAAAAGAAACATGTAAACATTGTTCAGGATCAGGTCAAGTAAGTGTCGAGCAAAATACACCATTTGGTCGTATTGTAAACCGTCAAGCTTGTGGTCATTGTTCAGGAACTGGTCAAATCATTAAAGAGAAATGTACGACATGTCACGGTTCTGGTAAAGTTCGTAAACAGAAAAAAATCAATGTTAAAATTCCCGCGGGTATCGATAATGGTCAGCAAATTCGTGTGTCTGGAAAAGGTGAGGCAGGCGTAAATGGTGGACCGGCAGGAGACTTATATGTTGTTGTTCATGTAAGAAATCATGAATTCTTCGAGCGTGAAGGGGATCATATCATTTGCGAAATGCCATTAACGTTTGCGCAAATGGCACTTGGTGCTGAAGTGGAAGTTCCTACTGTTCATGGTAAAGTGAAGCTGAAAATTCCAGCAGGAACACAAACAGGAACAGAATTCCGCTTGAAAGGAAAAGGTGCTCCAAACGTACGTGGATATGGTCAAGGAGATCAATATGTAGTCGTTCGTGTTGTTGTACCGACGAAATTAACTTCACATCAAAAAGATTTATTACGTGAATTTGCAGGACAAGAAGAGCAGGATGATAGTTTATTCGGGAAGCTTAAACGTGCTTTCAAAGGGGAATAATGGAAATAAAAAATGGAGTTGGTAAATTGTGAAATGGTCAGAAATTAGTATTCATACAACAGAAGAAGCAGTAGAAGCTGTCTCTCATATTTTACACGAAGCTGGTGCAAGCGGAGTTGCGATCGAGGACCCAGCAGAGTTGACGAAAGAGCGCGAACAACAATATGGTGAAATTTATGCATTGAACCCAGATGAATATCCGGCAGAAGGTGTATTAATAAAAGCATATTTCCCGCAAACGGATTCTTTACATGAAACGATTGCAGGTGTAAAATCATCTATTGATGTGCTTCCATCTTACGACATCGAAATTGGTACTGGAAATATTACCGTTAACGAAGTCAATGAAGAAGATTGGGCTACTGCTTGGAAAAAATATTACCATCCAGTACAAATTTCTGATACATTCACAATCGTGCCAACGTGGGAAGAGTATACACCATCTTCTCCGGATGAAAAAATCATTGAATTAGACCCAGGTATGGCGTTTGGTACAGGAACTCATCCAACAACAACGATGTGTATTCGTGCGTTAGAAAAAACTGTTACAAAAGGTGATACAGTAATTGATGTAGGAACAGGTTCTGGCGTACTTAGTATTGCTGCGGCAAAATTAGGTGCATCTTCTGTTCAAGCATATGATTTAGATCCAGTTGCAGTAGAAAGTGCAGAAATGAATGTGCGTTTAAATAAAACAGATGATATCGTGTCTGTTGGACAAAATAGTCTTTTAGAAGGTATTGAAGGCCCTGTTGATTTAATCGTAGCGAATTTATTAGCTGAAATTATCCTTATGTTCCCTGAAGATGCAGCGAGAGTTGTAAAATCAGGTGGATTGTTCATTACATCTGGTATTATTGCGGCGAAGGAAAAAGTGATTTCTGAGGCGCTAGAAAAAGCTGGATTTACAGTTGAAGAAGTGTTAAGAATGGAAGATTGGGTAGCAATTATTGCACGAAATGCGTAATATAGATTTTAGTCTATAATGAAAAAGGGAGTCTCTCACTATAAGGTGAGGGACTTGCCGTTTGTTATATGAAAAATGATAACGTTTCGTTCTTTTCGTAAGTGTTGACTTACGAAAGGAACGAAACTCTACTAAGGTGATTATATGCAACGTTATTTTGTAGAAGAAAAATATGTAAGTGATGCAAAGATTCGTATCGTAGGTGATGATGTACATCACATCGCAAGAGTAATGCGCATGTCTGCTGGTGATCAAATTTATTGCTGTGTAAACGGAAAAACGGCAGTATGTTCAATTGATGAAATTACCAGTGAATTTGTTGATACAGCTATTGTAGAATGGGTAGAGGCATCGAGTGAACTTCCAGTGTTCGTGACGATTGCGAGTGGACTGCCAAAAGGAGACAAGCTAGAGTTGATTTTTCAAAAAGGAACTGAGCTTGGGGCAGCTGCATTTTTACCGTTTCAAGCATCTCGCTCG
Source organism: Bacillaceae bacterium OF18-1A (assembly GCA_027694045.1). GTDB lineage: Bacteria > Bacillota > Bacilli > Bacillales > Bacillaceae_G > Bacillus_A. The sequence continues at coordinate 718,065 of JAQEWB010000002.1, read as the reverse complement.
ATTGTAAAATGGGATGCGAAAAAAGCTGATAAAAAAGTTGAGCGTTTAAAAAAAATTGTGAAAGAAGCTGCGGAACAATCTCATAGAAGTGAAATTCCAGAAGTGTATGTTCCGGCATCGTTTAAGCAATTGCTTTCCATGAGTAATGAGTATGATGTATGTCTTGTTGCGTACGAAGAGGAAGCGAAACAAGGCGAGAAGTCTAATTTTGCGAAAGCTTTAACGACAATGAAACCAGGTCAAAAGCTATTGATTGTATTTGGCCCAGAAGGCGGTTTAGCTGAGGAAGAGATTACAGCGCTTTGTGAACATAAATTTGTACCATGTAGTTTAGGACCAAGAATTTTAAGAACAGAAACGGCGCCGTTATACGCGCTAAGTGCTGCTTCGTATCATTTTGAATTGATGGGGTGATGATCAATGTCAACTGTTGCGTTCCATACGTTAGGTTGTAAAGTAAACCACTATGAAACAGAAGCCATTTGGCAATTGTTTAAACAAGGTGGTTATGAAAGAACTGAATATGAAAAGAAAGCTGATGTATATGTTATTAATACATGTACAGTAACGAATACTGGAGATAAGAAAAGTCGTCAAGTAATTAGACGTGCTGTACGTCAAAATCCAGATGCGGTTATTTGTGTAACGGGTTGCTATGCGCAAACATCTCCAGCTGAAATTATGGCGATTCCAGGTGTAGATATTGTAGTTGGTACACAGGATCGTGAAAAGATGTTAGGATACATCGAAGAATTCCGTAAAGAACGTCAACCGATTAATGCTGTCCGCAACATTATGAAAACACGCGTATACGAAGAACTTGATGTACCTTATTTCACGGATCGTACACGTGCATCTTTAAAAATACAAGAAGGTTGCAATAACTTCTGTACATTCTGTATCATCCCTTGGGCGCGTGGTTTAATGCGTTCTCGTGAGGGGAAAGAAGTTATTAAACAAGCGCAGCAATTAGTAGATGCAGGCTATAAAGAAATCGTATTAACAGGTATTCATACAGGTGGATACGGTGAAGATATTAAAGATTATAACTTAGCTGGATTACTTCGTGATATGGAAGCGGAAGTTGATGGTTTAAAACGTCTTCGTATTTCTTCTATTGAAGCGAGTCAAATTTCAGATGAAGTAATTGAAGTGTTAGATAAATCAGAAGTAGTTGTGCGCCACTTGCACATTCCGTTGCAATCTGGATCTAATACTGTATTAAAACGTATGCGTCGTAAATATACGATGGAATTTTTCCAAGAGCGTTTAGATCGTTTGAAAGAGGCATTGCCAGGCCTTGCGATTACATCAGACGTAATTGTTGGATTCCCAGGTGAAACGGAAGAAGAGTTCATGGAAACGTACAATTTCATTAAAGAGAATCGTTTCTCTGAGTTACACGTTTTCCCTTATTCGAAGCGTACAGGTACTCCTGCAGCACGTATGGAAGATCAAGTTCCTGAAGATGTGAAGAATGACCGTGTTCATCGTTTAATTGAATTATCTAATCAATTAGCGAAAGAATACGCGTCTCAGTTTGAAGGTGAAGTACTTGAAATCATTCCAGAAGAGCAATTTAAAGAGGGCGACCGTGAAGGGCTGTATGTAGGTTATACAGATAACTACTTGAAGATTGTATTTGAAGGATCTGAAGAATTAATCGGTAAACTAGTGAAAGTGAAAATTACGAAAGCTGGTTACCCATATAACGAAGCACAATTTGTTCGTGTTCTTGAAGATGATGTGAAAAAAGAATCAGCAAGTGCATAAAAAAAGCATGCAAACGGAAATCGTTTGCGTGCTTTCTTTTTTTCATGGAGAAGTTAAGTATTAGACAGGGCATGAAATAAGTAGTTGTGTAGCACTTCCTTGAGAACAAATGTATTTGTTCTCAAGGAAAAGGATAACAGTTATTTGCATAACTAAAAAAAAGGAAGGACATCTATTCTTCTTTTATTCTGCCAAATAGTTGACCTGAAGTGATAAAATGTATTATAATCGTAAAAGACATGCTGAAGAAGTGTTTCTTTTTGCATGCTGAAGTTAGTATGTAAGTGTGATGTTTCGGAGGGAGGGAAAGAGAATGTCAAAAACAGTCGTTCGTAAAAACGAGTCTTTGGAGGATGCACTTCGCCGTTTTAAAAGATCGGTTTCTAAAACTGGTACACTTGCTGAAGCAAGAAAGCGCGAGTTTTATGAAAAACCAAGTGTAAAACGTAAGAAGAAATCTGAAGCGGCAAGAAAGCGTAAATTCTAAGAGAGGGTGTAAGTTATGAGTCTTCTCGGTCGTTTAAACGATGATATGAAACAAGCGATGAAGAATAAACAAAAAGAAAAATTAACCGTCATTCGTATGGTTAAGGCTGCTTTACAAAATGAAGGTATTAAACTGCAACATACTCTTACTGAAGAAGAGGAAATAACAGTTTTAGCTCGTGAAGTAAAACAGTATAAGGACTCCCTCCTTGAATTTAAAAAAGCTGGTCGTGAAGACCTTGTTGATAAACTGCAAAGTGAAATTCAGATTTTAAGCGCATATTTGCCGGAGCAATTAACAGAAGAAGAACTGGTTGATGTAATCAAGCAAGTTATTTCTGAAGTTGGTGCAACTTCTAAAGCAGATATGGGTAAGGTGATGACTGCTGTTATGCCGAAAGTAAAAGGTAAAACAGACGGATCACTTGTGAATAAGCTGGTTATCCAGCTATTAGCATAAAAAAACGTCTCATTTCGTATGAGACGTTTTTTTATGCTTTTTTTCAGTTTGGACGTGATATTACAAGCCCTTTTTTCATACATATGGGATGAGAGGGGGTCTTTGGAGATGAAAAAATTAGAACAAATGAAGAATTGGTTAACGAAGCAAATAGACCTACCAGTGGATGTGCTAATGGATCTACCTCGGATCACGCTTGTTGGGCAGGTGCATATCTATATAGAAAATCATCGAGGGTTATTAGTGTTTTCAGATAAAGAAGTACGATTGTTATTAAAACATGGTCAATTATTAATTAAAGGGCAATCCTTTGTTATTAAAACAATCCTTCCGGAAGAACTTTTATTAGAAGGGATAATTGAACAAGTGACGTTTTTAGAAAACGAAAAAAAAGAGGGATGAAGGGAAACTTCCGTTTGCGAAGTTTTTCTTCTTTATTCTAGCGACATGACTTTACTATTTAATGTATTCCACTAGTTATAGGCAGTAAGACTCTTTATTTCATTTTCGTACGAGCTATTTTGCTGATGAAAGCAAAAAAGTAGTGTATCTACTTTTGGAAAGGTAGTGAAGATAGTAGATGAAAAATAAATGGTTTATAAAGTGGCTTGGATATGTAAAAGTGCGAATTGAAGGTAGGGGAGCGGAACGGTTTGTTAACGAATGTGTACGGAGAAATGTATTAGTTTGGGATGTTAAGAAGATTGCTGATGAAACGTTAGTTTTTTGTATGCTGTTACGCGATGTAAAAAAAATAAAACCGATTTATAGAAAAAATGAATGCAAATTATATTTTATTGGGCGCTTTGGTTTTCCTTTTTGGAATAAGCGTTTAATTAAAAATAGTGGATTTTTAATTGGTTTTTTAATTTTCTTTTTCGGTATGATTGCAATGTCAAATATGGTTTGGAAAATTGAGGTTACAGGAGCGAAACCTGAAACAGAATATATATTGATGAAAGAATTGGATAAAATGGGTATTAGAAAGGGGAAATTACAGTTCCAAATGCCTAGTGTAGAAGATGTACAACGTCATTTGACAGATAATATTAATGCGATTACTTGGGCGGGGCTAGAAGTAAGAGGCACGACGTACCATTTTAAAATTGTTGAAAAGAACGAGCCGAAAAAAGAAAAGGAACAAAGTCCGCAAAATTTAGTGGCGAAAAAAGAAGCGATCGTTACAAAAACATTTGTTGAAGTCGGAAAGCCAGTTGTTTTGAAAAATGACCATGTAGAAAAGGGACAGCTTCTTGTGTCTGGTATGTACGGTAATGAAGAGAGTCCAACGATTGTTTCAGCGAAAGGGATTGTATATGGAGAAACATGGTACACATCTAAGGTGAATGTACCGCTTAAGACGCAATTTCAAGTGTATACTGGCAATGCATACAATGAATATTTCCTTAAATTCGGGAGTGCAAAAATAAAAATATGGGGATTTCAACATGATAAGTATAAACGCTCTCGTACGGAAAGTGTAAAACATGATGTGAAATTATTTGGTTTTACATTACCGATTGCATACGAAAAGGATATTGTACGAGAAGAGGAAGAAGCGAATCGAGAATATACGGAAAAACAGGCAATAAAAGTAGCGAAAGAGATGGCTGAAAAAGAACTAAAGAAAAAATTGGATGAACATGCTATGATTGTAAGTGATAAGATTTTGAGTAAAGAGGTTGAGGCGGACCAACTAAAAATCACATTGCATTACACTGTGATTGAAAATATTGCAGAGCCACAACCAATATCCGAATCCGATATTCAAGGAGACTGAGTAATGGCAGAACAATTAGTAGAAATGAACCAACAATTGGAAAATACTAACGAAGCAATCGCTCTTTTTGGAGTCAATGATGCTCATTTGAAAGTAATTGAACAGGAACTTAATGTATCGATTATAACTAGAGGCGAAACTGTTCATGTATCTGGCGCAGTTGAAACTGTAACACTCGTTGAAAAAATCTTACAGCAATTACTCGTTGTTATTCGTAAAGGTGTATCAATCTCAGAAAGAGATGTCGCGTATGCGATTCAGCTCGCACAACGAGGAAATATTGCTCAATTTGAAGAGTTATATGAAGAAGAAATCTTTAAAACTGCAAAAGGTAAATCGATTCGTGTAAAAACGATGGGACAAAGACGATATATTCATGCAATGAAGAAGAATGATATTGTATTTGGGATAGGACCTGCTGGTACTGGGAAAACATACTTAGCTGTAGTTATGGCTGTGAGAGCTTTAAAGCAAGGGTATGTTAAGAAAATTATTTTAACAAGACCTGCTGTAGAAGCTGGAGAGAGCTTAGGTTTTTTACCGGGGGATTTGAAAGAGAAGGTAGATCCGTATTTACGCCCATTGTATGATGCACTGCACGACATTCTTGGACAAGAATATACACAGCGTATGATGGAGCGTGGCGTAATTGAAATCGCACCTCTTGCTTATATGAGAGGGCGTACGCTTGACGATTCATTTGTTATTTTAGATGAAGCGCAAAATACAACTGGTGCTCAAATAAAAATGTTTTTAACGAGATTAGGTTTTAGCTCGAAAATGGTTATAACAGGAGACCCTTCGCAAGTAGATTTGCCAAAAGGGGTAAAATCAGGGCTTTCTCTCGCTTCTAACATTTTATCTGGTGTATCGGGGCTTTCATTCATTACATTAGAACAAACGGACGTTGTGAGGCATCCACTGGTGCAGCGCATTATTGAGGCATATGATAAAATGGAATGATCCTATTTGTCAGGATCATTTCTTTTTGTATGAGAAGGTTGGCGAATCGCGAATTTTTTACTATCATGAAAGAAGAAGAAAATAAGCGATAGATGACGTGTTATTTCGAAAGCGTCACTAGCTACAAGAAATGAAAGCTATAAATAGTTTCACTTTATTTCTGGAGAGGAGAAGGTATTGAAATCATGTCAAGATCTCAAGAAATTTCTAAGTGGTTTCGTAATTTACAACATTCGAAAAAACTAAGTTGGATTTCTTACGTTGTATTAGGAGCGGTGCTGTTTTTTGCGCTTATGAATAATGTAAAACCGGAGCAATTAGATGTTGAAATATATTCTATTGCGAAAAAGACAATCCATTCTCCTATAAAAATTGAAGACAAAGTTACAACGGAAAAAAAGAAAAAAGAAGCCGCTACAAAAGTTGAAGATCAATATACATATAAAGGTGAGTATAAACAAAATAAAGTTGATATTGTGAATGACGTCTTTGCTAAAGTAGATGAAGTGGTGCAAGAGATAAAGGCTCTTGGTCCTGATGAACAAAAAAAGATAACTGATGCTGAGAAATTGGACAAGTTGAAAAAGAAATTACCTGTCGACTTAACAAAAGAGTTATCTGATGCAAACTTACTGAACTTAATTAATGCAGATTCAAGCCAGTTGGTATTAGCAAAAGATGCAGCGGTTACAGCTATTAATAGTATTATGAGCGGGCATATTAAAATGGATGAACTTAAGGATGCGAAAGATCGATATGTAAGTGAGATGAATAGTGTTAATGTCGATAATGGTTTAAAAGAATCTATTAAGGCATTAGGAAAATATGCGATTTCAGCAAACTATTTTTATGATCCGACTTTGACAAAAGAGAAAAGAAAAGCTGAGGAAGATTTAGTTCCACCTGTTTATATTCTTCAAGGACAAGTCCTTGTTAGAGAGGGAGAAACGATTTCAAGTGATATGTATAATCAGTTGAAATTAGTTGGCTTGTTAGAGAAAGGCAATAGCTTTCAACCTTATGTGGGTCTAGTGGTACTCATCGGTGTATTACTATACTTTATGCATAAACAGTTTGAAGTATTTTTACAGCGGAAAAGAGAAGATAGACCGTATATTTTAGCGTATATTACAATTTTGTCGATTACAATTGTTTTAATGAAAATCATTAGTTTATTTCAAAAGCTTGAATATGCAGGGATTGCGTATGTTGTCCCAGTTGCGATGGGGACAATACTCGTAAAATTAATGATTGGTGATCGTTTTGTATTTTTAACAAGTATGATCTTTTCTGTGTGCGGAAGTATTATGTTTAATGAAGGGGTAACGAGTACACTGAATTATAGTGTAGGTATTTATGTGTTATTAAGTGCATTATCAGTAAGTATTTTCTTGAGAGAAAAAAATCGCCGCACGATGATTTTACAAGCTGGTATACTCGTTTCAGTATTAAATGTTGTCGTATTGACGGCGCTATTATTGTTACGTAATGGGAATTTTTCACCTCTTGAAATTGGTACGCAATTATTCATGGCTTCACTTTCAGGAATTATCTCTTCGGTTCTAGCTATGGGGATTTTACCATATTTAGAGAGTGGACTTGGAATTGTATCAAGTATGAAACTAATGGAACTATCAAGTCCGAATCATCCACTTTTGCGTAAAATTTTGTTAGAAGCACCAGGGACATATCACCATAGTGTAATGGTAGCAAACCTTTCTGAATCAGCTTGTGAAGCGGTTGGAGCAAATGGTGTGTTAGCTCGTGTAGGGGCGTATTATCATGATGTAGGAAAAACAGTACAACCACAATTCTTTATTGAAAATCAGATGGGAATTGAAAATCCTCATGATAAATTAGACCCTGTAACGAGTAAGGATATTATCATTGCTCATGTAACAGATGGGGTAAAGATGCTTGAAGAATACCATATTCCACAAGAAATTATCGATATTGCCGGACAACATCATGGTACAACGTTACTTAAATATTTTTATTATAAAGCGATTAAAGAAGATAAAGAAAAATATACGGAAGAGATGTTCCGTTATCCAGGATCAAAAGCAACTTCGAAAGAGTCGGCGATTGTTGGTATTGCTGATAGTGTAGAGGCTGCGGTACGTTCCATGAATCACCCAACACCAGATCAAATTAATAATTTAGTGCAAAGCATTATTAAAGATCGCTTACAAGATGGGCAGTTTAGTGAATGTGATTTGACGTTTAAGGAACTACAAATCGTTGGAAAAACGTTATGTGAGACGTTAAATGGTATTTTCCATTCGCGTATTACATATCCGGAACCGCCGGAAGAGAAGGAGAAAGAATGAGTTTATTAATTGATTTTATTGATGAAACAGAAGAAGTGAAAGAAGAATATGTGAATTTAATTCGTGAGATATTAGGAAAAGCAGCTCAAATGGAAAATATCGAGGACGGTGCGGAGTTATCAGTGACATTTGTAGATAACGAGCGTATTCGTGAGATTAATCGTGATTACCGAGATAAAGATCAGCCTACAGATGTAATTTCCTTTGCTATGGAAGAGATGGGAGAAGGGGAGATGGAAATTGTAGGTGCGGAAATGCCGCGTATGCTAGGCGACCTTATTATTTCTATTCCAAGAGCGAAAGAACAAGCTGAAGAGTATGGACATTCTTTCGATCGTGAACTTGGCTTTTTAGCGTTACATGGCTTTTTACATTTACTTGGTTATGATCACATGACAGAAGAAGATGAGAAAGAAATGTTTGGAAGACAAAAAGAAATTTTAGATGCGTTCGGATTGGGAAGATGAAAAAAGGAAAACTTTTAGATAGTTTTGGATATGCTATAGCTGGTATATTCTTTTGTCTTCGTCATGAACGAAATATGAAAATTCATTACTTAGCCGCAGTCATTGTTATATGCTGCGGCTTTTATTTCCATGTTACGAAAATAGAGTGGATGGTATTACTTGTTGTAATAGGGATTGTAATGAGTTTAGAAATGGTAAATACAGCTGTGGAAAAAACAGTAGATTTAGCGACGGCCAATATTCATCCTTTTGCGAAAATCGCAAAGGATGTCGCAGCAGGAGCAGTTTTGTTGTTTGCAATTATAGCCGTTATAATTGGTGCTATTATCTTTTTACCGTATGTGGTATAGTTGCATTCCAAAGCTTTTATTAAGCTTTGGAAAGTGTCTTAAAGGCCTTTAATGAGAGTGTGTATCTATTCACAGTTGTGAACAGGAAGGATGCGGGGATATGAATAGTAAACAATTAATTCAAGAAGCAATCGAAGCGCGTAAACAAGCGTACGTACCATATTCAAAATTTCAAGTCGGTGCAGCATTATTAACGCGCGATGGAAAAGTATATCGTGGATGTAATGTTGAAAATGCATCATATGGCTTATGTAACTGTGCAGAAAGAACAGCTTTGTTTAAGGCGATTTCTGAAGGTGATAAAGAATTTGTATCTATTGCGGTTGTAGCGGATACAAAGCGTCCAGTACCTCCTTGTGGAGCATGTCGACAAGTTATGGTAGAATTATGTAAACAGGATACGAAAGTATACCTATCAAATTTACATGGTGACGTTCAAGAGACAACAGTCGGAGAATTGTTACCAGGAGCATTTTTAGCGGAGGATTTACATGAATAGAAAAGGTTATAAATCAGGTTTTGTCTCTATTATAGGCAGACCGAATGTTGGAAAATCTACATTTTTAAATCGTATTATCGGCCAAAAAATTGCTATTATGAGTGATAAGCCACAAACGACTCGTAATAAAATTCAAGGCGTATATACAGAAAACGATTCACAAGTAGTTTTCATCGATACACCAGGAATACATAAACCTAAACATAAATTAGGCGACTTCATGGTAAAGATGGCTCAAACGACATTGAAAGAAGTTGACATTGTTCTGTTTATGGTCAATGCAGTAGAAGGATTTGGTCGTGGTGAGGAATTCATTATTGAGAAATTACAAGAAACGAAACAACCGGTATTTTTGGTAATTAATAAAATTGACCAAGTTCATCCAGAGCAATTGCTAGAGTTGATTGATCAATACCGTAAATTATATGAGTTCGCGGAAATTGTGCCAATCTCTGCATTGGATGGTAATAACGTTGAAGCGTTAATCGGAACAATAAAAAAATATTTACCAGAAGGACCACAATATTATCCGGATAATCAAGTAACGGATCACCCAGAGCGATTTATTATTTCAGAGCTTATTCGTGAAAAAGTATTACATTTAACACGTGAAGAAGTGCCACATTCTGTAGCTGTTGTTATTGATGCAATTCAAAAACGTGAGGGCGGTGCAGTTTATATAAATGCAACGATTGTTGTTGAGCGTCCGTCACAAAAAGGAATTATTATTGGTAAGCAAGGAAAGATGTTAAAAGAAGTCGGAAAACGAGCTCGTTTTGACATTGAAGCGCTTCTTGGTTCTAAAGTATTTTTAGAAGTATGGGTAAAAGTACAAAAAGATTGGCGTAATAAAATGTCTCAACTTCGTGACCTTGGTTTCCGCGAAGATGAGTATTAAAATAGAGTATTAGCAATAATCAGTGGGTGTTTTTTCATCCACTGATTATTGGTTTTATGAACTTTGATAAATTAGGAAAAATTTTTCTCACATGAAAATGGACAAAATGGGTCAATTTAATAACAACAAAGGAAATTGGTTTATAGGCTACGCTTATTGAGAAAGGTGGATTCTTATGCTAGATTTTACCTGGAAGTTTTTCTCCAAAACAGGAAGCATTGAAACGTATTTGCTTTTAAAAGAAATGGAAAAAGACGTAAACGATGAGATGGATCAACATGAAGAAGAGCTAGCGCATCTAGACTCTCCAATTTCTTGACCCGTTTTGTTCAAACCTTGGATGGTGACGAACATGTTTCAAAAAGTTGAGGGCATCGTAATCCGTACGACAGATTACGGAGAAACGAATAAGATTGTTACAATATTTTCAAGAGAACTTGGTAAGATAAGTGCAATGGCAAGAGGGGCGAAAAAACCGAAAAGTCGGTTAGCATCTGTTTCGCAACTTATGACACATGGTCATTTTCTTATTCAAATGGGGTCTGGGCTTGGAACTTTGCAACAAGGCGAGATTATTTCAACTATGAAAGAAATTCGCGAAGATATATTTTTAACTGCTTATGCATCATTTATTGTTGAGTTAACTGATAAAGCAACAGAAGATAAAAAACATAACCCATATTTATTTGAAATGTTATATCAAACGTTGCATTATATGTGTGAGGGTGTTGATCCAGAAGTATTATCATTAATTTATCAAACGAAAATGCTTCCAGTATTAGGGATGCGTCCGTACTTCGATACATGTGCGATTTGTCATCAAGAAACAGATTTTGTCGCCTTCTCTGTCAGGGAAGGCGGTTTTCTGTGCTCTCGTCATGCAGAACAAGATCCATATCGTATACCAGTAGGAGAGGCTGTTCATAAATTGTTACGCCTTTTCTTCCATTTTGATTTACATAGGCTTGGCAATGTATCAGTGAAGGATAGCACAAAAAAACAAATGCGTTTAGTATTGAATACATATTATGATGAATACTGCGGGATTTATTTGAAATCAAGACGTTTTTTAGAACAACTTGATAAATTTCAAATGTAAAAAAGGACCGTATACGGTCCTTTTTTACATACTTTCTTTTTTGAATAGCATATTTAGTATATAATATTTAAGAGATAGTATAACTTTTTTCGTTGTGCATTAAAGGTGGTGATTATCATAGAGCTGAATAAACGGCAAGAACATATCATTCAGATTGTAAAAGATCACGGCCCTATTACAGGGGAATCAATTGCGGCGCAATTGAATTTAACACGTGCAACGCTAAGACCAGACTTAGCAATTTTAACGATGGCTGGTTATTTAGAGGCGCGTCCACGCGTAGGTTATTTTTATACGGGTAAAACTGGGGGACAGCTATTATCTGAAGCTGTTAAGAAAATTAAAGTTCAAGATTATCAATCTAGGCCGGTTGTAATTGATAAAAATGTTTCTGTGTACGATGCAATTTGTACGATGTTTTTAGAGGACGTTGGTACATTATTCGTTGTAGATCAGTCGACTCTATTGGTTGGAGTGGTCTCTCGTAAAGATTTGTTACGGGCTAGCTTAGGAAAGCAGGATTTAACCTCTCTCCCGGTTAATATTATCATGACAAGGATGCCAAACATTGCAATGTGTCGTAGGGAAGATTCTTTATATGATATTGCGATGGAATTAATAGAAAGACAGATTGATGCGATGCCAGTTGTAAAAGATACGAAGCAAGGTTTAGAAGTAATTGGACGAATTACAAAAACAAATATTACGCGTGCGTTTGTAAACTTAGTGAATAACGAATAAGTGTAATTTGTTTAAAGTGAGGTAATGTAATGGATAATAAAATCGTATATGTCGTATCTGACTCTGTAGGAGAAACGGCTGATTTGGTTGTTCGAGCAGCAATGGGGCAATTCCCATTTGCTCCTGATATTAGACGTGTACCGTATGTAGAAGATACAGGGACATTAAAAGAAGTGATTTCGATTGCTAAGAGTAATCAAGCACTTATTTGTTTTACGTTAGTAAAGCCTGATATGCGTCAGTATTTAGTGACAGAGGCTGCAAAAGAAGGGGTAGAGGCGTACGATATTATCGGACCTCTTATCGACCAAATTGAAGAAATTACAGGGCAAGTGCCTAGATATGAGCCGGGTGTTGTTCGTAGATTAGATGAAGAATACTTTAAAAAGATTGAAGCGATTGAATTCGCTGTAAAGTATGATGATGGTAGAGATGCACGTGGTATTTTAAAAGCGGATATCGTGTTGATAGGAGTTTCACGTACATCAAAAACACCGCTCTCCCAATATTTAGCTCATAACAAACGCTTGAAAGTTGCTAATGTTCCACTTGTTCCAGAAGTGGATCCACCTGAAGAATTATATCAAGTGGCGAAAGAAAAATGTTTTGGCTTGAAAATTACGCCAGATAAGTTGAACCATATCCGAAAAGAGCGATTGAAGTCACTTGGCTTAAGTGATGGAGCAACATATGCTAATATTAATCGTATTGAAGAAGAAATGGATCACTTTGAGAAAGTAATTAGTAAAATAAATTGTCAAGTAATTGATGTATCTAATAAAGCAATTGAAGAAACAGCAAATATTATTGTGAATGCAGTGCAAAACCAAAAAATGTTTTAGCACATTTACCAAAGGTGAATGTGCTTTTTTCGCTCGTGAGAAACATGATACATAGTAATACGTAATAGATTACGGTGGAGTGGTTATACTTATATTCTTCTGTCTTTTTGCTATCTTGAAATGAAAGATGAAAAAATAAAGGGATATGTAGCGTAGTTGAAGAAAATATATTATAATAAAAAATTGTGATAAAAACATATATTTTACGTTTAGACTTTAATTTTTCAGAATAAACTAGGGATAGGATTTACAAAAAAGACATGTAATTATGGTAAATCGACAAAATCTATACAAGAAAACGCACATTATGGAAGGATTCGCAGAAGGGATGTAGAATACAGAAATATGCAAAACATCAATAACATATGAATTGGTGTATGTGCATGTCCTGTGAAGACTGAAATTGTGTAAGTTGGAACGAGATTTCATGTCGAAATTTTGTTTTTTACATCATATGCTCATCGTTCAAGAAAAACGCAAGGCAATGGAACCTATGTAGATGTTGAACGAGATAAAGTTGTTTTTCATATATATTAATATGTAAAATCGACAAATCTTGTGATCACAAAGGATATGGCACTTGTTAGTCTTCTTGGAACAAAGGTGTATATGTATTGTCTCTAAGAGGTACATTTGTAACAGATGGGCAAATGATTACAATTTTATATAGTAGATATATGTCTGCGAAGTTACGCAGACGAGAGGTCTAAAATCTTTACACAATACGATTGACAACAACTTTCTAATAAGTTTAGAAAAAATATTGTCGAATTATAAAGGAATTTTTCAATTTATATCGAATACAAAATACGACACGGAGATGGAGTTATGGGGAACAGAATTCCCGAAGAAGTTGTTGAACAAATTCGGACATCATCCGATATTGTAGAAGTGATTGGTGAATATGTTCAACTTAGAAAACAGGGACGTAACTATTTCGGCCTTTGTCCATTTCATGGTGAGAATTCTCCTTCATTCTCTGTTTCATCTGATAAGCAAATCTTTCATTGCTTCGGATGTGGAGAAGGAGGAAATGTCTTTTCTTTTCTAATGAAAATGGAAGGACTCGCTTTTACAGAAGCTGTTCAAAAGCTTGGTGAAAGAAATGGAATTGCGGTTGCAGAGTACACATCAGGGCAAGGGCAACAAGAAGACATATCTGATGACACTGTCATCATGCAACAGGCTCATGAACTTTTGAAAAAGTATTATCACCATTTATTAGTAAATACAGAAGAAGGAAATGAAGCACTTTCGTATTTATTAAATCGTGGTATTACGAAAGAGATGATTGAGAAGTTTGAAATTGGTTATGCGTCACCTGCTTGGGATGCAGCAACAAAAATTTTACAAAAAAGAGGCTTATCGCTGTCTAGTATGGAACAAGCTGGTCTTCTAATAAGAAGTGAGAAGGATGGTAGTCATTATGATCGCTTCCGTGGAAGAGTTATGTTTCCGATCTATACGTTACAAGGTAAAGTGATAGCGTTTAGTGGAAGGGCATTAGGAGATGACACTCCGAAATATTTAAATAGCCCCGAAACACCGATTTTTCACAAAAGTAAATTGTTGTATAACTTCCACCAAGCAAGGCCGTTTATTAGAAAGCGTGGGCAAGTTGTCCTTTTTGAAGGCTATGCCGATGTATTAGCTGCGGTAAAAAGCGGTGTGGAAGAGGCTGTTGCGACAATGGGAACAGCTTTAACTGAAGAACAAGCGAAACTTCTGCGACGTAACGTTGAAACTGTTGTTCTTTGCTATGATGGTGATAAAGCAGGGCGAGAAGCGACGATGAAAGCAGGGCAATTATTATTACAAGTTGGTTGCCAAGTGAAAGTCACATCCTTGCCAGATAAGCTTGATCCTGATGAATATGTGCAACAATATGGAACTACCGCTTTTGAAAATCTTGTGAAATCAAGTATAAGTTTTGTTGGTTTTAAAATAAATTATTTGCGTTTAGGGAAAAATTTGCAAGATGAGTCTGGCAAAGAAGAATATGTGAAAAGTGTTTTAAAAGAGTTATCGTTGTTACAAGATGCGATGCAGGCGGAATCATATTTGAAGTCATTATCGCAAGAATTTTCGTACTCAATGGAAACACTTTTGAATCAATTGCACCAATATCGCAAAGAACAAAAGGTACAGCAAAAACAAGTAAAGCAGGTTTCTAAGCCATCTCAAATTGTTCAAACGAAACCGAAGTTAACAGGTTTTGAAAGGGCAGAAAGAGAAATTATTTACCATATGTTGCAAAGTGCAGAAGTGGCTGTTCGTATGGAACCCCATATAGAAGATTTTCATACAGAAGAACATAAAGGGATTTTATATGAACTATACGCATATTATGAAAAGGGAAATGAACCTTCAGTCGGAACATTTTTAAGTTGGCTCTCTGATGAAAAGTTGAAAAATATTATCACCGATATTTCGACGGATGAATTTATTAATCCAGAATACACAGAAGAAGTGTTGCAAGGCCATTTGGAGACGCTCAGACGTCACAAGGAAAAACTTGAAAAGATGGAGATCATCTTTAAAGTCAAACAAATGGAAAAAACAGATCCTGTAGAGGCTGCTAAATATTATGTAGCATATTTACAAAATCAAAAGGCGAGAAAATAGCTTTTTTGATAAATTTTTAGTATAATGAATGTTTGTATCTCGCGTAAGGAGGGGAACAGATGGCTGACAAACCAGCTCGTTCTAAACAAATTGAAACTGAAATGACCCTTGAGCAAGTGAAAGAACAACTCACTGAGCTCGGAAAAAAACGTGGCGTTCTTACATATGAAGAGATTGCAGAACGCATGAATGGATTTGAAATTGAATCTGATCAAATGGATGAATACTATGAATATTTAGGTGAACAGGGCATTGACTTAGTTGGTGACAATGACAACGATGAAGGTCCTAATAATCGCCAAATAGCAAAATCGGAAGAAGAATTCGACCTCAACGATTTAAGTGTACCACCTGGAGTGAAAATTAACGATCCTGTTCGTATGTACTTAAAAGAAATTGGGCGTGTAGACTTACTATCTGCAGAAGAAGAAATTCGACTTGCAACGCGTATTGAAGAAGGCGATGAAGAGGCGAAACGTCGTCTTGCAGAAGCAAACTTACGTCTTGTAGTAAGTATTGCAAAGCGCTACGTGGGCCGTGGTATGCTTTTCTTAGACTTAATCCAAGAAGGAAATATGGGTCTAATTAAAGCAGTTGAAAAGTTCGATTATCGTAAAGGTTTCAAATTTAGTACGTATGCAACTTGGTGGATTCGCCAAGCGATTACACGTGCGATTGCAGACCAAGCGCGAACAATTCGTATTCCGGTTCATATGGTTGAAACAATTAATAAGTTAATTCGTGTACAACGTCAATTATTACAAGATTTAGGTCGTGAACCATCTCCTGAAGAGATTGGTGAAGAAATGGATCTTGCTCCAGAAAAAGTACGTGAAATCTTAAAAATTGCACAGGAGCCAGTTTCTCTTGAGACACCAATTGGTGAAGAAGATGACTCCCATTTAGGTGACTTTATTGAAGACCAAGAAGCAACATCGCCTGCGGACCATGCAGCGTATGAATTGCTAAAAGAACAATTAGAAGATGTGTTAGACACACTAACAGATCGTGAAGAAAATGTTCTACGTCTTCGTTTCGGTTTAGATGATGGACGAACTCGTACGCTTGAAGAAGTTGGGAAAGTATTCGGCGTAACGAGAGAGCGTATCCGTCAAATTGAAGCAAAAGCACTTCGTAAATTAAGACATCCGAGCCGCAGTAAGCGTCTTAAGGATTTCTTAGAATAGGTTCTTTTTAAGTTTACTTCACCTTTGTGAAGTAAACTTTTTTATTTTGTTAATTTTTGTTAAAATTTATCTAACGGCAATGATTACAATTTCTTGTAATTTATTTTACAGAATTGTCTTTTGATTTGCAAATGCTCATTTTTCGATTTTTCGATTAATTTTGTTTATTCTATACAAAAAAATATGCAGAAAAGCGAAAAATATGAGGAGAAACGTTAATAATTATCGAAATAATAAGCGATATGACAATAAAAAACAATAAACTGAATTTATGGAATATTTTTAACGATTAGCAGTTTGCTCTTTTCTGATAGAGCGTTTTCAAGTACAATGGAAATGACTGAATCATCTAACTATTTAGGGGTATAGAGGGGGGAGAAGAGATATGAAACGTAATCCGCTGATTCCGTTCGCTCTTATTGCAGCACTTGGTATTATCGTTATGTTTGTATTTTCATTTCAGGGGCTAAATAAATCTAAAGAGTTAGCTGATGCAAAGAATGGCGGGAAGCCAGCGCAAACAGCATCAAAACCAGAGGATATTGTGAAGCAAAGTTGTACGAGCTGTCATGGTGATCAGTTACAAGGGGCGGTAGGACCGAATTTGCAAAAAATTGGTGGGAAGCTTTCAAAGGATGAAATTAAAGAAATCCTTTCGAAAGGAAAAGGAAATATGCCGCCAAATATAGTTCCAGCTGATCAAGCTGCTAAAGTAGCCGATTGGTTATCGAAGAAAAAATAAAGTGAAACTTTAATCAGTGGGGGTGTTCATCCTCTCACTGATTATTAGTCTTCACCAATCGGTCTTTTACGGGTAGCACGCCCCCAACTAACTTTTTGCTTTCGCTGAATTTTTGGGTGGGGGTTTTACTGCCCGGAAAATAGCGGGATAAAATTTTGTATTACAAGCCTTTTGCTTTTGCAAAGGGCTTGTTTTTCTATACTTTCTAAAATACGATGAATGATAGAGAAGTGAATTGTTGTTATGGGCTTGCAACAACTACTATAAATTCATTATCATGGAGACAGACTGACAAGAGAAGGAGTAATGGAAATACATGAATGAAGTAAAGCTTTCAAAACGATTAGAAGAAGTTGTACGTGAAATACCAGTAGGATCTACAGTAGCTGATATTGGATCGGATCATGCGTATTTACCGTGTTATACAATAATAAATAATATCGCTACAAAAGCAGTTGCGGGAGAAGTTGTAGATGGACCATTTCGCTCTGCGCAAGCAACTGTAGCTGAAAGTGGCTTGAAAGATAAAGTAGACGTTCGTAAAGGGAATGGATTAGCTGTTATCACGCCAGGAGAAGTAGATGTTATTACGGTTGCTGGAATGGGTGGAGCGTTAATTCGTGACATTTTAGAAAGTGGTAAAGAAAAATTAGAAGGTGTAACACGTTTAATTTTACAACCAAATATTGCAGCGCATCACATTCGTGAATGGTTTATCGAAAATGGTTGGGAGCTTATCCATGAAAAAATCGTGAAAGAAGACGGGAAAATTTACGAAATTTTAGTTGGAGAACGTGGAAATATTGAAGCACCTTACACGGATAATAAGAAAGCTGAATTATTTATGGGGCCATTTTTAATAAAAGAAAAAAGTGAAGCTTTTGTTGAAAAGTGGGAAGGGGAATTAAGAAATTTCCAAAATATCTTAAAGCAATTAGAACGTGCGGCTGATTCTGAAGAGACAAAAATGAAGCGTGCAGAAGTAGAAGTGAAAATGAAAATGATAGGGGAGATTTTATCATGAGTAAAATTCCAAATGGCCATGAGGTTATTTCTTTATTTGAAAGTATGTATCCAAAGCATTTGGCGATGGAAGGAGATAAGATTGGCCTACAAATTGGAGCACTTAACAAACCTGTGCAGCATGTTTTGATCGCTTTAGACGTAACAGAGGAAGTTGTAGCGGAAGCAATCCAATTAGGTGCGAATGTTATTATTGCGCATCACCCTTTAATTTTTAATCCATTAAAAGCGATTCATACAGATAAGGCGTACGGTAGAATTATTGAAATGTGTATTAAAAATGATATTGCCATTTATGCTGCCCATACAAATGTGGACGTTGCTAAAGGTGGAGTAAACGATTTGCTTGCTGATGCGTTAGGATTACAAAATACAGAGGTATTAGCTCCGACATATGCAGAAGAAATGAAAAAAGTTGTTGTGTTTGTACCAGTAACGCATGCAGAAGAGGTGCGTAAAGCATTAGGGGATGCAGGCGCCGGCCATATCGGCAATTATAGCCACTGTACGTTCAGTAGTGAGGGATCAGGCACATTCGTACCTCAAGAAGGGACAAACCCTTATATCGGGGAAACTGGGCAGTTAGAACGTGTAGAAGAAGTGCGAATCGAAACGATTATTCCAGCTTCACTACAAAGAAGAGTTATGAAAGAGATGTTAGCAGCTCATCCATACGAAGAAGTGGCATATGATGTATATCCTCTTGAAAATAAAGGTGAAGCTTTAGGTCTTGGAAAAATAGGATATTTACAGGAAGAAATGACACTTGGGCAGTTTGCTGAACATGTAAAGCAATCATTAGATGTAAAAGGTGCACGAGTTGTTGGGAAATTAGATGATAAAGTGCGTAAAGTAGCTGTACTTGGTGGTGATGGTAATAAATACATCAATCAAGCTAAATTTAAAGGAGCAGACGTGTATGTAACAGGTGATATGTATTATCATGTTGCTCATGATGCGATGATGCTCGGTTTAAATATAGTTGATCCAGGCCATAACGTTGAAAAAGTAATGAAGCAAGGTGTGCAAAAGCAATTGCAAGAAAAAGTAAATGCAAAAAAATTCAATGTACAAATTCATGCTTCACAGTTGCATACAGATCCATTCACATTTGTATAAGAAAAATAAAAACCGTTGCTCATGTAGGCAACGGTTTTTATTATTGTTCTTTTTTTACTTTTACACGAGGTAAAATCTTTTGAAGTGGTACTTTTCGAATTCTTTCCCATGTAGCCGGATTCATTGGGTCATATTGCTCTAAGAAAGCGATAACCTCTTTTGTAATTGGTGTTGGAGTAGAAGCGCCTGCTGTAACAGCTACATTTTCTACACCTTGTAACCACTCTAATTGAATTTCGCTTACATCTGCAACACGATATGCTTTCGTACCAGCAATCTCTTGTGATACTTGCGCTAAGCGATTCGAATTGTTACTTTTTGGATCACCAACAACGATTGTTAAATCTGCAACATCTGCTTGTTTAGCTACAGCTTCTTGGCGAACTTGAGTTGCTAAACAAATTTCTTTATGAAATTCTGCTGTTGGAAATTTTTTCTGAATGTCCTCCATTAAATGTTGAACATCCCATTGACTCATTGTTGTTTGATTCGTAACTAAAATTTTATCTGTTGGGATTTCTAATGTTTCTAAATCATCAGCTCTTTCGATAAGATGAACGATGTCAGGCGCAATACCAACCGCACCTTCTGGTTCTGGATGGTTTTTTTTGCCGATATAAATGACATGGTAACCTTCAGCTTTCTTTGCTTCAATAAGGTCATGTGTTTTTGTTACATCTGGACAAGTTGCATCAATTGTCGTTAAGCCTTTTTCTTTAGCACGTTGTTTAACTTCAGGAGAAACACCGTGAGCAGTAAAAATAACAGTACCAGAATCGATTTGATCTAAAATATCTAAACGACTTGGTCCGTCTAACGTAATGATTCCATCTTCTTCAAAAGCGTCTGTAACATGTTTATTGTGAACAATCATACCTAAAATATAAATGGGCCTTGGTAATGATTTATCTAATGCGGCATTACGTGCAATTACCATTGCATCAACAACACCGTAGCAATAACCACGAGGGGAAATTTTAACAATTTTCATATGAGTAATCCTCTCCTTCTAAACAAGGGATACTTTTGTGCATAGTCTTTTACATTATAAAGGAGGAGTGGTTAGAAAACAAAGGATTGTTACACATATAGTTTTGGTTTTGTTGCTGTTTGTTGAACAGGCTCTTCTTGCAATTCCTTTTCTGTTACAGGCTCAAGCACTATTTTTTTTCGTTTTCGTTTCTTTTTTAGCGGAGGAGGTGGAGTTGCTACCTCAACCTGTTCTGCTATATCTTCAGTTTGATTTTCTTCCGTACTTTTTCCAGAGGTGAGGATTTTAACAATGCTCGGTAGACTACGCATAATAGGACCATACTGTTCAACGACAGGACCGACAGATTGAACGACTTGGGATACTTTTTCGATATTATTTATCATATTAGTTGGATTCGAAATTAAATTTGAAAAAAAACTTCCGATGCCGCTGCTAGATGTCGCCGACGCTGTAGTTGACGTAGCACCACGAGTATCATTTGCTTCATACATTTGAGGTGGTATCATTTGCTGAGGATATTGCTGCATGTATGGTTGGTATTGTTGCGTATATTGCTGTTGGTATGGTTGTTGCTGTTGATATTGGGGCGGCGGTTGTTGGTGCATCATTGGCGGTCCTTCCATTTGTCGATAAGGAGGAACCATTTGCATGAAAGGTTCGGTTGGATCGTGTTTTTTAAAGAGTTTAGCAAGAAAACCTTTCTTTTTTTGGGCCATCGGCGGTAGTTGTGGAATTGGATATGGTGTATAAGCCTGTTGTCCTTGATTCGGATACATTTGTCTAGGGGATTTCGGAAACATGTGAGAAATCCTCCTTTCTTCAGTTAGGTATATACACATACAATATGCAATGAAAGGGAAGAAGGTTAGTTTTTGAGGTGAAAACCTAAACTAAAGATGGATTTTATTTGTAGATTTCGATATAATGTAGACTTGACTGATTTGTGCGCGCAGTAGAAATTTTAGAAAGAAGGTGTAACTTATGACACAACAAACTTTTACACAGTATGATTTTAAACCATTTTTAATAGATGCAGTTCGTGAACTACGCTTTACAGAGCCGACAGGAATTCAACAGAAAATTTTCCCGGTCGTGAAAAAAGGTGTAAGTGTAATTGGACAATCCCAAACAGGTTCTGGGAAAACACATGCATACTTACTTCCTACTCTGAACAGAATTAATGCAAATCGTGACGAGGTACAACTTGTTATTACAGCGCCTACTCGTGAGTTAGCACACCAAATTTACGAGGAAATCGTGAAATTAACAAAGTTCTGTGCAGAAGATCAAATGATTACAGCACGTTGTTTAATTGGTGGAACTGATAAACAACGATCAATTGAAAAATTGAAAAAGCAACCTCATATTGTAGTTGGAACACCAGGACGTATTAAAGACTTAGTAGAAGAACAAGCTTTATTTGTTCATAAAGCGAACACTATTATTGTCGATGAAGCAGACTTAATGCTTGATATGGGATTCATTCACGATGTAGATAAAATTGCAGCACGCATGCCTAAAAACTTGCAAATGTTAGTTTTCTCTGCAACAATTCCTCAAAAACTAAAACCGTTTCTGAAGAAATATATGGAGAATCCAGAGCACATTCATATTAATCCAAAACAAGTTGCGGCTGGAAACATTGAACATTATTTAGTACCTTCTAAACATCGTAATAAAATCGATTTAGTGAAGAAGATGTTGCTTCAATTCAAGCCATATTTAGCAGTTGTTTTCACGAATACGAAAAAGATGGCAGATCAAGTTGCTGACGGATTAACAGAGCGTGGCTTAAAAGTTGGACGAATTCACGGAGATTTATCACCGCGTGATCGTAAAAAAATGATGAAGCAAATTCGTGACCTTGAATTCCAATATATTGTTGCAACTGATTTAGCGGCACGTGGTATTGATATTGAAGGAATTAGTCATGTTATTAACTACGAGCTTCCGTCAGATTTAGATTTCTTCGTTCACCGCGTTGGAAGAACAGCACGTGCAGGTTATTCAGGTATTGCTGTAACAATTTATGATCCAGCAAACGAAGAAGCGTTA
This sequence comes from Bacillaceae bacterium OF18-1A, assembly GCA_027694045.1. Lineage (GTDB taxonomy): Bacteria > Bacillota > Bacilli > Bacillales > Bacillaceae_G > Bacillus_A. Next base: position 695,632 of record JAQEWB010000002.1, on the reverse strand, counting down.
GATAGCTTAGAAAAACAACGTCATATTGAGTTCAAACATGTGGATTTACGCGGAGATGATTGGGTAGATTTAGGTGAACGTCGTCGTCGTAAGAGTCGTAAAAAACCAAATGATGAAATGGATGTTATGGCAACGAAAGTTGTTAAAAAGCCGAAAAAAGTAAAACCGAACTATAAACGAAAACTTGCAACTGAACGTGAAAAAGTGAAGAAAAAATATAGCAATAAAAAAAGATAAGGGACTTCCCTTATCTTTTTTTATCCAGTTAACTTTGATTAATGTAGTGGCTTTTTTGTAAACAAACAATGCACTACATATTTCTACAAATTATGCTATCATTATAACTATTGTATATTGAAGAGGTGATTGTATGTTAAAGATTGGATCTCATGTTTCTATGAGTGGTAAGAAAATGTTATTAGCAGCAAGTGAAGAGGCTGTTTCATACGGTGCAACGACGTTTATGATTTATACAGGTGCGCCGCAAAATACACGAAGAAAACCAATTGAAGAATTGAATATAGAAGCGGGAAGAAAACATATGGAATTGAACGGCATTGAGGAAATTATCGTTCATGCGCCGTATATTATTAATGTTGGGAATACGACGAAACCAGAAACATTCCAATTAGGTGTAGACTTCCTCCGTATGGAAATTGAAAGAACATCGGCATTAGGTGTAGCGAAACAAATTGTTCTTCACCCAGGAGCGCACGTTGGTGCCGGAGCAGATGCTGGTATTCAACAAATTATTAAAGGGCTTAACGAAGTATTAACACCAGAACAGACTGTTAACATTGCGTTAGAAACGATGGCAGGAAAAGGAACGGAATGTGGTCGTAGCTTTGAAGAAATCGCGAAGATTATTGATGGTGTAAAATATAATGAGAAGCTATCTGTATGTTTTGATACATGCCATACGCACGATGCGGGATATGATATTGTAAATGATTTTGATGGTGTGTTAAATGAATTTGATAAGATTGTTGGTGTGGATCGCTTACAAGTACTTCATATTAATGATAGTAAAAATGTACGAGGAGCAGGGAAAGACCGTCATGAAAACATCGGTTTCGGTCATATTGGTTATAAAGCATTACATCATATTGTGCATCATCCACAATTAATGCATGTACCAAAAATACTTGAAACACCATATGTAGGTGAAGATAAAAAAGATAAGAAGCCACCATATAAATTAGAAATCGAAATGCTGAAAAATGGTACTTTTGATGAAGGTCTTCTTGAAAAGATAAAAGCACAATAAGGAGGGGGGATCCCCTCCTTATTTTAATAGTTGCTGAAATAAAGTATTTACTTGTTGAGCAGTAGTAGGAGAGGTTACTTTTGCGATTTCTTTTAAGAGTTCTAGTCGTTCGTTATTATCGTAAATATTAATATTTTTACCCTTTATAAGTAAAACGATTTGATCTGCTTGGGCAGCTGTAATTGGAACTTCATATTCTTCACTATATTTCAATAACTCTTTTGTAGAAATATGATTTAATTTTTTATTTACAATCTTTTTTATGAGGTTCATCGTGGTATCCTCCTTCACACCTTCTTCTATCGAAATATATGAGTACGTAGCTTGTACATATTCTTATAGAGTTTCTTTTTCATGAGAAAAAGGGGGGTATGTTATAATATAAGGACAAAAATACAGAAAAAGAGTATAAGGAGGATTTATGGAGCAAAAGCAACATCGAAAAGAAAGTGTTATTCATCTTATCTATCGTTTAGTTATGATTATTTTTGGAGCAGCGTGTGCGGCAGTAGCAATTGAATTATTTTTAATGCCGAATAAAATTATTGATGGTGGAATTATTGGTATTTCTCTTATATTAGACTATCTTACTCCTAATATTTGGTGGTTAAGCTTTTCGACTTTGGTCGTTATTCTCAATATCCCATTTATGTATTCAGGTTATAAGCAAATCGGAAAAACATTCATGTTATCTTCGACGTTTGGTATCGTAGCTTTAGCGTTTATTGAATCAACGCTACATGCTGTTCCGCCATTTACAACAGAGCCTATTTTAGCGACAGTGTTTGGTGGTCTTATTTTAGGTCTTGGTGTAGGGCTCGTTATTCGTCATGGTGGATCGTTAGATGGAACTGAAATTATGGGGATTTTATTGACGAAGAAATTACCGTTTTCGGTCGGCGAATTCGTAATGTTTGTGAACTTATTTATTTTTGCATGGGCAGCATTTGTATTTGGTGTTGAACAAGCGATGTATTCTGTTATGACGTACTATATCGCGTTCAAAACGATTGATACAGTCATTCAAGGATTAGATGAAACGAAAGCAGTTTTAATTGTATCCGATCAGTATGAGGAAGTATCAAATGCGATTTTACATCGTCTTGGACGTGGAACGACGAAGCTTGTAGCAAAAGGTGGCTATACAGATAAAGAGAAAGAAGTTATTTATGCAGTTGTAACACGTCTGGAAGTAACGAAGTTAAAATCAATTGTGCATGAAATTGATGAAAATGCGTTCGTTACGATTATGAGTACGCAAGAGACGAATGGTGGGAAGTTTAAATCGGCTATTCACTAAAAAGTGAATCCTGTAAAATTCGGATCGATTGGGGATGGGGAAAGTTCCTCGGATTACAGTTTCACTTTATCTCGCTATTCGCCGGGCAGTAAGACCCCCGCCTCAAAGTTAAGTGAAAATAAAGAAGTTAGGTGGGGCAACTGCCCGTAAACGCCAGATTGGTGAGGGCTAGTAATCAGTGGGGGATGAACAAAACCCCACTGATTAAAGTTTCACTTTATAGGAATATTTTTTGAAAGCAGAGAATTTTTCTCTGCTTTTTGTTATAATAGTAAGGTTTCTTGAAAAAATAGATATATTTTGGGCAGATTGGTTTACAACTATAATAAGCTGTACTATAATTCAAATAGATATAAATCGGAATCATTCTGAATTAAAATAGGTGAGATACTATGGATAATATATTAGAAATTGAAGGATTAACATTTCGATATGAAGATCGAAATGTGCTAGAAGATATTAATTTGCAAGTTCCGAAGGGAGCTTTTTTAGGTTTAGTCGGACCGAATGGTTCAGGGAAGTCAACTTTACTTAAATGTTTATTAGGCGTTTTAAAGCCAAAAGAAGGAAGTATTCGCTTGTTTGGCGTTGATAGCAAAAAATTTAAAGAATGGAATAAAGTTGGCTATGTATCCCAAAAGGCAAATAGCTTTAACTCAGGTTTTCCAGCAACTGTGTTCGAAGTTGTATCAATGGGGCTCGTTTCGAAAAAAGGGCTTTTTCGTTTCTTTACAAAAGACGATAAGGTGAAGGTAGAAAAAGCGATTGCTGATGTAGGGATGAGTGAGTTTCAAGGTCGTAATATCGGGGAACTTTCTGGTGGGCAACAACAGCGTGTATTTATTGCTCGTGCGCTCGTTAGTGATCCTGAATTACTTATTTTGGACGAGCCTACTGTCGGAATCGATGTAAAAAATGTGGAGAGTTTTTATGAGATATTAGAGGATTTAAACAAAAGGCTGGGAATCACGTTAATTCTTGTTACGCATGACATGGGAGCTGTTACAGAAAAGGTAACACACGTTGCATGCCTAAACCAACATCTACACTTCCATGGCAATGTAGAGAAGTTCCGAGAGTTAGAAGATGCGGAAATGTCCGTCTTATATGGGCATCATGTTCATCGTTTAGAACACGAACATGAGCATCACGGGAGGATATAATGATACAAGATTTTTTACAATATGACTTTTTACGTAATTCTTTATACGCAGGTATTTTAATTGGACTTGTTGCACCGCTTATCGGTGTGTTCGTTGTAATTCGCCGTATGTCGCTTATTGCAGATGCATTAAGCCATGTGACGTTATCGGGTATTGCAGCAAGTTTATTACTTGAAAAAACAGTGTTTACAGGGGGGTTTTTAAATCCTTTATATATGGGGATGATTTTCTCGATTGGCGGAGCGTTGCTGATTGAAAAATTACGAACGGTATATAAGCATTATCAAGAATTGGCTATTCCGATTATTCTTTCAGCGGGAATGGGTATCGGTGTTATTTTTATTTCGCTTGCAAATGGATTTAATACAGATTTATTCAGTTATTTATTTGGTAGTGTAAGTGCTGTAACAAGTACAGACTTAATTATTATCGGTATTGTAGCAATTGTTGTTCTTGTGACGATCGGTTTGTTATACAAAGAGCTGTTTTTACTCTCATTTGATGAGGAATACGCTGTATCAACGGGTTTGAGTGCGAAGTGGATTCACTTTATTTTCATTATTTTAGTTGCACTTGTTATTGCAGTATCAATGCGTGTTGTAGGTGTTCTTCTCGTTTCATCTTTAATGACGTTACCAGTTGCAGCAAGTATTCGTATTGCTAAAGGATTTAAGCAAACGATTTTCTTTTCTATTTTATTTGGTGAAATTGCAGTAATTGGTGGAATGTTTGCTTCGTATCAGCTTGATTTAGCACCAGGTGGTACAATTGTTGTGATAGCAGTTCTTATTTTGATTGGTGCAATTTTATGGAAGAAGAAAAAAACTGCATAAAGTAGGGATAGGTATGAATCTAACAGAAGCTTTACGCCTAATGAAAGAAAAAGGATATAAACATACTGGGAAAAGGGAAGAGATGCTCAGATTATTTGCGGCTCACAATCGTTATTTAACTGCGAAAGACGTTTTAGAGCATATGAAGGATGATTATCCAGGACTTAGTTTTGATACGATTTATCGTAACTTAACGGTATTTGCTGAAGTTGGCGTTTTAGAACAAACGGAATTAAATGGTGAAAAACATTTCCGTTTTACATGTTCCATTATGGAGCATCATCATCATTTCATTTGTTTAGATTGTGGGGGAACGAAGGAGATCACTTCCTGCCCAATGGATTTTATGAATAAAGATTTTAGCGGCTATGAAGTAACGGGGCATAAATTTGAAATATACGGCCGTTGTCCAAAATGTGCAAAATAAAGTTCGTCGGTTATATAACTGACGAACTTTTTTCTATAAAAAAAGGTTGCTCACAAATATTGTGGGCAACCTTCTTTTTATTGTTCTTGTGTTTCTTTTTCTTTATCACGCTCGGCAGCCATTTCAGCAGCAATTACGTCGATTTCTTTTTTAAGTTCTTCTACCATTATTTCTTCTGGCACTTTACGAACGACTTGCCCTTTACGGAATAATAAACCTTCTCCACGTGCACCGGCAATACCGATATCAGCTTCACGAGCCTCACCAGGACCGTTTACAGCGCAACCAAGTACGGCAACTTTAATTGGTACTTGCAGTGTAGAGATGTATTCTTCCACTTCGTTAGCAATGCTAATTAAATCAATTTCAATACGACCGCAAGTTGGACAAGAGATAAGTGTTGCTGCATTAGATGCAAGACCGAACGATTTTAATAGTTCACGTGCAACTTTTACTTCTTCAACTGGATCCGCACTTAATGAGATACGTAGTGTATTTCCGATGCCTTTATTTAAGATTGCTCCAAGACCAGCGGCACTTTTTACAGTTCCGGCAAATAATGTTCCAGATTCTGTAATACCTAAATGTAATGGATAATCAAAAGCGCGAGCAGCTTTTTCGTACGCTTCAATTGCTAAGTTAACATCAGAGGCTTTCATAGATACGATAATATCGTGAAAATCTAAGTCCTCTAAAATTTTAATGTGATGTAGTGCGCTCTCAACCATACCATCTGCAGTTGGATATCCATATTTTTCTAAAATGTGACGCTCTAATGAACCAGCGTTTACACCGATACGGATTGGAATACCGCGCTCTTTTGCTGCATTTACAACAGCTTCTACTTTATGGCGACGACCAATGTTACCTGGATTGATACGTACTTTATCGATGCCACCTTCAATTGCTTTTAAAGCAAGACGATAATCAAAATGAATATCAGCAACAAGTGGAATGTTGATTTGTTTTTTAATGTCAGCAATAGCATTTGCCGCACGTTCGTCTGGAACAGCAACACGAACGACTTGACAGCCAGCTTCTTCTAAACGTTTAATTTCAGCAACTGTTGCTTCAACATCATGTGTTTTTGTTGTTGTCATACTTTGTATAATTAATTCATTATTACCGCCAATTGTTAAATTACCGACTTTAACTGGACGTGTTTTTGTACGATGAGTCATTTCATTCACGAATAGATCGCTCTCCTTATAAAAGAAGTTTCTTATTTAGTCCCTTATATCAATGATAGTATATGTGATATAGGGCTATAGAAACCGAAGTGCTCGGTTTCACTTTTACTATTGTATCAGCGCCTTTATGTAATTGACAAGGATTAAGTGATCGCTTATTGATATAACGGGAATTTATAGGACTTTCCGATTTGTATTTTTGTAGCAGATGTACTTTTATTTAATTGTTTAAAATCATCAATTACTTTTTCAATAGAAGGGATTTTTTTCTTATTAATTTGTTCTGTAATAGAAAGAACGGTTTCGCCAGTTTTTACTTCGATTGTTTTATAAGCCACATCTGTTTCTACTTTGTTTTCTTTATTTTGTTTCGTATTTGTATTTTCCTTGTTTACAGTTTGGGCAGCGGTTGTTTTTTTGTATGAGCTTAACATCGGTAAAGTGCCGATTTTTATATCGTAATAAAATATATAACCGAGAACAAGTACGAATAAGAGTATACCTAATCTCCTCATATTCTTCACTCCTTTGCTAGGAATATATGCTTGTCCAAAAAAAAAATGCCTAATTAGGCATTTTTTTGTTCTTATTTTTCTTTTGGTTTTGGAACTTCTTTAATCGTTAAGTATAGAACAATTAAAACAACTGCGATATAAATGAATGTTGCTCCTGGTACAGCGATTTTGAATAAATCCATAATCATAAAGAAGATTGTTGGAATTGTGTAGCTGTATGCAGTTAATGTCCAAACTTGTTTGTAGGATAATTTACGTTGGCCGCTCATAACAGAACCGATGAACGCAAGTAAAGTCACTCCTAAAAATGTGATGAATAATTGGAATAGGTACACTAAAAATCCGATAACGAATAGTAAAATTGGGTAAATACCATCGAATAAAGAAATAAATTCTTGTAAATCTTTTTTCTCAAGAGATGCACCTAATAAATCATTATAAGAGTATGTTTGTGTTTGACCATTTCCCATAGAGACTACTTTATCCTTTAAAACAAATAAACCTGTTTTATTTTGATATTTTTCCAGGTCTGTTGAATTTGGATCAAATACAAAAAGGGCATTTCCCTCTTCTTTTTCGATAGGTTGATCAATATCAGCTTGTAGTTCACCATTTTCAATTTTAAAATCAGGTAAATCTTTATCAATGACTTGATTTACCATGCTGACACCATCTTGGATAAAGCTACCGTACAAGAAAGTTCTTGGAATAGTAGTAATTAAGCAAAGTAGCATAATATACAAAATGGTTTTACCGATTTTTTGAAAACGGAATAGCGCCATATCTTTAGGCGAGTATATACTTTTTGCGAATTGGGTAAATATGGACATGGATTCACTTCCTTTATGTATGTATAAAATCATTGTAACGTACGAATCTAGGGAAGCTCAAGATATATTATAGTTACATATAGTAGAGAAAGCTAAATTCCCTTTATTAATTTTCTTCTTTTAAATGAAAAAAATACAATTGACACTTTTCTTTTCAATATGGTAAATTTATCTTACATTTCTTAAAGGACATATCCGATAGGAATTCCTTAATTTGATGTATTGTTACATCCATAATTGTGGACCCTTAGCTCAGCTGGTTAGAGCAGACGGCTCATAACCGTCCGGTCGTAGGTTCGAGTCCTACAGGGTCCATATCCATTTCACATGTTTATTATGTCAGCAGGAAGCTTCCTTGTAGAAGGAAGCTTTTTTTACGGAATATATGAGCATTTTAATTGAAAAGAAGTGGGAATTTTGCTACTTTAATGATAGCAAGACAATACGATTTATTTGTTTGCACCCTATGGCAATTAGGGTAGAATGAAGTTGTATGTCACTTAAGTGGCAATACATAAACTGGGAGGAATATAACAATGGCAAAACACGAATTACCAAATTTACCTTATGCGTATGATGCTTTAGAGCCTCACTTTGACAAAGAAACAATGAACATCCATCATACAAAACACCATAACACGTACATCACAAACTTAAACGCTGCTTTAGAAGGTCATGCAGAATTAGCTGACAAGAGCGTAGAAGAATTAGTTGCAAGCTTAAACGAAGTACCAGAAGCAATTCGTACAGCAGTACGTAACAATGGTGGCGGACATGCTAACCACACATTCTTCTGGACAATCTTATCTCCAAACGGTGGCGGACAACCTGTAGGTGAACTTGCAACTGCAATTGAAGCGAAATTCGGTAGCTTCGATGCATTCAAAGAAGAATTCGCAAAAGCTGGCGCAACTCGTTTCGGTTCTGGTTGGGCTTGGTTAGTAGTAAATAATGGTGAGTTAGAAGTAACAAGTACTCCAAACCAAGATTCTCCTTTAACTGAAGGTAAAACTCCAGTTATCGGTTTAGATGTTTGGGAGCATGCTTACTACTTAAACTACCAAAACCGTCGTCCTGACTACATCGGTGCATTCTGGAACGTTGTAGATTGGAACGCTGCTGAAAAACGTTACCAAGAAGCAAAATAATTATAATTAATAAAGAAAAAGCTAGGAGAGTACTCCTAGCTTTTTTTCTATGCTTTCCTTTTACATAATTGGGCTTGTCTTTGGAAGACTAGAACATGAAGTAAAGGAGAGTTGTGTATGAAGTGGAAACATATAATTGGTGATGTTGAAGTGAATCGGGATTTAGTGTTATTGCTCCTTATTGGAGGTTTATACACGCTCGCAATTTCTTTATCAAATACATTTGTTAACATTTATTTGTGGAAGCAAACACAAAATTATGTGAATCTTGGCTTGTACAATTTAGCTAGCGTTGTATTACAACCTCTCACATTTCTTGTAGGTGGAAAGTTAGCGAAGCGTATTGATCGTTCGATTTTGTTACGAATAGGTGTAGGCACGTTAGCTATTTTTTTTATCGTTGTTTTAGTAGCGGGAAAAAATGCTTCCCACTATATTTTATTAATGGGTGCCCTCTTAGGAGTCGGATATGGTTTTTATTGGCTAGCGTTTAATTTATTAACATTTGAGATTACAGAACCAGAAACAAGGGATTTCTTTAACGGGTTTCTTGGACTTCTTACATCTTTCTCTGGAATGATTGGACCGATAGCGGCAGGATACACAATTTCACGTATGGAGAAATGGAGTGGTTATACTGTCATATTCTTTCTTTCATTAGTGCTATTTGCAATTGCAGTCGTTTTAAGCTTTTTTTTATCTAAGCGAGAATGTGAAGGGCGCTATGAAATTAAACAAGTATTGAAAGAGCGGCGGGTTGATAAAAATTGGGGAAGAATTACAAGGGCTCATTTTTTCCAAGGTTTGAGGGAAGGAACGTTTATTTTTGTTATTTCAGTATACGTTTATTTAGCAACCGATAGTGAATTGGCATTAGGTAAATATAGCTTAGTAAATTCTGCTGTATCATTTGTATGTTACTATTTAGTCGCTCGTATGTTAAAGAAAGAGTGGCGAAAAAAAGCAATTTTACTTGGGGGCATTATTTTATATGCAGTCGTATTTTTAGTCATTTTCAATGTTACATACGCAAAATTACTTATTTATGCAGCATGTATCGCGATTGCATATCCTATTTTACTCGTTCCGTACGGGTCAATGACATATGACGTAATTGGTAGAGCGAAAAATGCGAGAGAGTGGCGTGTAGAGTATGTAGTGGTCCGGGAATTATGGTTAAATGCCGGAAGGATTTGTTCCATTTTAAGTTTTTTATGTGCTGTTCTATTCTTTCCAGCGGAAAAAAGTTTACCTTTCCTACTATGTATTTTAGGTGCTGGACATTTTCTTATTTATTTTGCAATCAAAAATGTCAAATATGATGAGGGAAATGCAGGTAAAACAAGTGTTGTAGCGCAAGGGACCGCGCAGAATCAAACTGAACCAGAAGGTTAACTTCTCGTTTGTTTTATGCTAGAATAGAAAAAGATGTAAGACAGCAGTGAGGACACCTGTACGAGGGTGTCCCTTTCACATTACATAGCTGTTGGTAGAGGGGGTTTGTATGAGCAAGAAGCAGAAGCAAAACAAGAAAAAGACTCACGTTCCTTTTCGGTTAAACGTGCTGTTTTTTTGCGTATTTTTAATGTTCTCCGCGGTTATTGTAAGGCTCGGATATGTACAAATTGTTCGCGGTGAGGAATATAAGAATGAAGTGGAGAAGAAAGAAAACTCCACGATAAGTAATCCCGTACCGCGTGGGAAAATATTTGACCGTTATGGGCGACCGGTAGTGGATAATGCAGCTGTTCGTACCATTACATTTACAAAAATGAAAGGATCAACTGCGGAAGATCGCCAAGAAACAGCGACAAAGTTAGCAGAGTTGATTGAGGTACCGATAGATAAATTAACAGATCGTGATAAAAAAGATTATTGGCTTGCTTTAAATAAAGAAGAGGCCAAAACGAAAATTACGAATAAAGATCGTCAAGAATTGAAAAATAACAAAATTGAAGAAAAAGAATTAGATGAGCGTCAACGAAGTCGTGTGACGGAAGAAGAGCTTAATCAATTATCCGCAAAAGATTTAGAAATATTAGCGATTAGAAGCAAGATGGACGGCGGATATGCAATGACGCCACAAGTTATTAAAAAAGATGCTACCGAACAAGAATATGCGATTGTTAGTGAGAATCTAGCAACATTACCAGGTATAGATACGAATGTTGATTGGGAACGAAAATATACGTATGATGATTTATTCCGAAGTGTACTTGGCGGGGTGTCAACGTCTGATGAAGGTTTACCGAGAGAAAGACTAGATTACTATCTTGTTCGTGATTATAATCGAAATGACCGAGTAGGAAAAAGTTATCTTGAACAACAGTACGAAGATAGCTTGCACGGTACAAAAGCAGAAGTACGAAATGTTACAGATAAAAATGGTAATATCGTAGAAACGATTAATGTATCGCAAGGGCAACGAGGTAACGACCTAAATTTAACAATTGATATGGAACTACAAAAACGTGTGGAAGATATTCTCGCGAAAAACTTAATGAGATTTAAAGGGGCAGAACCTCTTTTAGATCGTGCATTCGTTGTTATGACGAATCCTAAAAACGGTGAAGTTTTATCTATGGCTGGAAAACAACTTGTTACGAACGAAGAAGGAAAAACTGAAGTGAAAGATTTCGCTTTAGGTACGATGACAAGTTCGTATCCGGTAGGTTCAACAGTAAAAGGTGCAACGATACTGACAGGATACCAAACAGGTGCGATTCAACCTGGATCAGTGCAACTAGATGAACCGATTAAATTAAAAGGTACACCAACGAAGTCTTCATGGAAGACAATGGGGTACATTAATGATTTGACAGCATTAAAAATGTCTTCTAACGTTTATATGTTTAAAACAGCGATGAATATCGCTGGTGCTCAATATGTTAGAGGAGGCACATTAGATATACCACAAAAAGCATTTGATACGATGCGTTATTATTTCGGGCAGTTTGGACTTGGTGTAAAAACAGGAATTGATTTACCGAATGAATCTGCTGGTCAGAAAGGGAAAACAGATAATATCCCAGGATTTTTACTAGATTATTCAATTGGTCAATATGATACGTATACACCACTTCAATTAGCTCAGTACATTTCAACAATTGCTAATGGTGGATATCGTATGCAACCACAAGTTGTGAAAGAAATTCGTCAACCGGCAGCGAAGCCAGATGAAGTTGGAAAAGTTGTTCATTCGATGGAACCGAAAGTGTTAAATCGTGTTGATATGCCTGAATCACAAATTAAACGTGTGCAAGAAGGATTTAGACAAGTATTTAATGAGTCGGGCGGTACAGCTACAAAATACTTCTCAGGTGCAAAATATCAAGCTGCAGGGAAAACAGGTACAGCTCAAACTGTGTATGGTGGAGATAAAGAGATTGGTAGAAACTCAAAGGGTGAGCGTGTTCAAGTTTATAATTTAACATTAGTAGGTTACGCGCCACTGGAAGATCCAGAAGTAGCATTTTCTGTTGTTGTTCCATGGGTACATGATGATAAGACTGGTATTAATGGATATATTAGTCGTGAAATTATGGACGCTTACTTTGATTTGAAAAACCAAGAAACAAATGGTGAAGCTCCAAAAGATGAAAAAGGTAAAAAAAATCAAGAAAATGAATAAAAAAGTCGTGAAAAAAGCACACTATCTGAAAAGATAGTGTGCTTTTTTTTATGATTCATGCATATCGTGTAGTAGAAGTGGACAAGTATAAAATGTGAAAAAAGAATATGGCTTCGCAAATGATATGTTTATCCCACTATTTGTGGGCAGTAAGAACCCGCTTCAAAATTCGCGAATGCAAGGAAGTTAGGTGGGAGATCACTTTCCTGATTGGTGAGGACTAATAATTAGTGGGGAGATGGAAAAAAGCTCTGATGAGTAAAGTTTCACTTTATATTGATTCTTGTGGAACTTTACAAAACTTTTACAAACAATTAAAACCGAATTAATAGTTTAGCAGTATTCTTATATCTGTAATCCTGTTATGTCCGGTTACTTCTAGGAGGAAGAACACGTGAAACGGATGATATCGATTAGAGTTTTCATATTATCGACATGTTTCCTTTGGATTGGCATGTCTACTGCATTTGCTACAAGTGAAATGGGAGAAGTGAGAGTTGATGGATCCTCAACGGTTTTCCCCATTATAGAAGCAGTAGCGGAAGAATATACAAAGGTGCATCCGAACGTGAAAATTTCCATTAGTGTTTCTGGAACAGGAGGAGGATTTAATCGTTTCAGCAAAGGAGAAGTAGATATAAATAATGCTTCGAGAGTAATGAAACAAGTGGAAGAAAATGAAATGAAGAAAAACGCTATTCAGTTTACACCATTTGAGGTCGCTTATGACGGTCTTACGATCGTTGTAAACCGTGACAATACTTGGGTAGACAATATGACGGTAGACGAGTTACGTCTCTTATGGAGCGAAGATGGAAGAGAAAAGCGATGGTCACAAGTTCATTCATCATGGCCACGTGAACAAGTTACGTTTTATGCACCAGGTGTAGATTCTGGTACTTATGATTATTTTCAAAATGTCATCTTACAAAATCGTCGCATTGTAAAAAAGGTCTCTTTGTCTGAAGACGATCAAGTTATTATGCAAGGGGTTATGAATGATAAAAATGCCATTGCTTTTGTAGGATACGCTTATTATATGGCTAATCGAGATAAGGTGAGAGCAATAAAAGTGAATGGTGTACTTCCAACGAAAGAAACCATTCAATCAGGTAAGTATAAGCCATTATCTAGACCGCTTTTTACTTATGTGAATGATGCATCTATCCGGAATAAAATGAATGTAGCAAATTATGTTGAGTTTATGATTCAACACGTTGGAAACCTCGCTGAAGAGGTCGGATATGTAAAATTACCGAAAGAAAAATATAATGAACAGCTGCGAATGTTAACAGAAATAAAAAGATAATGTCAGGGTGGAAAGGGGTTTTCATCTTTGGCTTATAATGACAAAAGTCAAATTACATTTTCTGTGCAACATTTGATTGAAAAGAATACAAAACAAAGAAAAAAAACGCAGCGAATCAATCAAATTGTTCCGTTATTATTAAAAATCATTGCTAGCGTGTCTATTGTGACGACACTCGGAATTATTTTCACGCTAGCAAATGAAACTATCATGTTTTTTAAAGATATATCATTATACTCCTTTTTGACGGAGAAAGAGTGGTTGCCTTTTTTTGAAGATCCTAAATTTGGTATATTACCACTTATATGCGGAACAGTCCTTGTAACAGCAATTGCTATGTTTATAGCGGTTCCTATCGGTTTAGCGTGCGCTGTGTTTTTAAGTGAATATGCCTCGAATGGTGCACGGAAAATATTAAAACCGATGTTAGAACTATTAGCGGGCATTCCGACGATTGTATATGGTTTTTTTGCATTAACAGTTGTCACGCCACTTTTACAACGGGTTATACCAGATTTACAGTTTTTTAATGCGATTAGTCCAGGAATCGTTATTGGATTTATGATGATACCTACAATCGCGTCTTTATCTGAGGATGCGATGAGGGCTGTTGCAAAAGGAACAAAAGAAGCTTCGTTAGCGCTTGGAGCAACCCGCTTTGAGATGGTAAAACAAGTAGTGTTTCCCTCGGCTTTTACTGGTATTATGGCAGCGATTATATTGGCGGCTTCCAGAGCAATTGGTGAGACGATGATAGTTGTAATTGCAGCGGGATCCACGCCGAATGTATCTCTCGATCCGACACATTCGATCCAAACGTTAACAGCTTATATTGTGCAAGTAAGTTTAGGTGATGCTCCGCATGGAACAATTACTTATTACAGCATGTATGCTGTAGGAGCAACATTATTCTTGTTTACATTTATAATGAACATCATTTCGCAGTCTATTATGCGCCGTTTTAGGAAGGTGACATAGTATGCGGATGTTGAATCATAAAAAAATACAAAAAAATATGGCAGCACGTTTTTTGAAGGATCAAATTTATAAATTATTATTTTATATAGCAATTTTATTTTCAATAGCAATACTGTTTGTTTTGCTTTTTCAAATTTTTGAAAAGGGTATAAGTTATCTTTCAATTGATTTCTTTACAAACTTTGCTTCACGTAATCCGAAGGAAGCTGGGATTGCTGCAGCTTTGTCAGGAACAATATTATTTATGAGTATTGTTATACCGGTCTCTTTTATATTTGGAGTCGGAACTGCTCTTTATTTAGAACAATATGCGAAGGAATCTATATTTAAAAAAGTCATCGAAATTAATAATCAAACGTTGGCAGGAGTACCTTCCGTTGTATTTGGATTACTCGGCTTAACTATTTTTGTATATGCTCTTCATTTAGGAGAGAGTATAGTTGCAGCAGCATTGACGATGAGTTTACTTGTCTTACCAACAGTTGTCGTGGCTAGTCAAGAAGCAATTCGATCTGTACCAAGCTCACTATTAGAGGCTTCTTACGGATTAGGTGCTACTAAATGGCAAACGATGTATCAAATTGTATTGCCGTATGCTTTCCCAGGAATTATAACAGGTTGTACATTAGCGATATCAAGAGCAATCGGAGAGGCGGCACCGTTATTAGTTATTGGGGCGCTCGCATTTGCCAATTATGTTCCATTTAGTATGTTTGATAGATTTACAGTCTTACCAATTCAAATTTTTAATTGGATGAGTAGACCACAAGAAGAATTTCAGTATGTAGCATCTGCTGGAATGATTGTTTTGTTAGGGTTGTTGTTCTTTATCAATATATTTGTCTTATGGTTACGAAATCGAAAATAAGTTGGAAGTGGATGAAAGGGGAATTCAAATGGTAGCAACAGTAGTAAATGTACAGGTGAAAAACGAGGAGAAAATCGAGACTGCGCCAAAGAAAGTAGTATTTGATACGAAAAATTTAAATTTATGGTATGGAGAAGACCATGCTTTAAAGGATATTAATTTAAGTATTCATGAAAATGAAGTTACAGCAATTATTGGCCCAAGTGGTTGTGGTAAATCAACGTACTTAAAAACATTAAATCGCATGGTAGAGTTAGTACCGATTGTTCGAACTACAGGCGTAATCGAATACAGAGAACGTAATATATTCGATAAATCATATCCAGTTGAAGAATTACGAACGCATGTAGGCATGGTATTCCAAAAGCCAAATCCATTTCCAAAATCTATTTATGAAAATGTAGCATATGGACCGAAAATTCATGGTATTCGTGACAAAAAAACATTGGATGAAATCGTTGAAAAAAGTTTACGCGGAGCAGCGATTTGGGATGAGTTGAAAGATCGTTTACACGATAATGCATACGGTTTATCTGGTGGACAGCAACAGCGTCTATGTATCGCACGTTGTTTAGCAATTGAGCCAGACGTTATTTTAATGGATGAACCAACATCGGCATTAGATCCAATTTCAACATTAAAAGTAGAAGAGCTTATTCAAGAGTTAAAGAAAGACTTTAGTATTGTTATCGTAACGCATAACATGCAACAAGCAGCACGTATTTCAGACAAAACTGCTTTCTTCTTAAGTGGAGAAGTTGTGGAATATACAGATACAAACAAATTATTTACGACACCTTCAGATAAACGTACAGAAGATTATATTACAGGTCGATTTGGTTGATACCGTTGTAAGGCTAAGAGTAAATGCCCTCTTAACAGAGGGCATTTCTTATTTTTAGAGGGAGTAATATTTCTCTTATCTTAAAGTTTACTACAGGCATAGTAGACTAGGCGGGAGATTTATATATAATGGCACATAATATTGAGGGGGAAGAAACAATGGTAAGAGAGCAATTTCAATGTGATTTAAAAACGTTACAGCACAAGGTGATTGAGCTTGGTGAACTAGCGAGGGAAGCACTATTGATTGCGATGGAAGGCCTTCGTAAAAGAGATGTAGAGAAAGCGTTAGAGGTTATAGATGGTGATTATCGTATGGATCATTTAGAAGAGGAAATAAATGACCTTGCGCTTATGCTTATTACAAAACAGCAACCTGTAGCAAGCGATTTAAGAAGAATCTTTATTTCAATTAAAACAGCGACAGATTTAGAGCGTATTGCAGACCATGCTGTTAATATCGCGAAATCAACAATTCGTCTCGGAGAAAAAGAAGTAACTGTTAGTTTGGAGAATATTGAAGAGATGTTTGCTCGTGCTAATGAAATGTTGAATTTAGCATTAGAAGCATACGAACAGGAAAATTTAACTTTTGCGAAACAAATTGCCGAGATGGATGACTCAGTTGATGAAATGTACGGAAAGGCAATCCGTGAATTTATATCTTCAATTCCAGCGCAACCAGAAGCAATTACACAAATTACACAATTATCTTTTGTAGCAAGGTATATTGAACGTGTAGCAGATCATATTACAAATATTGCTGAAAATGTTTTTTATTTAGTAAAAGGAAAGCATTACTTATTGAATGAATAAAAAAGCAGGTGAGATTTCACCTGCTTTTTTTAGTCAAAACACGACAAAAAAAGCTCGTTGTTTCCTTCAGGTTATGATGATAAGATGTATCATAATATAATGGAAAAATGAGTAAATGTGTGTTGTTTATGTAGTAAGGATTATTTTACTAAGTTAATAGTAAGCGCTTTCTTTTTTTTCTGGGTTTGAAAGATATATTTAGAGTTGTTCACCCTAGTGATAATTCATGGAAATAATGAACTTTATCCCACTATTTGTGGGCAGTAAAACTCCCACCTCAAAATTTGGTAGGAGATTAACCGCCCGTAAACGCCCGATTGGTGAGGGGGGATTAAAGTTTCACTTTATACTGCTAGTTAATGCGGGGGAGACAATATACATATTGTATATGGAGTTACTGAACATTATATAAGTGGAGGCTGAAGTATATGAAGGGGGTTATTTTAGCTGGAGGAAAAGGAAGACGCCTGAGACCATTGACATGTAATACTCCAAAGCCGATGTTACCGTTATTAGAGAAGCCAGTTTTGGAATACAATATTGAATTATTACGTCAGCATGGTATTCGTGAAATTGCTATTACCGTTCAATATATGAGTACGGCCATTAAGCAATATTTTGGTGACGGTAGTAAGTGGGGGGTTAATTTATATTATTTTGAAGACTCTCCTCCGCTTGGAACGGCAGGGAGTATTAAACAAGCGGAAGATTTTTTAGATGAAACATTTGTTGTGATAAGTGGAGATGCATTAACTGATTTTCAATTATCGGAAGGAATTGCGTTTCATGAACAAAAGAAAAGAACAGTAACAATGTTTGTGAAGGAAGTAGAAGACCCTCTTTCATTCGGTTTGGTGGTAATGAACAAAGAACAAGAGATTATACGATATATAGAAAAACCGAGCTGGAATGAGGTAGTCTCTAATATTGTGAATACAGGTATTTATATTATGGAACCAGAAATCTTCTCTTACATACCTCCCCAACAATTTTTTGATTTTAGTCACGATATTTTTCCGTTATTGGCAAATAAAAACGCGTTATTTGCATACTTGTCAGAAGGTTACTGGTTAGATATTGGTACATTTGATCAGTATCGGCAGGCGCAATTTGATTTGTTAACGAAAAAACTGCAAGTGTCTATTCCTTATACGGAAGTATTACCGATGGTATGGATGGGGGAAGGTGTAACGATTGGGAAAGGAACGAAAATTCATGGTCCTTCTTTTATTGGGGAAGGAGCAAAAATTGGAGCAGGGGCAATAATTGAGCCGTACTCTATTATCGGGAAAAATAGTGTTGTTTCAAGTTATTCTCATCTCCAAAAAAGTATTGTTTTTTCAAATTCACATATCGGGAAGTATTGTGAGCTATTAGAAACGACCGTTGGAGAGCGGACAATAGTTGAAGATGATGTTACATTGTTTCAAAAAAGTGTTGTAGCAGATCATTGTCATATAGGGAAAAGTACAGTAATTAAGCAAAAGGGAAAACTGTGGCCTTATAAGGCGATTGACAGTCATTCGGTAGTAGGATCGGCTGGTGTTCAAGAAAGTGAAAAGAGCGCAGGGTGGTTACAAAAAAGCCGCATTGTAGGAAGAGGTAATGTTGAGATTACTCCCCAATTTATTGTAAAAGTTGCGATGGCGTATGGATCTCTTTTTGCAAAAGGGGAAAGTATATTAATTGGAAGTCAAGAACATATAGAAACAACTTCTTATAAAAATTTATTTTTACATGCTATTCATGGTATTGGAATTCATACGATGGAATGTAAAGAAATGAATGAGTCGCTTTTTCAGTATAGTATTTATAACTTGCAATGTGCAGGCGGGGTATTCGTTCAAGTAGAGAATGAAAAAGAAATTGTTATAAAGCTCTACGGTAAGGATGGCATGCTATTAACATATAAGCAGCAAAAAGCGATAGAACAAGTCTATATGTCCGAGTCGTTTTATTATGTATGTGAGAAAGAAATGGGACGAAACACACCAGTTCATGTTTCTTTACATGATTATATAGAAGCTGTATTAGAGCGCATTGATATGGAAAAAATACAAAAGCAGAAGTTTCATCTTCTTATTAATAAAAGAAATGATATGTTACAACATTTGCTTATGCTTTTTCTGCAAAGGCTTGGTTGTACAGTTACATGGATTTATGCGAGCGAACAAAAAGATCATGTGAAAGCTTTGATGAAATCAAGTAAAGCAAATATGGCGCTTATGTTTTCGGAACAAGGAACTCATTTTGAGCTATACGATAATTACGGTAACATTTACCAAGGTACGGACTTTGAAGAAGTAGATATTCCTGATTTATTACTTGAAACGGCAGGTAATATTTACCCGATGTCTTTGAAATTAGGAGAATGTTACCTCTTATTTTATATGCAGGATGAAAAAAAGTCGTTTCAATTGAGATGGAAACGAGATATTTTATATCGAATTGGAAAATTATTTGAATTAATAGCACTACAAGGAAAAACATTTATCAGTGTAGTAGAACAATCAACTCCGCTCTATTTACTTTATGATGAAGTTGTATGTTCATGGAATGAAAAAGGGAAAGTAATGAGGAAATTATTGGCTGATATGGAAAGGAAAGAAGAGGGGATATTTGATGGAATACAGTTCAAATATACAGAAAAAGAGTGGTCTTATATTGTTTCTGACACAAAACAACCAAAATTTTTAGTGTATTCACATGCTAGAAATCCAGTAATAGCAAGGGAAAATATGAAAAAACTTATAGAAAAAATTAGACAATATCAAAAGGTGTAGAATTTTTATTTTAAAAGTGGTATTATGGTATAGTCTGATTTAAGTTATTAGTACTGGAGGGAAATAAGAATGCGTGTGAATATTACTCTAGCATGTACAGAATGCGGAGATCGTAACTATATCTCAAAGAAAAATAAACGTAACAACGCTGAGCGTATCGAGCTTAAAAAGTATTGCAAGCGTGACAAGAAGTCTACGTTACACCGTGAAACAAAGTAAGCAGTAGGAATATTTTCCTACTGTTTCTTTTTTTATTCGATTCCTATATGAAAAGTGGTACACTATCTTCGTAGAGTAAAGTGTCACTGTAAGGGGGAAGATGTGTGAAAGAAGAGAAAATACGTTTGCGTAAACAAATAATAGAACACATGAATTCTTTATCAGAAGAACAGTATACAGCTTTATCAGAGCAAATTGCAGTTTCCTTGTATGCGCAAAAAGAGTGGGTTGAAGCTAAGACAATTGGAATCACTCTCTCGATGGAAAATGAAGTGAATACATATCCTATTATCGAAAAAGCTTGGGAAGAAGGAAAGAATGTTGTTGTTCCGAAATGTAATAAAGGGACAAGAACAATGTCCTTCCGGAAAATTAGTAATTTTGATCAATTAGAAACCGTGTATATGAATTTACGCGAACCAATTCCGTTGCTTACGGAAGAAGTGAATGCGGATGAAATTGACCTTCAAATCGTGCCAGGCGTAGCTTATACAGAGCGAGGAGAACGGATTGGATATGGTGGAGGCTATTATGATCGTTATCTCGTGCAGTATAAAGGGAAAACGCTATCATTAGCTTATGATTTCCAAATGGTAAAACATATTCCGGTAGAGCCATTTGACAAAAATGTGGAAAAAATTATTACAGAAAAAGGAACAATGGTTATAAATGGGCTTGTATAGACAAATAAAAATTGACGAGACTTTTTCTTCTTGATTATAATAAAATATGTGAACGTTTTCTTATTATAATTTTTTTTATAGTAAGTGAGCATAAAGGGTGATGAAAATGATATCTATTTATGATATTCAGCAATTGCTAAAGAAATTTGGGACGATTATTTATACGGGTGATCGAATTGCAGATTTACAATTAATGCAAGATGAATTGCGTGAATTAAATCAATCACAGCTAATCGATCCACAAGACTATCAAACAGCTTTATTTTTATTGAAGCAAGAAATTCAAAAAGAGATAAATAAGAATTAGATAAAGGTAGGTAAGCAACATGGAAGAGAAATGGTTAGTTGGTGTTGATCTTGGTGGTACAACGATTAAATTAGCATTTATTAATGTATACGGTGAAATTTTACATAAGTGGGAAATTCCTACGAATACAGATGAACAAGGAAAACATATTACACTTGATGTAGCGAAAGCTATTGATAAAAAGTTAGAAGAATTAGGGGAATTAAAAAGTAAGTTAATCGGTATTGGTATGGGAGCTCCAGGTCCAGTACATGTGGCATCTGGAATGATTTATGAAGCGGTTAATTTAGGATGGAAAAACTATCCGTTAAAAGATTTACTAGAAGTAGAAACAGGATTACCTGTTGTAATTGATAATGATGCAAACTTAGCAGCGCTTGGTGAAATGTGGAAAGGTGCTGGTGAAGGAGCAAAAGATTTAATCTGTATGACACTTGGCACTGGTGTAGGTGGCGGTGTAATCGCTAATGGTGAGATTGTGCACGGTGTAAGCGGTGCTGCTGGCGAAATTGGACATATTACAGTCGTTACAGAGAATGCTTTTCCATGTAATTGTGGAAAATCTGGTTGTTTAGAAACAGTAGCATCTGCAACGGGGATTGTACGCGTTGCTATGCAAAAAATACAAGAGACTGATAAAGAAAGTATGTTACGTTCTATGTTAGCAGAAGAAGGACGTATCACATCAAAAGATGTATTTGAAGCACATGGACAAGGTGATGAATTAGCAGGCGAAGTAGTAGAAAGAGTAGCTTCTTATTTAGGATTAGCTGTAGCAAATCTTTCTAGCACGTTAAACCCTGAAAAAATTGTTCTTGGTGGTGGCGTGTCTAAGGCTGGGGATGCACTACTAGAACCAATTCAACGTTATTTCGAGCAATATGCTTTCTCTCGCGCTGTAAAGAGCACAAAGCTAGCTATTGCAACACTTGGTAATGACGCAGGTGTTATCGGGGGCGCTTGGCTTGTAAAAAAGCACAAATACGAA
Source organism: Bacillaceae bacterium OF18-1A (assembly GCA_027694045.1). Classification (GTDB taxonomy): domain Bacteria; phylum Bacillota; class Bacilli; order Bacillales; family Bacillaceae_G; genus Bacillus_A. The sequence goes on along the minus strand of JAQEWB010000002.1, from coordinate 673,534 downwards.
GCGAAGATGATATAAGTTGTGAAATATGAAAAGAGGAAGGGGAAACCCTTCCTCTTTTTGTGTGAAATCTTGATGAAGAATAACATGTAAATGAATTAAGCTGCTGGTGGGTACCCGTTATATAGAACAGTCATAATCGTAAACCATCCGAAAACGAGTACAGTTGCAATTGCAAAGCCGCCCGCGAAAAAGTTCTTTTCACGAAGTGTTCTAAGCGTAGCAAATACAGCTAACAGAGTGACTAGCGCAAAAATAATAACAAGGCCCATATAATATCCTCCTCTGCCTACTCATTCTTCAATATGAGTTTTTGGAATATTTACTCTTTTATATTGTACATGTTTTAAAAATGATTGTCGAGATAGCATCCTTTCTTTTCCTAAGAGAAAGAAATGTTGTATCATTGAAAGTAAGTTTAATAACTGGAGGAGATTTTCATATGAAATGGACACAAATGCCGCTAGGCCCATTACAAACAAACGCTTATATTTTAATGAACGATCAAAATGAGTGTATCATCTTTGATCCTGGTCACGAAGGTGAAAAGCTTGTTACGTATTTACAAGAAGCGCAATTAAAACCACTTGCGGTTTTATTAACACATGCCCACTTTGATCATATTGGTGCTGTTGATGCGGTGAGAGATGCTTTCCATATTCCTGTATACGTACATAAAGAAGAAGCAGATTGGCTAGGAGATGCAACTGTAAATGGATCTCAAATTTTTATGATGAACCGCAGTATTACAGCAAAACCAGCAGACCATATTATTGAAGCAGAAGGTACGTTAACAATTGGTTCATTTAACTTTGAAATTTTTGAAACACCAGGACATTCTCCGGGAAGTATTTCTTATTATTGTAAAGAGGCGAATGCTGTGTTCTCTGGAGATGTATTGTTCCAAATGAGTATTGGAAGAACGGATTTACCTGGTGGAAGTTTTGCTGAATTAATTGGAAGTATTGAAGAGAAATTATTTGTATTACCAGATGAAACAGCGGTGCTATGTGGCCACGGTCCTGAAACAAGCATCGGTTTTGAAAAAGAAAATAATCCATTTTTACAATAAGGAGTCATTATGGGGATGGAGCTCATTTTAAGAGAATGGATGGGGAAAGAGAAGGATTATTCAATTTCATATAGTACGTATATGAGTCTTGTATTGTATTCAGAAAGACATGGTTATTATATGAAAGAACGTGAAAAGATTGGAAGACAAGGGGACTTTTTTACAAGTAGCAACGTATCCTCTGTTTTCGCAAAAACGTTTGCTAAGTTTTTTATTCGCCTTGTTGAAAATGGGGAAGTTGCCCCGAATATTTGTGAGATTGGCGGGGGAACAGGGAAGTTTGCCTATGATGTTTTACAAGAATGGAAGCAATTATCTCCGGAAACCTTTATGAATTTAAACTATTCAATGATTGAAGTGAGCCCTTTTCATAGAAAATTACAGCAGGAGAATCTTTGCTCATTTTATAATGTTGCGTATTATACATCTTATCGTGAAATGGGAGAATCATTTGAAGGGATTCTTTTTTCAAATGAGTTATTTGATGCGTTTCCTGTTGAAGTAGTTGAAAAGAGAAATGGTATGTTGTATGAAGTACGTATTACATATACAGAAGAAGGAAAACTTGCGGAAGTATGTAGACCGTTACATAAAAGAATTGGTCGATACTTATTGAAATATAATATTCATCTTGCTGAAGGACAGCGTTTTGAAGTGCCAATTGCGATGGAAGAATATATAAACGAACTTGCAGAATGGTTCCAAAAAGGTATATGTATTACGGTGGATTATGGATATACAAAAGAAGAATGGATGCATCCAGCACATCAAGAAGGAAGTTTACGCGGTTATTACGAGCATAAGCTAATCCGGAATCCCCTCGCACATCCAGGTGAAATGGATCTTACTACTCATATTCATTGGGATGAGCTAAAAGACATTTTTAGTCTTCAAGGAATGAAGGTAGCATGGCATAAGAAGCAATCTGAATTTTTGCTAGCAGCAGGAATATTAGAACAGCTTACGAGTCATCAAGATAGGAATCCATTTTCTGAAGCGCAAAAACAAAATCGGGCAGTTCGTTCTATGATTTTGAGCGGGGGATTAGGAAGTGCCTTTGATGTGGTTATACATACGAAAGATATGCAGGATTTGCAGTGGAATCAATATTTAACAATATAAAAAAACAAGACACAGTATATATTTCTGTGTCTTGTTTTTTAATACGACTTTTGATTATGTAGCACCATATATTTTCTCTCATGATATATATTTATATTAAAGATATGAGATGAAAAATATAGAATACGTTCTTTTTCTCTGTTTATTGGTCCCTAACCTAATAATACGCGAACGAGTTGAATAATTGTTTCGTTTTCTACTTTGTAGTAAATTTCTAATCCTTTTCTTTCACTAGAAACGATTTTAGCACTTTTTAACTTTGCTAAATGCTGTGAAATTGTAGATTGCGGCATGTTTAAGCCAGTGTACATTGTAGAAACGTTACTTGGACCACGCTCGATTAATCCTTTTACGATACATAAACGAACAGGGTGAGCAAGTACTTTCAATAACTCTGCATTGCTTTCATATAGTTCTAATTCTTTTTGAAAGGTTTCTAACATGTTCTTTTCCACCTCCGTGTGAGCTGTTATACCATACTATACATACCAAAAAATTAAAGAAAAGAAAACAGTTGTTGCAGAAAAAGAGTCCTAAAGTAAAGAAATTGTAAGAAAAGAGACTCTGATGTAAATAAAATAGATAAATTTGTACAGTTTTGTAAAATGACACTTTTGGGTGAAAATTTTGATGCATTTTAAAAATTGAAAGATATAGATATATTTGTAACACAATTTTAGCATGATTTTCAAATTCTTTCAAATGAATATACGAAATTTTTAAAATAATTTGAAAAAGGAATTATAATGTTATATATAGAATATGAAACAGGTTAAAAGAAAAGTATACTTAGTTTTTGTGGCGATAATGAATTCGTTTAGCCATTTATTTTAGAAGTTCTCTTGTATTTACTTTTGTAAGTAAATTCGATAAATCAAATAAATGTTCTTCGCTATAACATACCCCATTTTGTAAATCGATAATAACTAAAACATCTGCACAACTATCCATTTTTTCTCATCCCTTATTTCTTAATATATCAATAAAACCATTACTTGGAAATAGCTGATGCCATTTTATTTTTATAGGTTATACAAAAAATAAAATAAAAAGAAGATATGAACAATTCATTTCATATCTTCTTTCTCTCTATGCATTTACAGGTTCTTCTACGTAAGAAAGGGCATTTTCAAAATCGGATATTAAATCGTTAACATTTTCAAGGCCGACTGATAAGCGAAGCAATGAATTAGAAATACCTCGTTCATCACGAGCTTTTTGCGACAGTGCTGCATGTGACATTTTAGCTGGATAGGAAAGAATTGATTCGACAGCTCCTAAGCTAACTGCAAAAACAGGTAATTTAACTTTTGATAAAAATTGGCGGAGTGCATCTTCTGAACGCAAAGTAAAAGATAAGACAGCTCCAGCTGATGTTGCTTGAGATTGTTGAACATGAAAGCCAGAATGTGTTTGTAATCCCGGATAATAGACATTTTTAACTTTAGTATGTTCTTGTAAATAATGTGCAATTTTATTGGCATTTGCAGCTGAGTGTTCGAGACGTACATGTAATGTTTTTAGACCGCGAAGTACGAGGGAACAATCTTGAGGCCCTAAAATAGCACCAAATGCATTTTGTAAAAATCCAAGTTTTTGAGCGAGTTCTGCATCTTTTACGACCGCTAATCCGGCAGTAACATCACTATGGCCAGCGATAAATTTTGTGGCACTATGAAGAACGACATCAGCCCCGAGATCAAGTGGCTTTTGAAATAGTGGTGTCAAAAATGTATTATCTACAAAAGTAAGAGCACCAATAGATTTTGCAAGCTTAGCAACTTCACGAATATCCGTTACTTTCAAAAGTGGATTAGATGGTGTTTCTACATAAAGGAGCTTTGTATTCGGTTTAATGTTTTGCTTTATTTCTTCTAAATTGGTCATATCAACAAATGTATGTGAAATACCGTAACGGGAGAGAACTTCAGTTACCATTCGGTAAGTGCCTCCATATACATCTTCTGAAATGAGCACGTGATCGCCTTGGGAAAGAAGGAGAAATGCAGTGGAAATTGCTGCAATTCCTGATGCAAAGGCAAATCCCTTTGTTCCGCCCTCTAATAAGGCAATGATATCTTCAAGCGCTTCGCGAGTTGGATTACCTGAGCGACTATAGTCATATTTTCCAAACGTATCTACATCAAATTGATGAAAAGTTGATGTGTTATAGATGGGAACATTAACAGCCCCTGTTTGCGAGTCGTGTTTATATTGGTTGTGTAGTAAGAGTGTATCTATAGAATAACTCATATTCTTACACCTTCTTTTACAAGTTTAATGGCGTGCTTTAAGTCTTGAATTAAATCATTACTATTTTCGATGCCGACGGAGAATCGAAGAAGACGATTGCATACGCCGTTTGCTGTTCTAATTTCTTCAGGAATATCAGCATGTGTTTGCGTTGCTGGATAAGTCATTAAACTTTCTACGCCACCAAGACTTTCAGCAAATGTAATTAAAGATAAAGATTGTAAGAATGGGTTAATCCACTTTTCATCTTTCAGACGAAAGGAAATCATACCGCCTCTTCCTGGATAAAATACATCTGTCACACCGTCTTCATCATTTAAATAAGCAACAATTGATTTCGCATTTTCTTCATGCTGTTTCATGCGAAGTGCTAAAGTTTTCATCCCACGAATTAATAGCCATGAATCAAATGGACTTAAGACAGCACCTGAAGCATTATGATAATGGGCGATTTCTTCACAAAGTTCCTTTCCCTTTGCAACGACAAGTCCGCTTAGTACATCGTTATGTCCACCTAAATATTTCGTTGCACTATGAAGAACGATATCGGCACCTTCTGTTAATGGTTGCTGTATATAAGGCGTGTAGAATGTGTTGTCTACAATAAGGAGTAGCCCATGTCTTTTTGCGACACTTGCGACTGCTGCGATATCCGTTACTTGCATTAATGGATTAGTTGGAGTTTCTATAAAAATAGCTTTCGTTTCAGTTGTGATCGCTTGCTCAATTTGTTTCATAGATTGTGTATTTACGTATCTACATCGAACATTCCACTTTTTTTCATGTTCAGAAAATAATCGATAAGTGCCCCCGTATAAATCTTCAGATACAATGAGTTCGTCCCCAGAACGGAATAACGAAAGAACGAGGAGAACAGCTGCCATTCCTGAACTACAGGCATAACCTTGTTCGCCATATTCTAAATCTGCGATTGCCTGTTCTAAAAGACCGCGAGTTGGATTACCAGTTCGTGAATAGTCAAAGCCGGTAGACTTACCAAGTCCTTCGTGACGATAAGCGGTTGAGAAGTAAACGGGTGGATTAACAGTTCCTGTTGTAGTTTCGCTACGGTTTCCGATTTGCGCTAGTTTTGTTTCGATAGTTGACATGTAAAAATTCCTCCTTTTTAAATGAAAACAATGATATGAATATGAGACCCTAATCAGTGGGGGCATCCCCCACTAATTATTAGCCCTCACCAATTGAGATAAAATAAAAAAAAGCCTTCTAAGAAGAAGGCTTTCGTTTTGAATAGAGTCTTCTTCTTATCTGTCAAATCTTTCACAATTTGCTGGAATTAGCACCTTATTAACAAATGTTAATGGTTGCTGAGGCGTCATAGGGCCAGTCCCTCTACCTCTCTAGATAAGAATGTTCGTATGAAATTTTATTATGTTTTTAACTTTACAACAAAAGATAATTGAATTGCAACTTTATTTTAAATAATTTTTATTTTTCCGCAAGTATCATTGACTTTTGTAATTGTGCATGCTAAATTTATTAAAAAATTAACAAACATTGTTAAAAGGGGAACGTATTTCCTTTTAACTACATAAATAAAATATATAGACAAACTCTTATTGAGAGCGGTGGAGGGAAAGGCCCTGTGAAACCCGGCAACCTTCAAACGAAATGTTTGAAACGGTGCTAATACCTGCAAAACGAATGTTTTGCATAATAAGAGGAGGCATACTTATGTCCCCCTCTTCAAAGTGAAGAGGGGGGTTTTTATATTGATAGAAATGAGGGAGATTTGTGAAATTACTAGATTTATTATCAAAAGGAATTGTAATAGGTGATGGTGCGGTTGGTACGTTATTACATTCACATGGTTTGCAAAGTAGTTTTGAAGAATTAAATGTATCTGATCCAGATTTAATTATATCGATTCATAAACAATATGTAGCTGCTGGGGCGGATGTTATTCAAACGAATACGTATGGGGCGAATGAAGCGAAGTTGCGTATGTATGGTTTAGAAAATCAAGTTACCGAAATTAATAGAGCTGCAGTAAAACTGGCGAAAGCATCTGTGACAGAAAGAAATGCAATTTTAGGAACAATTGGTGGTATGAAACATATCGGAGCTGTTACAACGACTGATATGGAGAGGGAATTTATGCTACTTGAGCAGGCAAGTGCATTGCTAGAAGAACAGGTTGATGGACTGCTATTAGAGACTTTCTATGATGAGTTTGAATTACTTCATGCTGTTCAGGTGTTACGAAAACAAACGAATATTCCAATTGTAGCTCAATTAGCGTTACATGAGGCAGGTACGACTCAAAATGGCAATGATGTCAATGAAATATTAAAACAGCTTTTAGATTACGGTGCAAATGTCGTTGGATTGAACTGCCAACTAGGACCACTTCATATGACGGAAGCTTTTAAAATGATATCGATTCCGCAAAATGGCTACTTGTCAGCATATCCAAATGCAGGTCTCCCAAATTATGTGGAGGGACGTTACGTATATGAGGGGAGTCCAGCTTATTTTGAAGCGATGACGCCGAAGTTTATTGAGCAAGGTATTCGGTTATTAGGTGGTTGTTGTGGCACGACTCCAGAACATATTGAAAGTATGAAACGTGCTACTCTAAATGTTACACCTGTAATAGAAAAGGATACGATTCAAAGACCAAAAGTAGTTCATACACACGAAAAGCGTTCGAAAGCCCACGTCACTCTCGCGGAGAAGGCGAAGAAACAAATGACAGTTGTAGTGGAATTAGATCCACCGAAAACATTGGATACACAACGTTTTTTTGAGGGGGCAAGAGCACTAAAAAGAGCGGGAGCAGATGCTATTACTCTAGCAGATAATTCATTAGCATCGCCTCGTGTTTCGAATATGGCTATGGGGGCTTTATTAACGAAGCATGATATACCAGTATTAACGCATTTAACGTGTAGAGACCATAACGTTATTGGACTGCAATCACATTTACTAGGATTATCAGCGTTAGGTATGGAGGAAGTGTTAGCTTTAACTGGTGATCCAGCACGTGTTGGTGATTTTCCGGGGGCTACTTCTGTATATGATTTATCATCTATTGAGCTGATTAAAATGATTAAAGAGATGAACGAAGGACGTTCCATTTTAGGGAAGTCAATTGGTACACCAACAAGATTTTCAGTGGGAGGAGCGTTCAATCCGCATGTAAGGCATTTAAAAGCAGCAGTAAAGCGAATGGAACGAAAAATAGAGGCGGGTGCGGAATATTTCTTAACTCAGCCAATTTACGATATAGCTTTAATTGAAGAAGTGTATGAAGCGACAAAGCATTTGGAACAACCTATTTTTATTGGAATTATGCCATTAATAAGTAAAAGAAACGCAGATTTTCTTCATTTTGAAGTGCCAGGCATTACTCTTCCAGAAGAAATAAGAGAGAGAATGGATGGCCATGAAACGAAAGAGGCAGCTATTGAAGAAGGGATTCGTATTTCACAAGAGTTGATCGATGCGGCGATGAAATATTTTAACGGTATTTATCTCATTACACCATTTTTAAAATATGAAATTACAGAACACCTTGTGAAATACGTGAGAGAAAAGCAAGAAGTGAAGGAAGGTATTAATTGATGAAATGTATAGAAGAAAGATTACAAAATAGCATTTTAATATTAGATGGTGCAATGGGGACAATGATACAGCAAGAGGACTTAACTGCTGAAGATTTCGGGGGAGAAGAATACGAAGGTTGTAATGAATACTTAGTAGAAACACGACCGGATGTTATTTTAAAGATTCATAAAGCTTATATTGAAGCTGGAGCGGACATTATTGAAACAAACACATTTGGGGCAACGAATATTGTACTAAGTGATTATGAGTTGTCTCATTTAGATGAGAAACTAAATGAGAAGGCAGCACTTTTGGCGAAGGCAGCTGTTAAAGAAAGCGGGAAGGAAGTATATGTTGCAGGTGCGATGGGACCGACAACGAAAGCAATTAGTGTTACAGGTGGAGTAACTTTTGAAGAATTGATTGAAGCCTATACAAGACAGGCGAGAGGGTTATTGAAGGGTGAAGTGGATGTATTACTCGTTGAGACGAGTCAAGATATGCGTAATGTGAAAGCTGCTTATATTGGAATTCAAGCAGCTTTTGAAGAACTAAAAAAAACGGTTCCTATTATGATTTCAGGAACGATCGAGCCGATGGGCACGACTCTAGCTGGACAAACGATTGAGGCTTTCTATTTATCGGTAGAGCATATGAAGCCGTTATCTGTTGGATTAAACTGCGCGACAGGTCCCGAATTTATGAGGGAACATATTCGTTCCCTATCTGATCTATCAGAGTGTTACATTTCTTGTTATCCAAATGCAGGTCTTCCCGATGAAGATGGACATTATCATGAGTCTCCATCTTCTCTTGCTGAAAAAGTGAAACGCTTTGCTGAAGAAGGATGGGTTAATATTATCGGTGGTTGTTGTGGTACAACGCCAGAACATATAAGAGCAATGAAATCCGCGTTAGCATCGCTTAAACCACGTGAACACCATGAGCGAGAAGGGCATGGAATTAGTGGATTAGAGGCGTTGCAATATGATGAGTCTATGAGACCGTTATTTGTAGGTGAAAGAACGAATGTTATTGGATCACGTAAATTTAAACGATTAGTGGCAGAAGGGAAATTCGAAGAGGCTGCTGAAGTGGCAAGAGCACAAGTGAAGAAAAATGCTCATATCATTGATATTTGTATGGCGGACCCTGATCGTGATGAAATAGAAGATATGGAAAAATTTTTGGCAGAAGTTACAAAAGTATTAAAAGTACCGATTATGATTGATTCGACAGATGAAAATGTGATGGCAAAGGCTCTTACTTATATTCAAGGAAAAGCTGTTATCAACTCAATTAATCTAGAAGACGGTGAAGATCGTTTTGAAAAGGTAACACCGCTTCTTCGTAAATATGGTGCTGCAATTGTAGTTGGAACAATCGATGAAGACGGTATGGCAGTAAGTGCTGAACGAAAACTAGAAATTGCGAAAAGAAGTTATGAATTATTGACGACGAAATATGGTATACGTCCGTCTGATATTATTTTTGATGCACTCGTGTTTCCGGTAGGGACAGGTGATGAAGAATATATTGGTTCAGCGGCAGCTACGATAGAAGGAATTCGTCTTATTAAAGAAGCGTTACCAGAATGTTTAACCATTCTAGGTGTAAGTAACATATCATTTGGTTTACCACCAGCTGGGCGTGAAGTATTGAATTCTGTCTTTTTATACCATGCAACGAAAGCGGGATTAGATTACGCGATTGTTAATACAGAAAAACTAGAACGCTATGCGTCAATTCCAGAGGAAGAAAAGTGTCTTGCAGATGCATTGTTATTTGAAACGACGAAAGAGACGTTAGAAGAATTTACGAATTTTTATCGTGTTGCTAAAAAGAAAGAGACTGTTGTACAAGAAACATTAACGCTTGATGAACGACTAGCTAACTATATTGTAGAGGGTACAAAGCAAGGGTTACATGAAGATTTAAGTCTCGCTCTTACAGAAGGAAGAAAACCTCTTGATATTATTAATGGTCCACTTATGACAGGAATGGATGAGGTGGGACGATTATTTAATAATAATGAATTGATTGTCGCTGAAGTATTACAAAGTGCTGAAAGTATGAAAGCTGCCGTAAGCTATTTAGAACCATATATGGAATCTAGTGATAGTGCGAAAAAAGGAAAAGTATTATTAGCAACTGTAAAAGGTGACGTACATGATATTGGGAAAAATCTTGTTGAAATTATTTTAGCGAATAACGGATATGAGATTATTAATTTAGGAATTAATGTACGTTCGGATCGAATTGTTCAAGAAGTACAAGAAAAGAAGCCGGACATTATAGGTCTTTCAGGTTTATTAGTAAAATCAGCGCAACAAATGGTAACGACTGCTGAAGATTTAAAAGCAGCAAATATTGATGTTCCCATTGTTGTAGGTGGTGCAGCGTTAACGAGAAAGTTTACAGATAATCGGATTTCACCATCATATAAAGGGCTCGTTTGTTATGCGAGTGATGCGATGACGGGGCTTGATATTATTAATAAGCTTCAAAAAGAAGAAGAGCGTGAGAAGATGAAACAGGATAAAAAAGAACGTCATCTTCATATCGTAAAAAAAGAGGAGAAGAAAGTAGAAATTCCAGCAGTAATTGAGCCATTACCGAAGGCTGAGGTTATCGTGCCTGATTCAACAAAACGAATTGTATTACGTGATATTCCGGCCCTTCATCTCGCTCCATTTTTAAATAGACAAATGCTACTTGGGCATCACCTTGGATTAAAAGGAAATGTGAAGAAGCTTTTGAAAGAGGGAGATAAGAGAGCACATGAATTAAATGATTTAATAGATGAATTATTGCAGGAAGGACAATCTTGGTTAAAGCCGAAAGCAGTGTATCAATTTTTCCCAGCGCAAAGCGACGGACAAAACATTGTAATATATGATCCAGAAGATCATACGCGTGTTATAGAGCGTTTCACATTCCCTAGACAAGGAAAGGCCCCCTATCGTACTTTAGGCGATTATTTGCGCCCAATTGGAGATGAGATGGACTATGTTGCTTTCTTATCTGTTACGGTTGGAGAAGGAGTTCGGGATATTGCTGAAGAGTGGAAGGAGAAGGGTGATTATTTACGCAGTCATGCTATTCAATCGTTAGCACTTGAATTAGCAGAAGGACTTGCTGAAAAAACACACATGCTCATTCGTGACCGCTGGGGAATCCCGGATTCACCTGAACTGACGATGGAAGAGCGTTTCCGTACAAAATATAGAGGAATCCGCGTGTCATTCGGTTATCCAGCGTGTCCAGAACTCGCAGATCAAGAAAAGCTATTTCGCTTAATTCATCCAGAAGAAATAGGTATTTCATTAACGGAAGGATTCATGATGGAGCCAGAAGCGTCTGTAACGGCTATGGTATTTTCTCACCCTGAGGCAAGATATTTTAGTGTATTATAGTCTAGAAGGGGGAGGCGTATGAAGAAAATAGTCTTTACAGGTGGCGGTTCGGCAGGGCATGTAACACCTAATTTAGCCATTATTCCACATTTACAAGAACAGAATTGGGATATTTCTTATATTGGTTCTCATCAAGGAATTGAGAAAACAATTATAGAAAAGGAAGGCATTCCGTACTATAGTATTGCGAGCGGAAAGCTACGCCGTTATTTTGATTTAAAAAATATAAAAGATCCTTTTCTTGTAATGAAGGGCGTTATGGAAGCGTATGTAAGAATTCGAAAACTAAAACCGGATGTGATTTTTTCAAAAGGTGGTTTCGTATCTGTACCAGTCGTAATTGGAGGATGGTTAAATAGAGTACCAGTTTTATTACATGAATCTGATATGACGCCAGGACTAGCAAACAAAATTGCGCTTCGTTTTGCTTCGAAAATATTTGTTACATTTGAAGAAGCAGCGAAACATTTACCGAAAGAAAAAGTAATATATACAGGATCTCCAGTGCGTGAAGAAGTATTAAAGGGAAATCGTGAAAAAGGTTTAGCGTTTTTAGGTTTTTCACGTAAAAAGCCAGTTATTACAATTATGGGAGGAAGTTTGGGCGCCAAGAAAATTAATGAAACGGTTCGATCCGCGTTACCAGAACTTCTTAAAAAGTATCAAATTGTTCATCTTTGCGGAAAAGGTAACCTTGATGAAAGTTTACAAAATAAAGAAGGATATAAACAATTTGAATATATACATGGAGAGTTACCTGATATATTAGCAGTAACAGATTTCGTTATTTCACGTGCAGGCTCCAATGCTATTTTTGAATTTTTAACATTACAAAAGCCGATGATTTTAATTCCATTATCTAAATTCGCAAGTCGTGGAGATCAAATACTAAATGCAGAGTCCTTTGAAAGGCAAGGATATGCCTCTGTATTGTACGAAGAAGATGTAACAGTAAAATCTCTTATAAAGCATGTCGAAGAGTTGTATCAAAATAATGAGACGTATAAAACAGCATTAAAACAATACAATGGAAAAGAAGCGATTAAAACGATCATTCACCATATTTCAGAGGCATGATGAAACAATCATGCCTCTTTTAGTAGGATGAAAGATTCCAAGAATTGATATTTTTATGTTACAATAATAAGTGGGTTAATAGGGAAATTCCAATTAATGAAGCGTGAAAATACGAATGGATTAGGAGTGACTGTGTTGGAGCTAAGTCTCTATGAAAATACTGCACTTATTATATGCTTTGTGTTGTACGTTGGTAGTGTTATTGTTTATATTTCAAGGAAATTTTCGCAAGAGAGAGAACTTGAAAAGTCAGAAATAACAGCTGAACTAGAAATGTTAGCTGATGAAAGTTATAAAAAACAAAAAATAAAAGAAGATCATGAAGAATCCCATCATTTAAACGCAAATAAGTTCTAAAGATGGGGATTTTTTTTTGAAGTTGTGCTTTATTATATATAATAAGTAACGCTAAAGAGGAGTTTCCCATACATATTTAAGGAGTGTATATAAATGAATTTTTATATCGCCTCAGGATTCAAAAATAAACATCTTGTACGTTCTATAGCGAATGAACTGAACGAGACAGGATGGAACCATACATATGATTGGACAAGAAACGAAAGAGCAGTTAATCAAGAACAATTAAGAGAAATTGGTCAGGCAGAAAAAAACGCTATAAAAGAAGCTGATGTTTTTTTACTCATATTAGATGGTGGGAATGGAAGTCATACAGAATTTGGAATGGCGATTGCGCTAGAGAAAAAAATATATATGTATCATAAAGGAAATCCGCTACAAACAACGTTTTATCATTTACCAGAAGTGAATGTTTTTGAAGGTGATGTAAAGGGTTTTGCAGCTCATGTTATGAATCACGTGGAACAATAGTAACTACTTAAAAGGTTATAAAAGAGATCTTTTGGGTACAGTGAGGATAAGAAAAGCATATAAAGGAGTTACGTAATATGAAATTAGAAAATGGATGGGAAACAAGTTTTTTAGAAGTTGTACAAAATAGTGAATTTAAGAAAGATGCGCTGCTAAGTCAATTGCTTTGTGAGGATAGTGAAGAAGTAGAAGAGATTGTTGATGATTATGGTTATGAAGAGATTATTGAACGAGAGCACGATGATGAGTTAGCTGAAATTTTAGGAGAAGAACTTTTCAGTGAGATGGAACGAAATGTATTCTTATCTCCAAATCCAGAAGAAAAACTGATTGCATTCGTCAATGGATTAGGTTTTCATGTGTTAGATTGGATTGTTCTCCTTGAAACAGAATTTGGTATTGATAGTGCAAACTTTACGTCAGACGCGGTAAAAATGTTAGAAAAGCGTTTCAGACAATTTCCATACATAGAAGAAACAACAATTTTTGAAATGACGTTTGGAGAAACGATAGATGCATTAGAATCTGTTACAGGGTTACAACTGAAGGAAAAGTTAAACGTATAATAAAAAGAACGTGAGAAAATCACGTTCTTTTTTTACATAATAACAATTTTATCGTTTAGTTTTGTTTGCCCAGTAAGAAGAGCGTTTAAATATTCGACTTTTCTTATACAAGCTTGTATATGTCTTTCAACCTCTTGTAATTCTGCTTGGTGATGTGTTTCAATCGGATGAATTTGTACGCTAAATTTCTCGAATTGACTACTATATGTTATTTCAGCATAGCCGCTCATAATATCGGTTTCGTTATGAAATAAAAATTGCTTCGTTTTATCACAGAATGATACGTCTTGAAATCCATATACTTTTAATGCTTCAATTACTTTTTTAATTATTTTTGTATTCATTTTTTAACCCTCTTTACACAGTTCTACACATTGATTATAACATAAAAAGTTGTTTAGAAAGCGTTTCCAAGTACGTTTTATCATAATCTTTACGTTTCAATCATATAAATGAAACAAAGAAAAAATAATTGTAATGAAGAGAGGACTCTTTTATTGTTTCGTCATATATATAGAGAAATAGTGCAAGGAAAGGGAATTTTATGAAGCTAAGTTCGTATTTCTAATTTGAGCGCAATAAAAGAGGTGAGGATCTTGAACTTTGATATTGTAGGACAAAAAGCATATATAAAAGATGGACCGTACCGGAACCAAATTGGAGTTGTAAAGAAAAGTGAAAAACAATTGGAGACTAATTTTGTTATTGTAATTGGAGAACAAAGTATTGAGGTAGAGCTAAAGGATATTGTGTTAGTTGGAGTAGACGTAGGACAATTTCATAAATGGTGCGAACAAAATGGTTATTTGTGAAAAGGACGGGCTGTGAGATAATGAAATATATTTGAGGAAAGAGAATATATTATTGTATTCTCTTTTTCTATGTTTAAGGAGGCGAAAATGAAATATAAAGAACAGGAGTTTACGTTGGAGTTAAAAGAGAACATTCAATGTATGGAGAAGGAAATAGAGCGAATAGCACTTAAACTGCATAAAGAGTATTCGCATTTATACATAGAAAAACACATGGAATTAGATATGGGATGTGCAAGAGAAAAAGAGAATCCCTTTGAGATGGGTTATTATTCAACAGTTGCTATAGCTATATTAGATGAAGAAAAAGAGATGATTGAATTTCATAATATTCCAATTTGGAAATGCGAAAGAATCTTTTTAGGAATGCCAATTCAATCAAACATTTTGGGGAGTAAGAAAGTAGGGGAACTCGCTGATGAATCTTGTTATGAGATTGAGGAAGAGTTAAAAGAGCAACTAGGAGAATACTTAGAGTGATAATTCTCAAGATAAAATCTATAAAGAGGGAACGGAATAAAAAAGACGCTAACAATTGTATGTTAGCGTCTTTTTTTTATTATGAAGCAATTTCCCCAGTTTTTGTATCATCTTGATTGTACGTATCTTGATCTAATTCACCAAGCCATTTACTTGAAATAAGACCTGCTGTCATAGAGCCACTTACGTTAAGAGCTGTACGCCCCATATCGATTAATGGCTCAACCGAGATAACTAGAGCAACAATACCAATTGGTAAGTTCATTGTAGATAGTACGATTAATGCTGCGAATGTTGCACCGCCACCAACACCGGCAACACCGAATGAGCTAATAGCAACGACAGCGATTAAAGTTAAAATAAATTGTGGTTGTAATGGATCGATTCCTACAGTTGGAGCGACCATCATTGCAAGCATAGCTGGATAAATACCCGCGCAACCGTTTTGACCGATAGATACTCCGAATGAAGCTGCGAAGTTTGCAATTCCTTCAGAAATACCAAGCTTTTCTTTTTGAGCTTCAATATTTAATGGCATTGTACCAGCACTAGAGCGTGATGTGAATGCAAATGTTAATACAGGGAATACCTTTTTCAAATATTGAATTGGATTTAAACCAGATAGAGCAATTAATAATAAGTGAATAATGAACATTACGATAAGTGCTACGTAAGACGCTAACACGAAGTTACCAAGTTTTAAAATAGCATTTATATCGCTACCAGCAACTGTTTTTGCCATAAGAGCTAATACGCCGTATGGAGTAAGGCGTAAAATTAATGTTACCATACGCATTACGATTGCATATACAGCATCAAGCATTTTCTTAAATAGCTCAGCTTGTTCTGGATATTTTCGTTTTACACCTATAAAGGCAATGCCGATAAAGGCTGCAAATATTACGACAGAAATTGTTGATGTTGGACGAGCGCCTGTTAAATCAAGAAACGGATTTGTAGGCAATAGCTCTAATAATTTATCTGGAATTGTTGTCTTTTCAATAGAAGTAAATCTTTCTTCAACTAGTTTCAGACGAGCAGATTCTGCATCACCTTGTTGTAGGCCGGTTGCAGATACATCAAACCCTGCACTTGCAGCGATACCGACAGCTGCAGCAATTCCTGTAGTAAGAATTAAAATTCCGATAATAAGACCACTAATTTTACCAAGATTTTTCGTTAATTGTAATTTTGTAAAGGCTGAAATAATAGATACTAAAATAAGTGGCATAACGATCATTTGAAGCAATTTCACATAACCGTTACCAATTAAGCCAAACCAAGTATTTGATTCAATAATTACTTTAGAAGTAGGCTCATAAATGAATTGTAATATAAGACCAAAGATAATTCCGACTCCTAAAGCAGTAAATACACGTTTATTAAAAGATACATGCTTACGTTGCATATAATATAATACGCCAACTAAAATGAGCATGACTGCGACGTTAATTCCGACAAGCAGTGTATTCATGTTGTTTTCCCCCTAATTCCAATCTGTTATATAGAATATAAGGTAATAAAACCTATAAGTCAACTAGGAAATTACGGAATTAAAAAAAAGATGGCAATTTGCCATCTTTTAATGTCCAGCACCAGGAACAAGTAAGAACGTCGTGTAGTATGTAAACCCTATGAAGAAAACAGTCAAATATGCCCCGAATACGTATATATACATACGCTCTGTTAATTTTAAATAACTTAAAAGTACGAAGAATCCTGTTTGTCCTAAAAATAGTAGTGCAGCCTGTTGCATATCCCCTACGTAAAACATAACCGAGAAAATTCCAGTCCAAAAGCCGAGAACGCGAAACATGCGCTCCATGCCATCTCCCTCCTTTTCTAGAAAAAGTAAACCTCTCCTCATTATAGTTTATTTTTCTTACTATTGTAAATATTCGTTCATATAAAAAGAAGCCAATTTCAATGGCTTCTTTTTTATATGAGAAATTAAATCGTTAGTTTATAATTACAAGATTTACATCCGTCTAGTAGACTATCATTTCGTGTTAATTCCGTGTTAGGGAATAGGATTTCAAAAATCCCTTTCATCATATCTCCGTGCATATTACAAATTTCAGTTGGATGATGAACAGCAACCTCTTTAAACGGACAATTGTGTACATCATAGAAGATTTTTGTTCCATCTGCACTTAATTCAAATGCTGGTGATAAGCCAGCTGTTGAAAATGCTTCTTTTGCAATTTGCATTTTTTGCTCTACTGTTAAATCAGCTTCACCTATATTTAAACGTTGCATATGTTGTTGCATTAATTCTGCTCCGAATTGTTTTCCTGTTTCGTATAGCGCTTTTTCACCAGCAGCACCAAGGCTAAGGAGAGAATTGAATGCTATTTTTGCTAATAATTGATAATCGCGAAATGGAAATTGTAATTGGATAACATCTTCAGACAATACGTATAATCTGCTTGGTCTGCCGCCTTTTCCAGTTTTCTTTGTTTCGGACTTAAGCATGTGAACATCTTCTAATTTAGATAAATGTAGACGTGCTACGTTTGGATGAATGTCAAACTCATCTGCAATTTCTTGTACAGTTACGTAACTATGTTTTTGAGAAATATATTTATAAATGTAATAACGAGTTGGGTCAGCTAGTACACCTGTAATTTTTAAAGCTTGTTCCATGAGGATCTCCACCTTTATCACTTTATCCAAGATAATAACATTATAATACAGATAAACATGCATATAGGTAATTTCAGACAATAATTCAGAAATTGTTCATAATTTCACAAACATATTTTTCCTTTTCCCTCTAGTGAAAAAAGGAAAGTGTCAATTTTTCTTACGTGATTTTTCGTGCTATATACATAGTGAGGAGGGAAAAGTGATGAATGGAATCGAAAGTTTTGCGAATACGATTTTGAAAGAAGCATGTAGGGTACAAGCGTCGGATTTGCACATTGTACCTCGGCAGAAGGATGTAGCGGTTCAACTACGTATAGGAAAAGATTTAATTATGAGACAATGTATCACAAAGGAGTTTGGAGAAAAACTTGTTTCGCACTTTAAATTTTTAGCATCTATGGATATAGGAGAGAGGCGGAAGCCACAAAATGGTTCTTTATATTTACAAATTGATGGACAAGAAGTATATTTACGTCTTTCGACACTTCCAACAGTATATCAAGAAAGTCTCGTTATTCGCCTTCATTTACAAGCATCTGTTCAGCCGTTATCTCACCTTTCTTTATTTCCAAGTACAGCAGAAAAATTGCTATCTTTTTTACGTTATTCGCATGGGTTACTCGTATTTACTGGACCAACTGGATCAGGGAAGACAACGACAATGTATGCATTATTAGAGGTAATTCGAAAAAGAAAAACACGTCGCATCGTTACACTTGAAGATCCGGTTGAAAAAAGAAATGACGATGTATTACAAATTCAAATAAATGAAAAAGCGGGTATCACATATGAAACGGGGCTAAAAGCTATTTTACGTCATGATCCGGATGTTATTTTAGTTGGTGAGATCCGTGATGAAGAAACAGCAAAAATAGCTGTAAGGGCAAGTTTGACGGGCCATTTAGTCATGACAACGCTGCATACAAATAATGCGAAAGGAGCGATTCTACGCTTTATGGATTATGGTGTAACGATGCAGGAAATTGAACAATCTTTATTGGCTATAGCTGCACAGCGACTTGTCGAATTGAAATGTCCGTTTTGCAGAGGGAAGTGCTCCACTTTATGTAAATCAATGAGACAAGTAAGGCAGGCAAGCATTTATGAGTTGTTATACGGATACGAGTTAAAACAAGCGATTAAAGAAGCGAACGGAGAAAGTGTTACGTATAAGCATGAGACATTAGAATCGTCGATACGAAAAGGATACGCTTTAGGATTTTTAGAAGAAGATGTTTATGTTTAAGAAAACATGGAGTTTAAGTGCTCAAGTAATACTGTTGAAACGATTAGCAGAACTGTTGGAAAAAGGATATTCCCTTTTACACGCATTAGAATTTTTACGATTTCAATTTCCTTTAGAAAAGAAAGTACAATTACAGCATATGATTGAGGGATTAAAAGACGGGAAAAGTTTACACGATTCTTTTCATCAATTAATGTTTCATCAAGAGATGTTAAGTTATTTATTTTATGCTGAGCAGCATGGTGATATTTCTTTCGCGTTGCAACAAGGGAGCGTACTTCTTTATAAGAAGGATAAGTATAGGAAAGATATGATGAAAATAATGCAATATCCTATGTTCCTCGCGTTCTTTTTAATGATTATGCTTTTCATTTTTAATCGGATCTTATTGCCGCAAGTTGAAATGGTTTATAGTTCATTTGGTTCTACGGCACCGCTATTTACAGAGAAAATTTTAAATACGATAAAAATACTACCTTACATTATCTTTAGTAGTATTTTTATTGTCATCATTATATGTAGTTTATATGTTTTTTATTTTCGGAAACTCTCGCATATTCAACAGATAAAAATTATGCTTCGCATGCCCCTCATAAAAACATTTCTTATTTTAAAAAATTCTCATTATTTTTCTGCTCAATTAAGTGGTTTATTACACGGCGGATTGTCAGTACTCGAAGCTCTAACGATAATGATGGAGCAAAAATATCATCCGTTCTTTCAGTATGAAGCAAGCCGAATTAAACGGCAACTAATTGCCGGGGAAACATTACAATCTATTATTGCTAAAAGTGGTTATTATGAGAAAGAACTTTCTTATATTATTACGCATGGACAAGCAAATGGTAATTTGGCAATTGAATTAGGCGACTATAGCGATCTTATTATAGAAAAGATGGAACAAAAAATGAAACGTCTGTTAGTTATTATTCAACCGATTTTATTTACATGTATTGGAGGAATCGTCATTCTTATGTATTTAGCGATGATTATGCCAATGTTTCAAATGATGAATTCTATTTAGGAGGAATTTATATGCAGAATGAGGAGGGGTTTACCCTTTTAGAAATGTTATTAGTTATGGTCGTCATAACTGTATTATTACTGTTAATTATTCCAAATGTAGTTACACAACGTTCATCGGTCCAAGGAAAAGGGTGTGCGGCTTATGTGAAATCTATAGAAGCGCAAATACAAGTATATCAATTACAACATAATAAAATTCCGTCGTTAAAAGAACTAACAGATGGAAAGTATATAACAGCTGATAAGTGCCCAAATGGTGAATCCATTCATATTTCTGATGATGGCACAGTATCAATTAGAACATTGTGAAACAAAAGGGATTTACTCTTTTAGAAATGTTACTCGTTTTATTTGCTATTTCCATATTAAGCCTCGTTACGTATTTTAATATACATTCATTGTATGAAAGACAAAAAGTTGAACAATTTTTGAGACAGTTTTCAAATGATATTTTGTACATGCAACAAGTAGCGATAAATCGACAAAAACACTATACGTTACGGTGGTATAAAGGGAGAAATATGTATTACATTGGAGAATCAGGTACGAATCATTTTATTGTTAAGAGAGTCTATGATAACGATATACAAATTGATTTGCATACTTTTCCAAATCCGATGACATATAATCCGAAGGGGAATATTAATAGGGGTGGTACGGTTTTACTTTCATATCGGAGTTATAAATATGAGATTGTATTTCAACTTGGAAGAGGGAGATTTACGTATCGTGAAATGTCAAAAAGGATCAGTAATGGCTGAAATGATTGTATCGTTAAGTTTATTAATGATGGCGGTATCGTTATTACTTCCTCAAATAGTATTGATTATGCAAGAAAGGAAAAATATACAAATTCGTTATAAGGCATTCATATTACTAAAAAAAGAAGCAGCCCTATATGTGTATGAGGATAAGGAGAAGCGAGTGAAAGAAGAAGTTATAAACGGAATTGTATATGACACATATTGGGGAGGAAATGAAGTTTGTGCTATGTGGAAAGATGTGAAAGGAAGAATGATGGAACAATGCTTTTATGCGGGAGAAAAAGCAAATTAGAAGCTGGATTTACATTGATAGAAATGATCATATGCTTATTTTTGTTATCACTAGTCTTTTTACTTTTACCACGTCTACATTTTATTGGAATAGAAAATAAACAGTCAAAAGGGTTAACGGATTGGGAGTGGGATGTATTTTTAGGACAAGTACAATTAGAATTTCGTGAAGTTTCATTTGGAGAGAAGATAGCCTTTGAAAATAGAGCAAGTATTTTGCGATTTCGCCTGCGCAATGGTTCTGAAGTGACGTATGAAAAAGTGAATAATCATCTTATAAGAAAAGTGAATATGCGCGGAAGAGAATTGATATTACAAAAAGTTGCAACGGTTTCATATGAATTAACTCCACATTTACTCATTATAAATGTGAAAGATACTAGTGGAAAACTATATGAAGGTATAGTTGTAAGACATAGCGAAATGGAAATGAAGGGATGAGAAAAGAAGCTGGATTTACAATGCCAGGAACAATTATTTTTCTTGTTTTATTAACTTCTTTTTTTATATACGAAACGAATATGTTGCTCTCTGATAAAAGTTTCTATATTGAAACAGAGCAAAAATTTTTAGTAGAGGAGCTACTTAATCGAGCTCTTGTAGATGTAAAAAAAGACTTACAGAAAAAAGAAAAGGAAGATATATTTTTCTTTCAGTATGAAAAGGGAGAAGTGAGTGGAAACTATGCCTTTGAAAATGATATCGTTCTCGTTTCACTACAGTGCAAAATAAATCAGGAAGTTTTCTATACGGTGAGCTTTCGGTATAGAAAAGAGGATGGAAAAATATTTGATTGGATAGAAGGTTAATATGTAAAATATATGGATAAAAACCGTAATTTTCTATTGTAAAGGGAGTTGCTTTTGTATGAAAAATGAATAAATACAGTAACTTAAAGTTTAAATTTTCTCAAAAAAGAGAAAGGTAGAAAGAATATGATATATTCATGCTATCCAATCATTATTTTTTTAGGGAGAATAGGGAAATGACAAATAACAACCAAATAGGTGAAAATAAAGAACAAACTATTTTTGATCATACAGGAAATGTAATTATGACAGAAGATAGGGAAATACACATTATTTCAAAATTTGAAGAACCTCTTATTGTCGTGTTAGGAAATGTATTAAGTGATGAAGAGTGTGAAGAATTAATTGAAATGTCTAAAAATAAGCTAGCGCGTTCTAAAGTGGGTTCATCACGTGATGTAAATGATATTCGAACGAGTAAAGGTGCATTTTTGGATGATAATGAACTTACTGCGAAGATTGAAAAACGAATTTCATCTATCATGAATGTTCCAGTTTCGCATGGAGAAGGATTACACATTTTAAATTATGAAGTGGATCAACAATATAAAGCGCACTATGATTATTTTGCGGAACATAGTAGATCAGCTGCTAATAATCGTATTAGTACGCTTGTCATGTACTTAAATGATGTAGAAGAAGGCGGAGAAACATTCTTTCCGAAATTAAATCTTTCTGTTCACCCTAGAAAGGGAATGGCAGTATATTTTGAGTATTTTTATCAAGACCAATCGTTAAATGAGCTTACGTTACATGGAGGGGCACCTGTAACGAAAGGTGAAAAATGGATTGCAACGCAGTGGGTGAGAAGAGGCGCTTATAAGTAAGAGCGGGTATGTTACGTTTTGTTTTTCTTTTTATAAGAAGAACAAAACGTTTTTTTATTAAAAAAAGTAACATCTTTCGTTATAATAACAAATAATAAAGAACGATTGAGAGGAACGAGTATGAAATCTATATACATAACCGGCTATATGGGAGCAGGGAAAACAACAATTGGAAAAGTGTTAAGTAAAGAACTTCATATGGATGTTGTAGATACAGATCAAACAATCGAAGAAAAGCAAGAGAAGGCGATTCGGCATATTTTTGCAGAAGAAGGCGAAATGGCTTTTCGGGAATATGAAAGTGAAATGTTACGTTCACTACCGGTTCATAATACTATTATTACAACTGGTGGAGGGATTATTGAACGAGCGGAAAATCGAAAGTGGATGAAAGAGAACGGGACTGTCGTATATTTATATTGTGATCCGTATGTAATTGCAGAAAGACTTCGTGAAGATACGACACGTCCGCTATTTCAGAAGAAAGATATAGAGGCATTTGTAACGAAATTTGAGTTGCGCCGAGCATATTATGAAGAAGCTCATATTCATATTGATACGACAAATAAGTCGGTAAAACAAATTATGAATGAATTAATGGCAAAGATTAATGTATAAAAAAGTGGACATACTAATCAAGTAGAGGTGATGATAATATGTCTACTAATGATTATGTTCGCTTTGTGACACAGCAGTTTGTGTCGTATATGGATGCTCCAAAAGAAGATCGTAAACAAAAGAAAGAACAACGCCGTGCTGAAAAAGAGCCATTTATGAATAAGTGGTTTGGTGTTATGCCGCTAAGTGCTGCTTTGTTTTATCGAAACGTAAAAAATAAAAGAAAAAAATCAAGTTAACGATTTCGTAATATGTCTAGCAAAATGAAAATCCCCTAGTAGCATCATACTACTAGGGGATTTTCATTTACTGTATGGACTCTTTTTCTTCTGTAACGGCATGTATTTTATTGTTCACCCATACGAACCCTATTCCGATACAAATGGAAATGCCCCAGCCAACAGCGGTCATAATGGCTCTCATCTCACCGTATCCATCTACACCGAAAACAGAGATGAAATAAATTTTTAAGAAGCTTTTTAATATAAATTGAATACCGAAAAATAGTGTTAAATATTGCAAAGCTGGATAGATACGACTATCACGATACAGTTCACGACTTTTATCACGGTCATGCCCTTGCAGTGCTGCAATATCGGCTGCAAAGTATAACATAAGTGGTTTTTTTATAAAAATTGTGCATATGACGATAATGCCGAGTACGATGTGATAATACGCATCGTTCCACAACATTCGTTCGGCTGATCCGGATAATAAATCTACCGTTGTATTAGAAATGAGTGTAATTAAAATAAAGAACCCTGTTACGTTAAACTGTTTTTCTTTTTTAAAGGTATACAGTGTATAAATAATTCCCGGAACAGAGGAAAGTAACATCGCGTAATAAGGATCGATATAAGGTTTTGCGAATTTCCAAATGAGGAATGGAATTACGAGATAAAAGACAAGATCCAATATAGCTTTTTTATTTTGATTCATATACAGCCTCCTTAAGTCATACATATATTTTATAATATAATTTCTGAAAATTGTATAAGGTTTAATGAGAAAAGAGAAATATATAAATTTTTGAGGGATTAGTAGATTGAAAAAAATTGCCCCTAGCGTAGTAAATTTTTTTAGTATATAATAAAGGAAACGCTTTCATTTTTTCGGATTGTTCACAAAACGGACGAAAAGTAACATAGTTACTATTGATATGTTGCTTTATAATGAAACTAATTAAATATATGTGCATACAATATTGTGAAATAAATAACATAAATAATCTATATAAATGTAAACGTTATCAAAAGAGAGAGGTGGAGACAATGAGTAAATTTTTCTTCAATCATAATCCAGCAACAGTAGAGGATGGAAGGCTTGTAAAGTATGCTGAAATTATTTATGGAGAAGGTGGCCGTTCTGTATTAGAAAATTTAATGGTGAAGGCATCTATCAGATTGCGTGATCGTTATCCGAATAAATCTGATGAACAGATCTCGAACCTAGTAAATCAAGGCATCCATGATATGTTTCAAAAATACGTGAATGAATAAGAGTGGCTAATGGCTGCTCTTATTTTTTTGTATAAGGATTGTAGCTCTAGCTGAAAATAAGGGTGTATTTTAAAAGATATAAAAAGGAGTGGAAAAGAATGAGTAATGGAATTGGTCGTTCAAAAGAAAATCTTCCAACTGATGCAAATCATGTGAGTGCAAAGGATCGTGCGTCTCAAAAACGTATGGAAAAGCAAAAACAACAAGAGCGTAATAGCGATAGAGGATAAAGTGAAACTTTAATCAGTGGGGGTTTTGTTCATCCCCCACTGATTATTAGCTCTCACCAATCGGACTTTTATGGACAGTTGATCCCCCACCTAACTTCTTTGCTTCCGCTGAATTTTGAGATGGGGGTCTTACTGCCCGTTAAAGCGGGATAAATCAAAAAAGCCCTTTCAAAAACAGAAGGGGCTTTTTAATTTAGAAAATGATTCGCGGTAACATAAAAAAGACCACCGTTAATAATTTGCACTGTAATGCGTGGTTCATACTGTTCTTGCAAAGCTTGTTTTTCAATTTCATAGCTTTCGGGCAGTTCATCACTTTCTTCATAAAAGCGATTTAGGAGATCTAAATCATGATTCCAGCGTACTCTCGCTTCTTTTGCCCACGTATGATCATCTTCTGCAATAATATTTTTTAAAGCATCTTCTATGCGTTGTAAGCCGCTTTGAGGCTTAATAATAGGGGAGAGCGTAAAACAAAAGTCAGGTATTTTCGGTGTAAGTTTAATTTTAGTTAATGTTTCATGAAAATTTGCCATCATTGTTCCCGAAATGAGATGAATACCAATGGAGTGAAGGATGTCTTTTTTTCGATCACATTGATAGGAAACTTTTACATTTATACCGAGCCAAGGATGGAGCGGTGTATGTGTTGCACCGTTATGTCGTACATCCTCATATAAACGTATGTAAGAGCCTAGTTCTTTTGTTGTTTGGAAAATTTGGTGAAGACGTGGTGAACCATAGTGAATAAGCTCGCCATCGGTGTCTTCATTTTCTGGATTGGTAATAAGAGTAAGGCGCATCGGATTCGGTACGCCTCCTGTTTTCTCAAGATAGTGCCAATAGAAAGGGCGATTCATTAATAATTTATCCATTTCAATTGTTAACTGTACATCTAATAAGTGAGGGGAACGCTCTAAAATTTCACAGTTATTCGCCTCGAAGAAATTGTATAAGTAATTATGAATTTCATGTTGCTGCATAGCCTTGCACCTCAGCTTCATTTCGTTTCGCAAAGTCGATAATAGATGTTAAGTTTTCCATCTTAATTCGAATTTCACCTTCGCTTTTTGATTGCGCAAAAATCTCTTGAATATGTGCGTCGATGTTTTTCATATTAATTCTTGTTAAAATTTCATCGAGTTCACCGATAACACGCTCAAATAAATTGATTTTTTCATATAACAGTTTCAAAATATGTTCTTCAACAGTATGCTTTGTAGCTAAGTTATAAATATGAACATCATTTTTTTGACCAAGGCGGTGAATACGTCCAATTCTTTGTTCAAGGCGCATTGGGTTCCATGGTAAGTCGTAATTAATCATATGGCTACAAAACTGTAAGTTAATACCTTCTCCACCAGCTTCCGTTGCAATTAACACTTGAGCACGGTTTTGGAAAAGTTCCTTCATCCAATCTTTCTTCCCGCGTTTAAATCCGCCTCGGAATGGTACGGAAGAAATACCATGTTGTTGTAAAAACCATTGTAAGTACATTTGCGACGCTCGATATTCTGTGAAAATGACAACTTTATCGTCAATTTCTTTTATAATCTCAAGAGCTTTATTCGCTTTTGAGTTGAAGGGGATATGATTAATTTTGTCCATTAGCACATCGATATGTGGATCTTTTTTGTAATGCTCATTTTCCTTCTGTCTTTTTTCTACATGTTTTTTCAATGAATAGTATACAGACTCACGACTACTACATGCCTCGCGTTTTAAAGTTAGTGATGAGAAAGCAGATGTGAAGGCATCTTGTCCTCGCCAATTTTCAATAGCGTCATATAATGCTTGCTCTTCCTCATTAAACTCAACAAAAATTGTACGAACATGCCTTTTGGGCCAATCAATTCCGGTATTATGACGTCTATTTCGAACCATTACTTTGTTAATGAGAGCTTTTAAATCTTCATCTGATTCGGCTGAACGATTTTTGGAAGCATAGTATTCTTCGAAGTTGGATTGATTGCCTAAATGCCCTGGTTTTAATAAAGAAACAAGGTTGAAAATCTCATCAATCTTGTTTTGAACAGGAGTAGCGGTTAATAATAAGCAAAATTTCTTCTTTAATCGTTGTGCAAATTCATAGTTTTTTGTTTTGTTATTTTTCAGTTTATGTGCTTCATCGATAATAATAAGGTCATATTCTAAGTTCAAAACGATATCGCGATGTGGTGAGCGTTTCGCAGTATCGATAGATGATACGATTACATCGGCTTGTTCCCATGAATAGCTTTTCTTTTGAGCCACAGCAGGAATGAAGAACTTTGTATTTAGTTCGTATGCCCATTGTGAAACGAGAGAGGCTGGGACGAGTATGAGAACCTTTTTTACAAGCCCGCGCACCATATATTCTTTTAAAATAAGTCCAGCTTCAATTGTTTTTCCGAGGCCCACTTCATCTGCTAGTATCGCTTTACCGTTCATTTGTTCAATTACATTTTGAGCAACTTCTAATTGATGAGGAAGCGGTGTGAAATGGGATAAATGCTTCGGTGCTTGTAGTCCATCGAAAGTAGGAACAAGTAAAGATTTTTCTGTTTCATAGGCTAAATGGTATAAATCCCAATTTGTCCAAGGCCCATCTTCATCGATTCTATTTAAAAAATTATTTTGCCACGTCCGGTCTACGGAAATATCAACATTCATTACGACTTTCCCACCTTTTATAAACTATTTTTACTGTATGATTTGCCTTGAAAGAAGGCTTTGTTATCGTTATTACAGACTATTATGATAGATAACAATAAAGTTTTAAATTGTATAAGCTGTATGTAATAAGTGTAAGGATAAAAAATTCTAAATTATTTTTTATGCTAGAATATTGATGAAATATAGCGAATGATGTTAGGATAATGGTGTGAAATGTGTGGAATCTTTCGTATTTTATCCAAGAAAGTGATTTTTTATTTACGCTTTCATAAAAAAATATAGTGAGATTCCGTATATCTTATCTTTTCAGAATGAAAATGTTTAGATAAGGGAAGCAACTTTTATTGATTTGTCAGAGCATAAGGGGGAAAGAGCATGATTACATTACAACGTACACCGTTATTTGATGTATACGCTAAGTATGGTGGGAAAACAATCGACTTCGGTGGTTGGGAATTACCAGTTCAATTTTCAAGCATTAAAGAAGAACATGAAGCTGTACGTACGGCGGCAGGTTTGTTCGATGTGTCTCATATGGGAGAAGTTGAAGTAAAAGGTGTAGATAGTTTAGCATTTTTACAACGTGTTGTTACAAATGACGTATCTACCTTAAAGGTAGGGGGCGCACAATATACAGCTATGTGCTACGAAAATGGTGGTACAGTAGATGATTTATTAATCTACAAACGTGGTGAAGAAGACTATTTATTAGTAATCAATGCATCAAATATCGAGAAAGATTACGAATGGTTAGCAAGTCATGTAATTGGCGATGCAACAGTAGTCAATGTTTCTAGTGAAGTTGCACAGCTTGCAATTCAAGGACCAAAAGCAGAAGGCATTTTACAAAAAGTTGTGTCAGAAGATTTGAAAGAAATTAAGTTCTTTAAATTTAAAAACGATATTCTTGTAGATGGAATTCCTGCACTTGTATCTCGTACAGGTTATACAGGTGAAGATGGATTCGAAATTTACTGTAAGAGTGAAGACGCTGCAAAGCTTTGGGAGAAACTTCTTGAAGTTGGAGCAGAAGAGGGCTTAAAACCATGTGGTTTAGGTGCTCGTGATACACTTCGCTTCGAAGCGACGCTACCACTTTATGGTCAAGAATTATCAAAAGATATTACACCGATTGAAGCAGGAATTGGCTTTGCGGTAAAACCAAACAAAGAAGCAGACTTCTTTGGAAAAGAAACATTAAAAGAGCAAAAGGAAAACGGTGCATCTCGTAAATTAGTCGGCATCGAAGTAATTGAACGTGGAATTCCTCGTACGCATTACCCTGTATTTATTGGAGAAGAAAAAATCGGGGAAGTAACGAGTGGTACACAATCTCCAACGTTAAAGAAAAGCATTGGTTTAGCACTAATTGATGTAAAATACGCAGCAGTTGATACAGAAGTAGAAATTGAAATTCGTAATAAACGCGTCAAAGCAGTAGTTGTTCCAACACCATTTTATAAACGTTCAAAGTAACGGGGAGAGGGGTAGATTTCATGTTGCATCGTTATCTTCCAATGACAGAAGAAGACAAAAAAGAAATGTTACAAACGATCGGCGTTCAAACGATTGATGAGTTATTCTCTGATATTCCAGAGAGTGTTCGTTTTAAAGGGGATTTAAAAATTAAGGAAGCAAAATCTGAGCCAGAGCTTTTAAAAGAGCTATCTCAAATGGCTAGCAAAAATGCGAACTTAAAAGAATACGCTTCTTTCTTAGGAGCAGGTGTATATGATCATTACGCTCCAGTAATTGTTGACCATGTTATTTCTCGTTCAGAATTTTATACAGCTTACACACCATACCAACCAGAAATTTCACAAGGGGAATTACAAGCAATCTTTGAATTCCAAACGATGATTTGTGAATTAACAGGAATGGATGTAGCGAACTCTTCTATGTATGACGGAGGTACAGCTTTAGCTGAAGCGGCAATGCTAGCAGCTGGTCATACGCGTAAAAAGAAAATTCTTGTATCTAGTGCAGTGCACCCAGAATCAAGAGCAGTACTTGAAACATATGCAAAAGGTCAAAATCTAGAAGTTGTTGAAATTAATCATAAAGACGGTATAACAGATTTAGACGTATTACAAAGTGAAGTAGATGATACAGTTGCTTGTGTAATCGTTCAATATCCAAACTTCTTCGGACAAGTTGAAAAGTTAGCTGATATTGAAAAAATCGTTCATCAACAAAAATCATTATTTATCGTTTCTTCAAATCCATTATCACTAGGCGCATTAACACCACCAGGAAAATTTGGTGCTGATATTGTAATCGGTGATGCACAACCATTTGGTATCCCAACTCAGTTTGGTGGACCACACTGTGGTTACTTTGCAACAACGAAAGCATTTATGCGTAAAATTCCAGGACGTCTTGTTGGACAAACTGTAGATTCAGATGGTAAACGTGGGTTTGTATTAACATTACAAGCACGTGAACAGCATATTCGCCGTGACAAAGCGACGTCTAACATTTGTTCAAACCAAGCGTTAAATGCATTAGCAGCATCAGTTGCAATGACGGCACTTGGTAAACAAGGTGTGAAAGAAATGGCACGTCAAAACATTTCTAAAGCACAATATGCAAAACGTCAATTTGAAGCGAAAGGCTTCACAGTTACATTTGCTGGACCATTCTTCAATGAGTTCGTTGTAGATTGCAAGCGTCCAGTGAAAGAAGTAAACGATGCATTAATCCAAAAGAATATTATCGGCGGTTACGACCTAGGCCGTGATTATAAAGAGCATGAAAACCATATGCTTGTAGCAGTAACTGAGCTTCGTACAAAAGAGGAAATTGACACACTTGTAAACGAAATGGGGGCTATCCAATGAAGAACCAAGACCAAGCACTTATCTTTGAAGTGAGTAAAGAAGGACGCGTAGGATATAGCTTACCCAAACTAGATGTAGAAGAAGTGAAATTAGAAGATGTGTTTGAGAGTGATTATATTCGAGTAGAAGATGCAGAGCTACCAGAAGTATCTGAACTAGATATTATGCGTCACTATACAGCACTTTCAAACCGTAACCACGGTGTTGATTCTGGCTTCTATCCACTTGGATCTTGTACGATGAAATATAATCCGAAAATTAATGAAAACGTAGCTCGTTTCGCAGGATTTGCAAATATTCATCCACTTCAAGACGAAAAAACAGTGCAAGGTGCAATGGAATTAATGTACGACTTGCAAGAGCATTTAATTGAAATTACAGGTATGGATACTGTTACATTACAACCAGCAGCTGGTGCACACGGAGAATGGACAGGCTTAATGTTAATTCGTGCATACCATGAAGCAAATGGTGACTTTAACCGTACGAAAGTAATTGTTCCTGACTCTGCTCATGGAACGAATCCAGCATCTGCAACTGTAGCTGGTTTTGAAACAATTACAGTAAAATCAAATGAAAATGGGCTTGTTGATTTAGAAGACTTAAAACGTGTTGTAAACGAAGAAACAGCAGCACTTATGTTAACAAATCCTAATACATTAGGTCTATTCGAAGAAAATATTTTAGAAATGGCAGAAATCGTCCATAATGCAGGCGGTAAATTATACTATGATGGTGCAAACTTAAATGCGGTATTAAGCCAAGCACGCCCAGGAGATATGGGATTTGACGTTGTGCATTTAAACCTTCATAAAACATTTACAGGCCCTCACGGCGGCGGTGGCCCAGGTTCTGGTCCAGTAGGTGTGAAAGCTGATTTAATTCCTTACTTACCAAAACCAATTTTAGAGAAAACAGAAAATGGTTATCACTTCAACTACGATCGTCCAGAAGCAATTGGGCGTGTGAAGCCATTCTATGGTAACTTCGGCATTAACGTTCGTGCGTACACATATATTCGTTCTATGGGTCCAGATGGACTACGTGCAGTAACGGAGTATGCTGTATTAAATGCGAACTATATGATGAGAAGATTAGCACCATTCTATGATCTTCCGTTCGATAGACATTGTAAGCATGAATTTGTATTATCAGGTCGTCGTCAAAAGAAACTTGGTGTACGTACATTAGATATCGCAAAACGTCTGCTTGATTTCGGTTATCATCCACCAACAATTTACTTCCCATTAAACGTGGAAGAATGTATTATGATTGAGCCGACAGAAACAGAATCAAAAGAAACGTTAGACGGTTTCATTGATAAGATGATTCAAATTGCTAAAGAAGTAGAAGAAAATCCAGAAGTTGTACAAGAAGCACCGCATACTACAGTCATTAAACGTTTAGACGAAACGATGGCTGCACGTAAACCAGTTTTACGTTATGAAAAGCTAGCTCCTGTACAAGTTTGATGGGGTTAAAAAAGAACTCGCTATATGCGGGTTCTTTTTTTATGGAGAATGTACCCCACTGATTAATGTTTCACTTTATGCAGAATTAGTGAAAAGAATGTTAAAATTTTATATTTTTTGTTTCATAATGGTGTAAAGAAGCAGTTTCATAGGTGATTTTGTTGAAAAAGTCGGTTTGATAAAAGTATTTATTTTTGTTAGAATTTTATTGAAATTAAGAAGATGTGATGAGGAGAAGATTACTCATTTTTATTTATATGTGAAAAAACGAGCAAGGTGGGGGTGAAAGTGTGGGATATCGGTGTTATAGAATGATATATCATTTAGAAAATGGAAAAACGATTAAAGATGTAAAAGAATTTTGTTACCGAGACCAAGTAAAAGTGCTAGAAAAAGTAGCACATCGTGTAATGGATAATAGAAAATTGACGGCGATTGATAAACGAGGAACGATCATTTCAATAGCATGTGAAGACATTGTAAAGGTGGAACTTGATTACATAACAGAAAGTTAACCTTGAGTCATATCGAATTATTCGATACAATATACTGTTGAATGGTGAAGTGAGAAGAGAGGAGTTTATCATGGGTAGTACAAGACACTTTTATATGTTTATTTTAGCGTTTGTTCTTGTTGTAGCTTTAACAATTTATTTAATTGTTGATAGCACTTGGTACAACACAGTTCATCCGGCATTCCTTCTGTTTATGTATATAGGAATTGCAGTAGTAAGTTTCGGAATGAGAGACGAGATGTTAGATCGCTTTGAAAAGTGATACATATACGAAAGACCAACAGGAAAATGTTGGTCTTTTTTTCTTGCAGAGAATTTTAAAAGGTGCCCCATACAAGGCACCTTCTTCAATAACGACAATAGGAAAGTAAAAGTTTATAAACAGAGAGATTACTCGGTACAACATCTTTTGGAGTATGTAATATAAAGCTAAAAACGATAACGAGAGTGAGAAAGAGAAAAAACAAAAATAGAATTTGTTTATGTATAGAATTTTGCATATTATTCACTCCTTTTTTAGGTAGTATGTCCAAAAGAAAGGAGTGTATGAAAAATTTTAGGAGGGGAGAATGATGAACAAAAGAAAATGGTTATATAGAATAGGGGTATTTTTCGTTTCAATCGGTCTCATATTAGCAAATTTTTACTCGGACATACCATCACCATTTTCTAATTTGCATAAAGAGATTGGTATAAGTATTGTCATAGTTGGCCTTCTTTGTCTTATCACATCAAACTTCTACAGAAAGTCTGAATGAATAGAAAAAAGGACAGTTACTTCTTTTCCGAGTAACTGTCCTTTTTAAATACTTTGTTCCAAAGCTTGGCAATGCTCCATATAATAACGATCATAATGGAAGCGATAATTGACCAAGCGATAGATGCAAATTCAAGTGCCATGTTCGGAAGGAATGTAAGAATGGATAATACTTTATGAAATAACCATTCTATTATATGAAAACTTACTTGCAATAGAATGGCAATCCCGAGTGTGATCCATGCTAAAATCTGTTTTCCTTTTTCTTTCCACATGACATTCACCTCACGTTAGCCTAATAGTTTTAAGCCAACAGCGCCGCATAGAATGCAGCTTAAGAAGGCAAGGCGACGCCAATCTGCTGATTCGCGGAAAATAAGAATACCTAGAAGTGCACTTCCGGCAGTTCCAATACCAGTCCAAATTGCGTAAGCAGTTCCCATCGGTAATGTGTTCATCGCAAGTGATAAGAAGAAGAAGCTTACGCCGAAGTTAGCAATTAAAATAACTTTTGGTGCCCAGCCTTTCTTTTCAGTGGCTACTTTCATAAAGAGTACACCAATAATTTCACAAATACCAGCTAGAATTAAAAATACCCAAGCCATTTTATGCGGCCTCCTTCGCTTCTTTTTCTTCTGTTACTCGTTTTAAGCCGATTACTCCGAAGAAGATTAAACCGATTAATAAAACTTTTACAAGAGAGAATGGTTCCCCAAAAATGAAAATTTCGGTAAGAACGATTCCGCCCGCTCCGATACCTGTAAATACAGCATAAACCGTGCCGACAGGTAAATCTTTATAAGCTCTAAATAATAAGACGAAGCTAATTGCAATTAATAGAGCAACACCTAACCACTCAAGTGGTGTCTCTGCGTGTTTTAGTCCAATCACCCAAAAAATTTCGATAATACCAGCCAAAATTACATAAATCCAAGCCATATGTTATTTCTCCTTCCTACCAGTCGTTAGGTAAAGGGCTTAAAAACGACGCATTGCAAAGGAGCAATCCGTCAGTTTGAAAGTCCGCGCCAAAATACTTTCCAAGAAGCATTTAAACGTGTCTCAAAGCGATTTAAACCTGCGTATAGTAATTCAACCATGAGACCGTCAAGTAAGCATAGAAAAGCTTCTAGAGAGTCTTTTACTTCAGTGTTATGCAGTTCATCTCGTTCGCTTGCTTTTTTAAATACAGGGAATAAAAGTTTTCCGACGTTTTCGATGTGTACATTTGCTTTATCAATAATTTGTTCGCGAAATGCATCAGGCGGAAAATAAGAAGTGCGTAACCAAAACATTGATTCTTCACTTTCACCAAATCGTTTTGCATAGCCTTTTAATAATTGTAATAGCAATTCTTCAGTAGACAAATCAGAAAAATTTTCGATATCGTCTATGAAGCTTTGCAAATCTTTTTGAAGAGCTGCTTCTAAGCATATAAAATAAAGCTCCTCTTTTCCTTTAAAGTGTGCATAAATCGATGGTTTTTTAATCCCGACTTCTTGAGCAATATTTGCTAATGAAGTACCTTCATAGCCGTAGCGTGCGAAATGAGAAAGTGCTACAGCTTTAATGCGATTTGCTGTCATTTTCATCCCCTACCTACCGTTCGTTAGGTTCATTATATTTGATGAAAAATATAAAGTCAATAGGTGAAAAGCTGAAAAAGAGCGCTATAGTTAAACGTTTTTTATCCCGCTTTAACGGGCAGTAAGGCCCCCACCTCAAAATTCAGCGGAAGCAAAGAAGTTAGGTGGAGGATCAACTGTCCGTTAAAGTCCGATTGGTGAGGGCTAATAATGAGTGGGGATGAAGCCCCCACTCACTTATTAAAGTTGCACTTCATATTGTTTTTCGCTCAATTAAGTGGAAGGGAAGTTCTTCAGAGTTTCCGATTATTTGTTCATCTTGCATTTGTTTATGGAACAAGATAAAGGCGCGGGATCCCATCGTAAGACCAGGATGTTCAATAGTTGAAATTTCTAACGCCTTTGAAATTTCATGATTATCGAATCCTAAAATAGCAAGATCTTCAGGGACGCGAATGCCATGTTTTCTTGCTTCTGTTAATAAGCCAGCAGCGACTTGATCATTTGCCGTAAAAATAGCTGTTGGACGATTTTTCATATTTAAAATACGATGGAGTATTTGTGCCCCGTCTTGCATCGTATAGCATTGATGAAAAATCCAATCAGGATGTATCGTTTTTCCTGCATGACGAAGGGTGTCAGCGAACGCTTTTTCACGTTCGATTGAATTTGCACTTGTTTTTCTTGCTAAACAAATCCCGATTTTTTCATGACCTTTACTTAATAAATAGGTAGTGCCGAGCCGGAAACCTTCATAGTGATCTACATAAACAGATGAAATGAGAGGGTGCTGCATTTTTTCACATGAAATAATAGGGGCAAATTTTGCGAAAGGTTCAATTTGTTCCCATGAACTCGTTTGAGAGCAAATAATCATCCCGTCGAATTGTTTCATTTTCATCATTTCAAGAACACGAAGCTCTTCAATACTATCGTAATTCGTTTGGCATAAATTAATATGATATCCAGCTAATAATGCTTCATTTCCGATTCCTTCAATAATTGTACTAAAATATGGAAGGTTAATGAAAGGTAGCATAACGCCAATTGTATATGTTTTACCTTTTATTAAATGGATAGCATTTATATTTTTTGCATAGTTCAATTCTTCAACAGCATCAAGAACACGCTTACGTTTTTCTTCTTTTACGTAAGGGTGATTATTTAGGACGCGAGAAACAGTTGATATAGATACACCAGCAGTTTTTGCAATTTGTTTTATATTGGCCATATGTATCACCTCTGTATGTATTATAAAGGGAAAATAAACAGAATGAAAAAATCTTGACCTGAAAAGCTTTTCACAATCTATGTTATAAATAGGACCTTTGCTATTCGCGTAACCATTTCACTTGGGCGTAAGAATGGCGAGGTCTTCTGTTTGTTCTCATAAAGCAGTTTTGTCAAAATGTGCGAGAATAACGAGGAAAGTTTTCAAAGGTAGAGCGTGGTGTTAAAGTGAATATGAACACTATATAAACGCTTCGTTCGTTCAGAGAGCGGTATGAAAGGGCGGAAACAAATTGAAAAAAAGAATCATTTGTTTCGTGTTTTCTAGTGTATTACTTAGCTCATGTTCATTTCAGCAAACGATGCAAGAAGAAAAAACATTTGTGGGAACAACAGGAGGAGCGAAGGATCGAGTTACTGATCCAATTCCATTGAAGGAACTTCCAAAATATTTTCCGGCGAAATTTAAAACGCCAACGTTTTTACCTTATGACATTACAAGTGATGTGAAGGGGGAGGTAAGAACGTTGGGGAAGAAACATGCTGTCGTAACAATTAAATATAAACAACAAGAAAAAGGGAGGAACGATTATGTAGAGTTGACGGTGGCTAATTTTTCTTATAGTTTTCCGTACTTTGTAGAAGAAAATCGATTTCAAGAACAAATGAAATTGAATAATGGCGTTCCTGTCTATTTTAAAAATAGGGATGAGTACGAACGAGGAGATGAATTTGCTACGCTTATGTGGAAAGAGCGTGGGATAGAATATCAGCTATTGTATCGTAATATAGACGAAAATGATGAAAATGTGATTAAGCAAAATTTACTATACATTGCGAATAATATGGAATGAAAAAACTAGCTGCATGATACAGCTAGTTTTTTGTATGTTATTTCTTTTTAATTTTGCCTGTCCAAGATTTAAATCCACCTTGTAATTGGTAGAAATCTTTGTAGCCTTGTTTTTTTAAGTATTGGGCTGCACGACCTGT
Source organism: Bacillaceae bacterium OF18-1A (assembly GCA_027694045.1). Classification (GTDB taxonomy): domain Bacteria; phylum Bacillota; class Bacilli; order Bacillales; family Bacillaceae_G; genus Bacillus_A. Next base: position 636,334 of record JAQEWB010000002.1, on the reverse strand, counting down.
ACGGAATCCGCTTTGGCAGTATAAGTAAACAGGTTGATCTTGACGAAGTTCTTTGTGGCGAAGGCGAATTTGTGATAACGGAATGTTACGTGCGCCTAAAATATGTCCGGCGTTATATTCGTCTGCTTCGCGAATATCGATAAGCTGTGCTTTACGGTAGCCAGCGCGAAATTCTTCTTCTGTAAGAGTTTTAATTAATTTTTTCTGATAGAAATACATCCATACAGTGTAACCGATAAATGCTACGATTACGGCTAATAAAATAATCCAACTTGTTGACACGGTTCTATCGCTCCCTTTTTTCTTATCCTACTTTCAATATTATAATGCCCATATGTATTTATGCAACAGATTCATTTGTATATACGGAGAAATTTCGTATTCTTTCACAAATATTGTCGAATTTGGTAGACTAGAGAATGTGAAAAATAATTGGTTATATGAGGTGCAGGATGGGAAAAGAAAAATGGTGTTATATTAACTCTGGTCAATGTTCACCAGCATTTAATATGGCGTTAGATGAATGTTTATTAAATTGGCAAAGTGAAAAGAAGATGCCGCCAACAATTCGCTTTTATGAATGGGAAGTACCGACATTAACAGTAGGGTATTTCCAGCGTGTTGAAAAGGATATCAATATGGATGTAGTTAATGAAAAAAAATATGGATTCGTTCGCCGTCAAACAGGTGGTAGGGGTGTGCTACACGATAAAGAATTGACGTACAGTGTTATTGTGTCTGAAGACCATCCAAATATGCCAAAAACAGTAACAGAAGCGTATCGTGTTATTTCGCAAGGTTTATTAGACGGTTTTAAGGCATTAGGGTTAGAAGCGTATTATGCAGTTCCAAAGACGGAAGCGGATCGCGAGAATTTGAAAAATCCACGTTCAGGCGTATGTTTTGATGCTCCATCTTGGTATGAAATTGTAGTAGAAGGAAGAAAAATTGCAGGTAGTGCTCAAACGCGTCAAAAAGGTGTTATTTTACAGCATGGATCGATTCCGTTAGAAATAGATTTAGATGAGTTATACGATCTATTTTTATTCCCGAATGAACGTGTGAAAGAACGTATGAAGAGTATGTTCTCTTCTAAAGCGGTAGCGATTAATGAATTGACAGATCGTACATTTACGATTGAACAGTTAATTAAAGCATTTGAAGTTGGGTTTGAAAAAGGATTAGATGTAGATCTTATTCCGTATGAATTAACAGAAGACCAGTTACATGAAGTTCAAACGCTAGCGAAAGAAAAGTATGAAAGCGATGAATGGAATTATAAAAAATAAGAGATGGCGTTTGCCATCTCTTATTTTTTATAGTAAATTAAGTACTTTTTCTACTTTGATTCCTTTATCTTGTAAAGAACGAAGGCGATTTACAACGTCCATAATTTCTTTATCAAATGTAACGCTAATACCTTGACTTTGTAGTTCTTCTTTTAAGCTTTCGATAGAATCATCTATGTCGATGCCAAGCTCATAATCTTGACAAACTTCAATTGTCTTTTTCACGAGTTTAACATAATTTTCTTGTAGTTTTGAATTTGTTTCAGTCAAAGCAGGCTGCTTCGGTTTTGCAGGAGCAACCGGTGCTGTCTCTTGCTTTGTAACTGGAGTAGATACTTCTTTTTTCACAGGTGCTGGAGTAGATATTTCTACAGCCGCTTCAACACTTACTGGCTTTGGTGTTGGTACCGGAGTAGGCTTCGGTGCTACAGTAGTTGTTTCTACACGTGTAACAGGTTTAGGAGCAGGTGTAACTGCTTTTGGAGCTTCTACAACTACTTCTTTTTTTGGCGTGGCTTCTACAGCTGTTTCTTCCTGCTCAGCAGCCTCTTTATTTTCTTTACTCCACATAACGCGTTCTATTTCTAGAGAAACATTATTTTTGTTCATTGCTGTTAATGTAACTTTACCAACTTCAGCGTTTCCAGTGAAATCAACAATTTTATAAATAACACTCTTGTTCCAATCCACATTTCCGCTCAAAAATAATTCTTCGTTACATTTCGGCGTTAAGCCCTCGATTTTAATTTCTGCGTTTACACCGTTTTCACTATATACCATAATTAGCGAAGCATTTACATCTTCGTCTGCTAACATTAGTTCACGTACCATTTTGCCGGTGCGTACTTGCGTTTTCTTCTTAACTGACATCAAATTTCTCCTCTCAAAAACTCAGTAATAATAAAAAAATCGTATAACGAAAAATAATTGCTCACGAAGATTTATGATACCGATAATAAAAGCATCACGTCAACAATTAACTTTAATTATTTTGCATTTTTCTTATTTTCTTTATGAAATTTTTCAATTTGTAAAATTAGACAGAAGAAAAACAGCCTTTTGAAAGGCTGTTAAAAATTTTATGTTTTATATAGTAATTTATATAAAACATAAAATGAAATAGCAAGTAAAGCGTTTTGCCAAAAGGTTAGATGGTAAATAAGATAAGGTTGTTTTTTAAAATAAATATTTAAGAATACAGCTGAACAAAATGGAATAGCAAACGCGAACCCAAATAAAATTTTTCTTTTCCAATTCATCTTCTGATCGAAGGAATAACGTTTTAATAAATATAAAATAAATAGTATTCCTAGAATAATTAGTGAAATAGACAAAGTAGTTCCAAGGATGCTAAAGGGTGGGCTCATTATTTTGCTGTTCTTCTCAAAAAGGAAAATGAAAAGAGAAACAATAGCGTCCATTCCAAACTGTATAGCAAGAAGTAAACTAATAACAAAGCCAATTAAAGAAGTTTTTTCTAATCTTGTTTGGGGTGGTAAAGCGGATATAAGTTCATCACAATAAGATTGTAAATCATCTCCAAAGATGTCGTAAGCGTTTTTATTTTCTACTTGTGCCTCGATAAGGTGGTCTAATATTTCTAATAAAAGTTCCTCCATTTGTTGTTCAGGTACGTTAGATAACCGAAGATATACGAGCATATCACCATAAGCAGCTTCGTTTTCAGAAGTTAAAAGCTCACGTTTTTTGTTGTTCAATTCAATCATGTCTTTCACCTTCATCCCCATCACTCCCCCTGTAATAAATTGTTCACTGTTGTTGAAACCATTCCCCAGCTTTGTTTAAATTCTTCAAACTGTTCTAATCCTTTATCCGTTACGTGATAATATTTTCTCTTTGGACCAAGTGAGGAGGCTTTTAATGTTCCTTCAATCAATTTTTCTTTTTGCATACGTAACAATAACGGATATATGCTTCCTTCACTTACGAATGTAAATCCGTGTTTATTTAATTTTGTACTTAGTTCATATCCGTACACTTCTTCTTGTGAAATGATGTATAGGATGCAACCTTCGAGTACACCTTTTAACATTTGGCTGTGCATGATTTCACCACCTTTTACTCAGGTAACTTGCTGTGCAAGGTAGCTGTTATCCAAATTGTAACATTCGGTAACTTGCAACGCAAGTTACCGAGGTGGAAAACTTTAATGCGTTTTAATTTTTCCACGTTCCCCATACTAACGAGAGGAGGGAAGTATATGAAACCGTTTATGCCAAAACTCGTTTACTTTGAACCGAAGGCACTTGAATATCCGCTTGGAAAAGAGCTGTATGAGAAGTTTACGAAGATGGGATTAGAAATTCGTGAAACGACATCCCATAATCAAATTCGAAATTTGCCGGGTGAAAATGATTTGCAAAAGTATCGTAATGCAAAGGCAACACTTGTCGTTGGGGTGAGGAAGACATTAAAGTTTGATACGTCAAAGCCGTCAGCTGAATATGCGATTCCGCTCGCAACAGGATGTATGGGACATTGTCATTATTGTTATTTGCAAACGACACTTGGGAGTAAGCCTTACGTTCGCGTATACGTTAATCTTGATGAAATATTTGAGAAGGCACAGCAATATATGGATGAAAGAGCACCTGAAATAACAAGATTTGAAGCGGCTTGTACATCAGATATCGTTGGGATCGATCATTTAACACATGCATTAAAGCGGGCGATTGAATTCATTGGAGAAAGTGAGCATGGGCGTTTACGTTTCGTTACGAAATATTCGCACGTTGATCATTTGTTAGATGCAAAACATAATGGGAAAACTCGTTTTAGGTTTAGTATTAATTCACGGTATGTAATTAAAAATTTTGAGCCGGGGACGTCACCCTTTGAAGAGCGTATTGAAGCAGCACGTAAAGTAGCAGGCGCTGATTATCCACTTGGTTTTATAGTTGCGCCACTTTATATGCATGAAGGATGGGAAGAAGGATACCGTGAATTATTTGAACGACTGTACAATGCACTAAAAGATTTGTCCATACCGAATTTAACATTTGAATTAATTCAACATCGCTTTACAAAACCAGCAAAAAAGGTCATTCAGGAGCGTTATCCGAGTACGAAGCTTGAAATGGATGAAGAGAAGCGTAAATATAAATGGGGACGGTACGGCATCGGGAAATACGTATATAAAAAAGATGATGCGGAAGTATTGGAAGAAACAATAAGAGGCTATATATATGAGTTTTTTCCTGATGCAGAAATACAATACTTTACTTAAGAGGAGTCTGTATACAAATACAGATTCTTTTTTGTTTTATATATTTAGGCTTGTTTTCAACTTGTCACGTTATTCTTTCTGGTGTATCATTTTATTGATTGCTTCGTACGGAATAAGCAAAATGAAATTGGATGGAGGAAACCGATGCCTACCCCTAGTATGGAAGATTATATTGAACAAATTTATTTGTTGATTGATGAAAAGGGTTATGCCCGCGTATCTGATATTGCTGAAGCGCTTAGTGTACATCCATCCTCTGTAACGAAAATGGTACAAAAATTAGACAAAGATGAATATCTAATTTATGAAAAATATAGAGGGCTTGTATTAACATCAAAAGGTAAAAAAATCGGAGAACGTCTCGTATATCGTCATGAATTGCTAGAGCAATTTATGCGCATTATCGGTGTGGATGAAAGCAAAATTTATAATGATGTAGAAGGAATTGAACATCATTTAAGTTGGGAAGCAATTGATCGCATCGGTGATTTAGTACAATACTTTGAACAAGATGAAGTTCGTGTAGATACACTTCGTGGTGTTCAAAAAGCAAATGAAGAGAAAAGTAATTAAGGGGAACGGGTGGCGTTCCTTTTTTTATTTCATCTTCACATTGGGAATGTAAGAGACAAAGGTTTAAACGTATAAAAGAAAGACCGTATTTCCTAAAAGGAAGCACGGTCTTTCTTTTTGCTTTTTTTGCCTTCAATGACAGTTAAATGAGATTGTTTTCTTTTTCGTTTCAGCGATGGAGAATTACTTTTTTTCCCCTTGTCATCAGAAGCATTTCGTTTAAAGAAAGAATTGCTTAGGGGTGCTACATTTTGTTTCCCATGTTTGCGGTTCGATTGTTTCGCAGCACGCTTATATGAGTTTTGCGAATTTGCAGATCCGCTAGAGTTTGTAAACATTTTGTAGAGTAAGTAAAAGATACCAACGACAGCCAACATGATACCAATATTTTGTAACACTCCCATTGGATTCGTAATGACTGATGAAACAAGGCCGAATATTGCTAATCCGATAATAAGCACAAATATAGCGAAAGTAAACGAACGACCGTTCATAAGGAACACCTCCTAAAAACATATATTAAAATTAGTATATTAACGATGAGGAAAGGAGTTGAACACCATTTTTAAATAATTATTGTTTGTTTTCTAAACGTAATAATTCTTCGAACGATGCAATGGCTACTTCCGTTTGATCATCTGTTGGTTCTTTCGTTGTTAATAGTTGTAGCCATAATCCAGGATATCCAAGTATACGTAATACAGGAATATCTCGTAATCGATTCGTAAATTGTAACACTTCAAAAGAAATGCCGAGAACTACTGGAATTAATAAGATTCGGTTTACGACTCTTGCCCAAAGTGGATCTGTAGGGACAAGGAAATAAACAAACATTCCAATAATGACTGTAAAGATAATAAAGCTACTGCCACATCGATAATGAAGGCGAGTTTGTTTTTGAACGTTTTCTACAGTCAGTGGAAGATTATTCTCATAGGCATTGATTACTTTATGCTCCGCACCATGGTACTGAAATACCCGCTTAATGAGTGGGGTTAAAGAAATAAAGTATATATAGCTCAATAATAACATGAGCTTAATGACACTTTCGACAATGATTTGTCCCGTATGAGATGGGAAAATCGGTCTCGTTAATTCAGCTAGTAGTGCAGGAACCGCTGTGAAAATGACTTTACCAAATATGAAAGATAAAACGCCAACTGCTGCAACTCCTAATACCATCGTTAATTTTGATTGTTCTTCTTTTTTATTTGCAATCTGCTCATCATCTTCTGGGTGGATGTCAAATCGTTCTGAAGCAAAGTTTAAATGTTTTGCCCCATTCGCACTTGCATCCACAATAGCGGCAATACCTCGTAAAAATGGAATTTTTTTTAGGATAGATAATGCTTTGTTACGAACGCGTGGTAATCGATAAAATTCAATCGATTTATCTTTACGACGAACCGCTGTAACAGTATATTCTCTACCGCCAAACATAACTCCTTCTATGACTGCTTGCCCGCCATATATTTGTTTTGACTCTTCTGCCATGTTAACACCAACCTGTATTTGTTTCTCTCTTATGTAGAAAAAGAGGCAATTGTCATACTGGGTTTTGTCATTTTGAAATAAGACAATTACCGAGTTTCCTTTATTTTATCGACAAATGCAAGCTGATGACAAGGAAAAATGTTACGAGAGTCGGACATTTCTTATTCTTTTTATAGACAAATTTCGCAGGATTTAAACATGCTTCAAAATAGTTTCGGGCATACTATGGGGCGGAGGTGTCGATGTGAATCAAGAACAATTAGGAACAAGGAATTTTGTACAAATTGGTTTGTTTGGTGGAATCTTTTGGGGAGGAATATGGTATTTCCTTCATATATTTTCATTTACGGAAGCGGGACCGAATTATTTACTGTTACCATTCGCGTTTGGGAGCTGGAAAGAAGGGGTATGGGGCAATGTATCAGGAATTGTTTGTATGGGACTTCTTTCAATTTTGGTTGCTTTTTTGTATAAAGCGTTTTTTGCAAAGTTTGAAGGGATTCTTCCAGGGATTATTTATGGGTTGTTTTGGTGGGCATTACTGTTTTTGGGAATGGGTTTAATGGCACCTGTTATTAAAAGTGCGTTACATCTACCAAAAGAGACGATTGTAACAACAGTATGTATTTTTATATTATATGGTGTGTTTATTGCATACTCTGTTTCTTACGCAGTAAATACCAATAAAGCTGAACAAGAAGGGGAGGAGAAGACAAACTATTCAAATAAGTAACTCCTATGTTAAAATATTGTATAGATATTTAATATTAAGGAGTTTTAAGAATATGAAAAAGTTACTCCTCGTAAACGGTCCTAACCTAAATCGCCTCGGTGTTCGTGAGGTAAACGTATATGGAAAGGGTACGCTAGAGACACTTGAAGCAGATATGAAGCAAGAAGCAGAAAAAATGGGAGTGGAGTTAGAATGTTTCCAATCGAATCATGAAGGTGCGATTATCGATCGTCTTCATGAGGCTGAAGATATATATGAAGGGATCATTTTAAATCCAGGAGCATTTACGCATTATAGCTATGCGATTCGAGATGCAATTGCGAGCATTTCGATTCCTGTTATTGAAGTACATATTTCTAACATTCACCAGCGTGAATCGTTCCGTCACGAATCTGTGACGGCAGCTGTTTGTGCAGGGCAAATTGTTGGATTTGGTTTTTATGGCTATAAGTTAGCGCTATTTGCATTAATGGAGAAATTGAGGGAGGCACAAAGTAATGGAGAAAATTGAAAGATTAAGAAGTGCATTTGATGAAGCTGGTATTGACGGTATTTTATTAACAAATGAATATAGTCGCAGATATATGGCTAACTTCACAGGAACAGCAGGTGTTGTACTTATTTCGAAAGAGCGCGCTCAATTTATTACAGATTTCCGCTATGTAGAGCAGGCTAGTAAACAAGCTGTTGGATATGAAATCGTACAACATGCAGGATTAATTATTGATGAAGTTGCAACGCAAGTGAAAGAACTTGGAATTCAAAAGCTTGGCTTTGAGCAAGATACTCTTACATATAGCTCATATTCAGCGCATAAAGAAGCGATAGAAGCTGAATTTATCCCAACTTCTGGGCTTGTAGAAAAGTTACGCTTGATAAAGACTGATTCAGAGATTAAGATATTAAAGGAAGCTGCACAGATTGCAGATGCTGCCTTTGAACATATTCTATCATTCATTCGCCCGGGAGTATCTGAAATTGAAGTGTCAAATGAACTTGAATTTTTCATGAGAAAACAAGGAGCAACATCTTCTTCGTTTGATATTATCGTTGCTTCAGGTCTTCGTTCGGCATTACCGCACGGCGTGGCATCTGAAAAAGTGATAGAAACAGGAGATTTCGTTACATTAGACTTCGGTGCTTATTACAAAGGATATTGCTCTGATATTACTCGTACGATTGCAGTTGGTGAACCATCCGATAAATTGAAAGAAATTTATAATGTCGTTTTAGAAGCGCAATTACGCGGTGTGAACGGCATTAAAGCTGGTTTAACAGGTCGCGAGGCTGATGCATTGACGCGTGATTACATAACGGAAAAAGGATACGGTGAATATTTCGGTCACTCTACTGGTCATGGAATCGGTCTTGAAATCCATGAAGCACCAGGTTTAGCGTTCCGTTCTGATACGGTACTTGAACCAGGTATGGCTGTAACAGTAGAACCAGGTATTTATATTCCAGGTATTGGCGGCGTACGTATTGAAGATGATATCATTGTGACAAGTGAAGGTAATGAAGTAATTACGAAATCACCAAAAGAACTTATTATTTTGTAATACACAGGAGGATTTTTTTACATGATTTCAGTAAACGATTTTCGTACAGGTTTAACAATTTCAGTGGACAATGCCCTTTGGCAAGTACTTGATTTCCAGCACGTAAAGCCAGGTAAAGGTGCTGCATTCGTTCGTTCTAAACTACGTAATATTCGCACAGGTTCTGTTCAAGAGAAAACATTCCGTGCAGGTGAGAAAGTAGAAAAAGCACATATCGAAAACCGTCGTATGCAATACTTATACGCGAGCGGTGAGGCTCACGTATTTATGGATAACGGAACTTATGAGCAAATCGAACTTGGTGAAAACCAAATCGAGCGCGAACTTAAATTCCTAAAAGAAAACATGGAAGTAGCAATCATGACTTACCAAGGCGAAGTACTTGGTGTTGAACTTCCGAACACAGTTGAATTAAAAGTGTCAGAAACAGAGCCTGGTATTAAAGGAGATACAGCTTCTAACGTAACAAAACCAGCTACATTAGAAACTGGTCTTGTTGTACAAGTACCAATCTTCATTAACGAAGGCGAAATGCTTATCATCAACACTGGTGAAGGTAAATACGTTTCTCGTGCATAGTAGAAAAGCACTCGTGATTATCACGAGTGCTTTTTTTATAGGAAATAGGGTAGATAATAAATAGTGGTTATTATAAAACTGAAAGCTGTAAGACTAGCAGCACCTGTTGTGTAAGGACCCCATGTCATTTGAAAAGGTTTTACCGTACCTGTTTTATATATAGTGTGATCAATGTTGTTATTTTGGTTTATATTTAAAGCGATGAGCCAAATTACCCCGAATATCGCTAAACTACCAAGAAAAAAGGCCTCAATAAATGACCAACCGACCAATAATGAAAAAAGATAAATAAGAGCTAATTCTACTACAACGGTTACACTAATTTTCAATGCCTTCATATTTTTCCTCCTCATTCTGTAATTCCAACCAGTTTAAAAAATTTTCACGTGACACGACGTGCAGAGAGCAAGGTGACCTTACTTCTTTCTCTAGTGCAGCGTGTTCGTCTGGAAACTTGTTTTCCACATGCGATGAAATATAAGGTAGTTTTTCTTGTGCTTTTAAAGAGCGAATATTATTCGTTTTAGCACCAGCAAATACGTAGGAAAGTTGTAAGTCTAAAAAAGCAATCTTAAAAATTTCTTTTTTTGCAGCCTCATTATATCCTTTTCCCCAGTACGGATAGCCGAGCCAACTACCAATGTGAGATTGTTTCTTCTCATAATTAATCTGTTTAAGTGTAGTGAGACCAATTACTTCGTTTGCTTCATTTACAATCATTCTCGATAAAGACCTCTTTTGGTGCTCTTCTTCTATTGCGAAAAGAAGGAATGCTTTTGTGTCTTCGATTTTTTCTACCTTTATTCCTAAAGCGTTTTTTACATGTGGATCACTGGATAGCTTGAAAATTACATTTGTATATCGTAAATCTAGTGGTACTAAAGTAACGTGTTGCATCGTCTATCCCCCTTTTAAATTAAATATACCATAATATACCACATGGAAATAAGAATATTCAGATTAAATAAAGATGGTAGATAAAAATTATGTTTTTACTTCTGAAATAGACAACCCCTGCATATGGTTGTACAAATATATTCTTTTTTAGCATATAGCACTAGTAACCGTTATGGGAGAAGGTGGGAGAATGAAACAGTGGCTAGCGGCAATGGAAACATCTGTGCTTGTAATGGGGCTACTTCGGTTGTTTTCAGGTAGCGCGGAAATATTCGCCGCTTTGCTTATGCTCTATGTGAATGATGCGAAGAAAGCATTGTTTATAAATGGTATGTTGGCATTTGTTGGACCGACCGTATTAATTTTAACAATGACAATCGGTATAGCAAGTGTGGCGAACGAAATTTCTTTCTTGAAACTCTTTTTTCTAGGACTTGGAATTGGCTGCATTTTTATCGCGTTGTTGAAATAGTAAGTCGAGTATAACGGGGAGACGCTTATGAAAGAAGTATTAGAAGTTTTGCCGAGAACGATGAAACAGTTAGTTGAAAGTTGTAAGCAATACGACGCTTTAGAGGAAATTCGTGTTCGGATTGGCAGACCGCTAGAGTGTATTGCACATGGAGAAGTGTTTTTTTATGACTATATTGCGACAACAGAAGATGCCAGTTACTTATTGAATAAGTTAAGTCAATTCTCAATTTATACGATGGAAGAGGAATTGAAGCGTGGATATGTGACACTGCGAGGAGGACATAGAATTGGCCTTGCAGGAAAAGTCATTACAGAAAAAAGTACAGTGAAAATGATTCGCGATGTTTCTTCTTTTAATATTCGTATTGCTCGTCAAAAAATAGGAACTGCTGAGCCACTTTTGCCATATTTGTATGAATCAAGATGGTTAAATACGATGGTAATCGGTCCACCACAGACGGGGAAAACGACGCTTTTAAGAGATGTAGCACGCTGCATGAGCCAAGGTGTAAGTGCTTCGAACATTCCTTCTTGTAAAGTTGGGATTGTTGATGAGCGATCAGAAATTGCTGGTTGTGTGAAAGGAATCCCGCAATATGACTTTGGCACACGAGTAGATGTGTTGGATGCATGTCCAAAAGCTGAAGGAATGATGATGATGATTCGTTCGATGAGTCCAGATATTTTGATTGTAGATGAAATTGGACGTAAAGAAGATAGTGAAGCAATTATGGAAGCGGTGCATGCAGGAGTGCAGCTGTTTATAAGTGCACACGGATTTTCTTACGATGATGTTGTGAAACGTCCATCTTTGCAGGCAGTACTGGAGCTCGGTATATTCGATAGGTTTGTGGAGTTATCTAAAGCAAGAGGTCCAGGAACAGTCATGCAAGTGAAAGATAAATATGGGAAACCAATATTACCAAGCAGAAAGGCTGGGGGCGTATGGTGAAAATATTTGGTGCAGTGTTAATCGTTGCGGTCAGCACCTTTTTCGGGTTTTCATACGCTAAAAGATATAGTGAGAGACCTCGGCAACTTAGATTGTTGAAATCGGCACTTCAATCATTAGAAGCAGAGATTATGTATGGACACACACCTTTATCTGAAGCTGCAGAACGACTAGTTAAACAAATGCCGAAGCCATTAAATTGGATATTTCAAAGTTTCGCTAGAAGACTAGAAAGCGGAGAACAAACAGTAAGAGAAGCTTGGATAGATAGTTTGAAAGAGAACTGGAAGTTAACGGCATTTCAACAAACCGAGTATGAAATACTGCAGCAATTTGGTGAAACGCTCGGACAACATGATCGTGATTCTCAACAAAAACACATTCGTTTATGTATCACACATTTGGAAAGAGAAGAAGGAGAAGCGAAAGCGCTACAATTGCAATACGAAAAAATGATAAAGAGCTTAGGGGTACTAGCGGGGTTACTTATCGTAATTTTACTGCTATAGGGGGGAGAAAGGCGATGTCCATTGATGTTGGATTAATATTTCAAATCGCCGGAATCGGCATTGTTTTAGCTTTTATTCACACGGTACTAAAAGAATTAAAGCGAGAGGATATTGCAAATTGGGTTATCCTTGTCGGTTTCGTCGTTATTTTATTTCACGTTGCATTTTTAATTAATACGTTGTTCGACAAGATTAAAAGTGTCTTTCTCTTCCAGTAAAGGAGGCGGTTCGAATCGAAATTATACAAATTGTCGGATTAGGCCTCGTCGCTACGTTTTTAGCTGCTGTTTTGAATCAGCATAAATCTAGCATTACATCTTTATTTATTGTGTTTGTTGGTAGTGTAATGTTTCTTCTTTTAATCGATCAAATTCACTCCATTTTACAAATGATTGAGAGAGTAGCGAGTGAAGCGAAAGTTAGCAATGTTTATGTAGAAACATTACTGAAAATTATTGGGATTGCTTATATCGCTGAATTTGGAGCGCAAATTACAAAAGATGCCGGTCAAGGTGCAATCGCTTCGAAAATTGAACTAGCGGGTAAAATTTTAATCCTTGTTATGGCAATTCCTATTTTGACGGTTGTAATCGAAACTATTCTCGGATTTTTACCGACGGGATAAGGGGGAGTGAATGTTGAGGAGGTTTGGAGCTAAGCTGCTATTTGCTTGCTTCCTTTTCTTTTCTTTACCAGTTGTTGTACAAGCTTCTCCTGTAGACACAAACGTCGTTGATCAACAATTGGATAAGCTCGGAATTGAAGATGTGAAGCAATTTTGGGACGGGCTTGTTACAAAATATGGTGGTTATTTACCAGAAAGTCAAAAAGGAAGCTTTATGGAGTTTGTAAAGGGAGAAAAAGAATTCTCTATAAAAGAGTGGACGCTAGGTTTATTAAAATATTTATTTCACGAGCTTGCTGCAAATGGAAAGCTACTTGGAACACTCATTATGCTCACAATTTTTAGTGCATTGTTGCAATCACTGCAATCTTCCTTTTCGAAGAGTAGTGTAAGTAAAATTGCTGATGCAGTCGTATATATGGTACTTATTATTTTCGCATTAAATAGCTTTTATGTTGTCATGACATATGCAAGAGAAACGATACAAACAATGGTAGATTTCATATTAGCACTATTGCCAATTTTACTTGCACTCATAGCAACCGGAGGCGGGGTTGTATCTGTATCATTTTTTCATCCGATTATCATTTTCTTAATGAATACGAGCGGTCTTTTAATGAATTACATCGTTCTACCACTTTTATTACTTGCAACGATATTAAGTATTGTAAGTACGATGAGTGATCAATATAAAGTTACAAAGTTGTCCAAGCTTTTGCAAAACGTTAGCGTTGGGATTATCGGTATCTTTTTAACGATTTTTTTAGGGGTATTATCTGTACAGGGAACGGCGACAGCTGTTGCTGACGGGATAGCTGTGAAAACTGCCAAATTTGTAACAGGCAACTTCATTCCGGTAGTCGGAAGGATGTTTACAGAGGCGGCGGATACTGTTATTAGTGCGTCGGGATTATTAAAAAATACAGTCGGAATTATTGGGCTTGTCATTCTATGCTTAATTGTCGCTTTTCCAGCGATTCAAATCTTTTGTATCGCATTTATTTATAAATTCGCAGCAGCAGTATTACAACCAGTAGGCGGAGGAGCAATTATTCAATGTTTAGATATTATTGGTCGAAGCATCATTTACGTATTTGCTTGCTTAGCTATCGTATCATTTATGTTCTTTTTAAGTATCACAATAATTATTGCCGCAGGGAACATTACGCTTATGATGCGGTAGGAGGTGAAGAGCATGCAATTTGTTACAGAGTGGATTCGAAATATTATTGTTTTTTTACTCTTAGCGACAATGCTTCATCTTATTCTTCCAAACTCGAATTTACAAAAATACGTTAAATTTGTTGTGAGTCTACTATTAGTTGTATTAATTTTAACGCCGCTTTTTAAACTATTGCAAACAGATGTCAATGAAGTAATCGCAAATTTTAATGATGAAAAGTATGTGGCAGGAGGATCTGTAAAAAATTCAATAGATTCGAAGAAAAAAGAAATACAAGCTCTAACACGTGCATATAGTTTAGAAGAGATGGCTACCAAAATGAAAAAAGAAGTAGGAAAAGAGTTTGAGAAAAAATATGGTATGACAGTCTCTGAAATACAAATAATCGCAGCGGAAAGTGCAGAAGAAGTAAAGTCAGCAAAAGATATTCAATCTGTTGTTGTGATGTTGAAAGAAAAAGAACGTAGTAAAAATGATGCAATTGAAACGGTAAAACCTATCGAAATTAATACGAAAGAACCTCCAAAAAAAGTAGAAGAAACAAATGTAGAAATGAAAGAATTCTTTTCAAGCAGGTGGCAACTAGATGGTAAACAAATCCAAGTTCAAATGGAAGGGAGGACAGGTAGAGTAAATGGACAATAAAGATAAAAATTCGAAGTTCTCATTTTTTCGAAACTTATTAAATGGGGATGAAAAAGAAAGCACTGAGAAGGGGAAAAAGGTAACACCTAAGTTTTTACTTGTCCTACTCATACTTGGGATTTTGCTTATGTTTTCTAGTAATTTCTTTTCAGGTAAAAAAGAAGAAGTGCCTGTATTTAAAGAACAAAAAATCCAAAATCAAGAAAAAGATGTACCGACTTTCGGACAAAAAAGTAACGATAGTATGTCAAATGTAGAAAAATATGAAAAAGCGTATGAACAAGAGTTAAAAGCAGCTTTAGAAGAAATAGCAGGAGTAAAAGATGTAACAATTAAAGTGAATTTAGATTCATCTGAAGAAAAAATATTAGAAAAAAATACAGTGAAACGATCACAAACAACAGGTGAAACAGATAAAACGGGCGGTAAGAGGGAAGTAGAAGATGAATCTCTTGATGAAAAGACCGTCATTATACGTGAAGGTGATAAAGAAACTCCCGTTGTTTTACGAACAGAGAAACCGAAAGTACGAGGTGTTCTTGTCGTAGCAAAGGGAGTGGATAATATACAAGTTAAAGCAATGGTAAAAGAAGCTGTGATACGGCTATTAGATGTTCCAGCCTATCGCGTTTCAGTTTCACCGAAAAATTGATAGGGAGGAAATAAAGTGTTAAAAAAACAAACGGTTTGGCTATTAACGATGTTAAGTTTAGTTGTTGTACTATCTGTGTATTACGTAACAACTCCTGACAAAATGAATACGGCAGCGCCAACAACTAGTGAAAAAATTGGACAAGAAAAACAAGGTACTGATAAAGCAGTAACAAATGAAACACCGAATAAGGAAACTACAAAAGAAACTTCAAATAAAGAAACTACAAGCAAGGAAACTTCAAATAAAGAAACAAATAAAGAAACAGACAAAAAAGAGAGTGCTAAAAAAGAAACAAGTAAAAAAGATGCTAACGTAACAGTTCAATCAAGTGATGAAAATTTCACAGCGTTACGTATGCAAATGGAAGATCAGCGTAGTGAACAAAAAGCAAAATTACAAGAAGTGATGAGTTCAACAAAAGCTTCAGCAACAGAAAAGAATAAAGCGAAAGAAAATTTCGATGCAATCACTACAATGGAAACGAAGCAAGAATTACTTGAGACAGTAATTAAATCTCAAGGTGGATATAAAGATGCGCTTGTAAGAGCTGATGGAACTGATATTAGAGTAACTGTTAAAGCGACAAAGCATTCACAAAAAGAAGCGAATAAAATTATACAACTTGTAAGAAGTGAAGGCGGTTCTAAAGATGTAGGTGTGAAATTTGATCCACCAGCAAAATAAACAGAATTTCAATCCGTGGGGAATCTTCCCCACGGATTATTCGTGATTGTTTACAAATAGAAAAAAGCTATCATTTTCGATAGCTTTTTTCTATTTCATCTTTGTAGTTGTTTTTATTATGCTCAACTCGAAACGGAGAAATACGTTGTGAGTAAAAGATTAACGGTTCATGGTAACGATGATTACTTTTTCCTGATTTGAAGTGGATGAAGAGAACGAATGCCCAGACCATTACGGCAGGTAAGAAGAGAATGAGCCATATCATATGTCCACACCTCGATACAATATATTTTCTACACTTTGACCATACTATTTTTATATGAAGGAATGATGAACGGTGTGTAAACAAAAAAATAATATTTGGTAAAAATATGTTATTGGTCATCGCTGAGGTGAAGGGCGGAGAGGATGTGGAGAGTTGATCTTGTAGTATTTTGAAAAAGTAAGGGATGTTTTTTTGGGAGTGGTCTTGCCAATTTCGTGTGAAACTTGGTATTATTACTAGGTAATAATTTTTTTAGTGGAATAATATTTTTTACAGGAATTTCGATTTATTAAAAATAAATATAATTGGAATGTTTAAAAAATTTATCGTAAGATGGGAATAGTAAATATTTTTATTAGTAAATGAAATACATTTTCTAATAGAGTACATCGTATTTTTACAGTCAATCTAGTTTTAATGATGAGAATCTGTAAAAACAGGACAAACAAGAGTATGGGAGTGGATTTTACATGTTTAAAATTCAAGAAGTTCGTGAATTAATTAAATTAATTGATAGCTCTAATATTGATGAATTTGAATACAAAAAAGATGGTACAACAATCAAAATGAAAAAGCGTGGTAATGAAGTTGTTGCTGTGCAATCACCTGTAGCGAAACAAGTCGTGCAACCAGTGTCACCTGTTGAAGTTGAAACAACGGTAGCGGCAGCTCAAGTAGAAGTACCAAAACAAGAAGAGAAGAAAGCTGTTCAAGATGAAAATCTACATAAAATTACATCACCAATGGTAGGTACATTCTATTCTTCATCTTCGCCTGATACACCTTCATATGTAAATGTTGGAGATAGAGTATCAAAAGATTCTATCGTATGTATTGTCGAAGCTATGAAGTTATTCAACGAAATAGACGCTGATGTAGAAGGCGAAATTGTTGAGATTCTCGTTAATAACGGACAACTTGTTGAGTATGGACAACCGCTATTTCTTGTAAAAGCGTAATAAGGGAGTCTTTGTGATGATAAAAAAAGTATTAATAGCCAATCGTGGGGAAATTGCTGTACGAATTATTCGTGCTTGTAAAGAAATGGACATTGAAACAGTTGCAATTTATTCAGAAGCAGATAAAGAGTCACTTCACGTACAGATTGCAGATGAAGCGTATTGTGTAGGACCAACGATTTCGAAAGAAAGCTATTTAAATTTGACGAACATTATTAGCGTTGCGAAGTTAACAGGCTGCGATGCTATTCATCCGGGATACGGATTTTTAGCAGAGAATGCAGATTTTGCAGAGCTGTGCCGCGAATGTAATTTGATTTTTATCGGTCCAAGTCCAGAAGCTATTTCAAAGATGGGCACAAAAGACGTTGCTCGTGATACAATGAAAGAAGCAGGGGTTCCGATTGTACCAGGTTCACAAGGAATTATTAAAAATACCGAAGAAGCGATTGAGCTTGCTAATAAGATTGGATATCCAGTTATTATTAAAGCGACTGCAGGTGGTGGCGGAAAAGGTATTCGTGTTGCGCGCCATGAAGAGGAGCTTGTAAAGGGAATTCAAATTACACAGCAAGAAGCTAGTACCGCTTTTGGGAACCCTGGTGTATACTTAGAAAAGTACGTTGAAGATTTCCGCCATGTTGAGATTCAAATAATGGCAGATACACATGGAAATGCCATTCATTTAGGAGAACGTGATTGTACAATTCAGCGCCGTTTGCAAAAACTATTAGAAGAAAGCCCATCACCTGCACTTGATGAAAATATTCGCAAGCAAATGGGTGACGCGGCGGTTAAAGCGGCGGTAGCGGTTGATTATACAGGTGCTGGTACGGTTGAGTTTATTTATGAATATAAAACGAAAAGCTTCTATTTCATGGAGATGAATACGAGAATTCAAGTTGAGCATCCAGTTACCGAAATGGTAACAGGGATGGACTTAATTAAAGAACAAATTCGTGTTGCTTCTGGAGAAAAGTTATCGTTACAGCAAGAAGAAGTACAATTTAATGGTTGGGCAATTGAATGTCGAATTAATGCGGAAAACCCTGCCAAAAAATTTATGCCATCTCCAGGTAAAGTCGAAATGTACTTACCGCCAGGCGGATTTGGTATTCGCGTCGATTCAGCTGTATATCCAGGATATTCAATCCCACCTTTCTATGATTCGATGATTGCTAAATTAATTGTTCACGGAAAAACACGTGAAGAGGCAATTGCAAAAATGAAGCGCGCGCTCAGTGAGTTTGTCATTGAAGGCGTACATACAACAATCCCGTTCCATTTGCAATTGCTAGATCATCCTGATTTTGTAAAAGGTGAGTTTAATACGAAATTTTTGGAAGAGCATGAACTTGTGACGCAGTGATACATTAAAGGAGGTTTTTTTCATGGCTGAACATATGTTAGATATGGGTCAAGATACAACTCTTGGTAAAGTAGAAATTGCACCAGAAGTAATTGAAGTAATTGCAGGTATCGCAGCTGCTGAGGTAGAAGGTGTAGCGGCAATGCGCGGTAATTTTGCTACAGACGTTGTTGAGAAGTTAGGTAAGAAAAATCATGGTAAAGGTGTAAAGGTTGAATTAGCGAACGAAGATATTATCGTTGACCTTTATGTTGTAATGTATTTTGGTGTAGCAATTCCAGTTGTTGCACAAAAGATTCAAGACAATATTCGCCAAGCGCTCTTTACAATGACAGGACTTGAGCCAAAAGAAGTGAATGTTCACATCGTTGGCGTAACATTCGAAACACAAAAAACAGAAATCGAACCAGTGTAAGAATGAAAAAGATGCCTAGTAACATAGGCATCTTTTTTACCGTTTCATTTCTTCACAAATAAAAACCCTCTAATTATTATACTATTTCAAAAAGTGAGAAATAAAAAAGGAAATGTTTCGTTTTTCCAAAAAACGTACATTGTGATAAGATATGGAACTTGAAGTTAATCTTTTTATTATTTTTCAGCCTTGTAACCCGTGTGTGAAACGATAAATTGTGTTATTATCATTGTATTATAAGGTTGGAAAATCAATGAAAACTGTAAGAGTAAGTGAATTGACGGCTTATAAATTATAATAATATAACAAAGCATAAGGAAAGACTTGAAGCATAAAGGAGAGTTACAATGAAACGTAGGACGGCTAGAGAAAGAGCTATGCAAGCACTATATCAAATGGATATTACAGGTGAATTAGAACCGAAAGTAGCGGTGGAGAACACGCTAGATGAAGGTGAAGAAACAAATGAGTTTTTAGAATCACTTGTAGTAGGTTTTGTAGAAAATAAAGAAGCAATTGATGAAGCGATTCGTCAAAACTTAAAAAAGTGGAAGCTTGAGCGTATTAGTATTGTTGATCGCAGTATTTTGCGTGTAGCTGTGTATGAAATGAAATACATGGAAGAAATTCCACACAACGTAACAATTAACGAGGCAATTGAAATTGCTAAAACATTTGGGGATGAGGAATCTCGTCGTTTTATTAACGGCGTTTTATCTAATATAAAAGAAACACTTTAATTTCTTTAAGGGGGAATCTTAAAATGGTAGCAGTAATCATCAAAGGAAATGAAGTTGCGGAGAAAAAACGAGCACAATTAAAAGAAGAAGTTGTGAAGTTAAAAGAGCAAGGGATTGTACCAGGGTTAGCAGTCATTTTAGTTGGAGAAGATCCAGCATCTCGTTCTTACGTGAAAGGAAAAGAAAAAGGCTGTGAGCAA
Source organism: Bacillaceae bacterium OF18-1A (assembly GCA_027694045.1). Classification (GTDB taxonomy): domain Bacteria; phylum Bacillota; class Bacilli; order Bacillales; family Bacillaceae_G; genus Bacillus_A. Next base: position 616,288 of record JAQEWB010000002.1, on the reverse strand, counting down.
GTAGGAATCTATTCAGAGCTAATTGAACTTCCTGAAACGATTACTGAGGAGCGTTTACTGGCTGAGATCGATCGCTTAAATGGAGATGACCGTATTAATGGCATATTAGTACAATTACCTTTACCAAAACATATTGAAGAAAAAGCTATCATTGAAAGAATTTCACCAGAAAAGGATGTAGATGGGTTTCACCCAATAAGCGTGGGCCGTATGATGACGGGACAAGATACATTCCTTCCATGTACACCGCATGGTATTTTGGAATTAGTAAAAGAAACAAATCTTGATATTTCAGGAAAACATGTTGTAGTAATTGGAAGAAGTAATATTGTCGGCAAGCCAGTGGGACAATTGTTCTTAAATGAAAACGCAACTGTCACATACTGTCATTCTAAGACGCAAAATATGAAAGAGTTAACAAAGTTAGCTGATATTTTAATCGTAGCTGTAGGACGACCTAAAATGATAACAGCTGATTATATGAAAGAAGGAGCGGTTGTAATCGACGTTGGTGTAAACCGTTTAGAAACAGGCAAGCTTTGTGGTGATGTTGACTTTGACAACGTGTTAGATGTTGCAGGTTACATTACACCTGTGCCAAAGGGTGTTGGCCCAATGACGATTACAATGCTTCTTCACAATACTGTTGAATCTGCTAAACGTGCAGGTGTTGTTTGTAAATAATTTGAGTCGGCTATGAGGAGAGAGAAATGGAGAAACAATATTTAACCGTTACAGCATTAACACGCTATATAAAAACAAAAATAGAATATGATCCGCACTTGCAGTCTGTTTGGTTAAAAGGTGAAATTTCCAACTTTAAAAATCATAGCCGTGGTCATATGTATTTTACATTGAAGGATGAAAATGCAAGAATCGCAGCGGTTATGTTTGCGGGTCATAATCGTAATATTAAATTCAGACCAGAAAATGGGATGAAGGTGCTTGTAAAAGGGAAAATCTCTGTTTACGAGGCAAGCGGTTCTTATCAAATTTATATTCAAGACATGCAGCCTGATGGGATTGGAAACTTACATTTAGCTTATGAACAATTAAAAGTTCGTTTAGAGGAAGAAGGATTGTTTTCTCAAGTTTATAAAAAGACAATTCCTCCTTATGCTAAAACTATAGGTGTGATTACATCGCCAACAGGAGCGGCGATTCGTGATATTATAACAACGATTAAACGACGTTATCCAATTGGGAACGTTATTGTATTTCCAGTACTTGTACAGGGGGAGTCAGCTGCTCCCTCAATTGTACAAGCTATTCGTACGGCGAATGAAATGGGAGATATAGATGTACTAATTGTTGGTCGTGGTGGAGGTTCTATTGAGGAATTATGGGCTTTCAATGAAGAGATGGTTGCGAGAGCTATCTTTAAGAGTGAAATCCCGATTATTTCGGCGGTAGGTCATGAAACTGATTTTACAATCGCAGATTTTGTTGCTGATTTACGTGCACCAACACCGACTGCAGCAGCTGAGCTGGCGGCACCAAACATTATAGAATTGCAAGAAAAGGTATTGCAAAGAACTCTAAGATTGCAAAGAGCAATGAGAGAGTTAGTACATAAAAAAGAAGAAAAACTACAAGTATTGCAAAAATCTTATGCGTTCCGTTACCCGAGACAAGTATATGAACAAAAAGAAGAGCAATTAGATAGAGCGTTAGAACAGCTTGTTTTAGCGAAAGAGCGTTATATTGATAAAAAAGTAAATCAGTTAAAACAGCTTTCATTTTATTTAGAAAAGCACCACCCATCTCAAAAAATTATCCAAACGAAGGTAGCGATTGAAACGTTACAAAAGCAATTACAACGTGAAATGCAAACGTTACTTCAAACGAAAGAATTTGCATTTGTAAGAGCTGCTCAAAAACTTGAGGCGTTAAGTCCACTGAAAGTGATGATGAGAGGGTATGGGCTTGTATATGATGAAGAGAAGCGAGTGTTAAAAAGTGTGAAAGATGTTAGCCTTGGAGATGCTGTTTCAGTTCAATTACAAGATGGAATACTAGATTGTAGCGTATCAGGCATAGAGGAGCGTGAATTGAATAATGGAAAATAAATTAAGCTTTGAAGAGGCAATTTCGCAACTTGAACATCTTGTTTCTAAGTTAGAGCAAGGTGATGTGCCTTTAGAAGAAGCGATTTCTTATTTTAAAGAAGGTATGGAATTATCTAAGCTTTGCGATGAGAAGTTAAAGAATGTACAAGAACAAATGGCAGTTATCCTTGGGGAAAATGGAGAACTTGAACCATTTACTGCTTTAGGAGATGAAGCATAGTGACTATCGCTTTTGATACTTTTTTGAAAGAAAGTAAAACTTTCGTAGAAGAGAAACTTGTAAGCTATGCAAATGAATTACAGTGTCCAAATGTACTTCGTGAAGCAATGGCATATTCTTTGGAAGCGGGTGGAAAACGTCTCCGCCCGTTACTTTTATTTGCGACATTACAAGCGTTTGGGAAAGAAAGAAATCTTGGAGTAGGTGCAGCTTGTGCTCTTGAAATGATTCATACATACTCGTTAATTCATGATGATTTACCTTGTATGGATGATGATGATTTAAGAAGAGGAAAGCCCACTAATCATAAAGTATTTGGTGAAGCGATGGCAGTTTTAGCAGGAGATGGTTTATTGACATATGCTTTTCAAGTGATTATGGCATATGAGCAAAAAGAAATCTCTGCTGACAAGAAAGTAAGGCTTGTACTTGAACTTGCAAAAGCAGCAGGACCAGAAGGAATGGTTGGCGGACAAGTGGCAGATATGGAAGCTGAAGGGAAAAGGCTTACGATTGAAGAATTGGAGTACATCCATAAGCATAAAACGGGAAAATTACTCGAGTTTGCTGTACTTGCAGGAGCGATACTTTCTGATGCCACAAAAGAACAAGAGGAAAAGTTACTTGCGTTTGCAAAATATGTCGGCCTAGCTTTCCAAATTCGAGATGATATTTTAGATGTAGAAGGAACCGAAGAAGAGATTGGAAAACCGATTGGTAGTGACGTTTCTAATGAAAAGAGCACATATACGACGTTATTTACTGTAGATAAAGCAAAAGGTATTTTAGAAGACACAATTGTAAAAGCAAAAGATGCTATTGGCTCTTTACAGTTACAAGATGAATACTTACTATCTATTTGCGATTTAATTGCAAAACGTAATAACTGATATAACAGCGTTTTCATTTGTTGAGTCATTCATCATTTTATGATATAAATGTAGGAAAAGGTTTTTCTTTTCTTGTTATTGGCAAAAATATATGTAGATTACATTGCCGTTATCACTTCGTGTTAGCGGCTATTTTTTTCATTGCTTACAGAGATATGGTTTATAATAGTAATAGGGTACAATAGACTGGTTAATAGCAGGACAAGATAAGGAATAGAAATGTTGACAGATTATGAAACGAAAGTGAGTGATCCATGTGGATCTAACGCAAATTCAAAACCCTAGTTTTTTGAAAGATATGTCTATCAGTGAGCTAGAGGGATTGAGTGAGGATATTCGTAAGTTTTTAATTGAAGAGCTCTCTCAAACAGGTGGACATATTGCACCTAATTTAGGTGTAGTAGAACTCACAATTGCTCTGCATAAATTATTTGATAGTCCGAAAGATAAATTTTTATGGGACGTAGGACATCAATCCTATGTACATAAAATTTTAACAGGACGTGCAAAAGAATTCGGTACATTAAGGCAATATCAAGGTCTATGTGGTTTCCCAAAACGTTGCGAGAGTGAGCACGATGTATGGGAAACTGGTCATAGCTCGACATCACTATCTGCTGCAATGGGAATGGCCCTAGCACGTGATTTAAAGAAAACGAAAGAATATGTGATACCAATCATTGGGGACGGTGCTTTAACAGGTGGAATGGCTTTAGAGGCACTCAACCATATTGGGCATGAAAAAACAGACATGATTGTTATTTTAAATGACAATGAAATGTCAATTGCACCAAACGTTGGTGCGCTTCATAATGTACTTGGTCGTTTGCGTACAGCGGGTAAATACCATTGGGTAAAAGATGAACTAGAGTATATATTGAAAAAAATCCCGGCAGTAGGCGGGAAAGTAGCGGCGACTGCGGAGAAAATAAAAGATAGCCTTAAATATTTACTAGTATCAGGTGTCTTTTTCGAAGAGTTGGGCTTTACATACTTAGGTCCAGTAGATGGGCATGATTATGAAAAGTTATTCGAAACGTTGCAATATGCAAAGAAAACAAAAGGCCCAGTACTCGTTCACGTTATTACGAAAAAAGGAAAAGGTTATAAACCGGCTGAGAGTGACGTTATTGGAACTTGGCATGGAACAGGACCTTATAAAATTGAATCCGGTGACTTCGTTAAGCCGAAAGAAGTTGCACCGGCATGGAGTGCTGTCGTTAGTGAAACAGTGCTTAAGTTAGCGAGAGCAGATGAGCGTATCGTAGCAATTACACCTGCAATGCCTGTTGGATCAAAACTTGAGAAATTCCAAAAAGAATTCCCAGATCGTATGATTGATGTAGGTATTGCAGAACAGCATGCTACAACAATGGCAGCAGGTATGGCAACGCAAGGAATGAAGCCATTCTTAGCGATTTATTCAACATTTTTACAAAGAGCATATGACCAAGTTGTTCATGATATATGCCGTCAAAATTTAAATGTTTTCATTGGAATAGACCGTTCTGGATTAGTAGGAGCAGATGGTGAAACGCATCAAGGTGTATTTGATATCGCATTTTTACGTCACTTACCGAATATGGTGCTTATGATGCCGAAAGATGAAAATGAAGGACAACATTTAGTATATACGGCGATGCAATACGAAGATGGACCGATTGCTTTGCGTTATGCGCGTGGTAATGGGCTTGGCGTTCCTATGGATGAAGAATTAAAGGCGATTCCAATCGGTACATGGGAAACGTTAAAAGAAGGTACACAAGCAGCGATTTTAACATTTGGTACGACAATTCCAATGGCAATGGAAGCAGCTGAGCGTCTTGAAAAGGCTGGAGTTTCAGTTAAAGTAGTGAATGCTCGCTTTATTAAACCAATGGATGAAGCATATTTACATGATCTCTTAGGAAAAAATATACCGATTTTAACGATTGAAGAAGCTTGTCTAATCGGTGGTTTTGGAACAGGAGTAGTTGAATTTGCGTCTGAGAACGGCTACCATAGTGCGTTAGTTGAACGAATGGGTATTCCAGATCGTTTCATAGAACACGGAAGTGTAACAAAATTATTAGAAGAAATTGGTTTAACGACAGATGCTGTTGTAGACCGTATTCATACAATGATTCCATCAAAACAAAAAAGGGCGTAACAAATGAGTGTAAAAAAAGAAAGAGTAGATGTACTATTAGTAGAACGAGGACTTATAGAAACACGCGAAAAAGCGAAACGTGCTATTATGGCCGGACTCGTATATGCAAATGAAATGAGACTTGATAAGCCAGGAGAGAAAATCCCACAAGATACAGAAATTACGGTGAAAGGGCAAGTTATGCCGTATGTAAGCCGTGGTGGTTACAAACTTGAAAAGGCATTAGAAGTATTTCATTTAGATTTACAAGATAAAGTTATGATAGATATTGGTTCATCAACTGGTGGCTTTACAGATTGTGCGCTTCAAAATGGAGCGAAGTTATCTTATGCATTAGATGTAGGATATAATCAACTTGCTTGGAAATTGCGTCAAGATGAGCGTGTTGTCGTAATGGAACGTACAAATTTCCGTTACGTAACACCGGCAGATTTAGAGCGTGGTTTACCGCAATTTGCTAGTATTGATGTTTCGTTTATATCATTAAAACTTATATTTCCAGTTTTAAAAACGATGCTTATGTCTAACGGAGATGTAGCAGCGTTAATTAAACCACAGTTTGAAGCAGGAAGAGAGCAAGTCGGGAAAAAAGGCATCGTTCGTGATAGAAAAGTACATGAGGCTGTCGTAGAAATGATTGTCGATTTTGCTTTAAAAGAAGGCTATGATGTGGAAGGTTTAACATTCTCACCAATTACGGGTGGAGATGGTAATATTGAATTTTTAGTCCATTTAAAATGGCATGGTGAACGTGAGAATGGCGAAAACCACTCTCCAGTTTCTATTGAGCAAGTTGTTACAGAAGCGCATGATGTTCTAAAACAAAAAGGGAAAGGGGAATAACATATGTTGTTCCTCTTTTTGTTGTAATTGTATAATGATTGTAAAAACAATTGTGTACAAGTAACGAATTATAAGTTAACATAAATAAGTGAAGTATACCAATGTTTAAACTATGGTAAGAGATAGTGTGAGGTGCAAATGTATGAATAAAGGTCAGCGCCATATTAAAATCAGGGAAATTATTGCAAACAAAGAAATTGAAACACAAGATGAATTAGTTGATATTCTACGTAATGAGGGATTTAATGTAACGCAAGCAACAGTATCGCGTGATATTAAAGAACTGCACTTAGTGAAGGTGCCATTACACGATGGTCGCTATAAATATAGCTTGCCAGCAGATCAACGATTTAACCCGTTACAAAAATTAAAACGAAATCTAGTGGATTCATTTGTAAAATTAGACACGGCAGGACATATGCTTGTGCTAAAAACATTGCCTGGTAACGCTCATTCACTTGGAGCACTTATTGATCATTTAGAGTGGGATGAGATCATCGGAACCATTTGTGGTGATGATACTTGCTTAATTATTTGCCGTACACCTGAGGATACAGGTGTTGTCTCTGATCGTTTCTTAAATATGTTGTAACAAAAAAATCTTGTTTGCTTTCCTCTGTAAAGTGGGAAGTGAACAGGATATTTTTATTGATTAAAAATATGAAATTTTAATTGTAATATAATATTTTATTTGCATAAAGTTAGAAAATAGGTGGATTGACCCGAAAAACAAATGTTTGGTACAATGGAGCGGGTTAGAAGAGTATATACATACAAATATATAGTATGACTATTTGAATGAAGAACTGAGAAAATCCCTTAGTGGAGAGTAGTTTATAACGAGGTGAATGGGGCATTGTTATCGGAATTATCGATTAGAAACTTTGCTATTATTGAGGCATTAAATATTTCTTTTCAAAAAGGTTTAACGGTTTTAAGTGGTGAAACAGGAGCCGGAAAATCGATTATTATTGATGCGATTAGCTTGCTTGTAGGTGGTCGTGGTTCAGCAGAATTTGTTCGATACGGAACGGAGAAGGCTGAGATAGAAGGGCTATTTTACGTAGAAGATGATAAGCATCCATGTATTGAAAAGGCAGAAGAGTTAGATATAGAAATAGAAGACGGCATGATTATTTTAAAGCGTGATATCGCTGCAAATGGAAAGAGTGTATGTCGTGTAAATGGGAAACTTGTTACACTTAGCGTGTTAAAAGAAATTGGAAAAACACTTGTTGATATTCATGGACAGCACGAAACACAAGATTTAATGAATGAAGAGCGACATCTCTTTATGCTCGATCATTTTGATGGAGATCGTATCGTTAAACAGTTAGGTGTATATCAAAATGTATACGCTGACTATGAGAAGTTAAAAAAACAATTGAAATCGTTAAGTGAAAATGAACAACAAATGGCGCATCGCTTAGATTTAATCCAATTCCAGCATGAAGAAATCCGTAAGGCGGATTTAAAGATGGATGAAGAAAATGACTTAACTGAAGAACGATTGCAAATTTCTAATTTCGAAAAAATTTACAAAGCATTAGGGGATGCATATCGCTCGTTAAGTGCTGACGGACAAGGATTAGATAATGTACGAAGCGCAATGGGACAAATGGAGAGTATTACACATTTAGATGAAGTATATCAAGAAAATCATGATTCCATTGCAAATAGCTATTACTTATTAGAAGAAGTTGCATATCAACTGCGAGAAAAGCTCGATATGATGGAATATGATCCGAATCGTTTAGATGAAATAGAAACGCGTTTAAATGAAATCCGTATGCTGAAGAGAAAATATGGAAATACTGTAGAAGAAATTTTAGCGTATGCTGATAAAATTGAACAAGAAATTTTTACGATTGAAAATAAAGACGTTCATATTGAAACGACGAAGAAGCAGTTAAAGGAATTAGAAAGTGTGATTCTGAAAGAAGCGACGTTGTTAAGTAGTATGCGTCATGAACTTGCAGAGCATCTTACAAATGCCATTCATCAAGAATTAAAAGAATTATATATGGAAAAAACGAAATTTGAAGTGAGAATTATGAAGCGAGAAGGAAATGCAGAAGAACCTCTTGTGGAAGGGGCGCCGGTGAGACTTACAGTGGATGGCTACGATCATGTGGAGTTTTATATTTCAACGAACCCAGGTGAACCGCTAAAGCCACTTTCGAAGGTTGCTTCTGGTGGAGAGTTATCTCGTATTATTTTAGCTTTAAAAAGTATTTTTTCTAAACATCAAGGTGTTGCATCTGTTATTTTTGATGAAGTGGATACGGGTGTGAGTGGTCGAGTTGCACAGGCTATTGCGGAAAAAATTTATCGTGTATCAGTAAACTCACAAGTACTTTGTATTACGCACTTACCTCAAGTAGCTTCAATGGCGGATTCGCATTTATTTATTCGAAAACAGGTAGCTAATGATCGGACAATTACGTCGGTTACCGTTTTAACTATGGAGGATAAAGTAACAGAAATAGCTCGAATGATTTCTGGTGTGGAAATTACCGATTTAACGACAGAACATGCGAAAGAGTTACTTACGCAAGCGCATCATTTTAAACAGACAGCAGAGGCTATCCAGTAATGGATAGCTTTTTTTCTCAAATGACGATTTCTTAATTCTTCCGGTTATAAATAAAGCACTGCAAGGAGAGATTAAAAAGTGAAGCCAAAAGGCTGAATGTGGGGTAGGAGCGAGGAGAGTGAACAAATTGAAATTAGAAAGATTTCGCAAAATAATAGGTCTTTGTCTCCTTGTTTCTTTAGTTTTTATTGGATGTTTTAAACCGCTTCGAACGTTTATTTCATCTCCGAAACAACTTGTTGTTTTTGAAGGGCAACAATCAGAAATAACTTCATTACCAGTTTTTAAAGCTTCATCTACAAATCGTCATGTTTTTACAGTGAGTTCAAATGAACAAAAACAAGGACTTATGGTAAATTCTCATCAAAATGGTGAAGCAGATATGGTGTTTCAACTTGCTGGTTTTCCAGTAAAAAAAGTAAATGTGAAAGTATTGAAAGATTTTAAAGTTATTCCAGGTGGGCAATCAATTGGTGTGAAATTAAACACAAAAGGTGTACTTGTTGTAGGCCATCATTTAATTCAAACTGAAAAGGGTAAAATATCTCCTGGTGAAACGGCTGGTGTGCAAATTGGAGATATGATTACCGAAATTAATGGGAAAACAATCGAAAGAATGAGTGATGTAGCACCGTTTATTCATAGTAGTGGAGAAACAGGCGAACCGCTTAATCTTGTTTTGTTAAGAGATGGGAAATACATTCGCACTAAGTTAACGCCGCAAAAAGATAGTGGAGAATCGTCTTATCGTATTGGTTTATATATTCGTGATTCAGCAGCTGGAATTGGCACGATGACATTCATTCATCCGAATTCTATGAAATACGGAGCGCTTGGTCATGTTATTTCTGATAATGATACGAAAAAGCCGATTCAAGTTGAAGATGGGCAAATTATGCGTTCGACAGTTACGTCAATTGAAAGAGGTAGTCATGGGAATCCAGGAGAGAAATTAGCGAGGTTCTCACCAGATCGTGAAGTAGTTGGCAATATTACGATAAATAGTCCATATGGTATTTTTGGAAAATTAAATACAAATATGACAAACGGTATAATGGATAAAGCGATGCCTATCGCATTGTCTCATCAAGTAAAAGAGGGACCGGCAAAAATATTGACGGTTATTGAGCAAGATAAAGTAGAAGCATTTGATATTGAAGTTGTTAGTACAGTTCAGCAAAAATTTCCAGCTACAAAAGGTATGGTAATAAAAGTAACAGATAAGCGTTTGTTAGAAAAAACAGGTGGTATTGTACAAGGGATGAGTGGAAGTCCAATTGTACAAAACGGAAAAGTAATCGGTGCTGTTACACATGTGTTTGTAAATGATCCAACATCAGGATATGGTGTTCATATCGAATGGATGTTACATGAGGCTGGAATTAATATTTATGATCAAGAGAAAAAAGCAAGCTAATATATATTAGCTTGCTTTTTTGTGGAAAAATTCGTTGAAATTTTGTAAAAGCTCCGCAAGAAGTGTTTTTTGTTGTAAAATGTAAGGAAAGGGTTGAACGTTTCGTTGTATTTCTATGATGGAATGTGTTGCGAAAGGGAATAAATGAACGATAAACATATTTTTTTGTGATTTTATCGGAAAGTAAGAAACTTTAAAAGGGAATTTTCACACAATTGTCGAACAATTCATGTAGCCTAGAAGGATACACATGTCGGAGAATCTATTCGGTAAGGGAGGAAAAGCTGTGGAGAAAATTAAAGTATGTCTTGTGGATGATAATAAAGAATTAGTATCAATGCTAGAGAGTTATGTAGCTGCTCAAGATGATATGGAAGTAATCGGTACTGCTTATAATGGTCAAGAGTGTTTAAACTTATTAAAAGATAAGCAGCCTGATGTACTCGTTTTAGACATTATTATGCCACATTTAGATGGTTTAGCTGTATTAGAGAAAATGCGACATATTGAAAGGTTAAAACAGCCTAGTGTAATTATGTTGACAGCATTTGGACAAGAAGATGTGACAAAAAAAGCAGTTGACTTAGGTGCTTCATATTTCATATTAAAACCATTTGATATGGAGAATTTAACAAGTCATATTCGTCAAGTGAGTGGTAAGGCGAGCGCTACCATCAAACGTCCACTTCCATCTTTCCGATCAGCGACAACAGTAGATGGAAAACCGAAAAACCTAGATGCGAGCATTACGAGTATCATTCATGAAATTGGCGTACCTGCTCATATTAAAGGATATATGTACTTACGAGAAGCGATTTCTATGGTATACAATGATATCGAATTGCTAGGATCTATCACAAAAGTATTATATCCAGATATCGCAAAGAAATATAATACAACAGCAAGCCGTGTTGAACGTGCGATCCGTCACGCGATTGAAGTAGCCTGGAGCCGTGGGAATATTGATTCTATTTCGTCTTTATTTGGTTATACAGTATCCATGTCAAAAGCGAAACCTACGAACTCAGAGTTCATCGCAATGGTTGCGGATAAGCTGAGACTTGAACATAAGGCTAGCTGAGAATAGTTAAGCTAATAATATATTCGGAATGAATTTTTTATAAAAGATCAATGAGTTTAAAACTCATTGATCTTTTATTTGTTACAAAGTTAAAGTTGAAGTTGTATATTATTAGAAATAGCATTAGGGTATGTTAAGAGATAATTTTTTGCCGTGTTACTCCGTGTATTCGTAATTTTAGTGGGTAAGTTATCCGTGATATAATGAAAGAGGAAATGTAGAATAAAATAAAAAGCCCTGCAAAACAGGACTGTATTACTCTTCGTCTTTATTTTGTTTTTCTAATTCAACTAGCTTTTGAATTAAAATGTGTTGTGGCATATGCATGAGCTGTTCAAGTGGGACACCTAACGCTTTTGATAGGCGAACTGCAGTGTCTGGAGAAATTTGTAATGGTCTCATAGAAGTACCTCCTTTTTCGTATAGTATAGCATAAGATTGGGGGAGTGAGGATGACTCTTATATTTGCACATCGTGGTGCGGCTGGAACGTACCCAGAAAATACAATGATTTCATTTGAAGCGGCTGAGTCTTTTAGGGCTGATGGAATTGAGCTCGATGTTCAATTAACGAAAGATGGAAAAGTTGTTGTTATTCATGATGAAACGGTGAACCGGACAACAAATGGAAAAGGTGCTGTTCGAAATTACTTATATGAGGATTTATGTAAGTTAGATGCAAGTTATAAATTTGGTGACAAAGTAGGGTTTTGCAAAATACCTCTTTTAGAAGAGGTATTAGAATGGCTTGAACCAACGAGGTTGCTACTTAATATTGAATTGAAAAATAATAAATTTCCATACAGAGGTTTAGAGGAAGAAGTGATAACCCTTGTACGGAAATTTAATCTAGAGGATCGGGTCGTATTTTCTTCATTTAATCACTACAGTATGAAACGGTGCCATATGATGGCTCCTGATATTCAAACGGCTATTTTATATCGAGAAGGTTTGCATAGCCCTTGGGCATATGCGAAAAAAATGGGTGCTACAGCAGTTCACCCTAATTATCGCTATCTTCAAGATGCTATTGCTGAACTGACGATGGAAAGTGGTGTGGAGGTTCGTCCTTATACGATTAATGAAGAAACACTCATGCGTAAATATTTTGATATGAATATATCGGCGATTATTACTGATTATCCTGAAACAGCAAGAGCTATATTGCCGATAAAAAAATGAGGCCGAATGAAACGGTCTCATTTTTTTATCTCCTGAAGCGAGCTTGTACCTTATTTCGTTTACGGTCTCGGTGTAGGACGAACCCACCAAAGATATAAAAACCGAGTCCAAAGCAGAGAGCGCCGATTATAAATTGTAACCAGAGTATAGGGATTGGCGGAAATAGAATCCCAAATACAGTATCTCTCATTAACTTAATACCAAGCACAGCTAATGAAATAGGGATGAGGGCTAATAGTAGAGCAAGGTAACGCTGCATATATAACGCTCCTTTTCAGATTATTTTGTGTATTTTAATGATGTTATATGAAAAGGGGGTTTGTCAAGAGGAGGCTGAAAGAGTAATATAATGGTGTGAAAAATTTTGCATAGATACTTCGAGAGGAAGTGTAATATATGAAACAAAAAGTTTTAATTGTTGGTGCAGGTGAAGGTGGAAGCACACTACTGAATTTGCTGCAAAGTTCGAATATATTTCAAATTATAGGGATTATTGATACAAATCCGATAGCGAAGGGATTACAAATTGCTAAAGAATATGGGATTACGATTGGGGAGAGTGTAATTCCGTTTCTTTCTATGCATATCGATGTAATGTTTGATATGACAGGTGACGATGATTTACATAAAGTTTTGCTAGCGCAAAAGCATAAAGATACTCTCCTTATACCCGGGGATATTGCAAAAATTGTTACGAGGCTAGCGCATGAGAAGGAAGGGCTAATTGGGAGATTAGAGGAACAGACGCAACAAGGAGAGTTGATTTTAAATTCTACACATGACGGTATGATTGTAATCGATCGAGAGGGAGAAGTTCGCCTTTTTAATAAAAGTGCAGAGCGGATTATCGGATATAAAAAAGAAGATGCGATAGGGAAATATATTTTAGAAGTTATTCCGACTAGTAAATTGCTTCGTATTATACGTACGAAACAAATAGAAATAAATCATGAGCTGACGTTAGAGAATGAAAAGAAAATTATTACAACGCGTATTCCAATATTAAAAGAAGGAGGAGAGGTGCAAGGAGCGTTTGCGATTTTTAAAGATATTACAGAAGTTGTAGATTTGGCAGAAGAGGTGACAGACTTAAAAGAAATTCAAACGCTACTAGAAGCGATTATTAACTCATCTGAAGAAGCAATTTCGGTTGTTGATGAGAAAGGAAGGGGTTTAGTTATAAACCCTGCTTATACGAAGTTAACGGGTTTAACAGAAGAAGATATTCTTGGACAACCAGCTACAACCGATATTGTAGAAGGCGAAAGTATGCATATGAAAGTACTTCGAACACGTAGGGCAGTACGCGGAATACATATGAAGATTGGACAAAAAAAGCGTGATGTAATTGTAAACGTAGCACCGGTTATTGTAGATGGGATATTGAAAGGAAGCGTCGGGGTAATTCGTGACGTATCAGAAATTCAAAAGTTAACAAATGAATTGAATAGAGCAAGGCAAATTATCCGGACATTAGAGGCAAAATATTCATTTGATGATATTGTCGGAAATTCAGATGAAACAACAGCGGCTATTGAGCAGGCGAAACTTGGAGCGAATACACCAGCAACGGTATTGCTGCGCGGAGAATCTGGAACAGGTAAAGAATTATTTGCACATGCAATCCATAATGGGAGTAACCGAAAATATAATAAGTTCGTTCGTGTAAATTGCGCGGCTATTTCTGAGACGCTACTAGAAAGTGAATTATTCGGTTATGAGGAAGGGGCGTTTTCTGGAGCGAAGAGAGGTGGGAAGCGAGGTTTTTTTGAGGAAGCGAATAATGGAAGTATCTTTTTAGATGAAATCGGAGAGTTATCTGCAAATACACAGGCGAAACTCCTTCGTGTCCTGCAAGAAAAAGAAATTGTAAAAGTGGGTGGAACGAAAGCGATACCTATTAATGTTCGGGTGATTGCAGCGACGCATGTGAATTTAGAAAAGGCTATTCTAGAAGGGGAGTTTAGGGAAGATTTATATTATCGATTAAATAAAATTCCGATTCAAATTCCATCTCTTCGTCAACGAAAAGGAGATATACCAGCGATCGCAGAAAGGCTGATTCAAAAAATTAACCAAGACTATGGTCGGAATGTAGAGGGGCTCACAGACGAAGCTATTTCCTATTTACAATCATATGAATGGCCGGGTAATGTGAGGGAACTTGAAAATATTTTAGGAAGAGCTATTATTTTTATGAATTATAACGAGATATATATTGATGTACATCATTTGCCACCGTTGCATAAAGAAGAGCAGACGGAGTTGAAACAAAATAATTTATTACCTGAATTAGAAGAAAAGCCACTTGAGCATTTAGTGACAGAGTTCGAAGGGAATATTATTCATGAATATTTGGAGAGGTTCGACGGAAATAAAACGCAAACTGCAAAAGCATTAGGAATTTCGGTTAGAAATTTATATTATAAGCTAGAAAAGTATGACCATGCAAAAAATAGCATGCAATAAATTGCGTACCGTGCAATTTGTTGCATGGTATACAAAAAGCGACAAGAATAGACAGAAAGTTTTGTTATTTTCCAAAGTATTGATTTTACTGCATTTTGAATGCGTTTTCATTATTGGTAAGACCACTTTTAAAAGTTGGCACGGTATTTGCTTTATAAATAAACGAGGGACGACGGAAAGGGTTGATTACAAAATATGAAGTTAGAACACTTAATTGATCAAGCTGCAGGACAGCCTAAAAAAACTGTAGCTGTAGCAGTAGCTGAAGATCATGAAGTAATTGAAGCTGTAGCGAAAGCAATTACATTACAGCTAGCTCAATTTCGTCTATATGGAAATCAAGAAAAAATAATGGGGATGCTACAAGAACATGCTTTACAAACTTCAGAACATATTGAAGTGATTGCAGCAGCATCAAGTGCTGAAGCTGCGGAACTTTCTGTTAAAGCTGTGAGAAACGGTGAAGCAGATGTGCTTATGAAGGGTAACATCCCGACAGCGAATATTTTGAAGGCTGTGTTAAACAAAGAATGGGGGCTACGTAAAGGTAGCGTACTTTCACATGTAGCAGCATTTGAAGTTCCAAATTACGATCGTCTTATTTTCGTTACAGATGCAGCGATGAACATCGCACCTGATGTAACACAAAAAGCTGCTATTATACAAAATACTGTAGAAGTTGCTCGTGCAATAGGAATTGAATTGCCAAAAGTAGCACCAATCGCAGCAGTAGAGGTTGTAAATCCAGCGATGCAGGCGACAATTGATGCAGCGATGTTAACACAAATGAATCGCCGCGGACAGGTCAAAAATTGTATCGTTGATGGACCACTTGCTTTAGATAATGCAGTATCACAAATTGCAGCAGAACATAAAGGCATAGTAAGTGATGTAGCAGGTAAGGCAGACATTTTACTCGTCCCAACGATTGAAGCTGGAAATGTGCTATATAAATCACTTGTTTACTTTGCAGATGCAAAAGTAGGAGCAATGATTGCTGGCGCAAAAGCACCGATTGTTTTAACATCTCGTGCTGATTCAGCAGAAACAAAAGTATATTCATTAGCATTGGCAGTTGCGACTGCTTCAAAATAAACCAAATAGGGTAAAACATTAGGGGGAAACGACAATGACATTAGAAATCTTCGAATACTTAGAGAAATATGATTATGAGCAAGTAGTATTTTGCCAAGATAAAGAATCTGGTTTAAAAGCAATTATTGCAATTCATGATACAACACTTGGACCAGCTCTTGGTGGAACAAGAATGTGGACATATGATTCTGAAGAAGCGGCGATTGAAGATGCATTGCGTCTTGCAAAAGGGATGACATACAAAAACGCAGCAGCTGGTCTAAACCTAGGTGGTGCAAAAACAGTAATTATCGGTGATCCACGTAAAGATAAGAGCGAAGCAATGTTCCGTGCATTAGGACGTTACATTCAAGGATTAAACGGACGTTACATTACAGCTGAAGATGTTGGTACAACAGTAGATGATATGGATATTATCCATGAAGAAACTGACTTTGTAACAGGTATTTCACCATCATTCGGTTCTTCTGGTAACCCATCTCCAGTAACTGCATACGGTGTTTATCGTGGTATGAAAGCAGCTGCAAAAGAAGCTTTCGGTACAGATAACTTAGAAGGAAAAGTAATCGCTGTTCAAGGTGTTGGTAACGTAGCATACCACTTATGCAAACATTTACACGCTGAAGGAGCAAAATTAATCGTTACAGATATTAATAAAGAAGCTGTACAACGTGCAGTAGAAGAATTCGGTGCGACAGCAGTTGAACCAAATGAAATTTACGGTGTTGAATGTGATATTTACGCACCATGTGCATTAGGCGCAACAGTTAACGATGAAACTATTCCACAACTTAAAGCAAAAGTAATCGCAGGTTCTGCAAATAACCAATTAAAAGAAGATCGTCACGGCGACATCATTCATGAAATGGGTATTGTATACGCACCAGACTATGTTATCAATGCAGGTGGCGTAATTAACGTAGCAGACGAATTATATGGATACAATAGAGAACGTGCATTAAAACGTGTTGAGTCTATTTATGACACAATTGCAAAAGTAATCGAAATTTCAAAACGCGATGGCGTAGCAACTTATGTAGCGGCTGATCGTCTAGCTGAAGAGCGCATTGCAAGCTTGAAAAATACTCGTAGCACGTACTTACGCAACGGTCACGATATTATTAGCCGTCGCTAATCATTCATATATAACTTTTACAAAAGGTGTGGTTACCTCTTATGAGGTTTCCACTTCCTTTTGAATTTAGTAGTGGAGGTAGCAACAGTGTCCTTAAATCGAATTCTTGTTATTAATCCGGGTAGTACATCCACAAAAATTGGTGTGTTTGATAATGAAAGACCCGTTTTAGAAGAAACAATTCGTCATGATGAAGAACAGATTGGTAAATATAAGCGAATTATTGATCAATATGAGTTTCGTAAAGAAACGATTTTAGAGGTTTTACATTCTCATGGCATTAACATTTCAAAATTGAACGCTGTTTGTGGACGCGGGGGATTACTTCGTCCAATCGAAGGTGGTACGTACACAGTAAACAATGCGATGTTAGAAGATTTAAAAAATGGATTTAGCGGTCATCACGCTTCAAACCTTGGAGGCATTTTAGCATATGAAATCGCTTCTGGATTAAATATTCCTGCATTCATTGTGGATCCTGTCGTTGTAGATGAAATGGAACCGATTGCTCGTATAAGCGGTATTGCTGGTATGGAGCGTAAAAGTATTTTCCACGCATTAAACCAAAAAGCGGTTGCTCGTAAAGTAGCTGAAGAATTAAATCATAAATATGAGGATTTAAATTTATTAGTTACACATATGGGTGGCGGTATTACAGTTGGTGCTCATAAAAAAGGGAAAGTTATTGATGTTAACAACGGCTTAAACGGCGAAGGACCATTTAGTCCAGAGCGTGCGGGTACAGTACCAGTAGGCCAGTTAGTTGAGATGTGTTTCTCTGGTGAGTATTACCGTGATGAAATGGTTAAAAAACTTGTCGGACAAGGTGGACTTGTGAGTCTAATCGGTACAAACGATGCAATTAAAGTAGAACAAATGGTTGAAAAAGGTGACCCTGAAGCAACTCTTATTTATAAAGCAATGGCATATCAAGTTGCAAAAGAGATTGGCGGAGCTAGCGCTGTACTTCACGGGAAAATCGATGCAATCGTATTAACTGGTGGACTTGCATATAGCAAAATTCTTGTCGATGAAATAAAAGAACGAGTAGATTGGATTGCAGATGTGATTGTACATCCAGGAGAAGATGAGTTACAAGCATTAGCAGAAGGGGCACTTCGTGTATTACGTGAAGAAGAAGCTCCAAAAGAGTATGTTGTACGTGAAAAAGAAACGGTAGCTAGGGGTTGAGATAATGGCAAAAGAATATGATTTAGTCATCGTTGGCGGCGGTACTGGTGGTTATGTTGCTGCTATTCGTGCATCACAACTAGGATTAAAAACTGCACTTGTTGAAAAAGAAAATCTTGGTGGTACTTGTTTACACAAAGGGTGTATTCCTAGTAAAGCTCTTTTACGTAGTGCGGAAGTATACGCAACTGCTAAAAAAAGCGAAGAGTTCGGAGTTATTGCAAGCAATGTAGAACTAAACTTTGCAAAAGTACAAGAGCGTAAAGAAAAGATTGTAACGCAGCTTCATAAAGGCGTTCAACATTTAATGAAACAAGGTAAAATTGATGTGTTTGAAGGTATTGGCCGTATTCTTGGTCCATCTATTTTCTCTCCTATGCCAGGGACAATTTCAGTTGAACTTGCAAGTGGAGAAGAGAATGAAATGTTAATTCCAAAAAATGTACTTGTTGCAACAGGTTCTCGTCCAAATTCATTACCAGGATTAGAGTTAGATGGAGAGTATGTAATGTCTTCAGATCACGCTCTAAAAATGGAAACGCTTCCTAGTTCAATCATTATCGTTGGTGGCGGTGTAATCGGTATTGAGTGGGCATCTATGCTTGCTGACTTCGGTGTAGAAGTTACAGTATTAGAGTATGCGAAAACTATTTTACCACTAGAAGATCAGGACGTTTCAAAAGAAATGCAACGTCTATTCAAGAAAAAAGGTATTAAAGTGGTAACTGGTGCAAAAGTATTACCAGAAACATTGGTAAAAGATAATGGGGTAACAATTCAAGCTGAACATAACGGTGAGAATAAAGAGTTTAAAGCCGAAAAAATGCTTGTATCTGTAGGAAGACAAGCGAATACGCAAAATATTGGTTTAGAGAATACTGATATCGTTGTGGAAAAAGGATACATTCAAACAAATGAGTTTTATCAAACGAAAGAATCTCACATTTACGCAATTGGAGATGTAATCGGTGGTTTACAACTTGCTCACGTTGCTTCTCACGAAGGAATTGTTGCAGTAGAACATATTGCTGGTAAAGAAGTTACACCAATTGATTACTCTATGGTATCAAAATGCGTATATAGCAGTCCAGAAGTTGCTTCTGTCGGCTTAACAGAACAAGAAGCGAAAGAAAAAGGCTATAAGTTAAAAGTAGGTAAGTTCTCATTCCGCGCAATCGGAAAAGCGCTTGTATACGGAGAATCTGATGGCTTTGTAAAACTTGTAGTTGATGAAGAAACAAATGACATTCTTGGTGTTCATATGATCGGACCACATGTAACAGATATGATTTCTGAAGCTGGTCTTGCAAGAGTACTTGATGCAACACCTTGGGAAGTAGCACATACAATTCATCCGCATCCATCATTATCTGAAGCGATTGGTGAAGCAGCATTAGCTGTAGATGGAAAAGCGTTACACGCATAAAAATGTGGATTTAGGAGGTTATGAAAAATGGCAGAAGTAAAAGAAAAGCGCCATGAAGAGCTTGGCTTAAGTGATGAGCAAGTAGTAGAAATGTTCCGTACGATGTTACTTGCACGTAAAATCGACGAACGTATGTGGTTATTAAACCGCGCTGGTAAAATTCCATTCGTAATTTCTTGTCAAGGACAAGAGGCTGCACAAGTTGGAGCAGCGTTCGCTCTTGATAGAGAAAAAGATTATGCATTACCATACTACCGTGATATGGGTGTTGTACTAGCGTTTGGTATGACAGCTAAAGAACTTATGTTGTCAGCTTTCGCAAAAGCTGGAGATCCAAACTCTGGTGGTCGTCAAATGCCTGGTCACTTCGGTCAAAAGAAAAATCGTATTGTGACAGGTTCATCTCCAGTAACAACGCAAGTACCACATGCAGTTGGTATTGCACTAGCTGGAAAAATGGAGAAGAAAGATTTAGTAACGTTTGTTACATTCGGAGAAGGTTCTTCAAACCAAGGTGACTTCCATGAAGGAGCAAACTTTGCTGGTGTACACAAACTACCTGTTATTTTCATGTGTGAAAATAATAAATATGCAATCTCTATTCCGGTTGAAAAACAATTAGCATGTAAAAACGTAGCAGATCGTGCAATTGGTTACGGTATGCCTGGATATACAATAGACGGAAACGATCCACTTGCAGTGTATAAAGCTGTAAAAGAAGCGGCAGACCGTGGCCGACGTGGTGAGGGTCCGACTTTAATTGAAACAGTATCATATCGTTTAACAGCACATTCTAGTGACGATGATGATCGTGTTTATCGTGATAAAGAAGAAGTAGAAGAAGCGAAGAAAAAAGATTCAATTATAACATTTGCAGCTTATTTAAAAGAAGCTGGTGTGTTAACTGAGGAATCTGAAAAACAAATGTTAGACGAAATTATGCATATCGTAAATGAAGCAACAGAATATGCAGAAAATGCTCCGTATGCAGCACCTGAAGATGCATTGAAGCACGTATACGCAGAATAGGGGGGAACGTTTCATGGCTGTAATGTCTTATATTGATGCTATTACATTAGCAATGCGCGAAGAAATGGAACGCGATGAGAAAGTATTTGTTTTAGGAGAAGATGTTGGTAAAAAAGGTGGCGTGTTTAAAGCGACACACGGTTTGTATGATCAATTTGGTGAAGATCGTGCGCTTGATGCACCGCTTGCAGAATCTGCAATCGCTGGGGTAGCAATTGGTGCGGCAATGTATGGTATGCGTCCAATCGCTGAAATGCAGTTTGCTGATTTCATCATGCCAGCAGTAAACCAAATTGTTTCTGAGGCAGCAAAAATTCGTTATCGTTCTAACAACGATTGGACTTGTCCAGTTACAATTCGTGCACCATTTGGCGGAGGCGTTCACGGTGCATTGTATCATTCACAATCTGTAGAAGCGATGTTTGCAAACCAACCAGGTTTAAAAATCGTTATTCCTTCTACACCATATGATGCGAAAGGCTTATTAAAAGCTGCAATTCGTGATGAAGATCCAGTATTATTCTTTGAGCATAAACGTGCATATCGCTTAATTAAAGGTGAAGTACCAGAAGATGATTACGTATTACCAATCGGAAAAGCAGATGTAAAACGTGAAGGTGATGATATTACTGTTATCACGTACGGATTATGTGTTCACTTTGCTCTTCAAGCAGCTGAAAAGTTAGCACAAGATGGCATCTCTGCACACATTCTTGATTTACGTACTGTATACCCGTTAGATAAAGAAGCAATCATTGAAGCTGCTTCTAAAACAGGTAAAGTTCTTCTTGTAACAGAAGACAATAAAGAAGGAAGCATTATAAGTGAAGTGGCAGCAATTATCGCTGAAAATTGTCTGTTTGATTTAGATGCACCAATTGCACGTCTTGCAGGCCCAGATGTTCCAGCAATGCCATATGCACCAACAATGGAAAAATTCTTTATGGTAAATCCAGATAAAGTTGAAAAAGCAATGCGTGAACTTGCGGAATTTTAATCGGGGGGACTATACATGGCTGTAGAAAATATTACAATGCCTCAGCTCGGGGAGAGCGTTACAGAGGGCACAATTAGTAAATGGCTCGTTAATGTTGGCGATCACGTAAATAAGTACGATCCGCTTGCAGAAGTAATGACTGATAAAGTAAATGCAGAAGTACCATCTTCTTTCACTGGTATTGTGAAAGAGTTAATCGCTGGTGAAGGCGATACGTTAGCTGTAGGTGAAGTTGTTTGTGTCATTCAAGTAGAGGGCGCAGATGAAGTAGCAGCAACAGCTGTTGAGGAAAAAACGAAAGAAGAACCAAAGGCAGAAGTAACTACTGCTGACAAAGCACCGAAAGTAAAACAACCAACTGATGGAAAACCACGTTTTTCACCAGCGGTATTAAAACTTGCGGGTGAGCATAACGTTGATTTAGATTTAGTAGAAGGTACGGGAGCAAATGGTCGTATCACTCGTAAAGATATTTTAAAATTAGTGGAATCTGGAAATATTCCACAAGTAGGTGCGAAAAAAGAAGAAGCGGTAGCAGTAGCAGCGCGTCCAGAAGCACCAAAATCAGCATCAGTAGTAACAGCGGCACCAAAGGCAGAAGCACCAAAACCAGTTTCTGTACCAACAATGCCTGGCGATATCGAAATTCCAGTAACAGGTGTGCGTAAAGCAATCGCAGCGAACATGTTACGTAGTAAACACGAAGCGCCACACGCTTGGATGATGATTGAAGTAGATGTGACAAATCTTGTGTCATACCGTAATTCAATTAAAGGTGATTTCAAAAAGCGCGAAGGCTTTAACTTAACGTTCTTTGCTTTCTTCGTAAAAGCAGTAGCACAAGCGTTAAAAGAATACCCTCAAATTAATTCAATGTGGGCTGGCGATAAAATCGTTCAGAAGAAAGATATTAACCTTTCAATCGCTGTTGCAACAGAGGACGAACTATTTGTACCAGTAATTAAGCAAGCGGACGAGAAAACAATTAAAGGTATCGCTCGTGAAATTACAGAACTTGCAGGAAAAGTACGCACGAAATCGTTAAAAGCGGACGAAATGCAAGGTGGAACATTTACAATTAATAACACGGGATCATTTGGTTCTGTTCAATCTATGGGTATTATTAATTATCCACAAGCGGCTATTTTACAAGTTGAATCAATTGTAAAACGCCCAGTCATTATGGATAATGGCATGTTTGGTGCTCGTGACATGGTTAACTTATGTCTATCACTTGATCACCGTGTACTTGATGGCCTAATTTGTGGTAAGTTCTTAGGACGTGTAAAAGAAATTTTAGAAAATACGTCAGAAAATAATACATCTGTATATTAAGTAAAAAGCTCGCTTACGCGAGCTTTTTATTATCTCATGTCTTCAGCCACATCCTACATGTACAATACTTTTCCCATTAATCTTACAATGAACGGTTATGTATTAGGAATTTATGAAAATACATTGCTGATATATGGTATATAGATATAAAATAAAAAAAGAATAATTTTTTTGGCAAATCTTACTGATGAAACTGTAGTATAATATATTGTATTGTATGAAAAAGAGAGTTATTCTATATAAGTGTTTTATAGATAATGTGTAATCAGTCGTCAAAACATGAAGAATGTTGACTCCTGGTTTTTTATTTTGCTGTAACAATGTTTCAGGAGGATGTCATGAAAAGAAGTACCGAGTTTTTAAAAAGTTTAGATGTAAAATTAATTTTAATTTTGTGTGCATTTTGTGTTATAAGTATAACTGCTATATATAGCAGTCAGCAAACCGGACAATATGGAGATGCAAACTTTGCTATGAAACAAGGTTTGAACTACATAATTGGAGCTATATTGTTATTGCTCGTTGCAAGCATTGACTTAGATCAATTACAAAAATTGTCTTGGCCACTGTATATCGTTGGATTTGCTTCACTTATACTGTTGAAAATACTACCGGTTTCCTCTTTCACACCTGAAAAATTAGGTGCAAAAAGATGGTTTGTTTTTCCGTTAGTTGGACAAATTCAGCCGTCGGAGTTTTTCAAAATTGCATTGCTTCTCGTAGTAGCAAGTATAGCAGTGAAACATAATGCACAGTATATGGCAAGGACATTCCAAACGGATTTGAAATTAGTAGGTAAAATTATGCTAGTATCCCTCCCACCTATTGCTGTTGTATATAGCCAACCAGATACAGGTATGGTGTTTTTATACGCTGCTGGGATTGCATGTATTTTATTTATGTCTGGTATTCAAAAGAAGTTGATAGCCTTATGTACAGTCATTCCGGTGACTATATTATCTACGTTAATATTTATTTACGTAAGGTATGAGGATTTCTTCTTTAACAATTTAGTTACTTTACTAAAACCTCACCAACAATCACGTATTTTAGGTTGGTTAGATCCATTTGAGCATACAGATCAAGGCTATCAAACGCAGCAATCGATTTTAGCTGTAGGTAGCGGAGGTATGGAAGGAAAAGGATTCGGCGAGGGAAATGTTTATATCCCAGAGAAACATACTGACTTTATTTTCGCTACAATTGCCGAAGAAGGCGGGTTTATAGTAGCGGCGTTAGTTGTGTTCTTGTTCTTATTACTTCTATACAGAACAATTATTATCGGTTATTCTGCTGATAACTTATTTGGTACATTATTATGTGCGGGATCAATTGGTATATTGACGGTTCAAATATTCCAAAACATCGGTATGATTGTTGGATTAATGCCTGTAAAAGGTATTGCATTACCATTTTTATCATATGGAGGAAGTTCCTTATTCTCCAACATGATTATGATGGGGCTCATATTATCCGTACGGAAAACGTACAAAAAATATATGTTTTCAGTTAAGTAAAAAAGCTAGTTCGTTTTTAAACGAACTAGCTTTTTTACATATATGCTCTTAAACGTCGCAAACTAAAACAGACTTGTAGTTTTGGATGGGTAAGGAGTGCAAATGGATGCATATGCATATTTTTGAAGGAGCCCGGCATCTTTCTAATAGTGAATGGATTATTCGAGCTATTATAGCTTATATATTTTTAATTTTAGTTGCAAAAGCGATGGGACAAAGGTCAATTGCACAACTTCGTTTTTTAGATGTTGTATTAGTGTTATTGCTTGGTGGGAATATTTCTAATGCGTTATCTGATGAGAAAGTTGGATTACTTGGCTCTATGATTACAACATTTATACTCGTTGTACTTCATATTATAAGCTCCGTTTTAATGTTGAAATGGGATAGATGGAGACGTTTTTTAGAGCCTGCACCTATCATTCTTATACATAATGGTTCCATTGATTTTAGCAATTTGAAAAAAGCGAGAATTACGACGGAATATTTATTTTCAGAACTACGTGTGCAAAATGTGAGTGATATTCAAACGATAAAGTTAGCGTTATGGGAAGCAAGTGGTGTCGTTTCTATTTTCCAATATCCAGAATATGAAACAGTTTCACGCCATGATCTTAAAGTGGCGGGAAAAAGATCTCCAATTGCTTTTATTTTAGTGAAGGATGGTAGAGTGCAAAAAGATGTACTTGCTTTATTAGGAAAAACAGAAGAGTGGGCGAAGGAGTTTCTAGAGAAGAATACAGAGATCGAATCCATTCTGTTAGCTACAGTAGATGAAACATATAAAATAAATATTTTGTTAAAAAAATGAAAAATATACGCATTTTGTCGTTTCGTACATATGATACAATAGTGTGGACAACGAAAAAGGAGGCGAGACGGTGGGATATGTAGAAGAATTACGAAAAATAGTTGGTCATCGCCCTTTAATTTTAGTTGGTGCTGTTGTACTTGTTATAAATGAAAATGGATATGTATTATTACAGCAAAGAACAGAGCCGTACGGAAAATGGGGGCTACCTGGTGGATTAATGGAGCTTGGGGAATCACCAGAAGAAACAGCTTATCGTGAAGTATATGAAGAGACAGGAATAAAAGTGAAGAACTTGCGACTAATCAATGTATTTTCTGGAGCGAACTACTTTACAAAATTAGCAAACGGTGATGAATTTCAATCTGTAACAACCGCCTATTATACGGATGAATACGAAGGGGATTTTGTTATGAATAAAGAAGAAGCAGTTCAGCTTAAATTCTTCCCAGTAACAGAACTGCCTGACTACATTGTAGGATCACATAAAAAAATGATTGCTGAATATATGAAGGTTATGGAAAAGTGACAAAAAGGTGTTAGAGCACGGCTCTAACACCTTTTCTCTGCCCAAATACAAGTAAACTTACTTGTATTTCACAAACATTAACTGGTAAGATACAAATAGGTAGATTTAGAGGAGGGAAAAGATTGATTAACTTTAACTTTTTTATGAATGATGTTGTCCGCCAAGCGCGTGAAGAGATTGTCTCTGCTGGATATACAGAATTGACGACGCCGGAAGCAGTAGATGAAGCGTTTAAAAGAAATGGAACAACACTTGTAATGGTAAACTCAGTATGTGGTTGTGCAGGTGGTATTGCTCGTCCTGCTGCTGCGCATTCCGTACATTATGATAAACGTCCTAACCATCTTGTGACGGTATTTGCCGGTCAAGATAAAGAAGCAACAGCAAGAGCTCGTGAATATTTTGAAGGGTATCCACCTTCATCTCCATCATTTGCATTATTAAAAGATGGGAAAATTGTAACGATGGTAGAGCGTCATGAAATTGAAGGTCATGAACCGATGCAAGTCATCGCGAAACTACAAACGTATTTCGAAGATAATTGTGAAGAACTTTAAATAAGTGAAAAGGCGGTACATCCACGATGAAGTGGGCGTACCGCTTTTTTTATTTACTATTCCAAAAGACGAAATATATATTGGTGATTTCAATTATGCATTATTTTATGCATGGATATTGTGGTTAATAATGTTATTTTATTTATTTTTATTTTATATATTGCATAAAAATGAAACTACTGATACAATACAAACATCGAATAAATATTCTATAAAAGTTTTAAATATACATCATTAGGGGGAAGAAAGATGAAGAAGTTATTATCAATATCGTTTGCACTTATTTTAATTGTAAGTATGTTCAGTGCTTGTAGTAAAGGGGAAGAAAAGGCTACTGACAAAAATAAAAAAGTACTTGTTATGGGGACTTCAGCAGATTATAAACCGTATGAATACGTAGAAGCTTCAAAGAGTGATGAAATTATTGGCTTTGATGTTGATGTTGCTAAATATATCGGAAAAGAACTTGGTTATGAAGTGAAAGTGAAAGATATGGATTTTGGTGGTTTATTAGCATCTCTTAGCTCAGGAAAAGTTGATTTCGTAATGGCGGGTATGACGCCAACTGCAGAGCGTAAAAATAATGTTGATTTCACAGATATTTATTTTGTTGCTAAAAACATGGTCGTTTCTAAAAAGGATTCTAACATTAAATCTGTAGAGGATTTAAAAGGGAAAAAGGTAGGGGTACAAACAGGATCTATTCAAGAAGAGAAAGCAGCAGAATTTAAAAAACAAGTCGATTTCAATGTTGAAGGACGTGACCGTATACCAGAAATCGTACAAGAAATTAAAGCGGGTCGTTTTGACGCTGCAATTATAGAAGACACAGTTGCTAAAAATTATTTAGAAAAAATGAAAGACTTACAAGGAATTGAAATTAAAGAAGCACCAGAAGAAGTAGGATCAGCAATTGCTCTTCCGAAAAACAGTGATAAAACAGAAGAATTTAATAAAGTAATTAAGAAAATGCAAGAGAATGGAGAAATGGATAAATTAGTGAAGAAATGGTTTGGCAGCGGAAAATAAGCTGCCTTTCACTTTTCTGTGAGGGGAATGAAAAAGATGAATTTAGATTTTTCGGCAATTACGCCTTCAATACCATATATATTAAAAGGTTTAGAAGTTACTTTAAAAATTGTAGCAGCATCAGCTGTGGCAGGATTTATATTAGGAACGCTACTAGCACTTTGTAAAATTGCTAGAATACGAGCGTTAAATATAGTAGCAGATCTTTATACGTCAATTTTTCGTGGTACACCACTTGTATTGCAATTAATGATTATTTATTTCGGTGTCCCGCAAATAATTGGTTATGAAATACCGGCATTTTTAGCAGCTGTACTAGCATTTAGTTTGAATTCAGGTGCATATATGTCGGAAGTCATCCGTGCGGGTATTCAAGCGGTTGATAAAGGACAAACAGAAGCGGCGATGGCTTTAGGAATTCCATACGGAAAAATGATGCGAAATATCATTTTTCCTCAAGCTTTAAAAAATATATTACCAGCACTTGTGAACGAGTTTGCGACACTTACGAAAGAATCGGCTGTAGTAACAGTAATAGGTGCGACGGATTTAATGCGCCGTGCTTACATCGTAGGCGGTGAAACGTTTAAATATCTTGAGCCATTACTTTTTGTTGGATTAATCTATTATATGCTAGTCATTATTCTTACATTAGTTGGGAAAGCAATTGAAGGGAGAATGAAGAAAAGTGATTAAAGTTGAAAACCTTCATAAATCATTTGGGAAAAACGAAGTGTTAAAAGGCATTACAACAACGATTGAAAAAGGAGAAGTCGTTGCAATTATCGGACCGTCGGGATCAGGGAAATCAACATTTTTACGTTGTATGAATGTGTTAGAAGCACCGACAAATGGTCACATTTGGATTGGGACGGAAGAAGTAACAAATCCAAAAACGAATATTATGCACGTTCGTGAAAATGTCGGAATGGTATTTCAGCATTTCCACCTATTTCCTCATATGACCGTATTAGAAAATATTACGTATGCTCCTATAAATGTAAAAGGAGTAACGAAACAAGAAGCCGAAAAGAAAGCCGAAAAACTGTTAGAAAAGGTCGGCTTATTAGATAAAAAAGATACGTATCCGAATCGTCTTTCGGGAGGACAAAAGCAACGTGTAGCAATTGCAAGAGCGTTAGCAATGGAACCAGAAGTAATGTTATTTGATGAACCGACATCAGCACTAGATCCAGAGATGGTGAAAGAAGTGTTAGAAGTTATGAAATCATTAGTGACGACAGGAATGACAATGGCGATTGTTACACATGAAATGGGATTTGCAAAAGAAGTGGCAGATCGTGTTCTCTTTTTAGACGGTGGAAAACTTGTAGAAGATAGTAAGCCAGAAGAATTTTTTGCGGCACCAAAAAGTGAACGTGCGCAACAATTTTTACAAAAAATATTGTAATATGTAAAGGTTACGTGAATAATAAGTAGAAAAGGATGACATTGTGTCATCCTTTTTTTATACTGGTTGTAAATACGTTTATACATATAGGAGCAATGCTATGTTCAAAATTGGATACCGTACAGTGAAAACAGCAATAGGGACAGGCGCAGCTGTTTTTATTGCTCAGTTATTAGGATTAGAATTTTATAGTTCAGCGGGTATTTTAGTTATATTATGTGTACAAAATACGAAGCGTAAATCGCTTCAAGTATCGTTACATCGTTTTTTAGCTTGCGTATTATCAATGATATTCGCGTTTTGTATTTTTGAAACGATTGGCTATACACCACTTGCAATTAGCGTATTATTACTTACATTTATTCCGACTGCAGTGATGCTTAAAATTCAAGAAGGTATTGTCACGAGTTCCGTTATTGTCATGCATCTATATTCATTGAAGCAAATTACATGGCTTATAGTTGGAAATGAAATTGCTATATTAACGATTGGAATTAGCGTGGCTCTATTAGTGAACATGTATATGCCAAGCAGTGAAAATAAGCTAAGAGAGTATCAGGATACAATAGAAAGTAATTTTAAAACGATTTTGTTTGAAATGGTTGTTTATTTACGAAATAGAGAAAGTAGTTGGAGCGGGGCAGAGCTCATTGAAACTGAGAACATGTTAAATGAAGCAAGAGATTTATCCTTTAAGAAACTTGAAAATGCATTTATGCGAGAAGATGACTATTACTATCGTTATTTTAATATGCGCATGCAACAATTCGAAATTTTAGAGCGGATGATACCATTAGCAGCTTCTTTATCATGGACATATGAACAAGCTGATATGATTGCAGATGTTGTTGAAAATATTGGGAATGCCATTAGCCCTCAAAGTACGGGCGTTATTTCTTTAAGGCAGCTTCAAGAAATGAGAGAGCTATTTAGAGAAATGCCGTTACCGGTCACGCGTGAAGAATTTGAAATACGTGCGAAACTTGTTCAACTTGTGTATGAAATGGAGCAATATTTACTCATTAAAAGTCGCTTTAAGGGAAAGGATAATATAAAAGAACTTATATAGAAGGTAGGAATTATTTATGCCGTATCTTCTCTCTTTCATATTATGTCTTTCGCTATCTCCAATTTGGCCTCTTGGTGATAATCCGCGTGCTGGAGACTCTTTCATTATTGTAAATAAAGCGACGAATAAACTCGCTTATATTGACGATGGAAAGATTCAAAAGATTTATCCTGTAGCGACGGGGAAAACAAATGAGTTAACCCCAGAAGGAACTTTTGATATCGTAATGAAAGCAAAGGATCCGTACTATATTGCAAAGAATATTCCAGGTGGTTCACCAAAAAATCCACTTGGATCAAGGTGGATGGGATTTAATGCAAGAGGAACTGATGGAAGTAAATATGGAATACATGGAACAAACCAGCCGAGTTCAATTGGAAAGTATATTTCACAAGGGTGTATAAGAATGAAGAAAAACGATGTGGAATATTTATTTGATCGTATTCCGATTGGAACGAAAGTGTGGATTGTGAAATCGAAAAAATCATTTCAGCAATTGGCAAAAGAAAAAGGAGCCATTGCATATGAAAAAGCCAACGACAAAGTTGGTTTTTTCTTTTGAAATAAGTTGTCTTGACATGTGTACATAACCGTGCGTTAATGAAGATATAGAAGGATAAAAAAAGAAAAGGGGTTGCTCATATGTACTTGAATCCAAAAATTTCATATATGCAATTTTTCGTGGGCTTTCTATTTGTGATTACATTCATATTAGCAACTTTTAATATATGTTCTTTCGTTGTAGCAATTATATTGATGGCATTACTTAATCTTACTTTCGTTATTGGGGCATTTCAGCAGAAACAGTACAAAAGTTTTGTAATAGCACTTGTAATGGCATTTTCTTTTAGTATTGTAGCGATCGTGCTTTATATAAAATAAACCATCTCGATTTCGAGATGGTTTATTTTATTGGACGTAAAAAGTAAAAAAAGGACGAACATATCGCCCTTTTTACCAAAACATACTCGCGCCAGCAAGTAATGTTGTTACAAGCATAGAAATTAGCATTATATAAACCATAACTTTTTGAGCTTTTTTATGCATCTTTATACCTCCTTGCAAATCAGTACCATTTCATTGTAACGAGAAATGAAATGATGGACAAGGGGAGATAAAGGACAAAATTCGGGAAGGGGATGCAAAATATAACAGGAAATTTGAGCGCGTGTAGAGAATATGTTAAAAGATAGATTATTAATTTTTGTTATGCAAGCTGAAGAATGGAGATACGATGATGAAAATATATGAAACAAATCGTTTGCATTTAAGGGAAATAGATGAGTCGTATGCTGAAAAAGTTCTTCAATATTACGACAGAAATCGTGAATTTTTAAAAGCTTGGGAAGAGTATAGACCAGAGGATTTCTTTACATTAGATTATCAAAAGAAAAGATTGCAAAAGGATAGAAAAGAGTTCGCGGAAGGTAAGATTATCAGGCTATGGATTTTTAAAAAGGGTGATGATACGAAAATAATTGGCTGTATTTCATTTAATTTAATCGTTCGTGGCATTTATCAATCTTGTGTACTCAGTTATAAATTGGATAAAGAAGAGTTGAATAAAGGTTATACGACAGAAGCGCTTAGAAAAGCAATTCAAGTTGCTTTTGAGGAGTCTCAATTACATCGTATAGAAGCACCGATTATGCCGCGTAATTTAGCATCTATACAAGTAGTGACGAAGATAGGGTTCCAATATGAAGGAGTATCTAGAAAGATGCTAATGGTAAATGGCGTGTGGGAAGATCATATGCGCTGGGTATTATTAAACGAGTAATAGAAAGCAGATGGTTATCTAGACATGTGAACCATCTGTTTTTTGTCTTGTATTTCGAAACTTTTGCGAAATTCTGTTATAATTAGTAGTGTTACATACATAATGGTAGTGCAGGAGGCGCAGTCTTATGATTAATCAAGAACGTTTGGTAAATGAATTTATGGAATTGGTACAAGTAGATTCTGAAACAAAATTTGAAGCAGAGATTTGCAAAGTATTAACAAAGAAATTTACAGATTTAGGTGTAGAAGTATTTGAAGATGATACAATGTCTGTAACTGGGCATGGTGCAGGTAATTTAATCTGTACTTTACCAGCAACAAAAGATGGTGTGGATACAATTTACTTTACTTCTCATATGGATACAGTAGTTCCTGGTAACGGAATTAAGCCTTCTATTAAAGATGGATATATCGTATCAGATGGCACTACAATTTTAGGTGCGGATGACAAAGCTGGGTTAGCATCAATGTTTGAGGCAATTCGTGTGTTAAAAGAGGAAAACATCCCTCATGGTAAAATTGAATTTATTATTACAGTTGGAGAAGAATCTGGTCTTGTTGGTGCAAAAGCATTAGATCGTGAACGCATTACAGCGAAATACGGTTATGCATTAGATAGCGATGGAAAAGTTGGAGAAATCGTTGTTGCAGCTCCAACACAAGCGAAAGTGAACGCAATTATTCGCGGGAAAACAGCTCACGCTGGTGTAGCACCAGAAAAAGGTGTATCTGCAATTACTATCGCAGCGAAAGCAATTGCGAAGATGCCACTTGGTCGTATTGATTCTGAAACGACTGCAAATATTGGACGTTTCGAAGGTGGTACACAAACAAATATCGTTTGTGATCATGTACAAATTTTTGCAGAAGCTCGTTCTTTAATTAATGAGAAAATGGAAGCGCAAGTTGCAAAAATGAAAGAAGCATTTGAAACAACTGCAACAGAAATGGGCGGTCAAGCAGACGTTGAAGTAAACGTTATGTACCCAGGATTTAAATTTGCCGATGGCGACCACGTTGTAGAAGTTGCAAAACGTGCAGCTGAAAAAATTGGTCGTACACCTTCTCTTCACCAAAGCGGTGGCGGAAGTGATGCAAACGTAATTGCAGGACATGGTATCCCAACAGTTAACTTAGCAGTTGGTTATGAAGAAATTCATACAACAAACGAAAAGATTCCTGTTGAAGAATTAACAAAAACAGCAGAATTAGTTGTTGCAATTATTGAAGAAGTAGCGAAGTAATGGAATAGAAAAAGCGTGTAAATCACAACTGATTTACACGCTTTTTATTTTGATTCGATTGCTTTTACAAGGCGAATGAGCCAATATAAGAAAATCCATGGCAGTATATCAGTTGTTATAATGCTCAGTAGACTTGGAAGGATCCCGGCTGCGTTAATATCAAAAATAGGGAGTAATAAATAATTAATTAAGATGATTAATATAATAACGAGAAATGTATAATTGAGTTTACTATTTGATTTCACAATAGGTCACTCCTTTTACAATAATATCCATATTTATATTCATTATAGCAAAAATAAGGATAAAAAGAATAAGTAATTATTATATTGTGCATGAATTTGATATAATGAAGGAACAAATGTTCTTTGGAGGAGTGAGCACTATGCGAGAAATGTATCCGAAAAATGGTCGTGTTATTTTACATGTAGATATGAATTGCTTTTTCGCATCTGTTGAAATTGCTCATGACCCATCATTACAAGGGAAGCCGTTAGCGGTTGCTGGAAATGAAAAAG
The DNA here is from genome assembly GCA_027694045.1 of Bacillaceae bacterium OF18-1A. Taxonomy (GTDB): domain Bacteria; phylum Bacillota; class Bacilli; order Bacillales; family Bacillaceae_G; genus Bacillus_A. The sequence continues at coordinate 582,698 of JAQEWB010000002.1, read as the reverse complement.
AAAGAAAAGGGATTATTATAACATGTAGTTATGAGGCGAGAGAGTATGGGATACGTACGACGATGCCTCTTTGGGAGGCGAAAAGGTTATGTCCGCAATTAGTTGTAAGGCGTCCTAATTTCACATTATACCGCGAAGCTTCATTTCAAATGTTCCAAATTCTTTCCCGTTTTACAGAAAAAATACAACCCGTTTCTATTGATGAAGGATATTTAGATATTACAGATTGCTATGCACTCGGTTCACCTCTTGAAATAGCAAAGATGATTCAACAAGCGTTATTAACAGAGTTACAGCTTCCATGTAGTATTGGAATTGCTCCGAACCTTTTTCTAGCCAAAACCGCTTCAGATATGAAAAAACCACTTGGTATTACTGTACTTCGAAAACGTGATATTCCAAAGTTGATTTGGCCACTTCCAGTTGGAGCCATGCATGGAATTGGTGAGAAAACAGCTGAAAAATTAAATGATATTCATATACAGACAATTGAACAGTTGGCAAAGGGAGACGAGCATATTATTCGCGCTAAAATTGGTAAGCACGGTGTTGATTTACAAAGGCGTGCAAAAGGTGTGGATGATAGGGAAGTTGATCCGAGTCAAATGGGACAACATAAAAGTGTTGGTAATTCAATGACTTTCTCAAAGGATATGGATGAAGAGAAAGAATTACTTGATATGTTAGAAAGGCTATCAAAATCAGTGAGTAAAAGATTACAAAAGCGAACGCTTGTCAGCTATAATATTCAAATTATGATTAAGTATCACGATAGGCGAACGGTAACGCGAAGTAAGCAATTGAAAAATGCGATTTGGGAAGAACGTGATATCTTTCAGGCGGCATCTCGTTTATGGAAGCAACATTGGGACGGTGATTCGGTACGTTTACTTGGTGTTACAGCTACTGAAATAGAGTGGAAGACTGAATCGGTGAAGCAATTGGATTTGTTTTCATTTGAAGAAGATGCGAAGAAAGAACCGTTACTTGCTGTCATTGATCAAATTAATGATAAGTATGGAACACCGCTTTTACAACGAGGTAGTCAATTACTACGTAAGAAAGAGAAGTCGTTTCAACAAAAGTTAGAAAATAAGTTTATGTAGTAGGTGTCATGAAGTAGATATCATGACATCGTTCATTATTCACTCGCTTCTAAATCGAATAAAGTTTTCCAACCAGCTGCAGTAACGCCTGATTCTAATAGCATTCTACTTACGATTTTTTCAATCAAGATAGCCGCATTTGTCTTGCAGTGTAATGTAGCTTGTATACACACTTTTTGATTAGAATCTACATCTTCACTATATAACTCTTTTAAACCGAGCCTTTCTGTACTTACCATATGCATAAGCAAAAAGCGAGTATGTGCTTCATTGTCTTCTGAACAAGTAAGAGAAAGGAAATAAGTTGGAAAAATAAATGATGTAATGAATATAAATAAAAAGCACTGTAATCAGTGCTTTTATAGTAGATTATGAGATTGTAGCATTTTCAAAAATAACGATCTCTGAGTTATTTGCTGTTGAAACGCGCTGTGCGTAATATGTTAAAGCTGAAGAAATATATGTTGGCAACGTCTCATTTGTATGCGATGTTGTATATTCATGGATTAATTCTTTTAAAGTCGTCCATTCTAATTGTGCTGGGTGATCGGACACGAAAGAACTTACCCAGCGATCAAATGAAGATGAAAAATCAGTTTGTAAACGAAATACTTCTTTCATAATAAAACGCTCCCTTTACATGTAATACATTTATTTTAACATAAAACACGAACGTTTGCTAAGTTTTTATACATCAACGTTCGTGTAATATAGTTGTCTAGATGATTGGTTATGTAAATTCAATTTGCCATTTGAAATAACATTACGTAAGATGAGAGGTAGATTATATAAAGAGCTGGAGGAAAGAAAGTGGAATTTGTATTTTTAGGAACTGGTGCAGGTGTTCCTTCGAAAGGAAGGAATGTTTCAGCAATTGCTTTGCAATTGTTAGAAGAACGAGGGCAGACTTGGTTATTTGATTGTGGTGAAGCGACGCAACATCAAATATTACATACGCCTGTACGTCCACGCCGCATTGAAAAAATATTTATTACGCATTTACATGGTGATCATATTTTTGGATTGCCTGGTTTATTAGGTAGCCGTTCATTTCAAGGCGGTATTACTCCTTTGACAGTATATGGACCAAAGGGAATTAAACAATTTATTGAAGTAGCATTGTCGGTAAGTACGACGCATGTGAAATATCCACTTGAAATTGTAGAGATAACAGAAGAAGGTACTGTGTTTGAAGACGATAAATTTTATGTAGAAACGAAAAGATTGTCACACGGTATTGAATGTTTCGGATATCGTATTGTAGAAAAAGATATACAAGGTGCTCTCTTAGTTGATAAATTATTGGCGATGGGTGTGAGGCCAGGTCCAATTTTTAAACGTTTAAAAGATGGAGAAATAGTGGAATTAGAAAATGGAACAGTACTAAATGGAAAAGACTTTATCGGTCCGCCTCAAAAGGGGAAAGTTATTACTATCTTAGGCGATACGCGATATTGTGAGGCGAGTAGAGAGCTTGCGCAAGATGCAGATGTACTCGTTCATGAGGCAACTTTTGCAGCTGAAGATGAGCAACAAGCGTATGATTATTTTCATTCCACATCTAAGCAAGCAGCGAGTATCGCAATTCAGGCAAATGCGAAACGGTTAATCTTGACTCATATTAGTTCTCGTTATCAAGGGGATACATATAAGGAATTATTGAAAGAGGCAAGAGAGCTATTTCCTAATACAGAAATAGCAATGGATTTGAAATCATTCTCAATAGATAAGTAATACATTCATAAAAAAAATGGTGACTTCAGTTCACCATTTTTTTATTTCTAAAAAATTTTAAAGTAAAACTGTTATCATTTTATTTTATACTTGAATAACACAGAAGTGTATAAAGGGTAAAATATATAGGGTGAAAATATGTATAATCGTTTGTTTAGATAAACTGTTATATAAGTACGTGTATATACAAGTAATACAAAGAAGAAAAAAAGTATCTTATTCAGAAATTTTAAAATTCAACAAAAGTAAGCGTTTTATAAAAAACAGGCTATAATGAGGGCACATTATAATTTATTGTGAGTTATAAGGTGTGTTTTAGCCGATTTTTGTAACAAACGAAATTGACTAAAAAGAAAGCACAGTGTAGGTATTATTATTTGTACTAAGTCCTTTTTCATTCTCCATTTTTAAGCACCAAACGGTATGAAATGAATGGGAATTTTTCGATTATATGTAATTGAATTGGTGCATCATTTTTTAAAAGGTTAGACAATTAGCAGATAGTCTAGGCGGAGTAGCTTATACAGTTATATTAGCGATAGGTATATTACTTGTTTATGCTATGCTTGCAATGGCTTCTGTGTTAAACTTTGGATTGCTACCAGGATTTATTGCTGGTTACTTTATATCACTTTTAGTGAAACAAATGAAAAAATGTGTACCAGAAAGGCTAGTTTTAATCGCCTGCATTGTTATTGTAGCGTCATTAACAAGATAAAGTACACAAAGTATGAATAGCAACAAATTTGGCAGCTTAATAGAATAGTAGAAAAATTTTTCATAGAGGTTTAGGGGGAGTTATGATGAAGTATCGCTCAGTATTTGATATTATTGGTCCAGTTATGATTGGTCCATCAAGTTCACATACAGCAGGCGCAGCAAGAATGGGGCAAGTTGCTCGCCAGCTGTTTCGTCATGAACCAGAAAGAGTAAGCATTTCATTATATGGATCATTTGCAAAGACGTATCGAGGTCATGGTACGGACGTAGCGTTAATCGGTGGAATATTAGGGTTTGAAACAGATGACTTACGTATTCCAGAGGCGCTAGAAATAGCAAAAGAGCGCGAAATTGAAGTGGAATTCATTGAGGAGGATGCAAATGCGCCTCATCCAAATACAGCGAAAATTCGTCTGTATAAGGGAGAAGAAGAAATTGAAGTTGTCGCATGTTCTATTGGTGGCGGTAAAATTGAAGTTGTAGAATTAAACGGCTTTGATCTTCAATTATCAGGAACAAGTCCAGCACTTCTTATTGTAAATAACGATCGCTTCGGTGCTATTGCAGCGGTAGCTTCAATCCTTGCAAAACATGAGATTAACATTAGTACAATGAGTGTGTCTCGTAAAGAAAAAGGAAGAAGAGCACTTATGGTCATCGAAACAGATGAATTGTTAGCAGATGAAGTGATTGAAGAGATAAAAGCGCAACAAAATATTTGTCAAGTAACTATTATGGATTAATTGCAGGGGGGACACACCATGTTTCGGAACGCAGCGGAACTAGTGGCGCAAGCTAAAGAACAAAATGTAAAAATCGCAGAAATTATGATTCAATGTGAAATGGAAACAAGAAGTATTTCACGTGAAGAAGTAATTGCTGGTATGGAAAAGAATTTAGTCGTGATGGAGCAAGCAGTAGAACGTGGTATTCGTGGCGTAAAATCACCGACCGGTTTAACTGGTGGAGATGCTGTAAAAGTTCAGGCGTATATGAAGAGCGGAAAAGGCTTATCTGGAGATACGATTTTGGACGCAGTGAGTAAAGCTGTTGCAACAAACGAAGTAAACGCAGCGATGGGAATCATTTGTGCAACACCAACGGCAGGATCTGCTGGAACAGTACCTGGTGTACTATTTGCACTGAAAGAAAAATTACAACCTACACGTGAAGAAATGATTGAATTTTTATTTACAGCAGGAGCTTTCGGCATGGTTGTTGCGAATAATGCTTGTATTTCTGGTGCAGCAGGGGGCTGTCAAGCTGAGGTTGGTTCAGCAAGTGGTATGGCAGCAGCAGCGGCAGTTGAGATGGCTGGTGGAACACAAGATCAAGCAGCTACAGCAATGGCAATTTCATTAAAGAACATGCTTGGTTTAGTATGTGATCCTGTTGCAGGGCTTGTAGAAGTACCTTGTGTAAAACGTAATGCAGCAGGCGCTTCTAATGCGATGATTTCAGCTGATTTGGCATTAGCTGGTGTAACTAGTACTATTCCATGTGATGAAGTGATTGAGGCAATGTTTAGAATTGGACAAACGATGCCAGTAGCGCTTCGTGAAACAGCGGAAGGTGGACTTGCAGCAACACCGACAGGCCGTCGTCTACAAGAAGAGATTTTTGGGAAGAACAATAACTAAGAAGAATTATAAAAAACGGAACTCAAGTAAAATTGAGCTCCGTTTTTTTATCCCGCTATTCGCCGGGCAGTAAGACCCCACCTCAAAATTCGGTGCATACGAGGAAGTTAGGTGGGAGACAACTGCCTGTAAGTGCCCGATTGGTGAGGGCTAATAATCAGTGGGGGATGGACAAAACCCCCACTGATTAAAGTTTCACTTTATTTTTCTTTTGTTATTTCTTCTAATGTTTTTCCAAGGTCATGTGATCGTTTCGTTGCTTGTGTAATACATGAAATGAGTGCTTGTTGGAATTTATGCTCTTGTAACACTTCAATGCCTGCTTCAGTAGTTCCGCCAGGAGAAGTAATTTCTTTTCGCAAAATAGAAGGGTGCTTTTCGCTTGCTTTTAGCATTTCAGCGGCCCCAATCATCGTTTGAAGAATAAGCGATTTTGCAACATCCTCTTTTAGCCCGATTTTTTTTGCGGCTTCCTCCATCGCCTCTACTACGTAATAGATATAGGCTGGTCCACTTCCAGATAATGCTGTGACAGCGTGCATATCCTCTTCCTCTACAACGGAGACGAGCCCGATTGTTTCAAATAAAGATGTTGCAGTACGGATATGTTCTGCTGTTGCATGTTTTGAAGGTGAGATAGCGGTAGCTGATTTTAAAATAGTAGCAGATGTATTTGGCATTGCACGAATAATCGGAACGTCTTTTTGAAGTAGGTTTCTAATCGATTGAGTAGACACACCTGCTAATAATGAGATAATAAGTAGATTAGGATTTGTAAATTCCTTGAGTGGGATGATTGCTTCTGCAATATCCTTTGGCTTCATTGCTAGAAAAAGAATATTAGCATTAGCAAGTAGTTCTTTTTTGTTATGTGTACCTTTAATACCGTATTTATTATGTAGTTCACGTAGCCTTTTCTCGTTGGAACGATTGCTTACAGTAATTTGTTCGCCTTTCACAACATTTGCGTGTATCAAGCCACCAATAATTGCTTCGGCAATAGAGCCTGCACCGAGAAAGGAAATATTTTGAATAGACATGATGTGTCCCCCTTTAAACTTAGGTAGAAATACTTATAAATGTACATACATTCGTTTTTTTATAAGAAACACCTCTTTTTATCTGAAAATAATGACAAATTTATAGAGAAGTTGTAAACTGAAGAGGTATTCATTTTTGAACCGGAAAGAGACAGGGGGGCTAAGCATGACGGCGATTCACCGAATGGAGATTCCTGTGCCATTTGCAGTGGAGACTGTGAATGTGTTTTTAGTTGAGGGGGAGACATTAACATTAATTGATACAGGGACGAATACAGAAGAGGCGAGAAACGCGTTAGAAGGTCAATTAGGGGCATTAGGGTATACGATAGAAGATATTAAGACGGTAGTAATTACGCATCATCATGCGGATCATTGTGGGCTTTTAAATATATTTTCTGAGGAAACAAATATTATTGGACACCCTTGGAATGAACCTTGGATTACGCAAAATCCGGAATTTTTAAAGCGATATCATGAGTTTTTTAAAGAAACAGCGTTGCAATTTGGTGTTCCAGCAGCATTTTTGAAAGACGAAGTATTATTGACGACGAGGACACTTAAATATTCTTGTAATAGATCATTAACGCATACTGTGAGAGAGGGAGATCGTATTGATTCTTTACCTGGGTTTACAGTAATTGAAACACCAGGTCATGCTTCTACTCATATTTCTTTATATAGAGAATTTGATGGAATATTGATTGGTGGGGATGCTCTTATTAGTCATATTTCTTCGAATCCGATATTAGAGCCACCATATGAAGGGCAAACAGAAAGGGCACGTCCATTGCTCCAATATAATCAAACGTTAAAGCGCTTAAGTGAAATGAATATTTCACGTATTTTATCAGGACATGGGGAAGATGTGCTGAATGTGAAACAACTTATTGAAACGAGGTTACAAAAACAAGAAACACGTGCATTTAAAGTGCTTGAGTTATTAAAGGAAAAACCGATGACGGCATTTGAAGTATGTGTAAAACTATTCCCAGTATTATATAAAGAACAATTGCCACTTACTATTTCAGAAACTGTTGGACAATTAGACTTTTTAGCATATAATCAACAAGTGATGATTGATGAATCTTCGCAACAATTGATTTATTATGCAAAGTAGGTGACAGCAATGACGGGACGTTTACAAAATAAAGTAATCGTCATTACAGGTGCTTCTAGTGGAATTGGAGAGCAGGTTGCAATGCAAGTTGCAGAGCAGGGAGCGACTCCAGTATTAATGGCTAGAACAGAAGAGAAATTAAAAGCGTTAGCAGACAAAATTAAAGAAACTTATAATACGCCTTGCTATTATTATGTATTAGATGTAAGTGAAGAGACGGAAGTACAATCTGTTTTTTTAAAGGTATTACAAGAAGTAGGACGTATTGATATATTAGTAAACAATGCGGGATTTGGTATTTTTAAAACGTTTGAAGATGCATCAATGGATGAAGTGAAAGATATGTTCCAAGTAAATGTATTCGGACTAGTAGCTTGTACGAAAGCAGTACTACCTTATATGGTAACAAGGAATGAAGGGCATATTATTAATATTGCTTCACTTGCTGGGAAAATTGCAACTCCGAAATCGAGTGCTTACGCAGCGACGAAACATGCCGTATTAGGATTTACAAATAGTTTACGCATGGAATTATCGAATACAGATGTCTATGTAACAGCGATTAATCCAGGTCCGATAGATACGAACTTTTTTGAAATAGCTGATCAATCAGGTACATATGTAAAAAATATGGGACGTTACATGTTAAAGCCAACATATGTAGCGGAGCAAATCGTAAAATCAATGAAAACAAAAAAGCGTGAAGTGAACTTACCGAAGTGGATGGGCATGGGTCCGAAACTTTATGCTCTATTCCCAGGTTTATTTGAACGTGTAGCAGGCAAATCATTAAGTAAAAAATAGGAGATTTCCAATTGGAGATCTCCTATTTTTTATTGCTTTCCAGTTACATAATCATAAACGATATCCTCAATTGCCTCGTGTACATCAATTTCAATATTTGAATGAATAATTGTTTGAACTTGTTTTACTAGCATTTCCTGATCTTCTTTTGATGCAGGAGTGTATTGATATTGCTGAAAACTTTTTATCATCATTTTTTCAATTAACTTCGCATTCATATTTTCCCCGCCTGTATATGTACGTGTATTGTTTTATTCCGTAAAAATCCGATTGATGTGGGCTAATAATCACAAGAGATGAACAAAAACCCTTTGATTAAATTGTTACTTTATTGTACTTGAAGTGAAATGAAAATACTACTATACATCATTCTTTGTATAAAAATTCACATCTACATATTATTTTCTTAGTAAAATTAATATTTATAAGTTTTGAAAATTAATAAATATTTAATTGACTCTATAAATATACAATATTATAATCATACTTAATTTAAAGAATTGATATGAGGAGGGGCTTATGAAAGTCGCAATTATTGGGGCAACTGGGTATGGAGGCATTGAGTTAATTCGGTTATTAGAACAACATCCATATTTTTCGATAGTATCTCTCCATTCTTTTTCACAAGTTGGCGAGTGTATAACAAATGTATACCCGCATTTTCAAAATGTGCTTGTCCATACGTTACAAGAAATTGATGCGGAGAAAATAGAGAAAGAAGCAGAAATCGTATTTTTAGCAACCCCGGCAGGAGTGTCAGCAGAGTTAGCTCCAAAACTATTAGCAGTAGGTTTAAAAGTAATTGATCTATCTGGAGACTTTCGTATGATCGATTCGTCGCAATATGAACTGTGGTATAAAAGGCCAGCTGCACAAAAAGAAGTTCTTAAGAAAGCGGTATATGGGTTAAGTGAATGGAAAAGGTCCGAGGTTCAAAATGCAGATTTAATTGCAAATCCAGGATGTTTTGCTACAGCTACATTATTAGCGATAGCTCCGTTAGTACGTGGCGACATAATCGAAGAAGATTCAATTATTATTGATGCGAAATCAGGAGTATCTGGCGCGGGAAAAAGTCCAACAACAATGACTCACTTTCCTGAGTTATATGATAACTTACACATTTATAAAGTTAATCAGCATCAGCACATTCCTGAAATTGAGCAAATGCTTGCGGAGTGGAATAGTGAAATGAAGCCAATTACGTTTAGTACACATTTAATACCGATATCACGTGGGATTATGATTACACTTTATGCAAAAGTGAAACAGGAAATGAAAATAGAGCAACTTCAAAAAATGTATGAAGAAGCGTATGAGCACTCAGCTTTCATTCGAATTCGTACGCAAGGGGCGTTTCCAAGCCCGAAAGAAGTGAGGGGCTCAAATTATTGTGACATTGGAGTAGCTTACGATGAAAGAACAGAAAGAGTTACGGTTGTTGCTGTTATAGACAATATGATGAAGGGCGCAGCTGGGCAAGCGATTCAAAATGCAAATGTATTAGCGGGATGGGAAGAGACAACAGGTTTACAGCACATGCCGCTTTATCCATAAGGGGGATATTATGATTCAAGTAGCGTCTATTACAAAATTAGAAAATGGTTCGATTGTAACACCGAAAGGCTTTTCAGCAATTGGTACTGCAAATGGTTTGAAAAAGAAGAAAAAGGATTTGGGAGCAATCTTTTGTGAAGTGCCAGCATCATGTGCCGCTGTTTATACGACAAACCAAATACAAGCAGCACCGTTGCAAGTGACGAAAGAGAGTATAGCCGCAGAAGGAAAATTACAAGCGATTATCGTTAATAGCGGAAATGCAAATGCTTGTACAGGGATGAAAGGATTACAAGATGCTTACGAGATGCGCACATTGGGGGCAGGGCATTTTGGAGTGAAAGAGAACTATGTTGCGGTCGCTTCAACAGGTGTAATTGGAGTGCCATTACCGATGGATATAGTTCGAAAGGGAATCGAATCTCTCATACTAACAAAGGAAGTGAGTGAGGCTCATTCTTTTTGTGAAGCGATTTTAACGACGGATCTTATAACGAAAGAAGCTTGCTATGAAATGCTTATTGATGGGAAGAAAGTGACGATTGCTGGTGTTGCTAAAGGTTCAGGGATGATTCATCCGAATATGGCAACGATGCTTAGTTTTATTACAACAGACGCCAATATAGAGCATGAAGTATTACAAACAGCATTATCACAAATTACGAATCATACATTCAATCAAATTACGGTAGATGGGGACACTTCTACAAATGATATGGTCGTCGTTATGGCGAGTGGATTATCGGAAACGAAAACGATGAATATAGAACATAAAGAATGGGAAACTTTCGTATTTGCTTTACAGAAGGTATGTGAAGATTTAGCGAAAAAAATTGCACAAGATGGTGAAGGGGCTACGAAGTTAATAGAAGTGAATGTGTTAGGGGCTCGAACAAATGAAGAAGCAAAGACGATTGCAAAACAAATAGTCGGTTCGAGCCTTGTGAAAACAGCGATATACGGTGAGGATCCAAATTGGGGGCGAATTATTAGCAGTATTGGGCAAAGTGAAGTAGCTATTAACCCGAACACAATTGATATTACACTGCAATCTACCACTGTATTAAAAAATAGTGAACCTCAAATGTTTTCTGAAGAAGAAATGAAAAAGAGATTACAAGAACAAGAAATAGTCATCGATGTGGATTTACATTTAGGAGAAGAGAAGGGATCAGCTTGGGGCTGTGACTTAAGTTATGACTATGTAAAAATAAACGCTTGTTATCGTACATAAGGAGAGAGAAGATGAGCGATTATATTGTAATTAAATGTGGCGGTAGTATGTTGAATCAATTAAATGAAGCGTTTTTTGATTGTATAAAGAAATTGCAAAAGAAGTATAAGGTAATTATCGTCCATGGCGGTGGCCCAGAAATTGACGCCAAATTAAAAGACTGTAATATCAAAGTGGAAAAAAGGGATGGATTACGAGTAACATCAAAAGAAGTTATGGATGTTGTTCAAATGGTGCTATGCGGTAGTACAAATAAAAGGTTTGTACTGAATTTACAAAAGCACAATTTACTAGCCGTAGGGCTTTCAGGATGTGACGGTAATTTACTTCAAGTTCAACCAATCAGCGAAGAGATAGGATATGTAGGAGAAGTAAGTGATGTAGAAACAACCTTATTAAAAAGATTAATAGATGCGAATTATATTCCTGTGATTGCTCCAATCGGGGTACATGGTAATGAGGTTTATAACATAAATGCTGATACTGCTGCAGCTGGGATTGCGGCTGTGCTATCTGCAAAAGAACTTATTTTTATTACAGATGTAGATGGGATATTGCATGAAGGGCAATTAATTAAGAAAACGGATGAATCTGAAATTGCTACTTTTATAGAAAAAGGTGTGATTACAGGCGGGATGATTCCGAAAGTACAGGCGGCACTTACATCATTAAAAATGGGAGTGCAAAAGGTAAGTATCGTGAATGGTGCAAAGGATTTTACCGAGGATACAGGAGCGTGTATCGGAACAACAGTAACGAAAGGAGTCCATATCGTATGACAAGTCACCTGTTTCAAACATATGGAAGAAGAGAAGTTGAGATTGTAAAGGCGAATGGAACGAACGTTATTGATAAAAATGGGAAGCAATATTTAGATTTTACTTCTGGTATTGGAGTATGTAACTTAGGACATTGTAATCCTGCTGTTATGCAGGCGGTACAAGAGCAACTTGGTGATATATGGCATATATCTAATCTATTTACAAACACTTTACAAGAAGAAGTCGCGTCATTATTAACAGAAGGTACAGCATTAGATTACGTGTTTTTCTGTAATAGCGGGGCAGAGGCGAATGAAGCTGCTTTAAAGTTAGCACGTAAGCATACTGGAAAATCCCTTGTCGTAACGTGCAAGCAGTCTTTTCACGGCAGAACATTTGGAACGATGAGTGCAACAGGGCAAGATAAAGTGAAAGAGGGGTTTGGTCCACTACTTCCATCTTTTTTACATATTCCTTTTAACGATATACAAGCATTAGAGGAAGTAATGAACGAAGAAGTTGCGGCGGTAATGATAGAAGTGATTCAAGGAGAGGGCGGAGTCATACTAGCTGATCCATCTTTTTTGAAAGAGATTGAAACATTGTGTAATAAGTATGGTGCCCTATTTATTATAGATGAAGTGCAAACGGGGATAGGGAGAACAGGAACATTATTTGCTTACGAACAAATGGGAATAAAACCTGATATCGTTACAATCGCTAAAGCTCTTGGAAATGGTATCCCAGTTGGAGCGATAATTGGTCAAAAAGAACTTGGCTCTTCCTTCACTGCGGGATCACACGGTTCAACTTTTGGTGGGAATTATATTGCGATGGCTGCCGCGAAAAAAGTGTTGCAGTTAAGTAAGGAACCAGCGCTTCTAAAAGAAGTAACGAAAAAGGGCGAATACGTAGTAAAGAGATTGCAAGAAGAATTATGTCATGTCGAATGTATTCAAAATATACGTGGTAAGGGGCTTATGATTGGGATTGAGTGTAAGCATGAAGTTGCAAGTTTTATAGAACAACTAGAAAACGAAGGACTTCTCGTATTACAAGCAGGCCCTAATGTGATAAGACTATTACCGCCACTCATTGTCACGAATGAAGAGTTAGAACAGGCAGTATATATGATAAAAAAAGTAGTTTGCACAAAAAACGCACCAATCATATAAGGGGGAATTTTCATGTCGACTGTACAGGTACCAAAATTAAACACGAAAGATCTTTTAACATTAGAAGAATTGACACGAGAAGAAATTATTTCTTTAATTGAGTTCGCTATATATTTAAAAAAGAATAAGCAAGAGCCTCTATTGCAAGGTAAAATATTAGGGCTTATCTTTGATAAACATTCAACTCGTACTCGTGTATCTTTTGAAGCTGGAATGGTACAGCTCGGAGGACAGGGAATGTTTTTAAATGGAAAAGAAATGCAAATGGGAAGAGGAGAGAGCGTTTCAGATACTGCGAAAGTACTGTCTCATTATATTGATGGGATTATGATACGTACATTTTCACATGCGGATGTAGAAGAGCTTGCAAAAGAATCAAGCATTCCTGTTATTAATGGATTAACGGATGATCATCATCCTTGTCAAGCATTAGCAGATTTAATGACGATATACGAAGAAGTGAATACATTTAAAGGAATTAAATTGGCTTACGTAGGCGATGGGAATAATGTGTGTCATTCCTTGTTGCTAGCGAGTGCAAAAGTCGGGATGAATATGACTGTGGCTACTCCTATCGGATATGAACCGAATGAGGAAATTGTAAATAAAGCGTTAGCGATTGCTCATGAAACAGGAGCAGAAATTGAAATTTTGCATAATCCTGAATTAGCAGTACATGAAGCTGATTTTATTTATACTGACGTTTGGATGAGTATGGGGCAAGAGGGAGAAGAAGAGAAATATACTTTATTTCAACCTTACCAAATAAATAAAGAACTTGTCACATATGCGAAGGAAACATATCGTTTCTTACACTGCTTACCTGCTCATCGTGAAGAAGAAGTAACAGGTGAAATTATAGATGGACCACAGTCCATCGTCTTTAAACAAGCGGGGAATCGATTACACGCTCAAAAAGCATTATTAGTAAGTTTATTTAAAAATGTAGAAGAGCCTTCCTAAAAGGAAGGTTTTTTATATTGAAATGTCGTATGTATATTTGGTTAATCATTTTTATATCATTTATACTATAAAGGGAAAACTAAATTTGTTTTTCATCGTATGTAAGGACATACTACATATAAAAATATAGTTAAAGAGATGATGAGGGTGAAAACAACTAAGAAAACATATTCGTTTTTTCATCGTATGTGGAGAATGTTAAAGTTTCAATATTATAAGCTGCTTCGATCGCCAGAAGGGGCAAAGAAAGTTTCGTTAGGTTTTGCGATTGGCTTTGGTTTAGAAATGTTAGTAATTTATACGGCGTCACTCGTATATTTAATATTTTATCCAATAGTTCGTTTAGCAAAGGCCTCTTTCCCTGCTGCAGTTATTGGCAATCTTATCGGAAAAATATCGTTTCTACCGGTATTTTTATTTCCGGTTGCTTATGCATTGGGGAAGATGATTTATCCATTCCATGTTCAAAAAATCCATCACGAACCATTTACGATATCGGACTTGTTTTCAAGTCACATTTTTACGATACTAAAGAGTTTATTGCAGAGTGAAGTGTATGTATTAATTGGAATGACCATTTTAGGAGCTTTGTTTGGGGTAGTTTCATATTTCGTCGTGCATTATTTATATGAAAAAAATCGTAAGTTACGTTTGAAGAACAGGAAGAAAAAAGTAAGAGAACCGCTTGTACAAATATAAAGAATGGCACATTCATTTTCTTCTTTGAATATGTTTAAGAAAAAGGGGGGGGAATGGATGTATTATTACTATGTACCTCAAATATACCCATATATAAATTATTATCCGAGACCGCAGTTCGGAGTGTATCCGCAGCAACAAATTCAGCAAATACCACAAATACCACCACAGCAATCTACGCAAGAACAAAAACCATATTTAACGACATGGCCATATTCAAATGTATACTATGGTAACTATTATGAATCATAAAGCTGCTTCTATTTAGAAGCAGCTTTATGCGTTTGTTTTCAAAATTAAATTTTGAATGGTTTGAAGAGAATGAATAAGTTTTTCACGCTCTTCCTCAGATAGTGTTTGGAAATTTTCTTTTAGTTTGTCTAAAATGAACTGCTGATACTGATTTACTAACAATTTCCCTTCAGTTGTTAGAGAAATTAAAATGACCCGTCGATCTTTTTCGCTATAATGACGCTCTATTAGTTCCTCTTGAATAAGTTTATTTAATAGAGGTGTCATATTAGGCCGTGAAATCGCTAGCCGTTTGCCGATCTCGGAAACTGCTAATGTGCCATTTTCATGCAAAAGTAGTAATACTTGTGTATGCGATGGCGGCATATGTCTTTGAGAAGAAAATTCTCCAGGAAGCATAAATTTGCGATAAAAAAGAGGCACTAGCGAAAGAAGATGATCAACAATACGTTCCCACTCGCGTGATTCCATATAAAGGCCCCCTTCCACTATCATTGTAACAAAAAAGACAGGCTATAAAAATAAAATTGTTTTACGTTTGTTTTAATATTTATAGGACAATACTTGCTTCGTAAATGTATTGGCAATAATCGCATAGCCTTTATCATTTGGGTGTACTTGGTCAAATAGTAATTCTTTTTTATCATTCGATATTAGTTGACGAATTGGTAAAACGATAGATGGTTGATTCGCTTTTGAAATGGAATAAACGGATTCATTCCAGCCATCTAAAAACATATCGGCATAACTTGCGATGGAGTCATCGAGTTGTAACGGGTTATAGAGTTCTGAGAGAATAAGTAAAGCGTTCGGATTTTGATCTCGAACTGTCTTTACAATGTTTTTAACATCCGCTTCAAAATGAGCTTTTTCTTTATTTAACATTTTAATACCATCTATAACACCGACATCACGATTTAAACGGAATAAATTATTTCCTCCAATGTTAATCGTAATTATATTTGCTTCTCTAATTTTTTGCTTTACATCTTCTGATTGTACTTTTTTAACGAGACGATCTGTTGTAAGACCGTTTACCCCCAGGTTTTCTACTGTAATTGATTTATGGATTTGTGCCTCTATTTGTTTAGAGGCTAACTCAGCGAATCCACCTTGTGTAGAGCCATAGCCTTTAGCAAGTGAATCACCTAATACGAGGTGATAAAAGGCGTCGTTTGTTTGCTTATCAATCCAACTTGGAGTAGCTGTTTTTTCTTTTGGTTCGTTTTGTTTTGTCTCATCGCTCTTTTCAAAATAAGAATAAGAAATGATTAGAAGGAGGAGACAAACAATTGTTAAGATGACTTTTTTCATAAATTCATCCTCCTTGTAATTGGTAATTTTATCATATTCACCAGTATTAGCAATGCAAGGGCATACTATATGTTTATGAAAAGTTTACAATAACTTTACAGAAAATTTGTAGAAGTATGTCAAAAAATATTGACGATATGAAAGTACATTATATATGATAATGTCAGATAAGGTGAAATTTTAATGGGTGGAGCGTTATTTCCCGCTTATTAAAATTTCACTAATCGGGCGTCTATTGGGCAGTGACTCTTCTTTAGTGGTCTTTTTTACTGTTTTTTTTGGGGGACTTACTGCTTGTTAGCGCGGGATGAAATGAAAACCTTTTCTCTTAATAGAAAAAAGGGTATGTGATTAGAGAGAGGAACATTTCATTATTCTTTGGTAATTGTATAAGGGGGATTTTTTGTGAAAAAGTCAAAAAAAATGCTAGCTGGAGCAACTCTTGCTATTGGTGTTATAGCACCGCAAGTATTGCCAACAACAGCTCATGCAGAGGAGAAAACTGGGGAGAGTACAGTTAACCTACGAATTCTGGAGACATCAGATATTCACGTTAACTTAATGAATTACGATTACTATCAAACAAAAACAGATAATAAAGTAGGTCTTGTGCAAACTGCAACACTTGTTAATAAAGCGCGTGAAGAAGCGAAGAACTCAGTCCTACTTGATGATGGAGATGCACTACAAGGGACACCACTTGGAGATTATGTTGCGAATAAAATAAATGATCCGAAGAACCCTGTTGATCCTAGTTATGTGCATCCATTATATCGTTTAATGAATTTAATGAAGTATGACGTCATCTCTCTTGGGAACCATGAATTTAACTACGGTTTAGATTACTTAAATAAAGTGATTAGCAAAACAGAGTTCCCGGTTATTAATTCGAACGTCTATAAAGATGATAAAGATAATAATGAAGAAAACGATCAAAATTACTTTAAGCCATATCATATTTTTGAAAAAGAAGTAGAAGATGAGTCAGGTCAAAAACAAAAGGTGAAAATCGGTGTAATGGGATTTGTTCCACCTCAAGTTATGAACTGGGATAAAGCAAATTTAGAAGGAAAAGTCAAAGCAAAAGATATTGTTGAAACAGCGAAGAAAATGGTGCCGAAAATGAAAGAAGAAGGTGCAGATGTTATCGTTGCACTAGCTCATTCAGGTGTTGACAAGAGTGGATACAACGTTGGGATGGAAAATGCATCGTACTATTTAACAGAAGTTCCTGGTGTTGATGCGGTATTAATGGGGCATTCACATACTGAAGTGAAGGATGTATTTAATGGTGTTCCAGTTGTCATGCCGGGTGTTTTTGGTAGTAACTTAGGTATTATTGATATGCAATTGAAAAAGGTAAACGGAAAATGGGAAGTACAAAAAGAGCAATCTAAGCCACAACTTCGTCCAATTGCTGATAGTAAAGGAAATCCATTAGTAGAATCTGATCAAAAATTAGTTAATGAAATTAAGGATGATCATAAAGCGACAATTGACTATGTAAATACAGCAGTTGGTCAAACGACAGCGCCAATCAATAGCTATTTTTCATTAGTACAAGATGATCCTTCTGTACAACTTGTAACAAATGCCCAAAAATGGTATGTAGAAAAGTTATTTGCTGAAAACGAACAATATAGCCAATATAAAGGAATTCCAGTTCTATCTGCAGGAGCACCATTTAAAGCAGGTGGCCGAAACGGTGCTACATATTACACGGATATTCCAGCTGGAACGTTAGCAATTAAAAACGTTGCAGATTTATATGTATATCCTAATACGCTATACGCTGTAAAAGTAAATGGAGCGCAAGTGAAAGAATGGCTTGAAATGTCTGCAGGTCAGTTTAATCAAATTGATCCAAAGAAGACAGAAGAACAACCGTTAGTAAATATAGGATATCCTACATATAATTTTGATATTTTAGATGGTTTGAAATACGAAATTGATGTGACACAACCGGCAAAATACGATAAGGATGGAAAAGTTGTAAATGCCAATACGAATCGTATTATAAACATGACGTATGAAGGTAAGCCTGTATCTGACAGCCAAGAGTTCATCGTTGCAACAAATAACTATCGTGGAAGTAGCCAAACGTTCCCTGGTGTAAGTAAAGGGGAAGTTATATATCAATCACAAGATGAAACACGTCAAGTCATTGTGAAGTATATGCAAGAAACACCGGTTATTAATCCAGCGGCTGATCAAAATTGGGCATTTAAACCGATTGTTGCTGATAAATTAAATACAACTTTTAACTCTTCACCAAATGCACAAAAGTATATAAAGACAGATGGGAAGATATCATATGTTGGACCATCTGAAAATGAATTTGCGAAATATGCAATTGATATAACGAAGAAGAACGATGATAAGGAAACAGGTGGAGAGAATCCAACGACACCACCAACAGGTGAAGGAAATAATGGAGGAAATCCAACGACACCGCCAACAGGTGAAGGAAATAACGGAGAGAATCCAACGACACCGCCAACAGGTGAAGGAAATAATGGAGAAAACCCAACAACACCACCGACAAATGAAGGTAATGATGGAAATAACGCAGAAACTGGACAAACTACGACAGATAGTCAAAATACAAAAGAAACAACTGTAAATGAAAATAAAGAGGAACGTGATTTACCGAAAACAGGTGCAAGTGTTGCTTCTACAATTGGAGCTGGTCTAGCTTTTGTTGGAGCGGGATTACTTATGTTATTTAGAAGGAAGAAAGCGAATAGATAGTCAAGACATACAAAAAGGATTACCGATTAAGGTAATCCTTTTTATTATATTATGAAACTGGTACTGTTTTTTCTTTTTTCCATGAAAGACCAAATCCAGTAAATCCAACGATAATAGTTACCACTGGACAAGCTAAACAGAAGATTGCGTATGGAATATAATCGAGCGTTGGAACGCTAAGGACGTTTGTTAAGAATACACCACTTACGCCCCATGGTACGAGCGGATTAATAACTGTACCTGCATCTTCTAATACACGTGATAAATTGCGGCGCTCTAAACCAACTTCATCGTATTTATTAGCGAATGCTTGTCCTGTTAAAACGATTGATAAGTATTGTTCGCCAAGTAAGAAGTTCACACCAATTGCAGTTGAAGCAGTAGAAATAATTAAGCGTGTACTATTTTTTACGAAGCTAGAGATGATATTCATTAGCTGCGTGATAATTCCCATTCCTTGTAATAATCCTCCCATACAAAGAGCTAGGAAAATAAGGGCGATTGACATCATCATACTTTGTAATCCACCACGAGATAATAAGCTATCAATGTCTTTTATACCCGTTTTAGAAACGTACCCGTCTTGCATAATTTTCATTAAATCAGCTAAAGAAGTACTAGGTTTGAAAATAAAGAGAATGATAATTCCTACTACGATTCCTGCAAGTAATGTTGGAACTGCTGGAACTTTTTTAAATGCGAATAGGAATAGTAATAAAATAGGAATAAGGGTAACGATAGAAATCGTTGCGTTTTTTTCTAGTGTATTAATAAATGCTGAAAAATCAACATCTCCACCAGATCCGCTTCCTAAAATGAAAAATGCGATAAAAGCAATAATGAAAGCGGGAACTGTTGTCCAAAGCATATTACGAATATGTTCAAATAAATCTACACCCGTTACAGCTGGAGCTAAGTTTGTTGTATCAGATAAAGGAGACATTTTATCTCCAAAGAATGCACCAGAAATAATTGCACCAGCAATAAGAGCTGGATCATATCCAAGGGCAGTACCCATTCCCATAAAGGCAAGTCCTACAGTTGCAGCAGTTGTAAAGGCACTACCGATACTTGTTCCTACAATTGCACAAACAACAAAAACAGTAGGAATGAAAATTTTTGGAGATACAAGTTGGAAGCCGTATACCATTAAAGTTGGAATTGTTCCAGCTGCGATCCAAACACTAATTAATACGCCTACAAGTAAGAAAATAAATATAGATGGAATACCAGCTGAAATACTACTGATCATTCCCTTTTCCATAGTAGACCAAGAGATTTTTTTTATAAATCCAAATGCTAATAAAAGAACGATACCAAATAAAATTGGGATATGCGGTGAAACTTCTAATTGAATAACACTAAAACCAATACAGAAAAAGATAAAAAATGTTAAAAGAACAGATTCAATTTTTGAAACCATTGTTTTCCCCTCCTAAGTAATCGAAAATAGCCTTTTTTATATAAAATTCGCCAATATTGTATATTTCCTTCTAAAATTTAGAATTTTGTGACAAATTACCGGTAAGTGTCAATACTTCTATATGATACGGAAATGATTGGATAAAAAAACGTCCCTGCATATAATTATGCAGGGACGAAGAAATCGCGGTACCACCCTAGCTTGTGAAATGAATGTATCACAAAATAAAGGGTCATATGATATGCGCTAATAAAATAAAAACGCCCCTGCAATATATGCAGGGACGAAAAGTTCGCGGTACCACCCTAAATTGTGAAACAGTGTCGTTTCACCACTCTTTAGACATAACGGTCTATAACCGTCTTTCACTACTCCTCACGTTTCGTAAAAGAAGCTCCAGGGGGTAATTCATAATTCGCTCTGTACTGGTTCGCAGCAACCACCAGCTCTCTGAGATCAGAAATCGAAATACTACTAAATCCTATCAACGCCGATTCATATGATGTTAGTTAAATTTTTATCATATTTTCATCTTACATGTCAATAAAAATGTTTAATAATTTTTTAGGGAAATTAAGGATAAATGTTTTTAATGTTCTGAAATTGTACGTTATAATGAATTTGAAAGGGGAGGAAAGAGTGAAGAAAAAAATAATTCTTTTTACCACCTTACTAGTCGTTGGCGGAAGTGCTGGAATTTACACAACTTTTGCAGCTGAATCAGAGCAGTCGAAACAAAAACAAATACAGCAGTCAGAAGTGAAGAAAGTGAAAGAAGCTGAAGAGAAGAAATCAATGGAAAAAACAGCTGCGAAACTAGGAGTTTCTACTGAAGGGAAAACAAAAGAAGCGGTCACGAAAGAGGTAGATAAGGCTAGATTTGAGCAGCGACATGATTTATTAATTGAACATGCTAAGCAACTTGGAATTGATACAGAAGGAAAAAAAGATGAAGAGATTATTTTGGAAATTGGAAAGATACAACATGGAAAGTAGAACAACTTATCGTATGATAAGTTGTTCTTTTTTAAGAACTGTTTGATTTAAAAATAATTGACAGTCTTTTATTTTTAATGTTAACTATATTTATAAACTGGTTGACAATAGGGGTGGCAATTGTGACTGTTAATAGTAGTCCGACTGAAAAGTCGTCGTATACATATGAAGAATTATCTGAGAAAAATAAAGCCTACGTGTGGCATCCTTTTACACAAATGAAAGATTATTTAGAAGAAAACCCTGTCATTATTGAACGTGGAGAGGGAAGAAAGCTATACGATGTAAATGGAAATGAATATTGGGATGGGGTTTCATCTATTTGGCTAAATGTTCACGGACATCAAGTACCAGAGTTAGATGAAGCAATTCATAAGCAATTAAATAAAATTGCTCATTCTACTATGTTAGGACTTGCTAACGTTCCATCTATTTTATTAGCAGAAAAAATCGTTGAAGTTGTACCAGAAGGATTGAAGAAGGTGTTCTATTCAGACTCTGGTTCCACAGCTGTTGAAATTGCAATTAAGATGGCTTTTCAATATTGGCAACATAAAGGGAAACCGAGAAAACAAAAATTCGTTACATTAAAAGAGGCATATCACGGCGATACAATTGGTGCTGTTTCTGTAGGGGCAATTGACTTGTTTCACCAAGTGTATAGTTCACTTTTATTTGATGCAATTAAAATGCCTTATCCATATACATATCGTTCTCCTTACGGCAATGATAAGGAGAAAATTGTAAAGAAACATTTAGAGGAAATGGAAGAATTGCTGAAAGAAAAGCATGAAGAAATTGCGGCTGTTATTGTAGAACCTTTAATGCAAGGTGCCGGTGGTATGATTACAATGCCGAAAGGATATTTAAAAGGGCTACGTAATTTATGTACAACATATAATGTTTTATTTATTACGGATGAAGTAGCGACTGGATTTGGTCGTACTGGAAAAATGTTTGCATGTGAACATGAAAATGTGACCCCAGATATTTTAACGGCTGGGAAAGGTTTAACAGGTGGTTATTTACCAGTTGCAGTTACGGTAACGACAGATGAAATATATAATGCCTTCTTAGGCGAGTATGAGGAACAAAAAACATTTTTCCATGGTCATAGTTATACAGGCAATCCGTTAGGGTGTGCAGTAGCGATTGCGAATCTAGAACTATACGAGAAAACAAATTTAATAGAAGAAGTGGCACGTAAAACAGAATATGTGGCGACGCAATTAGAAGACCTCTTTGCATTTAAACATGTAGGGGACATTCGTCAGTGTGGATTAATGGTTGGAATTGAACTTGTGAAAAATAAGGAAACGAAAGAAGCGTTTGAATGGACAGAGAGAGTCGGTGTTCAAGTATGTAAACGCTCAAGAGAGCTTGGTATGATTTTGCGCCCGCTTGGCAACACGATTGTATTTATGCCTCCTCTTGCTTCTACAATTGATGAGATTGATGATATGTTACGTATTTTATATAAAGCAATCTCGGATGTTACGGAGGGAGAATAATGAGCGGTTTTTTTATAACAGCAACGGATACAGAAGTGGGGAAAACTGTAGTTGCAGGTGCGTTAGCAGGTGTATTTAGAGAATTAGGATATAACATAGGTGTGTATAAACCGTTGCAAAGTGGACATGTTGCATCAAATCCAGAGGGAGATGCAGCAAGACTAAAAGTATTATCAAGTGTACCGACAAAAGAAAATGAAATTTGCCCTTATTCTATTGAAGAACCGCTTGCGCCGAGACTTGCTATGAAAAGAGCTGGAAGAGTAGTAACGTTAAAAGAAATTACTGGTCACTATAGTGAACTATTAAAAGAGTTTCATAGCGTATTGGTAGAAGGGGCTGGTGGGCTTGCTGTTCCTTATACAGAAGACGCTTTAGTAGTTGATTTTGCAAAAGAATTGCAGCTTCCTCTTATCGTAGTAGCACGTCCTACATTAGGAACAGTAAATCATACTGTCTTAACGATAGCTTACGCAAAGGCACATGGTTTAACAGTAGCAGGTGTCATTTTATCTGGCTGTAAAGAGTGTGAAATGGAAAGGGTACAAGAAAATAAAGAGATGATTGAAGAGCTGAGTGGGGTACCGGTTTTAGGATTATTACCATTCTTTGAAGGTGCAGTCACTAGGGAAGAATTATTGGAATCAGCAAAAGAACATATTATGATCTCAAAACTAGAGGAGTTCATTCAAAATGAATCAAATGTGGCACAAACATCTTCAATCTAAATTACAACATTTGTATGAGCAGGGGCAGTATCGTAAGTTACATGTAACAGAGCAAGCAGAAGAGACATGGCTTATTCGAGATGAGAAAAGGATGCTAAATTTAGCGTCAAATAATTATTTAGGGTTAGCTGGAGATGAAAGGTTAAAAGAAGCTGCTATTGCGTGTACAAAAAAATATGGAACTGGTTCGACTGCCTCTCGTCTCGTTGTAGGAAATTATCCATTGTATGAAGAGGTGGAGAGGAGTATATGCAACTGGAAAGGTACGGAAAGAGCATTAATCGTAAATAGTGGGTATACAGCAAATGTAGGGGGTATATCTTCTTTAGCCTGTCGGCACGATATTGTTTTTAGTGATAAATTAAATCACGCAAGTATTGTTGATGGAATTATATTAAGTGGGGCAGAGCATAAAAGGTATCGTCATAATGATTTAGATCATTTGGAGAAACTGTTGAAAACAGCGTCACCTGAAAAGCGGAAATTAATCGTAACAGATACTGTTTTTAGTATGGATGGTGATACTGCGTATTTGAGGGAGTTAGTGCAGCTGAAAGAGAAATACGGGGCAATCATTGTAGTTGATGAAGCACATGCAAGTGGAATATATGGAATCGGCGGAGCAGGACAAGCTCATATAGAAAAAGAGATTGCTCAAAAAATTGATATACATATGGGGACGTTTAGCAAGGCTCTAGGGTGTTATGGTGCGTATTTGACAGGCGATGCAATTTATATAGAGTATTTACAAAATATGATGAGAAGTTTTATTTTTACTACTGCTTTACCACCAGGAACGTTAGGAGCGGTACAAAAAGCAATTGAAATTGTGAAAGAAGATAATGAAAGAAGAGAAAGACTTATAGAGAATGGAGCATATTTCAGAAACCATTTACGAGAAGTTGGTTTTGATATTGGGACTAGCTCAACTCATATTGTACCGATTGTAGTCGGTTCAAATGAAACAGCTTTACGGTTTAGTAAAAGGTTGCAAGAGGTAGGTATTGCAGCAATTGCAATTCGTCCACCAACGGTTCCAGTTAATAGTTCACGGGTCCGTTTTGCAGTTACGTCTCAACATACAATAGCTGATTTGAAATGGGCTATTCAGCATATTATACGCATTGGTAAAGAAGAGGGGTTTTTCGTATGAAAGAGCTAAAGATTATTTTTATTCCTGGGTGGGGAATGGAAGAAGGTGTTTGGACTTTAGTTCGGCCGTATTTTAAAGGATATTCTGTTCAATGTATCAATTGGCGTAATGTGAAAGAACAAAGTGAATTTGCAGAGCGAATAATAGATGTAGCGCAGGATGAAAATGTAATTTTAGTTGGATGGTCACTAGGAGCGTTAGCAGCAGTAGAAGCTTATAAAAAGGTTAATGCGAAAGGTATAGTACTAATTGGTGGTACTGCCAAATTTACAAATACGAGCGACTATACGAGTGGATGGAATGCTTTGCATGTAGAACGGCTGAAAAAGAATGTGGCGAGAAAGAAAGAAGATACGCTCAAGCGTTTCTATGAAAATATGTTTACAAAAGATGAACTGAAAGAGAATACGAGTTTTGAAGAGATTGCGCTGAATTTTAAAGGAGACTCGATTCAGTCATTACAATTAGGCTTAGATTATTTAATAGAAACAGATATGAGAAACGAATTAACAGATGTCAAAGTCCCGCTGTTACTTCTTCATGGAGAACAGGATGTGATATGTCCATTATCTGCAGCTCATAGTATGACAGAGAATACGAATGCTAAGTTAAAAGTAGTAAGTGAGGCTGGGCATGCATTATGCGTGATGAATTTTGAATATTGCGCAAATGAGATCATTCAATTTGTAGAGGGGATACGACATGATTAACAAAACGTTACTACAAAAACGGTTTAACGTGGCAGCTGTATCCTACGATCAATATGCAAATGTACAAAAAAAGATGGCACATTCATTACTTTCTACATTAGATCGGCGATATAGTGCAAATTCATCGATACGTATTTTAGAACTTGGATGCGGGACAGGATATGTTACAGAGCAATTATCCAACTTATTTCCGAAAGCGCATATTACAGCTATTGATTTTGCTGAAAGTATGATCGCAGTTGCTAAAACTAGACGAAATGTGAAAAATGTAATGTTTTACTGTGAGGATATCGAAAGGTTACGACTAGAGGAAACATATGATGTCATTATTTCAAATGCCACATTCCAATGGCTAAATGATTTAAAACAAGTGATAAGAAATTTATTTGATCATTTATCTATAGATGGGATATTACTCTTTTCAACATTTGGACATGAAACATTTCAAGAATTGCATGCTTCGTTCCAACGTGCGAAAGAAGAAAAAAATATAAAAAGTGAAACATCGATTGGTCAACGTTTTTATTCGAAAGATCAGTTGCTTCATATAGGTAGTATAGAAACAGGGAATGTACATGTTTCTGAAACATGTTACATAGAGAGGTTTGCGGAAGTTAGGGAGTTTCTATATTCTATTCGAAAAGTAGGAGCGACCAATAGTAATGAAGGATCGTATTGTCAAAGTCCCTCACTCTTTCGTGCGATGCTTCGCATATACGAAAGAGACTTCACGGAAAATGAAGGGATTATGGCAACGTATCACGCTTTATTTATGCATATAACAAAAGAGGGGAAGAGATGAAATGAAACAAGTACAAACAAAGAGGGATTGGAAGAAACTTGCATATGACGTAGTGGAAGAGAAAATGATTACGAAAGAAGATGCCATTGCAATATTAGAAGCTGATGATACTGAAGTTTTAGAAATTATGAATGCAGCTTACATCATTCGCCATCATCATTTTGGTAAGAAAGTAAAATTGAATATGATCATTAATACGAAATCGGGTTTATGTCCTGAAGATTGTGGGTACTGTTCGCAGTCTATTATTTCAGAAGCGCCAATTGATAAATACGCATGGTTAACACAAGAGAAGATTGTAGAAGGAGCGCACGAAGCAATTCGCCGTAAAGCAGGTACATATTGTATTGTAGCATCTGGCCGTCGTCCAACAGATAAAGAAGTAAATCACGTAATTGGAGCGGTTAAGGAAATTCGTGAAACGACAGATTTGAAGATTTGTTGTTGCTTAGGCTTCTTAAACGAAGATCAAGCAGGACGTTTAGCAGAGGCTGGTGTTCATCGTTATAATCATAACTTAAATACACATGAAAATAATTATGATAGCATTTGTTCAACTCATACGTATGACGATCGTGTTGATACAGTTCAAAAAGCGAAGCAAGCTGGTATTTCACCGTGTTCTGGGGCAATTTTTGGAATGGGAGAAACGATTGAACAACGTGCTGAAATCGCCTTTGAATTACAACGTATAGATGCAGATTCTATTCCTTGTAATTTCCTTGTTGCTGTAAAGGGTACGCCGCTTGAGGGACAAAAAGAGTTAACACCTGTAGAATGTTTAAAAGTGCTAGCGATGATGCGTTTCGTAAACCCGACAAAAGAAATTCGTATTTCAGGTGGACGTGAAATTAATTTACGTTCTGTACAACCGCTCGGTTTATTCGCAGCAAACTCTATCTTTGTTGGTGATTACTTAACGACAGCGGGGCAAGAGCCGACTGCAGACTGGGGTATGATTGAAGATTTGGGATTCGAGATTGAGGAATGTGCGTTATAAGATAGAGGAAAAAGCAAACTTGTAAAAGAGTTTGCTTTTTTTTGTAAATAAAATGTAATAAAAAGCCATTAACACTTGGTACTATTGGTTTTTTCATGAAAAAAAGAATTTTTGTGGACGAATTTTCCAAGCCCTGGTTGTACATAGTAAAAATGTAATTTATATCGGGTTGGAGGATTTTGCATGCATAAATACATATTAGCTATTATGACTTGTCTAATTTTAATTAAAGCAATAAGTGCTGATCCAGTTAAGGCGGCTGAAAATCCTGAACAAAAAGAGATGCAACAAAGAATTGAACAACACTTTCGAACGAAAGCGGAACATTTTGGACTGAAAACAGAAGGAAAAGATTTAAAGGAAGTACGAAAAGAAATCACTATTATAGAGGAAGCGAAAAAAAGAGAGAATGTATGGAGAACAGCGCAAACGCTTCGTATACAAACAGAAGGAAAAACGATGGATGAATTAATAAAAGATGTACGAAAAAAAGTAAAAAAATAAAAAGAGGTCGCAGCCTCTTTTTATTTTTTTATGCCCATTGTTTTGATAAGTGAGCCATTTCAATTGCTGCAACAGCTGATTCATACCCTTTATTACCAGCTTTCGTACCTGCGCGTTCAATTGCTTGTTCAATTGTTTCTGTCGTTAATACACCGAAAATAACAGGGATGTCTGATTGTAATGATAAAGACGCAACACCTTTTGCTACTTCGTTACAAACGTAATCGTAATGCGTTGTAGCACCACGGATTACAGTACCTAATGTGATAACAGCGTCATACTTTCCGCTATTCGCCATTTTTTTAGCGATTAATGGAATTTCAAATGCACCTGGAACCCAAGCAACGTCAATATCATTTTCTTCTACACCGTGACGCTTTAATCCGTCTAAAGCGCCGCCAAGTAACTTACTTGTAATAAATTCATTAAAACGTCCAACAACAACTCCAACTTTTAATCCTGTACCAACTAAATGACCTTCAAATACCATAATAAACCTCTCCCTTAATTATAAGTTTAGTAAATGTCCTAATTTGTTTACTTTCGTTTGTAAATACGTTTTATTCTCTTCTTTTGTTGGCATTTGGAGCGGTACACGCTCGGTAACTTCTAAATCGTAACCTTGTAAGCCAGCAATTTTTCGTGGATTATTCGTTAATAATCGTAAATGTTGTAAACCTAAATCTTTTAATATTTGAGCGCCAATACCGTAATCACGAAGATCAGCTGGGAAGCCGAGCTTTTCATTTGCTTCTACAGTATCGAATCCTTCTTCTTGTAATTTATAAGCACGAAGCTTATTAAGAAGGCCAATGCCTCGTCCTTCTTGTCTCATATAGAGAAGGACACCTTTTCCTTCACGTTCAATTTGAGCAAGTGCTGCATGGAGCTGTGGTCCACAATCACAGCGGCATGAACCGAATACATCTCCTGTTAAGCATTCAGAATGAACACGTACAAGTACCGGTTCACCTGTTGAAATATCACCTTTTACGAGTGCAATATGTTCTTTCGCATCTAATGAGTTAGAATAGCCAATTGCGCGGAAAGTACCGAAATCCGTAGGTAATGTAATTTCCACTTCTCTCGTCACAAGTGTTTCATGATGGCGGCGATAAGCAATTAAATCTTCTATTGTAATCATTTTTATATCAAATTGTTTTGCACACTGTAGTAAATCAGGTACACGTGCCATCGTACCGTCTTCATTTATAATCTCGCAAATGACCCCAGCTGGTTCTGCTCCGCAAAGCTTAGCTAAATCGACAGCAGCTTCTGTATGACCAGCGCGGCGCAGCACACCGCCTTCTTTCGCGATTAATGGAAAGATATGTCCAGGGCGATTGAAATCAGCTCCTTTGGATGCAGGGTTTAATAATTCTTGTATCGTAGTTGCCCGTTCATGAGCGCTAATTCCTGTTGTTGTAGAAATATGATCAATGCTTACTGTAAATGCAGTATGATGCGAATCTGTATTATGAGATACCATTGGTTCTAATTGTAGGCGATCTGCGTACCCTTCTGTAATCGGTACGCAAACGAGACCACGACCGTGTGTAATCATAAAATTGATTGTTTCTGGTGTAATATACTCTGCTAAAGCAATAAAATCGCCTTCGTTTTCACGGTTTTCATCATCACATACGATAATGACTTTTCCTTGTTTTAAATCTTCTAGAGCTTCTTCAATACGATGAAACATTATGCTTCCTCCCTATAGAAATCCGTTTTCTTGTAAAAAGCTTTCGGTCATTGAACCTGTTCGTTTTACGGGTTTAGAAATAAAGCGTTCGATATATTTACCAATCATGTCACACTCAATGTTTACGATATCTCCGGCATTTTTTTCTCCGATGACAGATTCGCTTACAGTGTGCGGGATGAGTGAAATTGTTATGGAAGACTCGTCTATATCAAATATCGTTAAACTCGTTCCATCAACAGCAACGGATCCTTTTTGCAAGCAATAGCGTAGTAATTCATCAGTAATTGCTATTTTGTAATAGACCGCATTGTAATGTTGTTTTTTAGTTACAATCGTTCCGATGCCATCAATATGTCCTGAAACGAAATGTCCACCGAATCGTCCATTTGCAGCCATGGCCCTCTCTAAATTCACGTTAGAGTGTGGTTTAAGTAAGCGAAGTGATGTTGATTTTATCGTTTCAGGCATTGCATCAACTGTAAATGAAGTAGTTGTAAAACTGGTTACAGTTAAGCAAATACCGTTAACCGCGATACTATCACCTACGTGAACATCAGATAAAATTTTATTTGCATGTATCGTTAACTTCATCGCTTCGCCGCTTTGTTGCATGTTTGCTATCGTTCCTAACTCTTCTACAATTCCTGTAAACATTCCGTCACCTCGCTTTGGGCATTCGCAACGATTTTTATATCATCGCCAATTTGTGTCATCTCTTGAATTTTCAAGGAAAGTGCATCTTGTAATTTTGAAAAACCATATCCTCCAAATAAAGTAGGAGCATCTTGTCCGCCAATTAATTTCGGACTTATATACGTTACAATTTCATTGAAATTGTTTGATTCTAAGAAACTTGCATGTATCGTTTGACCACCCTCGACGAAAAGAGAAAGGATTTGTTTTTCGCCAAGTAGGTACAAGACATCTTGAACTTCAATTTGCTTCGTTTTCATTTGGAATATAGCTATATTTTCAGATTCATAAGAAGCTATTTTCTCTTTATTTACATCTTTACCGATTATAATCCATGTTGGTGCGAAACCATCTGTCATGATATGGGAAGATGGTGGTGTTCGTAAGTGGGTATCTAAAATAACGCGAATAGGATGTTTCCCACCACTTGGAATTCTTGTTGTTAAATGTGGATTGTCAGCTATAACTGTATTTACCCCAACAAGAATTGCATCATGTGTATGGCGATATTGGTGAACATCAGCTCGTGCTTCTTCACCTGTAATCCACTTGCTTTCACCAGTTACAGTTGCCGTTTTGCCATCTAAACTCATAGCAGTTTTTATTGTTACAAATGGCCGTTTCGTTTTCATGTAGTGAAAAAAGTAGCGATTTAATAAAACTGCTTCCGCTTCAAGAACACCGGTAGTTACTTCGATTCCAGCTTCTTCTAATCGCCTTTTTCCATTACCAGAAACGAGTGGGTTACAATCAAGGGTAGCAATGACAACACGCTTAACCCCTTTTTTGATGAGTAAATCACAGCAGGGTGGTGTTTTTCCAAAATGGCTACATGGTTCAAGTGTTACATAAACGGTAGCGTTTTTGGCGCGTTCACCAGCCGTATGAAGGGCATGGACTTCTGCGTGATCTTCACCAGCATGTAAATGGGCCCCCATACCAACAATTTTTCCATCTTTAACAACAACAGCACCAACCATAGGATTCGGACTCGTTTGTCCGGATGTGCCTTCTGCTAACTGTAAGGCGATCCTCATATATTCTTGATCTGTCATTTTCTTCACCTCTCCTAAAAAAATCAAAAAACCCCAAGGATATGTATCCTTGGGGTTTGGGAGACGTGATTTCTAGACATATAGTTTGAATACGAAAGCACAGGAAAGAAACCTAACGATGATTGATATTTTTGCATAAGGAAAAAACCTAGCAAAGATATCAAATTTTTTAGACGCTAGTTGTCTCTTTTTTATTCCAGTATAAAAAATGAGTATAGAAAACTAAACATATATAAAGATTCAAAATGAATCTTTAAAAATATGCATACTGAAATAAAAGTGTATTCACTATATAAAAAACTAGAAACATATCCTTCTCCCATCCAGACTATACTGTCGGCCCTAGAGTTTCACTAGATCCACCGTTTTCGAGTTGAAAACGGGTCACGGACTTAGAAGTTTGCACTTCATCACCGCCGGTTGGGAATTTCACCCGACCCCGAAGGATGCTGTTTGGTCAAATTATAGCACAAAAAAGAAAAAAGGCTAGTAAAAAATATTCGAATGTGAAGAATTGTGCGAAAATACATGCAGATTAAAAGGGAGGTAATCGTATTAGAAATGTTGTAAGAGAAAGGGATGACAGGAGTTGATGAAAAGAAAAAACATGCACAAAAAATGTGCATGTCATATGCGGAACTACTCTGCTTCTGGTGCTCTAACAACAGATTCGAATTTACCTTTATGCGAAGCATCGCAATAAGGCATATTTTTTGATAAACCACAACGGCATAAAGAAAATGCCGGTTTTGCTGGGAATACATTCCCTTGTGAGTCGACTAATTCCACGTCCCCTGTAACGCGAAAAGAGCCATTATCATTTACTTTAATTTGTACTTTTGCCAACGATATCCCTCCTTTCCAAACGCTTAGTTTCATCATATAATCAAGGGAAGTACTTGACAATATAAAATTCAGCTAATATCCCGCCCCACTTCTTTATCTCAGCTGAATTTTGAGGTGGGAATCTTACTGCCGCAAATAGCACTTTGTTTGGGAGAGAAGAGAGTGTTATAATGTTTTTTATAACTGACTAGAGTAAGGTGACGAAAGATGGATAAACAATTACATACATTACGAAATATTGCAAATGAGCGCACGTGGGCATCATTTTTGAATGATAATCATCCATATAGTTTGTTACATTGGTCCATTGCAGGTGTAGGACAAGAAGCAAAGGATGTTTGGTTACTTCAAGATGAAGTAACATTTCAAACGACAGAGTTTCCGACGCTAGATGAAGCTTTGCAATGGATTTCTGAGAATATGGAACAAGTTACAGATGTTTTAGCGCAATAAAAAAACAGGCTTATGCAAGCCTGTTTTTTGTTTTTTTTACGTATGTGTTTAAAAATTGGTCAAGGGCTGCTTCATACTCTTCTTTATTTTCGTTATAAGAGCAAGCGTGTGCACCGTGTTCTGCAATGTAAAGTTGTTTATTATTTTCCTTTGCTTCATAGAGCGCTTTCGTCATATCAGCTAAAATATAATCGTCATCTTTACTATGAATAAAGAGAACGGGATTATGAATGTTTTTTATACAATCGATTGGTGAAACTTCACGAATTGTATAACCGTCACGAACCTTTAAAAAGGCGTTTGCTAAAGGCAATAAAGGCCATTTTGGTAAATGGAATTCAACCTTTAAGCGGTGCTGTAATTGCCCATAGAAATCAGAGAAAGGACAATCTGCAATATAAAAATCAGCACCATCTTCTACAAGTCCTGCGTATTGAAGAAGTGTTGCAGCTCCCATAGATTCACCATGAATACCAAGCGTAATGTTCGTGCCAAAACGGCTTTTTATCCAGTCAACTACTGATTTTAAATCGTGCTTTTCATAGTATCCATAGCTAGTTGTTTTTCCACCAGTTTTACCATGACGACGATGATCATAAATAAGGACGTTATACCCTCTACTTAAAAATAAGTTTGCATATTTGACAGAGTTCATTTTATTTACAGTTACACCGTGACAAAAAACCATAAACTTATTGGAATGAACAGCGGGAATATAATATCCGTGAAGATCATATCCGAATTGCGAAGGGATATGAATTTCTTCTTTGTGAAGAGAATTAAAATCTTCTATACGGAAATGCTTTTTCGTTTCTCTTTCGAGTACTTCTTCCTCTGTTTTTTTCTTCAAATACATCACTTTATTTGTAAAGAAAATCCCAAGAGCAGTTATTGCACCGAGTATAGTAAACAATGCTGCAAAAAAACGTTTCATACTTTACCTCATCCTCCAAATACCGTTACATGTGATACACTTACATTGTATCACAATGATAGAAAAGGGGAGAAATAGGAAATGGTATACATACAAAAAATTGTCCCAACAATGAAAGAAACAATCCGAATGTTCATGTGTAAGAACTGGGGGAGTTCGTTGATGGTTTCGCATGGCAAGGGGCATCAGCTAGAAGAACTACCAGGGTTTGTTGCAGTTTCGGGTGACAGAATAATCGGAATTATAATATATGAAATAATTGGGAATTTGTGCGAGATTGTATCGTTAGATAGTTTTGAAGAAAGAAAGGGAATTGGGACGAAGCTTGTGGATTGTGTATTGCAAGTCGCAAAAGAGGAACAGTGTCAAGTGGTATGGCTTATTACAACAAATGATAATATGAACGCGTTACGCTTTTATCAAAAACGTAATTTTATGATGACAAATTTATATGTGAATGCAGTGGAAGAGGCACGAAAAATAAAGAAAGAAATTCCACGCATTGGGTATGATAATATCCCGATTTTACATGAGATTCAGTTAGAGTACCTTTTAATGAAATGATGTAACAATTTTCAGAAATGTAAGTTATTAATCTTGACGAATACTGTAATTTAGGTTACCGTAAAATTGTAATCTATTACCATATTAAGGGGTGACGATGTGGCAACTATACGTGATGTTGCAAAATTGGCCGGTGTTTCAGTCGCAACCGTTTCACGAGTTATTAATGAAAAAGGATACGTCCATGAAGATACAGTAAAACAAGTAAAAGAAGCAATTGAGGAATTACAGTATAGGCCAAATAGTGCAGCAAAGCCACTATTTAAACAAAATTCAACGATTATTGCATTACTTGTAGATAATTTACGGAACTTATCAAACATCACTTTGCTACATTATATTGAGGAAATGGCATATAAAGAAGGGTATCAAATAATTATTTGTAATATAGAGAATAAAGATAGCTATATACATATGTTGCAGCAAAATAACGTTGCAGGTGTTATTTTGACAAAATCAGTTTTTAAAAGTATAGGAGAAATCGCACTTCCATTTGTCGTAATGGATGAAAAACAATCCTTTATAAATTATTATGAGAGTGGACAGAAAACTGTCTCTTTATTAAGAGAAAAAGGCTGTCACTTTCTTGCTTATTTCGGTGAGGGAGAAATAAGTGAAGAAATGGAAGAGCACGTATCAGGTTTTTTAGATGCTGCTTGGGAGGAAGGAATTTCTTATCGAGAACAAAATGTTCAAGGATACACGAATGAACAGTTTATTACACTATTACAAAAGCATCCGTATATAGACGGCATTGTAGCCTCAAGCGATCATGTTGCGATTAAGCTAATTCGAGCAGCGAGATTTCTAAATATCCATATACATGATAAATTGCAAATTATTGGCCCTAACGGGAGTGTAGAGCGTGAATGGATAGATCCGTTACTACCGACAATTGAAAGTTATGTTGAAGAAAAGGGAAAAGTAGCTTTTCAACAATTAAAAGGAAAAATAAAAAGGTAAAAGGTGCGTTGTATACAACGCACCTTTTACAATGTAATTGCGGCAATAAAGCCGAATATAAGTAAAGGAATATTATAGTGCAGAAAAGTTGGCACACATGTATCCCATATATGATGATGTTGACCGTCAGCATTTAAACCAGATGTTGGTCCAAGTGTACTATCTGATGCAGGAGATCCGGCATCACCTAAAGCTCCTGCTGTACCAATAATTGCAATTGTAGCCATTGGACTAAATCCGAGTTGCATGCAAAGAGGTACAAAAATTGTTGTTAATATAGGGATGGTTGAAAAGGATGAACCAATTCCCATTGTAACGAGAAGTCCAATAACGAGCATAAGAAATGCAGCGAGTGGTTTGTTATTTCCAATCATATCCGCACTCGTTTGCACAAGTGATTCAACATGCCCTGTTTTTCGAAGAACAGCGCCAAATCCAGCGGCAGAAATCATAACAAACCCGATAAAGGACATCATACGCATACCGCTCGTTAATATCGCATCTGCTTCTTTAAGCGGTAAACTACCACTAACTGATAAAACGATAATCCCCGCTAAAGCACCGAAAATCATTGATTCTGTTGCTAATTGAACAGTTAATGTAGCTACGATAGATAATAACCCGAATGTAATGCTTCGCTTTGTATAAGGAACGATTTCATTTTCTTTAGTATGAACTTGTTCTGTTTCATACGTACGTGGCTTTCGATACGTAATGAATACTGCTACGCATAATCCGATGATCATGCCAATTGCTGGAATAGTCATCGCTTTTGGAATAAGCGCGACATCAAATGTAAGACCGCTTTGTGCAGCATTTGTTTGTAATACATCGTGATAAATTTTTCCGAAACCTGCAGGAACCCACATATAAGGTGTAATTAATCCGAATGTAATAATACATGTAACAAGTCTACGATCCACTTTTAGCTCATTCAATACTTTTAAAAGTGCTGGGATTAAGATTGGGATGAAGGCGATATGAACAGGGATAATATTTTGTGAGAAACAAGCCATTGTTAAAATGATGAATAAAATAAGTATTTTAGAATAAACTTGTTTTTTCGTATCTTGTTCATTGCCAATCCATTTTAACGCATTTTGAATCATGGCATCTGGAAGTCCTGTTTTGGACAGGGAAATAGCGAAACCACCAAGCATCGCATAACTTAGAGCGATTGGAGCGCTGTTTCCGAGACCAGTTGTAAAAGTGTTAATTGTTTCTGAAATGCCGAGTCCACCGATCATTCCGCCTGTTAAAGCTCCAACAATGATGGCGACAATGACCTGGACACGTAATAAACTAAGCAATAGCATGACTGCTACTGCAACGAGTACAGCGTTCATAATAAATGTAATCTCCCTAATTTTTATTCTATTAAGACAAGTAAATATGGATGTGATTGTTATATTTATACATACTTGCGACATATTATTATAAATTGTTTTCTATGAAATGTAAAAGAACCTTTTTAACGATGGAAAGCTAGTTCTTGTTTAATGGATTGTAAAGAGTTAGCAAATAGCTCTGGTTCTTCTAAATCTGGTGAGTGTGCTGAATTTGGAAACCAAATCATCTTTTTTATAGGTGCTTTAATAACATCACAATATTCCTGAACGAGTGCATAAGGAGTTTGATAATCATAGCGACCAGAACAAAAATAAACTGGAATAGATAAACTTGAAATGGATGAAAAGAAATCGATTGTTAGCATTTCCTCCCATAACACGCCAGACTTTAAGTTTCCTGCGAGAAACTTAAACCAATCTAATAACGTATATTCAGGAGAAAAGAACCCTTTTCGTATGAAAGAAAAGGAAGATCCATTTTGGATTGCTCCACCGAACGTACCAAGCCACTTTCTTTGAATAATAAGACGTCTCGTATCTAAAAAAGGTGGTTTACCCAATTTTAAAAGGGAGGCTAATGCTTTCTTATGATTGTGCTTTTTCGCAGAACGAATTAAATGCTGATATAGCAATTCTTCGTTTTGTTTCATATGTACAATCTGCCCAATGCCGATGTAAGCATCGATATATTTTGGGTATCGATGTGCGACGTGAAGTCCGATAATACTTCCCCAAGAATGACCAGCGAGAAATAGTTTTTGTTTGTTAAATTTTTTGAGCACATACTGAATAATCTCTTTTGCATCAGAAACGAATTGTTCAATTGTAAATGCTGTCTTGAAATCTTTCATTGAAAAAGATTTTCCTGCCCCGCGTTGATCCCAATTAATAACGATAAAGTGCTTCTCCAATTCTTTTTGAAAATGGCGAATAAATCCGATTTGTGCCATACCAGGTCCGCCGTGACAGCATAATAAAATAGGCTGATTTACGTTTTGCCCGCGTATAAGAAGGGATTGTTTTCGATTGTTAATCGTAACGCTTTCCATCGTAGCAATACTATTAGGAATGAGTTGTTTATTTTCATTATAGAACTGGGGAGTATAGCTACGAAAAAGCATATTGAAAACCTCCATTTCTGAAATCGTATGAATCGCACAGGCCATTCGTTTTGCATATACTGTTAGAAAATCATTGTAACATAACATACTAGTATCATTTCAACATGGGAGGAGGGAAAGTGTGACGATTGGAGAAATTATAGATTGTCTAAATAGACGTGAATCAATTGCTATTATAGCAAAACGTCTTGAAATAAGCCCCTATACATTATCAAAGAAATTAAGGTTGATTGGATATGAATATGATGGAGAGCAAAAGAAACGTATTTTTGTAGGGGATGGAGAAGAACCACGTCACTTACAACTCCAAGAAGCGACCGCCCTTCAATATGCGACAACCGATTATCAATTATTAATTTATGAACAATTACAAAGTATTTATGAATTATTAAGAAAGAGAGAAGAAGTGCGAGCACCAGTTATGAGTAAAAGTACAGAGAAAAAGAAACGCACCTTTTCTATTAATAAAGAAATATTAGCAAGATTAGACGTTATATCAGAATTGAAAGGAGTTCAAAAATCTAAACTTGTAGAAGAGGCGTTACAACAATTTTTACAGCAATATGACTTTAACCAAACATCACATTTTGATAATTAAAGAAAAGGATACTATGTTCATCGGGAGAACGAGTATCCTTTTTATGTTTCATATATTACGGATAAAATAAAGTTTCATGAATCGAGTGTTTGTGGAAAGCATGATTTCCATCTAACCTTTTCGTATTAGCCGAAGTTTAAGAGAACTTAATTTACTTTCTGAATTCTACCATCAATAATTGGTTGAATTGGCTCTTTTACTTGTTTTACGTAATCAACGAGTGCTTCAAAGTCATTTGGACCAGTTTCTGCATTTTTACCATTTTTAAATGATACGAATCCATCGCCACCAGAAGCTAAGAAAGCATTTGCAACTACGCTATATGTTTTAGAAGGAACTAATTCCTCTCCATTTGTTAAGCGTATATTCGTAACTTTTTCACCGTTTGGTTTAGTTGCATCCCAAGTATATTGAATACCAGAGATTTGCAGCATTCTCGTTGTTCCTTTTTGCCATTGTTGATTTAAAATATCACGAATATCTTGACCTGTTAAATCTACTTTAATTAATTGATTTCCAAAAGGTTGAATGCCGTACAATTCGCCCCATGTAATATCACCAGCGTCTAAGTCATTACGAATGCCACCAGGATTCATGAGCGCGATTTGAGCTTGCATCGTTTGGCGTTGTGCGTCGGCAATTAAATTACCGAGAGTAGACTCACCAGCATCGTTTTGTTTGCGATCAACAGGTGCTGTAGATTTTCCTATAACTTCATTTACAAGTGGTGCGATTTTCTCTTTGTATTGGTCTATTTTTTGTTTCACTTGTTTATCAGGCTCTACACCTTCATGATATGTTGTAATCACTTCAGCCTTTTTCTTTACAATATCTTTTGTTTTACGATCAATTGTTACATCTACGTCTGAGAAAGCTGTTCCATAGGAGTTCGCTTGGACAATTAGCTTATTATTTACTGTGCCATTTACATACGTATGACTATGTCCACCGAAAATAACATCGACTTCTGAATCTGTTTCATTTGCAATTCGGGTAAGGTCTCCATTTGTTGCGCCAGACTCATCAGTCGTTCCGCCAACATGAGCAAGGACAACGATAGATTTAACACCGAGACGTTTTAATTGTTGCGCTGATTTATTAATAGCCTCAACTTCATCCGTTATCTGTACGTTTTTAAGCATAGTAGGCATAACGACATTTGGTGTATCAGTTGTAACAACGCCAATGAATCCTACAGGAACACCTTCAACCATTTTCACAGTAAATGGTGGTAAAAATAAGCGACCAGTAGATTTGTTATAGAAGTTTGCAGCGACATAAGGGAAGTCTGCTCCTTTGAAATTGCCTGTTTTCTCATGATATCCACCGTAAATAAGACGTTTCATCTCATCAATGCCTTCATCGAATTCATGGTTTCCAATTGTACCA
The DNA here is from genome assembly GCA_027694045.1 of Bacillaceae bacterium OF18-1A. Taxonomy (GTDB): domain Bacteria; phylum Bacillota; class Bacilli; order Bacillales; family Bacillaceae_G; genus Bacillus_A. Next base: position 543,331 of record JAQEWB010000002.1, on the reverse strand, counting down.
ACATCAAATTTTAGATCATTTAAAAATTCAATCGTTGGTTCGTCTTGTAACAATGCTGAAACTGGTGGACTAGCTCCGACAATATCACCAGCATGTACGAGAAGTGTATTAGGGTTTTGTTTTTTACGTTCTTTTAAATAAGTAGCTAAGTAATCAGCGCCACCTGCTTCTTTGTTATTAATTTTTTTTACAGTATCTAGTTGTCCATGAAAATCATTAATACCAAGTATTTGTGCGTCTATGTAGCGGTTTTGTTCAGCTGGAGTCTGAGATGGAGGAGCGGCAAATACGCTTGAAAAAGTAATAGTGCTTAAAACGGCAACAGCAGGAATAATTTTTTTCCACATAATTCATTTCCCCTTCTTTTATAATCTGACATCATACGACATAATTTTAATAGATTCATAGGATTATATCTATAACAAAATTTTATTTTTTCGAAAAATTAACATATTTACAAAATGTAAATAATAGGATAGTGTACCTTTTTTATTGTCGAGTCTACCGAGTATCCACTATAATGGAGAAAAAAGTAAAAGGTGAGCAGCATGAAGAAAAAGAAACAAAGACAAATGCAAAGACAATCGCAAGTGAATCAACCGAAGAAAGAATCTCTTACATTAGGTGATCAATTAAATGATTCACTTATGCAGCAATTAAAGAATAAGAAGAAAGAGTTGCAAGTGAAAGAAGAGAAAAAAGAGGCAGCAGAACTGGAAAGAAAGCGTCAAGAGCAAAAAGAACGTGAAAAGAATAAATCATTTGAAGAACTGTTAAGTGAAAGTAACCTTACTTGGAAAGACTTTAAATAATAACGAAAATGATCAGTGAAATAACGCTGATCATTTTTTTGACGAGCTTGTAAGAAAAGGGGAGTTAGAATGAGAAAAATTGTAGTGGTTCCGCATGAAAGTCATTGGGGTGAAAAATTTCAAATAGAGGCTGAAAGATTAAAAGCAGCGATGCCAGAAACGGTAGAAATTCATCACATTGGGAGTACGTCAGTGCCAGGATTGGCAGCTAAACCAATTATAGATATGATTATGGAAGTAGAAAGTATCAATAGAGTAGATCATTGGAATGAACGATTTAACGAGCTGGGTTACATCGTAAAAGGGGAAAATGGTATTTCAGGACGTCGTTTTTTTATTCATGGAACTGAGGAAAAACGCTCGTATCACTTACATGTGTTTGAAAAAGGAAATCCTGAGATAGTAAGGCATTTAGCATTTCGAGATTATATGATGGCACATTGTGAAGAAGCGGAGACATATGCAACGCTAAAAAAAGAACTAGCTGAAAAATATACATACGATGGCTCGTTATATACAGAAGGAAAAAGTGATTTTGTACGTAATGTTGATGAAAAAGCGAAAGAGTGGAGAAAAAGAAACGTGGATAATTGAGTTCACGTTTTTAGTGTATAAAATTATTATGTAAACTGTACGTATACTTTGACTTTTTGGAAGAAACTTGTTGAAATAAAAGTAGTGGTTTATAAAAAATGTAACAATGAAAGGGAGAACGACTGTGCACATTCCAACAACTACACTTCATAATGGCGTGAAAATGCCGATGATTGGTCTAGGCGTCTATAAAGCGAAAGAAGGCGACGAAGTAAAACAAGCAGTAAAAACAGCGTTAGAGGTTGGATATCGTTCAATTGATACAGCAACTGTATATGAAAATGAAAGCGGTGTCGGAGAGGCAGTTCGTGAATCAGGAATTCCGAGAGAAGAACTATTTATTACAACGAAAGTTTGGAACGACGATCAAGGATATGAGGAGACACTTGAAGCGTTTGAAAAAAGTTTAAAAAAATTACAAATGGATTATGTTGATTTATATTTAATTCATTGGCCAATAAGAGGGAAGTATGTTGATACGTACCGAGCTTTAGAAAAATTGTATGAAGAAGGTAAAGTGCGTGCGATTGGTGTTTCTAATTTTCATAAACACCATTTAGAATTGCTATTACCCAATTGCAAAGTGAAGCCGATGGTAAACCAAGTGGAACTTCATCCAATGTTAGCACAATTTGAATTGCGTAATTTCTGTCAAAGTGAGCAAATTCAAATGGAAGCATGGAGCCCATTAATGAGGGGTGGAGAAGTATTCGGGAACCCAATTATCCAGGATATTGCTAACAAATATGAAAAAACACCTGCACAAGTTATATTACGATGGGATATTCAAAGCGGGATCGTAACGATTCCTAAATCTGTGACACCATCTCGTATTAAAGAAAACTTTACTATTTTTGATTTCTCGCTAACTGAAGAAGAGATGAATCAAATTAATACGTTAAATCGCAATTTACATGTAGGAACGAACCCTGATAAATATGATACGTTATAAAAAAAGCGCTACCGGTATGGTAGCGTCTTTTTAACGATGCAAAGCATATGCATCATATTTAACAGCCTTTTGAAGCTGTACATATTCTTCTTTCGTTAATTGTGTTTGTTTGCTAGCTTGTACATTTTCTTGTAGTTGCCCAATAGAGCTAGCACCAGGAATAACGGCTGCAACAGTTTCATTATGTAAGCAATACTGAATAGCTGTTCCTGTTAAAGAGCTTTCTCCAATCGTTTCTTTTACATTCGCTAGAGTTGTATGTAATTCATCGTAAGAATAAGAGAGATAATCTTTTTCTTTTACTTTTTCTATCTTTCTTGCATTGTTGTCAGTCAAAATGCCTTTCGCGAGTGGTCCGCGAGCAATGACGCTAATTTGGTGTTCTTTAAGAAGTGGGAACCATTCTTCTGGACGACGATTTAAAAGGCTATACTCCATTAGGACACTAACGATATTTGAGCGTTTTACATACTCACGGATGACATTTGGGCGTATAGAAGAAATACCGTAATGGCGAATAACACCTTCTTCTTTTAATTCTTCAAAAGCTTCGATTGTTTCATCTATAGGATCTTCAATCGTTCCGCCATGAAGTTGATAAAGGTCGATATAATCTGTTTGAAGTCTACGTAAACTTTCTTTCACTTCAGCCTTTATGTAAGCTTTAGAAGGATCCCAAGACCAACCATTTTTCTCTTCTGTCCAACGATTTCCGACCTTTGTTGTAAGAACAATTTTGTCTCGCTTTCCTTTTAAAGCCTTTCCAACAAATTCTTCATTTAATCCATAATCATATAAATCCGCTGTATCAAAAAAATTAACTCCTAAATCAATCGCTTCATCGATAATACGCAGCGCTTCTGTTTTAGATGTACCGAGAGACATACAACCAAGCCCTATTTCTGTAACAAATAAATCTGAGTTTCCTAATTGACGTTTTTTCATAAGTCAACCTCCTTATCTTTATTGTACGAAAGGGAAAAGAGGTTGACAAACGTTTACTTTTTATTCGCTGTAATCCACTCTTGTACAGTTGTATACTCTTTACCATATTGTTTTAGCTTATGGCGAATTTGCCATGCTTTGCCGACTAACGTAACGCGATTTGGTAAAATATAAACTTTCATTTCTATCACGCTCCTTTCAATGTGGTAAAATGTATGAGGAAAGAATAGGAAATAGAACAGGGAGATGAAGTAGTATGAGTAATCTTGCAGAAAGAACAGTAAAAACTGAACCGATTTTTGATGGTAGAGTTATAAAAGTTCGTGTTGATGATGTAGTATTACCAAATGGAGCAATGAGTAAACGTGAAATTGTAAATCACCCTGGTGCAGTTGCTATTATTGCTATTACAGATGAGGGTAAAATTGTACTTGTTGAGCAGTATCGTAAGGCGCTTGAAAAGGCGATTATAGAAATTCCAGCTGGGAAATTAGAACCAGGGGAAAAGCCAGAAGTAACAGCAGTTCGTGAATTAGAGGAAGAAACAGGATATGTATGTGAAAACATGGAACTTATTACATCCTTCTATACATCACCTGGTTTTGCAGATGAGATTTTATATGTATATAAAGCGACAGGGTTAAAACAAAAAGAAAACAAAGCAGCTTTAGATGAAGATGAGTTTGTAGAATTAATGGAAGTGTCATTAGAAGAAGCGATTGATCTTATGAAAGATCTTCGTATTCATGATGCGAAGACGATGTTTGCCGTACAATATTTACAACTACAAAAATAAACACTCGCCGAAGGCGAGTGTTTTTTAATTAATTTTTGCATATACACGTGCATCACGTAAGCTACCATCTGGCGCTAGGAAATCATTTTCCATTGTACCTTCTAGAATAAACTCTAAACGTTCAGCTAAATTACATGCATTTACATTTGTTGCATCAGTACGAATTTCAATTCTTCGAGCACTTAGCTTATCAAAAGCAAATTGAATAGCACCTTTAATTGCTTCGGTCATATAGCCTTGTTTTGTATGTGCGCTATGTAGCCAGAAGTGAAGTGAAAACTTTGGAATATCCCAGTTTTCAGGTTTAAGTGTAATCGCTCCGATGAATGTCCCTGATACTTTATCGTATAAGTGAAAATCAAGTGTTTCACGAAGTAAAAACTGTCCGTGAGCGTTACGAACAATTTCTTCTGCACTTTCTTCTGTTTCAGCGTTAATTGGTATCCACGGTACTAAGTCTTCTAGAGAAGCTTGGATTGCTTCATATACTTCTGCACCATCACCTGGAAACGGCTTGCGAACTTGTAAGCGTTCAGTTTGAAATAATGTTGGAAAATCTAATAATAATGGTTTCAAGAGAAATCCCTCCTATTCTCTACTTTTTAGTTTAGCAAAGTAGAGCGGAATTTCAATGTTAATTCGTCATACTTTTTTCTTTCTCTCATACATTTTAAGTAATAGTGTGAACGGAGGGAAGAAAAATGTGGCGAAAAACTTGGCAAGACCGTGTAATGTCTCACATACAGGAGAATTCTTCATTATATATATTTAACGCTGTTTTGTTATTGATGGGAGTAATATTTGGAGCCATTCTTGTGAATAGTTTACAAATTAATCAAAAACAAGATTTATCATTTTATTTACAACGTTTTTTTGGACAAGTTTCTAAAGGAGAATTTGCAATCGCAGGCGAAATGTTTCGAGAAAGTTACTTTTCGCAATTAAAATACATTGGATTTATTTGGATTTTAGGAATCTCAATCATTGGATTGCCACTCATTTTTATTTTATTATTTGCAAAAGGAGTAGTTGTTGGATTTACAGTAGGATTTTTAGTAAGTCAGCATGGATGGAACGGACTATTATTAGCATTTGTGTCTGTATTGCCACAAAACTTAATTATCATTCCAGTTTTTCTCGTTATGACAACAATTGCTGCTAGTTTTTCTTTAAGAATGATTAGGCATCAGTTTATTAGAAAAATAACCGAGCCGCTATTACCATTATTAATTCGCTATACATGCTTCTTTCTTGTAATTGGAGCGGTGTTAGCTCTTGCTTCTAGTGTGGAAGCTTACGCATCACCAGTTTTAATGAAAGAAGTCGTCGAGTCTATTAATAAAAAATAAATACTTTTTGAGAATAATTATCAATTTGTTTTTATTGTTTTTTTCTTTTGACAGAAGCCCTTCTTCTGATATAATGGTGTAAGAGTGGCGAGGAGGGAGTAGTACCGAATGGAAGAGAGAATTGAACGAATTAAGAAGCAATTGCATGCAGCGAGCTATAAGTTAACACCGCAACGTGAAGCAACAGTTCGTGTGCTGCTAGAAAATGAAGAAGATCATTTAAGTGCGGAAGATGTTTACCTCCTTGTAAAAGAAAAGTCGCCAGAGATCGGATTAGCAACTGTCTATCGAACTTTAGAGTTATTATCTGAGTTAAAAGTTGTCGATAAGATTAACTTTGGAGACGGTGTTTCACGCTATGACTTACGCCAAGAAGGTGCGCAGCGTTTCCACCATCATTTGATTTGTACGCAGTGTGGTGCTGTACAAGAAATACAAGAAGATTTACTTGGTGAAGTGGAGAAGAAAGTAGAACGAGACTGGAGCTTTAAGGTGAAGGATCATCGTTTAACATTCCATGGAATTTGTAAAAATTGTCAAGAAAATGAAACGGATGAAAAATAACCTTTTCCTATTTAACTAGGAAGAGGTTTTTTATTTGAATAAGGTATAAATTGGTGAAAGCTTGGCATATGTTGTAATAACTTATACTTTGGAGGAAATTACAATGCGCCGAGCTTTAAAATTAACTTTTGATGGAATAAAAGTATTTTTATTATTTACAAGTTGTACGATTTTGTTTTATTTCGCTATACTATGGATAAATGAAGAATATGAAAGCTATCATCGTTATGAAAAACCAAAAGAAGAGACTGTAGAAAAAGTATCAGGGAATGAAGAACCGGCAAAGGATGCTTTCGTAAATAGAATGATGTTTTTCTATGAAAATGGGGAGTAGTGTAGATTGGAAGATCAATTAAAAGATTTTATTCATTACATGGTTGTCGAAAAAGGATTAGCGAAAAATACAGTAGTGTCTTATGAACGTGATTTAAAAAGCTATGTAAAGTATTTACAAAATGTAGAACAGGCAAAAACTTTTCATGAAGTGACACGGTTGCACATCGTTAACTTTTTGCAGTATTTAAAAGAAAACGGAAAATCTTCAAAAACATTAGCGCGTCATATTGCATCGATTCGTTCGTTCCATCAATTTCTACTGCGTGAGCGAGCGGTAGAGCACGATCCATCAGTGCACATTGAAACACCGCAAGGAGAGCGAAAACTACCAAAAGTATTATCAGTCGATGAAGTAGAGGCGTTACTTCAAACACCAAAAATGACAAGTGCTTTTGGAATTCGCGATAAGGCGATGTTAGAGTTATTATATGCAACAGGACTTCGTGTTTCAGAATTAATTGCATTAAACTTAGAAGATGTACATTTAACGATGGGATTTGTTCGTTGCATAGGGAAAGGGAATAAAGAAAGAATTATTCCACTAGGAAGTTTAGCGACGGAAGCAATTCAAAAGTATATTGAAAAAGGAAGAAGAGAATTGATGGGTAAAAAAGCAGTAGATGCACTCTTTTTAAACCATCACGGTAATCGATTATCAAGACAAGGGTTTTGGAAAATATTAAAACGATTAGCGAAAGAAGCAAATATTGAAAAGGAGCTTACACCTCATACGTTACGGCACTCTTTTGCCACGCATTTATTAGAAAATGGAGCAGACTTACGTGCTGTACAAGAAATGCTTGGACATGCAGATATTTCAACGACGCAAATATATACGCACGTTTCGAAAACTAGATTAAAAGATGTATATAAACAGTTTCATCCGAGAGCATAGTTACTATGCTCTTTTTTTCATAGAATAAAAATTTCACAGAAACTTCACAAATATTTCGTACATTGTTTTCAGCAGAATGCTGGAATATTACAATGTATTTCCTCTATACTAAATAAAGTATGAAGGAGGAAATGATGATGAAAAAACTTATTATGACTTTATTTATCGCGATGCTAGCATTAGCTGGCTGTAATACAAACAAAGAAGAACCGAAAAAAGAACAGAAACTTGAAGCTGTAAAAGTAGCAGTTCAAACAAATCCGAAAGAAATTAAACCAGGTGAAAAAACAGAAGTACAAGCACTCGTTACACAAGGAAAAGAAAAGGTAACAGATGCTGATGATGTGAAGTTTGAAATTTGGAAAGATGGCGACGAAAAGCATGAGATGTTAAATGGTAAGCATAAAGGAAAAGGTGTTTATGCTGTGGAGAAAACATTTGAGACGGACGGAGTATACCATATTATTGCTCATACAAATGCGCGTGAAATGCATGTTATGCCAGAAGTAAAAGTAGCTGTAGGAAATGCGAAAGTGGAAGATGCGAAGAAAGAAACTGCTCATGGCGATCATAAGAGTGATACAATGATTCATCTTATGGCTGGTGACGTAAAAGCAAATACAGAATCAACGATGAAAGTTCATCTAAAGCAAAAAGAAGAAGCATTAACTGGTGCTGAAGTACAACTTGAGATTTGGAAAGATGGTGTTGAAAAACACGAGTTTATTCCAGCGAAAGAAGGGAATAAAGGAGAGTATGAAAGTAAACATACTTTCAAAGAGAACGGTACTTATAAAGTAAAAGTGCATGTGAAAAAAGGCGAACTGCATGAACATAAAGAAGAAACAGTAGAAGTAAAATAAAAAGTAGCTCTTTAGAGCTACTTTTTATTTTTATATCATGAAATAATTAGCACTTCTGTGTAGAATGGATTACAATAGAAGTGTGAAGAAAATAAGAAATTCTACAAAAGTGTATTAAAAAGAAAGCGTAAACATGTTATGATATCAATATCAGATGTCTGACATCTGACTTAGAAAAAACTAGAAATGTTTTTGAGTCGTTTCAAGTCAAACGAAATAGGTTAGAGAATGAATTAAAGAAATATTGTTAAATCATAAGAACGAAAGAGAATTCTTATGGATAACAGTTTCACTTTATAGCGTTTTGAACATACTACAAGAAGTAGAACTGAACTTATAGGAGGTCGCAATTATGAATAAATATAAACGTATATTCCTAGTCGTAATGGATTCAGTGGGAATTGGTGAAGCACCAGATGCTGAGCAATTCGGTGATTTAGGATCTGACACAATTGGTCACATTGCTGAACATATGAATGGATTAAAAATGCCAAACATGGTGAAGTTAGGTCTTGGTAACATTCGTGAAATGAAAGGGATCTCTAAAGTAGAAAAACCGCTTGGGTATTATACGAAAATGCAAGAAAAATCTACTGGTAAAGATACAATGACTGGACACTGGGAAATCATGGGTCTTTACATTGATACGCCATTCCAAGTGTTCCCTGATGGATTCCCGAAAGAATTACTCGATGAATTAGAAGAAAAAACAGGCCGTAAAATTATCGGTAATAAGCCAGCTTCTGGAACTGAAATTCTTGATGAACTTGGTCAAGAACAAATGGAAACAGGCTCTTTAATCGTTTATACGTCTGCTGATAGTGTATTACAAATTGCAGCACACGAAGAAGTAGTGCCACTTGATGAGTTATATAAAATTTGTAAAATTGCACGTGAATTAACGTTAGATGAGAAGTACATGGTAGGGCGTGTTATCGCTCGTCCGTTCGTTGGAGAACCAGGTAAATTCACGCGTACACCAAACCGTCATGACTATGCGTTAAAACCATTCGGTCGTACAGTAATGAATGAATTAAAAGATAGCAACTATGATGTAATTGCTATTGGTAAAATTTCTGACATATACGATGGTGAAGGGGTAACTGAATCACTTCGCACGAAGTCTAACATGGATGGAATGGATAAGCTTGTAGATACATTAAATATGGACTTTACAGGTCTTAGCTTCTTAAACTTAGTAGACTTTGATGCATTATTCGGTCATCGCCGTGATCCACAAGGATATGGAGAAGCGCTGCAAGAATATGATGCACGTCTTCCAGAAGTGTTCGAAAAGCTAAAAGAAGATGATCTATTATTAATTACAGCAGACCACGGTAATGATCCAATTCACCACGGTACTGACCATACACGTGAATATGTACCATTATTAGCATATAGCCCAAGCATGAAAGAAGGCGGACAAGAGTTACCACTTCGTCAAACATTTGCTGATATTGGTGCAACTGTAGCAGAAAACTTCGGTGTGAAAATGCCAGAATACGGAACAAGCTTCTTAAACGAGCTAAAGAAATAGGGGGATAAACAAATGAATCGTGAACTTATTACAAAATCAGCTTCATACTTAAAGGAGAAATTTCAAGAAACACCACAAGTAGGATTAATCCTTGGATCTGGACTAGGTGTATTAGCAGATGAGATTGAAAATGCAGTAACAGTACCTTACAGTGAAATCCCTGAATTCCCAGTTTCAACTGTAGAAGGCCATGCGGGTCAACTAGTATTTGGTACACTTCAAGGTGTAACAGTAGTAGCAATGCAAGGACGTTTCCACTTCTACGAAGGATATGACATGCAAAAAGTAACATTCCCAGTTCGTGTTATGAAAGAATTAGGTGTAGAGACAGTTGTTGTAACGAACGCAGCTGGTGGTGTAAATACATCATTTGAACCAGGTGATTTAATGTTAATTTCGGACCATATCAACTTCATGGGTACGAATCCATTAATCGGACCAAATGATTCAGAAATGGGTGTACGTTTCCCTGATATGTCTACATCATATACGGTAGAACTTCGCGAAATGGCGAAACAAGTTGCAGCAGATTTAAATATTAAAGTACAAGAAGGTGTGTACGTTGGAATGACAGGTCCTGTATATGAAACACCTGCTGAAATTCGTATGCTTCGTACACTTGGCGGAGATGCAGTTGGTATGTCAACAGTACCGGAAGTAATTGTAGCGCGTCATGCAGGTATGAAAGTACTTGGTATTTCTTGTATTTCAAATATGGCAGCTGGTATTTTAGATCAGCCACTTCACCACGATGAAGTAATTGAAACGACAGAACGTGTTAAAGCTAACTTCTTAGCATTAGTAAAAGCAATCGTAAAACAAATGAAGGGGTGACCTCACAATGAGAATGGTGGACCTAATTGCAAAAAAACGTGACGGACATGCATTAACGACAGAAGAAATTAACTTTATTGTTGAAGGATATACGAATGGTGATATTCCTGATTATCAAGTAAGTTCACTTGCAATGGCAATTTTCTTCCAAGATATGAATGATCAAGAACGTGCTGATTTAACGATGGCAATGGTAAATAGCGGTGATACAATCGACTTATCAGCTATTGAAGGGATAAAAGTAGATAAGCACTCAACAGGTGGTGTTGGTGATACAACGACACTTGTATTAGGTCCATTAGTAGCCGCTTTAGGTGTACCGGTTGCAAAAATGTCTGGACGTGGTTTAGGACATACTGGTGGTACAATTGATAAATTAGAAGCAGTTCCAGGATTCCATGTTGAAATCGAAAATGATGAATTCATGCGTCTTGTAAATGAAAATAAAATTGCTGTTATCGGTCAAAGTGGAAACTTAACACCTGCTGATAAAAAGTTGTATGCACTTCGTGATGTAACAGCAACAGTAAACTCAATTCCGCTTATTGCAAGCTCTATTATGAGTAAAAAGATTGCTGCTGGTGCAGATGCAATTGTTCTTGATGTAAAAACAGGAGCAGGTGCATTTATGAAAACAGACGAGGATGCAAAACGTTTAGCAGAAGCTATGGTACGTATCGGTAATAACGTTGGCCGTAATACGATGGCCGTTATTTCTGATATGAGTCAACCACTTGGTGAGGCTATCGGTAACGCATTAGAAGTACAAGAAGCAATTGATACATTACAAGGTAAAGGACCGAAAGATTTAGAAGAGTTATGTTTAACACTTGGAAGTCAAATGGTATACCTTGCTGGACAAGCTTCATCGTTAGAAGATGCACGTGAAAAATTAATTGAAGTAATGAACAATGGTAAAGCACTAGAATCATTCAAAACGTTCTTATCAGCACAAGGTGGAGATGCATCTGTTGTTGATGATCCTTCTAAATTGCCACAAGCACAATTTAAAATTGAAGTGGAAGCAAAAGAAGATGGATATGTATCAGAAATCGTTGCAGATGAAATCGGAACAGCAGCAATGCTTCTAGGAGCAGGACGTGCGACGAAGGAATCTGAAATTGATTTAGCAGTTGGTTTAATGCTTCGTAAAAAAGTAGGCGATAGCGTGAAAAAAGGTGACTCTTTAGTTACAATTTACGCAAATCGTGAAAATGTAGAAGATGTGAAAGCGAAAATTTATGAGAACATGAAGATCGCTAAAGACCATGTATATGCGCCGACATTAGTGCACGGTATCGTTACTAAATAATAAAGAAGAGCCAAGGAGTATTTCTCCTTGGCTTTTTTGACTATTTTTTGTTTATAATAATAATGGGTGAAATTATGATTAGAATTTGTGCAGTAACAAAAACAGATGAAGTATTGTATGATGTTTCGCTAGAAGAAACAACGAAAGACCATATTGTATGGTATTGGCTAGATTTATATAAGCCAACGAAAGAAGAGTATACATATATTTTGCAAGATCATTTTAAGTTCCATCCCCTTGCAATTGAAGACTGTATAGAATATGTACAGAGGCCAAAAGTTGACTTTTATGATGGATATAATTTTTTAGTTCTTCATGCATTTGGAGAAGATGGGTTAGAGCCTCATGAAATCGACTTGTTTGTGAGTGATCGTTACATTGTTTCTTTCCATTTTTCTCATAATAATGCGATTGAAAGAGTATGGAAAACACTTGGCGAGAAGAAGCGTATTAAGAAGGGGCCATTACATGTGGCACACACAATTATTGACCAAATTGTAGATGACTATTTCGCACCTGTTTATTACATTGAAGACCACTTAAATGCAATTGATGATAATTTAACAGGTGAGACTGCTGGAAGTGTATTAGAAGAGGTATTTGATATACGTGCAGATTTATCTAAGCTAAGACGGACAATTATTCCGATGCGTGACTTATTGTATCGTATTTTAAACTCAACTCGTTTTTACGGTATAAGCGATCATGAAATTTATTTTAAAGATATACATGATCATTTGCTTAAATTGACTGAAATGATTGAAGCGAGCCGAGAGTTAACGGCAGATATTCGGGACAGCTATTTTTCATTAAACTCACACCATATGAATAACATTATGAAAACATTAACTGTTTTCTCGACTATTTTCATGCCACTAACGTTTATCGCAGGAGTTTATGGAATGAACTTCACACATATGCCAGAGCTTGGGGGACAGTATAGTTATTTTATTTGTCTACTTCTCATGGCGCTAATTGGCGGAGGCATGATGGCTTGGTTTTATAAAAAAGGATGGTTTAAGTAAAAAAAACACCGAGGAAATCCTCGGTGTTTTTTACTTAACCAATAGCATGTAATACAAACATGGCTAAGAATAAGCATGTAATGATATACATAGATGGTGCGACTTCTTTACGCTTTCCAAGAGCAACCTTTAAGATAGGATAAGCGATAAATCCGAACGCAATGCCATCAGCGATACTATATGTGAGCGGGATCATAACGATAATTAAAAACGCTGGAAACCCTTCTGAAAAGTCGTTCAGAGGAATTTGTTGAATGCTTGTAATCATCAGACCGCCAATAATAATTAAGATTGGTGCAATGGCACTATCAGGAATTAATTTAACAAACGGAAGAGCAAACAGTGATGCAAAGAATAGCATCCCAGTAACGATAGACGTCAGACCTGTCTTTCCGCCTGCAGTAATACCTGCGGCACTCTCTACTGTTGAAACGGTAGGGCTTGTGCCAAATAGACCACATGTCATTGCTGAAATCGCATTGGCTTGGTAAGCACGTGGGAATTTACGATCATCTTCTAGTAAACCGTGCAATAGTCCCATGTTCTCGAAAATAAGCACCATGCTTAAGGAGAATGTTGCAATCCAAAACGGTAAGGAAGAAAGTTTTCCAAATGACATAGCTCCAAACACATCACTGTAATTAGCGAATGAGAATGAGCTATTTCCCATTTGACTCGTATCAACAAGACCGAATAGCCATGCGATACCAGTTCCTATTGCAATCGTCCATAAAAAGTTTCCACGCACGTTACGAATAAATAGTACAAGTGCAATGATAAGAGTAAGTAATGTCGCAAGAACAACAGGACTACTTAATTTCCCCATTGCAACAGCAGTATTAGGATTCGAAACGACTAAACCGCCTTTTTGCAAGCCGATGAAAGCTAAAAACAACCCGATACCAACAGTAATTGCTTCCTTTAATGATTTTGGAATCGATACCGAAAGTACGCGAGCGATCGGTGTAAACGCGGCAATTGAAAAAATAATACCGGCGATAAAAACAGCTGCTAATGCTTCTTGCCAAGCTAGACCAAGCGTATGCACAGCAGTGTACGTGAAGAATGCATTTACACCCATACCTGGGACAAGAATAGCAGGAGCATTTGCCCAAAATGCCATAAGCAGACATCCGACAAATGAACTGAAAACAGTTGCTAAAATTCCAGCTTCAAGTGGAATGCCAGCATCTGATAAGATTGACGCATTTACAATCATAATATATACGATTGTGAAAAATGATGTAACGCCAGCTAAAACTTCTTGTTTTGGTGATGTTTCGTGTAAATCTAATTTAAATGTTCTTTCAAGTATTCCTTTCATGTTAAACCTTCTTTTTCATATCCCTCTCCCACCCGTGATATCTCTTCTGTAAGAGTTCACCGACCTTTATTATATCAGAACATCATGTTTTTACAACAACAAAATGATAACGTTTACTTATAAACGGAATTATTTATAAATACGTAAAAATAGCTCGTATTGTTGAAATGATTTCTAGTTCTCCTGATTGAATGGGCGGAGCCGCTTGTGCATGTAAAGTAGCATACGATGCCATCTCTCGTGGTAATTGGACAGATTCTTCAACGAGTGAGAGAGGAACAGGATTAATGTTTAAATTGTATGTACTCGCAATAGCGCGAGCTTTTTCGACTGCTTGTTGCAAGGCTTGAATGAGAGCTTGCTCATAATATTTATTTGGATGAGATATACGAAAACGTAAACCTTTTGCTACATTTGCACCATTTGAAACGGCTATATCATATACTTCCCCTGCTTTTTGTACATTTAAAACGGTAATTTCATACAAATGCTCGACACGATATCCTTGAAGCAATGCTTTGTCATTTACATATTCATATTGAGGAGTAATCGTATAAGAAATTGTTTCTATGTCTTTATCCGCAATACCAAGCTGTTTAAGCGCATCCAATAATTGTCTTGATTGCACTGCATTCTCCTCTTGTGCCTGTTTTACATTTTTATGATCTGTTCGAATTCCTAATGTTAATATGACAACATTTGGTTTTGCTTTGACAACACCTTCGCCTTGAACAGTAATAGTCGCTTCTTTACCAGTATTTACCGTGCGTCCGTTGTGTAAATAAGGATTCATTCCACCTTGCATTTTCCATCACCATCCTTATTTATATGTATATGTGTGAACAAAAAAGAAATTTATATGAAAAAAGTTACATAAATGAGAATGGTGGGGAAAGAAAGCATATACAATATAGGTATTTATAGATTATAATATGTGTAAATATGATAAAAAAGGGACGAGGCTAGTGAACGAAAAAAGAGAAACACTGATTTTAGATTTATCTGCATCATTTCGAAAGATGATACGTTTATTACAAAATGATATTAATACACGTTTTTCAGAGCATATGCCATATAACGAATTCTCTGTATTACGTGCGTTATTTTTAAAAAGTCCACAGATGGCTTCACAAATTGCTAGTGAAGTAAACGTAACCTCCAGTCATATTACAGCTGTAACAGATCGTCTTGTACGAAAAGGGTTTGTAGAACGAAAGCGTTCAAATTCAGACCGTCGAATCGTATATTTAGAAATTACAGAAAAGGGACGAGAAGTAACTGAAGAGCTTGAAGCTGTACGTAAAGAATATTATAAAGAGAGATTTAAAGATTGGAGCGACCAAGAGGTAGAAATGGTATTAGAACTATTTGGCCGCGTATTATAATAAATGAGGATAGGAACCGAAGGTGTTCCTATCCTTTTTCTTTTGAATAAAAATATTTTGAAACTCCGATACTTTAAGTAAAAAGAATCGGAGGAAAGATTATGAAATATATTGCTGGACTTACCATTTTATTTGGAAGTTTCTTTTGTTTTAATACGTTTTTATACGCTGATACTCCAATCCAAGTTGTACAAAAAGAAGTGAAATACATTGAAAATGATAATACAGTCTTATATTCGAAATTATGGGTTCGTTCTATGCAAAACGCAGTATTATTCCATCATAGCGATAATATTCGTAATCAAGATACATTGCGTAATGTAACTAGTTCATCACTTATTAAAGCGAAACAATTGCCTTTTCAGAAAGCATCCATGTATATTCCAAGATTAGCGCAATATGTGTCAAAAGCAGGGAAAGAAAACATCCAAGTGTACTACATTGCGGTGCACTATAGCGTAAAAAAAGAAAATGCATATCAGTTAAATGGTATGAACTATTTTCTACAAGTATTTGTGAAAGAGCGTGGGAAATGGAAAATTGCTGAAAGTGTAGCTGCACCAACAGAGCAAATTGTACAAAATGGTGATGGGTTTGGGATGAAAGAAGAGATGGTGTATGGGAATAGGAGAGAGAATGTGAAATAACCTCCTTTTAGTGAGGAGGTTATTTTATTTGAAGTTCCAAGAGACTTTCCATTTTAATATTTTAGGTAGAAGGAAGTAGGTAATTAAACTAGCTCCCCAAAATCCGATATAAAAACTAATCAATGAATGAGCGCCACTTAGCATTAAACCTCCAATGATCCCACCAAAGAAAATAGCACATGCTATAACTACTTTTTGTAGTTTTGGATATAATAGATAGTTACCATTCCGCTCATTGACTGAACGAACATATAAATATATACCGAGTGGTAATAAAATAATTATATTTACAACAGGTCCAATTAATGTTTTTGCTGGAGGGATGGTTGAAAAATTTGGTTCATTATGACGCACTCCATCATTATCGATATAAGCACTTTGTGGATTATAATTAAAGTAAATCCGAGAATTTTCTACTGGTTTGGAAATACGTACGTTTTCCGTAATATTGTTCATTTTAGTATAAATCGCTTCTCCATCAGCGCTTGAATGAACAGCGATAACCCCTGTAATAAGAGAGGGAATAAAAAATGGGAGGACGATTACAATAACAGTGATAATTCCTTGGGATACGAAATTTCCAGCAATCGTTCCTATACATAATGCAATCGTATAAATAGCGATTAATACAATTAACATGTATAGAAAGTAAGTATGAAATGGAGAAAATACTTGATATTTATTATGAAAAGTTGTTTTTTTCATAATGGCGAATAGTCCCCAGTTTAAAATGACGATCGCTACAATGTTGTAGATTCCAAACAACCACTTTGTTATATAGATGTGTGAACGTTTAAATGGCATAGACCACAACAAGTCACTAGAGTTATTTTGTCTCTCCCATCCAATTAACGTGCAAGCTAGAACGATAAGTACACTACCTAGCAGTATGACAGGATCTAAAAGTGTTAAATCAAAGGAGTAATGATATACATAGTTCCACTCTTTATTTGCATTTAGAAAGTATTGTTGTTGTTGAATAGCATCCATATAGTACTTATATGATAAATTATAGAAGCTAACGAGCCACAATAACCATACAACATATTTACTTTGTTGATACGTTCTTAGCCATAGTGCTTTTTGAAACATAGGGTACCTCCTTTAAAAAACTTTATAATTTGTTAGGCGTGATAGTATAAAATATGTGATGATTCCAGCAGCAAATATACCAATATAGTAACTAAACAAGAAATTTAAACTGTATATTTTATAGCCACCAAGTAAAGCGAAATATAGTGTTGTTCCCCATATCCATAGTCGTAAGTGCTTCTGGAAAATAAATATCTTTTGACCGTTTTCATTTGGCGATCGTGTATATAAATATGTCCCAAGTAGTAAATAAAATAACGTATAGAAAATAGGGACTAACATTGATTTAGCTGAATAATACGCATGAAATGCTGGATCTCTTAAAACAGTTTGATTTTTCTCACTCTTACGGGATTCTGGATCATACTGAAAAGTGATAGAAAAATGATTAATTGGTGAAACTATATTCGTTTTTTGATTGATTTCATAAAGCTGTTTATAAAAATTGGGGTTTTTAGTATCTATAGCATTTAAATGGTTTATTGTGAAAGTGTAAAATAGCGTAGTAAATGTAACCCCCGCTAGTAGCCACGGAATACAAAAAACAATCTGTGAAACAACACTTCCAGTAAAAGTACCGATACATAATGCAACCGTATATACTGCAACATATGAAACAATTGCATAAAGGAAGTATCGATGAAACGGTCCGAACGATTGATATTCAAAATGGAATGTTGTTCTATAAATAACATACATAAGAATCCAATTTATAAGTAATGAACCTATAATACAAAATGAACCGAAAGCCCACTTAGATAAGAAAATATCTTTTCTATTAAAAGGCATTGCCATAAGTGTGCTATTAGATTGGTTACTACGTTCCCATCCCATTAATAAACAAGCTAAAGCAATGATAAAAAAAGTTAACCAAAAACTATTACTTTGCCCTGACCAAAAGGAATAAAAATAATAATAATGCTTTCCTTTTTCTTGTAATTCGTAGTACGTAGTCAGTTGTGCTTCGGCTGCTCTATAGTATTCGGCAGATAAAATATAAAGCGAACTAATGAAAAACAGTAATACCGCATATTTCCCCCGCTTCCAATTCCACATCCACAACGCCTTATGAAACATACTCATCCTCCTCAAGTGTCGTAAAGAAGACATCTTCAAGTGACATTGTTAATTCTTCAATGAGTATAGGTTGCTCCTTATAAAACTTCTCCAGTGTTGTAGCAACATTTCCCTCAATTAAGATTGTATATACTTTTCCTGTTTGATTTAATATTTTAATATTACTTAAGTTTTCTAGTTTTTGAGGTAGCGATCGTTCGTAAGCGACTTGTATTTTGGCAAATTTTGATTTCGCATCGTCTAGTGATGTAATAGAGGCTATTGTATGTCCTTTTAATATAATGATTGTATCTGCAATTTGTTCCACTTCATCTAAATGATGAGTTGAGATGAAAATGGTAATCTCTTTTTCTGCAACTTCTCCAACGAGAAACTGTAAAATTTTTCTTTTCACAATAGGATCCAGTCCATTTGTCGGTTCGTCTAAAATGATATATTCTGCTTTTGTCGAAACAGCTAAAATGATGGCAAGCAGTGCTTTCATTCCTTTTGAGTAACTACGAATTCGTTTGTTTGGTAAGTTGAACCGCTCTAGTAATTCATAGAAATGTTGTTCATCGAAAGCTGTATAAACTGCTTTATAAAACTTCACGATCTCTTTTACTGTATAACCGTTCAGTATGTTAGTAGAATCGGGAACATATACAATTTTTTGTTTCGTTTCAGGATTTTTATGGAGATCGGTATCCTCATATGTAACCGTTCCTTCATCCGGATCTAAAATGCCGACCATCGTTCGCAATAAAGTGGTTTTTCCTGCACCGTTTCTTCCGAGTAATCCGACAATACTTCCTCGTTGTAATGTGAAAGAAACATCGTCTAAAATCGTTTGATTATCAATTGTTTTCTTCAAGTTTGTCACTTTCAGCATCCGTATTTCCTCCAATCTCTTTGTAGTATGAATCTATCCAATCATGAATTTTATCTTTCGTAACACCAAGATAAGAGGCTTCTAATAGTAATTGATGAAATTGCTTTTCAACCATAGCGATTTTCCTTTCGTCTAATGTTGGGGTAATCGATTGGGAGACAAACGTTCCTTTTCCTCGTAATGTTTCAATAATCCCTTGTCGCTCTAATTCTTGATACGCTTTACTCACTGTATTTGGATTGATAACAAGTAAAGAAGCAAGTTCGCGCACAGAGGGAAGCTTATCACTTGGAGTTAACATGTTTTTCAGTACGAGTTCTTTTATATTTTGAACAATTTGTTCCCATATCGGAGTGTTGCTTCTTGGATCAAGTTGAATATGCAAGAGCAATGTCTCCTTCCTGATGAGTATTAAGTGTACTACTCGATGTAGTACACTTAATACAATATAAGGGGTGGGTTTATTTGTCAACTTAAAAATATAGAAAAATATGGTATTAAAAACGTAACAATTGGAAAAAATAGGTTTGATATAGAATGGAGGGTTAGTCATGAAGCGAGTTTTTGGAATACTTGTTTGTTTCATGTTATTGCTTTCTGGTACTTCAGTTAGTTTCGCGCAATCTGAGAAAACGAAACAGGGCAAAACAGAAGAAACCACGCCGAAGTTAGCCGAACAAGCGTCGTCAGCAATCGTAATTGAGCAAGATACAGGTAAAGTTTTGTTTGAGAAAAATCCGAATGAAAAATTACCACCTGCTAGTATGACGAAGATTATGACAATGCTACTAATTATGGAACAAGTTGAAAAAGGGAAATTAAAACTGACCGATAAAGTTAGAGCAAGTGAACATGCAGCGTCAATGGGTGGGTCGCAAATCTTTCTAGAGCCTGGAGAAGAGATGACTGTAAATGAAATGTTAAAGGGCATTGCAATTGCATCTGGAAATGATGCATCTGTTGCCGTAGCTGAACATATCGCTGGTTCAGAAGAAGGTTTCGTAAATATGATGAACAAAAAGGCAAAAGATTTAGGATTGAAAAATACACATTTTCAAAACCCGACAGGCCTTCCAGCGAAAGATCATTATTCTACAGCAAATGATATGGCGATCATGGCGAAAGAATTAATGAAGTATCCACTAATTCGCAAGTATACGGGTAAATACGAAGATTATTTACGTGAAGATACGGATAAGAAGTTTTGGCTCGTGAATACGAATAAGTTAGTACGCTTTTATCCTGGAGTAGATGGTGTAAAAACGGGATTTACGACAGAAGCAAAATATTGTTTAACTGCATCGGCTGAAAAAAATGGCATGCGCGTCATTTCAGTTGTTATGGGAGCCCCTACATCAAAAGAGCGGAACAATCAAGTGACGAAGCTTCTTGATTATGCATTTGGACAATATATGACAAAGAAATTGTATACGCGTGGCGAAAAAATTAAGACGGTTCAAGTAGGAAAAGGGAAAAAGGAAAAAGTAGATTTAGTTGCGTCCGATAACGTATCTCTTCTCATGAAGAAGGGCGAAAATATGGACAAAGTAAAGCAAGAAGTAATTGCTGAAAAGAAAGTGAAAGCACCGATTAAAAAAGGTGACGTGCTTGGTACACTTGTCATTAAAAAAGATAAAAATGTTTTATTAAAACAAACAATTGTAGCAAAAGAAGATGTTGCTGCAGCGAGCTGGTGGGAGTTATTTAAAAGAAGTTTTGGGATGTTTTCAACATCAAAATAGCGGCAAATATTTTGCCGCTTTCCTATTCATATGGAAGTAAATAATTGCTGAATGGTTTCACTTTATGGCGAAATAGTTCTTCTTTTGTCAGTAGGAAGGATTCTTATTTTGTATCACGAAAATCTTTATGTATGTGAATGAGTAAAGTTTGAGCATAAGGAGGAAATCGTGTGAGTCTTTCCATGCAATTAGAAGTAAAACGTGACGTCCTATGTGTGAGACTAGCGGGTGAATTAGATCATCATACTGCTGAAGAGTTGCGAGCGAAAGTAACAGATATGATTGAAACACATGGTGTTCATCATATTGTTTTAAGCCTAGAGAACTTATCATTTATGGATAGTTCTGGTTTAGGTGTTATATTAGGCCGATATAAGCATGTAAAGGGATTAGGTGGAGAAATGGTTGTTTGTGCAATTTCACCGCCTGTTAAACGTTTATTTGAAATGTCGGGCTTATTTAAAATTGTTCGCTTAGAAGAAAGTGAAGCGCATGCGCTCGCGACGTTGGGGGTGGCATAAATGAGAAATGAAATGAACCTTCAATTTTCAGCATTAAGTCAAAATGAATCATTCGCTCGTGTTACAGTAGCTGCTTTCATTGCACAACTCGATCCAACGATGGAAGAACTAACAGAGATTAAAACAGTTGTGTCAGAAGCGGTTACCAATGCAATTATTCATGGATATGAGGGGAATGCAGAAGGTGTTGTTTATATTTCTGTAATTTTGGAAGAGGCAATGGTGAAACTCACGATTCGAGATGAAGGGATTGGCATCTTTAATTTAGATGAAGCAAGACAGCCCCTTTTTACAACTAAACCTGAATTAGAGCGTTCCGGAATGGGATTTACTATCATGGAAAATTTTATGGATGAGGTAGAAGTTATTTCAAACGAATCTTTCGGGACAACAATCCATTTGACAAAATACTTATCAAATAGTAACGCTCTATGCAATTAAGGAGAATAGCCTATGGACATAGAGGTCAAAAATGAGAAGAAGAAACCTCAGTTAAAGGACCACGAGCTAAAAGCGTTAATTCAAAAAAGTCAAGATGGAGATCAACAAGCAAGAGATACAATCGTTCAAAGTAATATGCGTCTCGTATGGTCGGTTGTACAGCGGTTTCTTAATCGAGGATATGAACCAGACGACTTATTTCAAATTGGCTGTATTGGTCTCTTGAAATCGGTAGATAAATTTGATTTATCTTTCGACGTGAAATTTTCAACATATGCAGTTCCAATGATTATTGGCGAAATCCAACGTTTTTTACGTGATGACGGATCGGTGAAAGTAAGTAGATCTTTAAAAGAAACTGGAAATAAGATTCGGAAGATGAGAGACGAGCTTTCGAAAGAATTCGGAAGAGCTCCAACGATTAATGAAGTAGCGGAGGCACTAGAACTAACACCAGAAGAAGTTGTTCTGGCGCAAGAAGCGAGTCGAGCTCCTTCATCGATACATGAAACGGTGTATGAAAATGATGGAGATCCAATTACTATTTTAGATCAAATTGCAGATCAGTCTGAAACGAAATGGTTCGATAAAATTGCTTTAAAAGAAGCGATTAGAGAACTAGATGAACGAGAGCGTTTAATTGTATACTTGCGTTATTATAAAGACCAAACCCAGTCGGAAGTAGCGGAACGAATTGGTATTTCACAAGTGCAAGTTTCGAGGCTTGAAAAGAAAATATTAAAGCAAATGAAAGATCGAATAGATGAATAATTGTCTATTCGGTCTTTTTATTATTTCTGAAAGAGGAAAAAGCGTTAATTTTCGCAAAAGTTAACAGAATTTATTGATAATTTAGTAAATTTAAAATATAATCCAAGTATGAACTTGTCATAAAGGGGGAAGGAAACATGGAAACGAGGCAACAATGGGGAACGAGGGCCGGGTTTATTTTCGCAGCAATCGGCTCTGCCGTGGGATTAGGGAACATATGGCGTTTTCCGTATACAGCGTATGAAAACGGAGGAGGCGCATTCTTTTTACCGTACTTATTTGCATTATTAACGACTGGTATTTCATTGTTAGCGTTTGAATTTGCTCTTGGGCATCGTCATCGTGGCTCAGCACCACTTACATTCTTCCGTATTAGTCCACGTGCTGAATTTATTGGATGGTGGCAAATGTGTGTGACATTTATTGTTTCAACATATTATGCAGTAATTATTGCTTGGTCTATTTCCTATACGTATTTTTCCATCACTGGGGCATGGGGGAAAGACACGGAATCATTTTTATTTAAAGAGTATTTACATGTTGCAGATAAGCCAGGACAATTTGGAGGGCTTGTACCAGAAGTGTTAATTCCATTAGCTCTCGTTTGGATTATCGTACTTGGTGTTGCTTTTAAAGGAGTTAAAAAAGGAATTGAAGTTGTTAACCGAATTTTTATTCCTTTATTAGTTGTTATGTTCCTTATTATCGTTGTTCGCGCAGTGACGATGGAAGGGGCGATGCAAGGTTTAGATGCATTCTTCAAACCAGATTGGAGTCGTATTTTTGATGGGAAAGTATGGCTTGCTGCTTACGGTCAAATTTTCTTTAGTTTATCTTTAGCATTTGGAATTATGATTACTTATTCTAGTTATTTACCGAAAAACTCGGATACAACAAATAACGCTTTTATTACAGGATTTGCAAACTCAGGTTTTGAATTATTAGCCGGGATTGGGGTCTTTGCAGCTCTTGGATTTATGGCAAATAACATGGGAGTACCTGTTGATAAAGTTGCGAGTGCTGGCGTAGGGCTTGCGTTCGTAGTATTCCCTCAAATTATTAATGAATTACCGATGTCACCATTATTTGGCGTATTATTTTTCTTATCGCTAACGGTGGCTGGCATTACATCACTTATTTCACTTGCAGAAGTATGTTTTGCGGCTGTATCTGAAAAGTTTAGCTTAAGCCGCCAAAAAACGATTGGAATTATGGGAACTCTTCTCGTATTAGTTTCTCTTATTTTTGCAACACGTGGTGGACTTATGTTCCTAGACGTTGTGGATTATTTCGCTAACAATTTCGGATTAATTACGATCGCACTTGTGGAAGTAGTTACAATCGGGCTTATCCTACGCCGTTTACCAGTGTATCAAAATCACGCAAACTTTGTATCTGATATTAAGTTAGGAACGTTTTGGAGAGTGAGCTTACTCGTTATTACCCCGCTTATGTTAGGGTATATGTTAATCGATGGCACAATTCAAAACATTAAAAAGAACTATGGAGGTTATCCAACTGAGTTTGTTGTAACGTATGGTTGGTCGATAGCGGCAGCATTCCTAATCATTGCAATAATTATGAGTTTGAAAAAGTGGAATGCACAAATACATTCAGATTCTGCCAAGCTTGAAAAAGAATGGAAAGATCGAGGTGTTTCATGATGAGTGGATCAGCGATTATGATGATGGTTATTGGAATGGTAGTCATTTGGGGAGGACTTGTATTAAGTATTGCAAACTTATTTAAGAAGAAGGCATAAGCTAAAAAACATCTGTACCGAAATGGTACAGATGTTTTTTTATGAAAAAATTGTATTAGAAAAAAATTCAATAACCATACTACAACTACGAGGAAGAGTGAAGGGGTGAATGGAAGTTGGAACAAACAATTTATATTAAAATGCGAAATCGCTTAAAAGTTTCTCCTAAGTATGAAGTAAAACTAGGCGATGTTGCTCAACTTGCTGGGGATTCTTTAGTAGTTGAGTCGTTACAAAATGAGATAGTTTACAAAATTACAGCGCATGATAAGACGCATGTTGTAATTGATGTTATGAAAGTGATTGAGATTATTCAGCAAAAAGCGGCGCACATACAGATTAATTTACTCGGTTCTGGACAAACTCTTGTTGAAATTATATATGAAAAAAAGAAAGCACACCCAGTTTTCTTCGGACTTGTATGGTTGTTGCTTTTCATTGGAGCCGCCCTTGCGATCATTTATTTTCATGAAGATGTAAGTATGCAGCAAGTACACCAACGGTTATATTACATGATTACTGGAGAATTTAAGGCACAACCACTTTTATTTCAAATTCCGTATTCGTTAGGTCTTGGATTAGGTATGGTTTTATTTTTTAATCATGTATTTCAAAAACGAATTAATGAAGAACCGAGTCCTTTAGAAGTTGAGATGTTTCAATACCAACAGTCGCTTGATCAATATGTAATTGTTCATGAAAACAAGGATAATATGAAAAAGCTTGCTGATGATTGAGTCTGGATTCGTTATTTTGATTGGCTTGGCTGGAGGGATTGCAGTAGGTAGTGGATATGTCGCATTTTTAGCTGTACTTGGTATAATCCCTCGCTTGGCGCAATTAACGCGAAGTGGAAGGCATATTCAATATTTTGAGTGGGCGGTTATTGCAGGTACTTTAACAGGGGCTTGGTGTAGTTTGAAAAACATTACATTCCACACGTCGCAATATTGGCTTGTTATATTAGGAATATTTTGTGGCACATTCATTGGAATGCTTGCTGCAGCATTAACGGAAGTGTTAAACGTTTTACCTATTTTAGCGAAACGGGTAGGGGTAGAGGGCAAAATTGTTGTTTTACTCGTTGCTCTTGTACTTGGAAAAGTAATAGGCTCGTTGTTTCACTGGATTTATTTCGTAAAGTAGGAGGCAATATATAAATGACAGGGCGAAAATTAAAGGATGACTACATAAATAAAGTAAAAGAGTACCATCCAAAACCAAACTATGTAATAAATTGCGTCAAAGCATTTCTCGTAGGTGGAATCATTTGTACAGTCGGAGAAGTATTGATGAAATTTTATATACACTATTTCCATTTTAGTGAACAAGAGGCGGGGAATCCGACCGTTGCAACACTTGTCTTATTATCGACGATTTTAACAGGCTGTGGTGTATATGATAAAATCGGTCAGTTTTCTGGGGCAGGTTCAGCAGTTCCGGTTACTGGATTTGCAAATTCTATGGCGAGTGCGGCGCTAGAACATAAGAGTGAAGGGGTTGTTCTTGGAATTGCTACAAATATGTTCAAGCTTGCAGGAAGCGTTATTGTATTTGGAGTTGTCAGTGCATATATTATCGGGTTAATAAGGTATACATTTAAAGTTTTAATGTCTTAAAGGAGGGGGCTCGTATGAGGTTGACAGGGAAGCAAACATGGGTATTTCAAAACGATATCTATGTGAATGCAACTGGTACTGCTGTTGGTCCGAAAGAAGCTGAAGGGCCTCTTGGAAAAGACTTTGATATTTCATATGCCGATTTGCATTGTGGGGAGGAAAACTGGGAGCTTGCTGAGCGAAGGTTAATGTCAGACTCGATTCAACAAGCTTTGCAAAAAGGAAGTATAAAAAAATCACAAATTGATTTCTTTTTAGCGGGTGATTTATTAAATCAGACAGTGACAGCGAATTATGTTGCTCGTGAGTTTGGTATTCCTTTTTTAGGAATGTTCAGTGCTTGTGCGACGTCAATGGAGACTTTAGCAGTTGGATCAGCCTTTATAGATGGTGGATTTGCGAATCGAGTGTTAGCTACAGTAAGTAGTCATAATGCAACGGCTGAAAGACAATTTCGCTACCCAACAGAGTACGGAGGACAAAAGCCAGGAACAGCAAATTCAACTGTTACAGGGGCAGGATCCATATTAATTAGTAATGAAAAAAGTGCAATTAAAATTACGGCTGCTACGATTGGAAAAGTACAGGATTTAGGAATTGCGAATCCTTTAGATATGGGATCGGCGATGGCGCCAGCTGCTGCTCATACAATTCAACAGCATTTTGAAGATTTAGGACGAAACGCAGCTGATTATGATTTGATTGTTACTGGTGATTTATCAGGTGTTGGGACACCGATAGCGAAACAACTTTTACTTGAGGAAGGTTATGATCTCGGGCATATATATACTGATTGTGGATTAATGATTTACGATTCTAATCAAGAAGAAGTATTTGCAGGTGGTAGCGGCTGTGCCTGCTCAGCTGTTGTCACATATGGTCATTTACTCAGGGAGATGGAGAAGGGGAATCTACAACGAATTTTTGTCGTTGCTACTGGTGCACTATTAAGTCCAATGATGATGCAACAGAAAGAAACGATTCCTACAGTTGCGCATGGTGTTGTATTTGAAAGAGTTAAAGGAGAATAAATTGTGGATTTTATATATGCATTTCTTGTAGGCGGAGCTATTTGTGTAATTGGACAAGTGTTGTTAGATTTCGCAAAGTTAACACCAGCTCATTTAATGGCAACTTTTGTAGTCATCGGAGCGATTTTAGATGGATTCGGATTGTACGATAAGCTTATAAAGTTTGCAGGTGCTGGGGCAACAGTCCCTATTACAAGTTTTGGACATTCCCTATTACACGGAGCAATGCATGCAGCGGAAAAACATGGGTATTTAGGAATTGGTATTGGTATGTTCAGTTTAACGTCTGCAGGTATTTCTGCAGCGATATTATTTTCATTTTTTATAGCACTTATATGTAAACCGAAAGGATAAATCAAATGAGACGAAGGGTTGTTTTGGTCACAGATGGAGATGAATATGCAAAGCGAACAATTGAGCTGTTAACAAAGGAATTTGGGGGAAGGTGTATTTCAGCATCACAAAGTAATCCAACCAAATTGACAGGGAAGAAAGTTGTTGAGCTTATTATGCAAACGCCATATGACCCTGTATTTGTCATGTTTGATGACAGCGGATTTATTGGAGAAGGATCTGGTGAAAAGGCTTTAAAATATGTAGCAACGCATAAACAAATTGATGTACTAGGTATTTTGGCGGTAGCCTCGAATACACATCATTGGGAATGGGCTCGTGTAGATGTAAGTGTAGATCGGAACGGAAATTTAACCGAATATGGTGTTGATAAATTTGGTCTTCCAGATGGTGAAGTTGGCAGGATTAGCGGAGATACGATTTATTGTTTAGATGACTTGAATGTTCCTGTCATTGTTGGAATTGGTGATATTGGGAAGATGTGTGGCAATGATGAATGGGAGAGAGGGTCACCTATTACTAAGAAAGCAATTCAATTAATTTTGGAAAGGAGTGGGTTTTATGACGAAGCTTAAAAAAGTGGATATCCCGATTTCAACTTTTATAAGTGACAACGAAAATTATTTAAAGCAAACAGTTGGATTGGGTGTCACATACGATGTTGGTATTCGTAAATTTCAAATTTTAAACAAAGAAATTGGTGTGTTATTTGTAAATGGACTTTGTGATACGAATTATATTATTCCTATTTTAGAAGAAGCAGTAGATACAAATGAAATAAGGGATGTAGAAGAAGATACAGTAAAGCTTTTAGAGAATCGTTTAATTCATCAACAAGTAAGTAAAGTGAAAACGATGGATGAGGTAATGCTCCAAGTATTATCAGGACTTATCGTTATATTTGTGGAAGGTGAAACGGAAGCGTTCGCAATTGATGTTCGTAGTTATCCAGGACGAACGCCAACAGAACCAGATACTGAAAAAGTAGTACGCGGTGCAAGAGATGGTTTTGTTGAAAACATCGTTGTAAATACAGCATTGATTCGTAGAAGAATTCGAGATCCGCGTCTTCGAAATGAAATGATTCGAGTAGGGGATAGATCGCAAACGGATATTTGTATTACATACGTTCAAGATGTTGCAAATCCAGATTTAGTGAAGATTATAAAACAAGAACTAAGTAGCATTGAAGTAGATGGGATTACAATGGCTGATAAGACGGTAGAAGAATTTGTCGTCAAACAAGGTTATAATCCGTTCCCACTTATTAGATATACAGAAAGACCAGATGTAGCAGCGAATCATTTACTAGAAGGACATGTGTTAGTACTCGTTGACACATCACCAAGTGCCATGATTACTCCAACAACATATTTCCACCATTTACAGCATGCAGAAGAGTTTAGACAAAATCCAGCTGTAGGCACATTTTTACGTTGGGTTCGTTTTTTAGGAGTTATATTCTCTCTATTCTTACTGCCATTTTGGTTAGTTTTTGTATTTGATCCAACTCTGTTACCGGAAAACCTTGCTTTCATTGGGCCAAATAAGATGACACATTTACCGGTTTTATTACAAATTTTGATGGCGGAAATCGGACTCGAATTTTTAAGGATGGCTGCCATTCATACACCGACATCATTATCGTCTGCAGCAGGATTAATTTCTGCCATTTTAATTGGTCAAATTGCAATTGATGTAGGTTTGTTTGTACCAGAAGTTATTTTATATGTAGCTGTTTCTATGATTGGAGCGTACGCAACACCAAGTTATGAATTAGGATTAGGAAATAAGATTGGAAAATTGTTTGTTATTATTTTAACCGGTATCTTCCATGAGATGGGATTTGTAATAGGTATGACGATGTTGATTTTATTTTTAACATCGATAAAGAGTTTACAAACACCCTACTTATGGCCGTTTTTACCATTTGATTGGGGGGCTTTTACAAAGATTTTAATCCGTCCAACGATGTCCAGTTTAAAAGTGCGTCCAAGTATTGTAAAACCTCAAAATGTAAGAAGACAAAAATAAGCAGGAGAAATCTCCTGCTTATTTTTTTAACTAAAATTTATTGTTTTTTAACAAAAATCAAACATTTTTTGTGTACACTTAGAGTAGATATTGTGTATGGAAGGGGAAGAGGACATGATTAAGTTATTTGTAAGTGATTTAGATGACACGCTTGTTTACAATGTGAATCATATGCAAAAAGAAGATGAACGTGCACTTTGCTGGTTAGCTGAAAAAGGGACAAATATTTGTTTTGCCTCTGGCCGTTTTACGCACCGAATTGATGAAGTCGTAAAAAGGTTTGCATTCCCATATTACACAACTAGTTTGAATGGAGCGACAATGTTACTACCAGATGGAGAAATATTTCACGAATCGAGCTTTGAAGAGGGGGTTGCCCAGGAAATATATCGATATATACATAAAAAGGGACTAGCAGATATTGTTTGTGCAAATGAACAACGATATACGAAAAAAAAGAATATACATCACCAGACTTTTGAAGAGTATATGGGAGTGTATATCTCTGAAATTGAAGCGTTAGAGGAAGAGTTTGGGAAGACTGTTCATCCTGCGAAATTGTTTGTTTTTGGAGAAGAAGAAAAAATTATAACACTGGACCGGGAATTAAGAGAGACATTTCATAGCGAAGCGGAGGTTTTTATATCTGGTAAACGCTATGTAGACATTATGCCAAGGGGTGTAAGTAAGGGGAGTGCCCTAAAGCGACTAATGGAACATTTGCAAATTGAAGCAAATGAAGTTGCATGTATTGGAGATTCTTTTAATGATATTTCCATGTTTGAAGTAACCCCGCATTCATTTACCCTTCATCATGCTCATCCATATGTGAAGGAGAAAGCAAATCATGTTGTTCGTTCAGTTGAAGAAGCTATTATGAAATTACCGTTACTTGTATAAAAAGAAGCCCGTCACTGGCGGGCTTCTTTTTTACTTGAATAAAGATTTAACAAAATCAATGATACTAGAGAAGAAATCTTTCACTTTATCTAAAAAACCTTGACCTTCTTCAGAACCTAAAAAGGCAGAAACATGTTCTTTCGCTTTGTCTAATTGACTACCAACTTGATTCCAATCGATATTAAGATTTTTCATTTTATCAAATAACGTTACTAAGTTATCTAGCTGTTCATCTGTTAATGTAATACCGAGTTGATCAGCAATTTTTTTAATTAATGAACGTAAATCTTCCGTTGTTTTTGGTTGTTCTTTTGCAATTTCTTCTTTAACTTTTGCAACAAGTTGAACTGCTTTTTCTTCACCAATTTTATCACCAAGTTGTGCGGTTTGTACCATTTCTTCATTCGCTACTTTTTTTACTTCCTCAGGAATTGCTTTGTTTGATGTTGTTTCATAAGCTTTCATTAAACCTGTTAAAGCAGCAGTCCCTGAAACTTTAAATGGTGCAGTAATTTGAATCTCTGCGTCTTTTACACCAGCTGTAATAAGTGCATTTGTGTACATTGCATCTGTTACTGAATTAATGTTTTTTGAACGTACAATGAGACCAGATCCTGGTTTTGTGTATGTTATCATAGAAGAAGAAATTGCTCGCGTACCAATTTGCGCTTTTGGAACAATTCCGTCTAGAAATTTATGTTCTTCCGCATTAGACACTGTAATGATTGTAGCATCTTTCGGTGCTTTCATTTCTTTTAACAGATCTTGTTTTTGTTGTTCAGATAAGTTTTCTCCTAGTGTAACAATTGATTCTCCCTCAATGATGTCTGCAAATGAAGCTGTTGGCATCATAAACACCGTTACAGCTAATAGCAGAGCTAGTAATTTCGCTTTCACGGAAAATCGCTCCCTTTCTCTTTCTAAAATTTTCGGGCAACACAGTTATTATAGTATATATTTTTTATTTGTCACCTAGCTTTTTCCACATTTCAAAAAAGAAGTATATAGATTGTCGGATTCTTTTTGTTTCTAGTCATGAATGTGGTAATATAGTGCTGAGATAGTTGAAAGGAGACATATACATATGAAAACTTTAGGATACATATTAATGGAAAATGGTGAAAAAATCGAATTGGAATTTTTCCCAGAAGAAGCACCAAAAACAGTAGAAAACTTTAAAAAATTAGCAGAGCAAGGATTTTATGATGGTGTGTCATTCCACCGTGTTATTCCTGGCTTCGTAAGCCAAGGTGGAGACCCAACAGGAACAGGTGCAGGTGGTCCAGGTTACTCTATCGCATGTGAAACTGATGGAAATCCTCATAGACACCTTGTAGGATCACTTTCTATGGCCCATGCTGGTCGTAACACAGGTGGCAGTCAATTCTTTATTGTTCATGAACCACAACCACATTTAGATGGTGTGCATACTGTGTTCGGTAAAGCGACAAGCGGCATTGAAGCAGTGTTAAATATGCGCCAAGGCGATGTAATGAAAGAAGTTAAAGTTTGGGAAGAATAAGTTATGAAAAAAGAGAGCAAATGCTCTCTTTTTTATTTAAATCAGGAATGGATATTTCTTCTACATTTCATGATACAAGTAGTACTGTTATCTTTACTAAAATATATTGGTAATGAGAACAAACTTTTAATAAATTACATAGAATACATTAAATTATATGTTTTAACACATATTTTTTATTATATTAATTTTGCTAGAATTACGTTGCTCTAAGGGACTAATCATGAAGCGATGATGAGTAATGTATGTTTCTTAGCACTTTCGTATAGCATTGTCCTTCTCTATCTACTTAAAAAGAAATAGTGCTGAAACATATATTTGACTTTCTTCTTTTCACTTTGTATGATTATCAAGTTGTTTTAGGCTCTTCTCACTCTGTTGAAAATATTGTAAAATGAATATGATATAGAAAAGAGTGATTGAGGGGATTTATAGTTTGTAACTTTTGTAAGAAGGGATAAGGGTTATGTTAATTCGTTTTAAAAAAAGTTATGAAAAAATTGCAATGGGGCTTCTTTCATTT
The DNA here is from genome assembly GCA_027694045.1 of Bacillaceae bacterium OF18-1A. Taxonomy (GTDB): domain Bacteria; phylum Bacillota; class Bacilli; order Bacillales; family Bacillaceae_G; genus Bacillus_A. Next base: position 510,901 of record JAQEWB010000002.1, on the reverse strand, counting down.
ATGCCAACTGAAAAAGATGTGAAAACATTACAATTGACAATGAAAGAGTATGAAGCAAAAGATGATTGGCAATTGTATTTGTGGAAACAAAATGAAGATTTTGTTGGAATAATGGGGATTGTAAAAAAAGAGAATCAAGTATTAGAAATTCAGCATTTGAGTGTGAACCCGTCTCACCGCCATATGGGAATTGGGACGAAGATGGTTCAAGAGTTAAAAAATAAATTTCTTGAGTTTACAATTTGCGGAAACGAGCAAACGGCAAGTTTTTGTGAAAAGTGTAAAGGGCTAGAACAAAATATACATTCATGAAAGCAGGGATAAGTAGTTTAATATCTCTGCTTTCTTTTTTGTAATTGTTCGTTTCGTTCAGTAATGACTTCTGTTCGATCACGCAGCGTGTGCTTGTTTATAATATATTCACTTGGAGAGGCATTCACGTCTTTCCAAGGCAGATGTTTTTTCTCACATAACTCCATGCAATGCTTTTCTAAAGATGTATCCAACAATGGTAAGAATAACGGCGCAAAACGTTCTTTTTTATGTATGGACTGCAATCTTTCATTGAGTAAGAAAAGTAGTTGTATTTGATCTATTCCTAAAAGTTGTAAAGGTGTACTGTTTTTTTCTAAAAGTGTAATGGCACTTTTCATCATTTTCTCTGCGCCATTCCAGTTAGAGCGTCTTTGATGGTATAAAGAAACTGCAATTTGGATGAGGCCAACTAAGTAATCATCGCGATTTCCTCTAGGTTTTGTTTTCCAATATTCTTCCAGTATTTCGTGGCATTCAAAATAATCATAATCTCCGTGAAAATGAATTAAAAATTGTATGTACTCAGTAGGATACATGTTTTTTCGCCCCTGTCTAACGGTTATAAATACAAGTGTATCATAGAAATATGAACAATAAACGACTAGGGAATTTTCCCTAGTCGTTACTGCTCATATTAGCAGAAGCAAGCTGCTCCTACAATAATTAATAAAATAAACAGTACAACAAGTAATGCGAACCCACCGCTAAAACCGCAATCAACGTGACCCATAGTTTTTTGACCTCCTACATTGTTCTTACTACACTGTTATCATATGAAACGATGGGCATGATGACATAGGCATCGGTCTATTTTTAATTAAATTTATTAAAAAGGTTGGATAGAACATGAGTATGCTCTATACTTATGTTGTTATAGAAAAAATGTGGTGGGATGCTTTGTGCAGTATAATTTTAAAGTAGAGGCTTTTGAAGGGCCTTTAGATTTATTGTTACATTTAATACATCGGTATGAAATTGATATATATAATATTCCTGTAGCGGAAATTACAGAGCAATATTTATCTTATGTTCATACGATGAAAGAACTACAATTAGATGTTGCAAGTGAGTATTTAGTAATGGCTGCAACATTACTACAAATTAAAAGTAAAATGTTGTTGCCGAAACATGAAGAAGATGTACTTGATAACGGTGATGATTTTATAGATGACCCTCGTCAAGAGTTGATGGAGAGGTTAATTGAATATAAGAAATATAAGCAAGTTGCTACTGAGTTAAAAGAAAGAGAACAAGAGAGAGCACAGCTATATACACGTCCACCAATTGATTTTACATCGTTGCAACAAGAAGAGGAGACAAGCTTGCCTCTTGATGTTACGTTATATGATATGCTAGCGGCGTTTCAAAAACTAATGCGCCGTAAGAAGGCAAAAAAACCTGTAACAACACGTATTACGCGTCAAGAAATACCAATTGAACAGCGAATGACTGATATTTTAAAGCAGTTAGAAATAAAAGGCGGTCGTCAAAGTTTTTACGATCTGTTTGTTGATGATGAACGTGAAATAATGGTTGTAACATTTTTAGCGGTTCTTGAGCTTATGAAAAATCAGCAAATCATAATTGAACAAGAACATAATTTTGATGAGATTTTCGTATCAAGTTCTAATAAACCTGTATAGAGCTAGTATATGAAAATGAGATAGAACTATTGTATCTCATGTTAGATTTTAATGTATCGTTTGGAACAAGAGAAGAAATATTGAACCGAACGCATTGACTGTGATTCGGTTTTTTGATGTGTATTTTTATAGGAAAATAGAAGGAAGGAGATCGTAAAATGGATAGAAAAGAACAAAAATCGATTATTGAAGGGCTTTTGTTTGTTTCTGGTGATGAAGGGATTTATCCAGAACAAATAGGGAAAGTTCTTGAAATTGAAATGAATGAAGTAATCGACATTTTAGAAGAGATGCAAAAAGAATGTGAAGGTGCACATCGTGGTTTGCAAATTGTACAGTATGCAAAAGTATATCGCTTTGCTACAAAGAAAGAACATGCTTCGTATTATCAAAAATTAATAGACATTCCAACAGCGGCTTCACTCTCTCAAGCTGCTCTTGAAACGTTAGCGATCGTCGCATATCGCCAACCAATTACAAGAACTGAAATGGAAGAAATTAGAGGGGTGAAAACTGACAAGGCGTTACAAACGTTAGTTTCACACTTACTTATAAAAGAAATGGGAAGAGCAGAAGGACCGGGGCGTCCTATTTTATATGGAACAACAAAAGAATTTTTGGATACATTCGGTTTGAAAACATTAGATGATTTACCGCCGCTTTCTGAAGAGAATGAACAAATGAACGAAGCGGATTTATTCTTCGGTTCTTTACAGGAGATATCGAAATAAAAGCTTAGCATTTTGCTAAGCTTTTTTTGTATATCAATTATATACCGTGCCATACTAAATGAAAAAAGGAGACGAGTCATGAAAAGTATGCGAAGTATTTTATTAGTAGTTTCTGTGTTGTTATGTTTTTCTTTAAATAGCGCATCGGCTAAAAGGTATATGATGTCTATTCATACTGCGTCTCCTTTACATATGCAGCGGCAACATTTTGGTAAAATGAAAATGAGTTTTTTAAAAGTAGGGCAAGGTGATGCAACTCTCATTATATTGCCAAATGGACAAACGGTATTAATTGATGGAGGACCGTATGAAGCCGGAGAGCTTATTATTCAAAAGCTGATTGAAAAAGGAATTAATCATTTAGATGCTATTGTCAGTACTCATCCCGATATGGATCATATAGGGGGACTGATTCCGATTGTAGAGCAAATGCCAGTATCATTTATATTAGATAGTGGGAAAACGTATAGTTCTTTAACGTATCATACGTATCGGAATCATATTAAGAAAAGGGGAATACCTTTCGTTTCAGTAAAGGAAGGACAATACATACCGCTAGATCCACATGTTTCTATACAAGTATTAAACAATGGGAAATCGAAAGATGAAAATAATGAATCCTCAATTGTTTTAAAGGTTCGATACGGGAAAGCAGACTTTTTATTAATGGGTGATGCGGATGTACGGACGGAATATGAAATATTGAAGCAATTTGATGTACATGCAGATGTGTTAAAAGTAGGGCATCATGGCTCGTATACTTCAACAAGTGAAAGTTTTATAAAAAAAGTAGAACCACAATTCGCTATTCTTTCATACGGGAGCAATAATCCGTATGGCCACCCACATCAAAGTGTAGTAAAGCGATTGAAAAGGCACGGTATAATGATATATGGGACGCATAAAAATACAGTAGAAATGGAAACAGATGGCGAACATATTACAATAGGATCTAGTGGATTAATGCCATTACTGAAGTAACTCATATGTTAGAGGTGGATATTGTCCCTTTTTGGAAAAAATGAATAATATATATTATAATTGGTTGTAAGAGACGTAAGGAGTTTCCTTTTTAGTCAAACAAAAAGGAAATTTCACTATAATGTATAGACAACTACTCGTGTGTATATTAAGATGGAGTTAGGCGAATAAGGTAATAATAACAAGTAGGTATTTTATGGGAAAGGGTCGATGGAAATGAAAACGCAAATTGTCATCAATGCCAAAATTTATACAGGCCAAGAAGTAGTAGAAAACGGATTTATTCGTTACACAGAAACAATTAAAGAAATTGGTTTGATGGCTCAATATGTACCACAAGAAAATGAAACTGTTTTTGATGCTACAGGGAAAATTGTTATACCAGGTATGATCGATGTTCATATTCATGGTGGATACGATATTGATGCGATGGATGCAAATAGCGATGGATTAGTAACTCTAGGAAAAGAAATGTTAAAAGAAGGAGTTACAACTTACTTCCCGACAACAATGACACAAGCTCCAGAAGCGATTGAAGCGGCGTTAACTGCTGCGAAGGAAGCGAAAGAAAAAGGAGCACATTTCGAATATATTCACTTAGAAGGACCTTATGTTTCAAAAAAACGTGCAGGTGCACAACCACTTGAACATATCGTTCCTGCGAGTATTGAGCAATTTAAACAATGGCAGAAAGCAAGTGGCAATTTAATTAAACTAGTAACATATGCACCAGAAGAAGAAGGTGCGTTAGAGTTTGAACAGTATCTTGCTGAAACAGGTGTTGTTGGTACGATGGGGCATACAGATGCCATTGATGCACAATTAAAAAATAGAAACATTACACATGCAACACATTTATACAATCAAATGCGTGGATTACATCACCGTGAACCAGGAGTTGTCGGTCACGTGTTATTAAATCCAGATGTAATGGTTGAAGTAATTACAGATGGTATTCATATTCACCCTGATATGGTGAAATTAGCATATAAGTTAAAAGGACCGAAAAAAGTAAGTGTCATTACTGATGCAATGCGTGCAAAAGGTCTTGAAGATGGATTATATGAGCTTGGCGGACAGCCGGTACATGTAAAAGATGGTAGTGCTCGATTAGAGGATGGAACGTTAGCTGGTAGCATTCTAAAAATGGATCAAGCTTTCCGAAATGTAATTGAATTTACAGGCTGTTCAATCGAAGATGCGGTACTTATGACATCAGTTAACCAGGCGGAAGAGTTTGGATTAAACAATAAAGGTGCACTAGCGGTAGGAAAAGATGCCGACTTTGTTGTGATGAATGAAGATTTACATGTATATGATACGGTTCGTTTAGGCATTCATATGAAGGAAGGGAAGTAATTAAATGAATATTCTTGTTGTAAAAACTCCAGAAGAATTAGCAGAAGCAGGCTATAAATTAATTGAAAAAGTTGTAAAAACAAAAGAAAATCCAACATTAGGAATGGCTACAGGAAGCTCTCCGTTAGGTATTTATGCAGAAATGCGAAAAAATAAACTTGATACAAGCCATGCAACCACTGTAAACTTAGATGAGTACGTAAATTTACCACACGAAGATAAAAACAGCTATCATTATTTCATGCAAGAACAGTTGTTTAATCATCTTCCATTTAAACAAACTTATGTACCGAATGGGATGGCAAGTGATTTAGAGGAAGAGTGCAAACGTTATGAGGGCATTCTAGCTGCTAACCCAGTTGACCTACAGATTCTTGGAATAGGTGAAAACGGTCACATCGGATTTAACGAACCAGGAACACCGTTTAATTCTCCAACTAACATTGTAGAATTAACAGAATCTACACGCCAAGCAAACCTGCGCTTCTTTGAGAATGAAGAAGATGTGCCAACTCATGCAATTACAATGGGAATCGGAAGTATTATGAAAGCGAAACAAATTCTACTTGTTGCTATGGGGCCTAAAAAGGCAGAGGCAGTTAAAGAGTTATTGCAAGGTGAATATAGTGAAGCGTGTCCTGCTACAGTTTTACAACGTCATCCGAATGTAACCGTAATCGCTGATCAAGAAGCTCTATCTTTATGCAGTGAGGCGATTGCTGATGAACATCGACAAGTATTCACCATTTCCGATCTATTATCAGATTCAAGAGTGGGTGAAACAGCTAATTGAGGACGGCGAATGGAAGCCGGGAGATAAAATCCCATCTGAGAATGAACTTTGTGATAAGTTCGAAGTGAGTCGTATGACAATCAGACAGGCGATTAATAATTTAGTGGAACAAGGCTATTTATATCGGAAACGTGGGATTGGAACGTTTGTCCAACTTCCGAAAGTGGAACAAAAATTGCAAGGGATGACAGGATTCACAGAAGACATGATTTCTCGTGGAATGCATCCTAGTAGTCAATTGCTTAGTTTCCGCTTAGTTCCAGCTACTGCTAAAATAGCAGACCGGCTGAAAATACAAGAGGGAGAGTCAGTTTATGAAGTGAGGCGTATTCGCTTAGCTGATGATGAACCGATTGCTTTTGAGACGACATACTTGTCGCCAGCTCTTGTAAAAGATATTAACGAAGAAATATTGCAACAATCTTTATATGAACATTTAGAGAAAAAACTCGGCTTTAAACTCGTTAGTGCTACTCAATCAATTGAGGCTTCTGTTGCAACGGATAATGAAGCAGAGCATCTGCATATTCCTAAAAAGGCGCCTGTACTTGTAATGCGCCAATGGTCATATTCAGAAGGCGAGATACCGTTAGAGTACGTGAAATGTATTTATCGTGGAGATCGTTATAAATTTATTACGAATATCGCACGTAACAAATAATATATTTCAGTTTATGAAGTACAGCGGAATTTAAAGTGTTTAACATGTAAAGAAATAAAAATACGACTCATCCTTATAAGGAGTGAGTCGTATTTTTATTATGAGCAATAACATGGTTAACAGCATCTTTGACTGTATTCACTACATAATGAGCATGTTTTTTTACTGCTTCATCTGCTTGAGACATAGCAAAACTGTGAGGAGTTAAAGAAAACATTGGAATATCATTGTAGGAATCTCCTATGCAAGCAACTTCCTCTGGTTGTATTTGAAACTCTTTTAATAAAACAGAAATCGCAGAACCTTTACTAATATTCGGTGGCATTACATCTAAACACTGTTCTGCAGAAATGAATGTACTAACTTTCCCTTGGAACTTTTCATCAATTTTTTTCTGGAGGAGTTGTAAGCCTTCCTTTGTTCCACCGACAGAAATTTTATTTGGAAAAATGGTATCATCAATTTTTTGCAATAAATTTGGTTCTTCAACAGAAGTCATAGTTACTTGTCGTTCAAGTTCATGAATAAACGGTGTTTTTTCTTCGATGTAGTAATTATGTTCATCACTCACATAACGGAAATAAGGATCTTCATTTGTCATTGCTAGCAAATCAGGAAGAATGCTGGAATCGAAAGTCGCAGATAGTAGTTGTTTATTTTTATCCGTATATACAAAAACGCCATTAACACTAATACGATGAAAATTTGTATTTACAGCTTTCATTAAGTCTGCGATTTCATTATCAAGTCGTCCAGAAGCGAAGCAAAGAATAACATTTTGCTCAGCAAGACTGCGGAGTGCCGCAACATCTTGTTCATCAATAAGACCTCCGTGCTGCATCATTGTACCATCGATATCACTTACAAACATTTTAATCATGTTGCTATCTCCTTTCTATGTACAGTTGCTCTTACATTATACGCATCATATATAAACATGTCTAAAAAATGAATTTTTATTAAATGGTAGATGTTTTACATTGACGACAAAGAAGAATGTTCTGTAACATAAAAGCAGGCTATTTAAGTACGAGGGTGGTGTTATATGAATAATTATCTAGAAATTAAAAAAGTTTTAAACAATAATGTCATCATTGCTAGCCATCCTCAGCACGAGGAAGTAGTAGTGATTGGAAAAGGAATTGGATTTGGAAAAAAAGCGAAAGATGTGCTCGGGCAAGAACAAATCGAAAAAATGTTTGTTTTAAAAAATGAACGGGATCGAGAACAATACAAACTGTTAGTGCCTCATGTGAGTGAAAAGCTAATTGAATTGATGAATGATATTATGTTATATATTCAAGAAAAGGCGAAGTCTCCATTAAATGAACATATCCATATCGCTTTAACAGATCATATTTCTTTTGCGATTAAAAGACTGAAACAAGGGCTGACGATAGATAACCCGTTTTTAGTTGAAACAAAAATGCTCTATCCAGAGGAGTATGAAATTGCGGAAGGTGTTGTGCAAATTTTAAATTCACAATTGCAAATTACATTGCCAGAAGGCGAAATTGGTTTTATTGCACTCCACATTTACAGTTCGCTTACAAACTCTGATTTATCTTCAGTTAATCAAAACTCCCGTCTCATTGCACAACTTGTCTCTTTAATTGAGGCTAATTTACAAATTACATTAGAACAAGAAAGTATTCATTATTTACGTCTTATTCGTCATCTTCAATATGCTATTGAACGGGTGAAAAAAGAAGAAAAAGTTGAGGAATCACAAAGTTTTGCTGATTTATTAAAGGCGGAATATCCAGTTTGTTATAACTTAGCTTGGAAGTTAGTTAAGGTGATGCAGAAAGAATTGCAACTTCCGGTATATGAAGCGGAAAGCATCTATTTAACGATGCATTTGCAACGATTAGTGAAAGCAGAACATGTGTAAAAAGACATATTTTTTTGTCTAAAATGAAAACGTTAAAAAAAAGCATTGAATCGCTTACAATAGTTATGTATAATAACTATTGCAAAGTTATACATTTTTCGACAAACACATTAAGGTGAGTAACGAAAACGTTTGCCTTAATTATAGTGAACTTATACGTAAACCTATTTTTGACACGTGTTACTGATTCGATCAGGCATGAGTGGAGAAAAGTAAGGAATGTAAGCTAGAGAAAGGGATATACTACCCTTTGTATAGCTATCGTTCTATCTTTTTTTCCTCATGCCTTTTTGACGTTTGTCGAAAGGTATCAATATAGATAAGAGAGGAAGGGTTTCCATGTTTAAGAAGATCTTTGGTGTTCTTCAAAAAGTCGGAAAAGCGCTTATGCTTCCAGTAGCGATTTTACCGGCGGCAGGTATTTTACTTGGATTTGGTAATGCATTTCAAAATCCACAGTTAACAAACGTTATTCCTGCTTTAAAAGCAGATTGGTTCGTAATGGTTGCCAAAATTATGGAACAATCTGGTGATATTATTTTCGCTAACCTTGCATTATTATTCGCAGTTGGGGTAGCAATTGGTTTAGCTGGTGGTGACGGAGTAGCTGGTTTAGCAGCGTTCGTTGGTTACTTAATTATGAACAAAACAATGAGTGTGTTCTTAGAAGTAGATAAGCTAGTGAAAGTAACAAGTTCTGGAGCAGATCCAGTTAAAATTGGTTTTGCAGATCCTGCGTATGCCAATGTATTAGGAATTCCAACACTACAAACCGGAGTATTTGGTGGTATTATCGTCGGTATAGTAGCGGCATATTGCTATAATAAATACTTCAATATTGAATTACCATCATACTTAGGATTCTTTGCAGGTAAGCGTTTCGTACCGATCGCAACTGCAACATTCTCTTTAGTAGTAGGTATTATCATGTGTTTCGTTTGGCCATACATTCAAGGTGGCTTAAATACGTTCTCACATCAAATGATTGATGCAAATAGAACGTTAGCAGCATTTATATTCGGTTTAATTGAACGTTCATTAATTCCATTTGGATTACATCACATTTTCTATTCACCGTTCTGGTTCGAATTCGGACAGTATACAAATGCAGCTGGTGAATTAATCCGTGGTGACCAAAAAATCTTTATGGCACAGTTAAAAGACGGTGTAGAATTAACAGCAGGTACATTTACAACTGGTAAGTACCCGTTCATGATGTTCGGTCTTCCAGCGGCAGCTTTAGCAATGTACCATGAAGCACGTCCAGAAAATAAAAAATTAGCAGCGGGTATCTTAGGTTCTGCTGCATTAACATCTTTCTTAACAGGTATTACAGAACCACTTGAATTCTCATTCTTATTCGTAGCACCAGTATTATTCGGAATTCACGCTGTATTTGCTGGTCTATCATTTATGACAATGCAAATTTTAGGTGTTAAAATTGGTATGACATTCTCTGGTGGTTTAATTGACTTTATGTTATTCGGTGTACTACCAGGCCGTACTGCATGGTGGTGGGTAATTATTGTTGGTCTTGTACTAGCAGTTATTTACTACTTCGGATTCCGTTTTGCAATTCGCAAATGGGATTTAAAAACACCTGGTCGTGAAGTAGCAAATGCGAATGACGGCGCAGGAAAAGCAGAAGCAGGTGAACTTCCTCGTGAAGTATTAGTAGCACTTGGTGGTAAAGAAAACATTGCTTCTTTAGATGCTTGTATTACTCGTTTACGTGTTCAAGTTAACGAGCAAAAGAATGTAAACAAAGACCGCTTAAAAGAGCTTGGAGCAGCGGGTGTACTTGAAGTTGGAAATAACATTCAAGCTATTTTCGGACCGAAATCTGACACATTAAAATCACAAATTCATGATATTATGTCAGGTCGTACACCTCATGTTGAAAAAGAAGAGCCTGTAAAGGTAGAAGAAACTCCTCAAAAGGTTGATGAAAACGAAACAATCGTATCACCAATCGAAGGGAAAATCTTACCGATTACAGAAGTACCTGATCAAGTGTTCTCAGGGAAAATGATGGGAGACGGATTTGCAATTGAGCCAACAGAAGGAACAGTAGTTTCTCCAGTTAACGGTGAGATTGTTAACGTATTCCCTACAAAACATGCGATTGGTATTCAATCTGAAGGCGGAAAAGAGATTTTAATCCACTTTGGTATTGATACTGTAAAATTAAATGGTGAAGGCTTTGAAGCGCTTGTAGCACAAGGTGATAAAGTGAAACAAGGACAGCCATTATTAAAAGTAGATCTTGCATTCGTAAAAGAAAATGCACCATCTATCATTACACCAATTGTCTTTACGAATTTACAGCAAGGACAACAAGTTGAATTGAAGAAAGATGGGGATGTTAAGAAGGGCGAAAACGCTATTATTGACATTCAGTAGAAATTTGACGCAAAATGTTTATAATTATAATGGGCGATGTGGTTGACCGAACATCGCCTATTATATACAATAGATGATGTAGTACTCACGTCTATACAACTTAAAAAATATGTAATTTAAAGGAGATAAATTATCATGGAAAAAATCTTTAAAGTAACTAGCGACTCAGGAATTCATGCTCGTCCAGCAACTCTACTTGTAAACACTGCAAGCAAATTTGGTTCTGACATTAACTTAGAATATAACGGAAAAAACGTTAACTTAAAATCAATCATGGGCGTTATGTCTTTAGGCATTCAACAAAACGCAGAAATTAAAATCACTGCAAATGGTGATGATGCAGCTCAAGCACTAGCAGCTATCGAAGAAACTATGAAAAACGAAGGATTAGGAGAATAATGACTCTTAACATTCAAGGGATCGCTGCATCAAGTGGGATTGCTATTGCAAAGGCTTTCAGACTTGAGAATCCTGAATTTAACATTGAAAAGAAATCAATTACAAACGAAGCTGCTGAAATTGCACGCTTAGACGCTGCGCTTGAGAAAGCAAAAACTGAATTAGAAGCTATTAAGGACCACGCTTTTGCTGAGCTGGGTGCGGATAAAGCTGCGATCTTTGAAGCACATTTATTAGTATTAAATGATCCAGAACTAGTAAACCCAGTAAAAGATAAAGTAAATAGCGAAAAAGTAAATGCTGAATTTGCAATGGATGAAGTTGCATCAATGTTTATTTCTATGTTTGAAAACATGGATAACGAATATATGAAAGAACGCGCTGCGGACATTCGTGACGTAACAAAACGTGTTCTTGCACATTTACTAGGAATTAACTTCTCAAATCCAGGTACAATTTCTGAAGAAGTAATCATCATTGCTGAAGATTTAACACCATCTGATACAGCTCAGTTAAACCGTAAATATGCAAAAGGTTTTACAACTGATATCGGTGGACGTACATCTCACTCTGCGATTATGGCTCGTTCTATGGAAATTCCGGCTGTTGTTGGTACGAAAGTTGTTATGGAAAAAATCCAAAATGGCGATATCGTAATCATCGACGGTTTAGATGGAGAAGTAATTGTAAACCCATCTGAAGAAACTCTTCGTTCTTTTGAAGAAAAGAAAGCGAAATTTGAAGAGCAAAAAGCTGAATGGGCGAAATTAAAAGACCAAGCTACTGTAACAAGCGATGGACAACATGTTGAGCTTGTTGCTAATATCGGAACACCAAATGATGTACAAGGTATTATCGATAATGGCGGAGAAGGCGTTGGTTTATACCGTACAGAATTCTTATACATGGGCCGTGACAATCTTCCAACAGAAGAAGAACAGTTCGAAGCGTATAAAGCAGTTCTTGAAGGTGTAAAAGAAGATCAGCCTGTCGTTGTTCGTACACTTGACATCGGTGGAGATAAAGAGCTTCCATACTTACATTTACCAAAAGAAATGAACCCATTCCTAGGATACCGTGCAATTCGCTTATGTCTTGATGAGCAAGATGTGTTCCGTACACAACTTCGTGCATTACTTCGTGCTAGCGTATACGGTAACTTAAAAATTATGTTCCCAATGATTGCAACTCTTGATGAGTTCCGTCAAGCAAAAGCAATCTTATTAGAAGAGAAAGCAAAACTTGTAGAAGCGGGTACAACTGTTTCTGATTCTATTGAAGTTGGTATGATGGTTGAAATCCCAGCTTCAGCAGTATTAGCAGATCAGTTCGCAAAAGAAGTTGATTTCTTCTCTATCGGAACAAATGATTTAATCCAATACACAATGGCTGCAGACCGTATGAACGAACAAGTATCATACTTATACCAACCATATAATCCATCTATTTTACGTCTTGTAAAAATGGTTATTGATGCTGCTCATAAAGAGGGCAAATGGGCTGGTATGTGTGGTGAGATGGCAGGGGATTCACTTGCTATTCCATTATTATTAGGATTAGGTTTAGATGAGTTCAGTATGAGTGCAACATCTATTCTTCCTGCAAGAACACAACTAAGCAAGTTGTCAAAAGCAGATATGGCAACATTAGCAGAAAAAGCATTAATGATGTCAACTGCTGAAGAAGTTGTTGAACTAGTTAAAAGCATATAATTATAAAAAAACCTGAGTCGATTGAAATCGGTCTCAGGTTTTTTTTATGAGAAAAGTAAATCTTATTTTTTTACTATAGAGGACAAGGAACAGAATTAGATAGCGATAGCAACGATATCAGTTGGGCATACGCGTAAGATACCAGTAAAACTATTTTGATTCTGATTGTTCTTATCGTCTTTATTGTTATCTTTGTTGTTATTAGCTAAAGCAGAGAAAAGAGCAACTCCATTAGCGAATCCTTCAAAAATGACGTTACGGAATGATCCGTTACCTCTAATGCTTAAAAGAGAAAGTTCTGTTCCAACTGAAATGCTAGCAAGTACGTTACATACAGCTGGTTGTTGTGGCTTAACTACTTCTTTCTCTTTCTCACGATGGTTGCACTCTCTTTCATGATGATGACATTCTCTAAAGTTATCACAGCATCCAAATGATCCAAACATAATCCTCATCACCCCCTTCACACTTATAATCTATGTAAGTTCGGTAGTTGGTGATTGGACAGAGCGTGGAATTTTTTGTGGGGGATTTCCTCATTTTAAATAACTATCTAGGTGTTTAGTATATAAAGATGTTTAAAGTAGGGGGAATATCATAAAAAAAGTGTAAAGACCACCAAAATGAATGAAATAGGTAGCCTTTACACTTTTTTGCTTTTATATAAAACGATGATATATACAGGAAGAGCTAAGAGTAGTGGTGCAATGGATTGTGAGGTATGTTTTTCTGCTTCTAATTGGAATGCTTCTTCTTTTGGGAATTGTAACACCGATATGTTTGCAGCATCGCCAATAAAATATAGAAGTAGTACAGTCACTATGTAACTTAAAAGTGCGATAAAGCTTACGTATGAATTCAATGAAAATCCCTCTCTTGTTATCTATTTGTTATCATTGTATCACAATTGTAACAAAAACACACGGCTATATTTGATGTTTTAACAAATTTCGACACGAAACGCCATGCGTGTAGCGGATGTTTAGCTGTATTACAATGTATATATGTCGAATAATACATTGTAATATTACGGATGTATGACAGTATAAAAAAATGAAGGTAATTTCATTACCTTCATTTTTTTATGTTATTTTGCCCATTCGCTAACTTGTTCTACGCTCATACGTGGTGCAGGGTGACCTTTTAAAGTTGCTTCACCAATAGTAATCAGCATAATTGGTACGTAACGAGAGGAAACATTGAATTCTTCTGTAAGTGCTTGTGGATTGAAGCCACCAATAGCACAAGTATCCCAACCAGTTGCTTTAGCTGCAAGCATAAGTTGCATCGCTGCTAAAGATGCATTTGAAAAGGCTGCATCTCTTGGAAATTGTTCACGAGCATATGCAGACTCGATGTTTTTAGCTAAGCGCTCTTTTGCCTCTTCTTTCATAAATCCTTGTTCTACAATTGGACCATAAACTGGTTCAACGTTTTTATAGGCTTCTAAATCACCTAAAATAGCGACTACCGCAGAAGCATCAAGAATTTGTTGTTGGTTATAAGCAACTGGGTGCAATCGTTTTTGTATATCTTCACCTTGGAAAACAAGAAATTTCCAGTGCTGTAAGTTCCAAGCAGAAGGTGCTTGGGCAGCTGCTTTTAAAATTTCATGTAACTCTGTAGATGAAATTTCTTTGTCTGGGTTGAATGCACGTGTAGATGTGCGTTCATATAGAACGTTAAAAAAGTTGGCGTTTGTCATTATATATCCTCCAAATTGTATATCAAATTATTGAAAAAAAGTAATATATCCTACTTACATTTTGTAAGTTGTCGAATTTAAGGATATAATATCTTTATTTTAATTGTCAAGTTTTAGAGAGTAAGCTAGGGCATTCATACAAACGATATAATTCCTATAGTCATACACTAAAAAAGGAATTTATTGAGTAAAGAAGCAAAGATAACATTCTCAATTATCTTGTTAATATGTATTTCTCACTTATTATCCTTTTGGGAGAACAATGTTTATAAAGTGGTTGTGAGGAGTGCAGTTGAATGAGATATATGAAGTGAGTGAAGACTAGTGATGAACATACTACATTTTTTATTAGAGAATACGGTTTTCCAAAATGTATTACAAGATCTTCAGTTAAATGTCCTTTATATAGAAAATGGATGCGCACATCAGCAAACGATAGAAAATATTCATCCGAAATGTATGTTTGTAGCGAATAGTTTTGAAGAAGGAGAACTATTGTTTCATAAGACTAGACCACATATTGTAATTATGTATGTAACAGATTTTTCTCAAATAAAATATATAAAAAATATGTATAATCCACAGAGTACATTCATCGTTATTTGGGATCAACAAATAACAAATGAATTTGCAGAGCTGCTTACGTTAGGGATACGTAATATTGTTATAGCCCCCGTAACTCCACAAGCTGTGTTAGAGGAAGTGAATAAGAGTTTGTATCAGCTTTCTCTAGTGAGACAAGTGAGCTTGCAGCAAGAGCTACTTCAAACGATGTTTGATTTTCGAAATGATCTATTGTTTATAGTAGAAGATGATGAGATTGTTGATTGTAATACGAATTTTTTAGAGTTTTTCGGATATGAAAATTTATTTGCGTATCGCGAACAACATTTAGTATTTGCTGAACATTTTATTAGGGAAAACGGGTATTATTCGACGACTCATGATATAACTTGGTTAGATGATACATTATCCTATGATAGAAGAATTAAGATGTCTAATTATGAAGGTGTAGTATCAACTTTTTTATTGCGTGCGACACCATTACCAGAAGATTTATCGAGATTTATTGTAAAGTGTACAGAAATCACAGAGTTAGATGAAATTTATCAAGAGCAAGAAAGACTTGCAATGATAGATTCGTTAACAGAGATTTATAATCGTTTGAAGTTCCAACAAATACTAGAGGTAGAGTGGAACAATGCAATACGTAGCGATGAAAAGATAGCAGTTATTTTATTTGATATAGACAATTTTAAAAATGTAAATGACACATATGGTCATGATTTTGGAGATTTAGCTTTAGTACAACTCGCAAACCTTATGAAATCTAAAATGGAACCACAACATGTATTTGCAAGGTGGGGTGGGGAAGAATTTATTATATTAGTGACAAATACAGTAGAAAAAGAAGCATTTCAAGTTGCGGAGTCATTACGATTTTTCATTGAAACGAAACAATTCACTGGAATTTCGAAGTTGACAGCTAGTTTCGGTGTTGCATTATATGAACAAGGAATTACAAGGGAAGAATTAATGCAACGAGCAGATATTGCATTATATGAAGCAAAAAAAAATGGAAAAAATCAAGTTTGTATATATAGAAAGGAAAAAATGTGATTTTTCGCAACAAATTGTTGCGATTTTTTTTTATTACTTGATAATAGAATGTAGGGGAGCATCTTAGGCGAAGCAATTATGGAGGAACAATATGATAAAAAAAATAATGATTATGGCTTCACTGTCTGCTGTTGTTGGCGGTGGGGTATACTATGTTCTCTATAGTCCCAATTCAAAGGAGCGAAATGTACTAACAACAAAAGTAACTCCTGCTATTGAGTCAGAAGTAGAGAATAGTATAGAAGAGAAAGAAGAACAACAAATTGACTATGCTAGTATATCTCAAAAATTAGATCAATATTTAATAGGAAAGCAATTTAATGGGACAGTTTTGGTGACGGATAGAGAGCATGTTATATTGAATAAAGGCTATGGATATGCCGATGTTCAAAATAAAATAGAAAATACGCCTCAAACGAAATATCGTATCGGCTCTATTACGAAAACAGTTGTTGCTACATCTATTTTACAGTTACAAGAACAAGGAAAGTTAAATATTCAAGATAATGTAAATAAATATATTCCTTCATTTCCGGCAAATAAAAATATTACGCTATATCATTTATTAACACATACATCTGGTTTACCAGAACATGCAAAAGGAAATGTGAATGCTGCTTCTCGCATACAGTTAATGAATTGGATTGGACATCAAAATGTCGAATTTCCTGCAGGAACAGGCTGGAGATATACAGATTATAATTATATGGTACTGGCTTATATTATAGAAAGTATATCGAAACAACCGCTAGGAAATTATATAAAGGAAAATATATTTACAAAGGCAGAGATGTATGAATCAGGTATGGGCAATATGGTATCTGGAGATAACAACTTCACGAAAGGTTATGTGAAGAAAGATCAAGGGCTTGTACCAGCACCCAAGTTAGGGATGGATTGGCTATATGGCTGTGGTGAGATGTATACGACAGTAGGAGATATGAAAAAATTAGATGAAGCAATTATAAATGGAAAGCTTCTTTCTGAACAAAGTATACAAGCGATGTTTACACCTTCACAAGAAAGAAAGTATGCGTATAGTTTTTACATATACCCAGATTATATTCATAATCATGGTGTACTCTCTGGTTGGAATACGTATAATAATTTTAATAAAGAAAAAGGAACATTCGTTATACTATTTTCAAATGTGAAAAATAGTATGGATGATGATTTTAATAAAGAATTTCGAAAGATGGTAGATGATTTATTAGAACAAAGGGGATGAGAATGTGGGACATGAAAATTTATCAATAGGTTTCATTGGTATTGGTGTGATGGGGAAAAGTATGGTTCGCCATTTAATGGAAGGTGGGCATAAAGTATATGTATATAATAGAACGAAAGCGAAGGCTGATTCTTTAGTACAAGATGGTGCGCATTGGTGTGATACACCAAAAGAGTTAGTGAAGCAAGTTGATGTTGTCATGACGATGGTTGGATATCCACATGACGTCGAAGAAGTGTACTTTGGGATAGACGGAATTTTAGAGAATGTAAATGAAGGTACGATAGCAATTGATTTTACGACATCTACACCAACATTAGCAAAACGTATTAATGAAGTTGCGAAAAGCAAAAATATCTATACATTAGATGCACCTGTATCTGGGGGAGACGTTGGTGCGAAAGAAGCAAGACTAGCAATTATGGTTGGTGGAGAGAAAGAAATATATGATAGAAGTTTACCGTTGTTTGAAAAATTAGGAACGAATATTCAGTTGCAAGGACCAGCTGGGAGTGGACAACATACAAAAATGTGCAATCAAATTGCGATTGCTTCCAACATGATAGGGGTATGTGAAGCTGTTGCTTATGCGAAAAAGGCTGGACTAAACCCGGATAAAGTATTAGAGAGTATTTCAACAGGTGCAGCAGGTAGCTGGTCATTAAGTAATTTAGCTCCCCGAATGTTAAAAGGTGATTTTGAACCAGGATTTTATGTAAAGCATTTTATGAAGGATATGAAAATTGCTTTAGATGAGGCTGAAAAATTACAATTACCAGTACCAGGTTTAAGTTTAGCGAAGAAATTGTATGAAGAGTTAATTGAAGATGGAGAAGAGAATCGCGGAACACAGGTATTATATAAAAAATATATAAAGGGGTAGAGTAGAATGGATCTTCAAAAATTTGATGCGATGATTGATGCTGTACAGCGAGTAACTTGTATACAAATTAATGAAAAGCAAAAAGCAGCTTTTAAACAAAAGTATGATTTTGAACCGAATTTCGAATATGGAAAAGATGAGAATGGACATTATGTTATCCGGACTTCGAAAAAAATGTTGGAGGAAATGGAGTTTTATTTGGCATTGAAGTATGATCGAGAAGGAATCGCCCTTTATATGCATGCTGAAATTGAAGGGACATGTCATGTGTCTGTTAGCTATAGTGAAGACGCACTACATCTGCAAGAATTATTTCAATTTCTAGAAGACAATAAATAAAAGTCCTCATTTGAGGACTTTTATTTATTTAATCTTTGTAATTATAAGCTAGAAGCTCGGCGACATCGTTCAACTGGGAACGGAATAATTTGTGCAGTGTGATTAGGCCCAAATTGTTTTGCGCGAGCATGGCGTAATATATAAAATGCACACAGAATTGAAACAGGAATAGCACCGAATAAACCGAAAAATAAAGCGCTTACACAAGATGCAACAAATCCTAAAACACCAACTTCTAACTCCTCCATAATAGCTCCTAAAATAACAGGAAATGCTCCACATATAACTCCTAGTATAAGTGCGATAAGTAAATTCATGATTAACCTCCTCTGTCTGCGATATTCTTTTCCTTCTTAGTTAATTGTAGTATATCACACACAAAACAGAATTTTCAGAAAAAGTTCATAAAAAGTTCAATAAATGTTCAAAAAATGTTGGATGATTCACTTGGAAATTGAGAGAGGTTTTTTTCGGAGTGTTACCACTCGTAAATGCCAGGTTGGTGTAGGTTAATAGTCAATCAATGATTAAAGTTTTACTTTATGTTTCGAAACGGAAGGGGGTGGTTTTGAATAAATAAAAAATCAGGCTTATTTCAAAAGTGAAATAAGCCTGTTCCATAGGAGGATGTATATATGTAGAGTGAATAAAAGGTTGGAAAAGGGGGTCCAAGCTCTTTTATTCAACTAGCTACCTTAATAGATTGGAACCCAGCCTTCAGTTGTAACAAAAATGCGAATAGCTACAACTTGACGATCATCTTGCAAGGTAAAATAATGTCTTGCATTTTCAGGTACAGATATTAGATCGCCTGGCTCAAGTTCAACGTCAAAGAATTTCCCATCTTTGCCTTCGATAGCGAAAATGCCATGACCGCTGACGATAAAACGAACCTCGTCATCTGTATGATGGTGTTCTTTTTGGAAATTAATTAATAATTCGTCAAGGTTAGGCGTGCTATTTGAAAGGGAAATTACATCATGTGCTTTATAACCTCGGCGTGCTGAAACATCAGCGATTTCTTTTGAAAACACAGTTAATATTTCAGCTTTGTTTTCATCTGTTAACGAATAATTTTCATTTAAATGAGTAGGAAGTTTAGTAATATTCCATTTCTCATATAAAACGCCTTCCTCTTGTAGAAATTTTGATACTTCCAAGTCATTTTCAATACGAGTATTTACTTCATGAATACGAATTTGCGCCATTAGAAACGCCTCCTTGAATTGATAATAGTTTTATATGAAATTGGAATAAAAACTCATAAGCTTCTAATCTTTTTTTTGCATCAAAGCTATCCCGGCCCCACACAGTAATACCATGATTACGTATTAATACGGCTCCTGAATCTCCTTGTATATATTTTCGGAAGTTCTCTCCAAGTGTTGGGATATGGGCATTGTTTTCGATAATAGGAATATGAATTGTTGCACCTTCTTCCCAAATATCAAGAGCTTTAATAATTTCTTGATTTTGAAGGGTAACTTTATCACTATACAAATTTGTAATGACATTGTTATCGGTTGTATGAACATGAAGTACACACCCCGCGTTTGTGTTGTTATAAATATGTGTATGTAATATTGTTTCTGCTGAAGGACGTAATTCAGTCTCTAAAACCGGGACACCTAGATGATCTACTAATAAAAAATCATCTGGAGTCGTTTTTGTTTTATCTTTACCACTTGCTGTAATGAGAAAGGTAAGTGGCTCATGGCTAACTTTTATAGAAATATTGCCACTCGTTGCCGGAAACCAGTTTCGAGTTGTTAATTCTTTCTTTATTTCACTTAAGTCATACCATTGCCGAAAAAGTTGTTTCATGACTTCACCTCCAACAAATGTTTTAATTCAGCTTGAACATCATGAAATGTTTCAAATGGTGTATAGGAAATATGATGCTCATCACACTTCGTAATAAGAAAGTCGCGAGCGAACACTTTATTTGCTTGTTTTGCAGCTTGTAAATCAGTAATAGAATCTCCAATTACAATATGGAAGTCGTTTTCATCACTTAATTTACGGATTAAAGATGATTTACATAATCCGCAATGATTTTGACAATGATCATCACAAGGATGAGGCCATTTCACTGTAATGTATTCATTTGAAAAATCTGTGTCATTACAGTAAATTTGTTCTTTTGGGATGACTCCTTGCAAGAGTGGATAGACGAAGAAATCCATTCCACCTGATATAACGTAAAAAGAAATATTGTTTTCATTTACAAATTGTATAAATTCATGAAAGCCGCTACGAATTTCGGCCGTTTCTTTTAAAAATTGAATTATATCATCGTGTAAATTAGTAGGTAGCAATTGAAATAATTGCGAAACACCTTCTTGAATAGAAAGCTCTTGTGATAAAATTCTTTGTTTGACTTCTTCTGCTTCTGGAGGTGCAAACTTTTCCATAATGGACATGATATTATCATTATTTGTAATCGTGCCATCGAAATCACAAAACACTTGAATACTCATAATTTCACCTCATGAGAGGGGTTTCCCCATATTTGTAGTGCACTATGTAAATTTATTTCATCTACTTCATGAAGTGGTATGCCTTGTAAAGTAGCGTCAATTGCAGCACGGAATGCTTTACCGCCTCCTTGTGCCCCATTTGGATGTCCGTGTATTCCACCGCCAGCATTAATAACAACATCTGTACCGAAATCTCGCAGAATAAAGGGAACGAAACCAGGATGAATGCCAGCAGATGGGACAGAAAAACTTTTCTTGAAATATGCATCTTCCTCAGTCAAATACTTTGCAATGTTGAGAGCCTCTTCTTTTTCTAACGCTACGCTTCCGTATGGAGACGGGAATAGTGAAAAATCAGCGCCAGCGTAGCGTAGTAGCTTTCCAAGTAATAATGGAGATGAGATACCATATAGCTTGGATGCGGAATAAGCACCACTGACAGCAGGATGTGCCATAATGGGAACTGAGATTTCATCGTCTTCTGCAAGTGATTGTAGTACATCGAGTCCGTAAGAAAATACGTTAAATAATAGAATATCAGCACCAGCTTGCACTGCGCGTTTCGCATTTTCTTTTAAGTTGAATGTTCGTCCTGTTAAATTTACAGCATACAACGTTTTATGGCCGTATGTTTCGTATATGGACTGTAAAACTTCTTTTCCGGAAGAAATTCGCTTTGTAAGTGGTGTTAATGCATTTTCAAATAAAATTTCATCATCTTTTACAATATCAACACCGCCGCTAGCTTGATCACGTAACTGCGTTTTTAAATATCCAATATTTCGACCAATCATTCCTTTAAAAATGCTCATCAAGAGAGGACGGTCATACACTTGTAAAAGGTTTCGAATGCCATCTACCCCAAATTTAGGACCAGGAAAATGCTCTTTTAGCTCATTCGAAAAAGTTAAGTCGATTAATTTCACTTCGCCATCAAGTGATAGCTTTCCAAATGTAGTTGTTAAAATTGCTGGTAAGTCTGGGCTGAAATTTAAAAATGGGTATTCGATTTTAATAATTCCACGTTTCACCTTTTTACGTAGATATGAGTTGATATGTTCTTGTTCCTCCAATTCCTCAATGTGAATGACGTTGCCTTTATGTTGTTTTAACTGTTCTTGTAATAAATGTGGCAAATGCGTCCAAGATCCTATTGTTAAACCGAGTGCAATTTGCTCGGCCTTTTTTGCTAAGTTATGTGAATCGTCATGAATTAAATACGTCGCTATAATTCCGCTCATTGTTAAAACCTCCTAGTTAAATAAAAAAACCTCTCAGCTAAGGAGAGGTTTTTTTACAACCAGCTCCTTATCTGTCAGCGCAATGCTGCGAGAATTAGCACCGTGTCTACAATTGTAGATCGGTTGCCGGGCTTCGTCGGGCTCGTCCCTCCACCTGCTCTTGATAAGAAGTATTTAGAAATGTTTAAATTTTTAAGATAATTGAATTTTGTCAGATATTTTTCATGTTGTCAATGACTTTTTGAAAAAATTTAATTTATCAATTCGATAAATGGCTTCTCGTAATCGCTCTTCTGTATGTAAGAGACCAACACGTACATACCCTTCACCGTGTTCACCAAATCCAATACCTGGAGCGACTGCAACATGTGCTTTTTCTAATAAAATATTAGAAAATTGCTCAGAGGTATATCCTTCTGGTACAGGAAGCCATGCAAAGAATGAACCTTTTGGAATATCAACATTCCAACCAATTGCGTGACAAGCTTCTATAAGAGCATTTCTTCGAGACTCGTACCTATTAACAAGATCCGTTACACAAGATTGTGAACTTAATAGCGCTTCACGGGCAGCATCTTGAACTGCACCGAAAATACTCACATACATATGATCTTGCAATAGGTTAATTGTTTCGATGACGTTTGCATTTCCAACTGCAAATGCAATACGCCAGCCAGCCATATTGAATGTTTTCGATAACGTGTAAATTTCAATTCCTGTATCTTTGGCACCATCTGCTTGCAAGAAACTAACTGGCTTTTGACCATCAAATCCGATAGCACCGTAAGCAAAATCGTGAACAACTAAAATATTATGTTTATTAGCAAAATGAATGGTTGCATCAAAGAAATCTTTTGATGCAGTAGCACCAGTAGGATTATTTGGATAGTTTAAGAACATTAATTTTGCCCGTTCTGCAATAGAATCATTGATTTTTGTATAGTCTGGTAAAAAATTATTTTCTGCAAGTAGCGGCATTGTTTCAAATTGTGCTTTTGCTAAAGCAACTCCTGATAAATAATCTGGATATCCTGGATCTGGAACGAGAATCGTATCACCAGGGTTTGTGAAACAAATAGGTAATTCTACTAATCCAGCTTTTCCACCAAACAAAATAGCAACTTCAGTTTTTGGATTTAATTCTACTCCATATTCACGTTTATAGAATGTTGCTACAGCCTCTTTTAAGCTATCATGCCCGCGAAATGGCGGATATTTATGGTGAATGGTCTTTTCGGCAGCGTTTTGTAAAGCTTTTACAATATGCTGCGGTGTTGGTTGATCTGGATTACCTTGACCTAGATTAATAACATCGTGACCAGCTGCTACAACTTTGTTAACTTTTGCAACAAGTGAAGCGAAAAATTGTGTTGGCAATGATGTTACTATCTCAGAAGGTTGAAATAATTTCATACTTTCCACCTCTTTTGAAAGTTGTTACAATTCTAGTGACAAATGATATAATCTTTCCAGTATTTTGTAAAGAAAAAAATTAAGAATGGGGCTGACAAAATGAAAGTCGCATGTATTCAAATGGATATTGTCTTTGGAGATGTAGAAAAAAATATTGAGAATGCTAAAAATAAAATAAGTGAAGCGATGAAAGAAAGACCAGATGTTATCGTTTTACCAGAGTTATGGACAACAGGATATGATTTAACGAGGCTTTCTGAAATTGCAGATAGGGATGGATTGAAAACGAAAGAAAAGTTGAAAGAATGGTCGAAAGAATATGGTGTACATATTGTCGGTGGTTCTATAGCGAAGCAAACAGAGCAAGGTGTTACAAATACAATGTATGTTGTAACTAATAAAGGAAAACTAGTTAATGAATATAGTAAAGTGCACTTATTTCAGCTTATGGATGAGCATAAATATTTAATAGCTGGTAACGAGACTGGTGAATTTAAGCTAGATGATGTAGAGTGTGCTGGCACGATTTGTTATGATATTCGTTTTCCAGAGTGGATGCGTGTTCATACTGCTAGAGGTGCGAAGGTTTTATTTGTTGTAGCAGAATGGCCGTTAGTTCGTTTAGCGCATTGGCGCTTGCTATTACAAGCAAGAGCAGTTGAAAATCAATGTTATGTTGTTGCGTGTAATAGAGCAGGAAAGGATCCAAATAATGTGTTTGCAGGTCATTCTTTAATTGTGGATCCTTGGGGTGAAGTTGTAGTAGAGGCAAATGAAGAGGAGTCTATTTTATTTGGAGAGCTTACATTTGAGAAAATAAAAGAGGTTCGTAAAGGAATTCCAGTTTTTGCAGATCGCCGTCCAGAATTATATAAATAAAATGTTGACAAGTGATTTTTATTCTTGGTATAGTCTTCAACATAAAGTTAAAGATTCTAAAAATTATAAAACTCTTATCAAGAGCAGGTGGAGGGATTTGGCCCGATGAAGCCCAGCAACCGACCGTAATACCATTGTGAGATGGGGCGTTTATTACGCCAAAAGGCACGGTGCTAATTCCAGCAGAAAGTAAAACTTTCTGGCAGATAAGAGGGGAGAAGATAAACTTCAAACCTCTTTCTTAGTGGAAAGAGGTTTTTCTGTGTTAGAAAAACCTCTGTATTTTAAAAGGGGGAGAAGATAATGGGATATTATTCATTAACAGAAGTAACAGCTGTGCAATATGCAAAAGAACATGGTTATTTTGAAAAGAAAGCGAATGTAGTTTGCTATGAAATTGGAGATGGCAATTTGAATTACGTGTTCAAATTAGATGATGGAGAGAAGTCTATTATAATAAAACAAGCACTTCCCTATGCGAAAGTAGTTGGTGAAAGCTGGCCTTTGTCTATAAAAAGAGCGACGATTGAAAGTAAGGCATTACAAATTTTCGCGAAGTATGTACCAGATTATGTTCCAGTAGTGTACAGTCATGATGAAGAGTTGGCAGTAACAGTAATAGAAGATTTATCAAGGTTAACAATTACAAGAAGGGGATTGATAGACGGAGAAGTGTATCCGCTTTTATCTCAGCATATCGGTCGTTTTCTAGCACATGTTTTATTTTACACTTCAGATTTCGGTTTGCATTCAGAAGAGAAAAGGGTATTAGAGGGTGCATTTGTAAATCCAGACCTTTGTAAAATTACAGAAGATTTAGTATTTACAGATCCGTTTGGACATTATGATACGAATGATTATGAGCCGGATTTACAGCCAGTGGTGGATGAACTTTGGAGTGATAAAACTTTAAAACTGAAAGTAGCACAATATAAATATAAGTTTTTAACGAGAAAAGAAGCACTTATTCATGGTGATTTACATACAGGTAGTATTTTTTCATCACCTTCTGAAACGAAAGTAATTGATCCAGAATTTGCAACGTACGGTCCATTTGGATTTGACATCGGTCAATTTATTGCAAATCTATTATTAAATGCTTTATCTAGAGAAGAAGGGAAGAGGAGTGTACTATTCTTCCATATAGAAAAGACATGGAGTTATTTTGTAGAAGCTTTTACGAAGTTATGGGTTGGAGAAGGTGTAGAAGCATATACGAAAGAAAAACAATGGTTGCCAATTATTTTGCAAAATATCTTTACTGATGCTGTTGGATTTGCTGGATGTGAACTGATTCGTAGAACAATTGGGTTAGCGCATGTAGCTGATTTAGATGAAATAGTAAATAAAGAAAAAAGAATTCAAGCTAAGAAGCAAGCTCTACAATTAGGAAAAGAACTACTAAAATATGAATCTAAGAGTGCTGATATTCAACTATTTCGAACAGTATTTCAACAGACAGTTTCAGGGGGCGTAAAAGCATGAGTACAATTGTTACTGTCCCGAGATCTGTAAGTTGGAAAGGTGATGCAATTGCTGTATTAAATCAAACCAAATTGCCACATAGTACAGAATACAAAACATTAACGACTATTGAAGATGTGTGGAAAAGTATTGTAATGCTAGAAGTACGCGGAGCACCCGCAATTGGAATTGTAGCCGCATTTGGTTTGGCACTTGCTTCGAAAAAATATAACACGGTACATATTGAAGAATTTCAAAAGAAGTTTAATAGAGATTGTAACTATTTAGGAACATCAAGACCGACAGCAGTAAATTTATTTTGGGCAATTGATCGTATGAGGGAATCTATTCGAGAGATTACTGTAATAAAAGAAGCACAAAAAATATTAGAAGAAGAAGCGCTTCGCATTCAGCAAGAGGATGAAGAAGTATGCCGAAGTATTGGAGAACATGCATTAACATGTTTTAAAGACGGTGATAACATTTTGACAATTTGTAATGCGGGAAGTATTGCAACAGCAAGATATGGTACGGCATTAGCCCCTTTTTATATTGGAAAAGAGAAAGGTGTGCGTTTACATGCGTATGCGTGTGAAACGAGACCTGTTTTACAAGGTGGCCGTTTAACGACATGGGAATTAAAGCAAGCAAATATTGATGTAACACTT
Source organism: Bacillaceae bacterium OF18-1A (assembly GCA_027694045.1). GTDB lineage: Bacteria > Bacillota > Bacilli > Bacillales > Bacillaceae_G > Bacillus_A. The sequence goes on along the minus strand of JAQEWB010000002.1, from coordinate 484,090 downwards.
ATTACAGATAATACAGCAGCCCATGCTATTCAAACGAAAGAAATAAACGCAATTATTGTAGGGGCAGATCGAATTGTCGCAAATGGGGATACAGCAAATAAAATAGGAACAATGAATTTAGCTATTTTAGCAAAATATTTTGATATTCCATGTTATGTGGCAGCCCCGTTATCTACATTTGATATTACAAAACAAACAGGTGCAGAAATTGTTATTGAAGAAAGAGATGAAACAGAAGTTACGAAAATTTTTGGCAAACAAGTAGCGCCAATTGGAACTACTGTTTATAATCCTGCATTTGACGTAACACCGAACGAACTAATTACAGGTATAATTACCGAAAAAGGTATTATAAACGGGGATTATACACGAGAAATTGCATCATTATTTGAAAAACAAGCTAATACATAATAGCTTGTTTTTTTATGCCTAAATGTGTTCTTTTCTCTTATTTATATAATGAAAGGAGGCGAAATGGATGGAAGAGTGGATCAGGATGATAGGTAATGTAGGGTTTCCGATTGTTGTAACATTATACTTACTTCATCGAATTGAAAGTAAATTAGACGGAGTAATTGTTGCAATAGAAAAGTTGCCACAGCAATTGCTAAAGTACGACGATCCTCGGGATAAAAAATAAAGTTTGCTCTTCATGAGCAAACTTTATTTTTTATTGCGCGGTATAACCACCATCGATAACGACAGCTTGCCCAGTTATACCTTTTGCTTTTTCGCTCGATAAAAACAGAGCATAATCAGCAATTTCTTGTACTTGTAATAAGCGTTTTTGTGGGACAAGTGGATAAATGACATCTTCTAAAACATTTTCAAGTGGTACATTTCGTGTCGTAGCTAAATCCGCTAGTTGATTACGTACAAGAGGAGTATCGACATAACCAGGACAAAGGGCGTTAACAGTAATTCCATGGATAGCCCCTTCTAGAGCAGCAACTTTTGTTAATCCAATTACACCGTGCTTTGCACTATTGTAAGCGGACTTTCCTGCAAATCCAACGAGGCCATTAATGGAAGCGACATTAATAATCCGGCCATATTTTTGCTTTTTCATAATTGGAAAGGCGTGTTTAATTGCGATAAACGGAGCGATTTGCATAATTTTAATTAGTAACTCGAATTTTTCGGTTGGAAAATCTTCAATTGGTGAGACGTGTTGCATTCCGGCGTTATTAATTAATACATCTAACGAACCGAAGTGACGAATAGTTTGAGAAATTGATGTTGCAATTTCTTCTTCGGATGTAACATCACATTTTAAACCGATAGCTTGAAATCCTTCTTTTTGTAATCGTTCAGCAGCTTCTATCGCACGGTCTTCAAGACGATCAGTAATAACAACTTTTGCGCCTTCTTTCGCGAAAGCGTTCCCCATTTCATATCCAATACCACTTGCAGCACCTGTTAAAAAGACAACTCGATTTGTAACCATGATGAAAAACACTCCTTCGTATAGAAATTCTCTTATTGCTCTATTTAGAGGGAGGATAATGAAAATCCTGCAAACATTTGGAAAAAATACAACCAACTATCTTGCTTTGCAAAATAGTCTCTGCTATACTATTTTGTAAAGCAAGATACTTACGCTTATCTATCTTGTAAAACAAGATAGCAGGAGGATTTGAATTATGTCGACAAGTCAAATGCTGAAAGGAATTTTAGAAGGATGCTTACTTGCTATTATTTCTGAAGGTGAAATATACGGTTATGAAATGAGTGAAAAGCTAGCGAAATATGGTTTTACAATGGCGAGTGAGGGAAGTATTTATCCGTTATTAATACGTATGCAAAAGGAAGGGTTAATAACAAGTGTAATGAAGGAATCTCCATCTGGCCCAAAGCGAAAATACTATACATTAACAGAAAAAGGCGAGGAAGCACTAAATGAATTTATGGATCGTTGGGAAGCGATGCAAAGTAGTGTGGAACGTCTGCTTGAAGGAAAGGGGAGGAAAAAATAATGTTATCCAATGAAGCAAAAAAGTTCTTATTAGATATGAGATTATTTTTGACTGCAAAGAGTGTGAAAGAAAGCGACATTGATAGCTTTATCGAAGACGCAGAACTTCATTTAATAGAAGGTGAGAGTGATGGGAAAAGTGTAGAAGAAATTTTTGGAAGCTCACCGAAAGAATATGCAAATGAACTTGTAAAAGTGATGGAAAGAGATAGACAAGAAACGTGGAAGCAAATTGGATTTACGGTAATGAATATCGTTTCATTTTGGGTTATTGCTTCTATCTTAATAGTGAATAACGGAGTATTACAAATGTCACTTATTCAATGCGTTGGATATAGTTTGTCATTGATTTTAGTTGTTATAGGTCCTAATTTTCTACTTCGCAAAATGACTTTCGTAACAAGCTTTACAAAAACATGGTTTTCCATGTGGTTTTTAGTTATGATCGCGCCAATGTTTTTAATGGGAGCTATTACGATACTAGACGTGATATATCCTACAAAAATGTTTATATTCACTGAGTTGCAAAGTTATATAATAGCTGGTGGGATTTTTGGCATCACAGTAGCTATAAATATATATTTTGAAGGGTGGTTTAAAAACTTATATTTAATCATTCCACTTTCTATAATGTTAATATTTAAAACATTTACATCGGAAGATCTCATGCCAATGTTATTTCAAATTATATGTTTATACGGAAGTTTATTTGTTTTAATTTTTATCGAAATTATGATGAAGACGACTAGAAGAGAAACGGTTAAATAAAGGAGGGGTTATAATGAAGGTTTCTAAAGAAGGAGAAAAGTTTTTAATTGATACGAAGGTGTATTTAATAACAAAAGGAATGAAAGAAGATGATGTTGACGCTTTTATAGAAGATGCAGAACTTCATTTAATAGAAGGTGAGAAAGAAGGAAAGACGGTAAAGGATATATTTGGTGATTCACCAAAAGAGTATGCAGAAGAATTAGCGAAAGAGATGGAGAAGGATAAAGGCGGGAGTATAAAAAGTATTCTTGCAATGATAATTGGGGTTGGTGGATATTGGTTACTGACAAATATTTTATTTGGAAATCCAAATCAGCAATTCACGTTAACAAATGTACAGTTAATTGGTTATCCTATCGTTTTAATCATTACGATTATTGGAACGATTGTTGCATTTAGAATGTCTTCCTTTAAAAGTAAATTAGTAGAGTTTGGAATTATTTATGTAATAGTGATGATACCTATTTTATTATTAGTGTTATTGATGTTTATGAATAAATGGTATGGTACGCCAATTTTACAATTGTCAACAATGCAAACATATATATTAGCAGCAAGTATCTTTTTATTACTTTTGGTTGGAGAAATGTATGTTCTTGGTTGGATGGGTGTTTTAGTGCTAATTGTTCCTTTAGCGATTATGTTTATATTTAAAGACTTAGAAGAAAGAAATATATTTTGGGGAATTGCAAAGATATTACTTATGTATGGAAGCATATATGGATTAATGAGATGGTCCTTAAAAATTGAAGAGAGAAAAAGTGTGAACTAGTAGTTTAGAAGGGAGGGGATGAGATGCTTTCTCGAGAGTCCCGAGATTTTCTGACAAATACAGGTGCTTATTTAACAGCAAAGGGGATAAGTGAATTATAAACATCATGATATACTTTGTTCTTTGGTTTAATAGGAAAGTGGCTGCTCTGAATATACAAAAATTATTTCCAAAGAAATACTATATTTTGATTTTAGAAGGTTAACGTTTAGTTGTATATTGTATCCTTTGCAGCCGGTATAGCGTTTGTTAATTGGAATAAATTGTTTGAAACAGTAACATGACAGTTACTGTTTTTTTCTTTGTAATAAAGGACTTTGTAAAGAGAGTGCTCTTTGTTCGTTTGTTAATAGGGAATGAACATGAACGTTTTCTGGACGAGGGACTACAGGAAACATAAGGTTTGTTGGAGATGGATGGTGCTCCGAACCAGTAGGAGAATGAGGGTCCGCATGAGTAAGCTTTCCGTGAATACGCCTTGTAAATAAAATATGACCAAATTCGTGAGCGAGGGTGTATATATTTTTCATAGGAGCTGCTGAATTTGTTAAAACGATGTAACCAGTAAGTTGCTGTTGTTTCGCTAAAGAGTATGCGCAGGCAATTACTGCTGTTTCTTTGAAATAATCACTACCAATATAACAAATATAAATGTCGCATTCAGGAGCTTCGTTCGCACATGTTTGGAAAAAGGATGATAATTTTTCCTGACTTTGAATGGAACTTTTATAACTAATTTCTTGATTAGAAAAACGAAAAAGCTCATTTAAGACAATTACTTCTTTAATTTGAAATGTAATAGGGTGCCAAATTGATTCTGCAACGGCTAAATCTTTTGCAATACGGTCATCAGAAATATCCGCGCCCGGCGTAATGCAAATGCATATATTAACATATGGATCCATAAGGAACACCTCAACTGAAAAAGTTCTTCCTATAATATATGTAGAAAAAAGTCTTATGTATGGATAAAAGCCTTGTTTATTACACGAATATATAGATTACAAGTCGAAAAAATTTCATAGTTCTATAACGTAGTATGGTTATCTTTTTGATATAGTAAAGGAAAGGGGGAGAATATATGTATACATTAAAAATCGTTTCAGACAGAGAAGCTCTTTACCAATTTGCAAGTTATGTAAGAGTTGTACAAGGGGTTGAAGATATATATGTAGAGGTGGGAGAACCTTTATATGAACATCCATTAATGAAGTTTTATGTACATATTACACTTAAAGAAGCTTATGAGCATCATAAAGCGTTACAGGAAATAGCAAGATTAGTAGAACTGGGCCGTTTTACATATGTCCATTATCGTAATGAAGAAATTGAATACGCTTTTGAAGCTGTAAAATATGAAAGTTTTAAGAAATAAAATGAAACTTTAATCGACGAGGAATCTTTGCTTGCGAATAGCGAGATAAAGATGAAAAGAGGAAGTGAAAACTTCCTTTTTTTCTTGAAATTTACATCAACAAAAAGAGAAAAATTTTGTTATGATAAGGGAGGATGAGGAAAGGAGAGTTTACATATTGGGGTATATTGAAGAGTTACGAAAAGTTGTTGGTACAAGACCACTTATTCTAGTAGGTTCAGCGATCATTATATTAAATGATAAGCAAGAAATATTGCTTCAATATCGTTCAGATACATATGATTGGGGTGTACCAGGTGGGGCAATGGAACTAGGAGAAACGACAGAAGAAACTGCTCGTAGGGAATTATTCGAGGAGACAGGGCTCCATGCAAAAATCATGCAATTTATCGGTGTTTTATCGGGAAAAGAAGTATATTTCCGTTATCCGAATGGAGATGAAATTTTTAATGTGATTCATCTGTATCAGGGGCATCATGTGAGTGGGGAATTAAAGCTTGATCATGAAGGATTGCAGCTTCAATATTTCCCAGTAGAAAAACTACCAAAATTGAATGAAACGACAGAGAAGATTTTACAAAAGTTTTTATATGCGTTAACAGAATAGAAGGTTAATTCCTTCTATTTTTATTATATTAAATATTTTGATTTTTTAGTATGTTTATAGTATGATAGTTGTAGACATACATCTTATGGAATTTCACCTAAAAACTTACTAGGGTACATAAGAGAGGGGCAAGTACAAAATGCATAATGTTGTTATTACAGCTGCAGTTCGTTCACCAATTGGAACCTTTGGGGGAGCGCTAAAAAATGTAACGCCAGTAGAATTAGCTGTTCCTGTACTTCAGGAAGCTGTAAAACGAGGCGGAGTAGAACCTCATGAAGTTGATGAAGTAATTTTAGGTCACTGTATTCAAAGAACTGATGAAGCAAATACTGCAAGAACAGCTGCATTAGCTGCTGGATTTCCTGACACAGTTACTGGTTATACAATTCAACGTCAATGTTCTTCAGGTATGCAAGCAATTATGTCAGCTGCAATGCAAATTCAATTAGGCGTAAGTGATATTGTTGTTGCAGGTGGAGTAGAAGCAATGAGTTCAAGCCCTTATGCATTGAAACAACACCGCTGGGGACAACGTCTGCAGCACGGAGAAATTCGTGATACGGTGTGGGAAGTGCTAGAAGATCCAATTCATCATATTATGATGGGTGAAACAGCAGAAAATTTAGTTGAACAATATGAGATTACAAGAGAGGAACAAGATGAGGTTGCTCTTCGCAGTCATACATTAGCATTGCAAGCAATCGAGTCTGGATACTTTGACGATCAAATTGTTCCTATTACAATAAAAGAACGTAGAAAAGAAGTTGTATTTTCGAAGGATGAACATCCGCGTGCAGATATTACAGCTGAAAAATTAGCTGGATTGAAGCCAGCGTTCCGTAAAGATGGATCAGTAACTGCAGGGAATGCATCTGGTCTTAATGACGGAAGTGCGGTTCTAGTATTAATGAGTGAAGAAAAAGCGAAAGAAAAAGGCTTACAACCGTTAGCTAGAATTGTTGGATATTCAGTAGCTGGGGTAGATCCTAAAATTATGGGTATTGGACCAGCACCAGCAATTCGTAAAGGATTAGAAAAAGTAGATTGGTCATTGGAAGATGCTGATTTACTTGAAATTAATGAAGCTTTCGCTGCACAATATTTAGCAGTTGAGAAAGAATTAGGCTTAGATCGCGAAAAGGTGAATGTAAACGGTAGTGGTGTAGGACTTGGACACCCAATCGGTTGTACAGGAGCTCGTATCACTGTAAGCTTAATTCATGAATTAAAACGACGTGGATTAGAAAAAGGAATTGCCTCTCTATGCGTCGGTGGCGGTATTGGGGTAGCATTATTTATAGAAGCACTATAAAAAAGAAGCAGCGTGAGCTGCTTCTTTTTTATGACTCAAATAGATGGTGGAATAATCGATCGCGATTTTCAAAGAAAAGTTTCGTCGTTTGGTAATGCTCTGTTTCTTCTAAAGTAGATTCGTGAATCCCTTCTTGTGTTAAAGAGTATATAGTGGATTCAGGATAAGCCATTAAAACAGGAGAATGCGTCGCGATAACAAATTGTGAACCTTGTTCCGCCAGTTCGTGCATTCGAATGAGCATGGAAAGTTGTCTCATTGGTGATAAAGCGGCCTCAGGCTCATCTAAAATATATAAACCTTGTCCTGAAAAACGATTCATAAATAATGAGAAGAATGATTCACCGTGTGATTGTTCGTGTAGTGAAACGCCGCCGTAAGATTTTATAGCATCTATTTCATCAATATAAGAAGCGACATTATAAAATGATTCAGCGCGGAGAAAAAAACCATCGTTTGGTGTATTGAAACTTTTTGAAATTTGAAGGTATTCATGTAAAGATGAGTGTGAATCGTTTGTGCTAAAGCGAAAATTCTTCGTTCCACCCTCTGCATTAAAACCTAAAGCAACTGCAATTCCTTCAAGTAATGTTGATTTACCCGTTCCGTTTTCTCCAATAATGAATGTTACATTTGGATGGAAAGCTAGTGATTGTAATGTTCGGATAGCAGGTAAGCAGTACGGATATGCGGAAAAACTAGGGATATTTTCTTTTTTTAAAGTGACATTTTTTAAAAAAGGTACGTCAATCAATATATAAACCTCAATTCATAACGGATTTTGATTCTAAAAAAGCAGCAAATACAAGGGTAAGACAACTTGCAAATAGTATTGTATATTGAAGTGCGCCAAAGCCAAGACCTTCCCAGCCGAAAGTCATTCTTTTCCATATGAAAATAAAAAGAATGCTTATAAAACCAACGAGAGCAGGTATATATTTTATAATTTTGTAGTGCTTCCATAGATAGAAGCCAATGTATGTACTTACAAACAAGGTAAACAGAACAAGAAAAAAGACAAGTGTTAATGACACGTGAACCCCTCCTTATTTTCTGAATATTTCATGTGGATTATATCATTTAAACTATCATATTCCAATGTGAAAATAAATATTGCATGAAGATCAATTCTCTCGTTATGATAGATGGTATTCAATTGAAAGTATAAAAAGGAGTTAAAATATGCCGTTTACATTCGCACATCCAGCAGCAGTTCTTCCTTTTGCGAAAAAGCATTCTAAATATATTTCAGTAACGGCTCTTGTATTAGGTAGTATGGCACCTGACTTTGAGTATTTTTTACACTTTAGACCGTACGGTATTATTGGGCATACGTGGCTTGGTTTCTTATATTTAAATTTACCGCTCGTTCTACTGTTAGCATATATCTATCATTACATTTTAAAAAAGCCGTTCATAACACATTTACCTAAACCGTTTGCTGGCTACTACACCTATACAGTAGATGAGAGGTGGGGGCTTCATACATGGAAGGATTTCTTTGTATTTTGCTATTCTGCTTTATTTGGTATGCTCACGCATGTCGTTTGGGATGCATTTACTCATAATACAGGCTACTTCGTTATGGAAATACCATTGTTACAAAGAGAATTGCATAATATCCCAGTGTATAAATATATGCAACATGGAAGTACATGTGCTGGTTTATTATTACTATTATACGTACTATGGAAGTGTAAAGATAAAACGGGGAAAGATATTATTATAGCTTCAGAAAAAAGGCAGTATTGGGTTTCAACAACCATTGTGGCAACTATTATATTTAACGTTCACGCGTTCGTAGATCCCTATTTTCATATTTTCCAAATAGGGGGTATAATAGTATCTGGACTGACAAGTTCGTTTTGTGGACTTTTTATTGTTTCTATAGTTTACAAGGCTAAGGACTAATTTATTAACGAATGATAGTGTTAGGAGAAATTAAATGATGAAAGCATGGAAAAGTATTTTTGTTTTATGTAGTTTTCTTCTTATGTTAAGTGGTTGCTTCCATCAAGAAGAAAAGAAAGCTGAACCGAAGAAGGAAGAATCTATTCCTGAAACGAAAGAATATGGTGGACGTGAGCTAAAAAAGGTAGGACAGAAAGTGAAAGAAACAGGGTGGGGTACTTTCAAGTTAGAGCAGATTCATTCTGTGAATCAAACGTTTGAAGTAGCACCAATGAAAATTCACGTGAAAGATGTGAAGGTAATCTCTTTATCGCAGATGAGTGAAGATGCTAAAAACACATTAAAAGTATATACAGCATTAACTCCTGAAGAAGTAAAGCGTAGACTAGGAGATAAAGTAAGTCAAGAAGATGCAGAATTATATGCATCGTTAAGCGGAACGGAGATTAGTGATACGATTCGTTACGTTGAGATTACATACAAAGTGGAAAATAGCGGGAATAAAAACATGCAATTTTTCTCGATGAATGATGTTGTAATTAATGATAAGCAACATTTTAAAGTAGCAACTCAAAACTTTTTATATGATGAAGATACGCTCGTTGGTACAAAGAATGTATCAAGAGAGGACTATAAGCCTGGTGAAACAAGAGATGGAATTATTGGTTTAATACTTGATGATGGGAAAGAAAAAGTAAAGGATATTAAATTTACAACAGATGATCTGCTTGCAGGAGATACAGAGACACAGGATGTTGTTAAAGAGTCACAAAATTTTAACATCTCGCTTTCTGAGTAAGGTGTTTTTAAAATAAAGAAATAAAAAACAGTCAGCGTTTAAAAGTTATGCTGACTGTTTTTTTATTTCTTTTATATATGAATCTACACTTTGAAAAGGCACTTTAATTTTAAACGCATCTTTTTGTTCATTAAATTGCTTTTCATTATAAGGACCAAAGCGTTTATTGTTCTTTACGTCAATAATCCAATATTGTTCATTTTTTTTATTTGCAATTGCTCCGTCAGGGTTATTCGGATCTGACTTTTCCTCAATTTGTTTTGCAATAATGTATTTATCATCCCAGGCAATATCTATAATTTTGGCAGGAATGTATTGTGTGGCATATACAGCATCCTGCGACGGGAAAAGTTCGAATGCATTTCCAGAAGTGCGTATGAGTTCATATTCATCATTAATCGTATAAGACACATGGTTTGTATTACCTGTGCAAGCCGTTAATAGGAAGGTGACGAATAGGATTATCCATTTTTTCAATATGAGCCCCCCTTTACAATCCTGTTGTAACACATTGTACAAGAAAAGTAAGAGAAACGCTAGTTTACAATGTTTTTTAGAAGTGGTACGATGAAACGGGTAAAGAAGGATATGAAGGAGTCGACATAAAATGAAGTTAAAGATGCATCGTCCAGCACTTGTAATGAATCGCATAGGTGCTTCCCTAATTGACATGTTTTTAATCTCGGTTATGTACGGTGCAGTAGTAGCTGTTATGACTGGAAACTATAGTGCTATTTTTAATCGCTTTAATATAAGTTTTGGTGACTATAGATATGATTTCGCAGTAGTTTTTATATTAATGGTTTTATATTTTATCTTGTTACCTTTTCTTTGGGACGGTGTAACACTTGGTAAAAAGGTAACGAGAACAAAAGTAATTTCATTGAAGAGTGAAAAGTTAACGTTACAAACGTTAATTATACGATTTTTTGTATTGTTATTACCGAACATAGTACTACTTGGCATTCCATTATTATGTAACGTATATATGATGTTGTTCCGCAAAGATAATTGCGGATTTCATGATTTAATTGCAAAGACAAAAGTGATGAGTCTTGTATAATACACAGAAACCTTTTTATTTTTAAATAAAAAGGTTTTTTTAATTTGGTTATTGCGAGCAGGAAGGAGATAGCGATTCGTAAAAAGCGGTCTTTATTTTATTATAAAACTAAAAATAAGCAATATCATTGTTTATTTTTAATAGATTGAAAATTAAGAAAATGATATAATGAATAAAAATAATATCTTTATTCCGCAAACGTTCGATTGGTGAGGGTTAATAATCAGTGGGGGATGGACAAAACCCCCACTGATTCAAGTTTCACTTTATATAATAAGGGGGAAGTTGAAATGACTGGAGGTAGCGTAATCTTTTGGGGGATTTTAATTTTTATCGGTTTAGTCTTTGATCAGCGTAATAGTAAGAAAAAAGAAGAAGTAGAAAAGTAATCGCTTACAAAAAATAGGGGGCTTTTCCTGCTTGCAGACCAATCTAATAAAGGAGTATACTGAATGACGGTAAGACTTATAGAAGGGGAAATGAAAATGAAGCTTGCAGGAAAAGTTGCTATCGTAACTGGCGGTGGCATTGGGATTGGACGTAATACAGCTCTTTTGTTGGCTAAACAAGGCGCAAAAGTAATTGTGACGGACATTGATCAAGAGAGTGGACAAGCAACAGTGGAGGAAATTACGAATCTAGGCGGAGAAGCACTTTTTGTATCCTATGATATGGGAAAACAAGGAGATTGGCAACGCGTTATCAGTATTACTTTGAATGCATTCAGTCGCATTGATATGCTTTTTCAAAATGCTGGTTTATATAAAATAGATTCTATTTTTTCTCGCCAACAAGAGAACGATTCCAACATAGTTTGTATTAATGACGTTTGGGTTGAGATAAAACAATTAACGTCATCTTTTATGAAACAGCAAGAAGAAGTGCTACTTAGAGATTTACCTATTTTTGGTATTATTAGCACGGAAGGACAATCATTTCATACAGTAGAAGCCCTAGTATAATAATGAAAACCGCCCTCAGAATAGATGTGGACGGTTTTTTTGTATGATAGATGGCTGAAATTTACCCAGCTATTCGCTGGGCAGTAAGACTCCCACCTCAAAAACCTCAAAATTCGGTGTATACGAGGAAGTTAGGTGGGAGACAACTGCCCGTAAATGCCCGATTGATGAGGGCTAATAATCAGTGGGGGATGGACAAAACCCCCACTGATTCAAGTTTTACTTTATTTTTTAACGAATACGTTGTTCCGTTTGACTGTCAAAGAAATGTGCTTTATTCATATCGAATGCCAATTTAATTTGGTCACCAGGTGAGAAGGTATGTCTTGCATCAACACGTGCTGCAAAATCTTGATTGCCTAGTTTCATATATAAAATAGATTCAGCACCTAACAATTCTGCAACTTCAATTTTTGTTGTGAAGGTTGTAGATTGTGAAGCTTCTAAAAATAATAGTTCATCATGAATATCTTCAGGACGAATTCCTAAAACAATCTCCTTATTTACATAGCCTTGTTCACGCAATAATTTCATTTTTCCTTCGGATACTTTTACCGTTACTGAGTTGTCAATAACAAAGTCGGTTTCAGTTAATTTACCATGGAAGAAATTCATGGCTGGTGAGCCGATAAATCCACCAACGAAAATGTTTTCAGGTGTTTCATATACTTCTTTTGGAGTTCCGATTTGTTGAATCTTTCCGTCTTTCATAACAACAAGACGGGAAGCCATTGTCATTGCTTCAGTTTGATCATGCGTTACATAAATTGTTGTCGTTCCAAGGCGGTGGTGTAGTTTAGAAATTTCTGAGCGCATTGCAACACGGAGTTTTGCATCCAAATTTGATAAAGGCTCATCCATTAAGAATACTTTCGCATCTCGAACGATAGCTCTACCTAACGCAACACGTTGGCGTTGTCCACCTGATAACGCTTTCGGTTTTCTGTCTAAATATTGTTCAAGTCCTAAAATTTTTGCTGCGTCTTTCACTCGACGATCGATTTCATCTTTTGGTATTTTTCTAAGTTTTAGTCCAAATGCCATATTATCATATACACTCATATGAGGATACAAAGCATAGTTTTGGAAGACCATTGCGATATCGCGATCTTTTGGAGGGACATCATTCATTAGCTTACCATCAATTGAAAACTCTCCTTTTGAAATATCTTCAAGTCCAGCCACCATTCGTAATGTTGTAGATTTTCCGCAGCCAGAAGGACCGACAAATACGATGAATTCTTTATCTTGAATGTGTAAATTGAAGTCTGTTACAGCTGTTACGTTATTATCATATATTTTATAAATGTTTTCTAATTTCAGTTCTGCCATGGTATTTCCCCCTAGAAATAATTATGCAAACGTTTTCTTTGAATTCATTATAAACGAATAGATTCAAAAAATAAACAAAAAAATAAAACGTTTTCATACATTAGAAGAATATTATTAAGTTTCGTCTGTTTTCTTAGAAAAATAAGAATAAAAGTTGTAAGCGCTATTTTAAATTAAGATAGAATCTGTTATCATTCATTAATGAAAACGTTTGCGCCTTAAAAAAGAGAAAATCTAATTATGAATGAAATGGGGTAGCATAATGGAAAAACAATGGTGGAAAGAAAGTGTCGTATATCAAATATATCCTCGTAGCTTTATGGATAGTAATGGTGATGGTATAGGTGATCTTCGCGGTATTATTTCAAAGTTAGATTACTTAAAAGAATTAGGGATTGATGTAATTTGGTTATCGCCAGTCTACGAATCTCCAAATGACGATAATGGTTATGATATAAGTGATTATTGTAAAATTATGAATGAGTTCGGAACAATGGAAGATTGGGATGAGCTATTACATGAAATGCATGAACGTAATATGAAACTTATGATGGACTTAGTTGTTAATCATACTTCTGATGAACATAATTGGTTTATTGAATCACGTAAATCAAAACATAATAAATATAGAGATTACTATATATGGCGTCCTGGACAAGAAGGGAAAGAACCGAACAACTGGGGAGCAGCTTTTAGTGGATCTGCATGGCAATACGATGAAATGACAGATGAGTACTATTTACATCTATTTTCTAAAAAACAGCCAGATTTAAATTGGGATAATGAAAAGGTAAGGCAAGATGTTTATGAAATGATGAAGTTTTGGTTAGAAAAAGGAATTGATGGCTTCCGTATGGATGTTATTAATTTTATTTCTAAAGAAGAGGGCTTACCAACTGTTGAAACGGATGAAGAAGGGTATGTTTCAGGTCATAAACATTTTATGAACGGGCCGAATATTCATACATATTTACATGAAATGAATGAAGCTGTATTGTCTCACTACGACATTATGACAGTTGGTGAAATGCCGGGTGTAACAACGGAAGAGGCCAAATTGTATACAGGAGAAGACCGTAAAGAATTACAAATGGTATTCCAATTCGAACATATGGATTTGGATTCAGGAGAAGGCGGGAAATGGGATGTAAAACCATGTTCACTTCTTACTTTAAAAGAAAATTTAACGAAGTGGCAAAAAGCTTTAGAGCATACAGGATGGAACAGCCTTTATTGGAATAATCATGACCAACCTCGCGTTGTATCCCGTTTTGGTAATGATGGAATATATCGTATTGAATCTGCAAAAATGTTGGCAACGGTGCTTCATATGATGAAAGGAACACCGTATATTTATCAAGGAGAAGAAATCGGAATGACTAACGTTCGATTTGATTCAATTGATGAATATCGAGATATTGAAACGCTAAATATGTATAAAGAAAAAGTGATAGACCGTGGGGAAGATAAAGAAAAAGTAATGGAATCTATTTATATAAAAGGCCGAGATAATGCCAGAACACCGATACAGTGGGATGATAGAGAACATGCTGGATTTACAACGGGTGAACCGTGGATTGCTGTAAATCCAAATTACAAAGAAATTAACGTGAAACAAGCAATGCAAGACGAAAACTCAATTTTTTATTACTATAAAAAATTAATTGAGTTACGTAAAAATAATAAGATTGTTGTGTATGGATCATATGATCTAATATTAGAGAATAACCCATCTATTTTTGCTTACGTAAGAACATACGGGGAAGAAAAACTTCTTGTTATCGCAAACTTTACTGCGGATGAAAGTGTATTTGAATTACCTAAGGACATTAGTTATAGTGAATTTGATTTGTTTATACACAATTATGACGTAGAGATTGAAGCAATAGAAAATATGACGTTACGTCCTTATGAAGCAATGGTATTCAAATTGAAATAAGAAAAAAATCCTTATGTCATCTCGGCATAAGGATTTTTTTGGTTACCACTTTAATATTGAGAATCCATATGGAGGAAGTGTGACTTGTAATACACTTGCTTCCGCTGAAAATTCTTCTTTTGTATATATATTGACTATTTTCTTTCCTGTAATAGGAACAGGAAGAGAAGTTGTAATTTCACTGTTAGTAGGATTTAAAACGAAAAAGATAGTTTCATCTTCATATGTTTTCGTGTAAGAAATATAATTATGTTCATCATTTGCTTCGATAAATTGGAAAGCACCGTGCCCTCCAAATGCTTTATATTGTTTTCGCAATGAAATTAATGTTTGTATATGTGTAAATAATTCATGATCTTGTTCTTTTGTATCCCAAATCATACATTTGCGGCAATCAGGGTCCATACCGCCATCCATACCGATTTCATCTCCGTAATAAATACAAGGAGAACCGATGAAAGAAAGATGGAATACATAGAGTAACTTTAACTTGTTTTTATCTCCGTTACATGTAGTTAAAATTCTTGGTGTGTCATGACTGTCTAATAGATGAAATGCCGCTTCGTTTACATTCATAGAGTAGGAATGTAGTGATTCTGTAATTTGTTTCATAAATCCACTTGCTTTAATCGAATCGTTAGCAAAGTAAGAAAGTAGAGCGTTTGTAACTGGATAGCTCATGACGGCGTCAAATTGATCGCCTTGTAGCCAAGGGAGTGCATCGTGCCAAATTTCACCTAAAATATATACTTCAGGATTTAATGCCTTTATCTCACTTCGGAATTCTCTCCAAAAACTATGATCGACTTCATTTGCTACATCAAGGCGCCAACCGTCTATATTGAACTCTCTTACCCAATAGCGTCCAACTTCAAGTAAATATTCCTTTACGTCTGGATGTGCCGTATTTAATTTAGGCATATACGGTGTAAATGCGAAAGTATCATAATTAGGGAGTGGCTCGGTTATAATCGGGAATTCGTGAATATGGAACCACTCTTTATATGCGGATTTCTCGCCATTTTTTAGCACATCTTGAAATTTATCGAAAAAGTACCCGCTATGGTTAAACACAGCATCAAGCATTACCTTTATACCGTGTTCATGACACGCTTCAACAAGTTCTTTGAAAGTTTCTTTTGTACCAAACTGCGGATCGATTTCCATATAGTCAATTGTGTCATATTTATGGTTTGAATAAGCTTTGAAAATAGGTGTAAAATATATTCCGGAAATTCCAAGTTTAACAAGGTAATCAAGGTTTTGAATAATACCAGCAAAATCGCCACCAAAAAAATTATTTGGAGTTGGCTCAGTACTTCCCCAAGGAAGGGTATTATCTGGGTTTAGCGCCTGATCTCCATTCGCAAATCTTTCTGGGAAAATTTGATACCAAACAGTATCTTTAATCCAAGAAGGAGCTTTGAATACATCGTTTGCATGAATAAATGGAAAACAGAAAAAGTTACCGACATCATCATTTGGAACGGTAGAAAAAAATCCTCGCTCTGCATAAATAAGAGTTTCTGTATCGTTTTTTAATTCGAATCCATAACGTAAACGCTTAAATTTTGGTTCGATTGAAATGGACCAATAATCAAACAATGCAGTAGAACCAGTCTTGTTCATCGGCGTACTTGATGAAATCCATTGTCCGTCTTTCCATTCGTAAGGATCACCGTAAATAAGAGTGGTGCTGTGGACATCGTCTCTCTTTGTGCGTATTCGGATGTGAATTTTTTTTTCGTTGTAAGCGTATGCGTAATTATCTTTCGGCCTATGATAAATAGCTTCTTTAAACATATAGAAAATCCCCCTTTAATATCTCTATACATATTGTTCCCTTAACTGTAATAATAAAGCATATGTTGCAAACGATTGCCTTCCGTATAGCTTTAATATTGCTTATAAGAGTAGTATTCATTTCATCTAAAGTCAATGTATAAAGAGTACCCCGACATTAATTTTAAAATATATATTTGCAAAATGAATAAAAGAATGTATAATGATAGACAAATAGCGCAAACGTTTTCATAGATTAGGATTTTGTTTGCGCTTCTATTAAACAATTAAATGCAAACGTTTTCAGTAACTAAGGTACATAGACAATTTAGGGAGGTTTTTTGGGATGAAGAAAGCATTATCATTATTAACGGTTTCAGCACTATCAATTGGTATGTTATCTGCATGTGGACCGAAAGATTCGGGGAAAAAAGAGGAAAGTAAAGCGAAGAAAGATTATGACCTTCTCGTTTGGGAAGATGATAAAAAAGGCGTTGGTTTAGAACCAGCAGTGAAAAGCTTTGAGGAAAAATATAAAGTAAAAGTAAAAGTTGTTGAAATGCAAATGACAGATCAAGTGAAGAAGTTACGTCTTGATGGACCGGCGGGAACAGGGCCAGATGTTGTAACATTGCCACATGATCAAATCGGAAATGCTGTAACAGAAGGTTTACTTTCTGAAGTGAAAGTTGATGATGCAGTGAAGAGTAAATTTACTGACTTATCAGTTCAAGCACAAACGTATGATGGGAAGTTATATGGATTACCAAAAGCAATCGAAACACCGGTCTTTATTTATAATAAAAAGTTGATGCAAAAAGCACCAGAAACAATGGACGAGTTGTTTAACTTCTCTAAAGACTTTACGAAAGATGGCAAATACGGATTTTTAGCATTAGGAGATAACTTCTACTTTGCTAATGCATTCATGGCAGGTATGGGCGGATATGTATTTGGTGAAAAAGATGGAAAGCCAAATGCAAACGATGTTGGATTAAATAATAGTGGAGCAGTACAAGGTGCTGAATATCTTCAAAAATGGTACAAAGAAAAGTTATTCCCGAAAGGTATTATTGGTGAATCTGGAGGCCCTGCTGCTGATGGATTATTTAATGAAGGAAAAGCAGCATCTATTATGAACGGACCATGGGCTTTCCAAGCAATGGAAAAGAACGGAATTGATTATGGTGTTGCTCCAATGCCGAAATTACCAAATGGTCAACCGATGAAAACATTTGTTGGGGTTAAAGGATGGCATGTAACAAGCTTCTCTAAACAAAATGATTTAGCTACAAAATTCACTGAATGGGTAACAAATGAAGAAAACGCAAAAATTCGATTTGAGAAAACGAAAGAAATTCCTCCAGTAAAATCAGTAATGGAAGATCCAATTATTAAAGATAATGAAGCTGCAAAAGCGGTTGCAACACAATCTGAAAATGGAATTCCAATGCCAAATATTCCAGAAATGCAAGAAGTATGGAAACCAGCTGGAGATGCACTTCAATTAGTTGTTACTGATAAAGAGGCACCAAAAGCAGCGCTTGATAGTGCAGTGAAACAAATTAAAGGTAATATTGAGGCAAATCATAATAAGCAAAAATAAGGTGAAATTCGTGTCGCTCATATGAGCGACGCGAATTCTCTCCCTTCCATGTAGGAAGAAAAAAGGGGGAAGGAACATGCAAACATCTATGGAACCAGCAAATGGGTTAAACGGTTCAAAACATAGGAAAATGGCAACCATGTTATCAATCATTCCAGGCATGGGCCAAATGTATAATAAACAATTTGTAAAAGGTCTTATTTTTCTAGTATTAACAGGTTCATTTATTGTAGCCTTTGCTGATTTATTAAACATGGGATTATGGGGTATTGTAACACTTGGTACAGAAGTTCCACGTGACCACTCTGTTTTTCTATTAGTCGAAGGAATTTTGGCACTTATCGTTATCGTATTTGGCCTCGGAATATATGCATTTAACTTATATGATGCATATCAAAATGGAAAGAAACGTGATATAGGAACACCGTTAAATTCTGTAAAAGAGCAGTACCGTAATTTATTAGATCAAGGTTTTCCATACTTAATGGTTTCACCGGGTTTTCTACTACTTATCTTTGTTGTTGTATTTCCAATCATCTTTGTAATTTTAATTGGTTTTACAAACTATGATTTATATCATTCTCCTCCAGCTAAATTAGTAGATTGGGTGGGCTTTAAAAACTTTATTGATATTTTCACATTACCGATGTGGAGAGATACATTTGTAAGTGTATTTTCTTGGACTGTCATTTGGACATTCGTGGCAACGACATTACAAGTTGCACTTGGTATTTTCTTAGCGATTATCGTAAATCAGCCTGGTATTAAAGGGAAGGCAATTATTCGAACAATCTTCATTTTACCGTGGGCTGTTCCAGCATTCGTATCTATTCTTGTATTTGCTGGTATGTTTAATGAAACGTTTGGAGCAATTAATAACCAAGTATTGGCTCTATTCGGAATTGAAAAGATTGCTTGGATGACAGATCCATTTTGGTCGAAAGTTGCTTTAATTCTGATTCAAACATGGCTTGGATTCCCGTTCGTCTTTGCAATGACAACAGGTATACTGCAATCGATTCCAGGAGAGTTGTATGAAGCGGCTACAGTAGATGGAGCGACAGCTTGGCAACAGTTCCGCAAAATTACATTGCCACTCGTTTTATATGCAACAGCACCAATATTAATTACGCAATATACGTTTAACTTTAATAATTTTAGTATCATCTATCTATTTAACGGTGGCGGTCCTGCTGTAGCAGGGCAAGATGCAGGTGGAACGGATATTTTAATTTCATGGATCTATAAGTTGACGATGACTTCAGCGCAGTACGGAAAAGCAGCAGCTCTTACAATGATTTTATCGTTAATCGTTATTACAGTTGCGTTATGGCAATTTAAGAGAACAAAATCATTCCAAGAAGAGGATATGATGTAAATGAATATTAAAAGACAAAAGATGTTACGTCTCACATTAAGTTACTTAGTTATCTTTGTAATGTGTGCCATTATTTTTTATCCATTACTATGGATTATTGGCTCATCATTTAATCCAGGTGATAGTTTATCTGGATCAAGTATTATTCCAAAGAATGCAACGTTAGATCATTATCGTAAGTTGTTAGATTTGGAAAACAGTAATTATTTACTTTGGTATAAAAACACATTAAAAGTAAGTGTTTTAACGATGTTCTTCTCAGTGTTAGCAATTAGTTTTACTGCTTATGCATTTTCAAGATATCGTTTTGTCGGAAGAAAAAATGGTTTATTAACATTTTTAATTCTGCAAATGATACCGAACTTTGCAGCTTTAATTGCACTTTACGTATTAGCGCAACTAACAGGATTAATTGATACACATCTTGCGTTAATTTTAATTTATGTAGGCGGGGCTATTCCGATGAATACATGGCTTATGAAAGGGTATTTTGATACGATTCCGAAAGAGTTGGATGAGTCAGCTCGCATGGATGGAGCAGGTCATTTCCGTATTTTCTGGCAAATCATTATGCCACTTGCAAAGCCAATCGTAGCGGTTGTAGCGTTATTCACTTTCATCGGTCCATTTACAGACTTCATTTTGGCGAGTATTATTTTGCGCACACCAGAAAATTATACTTTGGCAGTTGGATTATATGAAATGGTAGCGAAGAAATTTGGTAATGAATTTACGACGTTTGCAGCCGGCTCTGTATTAATTGCAATACCAATTTCAATTTTATTCCTATCACTACAAAAATACTTTATTTCTGGTTTAACAGCTGGAGGTACGAAAGGATGAAAAATGGGACGCTTTGTCCCATTTTTCTTTTCATCGCCTTATAAAAAAATATAGGGCGATGAAAAGAGATTTGACATCACATATGAAAAGAAGTGAAATAAATAGTATATTATAGTATAGGAAAAAAGAGTTATATCCCTTACAATACATGGAGAGGGAGAATATGATAAGTTTTGCAAGATAGAATAACTAAATGAAAGTTTATGACTTCTCCTATTACTTGCAATGAATGCAAGATCAAAATATATGGAAAATGGCAGAGAAATGAGAGGAGGGGATTTTTATGACAGTTACAATTAAAGACGTGGCGAAGAAAGCGAATGTAGCGCCATCAACAGTTTCTCGTGTAATTGCTGATAATCCAAGTATAAGTGAAAAGACGAAGCGTCGTGTTCGGAAAGTAATGAGTGAACTAGGATATCACCCAAATTTAAATGCAAGAAATCTTGCGAACCAAACAACAAAAACGCTTGGTCTTGTTATGCCGAGTTCTGCAAGTAAAGCTTTTCAAAATCCGTTCTTCCCAGAAGTTATAAGAGGAATTAGTTCATTTGCACATATGGAAGGATATGCGCTTTATATGTCGACAGGTGAAACGGAAGAAGAGATTTTTAATGGTGTTGTAAAAATGGTACAAGGACGTCAAATCGGTGGCATTATTCTTTTGTATTCAAGAGAGAACGATCGGATTATTCAATATTTGCATAAACAGAACTTCCCGTTTGTTTTAATCGGAAAACCATATGATCGAAAAGATGAAATTACATATGTAGATAATGATAATTATACAGCTGCAAGAGAAGTAGCTGAATATTTGGTTTCATTAGGACATAAGCGAATTGCGTTCATTGGTGGGGGGTCAGATTTACTTGTAACGAGAGATCGTTTAGCAGGTATGAGTGATGCTTTAAAATTAGCAGATATCATATTACCGAAAGAATATATTTTACATTTTGATTTTTCGAGAGAGAGTGGTCAAAAAGCTGTTGAAGAATTAATGGGGTTGAAGCAACCGCCAACGGCAATTATAGCAACAGATGATTTAATTGGGCTCGGTGTGTTAAGTGCTCTTTCTAAAAAAGGATTCGTTGTACCAAAGGATGTTTCTATTGTAAGCTTTAACAATGCTTTATTATCAGAAATTGCGAGTCCGCCGCTTTCTACAGTGGATGTGAATATATATCAATTAGGATATGAAGCAGCGAAAGCATTAGTTGATAAGGTCGAACATTCTGAGTCGGCAGCGAAATGTATCATCATTCCACATAAATTATTAAAGCGTCAAACTTGCGATCAATATGCATAAAAAAGCTAAGAGTGTTTAACTCTTAGCTTTTTCTTTTAGAAAGGCTTCTAAACGGTCACAGCCTTCTTTTAAAGTTTCGATACTATAAGCATAAGACAAGCGAAGATACCCTTCACCATATTCAGAAAATGCTGTTCCTGGAACCACGGCTAGCCCGGCTTCTTTTACAAGATCAAGTGCAAAATCAAATGATGAAGATGTTAAATGTCCGACGTACGGGAATAAGTAAAATGCACCTGTCGGTTTCTCAACGGGTAAGCCCATTTGAATGAGTCTATTATATACGTAATCACGACGTTTTTTATATTGATGACGCATCATTCTTGGAGCTTCTTTAGCAGCTGTTAGTGCTTCGATTGCAGCATATTGGGCGATTGAAGTAGCACACGTTACATTGTATTGATGAACTTTTAAAATGTGACCAGCTAAATAGCTTGGTGCGAATAATAGACCAATGCGCCAACCAGTCATAGAATGAGATTTTGATAAACCGTTAATAACAATAGTTTTCTCACGCATTTCTGGGAAATGAGCAATAGATGTATGTTTCTCCTCATATACAAGTTCGCTATAAATTTCATCAGAAAGAACGAAAATATTTTTATCTTTTAAAACATCTACAATATCTTTTAGTTCTTCTTTTGATAAAGTTACACCAGTTGGGTTAGAAGGGTATGGTAAAACGACGCATCTTGTTCGTTCTGTAATTGCATTTTGCAGAGCTTCAGCTGTTAAACGAAATCCAGTTTCACGAACATCTACAAAAATAGGAGTAGCACCGCATAGTCGGATGATAGGCTCGTAACCTGGATAGATAGGAGCAGGTAAAATGACTTCCGTTCCTGGTTCTAAAATTGTTCGAAATGCAACATCGATTGCTTCGCTAGCACCGATTGTAACGATGGTTTCGTTTTCAGGTGAATAATGTAAATTGTAGTTATCTTTTACAAAGTTACAAGCTGCTACGCGTAATTGTAGTAAACCAGCGTTGTGTGTATAGCTTGTATAATTTTCTGTAATAGCCCGTTTTGCCGCTTCTTTTACTAGAGACGGTGTAGGAAAATCGGGCTGTCCAATTGTTAAAGAGATAAGATTATCATAATTTTGAATCATATTAGAGAATTGGCGGATTCCAGAAATTTGGATGTCCTTCACTCTAGGATTAATGAATTGTTCCATTGTATCTCCCTTTCTTCCGTTTGAAAATTAAGTTCATTTTATCATATTTTCTATGATTACGCTTTGTATATGTAATTTAGAAAGAGGGAGCAAAAAAAAAAGCCGCTGTAAGCGACTTTTTAATATCCGTATTCCCAATCTATTTCATCTTCGTTCCAAAGTACAGAGGATACTTTACCGAGGTGAACCACTGATTCATTCACTGCGCATGTGCAATCTTCATCTCCTGCTTTATGTTGTAACTCTTCATACACCGATTTTTCAACATTTTCTAGAACAACCAAATTTTCTTCTTTTAAAACAAGCGTAGTACCCGCCATATTTATCTTCCTCCTACTAAAGTAATGATCACTTATTTGTAAACATAGATAGTATGGATTATATGCTGTAATTTCTTATAGTTGTCCGTCTAATGAAGTGTTTTTTATTTTCTTTTTAATCCGTATTCATTGTATAATGCCCGAAGGAAATTTGGTACAGGGTTTACGATCATTTCGAAAATCTGTAACAATTATTATCGGTTGTTAACAAAGAATTAACAAATATATTAAGAAAAATCCAAATTTTAAAACAAATACAACTATAAAATGATATAATCATATCAAAATACATATAGGGGATGAGAGGCTATGGAGCTTATCCGTGATTTAATGATTCAAATTGCCATCATTATTTTGCCACTATTTTTATATGAAGCGATTCGTTTAAATCGTTATCAAGAAATGCCTCCGAAGCCGAATCGCTACTTTATTATGTTTTTATCTAGCGTTACGCTCGTTCTCTCCATGACCTACTCTATTTGTTTTGGTGATATGTGTGGGTACAACTTTCACCCAATCCCAATCGTTAGTGGTTTCTTATATGGTGGGATTGTTGGTTTAATCCCAGCTATAATTTTCGTTACATACGAATGGGTACTAAAGGGAATGAGTCTTCTTCCAATTATAGAAGTAATATTTCTATTGATTGTTCCATTGTTTTTATCAAAGAAATGGTCTCTTTTTTCAAGGGATAAGAAGCTGATTTTAGCATTTATGATTTCATCGTTTTATGTGCTTGTTTCCTTAGTATTCGGCATGATTAATGTTCTGCTAGAAACAGGGTTTACATTGTATATTTCGCATTTATATAGTGGATATATATTTGCTTCGCTAATTATGGTTATGACGATGGTGTTTCAAGTGTATTTGACGGAATATTTAAATGAAAATGCATTACTACGTACAGAGATGCAAAAGTCAGAAAAGCTTAATATTGTCAGTGAATTAGCAGCAAGTGTTGCACATGAAGTTCGAAATCCGCTTACCGTTGTTCGTGGATTTATCCAATTGCTAGAGAGCACGGAGGATGTGAAGAATAAAGAGTATATGCGCCTCGTATTAGCTGAATTGGATCGGGCCGAACAAATTATCTCAGATTATTTGAATTTAGCAAGGCCACAAATTGAGAAAAAAGAACATATTTGTTTATCAGCACAATTAATAGAAATGACTACTCTGATGTCATCATTTGCAGCAATGCAAGGGGTATATTTGCAGGTTGAGATTTCTGAGAGCCTGTATACGATTGGCGATAAGACGAAATTGAAGCAAGCTATTATGAACGTAGTTAAGAATGGCATTGAAGCAATTCAAGGAAATAAAGGATATTTAAAAGTAACTGCTATTCAAAAAGGTGAAACAATCGTAATAAGAGTTAAAGATAGTGGTGTTGGAATGACGAAAGAGCAATTGGCAAGACTTGGACAACCTTATTATTCTTTGAAAGAAAAAGGAACGGGATTAGGGCTTATGGTAACGTTTAGTATTTTACAAGCGCATAATGGTACACTGGAATATAAAAGTGAAAGTGGAAAAGGTACTGAAGCGATTATTATATTACCAGCTGTAAGAAATAAGGAATAAAAGTTACCAATGGAAGGTAACTTTTTTATTTTATATAGGAAAAAGAATATAGCATTTTATTCATTTGTTTTTTCTTGTTTCGTTCTATTAAATAAACTTTTAAATGATTGGAAGAATCCTTGTTCTTTTGAGGCGGCGACCATTCTTTTTGTTTCTTGAATTTCGCGAATAACTTGCATAAGTTGTGCATCACGGTTACTGTCTTTGTTATAAATTTGATTAACGAGTTTATTCATTTTTTCTTCTTGCTTAGATTCTCGTTTATACATATGATTCATTAATAAGTCCATCTTTTCTTTTTGCAAGGCATCGGTTTGAGCGGCATGATCAACTAACTCTTGTAGCATTTTTTCTTGAGAGCCTTCTTTTATATAAACTTGTTGCATCAATTCATCTAGTTTCTCATCTTTTAAACGATTTTGTGTGATGAGAGTAGAATTTTGATGAATAATTGCTTCATTTAATTGAGCGAGCATTTCTAGTTTTAACATGAATTCTTCGAAATTACGGCCATCTTCTTTTGATTGCACTTCTTGTTTCTCTTGAATAGTGGGTACAGGTGGTGCCTCTTTTTCTTTTAAAATAATAGGTATCGTTTCTGCAATATCTTCTTGTAATGTAGACGCTCTTTCATGAATAGATCTCAGTAGTTTTAAATCATCTAGTTTATAAATGCGAGCATCAGCTGTTTTTGAAATAATATAACCATGTTCCTCTAAGAGTTGACTATATTTTCGGACTGTATGTTTTGGGATACCTGTTTTATTTGTAACATCTTTCGTTTTATAGGTAGCTTCCATGAGATTTCCTCCCCAAAAAGTATCGTATATATCATTTCAATCTTTTATAAGGACTTCCTTTGAAAAAGAATGTCGGAAGGTTATTAGTTTTCTACAGCATTAGTGAAAAAATGAAAATTTTTGACGGAATGACAAGGAATAACGAAAATAATGTCTGAAAACATATACAGGTGAAGTTTGTTATAATAACTGAGGAAAAGAAATTGATAGGAACATGGAGGTATACATGAAGCAATTAAAAGGTATTATCATTTCAATTATTGCAATTCTTTCTATTTTAGTAGCAGTTTATGAAGTACTTGTGCCAGAAGAGACAAGTGTAAAGAAAACGAATACGTATGATCAAGTTTTAGAATTTCCGAAAGAACGTTATCCAGAGACCGGGAAACATATAGCGGATGCTATAAAAGAAGGGCATTCAGAAATGTGTACAATTGATCGTAATGGTGCAGCTGATAGAAGGAAATTATCGTTAGCGCCATATCCGACGAAGAAAGGTTATGATCGTGATGAGTGGCCAATGGCAATGTGTAAAGAAGGTGGAAAAGGAGCACATATTGAATATATAAGTCCAGCAGATAACCGTGGAGCGGGCTCTTGGGTAGGAAATAAGTTAGATAAATACCCAGATGGTACGCGTGTGAAATTTGAAGTGAAGTAGTAGTTGCACATTTCACAATGAAGGAGAAGGGAACTATGGAATTAACAATTTCTTATTCACAATTAATGTTGATGAACTATGATGGTGAACAGCCTTATGTAGATTGGACAGATGAAGATTTTGAAAGAAGCTATGCTAAGGCGGATGGAACTATTATTTTTGAAGCACTTTCTGATTATACTTGTGAAGTCAAAGTGACTTGCGGAAAACATGTTGAAAAAGAAGGGGTAATTAGAACTGTTACAGTTCCTTTTACGGTTGAAAATGAATATGTCGTTGTAACGAGTATTCTTTCGAATAAATTTCAAATCCCTATTCCAAATGGTGAGTATACAGTTGTATTACAGGCAATCCCTCTTGAAGAGCCAACAGAGGATGAATTATATAGAATACAATACGAATTCTTTTTTGAAAATAAAGAATAAAAATGGGTTATCCTTTTGATGGATAACCCATTTTTGTTATGCGTTTGTTTTTAAAAGGGAACGAGCATCTTTTGCTGCTTGCACCATATGTTCTAAAGCCGGAATAACTTCTTCTGTTCTTCTCGTTTTTAAACCGCAGTCAGGATTAATCCAGAAATATTTAGGATCACATACTTGTAAAGACTGTTCTACGATGTTAAACATTTCATCTTTACTTGGTACACGCGGGCTATGAATATCATATACACCTAGACCGATGCCTTTTTCATATGTTGTATGTTTTAATGTATCGATAAATTCGCCGTGACTTCTTGAAGTTTCGATAGAAATTACATCCGCATCTAATGCGCGGATCGCATCTACAATATCTTCGAAGTTACTGTAACACATATGCGTATGAATTTGCGTTTCATTGGCTACGGAAGATGTTGCTAAAAGGAAGGATTGAACGGCCCATGTAATATATGCATCCCAATCTTTTTCTTTTAGTGGCATTCCTTCACGAAGTGCCGGCTCATCGACTTGGATCACTCTAATTCCAGATGATTCAAGTAATTCAATTTCATGACGAAGTGCTAATGCAATTTGATACGAAACTTCTTTTCTTGAAATATCGTTTCGAACGAATGACCAATTTAAAATTGTAACAGGACCTGTTAACATTCCTTTTACAACTTTCTCTGTTAAGCTTTGTGCATAAACAGTTTCCTTAATAGTCATCCCATTAATAAAGGCTACATCACCATAAATAACAGGTGGTTTCACGCATCTAGAACCATATGATTGTACCCAGCCGTTTTTAGTGAAGGAGAAACCAGCAAGACGTTCACCGAAATATTCGACCATGTCAGTTCTTTCGAATTCGCCATGCACAAGGACGTCAAGGCCAATTTCTTCTTGGTAACGAATCCATTTTTCTGTCTCTTTTTCAATGAATTGCTCATATTGTTCATTTGAAATAACGCCGTTACGCCATTCTTTTCGTGTTTGACGAACTTCAGTTGTTTGCGGGAAGCTACCGATAGTTGTTGTTGGTAACAATGGTAACTGTAAGGCAACTTGTTGTAATTCGTATCGTTTTTCAAATGGAAGAGGACGTGAAAAATCTTCTTCTTTTAGTGCTGTTCGTGCTGCTTTGACATCTTCTCGGTTACGTGCAGCAGATGAACGGATTGTGTGATGTACATTGCGATATGTTTCCAGCTCTTTACTAATGCTTTCTGTACCTTTAGTTAGAGCAGAATGAATAAGGACTAGTTCTTCTAATTTTTGATTTGCAAATGCTAACGCATCAAATAGTTCAGTCGATAAGTGTATCTCTTCGGTTTTATCGATTGGCGTATGCAATAAGCTACAAGAAGGCTGTACGATGAAATCTTTCGTTTGGACTTGATTTTGTAACGTTGTAAATAACGTAAGAACTTCATCAAGATCAGCTCGCCAAATGTTACGGCCATCTATACAACCCACAGCTAAAGTTTTATCAGCTGGGAATCCGTATTTTGAAATAGCATTTAGATTGCCTTCTTTACCGTGAACGAAATCTAGTCCAATACTAGATACAGGGAATGTAATGATTTCTTCATAGTTTTCTTCTACACTATCAAAATATGTTTGTAAAATAAGATTCGCGTTTGGAACCTCTTTGCGAATAGCTTCATAAATTTCTTTTGCCTGTTGGATCTCTTCTTTTGTTAACGAAGCGAAAATCGGTTCATCAACTTGAATGATTTTTGCACCAGCTGCGTGTAGTTCTGAAAGAAGTTGTACGTAAGGTGCAACTAACTGTTTTAAAATAGTAGCAAATTGATCTTGTTTATAGCCTTTTGCTAATTTCAAGAAAGTATATGGTCCTATAATAATAGGTTTTCCATCTACGCCTAATTCTTTTTTCGCTTCTTCATATAGGCGAAGAGGGCGATTATCTTTTAAAGAGATTTGTAATCCTTCTTCATATTCAGGAACGATATAATGATAGTTTGTGTTAAACCATTTTGTCATTTCAGAAGCAACGTGATCTTTAGAGCCACGCGCCATTGCGAAATATACATCAAGGTAAGATGTAAACTCAGAAAAACGTGATGGGATAAACCCTAACATATAAGCAGTATCCAGAACGTGATCATAATATGTAAAATCGCCAATTGGGATGAGTTCAATCCCTTTTTCTTGCTGCACTTTTACGTGCTGAAGACGAATTTCTTTCATTGTTGTTAAAAATTGTTCTTCATCAATTTTATTGGACCAAAAAGCTTCCAATGTTTTTTTCCATTCACGTTGTAGTCCAATACGTGGATAACCTAAGTTACTTGTTTGAATTGCCATTTTAAATTCCTCCCTAATTGAAAGTAAGCATTTCCGTTTACTAGGAAATACTTATAACAAAAAGCATAAAGGCATAGAAAAATAAGCCTTCCTTTTTGTTTTAACACCTCATCATCATCCGTGAATCTATCAGTGTTGTTAAAATAGGCAGGTCTCCTGACTTATGCTTCATATAATTTCTTTCACCTTCCCGTTTTCACAGTGGTATAGAAAAGAAATCTCGACATTTACAGTGGCGGGACCGTGTTGGAGTTTCACCAAACTTCCCTTTTAAACACGAAACGAAATGTCCGTATACCTATTTTCCTTTTGAAAGGAATTTAACAAGCGATATGATATTGAAACACATTCTAACATAATTTTTGGAATTTTGTCTACTGTTTTAAAATAAGAAAATTCCAAAGTTTTTATTTCTTATTATTCTGAATTATTTATCTATTTAACTTGGAAGTAATTGATTATATAGGGGATTATAAAAGAGAAATTGAGCTATGAAAGAAGTGAAAACTTCTTTCATAGCTCAATTTTCGTCTATTATATCAACTTCGGAAAGTTGGCCTGCTATAGCATCTTTAAGGAGGGTACTTAACCATTGTAGTTCAACAGTAATATGTTCAATAACGCTTTGTAAAATATATAGTTGTGCACGAGGGATTTTTCCTTTGCTACAATCATATATAGTTTGCATTTTATGTAAATATTGAATGGTATCATTTTTCTTTTTTTGTAAAATAGGAACTAACTCTTGATCATCACTAAAATGAGCGAAAGAGAGTGCCGAATAAATTGGTTTATATATTTGATTTTTTGCCTCGAATTGTTTTAATAGTAACGTGTGAAATAACCGTTTACCTTCGTCTGTTATATGAAAAATTGTTTTATCTGGTCTATTTGTATCTCGAACAATAGTTGTAACACGAATTGCACCTTGCTTTTCTAATTGCTCGAAGGCGTAATAAAGTGATCCTTTTGCATATTTAATATAACAATCCATTTGTCTTTCTTTCATGATGTGTTGCACTTCATATGGATGTTTATCCCCTTCGAGTAGCAAACCGAGAATGACTAATTTCATGCTCATTCTGTCTCAACTGCTACTAAAAATATAGACAAATGTATATTCTTAGAGTATTCCTGCTTCTACGTGCCCTGCCTCGCTAATCACTTGCTACTACAGTTTGCTGTGACACTCCACAGGCGTAAATTCCGATGTAGCCCACCGTACATATATACAAACTATTTACGTTAGTATTGTATATTCTTTTGCTTGTAAAAGGTTGATCGCTGCGTTCAAATCTCTATCCATTACATTGCCACATTCACATGTATATACTCGGTCAGATAGCTTTAAATCCGCTTTCTTTTGACTGCAACATGAGCATAACTTTGACGATGGATAAAACCGGTCTACTTGACGTAATTCAATTCCATATTCCTCACATTTCGTCAAAAGCCACGTTTTAAAAGCAAAAAAAGACTGCTTGGCAATTGTTTTAGATAAATGTTTATTCTTCATCATACCTTTCACATTCAAATCTTCCACTGTAATAAACGTTGGCTTGGTTTTCACCACATTCGTTACAATAGACTTTACATACTCTATTCGAATATTCGCTAATCGAGCATGCAACTTTTGCACTCTAAGAACATTTTTATCTATATTCACTCTTTTATTAGTAACAGATTTTTCACCTCTTTTTTTTAGATTTTCAAATTTACGTGCTAAAGAGCGT
The DNA here is from genome assembly GCA_027694045.1 of Bacillaceae bacterium OF18-1A. Taxonomy (GTDB): domain Bacteria; phylum Bacillota; class Bacilli; order Bacillales; family Bacillaceae_G; genus Bacillus_A. Next base: position 453,327 of record JAQEWB010000002.1, on the reverse strand, counting down.
TGTTCACGTTTTAACCGTTTTTCTATCTTTTTTACTTTTATTGTTTTGTTAATGTTTTCATGAACGATACCATCGCTACGTGTAGCAAAATCCTTCACTCCTAAATCAATCCCTAGACCTATTTTATTGAGTGCTAACTTTGTTTCCATTTCTTCCAATTCGCAAAGTACAGATACAAAATATCTTCCTGCTCTTTGATATACTGTGCCACTTTTTACAGTTGCATTTTTAGGGATATATCCATCGACATTTTCTTTTTGTATTTTCTCAACTCATATATTCTACAGCTAAATACATGAATGATAGATATTAAATCCTGAACAAGTTCTTCTTTCATACCCATATATTCCTTATACTGTTCTTCTGTATAATATCTTCTTCCTTTTGGGTTTCGGTAAGCAGGTAAAACACCTTGATTGTCCCAACTTTGCAATGTCTTAACAGAGACATTAAGCATTTCTGAAAATTCTTTTGGTTTATATTGTTTCATAATTACTTTTTTGCTATATATGCACACTTGTGTCTATGTTTTTGTTTACTGTTTCTTTCTCCTGTATATAGAAACTTTATCCCGATTGGTGAGGGATAATAACCAGTAGGAATGGTTCCTTACTGATCAAAGATTTACTTTATATATTATAAACGGCATACCCTTTTTCATAAAGGGTATGCCGTTTCTTTTTTCTATACTAACTTACTTGCTTTTGTTTTTGTTTTTGTTTCGTTTTTGGTCCTGTAAATAGGCGTTCATTTCCCATAAGTAAAATACAAATGATACTTAGTACAGCCGGGATAAGTGCCCAGAAGAAAGTGTTCGCAATAGATGTAGCGAGAGCTTCTTTAATACCGGTTAATACTTCAACTGGAATCTTCTCGGTAGCGCCTGGTGATAGTAAGAAACTTGTGTCTCCGCCTTTTGGAGCTAGTTTTGCTAGTTCAGGAGGGAACACAGAGCTTAATTTATCAGTAAAAATATGGTTCTGGATTGTACCGAAAATCGTTACACCAAGAGTCATACCGAGTGAACGGAAGAATGAGTTTGTTGATGTAGCAGAACCACGATCTCTCATTTCTAATTTATGGATAGAAGACATACTTAGAACAGAGAAGGAGAAACCAACTCCAAGTCCTGCGAGAATCATAAATAGCGTTACGAGTACACGAGGTGTGTCCATCGTTAAAGTACTTAATAAATAAATGCCAAGAACGAAGAAAATACCAGATACCATCATAATGTTACGATAGCTTGTTCGTGAAGCGAACTGCCCGCCTGCTTGACTTCCAATTACAGAACCAACCATCATTGGTGTTAAAATTAATCCAGCATTCGAAGCTGAACCACCGAGAACACCTTGAACGAAAATCGGAATATAAACTGTACAGATGATAAAAGCAGCACCATAGAAAAAGGCAACGCCTTGGCTAGCTGCGAATAAAGGTTTCTTAAATAGGTGGAAAGAAATAATAGGCTCGGTTGCTTTTCGCTCTACAAAGAAGAAAATAGTGAGCATAATAACAACTGTAGTAAATAAACCAATGATTACAGCGGAATCCCAGGCGTATTCTTTGCCACCAAGTTCTAATGCAAACATTAAGCAAACGATACTAACGACAAGCGTAATAGCGCCAGCCCAATCAATTTTTTGTTTTCTGAATTCTAAAGATTCGCTGTAGTATTTCGTAATGAAGAAGAAGGAGATAAGTCCCAATGGAATATTAATATAGAAGACCCAATGCCAACTTATATAGTCTGTAATGTAAGCACCTAATAAAGGCCCGAACACACTAGATGTTCCGAAAACTGCACCGAATAGCCCTGTCATTTTTCCTCGTTTTTCCGGTGGGAATATATCATACATAATTGTGAAGGCGATAGGCATAAGAGCACCGCCACCGATACCTTGAATTGCTCTATAAATACTTAGTTGTTCAATGCTTGAAGCTGTTCCACAAAGTGCAGAACCAAATAAGAAAAGAATAAGTCCACCAATATAAAAACGTTTTCGGCCATACATATCAGAAAGTTTTCCGAAAATAGGCATCCCGGCCATTGTTGCTACCATATACGCTGATGTGACCCAAACGAACTTGTCAAATCCTCCTAGGTCCCCGACGATTGTTGCCATTGCGGTTGCAACGATTGTATTATCCATTGCTGCCATTAAAATACCAAGTAGTAAACCGGCAACAACAAACTTTATATTGTTGGAGTCTTTTTTTGATAGTTGAGTTTCCAAATATAAACCTCCTTTAATAATAAGTAAACTATATTAAGTTTTGAGTATAGTGCATAAAAAGTTAATATACAGTCTCTTTTATAAGTGCACGAATATACCATAAAGAATATTATAGTCAAATTTGACTAAAAGGCAAACTTTTTCGTCCGTCAAAAAATGTGTGGAAATACTTAAGATTGTTATACAGTCAATGAAGGAAATTGTAAAAAAATATTCTAAGCAGAATACCCCCTGTTAATAGATGAAAAATGGTTTTTTCTTAATATTGTCGAATAGGATAAAAGGAAGAGAAATATGAAATATCGTTTATAACAAGCTTTAATCATTTTGTGTAGAGCAGCAAAATAAGGTTGTATGGATGATACATCTGAAATGAGGTGAATATATATTATGAAAATATGGAAACGAATTTCGGGTCAAGGAATGCAGGTAATACCGTTACAACCGGTATTGTGGATTGATGGTTCAAAAAAGGAAAATGAACTTCCTAATGTAGCAGTTACATTACAAATCCGTAGTATGTATAAAGAAAAATTTTCATATGAACTGACCTATGACGCGGATGACATGCTTATGATTCGAATAGAAGTTGAGAATAAAGGAATTGAAATGATTTCACGAGTTGTTGTAAGTCATATGATTCGAGATTATTTTGCATATATTCCAAACTCCTTAAAGGTTAATAAGGGGATGAGTGAGCTTTTATTTCGGCTTGTAAGGTGGCGGATCGATAATTTGTTACCGAATGAGAAGGTAGAACTAATTTGTAAAATAAAAGCAAATAAAGACAAAGCTCTCAAGAACGCATTATTTCAGGCTACATATACATTTCAATATAATGGAATTTCATATGGTCCACTGCAAACGAATGAAGTTGTTGTGCGCCAGTGATAGAAAGGAACCTGTGCGAAAGGTTCCTTTTTTAATGAAGGTTGTGTTTTTTGAGTATTTTCTTTTGTTCGATTCCTTTTTTTCCAACGTAATTATTTTTATAGCCGAAATATAGAATGAATAGAAATGAAATAACATTTACAATAGCGTCAATCTGATCGTTTGTAATAAAGTTTATTCCGAAAGAGTTAAAAAGTAACTTTAATGATAATAGAAAACCTGCTAGTAAACGCATATTATCTGATAGATTTTCTTTTTGCAATATATAAGGCGCTCCTTTCTAAAAACGATATATAGTATATATATGAAATAGGATGAAAAAGGTATACAAGCTTAAGCGGAAATGTACATTGAATATGTACATTTTTTATTTTGTAGAAAAACATTATTGTTATAGAAACATATATTAGTATAAAAGGAGGAGAAGTATGAAATATAAAGGGAAAATCAGTGGAATATTACTTGGGAATACAGTGGCAGTTACAGAGTGGATTGCACTTCAAGATGTAATTACAAAACTGGATTCACGATCATTTTATACCGTCTTTATTATTTATATATTGCAAATGATACTAAGCTGCTATTTCGGACATTGGTATGATAAAAAAGCGAGTGAACGCACAAATGCGGAAGTGGGTGGAATGGCGAGCAACGATTTTGTTGTTGATTTTTTTGAGAAAGTAGCTGCTTTATCGGAGCGAGATTCTCATAATATTACAGTGTACATCCTTTCGGTAAAAGAATGGGAAGGGATAAAAGACACAGTACAAGAAAAACGATTGGAAGTGCTAGTACAAAAATTGGAACGTACTATTGTAAAGACAATTCGGAAAGGTGATGTTGTCACTAAATGGGATGAAAATAAGTATGTTATTGTAGCGATTGATAATGGTCATGAAAAATCGACAATAACAAACCGATTAATGAAAAATGTTGAAAGTGAAATAGAAGCTGGTTTACTAAATGTGACTCTATTATTTGGAGCTGCTAGTTATCCAGTAGAAGGAAAAACTTTTGAAGAATTGTTAAGAAAGGCACAAAATCAATTGTACCAGTATAGAAATTTGCAAGAGGATAAGTGAAACTTTGATTTAAAGAAGTATGATTTAAAGAAGTTTTGAATGTAACATTTTTTTGACTTTTATTACGAAAATAACTTTCTTTGTAATAAAAGTCTTTAAAAATATATGAAATAAGCATATAATTATGGTGGATGTGTCAATGCATTTTGCACAATGTGTTTCATTTTAAAAGTGTAGAGGAGAGCATACTCTACACTTTTCCTTTTTAGGAAATGAAAAGAATATTTGTAAATTGTTGCGAGAGAGCAATTGTACTGTGTAAAATAGACAAAGGGATTATTTGCTAGAAAGTTGGAAGGGGACTGATAGAATGATAGACGTGAGAGACCAACGATCATCTTTTATCAGGTGAAGTATTATTGTTGTTCTTCTAATTAGTATAGCTGTGATAAATTCTGTTGTATTTTAATGTAATACATAGGTAATTTTTAGGTAATGAACTGGTACAAGCATAATAAACAATAGTAATGATCTTCGTGAAAAGATAAGAGTGTAAAGCAAGATTATATAATTTTTATAGCTTTTTACACGTTGATCATTTATAAGTAGGAGGAAAAGATGTTGAAATATAGTAAATTAGCAATTGTGACGGCATTATCAATGACTTTATTAGCTGGTTGTTTTGGACCGAAACCAGAAGAGGAGTTATATGTTGCGTTTGAAAATGCTGCTAAGCAAGAAAAAACAATGTTTGAAGATGCAAAAAAGCTTGAGAGTTTAGAGAAAGAAGGACAAGAATTATATAATCAAATTGTTCAAGAAGGAAAAGATAATAATCAGGCTGTTAAAGAAAAGTTGAATCAAGCGGTAAAAAACACAACTGAGCGAGAGAAAGTACTTACAAAAGAAAAAGACGCTTTAAATAAAGCGCAAGAAGAAGTGAAATCAGTTGATAAGTATGTGAAGAAAATTGAAGATAATAAGTTGAAAGATCAAGCAGAAAAAGTGAAAAATACGTATGAGAAACGACATGATTCATTTAATAAAATGTATGATAATTACAATAAATCTTTAAAACAAGAAAAAGAATTATATACGATGTTACAAGATAAAGGTGCGAAATTAAAAGATATTAGTGAAAAAGTAAAAGTAATAAACCAATCCTATAAGGATATTGAGTCAGAAAAAGATAAGTTTAATGAATTCACAAAGTCTTATAATGCAGAAAAAGTTGCATTTTATAAACAAGCAAATATTAAAATTAAAGAAGAGAAAAAATAAAACAGTTTGGCCTAATAAAGGCCAAACTGTTTTATTTTTTTGTATACGTACGACTATACCATGGAACAGGTTCATTTAATTTTTTTTCTTGTTTCAGTGCTTCAGGACCAATATAATCTTGAAGTGTTTTCTTTGCTACTGTTAAAGATAATGTTGTTTTCGGGTTTCGATAGGAGGATTCAAGGTGACCAAGATGTGGTAGGATTCGAAAATCTTCTTTCGTAGGAGGGATATGGAAAAAGTAATCGCCCAAACGTATAAGAACATCAGATTGTTGTTGGCTAAAACGTGGATTTCTAGAAAAATGTAATCCTTCTTTAATTGCTTTTTTTTCAGTAATTAAACGTTCTAGAGCTGCCTTTTTTAACCAATATAAATATTTAGGGTTAGTTGCAGCTTTGGCATGACGATTCACAACGAAAATAGATTGAGCTAGTCGATTAATAGAATGTTGGTTTTGTAATTGAGATTGTGGTTGTGAAGGTTTCATATTGAATCTCCTTTCAATTTTTCATTATTATACCATAAATAAAAGAGGTTTTTATTATATGCAAAAAGTGATTGTATATATTTTCAATATTAAAGCAATATTGTTACAAAAAACAACTATTTTGTATAATAGTGATAGAATGTATTTTGAAATTTCATAACGAAAGAGTGAGAAGTTTGAAAGAAATATTAAAACAACAATATGCGATTATAGATATTGGATCTAATACGATGCGTTTAGTTATTTATGAAAAGCAAAATGGAGGATTTTATAAAGAAATTGAAAATACGAAAGTGGTTGCCCGGTTAAGGAATTATTTAATCGAGGGTGTATTGATGAAAGAAGGAATAGAAGTATTGCTACAAACATTATTGCAATTTCAAGAAAGTACAAGGTTTCACCAGTTACACCATGTACTGTGTGTTGCAACAGCAACAATTAGACAGGCTGAAAATCAAGAAGAAATAAAACTACTTGTTGAAGGGCAAACAGACTTTATTCTGAGAGTATTATCAGAATATGAGGAAGCACGTTACGGCTATTTAGCAGTTATGAACTCTACCTCATTTTCAGAAGGTATAACAGTAGATATTGGTGGGGGAAGTACAGAAGTTACATACTTTAGGAATAGAGAGATTTTAGAGTACCATAGTTTTCCTTTTGGGGCGCTTTCTTTAAAGCAACAATTTATTAAAGATGATATCCCTACTCAAGACGAATTAGAAAAGATTCAAATGTATTTAGAGAATCAATTTCGAACGTTACCATGGTTAATCAATAAGCAATTGCCTCTTATAGCAATTGGTGGTAGTGCGAGGAACTTAGTAAAAATCCATCAAAATTTAATTTTTTATCCGATAGCAGGATTACACTTATACAAAATGAAAGAAGAAGATATAAAAAATGTAAAAGATGAATTGGAAAAATTATCGTTCATCGAACTTCAAAAGTTAGAAGGACTGGCAAAAGATCGAGCAGATACAATTATTCCAGCGGTCGAAGTATTCCATACGCTTGTAAACGTTATAGAGGCACCGGCATTTGTATTAAGTAGAAAAGGATTAAGAGAAGGTGTTTTCTATGAAGAATTGACGAAGGATTTAGGGATTTCATATTATCCAAACGTAGTAGAGGAAAGTTTACATTTATTATCACATGAATATGAAATAGATATGGAATTTGTAATTCAGCTTATTAAACATGGAAGATTAATTTGTCAACAACTTGAAGAAGCAGGGCTCATCTCTATGTCAGTAAAAGATTGGGAAGTATTCCACCAAGCAGCGAAAGTATTTAATATAGGGAAATACATAGATGAAGAAGCGAGCCGCTTACATACGTTTTATTTACTAGCGAATAAAACAATTGATGGAATGATGCATAAAGATCGAGTTAGATTAGCGCTTATTGCATCTTATAAATCAAAAATGTTATTTAAGCAACATCTGTCTCCGTTTGAAGGATGGTTTGATAAAAATGAACAAAAAAAAATTCGTTTATTAGGGGCTGTTTTACAATTCTCAGCTGCTTTAAATGTGAGGCAAAGATTACTTGTTGATACGATATCTATAACAGAAAGCACAGATGGATTAACATTTAGAATCTTATGTGAACGATCAGCATTAGCAGAAAAAGTACAAGCTGAAAAACAAAAAAAACAGCTTGAAAGAGTGCTAAAAACGAATATTAACTTATTATTTGAATTGAAACATTAAGTTGTACGTATGTCTTTACAAAAAATTTACACTTTGGAATATTGTAATTTGATAAAATAAAAGTAACTAAATTATAGTGAAAAAGTTTCAAAGGGAAGTGTGAAGAGAATGGAATTGTTGAAGGGGAATATAGTAAATTTAAATGATACAGCTTATTACAATAATCGAGAATTAAGTTGGTTAGCATTTAATGAACGTGTGCTACAAGAGGCGCAAGATGAAAGTAATCCACTTTTGGAAAGGTTAAAATTTATTAGTATTTTTAGTTCGAATTTAGATGAATTTTTTATGGTACGCGTAGCTGGATTGAAGGATCAAGTGAGCGCTGGTTTTAATCAACCTGAAAATAAAGCAGGTTTAACACCAAAAAAGCAGTTAAATAAGATTGCGATAAAAGCCCATGAATTAATGACTGTACAATATAACACATATACAAATTATGTATTACCAGCGCTCGAGTTAGAGGGGATTGAGCGTTTAACATTTCAAGATTTGACGAAAGAACAGAGAGAATTTATAGAAGAGTACTTCGATGAACAGATTTTTCCAGTGTTAACGCCTGTAGCTATTGATGCGTATCGTCCGTTTCCAATGTTATTAAATAAAAGTTTGAATTTAGCTACTCTTTTATATGATGAGAAGCAAGTGGAGGAAGAGAATCGTACGAAGTTAGGAATTGTACAAGTTCCTTCTTTATTGGAGCGTTTCATATTTTTACCGAGTGAAGGACAAAAACATAAATTTATTTTATTAGAAGATGTAATTAGTGGTTTTACCCATAAATTATTCACAGGATATAAAGTATCTTCTGTTACCCGTTTCCGTATTACACGAAATGCGGATTTAACAATCCATGAAGAAGGTGCAAGGGATTTATTAAAGGTAATTGAAAAAGAATTAAAGAAGCGTAAGTGGGGAGCTGCTGTACGTTTAGAAGTCGGGAAAGAACACATTGATGAGAGAGTATTAGCATTGTTATATGAGGTATTGGAAGTAAAAGATGAAGATGTATATATAATGGATGGACCGTTAGATTTAACATGTCTATTCTCTCTATATAAAAAACTTGCTCCTTTATATGAACACCTTGTATATCCAGCTCTTATCCCTCAACCGCCTCAAGATTTAGGGGATGAAGAAGATGTATTTGATAAGGCGATTGAGCATGATATTTTATTACATCATCCTTTTGAGTCATTTCAGCCAGTTGTTGATTTTGTCCGTGATGCGGCAGATGATCCAAACGTACTTGCGATCAAACAAACATTATATCGCGTGAGTGGTGACTCTCCGATTATTCAGGCGCTCAAAATAGCGGCTGAAAAAGGAAAACAAGTGACGGTGTTAGTGGAATTAAAGGCAAGATTTGATGAAGAGAATAATGTTCATTGGGCTAAAGAATTGGAACAGGCTGGATGTCATGTTATTTACGGTGTAAGTCATTTGAAAACTCATAGTAAAATTACATTAGTTGTAAGAAGAAGAAACGGAAAAATTGAAAGGTTCGTACATCTTGGCACTGGCAATTATAATGATGCAACAGCGAAGTTATATACTGATTTTGGATATATTACATCGCGAAAAGACTTTGGTGTTGATGCAACAAATTTCTTTAATTATTTGAGTGGTTATACAACAAAACCACATTTCCACCATTTATCTGTTGCACCATTTGATATAAGAGAGCAATTTATGGACTTAATAGATGAAGAAATCCGTTATCATAAGCAATATGGAAATGGATATATTATCGCTAAGATGAATTCATTAACAGATAAACCGTTAATAAAAAAAATGTATGAAGCATCACAAGCTGGAGTAAAGGTAGAGCTCGTTGTTCGAGGGACGTGTTGCCTACGACCTGGTATTCCAAATGTAAGTGAAAATATTCGTGTAGTTAGTGTTGTAGGAAGATATTTAGAACATAGCCGTATTTATTATTTCCATCATAATGGAGATGAGAAAATATATTTATCTTCCGCGGATTGGATGACGCGAAATATGGAGAAACGAGTAGAAATCTCCTTCCCAATTTTAGATATTGAAATGAAAGCGAGAATAAAGGCAATTCTACAGCTTACTTTAGCTGATAATGTGAAAACACGCGAACAAAATAAAGACGGTGACTACTATTATGTTATTAATAGTAGTAGTACAGAAGAAATTGATAGCCAAGTGAAGTTGTTTAAGATGGCGTATCAAAATACAGATGCTGAATAATGTAAAAAAGGAAAAACCTCTTGTTAAAATGAAGAGGTTTTTCCTTTTTTTTTGCTACTCATATGCTCCAAAAATGGAAGAATGAGTAGCAATAATAGTTATTATTTATAAGCGTGTAATAGGTAGTCCGTTGAGAGAATAGTATTTGGATGAATCGTTGTTTCAAACTAGTAATAGTATGGTTGTTGACAAGGACCACCATAACAAGGATAAGGTGCTGGTGGTGGGTAAGGTGGATAAAACGGTCGAGGGCCGAAAGCTAGTGCTCCACCAAGTAGCCCGCCAGCAATTCCAGCTAGAAAGGGAACGCCGAAAAATGGAAAGAATCGTGAGTCGCCTACTGGGCCAATAGGTGCTGAACGAACTGGGAATGGTTGATAATATGGATACATGAATAAACCTCCTTTATTGGACTCACTTTTAGTATATGGTGAACCGAGTGTGGATGAGCGCGTACAAGAAAGGATGGATAAGAAAATAGGCAGAAACATGTTATGAATGCTGAAGAGTGAAAAGGGTGATCTCAGGTTTTGCCATAAAGCGGAATGGGACACGCGTTCTTCCAAGTCCACGATTGACATAGAGAGTTAAATCTTGAATGTTATAGAAACCTTCAACGTATTGTTTTGCAAGCGCTGGGGTAATGATAGCACCAAAAAACGGGATTTGTACTTGTCCGCCATGGCTATGTCCAGAAAGTTGAAGATCTATGGGGTATGTAGCAATCTGTGAGGCAATATCGGGCTCGTGAACAAGAACAATTGTATAAATATTTTGTTGTGCATGTCGCAATGTTTCTTTTATTCTTGGTTTACCCAGTAGTATATCATCAAGACCGAAAATAGAAATTTCACCATTATCTAGTAAACGAATTCGTTTTTCGCTATTTTGTAATAGTTCAAATCCAGATTCACGCATAATGTGATCATAGTATTCAGTTCCATATCCTCCGTGATCGTGATTACCATAAATAGCGAATTTACCGAAGGGTGCTTGTATATTTTTTAAAATGGGTGCAACGAAAGGGGTGTCAGTATACGTTTGATAATTATCGATGAGATCGCCAGTAAAAAGGACAATATCGGGTTTTGCAGCATTAATTTTAGAAACAATTTGGGATAAATGCTGTAGCGAGAAATAATACCCGAGATGTAAATCGCTAAATTGCAGAATCTTCATACCATGAAAGTTTTTTGGTATAAGTGGTGATTTAAGTGTGTGTTTTGTAAAGGAGAGCCAATGGGGCTCTATATATTTAGCGTAATAGTATCCAATGCTAGTAGTTATAAACGAATATAGACAAGTGCGCATTCCGATTTTTAAAAAAGTTCTTCTTGTAATTTGCTTCATAAAAATATGAGTATACCTCAATGTTTTTGTTTTATTTACAGGCTACTCAAATCTCCTTTCAGTTTTATTTAAAATATATTTTGCATAATGAGAAAGTAGTATAGGTTACGAAAAAATGATTGGAAAGAAACCTCTTTACGTTAAAATATCAGAAAAATTTAAAAACATAAAGATTTCTGTTAAATAAAATGATAAAATGAATGTGTATTCATTTTTTGGAGGGGATATAGTATGAAAGAAAAGGTAGTTATTATAACAGGTGGATCGAGCGGAATGGGCAAAGGAATGGCGACTCGTTTTGCAAAAGAAGGGGCAAGGGTTGTTATTACCGGGCGTACAAAGGAAAAGCTAGAGGAAACAAAGTTGGAAATTGAACAGTTTCCAGGACAAGTATTACCTGTCCAAATGGATGTGAGAAATACTGAGGATATTCAAAAAATGATTGAATATATTGATGAAAAGTTTGGACGAATTGATATTTTAATAAATAATGCAGCTGGAAACTTTATTTGTCCAGCAGAAGATTTATCTGTGAATGGCTGGAATGCAGTAATTAACATTGTATTAAATGGTACTTTTTATTGTAGCCAAGCTGTCGGAAAGTATTGGATTGAGAAAGGTACAAAAGGAAATATCATTAACATGGTAGCGACATATGCATGGGATGCAGGTCCAGGAGTTATTCATTCGGCTGCAGCGAAGGCTGGAGTATTAGCAATGACTAAGACGCTTGCTGTTGAGTGGGGACGTAAATATGGTATACGAGTTAACGCTATTGCACCGGGACCAATTGAACGTACGGGCGGTGCTGATAAATTATGGATTTCAGAAGAAATGGCTAAGCGTACATTACAAAGTGTTCCTCTTGGGAGACTTGGTACGCCAGAAGAAATTGCTGGTTTAGCTTATTATTTATGTTCAGATGAAGCTGCGTACATAAATGGAACTTGCATGACAATGGATGGAGGACAACATTTGCATCAATATCCATTTTAAAAGGGATGAAAAAATGAGTATTTGATTTATTTTCATGGTAAAATGTGACGGAATTGTGACATATGAAAGAAAAGTGTTTACAAGAGGTCATATATGCGTTATATTTAAGACCTCTTTTTTCTTCATAGTAGAATTGCTAATTCCCCTTAGCATTTTACCCCTCTAATCCCTTCAGGAAAACTGAAGGGATTTTTATTATTTTTCCGTAAATATCGTGTTATAATTTTTGAAAAGTAAAGGGAGGGAATCGCGTTGATAGATGCATTAGATGTAATGAGTAACTTGGATAAAGTCCTTCCTTATTATCAAGCTATTTTTAGTGCTGATGAGCATACAGTAATTGGATATGAAGTAGTAGGACGTATTCAAACTGAAGAGGGCATACAAAGTTTAGCTTCATTCTTTCATGATGATTCTATTCCGAGTGAATTTCAATTGGAAGCGGATAATATCATAGTAGAAAAAGCTTTAAATCGTTATTTAGAAAGCGATCAAAAATTATTATTATTTATACATCGGAATGCGAACGTCTTAATGAATGATGAGGATGAAAGTTTACTTCAACTTTTATTGATGTATGAAAAGCAAGGTTTGAACTTGAAACACATTGTTTTAGAGATTACAGAACATGAATGTAAAGAAGATATAGAACAATTTAATCATTTACTTATGTATTATCGTACATATGGTATTCAAATTTCGATTAATAAAGTCGGAACAGGTACTAGTAATTTAGAGCGTATTAGCGTTTTAGCACCAGATATTTTAAAAGTAGATTTAACAAACTTAAGGCAAACTGCACTTTTACAATCTTATCAAGATATTTTATATTCTTTATCATTACTTGCTAGAAGAATTGGTGCTACATTGTTATATGAGGAAATAGATGCATTTTACCAACTGCAATATGCTTGGAAAAACGGTGGTAGATATTATCAAGGTAATTATTTGAAAGAATGTTTACCTGATTTTATTGAAACGAATGTTTTAAAAGAGCGTCTTGGAAATGAATGTCATCAGTTTATTCAGCATGAGAAAAAGAAATTGCAAAAAATTTATAATTTAACAGAGATGCTACGTGATCGAATTGGTGATGTTCTATCTAAACAAAAAAAGAATGAAGATATAAATGATTGGTTATTACAATTTAGTCAAAACGTATCACAGTGTAGTTTTCGCATATTTATTTGTAATGAAGATGGTTTCCAACAATCAGGTAATGTTATGAAAAAAGATGGAGAATGGATTGTGATGCCGGAGTATTATATGAAGAACTGGAGTTGGCGCCCGTATTTTCTCGAGAATATTATGAAAATGCGTTTTGAAAATAAGGCAAGGCTTTCAGATTTATATACTGATATTGAAACCGGTGAAATGGTACGAACATTTTCTTTCCCGATTGATGACGAAAACTTTTTATTTATAGATTTATCGTATGAATACTTATATGAAGAAGATGTTTTATTTTAATGCACGAAGAGATTCGTGCATTTTTTTGTTTGTTTTTATCAGAAATTGGTAATAGTGAAAATGATGATGAAAATGCTGTCTATCATTGTAAAGATTTTACGAACGAAACCATCCCTGTCTTTGCATAATCATTGTTACAATGAATACTACAAAGACAAGTTCTTTTAAAAGGAAGGTGAAAAAATGAGGAAATATGGAATATGGTTTGTTCTATTTGTATGTGTTGCCTTTCTAGTTGGTTATAGTGTTACAACTGTATTAGGGAAAGAGGAATTGAAAGTCGATCGGAAAGAAGTGTTTACAACGATACAAAAAGGTTATGAGACCCAATTTTCAATTCGTGGGAAGCATTTACCGGAGAACAAGATGATAGAGACGTTATCACCGTATTTTACAGATAATTTCCTTCAAGTATTTACAGATGAAAACAGTAGAAGTGATAAGCAAAGTGGTGAATATTTACTTCCAGCAAAAGAAGCACCGTTTTCTTTTAGTTCAGAAACGAAAATGTCGTATGATGAAGAGCATAAAAATTTATATGTATATGAGCGGGCGAAAAGTGGCCAATATCAAATTGTAACATTGCAAAGAGATCAAGGAAGATGGAAATTAGCAGGATATCATGAAAGTCAGGAACTTTTAATGGAAATAAAGAGGTTACAACAATTATAAAAATAGGAATAGGTGTCTACCTATTCCTATTCTATATTGAGTAGCTGTTGTAACTTTTCGATTTGAAAACCTGCAACGACTTCACCGTCAACTACAACTGTTGGAGTTGAGTAGGAATCATAGTCGTATAAAAGGCGATTGCGAGCAGCAGCGTCTTTTTTTACGTCAAATTCTTCGTATACAATGTTATTATGTTTTAAAAATTCTTTCACAATGACACATGGCGGACAATCGGGTTGTGTGTAAACCTCAATTTTTTTCATTATAATTCCTCCTTTTTTCTGTTTTTTATTATATTCTTCCAGTATAAAAATCGCAATAAAGAAGAGAAAAGATATTCTTTCTTCTTTTTACTTCGTTTTTCGACAAATTTTAGTTGAGTTTCTTGCCAAGAACCTTTATCCTAGAGTGTGGAACATTTTTTCTGTTATGACGGATAGAATGAGTATAGCTGTAAAACCTATTGGTAGGAAGATCAGAGAAAGGAGAGATTTCATGTCTCTACTCCAAGGAATTTTAACTCGACTTGTTAGTCTACAAGAACAAGCTGAAAGCGGTGAAGTAGCACAACGCTATTTTGAAGTGAACGGTGAGCGCAAATGTAGCGTGAAATTTTTCGATAAAAGTGAAATGTATGAGTTAGAAGTGTATCAACAGGGTGAAAAACCTCAAGTGTATCAATTCGATAATATCGACATGGTTGCAATTGAGATTTATGATATCATTTCTTGATACATATAAAAAAGGTACTGCCATATGGCGGTACCTTTTTTAGTTATATTACTTTTTAGCATAATATGTATAGGAATTTTTCGTTTTTCCTACAATGATGATAAAGTGAAAATTTAATAGTTGGAGTTTCTTCATTCCCCACTGATGATTAGTTGAACCAATCGAGCTTTTATGGGCAGTCTGACTCCCACCTAATTTCTTTGTTTTCACTGAATTTTGAGGTGGGTGTTTTACTGCCTGCAAATAGTAGAAGAAATATAACTAGGAGGTGTAGTATATGGAGCGTTTACCAGTTGTGGTTTGTCCTAATTGCCACAGTTCAGCTGAGATTATTCACGTATTAACAGCCCAATCCAATCAAAATGTCATTTATACGTGCAGATCTTGTAATTATGTAATCCGAAATATTGAAACGAATAAAGGGTAGGGAGTTATAATTTTTATTTTTGTCCCATACAATGAGAATACGAAAAGTCTGTCTAATTGAAAGGACGTGACTATGTGGACGGTGAACATACTTTTTATAATGTTTCAGAGAGACATTTGAATTTTGATATGGTCTTTAACCGTATTTGTAGTTTCATTGAAAAGGATCCGCGGAATTTATATCGTTTATCTATCGGGACAGACTCACAAGCACATCAGAAAGATACAAGATTTATTACGGCAATTCATATTCATCGTGTTGGAAAAGGAGCCTGGGGATGTTTACACCACAGGTCAGTAAAAGATAAACCAGCAACTTTACGTGAGAAAATATATTTAGAAACGCAGTTTAGTCAGGAAATCGCATGCCTATTTACTCCTAATCATGTGCAAACAATATGGGATTTATTACATCCGTATGCTCAAGAGGGAGCTG
This sequence comes from Bacillaceae bacterium OF18-1A, assembly GCA_027694045.1. Lineage (GTDB taxonomy): Bacteria > Bacillota > Bacilli > Bacillales > Bacillaceae_G > Bacillus_A. Next base: position 437,389 of record JAQEWB010000002.1, on the reverse strand, counting down.
GGTTCATAATGGAAATACATTTAGACATTGGAAATGATGGTTTAACAAAAGAATTTATTTTAGATATGACATCTAAAATTCAAGCGATGGGATTAACTGCAAAGATTAAGCCAGATGCTTATGCGGCGTTTAGTTATGCAAATCGATATACGAAATAATAAGAAATAAATTGGTATGTTTGCAATTGTTACATATCTTTAGTTAAAAACTGAATATTTCAGCTATTAAATAGGCTAGAAATTTTATATAATGAGAGTAATGATGCGAGGATAAGGAGAGGGGTATATGCAAAGGGAAGTTGCTTTAACAAAAGAAGAAGAAAATTTATTGCTAGATATTTTATTTCAACAAAATTATGCGAGTGAAATTTTGTCTGTAGAACTTACAGATATCGAGAATGGTTTAAAACAGACAGACGTAACACAATATAAAAAAATTACAAGGTTATTTTACAGATTGAAAAATAAAGGGTATTAAGCGCTACCGGAATGGTAGTCTTTTTTTTGTGTTGTATGCTAAAATGGTTGTGCAAGTGTATTTTTAGCGAAATAAATTTAGGACAAAATAATAATATGAAAACGCTGTCATAAAATATGAACAGAGTCGGTGAATATAAGTTAGGAAAAAGGGAAAATGGGGGATATAACATGATTAGTATTCCAAAAGACGAGTTTCAACAAATTCTTGTGAAAGATCTAATGATTTCATCAGAAAAAGTAGCGCATGTCCAGATTGGAAATAGTTTAGAGCATGCTTTACTCGTTCTTGTGAAATCTGGATATTCCGCGATACCAGTTTTAGACCCTATGTATAAATTGCATGGGTTAATTAGTACCGCTATGATATTAGACGGTATGTTAGGGTTAGAACGCATTGAGTTTGAAAGGCTTGAGAATATGAAAGTGGAACAAGTGATGAAGGAAGATATTCCAGTTCTTAAGTTAGAAGATTCTTTTGCTAAAGCATTAGAAATGACAATTAACCATCCTTTTATTTGTGCTGTCAATGAAGAAGGGTATTTCGAGGGGATTTTAACACGTAGAGCTATTTTAAAATTATTGAACAAAAAAGTACGACAGTACAATCGATAGATAGTAGGGGGGAAAGTGACTTCATAGAAAAGGAGAAGTCACTTTTTTTCGTGCATATCAGTTGCGTATGTATTATATTTAAAAAGACATAAAACATAAGGGAAATTCGAACTAAAAATTGTATTTTGCTTTATAAAAGCATTCGGTTAAATTAAGGATGAAAAGCTTATTGAAATAAGGTGTATGGAAGCTAAGGAAAGAGGGAGAAAGTTGCAAATTGATGATTTTCAAATGATGGTTGTGTTAGCTCAGGAATCAAATATGAGAAAAGCGGCGGAACGTTTATTTGTTTCACAACCTGCGCTTAGCCAACGATTACAATCTATGGAGAAACAGTGGGGAATGAAATTTTTTATTCGTTCACAAAAAGGCTTGACAATTACACCTGAAGGGGAGAAAGTCGCAAATTACGCAAAAGAAATGCTACAAAGGGAAGAGGATATTAAAAGTGAATTGGCTGTTTTTAGAACGGAAACATACGGAACGCTAAAAATAGCTGTAGCATCCGTTATTGGTCAATATTGGCTTCCACCAGTCTTGAAAAAGTTTGTACATCAATACCCTTCTGTGAAAATATCGTTATTTACTGGTTGGAGTAGTGAAGTGCAAAAGCAGTTTTATGAGGGAGACGTTCATGTAGCTATATTGAGAGGCAGTCAAGAATATAAAGGGCAGAAGCAACAATTATTTGAAGATGAATTATATTTAGTTGATAAAGAAATAAAAGATATTTCCATGTTAAAAGAGACAAATCGACCGTTTATTCAATTTAAAAGTGATTCGACTTATTATGGACAAATACAAAATTGGTGGTATGGATTATTTTCTAATCCACCTAAGCGAACGATTGTAGTTGATCAAATTGAGACGTGCAAACAACTCGTTTTAAATGGCATAGGTTATGCATTGTTACCTTCAACTGTACTTAAAGAAGTACAGGGAAATATGTACAAAACACCTGTTCAATTAACGAGAGAAACATGGCTATTAACGAGTGAATCGGCAAGACAATTGAAACAAGTACAAGCCTTTTTAGACATTATAGAAGAAATTCAAATGGGAAAATAAGATTATTATCTTGCTACTCGCTCTATCGTTTGGTAGAGTAACATTATAAATGGATTTAGGAGGCAACAAGAATGAAAATGATGGATGCGAACGAAATTATTTCGTTTATTCAAAAAAGTGAAAAGAAAACTCCTGTAAAGGTATACATAAAAGGGGATTTAAAAGAAGTAACATTCCCTGAAACAGTACAAGCATTTGTAAATAAAAAATCTGGTGTATTATTCGGAGAATGGTCTGAAATTAAGACGATTCTTGATGAAAATAACAAGCATATTGTTGACTATGTTGTTGAAAACGATCGTCGTAACTCTGCAATCCCAATGCTTGATTTAAAAGGTATTAAAGCTCGTATTGAGCCAGGCGCAATTATTCGTGACCACGTTGAAATTGGCGACAACGCTGTTATCATGATGAATGCTACAATTAACATCGGTGCTGTAATTGGTGAAGGTTCTATGATCGACATGAACGCAGTACTTGGTGGACGTGCAACTGTTGGTAAAAATTGTCACGTAGGTGCAGGTGCTGTACTTGCAGGTGTTATTGAGCCACCTTCTGCAAAACCAGTTATCGTTGAAGATGATGTTGTAATTGGTGCAAACGTAGTTGTGCTAGAAGGCGTTACAGTAGGTAAGGGTGCAGTAGTGGCAGCTGGAGCTGTTGTAACAGAAGATGTGCCCCCATACACAGTTGTCGCAGGTACTCCAGCACGTGTAATTAAAGAAATTGATGAGAAGACAAAAGCAAAAACTGAAATTAAACAAGAGCTTCGTCAATTAAACCCAGAGAAATAAAAAACAAAAAAGCGTAAGAGCATAAATAGGCTCTTACGCTTTTTATAGATAGAGGTGCAAAAATGACAGTGAGCAAATTTGTCCAAGTTCGTAGAGATTTGCATAAAATTCCAGAAATTGGATTTAAAGAATGGAAAACACAACAGTATATTTTAGATTACATAGGAACGATTCCGAATGACTATGTGGAAGTAAAGACATGGAAAACGGGTGTTATCGTTAAAGTGAATGGGAAAAACCCAGAAAAAATTATCGGTTATCGTGCAGATATAGATGGCTTACCGATTACAGAGGAAACTGGATATGAGTTTGCTTCTACCCATGAAGGAATGATGCACGCATGCGGTCATGATTTGCATATAACGATTGGTTTAGGCCTTCTAACAGCGGCTGTGAGTGAAAGAATAGATGATGACATTGTATTTCTATTCCAGCCAGCAGAAGAAGGACCAGGTGGCGCTCTTCCTATGTTAGAAAGTGAAGAGTTAAAAGAATGGAAGCCTAATATAATTCTTGGTCTTCATATTGCACCCGAATATGCTGTAGGAACAATTGCTACAAAAGAAGGTCTGTTATTTGCGAATACATCAGAATTATATGTTGATTTGAAAGGGAAAGGTGGACATGCTGCCTACCCACATACAGCAAATGATATGATTGTGGCAGCAAGTCACCTTGTTACACAACTTCAATCTGTTATTAGTCGTAATGTGAATCCTCTTGATAGTGCGGTAATTACAATTGGAAAAATAACTGGTGGTACAGTTCAAAATATTATTGCAGAAAAGTCGCGCTTAGAAGGAACAATCCGTACATTGTCAGTGGAATCAATGCAACGTGTTAAAAGTAGAATTGAGGCGATTGTGGCAGGTATAGAAGCCTCTTTTCAATGTGAAGCGGTTATTGATTACGGAGCGATGTATCATCAAGTGTATAACCATGAAGAATTAACGAGAGAGTTTATGCAATTTGTACGTGAACAAACGGATATGGATGTAATTACATGTACTGAGGCAATGACAGGTGAAGACTTTGGTTATATGCTTCGAGAGATACCTGGATTTATGTTTTGGCTTGGAGTAAATTCGGAATATGGTTTACATCATGCGAAATTAAAACCAGATGAAGAAGCGATTGAAAAGGCAATCGTATTTTTAGACCAATATGTAAAGTGGAAAGGGAATAGAAATTGAGATTTCCACTTTTTGTTTTAAGATATGAATAATATTTATGTAGAGTGGTTTTAAACACTGGCATGCAAAATAAGGGATGAAAATCCTTACTTACTCGGTTGTCTGAATAATGAGCAGGGGGATAGCCACTGCTCATTATTAATTATCGCTAGCTGCCGTATATTTGTTTACTTTTCGTATGAAAAGTGTGTAAAATCAATGTGAAACATAGAAAAAAGGGTGGGGAATTACGTGCAAATTAGCAGTGCGATTTTGTGTTTCGTTTTATATGCGTATGTTATTATTGCAGCGGTTTATTTTGGGATAAGTTTTTATGCCTACCGCTTAGTAGAGAATAATGAATATGGCGAAACATATAAATGGGTGAAGAGGTATTTATCACCTGTACTAGAAATTATGAATGGATTTGTACTCTTTTTATTTATTGGGTTAATTGCTTTCTCAACGAGTTTAGTAGGAAACAAAACTACCTTATTTGTACTAGGTATCATTATTTTTATGTTGCTAGGAATACGAATTGGTAATACGGTGTTTTGGAATGAAAGAAAAGTAGATGGTTGGACAGGAATGTTAATCCCATGTATGTTAGCTGCGATTGTGACAAATATAGAACATGAATATTACCAATTACATTTTTGGCTTATTATTGTTTTAACAATTCTTTCTGTGTTGTATATAAGTACCGTTGTACTAACGTACGTTGCACATGAAAAAGGAGATGTTAAAGGCACTCGTTTCTTTAGAGGGCGTGCATTATTTTGGAGTGTTCCGACGATGGCGGTTATAGGAATTATTGCGATATTAGTAAATGGATATCAATTTTCTAATTGGCAACTATTTTTAGAAAATTGGTGGATTTTCATCGTTTCATTTATTGCTTTTTTAGGAGCAACACATTATTTATTCCATCAACAGCATTACATATGCGCACTATTATTTGCATTTACGCAGTTGTTATTTGCTTTTTTCGGTCAAGAAACGTTATTGTTTGTTTTTGAAACATTTAGTTCATTTGGAAATATATTTGTATTTGGTATGTTACTTGTAGGTATCGTATTTTATTTACAACAATATTTTTATATGCAAAAACAAAAATAAAAGCTGTCTACAGGTTTTTGTGGCACATATAAAATATGTTACAATGAAAATACATAGTACTTGAAGTTATTGGAGGAATTCTTGTGGGTGAGAAAGAAAAAGAATTTGCTGTCATTGGGCTCGGGCGTTTCGGTGGAAGTATTTGCCGAGAGTTAGCTCAATTAGGTATGGAAGTAATGGCAATTGATTCAGATGAGGATAAAATTAATGAGTTTGCAAATATAGCTTCACATGCTGTAATTGCAGATTCGACAGATGAGATGGTATTAAAAAGTCTCGGTATTCGTAATTTTGATCATGTAGTCGTTGCTATCGGAGATAATTTAAATTCAAGTATTTTAACAACGTTAATTTTGAAAGAGTTAGGCGTAAAGAATATTACTGTAAAGGCTCAAAATGATTATCATGAAAAAGTATTAAGCAAGATAGGAGCAGATCACATTGTGCATCCAGAGCGCGATATGGGAAAGCGAATTGCTAATAATATTGCATCAAGTAATGTGTTAGACTATCTTGAGCTGTCAGATGAGCATAGTATTGTAGAGATTATTGCAAATAAAAAAATTGATGGGCATTCGTTAATCGAATTAGATATTCGTGCGAAGTTTGGATTGAACATTGTAGCAATTAAACGTGGTAAAGAAGTTATTGTTTCTCCTCGAGCTACAGAAAATATTCAAGCGGGAGATATATTAATTGTAATTGGTCATGACGATGAAGTAGATCGTTTTAAACATTTTTTAAGATAAGAGAAAAGGACAATGCCTTCTGGCATTGTCCTTTTTCTTATATTTCCATAATGATTGGTAAAATCATTGGACGGCGTTTCGTTTTCTCATATAGGAATGGTGCTAATGTATCTGTAATTTCATTTTTAATTTCAGACCATTGTGTTGTTTTACGCTCCATTACTTTTTCTAAATGAGTTGTAATTAATGTTTGTGCATCATTGATTAAATCGCTGCTTTCACGCATATAAACGAAACCACGTGAGATAATATCAGGTCCTGCTGCAACTTTAAATTCTTTCATATCAATGCTTACTACTACAATTACAAGTCCCTCTTCAGAAAGGATGCGACGATCGCGTAATACGATATTACCGATATCTCCAATACCATTTCCATCAATGTAGACCGAACCAGACGGAATTTTACCAGCTACGCTAGCTTCATCCGAACGTAAAGCAAGAACATCGCCATTATCCATAATGAAACAGTTTTCTTCAGGAATACCACAATCGTTTGCTATGTTCATGTGCATACGTTGCATGCGATACTCACCATGGATTGGCATGAAATATTTCGGTTTAATTAGGCGTAACATTAACTTTTGTTCTTCTTGTCCACCGTGTCCACTCGTATGGATGTTTGAAAGTTTACCGTGAATTACATCAGCGCCAGCACGGTACAACATATTAATTGTACGACTTACACTAATTGTATTCCCTGGAATTGGTGAAGAAGAGAAAACAACTGTATCGCCAGGTATAATTTGAATTTGACGGTGTGTACCGTTCGCAATACGTGAAAGTGCCGCCATTGGTTCACCTTGACTACCTGTACATAAAATGACAACTTTGTTAGCTGGTAGTCGGTTGAGTTGAGCTGTATCTATGAATGTATCCTTAGGACAGCGAATATAACCAAGGTTTTGGCCGATTTCAATCGCTGCTTCCATACTTCGACCGAACACGGCTACTTTACGATTGTTTTCAACAGCCGCCTCAACAACTTGTTGTAAGCGATGGATATTCGATGCAAAGGTTGCGAAGATAATACGACCTTCTACTTTGCGGAAAATGTCTTGAATGCTATCACCAACGCGACGCTCAGACATTGTAAAGTTTGGAACTTCACTGTTCGTACTGTCAGATAATAGACACAGTACGCCATCTTTTCCGATTTCAGCCATTTTTGTTAAATCTGCTGGCTCACCAACTGGTGTGAAATCGAATTTGAAGTCACCTGTATGAACGACTTGTCCTTGAGGTGTTTTCACAACAACTCCGTATGAATCCGGAATACTGTGAGTTGTACGGAAGAAGGAAACAGATGTCTTTTTAAATTTAATAACATCATCTTCTTGAATTTCATAAAGCTTCGCTTTACGAAGTAATCCGTGCTCTTCTAATTTGTTTTTTATTAGTGCAATTGCTAATTTTCCACCATAAATTGGAATGTTTACTTGACGTAATAGGTAAGGGATTCCACCGATATGATCTTCGTGACCATGTGTAATGAATAATCCTTTAATTTTATCTTCGTTTCGCACAAAATAAGTGTAATCAGGTATTACATAATCGATCCCGAGGAGTTCGTCTTCTGGAAATTTAATTCCAGCGTCAATTATAATAATTTCATCTTGAAATTGAACAGCATATGTATTTTTACCGATTTCACCAAGACCACCGAGAGCAAAAACGGCAACTTGATCATTTTTTAGAAATTTCATATGGCTATACAATTTCCGCTAATGTTAAATCAGCGTTTTGTTTTTCATATTCAAGATGAGCGCCAGTAACAGACTGAACAAACTCGATATTATATGCGAACTTATTTAATTTTTTACGAACATCCTTTTCAGACGTAGCCTCTAAATATAAAACTTTTGTATTTTCACGTACTGGGACCTCAGTTAATTTTTCTTGATAAAATACTTTAAAAATCATTTGGAAAACCTCTCCTTGTCTATGTTTTGCATTATCTGTTACTTATTATAAAGCAAACAGTCACGATTTTCATGTTTTTTCGAATGAGAATGAAGAAAAAGCCCGAAATGGGCACAATTTAAGCGATTGTCTTCTTCCGAACTAAATCGTTTAAATAACGCTTCAGCTTTTTCTTCAGCTTCTTCAGCATGATTACTCCTTCCTTTCCTTATTCTAAACATGCATTTTACTAGTGAAAACTCTATCTCTGACATGAGAAAGAGGGAAAAGTGGATTGAGAACCTTGTCCTTTCTCGTACAGTGAAAGATATTCTATAGTAACGATTAGTAGCCGCTAGTTATAGATATAGTATGAGAAAGAATGGAAAAGAAAATTCATCCGAACAAGTATCCACATTTTTTACTAATATGTATATGCATATTTCATAAATAAGGTTAGAAAGTGAACGCTTTCTTCACAGATGTTTAATATGTTATACTTTTTTTTGGAATTTGAAAAGCGATAATCAATATAGGAATTTAGAGTGCCGGAAAGGATTTTGACAAATGAAGGATAAAATTGTCTTTTTTGATATTGATGGAACATTATTAGATCACGATAAAAAAATCCCGCAATCTACACGAGACGCAGTAAAACATTTACAAGAAAAAGGCGTGCACGTAGCAATTGCGACAGGGCGTGCACCATTTATGTTTGAAGATATTCGTAAGGAACTGAATATACATAATTATGTTAGTTTTAATGGACAGTACGTTGTATTTGAAGATGAGGTAATCTTTAACAACCCGTTACACCCAGGCGCTCTACATAGGTTTACTCAGTTCGCAAAGGAAGAAGGGTATCCGCTTGTATATCTTGATCATCAAGATATGAGAGCGACAGTGGAATACCATGATTATGTGAAAGAAGGTTTTGGAAGTTTACATTTTGAGCATCCAGCATATGAACCTAATTTTTATGAGGAACGTAATATTTATCAAACACTTCTTTTCTGTGAAGTAAATGAAGAAGAAAAGTTTATTAATCATTATCCAGATTTTCATTTTATTCGTTGGCATGCGTATTCAATGGACATTATCCCAAATGGTGGTTCTAAGGCAAAAGGAATTGAGAAATTCATTGAAAAATTAGGATTTAGTCGTGAGCAGGTGTATGCATTTGGAGACGGCTTAAATGATTTAGAAATGATTGAAGCAGTTGGGACAGGCATTGTGATGGGGAATGGTCATGAAGATTTGAAAAAACTTGCAAATCATGTGACAAAGGATGTTAGTGAAGACGGTATATATCATGGATTAAAATGGGCTGGATTGTTATAAGTTAATATGGAACCCATCTCATACTAATAAAAAGGCGGAAGATTAACTTCCGCCTTTTTATTATGGAAAAGTCCGATTGGTGTGTGTTAATAATTCAGGGAGGGTGGACAGGGGCCTCTCTGATTAAAGCGTCTTTTTATTATTATCGCTCTAAAGGTTTGGAATCATCAGGAGCGGCAAATGGGTTTTCTTTATTAATATGGTCATAGAACATAACGCCATTTAAATGATCAATTTCATGTTGGAATACAATTGCTGGTAAACCTTTTAAACGTAATTTTATTTCTTCTCCGTTAATAGATGTAGCCTTCACTGTAATTCTTGTGTAACGAGGAACATAACCAGGTACTTCGCGGTCTACAGATAGACAACCTTCCCCACTCGGTAAATATGTACGTTCAACAGAATGGCTAATGATTTTTGGATTGAATAATGCATGGCTATATAATGTACCGTTCGTATCGGTTACATGAACAGCAATCATCTTCTTTGAAATACCGATTTGTGGAGCGGCTAATCCGATTCCAGGACGTAAACTATATTTTTCAGCCATTTCAGGATCTTGGCTATTTATTACAAATTCAATCATTTTTTTTAGGGTATTTGTATCATCTTCATTTGCTGGTATTGATACCTCTTCTGCAACGTTTCGCAAAATAGGATCCCCTTCACGAATGACATCTTTCATTGTAAGCATATGTAATCTCTCCTTTCTTCTTTAGTCTACCAAAGGACATGAAAAAAGTCATCGGCAAGAAAGGGGATCCCTTTGGAGATGGTTCTACTATAGATCAGTTATGTAAGTGACAAAAAGAAAAGACGGCAAAGCCGTCTGTTTCTTTCCATAGTTGTTTCATTTTACATTAGCGAATGCAAGCAGCACCAACGATAATTAAAAGAATAAACAACACAACGATTAAGGCAAAGCCGCGTCCAGATCCGCCACAAGAACCGCCATAACCGTAGGAAGGATATGAACAAGTTGGATAACAATATGAGTATCCGTACATGAGATGACCTCCTTTATCATTTCCCGCTAACACTGCGGTTACTATAATGTATGGGAGAGAGGGGAGAAGTGTATGGGTGTTTACCTAAAAAAGGAAGAAGAGTTTGTATATTTTTGTTACGAAGGGAGAAAAACTAAAGAGAATTAAATCGTTTACATATTATTCTAAGAGAAAAAATAAGTGAAAAAGGGAATAATATAACAGTAGGTTAATGCTTACTAATACAGATGTGAAAAATAAAAACACGTTTGTGTAGTAGAAACCTACATGTTATTTATAAAAAAACGTATTCAAAGTAATTGACATCGTAATTAGAATAGTTGTAAACTAAAAAACGTGATCAAGATTGTATTAATATGTTTCTGAAAAAACATTAGTACAGATTGTTAGGTACACAAAATTATTCTCAACCGACAGATAAACTTGTTGGTTTACATCGTTGCGCTTTTAAACTGGAAAATTGCCAGTGAAAGCGTTTCAGAATATGGTTCAAGAGAGGAAGAGGTGAACGGAATGGGTACTAAAACAAAAAAGACCCTATTTAATGTTGATGAGCAAATGAAAGCTATCGCAGCTCAATTTGAAACATTACAAATTTTAAATGAAAACGGCGAAGTTGTGAATGAAGCAGCTATGCCTGAATTATCTGATGATCAATTAAAAGAATTAATGCGTCGTATGGTGTATACTCGCGTATTAGATCAACGTTCTATTTCTTTAAACCGTCAAGGACGTTTAGGTTTCTACGCACCTACAGCTGGACAAGAAGCTTCTCAATTAGCGAGTCATTTCGCACTTGAAGCAGAAGACTTCATCTTACCAGGATACCGTGATGTACCACAATTAGTATGGCACGGATTACCTTTATACCAAGCATTCTTATTCTCTCGTGGACATTTCATGGGTAACCAAATGCCTGAGAATGTAAATGCATTAGCTCCACAAATCATTATCGGTGCGCAAATCATCCAAACTGCTGGTGTTGCGTTAGGTATGAAACTACGTGGTAAAAAATCTGTTGCAATTACTTACACTGGTGACGGTGGTGCTTCACAAGGTGACTTCTACGAAGGTATGAACTTTGCAGGTGCATTCAAAGCTCCAGCAATCTTCGTTGTTCAAAACAACCGTTATGCAATCTCTACTCCAGTAGAAAAGCAATCTGCAGCTAAAACTGTAGCACAAAAAGCAGTAGCAGCAGGTATTTACGGAATTCAAGTAGACGGTATGGACCCATTAGCTGTATACGCAGCAACTGCTTTTGCTCGTGAGCGCGCAGTAAATGGCGAAGGCCCTACTTTAATCGAGACTTTAACATTCCGTTACGGTCCACATACAATGGCTGGTGATGATCCAACTCGTTACCGTACAAAAGATATCGAAAACGAATGGGAACAAAAAGACCCAATCGTACGCTTCCGTAAGTTCTTAGAAACTAAAGGCCTATGGTCTCAAGAAGTTGAAGAGAAAGTAATCGAAGAAGCAAAAGAAGATATTAAACAAGCAATCGCTAAGGCTGACCAAGCTCCAAAACAAAAAGTTACTGATTTAATGGAAATCATGTACGAAAAAATGCCTTACAACTTAGCTGAACAATATGAAATTTACAAAGAAAAGGAGTCGAAGTAAGCCATGGCTCAAATGACAATGATTCAAGCAATCACTGATGCTTTACGCGTTGAAATGAAAAATGACCCTAACGTACTTGTATTTGGTGAAGACGTTGGTGTAAACGGCGGTGTATTCCGTGCTACTGAAGGTTTACAAGCTGAATTCGGTGAAGATCGTGTAATGGATACTCCACTTGCAGAGTCTGGTATTGGTGGACTTGCAGTTGGTCTTGCACTTGAAGGATTCCGTCCAGTTCCAGAAATCCAATTCTTCGGTTTCGTTTATGAAGTAATGGATTCAATTTCTGGTCAATTAGCTCGTATGCGTTACCGTTCTGGTGGACGTTGGACTGCTCCAGTAACAGTTCGTTCTCCATTCGGTGGTGGTGTTCATACTCCTGAACTACATGCTGATAGCTTAGAAGGATTAGTGGCTCAACAACCTGGTCTAAAAGTTGTTATTCCATCTACTCCATACGATGCAAAAGGTCTTTTAATCTCTGCGATTCGTGACAACGATCCAGTTATCTACTTAGAGCATATGAAATTGTACCGTTCATTCCGTCAAGATGTACCAGAAGGCGAATACACAATTGATTTAGGTAAAGCTGATATCAAACGTGAAGGTACAGATGTATCTGTTATCGCTTACGGTGCTATGGTTCACGCTGCATTAAAAGCTGCTGAAGAACTTGAAAAAGAAGGTATCTCTTTAGAGGTTGTTGACTTACGTACAGTTCAACCATTAGATATCGAAACAATTATCGCTTCTGTTGAAAAAACAGGCCGCGTAGTTGTAGTTCAAGAAGCTCAAAAACAAGCTGGTATTGCAGCTAACGTTGTAGCGGAAATTAACGACCGTGCAATCTTAAACTTAGAAGCTCCAGTTGTACGTGTTGCAGCTGCTGATACAGTATTTCCATTCTCTCAAGCTGAGAGCGTATGGTTACCAAACCACAAAGATATTGTTGAAGCTGTTAACAAAGTAATGAACTTCTAATTTTTAGCTTTTCATGTGCGAAAGAAATCAGCACATGCTGGTTTCTTTTGTACATATTCCATAATAATGAAATGAATCAGGGGGCTGAATTCCGTGGCATTTGAATTTAAACTACCAGATATCGGCGAAGGTATCCACGAAGGTGAAATCGTAAAATGGTTTATTAAACCAGGCGATGAAGTAAATGAAGACGATGTACTTCTTGAAGTACAAAATGATAAAGCAGTAGTAGAAATCCCTTCTCCTGTTAAAGGTAAAGTACTTGAAGTACTTGTAGAAGAAGGAACGGTTGCAGTAGTTGGAGATACATTAATTAAGTTTGATGCTCCTGGATACGAAAACCTTAAATTTAAAGGCGACGATCATGACGAAGCTCCTAAAGCTGAAGCTACTCCAGCAGCAACTGCAGAAGTAGTAAATGAGCGCGTAATCGCTATGCCATCTGTTCGTAAATATGCTCGTGAAAAAGGCGTAGACATTCATAAAGTAGCTGGTTCTGGTAAGAACGGTCGTATCGTAAAAGCTGACATCGATGCATTTGCAAATGGTGGACAAGCTGTAGCAGCAACTGAAGCTCCAGCGGCAGTAGAAGCTACTCCAGCAGCAGCGAAAGAAGAAGCACCAAAAGCACAACCAATCCCAGCTGGTGAATACCCAGAAACTCGTGAGAAAATGAGTGGTATCCGTAAAGCGATTGCGAAAGCAATGGTTAACTCTAAACATACAGCTCCTCACGTAACATTAATGGACGAAGTAGATGTAACAGAACTTGTTGCTCACCGTAAGAAGTTCAAAGCAGTAGCAGCTGACAAAGGTATTAAATTAACTTACCTTCCATACGTTGTTAAAGCTTTAACATCTGCATTACGTGAATTCCCAATGTTGAATACTGCTTTAGACGATGCTTCTCAAGAAATCGTTCATAAACATTACTTCAACATCGGTATCGCAGCTGATACAGACAAAGGTCTTTTAGTACCAGTTGTTAAAGATACAGATCGTAAATCTATCTTCACTATTTCTAACGAGATCAATGATCTTGCTGGTAAAGCACGTGAAGGTCGTTTAGCTCCAGCTGAAATGAAAGGTGCTTCTTGCACAATTACAAACATTGGTTCTGCAGGTGGACAATGGTTCACTCCAGTTATCAATCACCCAGAAGTAGCAATCCTTGGTATTGGCCGTATCGCTGAAAAACCAGTTGTGAAAAATGGTGAGATCGTTGCAGCTCCAGTATTAGCATTATCTCTAAGCTTTGACCATCGTTTAATTGACGGCGCAACTGCTCAAAAAGCATTAAACCAAATTAAACGTCTATTGAATGACCCACAATTATTAGTAATGGAGGCGTAATAACAATGGTAGTAGGAGATTTCCCAATTGAATTAGATACAGTCGTTGTTGGTGCAGGTCCTGGTGGATACGTTGCGGCAATTCGTGCAGCACAATTAGGTCAAAAGGTAGCAATTATTGAAAAAGCTAACCTTGGTGGCGTATGCTTAAACGTTGGATGTATTCCTTCAAAAGCGTTAATCAATGCAGGTCATCGTTATGAGAATGCAATGCATTCTGATGACATGGGTATTACTGCAGAAAACGTAAAAGTTGACTTTACAAAAGTTCAAGAATGGAAAAACGGCGTAGTTAAGAAATTAACTGGCGGTGTTGAAGGCCTTCTTAAAGGTAACAAAGTTGAAATCATTCGTGGTGAAGCTTACTTCGTAGATGCTAACACATTACGCGTAATGACTGAAGATGCAGCTCAAACTTATACGTTTAAAAATGCTGTTCTTGCAACTGGTTCTACACCAATCGAAATTCCTGGATTCAAATACTCTAAACGTGTTATCAACTCTACAGGTGCTTTAAGCTTACCTGAAATTCCTAAAAAACTTGTTGTAATCGGCGGCGGTTACATCGGTATGGAATTAGGTACTGCATATGCTAACTTCGGTACAGAAGTTACTGTAGTAGAAGCTGGCGATGAAATCTTAGCTGGTTTCGAAAAAGCTATGAGCTCTGTTGTTAAACGTGCTCTACAGAAAAAAGGTAACGTAAATATCCATACGAAAGCTATGGCTAAAGGCGTTGAAGAAACAGAAACTGGCGTAAAAGTTAGCTTCGAAGTTAAAGGTGAAATCCAAACTGTAGAAGCAGATTACGTATTAGTAACTGTAGGTCGTCGTCCAAACACTCAAGAAATCGGTCTTGAGCAAGTTGGAGTTAAAATGACTGACCGTGGCATCATCGAAATCGATGAGCAATGCCGTACAAACGTACCAAACATCTATGCAATCGGTGATATCGTTCCTGGACCACCATTAGCTCACAAAGCTTCTTACGAAGGTAAAGTAGCTGTTGAAGCAATTAGTGGCCATGCATCAGCAATCGATTACATCGGAATTCCAGCAGTATGCTTCACTGATCCAGAACTAGCATCTGTTGGTTACACTAAGAAACAAGCAGAAGAAGCAGGAATGACTGTAACTGTATCTAAGTTCCCATTCGCTGCAAACGGTCGTGCATTATCATTAAACAGCACAGACGGTTTCCTACAACTTGTAACACGTAAAGAAGATGGTCTTCTTGTAGGTGCTCAAGTTGCAGGTGCGGGTGCTTCTGATATTATTTCTGAGATTGGTTTAGCTATCGAAGCTGGAATGACAGCTGAAGATATCGCTCAAACAATCCATGCTCACCCAACATTAGGTGAAATCACAATGGAAGCAGCTGAAGTTGCTCTTGGAATGCCAATTCACATTGTAAAATAATTTTAGCAATGCAAATAACCCATCTCTTATTTTAAGAGGTGGGTTATTTTTATCCTTTTCGGCAAGAGGAGCGTCAAACTGTCTAGCGATAGATGAAAAGACCTAGTGTTCTAACTCAAGCCCACACTGAAACGTTTTATCTCAGTGGAGGTAGTTGACATGCACTTGTCGAATGAATAAGTAACATTTTAACGAACTTCAAAAGAAGTATAGAGACTCCCATATAATATGTAATTGATTTAAACAAAACCCCATATATTAATGAAATAGAGCATGTCAAAGGAGAAGGTTCCATGAAAAATTTACATGTTATATTTTATCATTTCTTACTATGGAGTGGTTTTTCCATTGTATTAACATTATCGAATGGTGATAAGTTTCATTATAAAGTAATGCTCTTTGTTATATTCCTCTATTTAGCATATGTAATTGCATGTTTTGTATTACAAGTAAGGAAACGTGCTTTATTTCTTACTTGTTCGAATTGTATACTCTTTTTCATTATATTTTCTATTTTTTAACTTTATTAAGTGGTGAGTAGTTCGTACTAACGCTTATAGAAATACATTGTCCTTCCGTTAAATAATTGCAATTCTCCTTCTAATTTCTTCGCTAGAAAACGACAAAATTCATTTGCTTTTCCTTTATCACCAAATGTTGCATTAGATGGTAAAGAAATTTGAATGAAAGATTGTTCATTTTTTACTCCAACACCAACATAGATTGAGTCATATCGATCGTGACTGGATTGAAGTTTTAGTGTCGTCGCTGATGTATCTAAAATTTCATAAGGAAAAGCGGTATTTGTATAGTCGTAATTAATTTGAACGCTGGTTTGGGAAGTAATTGTTTTATAGTAATGAAAAAGTTCTTTTATATGATCTATTGAAACCGACTGTTGATTGGATTTAGGTACAAGTGTAATAAAGGCATGTTGCATATGAGTTCCCCCTAGATTAGTAGAATAATATTATTCTACATCCTACTGAATTTTTTGACAATTAAAAGGAGTATTACTTTTTTTGTTTAATATATTATTAAATGGGAAAGGTGACGTAGAGAGGTGGAAACCAATGTTTGAAAAATTGTATGATGAGCATGAAAGTGTGAAAGTACGATTTTTGGGGTTTATGACACATGATACTCGTTATGATTTTGGGGTTATTTATACAAATATGTTTTTTGGAAAACCACTCATTGTTTGTATGCAAACGGGAAGATCTACTTTACTTGGACAAGATGACGTGGAGAATGTACAATACATGAAGGAAATTTTCAAGCTAGGATCGGAAGAAGAAGCAGCCGAGCTAGCTCAGTTTTTTAAATTTCTTGTTCCATCTACTTCACTGCATGCAGAATATGAAGAATAATTAATGTGAAACAGTCGTACATATGGATATGGCTGTTTTTTTATGTGAATATCGCATACTAATTAAAATTAAAAATATTTAATGTGTTATACTAAAAACCTATTGACGTAAAAAGTATAACATATTAAAATAAAGACAGAAAGTTAAGCGGTTACAAAAAAGTTTTTGGGATTATAAACTTAGGGGGAAATGAAAAATGGGAACGATCGTATGTCAAGATTGTGAAGGTACAATTGCACACTTCGAGGATGAGAAAGTAACGGTACTTTACGGGAAATGTGGATCTTGCGGATGTGATCACACAGAGCATACAAAAGCCCAATAATTGATAGGGAATGAACAGCTAAAAGTTTTTAGGACCATAAACTTAGGGGGAAATGAAAAATGGGAACAATCGTATGCCAAGTATGTGAAGGAACAATCGCGCATTTTGAAGATGAGAAAACGACGGTGCTTTACGGAAAATGTGGTACAAATTGTGACTGTAATAATAGAGACAACGCGAAAGCTTAATGATAAATAGGTAGATTACTATTAAAACTCAGGGGGAAATGAAAAATGGGAACAATCGTATGCCAAGTATGTGAAGGAACAATTGCACATTTTGAAGATGAAAAATCAACAGTACTATATGGAAAATGTGGATCTCATTGCGAATGTGACCATAAAGAACATACAAAAGCTTAATGATAAAGAAAAAGCACCTACATATGTAGGTGCTTTTTTTAATAAATTGTAGTTGTATGGCCAACCGTTGCAACGATTGCATCATCTCGAATGGGAATAAACCCTATAGCTGTTTGTGGTGTGTTTGGGGAAGCGTAGTGACTCATTATACGACTATCAATACGAGTAATAGTATCAGTCAAAAAAGCCGAAATAAAAGCGTAAGGGACTCGTCGTTCGTTTAACGAGTAGATAATTTCCTCTTTTGTTTTTACACCTACGCCATGTCCGTAAAAAAAGAAATTTCCTAGATATATTGTGTTTTCTCCTTGCCACTCGATTGTAGCTGGATTCACTTGTGGGTTTTTAAAATAAACGAGATCAGCTGGAACAAGGTCGCCACCGGTTTTTGTTATGAGCTTTAAGTCTTGATCATAGTCCCATGTATAAAGCAAAAGGTTTGCAAATAAGTGGTTGAAAGTTTCTTCCTCATACAGAGATAGTAAAGCTTTGTAAAAAATAATGATCATAGCGGTTGCGCATTCAGTTCCGTATAGTTTTCCATTTTTGAAAATATCTCGGATGGCAGTAGAAGGTTGCACGTTGGGAAGGAGTTGGAAGCCTCCTGATGATGTTCTTTTCCAAAACTGTGGGTTGCAAAAGGATTGTTGAAACGTACGAAACTGAAATCCACTTTGAAAAAGTTCTAATGCAGAAGTAATAATATTAACTCGCAAATTTAGATCAAAGCTGAGCTCATCAGCTGTGCGGAAGGAATAAACTTCTTGATTTCCCGCCATTATGGATAAAATTTGTTGTTTCTCAGCCGCAAATGGCTCATATTCATTTGTGATATAAGGGTGCACAATAGAACGACCTATTACAATCATAATGGTATCCCCACCTATACGTTACATTCTATAGTATGGTATGAAAAAGGGGAGGAAAGGTGAAAGAAAAAGCCTATCAACTGATAGGCTTGTACTCTTTAATAACACGTAATGTTTGTAAGGTCATATCTTCAGGACCTTGTACAGGTAAACCTGCATCTAAATTTTTACGAATATACTCTAAGTTATCTTGTGTAATAATTTCCCCCGGAGTAAAGATTGGAATCCCTGGTGGATAAACCATAACAAAATCAGCTATAATACGACCTGCTGCATTTTCAAATGGAATGACTTCTGTTTCTGAATAAAAAGCATCTCGAGGAGAAAGTGCTAGCACCGGTATTTCTGGAATTTCTACTTGTACTTGAACACCGTTATCCGCTCTATTTCTAAATGTTGTTGCTAGATCTTGTAATGCTGCAATAAGTGTATTTGTCTCACTTTCTGTATCTCCAAAAGTGATAAGGCATAGTATGTTGTATAAATCTGAGAGTTCTACTTCAATGTTATATTGCTCTCGAAGCCATACTTCAGCCTGATGGCCCGTAATTCCTAAATCTTTCACAGATACAATTATCTTTGTAGGATCATAGTTAAAAGTAGCGTCTGTACCTAACAGTTCTTTTCCAGGACAGTACAGGTGCTCAATCTCGTTTATAGCATCGCGAACATCTTCAGCTAATTGTATTGTTTGTCCTATGAGTTCTTTTCCTTCTGTAGCAAGACGTTTTCTTGCTACATCAAGAGATGCTAATAAGATGTAAGAAGTTGATGTAGTCGTAAGCATGCTAATAATAGATTGGACATGTTTTACGTTCACAAGACCTTCTTTCACATTAAGAATTGAGCTTTGAGTTAAAGATCCTCCTAATTTGTGAACACTTGTTGCTGCCATATCTGCACCGGCTTGCATAGCTGACATTGGCAATTCATCGTGAAAATGAATATGAACGCCATGAGCTTCGTCGACTAGTACAGGGATATCGTAAGAATGCGCTAATTGTACGATTTGTTCTAAGTCTGCAGCAAAGCCAAAGTATGTTGGATTAATAACAAGTAAGCCTTTCGCATCTGAGTGCTCTTCTAGTGCTTTTTTGACAGATTGAATTGTAATACCATGAGAAATACCAAGTTTTGGATCGATTTCTGGATGCATGAAAATAGGTTTTGCACCTGAGAAAATAATAGCTGACATTACTGATTTATGCACGTTTCGTGGCACTAGGATTTTGTCACCAGGGCCGCAAACGCTCATCACCATTGTCATAATAGCACCACTTGTGCCTTGGACAGAAAAGAAAGTATGATCAGCACCAAATGCAGCAGCAGCTAAATCCTGTGCTTCTTTGATCATACCCTTTGGATGATGTAAATCATCAAGTGGCGCAATATTAATTAAATCAATTGCTAATGCATTATGCCCAATAAATTCGCGAAATGCAGGATCCATGCCCTGTCCTTTTTTATGACCAGGAATATGGAATTGGATTGGATTTCGCTTACTGTGCTCAACTAAAGCGGTAAACAATGGTGTTTCGTATTGGGACAATCTATACACCCCTTCTTTTTCGTAATATTTATTAGAATTTGTTTTATACGATTTCATCTCATTTTAAAAGGAAAGTAAGGTAACTAACCGTTAGAATGAGACTGGTTTTCCTGCCATTCACAAAAGCTTTTTTGGATGGTAGTCTCACTTTATTTTCTATAAAACAAAAGCATTATATCACCAATAATTATAGATGTATAGAAAAAAATATTTTTAAGATGAGTATGTTTAATAGTTATGTCTAAGCTGAATAATAGAGGAAGGCATTTCCAACAAAATAGATAAATAGTGTATAATGCAAGGTGGCTATAGTGAAGAATAAAAAATTTCTTTAAGATAGCAGAATGAAATAGGAAGAAATTATAAATGAGGTGCAAAATGGAATATCAATATCCGTTAGATTATGATTGGACAAATGAGGAAATGGTTGCCATTGTGAAATTTTATGAAGCAATTGAAAAAGCATATGAAAAAGGAATTGTAAGAGAAGAATTAATGGGACTATATCGTCGTTTTAAGGAGATTGTCCCATCGAAAGCAGAAGAAAAGAAAATTGATAAAGAATTTCAAGAGGTAAGTGGATATTCTATATACCGTGCTATTCAAAGAGCGAAAGAAATAGAAGAACAAAAGCTTGTGAAAATGTAAAAAATATTTTGAAAAATAAAAATTGAAGTGATATAATGTGATAACAACTAAAAACGGACAATATAAATTGTCCGTTTTCTACTATCGATTACAAAGTGCATATAAAGGAAGGAGTGATTGCATCGTAGATTCAATCTTAGCAAGGAATTGTTCGTTGGTCATTGCTGAAAACTCCTCTGGTGATATATGAATACCAACTAATAATTCTGCTTTTTTCACAGTAGCTAAACGTTCAATCATCTTTTGTAAGTCTTCTGTTTCAAGTGTTTTATGTAATTTCACACTCGGTTTAGTGTGATCAATGGACCAAACGAAGTCATTTGGAATATTTGTTTTTAAATCATTTAAATGTTCTAAGAAGGCATGAGCCGTCTCCACTTTTTGTGGACACTCATAGATTAAACCAAAGTATATGAAGGCATGGGTACCCCATAAACCAATTTGAAAATGTGGTAACATTTTATATCCGCGCTTGTTTGTTGAAAAAGCAACCCAAGTGTCGTTTGGTGGATTGACTTTACGACGCGCATGTTTTGCTACATGATAAAAAAAGTTTTCATCAGTTTGCTCGGATAAATACTCTGCAAACTGTTCCCCTAAAGCTTCTAGCTTAGGATGAATATTCGTTTTAATTGCACTCATTCGTTCTTCAAGACCATCAACTGTAAAGACCTCAAAATCAGTTGATTTGAATGTTTCTAGTGTCATGATTGTTCCTCCAACTCCTATTTTGCTTATATTTTAGCATAGCTTGTACTATTCATAAAAAAAACAGCACAAAAAAATTTAAATAAAAAAATATAATTTTGTTGCATAGATGATTTATCCAACATAGTATAGTATAAAACAAAAAATCAGAAAATTAAGTCAATTCTAGTCCGAGGGCAGACGAATATTGGGAGGAGGCAAATAATATGAGACAGGTGATTAATGCGTTAAAGAGAACAGATGCTGAAAAGAGAATACCGGTGCTACGTTTGGAGCTAGATTATGAATTAGCAACTTTATATGATGCGATGATGGAGAATGATAAACAGAAAAAAGAAGAGTGTGTACAAAAGTTAGAAGTGTTAAGACTTGAAATGATTCGTTTAGAAGCGTAATAATAGTATATGTATAAAAAATTAGTTGGTGCGAACCTTATAAAGGGTTCGTTTTTTCTGTGAACAGTTATAGATCGGAGTGTTTAAACATGCAAGAGGTATGGAAAGACATCGATGCGCAAGCTAAACAGTGGATTCGAGATGCGGGAGAGCGTTTAATGGCATCACTGAAAAAAGCCCTTATTATAGAAACGAAATCAAATGCTGCTGATTTAGTAACAAATATGGACCGAGAAATTGAACAATTTTTAATTGGGAAAATTAAAGAAACATTCCCGAACCATAATATTTTAGGGGAGGAAGGTTATGGAGATGAGATAACTTCTTCTGACGGGGTTGTTTGGTTAATTGATCCAATTGATGGTACGATGAATTTTGTTCATCAAAAAAGAAATTTCGCAATTTCAATTGGAATTTATGAGAACGGTATCGGAAAGATTGGCCTTATTTATGACCCAGTTCATGATGAATTATATCATGCGATAAAGGGAGCTGGAGCATTTTGTAATGACATATCAATTCCTCTACTGGAAAAAGGAACTGTGGAGCAAGGTATTGTAGCTTTAAATGCGATATGGCTTACCGATAATCCATTGCTTAATATGGAAAGTATGATGGCACTTGTTAAGAAAGCAAGGGGCACGAGATCATATGGCTGTGCAGCGTTAGAAATGGTATACGTTGCAACAGGAAGGATAGATGCATATGTAACACCGAGATTGTCACCATGGGATTTTGGTGGGGGACAAATAATTGTGGAGGAAGTTGGAGGAAAAGTGACAACATTTTCTGGAACTCCACTCTCTATCGTAGAGAAGAGTAGTGTATTAGTTGCAAAACCAGGCGTGTATGAAGAAGTGTTATCATTTATATCGCAATAACAAAAAAGTAAGAGGCTGTATATAAGCTTCTTACTTTTTAACGTTATTGCGATTTACGCATTTTTCTTTTTGTTACAAAACCGTATCCAACTGCAACAAATGTGCCGATAATGCAAATAATAATACCGATTGGACTATTTTCAGCAATCATAATGCCGATACCGATTAAGAAAATAACACCGATAATTGCGGTTAATAAAAAGCGATATTGAATGTGTTCCATTTCTTCACCCTCCAATCTCATTTTACTTTCACAAAAGTAAGAATACAACTATATTTTCATTCTTGCTTTTATTTTAATTGCTATTGTATCCCCTTCGCTCTTATAATAGAGAAGGATTAAAAAGACATTAGGAGTTGGACATGTTGAAAAAACGACAAGATTTACGTAATATAGCAATTATTGCCCACGTTGACCATGGTAAAACAACACTTGTTGACCAGTTATTACGTCAAGCGGGGACTTTCCGTGCGAACGAACACGTTGAAGAACGCGCAATGGATTCAAATGATCTAGAAAGAGAACGCGGTATTACAATTTTAGCAAAAAATACAGCGATTCACTATGAAGATAAAAGAATTAACATTTTAGATACACCAGGTCACGCTGACTTCGGTGGAGAAGTAGAACGTATCATGAAAATGGTTGATGGTGTTTTACTTGTTGTTGATGCATATGAAGGTTGTATGCCACAAACACGATTTGTTTTAAAGAAAGCTCTTGAGCAAAACTTAACTCCAATCGTAGTTGTAAACAAAATTGACCGTGACTTCGCTCGTCCTGATGAAGTAGTTGATGAAGTAATCGACTTATTCATTGAGCTTGGTGCAAACGAAGATCAATTAGAGTTCCCAGTTGTATTTGCATCAGCAATGAACGGAACAGCGAGCTTAGATTCAAACCCAGCAAATCAAGAAGAGAATATGAAATCATTATTCGATACAATTATCGAACATATTCCAGCACCAATTGATAACAGCGAAGAGCCACTTCAGTTCCAAGTAGCACTTCTTGATTACAACGACTACGTTGGACGTATTGGAGTTGGACGCGTATTCCGCGGTACAATGAAGGTTGGACAACAAGTTGCTTTAATGAAAGTTGACGGAAGTGTAAAGCAATTCCGCGTAACGAAATTATTCGGTTACATTGGATTAAAACGTCAAGAAATTGAAGAAGCAAAAGCTGGAGATCTAGTAGCTGTTTCTGGTATGGAAGACATTAACGTTGGTGAAACAGTATGTCCGGTTGAGCATGAAGATGCGTTACCATTATTACGTATTGATGAGCCAACATTACAAATGACGTTCCTTGTAAATAACAGCCCATTTGCGGGTCGTGAAGGTAAATACATTACTTCTCGTAAAATTGAAGAGCGTCTTCGTTCACAATTAGAAACAGATGTAAGTTTACGTGTAGATAATACAGAGTCTCCTGATGCGTGGATCGTATCTGGACGTGGGGAATTACATTTATCTATCTTAATCGAAAACATGCGTCGTGAAGGCTATGAGTTACAAGTATCTAAGCCTGAAGTAATCATTAAAGAAGTTGATGGCGTAAGATGTGAGCCTGTAGAGCGCGTACAAATTGATGTTCCAGAAGAATACACTGGTTCTATTATGGAATCTATGGGTGCACGTAAAGGTGAAATGTTAGATATGGTGAATAACGGAAACGGTCAAGTTCGCCTTACTTTCATGGTTCCAGCACGTGGTTTAATTGGTTACACAACAGAATTCTTAACATTAACTCGTGGTTACGGTATTTTAAACCATACATTCGATTGCTACCAACCAGTACACGCTGGACAAGTTGGTGGACGTCGTCAAGGTGTTCTAGTTTCACTTGAAACAGGAAAAGCATCACAATACGGTATTATGCAAGTTGAAGACCGTGGTGTAATCTTCGTTGAACCAGGTACAGAAGTATATGCTGGTATGATTGTTGGAGAACATACACGTGAAAATGATTTAACAGTTAACGTTGTGAAAATGAAACAACAAACTAACATTCGTTCTGCGACGAAAGATCAAACTTCAACAATGAAAAAACCACGCTTAATGACTTTAGAAGAGTCATTAGAGTACTTAAACGATGACGAGTTCTGTGAAGTAACTCCAGAATCAATTCGTCTACGTAAAAAGATTCTTGATAAGAGTGAGCGCGAAAGAGCTGCTAAGAAAAAGAAATCTGTAGAAGCGTAAAAAATAGAACAGCTACCTTAATTTTAAGGTAGCTGTTTTTTTATGTTTATTTTTTTAGAATATTTACTCTTTTTTATGGACAGTATATTTTTCGCGAGTTACTCTTGTATTAAGAGTATAAAGAAAATGCTTTTTTATGGCTAGGGGGGATAGTGTGTTAGAAAGGATGTCTTTTTTTGCTAAATTATGTAAGGTGGATGAAAATCCAGAGTTAGGAATGTGGTTACTTTATGGGACGATCATTATATTAAGTGCTCTCGTCTACAATTTAGGATTTGCTAGAAAATTATCTGTACTAAAAAATATTGTGATATATATATCTTTAGCAATTGGATGTACAGTGTTAACCTTTTTTGCTGTATTTTTACCTGTTGGAGAGGGGCTTGTTGTTGCAGCAATTGTATTAGGAATTTATAGATTGCGTTTACGCCAAGCGAAACAAGAAAAAGTAGGCTAAATAGGGAATAGGGGGATTATATGCGTTCAGTACAAGATGCACTATATAATTGGTTAACGATTAAAACAGTGGCAGAAGCGCGACCAGATGATATTGCTGCGCAAGAAACGTATACGTTGTTTCAAAATATGATATACAATGAGCATCAAATACGAAATGTAGAGGTTGATAAGAGAGAAGACATGTATTTGATTACATTTGAAGTAGAAGGAGAAAAAAAAAATACAAGGTTTCCGTTAGAGGCGATAGATTGTTTTTTAGATCAAATAAATCGTGAGCCTGAGAAATACAAATAAGTCCTTAACTGACTGTTAAGGACTTATTTGTATTTTACCAATCGTCTTCTACCTTTTTATCACGATATAATCGGAAATTACCACTTGCATGGCGTTCCATTGTACGCTCTGCAATTCGTTCGGAACATTCCATGCACATATATGTATGAATAGGGCGGTTACGCAGTTTTTTTGCCATAGGATTTTCATCATCTAACATATCTTTTTTATCACAAATCATACATTTGACTCTCATTTCGTCACCTCAATACGAATTCTATCGGTATAAGTATATCATGGAAGTGTAATGTTTTTGAATAATAGCAGGAAA
The DNA here is from genome assembly GCA_027694045.1 of Bacillaceae bacterium OF18-1A. GTDB lineage: Bacteria > Bacillota > Bacilli > Bacillales > Bacillaceae_G > Bacillus_A. The sequence goes on along the minus strand of JAQEWB010000002.1, from coordinate 411,385 downwards.
AAATAATATTTTCGCAATTCTAAAAAATGAGTTATGATAAGTATATATTAAGTATATTTGGAGGTGGAAATATGGCGAATGTAGTAGAGCCTACATTAACAGATGATTTAGTACAAACGTTCCGTAAAGAAAATATTGTTATGGTAGCTACAACAGATTTTGAAAAACAAGTTCCTAACGTAAGTGCTATTTCTTGGGTGTATGCAGTGAGTAAAACTAGTATTCGATTTGCGGTCGATCAACGTTCGCGTATTGCAGAAAATATACGGCATAACGCAGGGGTGGTATTGACTATAATGGCGAATGAATCCGTATTTTCCATAAGTGGTGCAGGTGAAATTTTGACAGACAAAATGGAAGGCATTCCTCTCAAATTAACTGTAATAGAAGTAAATGTGCAAGAAGTACGTGACGTTATGTTTTATGGAGCAAAACTCGCAATTGAACCAACGTATGAAAAAACATACGATGTTAGGGCAGCGAAAAAGCTTGATAACCAAGTTCTAGTAGGAATGAAAGAATTATAAATGGAACGAATAAAATCGTTATTTGTAAATTTTTGAAACCAATGATTGTGATTTAATGTTAATAATTCTAATTAAAAGTAATATATTGAATAGAAATGAATAAAAAATAAAGAAAAGGTTTAATTGCTATAAATTTCGATTCTACCTCGTTTATACGGTACATATAATTATAACAATGGTTCGTCCATATTTTATGGATGAAACCCTTGTTCTACAAATTAAAAAGTGGAGTCAGGGGGTAACAGGTTGGATAAAATTTATGTGTTAGATACGAATGTACTTTTGCAGGATCCTTTATCTATTTTTTCATTTGAAACCAATGAAGTAGTGATTCCAGCTGTTGTATTAGAAGAGGTTGATTCGAAAAAACGTTATATGGATGAAGTAGGACGAAATGCTCGTTATGTATCTAAGTTAATAGACAAATTCCGAGAAATAGGAAAGTTGCATGAAAGTATACCGCTAGAAAACGGCGGTACATTTCGTATCGAATTAAATCATCGTTCATTTGTTCAACTACAAGATATTTTTGTAGAAAAAACAAATGATAATCGAATTTTAGCTGTAGCAAAAAATCTATCTTTAGAAGAACAAGAAAAAGAGAATGGGAAGTCAGTTATTTTAGTCAGTAAGGATGTGCTTGTGAGGGTAAAAGCTGATGCGATTGGATTGAAGGCTGAAGATTATTTAAGTGATCGGGTAATTGAAGTGGACAATATATATTCAGGATTTTTAGAAGGATATATATCGAAAGAACAATTGGATTATTTTTATGAAAAAGGTGAATTAGCTTTATCTGAAATTGCAAATCATCCTTTTTATCCAAATCAGTTTGTAGTGATGAAAGATGCATTAGGTGGATCTAGTTCGGCACTTGGAATTGTGGATCATTTAGGCAAGAAGGTGAAGAGGCTTATTTTTCACAATGAGCAAGTGTGGGGGATACGTCCACGAAACGTGCAGCAAATTATGGGATTAGAATTGTTGTTGCGAGAAGACATTCCACTTGTAACGTTAACAGGGAAAGCAGGCACAGGAAAAACGTTACTTGCGTTAGCTGCGGGACTGATGCAAACAGAAGACTTAGGGTTATATAAAAAGTTACTCGTTGCAAGACCAATTGTTCCAGTGGGAAAAGATATTGGCTATTTACCAGGAGAAAAAGAAGAAAAGCTCAGACCGTGGATGCAGCCGATTTTTGATAATCTAGAGTATTTATTTAATACGAAAAAGCCAGGGGAATTAGATGCTATTTTAGCTGGAATGGGTTCGATTGAAGTAGAAGCTCTTACCTATATACGTGGCAGAAGTATCCCGGATCAGTTCATCATAATTGACGAAGCGCAAAATTTAACAAAACATGAAGTGAAAACAATATTAACAAGGGTAGGGGAAAAGAGCAAAATTGTATTAATGGGGGATCCTCAGCAAATTGATCATCCATATTTAGATGAATATAACAATGGCTTAACGTATGTTGTAGAGAAGTTTAAAGAGCAACGCATTAGTGGGCATGTGAAATTTGTTAAAGGGGAACGATCTAATTTAGCTCAATTAGCAGCCGATTTATTATAAAAAGGAGTGAGCCAAAGCTCACTCCTTTTTATCCACCTTAAATAATTGTAAATTTACGGATGTTACGGATTGGATTTTGTCTATTAGATCCATCATTGTAATATAAATGAACAGGCCCGTCTTCTTTTAATGGTTTTCCTTCTTTGGAAAAGCCAAGAATAGCATTTTCGACAGTTTCTAATGGAAGTGTCATTGTGTGATCTGCAGTTTCGATTTCCACTTGCGTAGCGCCTTCTAGAATTTCAGCGTTAGCAAGAAATGGATGAAATGGTATACCAAATGTTCCAGTAATCAGCTGTTCTTTTTTATATTTTTTTACGCTTTGTTGTATCGGTGGAAAAGCAGCACCATCACGGATTTCACGATCCCAATGTTCTGAAGTGTTTTTTAAGTAAGCTTCTAGTTCAGACGTTTTTTCTCTAGTCTCATCAAAGTAAGTCGTCAAATCTACTTTTCGATCATCAAAAATCCAAACAGTTGGATCGATAGTGATCGGAAAACGAACTTTTCCATTAATAAATAAAATTTCGCTCATTGTTGTTCCCCCATTTGTGTTATACTCCCACTTTTCAGTATAATAGTATTAGACACTATTGTCACAAAAAATGTTTCTATTGCAATTTATTAAAACTATCGCTAATATTAATAGATAGGAGAGAGTAGGACGGAAACGGAGGGAATCAATTTGGCGTCTGAGACAGTATCAAATCATCAGGAAAAGGCACTAGCCCTTCTACAAGCGGATGCGGAGAAGATTTTAAGACTTATTAAGGTGCAAATGGACCATCTTACAATGCCGCAATGTCCATTATATGAAGAAGTGTTAGACACACAAATGTTTGGACTATCCCGCGAGGTCGATTTTGCAGTTCGCCTTGGTCTTATTGCAGAAGAACAAGGGAAAGCAATGTTAGGAGAGCTCGAACGTGAGTTATCTGCACTTCATGAAGCATTTACAAACAAACAACAATAACGGGTTCAAATAAGGGGGCTCAAACTGAAAAAGTTTGAGCTTTTTATTTGTATAATAAAGCAGGAAGAATCAATGTACATATGGAATACAACAATAATTAAATTGAAACAGAGAGAGGAAATGAAATGAAAAGAATATGGAAATCAATGGATTATTCATTATTACTTCCTCTTGTTATCTTATGTGTGTTGGGAGTTATAATGGTATATAGTTCTAGTTCCATTGTTGCGATTTCGAGGCATAACTGGCCAGCAAATTACTTTTTTAAAAAACAATTGTTTACTTTAGCTATTGGAACGATAATGTTAGTCATTGTTGCTGCAATTCCTTATACATTTTGGAGAAAGCGAATCATTTTGTCTGCGATGGGATTAGGGAGTATTGGCTTATTAGCAGCTGCTTTGTTTTTTGGTAGGGAAATAAATGGTGCAAAAGGGTGGATATTAGGTATACAGCCCGCTGAATTTGTTAAAATAGCAATTATTATTATATTAGCTCGTTTTTTTGCGAGAAGACAAGAGACAGATACACCTGTTTTTAAAGGATCAGGACTTACACTTGGTTTTGTTGGCTTGGCAATGCTTTTAATTTTAAAGCAAAATGATTTAGGTACTGATTTGTTAATTGCGGGAACTGTAGGGATTATGTTTCTTTGCTCAGGAGTACAGATTAATCTATGGATAAAACGAATTGTTTTAACCTCTATCATATGGATTCCCTCTCTTTACTTTCTAGCTAATTATAAATTAAGTAAATACCAAAAGGCACGTTTTTCAGTTTTTCTTGATCCGTTTAATGATCCGCAGAATGATGGATTCCAATTAATAAATTCATTTATTGGAATTGCTTCAGGTGGATTAAATGGTAGAGGATTAGGAAATAGTGTGCAAAAATATGGTTACTTACCAGAACCACAAACAGATTTTATTATGGCAATTATATCTGAAGAGCTTGGTTTCATAGGTGTAGCTATTATTTTAATCTGTTTATTGCTTATAATTATTCGGGCATTGAGAGTTGCGCAAAAGTGTACAGATCCGTTTGGAAGTTTAATAGCTATTGGAATTGCAAGCTTAATGGGAGTGCAAACTTTTATTAACGTTGGTGGTATGTCTGGGTTAATACCGCTTACAGGAGTACCGTTACCTTTTGTTAGTTATGGTGGTAGTTCTTTATTAGCTAATTTACTTGCAATGGGTATATTATTAAATATTGCTAGTAACGTGAAAAAACAAGAGAAACAACAGAATAAGTTGATTGAAGAAAGAGAACAAGGTGGACCTCATCTTGTAGTTGTAAAGTAAAACACACATTGTGCTTTTAGGGCGCAATGTGTGTTTTTTTATTTTGTGGGGCGGTAAAGTGAGAGATCGTTGCCCATAAAGGCTCGATGGAGGAGTCAAAATGCCACTGATGACAGGTTTGCTTTTTGTAATTTTAAATGTGATATGTTATTTGTGGGTATCTTTTTAAAGACATATCACATTTAGTTAAATGTGATATACAATTAAGTTGTTAGAAAAGGAAGAGGTATGCTATACTATTTTTGTGAAACAAATTGATCAGAAAACTTATCATTTGTTAAAAAATAAGGTATGATGGATAAAAATAAAGTGAAGCTTTCTAAGTATAATATAATATGGAAAGTGAAGAACTTCACGCTCTTTAGAGTGTGTATGTATATTTTATCTCTAGAGTGGTAGGAAAGTAGAGGGGGAAAATCATGACAAAGCTGCAACGTATTCAAAAAGTATTGGTAGCTAACCGTGGAGAGATTGCAATTCGTGTGTTTCGAGCTTGTTCGGAACTAGGATTAAAAACAGTTGCAATCTATTCGAAAGAGGATAGTGGTTCTTATCATCGTTATAAAGCCGATGAGTCCTATTTAGTTGGGGAAGGAAAAAAGCCAATTGATGCTTATCTAGATATTGAGGGCATTATTGAGATTGCGAAAAGTAATCATGTAGATGCAATCCACCCTGGATATGGTTTCTTGTCAGAAAATATTCAATTTGCAAAACGTTGTGAAGAAGAAGGAATTATCTTTATCGGTCCAAAAAGTAAGCATCTAGATATGTTTGGAGATAAAGTGAAAGCAAGAACGCAAGCGCAGCTAGCACAAATTCCAGTTATTCCTGGTAGTGATGGTCCGGTAAATTCATTAGAAGAAGTTAAAGAATTTGCTGAAAAGTATGATTACCCGATTATTATTAAAGCTTCGCTTGGCGGTGGCGGTCGTGGTATGCGTATTGTACGTACAAGTGAAGAATTAAGAGAATCATATAATCGAGCGAAATCAGAGGCAAAAGCAGCCTTTGGTAATGATGAAGTATACGTAGAGAAATTCGTTGAAAAACCTAAACATATAGAAGTCCAAATTTTAGCAGATGAAGAGGGCAATGTTGTTCATTTATACGAGCGTGACTGCTCTGTACAACGTCGTCACCAAAAAGTTGTAGAAATTGCACCGAGTGTATCGCTTTCAGATGACTTGCGTCAACGTATTTGTGATGCTGCTGTTAAATTAACGAAAAATGTAAATTATTTAAATGCAGGAACAGTAGAATTCCTTGTGAAAGATGAGGAGTTTTACTTTATTGAAGTGAATCCACGTGTGCAGGTTGAGCATACAATCACAGAAATGATTACAGGAGTAGATATTGTTCAATCACAAATTTTAATAGCTGATGGACATGCATTACATAGTAAAATGGTAGGTGTTCCAAAGCAAGAGGAAGTAGTTGTTCATGGATTTGCGATTCAATCTCGTGTAACGACTGAAGACCCATTAAATAATTTTATGCCGGATACAGGGAAAATTATGGCGTATCGATCTGGCGGTGGTTTTGGTGTACGTCTTGATACAGGTAATAGTTTCCAAGGTGCAGTTATTACGCCTTACTACGACTCTTTACTTGTAAAAGTTACAACTTGGGCTCTTACTTTTGAGCAAGCTGCTGCAAAAATGGAACGTAACTTAAAAGAATTCCGTATTCGTGGTATTAAAACAAATATTCCATTCTTAGAGAATGTAGTAAAACATAAAAACTTCTTATCAGGAGAATATGATACATCGTTTATTGATGCATCACCTGAACTGTTCTTGTTCCCGAAACGTAAAGACCGAGGAACGAAAATGTTAAATTACATTGGCTCAGTAACAGTAAATGGTTTCCCAGGAGTAGGGAAAAAAGAAAAACCAATTTTCCCGGATGCTCGTATACCGAATGTATTACATTCAGAGCCAATCCAAAATGGAACGAAACAAATTTTGGATGAACGTGGAGCAGATGGATTAGTAAAATGGGTTCAAGATCAAAAGCGTGTACTATTAACTGATACAACATTCCGTGATGCCCATCAGTCATTACTTGCAACTCGTATTCGTACAAAAGATTTACATCAAATTGCAGAGCCAACAGCGAGAATGTTACCAAACATGTTCTCAGCTGAAATGTGGGGCGGTGCAACGTTTGATGTCGCGTATCGTTTCTTAAAGGAAGATCCATGGGAACGATTACTAGATCTTCGTGAAAAAATGCCGAACGTGTTATTCCAAATGTTACTTCGTTCTTCAAATGCAGTAGGATACAAAAACTATCCAGATAATTTAATTCAAAAATTTGTGGAATGTTCTGCTCAAGCTGGTATTGATGTATTCCGTATTTTTGATAGCTTAAACTGGGTAGAAGGTATGAGAGTTGCGATTGACGCTGTAAGAGATACAGGTAAAATTGCAGAAGCAACAATGTGTTACACAGGAGATATTCATGATCCGTTACGTAGTAAATATGATTTAAATTATTATAAAAACTTAGCAAAAGAGTTAGAAGCATCAGGTGCTCATATATTAGGTATTAAAGATATGGCAGGTTTATTAAAACCTAACGCGGCATATGATTTAGTTTCTGCATTAAAAGAGACGGTGTCGATTCCGATTCACCTCCACACACATGATACGAGTGGAAATGGTATATTAACGTATACAAAGGCAATTGAAGCAGGTGTTGATATTGTCGATGTAGCAGTAAGTTCTATGGCTGGTCAAACATCACAACCGAGCGCGAACACGCTATACTATGCGTTAGGCGGAAATGAAAGACAGCCGGATGTTAACATAGATTCATTAGAAAAACTATCTCATTACTGGGAAGATGTACGTAAATACTACGCACCGTTTGAAAGTGGTATGAATGCTCCTCATACAGAGGTGTATATGCACGAAATGCCAGGCGGACAGTATAGTAATCTTCAACAACAAGCGAAAGCGGTTGGTTTAGGAGATCGCTTCGATGAAGTGAAAGTAATGTATCGCCGTGTGAATGACATGTTTGGTGATATCGTAAAAGTAACACCATCATCAAAAGTTGTTGGTGATATGGCATTGTTTATGGTTCAAAACCATCTGACGGAACAAGATATTTTAGAACGTGGGCATGCTATGGACTTCCCAGGGTCTGTTGTTGAAATGTTCTCTGGGGATTTAGGTCAACCATACGGTGGTTTCCCGAAAGAATTGCAACAGATTATTTTAAAAGGGAAAGAGCCATTAACAGTTAGACCTGGTGAATTATTGGAACCAGTAGATTTCGATGCTTTAAAAGAAGAGTTATTCCATAAACTTGGACGCGAAGTAACGATTTTTGATGTAGTTGCGTATGCATTGTATCCAAAAGTATTTATGGACTATGAAAAAGTTGCTGAACTTTATGGAAATGTATCTGTCCTTGATACACCGACATTCTTCTATGGTATGAGACTTGGTGAAGAAATTGATGTGGAAATTGAACAAGGTAAAACATTGATGGTTAAATTAGTATCAATTGGAGAACCTCAGCCGGATGGAAATCGTGTTCTTTACTTAGAGTTTAACGGTCAACCACGTGAAATTGTTGTAAAAGATGAAAGTGTGAAAGCGACAGTTGCACAGCGTGTGAAAGGAAACCGTGAAAATCCAAACCACATTAGCGCAACGATGCCAGGAACAGTTATTAAAGTAGTTGTAAACGAAGGCGATGAAGTGAAAAAAGGCGATTCTATGGCAATTACGGAAGCTATGAAAATGGAAACGACAGTTCAAGCGCCGTTCAATGGTAAAGTGAAGAAAGTATATGTTAACGATGGGGATGCAATTCAAACGGGTGACTTACTCATTGAATTAGATCACTAAAACAAAAAAGAGCTGTGAGAGCAGCTCTTTTTTTGTTGCAAAAAATACCTTGCCGAATGGGCAAGGTATTTAAATTTTGATTTATTTTGTTTGCTTAGATGCGGATTCGGCTTCTTTTGCATTCACTTTACTTCTTGTTCCTAACATAACTAAATAGCATAGTACAGCAAACAAGCAAGAAATGAATAGAGAATGTAATAATGCCATTGCTAAACTAGCATTTGTAAATACAACTAAAATTCCTACTACAGCTTGAAGGGTAACAAGGATAAATGAAATGATCCATCCCCAGTATACGACAGGCTGCTGCTTGTAATGGCGAATAGCAATAATCATCGCGTATAGTATCCAAACGAAAATTAACATAGCTGCCAATCTATGCCCCATTTGAACCCACTCATGTAATTGAGTCGGCATAGGTCTATTTTTGCTACATAAAGGGAAATCTGGACAGGCTAAGCTAGCTCGTTCGTGACGTACTAAAGCTCCTGTATAGACGACAAGATAACAGTAAATTGTTACACCATAAATATGAAATTTCATTTTTTTGTCCATAATAAGTGAACGGGCATCGAATTTCTGATCGATTTCAAAAATAAGACATGTTAACAAAATAACAGAAGCAAATGAAATTAAGGAAATACCGAAATGGATAGCAAGTACAGCTGGCATTTGACCCCAAACAACTGCTGCTGCTCCCATTAATGCTTGTGCAACTAAAAATACGAAGGACAAAATTGCTAACGTTTTTGTTTCACGTACATGTTTGTAATATTTCCAAGATAAAATACAAAGGAGGGTAACAAGTATTCCCGCTGATCCGGATGTTAAACGGTGACTTAGTTCAATAATAGTTTCCATTGATAAATTAGATGGAACTAATTCACCATTGCAAAGTGGCCATGATTTACCGCAACCTTGGCCAGAACCTGTTTTTGTAACTAAGGCGCCTCCTAATAAAACTACTAATAAATCAAGACTTGTAATGACTGCTAACCATTTAATAAAGCGTTGCAATCTCTTTCACCATCTTTCTGCTATGAAGTTATTGCGAAATATTTTCATTCCAGTATGTATAGAATAAAACGCGCTAGTTCCTATGATATATAAAAAATAATAAAATAGCAAAGAAATGGAGGGGGAAGACAGGGGCAGGGAAATGGTTGTGAAAACGCGAGTTATAAGGAAATTTTTAGGTGAAAAACAGACTATTTTGAAAAGAAATGGGGAGAATACGTGTTAAATATGACAAAATAGTTTATTATAGAAGGTAACATCATGTTATGATAAGGATAAGTAAGAATTAAGTTTTTTATATTCGACACAAAAAGTTCATGTTTTCTTCACAAAATGTTCGGGAAATATGATTTAATATATTGGAGTATGGGCGTAGATTAGTAGTAGAATGGATTAACAATGTTTCTACTGTAATAATATTGCTATATAGAAGTGGATTATTTCATTCGAAATAGGCACAAAAAGAAAGACGAAAGTTTTAAGAGGGGGTTAAAGTGATGAGCCATGCAACAAGTGAGCTGCATGATGAGTCAGCTGTAACAAGTGTACCGGAAACAACTCGGCTACAAGATTTATCAGCGCTCGTTAAAATGGGGATTGTAAACTCAAATACACTTACTGTATTTACAGGATTTTGGTTGGCGTTGCACTTTAATGGATTAAGTGTGATGGACAATCTGGATAAGCTATTTTTTACAATCGTTGGTTCTGGATTAATTATGGCAGGGGTATGTTGTTTAAATAATTATATTGATCGAGACATCGATCCATTAATGGAAAGAACAAAGACCCGTCCAACGGTTACTGGAAAATATAAACCAGGATTTGCACTTACATTTGGATTAGTTATATTACTTCTTGGATTTGTATTTTTATTATTAACAACACCGATGGCAGTTTTAATGGGGTTTATTGGTGCTTTCACATATGTTGTCTTATATACTTTATGGACAAAGAGAAAGTATACACTAAATACTGTTGTAGGTAGTATATCTGGAGCAGTTCCACCTTTAATTGGATGGGCAGCAATCGATCCATCTTTAGGCCATCCAATTGCTTGGATGTTATTTTTAATTATGTTTATTTGGCAAATCCCACATTTCCTCGCATTAGCGATGAAACGTGTTGATGAATATCGAAATGCAGGAATTCCAATGCTTCCTGTAGTACATGGATTTGAAATTACGAAACGCCAAATTATGATTTGGACAGTATGTTTATTACCACTACCATTTTATATGAGTGGACTAGGGATAACATTTATGGTAATTGCAACATTGCTTAACATCGGATGGATCGCTTTAGGATTTTATGGCTTCCGTAAGAAAGATGACATCAAGTGGTCCGTACAAATGTTTGTTTATTCCCTTAATTATTTAACAATCTTATTTGTATCAATGATTGTAGTTACATTCTTCTAAGACAACGACATAATTGGATTTCTTTACGTTGAGATTTACTTTACTTAACTATAAAGTACAATCTAATTCACAAAGAAAGTGGGGGTTGTTTGTATGAAGAAACAGTGGCGACTGCTTTCGTTCGTTTCACTGCTGGCTTTACTGTTAGGGGGATGCGGTAAAGCCTTTCAATCTACTTTAATTCCGCAAGGAGAAGTAGCAAAAATGCAATATGATTTGCTCTTACTAGCAAGTGCAATCATGGTAGGAGTAGTATTAGTAGTTACTATTATTTTCTTATATGTAATTGTGCGTTTCCGACAGAAGAAAGGCCAGGAAGATTATATTCCAGAGCAAGTTGAAGGAAATCACAAACTAGAGATTATATGGACAGTTATTCCGATTATTCTTTTACTAATCTTAGCTGTTCCAACCGTTACATATACATTCAAACTTGCTGATGTAAGTGCAATGGAGAAAAAGAATATTGATAAAGATACTATCGTTGTTGATGTAACAGCGAATCTTTATTGGTGGGAATTTTCTTATAAATCAGAAAAAATAGTAACTTCTCAAGACTTAGTCATCCCCACAGGTAAGAAAGTGTATTTGAATTTGAAGGGTGCCGATATTAAACATTCGTTTTGGGTTCCGTCTTTAGCTGGTAAAATGGATACCAATACAGATAATGTGAACAAAATGTGGTTAAAGGCAGACAAATCAGGCACTTATAATGGTTTTTGTACAGAATTTTGCGGCCCATCACATTCTTTAATGCAATTCAAAGTGAAAGCTTTAGATGAAAGCGAGTACAAAAAATGGCTTGCTGACATGAAGAAGATTGATGGGAAAAAAGAAGTAGCTTCAACAAAGGCACAAGAGGGCCAAGAAATATTTAATAAAAGTTGTATTGGTTGTCATGCAGTTGGATCTAATGATAGTAGACCACCTTCCGCTCGTATCGCGCCAAACTTAGCAAACTTTGCTGATCGCGATATGGTTGCCGGTATTGCCGAAAATAATGAAGAGAACTTAAAAAAATGGCTGAAAGATCCTGAAAATATGAAGCCAGGAAATAAAATGACTGGCAAATATGGCAACCTAACGGATGATCAAATTGATGCATTAAATGCATACTTACAAACGTTAAAGGTTGAAAAGTAAATCGGGATTATTCGCGAAGGGGAGGTTGAAAACGTGAGTTCTGTAGCAAAAAAACAGGGGATGGGTGCTGTCATATGGGATTATTTAACGACAGTAGACCATAAAAAGATTGCCATTCTCTATTTAATTGCAGGTGGATTATTTTTTATAATAGGCGGAATAGAAGCACTATTTATTCGCCTTCAATTAGCGATTCCTAACAACGCGTTTCTTGTTGGGGATGCTTACAATCAAGTATTAACGATGCACGGTACAACAATGATTTTCCTCGCAGCTATGCCACTCGTGTTTGCATTTATGAACGCCGCCGTACCGCTTCAAATAGGTGCGCGTGATGTAGCGTTCCCGTTTTTGAATTCACTCGGATTTTGGTTATTTTTCTTTGGTGGAGTATTTTTAAATTTAAGTTGGTTTTTAGGTGGAGCACCTGATGCAGGATGGACATCTTATGCATCTTTAGCCTTAGCCTCTAAAGGGCATGGTGTTGATTTTTATGTACTCGGCTTGCAAATTTCAGGTATTGGTACATTAATTGGAGGTATTAACTTCCTTGTTACAATCATTAATATGCGTGCACCAGGAATGACGTATATGCGTATGCCGATGTTTACATGGACAACATTTGTAACATCATCACTTATATTATTCGCTTTTCCACCGTTGACTGTAGGATTAGGACTTTTAATGCTAGATCGTTTATTTGGAACAAGTTTCTTTAATCCAGCATTAGGTGGGAACACAATTATATGGGAGCATTTATTCTGGATTTTCGGTCATCCAGAAGTATACATTCTTATACTCCCAGCTTTCGGAATATTCTCAGAAATCTTCGCGACATTTTCGAAAAAACGATTATTTGGTTATTCATCAATGGTGTTTGCGACAGTATTAATTGGATTTTTAGGATTTATGGTATGGGCGCATCATATGTTTACTGTTGGTCTTGGTCCAGTTGCAAATGCTATTTTCTCAGTTGCAACAATGGCGATTGCAGTTCCGACAGGTATTAAAATATTTAACTGGCTCTTTACAATGTGGGGCGGAAATATTCGTTTTACAACACCGATGATGTGGGCAGTAGCTTTTATTCCATCGTTCGTAATGGGTGGAGTTACAGGGGTTATGCTTGCATCTGCACCAGCCGATTATCAATTTCATGATAACTATTTCGTAGTAGCACACTTTCATTATGTAATCGTTGGCGGTGTTGTATTTGGTTTACTTGCAGGGGCTCATTATTATTGGCCACTCATGTTTAATAAAGTATTAAATGAAACGTTAGGAAAGATAACGTTTTGGTTATTCTTTATCGGTTTCCATTTAACGTTCTTTATTCAGCACTTCCTTGGATTAATTGGTATGCCACGTCGTTACTACACATACCTTGAGGGACAAGGGTTGGAAATGGGAAATATGATTAGTTCTATTGGAGCAGTGTTTATGGCTCTTGGAACGATTGTTCTTTTATTCAATGTAATTAAAACAACGGTATCAAAAGAGAAGGCTGGTCGTGATCCGTGGGATGCGCGTACATTAGAATGGACAATGCCAGCACCTACACCGGAATATAATTTCAAACAATTACCATTTGTTCGCGGGTTAGATCCGTTCTGGATTGAAAAACGTGAAGGTAATAAAGAAATGACAGCGGCGGAACCAGTTGGTGATATTCATATGCCAAATGCTTCATTTGCACCATTTGTTATTTCTTTAGGTTTATTTATAGCGGCATTCGGTGCAATGTATATGCAAGGTGGAAAAGATAAGTTTTGGTTATTAGTAGCAATTATTGGTTTAATCATTACATTTGGTACAATGTTCCTACGTTCAGTAATCGATGATCATGGATATCATATTCATAAAGAAGATTTAGAGGATAAGGGGGGCAAGGCATAATGCATGTAGATGACAAGTTAACGAATGAAACATTTCCAGCAGAGCCTGAAAAAGCAACCCTTGAAGGGAAAAATAAGTTTGTCGGTTTTTGGTTATTTCTTGGAGGCGAAACAGTGTTGTTCGCTTCCTTATTTGGCACATATTTAGCATTAAAAAATTCTACAAATGGCGGACCAACATCTCAAGAAATGTTCCAAATGCCACTCGTTTTTATTATGACAATGCTTTTATTAACAAGTAGTTTAACAAGCGTATATGCGATGTATCATATGAAAAACTTTAATTTTAAGAAGATGCAATTTTGGTTACTTGTAACAGTATTGCTTGGCTTAGGATTTTTAGGATTTGAAATATATGAGTTTTATCATTATACGCATGAATTTAAGCATACTATGAGAAGTAGTGCATTTGGTTCTGCATTTTATGCTCTTGTTGGTACACATGGACTTCACGTATTGTTTGGATTGTGTTGGATTTTAACGTTAATCTTTAGAAATGCGAAGAGAGGTTTGAATTTATACAATGCACCGAAGTTTTATGTTGCATCGATTTATTGGCACTTTATTGACGTAGTTTGGGTGTTTATTTTCACTGTAGTATATTTAATGGGAATGGTGGGATAAACAATGGCGATAAAGCAAACGAATAACCCGAAAGTTGATCTTGTTTATCGGAAGAGAAAAAGTGCAGAGGAAATGAAGCACCAAGTCATCACGTTTGCATTAATGATATTTTTGACATTAGTAGCGTTTGTAGCGGTAGCATATCCGAAAACTTTTAGTCCAACTTTCTCTATTCCATTTATTTTGCTATTAGCAGTGGTGCAAGTAATTTTTCAATTGTATTATTTTATGCATATGAGCCATAAAGGGCATGAAGCTGCAAGTTTCTTTCTTTATTCTGGCTTGCTAATAGGGTTAATTACAATATTAGCTTTTATGACAATTGTATGGATTTAATAAGTGAAAAATAGGGGGGACTTGTGCTATCACAGTCCCCTATTCACGTTAAGTGAAAGGAGAAAATAGTTTTCAGAAGGTAGGTGTGGAAAATGGATAACTTATGGATATTCGGTTTTGAAGCTTTATGGAGTCCTATATTTATGTTGTTTATGATCTCTATTTTGATAGGATATTTTTTAATTATTGGGCCGTATAGAGGACGATTTGAAAATGCGACTAAAGTAAGTAAAAAACAGATTTTCTATTTTACAGTCGGAATTGTTCTTTTCTATTTTGTAAAGGGTGGACCGATCGATTTAATAGGACATATTGTATTTAGTGCACATATGTTTGAAATGGCGATCATGTATATTGCAGTACCGCCTTTATTACTACTAGGTATACCAACTTGGTTATATCGTTATATTACTTCTTTTAAGTTTGTTCAAATTATACTGAAAATCTTTGCAAGACCACTTATTGCTTTGTTTGTATTTAATGGTTTATTTTCTTTTTATCATTTACCAGTTGTTTTTGATACAGTAAAACAAAGTCAAATTGCGCATCCGATTTGCCTTGCTATATTGTTTTTTACGGCGATTATGATGTGGTGGCCGATGCTAAATCCGTTACCGGAATATCAAACGTTAAGCGATATAAAGAAACTTGGTTACATGTTTGCTAACGGTATATTATTAACGCCAGCTTGCGCATTAATCATTTTTGCGACTGCACCGCTATTTGCAACGTATACGGATCCAGCAGCTTGGATGAAAGCGATGGAACTATGTGTGCCAGCAGGAACCTTATCAGATTTAAATATAACTGGACCAGAATTTTTGCATTGGATGCCGGTAGTACAAGACCAACAAACAGGCGGTATCATTATGAAAATTGTCCAGGAAATAGTGTATGGTACGATTATCGGCTATGTGTTCTTTCGATGGGCACGTCGAGAGCGTGAAAAAGATAAAGAGCAGTTGCAACAATTGCCACCTTATTTACAAACCAAATAAAGTGAAACTTTAATCAGTGGGGGCATCCTGCACTGATTATTAGTCTTCACCGATCGGGCGTTAATGCGGAAAAAAACGAGTGCATCCATATGGTGCACTCGTTTTTTTGTTACTCAATAATTTGAAATTCTTTTAACTCTTTTTCGATATTTTGTAGGAGTTGTTCACTTTTTTGAAGTACATTCGTTGGGAATGTTTCACCATCACCATATTCAACGCCGTGAGGATAATAGTGTTTTCCTAATAAGGGGGGGAGTAGCTTTATTTCGGCATGTCTGCTACCAACGTCACCTTCAACAGCAAGACCTTGCACTCGTAAATAATAAATATCCTTTAATATTTCAAATTTATAATCATATGTAACGCGTTCGTAATCCCACTGCCCAGCAAGTACAAAATGGTTGTTTTCCATAATTTCGGTTAAAAGTGTTAAATCAACGACTGCTCCACTAAATTTCGTATTTGTAAATTGCATGTAATACCTCCTTTTTTGATACCATACTATTATTTTTATAATAGTATGAATAATAAGAAAGTGCAATTCATATTGAGAGAAAAGGGAGAATCCAGACTTTTTTTATGAAAATATGATATAGTGAAAAGAGTACGGTACACACAAAAAGGAAAGAAAAGGATTTGTGTATATCTCAATTTTATGTTTTGTGCAGGAGGTATATCGTTTGAAGAAATTATTGCGTATCGTAATGATTACATTTTTAATTTTAGCTATAGATTTATACGGGAAATTACTCGTTTCACAATATATACTAACTCCATCTCAATCAAAGCAAGAAAATAAAATTGTGAAAAAGAAAAAACAAATTAATGACTCATCAGACACAGTTTTAAATATGATTGGTGGGGACTCTGAGAATTTATTAGCAAAATGGGGAGAACCATCGAGAATAGAGCCATCTGCTTACGGATATGAATGGTGGGTATACAATCAAGATTTAGCCCAGTATGTTCAATTTGGAGTTGCGGAACGTAAAGTAGTGACAGCATATGTTGCAGGTGAAGAAGTTAAGGTGTCTCCTTACTATATAAATGAAAAATATGAAGATGTATATAAAAAGAATCCATTCTCGCATGAGATTTCATTAAAGAGAGAGAAGAATAGTTATCAATTTGAATTATCTGATACTGAAGTAATGGAGCAACCATTAATACCTGTGGAAGATGGCTGGGCACAATTATATTTTGATCATTTTACACATGAGCTTGTTGGTATTCGCTACATGGATGATGAAACTTTATTGCGACAAAGGCCGTATCAACTAGTTTATTCAGGAGAATTAATAGCAGAACAGCCGTTAACGCCAGAAAAGATGAAGCAAGTAGAGAATGGAAATACGCAGCAGATTTTTGATTTAACAAATATTATTCGCAACCGTCATGAGTTACCATTATTAACATGGGATCAGCAGGCAGCAGATGTTGCTATCGGTCATAGTAAAGATATGAAAGATAATAACTATTTTTCTCACGATTCACCTACTTTAGGTACGTTAGGAGATCGTTTACAGCGTGGAAAAGTAGGCTTTCAACTTGCGGGTGAGAATATAGCAGCGCAACATAGTGATGGGGTTGCGGCGGTGCAAGGTTGGTTAAATAGTGAAGGACATAGAAAAAATTTATTAAATGAACAATTTACTGGATTAGGTGTTGGGGTATATGATAAATTTTATACGCAAAACTTTATCCGAAAATAAAATTTTACGTCGTCACTAATTTTTTATGGATAGCTAATCTTATGGTTAGATTCTTTATATTCACTGAATTGTAAGATGGGAATTTTACGAGGTATAACTTGCAAGATAAAAAGGTGCATGAAACGTCTAAAAATAGGCGAACCATGTGCCTTTTTTTTCTTACAATATAGTAGATATATATGAAGAGGTGAGGATTATGCCGACAACAAAAGGACCGCTACATCCATCGGTTCAGCAGTTTAAAGAATTTGTAAACCATCACCCTAAAATGGTTCATGAGGTTAGAAATGGACGAAAAACTTGGCAACAATTTTATGAGGAATGGTACTTACTTGGTGAAGAAGATCCAATATGGGCAACTTATAGACCTGATGGGGCGCCTGCTTTTTCTTCAGCAAAAGAGAATAAAAAAGAAAAAGATAATCGAACTGAAGAGGAAAAAACTGCTGATGTGATGGCGCAAATGCTTTCTTTTTTTAAAAAGCTAGATGTGGAACAAATGCAGCATCATTTAGCTAATGTAACGAATGCTATTGGAAGTGTGCAGCAAGTTATTCAACAATTTCAAGGGAACACCCGCACGGAACAAGAACAAAATACTTCTGAAAATAATCCATTTTTCTTTCAAAAAGATTAGGGGGAAAGATGATGAGAGCAGAGCTTATGGAGTTTATAAAGGCTGATGAGGATTTATCTCGCTATATTAGGGAGCAACCATACTGGTATAGGAAGTTAACGCGAAATCCTGATGAAAAAGAGGCTTTTGAGCTAGCAGCTATGCAACATTTCAAAAAAACGATACCAGATAAAGTAGAAAAATTTCAAAATCAATTAGCAGTAGCTTCGATTATGATTGATATGTTTCAGTATATGAAGCAACAAAATACGACATAATTGGAAAGGAAAACTATGTCCGTCATGTAGAACTTTTGTTACAATAGAAACGGATTATAAAAAAAGGAGTTGCAACATGACGGAAATTTGTTTAGTACGACATGGACAAACTGATTGGAATTTTCAAGAGATTATTCAGGGGCGCGAAGATATTCCGCTTAATGAAGTGGGGAAGAAGCAAGCGAGTCAAAGTGCAGCTGCTTTGCAAACAGAATCGTGGGATATCATTATAAGTAGCCCGTTAATGAGAGCACAAGAAACAGCGAAGGCAATAGCAGAGGCAGCTGGATTGCAATCGATTTTATTAGATGAGCGATTTGTTGAACGGAATTTTGGAGAAGCTTCAGGGAAGCCGATTGCAATTGTTAGAGAGTTAATTGCAGAGGGGAAAGTAGAAGGCATGGAGCAAGATGAAGAGATTGTAGCTCGTTGCTTTGCTGCTTTAAAAGATGTTGCGACAACGCATTCCGGCAAACGTATTATCATTGTGGCCCATTCGCATGCGATAAAAGCAATTTTACATGCGATTGCACCAGGTGAGATTTCGTTTAAGACACCATTAAAAAATGCGTGTATTAGTTATGTGAAAGAAAACAGTGGAGAATGGGATGTGCTTAAATATAATATCGCAGAACATATTAATGTATAAGCTGATCTGAGATAGTGTGAAAAAATAGTTAGAATCATCTCTTTTTAAGTGAGACACTTCAATTAGTAGTTCTATTCTAAATGTGGTATGATGGATATTCGGAGGTGTCTCTCATGATTGTAGCGACGCTGGAAAGCGTATTAATATTAGATAAGGCAGAGCAGCTTGCAAAAGCGATCATCTGTTCAGATATAGCAGAAGATTATCGTAAGTGTTATAAAGAATTGCATGAAGATATGGAAGTTCAGACGTTAATTCAGCAATTTACAGCGATGAAGGAACGATATGAAGAAGTGCAGCGTTTTGGTAAATACCATCCTGATTATACTCTTGTTTCGACGAAAATGAGGGAATTAAAGCGTTCTGTAGACTTACATGATAAAATTGCAGCTTTTAAACGAGTAGAAACTGCTTTACAAAAGTTATTAGATGAAGTTAGTGTAGCAATTGGTTCTGAGGTATCCTCTTCTGTTAAAGTTCCAACAGGAAATCCGTTTTTCGATGCGGGTGGCTGTGGTGGAGGTTGTGGTACTGGCGGAGGTTGCGGTTGTAAAAAAACGGGGTAATGTACCCCGTTTTTTAGAAGCAGGAAGAAAACGTATACAGAGTTTGTTCTACCATGTCAAAAATTTCTGATTGGTTTTCATAAAATATAAAAATATAAGTTTTTAAAAGGAGAAGATGGAGAAGATTATGTTCGGGCAACGACAAAGTATGATTGTTTATTTACATTCATTGAAACATGCCAAGATTTTAAGGAAATATGGTAACATACATTACATATCAAAACGCTTAAAATATGCAGTTGTATATTGTGATATGGAACAAATTGAGCATATGATGCAAAAGTTGAATAAACTTCCTTTTGTGAAAAAGATAGAACAGTCGTACCGCCCGTTTTTAAAAACGGAATTTGAAAATTCTCGTCCTGATCGGGCAAAGGAATACGATTATAGTTAATGTGAAAAATCCCCTGCTACATGTAGCAGGGGATTTTTTTGAAATAAAGTGTTATTTCATTGGTGGAATGAAATTGTTCATTCGTAAAATACCGATTAGATGGTTGAAAAACAGTTCTTTTTCTGGGAAGGTTGTGGATGGTTTTACAGTAAATGTGGTCACTTTTTTCCCTAGTTGTTCTGCCGTCTCTTCAAATAAAATGACACGTTTACTTTTTTTGTTTTCAAGCATAGGAATACCTTCACGACATATGTATAATGGCTGGAAATCACCAGTAGTGGTCGGTTTTAATATTACAACAAGTGAACACACTTTTTTTTCATTTTTGATTGTTTCAAACTGTAGCATATGTGTTATACGTTCTTGGTTTGCTTTGGCAATTTCAAGTAATTCATATAAATCGGAGTAGCCTTCTCCGAGTTCTATAAAGCGTTGAATCATATCTTTTCCTCCTCTTTCTTTTACTGTACCATCTCACTTTTTAAATGAAAAGTAGACAAAGAAAAAAAACCCTGCAAAGCAGGGCCCTTCTTATACTAGTATGTACTAGTAAGAAGGCAAAGGGAGAGGAGAAACCGGAGGAAGAACTTATGGGGAAACGTAAGTCTTCTCCGCGGTTGGCAACAACATCGAAGGTGATGTTGTTATAGTTATTTATGTCCAATCTAAATGAAGATATACATAATGAAATTAAATTTTATATTGTGCTTTTTATTTTTCTTTTTTTTATTTTATGATAGGATAAAAAAGATAAAGTGGAATTAATATACATAAGGGTTCGTGTGAGCGAATGGTGAGATGAATACATAAAAAATGACGAGCGGTTATTTAAAGAACAGTTCACGATGCTTAGGTGAAAGTTACATATAGTTTTGTAATGGCTACTGAAGAGGGGAAAGGTTTTATAATCGCTCGATAGATTGAAATAAAGGTAGTGACAACAGATGAGAGTAGTTTCAGGAAAATGTAAAGGGCATCCACTTAAAGCGGTCCCTGGTAATACAACACGTCCAACGACAGATAAAGTGAAAGAATCTATTTTTAATATGATAGGTCCTTATTTTGATGGTGGTACCGCTCTTGATTTATTTGGCGGCAGTGGTGGTCTTGGAATTGAGGCTATAAGTAGAGGGATTGATAAAGCGATTTTTGTTGATCGAGATAGTAAAGCGATAAAAGTCATCCATCAAAATTTAGAAAGTTGTAGAATACATGAACAAGCTGAAGTGTATCGAAATGATGCAGAGCGTGCGGTGAAGGCACTTATAAAGCGTGAAATGTCATTCGACCTTATACTAATAGATCCTCCATATAAAGATCAAAAAATTGTATCTTTAATTAGTGTGATGGATCAACATGGATTGCTACATAGAGATGGATTAATTATGTCAGAGCATGGTAATGATGTGGTTTTACCTGATTCGATAGGGGAACTTGTGAAAGTACGAGCTGAGAATTATGGCATTACAGCGATATCGATTTATAAGTATGAAGGTGAGGGGACAGAATGACAAGTATAGCTATTTCTTCCGGAAGTTTTGATCCAATTACCCTTGGGCATTTAGATATTATTAAAAGGGGAGCAAAAGTATTTGATGAGGTGTATGTAGTCGTTTTAAATAATTCATCAAAGAAGCCCTTCTTTTCAGTTGAGGAGCGCTTAGAGTTAATTCGAGAAGCAACAAAGGATATGCCGAATGTAAAAGTGGATTCGCATAGTGGGCTATTAGTGGAGTACGCAAAAATGCGTACTGCAAATGCGATTTTACGTGGTTTACGAGCGGTTTCTGATTTTGAGTATGAAATGCAAATTACTTCTATGAATCGAAAGTTAGATGAAAATATTGAAACCTTTTTTATTATGACAAACAACCAATATTCATTTTTAAGCTCAAGTATTGTGAAAGAAGTTGCAAGGTATGGGGGAAGTGTAGTAGATCTTGTACCTCCTGTTGTAGAGCGTGCTTTAAAAGAAAAGTTTCAAACCCCGTTAAAGTGAACGGGGTTTTTCTTTATTCCGTTATTTGCTGGGCAGTCCGTAAAAGCCTAAATGGTGAGGGGGGATTAAAGTTTCACTTTATTCGTGCGTAAAAACAATAAGATAATATATAAGTATAAGCAAAATAATGTGAAAATCGGTCCATAATGTACGAAAGTGGCCCAAGTTTCATATAGTATAGAAGAATGGTCTAATAAAAATACGGGAACATCTTTTTGTATAGGTGAGAAAGAATTTACGTTCTCATAAAATGGCTTCCAAAATATAAAAGTAAAAATAGGAGCAAGAATACTTTGGATAATTCGTGCGAAAAAATATGGTTTAAATCGGATGTCTGTTTCAGCTAATATGCTAGCAACTTGTGCTTGAATAGAAAGGCCACTAAAGGCTAAAATGAAGCTCGTTACCATAGCTTGTTGCAGAAGAGGTGCTTCATTTATTTGACTAATCATTTGGCTTCCAAGAGTCATTTCAAAAATACCTGATAATATTGGAATGCTAAAATCGGTAGTTAGTTGGAAGAATGATAAAATATGTTGCATAATAAAAGAAAGAGTTGCTGTAATATGGAATACAGTAATCATTTTATTTAATACAGAGAATAAAATAATAAATCCGCCAATCATAAGTAATGTTTGAATGGAGGAAACGATAGCGTCCCCAAGTAATTGTCCTATTGGCCGTTTTTCTTGTAGGCGTGTCTCATGAAGGATTGAAAAAGGATTTTGAAAAGGTCGTTTTTTAGTAGACTGCTTATTATTTGTGTAAGCGGTGTTATGACCGTAAAAACGCATAAGTAATCCGACGGCAAAGTTACTTAAATAATGCGCAGCAGCTAATATGACACCTAATTTCGGGTTATTAAAAAAACCGATAGAAACAGCTCCAAAAATAAAAAGTGGATTAGAAGAGTTTGTGAAAGATACGAGGCGCTCTGCTTCAATTTGTGTTAGTTGATTGCTTTTTCGTAGCCTAGCGCTTAATTTAGCGCCAGCAGGGAACCCTGAAGCCATCCCCATTGCCCAAACGAATCCACCT
Source organism: Bacillaceae bacterium OF18-1A (assembly GCA_027694045.1). Lineage (GTDB taxonomy): Bacteria > Bacillota > Bacilli > Bacillales > Bacillaceae_G > Bacillus_A. Next base: position 388,454 of record JAQEWB010000002.1, on the reverse strand, counting down.
ATCCCTGGAACGCGAAAGAGCGGCCGCATGAATGGTTCTAATATAACACCAATAAATTTTACAACACCAATACTAATTAGAAGTTCCGCAATGATGAAAAACGGTAATAGTGAAGGGAATACAACTTCCCACCATATATTTAACCCTCGAGTAGAAGCTTGCAAAGCAGCTTGGGGGTGGAGTACGAGAGAAAAGGTTAAAAATAGTGTGGATACGGTAAGGAAAGCGGTTTTCCATTTTTCATACATGTAAGTAAATCCCCCTTTGTCCCAAAAAACGTTCATTTCAGTATACGTGGATACGTAGTGAATTTAGACCATAAGTATGAAAAAGGAATGAAAAAAATTAAAGGGTGAGAACGATGAAAGAGCCGAAGATTGGTTTAGCGCTTGGATCTGGAGGAGCGAAAGGTTTTGCTCATATTGGTGTTATAAAAGTTTTAAGAGAGCATGGTATACCGATTCATATGGTTGCAGGAAGTAGTATGGGGGCCTTAGTAGGTACATTTTATGCAGCTAGCTGTAACGTTGAAAGACTATACAAACTGGCGGCTGTTTTTAAAAGAAAGTATTATTTAGATTTTACAGTCCCTAAAATGGGATTTATTGCTGGAAAACGTGTCAAAGATATGATTAAAATGTTTACATATAATAAAAATTTAGAAGAGTTAGATATCCCGACAGCTGTAGTAGCTACTGATATCTTGAAGGGGGAAAAAGTGGTTTTTACAAGTGGTCCAGTTGCAGATGCGGTGAGGGCTAGTATATCTGTACCTGGAGTGTTTGTGCCAGAAAAAATAGATGGACGATTATTAGTGGATGGGGGAGTTATTGATCGCATTCCTGTTTCGGTTGTGAAAGAGTTAGGTGCCGATATTGTTGTTGCTGTCGATGTATCCCCAATTAAGGTGAATGGTGAAGTTACATCTATTTACGATGTGATTATGCAGAGTATTGAAATTATGCAACATGAGCTTGTGATGAATCGCCAAATAGCATCAGATTTAATGATGCGACCAGCTGTGGAACAATTTAGTTCTCGTGCTTTTACAAACATTGAAGACATTATTCGAGTCGGAGAAGTAGAGGCAGAAAAACATATTTCAAATATTTATTTATTAATTGAGCAGTGGAAGGAGAAACATAATGTTTAAACGTTTTCGGTTTTTATATGCAATTTTAATAGGTGTGATCTTGGCAATGCTGCTTGTTTACGTGCGGTTACCGTACTATGTAACAAAACCAGGAATGGCTGCAAAATTAGAGCCGTATGTTCAAGTAGAAGGTGGCACAAAAGAATCTGGTGATTTTATGCTTGTAACGGTTTCAATGGGGCCCGCAAATGTGGTGAATTTAATAGCAGCACAATTTAATAAATATACACATGTTTCGAAAGCGGAAGAAATACTGCAAAAAGGTGAGAGTGATGAAGAATATCAATTTCGTCAAGAGTATGCTATGAAAGATTCGCAAAATGCCGCGATTTATAATGCTTATAAACGTGCGAATCGCTCTGTTTCTTTTGAAAATAAAGGGGTATTAGTTGCTGGTGTAGCAAAGGGTATGCCATCAGAAGGGAAGCTTAAGCTAGGGGATGTTATTGTAGGTGTAGATGGAAAAACATTCGAAAAGACAGAACAGTTTATTGAGTATATGACAGGGAAAAAAGAAGGAGATACAGTAAATATTGAATACAAGCGAGGCGGAAAACAGTTTAAAGAGAATTTAAATGTAAAGACGATTCCTAATGGGAATGGCCGTGTTGGTATAGGGGTTTCTATCGTTACAGAAAGAGAACTAGTGGTAGATCCGAAAGTGAAAATTGATTCCCATGAAATAGGTGGACCGTCAGCAGGTTTAATGTTTACTTTAGAAATATATAATCAACTTGTAGAAGAAGATTTAACAAGAGGAAATGAAATAGCTGGAACAGGTACAATCAATGAAAAAGGAGAAATTGGTCCAATTGGTGGTATTCAGCAAAAGGTAGTAGCTGCTAGTGATGCGGGTGCGGAAGTATTCTTTGCGCCAAATGAAAAAGGTGCGGAGAAATCGAATTATAAAGATGCTCTTGAGGCAGCGAAAGATATAAAAACGAAGATGAAGATTGTACCAGTCGATACGTTAGATGATGCACTGACGTATTTGGAAAAAATGGGTGAGAAAAAATAAACCTCTCTGAAATAGAGAGGTTTTTCTTATAGAAATTTTTCGGCTGTTTCATCATAACGAATTGGATGTTGTGTTGCGTCTTGTTTTAGTAGTTGTGTTCGTAATGGTTCTTGCATGATGGAGAAATATACAGAATTTGCTTTTCGCTCTATATGTAAAGTAGGATGGTCGAATGTTTTTGTATGGGTAAGGATTGGAAGTTCTATTTTTTTCTTGTTTTTTGAAAGATAAGTTTGTCCTTTTTGTGACATACCCAGTAGACGAATGTATGGTGCATGTTGTTCTATATTGGCTGTATGCATTTCTTCTTTTGTCGTGTTTGTTAAAATATGTGTGCAAGCTCTTTGTAACCTCGTCCATGTATAACGTTTTGTTTTTAAAGATTCCATGAATGAGTAGAAGGAGGAACTGCTTTGTATTTTTGATAAAATACGATGCTCTAAACCTTCCTCTATTTCATATATATGTCGTAAGTCCTCTGGAGACATCGTCATGAGTTTGTATTTAAACAATGAAAAATATTGTTCCCAATTATGTAATATCCCGTAATTTTTCTTGTAATTTGCTAAAAGAGAAGCGGTTGCTTTTGGGATGAAGGGCTCAATTTCTGTAAATGAACCATCTTTGTTAAAGAGTTCTTTACGAATACTTGTCGCACTCGCAATATGTTGATCGTTAAATGATTCATCGTGATAATGAGAGGCGAATCTTTTTATAGTTTGTGCTTGCATTGAACTATGTTGTGAGAGAATTGCTTTCATGTAGTGGAAGCCCAAAATGTTATTCGGTTGAGACATATCTATGTTTTTTTCGGATGGTAAAATGTGTAGAAATGCTTCAGACATAGCTTTTGCATAACTATTACCAGCATTCATAAATTGTTTCACAAGACGATTAAAAGTTTCCTCTTCGTTTTTTTGTATAGAGATGGTATTATAAAAATTTTCGATTTGCCCATCTTCACTACCGAAGCAAATTTCAGAAACACGAAGGGCGTTTAAGATGGAAATAGAGCCATTCGAGAAAGTTTCAGCCTTTTGTGTTGCAAAGGCGTATGGAAGCTCTACAACGAGGTCTACACCGTTTGCTAAAGCCATCTTAGTACGATACCATTTGGAAACGAGTGCGGGCTCACCACGCTGTAAAAAAGGGCCACTCATAACGGCAATTATTATATCGGAGTGTGTTAACTTTTTTGTCTGTTGCACATGATAATCATGACCGTTATGAAAAGGGTTATATTCAACAACAATACCACTAGCTTTTATGGTAATCTCTCCTTTCGATGTAGCATCTTTTTGAAAAACATGATACTCTATATAATATTTACTATGATGACTTCATTATAGTGTAAAGAAAAAACATTGACAAATATAAAATGGCTAGCTATAATTTTGTTTGTTGCCTTGAGGTGATATGATATGAAATGGTCCATCCATCAATTGAATAAATTGAGAAATAAAGGATTGACATTGGATGAGATGGTAGATGTAAGTGAGCTAAAAGAGGTCGAGAAAGATATTCGAGAAATTAATCCTGTTCATGTAACAGGAAGAGTTGATTTTGGATCCGGAAAGTTTACGTTCCATCTACATATAACTGGAAGCATGGTTTTACCATGTTCTCGCTCTTTAGTAGATGTGACATTACCATTTGACATTAAAACAACTGAGGTGTTCCAAACTTCAGAAGAAGAGTTTGAAACAGAAGCTGAAATTCATTGTTTAGAAGGAGAAGTACTTGACTTACTGCCCGTAATCAAGGAAAATATACTTTTGGAGATTCCAATGCAAATTTTCAGTGATGATGTTTCTGGTGGAGCACCGATGCAAGGTCAAGACTGGCAAGTGATTTCGGAAGAAAACAAAGAAAAGGCTGTTGATCCAAGATTGGCAGGACTTGCGAAGTTTTTTGACAAATAATCGGAAGACTGGTTCAGGCCTTCATATGAAAATAACTATTTCTTTTAAGGAGGTGGGAAGAATGGCTGTACCTTTTAGAAGAACTTCTAAAACAGTAAAAAGAAAGCGTCGTACGCATTTCAAATTATCAGTACCTGGTATGGTAGAGTGCCCAAGCTGTGGTGAAGCGAAATTAGCTCACCGTGTATGTAAAGCATGCGGTACTTACAAAGGTAAAGAAGTAATCAGCAAGTAATTGCAAAAAATAAACGCAGAAGATATCTTCTGCGTTTATTTTTTTTGCCTTATTCTTTAGTTGTTGTATTCTATCTTTTCTAGTAACTGCATATGCTTAATAAAAAATGCATAGGGAGGACTAGAGAGATGGCGACAACAAGACAAGATGCTTGGACTGATGATGAAGATTTGCTTCTGGCAGAAGTAGTACTCCGGCATATTCGAGAAGGTGGGACGCAACTTTCCGCCTTTAAAGAAGTGGGGAGACATTTGTCTCGTACACCAGCAGCATGTGGATTTAGATGGAATTCTTATGTAAGAAAGCAATATAAAGAACGTATTGAAGAAGCGAAACAACTTCGTAAAGTAGAAAATTATGAAGTGAAAGAGACGAAGGTATTAGAGCCTACGTCAATTACGTTGAATGATGTTATTGATTTCTTACAAAATTATAAAGATGAAAACGCGTTAAAGGTATTGCAACAACAAGTTGAATCGTTACAAACGGAGAGAGAATGTCTTCTAGAGCGATTATCAGTGTATGAGGAAGAGTATAGAACATTGCTTGATTATATCGATCAAAAAAGAAGTGTAATGGTAGCAGAGAGAAATGGCGCTCGTTCGAATGGGAAGTTAGAGAAGCTTAAGAAATAAAAAAACAGCTGTTAAGCAGCTGTTTTTTTATTTCTTAAGCAGATTCTTCATTTGTAACCGCATTCATATTTGTTTCTGGTTGCCAAATATAAAAGTCGCCATTTGTTACTGAAACGGGTTGGAAATTTAATTTATCCCAAAAACCAGATGAATGGATACGTGCTATCGTTTTAACTGGAAATTGTAATTGTTTTGCGTAATTCACAAGCATTTGTCCGAATCCTTGTTTTTGAAAAGTCGGTAACACTTCAAGTTTATAAAGTTCTAGGTACGGACCGGTAATATCGAATGGTTCTCCACCGTCCCTTTTCATATATAGACTCATACGTGCGATTAGTGATCCACCATAATAGATACCATAAAATGGAGATTCACTATCGTTTTCGATAATGTTTGCTTGTAGTTCTTCCAACATAGAAAGCTCTTGAGCTCCGCAACCTTTAAATTTTTTAAATTCGTCTAATGTTTTATAATTGATGAGCAAGCGCTCAACTTTTGGGAATCCCATTACATCACATCCTTTTCTTATCTCGCAAAATGCAGAAAAGTAAAAATATTTATAATAATATTATAACTCATTTTTTTATTTTTATGAAGAATATAGTATATTTCTTTTATTATTTTTTTTGAGGATTTGCTAAACTAAGAGTAGAAGCGTGGTAATAGGTAGTATATACATAGTGAAAGAAGAGATTACATTTGTTTGTCTGGAGGTAGTGGTATTATAAACTGTGTAAATGTAATTGAGGAAGATATAATGGGGAGGGAAAAGGGACTTATGTAGTTTGTTCACAGGAGTTCCTTGTATGAATATGAAAATTGGAATTGTAGGATCAGGGGCTATAGGCCTACTGTATACGTTTTATTTACAGAAAAGTAATCAAGATGTTACGTTGTTTACAAGGACAGTTAAACAGGCGGAAGAATTGAATGAAATAGGTGTAACTTGTATTAGGGATGGGAAACGTGAAACGGTATATCCATCCGTTTTACCGATAGAAAGTATGTTAGGTCAGAAGTTAGATTATATATTTATTGCTGTGAAGCAATACCATATAACAGATATATTACCGTTTGTAGAAGGAGCATCATCATTAATCTTTTTGCAAAATGGAATGTCGCACCTTCATGCTATGCAGAAAATAGGGAATGAAAATATAGCTGTTGGTATTGTGGAACATGGTGCGAAAAAAGAAGGAGAGTACATAGTTCATCATACTGGAATAGGTGTTACAAAATTTGGGGTAGTTCGCGGTCAATCTCAACATTTTGAAAAAGTATTTCATTCTTTTTCTTGTACTTCTTTTTCGGTTCAAATAGAAGCTGATTGGGAAGATGTTATGCGCAAAAAATTAGTAGTTAATGTATGTATCAATCCGTTGACAGCATTATTGCAAGTGCAGAATGGTGAGTTAATTACGAATCCATTTTTTTATCAAATGATGGAGAGAGTGTTTCAGGAAGTCGCATTTCTTGTTAAAGAAGAAAAAGAGATGGTATGGCAAATGGTACAAAGCGTATGTGAAAGAACGTCTCATAATACATCATCTATGCTAGCGGATGTAAGAGCGAATAGACAAACGGAAATTAACGCGATTGTTGGGTATGCGTTAAAAGAAGCTAAGAAACAGCGACAAGCAGTTCCGACACTTCAATTTTTGTTCGATGCAATAAAAGGATTAGAAGCAAAAGTATAAGTGTTATTCTTTGCTTTTACGTGAAACATTGACTACAATGTGGATTGGTGAGAGAACTGGATACGAAAGGAAGAATTATATGGAGATAAAAGAAATCTCTGTTCCGCAACAAGGCGTTGTGGCGGACTATATGAACGGTAAAAAAGAGATACAGTCATGTTTTGATTATTTGTTAACAGAAGATGCTTTTAAACAGCGTTTACATGATTTGCGTGAAAGGGAATTCTTCCGTCAAGATTTAGTTGCGCATTTATTAGAATATAATACAAAGTTGCAAGCTGGAGAATCTACAATTCAAAATATAAAAGCGCTTGAAGATAAAAATACATATGTCGTTATAGCTGGACAACAAGCTGGGTTATTAACTGGACCGCTTTACACAATTCATAAAGTGATTTCAATTTTGCAACTTGCAAAAGAAAAGGAAGAAAGTTTAGGGGTTAGAGTTGTTCCTGTTTTTTGGATTGCTGGTGAAGACCATGATATGGATGAGATTAATCATACTTTTGTAACGAAAAATAAAAAAATAAAAAAGACTATTTTTCATGATCGTAATCCAAAAAAGGCGAGTGCTTCTGAGTCTGAACTTTCTGTTGAAGACTGTAGAAAGTGGATTGAAGAGATTTTTAAAACATACCCAGAAACGAATTTTACAAAAGATGTATTGAAATTTGTTGAAGATGCTTTGAATAAATCGAATACGTATGTAGATTTCTTTGCTTACTTAATTACGAAACTGTTTGTTAATTCTGGTTTAATTCTTGTTGATTCACATCATCCTGAATTAAGAAAGTTAGAAGTTCCGTTTTTTAAGAAAATTATAAGTAAGTATAAAGAAGTACAAGAGGGACTTCGTAATCAACAAGAAACAATTAAAGACCTTGGATACAAACCGATTATTGAAACGAAGTCTAATGCAGTGCATATATTTATGGAAATTGATAATGAGAGAGTGTTACTGGAAGAGCAACAAGGTAAATTTGTAGGGAAAGATGGAACACATTCTTTTTCATATGAAGAGCTGATTGAAGAGATGGAGAGAACTCCGGAACGCTTTAGTAACAATGTTGTAACACGCCCTCTTATGCAAGAGTATATATTTCCCACGCTTGCATTTATTGGAGGTCCAGGGGAATTAGCCTATTGGAGTGAGTTACAACAAGTGTTCCATACGGTCGGTTTCCAAATGCCACCTGTCGTTCCTCGTCTTACAATTACTTATGTGGAGAGAGATATAGCGACAGATTTATCCGATTTACAATTAGGGGAAAGTGCTCCGTTTCTAAATAATGTTGATAAGTTGCGTGACGACTGGTTGGCTAATCAAATAGAGGAACCGATTGATGCTCATTTTGAAAAGGCGAAAAAAGAAATCATTGAGATTCACACATCGTTACAACAATTTGTGAAGAAGATAGATCCAGGATTAAGTGCATTTGCAGGAAAAAATGAGTTGAAAGTTAATGAACAAATTGAACTGTTGGAAAGAATGTTGAATAGAAATGTTGAGAAAAAACATGAGGTTCAGCTAAATAAATTCCGCCGTATACAATTTTCGTTGCGTCCATTAGGGGCGCCACAAGAGCGTGTGTGGAATATATGTTATTATTTAAATCAGTTCGGGGTGGATTTCGTTGATCGAGTGATGGAAATGCCATTTTCTTGGGATGGAAAACATCATGTAATAAAACTATAGAATCTTGCTCTTTGGAGCAGGATTTTATTTTTATCTCGTTGAATTTACTGTGAAGTGAAATTTTTCTGAATTATTAATTTTAAAAAAGGTGAATATCACAATTGGGCAGGATACTTAAATATATGACAAAATAGCACAAAATGTAAACGTATTATTATCTTTTTCGACAGTTTTTTATTTAAATTCCCGTAAAAGATGATAAAATTTAGTATATAATAAAAGAAAATAGCGATTTGTATAGTATGCTGCCTTTGTTGGTAAGTTAAATGAGTCGTTCTTTCGTAGTATTTCTTTCTCTAACTGTGAAATATGCGTTTAGAGAGAGGGATGTATTCAACATAATTAATTGGAAAAAGAGTAGGTGCAACAATGTTTAAACACGTAACAGTTCTTTTGAAAGAAACAGTAGACGGCTTAGATATAAAGCCAGGTGGTACATATGTAGATTGTACACTGGGGGGAGGAGGACATAGTTCTTATTTATTATCCCAATTAACTGATGGTGGAAAATTAATAGCATTTGATCAAGATGAGATAGCGATTCAAAATGCTAAAGAGAAATTTTCTTCATACGGTGAGCAATTTGTAACAGTAAAGAGTAATTTCCGTTATTTATCTGAAAAATTACAGGAACTAGGTATAACAGAAGTAGATGGTATTTTATTCGATTTAGGTGTTTCATCCCCACAATTAGATACACCAGAACGTGGCTTTAGTTATCATCATGATGCACCGTTAGATATGCGGATGGATCAAGATGCCCCATTAACAGCATATGATGTTGTGAATAGCTGGTCATATGAACAACTCGTACGAATTTTCTTCCAGTATGGCGAAGAGAAATTTTCAAAGCAAATTGCAAGAAAAATTGAGGCGTATCGTGAGAATAAAGCTATTGAAACGACAGGAGAATTAGTAGAACTAATTAAAGAAGGTATTCCGGCTCCTGCACGTAGAACAGGTGGTCATCCTGCGAAGCGAGTATTCCAGGCAATTCGTATTGCTGTAAATGATGAATTAAAAGTATTTGAAGAAGCGCTGGAATCTGCAATCGAAATGGTCAAGCCAGGTGGAAGAGTTAGTGTTATAACATTCCATTCGTTAGAAGACCGCATTTGTAAAACAACATTTAAACGAAATAGTACAACACCACAATTGCCACCGGGATTACCGATTATTCCTGATGAATTTAAGCCGAAATTAAAGCTTATTACAAGAAAACCGATTTTACCTTCTGATATAGAGTTAGAGGAAAATAATCGAGCGCGTTCTGCGAAATTGAGAATCGCCGAAAAACGATAAAAAAAGGAGAGAGAGGTATGAGTAATTTAGCTGTAAAGTACAAACAGCAAGCGCAAGAAGAGGTACAGATTCAAACGCCCCCACAGCAGATGGTTAAGCCAAAGGCTAAAGCAAAGATTACAAGAATCGAAAAACTGATGTATGTAGCATTTATTGGCTTTTTATTGTATGCCTGTGTAGCGTTTATTGGTAATAAAGCAGGTCTTTATCAAGTTAATGTAGAAGCGGCGACGATAGAAGAAAAAATTGTACAGCAGCAAAAAGAAAATCAAGAATTACAGGCTGAAGTAGAGAAGTTAAGTCGCTATGAACGAATCGCTGAAGTTGCAAAAAAACATGGGCTAGAAATTAATGCGAATAATGTGAAAGGCCTTAAATAAGAGGCAATAGGTGTGAAGGAAAGATGAAGAGAAATATGACTAAATTTCATACCAATAAGGGAGCAGGTTATTTGATGATATTATTCCTCCTGCTCTTTTTGCTATTATTAGCCCGATTTTTTTACATACAAGCAACAGGAACAGTGCATAATCATGATCTAGATGCACTTGCTAAACAAAAACATAGCAAAACAGGAGTTCTAGAAGCGAATCGAGGAACAATCTATGATCAAAACGGTCATGTGTTAGCGCAAGACGCTAACTCTTATAAAATGGTAGCGGAATTAAAAGGTGCTAACCCTGTAGAGAATAAAGAGGATACTGCGAAGAAAATCGCAGGCGTACTTGGGAAAAGCGAAGAGGATATTTTAGCCACTTTAAATAAAGATAAAAGTCAAGTGGAATTTGGGAAGTTAGGTAAGGGCTTGACGAAAGAACAGAAAGAGAAAATAGAAGCCTTGAAATTGCCGGGAATTTCTTTTATTACTGAAAATGCAAGAGTTTATCCGAATGGAGATTTCGCATCTTACGTTATAGGATACGCGAAACCGAATCAAGATGGAATCGCAGTAGGTGAGTTTGGCCTGGAAAAGAGCTTAGATAAATATTTAGGTGCTTCAAATGGAGAAGTAGCTTATACGGGCGATCGTAAAGGTGTATCTCTTGATGGTGGAAAAGTGAATGTAAAGGCGCCTAAAAATGGAGATAATGTATATTTAACGATGGATCAACGTATTCAAAGCTATTTAGAGGATGCGATGAAAGAAGCGAGCAAACATTATGAACCGGAAAGCTTAATAGGCATTGTCGCAGATCCAAAAACAGGGAAAATATTAGCGATGTCTAGTAAACCTAGTTATGACCCGAACGAGGGACAGATGAAGTACTTTTATAATGACGCAATTGCAAATGCATTTGAGCCTGGATCAACAATGAAAATCTTTACATTAGCAGCAGCTATTAATGAAGGTGAGTACAAAGGACAAGATTATTATCAGTCTGGGACATATCAAGTTGGAAACAGGAAAATAAAAGATCATAATGGCGGCGCTGGCTGGGGCTCTATCACATTTGATGAAGGTGTAGAGCGTTCTTCCAACGTAGCGTTTGCAATTTTAGGTGATCAAAAACTTGGTCCGGAACGTTTCCGCAAATATATTCATAATTTTGGATTAGATGAAAAAACGAAAATTGATTTACCTGGTGAAGGTTCGAATACGATTTTATTTGACCAACAAATACAGCAAGTAACGACAGCTTTTGGACAAGGTTCTACTGTAACGCCAATTCAACTTGTACAAGCTGCAACAGCTATTGCAAATGATGGGAAAATGATGAAACCTTATACAATTGATAAAATTGTAGATCCAATAACAGGGAAAGTGAAATTAGAACATAAACCAGAAGAAGTAGGAAAACCTGTAACGAAAGAAACAGCAACACAAGTAAGACAGTTATTAGAACGTGTTGTTACCTCTCCGAAAGGGACAGGAACTGCTTATAAAGTTGATGGATATTCAGTTGGTGGTAAAACAGGGACAGCACAAATTCCAGATGGAAAAGGTGGCTATATGACAGGAAGAGAAAATTATATATTCTCATTCTTAGGTATGGCTCCGATGGACGATCCGCAACTTGTTGTATACGTAGCTGCGAAACAGCCGAAATTAAAAGATAATGAGAGCGGTGCACAGCCTTTAGCTGATATTTTTAAATATGTAACAAAAAATAGTTTAGAGTATTTAAAGATTAAGCCAAATGAAGTGAAGGATCCGAAAAAACATTTGAAAGAGCAACAAACGACTGTTCCAGATGTAACTGGTAAAACGATGGCTGACGCGGGGAAAGCAATTGAGAAATCAAAACTCCGTCCAATTATATTAGGTGAAGGTAAAGTACAGAAACAAGTACCAAAAGCGACGGAACAAACATTGAAAGGTGATCGAGTCTTCTTAGTGGGAGATAAGCCTACAATGCCAAACATACAAGGATGGGCATTGCGTGATGTTATGAATTTAGCAAAAACATTACAACTGAATTTAAAACCTGCTGGTACCGGATATGTAACGGAACAAAGTGTGCCTGAAGGAACGCCATTGCAACCAGGTACAGAATTAGGTGTAACTCTCGTGCCGCCACTTGAGCCGCAACAAGAAGCTGAAAAACCGTAATAGTAAAAGAGAAGAAGTTCTAATTAAATAGGTACAAGCATATATTGGAACAAGCTAGGCGTAAGGGAGGCTTGTTCCAATATGCGTGTATCAAATGTGACAGTTAGAAAACGACTTATTTTTATACTTATATCAGGTATACTTATTTTCACTATCATCGATATTCGTCTTGGATATGTACAGTTTTTTCTTGGGAATATGTTGACAGATCGTGCAAAGGATTCATGGAGTCGTAATATTACTTTTGAACCCGAACGCGGGAAGATTTTAGATCGAAATGGTGTGGAGCTTGCTACGAATAAAAGTGCGCCAACTGTCTTTGTTGTACCGAGGCAAATTGAAAACCCAGCAGAGACTGCAGAGAAGTTAGCTGCAGTATTAGGTGTGGAAAAAGATGAGGTTTATAAGCGGGTTACAAAAAAAGAATCGATTGTAAGGTTAGATAAAGGCGGAAGAAAAATATCACATGACAAGGCAAAAGAGGTACGAGGATTAAGTTTGAAAGGTGTGTATATCGCAGAGGATTCTATCCGGTACTATCCATTTGGAAACTTTTTATCACACGTCTTAGGGTTTGCAGGTAGTGATAATCAAGGTCTTATGGGACTAGAAAAATATTATGATAAAGAGCTAAATGGAGACAAAGGTCATGTGCGTTTTTTTGCAGATGCGAAAGGACAACGGATGCCTAATATTGGTGATGATTTTAAAAAACCAGAAGCTGGTTTGAATTTAGGATTAACAATTGATGCGCGCATTACAAGAATAATGGAAAGAGAAATGAATATCGCAGAATCAACGTATAATCCAGACGGTATGATTGCAATTGCGATGAATCCAAAAAATGGTGAAATTTTAGGTATGTCGAGCAGGCCGAGTTTTGATCCAGCAGATTTTCAAAGTGTTTCTCCAGAAGTGTATAATAGAAATTTACCTGTATGGAGTACGTATGAGCCTGGTTCGACATTTAAGATCATTACGTTAGCGGCAGCGCTGAATGAAAATTTAGTAGACTTGGAGAAAGATACGTTTTATGATGATGGAGCGGCTGAAGTTGGTGGAGCTAGATTGAAGTGCTGGAAAGCAGGAGGTCATGGTAGCCAAACGTTTTTAGAAGTCGTTCAAAACTCTTGTAACCCAGGTTTTATCGAACTTGGTGATCGTCTTGGTAAAGACCGGTTGTTTAAATATATTCGTAATTTTGGCTTTGGACAGAAGACTGGAATTGACTTGCAAGGTGAAGGTAGTGGGATTTTATTTAATTTAGATAAAGTTGGCCCAGTCGAGCAAGCAACAACTTCATTCGGCCAAGGGGTTTCTGTTACACCGATTCAACAAGTAGCAGCAGTAGCAGCAGCTGTAAATGGTGGAACTTTGTATCAACCATATATAGCGAAGGAATTTATTGACCCGAAGAATAACCAGGTTGTCAGCAAAAAAACACCTGTGGCGAAAAGACAAGTTATTTCCAAGGAAACTTCAGAGAAAGTTCGTTACGCATTAGAGAATGTTGTAGCAAAAGGATCTGGTAAAGGTGCTTATATTGATGGATATCGTGTAGGCGGAAAAACAGGTACTGCCCAAAAGGTAAAAGACGGTAAATATTTAGAGAATAATTATATAGTATCTTTTATTGGATTTGCTCCAGCAGATGATCCGGAAATTGTTGTTTATGTTGCTGTTGATAATCCGAAAGGGGTTACGCAGTTTGGTGGAGTAGTAGCAGCTCCGATTGTTGGGAATATTCTTCGAGACGCACTTCCTGTTATGGGAGTGAAACCGAGAAAAGAACAAGTTGAAAAAGAATATAAATGGGGCGATACACCGACTGTGGAAGTTCCAAATTTAATTGGAATGAAAAAGAAAGACTTACAAACACAACTTGTCGATCTGAAACTTGATATAAGTGGTGATGGAGAGAAAGTAATTAAACAATCACCAGAAGCTGGAGCTAAAGTGAAAGAAGGCTCGAAAATTAGAATTTACTTCGGGAATTAAAGGTAACATAGTACGTTTTATGGTACAATTGGTGGAAGTGAGTTCTTTATAGAACCGTTACTTAATTTGAGGCAGTAAGTGTCTCATTTGTGAATCGGTCAGTAGCAATTACCTCCTAATTAGGAGGTAATGTGTTGCTGACTAAAAAAAGAGATAAATAAACAATGTAGAGAGGGTTTAGTGAAATGAAGTTGCATACACTTGTATCATGTTTGCATGATTTTCCAGTTGTTCCAAAAGAAAATCCAGAAATCACATCTATAGAAGCTGATTCACGTAAAGTGAAAGAAGGAAGCTTATTTGTATGTATGAAAGGATATACGGTTGATAGCCATGATTTTGCTAAGCAAGCAGCGGCACAAGGAGCGGCTGCTATTGTTGCGGAAAGACCAATTGATGTTGACGTTCCAGTTGTACTTGTGAAAAATACTTTTCGTTCGTTAGCGGTTTTAGCTGATTATTTTTATGGTCAACCAACACACAAGTTACATTTAATCGGAATTACAGGTACAAATGGAAAGACAACAACATCGCATATTATGGATGAGATTATGCGAGCACATGGTCATAAAACAGGGCTAATTGGAACGATTAATATGAAAATCGGTGATGAAACATTTGAGGTGAAAAATACAACACCAGATGCACTAACACTTCAACAGACGTTTTCCAAAATGGTTGAAAAAGGTGTAGATAGCACAGTAATGGAAGTTTCTTCACACGCTTTAGATCTTGGTCGTGTACACGGATGTGATTACGATGTAGCGGTATTTACAAATTTAACACAAGATCATTTAGACTATCATAAAACGATGGAAGAATATAAACATGCAAAAGGGTTGCTATTTGCACAGCTTGGCAATAGTTATAATCATAACCGTGAAAAGTACGCTATATTAAATAATGATGATGCTGTAACAGAGGAGTACATGAGAAGTACTGCGGCAACTGTTGTAACATATGGTATTGATACAACTAGTGACATTATGGCGAAGGATATTGTTATGACGAGTGGCGGTACTACATTTATGCTTGTAACACCGTATGAAAGTGTAAATGTTACGATGAAGTTGATTGGTAAATTTAATGTATATAACGTGCTAGCAGCAACAGCAGCAGGACTTGTTTCTGGTGTGAGCTTAGAAACAATCCTGGATGTTATAAAGAAACTAGCAGGGGTTCCTGGACGTTTTGAAGTTGTTGATGGTGGACAAAATTATACAGTTATTGTGGATTATGCGCATACGCCAGATAGCTTAGAAAATGTATTGAAAACAGCAAAACAATTTGCAAAAGGCGATGTGTATTGTATCGTTGGTTGCGGCGGTGACCGAGATAAAACGAAGAGACCGATAATGGCAAGTGTTGCAACAAAATATGCAACCCATGCAATTTACACATCAGATAATCCAAGAAGTGAAGACCCAGCGGCTATTTTAGATGATATGGTCCAAGGTGCAAGTGGGAACAATTATGAAGTAATTATTGATAGAAAAGAAGCGATATACAATGCGATTGCGAAAGCGAATGCTGAAGATATTATTATTATTGCTGGTAAAGGGCATGAGACTTATCAAATTATCGGCAAAGAAGTTCATCATTTTGACGATCGCGAAGTCGCTAAAGAAGCAATTACAGAGCGTTTAAACAACGAAGAATAACAACGTGAGAGGAGGACTACATGTGCTTGAGCAAGGTTTATTAGTAACGGCTGGGGTGGCATTCTTAATTTCTGTTGCCCTTTCGCCATTGTTTATTCCCTTTTTAAGAAAATTAAAGTTCGGACAGAGTATTCGTGATGAAGGGCCGAAGTCACATCAAAAAAAATCAGGAACACCAACAATGGGTGGGATTGTCATATATGTGTCCATGATGGTGACTACTCTTATTATGGCAATTAAGTTCAATCATTTAGGTGCAGAAGTTTCGTTATTATTATTGGTGACATTTGGTTACGGATTGATTGGATTTTTAGATGACTACATAAAGGTAGTTAAGAAAAGAAATCTTGGTTTAACATCAAAACAAAAATTAATAGGTCAGCTTGTTATCGCGATTGCGTTCTTTTTAATTGGAAAAGGGCAAGCGTTTCACACATACATCATGATTCCGGGAACGGATGTTAAGTTTGAATTAAGTTGGGCGTATTTTGTACTCGTACTATTTATGCTTATCGGTGGATCGAATGCAGTTAACTTAACTGACGGTTTAGATGGTTTATTATCAGGAACAGCTGCTATTGCATTTGGAGCATTTAGTATTATTGCTGTAGCGCAAGAGCAGTTTGGAGTAGCGATATTCTGTATGGCAGTTGTAGGAGCTGTACTTGGATTTTTAGTATTTAATGCGAATCCAGCGAAAGTATTTATGGGGGATACAGGTTCCTTAGCTTTAGGTGGTGCCATCGCAGCTGTAGCGATTTTATTAAAACAAGAATTGTTACTTGTAATTATTGGTGGAGTATTCGTAATGGAAACTTTATCTGTTATTATTCAAGTTATTTCGTTTAAAACAACAGGAAAACGTGTCTTTAAAATGAGTCCATTGCACCATCATTATGAATTATGTGGTTGGTCAGAGTGGCGCGTCGTTGTGACGTTTTGGTCTGTAGGATTTTTATTAGCTGTGTTAGGAATTTATATCGGGGTGTGGATGTAATTGAAAACTGTAACTGAATTTCAAAATAAAAATATTCTTGTATTAGGCATTGCAAAAAGTGGTTATGCAGCAGCTACGTTGTTACAAAAATTAGGTGCAAATGTTATTGTGAATGACGGAAAACCTTTAGCAGAAAATGTACCCGCTGCAGAATTACAAGCAAAAGGGATGGACGTTGTATGTGGTGGGCATCCTTTAGAATTATTGGAGAGAAATATTTCTCTTGTCGTAAAAAACCCTGGAATCCCGTATTCGAATCCAATATTAGTTGCTGCGAAAGAAAAGCAAATTCCAATCGTTACGGAAGTGGAATTAGCGTATCGTATTTCAGAAGCACCATTTGTTGGAATTACGGGATCTAACGGTAAAACGACAACGACAATGCTTACATTTGAAATGTTAAAAGAAGGACAAAAGCACCCTGTTATTGCAGGGAACATAGGCACTGTAGCTTGTGAAGTAGCACAGGGTGCAAAAGAAAATGAAGTTGTAGTTACAGAACTTTCATCGTTCCAGTTGATGGGCGTAGAATCGTTCCAACCTAAAATTGCTGCGTTTTTAAATTTATTTGAAGCTCATTTAGATTATCATGGGACGAAGAAGGAATATGGTTTAGCAAAAGCAAATATTTTTAAAAACCAAACAGAAAATGATTATAGTGTAATAAATGCAGATGATGCAGACGTGATGGCTTTATCTGCTTATAGTAAAGGTCAAAAAGTACTATTCTCGACGACAAAGGAAATTGAAGATGGTGCTTGCATAAAAGGCGATGCTCTTTATTTCAAAGGTGAAAAAGTTGTTGAAGTAAGTGATATCGTTTTACCTGGTCAACATAATTTAGAAAATATTTTAGCTGCGATGAGTATCGCGAAATTATTAGGCGTTTCTAATGAAGCGATTACGGTCGTGTTAAAACGTTTTACAGGTGTAAAACATCGTTTAGAATATGTAACAACGATTAATAATCGCAAGTTTTATAATGACTCAAAAGCGACGAATATGTTAGCGACTGAGAAAGCTTTAGCTGCGTTTACACAACCGATTGTGTTATTAGCGGGTGGGCTTGATCGAGGGAATGAGTTTGATGATTTAATTCCGTACTTTAAAAATGTAAAAGCGATTGTAACATTTGGACAAACCGCACCAAAATTAGTAAGAGCTGCAGAAAAAGCGGGATTAGATATAATTGAAAGTGTCGATACTTTAGATGAAGCAGTAGTGAAAGCTTATGCTCATTCTATAGATGGTGATGTAATTCTTCTTTCTCCAGCATGTGCAAGCTGGGATCAATTTAAAACATTTGAAGAAAGAGGAGACATTTTTATACAAGCTGTGCATAAACTTATATAAAGTAAATCAAAACATCAGTAGGCTAACACCTACTGATGTTTTGTTACATAGGGCAAATGTTTCTGTCCAAAGAGGTGGTGTTCATGGGTAATGAAGAAAACGCCTGATTTTATTCTCATCATCGTTACACTTGCGTTGTTAACAATCGGAATGATTATGGTTTATAGTGCGAGTGCAGTTTGGGCCTCTTATAAAATGGGGGACTCATTCTTTTTTGCAAAAAGACAATTACTGTTTGCGGGTCTTGGTGTAGTGGCCATGTTTTTTATCATGAAAATTGATTATTGGGTGTGGCGTACGTATTCAAAAGTCATTTTACTAGTTTGCTTCATTCTTCTTATTCTCGTTCTTATTCCAGGAGTAGGTCTCGTTCGAGGAGGAGCACGAAGTTGGATTGGGATCGGAGCATTTTCGATTCAACCGTCAGAGTTTATGAAGTTTGCGATGATAATTTTCTTGGCGAAATTTTTAGCGGAACGGCAAAAATTAATTACATCTTTTAAACGTGGTTTATTACCGGCTCTTAGTTTTGTGTTTCTTGCTTTCGGGATGATTATGTTACAGCCAGACCTTGGTACAGGAACGGTAATGGTGGGGACATGTATCATTATGATATTCATATCAGGAGCGAGGGTCTTTCACTTTGCAATGTTTGGTTTGATTGGTGTAGCAGGATTTGTAGGGTTAATTGCATCAGCACCGTATCGAATGAAACGTATTACATCATATTTAGATCCGTGGTCAGATCCGCTTGGAAGTGGATTTCAAATTATTCAATCGTTACTTGCAATTGGACCTGGTGGATTATTCGGGCTTGGACTTGGACAAAGTAGACAAAAGTTTCTTTATTTACCTGAACCACAAACAGACTTTATATTTGCGATCTTATCCGAGGAATTAGGTTTTATTGGTGGTTCATTTGTGTTATTATTATTTAGTCTATTATTATGGCGCGGGATTCGTATAGCATTAGGAGCGCCAGATTTATATGGTACGTTTTTAGCAGTAGGTATTGTGGCGATGATTGCGATTCAAGTAATGATTAATGTTGGTGTTGTAACAGGCTTGATGCCTGTTACGGGTATTACTTTGCCGTTTTTAAGTTATGGTGGATCAAGTTTAACATTAATGTTAATGGCAGTAGGTGTATTATTAAATATAAGTCGCCATTCTCGCTACTAAACCCTGTTTTATAAGACAGGGTTTTTCGTATGTGTGTGAAAATACAATATGTAGATAGAAATAAATACAATTGAAATAAGAACAGAGAAGCGGAGGAGTTAGTAGTGCGTGTATTAGTCAGTGGTGGGGGAACTGGAGGCCATATTTATCCGGCTCTTGCTTTAATTAGAGAAATAAAAAAGTTAAATCCGGAAGCAAGATTCTTATATATTGGTACGGAAAATGGATTAGAGAGTACAATCGTTCCAAAAGCGGGTATACCGTTTCAGTCTATCGTTATAAGTGGATTTAAACGAAAAATATCGTTAGATAATGTGAAAACGGTGATGCGTTTTCTAAAAGGTGTACAAGATAGTAAACGATATATTCGTCGTTTTAATCCAGATATTGTGATTGGAACGGGTGGATATGTATGTGGACCAGTTGTATATGCAGCGGCTAAACTAGGTATTCCAACTATTGTACATGAACAGAATAGTGTACCAGGTGTAACGAATAAATTTTTAAGTCGTTACGTTGATAAAGTTGCTGTTTGTTTTGAAGCAGCTGCAGAACATTTTCCACAGTCAAAAGTGGTCATGACAGGAAATCCACGTGCATCAGAAGTAATGGATCAAAATGGAATGAAAGGGAAACGTTCAGTGGGGCTATCTCTTCCTAAAAAATCTGTACTTATTTTTGGTGGAAGCCGTGGGGCAAGACCGATTAATGATGCTTTCGTAGAGGCGATTGAGCAGTTTGGAAACAAAAGTTACGAGATCTTGTATGTAACAGGTGAAGTGCATTATGACAAAGTAATGGAAGCCGTGAAGCAAAAAGGAAATCCGGATAATGTTATTATTAAACCGTTCATTCATAATATGCCAGAGGTATTGACTGGCGTAGACCTTGTTGTTTCAAGAGCGGGAGCAACGACACTTGCAGAGTTAACAGCGCTAGGTAAGCCAAGTGTGTTAATCCCGAGTCCATACGTAACAAATAACCATCAGGAAAAGAATGCGCGCTCAGTTGTTGATAAAGGAGCCGCAAAAATGTTACTTGAAAAAGAATTAACAGCAGAAACGCTTATTCGTGATATTGATGAGATTTTATTAGATGCACAAACGTTACAAAATATGAAGCAAGCTGCGAAGCAATTAGGTATTCCAGATGCAGCAAATAAGCTTTATGAAGTAATGAATAAGCTTGTGAAAAAATAACGTTAGGTGAACGCCCTGCATATTATTGTCATAAGGAGAATTAATATGGGGGAGATCATCTATGGAACAATTAGTAAATGAGCTTATAGAAGCGAATGTTGGTCGAGTGTTAGTTAACGAACCATTAGCACGTTATACAACTATGAAAATAGGTGGACCAGCTGATATTTTAATTGTGCCAAAGCATGTTGCCGGTGTTGCGGAAACGTTACAGTTAATAAAGAAGTACAAATCAAAGTGGACTGTAATTGGTCGTGGTTCAAATCTTCTTGTATCTGATCAAGGTATAGAAGGTGTTGTTATTCGTTTAGGAGAAGGATTAGATCACTTAAAGGTCGAAAAACATATGGTAAGAGTTGGTGGTGGATATCCCCTTATTAAATTGTCAACTTTACTTAGTCGCCAAGGGTTAGCTGGACTAGAATTTGCAAGTGGTATTCCAGGAAGTGTTGGTGGTGCAGTATACATGAATGCAGGTGCGCATAAATCAGATATATCTAGTATATTATCAAAGGCGCTTATTCTATTTGAAAATGGAACAATTAGCTGGTTAACAAATCAAGAAATGGAGTTTTCATATCGTACATCTGTATTGCAAAAGAAACGTCCAGGTATTGTTTTGGAAGCTGAGTTTCGATTACAGGTAGGAGAACGTGAGGACATTGTACGTAGCATGCAAAAGAATAAAGACTATCGTCGTGAAACACAACCATGGAATCACCCTTGTGCAGGAAGTGTATTTCGGAATCCCATTCCATATTTTGCAGGAGATTTAGTAGAAAGAGCAGGTCTTCGTGGTTATAAAATAGGTGGGGCTCAAATTTCTGAAATGCATGGCAATTTTATTATTAATACTGGGGGAGCCTCAGCGCAAGATGTATTGTCTTTAATTGCATTGATAAAACATACAATTAAAGACAAATTTGGTGTAGATATGCACACAGAAGTAGAAATCATTGGAAGATAACGGTTACTCGTTCCGCTCATTATCATTTATGTTATAATAAGAAGATAAGAACGGCATGAGGAACATGCCGTTCTTTATGTTACATAGGGGGATCGTACATGAAAAATAGTAAAGTGATTAAACTACAAGATCGTGTACCAAAATTAAAAAATCAAAAGAAAAAAAACAAAAAAAATGTTAATCATCGGTTGATTTTATACATATCAATTTTATTTTTATTAGTACTCTTTTTAATTTATTTTCGGTCTCCGCTTAGTAATATAAAGAAGATAAGTGTGTTTGGAAATCATTATATGACAGATGAGCAAGTGATGAAGGATGCAGGTGTGACATATGATACAAGTTATTTCCGAGTGACGGCACATAAAGCAGAAGAAAACTTAACGAAACGAAAAGAAATTAAAGCAGTAAATGTAAAAAAACGTTTTCCAAACAAAATTGATATCCATATTGAAGAATATTTAACAATTGGTTATATAAACAAAGATGGGAAATTACAACCGCTATTAGAAAATGGGAAAACACTTGACGTGCTCCCAAATGGAAAGCTTCCTGTTGCAGCACCGATTTTTGAACCTTTTAAAGAGGATAAAATGAAGGAATTAATTGCTGAATTAGAGAAATTAACACCGACCATTTTAAGATCTATCTCTGAGATTCGTTATTCACCGACAAATGCGAATGAAGATCATCTTACTTTATATATGAATGAAGGGTATGAGGTGAGCACTACGATTCAAAATTTTGCAAAGCGTATGGAAGCTTATCCGCTTATTTTGAAAACAATTGAGCCAGGTAAGAAGGTATTGATTGACTTAGAAGTAGGTGCGTATACGAAAGAGCTAGGGGCAGCAGAAAAAAAAGAATAGAACGGTAGTTTTCACAACACAATTACAGAAAAAAGAAAACGAACGTTCTGTTACATGCATATGAGTTTGCAAGAATGGTTCATTTGATGAAAAATATGTAAAAATTCTTAGATTCATACTAGTATTGGTACAAGTTTCACTTTTCTATGAGTACATCTTAGTGTAGACTTATACTTGGCGGTAATCTTTACACTTGAAATGGAATTATTTCAAGATAAGCAGTTATTCACAGTTTACTGCGATATTCTTAAATGAATGTTAAATAAAAATAAGAAAAATATAGGGTTAAAAAAGGGAAACGTATAAAGACGTTGAATATTTTTCTTATAAATAGTAAAGTTGCGATTGTTGTTCCATATATTGAGTTGTATGGTATAAATAAAGAAGGAGGTGCCAAAGAATGAACAGCAATGAAATATATGTTAGTCTTGACATCGGTACATCCAATGTTAAAGTCATCATTGGTGAAATGGTTAATGACAGCTTAAACATTATTGGTGTTGGAAATGTAAAATCAAATGGTTTAAAGAAGGGATCGATAGTTGATATAGATGAGACTGTTCGATCAATTAAAAAAGCAATTGAGCAAGCTGAGCGCATGGTGGGAATCCATATTGAGCAAGTTGTAGTAGGTGTCAATGCAAACCAGGTGCAGCTACTTCCTTGTCACGGAGTAGTAGCTGTTTCAAATGAAGATCGTGAAATCGGGAATGAAGATGTCTTACGCGTTCTAGATGCAGCACAAGTTGTGTCAATTGCTCCGGAACGTGAGTTTATTGATGTGGTACCTCGACAGTTCATTGTAGACGGTCTTGACGAGATTAACGATCCACGCGGGATGATCGGTGTAAGATTAGAAATGGAAGGTACACTTATTACAGGCTCGAGAACTTTACTACATAACTTACTTCGTTGTGTAGAAAAAGCAGGTCTTGAAATTGTTGATATTTGTCTTCAACCTTTAGCGGCTGCAACGGTTGCTTTATCTTCTGATGAAAAAAATAGAGGAGTAGCCCTTGTTGATATTGGGGGAGGTTCCACGACTTTATCTATTTTTAAAGATGGAGAGTTACAAGCGACAAGTGTATTGCCATTAGGTGGAGACCATATAACGAAGGATATTGCGATTGGGTTGAAAACTTCAACGGAAAATGCAGATCAAATTAAGTTAAAATATGGACATGCTTTTTATGATACAGCATCTGAAGAAGAAATGTTTACAGTTCCTATTATGGGAAGTGATCAAACAGAACAGTATTCACAATTGGAATTATCGGATATTATCGAGGCTCGTGTAGAGGAAATTTTAATGTTCGTTCAGGAAGAAGTACGTAAGTTAGGAATAAAACAAGTTGCTTCTGGTTATGTACTAACTGGCGGAATTGCTTCTATGCCAGGTGTTCTTGATCTTGCATATGATATTTTACATGAAAATGTTCGTATAGCAACTCCAGATTATATTGGTGTGCGTGAGCCACAATATACAATTGGAGTTGGATTAATTAAACATTCATATCAAAAAGCTAAATTACGTGGGAAAAATGTGCAGGAAAAGCAGGAGCATTTCGAACCAGTTCCTGCACCGATGCCGGTACAACAACAACAACCAGCAAAACAAAAAACGCGTAATCAAAACAATAATAATCAAAATGATGACCGTATGATGTCAAAAGTAAAACGTGTATTCCGTTATTTATGGGATTAAAATTGGACACGAAAAATGAGGTTCTAGGGGGATTTCGACATGTTAGAGTTTGATACTACTCAAGATCAATTAGCGAATATAAAAGTTATCGGTGTCGGCGGTGGCGGAAACAATGCTGTAAACCGTATGATTGAACACGGTGTACAAGGTGTAGACTTTATCGCTGTGAATACTGATGCACAAGCATTAAATTTATCAAAAGCTGAAACAAAAATGCAAATTGGTGGAAAATTAACACGCGGACTTGGTGCAGGCGCAAACCCTGAAGTAGGGAAAAAAGCTGCGGAAGAAAGCAAAGAACAGATCCAAGAAGCGCTTCGTGGTGCAGATATGGTATTCGTAACTGCTGGTATGGGCGGCGGAACTGGAACTGGTGCAGCTCCAGTTGTTGCTCAAGTTGCAAAAGAATTAGGAGCGTTAACAGTTGGTGTTGTAACGCGTCCATTTACATTTGAAGGACGTAAACGTGCAACGCAAGCTGCATCTGGTATTGCTGCATTTAAAGAAAATGTAGATACACTTATCGTAATTCCAAATGATCGCTTATTAGAGATTGTTGATAAAAATACGCCGATGTTAGAAGCATTCCGTGAAGCTGATAACGTATTACGTCAAGGTGTACAAGGTATTTCGGATTTAATTGCTACACCAGGTCTAATTAACTTAGACTTTGCAGACGTGAAGACAATCATGTCTAATAGAGGTTCTGCATTAATGGGTATCGGTTCTGGTAATGGGGAAAATCGTGCTGCTGAAGCTGCGAAAAAAGCGATTTCTAGTCCATTATTAGAAACATCTATTGATGGTGCTCAAGGTGTTATCATGAATATTACGGGTGGCGCAAACTTAAGCTTATACGAAGTACAAGAAGCGGCAGATATTGTAGCTTCAGCTTCAGATCCAGAAGTAAATATGATCTTCGGTTCTGTTATTAATGAAGGATTAAAAGATGATATCGTTGTAACTGTAATTGCAACTGGTTTTGATGATTCAATTGCAACTCAACCACCAAAACCAATTATTCGTCCAACTGCAAATCACACGCAACAGCAACAACCGGTTGCGCAACCTTCAAAACAACGTGAAGTAAAACGTGAAATGAAGCGTGAAGAGCAAGTTGTACATGATCGTCATTCAGATTCAGATGATATCGATATTCCAGCATTTTTACGTAACCGTCGTAGACGATAAAAGGAAAGGAGCTTCTTGCTCCTTTTTTGTTTTCTAAATGGAAGAGATCTGCTAAGCAGGTCTCTTTTTGTTTTGTACATTTCAATTTATCCTGCTATTTGCCGGGCAGGATAAAAGTGGATTATTCTATGAAACTATACTTTTACTTTTTACCGACAGATTATGTCTAGAAATCACAAAATAACAAAAAAACACCTCCGCAAATTGACACACTTTCCCATTGGATATGCATTATACTAGTCTCAACTTAAAAAAAGAGGTGAATTGTTTGGTTGTTTACGCCGACGTTGTTTGGTTGTTAAACGCCTGCATTGATTTTCTTTTGCTTTTATTAACAGCTACCGTGTTAAAAAAGAAGATCAAAAGATGGAGGCTTGTATTAGGGGCATTTATAGGTTCTACCATTGTTATTTTTGCCTTTACTCCTTTTGCTTCTATGATGACACATCCTATTATGAAACTATTGTACTCGTTGCTTATTGTGTATACAGCATTTGGGTTTACAACGTTTAGAAATTATACACAAACCGTTTTTACTTTTTATTTTGTAACCTTTATGGTTGGTGGAGGATTAATTGGCACTCATTTCTTTTTGCAAACGAATGAAATGGTAAGTGGATTGGTTCAATCTCAATCAATTTCTTACGGTGATCCAATTAGTTGGTTATTTGTTATTTTTGGTTTTCCAGTCATTTATTATTTTTCTAAAAAGCGCATTGAAAGTGTGGAAGTTACGAAGATTCATTATGATCAAATTGTGAAGGTGAAAATTCAATTAGCTGACGAAGAATTAGAATTAGCAGGTTTGATTGATAGTGGGAACCAACTTTACGATCCGTTAACGAAAACACCCGTTATGATTATGCATATTTCATCATTAGAACATTGTTTGCCAGATTGGTTAACAGAACAAATTTATTCCAAAACAGAAATTCCTCAAATACCAGAAAATGATTCTGGATGGGCAACAAAATTACGCCTAATTCCTTTTCGAGCAGTTGGGATAGAGAATCAATTTTTATGGGCAATTAAGCCAGATAGTGTGCAAGTTGATCATGAAGGTAGTTCTATTATTGTAAACAAAGTATTAATTGGATTAAATACACAACAATTGTCTACCAATGGAGAGTATCAATGCATTGTGCATCCAAAAATGTTAATTTCACAAAAAATGGTAATTGCTTAATTATGAGAGGCGGGATAATATGATGAAATTAAAATTTTATTTAGTATACCTTTGGTATAAAGTATTGCTGAAATTAGGAATTAAGACCGATGAAATTTATTATATTGGAGGAAGTGAGGCGTTACCACCGCCGTTAACGAAAGAAGAAGAGGAAGTTCTTTTGAATAAATTGCCAAAAGGAGATCAGGCAGCAAGATCATTACTTATTGAACGTAACTTGCGGTTAGTTGTATATATAGCAAGAAAGTTTGAGAATACAGGAATAAACATTGAAGATTTGATTAGCATAGGAACAATCGGTCTTATTAAAGCGGTCAATACATTTAATCCAGAAAAGAAAATTAAATTAGCAACATATGCATCTCGTTGTATAGAAAATGAGATATTAATGCACTTGCGTCGAAATAATAAAAATCGTTCGGAAGTTTCTTTTGATGAACCACTTAACATTGATTGGGATGGGAATGAATTGTTGTTATCAGACGTGTTAGGTACGGATGATGATATTATTACAAAAGATCTTGAAGCTACTGTAGATCGCCATCTTCTAATGAAGGCGTTACATCAATTAAATGATCGTGAAAAACAAATTATGGAGCTTAGATTTGGTCTTGCTGGTGGAGAGGAAAAGACACAAAAAGATGTAGCGGATATGCTCGGAATCTCACAGTCATACATTTCACGTTTAGAAAAAAGAATCATAAAAAGATTACGAAAAGAATTTAATAAAATGGTGTAAAGAATAAGACCAGCCGTTATCTAGGCTGGTCTTATTCTTTTTATTTGTACTAGTAGAAACGACCTAAATAAAAACGGAAGAGAAAACCGCATGCATAAAATCTCCTTCAAAGGAAATACTTTACACTGTACAGCAACTCCCGATAGGAGGGAACACTTTGACGAGAAACAAAGTAGAAATTTGCGGTGTGGATACAGCCAAACTTCCAGTACTGAAAAATGAAGAGATGCGTAAATTATTTCGTGAAATGCAAAGTGGAGAGATAAGCGCAAGAGAAAAATTAGTGAATGGAAACTTACGTCTTGTACTGAGCGTCATCCAAAGATTTAATAACAGAGGAGAATATGTTGACGATTTATTTCAAGTTGGTTGCATTGGACTTATGAAATCCATTGATAACTTTGATTTAGGCCAAAATGTAAAATTTTCAACGTATGCTGTGCCGATGATTATTGGGGAAATACGCAGATATTTGCGTGATAATAATCCGATTCGCGTATCTCGCTCATTACGAGATATTGCGTATAAAGCTTTACAAGTAAGAGAGAAGTTGATTGCAGAAAATTCAAAAGAACCAACAGCAATGGATATTGCAAAAGTGCTAGAAGTGACGCATGAAGAAATTGTTTTTGCTTTAGATGCGATTCAAGATCCAGTTTCATTATTTGAGCCGATTTATAACGATGGAGGAGATCCTATTTTTGTTATGGATCAGTTAAGTGATGAAAAACAAAAGGACGAGCAGTGGGTTGAAGAGTTAGCGTTGAAAGAAGGAATGAAACGTTTAAATGACCGCGAGAAAATGATTATTAGAAAACGTTTCTTTCAAGGGAAAACACAGATGGAAGTTGCAGAAGAAATTGGGATTTCTCAGGCTCAAGTATCACGTTTAGAGAAATCAGCTATTAAACAAATGAATAAAACGATTCAAGGATAAGGTCTCACCAATTATGGTGAGACCTTTTTATATGTAATATAGTTTGCGCTCATAGTAGGAAGGTTGTGTTCATATAATGAAAATAGCATAGAGCTTAAATAAGTTACTTTCTGTAAATATGAGATACACTTCGAATTCGCCATATAAGGGAGAGGATGAAAGTGATACGAATTTCAGAGTTACAGATGAAGGATGTTATAAATATTTCAGATGGTAAAAGACTTGGAAATATCGGGGATATTGAAATTGATATAAATACTGGTAAGATTCAATCTATTATTATTTCTAAACAGGCACGTATGCTAGGGATTTTTGGAAAAGACGTAGAAATTGTAATTCCTTGGAAAGAAATCGCGAAAATCGGGGAAGATGTCATACTTGTAAGAGTAGATCCTGTTAACTCTGTAACAAAATCAATACAAACACCGACAATTTCATAAAGAATATTACAAATTCCTCTTTTTTTTCTGTTGGCATTATGAAAAAATAAAAGTATGGTAAAATAGACAGGAAGTACCATGCTTTTTTACGTTATTTTAATTAAAAGGAGCCGCTTTATGAGAGAACCATTTAAATATGTGGACGGTATACTGTATTTACAAGCGTGGAAAGAACTTGGAAACATTACTGCTGGATTTACGACAAAAGATGGTGGGATAAGTACGGGCTCCTTTCATGCGATGAATTTAGGATTACATGTGAATGATATCGTGGAGAACGTTCATGAAAACAGACGCATTTTAGCCAATAAGTTACAAAAACCATTAGAAAACTGGATTTGCTCTGAACAAGTTCATGATCATCATGTTGAAAAAGTAGGTCAAGAGGAAAAAGGGAGTGGCGTCTATTCTTATGAAGACGGCATTTCAAAAACAGATGGCATTTATACGAGTAATGAAGATGTTCTCTTAACGTCTTGTTACGCGGATTGTGTTCCGCTCTATTTTTATGCACCATCACATGGTATGATAGGACTTGCACATGCTGGGTGGAAAGGGACTGTACAAGAGATTGCAAAAGAAATGATTCATAAGTGGAATGCAGAAGGTATTTCAAGTGATGACATTTATGTTGCGATTGGACCGGCAATTGGATCTTGTTGTTATGTTGTGGATGATCGAGTATTAACAGCAGCACAGCAAGTAGTCGATGGTTCTGTTCCTTATAAGAAAATTTCTGATGGGCAGTACGCAATTAATTTAAAAGAAATTAATCGTATATTATGTGTACAAGCAGGCATAAAAGAAGAGAATATTGTAATGTCATCTCTTTGTACAAGCTGTGAAGAACAACTCTTTTTCTCTCATCGTCGCGATCAAGGAAAGACAGGGAGAATGTTGAGTTTCATAGGTTTTAAGGAGGAAGAAAGCAAGTGACAGTACAAACAAATTTAGCCATTGTAAATGAAACCATTAAAGAATGTTGTGTGCGATCTGGACGTTCGCTGCAAGATATTAAACTCGTTGCAGTTACAAAAACTGTAGGGATTGAAAAAACAAACGAAGTAATTGAAGCTGGAATTATCGATTTAGGTGAAAATAGAAATGAAGGTTTTTTACAAAAATATGAGCATTTCGGTTCAAAAGTAAAGTGGCACTTTATTGGATCACTACAAACGCGAAAAGTAAAAGAAATCATTAATGAGATTGATTATTTACATTCACTAGATCGCCTTTCTCTTGCACAAGAAATTCAGAAACGTGCTGATAAGAAAGTGAAATGTTTCATTCAGGTAAAAACGTCATCTGAAGAATCAAAACAAGGATTGGCAATAGAAGAAACAGTTTCTTTTATTCAAAGTTTGCAAGAATTTGATAAGATTGAAGTCGTTGGACTAATGACAATGGCTCCGTTTACAGAAGAAGAGGGAGAAATCAGACGCTGTTTTAAGGAGTTGCGTATGCTTCAGGAAGAGGTACAGAATTTAAAATTGTTACATGCGCCATGTAAAGAATTATCAATGGGTATGTCCAACGATTACACGATCGCAATTGAAGAAGGTGCTACATATATTCGTTTGGGAACGATTTTAGTAGGAAAAGCGTAAAAGGAAGGAGAATCTTATTATGAGTTGGTCAAAGGTAAAATACTTCTTTTTTGATACACCAGAAGAAAAAGAAGCAGCTCAATATAGCTATGAAAAGGAGCAAACAGACATGAAGAAGCAGCAAGATCCACCTGAACAACAAGATGTGACGTTTCCAAAAGCGCAAACGAAACAAAATGTTGTGAGCATTGAAACGGCAAAGCAATCTTCAAAAGTTGTTTTATTAGAACCACGCACATATTCGGAAGCACAAGGGATTGCGGACCATTTAAAAGGTAGACGAGCTGTTGTGATTAATTTACAAAGAATGTCTACTGATCAAGCGGTACGTATCGTTGACTTTTTAAGTGGTACTGTATACGCTATAGGCGGGGATATTCAAAAAATAGGACCGAAAACATTTATGTGTACACCTGAAAATGTAGATATTGTTGGTGCAATTTCAGAGTTATTCGGTGAAGAAGAAGAAACAAATATAAAGAGGTGGTAATACGCCATGACAACAGTTTTAATGGTGTTAAGTTATGCTTTCGAGATTTACTCGTGGGCACTTATTATTTATATTCTCCTATCATGGTTCCCTGGAGCTAAGGAATCAACGTTTGGAGATTTTCTTGCGCGTATTTGTGAACCGTATTTAGAACCATTTCGCAGATTTATTCCGCCGCTTGGTATGATTGATATTTCTCCACTTGTTGCGATTTTTGCGTTAAAACTAGCTAAAGTTGGTTTGTTCAGTTTGTTCAGCTATTTTTTATAGTAAGAGGTTAAATACATGAGCATTTACGAACATTTCAGACCTGATGAAGAGGTCTTTGTGGATAAAGTGTTAGAGTGGAAGCGAACTGCGGAGTACCATCAAGTGAAATTAACAGATTTCCTTGATCCAAGACAGCAACAAATTGTTTCTATGGTAATAGGACAAGGAGATGTTGCTGTGCAATTTGATGGTGCAACGCCACATGCGGAGCGCAGGAGAGCACTTATTTACCCAGACTATCTAGAATTGAATGAAGAAGAATTTCAAGTAGAAGTATTAGAAATTGACTATCCTTCCAAGTTTTATACGCTAGAACATCGGCAAATATTAGGTGCATTTATGTCTCTCGGTTTAACGAGAGAAAAATGCGGTGATATTTTACTTCAAGAAAATCGTGCCCAAATTGTAGTTGCTAAAGAAATCGTATCGTATATTGAGATGAACTTACAATCAATAGGGAAAGTGAAAGTCTCCTTATTACCTATACAAGGAGAACAAATTTTACAGATGCATGAGACGTGGGGAGAGAAATCTGGAACGGTTTCTTCACTCCGCTTAGATGTTATGCTGGCTGAAATGTTACATATATCTAGACAAAAAGTTCAACCTTTAATAAAAAATGGTTTAGTAAAAGTTAATTGGAAAACTGTGGAACAAACTTCTTATGAATGTTATGCGGGAGATGTGTTTTCAGTAAGAGGATATGGACGAAGTAAATTATTTTCTGTAGAAGGTAGAACAAAGCGCGACAAATGGAGAATTTTGTATGGTATACTAAAATGATTGGTTTTTTAGAAGGAAATCCTCCTATTTTGTCGAAGAAAAGATATAATTGAAAGAGGAAATTTAGATAATTATTTGGAGGTGGCGTTGTGCCGTTAACACCATTAGATATTCATAACAAAGAATTTGGTCGCGGATTCCGTGGCTATGATGAAGATCAAGTAAATGAGTTTCTTGATCAAATTATCAAGGATTATGAATTAGTCATTCGTGAGAAAAAAGCTTTAGAAGAAAAGGTTGCGCAATTAGAAGGAAAGTTAGATCATTTCTCTAATATTGAAGATACGTTAAACAAATCTATCGTTGTTGCACAAGAAGCAGCGGAAGAAGTAAAACGTAATGCGCAAAAAGAAGCGAAATTAATCGTACGTGAAGCTGAAAAGAATGCAGATCGTATTATTAACGAAGCTTTAGTAAAATCAAGAAAAGTTGCTTTCGATATTGAAGAGTTAAAGAAACAAGCAAAAGTATTCCGAACTCGTTTCCGTATGTTATTAGAGACACAGCTTGAAATGCTAAATAACGATGATTGGGATAAATTAATTGAGTTAGAAGACGAAGTAGACGAGCTGTTGAAAAAAGAAGAAACAGTGTAAGCTTGACGTTTTTCTCATTATTACATATAATTTTAAACAACATATTTATTAAGAAAAACGAAGATAGGGATAAGTACCTTTTCAAACCTTATATAGCGAACTGAGGACGGTGTAAGCTCAGGATAAGGAGATAATGGGAATATCACCCTGGAGTTCCGCGCTGAAATTCAGTAAGCGTAGGCGTATATTCGCGTTAAGAATATAAAGAGGATTTTATACGTACGTATAGGATCTACTAGGGTGGTACCGCGGGAGACTTTCTCGTCCCTTTTTGGGATGAGAAGGTCTCTTTTTTATTCCGTTTTTTAAGTCTTTCTTTTATACATGTAAGGAGGAATTGAGCATGGAGTACAAAAATACATTACTAATGCCAAAAACAGAGTTCCCAATGCGTGGGAATTTACCAAAACGTGAGCCTGCAATGCAAGAACAATGGGCTGAGATGAATATTTATGAAAAAGTACAAGAGCATACAAAAGGTCGTCCTTTATTTGTACTGCATGATGGACCTCCATATGCGAATGGTGACATTCATATGGGACATGCATTAAATAAAGTATTAAAAGACTTTATTGTTCGTTATAAGTCAATGACTGGTTTTAGTGCACCATATGTACCAGGTTGGGATACGCACGGTTTACCAATTGAACAAGCTTTAACGAATAAAGGTGTAAAACGTAAGGAAATGACAGTTGCTGAGTTCCGTAAGTTATGTGCAGAGTACGCATATGAGCAAGTAGAACGTCAACGTGAACAATTTAAACGCTTAGGTGTACGTGCCGATTGGGATAATCCATATATTACTTTAGAGCCAGCTTATGAAGCGCAACAAATTAAAGTGTTTGGTGACATGGCGAAAAAAGGTTACATCTATAAAGGTCAAAAACCAGTTTACTGGTCTCCAACGAGTGAATCAGCTTTAGCAGAAGCTGAAATTGAATACCAAGATAAAAAATCAGCATCTATTTACGTAGCATTCCCTGTAAAAGATGGAAAGAACGTATTAGAAGGTGATGAGAAATTCATTATTTGGACAACAACACCTTGGACATTACCTGCAAACTTAGGTATTTCTGTTCACCCAGAACTTGAATATGCGATTGTGAAAGTGAATGATGAGAAATATATCATCGCTTCTGAGCTATTTGAGACAGTTGCAAAAACGTTAGAGTGGGAAAATGCTGAAGTTGTGAAAACAGTAAAAGGTAGCGAACTTGAGTATACAGTTGCTAAACACCCATTCTACGATCGTGATTCATTAGTTATGCTAGGTGAACACGTTACAACAGATGCAGGTACAGGTTGTGTTCATACAGCACCTGGACACGGGGAAGATGACTTCGTTGTTGGTAAAAAGTATGGCCTAGAAGTACTTTGCCCAGTTGATGATAAAGGTGTATTAACAGATGAAGCACCTGGATTTGAAGGTTTATTCTACGATAAAGCTAACAAACCAATTACGGAAAAATTAGAAGAAGTAGGCGCGTTACTGAAACTAACATTCATTACGCATTCATACCCACATGATTGGAGAACGAAAAAACCAATTATTTTCCGTGCGACAGCACAGTGGTTTGCATCTATTGAAGCATTCCGTAAAGAATTAATAGAAGCTGTAGCGGAAACAAAATGGGTACCAGCATGGGGCGAAACTCGCCTTCATAATATGGTTCGTGACCGTGGTGACTGGTGTATTTCTCGTCAGCGTGCATGGGGTGTGCCAATTCCTGTATTCTATGCGGAAAATGGTGATCCAATTATTACGGATGAAACAATTAACCACGTAGCAGATTTATTCCGTGAACACGGTTCTAACGTATGGTTCGAGCGTGAAGCGAAAGATCTATTACCAGAAGGATTTACACATCCAGGTAGCCCAAATGGTGAATTCCGTAAAGAAACAGACATCATGGATGTATGGTTCGATTCAGGTTCTTCTCACCAAGCGGTATTAGAAGAGCGCGAAGACTTACAACGTCCAGCTGATTTATATTTAGAAGGATCTGACCAATATCGTGGTTGGTTTAACTCTTCATTATCAACAGCAGTTGCTGTAACAGGTAAAGCACCATATAAAGGCGTATTAAGCCATGGTTTCGTATTAGATGGTGAAGGTCGTAAAATGAGTAAGTCGATTGGAAACATCGTCGTACCGAAAAAAATTATGGATCAATTAGGCGGAGACATTTTACGCTTATGGGTATCTTCTGTTGATTATCAATCTGACGTACGTATTTCAGATGATATTTTAAAACAAGTAGCAGAAGTATATCGTAAAATCCGTAACACATTCCGTTTCTTATTAGGGAACTTAGATGACTTTAAGCCAAGTGAAAATACTGTGGCAACGGCTGAACTTCGTGAAGTAGACCGTTACATGTTAGTGAAATTAAATGACTTAATTTCAAAAGTAAAAGAAGCATATGAAACATATGATTTTGCTGCTGTATATCATGCAATTCATAACTTCTGTACAATTGATTTAAGTTCATTCTACTTAGACTTTGCAAAAGATATCTTATACATTGAAGGTGCAAACCATGAAGATCGTCGTGCAATTCAAACTGTATTATATGATGTTCTTGTTGCATTAACGAAACTTGTAACACCAATCTTACCGCATACGGCTGATGAAGTATGGCCATACATTCCAGGTGTAACAGAAGAAAGTGTACAATTAACTGATATGCCAGAAGCTGTACAATTAGATGGTGCGGAAGCATTAAAAACAAAATGGGATGCGTTTATGACATTACGTGATGATGTGTTAAAAGCACTAGAAGTAGCTCGTAATGAAAAAGTAATCGGTAAGTCATTAAATGCGAGCATTACGTTATATCCGACTGCAGAGATGAAAGCTATGTTAGAGTCTATTAGTGAAGACTTAAAGCAATTATTCATCGTTTCTGAGTACAAGCTTGGTGGTCTGATGGAAGAAGCGCCAGCAGATGCACCTAAGTATGAGCATACAGCGGTTGTTGTTGCTCAAGCAACTGGTGAAACATGTGAACGTTGTTGGGTAGTTTCAGAAACAATTGGTAAAGATGCTGAACATGAAACATTATGTGAGCGTTGTGCAACAGTTGTAAAAGAAAACTACGTAAAGTAATAAAAAACTGACTGCATATAAGGTGCAGTCAGTTTTTTTATTTCTCCAGCGAATTGTGGGTGGGCAGTAAAAATCTCACCTCAAAATAGATAGGCGATTGACCGTCTGTAAATGCCCATTGATTAAAGTTTCACTTTATTTGATGGTATATTGAAATAACTTTCACTCTCTTTCCTATGAAGGAAAAATGTGTGTGAGGTAAGCATGAAATTTTCGGACACACTAATCGTACATTACAGCTAGGAGGAATGTACACGTGAATGAAATTTACATGGAAATAAAAGAAGAGTTGCAATTGATGAGAAAAGAGTTGCAAGAGAGACTAGCTAAAGAAGTAATGCACACATATGATACTGAATTCGGAGAAGAACTTGGGTATGAAATAAAAGAAGAAATAAAGAAAAAATTGCTATTACATGATATAAAAGAGGACTTAAAAGATGTAGAGCGAGCGTTATTTAAAATGGAAATAGACATGTATGGTATTTGTGAAGAAACGGGAACGTATATACCAGTAAAGCAAATGAAAACGATGCCGACTGCTCGTACCATTCATGAGTTTTTCTATGAAAAGGTAAATGTATGAATACGCACAACGATATTATATTACCTTTTTTTAATTTATTTTATTCTTCTATAAAGGTTCATTGTGAAAAGGTAGCAGCTATGCTAAAATTTTGAGGTACACTGTCTTTGTGGGGGAAATGAAAATGATATATTATGTAATAGCGTTATTTGTCATTGCTATCGATCAAATATCGAAGTGGTTAATTGTAAAGAACATGGAATTGGGCACGAGTATTCCGATTATCGACAATGTATTATACATAACATCACATCGAAATAGAGGAGCTGCCTGGGGTATTTTAGAAAATAAAATGTGGTTCTTCTACATTATTACAGTCGTTTTTGTAGTATTTATCGTATTTTATATGAAAAAATATGCGAAAACAGACAAGCTTCTAGGTATTTCGTTAGGCCTAATTTTGGGCGGAGCAATTGGTAACTTTATTGATCGTGTGTTTAGACAAGAAGTAGTGGATTTCATTCACGTGTATATTTTCTCGTACAACTATCCAGTATTCAATATAGCTGATTCAGCATTATGTATTGGTGTTGTATTAATTATTATTCAAACATTATTAGAAGGCAAGAGAACGAAGGAGTAATTGAATGAGTGAAGTAGTACAAGTAACAGTTGCAGAAGAGAAAAAAAATGAGCGAATTGATAAATTCGTTGCAGAAATAAACAGTGAATGGTCACGTTCACAAGTACAGCAATGGATTAAAGATGATGTTGTAACAGTTAATGGGAAATCGGTAAAAGTAAATTATAAAGTTAAAGAAAATGATGAAATTACAGTAACGATTCCTGAGCCAGAAGCGTTAGATATTCAAGCAGAAGATATGAACTTAGAAATTTATTATGAAGATGCAGATGTACTTGTTGTAAATAAGCCACGTGGTATGGTTGTACATCCAGCGCCAGGGCATACAAGTGGTACGCTTGTAAACGGCCTTATGCATCATTGTACGGATTTATCAGGGATTAACGGTGTAATGCGTCCAGGCATCGTACATCGTATTGATAAGGATACATCTGGATTATTAATGGTTGCTAAAAATGATATGGCACATGAATCACTTGTAAATCAACTTGTAGCCAAAACAGTAACAAGACGTTACAAAGCGATTGTACACGGTGTGATTCCGCATGATAAGGGAACGATTGATGCTCCGATTGCTCGTGATAAGAAAGAACGTCAAAATATGACGGTTGATGAAAATGGTAAGCATGCTGTTACGCATTTTCAAGTGTTAGAGCGATTCAAAGATTTCACACTTGTAGAATGTCGCTTAGAAACAGGGCGTACGCACCAAATTCGTGTTCATATGAAATATATTGGCTATCCACTTGCAGGGGATCCAAAATATGGACCAAAGAAAACATTAGACATGAATGGACAAGCACTTCACGCCGGTATTTTAGGATTTGACCATCCTCGTACTGGTGAATATATTCAGTTTGAGGCACCAATTCCAGAAGTGTTTGAAGACGCATTAAATATTTTACGAAAATAGTATTGACAAATCATAAGAAAACTGAGATACTGACAACAGTTAAATAATGATCCTTTAACACAGCCCCGTGAGGTTGAGAAGGTAACGGTTTGAAATACTTAGGGTATGTTGTACCCTTTTTTCAAAAGTCCTCTCGCACACGCTGAGAGGACTTTTTTTATACCATTACTCTCACGCAAGAAAATAAAGCTTGGAGGTGTAGAGCATGCAAGAGAAAGCTGTCGTTTTAGATGACCAAATGATTCGTCGCGCTTTAACACGAATTAGTCATGAAATCGTGGAACGAAATAAAGGTGTCGATAATTGTGTTCTTGTCGGAATTAAAACACGTGGAATTTTTATTGCACAACGTTTGGCAGAACGAATTGGTCAAATTGAAGGAAAAGAGATGGAAGTAGGAGAGTTAGATATTACGTTATACCGTGATGATTTAACACTACAATCTAAAAATAAAGAACCGCTTGTAAAAGGTTCTGATATCCCTGTAGATATTACGAAGAAAAAAGTAATCCTTGTGGATGACGTATTGTATACAGGAAGAACAGTTCGAGCTGCGATGGATGCTCTTATGGATTTAGGCAGACCATCACAAATTCAATTAGCTGTTCTTGTAGATAGAGGTCATCGTGAATTGCCGATTCGCGCTGATTATGTAGGAAAGAACATTCCAACATCAAGTGAAGAACGTATTGAAGTTGATCTGCAAGAGACAGATAAACAAGATCGAGTAAGTATATATGATAAATAAGCCCTTTTAAATGTAGTCCTGTGAGGCTGCCAAGGGGTCTTAGCTTTCATATGTCAAATTTGGCATACGAAAGTACAGGACTCTTTGTGCACAGTCACAAAGAGTTTTTTATTGCAAAGATTTAAGCTGAAGGAGGATGTAACAATGGAACAAAAGCCAGTGTTAGACATTCATGAAGTACCGAAACCGGGAAAATGGTTATTTTTAAGTATACAACATTTGTTCGCGATGTTTGGATCAACAGTGCTTGTTCCGTTTCTAACAGGATTGAATCCATCAGTAGCGTTAATATCAAGTGGATTAGGAACGCTAGCGTTTCTTCTTATAACGAAAGGTCAAGTACCTGCATACTTAGGCTCATCATTCGCCTTTATTGCACCGATTATAACAGCGAAAACGGCAGGTGGACCGGGAGCAGCGATGCTTGGCGGTTTGCTAGCAGGACTTGTGTACATCTTAATCTCACTCGGAATTAAGAAATCAGGATCAGCGTGGATTATGAAATTACTTCCGCCAATCGTAGTTGGTCCAGTCGTAATGGTAATCGGTTTAGCTTTAGCACATACAGCAGTGAACATGGCAATGAACGGTGCGGATGGTAAGTACAGCTTTACACACTTTTCAGTAGCGTTAGTAACATTAGCAATTACAATCATTTGCTCCATATTTGGAAGAGGATTCTTCAGTATCATACCAGTTTTACTTGGAATCGTCGGAGGTTACATCTTCGCTTACTTCCAAGGACTAGTTGATTTAAGGCCAGTAGCAGAAGCGAAGTGGTTTGTCGTACCAGATTTCACAGTACCGTTTGTAACATACACTCCAGAGTTTTCATGGAAAATTGTACTCTTAATGGTACCTGTTGCATTAGTAACAATCTCAGAACATATCGGACATCAAATTGTACTTGGAAATGTTATTAAAAGAGATTTAATTGAAAAACCAGGCTTACACCGCTCAATATTCGGTGATGGGGTAGCAACTTTGATTGCATCACTAATCGGTGGACCACCAAATACAACATACGGTGAAAACATCGGTGTGCTAGCAATTACGAGAGCGTACAGTGTATACTTATTCATCGGTTCAGCGGTATTCGCAATCATGTTCGGGTTTATCGGGAAGATTTCAGCACTGATTCACTCTATACCAACACCGGTTATGGGTGGTGTATCAATCTTACTATTCGGTGTAATCGCATCAAGCGGATTACGCATGATGGTTGATGATAAAACAGACTTAAGTGATAAACGAAACTTAATGATTGCATCAGTTATACTAGTAATCGGTATTGGTGGAGCAGTACTACATGTAGGAAACTCATTCCAAGTAGAAGGAATGGCGCTTGCAGCAATTGTGGGTGTACTGTTAAATCTGCTACTACCAGAAACAAAACAAGAAAAACATACAAAACAATCTAAACAGATTGCTTCATAAAAATAACCTTTTAATTCAGTCCTGTGAGACAGAAAAGGGTGGCTTCTTCCTTGCACCCTAGTCTTACATGACTAGGGTATTTTTATGCAATAGTTGTTATAAAAATACAAAGGTGTTATCATAAAAACGAGAAAGATGAGGGATGACGATGAACCATTTGTTAACGATGGGTGAATTATCGGAGCAAGAAATTTCAGAAATCCTAAAAGACGCAGAAGATTTTGCGAATGGAAAAGAAGTTAAAACAACAGAGCAAACATTTGTCGCAAACTTGTTCTTTGAAAATAGTACGAGAACGAAGTTTAGCTTCGAAGTTGCTGAGAAGAGATTAGGACTTGATGTTTTAAACTTTTCAGCTGATGCATCTAGCGTACAAAAAGGAGAAACTTTATACGACACGATAAGAACACTGGAATCAATCGGAACAAAAGCGGTAGTCATTCGCCATGAGCAAGATCGTTATTTCGATGAGTTAAAAGATCAGGTAAACATTCCGATCTTAAACGCAGGAGATGGATGCGGAAATCATCCAACACAATGCTTACTAGATCTTCTAACAATTAAGCAAGAGTTTGGTAGATTTGAAGGCTTAAAGATTGCGGTTGTAGGAGATATTCGTCATAGCCGAGTAGCGCGTTCTAATGCAGAGGCTTTAACGAAACTGGGCGCGGAAATTTACTTTGCAAGCCCAGAAGAATGGAAAGATGAAGATAACACATTTGGAACTTATAAAGAATTAGATGAACTTGTTCCAGAAATGGATGTGATGATGTTACTTCGTGTACAACATGAACGTCACGATCATTATGAAACCGACATTATGAAAGAGTATCATGAGAAACACGGATTAACAGTGGAAAGAGAAAAGCGTATGAAAGAAGGAAGCATTATTATGCATCCAGCTCCTGTAAATCGAGATGTTGAAATTGCGAGTGAGCTTGTTGAGTGTGAGCGTTCCCGCATATTTAAACAAATGGAAAATGGAGTTTACGTAAGAATGGCTGTACTAAAACGCGGATTACCAAATGTATTAGGAGGAATGAAACATGAATTATTTGCTTAAAAATGGTCGTTATATGAATGAAGAAGGAAAAATCGTAGCAACGGATCTTCTCGTACAAGATGGTAAAATTGCGAAAGTAGCAGAAAATATTACGGCAGATAATGCTGAAGTAATCGATGTGAACGGAAAGTTAATCGCACCTGGATTAGTAGATGTACACGTACATCTTCGTGAACCGGGTGGTGAACATAAAGAAACAATTGAAACAGGTACATTAGCTGCGGCAAAAGGTGGATTCACTACAATTTGCGCAATGCCAAATACACGTCCTGTACCAGATAGCAAAGAGCATATGGAAGACTTGCAAAAACGTATTAAAGAAAAAGCACATGTCAACGTACTACCATACGGAGCAATTACAGTACGACAAGCAGGTTCTGAAATGACAGATTTTGAAACATTAAAAGATCTTGGAGCATTTGCTTTCACTGATGACGGTGTAGGCGTACAAGATGCAAGCATGATGTTAGCTGCTATGAAGCGTGCAGCGAAATTAAATATGGCAGTAGTTGCACACTGTGAAGAGAATACTCTTATTAATAAAGGTTGTGTACATGAAGGGAAGTTTTCTGAGAAGCACGGACT
Source organism: Bacillaceae bacterium OF18-1A (assembly GCA_027694045.1). Taxonomy (GTDB): domain Bacteria; phylum Bacillota; class Bacilli; order Bacillales; family Bacillaceae_G; genus Bacillus_A. Next base: position 347,051 of record JAQEWB010000002.1, on the reverse strand, counting down.
AAACGGTATCCCATCAGTATGTGAATCTGTACATATTGCAAGGGATATACTGCTTGCTGAAGCAGCAGATTGTCACTATCACGTATGTCACGTAAGTACAAAAGGATCTGTACGCGTAATCCGTGATGCGAAACGTGCTGGAATTAAAGTAACAGCAGAGGTAACACCGCATCACTTAGTGTTATGTGAAGACGATATCCCATCAGCTGATCCTAACTTTAAAATGAACCCACCGCTTCGTGGAAAAGAAGACCACGCAGCATTAATTGAAGGGTTACTAGATGGAACGATTGACATGATCGCAACTGATCATGCACCACATACAGCAGAAGAGAAAGCGCAAGGAATTGAAAGAGCACCATTTGGAATCACTGGTTTTGAAACAGCATTCCCACTTTTATACACAAACCTTGTGAAAAAGGGAGTTATTACACTAGAACAGTTAATTCAGTTCTTAACAGAAAAACCAGCTGATACATTTGGCTTAGAAGCAGGTCGCCTGAAAGAAGGTAGAGTAGCTGATATTACAATCATTGATCTAGAACAAGAAGAAGAGATTGATCCAACAACATTCTTATCAAAAGGAAAAAATACACCATTCGCAGGTTGGAAATGCCAAGGATGGCCGGTAATGACAATCGTTGGTGGTAAGATCGCATGGCAAAAGGAGAGTGCATTAGTATGAAAAGACAACTTATCTTAGAAGATGGAACAGTATTAATTGGAAAAGGTTTCGGAGGCGAAATCGAAAAGTCAGGTGAGGTTGTATTCACAACAGGAATGACTGGATATCAAGAAACATTATCTGATCCATCATATTGCGGTCAAATCGTAACATTTACGTACCCATTAATCGGAAACTACGGCATTAACCGTGACGATTTTGAATCGATTCACCCATCTGTAAATGGTTTAATCGTAAACGAAATTTGTGATCATCCATCGAACTTCAGAAATGAAATTTCGTTAAATGATTACTTAAAAGAAAGAAACATTCCAGGATTAGCAGGAATTGATACGAGAAAATTAACGAGAAAAATTCGTCAATACGGTACATTACGCGGACGTCTATGTAACATGGATGCAGATGTAGAGTACATCGTGAGTCAATTAAAAGCGACAGTATTTACAGATCATGTAAAACGTGTATCAACGAAAGACCCATACCCAAGCCCAGGTCGCGGACACCGCGTTGTACTTGTAGACTTCGGAATGAAACACGGTATTTTGCGAGAATTAAATAAGCGTGACTGTGATGTAATTGTAGTACCTTACAATACAACAGCAGAAGAGATTTTACGTCTGAGCCCAGATGGAATTATGTTAAGTAATGGACCTGGAGATCCAAAAGATGTACCAGAAGCAATTGAAATGTTAAAAGACATTATCGGTAAAGTTCCTTTATTCGGGATTTGCCTAGGACATCAATTGTTCGCTCTAGCATCTGGTGCGAATACAAGTAAGTTAAAATTCGGTCACCGTGGTTTAAATCATCCAGTAAAAAATCTTGCAACTGGAAAAGTAGCAATTACTTCTCAAAACCATGGTTATGCAGTAGAAGAAGAATCAGTTGAAAATACAGAGCTTGAAATTACACACGTTGCTTTAAATGATGGAACAGTAGAAGGGCTTCGTCATAAGAAGTTCCCAGCATTTACAGTACAATACCATCCAGAAGCTTCAGCAGGACCAGAAGATGCAAATGATTTATTCGAAGATTTCTTAACAATGATTGAAAACTTCAAGAAAGAAGGGGAAGAGTTATGCCAAAACGCCTAGACATTAACACAATTTTAGTAATCGGATCAGGACCAATTGTAATTGGGCAAGCAGCGGAGTTTGACTACTCTGGTACACAAGCTTGTCAATCTCTTAAAGAGGAAGGTTACAAAGTAATCCTTGTTAACTCTAACCCAGCGACAATTATGACAGATACTGCAACAGCAGATAAAGTATATATTGAGCCATTAACATTAGAATTCGTAAGCCGTATTATTCGTAAAGAACGTCCAGATGCAATCCTGCCAACATTAGGTGGTCAAACAGGTTTAAACATGGCTGTTGAACTTGCAAAATCAGGCGTACTTGATGAGTGCGGAGTTGAAATTTTAGGAACAAAATTGTCAGCAATCGAGCAAGCGGAAGATCGTGATTTATTCCGTACATTAATGCAAGATTTAAATGAACCAACACCACCAAGTGAAATCATTCATAACCTTGATGAAGCGTATGGCTTTGTAAACGAAATTGGTTATCCAGTAATCGTTCGTCCAGCATTCACATTAGGCGGAACGGGCGGCGGAATTTGCCATAACGAAGAAGAGTTAATTGAAATCGTAACAAGCGGTTTAAAACATAGCCCAGTAACACAATGTTTATTAGAGAAAAGCATTGCTGGTTGTAAAGAAATTGAATATGAAGTAATGCGTGATTCAAATGACAACGCGATTGTAGTATGTAACATGGAAAATATCGATCCAGTTGGTGTTCACACAGGTGATTCGATCGTAGTAGCACCGAGCCAAACGCTAAGCGACCGTGAATACCAAATGTTACGTAACACTTCATTACGAATTATTCGTGCACTAGGAATTGAAGGTGGATGTAACGTTCAGCTTGCACTAGATCCATATAGCTTCCAATACTATGTAATCGAAGTAAACCCACGTGTAAGTCGCTCATCTGCACTAGCATCTAAAGCAACTGGATATCCAATTGCGAAATTAGCAGCAAAAATTGCAGTCGGCTTAACGTTAGATGAAATCGTAAACCCAGTAACACAAAAAACATATGCTTGCTTCGAGCCAGCATTAGACTATGTTGTTTCAAAAATTCCACGTTGGCCATTTGATAAGTTCGAATCAGCGAACAGAACGCTTGGAACACAGATGAAAGCAACTGGTGAGGTTATGTCAATCGGGCGTAACTTAGAAGAGTCATTATTAAAAGCGGTTCGTTCTTTAGAACTTGGTATCTATCACTTAGAGCTAGATCACTTAAAAGAACTTGATAAAGAAACGATGAAAAAACGTATCATTAAAGCGGATGATGAGCGCCTGTTTATCGTAGCAGAAGCGATTCGTCAAGGTGTAGCGAAAGAAGAAATCAACGAATGGTGTGAAATGGACTTCTTCTTCTTACAAAAAGTTGAAAACATCGTAAACATGGAACGCGAAGTAAAAGCGAATGTAGGAAATATGGAAGTACTACGATCTGCGAAAGAAATGGGCTTTAGTGATCACTACATTGCAGCTGCTTGGAGCAAAACAGAGCGCGAAATTTACGATATGCGTAAAGAAAATAATATGACACCAGTATTCAAAATGGTAGATACTTGTGCGGCAGAATTTGAATCTGCAACACCATACTACTACAGCACATATGCTGATGAGAACGAGTCAATCGTAACAGATCGTAAGAGTGTAGTAGTTCTAGGATCTGGCCCAATCCGTATCGGTCAAGGGGTTGAGTTTGACTATGCAACAGTTCACTCAGTATGGGCAATTAAAGAAGCTGGATATGAAGCAATTATCATTAACAATAACCCAGAAACTGTTTCAACAGACTTCAGTATTTCTGACAAATTATACTTTGAACCATTAACAATCGAAGATGTAATGCACATCATTGATTTAGAAAAACCAGAAGGCGTTATCGTTCAGTTCGGTGGACAAACGGCAATTAACTTAGCAGCGAAATTAGAGGCTCACGGTGTGAAAATCTTAGGAACATCACTTGAAGACTTAGACCGTGCAGAAGATCGTGATAAATTCGAAGCTGCTTTAACAAAACTTGGCATCCCGCAACCAGTTGGTAAAACAGCAACGACTGTAGAACAAGCGGTAGCAATCGCAGAAGAAATTGGTTACCCAGTATTAGTAAGACCATCTTACGTACTAGGTGGACGTGCGATGGAAATCGTATATCGTCAAGAAGAACTGCTGCACTACATGAAAAATGCAGTTAAAGTTCATGCAGATCACCCAGTATTAATCGACCGTTACATGGTTGGTAAAGAAATTGAAGTAGATGCAATTTCGGATGGTGAGAATGTATTCATTCCAGGTATTATGGAACATATTGAACGCGCTGGAGTTCACTCTGGTGACTCAATTGGAGTATATCCACCACAAAGTTTATCTGAAAAACTAAAAGAACAAATCATTGAACATACAATTGCACTTGGAAAAGGATTAAACATTGTTGGATTACTAAATATCCAGTTTGTAGTATTCAAAGATCAAGTGTACGTAATTGAAGTAAACCCACGTGCAAGCCGTACAGTACCGTTCTTAAGTAAAATTACAGGCGTACCGATGGCGAATGTTGCAACGAAAGTTATTTTAGGGCAAGACCTAATAGAGCAAGGATACGGAACGGGCTATCACCCTGAAGAGAAAGAAGTATATGTAAAAGCTCCGGTATTCTCATTTGCGAAACTACGCTCAGTTGATACAACATTAGGACCTGAAATGAAGTCAACAGGGGAAGTAATGGGTAAAGACTTAACGCTTGAAAAAGCATTATACAAAGGATTAGTTGCTTCTGGAATTAACATCCCAACGCACGGATCAGTAATCATTACTGTAGCGGATAAAGATAAAGAAGAGGCGATGGAAATTGCAAAACGTTTCCACGAAATCGGCTATAACTTATTGGCAACAGCTGGAACAGCACAATCGTTAGCAGAACAAAATATTCCAGTACAAGTTGTAAACAAAATCGATTCTGAAGACTACAACTTACTAGATATTATCCGTCAAGGAAAAGCACAATTTGTAATCAATACATTAACAAAAGGTAAACAACCAGCGCGTGATGGTTTCCGCATTCGCCGTGAATCAGTAGAAAATGGTGTGGCTTGCTTAACATCACTTGATACAACAAGAGCAATCTTACGAGTATTAGAATCTATGACATTCTCAGCTCATTCAATGAAAGAAATTACGCAAACAAAGCGTCACGAGGTGGTACATGCATGATGCAAAAGCAAAATATGATCGTCGTTAATCAAAAAGAAATCGCAAAAAACATTTACGAATTAGTGCTTCAAGGAACTTTAGTACAGCAAATGAACGAACCAGGGCAGTTTGTACACATTAAGGTAGCAGAGGGCATTGCGCCCCTTCTGCGCCGCCCGATTAGTATTTGTAATGTAGATCAAGAGAAGAACGAATTTACAATGCTATATCGTGCAGAAGGACAAGGGACAAAAACATTAGCAACTAGAAAACAAGGTGAAATGGTAGACGTACTAGGACCATTAGGACACGGTTTTCCTGTAGAAGAAGCAGAAGCTGGTCAAACAGCTTTACTAGTAGGCGGAGGAATTGGTGTACCACCACTTTATGAACTATCACAGCGCCTCGTTGCAAAAGGTGTACGTGTGATTCACATCTTAGGTTTTCAAACGAAAGATGTAGTTTTCTATGAAGAAAAATTTGCAGAACTTGGTGATACGTACGTTGCAACAGTAGACGGTACACATGGTACAAAAGGATTTGTTACAGATGTAATTGATAATTACGGAATCGACTTTGACATTCTTTATTCATGTGGTCCATTAGCGATGCTTCGTGCATTAGAAGGACGTTACAAAGAGAAAAAAGCCTATATTTCATTAGAAGAACGTATGGGTTGTGGTATTGGAGCTTGTTTCGCATGTGTATGCCACTTACAAGAAGATCCAAGTGGACATTCTTACAAGAAGGTGTGTAGCGACGGACCAGTATTTCCAATCGGGGAGGTTGTACTATGAACAGATTGCAAGTTGAATTACCAGGATTATCATTAAAAAATCCAATTATACCGGCATCTGGATGCTTTGGATTTGGTCGTGAATATGCACAGTTTTACGATTTAAGTGTACTAGGATCAATCATGATTAAAGCGACGACAGAACAACCACGTTATGGAAATCCGACGCCTCGTGTTGCTGAAACACCAGGCGGCATGTTAAATGCCATCGGACTTCAAAACCCAGGATTAGAAAAAGTAATGAATTCTGAATTACCATGGTTAGAACAGTTTGATCTTCCAATTATTGCGAACGTTGCAGGCTCACAAGCTGAGGATTATGTAGCGGTTGCAAAGGAAATTTCTAAAGCGCCTAATGTTCATGCACTAGAATTAAATATTTCTTGTCCAAACGTAAAAACAGGTGGTATCGCCTTTGGTACAAATCCTGAAATTGCTGCAGATTTAACGAAGCGAGTAAAAGAGGTTTCTGAAGTACCTGTATATGTGAAATTGTCACCGAACGTGGCAAACATTGTAGAAATCGCAAAAGCGATTGAAAATGCAGGTGCAGATGGTTTAACGATGATTAATACATTGCTTGGTATGCGTCTAGATTTAAAAACAGCGAAACCGATTTTAGCAAACCGTACAGGCGGATTATCAGGTCCTGCGATTAAGCCAGTAGCAATTCGTATGGTACATGAAGTAAGCCAAGCGGTTAACATTCCAATTATCGGAATGGGCGGTATTGAAACAGCAGAAGATGTAATTGAATTCTTCTACGCTGGCGCAAGCGCAGTTGCAGTAGGTACAGCGAACTTTATCGATCCGTTCGTATGTCCGACAATTATTGAAGAGTTACCAGCATTACTAGATGAATTAGGTTTTGAGCATATTTCGGAATGTCAAGGAAGGAGCTGGAAGCAAACATGTCACAGTCGTTAATCGTTGCACTAGATTTTCCAGGGAAACAAGATGTAGAACAATTCTTGCGCCACTTTGAAGGGGAAGAGTTATTTGTCAAAGTTGGTATGGAGTTATTTTACAAAGAAGGCCCTGCAATTATTACGTACTTAAAAGAAAAAGGACATAAGATCTTTCTAGATTTAAAACTTCATGATATTCCGAATACAGTAAAAAGCGCTATGCGTAGCCTAGCTAGTCTAGATGTTGATATGGTAAATGTTCATGCTGCTGGGGGAAGTAGCATGATGAAAGCTGCGATTGAGGGATTAGAGGAAGGTAAGCAAGAAGGAAAAGAGAGACCGATTTGTATTGCAGTTACACAATTAACAAGCACTTCGGAAGCTATGATGAAAAAAGAGATCGGCATTGAGAAAACGTTAGAAGAAGCGGTTGCTCATTATGCAAAACTAACGAAAGAAAGTGGACTTGATGGCGTTGTTTGCTCAACGCTTGAAGTTCCAAAATTACGTGAAGTATGCGGAAATGAATTTGTAACAGTAACACCGGGGATTCGTCTTGCAAGCGATGATGTAAATGACCAAGTGCGCGTAGCAACACCGAAACGTGCGAGGGAACTTGGCTCAAGCTACATCGTAGTTGGACGTAGTATTACAAAAGCAGAAAATCCGCTTGAAGCGTATAAAACAGTAAAACAACAGTGGGAAGGTGTAACAGTATGAAAAAAGAAATCGCATCGCATTTATTAGAAATTGGAGCAGTATTTTTACAACCGAATGATCCATTCACATGGTCTTCAGGTATGAAATCACCAATTTATTGTGATAACCGTTTAACTTTATCTTATCCGAAAGTACGTCAAGCGATTGCAGCTGGATTAGAAGAGTTAATTAAAGAGCACTTCCCAACTGTAGAAGTTATTGCAGGAACAGCAACTGCTGGTATTGCGCACGCTGCATGGGTAAGCGATCGTATGGATTTACCAATGTGCTACGTACGTAGTAAAGCAAAAGGTCACGGTAAAGGGAACCAAATCGAAGGAAAAGCTGAAAAAGGTCAAAAAGTAGTAGTAGTAGAAGACTTAATTTCAACTGGTGGTAGTGCAATTACATGTGTAGAAGCACTTCGCGAAGCTGGCTGTGAAGTGTTAGGTATCGTATCAATCTTCACATACGAGCTAGAAGCAGGTAAAGAAAAATTAGACGCAGCAAATGTAGCATCATACTCTTTAAGCGACTACAGTGCATTAACTGAAGTAGCGGCAGAAAAAGGTATGATTGGACAAGCTGAAACGAGAAAATTACAAGAGTGGCGTAAAAATCCAGCTGACGAAGCTTGGATCACAGCGTAACACGAAAAAAGACGACCGCGGGGGAACGCGGTCGTCTTTTTTATATTATTGTTAAAACTTCATGTGAAGTTCCATCAATATCAAAGAAAATCATATGACAATCTCCCTGCTAACAACTATTTAGCGTTTTCCGCAACTTTATATCCCCTTACAAACAATAGCGTCATATAAGAAACAATAAATGAGAAGATGCTATACATGCCAACCCAAAAGAAAAACTTTGGAGTAAAGGCGATAACACCTACTATTAAAAAACTAGCAAACGTTACAATCGGCATGACGTAATACGTTTTCGTCTTGCGTGTTCCAATAACAGAAACGATAAAGATAAGTAATGGACAAATTAATAAAACGAAAATCAATTCATTCATAGGTATGTCCCCTTTTCTAATTGAAGTAATCTGTTTCTCGTAAACGTTTTGAAATAATTACTCTCCTAATATAATTTCGCTAAGTAATCATGAATCCCTCTTGAAAACGAGTAATTCATGATGAATTTTACAAGGGAAAACGTAAGCAAGAGAATACTTGCTTACGTTATAAAATAAACATCGCAACGATAGTGGTGACGATTAAACCAATCATAACGGGTAAAAAGTTTCGGCGTGCCAGTTCAAATGGATCGACTTTACAAATCGCAGCAGCAGGAATAAGGGCCCAAGGAATTAACACCCCGCCACCAGTCCATATCGCTGCAATTTGCCCGAGTGCTGTTAATGTAGCGGTTCCATGACCAAGTGCTGTTCCGAAAAGATTGGCAATGGAACCAGCAAGTGATATACCTGAAAATCCAGATCCATCTAATCCTGTTATGACACCGACGATAGTTAAAGTTCCAGCTGATACATATTGATTTAAAGGAACTGTTTGAGATAAAGCGATTCCTAAGTCGTTAATGATGCCATGTGAGCCTTTCGGTAAATAGTCTCCGATAATTTTCACAAAGCCGCTATCTCCTAAATAAAAGAGTGCAGCGATAGGAATAACTGGTCCGAAAATTTTAAAGCCAAATTGGAGCCCTTCTATGAAATAATCGGTCGTTTTATTCAGTCCATTACCTTTGTAGGCGATGAGAGAAATGATGATAATCATAATAACAGTTGTTCCGCCGATAAGTGCAGTTGCGTCGCTTCCTTGTAGTTGAAATTGAATCATGCAAAGGATATCAATGATATATACGATAGGGATACAAATAGCGAGCCATTTCTTTGTGCGAGGAGATAATGAAGTGAGCGTTTTAGAAGACTCAGTTGATAGAATAGATTCTTGTATAGCTAAGCCTGTATGAAACTCTTTTCGTAAGAAGAAAAAAGCGACGGAAGTTGTCACAACGCCCATAACGATAACGAGTGGAACACTTGCAGATACGACGCTGGAAACAGGGAGACCAGCAGCGTCTGCGGTTAATTTTGGTGCGCCTTGTATAACGAAGTCGCCGGATAAAGCAATCCCATGACCGAATAAGTTCATAGCAATTGCTACTCCAATTGGGGGGAGACCGACGCGTACAGCAACCGGTAATAAAATAGCTCCCATTAAGGCGACAGCGGGAGAAGGCCAAAAGAAGAAAGAAATTGTCATCATCAAAAGGCCAATAATCCAGTAGGCGAGGGTAGGGGTACGGATCATCTTTGTAAATGGTGAAATCATTGTATCATTTATACCGGTATGAACGAGTAAATTGCTCATGGATACAATAATAGAAATGATTAATATAGTTGGTAATAGCTCAGTAATGGCGTAAATGAAACTTTGAAAAATACCGCTAACAGCAAGAGGGATAGAACTTGTTGCGGTTAATGCTAATAAAAAGATAAAAATAATGCAAATGATTGTCGTATCTTTTCGAAGAATAAAGAAGGTAATAATCGTTAGTAAACAAAGAACATAGAGAGCGTGTAAAAGCGTTAAGTCAACTCCCATAGCATTCACATCCTTTAGGCGTTCGTGTAGTTTATTGTATGAAAGTAGTGAAAGTATGTGAGTATAGGAAAAAGAAAAAAGTAAAATTTCATGTACTGTAATGGTGAGAATTTAAAATGGATGATACAATACAATTAATCCTAAAAATGGAATTCTAGGAGGGCTTATGCACAAAAAAATTGGCTTTTGGGGATTCATCGTATCTTGTATTCTAGTAATCATTTTAAATTTATTTACAAACAATGAATGGATAAGTATCATACCTGTTCTTGGATTTTTATTTATACTTTTATATAACTGGGATGATATGAAACGATATAGTAAGAAAAGTATCGGAATTATGATAGGTATCACGGTTGTTTGCTCATTTTTCGTAGGGTTTATTTTAATAGAAGGTCAGAAGCAAATGGAGAAAATGTCTATTTTTCAAGAATGGATGTCTTCTGCAAAAAGTTTTTATATTGTAATTGTAGTTGTTATTTTTCTAAGAATTGTTATGAGTATAGCAAGTTACATATTAAAGGAGAAGTAGGATGGGGGAGTACGAATGAAAGAGAAAATAGGGTATTACGGTGTGCTCATTTGTTTACTATTATCAGTTATTTCAGGGCAATTCCTTAAAAGTGAATGGGTACCAGTTATATTATGTATAGGAGTATTGATTTTTGCTCCCATGTATCGCTGGGATGAATGGAAAGTGTATAGTCGAAAAAAGAAAATTGTTTTCAGCATCGAGTGTGTCATTATAATTAGCACGATTCCGTTTTTGTTACTGAAGGGAAATGAGATAATAGATGGAATTGTAATGTTTCAAGAGTGGCTATTTTTTGCGAAATTGCTATATTTAATATGTATTTTAATATTGGTAGCAGCACTCGCTAAAAAAGTAAACGAAAGGTTATTCGTTAATGAATAGAAGAAAGTGCCACCTTATCCGGTGGCACTTTCTTATTTTACTGCATGAGCTTTTTGCATCTTCTTAATTAAACGTATTTGTCCGCGATGATTGATTTCATCTTCAAATACATGAAACCATTTAAAGAAGTTATTTGCCGGTTTGTCATGCCAAAATTTTGTCGTTTTACATAACCACTCATTAGGCAACGATTGAAAAGTTTCAATTGTTTTGGAGCGTACCTCTTGTAATGTATGTATGTAAAATTCTATGGAGTTTCCTTTTATATTCTCACGTCCAAGATTTCCTAACTCAATAGCAGGTAACCAACGTTCTAATTCAGCTTCTGTTGGTTCACGATCTTCAAAAGTATGAATTTGGTAGTAAAATTCAATGGCAGCCATATGGTACAATAACATGCCAATTGAATTTGCTTCACTATCATATAAATAATCAAGTTCTTCCATTGTTAAATCTTCCACCGCTTGCATCGTTGTGTAACGAGCGTAATTCATCATGGAAACAAGTTTGGAAAACTCAAGCTGTAAACCATCTATTTTATCAATTACAAAGTTCAATTAGAATTCCCCCTCTTTAAATGAATACTCCAGAGAAGGAATTCTATGTGCAGAGGGAAATTCCTGTTAAAAATTTCATAATTTTAACAAGGAATAACAATCAGTTCTCTATTTGATTTTGTAATAACTTCATAGCCATCTTTTGTAATAACGATATCATCTTCAATTCTACAACCGCCCCAGTGTGGTATGTAAATACCAGGTTCAACTGTAACAACCATACCTTCTTCTAAAGTAGCCTTACTTTCTTGAGATAGGCGAAGAGGTTCATGTATTTCTAAGCCAAGACCGTGACCAGTAGAGTGGCCGAAATATTGACCGTAGCCATGTTCTGTAATGTAATCTCTCGTTACATCATCAATACTTTTTGCAGTTTCCCCAGGCTTAATTGCTTCCGTTCCACGTTTTAATGCTTCTCTTACAATGCTATATATTTTTTTGAATTCTTCTGATGGTTCACCGATTGCTACAGTACGTGTTATATCAGAACAATACCCATTGTAAAGTGCACCGAAATCTAACGTAACGATATCGCCATGCTCGATTATTTTATTTGATGCAACTCCATGTGGGAGAGAAGAACGAACACCAGAAGCTACAATGATTTGGAATGATGAAGATGTAGCTCCTTTTTTTCGCATGAAAAATTCTAATTCATCTCGTACATCAGTTTCACTTATTCCGGGTTTTAAAAACTGTATAATGTGATGAAATGCTTCGTCAGCAATAGTAGCTGCAAGTTTCATTATTTCTATTTCAGGTGCGTCCTTAATAAGACGAATGTTTTCAATGATTTCGCACACTGCAACCATTTCCGTATGTATATATTTCTGTAGTTTCTTAAATTGTTGTAGTGTTATATTATTTTCTTCAATTCCAAGTTTTTGAATGTGTAACTTTGATACTTGATTGGCAACTTCCTTTTCTAAATTTCCATTATGCATAATGATTTCAGCTTCTTTTATTTGTGATTTCGCTTGATCTACATAGCGAAAATCAGTTATGAAAATAGCTTTATCCGCAGAGAGTAAGACGACGCCAGCGCTACCTGTAAAGTCTGTTGCATATTGGCGATTTTCTTTTTTTGTAATCAGTAATCCGTCAATTCCATAATTATGTAGTTGCTGTTGGATTTTATTAATTCTTGAAGTCATGTTAATTCCCCCTTTTCACAGTATTGAATAAAGCAAGTAGTGTGCCAAATTTAGTGAAGATAAAAATGAATCAGTTATTTGTGGGAGGTAGGATATAAAAGATCGATGTGGGTTGTAATCTTTAGTTACATATTGTAAAAAAATTTATACAAATGCAAAACTAGACTGTCAACTTTTTTGACAGTCTAGTTTTAAAATACATCGAGTAAAGGATATAAGTTATTTTTAACTTTTATATTTGAAAAATAGCAATTCATTTGTTTTATAGTTAAGAAATAAAAATATATCGAAGTTTCGACAAGGAATATTGACTTAATGACATAACGTTTTTTTATTTATGCTTTTAATTTCATTACGATATCAGCATCCGGTGTTACATATACTGTTTGCTGATTGTCATATGTAACAAATCCTAGTTTTGCACCACTCGGTTTTTTGACATGGCGTATTTTTGTGAAATCAACAGGTACAGAGCTAGACTCCTTCGCTTTACTATAATAAGCGGCAATTTTTGCAGCTTCTAGTAAGGTTTCTTCAGTAGGCTCTAAAGAACGAATGACGACGTGAGAGCCAGGTATGTCTTTCGTATGTAACCAAATCTCGTCGCGACGGGAAAATTTCGTTGTTAAATAATCATTTTGTTTATTGTTTTTACCAACGAAAATTTCTGTACCATCACTAGCCAAATATTTATCCAATACTGGTTTGGTAGGCTTTTTCTTTGCGTTTTTCGTCTTGCGATTACGCATATAACCTTCTTCAGCAAGTTCCTCACGAATTTCTTCAATATCTTTTGAAGAAGCAGCTTCCATTTGTTGAAGTAAGCTATCGAAATAAAGAATTTCTTCATTTGTTTTTTCAATTTGTTCTTCTACAACTACAACTGAATTTTTTGCTTTTTGGTACTTTTGAAAATAACGTTGTGCATTGTCAGATGGTGTTTTTAAAGGATCTAATGTGATCTTTACAGTTCCACCATTTTCATCGTAATAATTAACGACCTCAATATCTTTATCACCTTTTTTTAAAGCGTACATATTGGCTGTAAGTAGTTCGCCAAATAGTTGATATTTATCGGCTTTTCCAGCATCTTGTAATGTTTTTTCTAGTTTAATGAGTTTTTTCTCATTTTTATTTTTTTCGTTTTGCATAAAGCGCTCTAAATCATGAGCTTGTTGTTTCACACGATCACGCTCTGCTTTACCAAAGAAGAAGCGATCTAATAATTCGCTCACTGATGAGAATGTTTTCTCTTCTCCTTGTAGGTGTGAAAGAGGGAAAAGATAAAAGAATTCTTTTCCTTTTGCAGTAATCATTGCTGGTGTGTATGTGTGAGATAGTAATGGCATTTGTATAGAGAAAAATGCTTCTGATAATGCTTTCTCGTTTACCATACCAGCTTTTTTTACTACTTCTTTTGCAAATAATGGGGAAATTCCCATAAAAGCTCCGACAAGTTGTTTATCCATATTTCCAGATAAAAAGTCTAACGGTTTAATAAATTCATCCTCAGTTTCAATGTGGAGAGGATTGATTTTATGTTGGGCTGGTGGCGCAACGTATTCAGCACCGGCATATACAGTTCGGTGTCGATTCACGGCTAACGAAATGTGTTTTAAGCTATCTAAAATAACGTTCGTTTTCGTATCTAATAAAATAATGTTACTGTGCCTTCCCATTATTTCGATTACTAATGTTTTTAATGATTCGTCGCCGATCTCATTACGACTGCGGACTGTAATTTGAATAATACGCTCTAAGTCGATTTGTTCAATTTTTTCAATAAATCCACCTTCTAAATGTTTGCGAAGAAGCATACAAAACATCGGCGGTATTGCTGGTGAATCGTAGTTTTGATTCGTTAAGTGCATACGCGCATATGTAGGGTGTGATGAAAGAATTAGTTTTTGGTTTTTTCCGTTTGCTCGAATATGTAATAAAATTTCATATTTTGAGGGTTGATATATTTTTGAAATTCTTCCTGTCTGAAGAGAATTTGCTATTTCATGTGTAATTGCTCTTGTAAATAATCCATCGAATGCCATAAATGAACACTCCTTTCTAACTAAAAGTTAATTATAGCATTTTTTTGGACGAGGCTGAATAAGCTTTCAATAGAGTATGTCTGGAATCAGGAGGTCGATAACAGGATGAACTGGTATGGAATGCGAGCACATGAAGTGGAGGAAAGAACGAATACAAATGTGAAGGTTGGACTTACAGAGAAAGAAGCAGAAGGGCGAATGAAGAAATTTGGTACAAATGAATTAGAAGAAGCAAAAAGGCCTTCTGCACTAATGGTATTTTTAGCGCAATTTAAAGATTTCATGGTACTTGTTTTGTTTGGAGCAACAATTGTTTCTGCGTTTTTAGGTGAATACATTGATTCTATTGCGATTGTTGCGATTGTTATTATTAATGGTATTCTCGGCTTTTTTCAAGAAAGAAAAGCTGAAAAATCATTAGAAGCTTTAAAAGAACTAGCCGCCCCGCAAGTTACTGTAATGCGGAATGGAAAGTGGATAAAGGCACCATCTAAAGCACTTGTTTTAGGCGATGTTATTAAATTTTCTAGTGGTGATCGTATAGGGGCTGATGTACGCCTCGTTGAAGCGTCGAGTTTATATATCGAAGAGTCTGCTTTAACCGGAGAGTCAGTACCTGTACAAAAAAAGGTAGAAGCATTGCCAGGGCAAGATGTTTCAATTGGTGATCAAAAAAATATGGCTTTTATGGGTACGATGATTACAAGAGGATCTGGAACAGGGGTCGTTGTAGCGACTGGTATGAATACAGCTATGGGTCAAATTGCGAATATGTTACAAAATGCAGAGCAAATG
Organism: Bacillaceae bacterium OF18-1A; assembly: GCA_027694045.1. Classification (GTDB taxonomy): domain Bacteria; phylum Bacillota; class Bacilli; order Bacillales; family Bacillaceae_G; genus Bacillus_A. The sequence goes on along the minus strand of JAQEWB010000002.1, from coordinate 331,647 downwards.
GAAACGCCATTACAAAGAAGATTAGAGCAACTTGGAAAAATATTAATCATTGTGGCTCTTATTCTGACAGCACTCGTTGTATTAGCTGGTGTGTATCAAGGGAACGAAGTATATCATATGTTTTTAGCTGGTGTGTCGCTAGCTGTTGCTGCTATTCCAGAAGGATTACCCGCAATCGTTACAGTAGCTTTATCACTTGGTGTACAGCGTATGATAAAAAAGAGAGCGATTGTAAGAAAGTTACCAGCTGTAGAAACGTTAGGCTGTGCTTCTGTTATATGCTCTGATAAAACGGGAACAATGACGCAAAATAAAATGATGGTAACACATATGTGGTCAGGTGGAGAATTGTGGAAAGTGACAGGGCAAGGATATGAGCCTAATGGGTCTTTTATGAAAGGTGAAAAAGAAGTTAACCCAGCTAAGACGAAATCACTTTATCAACTACTTACATTTGGGTCACTATGTAACAATGCGAATATTATTCAAAAGAAAAAGGCGTATGTATTAGATGGAGATCCGACAGAAGGAGCGCTTGTAGCTGCAGCAATGAAAGCGGGGATTACGCGTGAGGCACTGAAAGGGAAATTTGAAATTATTCGTGAGTTTCCATTTGACTCGACTCGAAAAATGATGAGTGTTATTGTGCGAGATCGAGAGGGGAAAAAGTTTGTTGTGACGAAAGGAGCCCCAGATGTCCTCCTGCAAATGAGTCAAACAATCTTATGGGCGGATAGACAGCAACCGTTAAGTGAGTTGTATAGAAAAGAAGTACAGGCGGCTATTCATAGTTTAGGTAGTCAAGCACTTCGAACAATTGCAGTTGCATTCAAGCCATTAAAAGCAACTGACTCTATTGAGCATGAAAGAGACGTTGAAAAAGATTTTATGCTAATTGGGATACAAGGAATGATTGATCCGCCAAGGCCAGAAGTGGAGCAGGCGGTAAAAGAGTGTAAAGAAGCTGGTATTCGAACAGTGATGATTACAGGAGATCATAAAGTGACAGCAATGGCAATTGCTGAACAATTAGGGGTTTTGCCACCAGGTGGCCGCGTTGTTGAAGGCGTAGAACTCGCGAATATGGATGTAGAGGAGCTAGAAAGCATTGTAGAGGATACGTATGTATTTGCTCGTGTATCGCCAGAACACAAATTGAAAATTGTTAAGGCGTTGCAAAATAAAGGACATATAGTAGCGATGACCGGTGATGGAGTGAACGATGCCCCAGCCATAAAAACAGCGGATATCGGGATAGCGATGGGAATCACAGGGACAGACGTTGCGAAAGAAGCGTCTTCACTTGTTTTACTAGATGATAATTTTGCTACGATTAAATCAGCGATTAAAGAAGGTAGAAATATATACGAGAACATAAGAAAGTTTATTCGATATTTATTAGCATCAAACGTTGGAGAAATTTTAGTTATGTTATTTGCAATGTTACTTGCATTACCGTTGCCGATGGTCCCAATTCAAATATTATGGGTGAACTTAGTTACTGATGGTTTACCTGCTATGGCATTAGGGCTTGATAAGGCTGAAGGAGATGTAATGAAGAGAACACCACGCCACCCGAAAGAAGGAGTATTTGCTAGAGGGCTTGCTTGGAAAATTATAAGCCGAGGATTTCTTATCGGGGCAGTGACGTTAGTGGCGTTTATTATTGCGTATAATCAACACCCAAATGAACTGAAATATGCACAAACTGTAGCATTTGCGACGTTGGTACTTGCGCAGCTTATTCATGTATTTGATTGCCGAAGCGAGCATTCTGTTTTTCACCGTAATCCGTTTGGAAACGTGTATTTAGTAGGAGCGGTTATCATTTCGTTACTGTTAATGCTCGTTGTTATATACTATCCACCGTTACAACCAATTTTTAGTACAATGCCAATACAAGCAAGAGACTGGTTGTTAATCGGAGGTTTGTCATCCATTCCGACTTTCTTACTAGTAGGTTCTTTATTAACAGGGAAAAAAGGGAAGAAAGAAAAACCAATGTTATATAAGAAGGGATTAAACTTGAAATAGTCAATGATATGAAAATGTGATATAATTTACAGAAGGTAGTAGAGCCTTGTCTCTATTACCTTTTTCATTGAGTTATTTCATGGCTTGGATGTGATAAAAATGATTTCTAGTATGACAGGGTTTGGAAGAGCGAAAGTAGAAAATGATACTTTTCAAATTACAGTAGAAATGAAATCGGTGAACCACCGTTTTCTAGAGATGAGTATTCGACTTCCGAAGCAAATGATGGTATTTGAAGACAAAATTCGTAAAATAGTTGCAGAACAAGTTCGACGTGGGCGTATTGAAGTGTCTATTAGTATAACGGGTGAAGGGCTTGTTGAAAGAAAATTAAGTGTGAATTGGTCGCTCCTTGAGCAGTACCAATCGATTATGAAAGATATAAAAGGAAAGTTTCAATTACAAGATTCTATTACACTTGAGCAATTGATGGCAATGCCAGAAGTAACAGCAATTGAAGAAATAGAAAAAGTAAATGAACAATTCGAAAACAGTTTATATGAGGCTGTTCGTCAAGCTACTCATATGTTAAAAACGATGAGAGTTGGCGAAGGAGAACGATTACATAAAGATATAGCGTATCGTTTGCAAGAGATTCACAATTGTGTAAACGCAATTATTCCACATGCACCAATGGTTACACAAAAATATCGTGAACGATTAGAAAACCGCTTAAAAGAATTACATAATCAAGATCTGGATGAACAAAGATTGCTAACAGAAGTTGCAATGTTTGCAGAGCGTTGTGATATTCATGAGGAATTAGTTCGTTTGCAAAGTCATTTAGATCAATTTCGTGAAACACTGCAAATTGAGGAACCTGTTGGAAGGAAAATGGACTTCATCGTGCAAGAGATGCATAGAGAAATTAATACGATTGGTTCTAAGGCAAATGACTTAACAATTTCAAAATATGTGGTAGAAATGAAAAATAACCTTGAAAAAATTCGTGAACAAGTACAAAATATTGAGTAGCTTTCAAAAAATATATAAAGTTATACGTGGTGGAGAAATCGGATAGACTTACTAGGAGGCGCAAACTATGGCCATGCGGTTTTTAAATATTGGATACGGAAATATTGTATCTGCTCATCGAATCATTGCTATTGTAAGTCCGGAGTCAGCTCCTATTAAACGAACAGTACAGGAAGCACGTGAACATAATGCTTTGCTCGATGCTACGTATGGGAGAAAAACAAGGGCAGTTATTGTTATGGATGATGGGCATGTTGTATTAAGTCCAATTCAGCCAGAGACGATTGCACATCGTTTGAATAATAAAGAAGATTTAAGTGAGGAAGGGTAGGTTTTACATATTTATGAGAAGTAGAAGAGGATTGCTCATCGTTCTTTCAGGGCCTTCAGGGGTTGGAAAAGGAACGGTTCGAAAAGAGCTGTTTAGTCATGAGGATACACAATTTCAATATTCCATTTCAGTAACGACACGTAAACTGCGTGAAGGTGAAGTAGATGGTGTGGATTATTTCTTTAAAGAAAGAGAAGAATTCGAGGAAATGATCCGTAATGAAAAGTTACTTGAATGGGCTGAGTTCGTAGGTAATTATTACGGAACACCGATTGACTATGTTGAAAAAACATTACAAGAAGGAAAAGATGTATTCTTAGAAATTGAAGTGCAAGGAGCAATTCAAGTTAAGAAAGCATTCCCAGAAGGTGTATTTATTTTCTTAGCACCTCCAAGTTTATCTGAACTAAAAAACCGTATTGTCGGTCGTGGTACAGAAACGGAAGATGTTATTGAAAATCGTTTAACTGTAGCGAAAGAAGAAATCGACATGATGGACGCTTACGACTATGTAGTAGAAAACGATCAAGTTGAATTAGCTTGTGATAGAATTAAAGCAATTGTGGTTGGCGAACATTGCCGCCGCGAAAGGGTAGCAAAATATTATAAAGAAATGACGGAGGGTCTATAATTATGTTAAATCCATCAATTGACTCATTACTACAAAAAATCGATTCAAAATACACATTAGTAACAGTAGCTGCAAAGCGTGCGCGTGAAATGCAACTTGCTAATAACTGTGTTATCGAACAACCTGTTTCTCATAAATGTGTAGGTAAAGCATTAGAAGAAATTGATGCAGAAGTGTTAAGCTACGTACCAAGTGAAGATAAAGTAGCTGAATAAGACTTTGCCTTCGACAAAATAAAACATAGACTTTATAATTTTCTATGTAACGGTAACAACCTATTTACAAGTAGGTTGTTATTTTTTTACGATAGGGATGAAATATTGGTACTGACGAGCTGGAAATTCTATTTCAGTATTATAAGTTTGAAAAAGAAAGAGGACGAGTCATATGCTAAAAGGGAAAAAGATACTTCTATGTGTAACAGGAGGCATTGCAGTTTTTAAAGCGGCTGCGCTAACAAGTAAATTAACACAAGCTGGTGCTATTGTAAAAGTAATGATGAGTGAGTCAGCAATAAAATTTGTTACCCCTCTTACATTTCAAGCACTTTCTCGTCATGATGTATATACGGATACATTCGATGAGAAAGACTCAGCTGTAATCGCTCATATTGATTTGGCAGATTGGGCAGATGTGGTACTTGTTGCACCTGCTACAGCCAATTGTATTGGGAAGTTAGCTGGTGGTATTGCCGACGATATGATTACAACGACTTTGTTAGCTACTACAGCTCCTGTTTGGATTGCACCTGCTATGAATGTGCATATGTATGAAAATAAAATTGTTCAGAAAAATATGATGACGTTAAAAATGTTAGGATATACATTTATTGAGCCTGGGGAAGGCTTTTTAGCTTGTGGCTATGTAGCAAAGGGAAGGCTAGAAGAACCAGAAGCAATTATTGCACGGTTAGAGGAAGCTTTCTCAGAACAAAAGCCACTTCAAGGAAAGAAGATTTTAATAACTGCTGGTCCGACGCGTGAAAAGGTTGATCCGGTTCGTTTCATTACGAATTTTTCTTCTGGAAAAATGGGATATGCGATTGCAGAAGTGGCTGCGAATTTAGGGGCTGATGTCATACTTGTTTCAGGGCCGACATCATTAAATCCACCATTACATGTAACAACAGTGCAAGTGGAATCTGCACAAGACATGTTAGAAGCAGTTCTTCAATATTATCAAAATGTAGATGTTGTCATCAAAACAGCAGCGGTTGCGGATTATCGTCCGAAATATGTTCATGATAATAAAATGAAAAAGCAAAACGGTGATGCTGTAATTGAATTAGAGAGAACAGTAGATATTTTAAAAACGTTAGGTGAGAAGAAGGGTAAACAGTTACTTATTGGTTTTGCGGCTGAAACGACAAACGTTGAGGAGTATGCAACAAAAAAATTACGTGAGAAAAATGCAAATATGATTGTTGCAAACGATGTAAAAGCGCAAGGAGCTGGATTTGGTACAGATACGAATATTGTAACAATGTATAGAAAAGATGGAGAAACTATTGAGTTGCCACTTTTAACGAAGAAAGAGGTAGCCCGTGAAATATTAAAACAAATTGAAATGATGTTAGAAGATGATCGGTTATGAAATTTGCAAGTGTAATTGTTGATGTACCTGCACGTCAAACAGATCGACCGTTTGATTATATCATTCCTAAAAAGTGGGAAGATATTGTACAGACAGGAATGCGCGTAGTAGTTCCATTTGGTCCAAGGAAATTGCAAGGCTTTATTATTGAAATCAAAGATTCGGTTGATGTAGAAAGCAAGAAGTTAAAAACAATCCATGAAATATTAGATGTAACGCCAGTTTTAAATGAAGAATTATTACAACTTGGGTATTGGCTTACAAGTGAAACGTTATGTTATATGATTTCAGCTTTTCAAGTAATGCTTCCAACAGCGATAAAAGCAACATATAAAAAGCGTCTACAGCTTCGTAAACAAGAAGAAGTTGCATCTGAAATATTGCATTTATTTCAGAACAAGGAAGCAATTGATTTTGAAGAGATAGAGGCTCATCCGCATTTATACCGTACAATTCAACAAGAAATTAAAAAGGGTACAATTGAAGTAGTTTATCAAGTAAAAGATAAAGTGCAGAAGAAGAAACAAAGAGTAGTTCAGCCAGAGTTGCCAGAAGATAAATTAGAATTAGCGGCATTTGAACTGAAAAGTAAAAAACAACAAGATGTACTTTATTATTTTGTGGAAAATTATAAAAGTGTACCGTTAAAAGTGATAACAGAGGAGTTGCAAATAACGGATGCTCCAATTAAATCACTTATTAAAAAGGGTTTCATTTCGGAAAAGTACGTGGAAGTATACCGAAATCCGTATGACGATGATGATTTTGAACAAACGAAACCATTTCCACTTACGGAGGAACAAAAGCAAGTTATTACACCGATTTTATCATCAATTTCAAATGAGACTTACAATCCATTTTTACTATATGGTGTTACAGGAAGTGGGAAGACAGAAGTATACTTACAATCTATAGCAGCAGTGCTCGAGAAAGGAAAAGAAGCTATTGTGCTTGTTCCTGAAATTGCGCTAACACCTCAAATGGTAGATCGTTTTAAAGGAAGGTTTGGCTCGCAAGTGGCAGTTCTTCATAGTGCGCTGTCTGTTGGAGAAAAATATGATGAATGGCGTAAGATTTTAAGGAAAGAAGTGAAAGTCGTAGTTGGTGCGCGTTCAGCTATTTTTGCACCATTTGAGAATTTAGGAATTATTATTATTGATGAGGAACATGAATCGAGTTATAAGCAAGAAGATAATCCGAGGTATCATGCAAGGGATGTAGCTGTGTGGAGGGGACAATATCATAAATGTCCTATTGTTCTTGGTAGTGCAACACCGACGCTTGAATCGTTTGCAAGAGCGAAAAAAGGTGTGTATGAATTACTGACGATGGAAAAACGTATGAACGAACAAGCTTTACCGACAGTAGAGATTGTTGATATGCGTGAAGAACTTCGTGACGGGAATCGCTCCATGTTTTCAAAGGCGCTGCATGAAAAAATAGCAGATCGGTTAGAAAAGAAAGAACAAATGGTGCTCTTTTTAAATAGAAGGGGGCATTCTACATTTGTTATGTGCCGTGATTGCGGGTACGTTGTACAATGTCCGCATTGTGATATCTCGCTGACGTATCATAAAATGAACCATCGTTTAAAATGCCATTATTGCAGTTACGAAGAAAATATGCCGACTGCGTGTCCTGCTTGTCAAAGTACATACATTCGTTTCTTTGGTACAGGTACGCAAAAGGTAGAAGAAGAAATTACAAAACTATTTCCAGAGGCACGAGTCATTCGAATGGATGTAGATACGACGAGTCGTAAAGGGATGCATGAGAAATTATTAAAGGCGTTCGGAGAAGAAAAAGCAGATATATTACTTGGAACACAAATGATTGCGAAAGGGTTAGATTTTCCGAAAGTAACGCTTGTTGGGGTTTTAACTGCTGATACGATGCTTCATTTACCTGATTTTCGGGCGAGTGAAAAGACATATCAGTTATTGACGCAAGTAAGTGGACGAGCGGGTAGACATGAATTGCCAGGAGAAGTTGTAATTCAAACATATACGCCCGAACATTACAGTATAGAATTAGCAAAAAAACAACAATATGATGTGTTTTTTGATCAAGAAATGCAAATGAGGCGAACAAGGCAATATCCGCCTTACTACTATGTTGTACTTGTAACGGTATCTCATCCGGAATTATTAAAGGCAGTGCAAGTGACGGAAAAAATTGCCTCCTATTTACGAACACATTGCACGCAGCAAACGATGGTATTAGGGCCAGTTGCTTCAGCAATTCCAAGGATAAAAGATAGATATCGTTATCAATGCATGATAAAATACAAACGGGAACCAAACTTAAAGAACGTGCTCAAAATGGTAAATGAACATTATCAAGCAGAAATGCAAAAAGAGCTACAAATCTCAATTGATTTTAATCCAACAATGTTAATGTAGCGGAGGGAAATATGGCAGTTTTAGAAATAGTAATGCATCCAAATGAAGTGTTAGAAACACCGTGTGAAAGAGTAATTAACTTTGATAAAAAGTTAGTGAAATTGTTGAAAGATATGCATGAAACAATGTTAATTGCGGACGGAGTCGGTTTAGCTGCGCCACAAGTAGGTGTAAGCTTGCAAGTAGCGGTAGTTGATGTGGGCGATGATACTGGAAAAATCGAGTTAATCAATCCATCAATACTGGAAAAACGTGGTGAACAAGTAGGTCCCGAAGGGTGTTTAAGCTTCCCGGGACTTTATGGTGAAGTGGAACGTGCCGATTATATTAAAGTAAGAGCGCAGAATCGCCGAGGTAAAGTATTTTTATTAGAAGCAGAAGGATTTTTAGCGCGTGCCATTCAACATGAAATCGATCATTTACACGGTGTGTTATTTACATCGAAAGTGACAAGATATTATGAAGAAAACGAATTAGAATAGGTGTTAAAAGGAGCGGTTTTTAAATGATAAGAGTAGTATTTATGGGAACACCGGACTTTTCAGTGCCGGTGCTTCGTCGTCTTATTGAAGATGGCTATGATGTAGTGGGTGTGGTGACGCAACCTGATCGTCCAGTAGGTAGAAAAAAAGTATTAACACCTACACCTGTTAAAGTTGAAGCAGAAAAGCACGGCATTCCGGTGTTACAACCGTTAAAAATTCGTGAAAAAGACGAGTATGAAAAAGTATTGGCATTAGAGCCGGATTTAATTGTAACAGCTGCGTTTGGTCAGATCGTACCAAATGAAATTTTAGAATCGCCAAAGTATGGATGTATAAACGTCCACGCTTCTTTACTTCCAGAATTGCGCGGTGGCGCGCCAATTCATTATGCAATTATGGAAGGGAAAGAAAAAACAGGTATTACAATTATGTATATGGTAGAGAAACTGGATGCTGGTGATATTTTAACGCAAGTAGAAGTAGAAATTGAAGAGCGTGAAACAACTGGATCTTTATTTGATAAGTTAAGTGAAGCAGGAGCGCATCTTCTATCTAAAACGGTACCTTTATTAATCCAAGGTAAGTTGGAGCCAATTAAACAAAACGAAGAAGAAGTAACGTTTGCATATAATATAAAACGTGAGCAAGAGAAAATTGATTGGACAAAAACAGGTGAGGAAGTATACAATCACATTCGCGGATTAAATCCATGGCCAGTTGCTTATACAACTTTAACAGGACAAGTCGTTAAAGTGTGGTGGGGAGAAAAAGTACCCGTAACTGAATCAGCTGAAGCAGGTACGATTGTTGCGATCGAAGAAGATGGATTTGTTGTTGCAACTGGTAACGAAACAGGTGTTAAAATTACTGAATTGCAACCTTCTGGTAAAAAGCGTATGAGTTGTTCACAATTTTTACGTGGTACAACACCTGAAATTGGAACGAAGTTAGGAGAAAATGCATGAGACAAAATGTTCGTGAATTAGCTCTTGATGGTTTAATTCAAGTAGAAAAAAGTGGTGCATATAGTAACTTACTTTTAAATAATTTAATTGAAAAAAGTACAATTGATCGAAAAGATATCGGTTTATTAACTGAGATTGTATATGGAACGATTCAACGTCGTGACACATTAGATTATTATTTACAACCTTTTTTAAGAAAAAAGGTTGAGGCGTGGGTAAGAGTATTGCTTCGCCTATCTTTATACCAAATGATCTATTTAGACCGAGTGCCAGAAAGGGCGGCCATTCACGAAGCGGTTGAAATTGCAAAGCGTCGCGGGCATAAAGGAATTGCTGGTATGGTGAATGGTGTATTACGTTCGATTCAGAGAGAAGGTATACCTTCTCTAGATGAAATCAAAGATCCAGTAGAACGTTTGGCAATTGCAACAAGTCATCCAGTTTGGCTTGTCCAAGAGTGGACTTCGGAGTATGGTTTAGAAACTGCTGAGAAAATGTGTGAAGTGAACATGTTACCGCCTGTACCAACAGCGCGTGTAAATGTTGATAAACTAACAGTAGAAGAAGCAATTACATTATTAGCTAGTGAAGGTATAGAAGCGAAGCGTGGCGATTTATCAGATGATGCAATTCAAATTGAAAAAGGAAATGTAGCGCACACAGATGCGTTTAAAAAAGGATTCCTTTCTATTCAAGATGAAAGCTCTATGCTTGTAGCACGTGCCTTAGAACCAGATGAGGGAGATGTAGTTCTTGATAGTTGTGCTGCTCCAGGCGGAAAAACAACGCATATTGCAGAGCGATTAAAAGGAACTGGTCAAGTCATGTCCCTTGATTTACATGCACACAAAGTACGTTTAATTAAACAACAAGCAGAACGACTTGGTTTAGAAAACGTAGAAACAAAGGCTTTGGATGCTAGAAAAGTACAAGAGCACTTTGCAAATGAAAGTTTTGACAAAATATTGGTAGATGCACCGTGTTCTGGATTTGGTGTAATGAGACGTAAACCTGACATTAAGTTAGGAAAAGATAAAGGCGATAGCGAAAGATTATCGACGATTCAATTTGCGATATTAGAAAAAATAGCACCGTTATTAAAACAAGGTGGTCGCCTTGTTTATAGTACGTGCACAATTGAGAAAATAGAAAATGAACAAGTAATAGAGCGATTTTTACAAGAGCATCCTGAGTTTGAGTGGGATACTACAATAAAAGAGCGTATGCCAGAAAAGTTAAGCCCGTATATTGATGAAGGTCAAGTACAAATTTTACCGCATTATTTTGCAACAGATGGCTTTTATATTGCTTGTTTAAGGAAGAAGGTGTAGCATCATGGAAACGACTGTAAGAAAACAAAAGAAAAACTTAGAAACGAAAAAACCATCAATTTACTCTTTACAACTTCATGAAATGCAAGATTGGTTAAAGGAACAAGGAGAACCAAAGTTCCGTGCTGGACAAATTTTTGATTGGTTATATAAAAAACGTGTAAAAAATTATGAGGATATGTCAAACCTTTCTAAAGGATTGCGTGATAAATTGTCGAATTCCTTTGATATTACTACTCTAAACACGTTAGTAAAACAAACGTCTTCGGATGGAACAATTAAATTCTTATTCCAATTATATGATGGATACTCTATTGAAACAGTGTTAATGCGACATGAATATGGAAATTCCATTTGTGTAACAACACAAGTTGGTTGTCGTATTGGATGTACGTTCTGTGCCTCTACACTTGGTGGGCTAAAACGAAACTTAGAAGCTGGAGAAATTGTAGCGCAAGTAGTAGAAGTGCAACGTGCACTTGATGAATCAGAAGAACGTGTAAGTTCTCTTGTTGTAATGGGAATTGGAGAACCGTTTGATAACTATGATAATTTAATGGGATTCTTGCGCATCATTAACCATGAAAAAGGACTTCATATTGGTGCGAGACATATGACAGTTTCAACGAGTGGAATTATCCCGAAAATTTATAAGTTTGCTGAAGAAGATTTACAAATTAATTTTGCGATTTCGTTGCATGCTCCAAACTCAGAATTACGTTCAAAATTAATGCCGATTAACCGTGCTTATAAGTTACCAGATTTAATGGAAGCTATTAAATACTATGTAAATAGAACAGGTCGTCGTATTACTTTTGAATATGGATTATTTGGAGGAGAAAATGACCAAGTTGAGCACGCTGAAGAGCTTGCTGCACTTTTAAAAGGTGTAAAATGTCATGTGAACTTAATTCCGGTAAACTACGTACCTGAACGTGATTATGTACGTACACCACGTGAACAGATTTTCTTATTCGAAAAAACGTTAAAAGATCGTGGAGTGAATGTAACAATTCGCCGTGAACAAGGTCATGATATTGATGCAGCCTGCGGTCAATTGCGTGCGAAGGAGCGCAAAGAAGAGACGAGGTGACGAGATGAAAGCCGTGTTTCTATCAGATAAAGGAAAAGTTCGTCAACATAATGAAGATAGTGCAGGAGTTTTTCACAATTTAGATGGAAATATTTTAGCGGTAGTAGCAGATGGAATGGGAGGTCATCGAGCTGGTGATGTAGCTAGCTCGATGACCATTCAATTGTTCCATGATTATTGGAAACAAACGCATAATATGAATGAGCCTAAAAAAGTCGAAGAATGGTTACATACTAGTGTTGGGATTATTAATGAGCGTATATATGAATACTCAAAGCAACATGTAGAATGTAATGGCATGGGGACAACGCTAATAATAGCTATTTGTACACCAAACTTTGTGACAATAGGCCATATAGGAGATAGTCGTTGCTACATGGTATCAGAAGGAGAAATAGCGCTTGTAACGGAAGATCATTCTCTTGTAAATGAACTTGTGAGACATGGTGAAATTTCAAAAGAAGATGCAGAATATCATCCGAAAAAAAATGTTTTGTTAAGAGCATTAGGAACTGAAGAAAAAGTTGGAATAGATGTTAAAACATTGGTGCTTGAGGAAGATGACCAACTACTTCTTTGCTCTGATGGATTATCTAATAAAGTTTCTATTGCTGATATGAAACAAATTTTACAGTTAAATGAACAGCTTGAAGTTAAGGGACAACGTCTCATTCAATTGGCGAATGATCGTGGTGGAGAAGATAATATCACCCTTGTTCTCATTGATTATGCGGGTTCGACAAACGAAAGTAGGTGAAGTGTAACGTGCTGATTGGAAAACGCTTAAATGACCGTTATAAGCTGCTGAAAATGATTGGCGGTGGAGGAATGGCCAATGTGTATTTAGCCCATGATGATATACTTGGCCGGGATGTAGCGGTGAAAATATTAAGACTCGACTATTCAAATAACGAAGAGTTTATTAAACGTTTCCATCGAGAAGCGCAGTCTGTTACAACGTTGTCGCATCCAAATATTGTGAATATGTATGATGTCGGAGAAGAAGATGGTATATACTATCTTGTAATGGAGTATGTACCGGGACAAACATTGAAGCAATACATAATTGAGCGAGGGATGTTACCGATAGGAGAAGCTCTTGATATTATGGAGCAGTTAACCTCTGCCATGGCACACGCCCATCATTTTGAAATTGTGCATCGTGATATAAAACCGCACAATATTTTAATTCGAGCTGATGGAGTAGTAAAAGTAACAGATTTTGGAATTGCGACAGCTACAAGTGCAACAACAATTACACATACGAATTCAGTGCTAGGTTCAGTGCATTATTTATCACCAGAACAAGCACGTGGCGGGATAGCAAATAAACAATCAGATATTTATTCTCTAGGTATTGTTATGTTTGAATTGTTAACAGGAAGACAGCCGTTTTCGGGTGAGTCTGCTGTTGCGATAGCTTTAAAACATTTACAAAGTGAAATACCATCTCCAAAAAGATGGAATGAAAATATTCCACAAAGTGTTGAAAATATTATATTAAAGGCAACTGCAAAAGATCCGTTCCATCGATACCAATCTGCTAATGCGATGAAACGTGATATTGAAACGGCGTTATATCCAGAGCGGATAAACGAGCAACCATTTTACATACCGGAAGATATGGAAGCGACGAAAGCGATTCCAATTATCCAACAAGAACAATTATTTGAAAACGTAAGTGATGAAACGATTGTTTTAAAAGGAAGTAAAGTGGACGAACCGATACGAAAAGAAGCAGCTGAATTAAATAAGAAGAAAAAACGAAGTAACAAATGGATCAAAGGTTTAATTATGACATTTTTACTTTTAGCAATTGGAATAACATTAGCACTTACTGTGATCCCTGGATTCTTTATCCCGAAAGATGTAAAGGTACCTGATGTGGCTGGTATGAAGTATACTACAGCGGTAAATAAGTTAGTTGAAAAAGGGTTTGAAGTTACTGAACCTAATATTGTATATACAGATGACGTAGAAGCTGGGGATGTAATAAAGACAGACCCTGTAGCAGGTAGAGTCGTAAAAGAAAACTCTAAAATTACTATCTATCAATCAGGTGGAAAAAAGAAGAATAAGATGAGTGATTTCACAGGAAAAGATTTAGAGAGTATAAGAGCTGATTTAGACGAAAAATATAAACAAGTTACAGTATATTATATTGAAGATGATAGACCGAAAGGTGAAATTGTAGAGCAAATCCCGACACCGGATCAAATGGTTATAGAGGCAGAGCAAGAATTGAAAATTTGGGTGAGTAAAGGACCTTATCAAATTAGACCAGGTGATTTTTCAAGATGGACTGAGAATAGTGTAACTGGTTATTTGAATGAGAGAAAACTAACTCCAGATATAAAACGAGAGTATTCAGATACAGTTGATAAAGGACTTGTAATCTCACAATCGCCAAAACCAGGAACTCCGTTGAAAGAAGGAGATAAAGTGACGGTTGTCATTTCAGAGGGACCAAAGCCGAAAGAAACGAAAACAGTGAAAGTGGATAACATTGCTATTCCATACGAGTCTTCTATATTAGGTGAAAAAAAGCCACAAACAGTAGAGATTTATAAAGAAGATATGCAACAAAAAATGGATAGACCTGTTGAAACTAGAACGATTACAGAGACGGCGACAATTTCTTTAGAATTTATAATTCAAGAAGGAACAAAGGGACACTATAAAATCGTACGAGATGGTGTAACGATTATCGACAAAGAAGTACCATATCCAAATCAATAGTAGTGAACGTCTTGCTCTTTACTTTTGCCTGTTATGTTGTCTACAAAGTGGACGGTGTAGCAGGCAAAAATATATGATTCAAAAAGCTATTAAAATGAAACGGCTGTAAATATTATTTTAATTTAATGGGACATTAAACGTATATTAACAAAGGTATATATGTAATGGATTTTGAAATAAGTGTTTAAATTCATGTATTTTTAATTACAGCATCATTTTATACAAAATAAAGGAGAATTATATGCCAGAAGGAAAAATTGTAAAAGCTTTAAGTGGGTTTTATTATGTGCAGCATGAAGAAGGGATTACACAATGTCGCGGACGTGGTGTGTTTAGAAAAAATAAAATTACACCACTTGTAGGGGACCAAGTCGTTTTTCAAGCAGATAATCCAAATGAAGGTTACGTGCTTGAAGTGTTTGATCGAAAAAATGAACTTGTTAGGCCTCCTATTGCTAATGTTGATCAAGCGATTCTCGTTTTCTCTGCAGTAGAACCGGATTTTAACCCTGGACTGTTAGATCGATTTTTAGTGCTGATTGAATATCATAACATTAAGCCGATTATTTGTATTAGCAAGATGGATTTAGTGAATGAAAAGATGAAAGCAACTGTGGAAGCTTATGCAAATGATTATCGAGAAATGGGTTATGATGTGTTATTTACTTCTATCAATGCATCAGAAAGTATCGATATCTTAAAACCATACTTAGAAGGTTGTGTTTCTGTCGTTGCAGGTCAATCTGGTGTTGGGAAATCCTCCATGCTTAATGTTTTACGTCCAGATTTAGAACTGAAAACAAATGATATCTCCTCACATTTAGGGCGCGGAAAACATACGACAAGACATGTAGAATTAATTGCAATTGGAAGTGGGCTAGTTGCTGATACACCTGGCTTTAGTTCATTAGATTTTATAGATATAGAGGTAGAAGATCTTACATATTGTTTTCCAGAGTTGAAAGAAGCAAGTCAATACTGTAAATTTAGAGGGTGTACACATCTTTCTGAGCCGAAGTGTGCTGTGAAAACTGCAGTAGAAGAAGGAAAGATTACAGAATACCGTTATAAGAATTACAAACAATTCGTAGAAGAAATTAGAGATAGAAAGCCGAGGTATTAGTTATGATTAAAATTGCACCATCGATCTTATCAGCAGATTTTTCAAAATTAGGGGAAGAGATTAAAGATGTAGAAAAAGGTGGAGCGGATTACATTCATGTTGATGTTATGGATGGACATTTCGTACCGAATATTACGATCGGACCATTAATTGTAGAAGCAATTCGTCCAATTACATCATTACCGTTAGATGTACATTTAATGATTGAAAATCCTGATAATTATATCCCGACTTTTGCAAAGGCTGGAGCGGATATTATTACTGTTCATGTAGAAGCTTGTCCGCATTTACATCGTACAATTCAGTTAATTAAATCTCACGGCATTAAAGCGGGAGTTGTGCTAAATCCGCATACGCCAGTTTCGATGATTGAACATGTATTAGAAGATATAGACATGGTATTACTTATGACAGTAAACCCTGGATTTGGTGGACAGAAATTTATCCATTCTGTATTACCAAAAATTAAACAAGTTGCAGAAATGGTTAAAGAGCGTAATCTGCAAGTGGAAATTGAAGTTGATGGTGGTGTCAACGCTGAAACGGCAAAGCTTTGTATTGAAGCAGGAGCAAATGTACTTGTAGCTGGATCAGCGGTATATAATCAAAAAGACCGCGGTGAAGCAATTCGTATCATTCGTGGATAATGAATGAATCTTTATCCTAAGATTTCATTATTTACAAAGGGTAGAGAACAATATGTAAAAAGGCAATCTACCAAATGGCAGGTTGCCTTTTTATAATAGAAGGGGAATATAAAAATGATTATTCATATTTTAGCAGGAGGGCCTGCAGAATATTGCGCAGATTTTTCTCAATATGAAAACGAGAAAGTAGTGTGGGCAGCAGTTGATAGAGGAGTGTACCGTTTACTAAAAAGAGGAATTACTCCGGCAATAGCGTTTGGTGATTACGATTCAGTTACTGAAGAGGAATTAGTATGGATGCAGCAACAAACAAATGAATTACATATTGCTCCACGAGAAAAAGATCAAACAGATTTAGAAATTGCAATTAACTGGGCTTTAGAAAAAAAACCAAAATTAATTCGTATCTTTGGAGCGACTGGTGGACGGTTAGATCACGGTTTAGCGAATATACAGATGCTTTTAAAGGGATTAGAAGCACAAGTAGAAATGTGTATTGTGGACAACAAAAATGAAATAATGGTGAGAAAAGTTGGTCAGTATATAATTGAAGGAAGTGAATATTTTCCATACGTATCATTTGTACCAGTTACTGAAAGTGTGGAAGGCATTACACTTCAAGGTTTTAAGTACCCTCTTACTAATAAAACGATAGAGTGGGGATCGACACTTTGTATTAGTAATGAACTCATTGAGGAAAAAGGTACTTTTTCATTTACCTCCGGCATATTAATGATGATAAGAAGCACTGATTGAAGAAACAATTTTGCTCCTTACATCATATAGTGAACAAGTGGAGTAATGGGGATTAGGAGGGAAACCATGAGATTTTATACAATTAAGTTACCTAAATTTCTTGGTGGAATTGTTCGTGCAATGTTAAATACCTTCAAAAAAGACTAAAAAAAGCACCTATTACCGGTGCTTTTTCCATTGGTATAGTAAAAAAAGAGCCTATCGGCTCTTTTTTTTATTATTAAACACGTTCGATTTTGCCAGATTTTAATGCTCTAGCAGAAACGTAAACACGTTGAACTTTACCGTCGATGCGTACGCGAACTTTTTGAAGGTTAGCGCCCCATTTACGTTTTGTAGCGTTCATTGCGTGAGAACGAGAGTTACCAGAACGAGCTTTTCTTCCAGTGATAGCACAAACACGAGCCATTTATATTTCCCTCCCTTGATACCTTACCATACGTAATTTTTCAATGTTAGTCTTTTATGCGATGCTAAAAACACTACTATAATTTAACACAACTAAAAAGAGAATGCAACACCGTAGAAAAAAGAAATCAAGAAAAATTACTTGACACTATATGTCAGTGGAGAAAAGTTGAAATCAAGAAAAATTGCTTGACATATTATAGTGGTACATGTTGTATAATAACAATGGACTATTTTGCTCATCATAGAAAATGTGATTTAAAACATAAAATATGAGAGTGAAAAGAAAGAACGATGGAATTTTCTTTGAAAAGATTATATGATAGTAACTAAAGTAGTCTAACTCACTTTCACCATTTATGAAGGGGGAAAACGAGATGTCAATTGAAATTAAAACGAAGTACGGTCAAATTGATATTAGTACAGATGTAATTGCAACAATTGCTGGAGGTGCCGCGGTAGATTGCTACGGTATCGTAGGTATGGCATCAAAAAATCAGTTAAAAGATGGATTAACAGACATTTTACGAAAAGAAAACTTCACTAGAGGTGTTATTGTTCGTAAAGATGAAGATGAAGTACATATTGATATGTATATTATTGTGAGCTATGGTACGAAAATTTCAGAAGTAGCACATAACGTGCAGACGAAAGTGAAATATACATTAGATCAAACTGTAGGACTAGCAGTAGATTCTGTAAACATCTACGTACAAGGAGTTAAAGTAATAAACTTGTAATGTGCATTAAGGAGGAAAATCTGTGTCAATTCAAAAAATTGATGGAAAACGTTTATCACAAATGATCATTCAAGGAGCAAATAATTTAACAAATAATGTTCAGCTTGTTGATGCATTAAACGTATTTCCAGTTCCAGATGGCGATACCGGTACAAACATGAACTTATCTATGACTTCAGGCGCACGTGAAGTGAAAGCAAATCCTTCACAACATGCTGGTAAAGTCGGTGTAAGTTTAGCCAAAGGATTATTAATGGGAGCTCGTGGTAACTCTGGAGTTATTTTATCTCAGTTGTTCCGTGGTTTCTCAAAATCCATTGAACAAAAAGAAGAATTAACAACAGTTGATTTTGCTGCAGCTTTAGAAGCTGGAGTAGAGGCAGCTTACAAAGCGGTTATGAAACCGATTGAAGGAACGATTTTAACGGTTGCAAGAGAAACGGGTAAATATGCAGTAACAGTTGCGAAAAAACAGCGCGACTTTGTTTTGTTTATGGAAGACGTTGTGAAAGAAGCAAATGCATCGTTAAATCGTACGCCAGATTTATTACCTGTATTAAAACAAGTTGGCGTTGTAGATAGCGGTGGTAAAGGTCTTGTTGTTGTATACGAAGGATTTTTAGCTGACTTAAAAGGAGAAACAATTTCTTCTGATGCGCCGATGCAACCATCTATGAATGAAATGGTACGCGCAGAACATCACCGTAGTGTACAAAGCCAATTGAGTACAGAAGATATTAAGTATGGATATTGTACGGAGTTCATGGTGAAATTAGAAGCTGAAAAAGTGAAAGAACATAATTTCTCTGAACAAAAATTCCGTGAAGATATTAGTGTGTATGGTGATTCTCTACTAGTTGTATCTGATGATGAAATTGTAAAAGTTCATATTCATGCAGAACATCCTGGAGACGCTATGAACTACGGACAGCGTTACGGTAGTTTAATCAAGATTAAAGTAGAGAATATGCGTGAACAGCATACTGCTTTATTAGATGAGCCTGCTATGATGCCTGAGCCAACTAGCCAGTCTAAAGAAAAACAACCATACGGTATCGTAACTGTAGCTATGGGGTCTGGTATTAAAACTTTATTTGAAAGCATTGGCGCAACGAAAGTTATCGAAGGTGGCCAAACGATGAATCCAAGTACGGAAGATATTGTAAAGGCAATCGAAGAAGCAAATGCTGAAAAAATCATCATTTTACCGAATAACGGAAATATCGTGATGGCAGCAGAACAAGCGGCATCAGTTGTAGAGCAAGAAGTTATTGTTGTTCGTTCGAAAACAGTTCCTCAAGGTATGGCTGCAATGTTAGCATTTAATCCAGTTGGAACGTTAGAAGAGAATGAAGAAAACATGAAAGAAGCTTTATCTCATGTGAAAACAGGTCAAATTACGTATGCAGTACGTGATACGGAAATTGATGGTGTAGCAATTCAAAAAGATGATTTCATGTGCATTGCAGATGGAAAAATCGTATCAACAAATGCGGAAAAAGTAGGGGCTGCGAAGCAACTATTAGAAGCACTTATTGATGAGGATTCTGAAATCGTAACGATTCTACAAGGTGAAGATGCAACTGACGAAGAAGTAGCTGAACTAGTTGAATTTGTAGAAGAGAAGTTTGAAGATGCAGAAGTAGAAGTGCATGCTGGAAATCAACCAGTATATTCTTTCATTTTCTCTGTAGAATAAAAAGGATTCATTTTGAAAATAAATGGATTACTTACTTGCTAATGGATAAGAAGTAGTAATATGAAGTTTATTACTAGTTTTTATTTAAAAGGCTAGCATATAGAAGATAAAAAAGAGCCTTGCTGCTAATAGTGAGGCTCTTTTTTACTTGTTTTATATGAGGGATTTGAGTAGTTTCTCTTGGAATGCCTATGATAGAATATATAAGGTGAAAGAGAGCGATTACAGATGTTAATTGCTACTCAAATAGAATGCAATAAAGAAAATAATGTGACGGAGTGTGAGAATCTTGAATGAAGTTGTACAAGTTCCCGTTACAGATGTAAAGGGAATCGGGGGAGAAACATCTGAATTACTACACGAGATGGGAATTTATACAGTTTCTCATCTATTAGAACATTTTCCGTACCGTTATGAAGATTATGCGATGAAAGATCTTGCTGAAGTAAAGCATGATGAACGTGTAACAGTGGAGGGGAAAGTTCATAGTGCTCCTTTATTGCAATATTATGGGAAGAAGAAGTCGCGTCTTACAGTTCGTGTCCTCGTCGGTCGTTATTTAATTACAGCTGTATGTTTTAATAGGCCGTACTATAAGCAGAAGTTAAATTTAGATGAGACGGTAACGATTACTGGTAAATGGGATCAGCATCGTCAAACGATTGCGGTATCAGAACTTCACTTTGGACCGGTTGTGCGCCAACAAGAAGTAGAACCTGTATACTCAGTGAAAGGGAAACTTACGGTAAAACAGATGCGGCGTTTTATTGCTCAAGCATTAAAAGAATATGGAGATTCTATAGTCGAAGTATTGCCGGATGGTTTGTTAAGTCGATATAAACTATTACCACGTTATGAAGCACTTAAGGCGTTACATTTTCCAGTTGGACAGGAAGATTTAAAACAAGCGCGTCGCCGTTTTGTATATGAAGAATTTTTCTTATTTCAATTGAAAATGCAAACACTACGAAAAATGGAGAGGGAAAATTCGAAAGGAACGAAGAAGGAAATTCCATTAGCAGAGTTACAAGAATTTATCGATGCTCTTCCATTTCCATTAACTGGTGCACAACGCCGGGTTGTAGATGAAATTTTAAAAGATATGACATCTCCGTACCGGATGAATCGACTGTTACAAGGGGATGTAGGTTCTGGTAAAACAGTTGTTGCGGCGATTGCTCTCTATGCAGCAAAATTAGCTCATTACCAAGGTGCTTTAATGGTTCCTACAGAAATTTTGGCTGAACAACATTATCAGTCGCTTGCTGAAACATTTTCACATTTCGGTATGACGGTTGAATTGTTAACAAGTTCTGTTAAGGGTGTGAGACGTCGGGAGATTTTGGCGAAATTAGAACAAGGAGAAATAGATATTCTTGTTGGGACGCATGCTTTAATTCAAGATGAAGTTATATTCCATAGGTTAGGTCTCGTTATTACTGATGAACAACATCGATTTGGTGTAGCGCAGCGCCGAGTTTTGCGTGAGAAAGGTGAAAGTCCAGATGTATTATTTATGACAGCGACACCAATTCCGCGTACGTTAGCAATAACTGCATTTGGAGAGATGGATGTTTCTATCATTGATGAGATGCCAGCGGGGAGAAAGGTGATTGAAACATACTGGGCAAAACATGATATGTTAGATCGCGTTCTCGGTTTTGTAGAGAAAGAGATAAAAAAAGGAAGACAAGCATATGTTATTTGTCCCCTTATTGAAGAATCTGAGAAACTTGATGTGCAAAATGCTATCGATTTACATAGTATGTTGACTTACCATTATCAAGGGAAATGTCAAGTTGGATTAATGCACGGGAGATTGTCATCCCAGGAAAAAGAAGAGATAATGGGACAGTTTAGTGAAAATAAAGTGCAAATTCTTGTGTCAACAACAGTTGTTGAAGTAGGTGTGAATGTACCGAATGCGACTGTGATGGTTATTTACGATGCAGAGCGTTTCGGGTTATCACAACTCCATCAGCTTAGGGGACGTGTTGGGCGTGGTAGTGAACAATCATATTGTTTATTAATAGCAGATCCTAAATCAGAAACAGGAAAAGAAAGAATGCGTATTATGACTGAAACAAACGATGGGTTTGTATTGTCAGAAAAAGATTTAGAATTACGAGGTCCTGGGGATTTCTTTGGAAGTAAGCAAAGTGGTCTGCCAGAATTTAAGGTTGCTGATATGGTACATGATTATCGAGCGTTAGAAACAGCGAGACAAGATGCGGCAATATTAGTAGATTCAGAAGCATTTTGGCATAACGATCAGTATGCGGCATTACGTACGTATCTGGATGGGACCGGTGTGTTCCAAGGCGAGAAGCTCGATTAAGGGAGTCAACAAAAGTTTTTGTTGCATTCTACTTTTAATGATTATATACTACTGTTAGTACCTAGTCATAAAAATGGATGGTGCGGTATGAAAAAAAGAAGAAGTAAAAAAGAAAGACAAGAATTGTTACAACAAACAATAGAATCGAATCCTTTTATAACGGATGAAGATTTAGCAGAAAAATTCCAAGTGAGTATTCAAACTGTACGTCTTGATCGTATGGAATTGTCTATTCCTGAATTAAGAGAGAGAATTAAACATGTAGCTACAAAGCAACATGAAGAAGATGTGAAATCTCTACCGTTAGAAGAGGTTGTCGGAGAAATTATCGATATAGAATTAGATAGACATGCAATTTCTATCTTTGAAGTGAAGGTAGAACATGTGTTTAAAAGAAATCAAATTGCTCGTGGACATCATTTGTTTGCACAAGCAAACTCACTAGCTGTTGCGGTTATTGATGAAGAATTAGCCTTAACTGCAAAGTCTACTATTCGATACATTCGTCCTGTAAAATTAGGAGAGCGTGTTGTTGCGAAAGCGCGCGTTGAAGATGTAGAGAATGATAAAGGGCGGACGGTCGTCAAAGTGCGTAGCTTTGTTGGAGAAGAACTTGTTTTTACAGGCACTTTTGAAATGTATCGATCTAGTAATTATAGTGAGGAAGGTAACAACTTATGAAAATCGCAATAGATGCAATGGGTGGCGATCACGCTCCGAAAGCTGTCGTATTAGGAGCAATGAAAGCTATTAAGGAATATTCAGATTTACATATTACGTTAGTAGGAAAAGAAGAGGAAATTCGTCAATACTTAACGAATGAAGAGCGAATTACGATTCTTCATACTGATGAAAAAATTGAATCGACAGATGAACCGGTAAGAGCGGTTCGTAGAAAAAAACAAGCTTCTATGGTACTTGCGGCGCAGCAGGTGAAAGATGGTATAGCGGATGCTTGTATATCAGCTGGTAGTACAGGAGCTCTAATGGCAGCTGGATTATTTGTTGTTGGTCGTATGGAAGGAATTGAGCGACCAGCTTTATCGCCTACAATGCCAACTGTTGATGGAGAAGGTTTTGTTATGTTAGATGTTGGAGCAAACGTTGATGCAAAACCAATTCATTTATATCAATATGCAGTAATGGGCTCTGTTTATGCAGAGAAGGTAAGAGGAATTAAAAATCCTCGCGTTGGACTTTTAAACGTTGGCACAGAGGATGGTAAAGGGAACGAGCTTTCAAAACAGGTCTTTGCTATGCTCAAGGATGCGCCGATTAATTTTGTTGGAAACGTTGAATCAAGGGATTTATTGCAAGGTGTAGCAGATGTTGTTGTGTGTGATGGCTTTACGGGGAATGTAGCGCTAAAATCACTAGAAGGAACAGCACTTGCATTATTCTCTATGTTAAAAGAGCAATTAATGAGTTCGTTTACGAGCAAATTAGCAGCAGCGGTATTAAAACCAAAACTTATGGTATTAAAAGATAAAATGGATTATTCGGAGTATGGAGGAGCGGCATTATTTGGGCTGAAAGCTCCTGTTATTAAGGCTCACGGTTCTTCTAATGACCAATCGATATTTAGTGCGATTCGTCAAACGAGAGAAATGGTAGCGAAAGAAGTAATTCCTACAATTTCAAGCGTAATGGAGAAAGAGCCACTCCAATAAGAGGAGGATTTGAAATGGGAAAAATAGCATTTCTTTTTCCGGGCCAAGGTTCACAGGCAGTTGGAATGGGTAGACAGTTAACAGAGAATAATAAAGAGGTTGCAAAAGTATTTGAAAAAGCGGACGAGGTGTTGCAAGATTCACTTTCAAAAGTGATTTTTGAAGGACCGCAGGAAAAGCTTACATTAACAACAAATGCGCAACCAGCATTATTAACAACGAGTTTTGCTATTTTGACAGCTTTAAAAGAGTATGATATTACACCTGACTTTGTTGCTGGGCATAGTTTAGGTGAATATAGTGCTCTAGTGGCTGCTGGTGCATTAACGTTTGAAGAAGCTGTATATGCTGTAAGAAAACGTGGCGAATATATGGAAGAAGCAGTTCCGGGTGGAGAAGGTGCAATGGCAGCTATTCTAGGTGCCGATCCGGAAATGTTGAAACAAGTTACAGAAGAAGTAACAAGTGAAGGTTATGCAGTGCAAATTGCTAATATGAATAGTACGAAGCAAATTGTTATTTCTGGAACAAAGCAAGGTGTAGAGCTTGCTTCTCAAAGAGCGAAAGAAAATGGTGCTAAAAGAGCAGTTCCGCTTAAGGTAAGTGGACCGTTTCATTCCTCTCTTATGAAGCCGGCAGCGGAGAGGTTCCAAAATGTTTTGAATGAAATTACAATTCGAGACACAAATATTCCTGTTATCGCAAATGTTACAGCGGACGTTATTACACGTAGTACAGATATTCAAGAAAAGTTAATCGAACAGCTATATTCACCTGTATTATGGTACCCATCTATTGAGTATATGGTGAAGCAAGGTGTAGATACTTTTATTGAAATTGGACCTGGAAAAGTACTTGCTGGGCTTATGAAGTCGATTGATTCATCGGTGAAAGCATATGCGATATACGATGAAGAGACATTAAAAGATACCATTTCAAATTTGAGAGGAGAAAACTGATGTTAAAAGGGAAAGTAGCATTAGTAACGGGTGCTTCACGCGGGATTGGTCGTGCGATTGCGATTGATTTAGCAAAACAAGGGGCAAATGTAGTAGTGAATTACGCTGGTAATGAACAAAAAGCGAATGAAGTAGTAGATGAAATTAAGAAGTTAGGTTCTGATGCAATTGCAGTAAGAGCAGATGTTGCAAATGCTGATGATGTTACAAATATGGTGAAACAAACTGTAGATGCATTTGGACAAGTTGATATTCTTGTAAATAATGCAGGTGTAACAAAAGATAATTTATTAATGCGTATGAAAGAAGAAGAATGGGATACAGTTATTAATACAAACCTAAAAGGTGTATTCTTATGTACGAAGGCAGTATCTCGATATATGATGCGTCAACGTCATGGACGTATTATTAATATCGCTTCTGTTGTTGGTGTAACCGGTAATCCAGGACAAGCCAACTATGTTGCTGCTAAAGCGGGTGTAATTGGACTAACAAAAACATCGGCAAAAGAGTTAGCGAGCCGCAATATTACTGTAAATGCAATTGCTCCTGGGTTTATTGCGACAGATATGACAGATGTATTAGATGAAAATATAAAAGCTGAAATGTTAAAATTAATTCCTGCAGCTCAGTTTGGTGAAGCGCAAGATATCGCAAATACTGTAACATTTTTTGCTTCTGATCAAAGCAAATATGTTACAGGACAAACGTTAAATGTTGATGGCGGTATGGTAATGTAATAAAAGAATCGATTTCACCTAGTTTTTTTGGACAATATTTAATATAATATTTGAGGGGAGGTGAATGGAATGGCAGATGTTTTAGAGCGTGTAACAAAAATCATCGTTGATCGTTTAGGTGTAGAAGAAACTGAAGTAGTATCAGCTGCAAGCTTTAAAGAAGATTTAGGTGCAGACTCCCTAGATGTAGTAGAACTTGTAATGCAATTAGAAGATGAATTCGAAATGGAAATTTCTGATGAAGATGCTGAAAAGATTGCTACTGTTGGCGATGCTGTGACTTACATAGAGAGTCATCTATAATGTTTGAGTGAAGTCCCGTTTTTTAGCGGGGCTTTCTCGGCTTATATCTGGAGGGACCTATGCCGTACCGAAAATATAGAGAAAAAAAATTCGAAACAAAATATCGTGAAGCGTTTAAAGTGTTTCAAGAAAAAATAGGTATTACATTTACAGATGAAAAATTATTGATACAAGCATTTACGCATTCATCGTATGTGAATGAGCATCGAAAAAAACCACATGAAGACAATGAACGTCTCGAATTTCTTGGAGATGCAGTATTGGAACTCACTGTATCACAGTATCTGTTTCAAAAATATCCGACAATGAGCGAAGGAGAGTTAACAAAATTACGTGCAGCTATTGTATGTGAGCCATCTCTTGTTCGTTTTGCAAACGAGTTGTCATTTGGTAACCTTGTTTTATTAGGAAAAGGTGAGGAAATGACAGGTGGACGTGAACGACCAGCTTTATTAGCGGATGTCTTTGAAGCGTTTATTGGTGCTCTTTATCTTGATCAAGGGCTAGAAACAGTTTGGGGATTCTTAAAAGAAATTGTGTATCCGAAAATTAATGAAGGTGCTTTTTCTCATGTGATGGATTATAAGAGTCAATTGCAAGAATTGATTCAGCGTGATGGTAGTGGCAATATTGAGTATCAAATTTTGCAAGAAAAAGGACCAGCTCACAATCGAGAATTTGTGTCACGTGTTACGTTAAATAATGTAGCATTAGGTCTTGGTAGTGGTAAGTCGAAAAAAGAAGCAGAGCAACAAGCTGCTGCAGAAGCATTGAAAAAGTTAAAAGAACAACTATAAGGAATCCCCCTTTGAATGAGGGGGATTCCTTATGCATAGAATGAAACTTTCCTTTTGTAGATGTATAAGAGGAGGTTAAATCCGTATAATAGCTTGTTTTCGTGCAGACAACGTTTATAACAACGGAGAATAGGAGGAAGACCTTTCGTGTTTTTAAAAAGATTAGAAATAGCAGGATTTAAATCTTTTGCCGAGCGTGTATCTGTCGATTTTGTCCCAGGTGTAACATCTGTAGTGGGGCCTAATGGAAGCGGAAAAAGTAATATTACTGATGCAATTCGCTGGGTACTTGGTGAACAATCCGCAAAATCATTACGTGGTGCAAAGATGGAGGATGTTATTTTTGCTGGTAGTGATACGAGAAGAGCTGTTAATGTTGCTGAAGTAACACTAACTTTAAACAATGAAGATCAACGTTTACCGATTGAATATAACGAGGTGAGTGTAACACGTCGTGTATCTCGTTCAGGTGATAGTGATTTTTATATTAATAAACAATCTTGTAGATTGAAAGATATTATTGATTTATTTATGGACTCTGGCATGGGAAGAGAAGCTTTTTCAATTATTAGTCAGGGGAAAGTAGAAGAAATTTTAAGTAGTAAATCAGAAGAACGTCGCGGTGTATTTGAAGAAGCGGCAGGTGTGTTGAAATACAAACTTCGTAAAAAGAAAGCGGAAGGGAAATTAGCGGACACGCAAGAAAACTTAAATCGTGTACAAGATATTATTCATGAATTGAGTAGTCAAGTGGAACCGTTAGAAAGACAAGCTTCTATTGCGAAAGATTACCTTGAGAAAAAAGAAGAATTAGAGAAAGTTGAAGCAGCGCTTATTGTACATGAAATTGAAGAATTACATGAGAAATGGGAAGCGCTTCGAAATCAGTTTGGGCATAATAAAAATGAAGAAGCTAAAATGTCAACGAACTTACAAAAAGGTGAAGAAGAGCTTGAGGAATTACGTGGACAATTACAGGCGGTAGATGAGTCGGTAGATTCTTTACAAGAAGTTCTTCTTCTTTCTAGTAAAGAGCTAGAGAAATTAGAAGGACAGCGTGAGCTGTTAAAAGAGAGAAAGCAAAATGCTACGACACATTGTGCACAACTTGAGCAGTTAATTGTTGAACTAACAGAGAAAACTAAAAGTTATGATGGTGAAATTGAATCAAGCACAGAAGCTTTAATGCAATTCGTGAATGAAGTAAAAGAGTTGGAGCAAAAATTACATGATAATGAGCAATTACTTGCTACATTTGCTGATAACCTTGAAGAGCAGATTGAAAATTTAAAAGGTGATTATATTGAACTTTTAAATCAACAAGCTAGCCATCGTAATGAATTATCTATGATTGAAGAACAATCTAAACAGCAAACATCGAAAAATGAGCGTCTAGATGAAGAAAATGCAAAATATGTAGAAATGCGTATGGAAATTACAGCGAAAAAGACGAAGCTTGTAGAAAGTTACGAACAAGCGAAAGAAAAAGTAGCTGGTATCCTTTCGAATATACAAAAGACTGAAGCGGCGCTTGGGAAATGTAAGACGCAGTATAGTGAGAATGAAACAAAACTGTATCAAGCATATCAATTTGTACAACAGGCACGCTCTCGAAAAGAAATGCTAGAAGAAATGCAAGAAGATTATTCTGGCTTCTATCAAGGTGTACGTGAAGTATTAAAGGCTAGAGAAAATAGGTTGCAAGGTATTGAGGGCGCTGTTGCAGAACTGTTAACGGTACCGAAAGAATATGAAGTTG
Source organism: Bacillaceae bacterium OF18-1A (assembly GCA_027694045.1). Classification (GTDB taxonomy): domain Bacteria; phylum Bacillota; class Bacilli; order Bacillales; family Bacillaceae_G; genus Bacillus_A. The sequence continues at coordinate 303,129 of JAQEWB010000002.1, read as the reverse complement.
CAATGGAAATTGCTTTAGGTGCAGCAATGCAGCATATCGTTGTACAAACAGAGGAACATGCTCGTAATGCAATTACATTCCTAAAGCAAAATAAACATGGACGTGCAACGTTTTTACCACAATCTGTTATTAAAAGTAGATCGTTATCATTTGAACAATTACGTGTTGTAAATCAACATCCATCATTTGTAGGTGTAGCGGCAGAATTGGTGCAGTACAATAATAAATATGAAAATGTCGTTTCTAATTTATTAGGTACGGTTGTTGTTGCGAAGGATTTACGCGGAGCCAATGAGTTAGCGAAACAACTACAATACCGTTATCGTATTGTAACACTCGAAGGTGATGTAGTGAATCCAGGTGGTTCTATGACTGGTGGAGCTGTAAAACAAGCAAAATCCTCTATATTGGGGCGTCAACGTGAACTTGAAGAGTGGACGAGTAAGTTAGTTGATATGGAAGAAAAAACAACGAAGTTAGAAAACTTTGTTAAAGCAGTAAAGCAAGAGATTCAAGAAAAAGAAGTGAAAATACGCGAGCTACGACAAAGTGTAGAAGCAGAGCGCATAGATGAGCAAAAATTAAGAGAAGAGATTAATCGTCTAGAACTAGAAGAACATCGTATTAATGATCGCTTATCTATTTATGATTTAGAGATTGAAGGATTTTTGCAAGATCGAGTGAAAATGCAAGGACGAAAAGAAGAGTTAGAAGGAATTTTAACGAATCTTCAAACCGATATCGCCGAGTTAGATAGTAAAATTGTCGCTTTAACAAAACAAAAAAGTGAACAACATTCTTCGAAAGAAAAAGTTCAAAAAGAAATGACGGAATTAAAAGTGTTGGCAGCTGAAAAGCAACAACGCTTATCTAATCAAAAAGAAAAAGTTGAACGATTAACGAAGGAAAAAGAAGAAATGGATACAACGCTTGAAAAAACGAAAGAGGACTTAGCGTTCTTAAAACAAGAAATGACATCTAATTCAAGTGGTGAAGAACAAATTACGAATATGATTGAGAAGAAAGCATATGACCGTAATCAAACTTCAGAGTTAATTCGTTCTCGTCGTGAACAACGCGTATCATTGCAAGAAAGAGTAGAGCATTTAGAACGCGCCCTGAAAGAAACGACAGGTAAACATAAATACATTCTTGAGATGTTGAAAGATCAAGAAGTGAAAATAAATCGACTTGATGTAGAATTAGAAAATAGATTACAACATTTACGTGAAACGTATACGATTTCATTTGAAGCGGCGAAACTAAAGTATACAATGATGATGCCAGCAGAAGATGCGCGCAAGAAAGTGAAGTTAATTAAATTATCCATAGATGAGTTAGGTACAGTAAACTTAGGGGCAATCGAGGAGTATGAACGTGTAGCAGAGCGTCATACATTCTTATTAGAGCAGAGAGATGATCTAGAAGAAGCGAAAGCGACATTGTATCAACTGATTACCGAAATGGATGAGGAGATGAAAAAACGTTTTTCTACTACGTTTGAAGGAATTCGAATGGAGTTCCAATCTGTGTTCTCTGAATTATTTGGGGGCGGTAGAGCCGATTTAGTAATGACAGATCCAAGTGATTTATTAAATACAGGTATTGATATTGTTGCACAGCCACCAGGAAAGAAGTTGCAGAATCTAGGTTTACTTTCAGGTGGAGAGCGTGCTTTAACAGCAATTGCACTTTTATTTGGTATTTTAAAAGTGCGTCCAGTTCCGTTCTGTGTACTAGATGAGGTAGAGGCGGCTCTTGATGAGGCGAATGTAGCCCGTTTTGCGCAGTATTTAAAGAAATTTAGTGATGAGACGCAGTTTATTGTAATTACACATAGAAAAGGTACAATGGAAGAATCTGATGTATTGTACGGTGTAACGATGCAAGAGTCAGGGGTATCTAAGCTTGTTTCCGTACGTTTAGATGACGGAGAAGAACTAGTTGCGAGTAAATAGGAAGGATGGGAAAGTATGAGCTTTTTTAAAAAATTAAAAGAAAAGATTTCGAAGCAAACCGATACAGTGACTGAGAAGTTTAAACATGGATTAGAAAAAACGAGAAATTCATTTGCGGATAAAGTGAATGATTTAGTGTATCGTTATCGTAAAGTAGATGAAGATTTCTTTGAAGAGTTAGAAGAAATTTTAATCGGTGCGGACGTTGGTGTTTCAACAGTAATGGAATTAATCGATCAGTTGAAAGAAGAAGTGCAACGTCGTAATATTCAAGATCCAAAAGAAGTGCAAGCTGTTATTTCAGAGAAATTAATAGACATCTATAAAGGTGACAGTGATTTTACTAATGAGATTAATATACAAAAAGATGGCTTGACAGTTGTTTTATTTGTTGGTGTTAACGGTGTAGGTAAAACGACAACGATTGGTAAAATGGCACATAAGTTAAAATCGGAAGGGAAATCTGTCCTATTAGCGGCAGGAGATACATTCCGTGCGGGAGCGATTGAACAATTAGAAGTTTGGGGCGATCGCGTTGGTGTAGAAGTCATTAAACAAGGATCTGGTTCTGACCCAGCAGCGGTAATGTATGACGCTGTACAAGCTGCGAAAGCGCGTAACGTAGATGTATTGTTATGTGATACAGCTGGACGTTTACAAAATAAAGTAAACTTAATGAAAGAATTAGAGAAGGTGAAACGTGTAATTGAACGTGAAGTACCAGGAGCTCCTCATGAAGTGTTGCTTGTTATTGATGCAACAACAGGCCAAAACGGTTTAAGTCAAGCAAAAACATTCCGGGAGGCAACGAATGTTTCAGGGATTGTTTTAACGAAGTTAGATGGAACTGCTAAAGGTGGTATCGTACTAGCAATCCGTAACGAAATGGACGTTCCTGTGAAGTTTGTTGGATTAGGCGAGCAAATGGATGACTTGCAGCAATTCGATCCAGAACAATATGTGTACGGTTTATTTGCGAATTTAGTAGAAACAGAAGAAGTGTAAGGGAAAGAAGCGGTATTTCCGCTTCTTTTTTTATAAAAAATAAGTGATGTTAAGAAAAAAACTTGACACTCTTTTATACTACATGTAAACTAATTCATGTAAAGGGAAATCACTTAACAAAGGATGATCCAACATGCTCGAAAAAACAACGAGAATGAATTATTTATTTGATTTTTATCAATCGTTGTTAACGCAAAAACAAAGAAGTTATATGTCGCTTTATTATCTAGATGATTTATCTCTTGGTGAAATTGCGGAAGAATTTGATGTAAGTCGCCAAGCCGTGTATGATAACATTAAACGGACTGAAGCGATGCTTGAAGAATATGAAGAGAAATTAGTATTACTTCAAAAGTTTCAAGAGCGACAGCGACTTGTTGCAAAGCTAAAACAGCTAATCAGCGAAGAAGAGCATGTGAATGAAGAAATGAAACAAGTTGTTGAAGCTATCGAAAAATTAGATTAGGAGGGCGGCAATATGGCATTTGAAGGATTAGCCGACCGACTTCAACAGACAATGCAAAAAATCCGCGGCAAAGGAAAAGTTTCTGAAGCCGATGTGAAAGAAATGATGAGAGAAGTTCGTCTAGCTCTTTTAGAAGCGGATGTTAACTTTAAAGTAGTAAAAGATTTTGTAAAGCGTGTGTCTGAGCGTGCTGTCGGACAAGATGTAATGAAAAGTTTGACACCTGGACAGCAAGTAATTAAAGTTGTACAGGAAGAACTTACAGAACTTATGGGCGGAGAGCAGAGCAAAATTGCTGTTGCTAATAAGCCACCGACTGTTATTATGATGGTTGGTCTGCAAGGTGCAGGTAAAACAACGACAACAGGTAAGCTAGCGAATTTACTTCGTAAAAAGCATAATCGTAAACCGATGCTTGTTGCGGCTGATATTTACCGTCCAGCAGCAATTAAACAGCTTGAAACATTAGGGAAGCAATTGGACATGCCTGTATTCTCTTTAGGAGATCAAGTAAGTCCTGTTGAAATTGCGAAACAAGCGATTGCAAAAGCAAAAGAAGATCATCACGATTATGTTTTAATTGATACAGCAGGTCGCCTGCATATTGATGAAGAACTAATGGATGAATTAGCGAAAGTGAAAGAAGTTGCGAAACCGGATGAAATATTCCTTGTTGTCGATGCGATGACAGGACAAGATGCGGTAAATGTTGCACAAAGCTTCCATGAACAGCTAGGTTTAACAGGTGTTGTATTAACGAAATTAGATGGTGATACGCGCGGTGGTGCTGCATTATCTATTAAAGCTGTTACGAATACACCAATTAAATTTGCTGGTATGGGTGAAAAGTTAGATGCAATTGAAGCGTTCCATCCAGAACGTATGGCATCCCGTATTTTAGGGATGGGTGACGTTTTAACATTAATTGAAAAAGCGCAAGCTACAGTTGATGAGGAAAAAGCAAAAGAACTTGAGCAAAAAATGCGTACGCTTTCGTTTACGCTTGACGATTTCCTAGAACAACTTGGACAAGTGCGTCAACTTGGACCGCTTGATGAATTGTTAGGAATGCTTCCTGGTGCAAATAAAATTAAAGGGCTGAAAAATGCACAAGTTGATGAAAAACAAATTGGGCATATTGAAGCAATTATACGTTCTATGACTAAATTAGAGCGTGAACAACCGGAAATAATCAATGCTAGTCGTAAAAAACGCATTGCCAAAGGTAGCGGTACAACGGTACAAGAAATCAATCGTCTAATCAAGCAGTTCGATGATATGAAAAAAATGATGAAGACGATGACGGGAATGCAAAAAGGTAAGAAAAAAGGACTAGGTGGATTGAAGTTTCCATTTATGTAAGGAAAAAAAGATGGCTCTGTTAAGAAAAAATACTTTACAAAGCAATAGTCTTTTTGCTAATATAATTATCTGTGTGAAATAAATTCGGAGGTGCTTTATAAATGGCAGTTAAAATTCGTTTAAAACGTATGGGAGCTAAAAAAACTCCTTTCTATCGTGTAGTTGTTGCAGATTCTCGTTCTCCTCGTGACGGACGTTTCATTGAGGAAATCGGAACTTACAATCCAGTTGCTCAACCAGCTGAAGTTAAGATCAACGAAGAAGCAGCATTAAAATGGTTAGGAAATGGTGCAAAACCATCTGATACAGTTCGTAACTTATTCTCTAACCAAGGTATCATGGAGAAATTCCACTTATCTAAACAAGGTAAGTAATTGAGGCAATGACTATGAAAAAGTTAGTCGAGACGATTGTCAAGCCTCTTGTCGATTATCCTGAAGATGTAAAAGTTACACAGGAACTTTACAACGGAGAGATTAAGTATCGATTAACTGTACATCCTGAGGATGTTGGAAAAGTCATTGGAAAGCAAGGGCGAGTTGCAAAAGCGATTCGAATGCTCTTGTATTCAGTGGGACATCACAATGGTGAAAAAGTAACACTGGAAATTCAATAAATGTAAAAAGGGCGAGGAGCTATTTCCTCTCCCTTTTTTAACATTTAAAGAGAGATTGCATGTTCCATATGTGAAATGGAGATGCTTAATTTATATAGAAACCAGGGGTGACATACTATTTATGACAAAATGGTTTAACGTAGGGAAAATTGTAAATACGCATGGCGTAAGAGGAGAAATTCGCGTAGTTTCTCGTACTGATTTTCCAGAAGAGCGATATAAAGTAGGAAATACATTATACATATCGAACGAAAAAGGGACAGAACCTTTTCCAGTAAAGATTACTTCTCATCGTCAACATAAAACATTTGATTTATTGACATTTGAAGGATATGGAAATGTAAATGATGTGGAACAGTTTAAAGGATCCCTACTAAAAGTACCTGAAGATCAATTAGGTGAACTAGCTGAAGGGGAATACTATTATCATGAAATCATTGGTTGCAACGTTGTAACGGAAGAAGGAGAAGAATTAGGTACAATCAAAGAAATTCTATCTCCTGGTGCGAATGATGTATGGGTAATTAAGCGTCCAAAAGGTCAAGATCTTTTAATCCCTTATATTGATGATGTTGTGCTACAAGTTAACATTGAAAACAAATTAGTTACCATTCATGTAATGGAAGGGCTACTGTAATGAAAATTGATATTTTAACGTTGTTTCCAGATATGTTTACCGGTGTATTTGGATCTTCTATTTTAAAAAAGGCGCAAGAAAAAGAAGCTGTAAGTCTTCGTGTTGTAAACTTTCGTGATTATACAACGAGTAAGCATAATAGCGTAGATGATTATCCTTACGGTGGTGGCGCTGGTATGGTGTTAACCCCCCAGCCTATCTTTGATGCTGTGGAAGAACTAACGAAAGAAACAGAGCGTAAGCCGAGAGTTGTCTTAATGTGTCCGCAAGGGGAAAGATTTACACAGAAGAAGGCGGAAGAGCTTGCAGAAGAAGAACATTTAATCTTTGTATGTGGGCATTATGAAGGATACGATGAACGAATTCGTGAACATCTTGTAACGGATGAAATTTCTATCGGTGATTACGTATTAACGGGTGGAGAATTAGCCTCTATGGTTATTACTGATAGTGTTGTACGTCTTTTACCAGGCGTGCTAGGGAATCATGCTTCGCAAGTGGAAGATTCGTTTAGTACAGGTTTATTAGAGCATCCTCATTATACACGCCCAGCTGATTTTCGTGGCATGAAGGTGCCGGATGTATTAATGTCAGGAAATCATAAAAACATTGATGAATGGCGACATAAAGAATCACTGCGTCGTACGTATACACGTAGACCTGATTTGTTAGAGGAAAGAGATTTATCTAAGCAAGAAGTAAAATGGCTTGAGGAAATAAAGCGAGAGCAAAAGTAACTTCATATATTTTCTATTGCAACAGGCCTAGCAATGTGCTATTATAACATTTGTGTTACTGAAATCAGTAGCCGTATTAACGGTGTTCCGCTATAATTTATTAAGACTTTATAAGAGCATCTGTTTAAAGGAGAGAATTTAATATGCAACAATTAATCGCAGAAATTACAAAAGGCCAATTAAAAACTGACCTTCCTTCATTCCGTCCTGGTGACACTTTACGTGTACACGTAAAAGTTGTTGAGGGAACTCGTGAAAGAATTCAGCTTTTCGAAGGTGTTGTAATTAAACGTCGTGGTGGCGGAATCAGTGAAACATTCACAGTTCGTAAGATTTCTTACGGTGTAGGTGTTGAGCGTACATTCCCAGTTCACACGCCAAGAATCGCGAAAATCGAAGTACTTCGCCGTGGTAAAGTACGTCGTGCTAAGTTATACTACTTACGTAACCTTCGCGGTAAAAAAGCACGTATTAAAGAAATTCGATAAGACATGTATGGGAGCTTGTAAATGCACAAGCTCCCTTTTTCCAATCTATATGAAATTTTGATATAATACGAGCAGCTTACATAACCGTGGAGGGGAAATGCATGAAAAAAGAGAAGAGTTCACTTTGGGAATGGATCAAAGCAATTTTGATTGCTGTTGTATTAGCTGGTGTTATTAGACAGTTTTTCTTTGCGCCGATTCTCGTAGACGGGGTATCGATGGCACCTACTTTACATGACCGTGATCGAATGATTGTAAATAAAATTGGTTATCACATCGGAGATCCAAAGCGCTTTGATATTATTGTATTCCGAGCAACAGAAGATAAAGATTACATTAAGCGTATTATTGGCCTGCCAGGCGATGAAATAGAGTATCGTAATGATAAACTATATGTTAATGGAAAGGCTTATGATGAGCCGTATTTAGATAAGCAGAAAAAACAAATTGCTGACGGACCGCTTACATATGATTTTACTCTTGAGGAAATGACAGGAAAGAAAACAGTTCCAAAAGATCAATTATTTGTTTTAGGTGATAATCGTCGTTTTAGTAAAGATAGCCGTTCAATCGGCACGATTTCAATGGACCAAGTAATTGGTAAAGCTAATATGTTATATTGGCCGTTAAAAGATGCACGTATTGTGAAATAAATGAAAAAGAAGGTGGCAACATGGTAATTCAATGGTTCCCAGGGCATATGGCAAAAGCTAGACGCCAAGTAACAGAAAAATTAAAATTAATCGATGTTGTAATTGAACTTGTAGATGCTCGATTACCATTATCATCTAGAAATCCGATGATTGATGAAATTATTACACATAAACCAAGACTTGTTGTTTTAAATAAAGCGGATATGGCAGATGATCGTTTAACGAAAGAATGGATCGCATATTTTAAAGAAAAAGGCCATATGGCAATTTCAATTAACGCACAAGCTGGACAAGGTATGAAGGAAATTGCGGCAGCTTGTAAAGTACTTGTTAAAGAGAAGTTTGATAAAATGGTTGCGAAAGGTATTAGACCGAGAGCAATTCGCGCTTTAATTGTAGGTATACCGAATGTTGGTAAGTCTACGCTAATTAATAAATTGGCGAAGAAGAATATTGCTAAAACAGGAGATCGTCCAGGTGTGACAACAGCTCAACAATGGATTAAAGTTGGGAAGGAAATGGAACTGTTAGATACACCAGGTATTTTGTGGCCTAAATTTGAAGATGAATTAGTTGGTCTTCGTCTAGCGACAACGGGTGCGATAAAAGATTCTATTTTAAATTTACAAGATGTAGCTGTTTATGCACTACGTTTTATGGAGAAACACTATCCAGAGCGTTTAAAAGAGCGATATAATTTAAATGACATTCCAGAAGATATTGTGGAGTTATTTGATGCAATCGGAAAATACAGAGGCTGTTTAATGGGCGGCGGCATGATTGATTATGATAAAACATCTGAACTGATACTTCGCGAGCTTCGTGGTGGAAAACTTGGTAAAATGACGTTTGAAACACCAGAAGAGTTTGCAGAACAAGTAGAAGAAGTATAGGAAGTATAAGGCGTACGTTTGTGCGTCTTTTCTTTTTGGGTAGATTTAAAAGGAGTGTGTATATATGGAAAAAATGACGATAAAAGAAGCGGAAAATTTATTACAAGAAATTGTTAATGAAGAAGATGATCGCTTTCAAATGTTAATGAAAGATGATCGCAAAGGGGTTCAAAAGCTCATTTTAAAGTGGCATAAACAAAAAGAGTTAGTACAGAAAGAAAAAGAAAAGTTTTTCGAAATGTCCAAGTATGAAATTGCATTACGTGAAAAAGGACTCACATATATCGCGGGGATAGATGAAGTAGGACGTGGACCATTAGCAGGACCTGTTGTGACGGCAGCTGTCGTCCTTCCAGAAGATTTTTATATTCCAGGATTAAATGACTCGAAAAAGCTAAGCGAAGCGAAACGAGAGCGGTTTTATGATGAAATAAAAGCGAAAGCGATTGCAATTGGAGTTGGAATTATATCGCCTCAAGTCATTGATGAAATTAATATTTATCAAGCGACGAAACAAGCAATGCTAGATGCTGTTGCGAATTTATCTTGTACACCGGAATATTTATTAATTGACGCGATGAAGCTTCCTACATCAATTCCACAAACATCAATTATAAAAGGTGATGCGAAAAGTATTTCTATCTCAGCTGCATCTATTATCGCAAAGGTGACGAGAGATCGTATGATGAAAGAACTTGGGGGAAAGTATCCTGCATATGGATTTGAGCAACATATGGGATACGGAACAAAACAACATTTAGAAGCAATTGAAGCACATGGAATATTAGAAGAACACCGAAAGTCATTTGCGCCAATTAAAGATATGATTCAAAAATAAGCTGTAATTATACAGCTTATTTTTTATTTTTACATATAAACATTATTATTTTCGAAAAAGAATAAAGCGATTTCAGTTTTCTGACACTTTATTGTAGACAGCGTGCCAATCATCTTATACAATGGCAATGTAATGTTTTTTAAACATTAAAAAACTTTTCGAGTAAAACAGGAAAACAGGGGAGGATGGGACCATGAATATCCATGAGTACCAAGGTAAGGCAGTCCTTAGAAGCTATGGGGTTAGTGTTCCGAACGGGAAGGTTGCATTTACAGTAGAAGAAGCTGTAGAAGCAGCAAAAGAATTAGGAACGGATGTATGTGTAGTAAAAGCACAAATTCACGCTGGTGGACGCGGCAAAGCTGGCGGAGTAAAAGTTGCAAAAAATTTAGATGAAGTTCGTACATATGCAGAAAGCATTTTAGGAACTACACTTGTAACACATCAAACAGGTCCTGAAGGTAAGGAAGTAAAACGCTTACTTATCGAAGAAGGTTGCGATATTAAAAAAGAATATTATGTAGGTCTTGTTTTAGATCGTGCAACTTCTCAAGTTGTTTTAATGGCGTCTGAAGAAGGCGGAACAGAAATTGAAGAAGTAGCAGAAAAAACACCTGAAAAAATCTTTAAAGAATATATTGATCCAGCAGTAGGCTTACAAGGTTTCCAAGCGCGTCGAATCGCATTTAACATCAATATTCCAAAAGAGCTTGTAGGACAAGCTGTGAAGTTTATGATGGGCTTATACCGTGCGTTTATCGAAAAAGATTGCTCTATCGCTGAAATTAATCCACTTGTTACAACAGGTGAGGGTAAAGTTATGGCATTAGATGCGAAATTAAACTTTGATTCTAATGCGCTATATCGCCATAAAGACATTTTAGAACTTCGTGATCTTGATGAAGAAGATGCAAAAGAAATTGAAGCTTCTAAATATGACTTAAACTACATTCCTTTAGATGGAAATATCGGTTGTATGGTTAATGGTGCAGGTTTAGCGATGGCTACAATGGACATCATTAAACATTACCATGGCGATCCAGCTAACTTCTTAGACGTTGGTGGCGGTGCAACTGCAGAAAAAGTTACAGAAGCATTCAAAATTATCCTTTCTGACAAAAATGTAAAAGGTATCTTCGTTAACATCTTTGGTGGCATTATGAAGTGTGACGTTATTGCAGAAGGTGTTATTGAAGCAACGAAACAAGTAGGTCTTGAATTACCTTTAGTTGTACGTCTTGAAGGTACAAACGTAGAGTTAGGTAAAAAGATTTTAAATGAGTCTGGCTTAAATATTGTTGCAGCAGAATCTATGGCAGACGGTGCACAAAAAATTGTTTCACTAGTGGGCTAATAGAAAGCGGGGGAGAAAAATGAGCGTATTAGTTAATAAAGATACAAAAGTTATTGTTCAAGGTATTACAGGTTCTCAAGGGTTATTCCATACAAAACAAATGATTGAATACGGTACGAAAATTGTCGGTGGTGTAACACCAGGTAAAGGTGGCACTGATATTGAAGGTGTACCAGTATTTGATACAGTAGAAGATGCAGTGAAAGCAACAGGCGCAAACGCTTCAGTTGTATACGTTCCACCCGCTTTTGCGGCTGATGCAATTATGGAAGCAGTTGATGCAGAAATTGATTTAGTAGTATGTATTACTGAAGGAATTCCTGTATTAGATATGGTAAACGTAAAGAGATATATGGCGGGTAAACATACACGTTTACTTGGACCAAACTGCCCAGGTGTAATCACACCAGAAGAATGTAAAATTGGTATTATGCCAGGATACATTCATAAAAAAGGTCATGTTGGTATCGTATCTCGATCTGGTACATTAACGTATGAAGCTGTACATCAGTTAACACAAGAAGGTATTGGCCAATCTACTGCTGTAGGTATCGGCGGGGACCCTGTTAATGGTACAGACTTCATTGATGCGTTAAAAGCGTTTAATGAAGATGAAGAAACACATGCTGTCATTATGATTGGTGAAATCGGTGGTACAGCAGAAGAAGAGGCAGCTGAATGGGTAAAAGCTAATATGACAAAACCTGTTGTAGGCTTCATTGGTGGTCAAACAGCTCCTGCGGGCAAACGTATGGGTCATGCTGGTGCAATTATTTCTGGCGGTAAAGGAACTGCTGCTGAAAAGATCAAAACAATGGAAGCTTGTGGTATTAAAGTAGCTGAAACTCCAGCTGTTATGGGAGAAACGCTAATCTCTGTCTTAAAAGAAAAAGGTTTATTTGAGACTTGCAAAAACTACTAATCTGTTGAAAGACACCTTCTTTTTTGAGGTGTCTTTTTACACTTTTTACTGTTTACATAATAAAAATTATGGGTAAGGAGAATATAGATGAAAAGAGAACGATTACTACATCTTCACTACATGCTAGCAGACCATTGGAAGGCGATGGAGAGGCTACTATATGTTGATCCAGAATTAGAGAAAATATATACTTTTAATGAAAAACAAATGGAACAATACGCTGGAATATCCTCGAAAAAATCCTCAGAATTAGTAAAATTCCTTCAAAGCTCAAATCTTCTACAATATATATCTTATTTAGAACAAAATCGAATTTTTTATACGACTATATGGGATGAACATTATCCTCAATTATTGCGTGAAATTCCAGACCCTCCTTTTATTTTATATGGAAAAGGGGAGGAGGATTTTCTCAGTAAAGTTAATAAACTAGCGGTTGTTGGAACGAGAGAACCGTCTTTATATGGGCGGGAGAGTATAGAGTATATTTTATCTCCTTTATTGGAAAGAGAATGGCTTATTGTGAGTGGATTTGCAAGGGGGATAGATACAATTGCTCATGAAGTTACAGTAGGAAAGCGGTGCCCAACTATCGCGATATTGGGACATGGATTATCTTATATGTACCCGAAAGAAAATAGACGTTTATATGATAAATGGAAAGAATATATATTGTTACTAACAGAATATCCCCCGCACTATGCACCGAAGAAGTGGTATTTTCCAAAAAGGAATCGAATTATTAGTGGTATAAGTAAAGGTGTTTTAGTTGTAGAAGCAAAATCAAGAAGTGGGACGCTTATTACCGCAGACCTTGCGTTAGAGCAAAATAGAGAGGTATTCGCCCTTCCTGGACCTATATTTGCAGAGAGTGCATCAGGAACGAATCACCTTATTCAACAAGGAGCAAAACTAGTAAGAAATGCGGAAGATATCTTTGAAGAGATTTTAAATTAACCTTATATTTTTATGTTTTTATTAAACAATTATTGACAAATGGTAGATTGGCACTGTATGGTATATTCATTCTTGATTGACAAAAACAAGAGAAATCAATAAGATTAATGAAGACTTGAATCCACCTCTTAAGGAGGCACTAGCATGTCAGATTACCTCGTAATCGTGGAGTCGCCTTCTAAGGCGAAGACCATTGAGAAATATTTAGGAAAAAAATACAAAGTTGTCGCGTCTATGGGACATGTTCGCGATTTGCCAAAAAGTCAAATGGGGATAGAAGTAAAGAACAACTTCACCCCGAAGTATATTACCATCCGTGGTAAGGGTCCCGTCTTAAAGGATTTAAAATCAGCGGCAAAAAAAGCAAAGAAAGTCTATCTCGCGGCCGATCCAGACCGTGAAGGGGAAGCAATTGCTTGGCATTTAGCGAATACGTTAAATGTGGACGTTGAATCAGATTGCCGAGTTGTGTTCAATGAGATTACAAAAGATGCAATAAAAGAATCATTTAAACACCCTCGTGCAATTAATATGGATTTAGTAGATGCACAGCAAGCAAGACGTATACTTGATCGTCTTGTTGGTTACAATATTAGTCCTTTATTATGGAAGAAAGTAAAAAAAGGATTAAGTGCAGGACGTGTACAATCTGTAGCAGTTCGTTTAATTATCGAACGTGAAAAGGAAATTCAAAGCTTTGAACCTGAAGAATTCTGGACAATTAAAACGGAATTTGTAAAAGGAAAAGACACATTTGAAGCGAGCTTTTACGGTTTAGATGGTGAAAAGGTTCAATTAACGAATGAAGCGCAAGTGAATGAAATAATTGAACAGATGAAAGACAATGCGTTTTCAGTTGAAAATGTAACGAGAAAAGAGCGAAAACGTAATCCTGCTTTACCGTTTACAACATCTTCCTTGCAACAAGAAGCAGCGCGTAAGTTAAATATGCGAGCAAAGAAAACAATGATGCTTGCGCAGCAATTGTATGAAGGGATAGATCTTGGCAAACAAGGGACTGTGGGTCTTATTACGTATATGAGAACTGACTCAACACGTATCTCAGAAACAGCTCAAACAGAGGCTCGTACTTACATTACAGAGACGTATGGTACGGAATACATAGGAACAGAAAAGAAGAAAGAAACGAAAAAATCAAATGCACAAGATGCGCATGAGGCGATTCGTCCTACTTCGGTAATGAGAAGACCAGAGGAACTAAAAAGTTTCTTAAGTCGTGATCAACTTCGATTATATAAATTGATTTGGGAGCGATTTGTTGCAAGTCAAATGGCATCTGCTATAATGGACACTGTAACAGCGAGACTCATTAACAATAATGTTCAGTTCCGTGCAAGTGGCTCGGTTGTAAAGTTCCCAGGATTCATGAAAGTGTATGTAGAGTCAAAAGATGATGGTGCGGAAGAGAAGGATAAGATGTTGCCACCTTTAGAAGTGGGAGAGACGGTATTTTCAAAAGATATCGAACCGAAACAACACTTTACACAACCGCCACCACGTTATACAGAGGCTCGTTTAGTAAGGACACTTGAAGAACTTGGAATTGGAAGACCATCTACTTACGTGCCAACACTTGAAACGATTCAAAAACGCGGTTATGTTGCTTTAGACAATAAACGCTTCGTTCCAACTGAACTAGGTGAAATAGTAATCGAACTTATTTTAGAGTTTTTCCCAGAAATAATTAACATTGAATTCACAGCTAATATGGAGCAAAGCCTTGATGAAGTTGAAGAAGGAAATGCGAATTGGGTCAAAATTGTTGATGATTTCTATGTAGGGTTTGAACCGCGTTTAGAAAAAGCGGAAAAAGAAATGCGTGAAGTAGAAATTAAAGATGAACCAGCTGGGGAAGACTGTGAATTGTGTGGTCACCCAATGGTCTTTAAAATGGGTAAATATGGGAAGTTTATGGCTTGTTCGAATTTCCCGGATTGCCGTAATACAAAACCGATTGTGAAAGAAATCGGTGTTACTTGTCCAAAGTGTGATAAAGGACAAATCATTGAACGTCGTAGTAACAAGAAGAAACGTCTTTTCTATGGATGTGGCACATATCCAGAATGTGACTTTGTATCTTGGGATAAACCAATTGGTCGTAAATGTCCGAAATGCGAAGGTATGCTTGTTGAGAAGAAGTTGAAAAAAGGCGTGCAAGTACAATGTATTTCGTGCGATTATGAAGAACAACAACAAATGTGAGCGTAACTGCTCACATTTTTTTCGGGAAGAAAAGGAAAGGTGATATATATGACAACACAAGTAGTAAACGTCATTGGCGCAGGTCTTGCAGGAAGTGAAGCAGCTTACCAAATTGCAAAACGTGGTGTCCAAGTAAGATTATATGAAATGAGACCGGTGAGACAAACACCAGCTCATCACACAGATAAATTTGCTGAATTAGTATGTAGTAACTCACTTCGTGCAAACACATTAACAAACGCTGTTGGAGTTATTAAAGAAGAAATGCGCTTAATGGACTCTGTTATTATTCGTGCAGCTGATGAGTGTTCTGTGCCAGCTGGAGGCGCTTTAGCGGTTGACCGTCATGAGTTTGCAGCTAAAGTGACTGAATACGTGAAGAATCACCCAAATGTAACTGTAGTGAATGAAGAGCTTACTGAAATTCCAGAAGGACCAACAATTATTGCAACAGGTCCACTTACATCTCCGGATCTTTCTGCAAAATTGAAAGAGTTAACAGGTGAGGATTATTTCTACTTTTATGATGCAGCTGCGCCAATCGTCGAAAAAGACAGCATTGATATGAATAAAGTATATTTAAAATCACGTTATGATAAAGGTGAAGCGGCATATTTAAATTGTCCAATGACAGAAGAAGAATTTGACCGTTTTTATGAGGCTTTAATTGCTGCTGAGACAGTACCTTTAAAAGAGTTTGAGAAAGAAATTTTCTTTGAAGGTTGTATGCCAGTAGAGGTTATGGCAAGTAGAGGAAGACAGACGCTAGTATTTGGACCAATGAAACCTGTTGGATTAGAAGACCCGAAAACAGGAAAAACACCATATGCGGTTGTTCAGTTACGTCAAGATGACGCGGCAGGAACGTTATATAATATTGTAGGTTTCCAAACGCATTTAAAGTGGGGACCACAAAAAGAAGTGTTACAATTAATCCCAGGACTGGAAAATGCGGAAATTGTACGTTATGGTGTAATGCATCGTAATACGTTTATTAATTCACCTAATTTGCTTCGTCCGACATACCAATATAAAGAACGTGATGATTTATTCTTTGCTGGTCAAATGACTGGAGTAGAAGGATATGTTGAATCTGCAGCATCTGGTTTATTAGCAGGTATTAATGCTGCTCGTCTTGTACAAGGTGAAGAACCTGTTGTATTACCACCAGTAACTGCAATGGGGAGTATGGCGAATTATATTACGGCAACGAATGCTAAAAACTTCCAACCAATGAATGCAAACTTCGGTCTATTTGCACCGTTAGAGAAGAAGGTTAAAAAGAAAGCAGAACGAAATGAAGCTTACGCAACACGCGCTTTAGAAACAATTCAAAATTTTGTAAATATTTAGTTAAATTTCTTGCAAAGGCTACTAAGTTGTGATACGATTTAGTAGCCTTTATTGAGGTGAGTTATGTGAATGTGAAGAAATTGTTACAATTATTCGTTGGATATTTACAAATTGAAAGAAATTATTCAAAATATACAATTGCAAGTTATCAAAATGATTTAGAACATTTTGTGCAATTTATGGAGCGAGAAGGCATATCCTCTTTTTTAGATGTTACATACGCGGATGTTCGTTTGTACTTAACTACGTTGCACGATGAAAAGTTAGCCCGTAAATCTGTCGCAAGAAAAGTATCAAGCTTACGAAGTTTATATCGTTTTTTGATGCGTGAAGGTTATCAGAAAGATAATCCGTTTGCACTTGCGTCACTCCCCAAAAAAGAATTGTCAATCCCAAAGTTTTTATATGCTGAAGAGTTAGAGGAATTATTTGAAGTTTCTGATACGAATACGCCACTAGGTCAAAGAAATCAGGCTTTACTAGAGTTGATGTATGCGACTGGGATTCGTGTAAGTGAATGTGTCAATTTACAACTTACTGATATTGACTTTGCAGTGGGAACAGTTTTAGTGATGGGAAAAGGAAAAAAACAAAGGTATATTCCGTTCGGAAGCTATGCGCAAGATGCTTTAATTACTTATATAGAGAACGGGAGAAAACAGTTAGCTAACAAGACTGAAGAAAATTCGCAGATGGTATTTTTAAATGCGAAAGGTACGCCGCTAACAAGCCGTGGTGTACGTTATGTATTAAACGAACTCATTAAAAAAGCTTCGTTGACAATGCGGATAAGTCCCCATATGTTAAGGCATACATTTGCTACACATATGCTAGACGAAGGGGCGGATTTACGTACTGTACAGGAGCTGTTAGGTCATGAAAATTTGTCGACGACACAAATTTATACGCATGTCTCTAAAGAAAGATTACGTTCTGTTTACATGAAGCATCATCCGCGGGCATAAATTGCTTTAAAAGCTATAAAAACATATAAAGGAGTTTTTTCTATGGGAAATTTCCACGCTACAACGATATTTGCAGTTCATCATAATGGAGAATGTGCAATGGCTGGAGATGGGCAAGTGACAATGGGAAATGCTGTTGTAATGAAACATACGGCTCGTAAAGTTCGTAAACTTTTCCATGGGAAAGTTTTAGCAGGTTTTGCAGGATCGGTTGCTGATGCGTTTACTCTTTTTGAAATGTTTGAAGGAAAATTAGAAGAGTATAATGGCAATTTGCAGCGTGCTGCTGTTGAAATGGCAAAACAATGGCGTGGTGATAAAATGTTGCGCCAATTAGAAGCGATGCTTATTGTCATGGATAAAACGACGATGCTCCTTGTTTCAGGTACAGGAGAAGTAATTGAACCAGATGATGGTATTTTAGCAATTGGGTCTGGTGGGAATTATGCACTTTCTGCAGGTCGTGCTTTAAAGCAATATGCAAGTGAACATTTAACAGCAAAGCAAATTGCGAAAGCGAGTTTAGAAATTGCTGGCGATATTTGTGTTTATACAAACCACAACATAATTGTGGAAGAATTGTAGAATCGTAAGGGAGGCATTTTATATGCATTTACATTTTACTCCGCGTCAAATTGTGGAAAAATTAGATCAATACATCATCGGTCAAAAGGATGCAAAGAAAGCGGTTGCTGTAGCTTTGCGAAATCGATACCGTCGTAGTAAATTAGCTGAAAATTTACGTGATGAAATTGCGCCGAAAAATATTTTAATGATTGGACCGACAGGTGTTGGGAAAACAGAGGTAGCACGGCGAATGGCGAAACTCGTTGGAGCACCTTTTATTAAGGTTGAAGCGACGAAATTCACAGAAGTTGGATACGTCGGTCGAGATGTAGAATCTATGGTACGCGACCTAGTTGAAACGTCTGTCCGCATTGTGAAAGAGGAAATGGTAGTTAAGGTTCAAGATAAAGCGGAAGAACAAGCGAATCAACGCTTAGTGGAAATTTTAGTCCCGAGCCCTGAGAAGCAATCAGGATTTAAAAACCCGTTAGAAATGCTTTTCGGTGGTGCCCAAAGTTCGAATCAAACATCTGATGCGCAGGAAGATGCTGAAATCGAAAAGAAACGTCAAGACGTGGAAAGTAAGCTTGCTGCAGGACTTCTTGAAGATGAAATTGTATCGATTGAAGTGACAGAACAACAGTCTTCAATGTTTGATATGTTACAAGGAACTGGCATGGAACAAATGGGGATGAATTTCCAAGATGCATTAGGAAGTTTTATGCCGAAAAAAACGAAAAAACGTAAACTTTCTGTAAAAGAAGCGAGAAAACTCTTGACAAATGAAGAAGCACAGCGCTTAATTGATATGGATGAAGTTACACAAGAGGCTGTTTATCGTGCTGAACAGCTCGGGATTATTTTTATCGATGAAATTGACAAAATTGCTGGTAAGCAGTCGAATAGCGTAGATGTATCACGTGAAGGTGTGCAACGTGACATTTTACCAATTGTAGAAGGATCGAATGTTGCGACAAAATATGGGTCAGTAAAAACGGATTATATTTTATTCGTTGCAGCTGGAGCGTTCCATATGTCTAAACCGTCGGATTTAATTCCAGAATTGCAAGGGAGATTTCCGATTCGAGTAGAATTAACAAAATTATCAACAGACGATTTTGTTAAAATATTAATCGAGCCTGACAATGCGTTAATTAAACAATATATGGCATTATTAGCGACTGAAGGTATAGAAATTGAATTTTCAGACGATGCTATTCGTAAGATTGCTGAGATTGCTTATCAAGTTAATCAGGATACAGATAACATTGGAGCAAGAAGACTTCATACGATCATGGAGAAGCTCCTTGAAGATTTATCGTTTGAAGCATCTGAAATTACGTTAGAGAAAATAACGATAACACCTCAATACGTTGAGGAGAAGTTAGCAACGATTGCTAAAAATAAAGATGTGAGCCAGTTTATTTTGTAATAGTGTCATCAGGTGACTCGCCCTAGTTTCCAAGTGATGAAAAAATATGTGAGTAATATGTAGGAGGAACTTTTGAAATGGAATTATTAGCAAAAACAAGAAAATTAAATGCGTTATTACAGAGCGCAGCAGGGAAGCCTGTAAACTTTAGAGAAATGTCTGACACAATGTGTGAAGTAATTGAAGCAAACGTATTCGTAGTTAGCCGTCGTGGTAAATTACTAGGTTATGCAATTCACCAACAAATCGAAAATGAGCGTATGAAGCAAATGCTTGCAGAGCGTCAATTCCCAGAAGAGTACACACAAAGCTTGTTCAATATTACAGAAACATCTTCAAACTTAGATGTGAATAGTGCTTACACAGCATTCCCAGTAGAAAATAAAGAATTATTCGGTCAAGGTCTAACAACAATCGTACCAATCGTTGGTGGCGGTGAGCGTCTAGGTACATTAGTATTAGCTCGTCTTGGTCAAGAGTTCTTAGATGATGATTTAATCCTTGCTGAATACAGTTCAACTGTAGTAGGTATGGAAATTTTACGTGAAAAAGCAGAAGAAATCGAAGAGGAAGCACGTAGCAAAGCTGTTGTTCAAATGGCAATCAGCTCATTATCTTACAGTGAGTTAGAAGCAATCGAGCACATCTTCGAAGAGTTAAACGGAACAGAAGGTTTACTTGTTGCAAGTAAAATTGCTGACCGTGTAGGAATCACTCGTTCTGTAATCGTAAACGCATTACGTAAATTAGAGAGTGCTGGTGTAATTGAGTCTCGTTCTTTAGGTATGAAAGGAACGTACATTAAAGTATTAAACGACAAGTTTTTACATGAACTTGCTAAATTAAAAACTAACTAATTTATAAAAACTCTCCTCAATTGAGGAGAGTTTTTTTGTATATAAGAGATTGATGTTGTTGGTGAAAAGCGTCAGGATCACGTTCTTTAGAAAACTATTAATGGAATTTTATTTTTTTGCTTAAAAGAAATAAAGGTTGGTAATACTAGAATTCGAGCGTGAACAAAGAAAGTTTTACATTGTTCGCATTTTCGACTTGATTGTAATATTTCAGTATGATATAGTAAGCAGTGGTGTCAGTACAAAGTACACACGTTTACCGATTTAAGTGTTGGTGCTACGTTTGTAGTTTCGCTTAGAGATGAAGTAAACGGAGGATATCAAAAACCATTTAGGAGGAACTATATTATGTCAGTAATTTCTATGAAGCAATTGCTTGAAGCTGGTGTTCATTTCGGACATCAAACACGTCGTTGGAACCCAAAAATGAAGCGTTACATTTTCACAGAGCGTAACGGTATCTACATCATCGACTTACAAAAAACTGTGAAAAAAGTTGAGGAAGCTTTCAAAGTTATGCGTGACATCGCTGCTGAAGGCGGAGACATCTTATTCGTAGGTACTAAAAAACAAGCACAAGAAGCTATTAAAGAAGAAGCAACTCGTGCTGGTATGTACTTCGTTAACCAACGTTGGTTAGGTGGAACTTTAACAAACTTCCAAACAATCCAAAAACGTATCAAGCGTCTTAAAGACATCGAAAGAATGCAAGAAGATGGTACTTTCGAAGTACTACCTAAGAAAGAAGTTGTTCAACTTAAAAAAGAGTTAGAGCGTCTTGAGAAATTCTTAGGCGGTATCAAAGATATGAAAGGTCTTCCAAGTGCATTATTCGTAGTAGACCCTCGTAAAGAGCGTATTGCAGTTGCGGAAGCACGCAAATTACACATTCCAATCATCGGTATCGTTGATACGAACTGTGATCCAGACGAAATCGATCACGTTATCCCAGCAAACGATGATGCAATTCGTGCTGTAAAACTTCTTACATCTAAAATGGCAGACGCAATCCTTGAAGCAAAACAAGGTGAAGAAACTGTTACTGCGTAACAAAGTTGGAAAGGTGATAAGGGGTTCGGCCTTTTATCACCTTTTTTAAGGTATAAACACCTTTTTAAAAGGTATAAATACATATTTTAGGAGGATGAAAAGTATGGCAATCACTGCACAAATGGTAAAAGAATTACGTGAAAAAACAGGCGCAGGTATGATGGACTGCAAAAAAGCTTTAACAGAAACTAACGGCGACATGGAGAAGGCAATTGACTTCTTACGTGAAAAAGGTATCGCGAAAGCTGCTAAAAAAGCAGACCGCATCGCTGCTGAAGGTTTAACTTTCATCGAAACAAACGGTAACGACGGTTTAATCTTAGAATTAAACTCTGAAACTGATTTCGTTGCGAAAAACGAAGGTTTCCAAACATTAATTAAAGAATTAGCAGCTCATTTATTAGCTAACAAACCAGCTAACGTTGAAGAAGCTATGACTCAAACAATGGAAAACGGCAAAAAAGTAGAAGAGCACATCAACGAAGCAATCGCTAAAATTGGTGAAAAACTTACACTTCGTCGTTTCGAAATCGTATCAAAAACTGATGCTGATGCATTCGGCGCTTACCTACACATGGGCGGACGCATTGGTGTATTAACAGTTCTTGAAGGTTCTACTGATGAAGCAGCTGCTAAAGACGTAGCAATGCACATTGCAGCAGTTAACCCTAAATACATCGACCGCGATGCTGTAACAGCTGAAGAAGTTGAGCATGAGCGTCAAGTATTAACACAACAAGCATTAAACGAAGGCAAGCCTGAAAAAATCGTTGCAAAAATGGTTGAAGGTCGTCTTGGCAAATTCTTCGAAGAGATTTGCTTACTTGACCAAGCATTCGTTAAAAACCCTGATATGAAAGTTCGTCAGTTCGTTGAGTCTAAAGGCGGAACATTAAAAGGATTCGTTCGCTACGCTGTTGGTGAAGGTATCGAAAAACGCGAAGACAACTTTGCTGAAGAAGTAATGAACCAAGTAAAAGGTAGCAACTAATACAAATTAGGGAACACATTGTGTTCCCTTTTTTAAAATAAAGATGTAAGCAATTGGAGGTTCATTATGAGTAAACCGAAATATAATCGTGTCGTTTTAAAGCTGAGCGGAGAAGCTTTAGCTGGCGAGCAAGGATTTGGAATTAACCCGACTGTTATTAAGTCAGTTGCGGAACAAGTGAAAGAAATTGCAGAACTTGATGTAGAGGTTGCTGTTGTTGTTGGTGGCGGTAACATTTGGCGTGGGAAAATCGGAAGTGAAATGGGCATGGATCGTGCAGGAGCAGATTACATGGGCATGTTAGCGACTGTTATGAATTCATTAGCTCTTCAAGATAGCTTGGAGAATATCGGAATTCAAACTCGCGTACAAACTTCAATTGAGATGCGCCAAGTGGCAGAGCCTTACATTCGTCGTAAAGCAGTTCGTCACTTAGAGAAGAAACGTGTTGTAATCTTTGCAGCAGGTACAGGTAACCCTTACTTCTCTACAGATACAACGGCAGCATTGCGTGCAGCTGAAATCGAAGCTGATGTTATCTTAATGGCGAAAAATAATGTGGATGGCGTATATAGTGCGGATCCATCTATTGATCCAACAGCTACGAAATACGAAACACTTACTTACCTAGATGTATTAAAAGAAGGTTTAGGTGTAATGGATTCTACAGCTTCTTCTTTATGTATGGATAATGACATTCCATTAATTGTATTCTCAGTTATGGAAAAAGGTAATATTAAACGCGCCGTTTTAGGTGAAAATATTGGAACAGTTGTAAGGGGGAAATAAACATGGGACAACAAGTATTGAAGTCTTCGAATGAAAAAATGGAAAAAGCAGTTGCTGCGTATTCTCGTGAATTAGCAACAGTTCGCGCTGGTCGTGCAAATGCATCTGTATTAGATAAGGTACAAGTGGATTACTATGGTGCACCAACACCAGTTGTGCAATTAGCGAACATTACAGTTCCAGAAGCACGCTTACTTGTAATTCAGCCTTACGATAAAACTTCAATCGGTGATATTGAAAAAGCAATTTTAAAAGCAGATTTAGGCTTAAACCCTTCTAATGATGGTACTGTAATTCGTATTGCATTCCCAGCATTAACAGAAGAGCGTCGTCGTGACCTTGTAAAAGTTGTGAAAAAATATGCTGAAGAAGCAAAAGTTGCAGTTCGTAACGTACGTCGTGACGGTAACGATGATCTTAAAAAGCTTGAAAAAGCTGGCGAGATTACAGAAGATGATTTAAGAGGATATACTGAAGATATCCAAAAAGAAACAGATAAATATATTGCAAAAGTTGACGAAATCGCAAAAAACAAAGAAAAAGAAATTATGGAAGTGTAATAGCGATAACTTCGCAAATATGACCCTCTTCTTAAGGGGGTCTTTTTACACTTTTAGGCATACGTCTGCTTGCTGGAGGGTATGAATGATGTTTAAAAACTTTCCTTTTTTTAAAGGTAAAAAGGACACATCGTTTGATCATCTCGTTGAAGAAGTGAAAAAAGGATATATCCCAGAACATATTGCCATCATTATGGATGGCAATGGAAGATGGGCGAAGAGGAGAGCAATGCCTCGTATTGCGGGACATCATGAAGGTATGCAAGTTGTAAAGAAAATTACAAAATTTGCAAGCAAACTTAATGTGAAAGTATTAACTCTCTATGCTTTTTCAACTGAGAACTGGAAAAGACCGAAAAAGGAAGTTGATTATTTAATGAAGCTTCCAGAAGAATTTCTAGGTACATTTTTACCAGAATTGATTGAAGAGAACGTACAAGTTCGAGTAATAGGGCAACAAGATCGTCTTCCTACGCATACACGTAGAGCGATGGAGAAAGCCATGGAAGATACGAAAGAGAATACAGGATTAATTCTTAATTTCGCGTTAAACTATGGAAGTCGAGATGAAATCGTTTCTGCTGTGCAACATATGATGAAAGATAATGAGGAAGGGAAAATTCGTACTGAAGAGATAAGTGAAGAAATGCTTTCTTCTTACTTAATGACGAGTTCTTTACCTGATCCAGAGTTGTTAATTCGTACGAGCGGAGAGTTACGTATTAGTAATTTTATGTTATGGCAAATTGCATATTCGGAATTTTGGTTTACAGATGTGTATTGGCCAGACTTTACGGAAGAACATTTGCTAAATGCGATTACAGACTTTCAGCATAGAGGGCGCAGATTCGGAGGCGTGTAGAAAGAGAGGGTTTGGTAGTGAAACAGAGAATTATTACTGGAGTGGTTGCTGCCGCGCTATTCATTCCCATCGTAATTTACGGTGGCGTGCCTTTTACGGTTTTAGTGTATGCACTTGCTTCTATAGGTTTATATGAGTTAATTCGTATGAATAAGCTGACGCTTATTTCAGTACCAACAGTTTTAGCTGCAGTATTATTATGGATTATTTTGGTTCCGAGTACTGCATCAGAACTGTTTACATGGATTGGATTAGGTAAATTAGAAATCACGTTTGTGATTGTTTTATTACTTTTATCATATACAGTCCTTTCTAAGAATACATTTACTTTTGATCATGCTTCATTTTTACTGATGGCAACAACATATGTTGCAATGGGATTCTTATATTTAAATGAAACAAGAATATTAGGAATTAAATATGTGTTTTGCGCATTATTTGTTATATGGGCTACTGATTCTGGCGCATATTTCGTAGGAAAAGCATTCGGGAAAAGAAAATTATGGCCAGAAATTAGTCCGAATAAAACAATTGAAGGTTCATTAGGCGGCATTGCTTGTGGGATTATTGTTGCGCTTGTTTACAATATGTTCTTCCCGGTTGAAGCGAATGTAGTAATTTTAATTGTGCTGACGATTATCATTTCTATTTTTGGACAAATTGGTGATTTAGTTCAATCAGCATTTAAACGTCATTATGGCGTAAAGGATTCAGGTACAATTTTACCTGGTCATGGTGGTATATTAGATCGAACAGATAGTTGGTTATTCGTTTTACCAATTCTCTACTTCTTATTACAATACAACTAATAAATGAACGAGGGGTTGGAGTCATGAAAAACATTAGTTTATTAGGTGCAAGCGGGTCAATTGGTACGCAAACTTTAGATGTATTACGCTCGCACCCAGACCAATTCCGTCTCGTTGCTTTTTCTGTAGGGAAAAATATTGATTACGCAGTAAAGGTAATTCAAGAATTTTCTCCACAAATCGTCTCTGTGCAAAGAGAGGAAGATGTTTTAAAATTACAAGCTGTTTCTGGTAATACAAAAATTGTATATGGTAGTGAAGGACTTTTAGAAGTAGCATTACACCCAGATTCGGAGATTGTAGTAAATGCTGTTGTAGGTAGCGTAGGGTTGTTACCAACACTTCGTGCAATTGAGGCGAAAAAAACAATTGGAATTGCAAATAAAGAAACATTAGTAACTGCAGGTCATCTTGTAATGGAAGCGGCAAGAAAACATAATGTCTCTTTACTTCCAGTAGATAGTGAACATTCAGCTATTTTCCAATGCTTGAATGGTGAAAATGAAAAAAGAATTTCTCGACTTATTATTACGGCTTCTGGTGGAAGTTTCCGTGATAAAACGAGAAATGAATTGCATCATGTGACCGTAGAAGATGCGCTTCGACATCCAAACTGGTCAATGGGTTCGAAAATTACAATTGATTCTGCTACAATGATGAATAAGGGACTGGAAGTAATTGAAGCTCATTGGCTTTTTGGTATCCCTTATGAGCAAATCGATGTTGTTTTACATAAAGAAAGTATTATCCATTCTATGGTTGAATTTGAAGATCGTAGTGTAATGGCACAGCTTGGCTCACCTGATATGCGAGTACCGATTCAATATGCACTTACATATCCTGATCGATTACCTCTTTCAGACACAAAACAGTTAAACTTATGGGAAATGGGAACATTGCATTTTGAAAAAATGAATCAAGAACGTTTCCGCTGTTTACGTTTTGCATATGAGGCTGGGAAAACAGGTGGAAGTATGCCAGCTGTAATGAATGCAGCGAATGAAGTAGCTGTTGAAGCTTTTTTACAAAAGAGAATTGGTTTCTTAACAGTGGAAGACCTCATTGAAAAAGCAATGAACCATCACAATGTCATTGCACGTCCGAGCTTAGAGGAAATTCTGGAAATTGATGCAGCCACAAGACGGTTTGTGATGGAACAAATTTAGCAAAGGTGGTTATGGAATTGAATACAGCGATTGCCTTTATATTAATTTTCGGTGCACTCGTATTTTTCCATGAGCTAGGACATCTATATTTCGCAAAAAGAGCAGGTATTTTATGCCGAGAGTTTGCGATTGGTTTTGGTCCGAAAATATTCTCATTTGAAAAGAATGAAACGGTGTATACGATTCGATTGCTGCCCCTTGGTGGCTATGTAAGAATGGCTGGTGAGGATGCAGATACAGTTGAACTAAAACCAGGAAAAAAGGTTGGCCTTGTACTAAACGAAAAAGACGAAGTTGTGAAATTAGTTTCTGATGGATATGAGAAATATCCAAATGTTCGTGTTATTGAAGTCGAACAAGCTGATTTAGAACATAATTTAACAATTTCGGGATATGAAGAGTATGAGGAAGAGCTGCAAACGTTCCGAGTGAACGAAAAAGCTCGTATCATTACTGCTGGAGAAGAAATTCAAATTGCTCCGTATAATAGACAGTTTGGTTCTAAAAAACTGGGGCAACGTGCTTTAACAATCTTTGCGGGTCCTGCAATGAACTTTATTTTAGCATTTGTTATTTTTGTGATTCTTGGATTTGTACAAGGGGTTCCTGTTGACAAACCAATGGTCGGAAAAGTTATGGAAAATAGTGCGGCAGAGCAAGCTGGGTTGAAAGAGAACGATACAATTCAAGCAATTGATGGGAAAAACACAAGTACATGGAAAGATGTTGTAAATATTGTACGTGAAAACCCGAATAAAGAAATTACGTTACATGTAAAGCGTGATAGTGAACAATTTAACGTGAAAGTAACGCCAACACTTGATAAAGAAGGTAAAGAAGAAGTTGGTAGAATTGGTGTTTACTCTCCTGTAGAGAAAACAGTAATGGGTTCTATTAAATCAGGTTTTGAACAAACGTACCAATGGACGAAACTAATTTTCGAGTCTCTTGTGAAATTAGTAACTGGCCAATTTTCTATTAATGAGTTATCAGGTCCAGTAGGAATTTATAATCTAACAGATCAAGTTGTAGATTATGGGTTTACACGGGTATTAAGTTTAGCCGCAGTTTTAAGTATTAACCTTGGTTTATTTAACTTACTACCAGTTCCTGCTTTAGATGGTGGGCGTTTATTCTTCTTCTTAATTGAAGCGTTAAGAGGGAAACCAATTGACCGTCAAAAAGAAGGAATGGTTCACTTTATCGGTTTTGCATTATTAATGTTACTTATGTTAGTTGTAACATGGAATGACATTCGTAAGTTTTTCTTGTAAAATAAAGTGAAACTTATAATGAAATAGAGCTCGTAGAATAAAATCCCTCACCTAACTCGAGGTGAGGGGTTTTACTGCGTGTAAGAGTAAAATGAAGAGGTGCGAATCAATGAAACAAAGTATGGTATTCAGTCCTACATTACGTGAAGTTCCAGCTGATGCTGAAATTAAGAGTCATCAATTATTACTTCGTGCAGGTTTTATGCGTCAAAATGCTTCTGGTATTTATAGTTTTCTACCATTTGGTTTAAAAGTACTACACAAAGTAGAACGTATCGTTCGAGAAGAAATGGAGCGCGCAGGAGCTGTAGAATTATTAATGCCAGCTATGCAAGCTGCAGAATTATGGCAAGAATCAGGCCGTTGGTATTCTTACGGATCAGAATTAATGCGTATGAAAGATCGTAACGCTCGTGAGTTTGCATTAGGAGCAACTCATGAAGAAGTAATTACGGATCTTGTACGTGACGAAGTGAAATCATATAAAAAATTACCGTTAACATTATATCAAATTCAAACAAAGTTCCGTGATGAACAAAGACCTCGTTTCGGTTTATTACGTGGAAGAGAGTTTCTAATGAAAGATGCATACTCTTTCCACGCTACGCAAGAGAGTTTAGATGAAGTGTATGACCGTTTATATAAAGCATACTCTAACATTTTTGCTCGTTGTGGCCTGAATTTCCGTGCAGTTATTGCTGACTCTGGAGCGATGGGTGGAAAAGATACACATGAATTTATGGTATTATCTGATGTCGGTGAAGACACAATTGCATACTCTGATACATCTGATTATGCAGCGAACATCGAAATGGCGCCTGTTGTAGCTACGTATACGAAGAGTGACGAAGCTGAAAAGGCACTTGAAAAAGTATCAACGCCAGATCAAAAGTCAATTGAAGAAGTATCTTCATTCTTAAACATTGACGCTGAAAATTGCATTAAGTCTATGGTATTTAAAGTAGATGAGAAATTAGTAGTTGTACTTGTTCGTGGTGATCATGAAGTAAATGATGTAAAAGTGAAGAATGTATATGGCGCTTCAGTTGTTGAACTTGCTTCTCATGAGGAAGTAAAAGAATTATTAAATTGTGAAATTGGTTCGTTAGGACCGATTGGTGTTACTGGTGATGTAGAAATTATCGCTGACCATGCTGTAGCATCAATTGTAAACGGGTGTTCTGGGGCGAACGAAGAAGGATTCCATTATGTAAATGTAAATCCAGAACGTGACTTTAAAGTAAACCAATATACAGATTTACGTTTCATTCAAGAAGGAGATCAATCTCCAGACGGAAACGGAACAATTCTTTTCGCACGCGGAATTGAAGTTGGTCATGTATTTAAATTAGGAACTCGTTACAGTGAAGCAATGAACGCAACGTTCCTAGATGAAAACGGAAAAACACAACCACTTATTATGGGTTGTTACGGTATCGGTGTATCTCGTACAGTGGCAGCAATTGCAGAGCAATTTAATGATGAGAACGGTCTAGTTTGGCCAAAAGCTGTTGCACCATTCCATGTGCATGTAATTCCAGTAAATATGAAATCTGATGCACAACGTGAATTGGGTGAAAGTATCTATAGCTCATTACAAGAGCAAGGGTACGAAGTGTTATTAGATGATCGTGCAGAACGTGCTGGTGTTAAATTTGCAGATGCAGACTTATTCGGACTTCCAGTTCGTGTTACAGTAGGTAAAAAAGCAGATGAAGGTATCGTAGAAGTGAAAGTACGTGCTACAAATGAATCTGAAGAAGTAAAAGTAGAAGAACTACAAACATATATTGCAAATATTTTAAAATAAGTAGAGGTACCTCGTTTTGAGGTACCTTCTCTTTCTTTGTAAGTGTATTTTCTACAAGAAGAAGGTAGAAATCTTTCTTTGTAATACATTTCAATTTATAATAGCAAATGGAAGGAGAGTGCTTATGTCTTTAACAAATGAACAACAAGAGCGATTTCAAATTTTGCTCCAGCAGTTGCAAATACCAGAGGACCTTATAAATCAATATTTACATGGCGGTGGTATTGAAAGGCTCGTTATTGATAAAGCGAATAAAAGTTGGCATTTCGATTTACAAGTGCCACGTATTTTGCCGACAGAATTATATGAATTGCTAGAAACAAAGCTTAAGCAATCATTTTCTCATATTGCAAGAACAACATTTGCATTAGAAACAGAGAATAAGCAATTTACAGAAGAAGATGTTCAGGCGTATTGGCCGCTTTGTACGGAAAGAATTACATTTTCACCTATGTTTGGCTACTTAAAGAAACAACTGCCACAGGTGAATGGCGTGAAGTTGCTATTAAATGTGAATAATGAGCTAGAATCTACTACTTTAAAGAAAAACGTTGCAAAACCAGTAGGAGATCAATATGAAGCTTTCGGTTTCCCGCGCTTTCAGTTAGATACACATATAAAACAAAATGTAGAAGAAATGCAAAAGTTTCGCGAGCAAACGCAACAAGAAGACCGCGAGCGTGTTATACAAGCGATGGAAGAAATGGCGAAGAAGCAAGCGGAAGAAAGTAGCGTTGTGTATGAAGGACCGATCACACTCGGGTATCTTATTAAGCCAGATGAAGAGATTACACCGATGCGAGAAATTCAAGATGAAGAAAGAAGAAAAACGGTTCAAGGATATGTCTTCCATGTGGAAACAAAAGAGCTTCGTAGTGGACGTACGTTATTAACTTTAAAAATAACAGATTATACGGATTCTATTATGATCAAAATGTTCTCACGTGACAAAGAAGATATACCGATGCTGCAATCCTTAAAAAAAGGAATGTGGGTGAAGGCTCGTGGTTCTGTCCAAAATGATACATTTGTTCGAGATTTAGTAATGATTGCAAATGATATTAACGAAATTACAGGTCCTTCACGTAAAGATAAAGCACCAGAAGGCGAAAAACGTGTAGAGCTTCACCTTCATACTCCAATGAGCCAAATGGATGCTGTTACTCCTGTTTCTAAGCTTGTTGCTCAAGCAGGTAAATGGGGACATGAAGCGATTGCAGTTACAGACCATGCAGTTGCTCAGTCTTTCCCAGAAGCGTATTCTGCGGGTAAAAAAGCTGGTGTTAAAGTTATATACGGTGTAGAGGCGAATTTAGTTAATGATGGTGTACCAATCGCTTATAACGAAGCACATCGTCTACTTGCAGATGAAACATATGTTGTTTTTGACGTTGAGACAACAGGGTTATCTGCCGTATATGACACAGTTATTGAGTTAGCTGCCGTAAAAGTAAAAGGTGGCGAAATTATTGACCGCTTTGAATCTTTCGCAAATCCGCATCAACCACTATCTGCGACGATTATTGAATTAACAGGGATTACAGATGATATGTTAACAGATGCTCCAGAAGTGGATGAAGTGTTTAAAAAGTTTGAGGAATGGATGGGCGACCATACGCTTGTTGCTCATAACGCAAGTTTTGATATGGGCTTCATTAACGTAGGTTTTAAAAAGGCTGGGCTAGCAAAAACGAATAACCCAGTTATTGATACGTTAGAACTTGCAAGGTTCTTGTTCCCGGAAATGAAAAATCATCGATTAAATACGATGTGTAAAAAGCTTGATATTGAATTAACACAACATCACCGTGCGATTTATGATACAGAAGCGACGGGATATTTACTCGTGAAAATGTTAAAAGATGTGATTGAAAAAGGATTTGAATATCACGATCAATTAAACGACAGTATGGGACAAGGGGATGCATATAAACGCGGGCGCCCAAGTCATATGACATTACTTGCTACATCAGACGTTGGATTGAAGAATTTATATAAACTTGTTTCATATTCGCATCTTAATTATTTTTACCGTGTACCACGTGTGCCAAGGTCACTATTAAAGAAATATCGTGAAGGCATTTTAGTAGGAACAGCTTGTGATAAAGGTGAAGTGTTTGAGGCAATGATGCAAAAGGCACCTGAAGAGGTAGAGGAAATTGCACAATTTTATGACTATATTGAAGTCATGCCTCCAGAAGTTTTACGTCATTTAGTAGAACGTGAACTCGTTCGAGATGAAGGACAATTGAAGACCATCATTTCTAATTTAGTAAAATTAGGTGAGACGTTAGATAAAACAGTTGTTGCTACAGGGAATGTGCATTACTTAGATCCAGAGGATGCAATGTATCGGAAAATTTTAGTAAGTTCGCAGGGCGGCGCAAATCCGTTAAATCGACATTCATTACCGCCTGTACATTTCCGTACAACTGATGAAATGTTAGATTGTTTTTCATTCTTAGGTGAAGACAAAGCAAAAGAAGTTGTTGTGACAAACACACAAAAGATTGCATCATTAATTGGCGATGTCCACCCAGTAAAAGACGATCTATACACACCAAAAATTGAAGGTGCTGACGATGAAACACGTGACATGAGTTATAAAATGGCACGTAGCATTTATGGTGAAGAGTTACCGGAAATTGTAGAAGCACGTTTGGAAAAAGAATTGAAAAGTATTATTGGGCATGGGTTCGCCGTAATTTATTTAATTTCACATAAGCTTGTGAAGAAATCATTAGTAGACGGATATCTAGTAGGTTCACGTGGATCGGTAGGTTCGTCATTTGTTGCAACGATGATGGAAATTACAGAAGTAAACCCTTTACCACCACATTATGTATGTCCGAAGTGTAAGCAATCTGAATTCTTTAATGATGGTTCGGTAGGTTCAGGTTTTGACTTACCAGATAAAGAATGTCCAGCATGTAATATTCCATACGTGAAAGATGGACATGATATTCCGTTCGAAACGTTCCTTGGATTTAAAGGAGATAAGGTTCCCGATATCGATTTGAACTTCTCCGGAGAATACCAACCACGTGCCCATAACTATACGAAAGTACTGTTCGGTGAAGATTATGTATACCGTGCAGGAACGATAGGTACCGTTGCAGAAAAAACCGCTTATGGATATGTAAAAGGTTATGCAAATGATCATAATTTAACGATTCGAAATGCAGAAATTGATCGGTTAGTATCAGGATGTACGGGTGTAAAACGTACGACTGGACAGCATCCAGGTGGTATTATTGTTGTGCCAGATTACATGGATATTTTTGATTTTTCACCAATACAGTTTCCGGCAGATTCAATCGGTGCTGAGTGGAGAACGACACACTTTGACTTCCACTCGATTCATGATAATTTATTGAAACTTGATATATTAGGACACGATGATCCGACTGTTATTCGTATGCTACAAGATTTAAGTGGTATTGATCCGAAAACAATTCCAACAGACGATCCAGAAGTCATGAAAATTTTCTCTGGTCCAGAATCTTTAGGAGTAACGGAAGAACAGATTAATTGTAAAACAGGTACACTTGGTATACCGGAATTCGGTACGAAATTCGTAAGACAGATGTTAGAAGAGACAAAACCAACGACATTTTCAGAGCTAGTCCAAATTTCTGGACTATCGCATGGTACTGACGTATGGCTTGGTAATGCTAACGAGTTAATTTATAACGGTACATGTACGCTAAGTGAAGTTATCGGTTGTCGTGATGACATTATGGTATATTTAATTTATCAAGGACTAGATCCATCATTAGCCTTCAAAATTATGGAGTCGGTTCGTAAAGGTAAAGGTGTACCAGAAGAATGGGAAGAGGACATGAAAAGTAACAATGTGCCAGGTTGGTATATTGATTCATGTAAGAAGATAAAATATATGTTCCCTAAAGCCCATGCGGCTGCTTACGTACTTATGGCTGTACGTATCGCATACTTTAAAGTTCATTTTGCACTCTTATTCTATGCGGCATATTTTACAGTCCGTGCAGATGACTTCGATGTAGAAGCGATGGCGAAAGGTTCAGCATCTATACGTGCAAGAATTGATGAAATTGCGCAAAAAGGATTGGACGCAGCACCGAAAGAGAAGAGTTTATTAACAGTATTAGAGATGACACTTGAAATGTGTGAGCGTGGATATTCATTCCAAAAGGTTGATTTATACCGCTCACATGCAACTGATTTTATTATCGATGGAGATACTTTAATTCCTCCATTTAATGCAGTTCCAGGTCTTGGTACAAACGCCGCTTTAAGTATTGTAGAGGCACGTAAAAATGGAGACTTCTTATCAAAAGAAGACTTACAGCAGCGAAGTAAGGTTTCAAAAACAATTATTGAGTATTTAGATACGCAAGGTTGCTTAGGTGACTTACCAGATCAAAACCAGTTATCACTGTTCTAATAGGTAGGAAAAGTCTTTGCAAATCAACATTTCCTATGATATACTATTAACCGAGATAACCATGTCATGTATATTTTGTAAAGAGAAGAGTGGGGAAACCCACTCTTTCGTGTTACTATCTATGTTTTATCTACATAGGTAGGTAAGACATTTCTGTCGTATATACATATTTTGTTACAAGTTTTACTTCTTAAATTTGGTAATACTAAGACAGATAATCCCTGCTGAACAGCAGGGGCTTTTGTTAGCTAACGAGAAAGAATAAGATAGACCATTTTTTAATGGATGAAGTCTTCTTCTTTTAAATGGTACATGGCGGCAGGAAGGAGGCTGTTTATGGATAAGAAAGTCACAGAAGTTGTAGAAGCATTTGCGCAGCCGATCGTTGAAGAATTAAATCTTGAACTTGTAGATGTAGAATATGTGAAAGAAGGAAAAGACTGGTTCTTACGCGTATTTATCGATTCTGAAAAAGGGGTCGACATTGAAGAATGCGGTGCGGTAAGTGAACGTTTAAGCGAAGCTTTAGATAAAGAGGATCCAATTCCTCATCTTTACTTTTTGGATGTATCATCTCCTGGAGCGGAACGCCCATTAAAGAAAGAGAAAGACTTCCAACAAGCGGTAGGAAAACAAGTGGCAATTAAAACATATGAGCCGATTGATGGTGAAAAGATGTTTGAAGGGAAAATGCTTTCCTACGATGGTACAACAATAACATTATTATTAACAATTAAAACACGTAAAAAAGAAATCCAAATTCCAATGGATAAAGTTGCAAATGCGCGACTTGCTGTTACGTTTTAGTTAGAAGGGGGATCTTCATGAGCACTGAGTTATTAGATGCTTTGCTCGTATTAGAATCTGAAAAAGGCATTAGCAAAGACATTATTATTGATGCGATTGAAGCAGCTTTAATCTCTGCTTATAAACGCAATTTTAACCAAGCACAAAACGTTCGTGTGAGCTTTAACCCAGAAGTGGGAACAATTCAAGTTTTAGCACGTAAAGACGTAGTAGACAATGTGTTTGATCCACGTCTTGAAATTTCTGTAGAGGAAGCAAGACAAATTAATCCAAACTACCAAGATGGTGACGTACTAGAAATCGAAGTAACACCAAAAGATTTCGGTCGTATTGCAGCACAAACTGCAAAACAAGTTGTGACGCAACGAGTGCGTGAAGCTGAACGTGGCGTTATTTACTCTGAGTTTAGTGACCGTGAAGAAGATATTATGGTAGGTATTGTACAACGCCAAGATGCTCGTTTTATCTATGTAAGCTTAGGGAAAGTAGAAGCTTTATTACCTGTAAGTGAGCAAATGCCAAATGAGCAATACAAACCACATGATCGCATTCGCGTATTCATTACGAAAGTAGAAAAAACAACAAAAGGACCGCAAATTTACGTATCACGTACACATCCTGGTCTTTTAAAGCGTTTATTCGAAATGGAAGTTCCTGAAATCTATGATGGAACAGTAGAGATTCGTTCTGTAGCACGTGAAGCTGGTGATCGTTCTAAAATCTCTGTATATGCAGAGAACATTGATGTTGATCCAGTAGGTTCTTGTGTAGGACCGAAAGGACAACGTGTACAACGTATTGTAGATGAATTAAAAGGTGAAAAGATTGACATCGTTCGCTGGTCAAATGATCCAGTTGAATATGTTGCAAATGCTTTAAGCCCATCACAAGTTGTTAAAGTACTTGTAGATGAAGAAGAAAAAGCAACAACTGTTGTTGTTCCAGACCACCAACTTTCATTAGCTATCGGTAAGCGTGGACAAAACGCACGTCTTGCAGCTAAATTAACAGGTTGGAAAATTGATATTAAGAGTGAGTCTGATGCGAAACAACTTGGTATTGTAACAGAAGAAGATAGCGTAATCGCATTCGGATTCGATTCAGTTGAAGACGAAATCGAATAGAGGTGATGAGTATGAGCAATCGAAAAGTTCCGTTACGAAAATGTGTTGCAACGCAAGAAATGAAATCAAAACGAGAGCTCGTTCGCATTGTTCGTTCCAAAGAGGGAGAAGTGTCCATTGATTTAACTGGAAAAAAATCAGGACGAGGTGCATACTTGTCAAAGGACAAAGAAAGCATTCTTCAAGCTCAAAAGAAAAATGTTTTGGAACATCATCTAAAAGCGAAAATCGACAGTTCTCTATACGAAGAGCTTCTTGAGCTTGTTGAGAAGGAGTCGAAATAAGTGTCCGATTGGAAATCGTTTTTAGGACTAGCAAACCGCGCTCGAAAGCTTATTTCGGGTGAAGAACTCGTTTTAAAAGAAGTACGAAGTGGCAAAGCAAAACTTGTATTGCTTTCTGAAGATGCGTCAGCGAACACTACAAAACGCATCACTGATAAAACAACGTACTATAACGTACCAATGAGAAAGGTCGAGAATCGACAACAATTAGGGCATGCGATTGGGAGAGATGAGCGAGTCGTTGTAGCTGTGTTAGATGAGGGCTTTGCGAAAAAGCTGCGTAGCATGCTCGATACAAATTACCGGGGGTGAAGGTATGAGTAAAATTCGAGTGCATGAATATGCAAAACAACATAATATCTCAAGTAAAGATCTTATGACAAAACTAAAAGAAATGAATATCGAGGTTTCGAATCATATGACAATGTTAGACGATGAAGTAGTAAACAAATTAGATAATGAGTATCAAACAGAAAAACCTTCTGTTGCAGATGAGTTTGAAGTAGAAGAAAAAGTTGTTCGTAGCAAAAAGAACAGCAATAAGAAAAAGAAAAAAGGCAAAGATAATGAAGACAAACGTCAAGAAAACTTTGCTGGAAGACAACAAACACAAATTGTAGAAACACCAGATAAGATTACTTTCTCTGGAAGCCTTACAGTAGGAGATCTTGCTAAAAAATTAAGCAAAGAGCCATCTGAAATTATTAAAAAGCTCTTCATGCTTGGAATTATGGCGACAATTAACCAAGACTTGGACAAAGATACAATTGAGTTAATTGCTAATGACTACGGTATTGAAGTAGAAGAAGAAGTAATTATAAGCGAAACTGAGTTTGAAACATTCATCGACGAGCAAGATGATGAAGAAAACTTAAAAGAACGTCCAGCTGTAGTTACAATTATGGGACACGTTGACCATGGTAAAACAACATTACTTGACTCTATCCGTAACTCTAAAGTAACTGCTGGCGAAGCAGGTGGAATTACTCAGCATATTGGTGCATATCAAGTTGAAGTAAATGATAAGAAGATTACATTCTTAGATACACCTGGTCACGCGGCATTTACAACAATGCGTGCTCGTGGTGCACAAGTAACTGATATTACAATTCTTGTTGTTGCAGCTGATGACGGTGTTATGCCACAAACAGTTGAAGCAATTAACCATGCGAAAGCAGCAGGAGTACCAATTATTGTTGCTGTGAATAAGATGGATAAACCAGCGGCAAATCCTGATCGCGTAATGCAAGAATTAACAGAGTATGAATTAGTTCCAGAAGCTTGGGGCGGAGATACAATTTTCGTACCAATTTCAGCAATTCAAGGCGAGGGAATTGACAACTTACTAGAAATGATTCTTCTTGTAAGTGAAGTTGAAGAATATAAAGCAAATCCAAACCGTTATGCAACTGGTACTGTAATCGAAGCTCAACTTGACAAAGGTAAAGGAACTATCGCGACATTACTAGTTCAAAATGGTACACTTCGCGTTGGTGATCCAATCGTTGTTGGTACAACATACGGTCGTGTCCGTGCGATGGTGAGTGATATTGGACGTCGTGTTAAAGTTGCTGGACCATCTACTCCTGTTGAAATTACAGGTTTAAATGAAGTACCACAAGCAGGCGATCGTTTCATGGCATTTGCTGATGAGAAGAAAGCACGCCAAATTGGTGAATCACGTGCACAAGAAGCTTTAGTTGCACAACGTGGTGAGAAGTCTAAATTAAGCCTTGAAGATTTATTCCAACAAATCCAAGAGGGCGATGTAAAAGAAATTAACTTAATCGTAAAAGCAGACGTACAAGGTTCTGTTGAAGCAATGGCAGCATCACTTCGTAAAATTGATGTTGAAGGCGTAAAAGTAAAAATCATTCACACTGGTGTAGGTGCGATTACAGAATCTGATATTATTTTAGCTTCTGCATCTAATGCAATTGTAATTGGATTTAACGTACGTCCAGATGTAAATGCGAAGCGTACTGCTGAGTTAGAGAACGTTGATATTCGTTTACACCGTATTATCTATAAAGTAATCGAAGAGATTGAAGCAGCTATGCAAGGTATGCTTGATCCAGAATTCGAAGAAAAAGTAATCGGTCAAGCAGAAGTTCGTCAAACGTTTAAAGTAACAAAAGTTGGAACAATCGCAGGTTGTTACGTAACAGACGGTAAAATTACACGTGATAGTGGCGTGCGTATTATTCGTGATGGCGTAGTAATCTATGAAGGTCAACTTGATACGTTAAAACGTTTCAAAGATGATGTAAAAGAAGTTGCTCAAAACTATGAGTGTGGTATTACAATTGAGAAATACAACGATCTTAAAGAAGGGGACATCATTGAAGCGTACATTATGGAAGAAGTGAAGCGATGATCATCGCTTCACTCTCATTCGAGTGTATGATTTACGATGTGCATTCTTTAAAAGAGAAACGAGCAATTTTGCAACGGGTGCTGACTCGTGTGAAACAGCGTTATAACGTAGCTGTTTCAGAAGTAGGGCATCAAGATGTATGGCAACGTACAGAAATTGCAATTGTTTCCGTATCCTCAAATCGTGTTATCTGTGAAAAAGAAATGAATCGTGTACTCGAGTACATCGATTCATTTCCTGAAATTGAACGTACGATAACGCAATTGGAATGGTATTGAATGAGGTGAAGAATTATGAAATTACGTGCGAACCGTGTGGGCGAGCAAATGAAAAAAGAATTGGGTGACATTATTAGTCGCAAAATTAAAGACCCACGTGTTGGATTTGTTACAGTAACAGATGTACAAGTGAGTGGAGATTTACAAATTGCCAAAGTATATATTTCTGTTTTAGGAGACGAAGAGCAGAGAGATAATACATTAAAAGGCTTAGCGAAGGCAAAAGGCTTTATTCGTTCAGAAATTGGCCAACGTATTCGTCTTCGTAAAACACCAGAAATTTCCTTTGAATTTGATGAGTCTATCGGATATGGTCATCGAATTGATACACTTTTACATGAAATTAATAAAGACGGTAAACGTGAAGAATAATGGATAGACATTTGTCTATCCATTTTTTCAATGCAAAATAAGTTTGGGTATTTACTACGAAAGAATTATGATGAGGTGAACATATATGGAAGGTGTAGTATTATTACATAAGCCAAAAGGCATGACATCGCATGATTGTGTATTTAAATTAAGAAAGATATTACGTGAGAAACGAATTGGTCATACAGGGACATTGGATCCAGATGTGACGGGTGTACTACCAATTTGTGTTGGTCGTGCGACAAAGATTGCGCAATTTTTAACAAGTGAAACAAAAACATATGAAGGTGAAGTAACATTAGGTTTTTCAACAACAACTGAAGATGCTTCTGGTGAAGTTGTAGAAACGAAAAATGTAGATCGTGTTATTACTCGTAAGGAAGTAGAAGGAGCTCTTGCGGCATTAACGGGTACGATTGAACAAATGCCTCCGATGTTTTCAGCTGTAAAAGTTAACGGGAAAAAATTATATGAGTACGCTAGGGCAGGACAAGAAGTTGAACGTCCAGTTCGTACAATTACGATTCACGAATTTGTATTACTTGATGACCGTGAAGTTTTTGAAGGAGAAAATATTTCATTCCGTTTCCGTGTAACGTGTAGTAAAGGGACATATGTAAGAACGCTAGCAGTAATGATTGGTGAAAAACTAGGTTTCCCATCACATATGTCTCACCTTATAAGAACAGCATCGGGTGAATTTTCACTAGAAGATTGCATATCATTTGAAGAAATTGAAGAAAACGTGCAAAATGGAACTGTAGAGTCTATCTTCATTTCAATTGATGAAGCGTTAAGTAAGTTTCCAAAAATGGTTGTAGATGAAAAGCAAGCAGAGAAAATAAAGAATGGTATGTTCTTAAAGAATGAGTTAGAAATAACAGCACCATTTATTACAGTATTTGATAAAAATGATCATTGCTTAGCAATTTATGAGCATCACCCGAAACACCCCGGTATGCTAAAGCCGATGAAAGTACTTGTGAATAATCAAGAACTAAAGCTATAATGAATTATTGGAAGGATTATTACAGAAAAAGGTGAATTCAAGCGTGAAACTTATTCATTTAACTCATCCACATGAACAAAATAAATTAGAATTACCACCTACTGTAATGGCATTAGGATTTTTTGATGGCATTCATTTAGGGCATCAACGTGTGATTCGAACTGCGAAAAAAATAGCAGATGAACGTGGATATAAAAGTGCAGTTATGACATTTCATCCCCATCCATCTGTTGTTTTAGGGAAAAAGGAAGCGCATGTGGAGTACATTACACCAATGCGTGATAAAGAAAAAATAGTCGAAAACTTAGGAATCGATATATTATATGTTATTAAATTTGATGAATCATTTGCAGGCTTATTGCCGCAACAATTTGTAGATGATTATATTATTGGTTTAAATGTAAAGCATGTAGTAGCAGGGTTTGATTATTCATATGGACGCTTAGGAAAAGGAAAGATGGAGACTTTACCATTTCATGCAAGAGGGGAGTTTACACAAACTGTGATTGAAAAAGTTGAATTTCAAGAAGAGAAAGTAAGTTCTACAGCATTACGGAAGTTAATTCGAAATGGCGAAATGGAACAAATTCCATCTATTTTAGGTAGAGCCTATACGGTAGGGGGAACAGTTGTACACGGTGATAAGCGTGGACGTCAAATTGGTTTTCCGACAGCTAATATAGGTTTAAGTGATGAGTATCTGCTGCCACCTGTAGGTGTTTACGCAGTGAGATTAAAAGTTCACGGTGAATGGTACGATGGTGTATGTAATATTGGATATAAACCAACTTTTAAAGAGAATGAGCGTCAATTATCTATTGAAGTACACTTATTTGAATTCAACAAAGACATATATGATCAAAGTGTTACAGTTGAGTGGCATATGCGTATAAGAGAAGAGAAGAAATTCAATGGTATTGAGGAGTTAGTTGAACAAATCGCAAAAGATAAGAAAACAGCACAAGAATATTTTGCGAGCGAAAAGAATATACTTGCTTTTTCAAATGAAAAGTAGTATTCTATGTTATGTACTTTATGACAACCATTGCTTGGCATTGCGACTCACCGACGCTTGCTAGGTAATTGGGGGTTTAATTAATAGGAGGTGAAATAGGATGGCTTTAACACAAGAACGTAAAAATGAAATCATTGCACAATTTAGAACTCATGAGACTGATACTGGTTCTCCAGAGGTTCAAATTGCTGTCCTAACGGAGCAAATTAACACTCTAAACGAGCACTTACGTACTCACAAGAAAGATCATCATTCACGTCGTGGTCTATTAAAGATGGTTGGTAAACGTCGTAACTTACTAACTTACCTTCGTAATAGCGATATCACACGTTACCGTGAATTAATCACAAAGCTTGGCTTACGTCGATAGTCAAAGAAGCGGGAATATTCCCGCTTTTTTGTTAGGTAAAAATATATCTTCTACGCTTTATAGCTTACTTAATTTTCGGCAATACTAGAGGTAGAATATTGTGATATACTATCCATTTACATAGAAGAATCGAATACTTTAAATTGAGAGGGGTACTTAAATGAGTCAAGAAAAGCAAGTCTTCTCGATAGATTTAGCTGGTCGCCAGCTAACAGTTGAAACTGGTCAGCTTGCAAAACAAGCGAACGGAGCAGTATTAGTAAGATATGGCGATACAGCAGTTCTATCTACAGCAACTGCATCAAAAGAGGCTAAAAATGTAGATTTCTTCCCACTTACAGTAAACTATGAAGAGCGTTTATATGCAGTCGGAAAAATTCCAGGCGGCTTTATTAAACGTGAAGGTCGTCCAAGTGAAAAAGCAATTTTGGCAAGTCGTTTAATCGACCGTCCAATTCGTCCGCTATTCGCAGATGGTTTCCGTAACGAAGTACAAGTTGTTAGCATCGTAATGAGTGTTGATCAAGATTGTTCT
Organism: Bacillaceae bacterium OF18-1A; assembly: GCA_027694045.1. Classification (GTDB taxonomy): domain Bacteria; phylum Bacillota; class Bacilli; order Bacillales; family Bacillaceae_G; genus Bacillus_A. The sequence goes on along the minus strand of JAQEWB010000002.1, from coordinate 260,938 downwards.
TCTGAAATGGCAGCTATGCTTGGTTCTTCATTAGCGTTATCGATTTCAGATATCCCATTTGAAGGTCCAATCGCTGGTGCAACAGTTGGTCGTATTAATGGCGAATTTGTTATTAATCCAACAGTAGAGCAGCAAGAACAAAGTGATATTCACCTTGTTGTAGCTGGTACGAAAGATGCGATTAATATGGTTGAAGCAGGGGCAGATCAAGTACCTGAAGAAACAATGTTAGAAGCAATTATGTTTGGACATGACGAAATTAAACGTCTAATTGCATTCCAAGAAGAGATTGTACAAGCTGTAGGTAAAGAGAAATCAGAAGTAAAACTTTACGAAGTTGACGCTGATCTTAATCAAGCTGTACGTGAAATGGCTGAGAAAGATATGCATTCTGCAATTCAAGTGCATGAGAAACATGCACGTGAAGATGCAATTAACGAAGTGAAAAAACGTGTAATTGAGCATTATGAAGCTCAGGAAGCTGACGCTGAAACATTAGGACAAGTAAATGAGATTTTATATAAAATTGTAAAAGAAGAAGTACGTCGTCTTATTACAGTTGAAAAAATCCGCCCAGATGGCCGTAAAGGTGACGAAATTCGTCCTTTAGCATCAGAGGTTGGTATTTTATCTCGTACACATGGTTCTGGTTTATTCACACGTGGACAAACACAAGCATTAAGTATTTGTACATTAGGTGCATTAGGCGATGTGCAAATTTTAGATGGTCTTGGTGTTGAAGAATCAAAACGCTTCATGCATCATTACAATTTCCCATCATTTAGTGTTGGTGAAACAAGACCAATGCGTGGACCAGGTCGTCGTGAAATTGGTCACGGTGCGCTAGGTGAACGTGCTCTTGAGCCTGTAATTCCATCTGAAAAAGATTTCCCATATACAGTACGTCTTGTATCTGAAGTGTTAGAATCAAATGGTTCTACTTCACAAGCAAGTATTTGTGGTAGTACTTTAGCGATGATGGATGCTGGTGTTCCACTTAAAGCTCCAGTTGCAGGTATTGCAATGGGTCTAGTTAAAACTGGTGAGCATTACACAATTTTATCTGATATTCAAGGTATGGAAGATCATTTAGGTGATATGGACTTTAAAGTAGCAGGTACAGCACAAGGTGTAACTGCGCTGCAAATGGACATTAAAATCGATGGTCTATCTCGTGAAATTTTAGAAGAAGCATTACAACAAGCAAAAGTTGGTCGTGTGCACATTCTAAATCATATGTTATCTGTTATTGCAGAGCCACGTACTGAATTATCAGCTTACGCACCAAAGATTATTACAATGACAATTAACCCAGATAAAATCCGTGACGTTATCGGACCGAGTGGTAAACAAATCAATAAGATTATTGAAGAAACTGGCGTTAAAATTGACATTGAGCAAGATGGTACAGTATTCATTTCTTCAATAAATCAAGAAATGAATGACAAAGCTAAGAAAATTATCGAAGATATCGTTCGCGAAGTACAAGTAGGTGAAATCTACGAAGGAAAAGTGAAACGTGTTGAGAAATTCGGTGCTTTCGTTGAATTATTCAGCGGTAAAGATGGATTAGTTCACATTTCAGAACTTGCACTTGAGCGTGTAGGAAAAGTGGAAGACGTTGTGAAAATCGGTGATATGATTACAGTTAAAGTTATCGAGATCGACAAGCAAGGTCGTGTGAATTTATCAAGAAAAGTATTGCTTAAAGAAGAGCAAGAAAAAGAAGCTGCTAAAGAAGAAAATAAACAAGAGCAGCAATAAGTAAAAGCCAGTTAAGCTGGCTTTTTTTGTTGTGTAAAAATATAATTTACATATATTTTTATGTCAGTAATAGGTATAGTTTTCATTATAACGCTCAAATTAACAAAGATAAGAAGAAAATGTTTTTATATAGTTAATGGGAGGGTTTATATGAAAGTTCGTATATTGGCATACATATGTATATTTTCTTTATATGTCAGTTTAGGCTCTTATTCCGTTTTTGCGCAAGATAACTTACATGAAGAAATTCAAAAACATGCAAAACAATATGAGATTGCACCTCAAAATGCGGTGATTGATAAGATATGGAAAGCGACACCTGGATATAATGGAAGGCAAGTGAATATTGAAGCATCGTATAATAATATGAAGAAGTTAAAGAAATTTAATCAAGAATATCTTGAATTCAAAGAAGTATCACCAAGTGTGCACTTAGAAGATTTATCACCAGCCCCAATTTATAGAGGACATCCAAATAAAAAGATGGTGGGATTAACAATAAATGTGGCATGGGGAAACGAGTATTTGCCTCGTATATTAGAGATATTGAAAAAACATGATGTGAAAGCGACTTTCTTTTTAGAAGGGCGCTGGGTGAAAGAAAATTTACGATTTGCAAAAATGATTGTTGATGCGAATCAAGAAGTTGGAAATCACTCATATACACACCCTAATATGAAAACGTTATCTTCAGATGAAATCCGAGATCAATTACAAAAAACAAATCAAATGATAGAAGTAGCTACGAATCAAAAAGTGAGATGGTTTGCCCCACCGAGTGGAAGTTTTCGGGATGAAGTCGTAAAAATTGCAGATGATTTTCAAATGGGAACGATTATGTGGACTGTAGATACAATTGATTGGAAGCGACCAGAACCTGATGTACTATTGCAGAGAGTAATGAGAAAAATACATCCAGGTGCTATTGTATTAATGCACCCTACTTCGTCTACAACAGAAGCATTAGATACAATGATTACAAAATTGAAGGAACAAGGGTATAAAGTGGGGAATATAACAGAATTACTGGATGAAAAACGTGTGGATTAAATACATTTGCATGACATTCATCCTTAAACTTGTTATCATTAAATGATAGCGTCTATTTAGAGAAACTGGTAGTAGGAGGAAAGTTTTTGATTAAAAAATATACTTGTAAAAATGGTGTAAGAATAGTTATGGAGAATATACCAACTGTAAGATCGGTTGCGATTGGTATTTGGATCCATGCAGGATCAAGAAATGAAAATGAAAAAAATAACGGGATTTCTCACTTTTTGGAGCATATGTTCTTTAAAGGGACAGAGACACGAAGTGCACGAGAAATTGCAGAGTCATTTGATAGCATCGGTGGTCAAGTAAACGCTTTTACTTCAAAAGAATATACTTGTTACTATGCAAAAGTATTAGATGAACATGCTAAATATGCTTTAGATGTTTTAGCGGATATGTTCTTTAATTCAACATTTGATGAAGAAGAACTGAAAAAAGAGAAGAATGTCGTATGTGAAGAAATTAAAATGTACGAAGATGCTCCAGATGATATTGTGCATGATATGTTAACGAAAGCTACATATGAAACACATCCACTTGGATATCCTATTTTAGGAACTGAAGAAACGCTTGAAACATTTACAGGTGATACGTTACGTCAATATATAAAAGATCACTACACACCTGAAAATGTAGTTGTATCAATTGCAGGGAATATTGATGAAGCATTTTTACAAACAGTGGAGCAATATTTCGGTAGTTATGAAGGAACAACAAACCGTGAACAAGTACATAGCCCAATTTTCCATTTTAATAAGGTAGCACGTAAAAAGGAAACAGAACAAGCTCATTTATGTCTAGGATATAAAGGCTTACAAATGGGACACGAAGATATTTATAACTTAATTGTATTAAATAATATTTTAGGCGGTAGTATGAGTAGCCGTTTATTCCAAGAAGTACGTGAGCAACGTGGATTAGCCTACTCAGTATTTTCTTACCACTCTTCTTATGAAGACACAGGTATGTTAACACTGTATGGTGGAACAGGTAGCCAACAATTAGATACACTGTATGAAACAATGCAAGAAACGTTAGAGACATTGAAAAATACGGGTATCACAGAAAAAGAACTTATTAATAGTAAAGAGCAATTAAAAGGAAACTTAATGTTAAGTTTAGAAAGTACGAATAGTCGTATGAGCCGTAATGGTAAAAATGAATTGCTTCTTCGTAAACATCGTTCACTTGATGAGATTATTGAAAGTGTAAACACTGTAACAAAAGAAAATGTAGATGGATTGATCCGTAACATGTTTACAGACGAATTCTCTGCGGCACTTATTAGTCCAGATGGAAAGCTTCCAAAAGGAATAAAACTATAATCGTTTTTTGATGCATTCGAAAATAACCGTATCTCTTTTTAAATGAGATACGGTTATTTTTTTTTGATATACAGAATAGGTACTAATTATAGATAACTTAATTTAGAAACTTGATAGGGGGAGCGTGTATGCGATTAAGTGAATTAAGTGGTAAAGAGATTGTAGATTTAAAAAAAGCAGAAAAAATGGGAGCGTTAGGGTATGTGGATTTAGAGATTAATGAGCGCGATGGGCAAATACACACACTAATAATACCTATTGGAAAGTGGGGAGGTTTTAAAAAGGAAACGCAAGAAGTAAGGGTGGAATGGAGCCAAATTAAGAAAGTGGGACATGATATGATTCTGTGTGATATTACAGATCATTCAAATTCGAAATGAAAGATGGCCATTTTGGTCATCTTTTTTTGTATGTATGTGTAAAGCTCACACTAAACGGACCTTTAGAGGCAGTTAATCTCCTACCTAAAATCCTTATATGTGCTTTTTGTTTTTCAATCACCTCAAACTCGTACATTACATATGATGTGGAGGAAAAAGAAAAAGTAGGCACTTTTCTTATAAATGACAGAAAAAGAAGGTGAATTAGGGAATGTTGACTGAAATGCATATTGCTGTCATAGGAGGAGATGCAAGGCAGCTAGAAGTAATTCGTAAGCTAGTTGAATTGGATGCAAAACTTTCATTGATAGGGTTTGATCAGTTAGATCATGGCTTCACAGGGGCAGCAAAAGAAAGTATACAAAATTTAGATTTCACTTCTGTAGATGCAATTATTTTGCCGGTTGCAGGTACAAATGCCAGGGGAGAAGTAGATACTATTTTTTCAAACGAAAAGGTTTCTATAACGAAAGAACAAATTGAAAATACACCAAAACACTTTACTATATATTCAGGTATTGGTACACCTTACTTGGAAAATCTCGTATCTACTACAAATCGAAAGCTTGTTAAACTATTTGATCGTGATGATGTGGCAATCTACAATTCTATTCCAACTGTAGAAGGTACATTAATGATGGTGATTCAACATACCGACTATACAATTCATGGCTCCAATGTAATGGTTTTAGGATTTGGTAGAACTGGGATGAGCGTAGCTAGGGCATTTCAATCATTAGGAGCACATGTCAAAGTGGGAGCAAGAAGATCTGAACATATTGCACGTATTACAGAAATGATGTTTTCTCCTTTTCATATGCAAGACATTGAGAAAGAAGTAGGAAATATCGATATTGTGATTAATACTATTCCGCATCTCGTTGTAACAGCAAATGTTATTTCAAAAATGCCAGCTCATACGTTAGTAATTGATTTAGCTTCTAAGCCCGGCGGTACCGACTTTAGATATGCGGAGAAAAGAGGAGTAAAAGCATTGCTAGCACCTGGATTGCCAGGTATAGTTGCTCCAAAAACAGCAGGGCAAATATTAGCGAACGTGCTTTCTCAGTTATTAACAGCAGACGCAATTGCTAAGGGGGAGGAAAAGAAATGAGTTTGAAGGGGAAACGAATTGGTTTCGGATTTACAGGTTCACATTGTACGTATGAAGAAGTTATGCCTCATTTAGAAAAATTAATTGCTGAGGGAGCAGAAGTACGCCCTGTTGTTTCGTACACTGTTCAATCAACAAATACTAGATTTGGAGAAGGGGCAGAGTGGATTAAAAAGATTGAAGAAGTAACAGGTTTTAAAGCAATTAATTCAATCGTTGGAGCGGAACCACTTGGACCTAAAATCCCATTAGATTGCATGGTAATCGCTCCTTTAACAGGAAATTCTATGAGTAAGTTTGCGAATGCAATGACAGATTCACCTGTATTAATGGCAGCAAAAGCGACGCTGAGAAATGGCAAGCCTGTTGTATTGGCTGTTTCTACGAATGATGCGCTGGGGCTCAACGGAGTCAATCTAATGCGCTTAATGGCTACAAAAAACATCTACTTCGTACCATTCGGCCAAGACGCACCAGAGAAAAAACCGAACTCAATGGTAGCTCGTATGGAGCTACTTGAAGATACAGTATTAGAAGCGTTGCAAGGAAAACAATTACAACCTGTTGTCGTAGAAAAATTCAGATATATGAATTAAAAAACGAAAAAAAACGGACAATTTTTGATGAAACCATCATTCTTACTGTAGAATATGATAAAATTAACGTTATTAAGATTAGAAGGGGTATTGTATACTCCTTCTCATTCTAAGTTATAGAAGGATTGGTATCTAGAAAGGGGCATAGTGATGGAAAAGCAAAAAACTTTTCATGTCGCTGTAGTTGGAGCAACCGGCGCAGTTGGTGAACAAATGTTAAACACTTTAGAGAAACGAGAATTTCCAATCGGGAAGTTAACGTTACTTTCATCTAAACGATCTGCAGGTAAGAAACTTGTATTTAAAGGCGAAGAATTTACAGTTCAAGAGGCAACTCCTGAAAGTTTTGAAGGAGTAGATATCGCACTATTTAGTGCTGGTGGATCTGTATCGAAACAATTAGCGCCAGAAGCAGCAAAGCGCGGTGCGATTGTTGTTGATAATACAAGTGCATTCCGTATGACAGAAAATGTGCCACTTGTTGTACCTGAAGTAAATGAAAACGACTTAAAAGAACATAATGGAATTATTGCGAATCCAAACTGTTCTACAATTCAAATGGTAGTCGCTCTTGAGCCGATTCGTCAGCAATATGGTTTAAACCGAGTAATCGTTTCCACATATCAAGCTGTATCAGGTGCTGGTGCGGCAGCGATTGAGGAACTTCATGAACAATCACAAGCAATCTTAAATGGCGAAGAAGTTAAAGCGAATGTTTTACCTGTATCAGGTGATAAGAAACATTTCCAAATTGCTTTTAATGCGATTCCACAGATTGATAAGTTCCAAGATAATGGATTTACATTTGAAGAAATGAAAATGATTAATGAAACGAAAAAAATTATGCATATGCCTGAATTAGAAGTAGCAGCAACATGTGTACGTTTACCAGTTGTATCAGGACACTCTGAATCTGTTTACATCGAAGTAGAAAAAGAAGGCGTAACAGTAGAAGAAATGAAAAACTTACTTGCAAATGCAGAAGGTATTGTACTGCAAGATAATCCAGAAGAGCAGTTATATCCAATGCCAGCTACTGCAGTAGGTAAAAACGAAGTGTTCGTTGGAAGAATCCGTAAAGATTTAAATAACGATAAAGGATTCCATCTTTGGGTCGTATCTGATAACTTATTAAAAGGCGCTGCATGGAATTCTGTTCAAATTGCAGAGCGCTTAGTAAAATTACAATTAGTGTAAACGGCTAAGAGAAGGTGCAAAAAATGAAAATAATTGTTCAAAAATTTGGTGGCACATCAGTACGTGATGAAAATGGACGTAAGCATGCGCTTCATCATATAAAAAAATCATTAGCAGCTGGTTATAAAGTAGTTGCTGTCGTATCCGCTATGGGCCGTAAAGGTGAACCGTATGCAACGGATACGTTATTAAGTCTTGTCAATCAAGAAGAATCTACTATTTCTAAACGTGAGCAAGATTTATTATTATCATGCGGAGAGTTAATCTCAGCAATCGTGTTCTCTAATATGTTGAATGCGAATGGTATAAAAGCAGCTGCATTGAATGGTGCACAAGCTGGTTTTGTAACAAATGATGACTTTACGAATGCTAAGATTATTGAAATGAATTGCGATCGTATACATGAAGATTTAGAAGATGTAGATGTAATTGTCGTTACAGGGTTCCAAGGACAGACGAAAAAAGGTGATACGACAACACTTGGACGCGGAGGTAGCGATACTTCGGCTTCAGCATTAGGTGTTGCGCTTCATGCTGAATACATCGATATCTTCACAGATGTAGAAGGCGTTATGACTGCGGACCCTCGTATCGTAAAAGATGCACGCCATCTTCAAACGGTAACGTACAATGAAATTTGTAACATGGCTTACCAAGGTGCAAAAGTCGTTCATCCACGTGCAGTTGAAATTGCGATGCATGCCAAAGTACCGCTTCGTGTACGTTCTACGTATTCTGATAGCGAAGGTACGCTTATTTCAGCATATGACGGTGCTACAAAAGGCCGTGATGTAGAAGAACGCCCTGTTACAGGGATCGCTCACGTACCAAATGTGACGCAAATTAAAGTGCTTGCAAAAGAAACGGCATATGATTTGCAACAGCATGTATTTAAAGAAATGGCGAACGAAGGAATCAGTGTCGATTTAATCAACATTTCACCTACTGGTGTAGCTTATACTGTGAGTGATAATGTATCGAATCGTGCAGTTGAATTACTAAAAAACCTTGGATATGAGCCAATTGTGACAGAGCATTGTGCAAAAGTATCTATTGTAGGAGCTGGAATGGCAGGATACCCAGGGGTTACTGCGAAAATCGTTACAGCTTTAGCAGAAAAAGGTATTCAAATTCTGCAATCAGCAGATAGTCATACGACAATTTGGGTTCTTGTAAAAGAAACGGATTTAGTGGAGGCTGTAAATGCATTACATAGTGCGTTTGAGCTTTCAAAAGAAAAGCAACTGGAACAGTAAGGAGTGAGACCATGATAGATTTTGGGACAATTGCAACTGCGATGGTAACGCCGTTTGACAAAAACGACAATATCGATTTTGCAAAGACAACGAAATTGGTAAATTATTTAATTGATAACGGTACAACAGCAATCGTGGTAGGAGGAACGACAGGTGAATCTCCTACATTAACTTCAGAAGAAAAAGTAGCGTTATATCGCCATGTCGTATCTGTTGTCGATAAAAGGGTGCCCGTAATCGCTGGAACAGGTAGTAATAATACACGTGCTTCTGTTGAGTTAACGAAAAAGGCAACAGAAGTTGGTGTTGATGCAGTAATGCTAGTAGCACCATATTATAATAAACCGAGCCAAGAAGGGATGTATCAGCACTTTAAAACAATCGCTGAAAGCACTCCACTTCCGGTTATGTTATATAACGTTCCAGGACGATCTATTGTACAAATCTCCGTTGATACAGTTGTTCGTTTATCAGAAATCGAAAACATTGTTGCTATTAAAGATGCAGGCGGCGATGTGTTAACAATGACTGAGATCATTGAAAAAACAGCGGACGACTTTGCAGTATACAGCGGTGATGACGGTTTGACGTTACCGGCTATGGTAGTTGGAGCGAAAGGGATCGTTTCAGTAGCATCTCATGTTATCGGAAACGAAATGCAAGAAATGATTGCAGCTTTCCAAGCAGGAGAATTTAAAAAGGCGCAAAAATTACATCAATTACTTGTAAGAGTAACGGATTCGTTATTTATGGCGCCAAGTCCAACACCAGTAAAAACAGCGTTACAAATGGTTGGGTTGGATGTAGGTTCTGTACGTTTACCGCTTCTTCCATTAACAGAAGAAGAAAGAGCAACGTTACAATCTGTAATGCAATCTATCCCTCGTTAATAAAAATGACCTAGTGGAAACTAGGTCATTTTTTATTTGTGTGAAAATAGAAGAGCCTTTTAAGTATTACGTTGTTCTTGCATGAATTTAACGGTACTACATTCACATCCAATTTTGTAATCTACAACTTTTCGGCATATCTAACACTAATGCCTGATTGGTGAGGGCTGATAATCCGTGCAGGGTGAACAAAACCTCCACGGATTAAAGTTTCACTTTATAAGAAAAGAATCTTACATCTTGAGTCTCGGTAAAAAGTCATTGTTTTTATAGAAAATACTTTTGCATCAACATAGTAAACTCTCAGTTATGTTTTTCAGAGAGATTTCCTTAAATATGACGTAATCCATATAAAAACCTCGTTTCATAAGTTTTTTTGTGCAATTTCAGAAAAAAATCTAGAAAATCCATCATATGAAAGTAATTTAGAGTATTTATGGGTGCTTCTTCAAAATAATATGGAGTATAAAAGCTAAGGAAATAAGTCCTATACTTTTTGTGTAATTCCTTTCTTTTACTTTTTCTTTCACACGATTTCACTTGTGTTCTATTTCTTGTATCAGTTATAATATGGCTAAGTAGCTTAGTACGGGTATGCTTAGCAAAATTGGAAAAAATTAAAATTTAATTAAATTTTCATATCATATCGAATAAGATATTTGATTTATATAATGAAAGAGAGGTGAAACCTGGTTTAAAAAATAAACAAGGACATGATATCGCATAACGGTAAGGACATTCGTCTTGGACGGTGAATATATGGTGGTTGTAGAGTTTCCCCTGGTGTCTCTGCAATTTTAGTGAAATCAGTGTTTGCAAGATTTTTAAACCAGGCAACAACATGAAGAGAAAAGAGAATGAGTCTGTTAAAGTATTTGCTCTTGGTGGAGTAGGTGAAATCGGGAAAAACATGTATTGTGTTGAAATTGATTCTGAGATCTTTATTGTAGATGCAGGATTAATGTTCCCAGGAGATGAAATGTTTGGAATTGATATTGTTATTCCTGATATTACATATTTAGTGGAAAATCAAGAGCGAGTAAAAGGTTTATTTATTACTCATGGTCATGAAGATCATATTGGTGGAATTGTTTATGTACTTCGCAAATTATCGATTCCAGTGTATGCAACGAAATTAACAGTAGGACTTATCCAAGAAAAACTTGGTGAAGCGGGCATGTTAGGCCGTGTAGACTTAAAAACAATCGATTCAAATTCAACAGTAGAGTTTAATACTACAACAGTTTCATTCTTTGGAACGACACATAGTATTCCAGATTCTGTTGGTGTTTGTTTCCATACATCAAAAGGTGCTGTCGTATATACGGGAGACTTTAAATTTGACCAAACTCCAATTGGAAATAGTGGAGCAGACCTTGGGAAAATGGCACAAATCGGAAATGAAGGCGTACTTTGTTTATTATCTGATAGTACAAATGCTGAGCGCCCAGGCTATACAGGTTCGGAAAAAGAAGTAGGTGTAGAAATTTCTAAAGTGTTCTACGGTGCAGAAGGTCGAATTATCGTTGCTTCGTTTGCATCGAATGTACACCGTATTCAACAAGTGTTTGATGCAGCTGCGGAAACAGGAAGAAAAGTAGCTGTAGTGGGACGTAGTATGGTGAAAGTAGTAGACATTGCAAGACGTCTTGGTTATTTAGATGTTCCAGAAGGTATGGTTATTTCACTACAAGAAGTAGACAATTTCCCAGAGAAAAAGGTAGCTATTTTAACGACAGGTAGCCAAGGGGAACCGATGGCAGCCCTTTCTAGAATGGCGAAGCAAGCACATAAACAAATTTCAATCCGTAAAGGTGATACTGTTATTATTGCAGCTTCTCCAATTCCGGGTAATGAAATTTCTGTATCAAAAATTATTGACTTATTATTTAGAGCTGGAGCGGAAGTTGTTTATTACGGTGAAAGAAAAGTACACGTTTCAGGTCACGGTAGTCAAGAAGAATTAAAGTTAATGTTAAATTTAATGAAACCGAAGTATTTTGTACCCGTACATGGTGAGTTCCGTATGCAAAAAGCACATGCATATTTAGCTGAGGATGTAGGTATTGTGAGAGAAAATATCTTTATCGTAGAAAAAGGCGATGTAATTGCTTTTGGTGACGATGAAGCAAACTTGGTTGGCAAAGTACAAGCTGGTAATGTTTTAATTGATGGATTAGGTGTAGGTGACGTTGGTAATATCGTTCTTCGAGATAGAAAGATGTTATCTCAAGATGGAATATTAGTTGTCGTTGTAACACTTGGTAAAGATGAAAAGAAAATAATCTCTGGTCCAGAAATTATTTCACGTGGTTTCGTGTATGTTCGTGAATCAGAAGCATTAATCGAACGTTCTACAGAGATTGTTCGTATGATTGTTGAACAGTCAATTAAAGAATATTCAATCGAATGGTCTATGTTAAAACAAAATATTCGTGAATTATTAGGACAGTTCTTGTACGAAGAAACGAAGAGAAAACCTATGATTTTACCGATTATTATGGAAGTGTAAAAAAGATCACCTTTACGGGTGATCTTTTTTCTTTTTAACCCTATCGAATGAAATTTATAACTTAAGAAATAATAGTTATATACGAGTGAAAGGGGATGCGATATGACAGAGCGTGATCGTTATACAAATGAAGAGAAAGAGGCTGAACCGAAAGAAACTGGAAAAGAAGCTTCGATAGTGGAAAAAATTCAACAACTTGGACAAACGAATGTACCACAAATGAATGAATCGCGTATTCATTGTTTAACAATCATTGGACAGGTGGAAGGTCATGTTCAGTTGCCACCGCAAAATAAAACAACAAAATATGAGCATATTATTCCACAAATTGTTGCGATAGAACAAAATCCGAAAATTGAAGGTTTACTTTTAATATTAAACACGGTCGGAGGTGACGTTGAAGCAGGGCTAGCAATTTCTGAGATGGTAGCTTCGCTGTCGAAGCCGACGGTATCACTTGTTCTGGGCGGCGGACATTCTATCGGTGTGCCAATCGCTGTCTCTACGGATTATTCATTTATTGCGGAAACTGCGACGATGACAATTCATCCTATTCGACTAACAGGCCTTGTTATAGGTGTGCCGCAAACATTTGAGTATTTAGATAAAATGCAAGAAAGAGTCATTCGATTTGTGACGAAGCATTCGAAAGTAACGGAAGATCGTTTTAAAGAGCTTATGTTTGCAAAAGGGAATTTAACGCGGGATATTGGTACGAATGTAATTGGCGGAGATGCAGTGAAGTATGGCCTTATAGATGATGTCGGTGGGATTGGAAATGCGATTCGGAAATTAAACGAACTAATAGATGAGCGAGCGGACAATCACCCAGAAGGGACAATGCTACAATGATTTTATATACAATTATGCCAGAAGAGCTTGTGTATCCAGTTGATTATTCACAATATGAAAACCAACAAGTTGTAAATGTAAACGGTGTTGAGTTGGTGGTTTCTGAAGAGGAACACGGGTATTATTCTATTGTGCGTGTGTTAAGTACGAATCCGCTTCATTACTTAGAATTTGAACCTGGCCAGAAAATAACCTTTTAGCAAAAAGAAGGATTTTGTTTAGAAGCTATGGTATAATATAAAAAACAAGACGGTTGAGCAGCCATGAGTAGGCTGCTTTCTTCTGTTTATTTAACATTTTACAAGAAGTGTAAAAATAGAAGATATAAAGACCTGAAAAATAGAGAAAACAGACATATAAGGAGATCTTTTAATGGGGTTGACCTTATATGTAGAACACGAGGTGAAGAAATGGCAAAGCAAAAGCAAAGAGGGACGAAGGCAAAGGCAAGACGTACGATAAAGCCAACCTTGTATTATGAAATCGTCGGTTTGACTCTTTTTGCACTTTCAATCATTACGATTTTGCAGCTAGGTGTTGTAGGGAAATCGTTTGTGTTATTTTTTCGCTTCTTCTTTGGTGAGTGGTACATAATTGGTGTGTTAGGTGTAATAGCTTTATCGGTTGCGTTTGTTATAAAACGTGGATGGCCGAATCTTTTAAATAAACGGTTAATTGGTTTTTATTTAATTATATTGGCGATATTAATGTTTAGTCATATCACATTATTTAACCTTCTTACAAAAGATGGAGCAGTGCAAAATACTTCTGTTATTGTGAGTACGAAAGATAATTTCTTTCTTGAAATGAAGAAAGGGCCAGATAGCGTTCATTTAGGTGGCGGTATGTTTGGAGCGCTTATGTTCGCAACATGTTACTTCCTATTTGATGAAGTAGGAGCCTATATCATTGGGATTATTTTAGTTATTCTCGGTATACTTTGTATAACAAATAAGCATATTGGAGAAGTGCTAGCTCCAGTTGGTAGAATTCTTAGAAGTCAATTTCAAGTGATGCAAGGGGATTATAAAGATTGGAGATCCAAAAGAACAGCTGAACAAACAGAAAAGAAAAAAACAACAAGAAGTACAAGGCGCGAACGTGCTGTGGAACAAGAAGAAGTTCTTGAACCGATGGAAGAAATCCAAATTGATCCTCCAATTATTTCAAATTTCACTGAGAATTATCCTGTAAAGGAAGAAGAGGATAAAAAAATTGAGGAAGAACAAGAGGATTTAATCACCTCACCATTTATTGAAGAGACTCCATCTATTGAAGAGTCGAAGAAAAAGCGCGGAGAAAAAATTGTTGAATCGCTAGAGGGTGAAACGCAAGGACCTCCAATGCAATTTTCAAATGTAGAGAATAAAGATTACAAGCTTCCTTCGCTTGATATATTAAAATTTCCGAAGAACAAGCAAGTTACCAATGAAAATGCGGAAATTTATGAGAATGCTCGTAAATTAGAACGTACATTCCAAAGTTTTGGAGTGAAAGCGAAAGTAACAAAAGTACATAGAGGTCCTGCAGTTACAAAATATGAAGTGTATCCGGATATGGGAGTAAAGGTAAGTAAAATTGTTAGCTTAAGTGATGACTTAGCGCTTGCCTTAGCTGCAAAAGATATTCGTATTGAAGCACCAATTCCCGGGAAATCAGCTGTAGGAATTGAAGTTCCAAATTCAGAAGTTTCTATGGTAACGCTTAGGGAAGTTCTTGATTCTAAAGCTAATAACCATCCGGAAGAGAAGTTGTTAATCGGTCTTGGACGGGATATTACAGGTGAAGCTGTATTAGCTCGTTTGAATAAAATGCCCCATTTACTAGTGGCTGGTGCAACAGGTAGTGGGAAAAGTGTATGTATTAACGGTATTATTGTTAGTATTTTAATGCGTGCGAAACCACATGAAGTAAAATTAATGATGATTGATCCGAAAATGGTAGAGTTAAATGTATATAATGGCGTTCCTCATTTATTAACGCCAGTTGTAACTGATCCGAAAAAGGCGTCGCAGGCTTTGAAAAAAGTTGTGAGCGAAATGGAACGTCGCTATGAATTATTTGCGCATAGTGGTACACGTAACATTGAAGGTTATAATGATTATATAAAAGAACATAATAATCAATCGGAAGCAAAACAGCCTGAATTACCGTATATTGTAGTCATTGTGGACGAGTTAGCAGATTTAATGATGGTTGCTTCATCTGATGTAGAGGATGCAATCATGCGCTTAGCACAAATGGCCCGTGCTGCTGGTATTCATTTAATTATTGCAACACAGCGCCCATCAGTTGACGTTATTACAGGGGTTATTAAGGCGAATATTCCATCGCGTATTGCGTTCGCTGTATCTTCTCAAACGGATTCTCGTACAATTCTTGACGGTGGTGGCGCAGAGAAGCTACTAGGTCGTGGAGATATGTTATTCATACCAATTGGTGCATCGAAACCGGTTCGTGTACAAGGTGCATTTTTATCAGATGATGAAGTTGAGAGAGTTGTAGAATACGTTATTGGACAGCAAAAAGCACAATACCAAGAAGATATGATTCCACAAGATGTCCCTGAGACAAAGCAAGAAGTAGAAGATGAATTATATGATGAAGCAGTTCAACTTGTAGTGGAAATGCAAACAGCATCTGTTTCTATGTTGCAACGTAGATTTAGAGTAGGCTACACGAGAGCGGCTCGTTTAATTGATGCGATGGAAATGAACGGTGTAGTAGGTCCATATGAAGGTAGTAAACCGAGAGAAGTGCTCATTAATGATGTACAAGAAAAAAGTTCTTAAAAAAGCCTAATTGTTTTTACAATTAGGCTTTTTTATATACTGTTTTTGTTATATACTATACTCAGTAATAAAGAAAGGGCTTACATTTTAAGCGATTCTTTAGAATACGAATACTTCGAGTTAGTTTTTTATAAATGTTCGATATTTAATGTAGAAAAATGTTGAATTTTATTGACACGTATGGGAGCAAGTGGTAAGATTACTTCGAAAAGAATCACTGCCTCATATAATCTTGGAGATAAGGTCCATAAGTTTCTACCTGGCAACCATGAATTGCTAGACTATGGGGGAAAAGTGTGTAACAAAGGATGTAAGGAATCTTTGTGCCGAACTTTTTCTCGATATGAGGAATGTTTAAGGTGCAAAGTTTTTTTTATGCAGTAAAGAGTGAAAATTGCATCTTAAAAAATTATTAATATTTATTCGACAATTACACTTATTTTTAGTATTTAGCAATTTGTACTATGTTGTAAGTTGAAAAAAGAGAAAAGAAGTCTTACATCAGAGGTCGAATAATTGAAATGCGGGGGAGTCTTATGTCAGTAAAATCCGATAGTCGTCACCTATATTTACGAGTGATTGATCACATCAAAGAAAAAATTAAAGATGGGGCTTACAAAGAAAGACAAAAGTTACCATCAGAGTTCGACTTAGCAAAAGAACTTGGCGTAAGTAGAGCGACTTTAAGGGAAGCACTTCGAATTTTAGAAGAAGAAAATGTTGTTATTCGCAGACATGGTGTTGGTACTTTCGTGAATGCAAAGCCACTATTCTCTTCTGGAATAGAACAGCTTTCTAGTATTACAGATATGATTTCTAGTGTGGGGAAAACACCAGGAACAATCTTTTTATCATCATCTACAACGACTTTAACAGAAGAAGAAAAAGAGAAGTTTAATAGTGAAGATGGTTTTAATGCAGTGATGATTGAGCGTGTGCGTACAGCAGATGGGGAACCGGTTGTATATTGTGTGGATAAACTTGCAAAAGAAATATTGCCGGATTTATCGGAATACAAAGAGGAATCATTGCTTACCGTAATACATAATAACACGCATAAGCGTATAACGTACGCTGTCGCCCATATTGAGCCGATTGGCTATCATCCGAAAATCTCACCGATTTTGGAATGTGAACCAGAAACGGCGTTGCTAGTTTTAAAACAAATGCACTATGATCAAAATGATGAACCAATCTTATATTCTATCAATTACTTTAGAGCTGATAAATTTAGCTTCCACGTATTAAGAAAACGTATGTAGGTAAGTTCCTTTTTAGGGAGGTGACAGCAAGAAGTTAGGGACAGCAGCGTAAGAATAAAGAGACATATTTAATATTTTAGGAGGGGTTTCTAGTATGAAGAAAAAAACAGGTCTTTTATTATCATTAACATTAGCAGCAAGCGCGGTTTTAGGTGCATGTGGTAACTCGGATAAAGCAGATAGCGGTAAAAAGAGTGATAAAGATTTTAAAGTTGGTATGGTTACAGACGTTGGGGGCGTTGATGATAAATCATTCAACCAATCTTCTTGGGAAGGTTTAAAAAAATTCGGTAAAGATAATGGATTAAAGGAAAAAACAAATTATCGTTACCTACAGTCTGAAAAAGAAGCAGATTATATTCCAAACTTAAAGAAATTTTCAAAAGATAAGTATGATTTATCTTTCGGAATTGGTTATAAATTAGAAGGTGCAATTAAAGAAGTTGCAAAAGAATCTCCAAAACAACAATTCGCAATCGTTGATACTGTTGTAGATGCACCGAACGTAACAAGTATTACATTTAAAGATCATGAAGGATCATTCCTTGTAGGTGCGGTAGCAGCTATGTCAACAAAATCGAATAAAGTAGGATTTGTTGGTGGAATGAAGAGTGATTTAATTAGTAAATTTGAAAATGGATTTAAAGCTGGTGCGAAGGCAGTAAATCCAAACATTGAAATCGTATCTGAATATGCGGAAGCATTTGATAAACCTGAAAAAGGTACAGTTCTTGCTTCAGCAATGTATGGTCAAGGTGTGGATGTAATTTATCATGCTGCTGGTGGTACAGGTAACGGCGTATTCACTGAAGCGAAAAATCGTAAGAAAAAAGGTGAAAATGTTTGGGTAATTGGTGTTGACCGTGACCAAAACCAAGAAGGTATGCCTGAAAACGTAACATTAACTTCAATGGTAAAACGTGTAGATATCGCTGTTGAAAAAGTAGCACAAGAAGCGAAAGATGGTAAATTAAAAGGCGGTAAAGTAGAAGCGTTTGGTTTAAAAGATGACGGTGTTGGTATTGCAAAAACAACTGACAACGTGAAAAAAGTGAATCCTGAAATTTTAACAAAAGTAGAAGAGTTTGAAAAGAAAATTACAGATGGCGAAATTAAAGTACCAGCTACAGATAAAGAGTATAAAGAATATGAAGCTTCTCTAAAAAAATAAATAGAGAAATAGCAAAGGTTAGTTCATAGAACTAACCTTTGTATGTATAAAACTTCCGAATTGCTTAATAAGTTAATAGTGTAATAGGGGAATGCTCCCTGTTAAAAGGAGGAACACAATGGAATACGTAATTGAGATGAATAACATTACGAAAGTATTCCCAGGCATTGTAGCGAATGATGATATTACGCTGCAAGTAAAGCAGGGAGAAATACATGCTTTACTTGGAGAAAATGGTGCAGGGAAATCCACATTGATGAATGTACTATTTGGTTTGTATCAACCAGAACAAGGTGAAATTAAAATTAAAGGACAGCCTGTAAACATTACCAATCCGAATGTGGCAAATGACCTTGGTATTGGAATGGTTCATCAGCATTTTATGCTTG
This sequence comes from Bacillaceae bacterium OF18-1A, assembly GCA_027694045.1. GTDB lineage: Bacteria > Bacillota > Bacilli > Bacillales > Bacillaceae_G > Bacillus_A. The sequence continues at coordinate 242,385 of JAQEWB010000002.1, read as the reverse complement.
TTCATAATTTTACAGTTACAGAGAATATTATTCTCGGAAATGAACCGAAGAAAAAAGGGAAAATTGCTGTTGAGGAAGCTGCTAAAGAAATTCAAAAACTGTCTGAACAATATGGATTAGCTGTAGATCCATATGCGAAAATACAGGATATTTCAGTTGGTATGCAACAGCGTGTTGAGATTTTAAAAACACTTTACCGCGGTGCAGAAATTTTAATATTTGATGAACCGACAGCTGTGTTAACACCGCAAGAAATTTATGAGCTAATTCAAATTATGAAAAAGCTTGTACAAGAAGGAAAATCCATTGTTCTTATTACACATAAGTTGAAAGAAATTATGGAAGTTTGCGATCGTTGTACGATTATTCGTAAAGGAAAAGGGATTGGAACGGTTGATGTTGCAAATACGGATGAAAATAAACTTGCAGAATTAATGGTCGGACGTCAAGTGAATTTTAAAACAGAAAAAATAGACGCGAAGCCAAAAGAAGAAGTACTTTCAATTGCAAACCTTGTTGTTCACGATGCACGTCAACTACCTGCTGTAAAAGGCCTTGACTTAACTGTTCGTGCGGGGGAAATTGTTGGAATTGCAGGAATTGATGGAAACGGACAAAGTGAATTGATAGAAGCAATTACTGGTTTACGAAAAGTTGAGTCAGGTTCTATTGCAATTAAAGGAAAAGAAATAACAAATTGGCCTGTTAGAAGGATAACAGAAGAAGGAATAGGTCATATTCCAGAAGATCGTCATAAACATGGTCTCGTTCTTGACTTTTCTGTTAGAGATAATATCGTTCTGCAAACGTACTATAAAAATCCGTTTTCAAAAAAAGGGATTTTAAATTTCAGTAAAATTACAGAAAAAGCAAAGGCACTTATTGAACAGTTTGATGTACGTACACCTAGTGAGCAAACATTAGCGCGCGCTTTATCTGGGGGGAATCAACAAAAAGCAATTATTGCACGTGAAGTAGACCGTGATCCAGATTTATTAATCGCGGCACAGCCAACACGTGGTTTAGATGTTGGAGCAATTGAATTTATTCATAAGAGATTAATAGAGCAAAGGGATAAAGGAAAAGGTGTATTACTTTTATCGCTAGAGTTAGATGAAATCTTAAATGTTAGCGATCGAATTGCTGTTATTTATGAAGGAACAATTGTAGCAATAGTTGATGCGAAAGAAACGAATGAACAACAGCTTGGGTTGTTAATGGCTGGAGGAACAAAGAAGGAGCAGGTGGGTACAAATGGCTAAAAAACTTTTAACAGAACGAACGATAAATATTTTAGTCCCAGTACTATCCGTTATTTTTGGCTTACTTGTAGGAGCAATTGTAATGCTAGTTAGTGGCTATGACCCAATTGTTGGTTATAGTGCACTTTGGGCAGGCATGTTCGGCAGCCCAAGTGCGATTGGTGAAACGCTTCGTACAATGATACCGCTTATTCTTGCTGGTTTATCGGTGGCGTTTGCATTTCGTACAGGTTTATTTAATATCGGGGTAGAGGGTCAATTGTTAGTTGGTTGGCTTGCAGCAGTTTGGTTCGGTTATGCAGTCTCGCTACCAGCTGTTCTTCACATTCCATTATCTATTTTATTTGCAGCGTTGGTAGGTGGAATATGGGGGTTCATTCCTGGATATTTAAAAGGAAAGTTTCAAGTTAATGAAGTTATTGTAACGATTATGATGAACTATATCGCGTTATATGTAACATATGACATTATTAAGCGTTTCTTACACGAGGGTAATGATAAAACGTACGATATTAAAGAAAGTGCGTCACTATCTTCAGATTGGCTTGCTTCCATTACTGATGGTTCGCGCCTTCACTGGGGAATTATTGTAGCAATTTTAATCGCTATTTTAATGTGGTTCTTATTAGATCGAACAACTTTAGGTTATGAATTAAAGTCAGTAGGATTTAATCAACATGCCTCTCAATATGCAGGTATGAAAGTTTCTCGGAATGTAGTATTCTCTATGACAATTGCTGGTGCATTTGCAGGGATTGGTGGAGCGATGGAAGGGTTAGGAACATTCCAAAGTATGACAGCAATGTCTTCGTTTACAGGGGTAGGGTTTGATGGGATTGCTGTAGCTCTACTTGGGGGAAATAACCCATTTGGTATTATTCTTTCTGCATTATTATTTGGTGGTTTGAAGAGTGCTTCCCCTCAAATGAACTTTGAGGCAGACGTACCATCAGAGCTTATTAACGTAATTATTGCATGTATCATCTTCTTTGTTGCATGTAGTTATGTTTTAAGATGGGCGCTTACACGCATGAGCAAGGAGGGGAAATAAATGAGCTTTTTAGATATATTAGCCATTCTTGTGACAGGTACGTTATATACATCAGCACCTATCATTTTCACAGCACTAGGTGGTGTATTTAGTGAACGATCGGGTGTTGTAAATATCGGATTAGAAGGACTAATGCTATTTGGTGCATTTATTGGAGTTGTTACAAACTTATTAATGGGTGATACTTGGGGAACGATGACTCCGTGGATTGCGTTATTATTTGCGGCAATTGGTAGTGGATTATTTGCATTACTTCATGCGGTAGCATCTATTACATTCCGAGCGGATCAAGTTGTAAGTGGTGTAGCAATTAACTTTTTATCTCTAGGATTAACGGTATTTGCAATTAAGAAGATTTTTGATAAAGGGCAGACTGACTTTATTCAGTACCGTATTGAAAAGATTGATATTCCAGGTCTTTCGGATATTCCGGTTTTAGGGAAAATATTCTTCTCTAACGTACCGATAACGTCGTATATTGCGATTATTTTAGCATTCGTTGTTTGGTATGTTATTTATAAAACACCGTTCGGTCTTCGTCTTCGTGCGGTTGGTGAGCATCCAATGGCAGCGGATACGATGGGAATTAACGTATATAAAATGCGCTATATTGGCGTTTGTATATCAGGTGTGTTTGCTGGAATTGGTGGAGCAATTTTTGCAATGTCAATTTCTAATAACTTCTCAGGGGCAACTATTACTGGACAAGGTTTCTTAGCATTAGCTGCCATGATCTTTGGAAAGTGGAATCCACTAGGGGCATTAGGTGCAGCTCTATTCTTTGGTTTTGCTCAGTCTCTTAGTGTAACAGGTGGAACAATTCCTGTATTAGATCAAATTCCGAGTGTTTTATTAACGATATTACCATATGTATTCACAATATTAGCACTTGTTGGTTTTGTAGGTCGTTCTGAAGCTCCGAAAGCATTAGGAACTCCTTATGAAAAAGGAAAACGATGAGTATTTTATAAGTATAAAAAAGCTCGCACATTAGTGCGGGCTTTTTTACATAGAATATATGTAATACGAAATTTTATTATGTTCCTTACATATTAAAGTTTTTAGAAAGAGTTATATGTAAGCATAATAAGGAAGAAAAGTTGCTTTTTTATTTCTAAAAACTGTATATTGAAGAGGAATATTCCTACATACGTAAAGGAGGGCTATAAATGAAACTAATGGAACAACAACTACATGAGTTAGGTGGCTTACGAGTACATATTATTCCAACTGATAAATATAAAACGAATACCTTTGTATTTCGTTTTAAAGCACCTTTAAATGAGGAGACGGTGACAGAGCGTGCCCTATTGCCATACGTATTGCAAAGTGCGACAGAGAAATTACCTTCTGTAATTCGTCTTCGTCAATATCTAGAAGAATTATATGGATCGTCTTTAGCGGTAGATGTAAGTAAAAAAGGGGAAGACCATATTATTTCTATTTATGTAGACATTGCAAATGAAGTATATTTACACGATGCACCACCTTTATTTGAAAAAGCGCTTTCTATGTTATCTGATATTGTTCTGCACCCAGCAACGGAAGGGAATGGTTTTTTATCTTCTATTGTAGACAGTGAAAAAAGAGCACTCTTGCAACGTATTGAAGCTACTTATGATGATAAAATGCGCTATGCAAATGAACGTTTAATTGAAGAAATGTGCAAAGTAGAACCTTATCGTTTAAGTGCTAATGGGAAAAAAGAGAGTGTAGCGTCTATTACAAATGAAAGTTTATATAAATACTATCAAAAAGTATTAGCGGAAGATGAAATGGATCTTTACATTATTGGTGATATTTCAGAAAGTGCAGTGGATCTTGTAAATAAGTATTTTTCTATTTCAGCGCGTCCTACAAAAGAAAGAAATGTACTTCTTCATAAGCGGAATAATGAAGAAAAAGAAGTTGTTGAAAAACAAGAATTAAAACAAAGTAAGCTAAATATTGGCTATCGTACGTTTGTCACATATAAAGATGAAGATTACTTCGCGTTGCAATTGTTCAATGGATTATTCGGAGGGTTTTCTCATTCGAAGTTATTCGTAAATGTCCGTGAAAAAAATAGTTTAGCGTATTATGCAGCATCGCGCTTTGAAAGTCATAAAGGCTTATTGTTTGTTATGTCAGGAATCGAAGCGAAAAATTATGAAAAAGCAGTTGAGATTATTAAAGAACAAATGCTTGCGATGCAAAACGGAGAGTTTTCTGAAGAAGAAATGCATCAAACGAAAAGTGTCATTCAAAATCAAATATTAGAGGCGATTGATACACCGCGTGGATTTGTAGAAATGCGGTATCATGGAATTATTTCAGATCGTACGCGCCCGGTTGAAGAGTGGCTTACAGGTATAGAAAGTGTAACGAAAGAAGAGATTGTGAAAGTTGCTAAAAATATTGAACTAGATACAATTTACTTTTTACATGGAACGGAGGGAGAATAAATGGAGAAAATTGTTTATGAACAATTAAAAGAGACACTCTACTATGAGAAACTTCCTAACGGATTAGATGTGTATATTTTACCGAAGCAAGGATTTAATAAAACATTTGCGACTTTTACGACGAAATACGGTTCTGTGGATAACACATTTGTACCGTTAGGTAAGGAAGAAATGATTCGTGTGCCTGATGGGATTGCCCATTTTTTAGAGCATAAATTATTTGAAAAAGAAGATCATGATGCTTTTCAATTGTTTAGTAAACAAGGTGCATCAGCAAATGCTTTTACATCTTTTACACGAACAGCTTACCTTTTTTCGTGCACATCAAATGTAGAACAAAATTTAAATACATTGTTAAACTTCGTACAAGAGCCTTATTTCTCTGAAAAAACAGTTGAAAAAGAGAAAGGTATTATCGGGCAAGAAATTCAAATGTATCAAGATAATCCAGATTGGCGTTTATACTTTGGATTAATCGATAGTTTATTTGTTAACCATCCAATTAAAATTGATATTGCGGGGACGATTGAGTCTATTAGTAAAATTACGAAAGATTTACTATATGAATGCTATGAAACGTTTTATCATCCAAGTAATATGTTATTATTTGTTGTTGGTGCAATTGATCCAGAGAAAACGATGGATTTAGTACGTGAGAATCAAGCGAAAAAAGATTATAAAAACCAACCAGAAATTACGCGTTCGTTTGAAGAAGAGCCAGATGAGGTAAATGAAAAGAAAAAAATCATTTCAATGCCTGTGCAAACACCGAAATGTTTAGTAGGTATTAAAGCGACAAATTTAAAAGAAAAAGGGCAAGCGCTTTTAAAACAAGAAATTGCGTTAACATTACTTTTAGATTATTTGTTTGGAAGAAGTTCGGTTCACTACGAAGCCTTATATAATGAAGGGCTTATTGATGATTCGTTCTCGTATGATTATACGGAAGAAAATAACTTTGGTTTTGCGATGGTTGGTGGTGATACGAAGCAACCTGATGTATTGGCAGAGCGTTTGAAAGATATTTTATTAAAAACAAATTATGCCGAATTAGATGAGGCCGCATTAGAACGAGTAAAGAAAAAGAAAATTGGTGGTTTTTTACGCTCATTGAATTCACCGGAATATATTGCGAATCAATTTACACGATATGCGTTTAATGAATCTAGTTTGTTTGATGCATTGACTGTATTAGAGGCGTTGACTGTTCAGGATTTACAAGAAGTGGCGAAAACGTTACTATTAGAAGAAAAAATGAGTGTTTGTCAGGTTTTACCGAAAAAATAAAAAGTTTATAAAAATACCCTCATCTTATCATTGATAAATTGTAAGATGAGGGTATTATTTAGTTGTATGAAAAATGAGTTTGGAGAGATAAGAGAGGGAATTTATGAAAAAGTATGCGTTAGTAACTGGAGGAAGCGGAGGGATTGGCTCTGCTATTTCAAAACAATTCATTGAAGATGGGTATACAGTATATGTTCATTATAATAACAGTGAAGAGAAAGTAATGAAGTTACAGAAGGAGTGGGATGAAGTAATTCCTGTTCAAGCAAATTTAGCTTCAAGTAATGGAGCGGAGCAATTGTGGAAACAAATTGAACATCCTATTGATGTTATTGTATACGCAGCTGGAAAGAGTATCTTTGGATTAGTAACAGATGTTACTAATGAAGAGTTAGATTATATGGTGGAGCTTCAAGTGAAGAGTGTATATAGACTTTTATCGATGGCGCTCCCGCAGATGATTAGTCGAAGAAGCGGTAATGTTGTTATTGTTTCATCCATTTGGGGGCAAATAGGTGCTTCTTGTGAAGTGCTTTATTCAATGGTAAAAGGTGCACAAAATTCATATGTGAAAGCTTTAGCAAAAGAAGTTTCATTAAGTGGCTTGCGTGTTAACGCAGTAGCACCAGGCGCCATCGAAACGGAAATGTTAAGTGTATTTTCAGAAGAGGATAAGAATGAAATTGCTGAAGACATACCACTAGGTAGAATAGGGCTACCAGAAGAGGTAGCAAAGACAGTATCATTCCTCGTATCACCTGGAGCATCTTACATAACTGGACAAATTATTGGAGTGAATGGTGGTTGGAATTGCTAAAAAATTCCTACATAAAAAATAAAGAACTGCACAAATTAAGTATGATTCTATTACTTATAGTGGGGTGCTTAAATATGTCAGTATTAGATAATTTTGATCAGTGGAAGAGTTTCTTAGGAGAACGATTAGAACAAGCGCAAGGAAAAGGACTTAATAATGGTGTAGTGTCAGATATGGCATTTCGTGTCGGTGATTATTTAGCAAATGAAGTGGAAGCGCGCAATGATCAAGAAAAATTATTAGCAGAGCTTTGGAAAGTTGCTGATGAACAAGAGCAGCATACAATCGCAAATTTAATGGTAAAGGTTGTACAACATAAGTAAAAGTAGAGAGGAGAATCTCCTCTCTACTTTTTTTGTATAACAATTACACAAGTTAGATTATACATTTAGCTTCCCTATTAAGGTGAAATCATATAATATAGTACGTAGGTGTAAAGTAAGCAAGGGGAGTGATCTTGGATGATTGAATGGTATTTTGAATATGAAATACATAAAAACCGACCTGGCTTGCTTGGTGACGTTTCTTCGTTAATCGGTATGCTCGGCATTAATATTGTCACAATTAATGGTGTAGATAACGCACGACGTGGATTACTCCTTATGTGTGATAATCAAGAGCAAATCTCTAGACTTGAATCAATTTTAAATACGATGGATAATATAACGGTAACGAAATATCGTCCGCCAAAGCTAAGAGATAAGTTAGCGGTTAGACATGGTAGGTACATACAACGAGATGCAGATGATAAGAAAACATTTCGATTTGTGCGTGATGAATTAGGATTACTTGTAGACTTTATGGCCGAGATAATGAAAAAAGAAGGACATAAACTAATTGGGATACGAGGAATGCCACGTGTTGGAAAAACCGAATCCATTGTTGCTGCAAGTGTTTGTGCGAATAAAAGATGGTTATTTGTATCATCGACTCTTATTAAGCAAACTGTTCGTAGCCAATTGATTGAAGATGAGTATAGCGACGATAATATTTTCATCCTAGATGGAATTGTGTCAACAAAGCGTGCGAATGAAAGGCATTGGCAGCTCGTTCGTGAAATTATGAGATTGCCTGCAACGAAAGTTGTGGAGCATCCTGATGTATTTGTGAGTCAATCAGAATATACATTGGATGATTTTGATTATATTATCGAGTTGCGTAACGATTATGATGAAGAAATACAATATAATTTAGTAGATGAAATTGAGCAAGGTACGCAAAATAATTTTTCTATGTTTGACTTTTAAAGAAATATTGAGGTGTTAGTAGTGACAGAATTAGGACAAAAGCTGAAAGAAGCAAGAGAAGCGAAAGGCTTATCTATTGATCAGCTGCATGAGATTACAAAAATCCAAAAACGCCATTTAGTAGCAATCGAAGAAGGTAATTATGATATATTGCCAGGAGCTTTTTATGTGCGTGCATTCATTAAACAATACGCAGATGCGGTTGGATTAAATGGAGAGGAACTGCTTGTAGAATATCAGAGTACGATTCCACAATCTGAAAATCACGAAGTTCCACAAGTATCAACTGGTCAAAAAACGCAAGAAACAATGCAAAAATCTTCATCATGGCCAATTGCAGATCATATGCCTAAAATTTTGGTTGCGTTGTTAGTAATCGCATTTGGGGTAGTGATTTGGTTTGTTATTCAAGCGTTAACTGGAAAAGATAACGAACAAGTTCCGAATGCTCAAAGTGAAAAAATCGAAGTTCAAAAAGCAAAAAATTCTCCGCTAGATACGAAGAAAGATGAAGCGAAAGCGGAAGAGCCTAAAAAAGAGGAACCAAAGAAAGAAGAGCCTAAAAAAGAAGAACCAAAGAAAGAGGAACAACCAGCACAACCAACTGGACAGCAAGAAATTAAAGTAGTTGGAACAACTGGTAAGGTATCTACTTTGGAAGTTCATAATAATAAAACATTAGAGCTAGAAATTACAACAAAAGGCGCAAGTTACGTAGGTATTAAAAATGAGGCAGGAAATGATATCTTTAGTGGTACAATAGAGGAAGGCCAAACACAAAAATATGATTTATCAACAGCGAAAGAGGTAAACCTTAATATAGGAAGTGCACCGAATGTTGAATTTAAATTGAATGGCCAAGTTGTTACATTCCCGTTGAATCCAGAAGAGAATTATCATCAAAAATTCTTGATTAAAAATCTAGGGATAGGGCAACCTGCACAATAACAGTCATCGCTTCGATGACTTTTTTCAATGAACAAATGTTTTTGATATGATGGAGGAATAGCTGTGAATTTACCAAATAAAATTACAATATCTAGAATCTGCTTAATTCCAATTTTTATGGTAATTATGTTAGCACCCTTTAATTGGGGCTCATACACAATTGGCGATGTAGAATTACCAATTCAACATTTAGTAGGAGCAATTATCTTTATTGTTGCTTCGGCTACAGATTGGATTGATGGACATTACGCAAGGAAGTATAACCTTGTAACAAACTTAGGGAAATTTCTTGACCCATTAGCAGATAAATTGCTTGTTTCAGCAGCACTTATTACATTAGTGGAGATGAGATATGTACCGGCTTGGATTGTTATTGTAATTATAAGCCGAGAGTTTGCAGTAACAGGTTTACGTCTTGTACTTGCTGGGACAGGGGAAGTTGTTGCGGCAAATCAGTTAGGGAAAATTAAGACATGGACACAAATTATTGCGATTGCAGCATATTTATTACACGATGTACCTTTAAATTTAATCCATATTCCAGTTGCTGAGATTTTTATATGGATCGCATTAATCTTTACTGTTATTTCAGGATGGGATTATTTCTGGAAAAATAGAGCTGCTTTTGTAAACTCAAAATAGAAGTTTATGGGGGAATTGGGATGAACGCTGAAATTATTGCGGTTGGAACAGAATTATTACTTGGACAAATTGCAAATACAAATGCTCAGTTTTTATCTGAAAAGTTGGCTTCAATTGGAATTAACGTGTACTACCATACTGTCGTTGGGGATAATAATAAGCGACTACAGAAGGCGATTGAAGTTGCAGAAGAACGTGCTGATATGCTTATTTTTACAGGTGGATTAGGACCAACAAAAGATGATTTAACGAAAGAAACGATAGCGTCTAGCTTAGGTGAAGAGCTTGTGTATGATGAAAAGGCATTAGCACTCATAAGCGATTATTTTAAGCGTACAGGTCGTGAATTCACTGAGAATAATAAAAAACAAGCGCTTGTTTTGAACGGAGCAACTGTATTTGCAAATGATCACGGTATGGCGCCTGGTATGGGATTGAATAAGAACGGAAAAGTTTATATTCTATTACCAGGACCACCGAAAGAGATGAAACCAATGTATGTAAGTTATGTAGAGCCTTTTTTACGTAACTTTACAACGGGAGAAAACATTTATTCTCGTGTGCTTCGCTTCTTCGGTATTGGAGAATCTCAATTAGAGGTGAAAGTTCAAGATTTAATTGATGGACAAACGAATCCAACAATTGCCCCGCTCGCAAATGATGGAGAAGTGACGTTGCGTTTAACGGCAAAACATCAAAATGCTGATGAGGCGGAGAAACTTATTCAGCATGTGGAAGATTTGATTTTAGAAAGAGTAGGAGAATTTTTCTACGGATATGACCAAGAGTTTCTACACTATAAGGCGATAGAGTTATTGAAGAAACAAAAATTAACTTTAGCGTGTGCAGAAAGTTTAACGGGCGGTCTATTTGGAAATCAAGTAACAGAAAATGCTGGTGTTTCTTCCGTGTTTAAAGGCGGTGTCATTTGTTATCATAATGATGTGAAGCAACAAATTTTACGAGTGCCTGAAGAAGTGCTACATACGGATGGTGCAGTAAGTGAAACTTGTGCTCGTTATCTTGCTGAGAATGTTAAGGAGTTATTAAAAGCAGATATCGGAATTAGTTTCACTGGAGTAGCAGGACCGGACGCATCAGAACATAAAGAGCCGGGAACTGTGTTTGTTGGATTGGCGATTACGGGTGAACCAACTGAAGTCTTTTCTTTAAACTTAAGTGGAAGTCGTCAACAAATTAGAGAACGCTCGGCAAAATATGGATTTTATCATTTATATAAAAAGCTAGAAGAAATATAAGTTTCTTCTAGCTTTTTTTATGGATAAATTGAGTTTTATTTGATGGAAAATAAAAAAATCGAATAAATGTTCGATTTTTGTTGGCAAATTGAATTGAAAATAGGTATAATAAGATTAGTAATTCAGCTAAGGAGGAATTTTGAATGAGTGATCGTCAAGCGGCATTAGATATGGCGTTAAAACAAATAGAGAAGCAATTCGGTAAAGGTTCAATTATGAAATTAGGAGAACAAGCAGAGCGTAGAGTTTCTACAGTTTCTAGTGGTTCTCTAGCACTTGATGTGGCACTAGGGGTAGGCGGATACCCACGCGGTCGTATTATTGAAATTTATGGACCTGAAAGTTCAGGTAAAACAACAGTTTCATTACATGCAATTGCAGAAGTACAACGTCAAGGTGGACAAGCGGCATTTATCGATGCGGAGCATGCAATGGATCCTGTGTATGCTCAAAAATTAGGTGTTAACATCGATGAGTTACTATTATCACAACCTGACACAGGAGAGCAAGGATTAGAAATCGCAGAAGCACTTGTACGAAGTGGTGCGGTTGATATTATCGTAATTGACTCTGTAGCAGCTCTTGTACCGAAAGCAGAGATTGAAGGAGACATGGGTGACTCACACGTAGGTTTACAAGCACGTTTAATGTCACAAGCACTTCGTAAGCTTTCAGGTGCAATCAATAAATCAAAAACAATCGCAATCTTTATTAACCAAATTCGTGAAAAAGTTGGGGTTATGTTCGGAAATCAACTACAAGTTGCTTAATCGTAAAGATTAAGGAGTTTACCATGGGTTTCCCTTGCTAGTGATAGCATGTTAAAAAACCTTGTGAACCTTATTGCCTAAGGGTGTAACTATCCATATAGTTGCTAACGGTGAAGCCCACCATTATTTAGGGTAATACCGTGCCAAGCTCCATAGTGATATGGGGAAGGTGTAGAGACTACCGAAAAGGACTTTTAGTTAACTGAGTAGGGTACGGCAGATGATAGGCTACTGCTGGAAGTGCAAGGCTCTCTGTAAAGAGATGAAGAGATAGTCCGGACTATAGAGATGGAAAATCTATAGATAGTGCCAGAAACAACTCCAGGTGGTCGTGCGTTGAAATTCTATTCAACTGTCCGTCTTGAAGTACGTCGTGCGGAGCAATTAAAGCAAGGTAACGATATCGTTGGTAATAAAACAAAAGTAAAAGTAGTTAAAAATAAAGTAGCACCACCATTCCGTGTTGCTGAAGTTGATATTATGTACGGAGAAGGGATTTCAAGAGAAGGTGAAATCTTAGATATGGCTTCTGAACTTGATATCGTTCAAAAGAGCGGTGCTTGGTATTCTTATAATGAAGAACGCTTAGGACAAGGTCGTGAAAACTCGAAGCAGTTCTTGAAAGAAAATACAGATTTAAGAGAAGAAATTGCATTCTTTATTCGTGAGCATCACGGAATTAGTGAAGATTCTGGTGCTGAAGGTACAGAAGATTCAACTCTTCTTGACTAAAAAATAAAAGACACGAATCCGTGTCTTTTATTTTTTTATCCTTTAGTAATTCATTGTATATGACGGAAGATAAAATATTTACTCCATTCGAAATATCATATGTAAAGAGGGATATTCGTATATTTTAAGTAAATAAATTTGGATTTACTAAGGTTTTCCAAGATAATATGCTAGCTACTTTTTTTAAATGCATCAAATTTAGTGGTGAAGGTAAAGAAAGTAAAAGTAGACAAGGCTTGACAATGAAAATTGCGATAGATACAATGAGAATGTATATTTTTTCTTATATACGATACACTCTTCTCAAGAAGAGAAGTAATATTCGGAGTAAGACTTAAATCTTGCCGAAATAATAATATGACATTTTAATTGTGAAATGAAGAAAGTCCCTTAAAAAAGCGGGACGACGGTCTTTGCTGTACGTTGCAAAGCGATGTACATGCCGACAGTCTTTTTTCATTCATAGCAAGGGGAGGTGAAATCATGACGAGTACAGTTTGGATACTCATCTCCATTTTGCTTGCAACAGTCGGTGCAGTTGTTGGCTTTTTTGTTCGAAAGTCTATTGCTGAAGCGAAGATTAATGGTGCAGCTAATGAAGCGAAACGTATTCTAGACGAAGCGAATCGTGAAGCTGAGGCAATTAAGAAAGAAGCGCTTTTAGAAGCAAAGGATGAAATTCATACACTTCGTACAGAAGCTGAATTAGAAATTCGTGACCGTAGAAGCGAATTACAAAAACAAGAAAATCGTTTAATGCAAAAAGAAGAGAACCTTGATCGTAAAGACGAAACGCTCGATAAACGTGAGCAGCAGTTAGAAAAGAAAGAGGATTCTCTTGTAGCGAGACAACAACAGATTGAAGAGTTGGAAAGCAAAGTGGGAGAGTTAGTTCAAAAGCAACAAACAGAATTAGAGCGCATTTCCAATCTGACACGCGAACAAGCGAAAGCAATTATTCTTGGTAAAGTAGAAAGTGAAGTTTCTCATGAAATCGCTGTTATGGTAAAAGAAAGTGAAGTTCGCGCGAAAGAAGAAGCGGATAAGAAAGCAAAAGAGATTTTATCTCTTGCAATGCAAAGATGTGCAGCTGATCATGTTGCTGAAACAACCGTTTCGGTTGTAAATCTTCCAAATGACGAAATGAAGGGACGTATTATCGGACGTGAAGGTCGTAATATTCGTACGTTAGAAACGTTAACAGGTATTGACCTAATTATCGATGATACACCAGAAGCGGTAATCCTTTCTGGATTCGATCCAATTCGTCGTGAAACAGCTCGTATCGCTCTTGATAAACTAGTACAGGACGGACGTATTCACCCAGCGCGTATTGAAGAGATGGTCGAAAAATCAAGACGTGAAGTGGACGAGTATATTCGCGAAGTCGGAGAGCAAACAACGTTTGAAGTGGGTGTTCACGGATTACATCCAGATTTAATTAAGATTTTAGGTCGTTTAAAATACCGTACAAGTTATGGACAAAACGTCTTAAAACACTCTATGGAAGTTGCATATTTAACTGGACTTATGGCAGCGGAGCTTGGTGAGGATGAAAAACTAGCAAGACGTGCAGGTTTATTACATGATATCGGAAAAGCGATTGATCATGAAGTAGAAGGTAGTCACGTTGAAATTGGTGTTGAACTCGCAACGAAATATAAAGAGCATCCTGTAGTTATAAACAGTATTGCATCTCACCATGGAGACACAGAACCAACTTCTATCATTGCAGTTTTAGTTGCAGCAGCAGATGCATTATCAGCTGCAAGACCGGGAGCTCGTAGTGAAACGCTTGAAAACTATATTCGTCGTCTTGAAAAGTTAGAAGAGATTTCAGAGTCTTATGAAGGCGTTGAAAAATCATTCGCAATTCAAGCAGGACGTGAAGTTCGTATTCTGGTAAAACCAGATACAATTGATGATTTAGAAGCTCATCGTTTAGCTCGTGATATTCGAAAACGTATTGAAAATGAACTGGATTATCCAGGACATATTAAAGTAACTGTTATTCGTGAAACACGTGCAGTGGAATACGCAAAATAAAGTGGTGAAACACCACTTTATTTTTTTGTGCTGGAATTGGATAAAATAAAGGGGAGCTTTAATTAGTAGGGTGTTTATCCCTTATTAATTATTAGTTCTTACCAATCGAGTTACTCGCAAATCGCGAGGAAAAGTAGCCTACAAGTGAAACAAACTTATAGTAAATATAGTGTAAGGAAGTCGCTTGAGGATATAGTAATAAAAAATGTAGTACATAGAAAGGGTAAGACATATGAGAATATTATTTGTTGGGGATGTCGTAGGATCTCCTGGTAGAGGTATGATTCAACAATACGTACCGGCATTAAAGAAAAAATATACACCTACAGTAACAATTATTAATGGAGAAAATGCTGCAGGTGGACGTGGTATTACAGAAAAAATATATCGAAACTTTTTAGAGTGCGGGGCACAAGCAGTTACACTTGGAAACCATGCTTGGGATAATCGTGAAGTATTTGAATTTATTGATGATGCGAAATATCTTGCAAGACCAGCTAACTTCCCAGAAGGAACGCCAGGAAAAGGGCTTATCTTTGTGAACTGTAATGGAACGGAAGTTGCAGTTATTAACTTACAAGGACGCACTTTCCTTCCTCCAATTGATTGTCCATTCCGAAAAGTGGATGAATTAATTAACATTGCAAAAAAACGTACGAATATTATCTTTATCGATTTTCATGCGGAAACTACAAGTGAAAAACAAGCGTTAGGCTGGTATGTAGATGGTCGTGCTACAGCGGTAGTAGGTACACATACGCATGTCCCTACTGCAGATAATCGTATTTTACCAAGTGGAACGGCATACATTACAGATGTTGGTATGACAGGACCATATGACGGAATTTTAGGTATGGATCGAGAAGCGGTATTGAAGAAGTTTTTAACAAACTTACCAGTACGATTTGAAGTGACAAATGGTAGAACGCAATTAAGTGCGGTATTAATTGATGTGGATCCTAATACAGGAAAAGCGAAGAAAATTGAACGCATCTTAATTAATGATGATCAACCATTTTTTGAATAATTTTTGTTAAAAATTTAGATAAGTTATTATATTTTAATTTTTTAGAAAAATTACAGAAATTTAGCAGGAATACGTGCTATTCCTCGTGAATATAAGTTAAAGTGAAATAATTGCTAATACTTTTTATAGAAACGAGGAGGAAACGCGGAATGGAAATATTAAAAGTTAAAGCAACGTCGGTCCCTAATTCTGTAGCTGGTGCACTTGCAGGTGTTATTCGCGAACGCGGAACAGCAGAAATTCAAGCTATTGGTGCAGGTGCATTGAATCAAGCGGTAAAGGCAGTAGCAATTGCAAGAGGATTTGTAGCGCCTAGTGGTTTGGACCTGATTTGTATCCCAGCGTTTACAGATATTATGATTGATGGGGAAGAGCGTACAGCAATAAAATTAATTGTAGAACCTCGTTAAGTTTAAACAACCTGTTTGCATGTATGCAAACAGGTTGTTTTTATAGTGGAGGAATGAAAATGAAAATTTTTGATGCTCATTGTGATGTACTCTTTCAGTTGTGGAGTGCACAGGGAAAAAAGGATTTTAAAAACGACTCACAATTACATATTACATTTGAACAATTAATGAGACGAAAAGGAAGTATACAATGTTTTGCTGTATATGTGCCAGAAACAGTGGCATATGAAAAAAGATTTGAAGCGGCATTACAGATGATAGATATTTTTTATAATGAAATTTTATCGCTACCGGGTGTGAAGTTTATCCAAACGAAAGATGATATAAGTATGTTAAAAGAGGACGAGATTGGGGCTCTTTTAACATTAGAAGGATGCGAAGCAATTGGGAAAGAAGCGATGAAATTACGTTTATTTTATCGACTAGGTGTACGTTCTTTTGGATTAACATGGAACTATGCCAATTTGTTAGCTGATGGGGCGCTAGAGACGCGTGGAGCAGGTTTGACTACTTTTGGTAGACAAGTTATACAAGAACTTAATGCTTTACAGCTATGGACCGATTTATCCCATTTAAATGAGAGAAGCTTTTGGGATGTTATAGAAGTCGCGAATCATCCTATTGCATCGCACTCAAATTGTTATGAACTTTGTGGGCATCCACGTAATTTAAATGATGAACAAATTCAGGCTCTTATAAAGCAAAATGGCATGATCGGTGTTACGTTTGTACCTCAGTTTTTAACAAGTGAAAAACAAGCAAATATAGCAGATATAGTAAAACATATTGAACATATTTGTTCGCTAGGTGGAGAAAAGAATATAGGATTTGGTTCGGATTTTGATGGGATTCTGGAAACTGTTATAAATGTAGCGGCGTATAGGGATTATGAGAATGTTGTTAATGAACTTTATAAACACTATAATGCATCTACTGTAAAAAACTTTTTATATGATAATTTTGTCGAACATATGAGTTTTTGATTTTTAGTGTAAAAATTCATAAAAATTAAAATAAATTCATTTGATTTTATTGCTTTTTTTAAGACCTAATACTAGAATGAAAAACAAAATAGCATTATACTTAAGATTCAGGGAAATCAGAAGAGGCATAATTTGCGTCCGTTGTAGTTTATTTGCATAAAAAATGCTAAACTAATACTGTAAAAAAATACACTACAATGAATGCAGCCAAAAGGGGTGTAGGAGATGATTAGTCAACTTTCATGGAAAGTTGGAGGCCAACAAGGTGAAGGAATTGAAAGTACAGGGGAAATCTTCTGTATAGCATTAAACCGATTAGGATATTACCTATACGGTTACCGCCACTTCTCATCACGTATAAAAGGCGGCCATACAAATAATAAAATTCGTGTAAGTACTACAGAAGTACGCTCGATCTCAGATGATTTAGATATTTTAATTGCTTTTGATCAAGAAACAATTGATTTTAACTTCCACGAACTACGTCCAGGTGGAATTGTAGTTGCGGATGCGAAATTTAATCCAACTATACCTGACAATGCAGATGTAAATCTATATGTAATACCGTTTACAGATATCGCTTCAGAATTAGGCACATCATTAATGAAAAACATGGTTGCTGTTGGGGCATCAAGTGCGGTCTTAGGATTAGACGAAACAGCTTATTTAGAAGTAGTTGAAGAAATCTTCGGCCGTAAAGGAGAACAAGTCGTTCAAAAGAACATGGAAGCAATTAAACGTGGTTCTCAATATATGAAAGAATTGTTAGGTGAGAAAGTAAACATGATGCAGCTTGAAAAAGCTGATGGTAAGAAACGCATGTTTATGATTGGAAACGATGCAATCGCATTTGGTGCGGTAGCTGGTGGTGCTCGCTTCATGTCTGCATATCCAATCACACCTGCATCTGAAATTATGGAATACTTAATTAAAAAATTACCGAAAGTCGGCGGAACAGTAATCCAAACTGAGGATGAAATTGCAGCTTGTACAATGGCAATCGGTGCAAACTATGCTGGTGTTCGTACATTAACAGCGTCTGCTGGTCCTGGTCTTTCTTTAATGATGGAAGCAATCGGTTTAGCAGGTATTACAGAAACACCATTAGTAATTGTTGATACACAACGTGGTGGTCCAAGTACAGGGTTACCGACGAAACAAGAGCAGTCTGATTTAATGGCGATGATTTACGGTACGCACGGTGAAATTCCAAAAATCGTAATGGCACCAAGTACAGTTGAAGAAGCTTTCTATGACATTGTAGAAGCATTTAACTTATCTGAAGAATATCAAGTACCTGTTATTTTCTTAACAGACCTACAGCTGTCTCTAGGTAAACAAACTGTAGAACCGCTTAAGTTAGATAAAGTGGAAATTCGTCGTGGTAAGTTGGACTTAGAAGTTGAACTACCAGAACGTGAAAATAAAGCATACTTCAAACGTTATGAAGTGACAGAAGATGGCGTTTCACCACGTGTTTTACCTGGTATGAAAAATGGTGTTCACCATGTTACAGGTGTAGAACATGATGAAACAGGTAAACCATCTGAATCAGCAATAAACCGTAAGGATCAAATGGACAAACGTTTCCGTAAAATGGAGAACTTGAAGTTTAATACCCCTGTTTATAAAAATGTTAAGCATGAAGAAGCAGACGTATTGCTAGTTGGATTTAACTCAACTCGTGGTGCGATCGAAGAG
The DNA here is from genome assembly GCA_027694045.1 of Bacillaceae bacterium OF18-1A. GTDB lineage: Bacteria > Bacillota > Bacilli > Bacillales > Bacillaceae_G > Bacillus_A. The sequence continues at coordinate 223,759 of JAQEWB010000002.1, read as the reverse complement.
GCGATGGAGCGTTTAGAACAAGAGGGTATGAAAGTAAATCATGCTCATGTACGCTTAATTCATCCGTTCCCAACAGCTGAAATCGATCCACTTGTGAAAAATGCGAAACGTGTTGTAGTTGTAGAAAACAATGCAACAGGTCAGCTTGCTAACATTATGAAAATGAATCTTGGAAATGGTGAGAAAATTTCTAGTCTTTTAAAATATGATGGAAATCCATTCTTGCCAAAAGAGATTTACAACGAATGCAAAAAAGGGGTTGTATTAAATGGCAACATTTAAGGACTTTCGTAACAGTGTAAAACCAAACTGGTGCCCAGGTTGCGGAGACTTCTCAGTGCAAGCTGCGATTCAACGTGCGGCAGCTAACGTTGGTTTAAACCCAGATGAACTTGCTGTTATTTCTGGTATCGGCTGTTCAGGTCGTATTTCAGGTTATATTAATTCATACGGTGTGCATAGTATCCATGGTCGTGCCCTTCCAATTGCACAAGGTGTGAAAATGGCAAATCGTGATTTAACAGTTATCGCATCAGGTGGTGACGGTGATGGATTTGCGATCGGTATGGGACATACTATTCATTCTATTCGCCGTAACATTGATATTACGTATATCGTAATGGATAACCAAATTTACGGATTAACAAAAGGGCAAACTTCACCACGTAGTGAAGCTGGTTTTAAAACGAAAAGTACACCACAAGGTTCAATTGAGCCATCACTAAATGTTATGGAAATGGCTTTAACAGCTGGTGCAACGTTTGTGGCGCAAAGCTTTTCAAGTGATTTAAAAGAACTAACACAAATTATTGAAGCTGGTATTAACCATAAAGGATTTTCATTAATTAATGTATTTAGTCCGTGTGTTACTTACAATAAAGTAAATACGTACGATTGGTTCAAAGAGAACTTAACGAAACTAAGTACAGTAGAGGGATATGATCCATCTAATCGCATGATGGCTATGCAAACGTTAATGGAAAATAACGGATTAGTAACAGGTTTAATTTATCAAAATACTAAGCAACCATCATACCAAGAACTTGTAAAAGGCTATAGTGAAGAGCCTTTAGTGCAATCTGATTTAAATATGGATCAGAAAATGTTTGATGAGCTTGTTGCTGAATTCATGTAATGTAAGAAAAGGTTGCCAAATGGCAACCTTTTTTACTCGTTAAAAAATATACGGCAGTCTTATTTACTTAGAAAATTCAGAATGGTAAAATAATATGTAAATCGTTGTATGAAAATAGCAAGTTCATTGCTTATGAAATGTAAGATAAGATAGCGCATCTTTATTGTAAAAATTGGCTAAACACTTCATACTATGTTAATGTGTATAAGGATAAAGCTATATGCTTTTGGGTAGGACAAGATGAAATGATAAAGTAAAACTTTTAATCAGTAGGAGGTTCATTCCTCACTTGAATTCCTCGTATTTGCCGAGTTTTTAGGTGGGAGTCTACTGCTCGCAAATAGCGGGATAAAAGGGAATGTCTATTTGTGTGGGGAAGACTTCATTCTTATAGATGATTAGATTGATTACTCAAGTTTCAAAGGACAAGTTATCTCTCAAGCTATCTAAACATTTTTGAGATGGGTCTAAGCGCAATAAAATAGACTATAGAATGTGTATAGTTAAGGTTGAAAGGAGATTACCGATGAACGAGCAACAACGATTAGCAAGTCAACAAGCAAATGCCTCTACGAAAAAAGAAGAGAAAGACTACAGTAAATATTTTGAAAGTGTATATCAACCACCTTCCTTAAAAGATGCGAAAAAACGAGGGAAAGAAGAAGTTAAAATTGAACGGGATTTTGGCTTACCTGAAGAATTTCGTGATTTTGGTACAGGAAGAAAGTTTTATATTCGTACATACGGTTGTCAAATGAACGAGCATGATACAGAAGTGATGGCAGGTATTTTCACTGCACTTGGATATGAGCCAACATTTTCAACTGAAGATGCAGATGTGATTTTATTAAATACTTGTGCAATTCGTGAAAATGCTGAAAATAAAGTGTTTGGTGAACTTGGGCATTTAAAATCATTAAAACGTAGAAATCCAGACCTTTTAATTGGTGTATGTGGCTGTATGTCTCAAGAGGAATCTGTTGTAAATAAAATTATGCAAAAAAATCAGCATGTAGATATGGTATTTGGTACACATAATATTCATAGATTACCGTACATTCTAAAAGATGCAATGTTCTCGAAGGAGACGGTAGTTGAGGTTTGGTCAAAAGAAGGGGACGTAATTGAAAACCTTCCGAAAGTACGTCGTGGCGATATTAAAGCTTGGGTAAATATTATGTATGGCTGTGATAAGTTCTGTACATATTGTATTGTACCGTATACACGCGGGAAAGAGCGAAGCAGACGTCCAGAAGATATTATTCAGGAGATTCGTCATTTAGCTGCCAATGGTTATAAAGAAATTACGCTACTTGGACAGAACGTAAATGCATATGGTAAAGACTTTGAAGGTTTAGAATACGGCCTTGGTGATTTAATGGATGAACTCCGTAAAGTTGATATTGCTCGTATTCGTTTTACAACGAGTCATCCACGTGACTTCGATGATCATTTAATTGAAGTGCTTGGAAAAGGTGGAAACTTAGTAGAACATATTCATTTGCCAGTCCAATCTGGAAGTACAGATATGCTAAAAATTATGGCACGTAAATATTCACGTGAGCATTATTTAGAGCTAGTACGAAAAATTAAAGAAACAATTCCAAACGCAGTATTAACAACAGATATTATTGTTGGTTTCCCAAATGAAACGGATGAGCAATTTGAAGAAACGATGTCGTTATATCATGAAGTAGGATTTGATACTGCATTTACGTTTATTTATTCGCCTCGCGAAGGTACACCAGCTGCAAAAATGCAAGATAATGTACCGATGGAAGTGAAGAAAGAACGTCTTCAACGTTTAAATACGTTAGTAAATAAATTGGCAATTGAAAAAAACAACCTTTATAAAGGTCAAATTGTAGAAGTCTTAGTTGATGGGGAAAGTAAAAATAACGCGGAAGTACTTGCAGGTTATACTCGTACGAATAAACTTGTAAACTTTGTTGCTCCAAAGTCTTTAATTGGTCAGCTTGTGAAAGTAAAAGTAACGGAAGCAAAAACTTGGTCTCTAAACGGGGAATTGGTTGAAGAGCCGATTGAGGTGAAATAATAGATGAAAGTATATACGAAAGATGAAATTGTTGAGCAAGCGAAAGAATTAGCAAAAATGATTTCTGAAACAGAAGAAGTTGATTTCTTCAAGCGAGCAGAGGCACAAATTCATAAAAATGAAAATGTAAAGCGTGCAATTGATGAAATTAAAGCACTTCAAAAACAAGCAGTAAACTTGCAACATTATGGGAAATGGGAAGCTTTGAAAAAAGTAGAAGCTGAAATTGATGCACTTCAAGATAAGATAGATAATATTCCGGTTGTACAGGAATTTAAATCTTCACAAACGTATGTGAATGATTTATTACAGTTAGTTGCTAGTACAATTTCTAATAATGTAACAGATGAAATATTAATTTCAACTGGTGGCGATGTATTAAAGGGTGAGACTGGCGCGGCAGTAGAAAGTAAAAAAGGAAATTGTGGTTGTTAAAGAGATGTCATATTGACATCTCTTTTTTAGTAAAGTAAACGTAAGTTCTTCTCAAAAAAAAGAATGACACATTCCGCTATTGTCACGCATATGATTAAGTGAATAGTGATTGAGGAGGGTTACGAATGTCCGAATTTAGAGAGATTATTACAAAAGCAGTAGTTGGAAAAGGACGTAAGTATACAAAGTCAACGCATACATGTGAATCGAATAATGAGCCAACAAGTATTTTAGGGTGCTGGGTAATTAACCATTCTTACGAGGCAAGAAAAAGTGGAAAGCATGTGGAAATCGAAGGTTACTACGATGTGAACACTTGGTATTCATTTGATGGAAATACAAAGACGGAAGTTGTAACAGAACGTGTTAATTATACTGACGAAGTAAGCATTGGTTATCGTGATAAAAACTTCTCTGGTGACGATTTAGAAATCATTGCTCGTGTTATTCAGCCACCAAATTGTTTAGAAGCCCTTGTATCACCAAACGGTAATAAAATTGTTGTGACGGTAGAACGTGAGTTTGTAACAGAAGTAGTTGGGGAAACGAAAATTTGTGTAAGTGTAAATCCTGATGGTTGCGTAGAATCAGATGATGATTTCCAAATCGATGATGATGAGTTTGAAGAATTAGATCCAAACTTTATTGTCGATGCAGAAGAAGAGTAATAGAAAGCTAGGGAGAAGTTCTTCCTAGCTTTTTACTTTACATAAGTAGTGCTTGAATGAACATGGTTCCTTATGAAATGTGCTATAATGAGGAAAGACTCCTGAAATAGGAGAAATGGTGTCCGTGAAATGTGACATAGATGAACATAGATCATTACGTAAGAATTATGGAGGAAAAGTATGAGTCAATATACCCCTATGATACAGCAATATTTAAAGGTCAAGGCAGACTATCAAGATGCCTTTTTATTTTTTCGCTTAGGTGATTTTTATGAAATGTTTTTTGAGGATGCGGTTAAGGCAGCTCATGAACTTGAAATTACATTAACGAGCCGAGATGGTGGTAGTAGTGAACGTATACCGATGTGTGGTGTACCGTATCATGCGGCGAAAAACTATATTGAACAACTTGTTGAAAAAGGATATAAAGTAGCAGTTTGTGAACAAGTGGAAGATCCAAAAACAGCTAAAGGTGTAGTACGCCGTGAAGTAGTACAATTAATTACGCCAGGAACGATGATGGAAGGGCGTACAATTGATGAGAAAGAAAATAACTTCTTAGCAGCATTAACGCATTTTGAAGATGGATCGTATGCGTTAGCTTGTAATGACTTAACGACTGGACAAAATACAGTTACGTTATTAACAGGTTCAGTAGAGGATATTTTATTAGAAGTGTATGCAACAGGTTCAAAAGAAATTGTTGTAGATTCTACATTTTCTAAGGATGAACTAAGTAAGTTAACTGAAACATTAAAAATGACGATTTCGTATGAAGATGCAACAACGATTCCTGAAGGCTTAGAACATCTTGTGAAAAATGTTTCACAAGCAAAGTTAATTAAAGCGATTGGACGCTTATTTAACTATGTGATAAGAACGCAAAAACGTTCATTAGATCATTTACAGCCAGTAGAAATTTATTACACGAATCAATTTATGAAAATTGATGTACATTCAAAGCGTAATTTAGAATTAACTGAGACGCTTCGTACGAAGGAAAAGACAGGCTCATTATTATGGTTACTAGATAAAACGAAAACAGCTATGGGCGGTCGTATGCTAAAACAGTGGATGGAACGTCCGCTTATTCAGAAAGAAAGAATTGAAGAGCGTTTAGAAATGGTTGAAACGTTTGTAAATGATTACTTCTTACGTGAAGATTTAAAAGAAAAATTAAAAGAAGTATATGATTTAGAACGCTTAGCAGGGAAAGTTGCATTTGGTAATGTAAATGCGCGCGACTTATTACAATTAAGACGTTCATTACTTCAAGTACCAGCTATTTTAGAAGCGATTAGTCTTTTAGATAATGCCTACGCAGCAAGGTTAATTCAAGGCGCAGATCCATGTGAAAGTTTAACAGAGCTATTAGGAAGAAGTATTCAAGAAAACCCACCGCTTTCAATTAAAGATGGAGATATTATTAAAGACGGTTATAATGAGAAGCTTGATCAATATCGATATGTAAGTAAAAACGGAAAAACGTGGATTGCTGAGCTTGAAAAACGAGAGCGTGATATTACAGGAATTAAATCGTTAAAGATTGGTTACAATCGCATTTTCGGTTATTACATTGAAGTCACGAAAGCGAACCTTGCATCACTTCCAGAAGGGCGCTACGAGCGTAAACAAACACTTGCAAATGCAGAACGTTTCATTACAGATGAACTAAAAGAAAAAGAAACGTTAATTCTTGAAGCGGAAGAGAAAATTGTACAACTAGAATACGATTTATTTACAGCGCTTCGTGAAGAAGTAAAAGTATTCATTCCGAAATTACAACATTTAGCGAGAGTAATTAGTGAACTAGATGTATTGCAAAGCTTTGCGACAGTGAGTGAAGAAGAACAGTTTGTAAAACCTGTTCTAACAACGAAGCGTGAAATCTTTATTAAAGATGGCCGCCATCCTGTCGTTGAAAAAGTATTGAACGGGAAATTGTATGTACCAAACGATTGTATTATGCCAGAGAATATGGATGTCTTTTTAATTACAGGACCGAACATGTCTGGTAAAAGTACGTATATGAGACAGTTAGCACTTGTAACGGTTATGTCGCAAATCGGTTGTTTCGTACCTGCAACAGAAGCGGTATTACCTGTATTCGACCAAATCTTTACAAGAATTGGTGCAGCGGATGATTTAATTTCAGGTCAAAGTACATTTATGGTGGAAATGCTAGAAGCGAAGAACGCAATTGCAAATGCATCAGAAAGAAGTTTAATTTTATTCGATGAAATTGGACGCGGTACATCTACGTATGATGGTATGGCACTTGCTCAAGCAATCATTGAGCATATCCATGATCAAATTGGTGCAAAAACGTTATTCTCCACACACTATCATGAGTTAACGGTGTTAGAAGAAAGCTTAAATCAGCTGAAGAATGTACACGTTTCAGCAATTGAAGAGAATGGAAAAGTAGTCTTCCTTCATAAAATTCAAGATGGAGCAGCAGATAAAAGTTACGGAATTCATGTTGCGCAACTTGCTGAACTTCCGGATAGCTTAATCGCTCGTGCGAAAGAAGTGTTAGCGCAGCTAGAGGGACAGGAAGAAATTATTATTCCAAAGCGTGCAGAAGTGAAAGTGCAAGAAGTAATGCCAGAGCCTGTAGTTGTAAAAGAAGAACCTGTGGAAGTAGAAGAAGTGAAAGTAGAGACGGAAGAAGAATCACAACTCTCTTTCTTTGGTGCAGAAAAGTCTTCGAAAAAACAAGACAAGCCAGTGATTGACCAAAAAGAAACGGCAGTACTTGCGCAAATTAAAAAAATAGATTTACTTGATATGACACCTTTAGAAGCGATGAACGAACTGTATCGCTTGCAAAAAAAGTTAAAGAAAGGATGAGTAAGTAGATGGGGAAAATTCGCAAACTCGATGACCAGCTCTCCAACTTAATTGCGGCAGGGGAAGTAGTGGAACGCCCTGCCTCAGTCGTAAAAGAACTTGTGGAAAATTCTATCGATGCGAATAGTACATCTATTGAAATCCACTTAGAAGAAGCGGGATTATCGAAAATTCGCATCATTGATAATGGAGATGGCATTGCAGAAGAAGATTGTGTCGTTGCGTTTGAACGTCATGCGACGAGTAAAATTAAAGATGAGAATGATTTATTTCGTATTAGAACTCTTGGTTTCCGAGGTGAGGCATTACCAAGTATCGCCTCAGTTAGTGAATTAGAATTAATCACTAGTACAGGTGATGCACCTGGTACACACCTTATTATTAAAGGTGGAGACATTATAAAACAAGAGAAAACAGCGAGCCGAAAAGGAACAGATATTACAGTACAAAATCTATTCTTTAATACACCAGCCCGCCTTAAATATATGAAAACTATTCACACCGAGCTTGGGAATATTACAGATATTGTGTATCGTATTGCAATGTCGCATCCGGAAGTATCGTTAAAGTTGTTTCATAATGAAAAGAAATTACTTCATACATCAGGGAACGGTGATGTAAGACAAGTACTTGCAGCGATTTACAGCATTCAAGTTGCGAAGAAGCTAATTCCAATTGAAGCAGAATCGTTAGATTTCACAATTAAAGGTTATGTAACATTACCAGAAGTAACGAGAGCATCTCGTAATTACATGTCAACGATCGTAAATGGCCGTTACGTTCGAAATTTCGTATTAATGAAAGCCATTCAGCAAGGATATCACACATTACTACCAGTTGGACGATACCCAATCGGTTTCTTATCAATTGAAATGGATCCAATGCTAGTTGATGTAAACGTGCATCCGGCAAAATTAGAAGTTCGTTTTAGTAAAGAGCAAGAGTTATTAAAACTTATTGAAGAAACTTTGCAAGCGGCATTCAAAAAAATACAGCTCATTCCAGATGCAGGTGTAACAACAAAGAAAAAAGAAAAAGATGAAAGTGTGCAAGGACAGTTCCAGTTTGAGCACACGAAGCCGAAAGAACCATCCATGCCTGATATTATTTTACCGACTGGAATGGATGAAAAACAAGAAGAATCAGAGGCTGTGAAAAAGCCAGTCCAACTTTGGCAACCACCGAAGCAAGAATGGCAACCACCACAGTCACTAGTAAGAGAAGAAGAAAGTTGGCAATCATTTACGAAACCGATAATGGAAGAACCGATTCGAGAAGAGAAATCGTGGAACGATAACGATGACGATTTTGAGTTAGAGGAATTGGAAGATGAAGTTCGGGAAATCAAAGAGATTGAAATGAACGGTAATGACTTACCACCGCTATATCCAATTGGACAAATGCATGGCACATATATTTTTGCTCAAAATGATAAAGGCCTATATATGATTGACCAGCACGCAGCACAGGAACGTATCAATTATGAATACTTCCGTGACAAAGTAGGACGAGTAGCGCAAGAAGTACAAGAACTACTTGTACCATATCGTATTGATTTATCCCTTACCGAATTTTTACGTGTCGAAGAGCAACTAGAAGAGCTGAAAAAAGTCGGTCTCTTCTTGGAACAATTCGGTCACCAATCCTTCATCGTTCGTTCGCACCCAACGTGGTTCCCGAAAGGACAAGAAACAGAAATTATCGACGAAATGATGGAGCAAGTTGTTAAACTAAAAAAAGTTGATATTAAAAAGTTACGTGAAGAAGCAGCTATTATGATGAGCTGTAAAGCATCGATTAAAGCAAATCAATATTTAACGAACGATCAAATATTCGCTTTACTCGAAGAGCTTCGTACAACAACAAACCCGTACACATGCCCGCACGGAAGACCGATTCTTGTGCATCATTCTACGTATGAATTGGAGAAGATGTTTAAGAGGGTTATGTAGGATTAATCTATTTAATGTGAAACATTAAAAGACACCTTTATGTTAAGGTGTCTTTTTGAGTTTTACATTAAGATTAATACCATATTACATTGTCTTTTTTCTTTTCCACTATGTCTACTATACAAGCTGCCAATTCCCGAATGCCGTATTCTATTTTGTCTTTATTTACTTGGGAGATACTTATCCGGAGTACATTTTGTTTGTTTCCTTCTAAATACATTCTAGATGCATCATCTACATAAATATGTTTTTCTTTTAACGAATGGATCAACTTATCAATATTTATATGTGAAGGTAAGAAAATAGTAAGATACAAGCCACCTTTTGGCTTAGTAAATTTTATATAGCTTGGTAAATAAGCTGAACAAGCATTTAATAAGATAGTCATTTTATTAATGTATAATTTTTTTACAGTGTCTATATGATAATGGTAAAGACTAAATAACATAAAGTGGAATAATAGGATAGAAAGAAGAATTAAGGTATGAAAATTAAGCTTAAGAAAAAACGAATTATAAGTGTATTACTAGCTATTATAGTAGTAGCGATAGGTTATTACATGTTTCAATCTATTACAAATCCTAAGCTAGTAAATGCGGCAGAGGGAAACAGTGTTCAACAAGTGAGCAGTCTGCCTAAAAATAAATTAGAAAAATCGATACCTAATCGTTTTGATGGTAAAGAAAGAAAAGTCGTATATTTAACTTTTGATGATGGACCAGGAAAATATACATCTAATCTATTAGATGTATTAAAGAAAAATAATGTGAAAGCAACATTCTTTTTAATTGGTGATAATGTAAAAAGTTTCCCAGATCTAGTGAAAAGGGAGCATATAGAGAGCCATAAAGTAATGCTCTGATGGGTGAGCGAGAAGCTTAAGCCAATAAAAAGTAAGGCCTGAAAATTTCAATACAAAAAAGATGGCTATTCAGATTCAATTCTGAAATTCGATATAATAAGTATTAAAGGTTTTAAATCATTATAGAAAGAAAATACAACACTTTAAATAACAACATTAAATTTATGTATTAAGATAAATAGTTATTAAGGTTTTTAGGAATTTACGCGTACAGATTAAGGTGATTTGTCAGTAGGACTCCTTTTGTAGATATGTCCCCTTAACGGCGTTGACGAAACTTTAAAATTAGGCTATTATGTACGTATATCATTGGAATTGGGTAGTAATTGTTTTAATACAAGCTAAGCCTATTCATTAGTGTGCAGAGAAGCTCTTAGGTACTTCTATGCATTTTAATGGATGGGCTTTTTTATGTTATATCGGAATAATATATAATCTCTTATAAAGTGAAAGAGATCATGAATCCATACTAAAATATCCTTGATTGGAGTGAAATATATGGAAGTTAAAAGGAATCTAAATAATAATGTCGTTATTACGGAGGATAAAAATGGAAAAGAGATAATCGTTATGGGGAAAGGAATAGGCTATCAAAAGTCAAAAGGTGATGTGATTGATGAAAGTAAGGTCAACAAAATTTTTCGCATAGCCAATCAAGATATATCTAATAAATTACAAGAACTGCTAAATAACATACCCATTGAGCACATGAAACTCTCAGATGAAATTATTGGATATGCCCAAAGAAAATTAGGTAAAAAACTCAATGAAGGTATTTATATTTCATTGAGTGATCACATGCATACTGCAATTCAAAGGATTAAAGAAGGGATTCAGATTAAAAATGCATTGCTATGGGAAATAAAACGATTTTATAAAGATGAATTTAATATTGGAATGAAAGCACTGGATATTATAGAAAAAGAGACACACATTCGTTTACCTGATGATGAGGCGGGTTTTATTGCTTTTCATATTGTAAATGCTCAGTTGCATAAAGAACAACCAATCGTACATGAAATCACACAGTTGATTCAAGAAGTACTGACAATTGTAAGAGTTCATTTTGGCATTGAGATTATAGAAGAATCGGTTGCCTCTTATCGTTTTATTAGCCATTTAAAGTTTTTCGCTTCCCGGCTAATTACGAATAGCACATACAGTGATGAATCTGATGAAGAGCTACTTGAGATTATTAAAAATAAGTATGTGAAAGAGTTTGAGTGTGTTTCAAAGATTCAACTATTTATCCAAAAGAAATACGGATATTATTTAACTTCAAATGAAATGATTTATTTGACTATTCATGTAGCAAAGGTAGTTCGGGAGTCGAGTAGATAGATAAAAGAACATGAAAGGGGGTGATGACTGTAAACATGCAATACATAGCTGGATGGTAACATTAAGTTGGCCAGACCTTCACTATTTCTGTTAATAAATACAAGAAAAGATGGAGGATTGAAAAATGAGGAAATATAACGAATTAGCAAAAAAAATTATTGAAAATATAGGTGGAAAAGAAAATATAAATAGCTTAACACATTGTGTGACTCGACTACGTTTTAAATTGAAGGACGAGTCCATCGCAAATGATGACACCCTAAAAAGTATGGATGGTATTGTCACGGTTATGAAAAGTGGTGGTCAATATCAAGTTGTTATCGGAAACCATGTACCACAAGTATATGATGACATTAGTGCACTGATCGACATAGATCAACTGAATGCAACCCAACATGGTGAGCAAAAGTCTGAAAAGTTACTACATAAGGCAATTGACATCATATCGGGTATATTCCAGCCAATATTAGGTATTATGGCTGCATGTGGTATGTTGAAAGGACTAAATGCACTGTTTGTTGCTATAGGATTATATAGTTCAACCTCGGGTGGTTCAATGGTCATTAACGCAATCGGTGATGCGTTATTTACTTTTTTACCATTATTTTTAGGTTATACTTCAGCTAAAAAGTTTGGTTTAAAACCCATGTTAGGCCTAGTTGTAGGGGCTATTATGTGTTATCCAAGTATACAAGCTAGTGCTATTTCTTCAAGTACTAATGCAATGTATACATTATTTCAAGGTTCTATGTTTAAATCGCCGATTTACATTGATTTCTTTGGCATACCTTTAATTTCAATAAATTATACAGGTACAGTTATTCCTGTTATTTTAGCAGTATATTTTGCAGCAAAATGCGAAAAAGTTTGTAATAAGCTTGTACCAGATTTACTTAAATTTTTCTTTGTTCCAATGCTTACATTATTAATTGCATTACCAGTTGCATTTATTGTAATTGGACCACTTGCCACATTTGGCTCAACGGTTGTTTCTGAATCTGTATTTGCAGTTAGAGACTTTAGCCCATTGTTTGCTGGCATCATAGTAGGAGCTACGTGGCAAATATTGGTTATATTTGGTATGCACTGGGGATTCATACCTGTATATTTAAATAACATTATGACGATCGGATACGATAATGTGATGATGCCTTTCTTTGCTTGTACTTTCGCAACTGCAGGAGTTGTCCTGGCGATATTATTTAAAACAAAAGACAAGAAAATGAAGGAAATGTCTTTACCAAATTTTTTATCCAGTATATTCGGAGTAACAGAACCAGCTATTTATGGAATTTTATTACCCTTAAAGAAACCATTTATTATTAGTTGTATTGCTGGTGGAATCGGTGGAGGATTCTACGGATTCTTTAATTTAAGAAAGTTTATGGCTGGTGGAATGGGTATTTTTGAATTACCTGCAATGATTGAACCGGATGGAGCAATGGGGAATCTAATTGTTGCGATTATTGGTATAGTAATTTCGATGGTAGTTGCATTTATATTGACGATGATTGTCTATAAAGATAAAGAGACTGTTTACGCAGGTGTGAATGAGCCTCAAATTGAAATGAAGCAGGATGAAAAGAAGAGTAGATTAGAGAAAGAAATAATTGAAAGCCCAATAAAAGGTGAAGTAGTGCAATTAAAAGATATAGAAGATGCGGCTTTTTCATCAGGTGTATTAGGTAATGGAGTTGCAATCATACCTACAGAAGGGGTGGTTGAGGCTCCTGTTAATGGGGAAATAACAGCGTTATTTCCAAGTTTACATGCGATTGGAATTACATCAGATAATGGAGTTCAGATTTTAATTCATGTTGGTTTAAACACAGTCCAATTAGAAGGTAAAGGATTTAAATCGTATGTAAAACAAGGCGATAAGGTAAGGAAAGGTCAACGATTGTTAGAATTCAATATTGAAGAAATAGAACAAGCTGGTTACAGTGTCGTTACTCCAATAGTTATTACGAATTCCGCAGATTATTTAGAAGTGGCGGAGAGTAAAGAAGGTAACGTGGATAGAGGAGCGAATTTAATTACGGTTATATTTTGATACCAAAGACGCCCTAATCTAGGTGAAGAGGTTTTCTATACACAGTTATTAGGAATAATAATTCGATATTGGAGGAATGAGCATGAAGTTTAGTGATGATTTTTTATGGGGTGGGGCTACCGCAGCCAATCAATGTGAAGGGGGATATAATGAAAGTGGAAGAGGACTTTCGAATGTCGATGTATGTCCAACCGGAGAAGCACGATCTTTAGTAATTACAGGAAAGCTGAAAATGTTTGATTTTGATGAAGATTACTATTATCCAGCTAAAAAAGGCATTGATATGTACCATCATTTCAAGGAAGATATTCAACTATTTGCTGAAATGGGCTTTAAAGTTTATCGAATGAGTATTGCTTGGACTAGAATCTTTCCATTAGGTGATGAAGAAAAACCAAATGAAGCGGGACTTCAATTTTATGAAGATTTATTTAAAGAATGCCGTAAATATAATATAGAGCCACTCGTAACCATTACGCACTTTGATTGCCCGATGCACTTAATTAAAAAATACGGTGGCTGGAAAAACCGTAAAATGATTGATTTCTATATACAACTATGTCAGGTTATTTTTAAAAGATATAAGGGTTTAGTTAAATACTGGTTAACGTTTAACGAGATTAATATGATTTTACACGCTCCATTCATGGGGGCAGGAATTTATTTTGAAGAAGGAGAGAATAAAGAAAAGGTAAAATATCAAGCGGCACACCATGAACTTGTTGCAAGTGCAAAGGCCACTAAAATGGCTCGTGAAATAGATGAAAATAATGTAGTCGGCTGTATGTTTGCAGCAGGGAGTGTATATCCTTATAGTTGCAATCCAAATGATGTTTGGGAAGCAACAAGATTAGATCGGGAAAGTTATTTCTTTGTTGATATACAAGCAAGAGGAAAATATCCAAACTATGCACTAAAAGAAATGGAACGTAATGGGACGTTGCCAATAATGGAGAATGGGGATGAAGAGCTCCTCGCAAAATATACAGTAGATTTTATTTCCCTTTCTTATTATAACAGTCGCTGTGTAAGAACAGATAGCGATGGGGGAGATAATGCAGAAGGAAATTTATTTGCATCCGCCAAAAATCCTTATTTGGAGTACAGCCAATGGGGATGGCCCATTGATCCATTGGGATTCAGAATTACTTTAAATCATGTCTACGATCGTTATGAGAAGCCATTATTTATTGTAGAAAATGGATTAGGAGCAAAGGATGAAGTAGACGAAAATGGTTATGTGGAAGATGATTATAGAATTGATTATTTAAGAGAACACATCCAAGCGATGAAGGATGCGATTCAGGTTGATGGGGTAGATATTTTAGGGTACACAACATGGGCACCTATAGATTTAGTGAGTGCAGGATCTGGTGAGATGGACAAGCGGTATGGGTTTATTTATGTTGACCAGGACAATAAAGGGAATGGAACATTAAAAAGAAGTAAAAAGAAGAGTTATTATTGGTATAAAAAAGTTATTTCCACGAATGGGGAAGATTTAGATTAAATAGTGTAGATGGAGTAATCACAGGGGTGCAGCTATGATGGAGGGAGTAATTTTGTTGTTTATTAAAACTTGAGTGTATGATATTTAATGATGCAAGTAATGCATTTTGAGGCTAAGGTAGCTTTAATTTTTCTATGTATAAAAAAGCGCTGTATATCAGCACTTTTTAAAAGGTACGTGGATTGTAAAATAAAGATTTGTACATTATTAAAAGCGTAACTATGCACGGCTAAACATAGATTTTTATTTTGTTAATTGTTATAAAAATCTATAAGATTATTTGTTTTTATTAGTATTAATTTTTTCAGTATATAAAACTTGCTCTTTGTAGTGTTTTTTTATTGGAAAATTGTGTGTGCCTGTGCCGTTCTTGAATTTTTTATCAATAGGGTTGTTTAGAGGAACAGTTGTAGTTTCAGTAAATTCATATGGGTAATTTATTTTAGATTTATCTTCGAACATGAAAATGCCTCCTTTGTAGAATTTCCTAAGTGGCTTACTATAATATGATATGCATATATGTTTTTTTGGACTAGTTATTTATATAGGTTTAATGGAATTTAATTACATAACTACTGAGGTATTTTAATGGTAAAAATTGAGGGGAGTATTGTATGAATAGCTGTTGCCTATTATAGTTACTTTTTCTTTAAGGTTTCGTGATGGATCTGAAATTCTGAAGGAAGGTAGTATCTCGGATTAACCAACAACCATTATGAGATGGATCGATGGAGGAATCTTATCTATCAAATTTGGAAGAAGAGATATATTGAAAAAAAGGGAAGACGCTGGGTATTCAGCGTCCAACCCCGATATATTGTAAACCGTGTTTTACTATTTCATTTTGTTTAATACAATTGCGGCCATCAACGATTGTACATCCTCGCATTAATTTTTTTACTTGTTGCCAATCAAGTGTTTTAAATTCATCCCATTCTGTAGCAATAATTATACAATCTGAATTTGTAATAGAAGGCTCCAATTCAGTATGTTGTGTAACTTGTTTTTTTATATGGGAAGGGAGAAGGGCTATTGGATCATAGGCGTGAATTTCGTAACCGAGCGGAATTAATTTTTCAATAAGTGTTACAGAGAGAGAATAGCGAATATCATCTGTATTTGGTTTAAAGGAAATCCCTAAAATTGTTAATCTGTTTGAAGAAGCATTTTTTAACTTGTTTTTGATTTTTTCAATATAGAGATCTACTTGTGTCGAATTGATAGATTGTACAGCTTGTAAAATAGGGACTGGTACTTGTTTACTATTTGCTGTGTAAATTAATGAATTTAAATCTTTTGGAAAACAGGATCCTCCATAACCAAGTCCCGCTTGAAGAAAATGAGGATTGATTCGAAAGTCATATCCAACTCCTTTTGCTACTTCAGTAATATCAATGTGATAAGCGTCACAAATTCTAGCAATTTCATTTATAAAAGATATTTTCGTAGCCAAAAATGCATTAGAGGCATATTTAATCATTTCCGCCTCATGTAAACTTGTAGGAAAGAGCGGCGATTGAATATCTTTATATAGTGTTTGTATAATTTCTAATGATTTTGTGTCATCTTTTTGTATACCCACGATTGTTCTATCTGGAAAGAGCATGTCATGAACAGCGGAGCCTTCACGAAGAAACTCTGGATTAGAAACGATATTAAAAAGTGAGGATTCTACACCTTTTTTTATAAGCATTTCTCGCATGAGTTGATTCGTACCTGGTGGAACCGTACTTTTCGTGATAATCGTTTTATATGAGTTTATAGTTTGAGCCAACATATCGATAACAGAGTAAATATACGTTAAATCTGTTTGTCCGTTAGGCATGGAAGGAGTTCCTACAGCAATAAGAATAACAGGTGTTTGTTGAAGAACTTGATCAACATCACTATGGAACTCTAGCCGATCTCGATGTTTGTGCATAAGTTCTGTTAAACCTGGTTCATAGATAGGATACTCTCCTTTTTGGAGAGCGTTAATTTTATTTTGATCTTTATCAACACAGATAACATGATGTCCTAATTTGGCTAATACTACAGCTGATGTTAGTCCAACATAGCCAGAGCCTATAATACATATATCCATAAAATAATCACCCTTCTGAGATTAGTGCTAGTTTAGTAATGGTGGATAAGTTCAATTAGTGACATATAAAAAGATTTATTCGTAAAAGACATGAGAAGAGATGATAAGGTAAAGGCTTTTCAATTTAGCGAATATTTGATGGTCTGTGTCTGAATAGCTATCTCCTTTATGTTGTTCATAGAAAAGATAGGTGAAGTAGTCAAATCGCTTATATTAATTACATCAAACTCTCTTACAACAGAATACGAATATTTTCTGTTTTATCACATTTTCCTACAGAAGAGGTTATACAAAATTGTCCTTTCGATTGATAAAATCATTTTCGAACTTGATGACAAACCTCACATCCAATCAATTTAAACCTATCTTTAAGGTATCCAAGTTATATAAATTTAAAAATTCACTCCAAAGAGATGTATTGAATGCTTATACCATATTTGATTATAAATTGTTCCTAATAAGTATGTCTATGAAAGAAAATATGTTTCAGTATATTTGGTAAGATGTCCCACGCATAGGGGGAGGATTTTAAGTTGAAACCTAAATGAAAAACTATATTTTCATAGCTTTTGACAAAGGGCAGATGTCTTTTTATTTAGTTTTTCTTGAGTTGGTTGAGATTACCATATGGAAATATGACAACTCCTAAAATATTTATGTTGACACTTATCGTAAGCGCTTTTATAATCAGATTGACAATAATGAAAATCACTATCACTTAGGGGTAACAGGGGGAAGTAATTCATGACATTCAAGTTGAAAGTATTATCAGCAGCTGCGGTAACATCTCTTCTTTTTACAGGTTGTGCAAAAGAGGAAACAAAAGCATCAGAAGCACAAAATAAAAAGACAGAACAGACAGTGAAAAAAGAAGAAACAAAACAACAAGAAGTGGATTTTGTACAAGCTTACAAAGATGGAGTAGCTGAACTTGAAAAAGCGAAAGAGGGCAAAGAGGTTGACTTTGATAAAGTAACAAAGTTATATAAAGAAAAATTACAATCACTTGTTCAAAAACGTGATGGTGAATTCAGTGAACAAATCGATCAAACAATTACAGCAGCATTAGAAGCAGGAAAAAAGAAAGAAATGGAACCAATGGTTGTTAAGCAACTATTTGATAAATTAATGCAAAAAGAGTTTTTCCAATCGATGCGCCATGAATTTAAAGAAATCGATACAAACTGGGGCAAAAAAGATGTTGTGAAAAAAGAGATGGATGAAGCGCTAGCTTTCTATAAAGGTGTAGAGGGCACAGTTGGAAAACGCGATACAGCGTACGGTACACAAATGGCTTCTCAAATTAAAGGCGGCTTTGATGAAATGCAAGCTGCAATTGATAAAGACGACAAACTTGCATTTGCACTTGGTAAGCAAGTTGTAGATAAAACGATAATGAAAACATTCTATCTAGCGACAGGTGGAGTGCCACATGGCTATGCTACAAAAATGGTAGAAGCAGCAAAAACTGATGAGAAGACAGCGAAAATTGAACAAGCAGAAGGATGGGCATTCTATCAAGCAATCTATCCGTATATAAAAAAAGCAGCTCCTGAAGATGCGGACTTTATCTTAAAGCAGTTTGACCTAAAAACAGATGTGAAAACAGTTGATGCAAAAGCAGTAAATCAAGCGTTTGTACGTGGATTCTCAAAAGTTGCATTAGGTGAGTATAAAGAAAGCCAAGAGAACTTTGGAAAAGATAAAGGGCCTATTACAGCATTAGAAGGTGCATTGTTCATTAATATCATCGAAAATGATTTAAAAACAGTACTTGGTGAGCAGCAAACGGTAGAGTTAACAAAAACAGCACAGTCTTATTTAGAAGCAGTAAAAGCGAAGAAGAAAGAAGATGCTGATAAATTGTTACCACAACTTGAGGGTGCGTTAAATAAAGCTGTTGAAGCAGCGAAATAATCTGCTCATACGTATGCCTTTTTGAAGAAACCTTGTCTTGACAAGGTTTCTTCTTTTACATAGTGTGGCAAAGGGTGGTGAAATGAATGAAAGTATTAATTACTGGAGGGGCTGGTTTTATCGGAAGTCATCTTGCTTTAAAGCTGTTAGAACAAGGAAAGCAAGTTGTACTGCTTGATAATTTTCATTCCTATTATGCGAAATCACGAAAACAGTTTCAGCTTGAACAAGTGCAGCAATATGGAACTGTACCATTTTACGAGTGTGATATTTTACATAAAGAAGATGTGAAAGCTGTTATGCAGCAAGAGAAGGTTGATGCAGTTATTCATTTAGCTGGATTTCCGGGTGTGAGACCATCACTTGAAATGCCAGGTGCTTATATTGACATTAATATAAAAGGGACAAGTAACGTATTAACGTGCGCAGGAGAAGATAATATAAAGAAAGTTATTGTGGCATCCTCTTCTTCCGTGTACGGAGAGCAAACAGGAATGCCTTTGAAGGAAGAAATGGCAAACGGCCGTGTCTTATCTCCTTATGCAGCATCGAAATACGGGATGGAGTCACTTTGCCATGCTTATCAATATATGTACGGATTTCAAGTGAATATTTTACGATTCTTTACTGTATATGGTCCGTGGGGGCGTCCTGATATGGCGATAGCGAGCTTTATTCGAAAATTATTACATGGCGAAGAAATTGTTGTATATGGAGAGGGGACAGGAAGAGATTACACATACATTGATGATATTACAGAAGGGATTGCTCTTGCGTTAGAGTCGAATAGAAGCGATGTTTACAATTTAGGTTCGAACGCACCAATTTTAATGACTGAATTACTTGCACAGTTAGAGAAGCACTTCCCGCTTATGAGCGTAAATAGAGAGGCACATCGTCAAGGAGATGTAACATCGACGTGGGCTAATATTTCGAAGGCGAAAGAACAGCTGGGATATGAACCTCGTGTATCATTTGCAGAAGGGTTGGAGCGGACTATTGCTTGGGCGAAAAAATATCCGGATACTGTTTAATCTTTGTGGTATTTTCTTGTTATGTGTGTTTTTTGTTATATCGTGGCAATCATTTGAAATGTCTTCTTTGTGGGGACAACTATATGAGTTATGGAAACATCCTTATACTTTAGTCTTTCTTATTGTAATATACGGTGTTGCATTTTTCTTTCGTGCATACGCTTGGAAATTGTATCTTCATCATCATATTACAATGAAAGAGGCTTTATATGGATTGTTTTATAGCTTGTTTATTAATCATGTTTCTCCATTGAAAGTAGGAGATGCTGTTCGTATTGCGATCATTACAAAAGAAAAGAAAGTGACGTTAGGAGAAGCGACACAGTCAGTTGTTATTCTTCGTATATTAGATTTACTCATTCTTGGTGTATTTGGAACTGTAGGGATGTTTATACTGTGGGGGAATATTTTATTGAATGTTCCCGTTATCTTGGGTTGCATATGTATCGGAAGTGTGACGTTGTTTCTTTTGTATAAGAAAGCACCGCAATTTGCAGAGGGACAATGGAAGCAATTAAAGGCCGTGTTGTTTACAACACAAGGTGTTATCATTATCTTACTAATTGTAATGAGCTGGATTTGCGAGGCTTTTGTAATTTATGAAATTGCGAGTTCTCTTACATTTATACAAGCGGTTTGGGTGAATAGTATAACCATCGCAGGACAAGTATTTCAATTAACACCAGGTGGTCTTGGGACATATGAGACGGTAATGACGTTCGCGCTAAGGGCACTTGGAGTAGGGGAAGTGACAGCGTATGAATGGTCATTAATGAGTCACGGTTTTAAATTTATATTTTCTTACGGTGTGGGTGCAATCCTGCTCGTTTTATACCCAATGGAGTTGCGTTCACTAGTCAGTCAGAAGGGGGAAAACATCCGGTGGAAGAAGTGAAAAAAGCATCAAAGTTTGAAAAAGTTGCAGCCCGTTGCTGGAACTTACTGAATGAAGGAAAACCATTTACGCCAATTTTTGTATTTGGTACATTTTTATTGTTTTCTATCTCACAGTTTGGACAAGCTGGTTTTATTTCAGCATTTTTTAGTAGTTTTGTCCTCATTGTACCTTTACTTGTTTTATATTATTTATTTGATTTCCCATTGTTTTTACGAAATTATTTATGGTTTCCGTTTATTGCCTATTTAATTGTATTTAAGATGGTCCATTTGCCATTATTCTTTTTTGCATTAGGATTATATTTCTTCTTTACAATTCTATTTTGGGGAACTTTATATTATCATTTACGAATTGGCACATCATGGTTGAACTTCACACGGTTTTGGAAGCTGGTTTTAAAAAATAGTGATTCTACAAGTGGGAATGCACAAGAACAGATGCCAAAGTTCTTACTACTACTTTCACTTTGGAATTACTATTACGATTTCTTCCAAGCAGGCGGTACATTTAACGGTATAGATTGGAAAGTGCTTTGTATATTTTATGGTGCTCTTCTTATATATACGATTATTTTACACCGTAATTTATTTGATTGGCAGCCAAAGGCAATTGCTAGCTATACAGAAAACATGCCTGAAAATCAAGAGGCATTAAATGAAAAAGTAGTTGTGATTGTGATAGATGGTATGCGAAAAGATCGTTTTGAGGCGGCAGATACACCGTACTTAGATTCCCTTCGAAAAAAAGGGACAGAGTTTTTAAATATGGAAACTGTATATCCAGCTCGTACAGTTGTATGTTTCTCATCTATGTTTACAGGAACATATTCTTTTGAGCATGGAATTAAATCGAATATGGTTTGGAAGCATGGAGTGAACGTAGAGAGTATTTTTGATTCTCTTCGTAAAGTGGATAAAACAGGGAAGATGTTGGCGGTTGCTCATCTTGTCGACGCGTTTGGCGATGATGTGGAAACCTTTACTGCTGTGATGAAAAATGATGTTGTTGACTCGAAAATTATGGAGAAAGCAAGAAAGATTATGGATGAACAAGATCCAGATCTATTTATCGTCCAGCTTATTTCGACAGATCAAACAGGTCATAGCCGCGGCGTACTATATGATGAATACTTACAAAAAATTCATGAAGCAGATCAGCATGTGAAGCAATTTATTGAGCATTTGGAGAAAACAGGAAAAGCAGAAAATACGACATTTATCATTTGTGCAGATCATGGACAAGCGGATGGGATTGGTGGTCACGGTCATTTAGACGAAGGAGAACGGTTTGTACCATTCTTTATGTGCGGCCCTCATATCGCTCAAGGTATAAAAGTAGAAGAAAAGAAGAGTCTTGTTTCTATGGCTCCGACAATTGCTTATTTATTAGGAGCGCCATATCCATCGCATAGTCGTGGACCTGTCTTAGTAGAGGCACTAAAGGAGCAGGAAAAAGAATGAAAGTAATTGTTTTTATACCTGCATTAAATGAAGAGGATTCTATTGCACATGTCATTCAAAAGGTACCGCGCCATTTTCATCCAAATGTAAAGGTAGAAGTACTTGTTATCGATGATGGCTCAACTGATAGAACGGTAGATGTTGCGAAAAAGGCCGGGGCTGATCACATCGTTTCACTTGCAAAAAACGGAGGACTTGGTGCAGCTGTTCGAGCAGGGTTGCAGGAGAGTTATCGTCTTGGGGCTGACATTAGTGTAATGATTGATGCGGATGATGAGTACCCAGCTGATGAAATTCCGAATGTACTTGAACCTATCTTTATGGGAGAAGCAGATTATACGATGGGTTCTCGTTTTAGAGGAACCATTCAAGGAATGAGATTACATCGACGTCTTGGGAATTATTGCTTTACGACGCTGCAATGTTTGTTATTACGGAAATGGATTCGAGATGGGCAGTCAGGCATGCGTGCTTTTTCTAGACAAGCGATGGAGCATGGGGAAATTATTCATGATTATAACTATGCCCAAGTCATTACTTTGAATTTAGTACGAAAAGGCTTTCGAGTACAAGAAGTACCGATTACGTATAAAGTAAGAGAAACAGGCGATTCTTTCATATCTTTTCGTAAGTATATGACGCGTGTATTTCCAGCGATTTGGAGAGAAATGACGCGTCCAGTAGAGAAAGTTAGTATTGACTATACGGCTCATGTATTAATAGAGGATAAGAGGTGCTCGTAGCGAGCGTTTCTTATCTTCATAATGAAAGTAGTAATAATTATCGTTAACCTCGGGAGGAACGTTCATGAAAAAAATCATTACATCATTATTTGTTAGTATTTTCTTACTACTCTCAATGCAAACAAGTGCATTTGCTTATTCGTATGGAAATCCGAACGAAGAAAAAGTAGCTGAAGCATACAAGCAGATGGTTACCAAGTTAGATGAAACTCCGGCAAACTTTAAAGAAGCAAAAAAAGCATATGAAAATGTGCAAGAAGAAATTGATCAGCATATGGGAAAAGAACCTTCTAAAGCAATGATGAAGGACTTTGATAAACAAAATAAAGAAGATATTATTGCTGATATGCAAAAAATTCTTGCGCTTAATATTAATCGTCGTTTAACAAATGTAGACGAAAATTTTAAAGACTATGATACAAGCAAACGTTTATTAGCTAAAGCATTTGCTACATATGAAGCGTTATCACCAGTTGTTGGAGAGCGCAATAAAGAGCTGGATACGAAGCTAAAGGATGAATTTAATAAAGCGTTAGAATCATTAGGAAACCCAGGTTTATTTGGAGTAGGTCAAAAAGAAGCAAATCAAGAGGCTTTCAAGAAAAGCAAAGATGCTATTTTAACAGGTTTACAAAAAGAGTTTAAAATTAAAGACTTTAAAGTCGGACACTTTAGTGCAAACAGTCAAGAAGATAAAGCAGTTTCTGATGAAACGAAAAAAACAGAGTGGACAGATTTAAGCAGCCTGAAAAACTGGGCTCCAATTGTAGTTATTGTACTTATACTTGTTGGAGTCATTGTATATGCTGTAAGAAAACGCAAGTAGGGATGAGGGGGAAGAGTAATGCAACTTCAAGCATTTCTCATTACATTTCGTGAAGTATTAGAAGCGTTGCTTATCGTTGGGATTATTACAACGTACTTAAAGCGCACAGATAGTAAGCAGTATGTGAAATATGTTTGGCTAGGAGCAGGGCTTGCGGTTGTAGCAAGTTATATTGTCGCCCTAGTCTTCCAAGTTGTATTTACTGGTTTCGCTGCTATGGGTAGCGAAATGTATTTAAAAATATCCATTATTTTCGTTTCAGCCATTTTACTTACACAAATGGTATTTTGGATGGCAGAACATAGTAAGAATATGACAGCTAATATGGAAAATAAAATGAATCAGTACATTACGGCTGGAAATATAATTGGAATGGTCGTGCATTCTTTTCTTGTTGTACTTCGAGAAGGTGTAGAAACTGTGTTCTTCTTCGCAGCTATTACTGGTGGAAATATTGGAGAAGCGATGAAAGGCTGGGGAGCTATATCTGGTCTACTCGTTGCAGCAGTTGTTAGCTTCTTATTCTTTAAAGGAACGATGCGTATTTCACTCAAAGTATTCTTTAAAGTAACAGGTGCATTTATCGTATTAATCGCAGCAGGACTTCTTGTACAAGGTGTTTCTATGCTTCAAGATTTAAAGATACTTGGCAGCGTAATGCCGCACGTATATGATATTACTTGGCTGCTACCAGAGCACCCTATTGATTATGATCATTATCTTCGTGATCATGGTACTGCACCACTTCTCTCTGGTGATATCGGTATTTTCTTAAAAGCATTTTTAGGATATTCCTCAATGCCATCTATTGAAGAAGTACTTGTGTATATCGGATATTTTGTTGTGTTGTATATGTTAATTATTTTTAAAAAGCCTGTTAAAAAGAAAGAAATAATGGAAGAAAATAAGTCAGTTAGTTAAAGTACAAGGTGTTTTCCTTGTACTTTTTTTGAAGAAAGGAAATGAGATGAAACAAGTACTACGTATATGGGCAGTTATCCTTATTATTAGCGTGATTTGTATTCGTTTTTTCTATGCAAGTCCGTTTGCAGCAACGTGGGACGAAGTCGATTTTACACTTGCATTAAAGCAATATGACATATTAGCGATGCAGCCCCATTTCCCAGGGTATCCTTTTTTTATTTTAGGGGGGATGATAACGCATGTTTTTATAGAAAATCCTGTGCAATCGTTAGGGATTTTTAATGCCATCATGGCACTTGGCGCAGCTTTCCCGATGTATTGGATTGCACGCCATTATGTAAGTAAAACGAGTGCTCTTATTGTTGTAGCTGTCTTACAGACGAGTGGGTATTTTTCTATTTTAGTAACGCAACCTATGTCAGAAGGCGCAGCTTTAGCAATCGTGTGGTGGTATATATGGAGTATAGAACGTGCCTTTCGTACAAAACGTTTTCAAACTCAATTCTGGCCAATTCTCTTCTTTGCGCTATTAATGGGTATAAGGTTATCCTACGCACCGTTTGGAATTGTACTTATTTTATTATTATGGCAACAATGGCATGAAGAAAAATGGAGATTTATAATCTTATGTTGTACAGCTGTCCTTTCACAACTAGTTTGGGTTAGTGCTCTTATTTGGAACATTGGTGGAATAAAGGGGCTATGGGAAATTTCTTTTGGATTTGTAGAAGGCCATTTTACCGAATGGGGTGGAGCAGTTACAGGTACGAGTGAACCACTTATTTCACGTCTCTATCGTTTACTTTCTGAAAACATCATCTTTGCAGGAATAGGCATCCACTCGTATTATTTGGTAGGTTTCTTTTTATTCTTTTTGTTTCTATTTGTTTTACAATGGAAAAACATACGTTGCTATCCAAAGGTTTTGATTGCTCTTGTAGTTTTCTATTTTCTGTGGAATTTATTTGGACAAAATATTGATAAACCTCGTCACTCTTATCCAATTGTAGCGATGTTACTTTGCATACTTGCTATTTCATGGTTAAAAAACAATCGTGGTATTATCTTGCTTTTATTTGCAACCAGTCAACTTATGATGAGTATACCGCTTATGAAAGAACAACATGCGGAGGTACCGGCAACATATCAACTCGCGTCATATTTGGAGGGAAAACAAGAGCCGTTTATTGTATATACCTGGGAAGAGACGAGGGTTATGGAATATTTACAAATGCCGTATGAACATAAACGTTTTTACACATATTCATATTTTTTACAAGATAAAAAATATCATAAAAATGAGACTGTATATGTTACCAATCATCTCATTGAAGGATTTCAAAAACAAGGGATTCATATAGAAGGACAAGTTGAAAAGGAAGCCGTCTTTCATTCAAACCCATTATTTGATCCTGTTTATCATGAAATAGTTTTATACAAATGGAAAAAGGATTCTGTTGTAAAGATTCAAGAGTAATGACAATTAAATTTTTTACTTTTGTTGCACCCAACGTATTAGGATTCGGGCTTTTAGGCAGTTTTCGATTGCTTGTACTTTACTCTTATCAGAAAGTTGTAATTTAAGTGAAAAAGGATTTGTTTTCTGTCTAGTCCATAAAGTAAACGGTTATATTATTCAATAAAAAACTACATTCTATGTTGAATGTAGTTTTTTATTCGTATCTGAATTATAGAGTTTAAAGGGCAGATAAATATTTTCCAACATACAAACCACTAGCAGCCGCTTGAGATAGTGAATGGGTCACGCCTGAACAATCTCCAACTAAAAATAGCCCATTTATACATGTTTCAAAATGGCTATTTATTTTTATTGTAGGAGTATAGAACTTTCCGTCAATTCCATATAGTAAAGTGTCTTGATCGATGGGTTCTTGGATAAATTGTTCTAAACGTAACAAAAATTCTTTGAGTCCTTCAATATATAAGAATGGAATTTCTTTATTTAAATCTCCATAATCTCCATGCAGTGTAGGTTGTATACGATTATGTTTTATGCTGTTTTTTGTTGTAAGTTGTTTCTTTATTAAGTCTTCTAAGCGCTGTATAACAATCCGATCTTGTCCTTGATTAATGCTTTTAATAATTGAGCTTGCATACACATTTGCTATTTTCTTAGTGTATAACAAATTATGGCCGTCAGGAACTAGCCATATGGGTTTTCATAAAGCTTGTAAGATTTTAGAGGGGGGATTTTACAGACTTTATGAAAAATGAATACAAATAACCTTGCGGAAAAGCAACTGATCTAATTGAACAGTTGTTTTTTACTTTTAAAGTGGATGAGTAAAAAAATACAAAAGTGGTTGGTCCGTTTTTTGTAAACATCAATTATGATAAGAGAAGAGAGAGAGCAGTTTATGCATGGTTTAAAAAGGAAAGTTTTTATCCCGCTATTTGCCGGGCAATAAGACTCTCAGCTAAAAGTTTAGCGGGAGCTTTTATGGGCAGTAGGTGATGAAGAAAAAAACACTGATTAAAGTTTCACTTTATATAAACCTTTTTTGAAAATAGACAGACCTTAGAGAGGTGAAAGACAATGAGTTTTGCAATTTCACTAGTTGTTATTATTGTAATTGTATCGCTATTTGGGACCGTATTAGTTGCGCGAAATGTGGAGGAGAATTACGGTAAATCTACAAAAAGGAATGTGAAAAACTTATCTGCCATTTATATTTTCCTTCTGTTTGTTCTACTTGTAGGGGTAACGTGGTATGCGGTAGTGATTTAATAGTTTTTAAAGGGAAAGGTTAATATTTGTGTATGATTTTGATAATGTGACAACACTATTATTACAGTGCATATAGGACAGTTCGTTTTGAGAGGAGGGAACTAGATGGAATGGAAACCAAATCGTGCAGATAAGACACCTGTTTATAAACAAATTGCAGATTATATTGAAAGAGGTATTTCTTCAGGTGAATTTCCTTCTGATAGTAAGTTACCTTCTGAACGTATGTTAGCAAAGGAATTACAAGTGAACCGGAGTACGATAGTAGCTGCATATGAAGAGTTAAAATCATTAGGAGTAGTAGAACGGCAAAAAGGAAGCGGGACACGGGTGAATACAGATATATGGGGGGTGTCACATAAACGTATACCGAACTGGGGTAGATATGTTGAGGATGGATCGTTCTTACCTAATGTACCGCTTGTCCAACAAATTCGAACAGAAATACAGAAAGATGACTTAATTAACTTAGCGAGTGGTGAATTATCACCAGAATTAATTCCGAGTGATAGATTTCGAATGATTTTGTCAGAGAAAACATTTATGGAAAACCTCGGTTATGATCATCCACTTGGAAATGAGATGTTGAGAAAAACAATTGCGGCACATGTTCAGCAATATAAACAAATTGAAGTGGATTCAAGTTCTATACTCATTACATCTGGAGCTCAGCAAGCTCTTAATCTTATCGTTCAATGTTTATTAAAACCTGGAGATGCGATTGCGATTGAAGATCCTTCTTATTGTTTTTCACTTCCAATGTTTAAATCTGCTGGTTTAAAAATATTCCATTTACCTGTTGATCAGCACGGAATGAATCCTGATGATTTAGTTGATTTGCATAAAAAGCATCGTATACGTATGGTGTTTTTAAATCCAGATTATCAAAACCCAACTGGAACGGTACTTTCATTAGCGAGACGAAAGAAGGTTTTAGAACTGTCTTCTGAGTTTGGTATACCGATTGTAGAAGATGATCCATATAGTTTGACGTCTTTTAATGGAGAAGTGAATCCGACATTAAAATCAATGGATCAAAATGGAAACGTCCTTTATATAAGTTCACTATCAAAAATCGTGGCGTCAGGATTGCGTATTGGCTGGATAATTGGACCCGCGCGAGTAATAGAGCGTTTAGCTGATGCGAAACAGCAAGTTGATTTTGGGCATAGTGTATTCACACAATGGGTAGCGAATCAATTTTTAGAATCAGAAGATTTTCACACACATATTGCAATGCTACGTGAACAATTAAAGCAAAGAAGAGATGAGTTAATTAGAAATCTTGAAGAAATATTAGGGGATCGAGTAGGTTTTTTTGTTCCAGAGGGTGGAATACATGTATGGTGCAAAGTGAAAGGACCGTTTGAGGAATATCATTTATTAGGTGAATCTATACGAAATGGTGTCGCATTTGTTCCAGGAAGTGTTTTAGGTTCTAAAAATGAATATATTCGTTTCACGTTTGGGAGAGCGAATATAGAACAAATTCAACTTGGAATTACAAGGTTTGCCGATACCTTAAATGAGATTTCATAATATATTCATACCTTATGGAACGAAAATTATATTTTGAAATATATGGAGATGATAACAGTGACAACGTGGTTTATAGTTACATTATTTATTTTTGGTGCTCTTAAAGTACTAGTTTCTAGTATGCCAACTTCTGTTGTAGAATCTATTATTAGTAGGTTTGAATTACATCAAAAACTTGATGAGGAACATACTACTGTATCATTAGATGGAAAGAATTTAGAAGGCGAAAGAAAGCTTCAAGTTATCAATGACTTTAACGAAGCGTTATTTTTAGATAAACATTATTTTCCGCCACACGGAGAAGGCAATCCGATAGTTATTGATACGAAAAAAGGTAATAAGGAGATTAGATTTTCTCTATATAGATATGAGGAGCATGTTGATGTAATAAAGCAGTATAAAAAGAAAGTCGTTGCCTATCGTTTACGCTCTAAAAGCCTTCAAACACCTACATCATTAACTAGAACGGAAGAGTATGCTTAAGAAGAGATCTATAATGGTCTCTTTATTTTTTTACCCAATTATATATTCTCCAAACGAAAGAAAAGAAAATCATATAACCAAATAAAGAATATGTATGATTCCAATATACACTATGTATAAATAATCCTAACCTTTCAGCAATTTGTTCAAAAATGCTAGCACAAATACCTATTGAAATAATAAGTAGAGTTCTAGAAACGGTAGATAATATTTTTGTAATTTGTATAAAAACGGCTATCAAAATTGGTAGTACAAATAAGGTGAAACCTATATTAACTGAAAATATTGATGCGAATGGTCTAGCTGGAAAAGAATATATATGTGCATAAACAAAGAAAGCATCTAAGCCAGTTCCAATAATAGTAGAGAGAAAAATGGTAATGAGTAATGCTAGAAAATCATTCTTCTTCTCGAAGGAGGACATTTTTCTTTGTGAGAATGGCGAGTTCAATTTTTTCGAGTGTTTTGCAATAGTCTGCTGTAATTTGTCCACTTTTCCTTTCCTCCTTATCAGTTAAATAATGTATCACTTGCCAGTCGTTAAACCAATCTGTATGCTCAGTTTCTTCATGTTTTATATTTTTCCATGCATAAATAAGTGCAGGGCTATATATACGATAGGAATCATTTTTTAATTGGCAATTTTTTATTCTTCGTTTATAAAATTCTCTGGAAAAGGATTCGTTTACACTTGAAAATAAATGTGGCCAATAATCTTTTCGTGAACCTGTATGGGGGTGAGTATTTGCCCAGTGTATGACTTGAGATAAAATATGCTCATTATGAAATAGCAATGCGTATAATCTTTTTCCTAGTAAAATTCGTTCATGCAGCGAAGTGAAGTGTTTCATTGTATCGCCAATTAATAATGTTTTTTGGGACGTTGTACTTTCAGAAAAGGGAAAAAGGATATGATTGAATTGAAAGAAATCAAATAGTTTAAATCCAATGCTATTTAGTACACTTTTTTTAAAGTGTGCATTTTGAATTACTCTTTTTTCTAAATAATTTTGCTCATTAATAATAGTTGCAATTGCTAATATTTTTTTGTTTCCGGTTTTCCAAAAAAAGTTCCACATCGTTTCCATAAATGTTGAAACAGTAAGGTGAGGGAGGAGGTGAAAAAGATTTTTAGAATTTCTTAAACTTTGTTCATACAGTAAAAACTGCGGATATACATCTTGAAAAATAAGCCAATTGCCTCGTTCTAAAAAAGAAAAGAATGTAATTTGCTCTTTCTCAGATAATAGCTTCGTATACAAGTCTCCTTTTAAATCGGTCATATTCCAACCACCGTTACGCGATACCATATGTCCAAGTAATGCCCAATGTATTTCAGGGTGTTTTTTGTAAAACTGATAGTAAGCACGCGTTCTTGTCACGTTATTTTGATTTAATAATTGTGTTCGTTCTTTAATTGTATGGATTAATATTTCTTCCTCTTTCGAAAGAGGGGAAAGGGAGTTATTCGTCGTGGTGCATTTTTGTTTCAGTTCATTTTTTATGTGGAAGAGGGATAGAGGGGTGCTTTTATAAAGTTTATTATTTTGGTTGTCGTTATGCATGTAATTCCCTCCTATTCAATCTTGTTATCATAAATGTATTAGTAAATACTTAAATAAATGATATGTGAGGGAAATGAAAAGTTGCAAAGAAAAGAAAAAGGAAAGAAGGAATGGTTCCTTCTTTCCTTTTCTTTTCTTGTAGTATTTGTGCTGAAAATTATAACGTAGCGTTATAAAAAATAAGCTCATTTTCCAACAGAGTAGAAAATGAATCTGTTGGAATAGGTTTGCTGTAATAGTAACCTTGAATAAAGCGACATTTATTTTTTTTGAGGAAATCCATATGTTCTTTCGTTTCTACACCTTCAGCAATAACAGACATTTCTAACGTATGTGCCAATGTGATGATTGTTTTAATGATTTCCTTACCATCTTCACACGTTTCGGCTGTTGTAATAAGTTCTCGTGGGATTTTCAAAGTATCGATTGGATATAAAGGTAAGTATGCTAATGAAGAGTAGCCTGTACCAAAGTCATCAATTGATATATGAATTCCTAAATTCTTTAGTGTGCGTAGTTTGATTAATGTTTCTCGTTCGTCCATCATTGCAATCCGTTCAGTTAATTCTAAATCAAGAGCATTTGCGGGTAGTTTTGTAGTTGCTAAAGTAGAAGCAATAAATTTTATAAAGTCTTTATGTTCAAATTCTTTAGCTGATAAATTCACCCCTATTTTCAAATGAGAGTATCCAGCTGTATGCCAAACTTTCATTTGTTTACAAGCTTGCTCCAATGTCCATTTTCCAATTGGAATAATTTGCGATGTTTCTTCGGCAATCGGAATAAATTCATATGGAGAAATAATACCTAATTCGGGGTGGTTCCACCTAATTAAAGCTTCAGCACCAATAATTTTGTTATATTCGCTATCAACTTGAGGTTGGTATAAAAGGAACAACTCTTTATTTTGAATTGCGTTTGGTAAATCTTTCTCTAATCGTAATCGTCGTTCAATTTTTTTAGCGATTATATCGTCATAAATAGAGACCGAGTTAAACTCTTTTTTCTTTGCATCATACATAGCAACATTAGCGTTTTTTAAAAGTGAAGTGATATCGATTCCGGAATATGGATAAATAGAGATACCGATACTAAGTGATAAAGTTAATGTATGCCCATGTATGCCAAAAGGTTTGTTCATACCTTCAAATAATTGGTCACATAGCTGGAATAAAGAATCTTGATCTGTGTAGTTTTCGACTAAGATTGTAAATTCATCGCCACCGATTCTTGAAACATGAGTATGTGATGGAAGACATGATTGGAATCGCTTTGCTACTTCTTCCAATATGTAATCTCCTGACGAATGTCCCAGCGTATCGTTAATGATTTTAAAGCGATCTAAATCTAAATATAATAATGCAAATTCACTTTGTGCTGTTTTAGCATTTTTTATCATTTTTCTTAATTTCTTATGGAAAAAGGCACGGTTCCCAATTTTCGTGACAGTATCGTAGAATGCTAAATATTTTATTTCTTCTTGTTGTTTTTTTTGCGCTGTAATATCTTTTACCATAATATAGCTTCCTGAAATTTGTCCATCTATCATAATAGGAACGATGGTTACATATAAAGCATAAGTAAATCCATCATTGTATTGGGAACTAAGTTGTAAAGATGCTGATTCTTGCTGTTTAACTTTTTCTAATGCAGATACTAGTTTATGTTTATCTTCATCTAAAATAATCGAAAAACATGTTTCGCCGAGCAACTCGTTCGTTGGTGCTCCAAGTAGTAAACTCCCGGCTTTATTTACATTTATGAATATTCCATTTAAATCAATCGTAAAAATAGGATCAGGATGATATTCATACAATGATTTGAATTTTTGCTGTTTCTGAGATAAAGCTTCTGATTTATGAACTAAATCAGAAGTTCGTAAAGTAACTTTTTCTTCTAGTTGAGCATTAAAGGCTTGTAACTTTTTTGTTAGGCTATCATTTTGCATACGTACGATAGAATGTCGAATAAGTACGAAAACAAAAGCGATACAATTTCCTGTAATGAGTGTTGAAGATGATGTTTGTTCTTTTAGTGTAAATCCAATTAATATTGCAACGGAGAGATAGGGGAATACAACTAAAACTTTTTTCCCTAGTTTAGGATGTACAATAAAATAATTTTTATTGCTATTATAATCTTCTGGAATAGAAGCAGCTATTGCGATAAGTAATACAGGTATTCTATATAAAAGTCGTAATAAGGTTATAGTGTCATTTGCTAAATGACTATGTAAGTAGAAATATATGTAGTTGAAAATTGCAGAACTTATTAATACAAAAATAAAAATATAAATTTTCCGTTTGGAATTAAAAGCTGTTGGACGGAAAAAGAGACTAACACCTAGTAGCAAAAATAATAAATCTGCAATTGGATATAGAAATGAAAGAAAAATATCTCCTAGTGAAAGGGAAAATATATTTAAATCTGGTTGATTGAATAAATACCATTCTAGTGTAAATATGGAAACGAGCACGATACATAGATCACAAACAAAGAATAATTTCTCCCATTTATTACATACTTTTAAGATTTTATAGCAGAAAGCGATAAGGCAGAAAAGTAGAAAAAACATGTAAAATACGTCAGAAACAGTAAAGCGCTGGATTGGAATTTCGAAAAAGTCATCTTGATACGTATATACTATTTTTCCTAATAAAAAACTACCAATTGCTATTGTGATACATATCCAAAAGGGATTTAAAGTAACCTTCTTCGAATGAATAGAGTAAATTAACGAGATAAATGTAATAGCTTCAACTATGAAAGAAGCGAAGCGTACATCAGAAGTTGAAAAATGGGTAGGGAATAAAAAGAAAAATATGAAATAGATAGAATAGCATATTAATGTCGTTATTAATATACATAATTGTAAATTTTTATTTATTCTCAATAATAGCACCTTCTTTAATTATGTGTTATTTTCCTAATATCTATACATAATAATATTACTTAAGGATTGTATCAGATTTCCTTGTGAAAATCATGCTTACGAGTTAATGTTCGAATAATTAGATATTTATCTTGAATGAAAAAGTTATATATTCAATAATTTTTAGTTTATAAATAATTTAGGTAGAATTTGTATATTTAGTCATTTTGTAGATTTTAACGATTTTTTAGTTATTTGTAAGTCAGGATGTAAAATTGCATATGAAATAAATGAGAAGCTTCTTTCTAGGTGAGGGAAGTTTTACAGTCTTTTGTATGTAGCCA
This sequence comes from Bacillaceae bacterium OF18-1A, assembly GCA_027694045.1. Taxonomy (GTDB): domain Bacteria; phylum Bacillota; class Bacilli; order Bacillales; family Bacillaceae_G; genus Bacillus_A. The sequence goes on along the minus strand of JAQEWB010000002.1, from coordinate 189,457 downwards.
TTTTCATACTAATGGGGGATTCTAGAAAGATGTTAAATATATAAAATAATATGTAATCATTCATAAAGTTTTTAGTATAGGAGGAAAGGTATGAAAAATTGGGTGAAGTTTAGAATAGCACGTCCAACAGATAAGTTTGAAGAGGTGATAGCATTCTATGAAAGAGGATTGGGTTTAAAGCGTATAGGTGAATTCAATGATCATGAAGGTTATGATGGGGTCATGTTTGGATTACCAGATGAAGAATATCATTTAGAATTTACAAGACATGTAGAGGGAAGCCCATGTCCAGCTCCGACTACAGATAATTTACTCGTATTTTATATGCGTGAAGATAGTGAAATGAAAAAAATCAGTAAGAGGCTGCAAACATTGGGATACGATGAAGTAGAACCAGAAAATCCATATTGGAAAGAAAAAGGGATAACGATAGAGGATCCAGATGGTTGGAGAATTGTGTTGATGAGGATAGAAGAATAGAGTTTTCAATTTCGATAGGACAAAAATTGTTGGCTTCCTTTTCAAATAATCAAATTAGGGGGAAGTCTTTCGATTTGTAATCAGAAAATTAAATTTTGTTAAAAATTGAAAAAGGTATAAAATAAGAACGTGTATTTTTACAAAGTAGATAGTACTGTCACTAAACAGGGGGGCTTTTTATGTTATATCGAATTAAAGATACAGAAATATACTACGAAATTGTGGGAGAGGGTAAACCAGTCATTATCATACATGGCTGTGCTCCGGACCATAGATTGATGATGAGGTGTATGGAATCAGCATTTCAAAAAGATACAGGTTATCAACGAATTTATATTGATTTACCTGGTATGGGGAAATCAAATGCTCCTGATTGGATAAATGGTTCAGATCATGTATTAGAAGTGTTAATTACATTTATTGAAGAAATTATTCCAACGAAAAACTTTTTATTAGTAGGAGAGTCTTACGGGGGATATTTAGCTAGGGGGATACTTACAAAGATGCTTGAAAGAGTTAACGGATTACTATTAGTATGTCCTGTTGTTGTAGCGGAGCCAGAAAAAAGGATTCTTCCGGATAATCAGGTGATTATACAAGATAAGGAGTTTTTAAATACACTAACTTCTACCGAAAGAGATGGATTTTGTGAATTAGCAGTGGTAGCAAATGAATATACATACAAGCGATTTAAAGAGGAAATTAAACCAGGACTAGATATTGCTAATTATGAGTTTATTGATAGATTGCAAAAGAGCTATCCCCTTACTATGGATTTTCATCGTGAAAAATATGAGAAGCCCGTGCTTTTGTTAGCTGGAAGACAAGATATATCAGTAGGTTACAAAGATATTATGGGAATTATGGAAAATTATCCAAGAGCGACATTAGCAGTGTTAGATATGGCAGGACATAATCTGCAAATTGAACAGCCTGAATTATTTGAGAGTTTAGTAGGAGAGTGGATTAGACGAACAAATCAGCAAATTTTATAAAGTATTTTAAGGGGGAATTATGAGCACATATATTTATATGGTTAGGCACGGTGAATCACCAAAATTAGAAGGAAATGAAAGAACACGTGGGTTAACTGATATATGAAAAACAGGGGGATTGATATTTTTATCTCAAGTCCTTATAAGAGATCTGTGTTAAATATAGGAAAATTAGTTAATTTTAATAAAAAAGAAGTCGTAGTATATGAAAATCTTAAAGAGTGTAGGTTTTCAAGGGTAGAAAATTGTAATTGGTACACATGGTCTTGTGATGAATTATTTTGATAATCAATATGATTTTGAACTTTTAATGAATACATCTAAACAATGTATTTTCTTACATAATTATTGCAGTCAAAAAAGTTAAAATATTTTAGCGTAAGGATTATAATAGAGAAAGAAATAGAAAAGGAGTGAACAAGTTTGAAACAAGAACTTATTGAAAGATTTACGAGGTATGTAAAGATTGATACACAATCAAATGAAGAAAGTCATACAGTACCAACCACACCTGGACAAATTGAATTTGGTAAGTTATTAGTTGAAGAATTAAAAGAAATTGGGTTAACAGAAGTAACGATGGATGACAATGGTTATGTAATGGCGACACTTCCTGCTAATACGGACAAGGATGTTCCGGTAATCGGTTTCTTAGCACATTTAGATACAGCAACAGACTTTACAGGGAAAAACGTAAAACCACAAATTCATGAAAATTTTGATGGTAATGCAATTACTTTAAATGAAGAACTAAATGTTGTGTTAACACCAGAGCAGTTCCCAGAATTACCATCGTATAAAGGACATACAATTATTACAACTGATGGTACGACACTTCTTGGAGCAGACGATAAAGCTGGTCTTACAGAAATTATGGTTGCAATGAATTACTTAATACATAATCCGCAAATTAAGCATGGAAAAATTAGAGTTGCGTTTACGCCAGATGAAGAGATTGGCCGTGGACCAGCGCATTTTGATGTAGAAGCGTTTGGTGCATCATTCGCTTATACGATGGATGGAGGTCCATTAGGTGGTTTAGAGTATGAAAGTTTTAATGCTGCAGGTGCTAAGTTAACGTTTAACGGAACGAATACACATCCTGGAACAGCGAAAAATAAAATGCGTAATGCAACTAAACTTGCTATGGAGTTTAATGGACAGTTACCAGTAGAAGAGGCACCTGAACATACCGAGGGTTATGAAGGGTTCTATCATTTACTTTCTTTAAATGGTGATGTTGAGCAAAGTAAAGCTTACTATATTATTCGAGATTTTGATCGTGAAAATTTTGAAGCACGTAAAAATAATGTTAAAAACATTGTGAAGCAAATGCAAGAGAAGTATGGCGAAGACGCAGTCGTTTTAGAAATGAATGATCAATATTATAACATGCTGGAAAAAATTGAACCGGTGAGAGAAATCGTTGATATTGCTTATGAAGCAATGAAAAGTCTAGATATTGAACCGAATATTCAGCCGATTCGTGGTGGAACAGATGGATCACAATTATCGTATATGGGATTACCGACGCCGAATATTTTTACTGGTGGTGAAAACTATCACGGTAAATTTGAGTATGTTTCGGTAGATACTATGGAAAAAGCTGTTCAAGTTATTGTAGAAATCGCAAGACGATTCGAAGAGCAAGCTTAAAAAAGAACCAAGTAGTACGAATGTGCTACTTGGTTCTTTTAGTATAGTACTCGCCACAAATAAAAAGTTGCATAAGACTCCCAATTTATCCAGTGTGCCGCAAAATTTTTTATTTCAGCTTTAGTCGGTTTACTTTCGGAACCTGTTATAAATTTAATTGCATTATGCAAACCGACATCATCAATTGGAAAGGCTGAAGGGAATCGTAAACAGCGCATTAAAACATAGTGGGCAGTCCAAGGTCCTATACCATGTATAGTAGTTAATTGTTTTTCAGCAATCTTTATATCTTGCGTTCGTAGTAAAGATTCTTTTGATAGTTTTCCTTCTGCAATAAGTTTCGCGATACCAATTAAATATTCACATTTTTTCGTTGTCATTTTTAAGTTTTTAAGATCTTCTACATGCAAATTCGCGATTGTTTCAGGTGATGGGAATATCCAATGTTTTCTATTGTTCCATTCTACATAATTTCCAAATTGCTCAACTAACCTTCTTTTTAAAGTATAGGCATATGTGAGGTTAATTTGTTGACCGATAATTCCCCAGGAAAGTGCTTCAAATAAATCTGGAATACCTAATGTGCGAAGCCCATAAAACTTCTGTATAGAGCCTTGAAGGAGTGGATCATATTTAGCTAGTTTATAAAAAGGGGCTAAATCAGTAGTTAAATCAAACCATTCACTTACATATGTAGCTACAGCATTGCGTACACATTTTTCAGGGATATATGATTCTCCTAAAAAACGTATTTCCAAATTATTATTAGTACTCATACTAATTTGAACTAAAGGGTTTACACCTTGAACAGAGATAGCTTTATAAATTTTATTATCTTCAATGTGAAACATACATTCATTGTTAGAACGTGATAAATAGCGTAAATTTTCTTGAAAACTAAATTCTTTTGGAACTATTAAAGTTAATGCATTATTCTGTTCAGTTGTCATATGAATTCCACCTGCAACTTTTCTAGTGTAAGCAATTTTTTCTTCATTTCTAATCCGCCCCTAAAACCAGTTAGTTTCCCATTCTTTCCGATAACACGATGGCAAGGAATTGTAATAAGGAGTGGATTAGCAGCAATAGCGGTAGCAACGGCACGCACAGCTGTAGGTTTTTGAATTCGTTCAGCAATTTCTGAATAAGAATATGTCTTCCCATAAGGAATTTCACGTACCGCATTCCAAACGGATAATTGAAAATCAGTTCCGTAAGCATCGATAGGGAATGTAAAAGCTTCGCGTTTGTTTTCTAAATACTCGATAACTTCTCTCGTATATGTTTGCAAGTAGTCTGGATTTCTGCTCAATATATGTTGTGGTAGTTTCTTTCTAGCCCATACATGTAGTTCCTCAAAATTTTTGTCTTGCGATCCAATGAAACATAGTCCATTTTCAGTTGCAGCGATATGGAAGCGCCAATTTTTATGGGTAAGTAGTGTCCAATATATAGATTTATTTTTGTAGGAATTCATTATCGTGTCCTTCTTTCATTTCGTTCTTTTTTCGGTATTGAGTAGGAGTAAATCCTGTTTTCTTTTTAAATAAAGTTGCGAAATACTCTGGGTTTTCTATCCCGACAGTAGTGCTAATTTCCTTAATGGATTGATTGGTATGTGAAAGATATTCTGCTGCTTTAACAATTCTAAATTGCTGTATATATTCTATTGGACTTATTCCTATTAGTCTTTTGAAAGTGCGTTGTAAATGAAATGGGCTTCCGTGACACATTTCTGCGAGTATGTCGAGAGTTAATTCTTCGTCATAATGCTTTTCGATAAAGTCTTTAATTTGTTCTACCCACTCTTCGTTAGGTAAAATGATCCCATTCGGTTTGCAACGTTTGCATGGACGAAAGTTTTCATGCAATGCTTGCTCTGCATTTAAAAAAATCCGTACGTTGTTTTTATTTGGTACTCTTGATTTGCACGATGGTCGGCAAAAGATCCCGGTTGATTTTACAGCATAAAAGAATTTGCTATCATAGGAAGAATCATTATGAATAATTGCTTGCCAATACTCACTCGTTAATGTAAATCCTTTATTGTGCAAAGAACATCACCTCTGAAATTAGTATAACCTGAATAATATGCATATGTACGTATTGGCAAATGTAAGAGCAAGATTACAAAGGTGAAAATATGATTGTTTTCTATTTTGTGATAGCATGAACTTTGAAAGTGAACAGCAAGAGGAGGACTATAAGTTGAAGTTAATTTCATGGAATGTAAATGGTTTGCGTGCAGTGATCGCAAAGGGTGGGTTTTTAGAATATCTTGAGAAATCTAATGCAGATATATTTTGTCTACAAGAAATTAAGTTACAGGATGGACAAATTGATTTAAATCTAGAGGGATATTATACATATTGGAATTATGCTGTGAAAAAAGGATATTCAGGGACAGCTATTTTTTCGAAAAAAGAAGCGCTTTCTGTTACTTATGGTTTAGGCATTGAAGAGCATGATCAAGAAGGACGAGTTATTACTTTAGAGTTCGAAGATTTTTACATCATTACGTTATATACACCAAATTCAAAACGAGGATTAGAACGATTAGATTACAGAATGAAATGGGAAGATGATTTCCGGGCGTATATTAAAGGGTTAGATGAGAAAAAACCAGTTATTTTTTGCGGAGACTTAAACGTTGCTCATAAAGAAATTGATTTGAAAAATCCAAAAAGTAATCGTAAAAATCCAGGTTTTTCTGATGAAGAAAGAGAGAAGTTTACATGTATTTTAGAAGAAGGATTTATTGATACATATCGCTATCTATATCCTGATCAGGAAGGCGCATATTCGTGGTGGTCGTATCGTATGGGGGCAAGAGCAAAAAATATTGGATGGCGCTTAGATTATTTTGTTGTCTCAGAAAGAATGAAAGAAAACATAACAGATGCAAAAATTGATAGTGAAGTAATGGGATCAGACCACTGCCCGGTTGAATTACATATAAATTGCTAAAAAAAGAAGTACCTCTCTACTATTAGGGAGGTGCTTCTTTTTAGATTCAGCTTATTAAAATTTTTCAAATCATTCTTGAAATAATTGTATATTAAATATATACTTAATAACGATAATCATTATCAATGGAAGGGGTTATCAATAATTGAGTTGTAAAGAATGATAGTTTAGGGGAAGTGAATGAGAATGAGTTCCGGGTAAAAATGTTAATCTGATGAAATATATAAGGTAAATTTCATATAGTTAAATTTTATCCCGCATTAATGGACAGTAAGATCCCACACTGATTAAAGTTTCACTTTATGTGGAAATCATCTACTTACAGGTTTTGAGAGGAGAAATATAAAGATGAACAAGAAGTTATTTACATTAGGAATGGTTACAGTTTTAAGTGTAGGTTTAGCAGCATGTAATAGCACGGATAAAACTTCAGGGGAGCAAAAGCAACAGACGAAAGCTACGGAAACGAAAAAAGATGAAAAACGAAAAATTACATATTTAGGTAAAGAATATACAGTACCAGCAAAAGTAGATAAAATTGCGACAGCTAGTTTAGAGTCGATGGAAGATGCGGCAGTGCTTGGAGTTAAACCAGTTGGTGCAATTACTGTAGGTGGTAAATTACCGAAGTATCTTGAAAAAGAGTTAGAAGGTGCAAAATCTGTAGGAGAAAAAATGCAACCTAACTTTGAAACATTACTTCAATTAAAACCAGATGTTATTACATCTAGTACGAAATTCCCAGCAGAAACAGCTGAAAAGTTTACGAAAGTGGCTCCGACGTTCCCAGTATCACATGTTTCAACAAATTGGGAAGATAATTTAAAGTTAATGGGAGAATTAACTGGTAAAAAAGATAAGGCAGAAAAAATTATTAAAGATTACAATGCGGATGCTGAAAAAGCGAAAGCAAAACTAGGAGATAAATTAAAAGACAAAAAAGTACTTGTAATTAGACTAAGAGCAAACGAATTATTCCTATATCCAGAAGGAGTATATTTTAACCCTGTAATTTATAAAGATCTTGGACTAACTGCTCCAGAACAACTAAAAGCTGTAAAAGCACAAGAGAAAATTTCATTTGAAAAACTTGCTGAACTTAACCCAGATTATGTTTTCTTACAATATGAGGCAAGTGAAAATAAAAATCCGAAAGCACTAGAAGAAATTGAAAGTAACCCAATTTGGCAAAGTATGAATGCTGTAAAAGAAAAGAAAGTATTTGTAAATATTGTAGATCCGATGGCACAAGGTGGTACAGCGTGGAGTAAAACAGCATTCTTAAAAGAAGCAGTGAAAAAATTATCTAAATAATACAATAAGTAAGGTGCGTTGAATGATATGCAGAAAACAAATGCGGTACCGATAACCATTTTATGTATAGCGCCTATATTCATTTTGTTTACAGTTATACTTTCTATTTTATATGGGGCGAAAAACATTGATACTGAAACAGTGTGGAATGCATTATTTCATTTCAATTCAAGTGATGTAAATCATAATATTATTATTACTTCACGTTTACCAAGGGTAGTTGCAGCTCTTTTAGTCGGAGCATTTCTAGCCATATCAGGAGCACTTATGCAGGGGATGACAAGAAACTATCTTGCATCCCCTTCTATTATGGGTGTGACGGATGGTGCAGCCTTTGTTATTACACTTTGTATGATTTTTCTTCCGGGGATGTCATCGGTCGGTATGGTTTTATGTTCAATGATTGGATCAGCACTAGGAGCTGGTATCGTGTTTGGGTTTGGTTCGCTCCTTCAAAATGGTTTATCGCCAGTTAGGTTAGCGATTATAGGAACAGTTATAGGAACATTTTTAAGCAGTGTATCGGCTGCGATGGCTTCGTATTTCCAAATTTCTCAAAATGTTAGTTTTTGGTTTAATGCGAAGTTAGATCAAGTGGACCCTAATATAATTAAAATTACGATACCTTTTGGGATAATTGGAATCATTTTAGCGCTGTTAATATCAAAATCTATTACCATTCTTTCTTTAGGAGAAGAGGTTTCTATTAATTTAGGACAGCGTACAAAACTAGTTAAAGCGATGGCTATTTTATCAGTTATTTTTTTAACAGGAACAGCAGTTGCTTTAGTAGGAAAAGTTGGTTTTGTAGGTTTAATTATTCCGCATATTACACGGTTTTTAATTGGGGTAGATTATAAATGGGTTTTACCATGCGCAGGAGTGATAGGTGGAGTTTTTTTAGCATTATGTGATGTAGTAAGTAGATTTGTAAACTATCCATTTGAAACGCCAATTGGAGTCGTTACCTCTTTAATTGGAATTCCTTTCTTCCTTTATTTAATCCGTACAAGAGGAGGAGAGAGACATGTTTAAAAGTTCAAGTCAACGTTTCGGAATGACGATGGGGATTATTATATTTTTAACACTATGTGCTATTTATATTAGTTTAACGAACGGTACATTTGATATTACGATTACAGATGTATGTAAAACACTCCTTAGAATAGATCCAGTATCAGATCATGATTTAGTTATCTTTGAGTTTCGTCTCCCGCGCATCGTAATTGCTGGATTAGTAGGATTAGGTCTCGGCGTTGCGGGTGCTGTAATTCAAGGGATTACGAGAAATGGATTGGCAGACCCAGGTATTTTAGGAGTGAATGCGGGGGCGGGGACAGCAATCGTCATTTTTATGTTTTTCTTTCAAGGACAATTGAAGAGTACAGACTGGGTTGCTATTATGATGATGCCAATGTTTGGGTTAGTTGGTGGGTTAGGAGCTGCTATCATCATTTATTTGTTTTCTTGGAAAAACGGTAAATTAGATTCGCAGCGACTTTTATTAACAGGAATTGCAATTGGATCGGGATTTGGAGCTTTTTCTATGTACTTATCACTCAAAATGAAGTCAACTGATTTTGAAATGGCTGCAGTGTGGGTGTCAGGAAGTATATATAGTGCAAATTGGAAGTATATTATCGCCATGTTACCGTGGCTTATTATCTTAATTCCTCTTATACAAAAGAAAGCTTATTTATTAGACTTATTTCAATTGGAAGAAACGAGTATTACAAGTTTAGGTGTTTCAGTAGAAAGAGAGAAATCTATTTTACTATTAAGTAGTATCGGACTTGTAAGTGCATGTGTTGCGGTTTCAGGAAGTATTGGTTTTATTGGCTTAATGGCACCACATATAGCGAAAAGACTTGTCGGTATTCAGCATAAGCATATCATTCCTACGTGCGGGGTAATCGGAATGTTCCTTGTAATTGCTTCAGACTTTATTGCAAAAACAGTTTTCACACCTGTAGAGTTACCAGTTGGAATCGTTATTTCTATTGTCGGTGTACCGTATTTCTTATATTTACTTTATAAGGCGAAAGCGTAAGAGGAGGAATAAAAGTGAGTATTTTAAGTGCAAAAAATTTAGAAACGAGTTATGAAAAGCTTACAGTGTTTCGTGATTTAAATGTGGAAATACAAGAAGGAAAAGTAACGACAATTATAGGGCCAAACGGGTGCGGTAAATCGACATTGTTAAAAACAATGGGAAGAATTTTAAAGCAAAAGAGTGGTAAAGTATATTTACAAGGACAGGATTTAAATACAATTCCAACGAAAGAAATTGCAAAGCAGCTAGCATTACTACCGCAAACTCCAATTGCGCCAGGAGAGCTTAAAGTAGAAGAATTAATTTCTTATGGACGCTATCCACATCGAAATAATGTAAATAAGTTAACTTCAAAAGATAAAGAGATGATTGATTGGGCATTAGATATAACGAAAACATCTCCATTTCGAACGAGACAAATTGCCAATTTATCAGGTGGTCAAAGGCAAAAGGTATGGTTAGCGATGGCTTTAGCACAAGAGACAGAAGTATTACTACTAGATGAACCAACGACATACCTTGATATGTCTCATCAATTAGATGTATTACAAATTGTGGAGAAGTTAAATCAAGAACATAATTGTACAGTTGTAATGGTACTACATGATATTAACCATGCAGCAAGGTTTTCCGATGAAATTATTGCGATGAAGGAAGGGGAAATCGTTACAACTGGTATTCCAGAAGAAATCATTACAAATGAAGTGTTAAAAGAAGTATTTCATATTGATGCGCGTGTCATGATTGATCCGTATAATGGGTCTCCTGTTTGTTTTGGATACGATAGCGTTGTACTTCAAGAAGAGAAAGTTGAAATATATGTAACGAGTTAAAAAGGGGGGATATAAGATGAATAGTACGATTGAAAAACAGCAGATTATAACATCTAATACGGAACAGTGGAAAATGTATTCGAAAATAGAAGGTAAGGAATATCAAATTCATATTTCAAAGCCGAGGCAACCAGCACCAGAGTCAGGCTATCCTGTTATATACGTATTAGATGGCAATGCCTTTTTTCAAACATTCCATGAAGCGGTTAAAATACAATCAGTTAGAGCAGAAAAAACAAGTGTTTCACCAACCATTATAGTAGGTATTGGTTATCCGATTGAAGGGGCATTTTCAGGTGAAGAAAGATGCTATGATTTTACGCCTAGCGTAATTTCAAAAGATGCGCCTTTAAAACCAGACGGTAAACCGTGGCCTAAAACAGGAGGAGCACGTAATTTCTTTACTTTTATTGAAGAAGAATTAAAGCCGCAGATTGAAAAGAATTTTGAAATTGATAAAGGAAAGCAAACGTTATTTGGACATTCTTTAGGTGGTCTATTTGCTTTACATATATTATTTACAAACGTAAATGCCTTTCAAAATTATTTTATTAGTAGTCCATCAATTTGGTGGAATAACCAATCTGTGCTTGAAAAAGAAGAGAATCTTATAAGTGAATTAAACTGTGCTAAGTTTGAAACAGGAGTGTTCCTTACAGTCGGATCACTAGAACGAGAGCATATGGTTGTAGGAGCAAACGAATTATCAAAGCGCCTTCTTCAAGTAAAGCACGATCAGTTTAGATTTAAGTTTTATGAGGCTGAAGGTGAGAATCATGCATCAGTTGTGCCGACGTCTTTAAGTAAAGGATTGAGGTTTATTAGTTACGTATAGGAAAAAAGGTTATGGATGAAACATTCCATAACCTTTTTTGATATGTAGAATTGTCCTTTTTGAAAGTTTTGTTTCAACTTTTCGTCTAAAGAGACAAAAAGTTGTCACAAATTGGTCACAATTAGCATAAACATAAAATAGACGAAATGAACTTATTTCCAAAAAGGCTTGGTTGATTCCAATCATGATTCGTAGAGCTGAAAAAGCATGGATGAAAAGTTCACTATATTCCCAAGGAGGTAGATCGTATGAAAACTATTCTTGCTATCGCTGGACTTATTTGGGTTCTATCGCATGGCATCCCAATTTATGAAGGAGAACAAATCCGCAGTGCTCTGAATAAAAATTTTAATGAATATCATATCATTGACCGGCAAGATAATGTTGTAACAGTTCGAGTAAATGACTGTTTTCATACGGTAACCGTTGAAGGAACTTCAGTAGTGAATGATACAAAAGTATGTGATCAACAGTAACTATATAATAGGAAGAAAAAGTCTCAATTTAAACATTTGAAAATTGGGACTTTTATTTTTTTTGTAAAAGAACTATCGGTAGGTGACTAGAAGATGTGATTCTTTTTGAAAAAGAAAGGAGATAATGATAATTGAGACTGAGAAACAAGTAATTAGTTAAGAATAGTTATAAAATGAAAATATACTCATGTGGGGTATCATACATAGGTATTTAATGCTATACTTGTAAAAGCAATTGTTTTCATAATGGACGAAGAGAAATTTTAAGAAGGTGATAATATGGGTCATAAAGAGCATGAAGCAGTAACGCATAGATCTGAAAAAGAAAAAGAACAGATTATAAATAGATTAAAGAGAATTGAAGGACAGGTCCGCGGTATTCAAAATATGATTGAAAATGATCGTTATTGCGTGGATATTTTAGTGCAAATTTCAGCGATTAATGCAGCGATGAAAAAAGTAGGAATGGGTGTATTAAAAAACCACACAAGTCATTGTGTTTCAGGTGCTATTAAAGATGGCAATGGTGACGAAGCAATTGAAGAATTAATGACTGTATTTGAACGTTTTTCAAAAGCGTAAAAACAAGCTAGTATGTCACTGGCTTGTTTTTTTGTTTACCTTCATAATAAGGTCTTGGAGTATTGATGTGAAAAAGTGTGTGTAAAATAAACTTTAAAAAAATAATTGAAAAATCATGATACAAAACCATTGATTACCTTAGGGGGGTATGGTAAGATGTAATTGTGATTAACAAATAATGAAGAAACAAGAGGAGGATTTTAAATGGAACAGTTAACATTACAAGTTGAAGGTATGTCTTGTGGACATTGTGTAAATGCTATCGAAAGCAGTGTGAAAGAGCTAAACGGTGTTGAACAAGTGAAGGTTCAATTAGCAGAAGGAACTGTTGAAGTTACTATCGACTCGTCTGCTGTAACATTAAAAGATATCGTTGCTGTAATCGAAGACCAAGGATACGATGTTCAGTAATTATTTTTAGATATGGAAATAAATCGTACTTTAAACGAAGTACGATTTATTTTGTTAATAATTATACCTCATAAGGGTATATAGAGGTGAGAGACATGAATGAACAAAAAGAGGCCAATCTTCAAATATCAGGAATGACATGTGCGGCATGTGCAAATAGAATTGAAAAAGGTCTAAAAAAAGTAGAAGGTGTTCATGAGGCAAATGTAAATTTTGCGCTTGAAAAAACAAAAATAATGTACGATCCAACTAAAACAAATCCACAACAATTTAAAGAAAAAGTTGAATCGTTAGGATATGGCATTGTAAGTGATAAAGCTGAATTTAATGTTTCAGGAATGACATGCGCAGCATGTGCAAATAGAGTTGAAAAGCGTTTAAATAAGTTAGATGGTGTGAACAAAGCGACAGTAAATTTCGCTTTAGAATCAGCTGCAGTAGATTTTAATCCTGATGAAGTTAATGTAAATGAAATGAAGAGCGCGATTACGAAGCTAGGATATAAATTAGAAGTGAAACCAGATGAACAAGATGCATCAACTGATCATCGATTACAAGAAATTGAGCGACAAAAGAAGAAATTTATCATTTCGTTTATTTTATCATTCCCGTTATTGTGGGCAATGGTTAGTCATTTCTCATTTACGTCGTTTATTTATTTACCAGATATGTTAATGAACCCTTGGGTGCAACTAGCACTTGCAACTCCTGTTCAATTTATCATTGGTGGGCAGTTTTATGTTGGAGCTTATAAAGCGTTACGTAATAAAAGTGCTAACATGGATGTTCTCGTGGCGCTTGGAACGTCGGCCGCGTATTTCTATAGTGTATATTTAAGTATTCAATCTATTGGTTCTTCGGAACATATGACAGATTTATATTTTGAAACGAGTGCGGTACTTATTACATTAATTATTTTAGGTAAATTATTTGAAGCGAAAGCAAAAGGGCGCTCATCAGAAGCGATTAAAAAATTGATGGGTTTACAAGCGAAGACTGCTACAGTTGTGCGTGATGGAACAGAAATGAAAATTTTAATCGAAGAAGTGGTAGCTGGCGATATCGTTTATGTAAAACCTGGTGAAAAAATTCCAGTAGATGGAGAAATTGTAGAAGGAAAATCAGCGATTGATGAATCGATGTTAACAGGCGAAAGTATTCCAGTTGATAAAACAATTGGAGATGTAGTCATTGGTTCTACAATGAATAAAAATGGATTTTTAAAAGTGAAAGCAACTAAAGTGGGCAGAGATACTGCATTAGCTCAAATCATTAAAGTAGTAGAAGAGGCACAAGGTTCAAAAGCTCCTATTCAAAGGGTAGCAGATCAAATTTCAGGTATTTTCGTACCTGTTGTAGTTGGTATTGCGATTATTACATTTGTCGTATGGATGGTATTTGTTACACCTGGCGATTTTGGAGGAGCGCTTGAGAAAATGATAGCAGTACTTGTTATTGCATGTCCGTGTGCATTAGGTCTTGCGACACCTACATCTATTATGGCTGGATCAGGTAGATCAGCTGAGTATGGTATTTTATTTAAAGGCGGAGAGCATTTAGAAGCAACGCACCGATTAGATACGGTTATTTTAGATAAAACGGGTACAGTGACAAATGGAAAACCAACGTTAACAGATGTAATTGTAGCAGATGGATTCAATGAAAATGAACTGCTTAGATTAGTAGGGGCAGCAGAAAGAAATTCTGAACATCCACTTGCAGAAGCGATTGTAGAAGGAATTAAAGAAAAGGGAATTGATCTACCAAATTCGGAAACATTTGAAGCTATTCCTGGATTCGGAATTGAATCGGCTGTAGAAGGAAAACAATTATTAATTGGTACACGCCGATTAATGAAGAAATTCAATATTGATATTGAAGAAGTTTCTAAATCGATGGAAGAGCTAGAGCGAGAAGGAAAAACAGCAATGCTCATTGCAATTGATAAGGAGTATGCTGGTATAGTGGCCGTTGCGGATACTGTAAAAGATACTTCAAAAGCAGCTATCGTAAGACTTAAGAAAATGGGCTTAGATGTTGTTATGATTACAGGGGATAATACGCAAACTGCCGGGGCGATTGCTAAGCAGGTTGGTATTGATCACGTCATTGCGGAAGTATTACCAGAAGGAAAAGCGGAAGAAGTGAAAAAGCTTCAAGCGAGTGGTAAGAAAGTAGCGATGGTTGGAGATGGAATTAATGATGCTCCTGCTCTTGCTACAGCGAACATTGGTATGGCAATTGGAACAGGAACTGATGTTGCGATGGAAGCAGCGGATATAACGTTAATCCGCGGTGACTTAAATAGTATTGCTGATGCAATCTTTATGAGTAAAATGACGATAAGAAATATTAAACAAAATTTATTCTGGGCATTGGCTTATAACGCGTTAGGAATTCCAATTGCAGCACTAGGTTTCTTAGCGCCTTGGGTTGCTGGAGCAGCAATGGCATTTAGTTCTGTATCCGTTGTATTAAATGCATTACGATTACAAAGAGTGAAATTAAAATCTTAAACAGCTACATTAAGTAATTGAATAGAATTAAAAAACAATACTTTGAATAAGTATTGTTTTTTTGTTCGTATAGAAATTAAAACGATATAATAAAGAAGAATTATTGAATCGTATATAGTAAAAAGGTTAAGAGGTAGTTTGGTAAGGAGATTCGTATATGTTAAAAGATATTATAATTAGAACATTCGAGAAAGAAGATTTAGATCAAGTATTACAATTGTTTTATGAGACAGTTCATACAGTGAACGCAAGAGATTATAACGAGTTACAGCTACAGGCATGGGCGCCAGAGCGACTAGATAGAGAAAGTTGGTTACAGTCTTTAGAAAAAAATATTAGCTATGTAGCGGATCATAATGGTGTGATAGTGGGATTTGGAGATTATAATGATGAGCATTATGTAGATCGGTTGTTTACACATAAAGATTATCAGGGAAAAGGAATAGCTTCATATATACTACAGAAGTTAGAAAAAGAAGCAGTGAGCTTGGGGCATGGGGATATATATACAGAGGCGAGCATTACCGCAAAACCTTTTTATGCAAGTAAAGGTTTTACTTGCATAAAAGAACAAAAGAAACAGCATAATGGTCAGGTTTTTATTAATTATGTAATGAAAAAAATAACCTTCTCATAAATGAGAAGGTTATTTTTCATTATTTTACAGCTTCTTTTAGTTCTTTACCAGCTTTGAAAGCAGGTACTTTAGAAGCTGCGATTTGCATTTCTTCACCAGTTTGTGGGTTACGGCCTGTACGAGCAGCTCTTTCACGAACTTCAAATGTACCGAATCCGATAAGTTGTACTTTTTCACCAGCAGCTAAAGTGTTAGTGATTGATTCTACTACAGTTTGTACCACTACAGTAGCTTCTTTTTGAGAAATCTCAGCATTTTGTGCTACGCTTTTAATTAATTCTGTTTTATTCATGTTTTTCACCTCATATGTAAATAATGCTATTTAAGTTGTTATTATAACGTATAAAACATTCGAGAACAAGTGTACGTACATATATTCGCGAAAAAAATGATAGAATATCATTTTTTTCGCGACAATTTATTTAAGCGGATACAGATTCCTTTTTTAGTCCAGCTTGTTCTTTGTTGGGAGAGAGTTTCTTATTATAAGATATGAAATACGGTAATGCTACAAATAACATACCTCCTACTAAATTGCCAAAGAAAACAAAAATAAAGTTTGGAAAATATGCACTCCAAGTTAAATGGTCCGAAAAAATTGCAGCTGGGAGGACAAACATATTGGCTACAACGTGTTGAAACCCAAGAGCGACAAATGCCATAACCGGGAACCAAATACCAATAACCTTTCCCATAAACTCTTTACTTCCCATACTAAGCCAAACGGCTAAACAAACGAGCCAGTTACATCCAATTGCAGAAATGAAAGCTTGTAGTGGTGTGTCGTGTAGTTTAGCTTGTGCAATAGAAACTGTTTTTGCTAAAAAAGCGCCCTCTGTTAATCCGACGATATGACCGAAAAAATAAGCAACGAATATAGCGCCTATGAAGTTACTAAATGTAACAATAACTAAATTTCGTGTTAATTGAAATAAGTTAATTTTTTTGTGCAGCCACGCCATTGAAACAGTCATCATATTTCCGGTTACTAATTCACCGCCCGCAAGAATAACGAGTATAAGCCCAACAGGGAATACAGCAGCACCTAGAAAACTAGTAAATGATCCCCAAGATTTAGGCATTGTCCCGATAACATGAATATCAAGTAAATATCCTAATGATATGAAAGCGCCACCAAAAAAACCGAGAATGAGCATAGGGAGTAATGATAAATGAGCTTTTTTTCTTCCGGAATTAGCAGCAAGCTCTGTAATTTCTTCTGGTGTAAATACAGACATAAAAAATCCCTCCGTAATATTATGATGGAACGAATAATAGAAGAAATATTTTTAAAAATCTTCGTATTATAGAACATATTATGGAATGTTCACAAAATTGTAAAATTTCTTTTGTGTAACGAATAGAGTGTAAACTAAACTCGAATTTGAGTTAAAATAGTAATTGGAACTGAACGAATAATTATCAGTGAAATTTTTAAAAGTGGAAAAAGGGATATCCAATTATTGTTAGAAAATATTCATATATATATATTAAAAAACAGGTAATCACTATTGTCACAGTAAATACAAACTTTTTTCTTGACTTTTTATACGAAGGCGAGCAGAATGGTAAAAAAGGAAGGGGGGATGATGATGGAAGAGTACGTATTAGAGCTATATAATCTGTTATATACGACAGAATGGCAAGATGTTGTTTCGTTTCTAGGGATATTATTTTGCATGAAACTTGTAATCGTATATGTGGAAGAGCAAGGTATGTTCTATTCCTTCTCATCCCCGTTCGATTTGCAACGAGAACCGTTGCTAAACTATGCTAATATCAATTACGAACAAATTCCTTTTCTTGTGTTCTTTATGATTCGGTTTATAACGGCGATTGTAAAGAAGAAGGAAAGTGATGATGAAGAATACCACTCAACTTGTAATATAGCTAACGTTTTTTAAGCTAAATACAAGGAGGAGATTTATATGTGGTTTCGATTTCTTATGATTGGTTTCTTTTCATTAACAGCAATTTCATTAATGGGATATCAAGTGTCTGAAATTTTTCAAGCATATAGCGCTACGTTTTTTAATAAAAACTAATCGCATTGCTATTTGAATAATAAAGCGATAAAATCCTTCTTGAGAGATTTAATTTAAGGAGGATTTTTTTCTTTGCCTCTTATTACTGTGTCAAACTATTGTCACATTTGCACTGTGAATAATATGTTAAAATAGTGAGGTTACGTATACATATTTGAAGGAAGAGGGAGTGACCATTTTGGTGGATCAATCAACAAATCAGAAAAGCTATGCTCCTATTGTGATAACGCTTTCTGTAATTGTAAATGCGATTATTTTGTTTCTGTTCTTTGGGCCTGTTGGTTATGAAGGAGAACTACATTTCGATGTAACAATTTTACCAATGTTAAATGCAATCTTTAATAGTTTTACGTTTGTATTCTTATTAGCAGCTTTATTTTCAATCATCAAAAAGAATGTAAAAATGCACCGTGGTTTTATTTTGGCGGCATTTACAACGACTTTACTATTTTGTGTTTCGTATTTATCGTATCATTACTTAGCACCAGCAACACATTTTGGTGGTGAAGGGTTTATTAAATATGTGTACTTTATTATTTTAATTACACATATTATCCTTGCAGCAATTATTGTACCACTTGCATTGTTTGCACTTGTATTTGGTTTTACGAATCAATTAACACGTCACCGTAAAATTGTACGTTGGACGATGCCAATTTGGTTATATGTAAGTTTATCTGGTGTTATTGTGTACTTAATGATCTCACCTTATTATCAATAAAAAATCCCAGCCTTTAAGGCTGGGATTTTTTTGTTAAGCAAATATTTTTGTGAAATGAAAAAAGTATGGTATACAAAAGTATAGTTGCTTTTCATATAGAAGGGATGGTAAAGGAATATGCAAAATTTTGTATTTCGTAATCCAACGAAACTTATTTTCGGTAAAGGTCAATTAGAACAGTTAAAAGTTGAAATTCCACAATTCGGTAAAAAGGTGCTTCTCGTATATGGGGGAGGCAGCATTAAAAGGAATGGTATTTATGATAATGTAATTTCTAATTTAAAGGACATAAATGCGGAAGTATTTGAGTTGACAGGTGTTGAACCGAATCCTCGTTTATCGACAGTAAAGAAAGGGATTCAAATTTGTAAAGACAATGGAGTTGAATTTATCTTAGCAGTTGGTGGAGGAAGTGTAATTGACTGTACAAAAGCAATTGCTGCTGGTAGTAAGTACGATGGAGATGTATGGGATATTGTAACGAAGAAAGCATTTGCTAGTGAGGCGTTACCATTTGGTACTGTACTTACCCTTGCGGCGACAGGATCTGAGATGAATGCAGGTTCAGTAATTACAAATTGGGAAACGAATGAAAAGTATGGATGGGGTAGTCCAGTTACTTTCCCGCAGTTTTCAATTTTAGACCCTGTTCATACGGCTTCTGTACCGAAAAATCAAACAATTTACGGTATGGTAGATATTATGTCACACGTATTAGAACAATATTTCCATCATGGAACAAACACAGAATTACAAGATCGTTATTGTGAATCAGTTTTAAGGACAGTAATTGAAACAGCTCCTAAGCTTTTAAGTGATTTAGAAAATTATGAGCATAGAGAAACAATTTTATATTGCGGAACGATGGCGTTAAATGGCATTTTAGCGATGGGAGTAAGAGGAGATTGGGCAACTCATAATATTGAGCATGCGGTTTCTGCTGTTCATGATATACCACATGGAGGGGGCCTTGCAATATTATTCCCGAATTGGATGAAGCATGTTTTAGATAAAAATGTAAGTCGTTTTAAACAGTTTGCTATTCGTGTGTTTGATGTAGAAACAGATGGCAAAACAGATAAAGAGATAGCGTTAGAAGGAATCGAGGCCTTGCGTCAATTTTGGACTTCAATTGAAGCACCAGTGACGTTAGCTGATTACGCTATTGGTGAAAATGAAATTGACTTAATGGCAGATAAAGCGATGGCTTATGGTGAGTTCGGTAATTTTAAACAATTAAATAAAGATGATGTTTTAGAAATATATAAAGCTTCTCTATAAATGAAGCGAGAGAGGGAACCTATGTGACTGTAGTGTCAAATAGGTTTCTTTTTTGTTGTGTTTAATTGTTTTTGGTTGTTATTGACTACTATTGATTGTTTGTGGTTGATTTTTGTGATCGTTTTCATTATACTGTAATCAAAGAAGAGGTGAAGAAAATGTTAACTCCTGAACGTCATCAAATGATATTGCAACTTGTCAAAGAACAGAAGGTTGTTAAATTACAACAATTAGTGGAAAGAACAGAAAGCTCTGAGTCGACAATTCGTCGTGATTTAGCACAATTGGAAAAACAAAGGTTACTAAAAAGAGTTCACGGTGGTGCGGCTGTTTTAACAGGAAAAGGACAGGAGCCAACGATGGTTGAGAAATCATCCAAAAACATTCAAATAAAACAACAAATTGCGAAGTATGCAGCTAACCTGGTTGAACAAGGAGATTGCATTTATTTAGATGCAGGAAGTACAACATTTGAAATGATTCCATTTTTAATAGATAGAGATGTTACTGTCGTTACAAATGGACTTATGCATATTGAAGCTTTAGTTGAAAATAATATTCGTGCCTATTTACTAGGCGGGATGATGAAGAGTAGGACAAAAGCTTTAATCGGCGCGATGGCGCAGGAAAGTATGCAGAAGTATCGCTTTGATAAATGTTTTCTAGGTGCGAATGGCGTACATGAACAACTTGGTTTTACAACACCAGATCCAGAAGAAGCACTTTTAAAACAAATGGCATTAACATTAGCGAACGAAGGATATTTTTTAATTGATGAAAGTAAGTTTTCAGAAGTTGCGTTTGCAAAAATTGCAGATGTTGAAGAGGCAAATATTATTACAAACCATTTAGAAATAGATTTAGAAAAATATAAAAGACAAACCAATGTAATTGAGGCTGATAAACAATGATCTATACAGTTACTTTAAACCCATCTATTGATTATGTAGTACAAGTTCATTCTTTTGATTTAGGAGCAGTAAACCGGGCAGAGAAAGATATGAAGTTTCCTGGAGGAAAAGGGATTAATGTTTCTCGTGTTCTTCATCGCTTAGGTGTTGAAAACATAGCGCTCGGATTTACGGGTGGATTTACTGGTCAATTTATTAAAGATGTATTACAGATGGAAGGCGTAACAACAAACTTCGTCCAAGTAGATGAAGATACTCGAATTAATGTGAAAATAAAAGGGAAAGAAGAAACAGAGTTAAATGGACAAGGTCCTAGTGTAACAAATGAACAATTTGAACAATTAATGAAACAAATCGAAAGTATGAAGGAGGGAGATTGTGTTGTACTAGCTGGAAGCGTACCGGCATCTATCTCAACAACTTTTTATGAATCGATCGCAGCGTTCGGAGCTGAAAAAGGTATTCGCGTAGTAGTAGATGCGAGCGGAAGTGCACTGCAGCATGTAATTAAAAATAAGCCGTTTTTAATAAAGCCTAACCATCATGAACTTGGTGAGTTATTCGGAGTAGAGATTTCAACAGTAGAAGCTATTTTACCATATGGAAGAAAATTAATCGAACAAGGTGTAGAGCACGTTATCGTATCAATGGCAGGAGATGGGGCTTTATTATTTACGGCAGAAGGTATATATGAAGCAACTGTTCCAAAGGGGGTTGTAATTAATTCAGTTGGGGCTGGAGATTCTCTTGTTGCAGGCTTTGTAGGTAAGTATGAACAAACCAAAGATATTGGAAAAGCATTTCAATATGGTGTTGCAACAGGGAGTGCAACAGCATTTTCAGCAGATTTATGTACAAAGGAAAAAGTAGAAGAATTATTGTCGCAAGTAATTGTAGCTAAGCGATAGGGGGAAGCAACATATGAAAATTACAGAGCTATTAAAAAGGGATACAGTCATTATGAATTTGACAGCTTCAAATAAAGAAGCTGTCATAGATGAATTAGTTGAGAAATTAAACGAAGCAAATCGTTTAAATAGTAAAGTAGAATTTAAAGAAGCTATTTTAAAAAGAGAGTCTCAAAGTACGACTGGAATTGGTGAAGGTATTGCGATCCCTCATGCGAAGACGAAAGCTGTTAAACAACCAGCGATTTGTTTCGGTAGAAGTGTAAGCGGTATCAATTATGAGTCGCTTGACGGACAGCCAGCACATTTATTCTTTATGATTGCTGCAAGTGAAGGGGCGAATAATACTCACTTAGAAACATTATCCCGTTTATCTACATTATTAATGGATGAAAGTTTTCGTAAGCAATTATTAGAAGTAAGGGATGAAGGTGCGCTTCTTCGTTTATTTGATGAAAAAGAGAATGAAAAAGAAGAAGAAGTTGAAGGGGAAAAGCCGAAAGGGAATGATCCGTATGTATTAGCTGTTACAGCTTGCCCAACTGGTATCGCTCACACATATATGGCTGCGGACAGTTTAAAAGCGAAAGCGGCAGAGTTAGGACTTGCGATTAAAGTTGAAACAAACGGATCAACAGGTATAAAGAATGGTTTAACGAAAGAAGATATCGAGCGCGCAACAACGATTATCGTTGCGGCAGATAAACAAGTTGAAATGAATCGTTTTGCTGGGAAACATGTCATTCAAGTGCCAGTCGCTGATGGTATTAGAAAAACTGAAATCCTTCTTAACCGAGCTATAAAACAAGATGCGCCAATCTTTAAAGGTGTAAAAGAGGATGGACAGACGGAAAGTGTAGAGAAAGGAAAAGGGCTAGGAATTTACAAGCACTTAATGAGCGGTGTGAGTAATATGCTTCCATTCGTTGTTGGTGGAGGGATTTTAATCGCACTGGCATTTATGTTCGGTGGAATTAAGGCGAAAGGCCCTATTTCTGAAATATTAATGGCTATTGGTGGTGGGGAAAAAGGAGCTTTCTTATTCCTTGTTCCAATTTTAGCTGGATTTATTGCAAGTTCTATTGCTGATCGACCTGGTTTTATGCCTGGTGTTGTCGGTGGATTTTTAGCAGCGCAAGCGAATGCAGGATTTTTAGGTGGATTAATTGCTGGTTTCTTAGCTGGATATGTTGTAGTCGGTTTGAAAAAGCTATTTTCTAGTTTGCCAGCACAGTTAGAAGGAATTAAACCGGTCTTGTTATATCCGGTATTTGGGTTATTCATTACAGGTATCATCATGTTAAAAGTGGTTAATCCACCTGTAGTGGCACTAAATGAAATGTTAACGAGTTGGTTAAATAGTTTAGGTGGTACAAATGCCATACTATTAGGTTTAATTTTAGGTGGTATGATGGCAATCGATATGGGAGGACCGATTAATAAAGCGGCCTTTACATTTGGTATTGCTGCAATTTCGTCAGGAAACTTTGGTGTGCATTCTGCGGTTATGGCTGGCGGTATGGTACCGCCATTAGCGATTGCATTTGCAACTACATTCTTTAAAGCGAAGTTTACAGAAGCGGAACGTAAATCTGGTTTAACAAATTATATTATGGGAGCTTCGTTTATTACAGAAGGCGCGATTCCATTTGCAGCTGCAGATCCAATTCGAGTAATTGTAAGTTGTGTTGTTGGTTCAAGTATTGCGGGGGCGTTATCTATGTTATTTCAAATTACATTGCCAGCACCGCATGGTGGACTTTTTGTTATAGCACTAGTAAATAAACCTTGGTTATATATTTTCTCTATATTAATAGGGGCAGTTGTTTCAGCTCTTATGATGGGCATTTGGAAAAAGAGAGTTAAATAATATATTGAGAGGAAGCAACTGCTATTAAGTTGCTTCTTTTTTATTACAAAAAAATAGATTAATAATTGGAAAATGATGAATTTTGGTAAAAGATGTAATGAAATGTGAATTTTTTGTAACAGAAAAGTAACACTGTAATTTTTTTTGGAAAAAAATTCTTATGTTCATATGTGGAAAAAATATGAAAACTATTGAGAATTCTATTGGAAATGCATTTCATTAATATGGAAATTTATGTTACAACTCATTAATCGTATATTACGAATGCTTTGTAATTGTGTGATTTCTAAAAAATGAAAAAATCTGTTGCTATAATGAAAATACGAAAACAAAGCAAATGGAGGCTATTCATGAAAAAATTATTAGGTATAGCAACAGCGGCAGTTTTTGGTATTGGGATTTTTGCAGGTTCTGCTAAAGCAGAAACGATCGTAACAACAGACGTATTAAATGTTAGAGAAAACCCAACTGTAGAGTCAAAGCTTGTAGGTAAAATGTTAAGTGGGAATACATTAGATGTTATAAATACAGAAAACGGATGGACAAAAATTAACTTAAACGGTAAAGAAGCGTTTGTAAGTGCTGAATTTACAAAAAGTACATATTATGTAACGGCGGGCGTATTAAATGTGCGTGCCGGAGCGAATACTGACTCTGAAATTCTTGGTAAACTTAATAAAGATGATGTAATTGAAACGACAAATCAAGTTCAAAATGAATGGTTACAATTCGACTATAATGGAAAAGTCGGATATGTTCATGTGCCATTCTTAACAGGAAAAGCACCTGTAATTGAAAAGAAAGCAGTTGTAACTCAAGAAGAAGCACCGGCTAAAGTCAATACGTCGGTTAAAAATAATACAGCAGTTAAGAGTAAAGAATCTGTTAAGAGTGTAGAATCACGTAAACCTGTAGCAAAAGAAAAGTCAGCTGCGAAACCAGTTGCAAAATCTACTGAAACAAGTGCGCCTGCTGGCGGTCGTGAAATAACAGTAGAAGCAACTGCATATACAGCAGATCCAAGTGAGAATGGCTCGTATGGTGGTCGTGTATTAACTGCAATGGGGCATGATTTAACAGCAAATCCAAATATGAAAGTAATTGCTGTTGATCCGAAAGTAATTCCGCTTGGATCAAAAGTATGGGTAGAAGGATACGGAGAAGCGATTGCTGGAGATACTGGTGGTGCAATTAAAGGAAACCGTATTGATGTGTTAGTCGGTTCGGATAGCAATGCTAATAGCTGGGGGCGTAAATCTGTAAAAGTGAAAGTTATACAATAGCATATTTGTATGAATATAAAAGTGGTTGCTTGAAAGATATGCAAGCAACCACTTTTTATGGATTATTGAAAGGGATAAATAGTTTTCCCTGTAATAATTTTATACGCACAGCAAAATTGAGTTTGTATATATTCTATATTCGTATCCTCTAAATCCAAGGATGCTTCTTGAAGGGCGGAATGAAAAGAACGTAATAAACAATTGAGAGCAAAGTATAATTCTTCTTGTGAACAATTTTGTTCCTTCGTGGCAGTAGCTAAAATGAGATCTTTTGTTAAAGTTGAAAAATTCATAGCAGCTTGTTTCATAGTCAATGCATCCTCTCTAAATTCTTTTTATCATGTATATGTAGGAATGGACAAACTATGTTCTTTTTTTATTTATAATTTCATGTACCGAAATGAAAGAACTTGCAATCATACCATTAAAATTGGTAAGATTGGGTATAATCAATAGATGGAGTACATTACATAAAGAGAGTTGAATGATATGGGAGAAGTGCAACGTGAAAAAGTCGCTGTCATCATTGGCCCCACTGCTGTCGGGAAGACGAAGTTAAGTATAGATCTTGCAAAAGCGTTGAACGGTGAAATTATTAGTGGTGATTCCATGCAAATTTATCGTGCGATGGATATTGGAACTGCAAAGGTGACGAAAGAAGAGATGGATGGAATTCCGCATTATATGATTGATATAAAAGATCCGGAAGATTCATTTTCTGTCGCAGAATTTCAAGAACGTGTTCGTAAACATATTCGAGAAATTACAGGCCGTGGTAAATTACCAATTATCGTTGGTGGCACAGGGCTTTATATAAAATCTGTTTTATTTGATTATCAGTTTACCGATGATGCTGGTGATGCTATATACCGAGAACAAATGGAAGAGTTAGCTTTAGAACGTGGTGTGGAATATGTACATAAAAAATTGCAAGAAGTAGATCCGGAAAGTGCGGAGCGTATTCATGTAAATAATGTGCGCCGTGTCATTCGAGCGTTAGAAATTTTCCACACGACTGGTGAAAAGATGAGTGATCAACTCGAAAAACAAGAAAACGAGTTATTATATGATGTTTCATTAATTGGCTTGACAATGGATCGAGAAATGCTATACGATCGCATTAACTTACGAGTTGACATAATGATGAAACAAGGTTTGTTAGAGGAAGTAGAAGGGCTATATAATAGAGGGATACGAGATTGTCAATCTATTCAAGCTATTGGATATAAAGAGATATATGATTATTTTGAGAATCGTGTCTCTTTAGAAGAAGCGGTATCACAATTAAAGACGAATTCACGCCGTTATGCAAAGCGTCAACTAACATGGTTCCGTAATAAGATGGATGTCACATGGTTTGATGTTACAGATGGTGAAAAAACGTCAGAAATTTTACGATACATAGAAGGAAAGCTACAACTAAAGTCGAATAATAGTAAGTAGAGAAAAAGAGGAGGATTCGACATGAAGCAATCAATCAATATTCAAGATCAGTTTTTAAATCAACTCCGTAAAGAGAATACGTTTGTTACGCTGTACTTATTAAATGGTTTCCAGCTTCGTGGACTCATTAAAGGATTTGATAATTTTACAGTCCTACTGGAAACAGAAGGTAAGCAACAGCTTATTTATAAACATGCAATTTCTACATTTGTACCACAAAAAAATGTTTCAATTGAATTAGAGTAGTAATGAATGATTGTACATAACAAAAAAGAGCGAGTTCTGAAGTGATCCTAAAGTTAGACACAGTTATTTCGTTAGGCAAAATTAAAAAATGAGTCCAGTATTGCACCGGGCTCATTTTTTAATTTTGCCTTAATCCGTTTCGTGTTATGATAATCTATATATATTCCTAATTCTATTTGAAAATGTTCTACACCTTCAAATTCTTTTATATAGAGAAACTCTGACTTCATAATCCCAAAGGAATTCTCTATTACTGCATTGTCGTAACAGTTTCCTTTTCGGGACATACTCTGGACGGTAGCTCTTGATTGAAGTGTACGGACGTACCGTATTATTTGATAATGCCACCCTTGATCCGAATGCATCAGTAGCTGGTGGTTTTCAGGTAAACGTTCTAACGTTTTCTCTAACGTCTCTGAAACAAGCGAATATATCGGTCTAGAACCAATTATATAGGTAATAATTTCACCATTATACAAGTCTAATACAGGTGATACATGCAGTTTCTTTCCAAACGATTTAAACTCTGTGATGTCTGTTACCCATTTGTGATTCGGGGCATCTGTATAAAAATTGCGCTCTAAAGTATTAGGTGCAATTCTACCGACTTTTTCTTTATAGGATTTATATTTCTTCATACGCACAATACACTTTAATCCAAGCTCTTTCATAATGTGTTGAACCTTCTTGTGATTCACTTTCTGACCACGATTCGTTAATTCATCACGAATGCGGCGGTAACCATAACGACTTTCATTTCTCTCATAAATCGCTTTAATCTCAGCTTTCAAATCGCCATCTATATCTGGACTTCACCCAATTTAAAATGATTGTGCTACTTATACCGATTGCTTTACCGATTTCTCGATAATTTTCATTTTTGTTCAAATAACGTAGAACGATTTGTATTTTTTCATCAGCTGTAAATTTAGCCATAAAAAACTGCACACCCAATTGTTAGACTGTGTCTAACAATTGGGGTGCAGTTCAGTTTCTCGCTCTTTTTTTATTTGTCATAAACAATATATGATGAAATTTAAGCGATTCTAAATACAGTAAGGCGGATGTTAGTATTTCCTGTCGCAGGGATCGTAATCTCATTAAGAGTAGATTGAACAGAAATTCTTGCACCAGCTGCTAATGTTTCGATTGTAGTAAATGAAAGTGAGTCGCCTATTAAATTTGAAGAGAAATTATCAGTTGCGACTGCTCCATTAATTGAAATTCCTACTCCGAGTGGAGCGCATCCTGGCGCAGTTGTAGAAATGGATACGCTAATTACATAAATACCACCGTTAATAACAGTAACTGTATCTGTGCCGTTGAAGATAATATTGTTTACGTTAATTGCAGTACTAAAAATAAAGTTATTAAATTGCAGTACTGTTTGCTGAATATTGTTTGTTACAACAATTGTTGCTATAGGGAAGCTAGGTCCAGTTGGCCCGGTAGGTCCAGTAACTCCTATGCCAGTAGCGCCGGTAGCACCCGTGTTACCTTGAACGCCTTGAGGTCCAGTAGCGCCAGTGGCACCAGTAGCACCCGTGTTACCTTGAGCACCTTGAGGTCCAGTAGCGCCGGTAGCACCCGTGTTACCTTGAGCACCTTGAGGTCCGGTAGCGCCGGTAGCACCCGTGTTACCTTGAGCACCTTGAGGTCCAGTGGCACCGGTAGCACCCGTGTTACCTTGAGCACCTTGAGGTCCAGTAGCGCCGGTAGCACCCGTGTTACCTTGAGCACCTTGAGGTCCAGTGGCACCGGTAGCACCCGTGTTACCTTGAACGCCTTGAGGTCCAGTAGCACCCGTGTTACCTTGAACGCCCTGAGGTCCAGTGGCACCAGTAGCACCTGTGTTACCTTGAACGCCTTGAGGTCCCTGAGGTCCAGTAGGTCCAGGGGGCCCGCCAGCAGGTCCGGTCGGTCCGGTAACTCCTATACCAGTAGCACCCGTGTTACCTTGAACACCTTGAGGTCCGGTAGCGCCGGTAGCACCCGTGTTACCTTGAGCACCTTGAGGTCCAGTGGCACCGGTAGCACCCGTGTTACCTTGAGCACCTTGAGGTCCAGTAGCGCCGGTAGCACCCGTGTTACCTTGAACGCCTTGAGGTCCAGTGGCACCTGTGTTACCTTGAGCACCTTGAGGTCCAGTAGCGCCGGTAGCACCCGTGTTACCTTGAGCACCTTGAGGTCCAGTGGCGCCAGTGGCACCAGTAGCACCCGTGTTACCTTGAACGCCTTGAGGTCCAGTGGCACCAGTAGCGCCCGTGTTACCTTGAGATCCAGTGGCACCAGTAGCACCCGTGTTACCTTGAACGCCTTGAGGTCCAGTGGCGCCGGTATTACCTTGAACACCTTGAGGTCCAGTGGCGCCGGTATTACCTTGAGCACCTTGAGGTCCAGTAGCACCCGTGTTACCTTGAACGCCTTGAGGTCCAGTGGCACCAGTAGCGCCCGTGTTACCTTGAGATCCAGTGGCACCAGTAGCACCCGTGTTACCTTGAACGCCTTGAGGTCCAGTAGCACCTGTGTTGCCTTGAATGCCTTGAGGTCCAGTGGCACCCGTGTTACCTTGAGCACCTTGAGGTCCAGTAGCGCCAGTAGCACCCGTGTTACCTTGAGCACCTTGAGGTCCAGTAGCGCCGGTAGCACCCGTGTTACCTTGAACGCCTTGAGGTCCAGTAGCGCCAGTGGCACCAGTAGCACCAGTAGCACCCGTGTTACCTTGAGCACCTTGAGGTCCAGTGGCACCGGTAGCACCCGTGTTACCTTGAGTACCTTGAGGTCCAGTAGCGCCGGTAGCACCCGTGTTACCTTGAACGCCTTGAGGTCCAGTAGCACCTGTGTTGCCTTGAATGCCTTGAGGTCCAGTAGCGCCCGTGTTGCCTTGAGCGCCTTGAGGACCGGTAGCGCCCGTGTTACCTTGAGCACCTTGAGGACCGGTAGCGCCCGTGTTACCTTGAACGCCTTGAGGTCCAGTGGAGCCAGTAGCACCCGTGTTACCTTGAGCGCCTTGAGGTCCAGTAGCACCTGTGTTGCCTTGAGCACCTTGAGGACCGGTAGCACCCGTGTTACCTTGAGCGCCTTGAGGTCCAGTAGCACCCGTGTTACCTTGAACACCTTGAGGTCCAGTGGCACCGGTAGCACCGGTGTTACCTTGAGCACCTTGAGGTCCAGTGGCACCCGTGTTACCTTGAGCACCTTGAGGTCCAGTGGAGCCGGTATTACCTTGAGCACCTTGAGGTCCAGTAGCGCCGGTAGCACCCGTGTTACCTTGAACGCCTTGAGGTCCAGTAGCGCCAGTGGCACCAGTAGCACCAGTAGCACCCGTGTTACCTTGAGCACCTTGAGGTCCAGTGGCACCGGTAGCACCCGTGTTACCTTGAGTACCTTGAGGTCCAGTAGCGCCGGTAGCACCCGTGTTACCTTGAACGCCTTGAGGTCCAGTAGCACCTGTGTTGCCTTGAATACCCTGAGGTCCGGTAGCGCCAGTAGCGCCCGTGTTACCTTGAACGCCTTGAGGTCCAGTAGTACCCGTGTTACCTTGAATACCCTGAGGTCCGGTAGCGCCAGTAGCACCTGTGTTGCCTTGAGCACCTTGAGGACCGGTAGCGCCAGTAGCGCCTGTGTTACCTTGAATGCCTTGAGGTCCAGTGGAGCCCGTGGCACCTGTATTGCCTCGAGGTCCAGTAGGTCCAGTAGGTCCTCTGCTGAACGAAACTGAATTAACTAGAGTAGTTTGTAAGTCTGCTATTAAATTAAGTAATTCTTGGAGTGTACAAGGATCAACTCGGAATAACTTTGTAATGTACAGTAAATAATTGATTAAAATTTGGAGCTCTACAAATACTGCATCTGGTACGAAGGTTGGATTTTTTAATATAGTTATTAAGTTTTTTATAATAGCTAATCCTTGTGCTTTTAGGGGGGAAGTGGCATCTAGTGAACAGATGAATTTGCTTAATAGGTTTAATGTATCAATTAAATCTTCAATATTTTTTTGGGATGGATTAGCGAAAAGTTTTGGGATTATTTTTATTAAATCGTTAATGATTGCCCGGAATGTTCTAAGTTGTGCTTTAGAGATTGGGATAGATGTAGTGCTCGGTATGCGTCCGGCACTACTTGGAAAGCATGGCTTGGAGAATTTGTTTTGATTGTCGTTAAAACGAGACATTAAATCGCTCCTTTCTATTTCTAATGAGGATATGAACAAAACTCATCATAGTAGATGCAGAGAATAGTTAAATGGTCATAATAAAATAGTTTGTTTGAAAAAAAATAGAAAAAACGCCTTACTTTAAGGCGTTTTTTCTATTTTCTGCATATTGGTAATATCGTTTTAGCGAGATTTTTGATTTGAAACCAGCTAGTTTTATAATTTCCGACTCTGGCGTTTCTTTTTTTATTAAGTTCAAAATATAAGTGTTGCGAAAGTGTTGTCCTGAGATTCCTTTGCGTAAATTAGCTCTAGCTACTTCAAGACGAATCATTTTTTGGATAGCGATTTCTGTTAATCCCTTCGGTGCATCATTTTCATATACCCACCTATATGTTCCGCGGTTAAAATCAAATGCGATAAATAATGGATCGTCGCTATGGTACTTAGGGCGAACTGGTTCAGGAATGCTTTTGTAATACGTGTACAGTTGTTTTTTGTCTTCTTTCGTTAATGCAATTGTTCTTGCTACCCCTGCAGTTGTTGAGATAGATAAAGTGTTCGTTTCAAAATGAACGTGATGCATAGTTAGTGCTGTGAGTTCTTGTAAGGACAGCCCATAGTCAATTAATAAATTTAAGATGGCGATATTCCGATCCATTAATAACGGTCGTACAGGAAGTTGTTTTTCTGAAAGTCCTTCTAATGAAGTAGCGATATGTTTTAATCTCTTTTCTTCGTCGGATGAAATGAAATCTTCGCTACGTAATGCGCGATTTGGTTGGATAACGATTTCCATGTTCTTCAATGGATTAGGAATGTTTAGAAAATGATACATTCTATTTAGTACAATGAATACACGATGCATCGTTTTTTCTGAGTAGTGTCGATTCTTTTTTAAATCAGAAAAGTAATCTTCATAGTCTTTTGTACAAAGTGTAGCCCATATATTACTGGAAGGGAGCTTTTTGTTTTTTTCTAACCAATGTCCGAAATCTTCAATATCATAAACATAACGTTTAATGGTTGAAGACTTGCGGCCTTTATTTAATAAAAAAATAGAAAAGGCTTGTATTGTATCATGGAATTCCGTTGTTTCCATAGTCCCACCACCTTAATTATTTCTTATATTATAGCAAACTTTTCTGAAAATAGGCATTTACAAGGGGGACGAGAATAATAATATTTGGTGAGTGGATAAAATGAGGTGATTGTATGGAACAATCGATGCGAAAGAAAAATAACAATCAAATTAATATTGTGTTAAATCATCGAAAGAAAATTTCTTTACCGGCATCAGAAAATAAAACGGTAATTTCTAGTGAAACGACTACGAAACACGAAATGTTGCAGAGAATTGAAGAAGAGATGGGAAAGCTTGTTGGAATGGATGATATAAAAAAGATAATAAAAGAAATATATGCTTGGATATATGTAAACAAAAAAAGGCAAGAAATGGGCTTGAAATCTGAAAAGCAAGTACTCCATATGTTGTTTAAAGGAAACCCAGGTACAGGAAAGACGACCGTTGCCAGAATGATAGGGAAATTATTATTTGAGATGAATATTTTATCAAAGGGACATTTAGTTGAAGCTGAACGTGCTGATCTTGTAGGAGAATACATCGGCCATACAGCTCAAAAAACAAGAGATTTAATAAAAAAAGCAATGGGAGGTATTTTGTTTATTGATGAGGCGTATTCTTTAGCTCGAGGTGGCGAGAAAGATTTTGGGAAGGAAGCCATTGATACGCTCGTAAAACATATGGAAGATAAACAACACGGTTTTGTATTAATTTTGGCTGGATATTCAAGAGAGATGAATCACTTCCTTTCATTAAATCCTGGGCTACAATCCCGTTTTCCATTTATTATTGAATTTGCGGATTACTCAGTGAGTCAATTGTTAGAAATCGGAAAAAGAATGTATGAAGAGCGTGAATACCAATTATCAAAAGAAGCTGAGTGGAAATTTAGAGACCATTTGCATGCTGTAAAATATTCTTCGCAAATTACATCGTTTAGTAATGGGCGATATGTACGGAATATTGTTGAAAAGTCGATTCGTACACAGGCTATGCGGCTTTTGCAAGAAGATGCATATGATAAACATGATTTAATCGGGATATCAAGTAGAGATTTAATGCTTGAAGAGGAGACGCACAGTACATAAACTGTGCGTCCGTTTTTTTATAACTTCGCCTATTCTTTTTTTGCTTTGTCTCGATAAGATTTATGAAAGCGTTCCATTTTAGCGCTTTTTTCGTGTGCGGAATTAAGGTCGTGTCCAATTTGGTTTACTGAGCTTTTTTGAGCACCTTTATTAACATGGTTTGACATTTATATTCACCTCGCTTTGAGGATTAGTATAAACATTATATAAAGAAAAAATCGTTTGAAAAGAAAAACCCCTTTACGATTTGTAAAGAGGTTAGATTGCTATTTCTGCACGGAACGTTCTTTTGTCTCGATACGTCTATGCGGTAAATGCCATTTGTAATGAATAGAAACCATGCGGAAGCAAACAATTAAAATGAATAAGGTGTATAGAGCCCAATCGCTCACGATAATTTTAGCTCCAATTAAAAACCCTGCTAAAATCGTCCAAAAAGCATATACTTCAGCTCGAAGAACGAGAGGTTTTCGACGTGCTAAAAGATCGCGAATAATACCGCCGCCAATACCAGTTAAAACAGCTGCTACAATGGTAGCGCTAATTGGTAAATCTAATTTTTGTGCGTATAATGCACCTTGTACCGCAAATGCTGATAAGCCGATAGCATCAGTGATGTTTTCCCATTTTTTCCAATGTCTAATTAATTTATTTGGAAAAAGAAAAATAATAGTCATTGATAAAAGTGCGATTTGGAATAACATGTCTTGTTGCCAAAACGCGACAATCGGATAACCGATTAGTAAATTACGAAGGGCGCCTCCCCCAAATGCGGTTGCCATTCCTAAAATATACACCCCGAAAATATCATAATCCTCTTCCATTGCAACAATGGCTCCGCTTAGTGCGAAAGCGATTGTGCCTATGATGCTAAAAATCTCCCATGCCATGAATTTTCTCCCCCGCTAACTAGATGAAATGTGCTTCCTCTGCTATTATATTAGAAGGTTTAAATTTCGAAAAGGATGAGTGAACATATTTGATGGAAGAAAAAGAAAAAGTCATATTAGTAGGCTGTCAATTGCCGCAAGATAATGATGAAAAATTTATGCATTCCATGAAAGAGCTTGCATCGTTAGCAAAAACAGCGCGAGCGGAAGTGCTAGTGTCAACGACGCAAAAACGCCCTAAGTTTCATCCGGCGACTTATATAGGAAAAGGGAAATTAGAAGAACTTACAATGTTAACTGAAGAATTAGAACCCGCCGTTATTATATTTAATAACGAGTTAACGCCGAGTCAAATTCGGAATTTATCCTCAATCTTAGATGCAAGAGTAATTGATCGGACGCAACTTATATTAGATATTTTTGCGCAACGTGCGAAATCAAGAGAGGGTAAGCTTCAAGTAGAATTGGCTCAGCTTCAATATACAATGCCGCGTCTTATGGGACAGGGGTTGTCTTTATCCCGTCTGGGTGGTGGTATTGGAACAAGAGGGCCAGGTGAGACAAAGCTTGAAACGGATCGTCGTCATATTCGGTCGCGTATTGATGAAATAAAGAAACAACTTGAAGT
The DNA here is from genome assembly GCA_027694045.1 of Bacillaceae bacterium OF18-1A. Classification (GTDB taxonomy): domain Bacteria; phylum Bacillota; class Bacilli; order Bacillales; family Bacillaceae_G; genus Bacillus_A. The sequence continues at coordinate 155,148 of JAQEWB010000002.1, read as the reverse complement.
TGTTGTGGAGCACCGGAAAAGATACCGCGAGAGAAGGAAAGATAATAAAGTATTTCAAGTTTCGTTAATAGGATATACAAATGCGGGAAAATCTACATTGTTTAATAGATTGACGGAAGCAAATACATTTGAAGAAAACTTGCTGTTTGCAACGTTAGATCCGACGACAAGGAAGATGCCATTACCTTCTGGTTATACAATATTACTAACTGATACAGTTGGTTTTATACAAGATTTACCTACGTCACTAATTGCTGCTTTTCGCTCAACGTTAGAAGAAGCGGGGGAAGCGGATGTTATTTTACATGTTGTTGATTCGGCAGACCCTAACTATGTAGGTCATGAACAAACTGTAAAACAACTATTGTCAGAACTTGAAATTAACCATATTCCTATTATTACGTTATATAATAAAAAAGATGAATTACATCAAAATTTCATTCCGTTTCCGAAAAGCGACTTCTTAATGACTAGTGCTTTTGAAGAAAGTGATTTATTACATATAAAAGAAGCGATAGAAACAAAGATGAAGGAAGAAATGGATCGATATCAAGTGGAGGTTCCTCCAAGTGAAGGTAAGTTGTTAACGTTATTAAAAACGGAAACGCTATTAACAAAGATGGATTTTCTAGAAGATAAACTTGTATATAATTGTACAGGGTATATATTTGCCCATTCGCCATATAATGGCCAGTTAAAGAGATTTTTAGTGGAAGAAGGAGAAAATAAAAATGTTTGATCGTTTGAAAAATGGAGAAAAAATTGCTCCAATCGTAAAAGAAGTAGAGAGCCAGATTACAGAAGTACATAAACGTGTGGATGAAGTGATTGAAAGTAATCAATTTCGTGTATTAGAAAGTTTTCGAAAACATAAAATTAGTGATTCACACTTTATTCCGACGACAGGATATGGTTATGATGATATTGGTCGTGACACGTTAGAAAAAGTGTATGCAGATGTATTTGGAGCGGAAGCTGGTCTTGTTCGTCCGCAAATTATTTCAGGTACGCATGCTATCTCTACAGCTTTATTTGGTATTTTGCGCCCTGGAGATGAATTGTTATATATTACAGGGAAACCATATGATACGTTGGAAGAGATTGTTGGTGTACGCGGAAAAGGTGTAGGGTCATTTAAAGAATATAACATTGGATATAACGCAGTTCCTCTTACTGAAGAAGGGCTTGTTGACTTTGAAGCTGTTGCAGCTGCAATCCATAGTAATACGAAGATGATTGGTATTCAGCGTTCAAAAGGATATGCTACTCGTCCGTCGTTTACTATTTCTCAAATTAAAGAGATGATTGCGTTTGTGAAAGAAATTAAACCTGATGTTGTTGTATTTGTTGATAATTGTTACGGTGAGTTTATTGAAGAACAAGAGCCGTGTCATGTGGGTGCAGATTTAATGGCAGGTTCTCTTATTAAAAACCCAGGCGGAGGAATTGTTAAAACTGGTGGTTATATTGTCGGGAAAGAACAGTATGTTGAGGCTTGTGCATATCGTTTAACATCTCCAGGGATTGGGGCGGAAGCGGGAGCATCTTTATACAGCTTACAAGAAATGTATCAAGGTTTCTTCTTAGCACCACATGTTGCAGGTCAAGCGTTAAAAGGTGCGGTATTTACAGCTGCATTTTTAGAGAAGTTAGGAATGAATACGTCGCCAGCGTGGAATGCGCCAAGAACGGATTTGATTCAATCTGTTCAATTTGATGATAAAGATCGTATGATTGCATTCTGCCAAGCGATTCAATATGCATCTCCAATTAATTCGCACTTTACTCCATATGCAAACTATATGCCAGGTTATGAAGATGATGTAATTATGGCGGCAGGAACGTTTATTCAAGGTGCAAGTATTGAATTGTCTGCTGATGGCCCGATTCGACCACCCTATGTTGCGTATGTGCAAGGTGGATTAACGTATTCGCATGTTAAAATTGCGATTTGTTCTGCAATTGATGAATTGATTGAAAAGGATTTGTTAACAATTATTTAAAGAAAAGCTGTCAATTTTGACAGCTTTTTTGTGTGTGGAAGTACTGGTCCATACTATTAGAAAAAAAGACGAAAAAAAATTTAAAAAATCATGTAAGAAAAGCTAACATCTATTGACACTAAACATAACATGATATAAAATGAGAAGCAGTTAAGGCGAAGGAGGAACTGAAACGATGAAAGAAGATAGACGTTCTGCCCCGCTGTTTCCTATTGGTATTGTTATGGATTTAACACAATTATCTGCACGTCAAATTCGCTACTATGAAGAGCATAATCTTGTTTCTCCAACCCGTACGAAGGGGAATCGTAGATTGTTTTCATTTAACGATGTAGATAAGTTGTTAGAGATTAAAGATTTATTAGATCAAGGCTTAAATATGGCTGGTATTAAGCAAGTGTTACTAATGAAAGAAAATCAAACAGAAGCAGTGAAAGTAAAAGAAGAAACGAAAGAAATTTCAAAAACTGAGCTTCGTAAAATACTTCGAGATGAACTACAACATACAGGTAGATTTAATCGAACTTCATTACGACAAGGTGATATTTCAAGGTTTTTTCACTAAAGATAACTGATTCTGAAGGTGTTTAGAGGGACTAAGGAGGAATTTATAATGGCTAGGTACACAAAAGAAGATATTTTCCGTTTGGCGAAAGAAGAGAATGTAAAGTATATCCGACTACAATTTACGGATCTTTTAGGAGTAATTAAAAACGTAGAGATTCCAGTGAGTCAGTTAACAAAAGCTCTTGATAACAAAATGATGTTTGATGGATCTTCTATTGAAGGTTTCGTACGTATCGAAGAATCTGATATGTATCTATATCCGGATTTAGATACTTGGGTAATCTTCCCTTGGACAGCTGAAAAAGGTAAAGTAGCTCGTTTAATCTGTGATATTTACAATGCAGATGGTACTCCATTTGAAGGAGATCCACGTAACAACTTAAAACGTGTATTAAAAGAAATGGAAGCTTTAGGATTCTCAGACTTCAATCTTGGACCAGAGCCAGAATTCTTCCTATTTAAAGTTGATGAAAAAGGAAATCCAACATTAGAATTAAACGATAACGGTGGATACTTCGACCTTGCGCCGATGGATCTAGGGGAAAACTGTCGTCGTGATATCGTACTTGAACTTGAAGAAATGGGCTTTGAAATTGAAGCATCTCACCATGAGGTTGCACCAGGTCAACACGAAATTGACTTTAAATATGCAAATGCAATTCGCTCATGTGATGACATTCAAACATTCAAACTTGTTGTAAAAACAATTGCTCGCAAACATGGTTTACACGCAACATTTATGCCAAAACCATTATACGGTGTGAACGGTTCAGGTATGCACTGTAACTTATCACTATTCAAAAATGGTGAGAACGTATTCTTCGATCAAAACGGTGAATTACAATTAAGTGATGATGCTCGTCACTTCATCGCAGGTATTCTAAAACATGCACCAGCATTTACAGCGGTAGCAAACCCAACTGTAAACTCTTACAAACGTTTAGTACCTGGATACGAAGCTCCTTGTTACGTAGCATGGTCTGCACAAAACCGTAGCCCATTAGTACGTATCCCTGCATCTCGTGGTATTAGTACACGCGTAGAAGTACGTAGTGTTGACCCAGCTGCAAACCCATATTTAGTAATGGCTACATTATTAGCAGCAGGTCTTGACGGAATTAAAAACAAATTAACTCCGCCAGCTGCAGTAGATCGTAACATCTATGTAATGACAAAAGAAGAACGCGAAGAAGCAGGTATCGTTGACTTACCAGCAACATTAGCGCAAGCTTTAGTTACATTACAATCTAACGAAGTAGTATGTGGTGCATTAGGAGATCACTTACTTGAGCACTTCATCGAAGCGAAAGAGATTGAGTGGGATATCTTCCGTACGCAAGTTCACCAATGGGAGCGCGATCAATACATGTCTCTATACTAAGAGGCTCAAACCCTTGACACATAACGTGTTGAGGGTTTTTTTATTGTGGGCAAAATGATCATAATTTGAGCACTTAAAATTGATGCTCACAAAATGCCCACAAATATCTTAAAAATTACTCTAAGATACTTCGCATATGTTCCTCAAATTTGGTATTTGCTCCTTACTAACCTGGAAATATACATTAGCCCTATTTTCATTAATTGTTCAATTTAAACTAAATCTTTGTTTATCACGCTATTTGTGGATAGTAAAACTCTCGCTTCAAAATTCGGTTGGTGCAAGTAAGTTAGGCCGGAGATAACCACCAGTAAACCTGACTGATTAAAGTTTCACTTTATAGTTGTTACTAATTTTGTACAGTACCTTGCAATGAACAATAGTTAATGGTATATTATGGATGTGCAAGGTACCGTGCATTGAATAGTACTGGAATAAGAAAGGAGGATTGCACTTGAACGTTCAGTTTAAAAAAGGTGTGTTAGAACTATGTGTTTTGGCACTTGTGAAACGTAAAGATAGTTACGGTTATGAACTTGTTCAGCAAATCTCAAATAAATTTTTAATATCGGAAGGGTCTGTGTATCCTTTATTACGTCGCTTAACGAAAGAAGGATATTTTCAAACGTATTTAAAGGAATCAACGGAAGGGCCGCCTCGTAAATATTATCAACTAACCGAGCAGGGAGAGATGCAACTCAAGTTATTAGTAACAGAGTGGCGTAATTTTGCAAAAGGTGTGCAGGAAATTATCGAAGGGGTGAGTTGGGATGAGTAAAGAACAGTTTCTTAGGGAATTATCGAATCAACTTAGAAAGTTACCGGGAGAAGAGAGGACAGATATTTTATTTGATTATGAAGAGCATTTTCAGTTTGGGTTAGAAGAGGGGAAAAGTGAATCAGAAATAATAAAAGGGCTTGGTTCTCCGAAAACAATTGCAAAAGAATTACTTGCTTTGTATCGCTTCGATGAGATGAAGAAAGATCCATCGACTTCAAATGTAACAAGAGCTGTCATGGCAGCAATTGGACTTAGTTTGTTTAATTTTATTATTGTGTTAGGCCCATTACTTGCAATTATTGCTTTTATTTTTTCTTTTTGGGTCGGCGGGATTGCTAGTGTAGTAACACCATTTTTCGTTATTGTAAAAGTATTTATGGGTACTTTTATATGGTTGGATTTATTCGTTAGTATAACGTTTGTTGGAGTTGGCTTGTTGTTATGTATTATAGCTTATTATAGTACGAAGTGGTTTAAGAGGTTATGTGTACGTTATGTAATATGGAATTTCAAAATGATAAAAGGGGAGTAGATGATGAAAAAAATATTGTTAGTAGCTATTGCTTGTATCATTGTTGGAGTAATAGGGGTTTCACAAACGTATAAAAAAGCAGTAGAAACTGTAGAAAAAGGAACTAAGGAAGAAGTTATTAAAAACGAAGCGTTGAAAAATGTAGAAGTTAATTTAGATGCAGGAGATGTTATTGTCCGAAAATCTCCTGATTCCTCTTTTTATGTAAAACAAACGGGAGATTTAAGTAAGCAAGAGCTTCGTATTACTGAAGATGGCGATACTTTAAAAATTATAGGAGAAATAGAAAAAGGTGTTTCATTTGATTTTTCGTTTTACAATTTCGGATTTCAAACGCCTAAAGTGACTATATTTATACCTGAACGTTCTTATCAAGATGTAAAAGTAAGTTCATCCGCTGGAGAAATAGAAATAAATGATGTGACAAGTGACCGCGTCAGTGCTGGAACACTTGCTGGAGATGTAGATTTGAAACATGTAACCGCGAAGGCTGTGGAGGGATCTACTAAAGCTGGTGAGGTGAGTTTAAAAAAAGTGACAGGGAAAGTAATGGCGAAGACGTCTAGTGGGGATGTAGATATTATTGATCATGATTCTAAATATGATTTAGAGGCAAGTTCAACTGCTGGAGATATAGATATTACTTTATTAGAAAAACCACAAGATGCGGTGATAACTGGGCAAAGTGCTGCCGGTGATGTGACAATTTTTAATAAAGAAAATAATAATATAACAATAGGTAATGGGCATACAAAGATTAGCGGTAAAACAGCTGCTGGAGACGTGACAATTGAAACTCGTTAGTGAGGAATAAGATGGAAAGAAATCTATCAAAATATAAAAAGAAGATAATTACCTCATCTATATACGGTAATTATCTTCTTTTTATGATGATTAATGTAAATCTCGATATACGCCAATTACTTTTCCGATAACTGACACTTGTTTTAAAATGATTGGTTCTAATGAAGAGTTTTCCGGTTGTAGACGGAAATGATCTTTTTCTTTATAGAAACGTTTAACAGTTGCTTCATTATCCTCAGTTAAGGCAACAACAATTTCACCGTTGTAAGCAGATTGTTGTTGGCGTACAACAACTAAATCCCCATCAAAAATACCAGCTTCAATCATGCTATCTCCAGAAATACGTAACATAAACACTTGATCTGATCCAGAAACGATACTAGCTGGAAGTGGGAAGTGCTCTTCTACACTTTCAACTGCTGTAATTGGTAAACCGGCAGTAACTTTTCCGACGATTGGAACTTGAATAACAGATTGTGTCTCTGCTTCTATTCGGTCGTCACCTAAAATTTCAATTGCGCGTGGTTTTGTTGGATCGCGTCGAATATATCCCTTTTCTTCTAGGCGTGATAAATGTCCGTGCACCGTAGAACTAGAAGCCAGGCCGACTGCTTGACCGATTTCACGTACGGAAGGTGGATATCCTTTTTCTTGAACTTTTAGCTTAATAAAGTCGAGAATGTCTTGCTGGCGTTTCGTTAACTTTTCCATGTTTTCTAACACCTCGTTTTCTTTCATTTTTCTTATTATTAAGTATAACATGCGAAAAAACATTCTACAAACATAAGTTCGAACAAAAGGCGGATTTATGTTACACTAGAGGGAAATATAGCGAGAAAGAGGGGGTCAAAATGAATGCAATTATTTATGCGCGTGTGAGTACAACGAAAGAAGCACAGGAAACATCATTATTACGTCAAAAAGATGAATTATTGCATTTAGCTGAGCGCTATCAAATGAACGTTACAAAGGTAATTGAAGAGCAGGCTAGTGGTTATACAATTGAACGTGATGGCATATTGGAAGTGTTGGATACAATTCGAGATGAACAAGTTGATGTGCTACTTATACAAGATGAAACGCGTCTTGGTAGAGGGAACGCGAAGATTGCGTTAATGCATTGTTTACATAAAGAAGGAATAAAAGTATATACACATACGCATAATGGTGAGTTGCAATTGTCGGATTCTGATTCGATGGTATTGGATATTATTGGTATTGTTGAAGAGTATCAAAGAAAGATTCATAACTTGAAAATTAAACGTGGTATGCAACGCGCAGTAGAAAAAGGTTATCGTCCAGAAAATAATTTGAAAAATCGTCATTTAAGTGTAGGCCGAGAGAAAAAAGAAGTGCCAATCGAGGAAATTGTGCGTTTGCGCAAAAGTGAACTTACTTTCGAAGAAATTGCGGCAACGCTTCGTGGTTTTGGTCACAATGTTTCAAAGGCGACTGTACATCGCAGATATGTAGAGTATACGAAGCAATTGCTTGATAAAGAAGAGTAACTATTGTATGATAATAATCAGTTTTGATTAGAAGGGGGATTCGAGATGCTTAGTCACGAACTCGTTGAACGTATTAACTTCTTAGCGAAAAAAGCAAAAGCAGAAGGTTTAACTGAAGAAGAACAACGTGAGCGTCAATCGCTACGTGAACAATATTTAAAAGGATTTCGTCAAAATATGTTAAACGAACTTAAAGGAATTAAAGTTGTTAACGAAGAAGGTACTGATGTTACGCCGGCGAAATTAAAAGCTTTAAAAAAGCAAGATAATACAAAGTTAAATTAAAAGATGGGCGAAGCCCATCTTTTTTATTTGTTTAAAGCACTATTTAATAACTCTCCAATTGTTGTTGTTCGTTGCCTCGATCGTTTTATACTTCAATATATAGTTAGCAATAAGTTCAGACATATCTGTTGGTATGTCTTTTATGACTTCCTTATTTTGAAACATAAAGAAGTTTCCTCCACCGCTTGCACGATAATTATTCATAACGACGTCATATTCTTCATTCATATGAAGAGGAGCGCCTTTATACTGTAAAGATTCTACCCTCTCACCAACTGGTTTTGAAATGTTTAATACATATGAAATACCTTCCCACATATCGTAATTATAGTGAGCGGGTTTTGGCTCTATATATGTAGGATTAACGATTATTTCTCTGTCTACATCTAATGTGAAATAAGTTGCAGAAAGTTCGAGAGCATCTTTTATATCTGCACCAGTTATTCTAATTACTTTTAATGTATTTGGATAAATATAATTTGAAACGATATCACGCATTGTTACATGTTTTTGGAAACCTGGAGATGTATTATGAAACAAACTTGTACAAGAAATTGAAACGTTAGCTACATCCATCTGTATTTTATTTATAAATTCAATAAATGGATGGTCTTGCAAGCGAGTTTGCATAGCATCTGAAATTTTCATGTCGCCATAGATGATTCCGATAGGTTGATCAAGCCATTTTTGTGTATTAGCTTCATAATCTACTACCAAGGAGAGGGTATTTGGATCTGCCTCCATCCCTTGTACGGATAATAGTTCTGAATAACTCTCTTTTTTTACCCACTTTTGTTCCATTTTTTCAAATGTTACTGCTATTTTTCCAACTGAATGGCCATTGCATCCAGTCTGCAAAATGGTTACACCACATACTGCTTGAGCGATTTCACGGTGTTGGTGGCCTGTTAGTAAAATATCGATGCCTTCAATTTCATGGCAAATTGCATATCCTTGGTTTTCGCCAGTTAAAGATTCGGTTGGTTCTCCAGTTTGTAAATCACGTTCAAATCCCCCGTGATAGGCTACGACTAGTAAATCGGGTTTCTCGTGTTCATGGATGTAAGATACCCATTTTTTTGTTGTTTCTAGTGCATCTTCAAATAATAAATCTTGAATATGATGGGCTTGTTCCCAATTTGGGATGTAATGTGTTGTTACTCCTAAAATAGCAATTTTTATATTCGATTCAATATGTTTTATTATATAAGGCTTCCCGAAATAGGGTTCTTTTATGTTTTTGTCTAAAATATTTGCTGATAAGTACGGGAAGTTTGCAGTTTCTACAGCATGATTTAATATATCCATTCCATAATTAAATTCATGATTGCCGACAATTGCAGCATCATAATTTAAATAATTGGCTAATAAGGACATTGGATTTTTCTTATCTTTTTCGTATGTAGCGTAATGATAAGTTAATGGTGTTCCTTGTATGAAGTCACCGTTATCGATTAAAAGAACGTTTGTATTTTGGGTACGTTCTTTTTTTATAAGAGTAGAAATTTTAGCTAAACCCAATTCTGCAGAAGAATTATCGTGGTAGTGAATAGGGTAAACAGTACCATGTATATCGCTAGTTAATAGGATGTTTAAAGTAACAGTTTGCTTTTCTTTCAATATAAATCACCTTTTCTATTGTTATCTTCTTTTTAATCATACCAAATATGTGAATTGTACTTTGATGTGAATGTATAGAATGTGTAAAGATTCTGTAAATAAGCAATTATTTGTAAAAATATGTGATATATTTCTTCATGTTTACGGAAGGTTATTTTATAACAACAAAAAATGGAGGCATTAACATGTTGAAAAAAGTTTTTGCAATGAGCACAACAGTTGTACTAGCAGCGGGGTTGTTAAGTGGTTGTGGAACGAAGGAATCAAGTGCAAATAAAAATGAGGATACGAAAAAAGGTTATGTACCAAAGACGTTAAATGTTCAATTTGTTCCTTCTCAAAATGCAGATACGTTAGAGGCTAAGGCAAAACCATTGGAAAAGCTATTAAGTGATAAATTAAACATTCCGGTAAAGGTTAGTATTTCAACGAATTACAATACAATTGTAGAAGCGATGGCATCTAAGCAAGTAGATGTAGGCTTTTTACCTCCAACAGCGTATGTGCTAGCTCATGAGAAAAAGGCTGCAAATGTAATTTTACAGGCACAACGTTTTGGAGTAGAGGATGAAACGGGAGCACCTACAAAAGATTTAGTAGATTTTTATAAATCAGAGTTTGTTGTTAAGAAGGATTCTAATATTAATAGTGTAAAAGATTTAAAAGGTAAAAAAATTGGTTATCAAGATGTGACATCATCAGCAGGATACGTATGGCCTGCAGCGGTACTGTTAAAAGAGGGAATTGATCCTTTGAAGGATGTGAAACCTGTTACATTAAAAGGTCACGATCAATCACTTATTGCTCTTTTAAATGGTGATGTAGATGCAGCAGTTGTATTTCAAGATGCTCGTAACGTTGTGAAAAAAGACTATCCGAATGTATTCGATCAAACGAAAATAGTGAAGTTTACGGAGAAAATTCCAAATGATACGATTTCTGTTCGTTCTGATTTAGATGCTGAATGGAGTAAGAAATTGCAAGATGCTTTCATTGAAATTGGAAAGGATGAAGAAGGTCATAAAATCATTAAAGAAGTATATTCACATGAAGGATATGTTAAATCTGATGATAGTAAGTTTGATATTGTTCGTGAATATGGGAAGAAAGTAAAAACGCAATAATACATATGGAAATGGCGACTAACTGGAAAGGTTTGTAGTTTCAGTTAGTTTGCTATTTTTCGGTTATTGATCATATTTAGAAGGTAGGTCAGATGTGTGATAGAGTTTCGAAATGTTTCCAAAGTGTATCCAAATGGTACAAAAGGATTGAATAATATAAATTTGAAAATTCAAAAAGGCGAATTTGTTGTAATGGTAGGACTATCCGGAGCTGGAAAATCTACACTTCTTAGATCAGTAAATCGCCTTCATGAGATTACAGAAGGAGAAATTATGATTGAAGGCGAGTCTATTACTTCCGCAAAAGGAAAAGAATTAAGACGTATGCGCCGAGATATCGGTATGATTTTTCAAAGTTTTAACCTTGTGAAGCGATCAACAGTACTGAAGAATGTGTTAGCAGGGCGCGTTGGATATCATTCTACATTACGTACAACGTTTGGTTTGTTTCCAAAAGAGGATTTGGAACTTGCATTTCAATCGCTAAAAAGAGTGAATATTTTAGAGAAAGCATACACAAGAGCTGATGAATTATCAGGAGGGCAGCAGCAACGTGTATCGATTGCAAGAGCATTGGCACAAGAAGCAAAAATTATATTGGCAGATGAACCAGTTGCATCGCTAGATCCACTTACAACAAAACAAGTGATGGATGATTTGAAAAAAATTAATGAAGATTTTGGAATTACGACAATTGTAAACTTACATTCTATTGATTTAGCTAGGCAATATGCTACACGTATTATTGGATTACATGCAGGTGAAATAGTTTTCGATGGTTTGGTAGAAGAAGCAACAGATGAGAAATTTGCTGAAATTTATGGAGATGTAGCTCAAAAAAGTGAATTATTAGAGGTGGCATCTAAATGAATGACGTGACGGTACATTCGAAATCACTACCGAAGCCGCCGAGTAAATGGAAGCATATATTAACGGCTATTTTGGTTGTTTTACTATTGTGGGCTAGTAGTGTGCAGGTGGATGCTTCATTGGCGAAACTAGTAGTTGGTTTTCCAAATATGATAGATTTATTGAAAGAAATGGTGCCACCAGATTGGAGTTATTTTCAATCTATTACAACAGCGATGTTAGATACGATACGTATGGCAATTATTGGGACGACTTTAGGAGCGATTTTAGCCATTCCACTTGCACTGTTTGCAGCAAGTAATGTATTTACTAACGCATTGTTGTATCATCCAGCTCGATTGATTTTAAACTTTATCCGAACGATACCAGATTTATTATTGGCAGCTATTTTCGTAGCTATTTTTGGAATAGGACCACTTCCAGGTATTTTAGCCCTTACTTTTTTCTCTGTTGGACTTGTAGCAAAATTGTTGTATGAATCAATTGAATCAATTGATCCAGGTCCATTAGAGGCTATGACAGCTGTAGGAGCAAATAAGGTGCAATGGATTGTTTATGGGGTGATTCCACAAGTGAAAGCGCACTTTGTCTCCTATGTACTTTATACATTTGAAGTGAATGTTCGTGCAGCAGCTGTTCTAGGTTTAGTAGGAGCAGGTGGTATTGGATTATATTATGATCGTACACTTGGCTTTTTACAATATCAACAAACGGCTTCTATTATTATTTATACGCTTGTTGTTGTATTGCTAATTGATTATATAAGTACATTGTTGCGGGAGAAGTTATGATGAGTAAAACGACGATAATCATACCAAAGCCGAAGAAACCGAGTTTATACCGTTGGGTTACTTTTATAGCACTTGCAGTTATATATATATGGGCTTTTTCGGGAGTTCCGTTAGATGGAATAAAGGATACTGCAGGAGAAATTACAAAAGCAATTATGACAGGGATATTCAATCCAGATTGGTCGTATGTATCTTTACCAGATGGTGAAGATTTATTACATGGTTTAATTGATACACTAGCAATTGCGATATTAGGTACTTTTATTTCTGCCTTTTTATCTGTGCCGTTTGCTTTTTGGGCGGCAACGAATATGAGCAATGGAAAGTTAACTTCAGGAACTGGGAAATTTGTACTTAGTTTTGTTCGGACATTTCCTGAATTAGTTATGGCTCTTTTATTTATAAAAGCTGTTGGTCCAGGCTCTTTTGCTGGAGTGCTAGCTTTAGGATTACACTCTATCGGGATGCTGGGGAAATTGTATTCGGAAGGGATTGAAAATATTGATAAGGGGCCGACCGAAGCACTAATTGCTACAGGGGCAAATCGTTTTCAAACTCTTTGGTATGCGATTTTACCACAGGTGTTACCGGATTTTCTATCGTATACGTTATACAGATTTGAAATTAATGTACGATCCGCTGCGATTTTAGGGGTTATTGGAGCTGGGGGAATTGGTACACCGTTAATCTTCGCGTTAAGCTCCCGAAATTGGTCTCGCGTCGGAATTATTTTATTAGGTATCATTTTAATGGTGATTATAATTGATTTTATTTCAAGTTCGATTCGGAAGCGGATTGTGTAACTTATTTTAAAAGCATCTAAGTCAGATGCTTTTTGTATTTTTTTAAGGTGTATTATCAGAAAGTAGTATATTTGTATAAATATACGGATAATTCACTTTCTTTTTAAAATAAAAACAATAAAAAAGTATGTCATATTGAATGCCCATACATTCCCGGAATCATTGGTTTTTTTATAAAAAGTCAAAAAAATATAAACATATTTGTCGATACATGTTGTATAATCTTGCGTGGGAAGCTATCATATAAATGTATAAAACGTTTACTAATATAAGCGAAGGGAAGAATAGCATGTCACATTCAATCGAACAACTTTCTATCAACACGATTCGCACATTATCCATCGATGCGATTGAAAAAGCAAACTCTGGTCACCCAGGAATGCCAATGGGTGCAGCACCAATGGCTTATACATTATGGACTCAATTTATGAAACACAATCCAAATAACCCAACGTGGTTTAATCGTGATCGTTTCGTATTATCTGCAGGTCATGGTTCAATGTTATTATACAGCCTACTTCACCTATCTGGTTATGATGTAACAATGGATGACTTAAAGAACTTCCGTCAATGGGGAAGTAAAACTCCAGGACATCCTGAGTACGGTCATACTGCAGGGGTAGATGCAACTACTGGTCCACTTGGACAAGGTATTGCAACTGCTGTAGGTATGGCAATGGCTGAAAGACATTTAGCTGCTAAATATAACCGTGATGCGTATAATGTAGTAGATCATTATACATACGCTATTTGTGGTGATGGAGACTTAATGGAAGGCGTTTCTGCTGAAGCATCTTCATTAGCTGCTCATTTACAATTAGGTCGTCTTGTTGTGTTATACGATTCAAACGATATTTCATTAGATGGCGATTTAAATCGTTCATTCTCTGAAAGTGTAGAAGATCGTTACAAAGCATACGGATGGCAAGTAATCCGTGTTGAAGATGGAAACGATATCGAAGCAATCGCGAAAGCAATTGCAGAAGCGCAAGCTGACGAAAAACGCCCAACGTTAATTGAAGTAAGAACGACAATTGGTTTTGGTTCTCCAAACAAATCAGGAAAATCAGCTTCACATGGTTCTCCACTTGGTGTAGAAGAAACAAAATTAACGAAAGAAGCATACGCTTGGACTGCTGAGCAAGATTTCCATGTAGCAGAAGAAGTATATGACAACTTCCGTAAAACAGTACAAGATGTTGGTGAAACGACGCAAGCAGCGTGGAACACAATGCTAGGAGAATATGCACAAGCATATCCAGAATTAGCAAATGAATTCCAAGCAGCAATGAACGGTCAACTTCCAGAAGGTTGGGAGCAAAACTTACCAACTTATGAATTAGGATCAAAAGCAGCAACTCGTAATTCTTCAGGTACTGTAATTAATGCAATTGCAGAATCTGTACCATCATTCTTTGGTGGATCTGCTGACCTTGCTGGTTCTAACAAAACATACATGAATAACGAAAAAGACTTCACAAGAGATGATTACAGCGGTAAAAACATTTGGTACGGTGTACGTGAGTTTGCAATGGGTGCAGCAATGAACGGTATTGCATTACATGGTGGTTTAAAAACTTACGGTGGTACGTTCTTCGTATTCTCTGACTACTTACGTCCAGCAATTCGCCTTGCAGCATTAATGCAATTGCCAGTAACGTATGTATTCACACACGACAGTATCGCTGTTGGGGAAGATGGTCCAACACATGAACCAGTCGAACAATTAGCAGCGCTTCGTGCAATGCCAAATGTATCAGTTATTCGTCCAGCTGATGGTAACGAATCTGTTGCAGCTTGGAGATTAGCATTAGAATCTACAAAAACACCAACTGCTTTAGTATTAACTCGTCAAGACCTTCCAACATTAGAAGGCGCAAAAGACGATACGTATGAAAAAGTAGCAAAAGGTGCATATGTAGTTTCTGCAAGCAAAAAAGAAACAGCTGATGTAATTTTACTTGCATCTGGATCTGAAGTAAGTCTAGCTGTTGAAGCACAAAAAGCGTTAGCAGTAGACGGCGTTGATGCAGTTGTTGTCAGCATGCCATCTATGGATCGCTTTGAAGCTCAAACTGCTGAGTACAAAGAATCTGTATTACCAAAAGCAGTAACGAAACGTTTCGCAATCGAAATGGGTGCTACATTCGGATGGCACCGTTACGTAGGTCTTGAAGGAGATGTGTTAGGTATCGATACATTCGGTGCTTCTGCTCCTGGTGAGAAGATTATGGAAGAGTATGGATTTACTGTAGAGAATGTTGTTCGTAAAGTAAAAGAAATGCTTTAATGATTTTAGAAAAATCTCTCCGGCATGGAGAGGTTTTTCTATGTAAATGAGTTTTTTCGACAGAAAAAGTTTTTTATCTCTCCGCAGTCAGACAATCATTGCAAATTTTCTTCTATATAATGAAGAGAAAAGGTTGTCCAGATTGGGAGGCGAACCATGAAGACGTATGAATTGTATTTAATTCAAGAGGATATTGCGAAAGCTTATTTTGGTCGTGAATATTTATTTTTTGATTTATTTGCTCGATTTTCAGAATCTGGGTCCCTTTCGGAGAAAAAAGTGCTATACAAGCAAATGATGTACATTACGATGCCATTACAAATAATGAAAATTCATCATAAATTAGAACAAGCTTTGCGTGTTCTTGGTAAATATGAAAGAGCGCATCAGATGCATACTCTATACACGGGATCGGAATATGGCGAAATAATGGTGAAACCACACTATATTCGAATGAATACTTCTGGAAATGTATCAATGGAAACAACTTTCTTTGAGGTGCTTCGGAAGTGTGAATTAACGTTTTTAGCAATGGATTATGAAAATAAAAAGTATGGTTGGTTAAATCCTCTTAAACAAGTACGAACATATGTGTAAAAAATGTCGAATTGTATCTTGTCTTATTGAAAAGGTTTTAGTACACTGTAAGGTAGACAACATGAAGGAGGAAAATATATGCCAATTTGGTTAGGTATTCTAGTGGGCGTAGTAGCACTAGTAGCAGGCGTGGCGTTAGGATTTTTCATTGCCCGCAAATACATGATGAATTACTTACAAAAAAATCCACCAATTAACGAACAAATGTTAAAAATGATGATGATGCAAATGGGACAAAAACCTTCCCAAAAGAAAATCAATCAAATGATGAGCGCGATGAACAAGCAACAAACAAAATAAGCGCTAAAAGACACTCGCTAAGAGTGTCTTTTCTTTTTACTACTTATAGAGTTTAAAACTTTAAAAAATTCTGTATTTTTGATAAACTGAAAATATCGCTCATTTTAAGGGAGGAGGAAAAAAATGAAAGTATTTATGAATTTAGCTTGGTTTTTTAAGCAAGAAAAACGAGCGTACATAATTGGAATTATTATGTTATTTGGTGTCGCGCTTCTTGAACTTGTAGCCCCAAAAGTACTAGGGATTGTAGTAGATGAAATTAATAATGGAACATTAACGTCTGAGAAATTGTTGAAATGGGTCATTTTGTTAGTAGTTGTAGGAATTACTATGTACATATTACGTTATTTATGGCGTATTATGATTTTCGGATCTTCTTTAAAGCTAGCCCGTCAATTACGAAAGAATTTATATGAACATTTTACAAAGATGAGTCCGACTTTTTATCAATCACGTCGTACAGGCGATTTGATGGCACATGCGACCAATGATATTCAGGCGATTCAACAAACAGCGGGATCGGGTGTTTTAACACTTGTTGACTCATTAGCAGTGGGAGGATGTGTACTCGTAGCGATGGGCTTTACAATTAGTTGGAAGTTAACATTGTTAAGCTTAATTCCCATGCCGATTGTAGCGATTTCGACAAATTATTATGGAACATTGTTGCATAAAAGATTTCATAAAGCTCAGCAATCGTTTTCGGAAATCAATGATAAAGTACAAGAAAGTATGAGTGGAATGAAGGTCATTCGCTCGCTTGGACAAGAGAAAGAAGATTTACAAGCGTTTCGAAAAAAATCAGAAGATGTTGTACATAAAAATATGTTAGTCGCACGTATCGATTCTTTATTTGATCCAACAATTGCTCTAATCGTAGGGTTTTCGTTTTTAATAGCGATATGCTATGGATCAGTATTAGTTGTAAGAGGTGAATTAACAGTAGGTGATTTAGTTACCTTTACAACGTATTTAGGTACCCTTGTTTGGCCGATGTTAGCGTTTGGGTGGTTATTCAATATTATGGAGCGTGGGCGTGCTTCGTATGACCGTGTAGAGAAAATCCTCTCGCAAAAATCAGATGTAGTAAATAGAGAAAATGCTATACATACAATAGCGAGCGGGGATGTTACATTTGCAATCGATTCATTTTCGTATAAGAAAAATGAGCTGTTACATTTAACGGATATTCATTTTCATTTAGAAAAAGGTGAAACACTAGGGATTGTAGGACGTACAGGTGCAGGAAAAACGACTTTGCTAAAATGTTTAATCCGTGAATATGATCATTTTAATGGTGAATTAAAAGTTGGTGAGCAGGATATTCGAAATGTAACATTACATGGTGTGCGTTCTGCCATTTCATATGTGCCGCAAGATCATTTTTTATTTTCAGCGAGTATTGGAGAGAATATTGCATTTGGAAAGGTCGATGCTACATATAAAGAAATTACTCGTGCTGCTGAAATTGCTTGTATTCATAATGACATTGTTCAATTTCCGGAAGGATATGACACTGTAGTAGGTGAAAGAGGTGTTTCGCTATCAGGAGGTCAAAAACAGCGGATTTCAATCGCTCGTGCGTTATTAACGAATGCTGAAATTTTAATTTTGGACGATTGTTTATCAGCTGTAGATGCAAAAACGGAAGAAACGATTTTAAACACCTTGAAGAGGGAAAGAGCAGGAAAAACGACGATTATTACTGCTCATCGTTTAAGTGCAATTCAGCACGCAAATCTTATTCTTGTTGTTGATGAAGGTGGAATTGTCCAACGGGGTACACATGAACAATTAATGAAAGAACATGGTTGGTATAAAGAAATGTACGAAAGCCAGCAGTTAGAGGCATTAGTAGAGAAAGGAGGCGTATGATGGCTAAGGAAAAACAGAGTGATTTAAGAAGATTGCTTTCTTATATGAGACCATATAAAGGATTATTGGCTTTAGCATTTTTATTTCTAGTTGGTGCAACGGTAACAGAAATGATGGGTCCTTTTTTGATTAAACAATTTATTGATGAACACTTAGTGCCACGTAATTTTGAACAATCAGCACTTGTTACGCTATTTGTAGTGTATATGGTTGCTCATTTATTAAAAGTATTATTTACTTATTTGGACTTATTGTACTTTCAAAATATTGCTTTTAAGATTGTTCAAGATATGCGAGTGGAAGTATATGAACATGTTCAAAAACTATCATTAAGTTTCTTTGATCGTACGCCAATTGGTACTCTCGTATCTCGTATAACAAATGATACAGAAGCGATTAAAGATTTTTACGTCAGTGTGTTATCCACATTTGTAAAAAATGTAGTTTTTTTAGTGGGAATTTTAGTAGCGATGTTTTTATTAAATGTAAAATTGGCGATATTTTCTCTCGTATTAATTCCGATCATGTTTGCAATTATGGTGCTATATCGCCGGAAAAGTGCCGCTTTTTATTTAGAAGTGCGCAATCAATTGAGTGTTTTAAATGCAAAATTAAATGAATCTATTCAAGGAATGAATATTGTTCAAGTGTTCAGACAAGAAAAACGAATGAGGAAAGAATTTGAAGAAGTGAATAATAAGCATTATAACGCAGGGAGACGGACGTTAAAGTTAGATGCATTACTTTTACGCCCAGCAACGGATTTAGTTCATATTGTAGCAATTGCATTGGTGCTTGGTTTATTTGGTATTGACGCTTTGAAAAGTCCTGTTGAAGTAGGGGTTTTATATGCCTTTGTGAACTATATACATCGTTTCTTCCAACCTGTAAATGAGATGATGATGAAATTGTCATTTTTCCAACAGGCACTTGTCTCATCATCACGTGTATTCCATTTGATGGATGAAAAAGATTTAGCACCAGTTCAAAAAGGGAGCGGAAATCCTCAAGTAGTTGATGGAGACATTGAATTCAAAAATGTTACTTTTTCATATGATGGCAAGCGCGATGTTTTAAAAAATGTTTCTTTCCATGTGAAACAAGGGCAAACGGTTGCTTTTGTTGGGCATACAGGTAGCGGAAAAAGTACGATTATGAATTTGTTAATGCGGTTTTATAATATTAAGTCAGGAAATATTGTAATAGATGGTGTGGATTTAGAGAAATTTGAAGAACGAGAAATTAGAAAGAAAATAGGACTTGTATTGCAAGATGCATTTTTATTTGCGGGAAACGTAAAGCAAAATATTCGTATGTATAATGAAGAAATTACAGACGAAGAAGTAAAAGAAGCTGCGCGATTTGTGCAAGCGAATACGTTTATTGAAAAATTACCAGAGCAGTATGAAACAGAGGTAGTAGAAAGAGGAGCGGCATTTTCTAGTGGGCAAAGGCAATTAATTGCTTTTGCTAGAACGATAGCAACCAATCCAAAAGTGTTAGTATTAGATGAGGCAACAGCTAATATTGATACAGAAACAGAAGAAGCTATCCAAACAGCATTGCAGCAAATGCGAAAAGGTAGAACGACGATAGCGATTGCACACAGATTATCTACAATTCAAGATGCAGAACAAATATTTGTTATGCATGATGGAGAGATAGTAGAAAGAGGAACACATCAAGAGTTACTGGCTGAACAAGGATTATATTACAATATGTATTTACTACAGAATAAAGGAAGTTTGCAGCAGGCGTTGTAATTTGCAAGGCCTGTTTTTCTATGATTTCAAGTATTGTACATTTACGAAATTGGATAGGCGCTCGTCAATGCGAAATAAATCCCGTTTAAATATTATATTTATCCCGCATTGACGGTCAGTAAGCTCTCTACCTCGAAATTCAGCGAGAGCAAAGAAGTTAAGTTGGGGCGGGCTGCCTGCCTGTAAAAGCCCAATTGGTGAGGATTGATTATATCGATGAGTCTCATTTGGAAGGAAGTATTGATTGGAATGCTAGGAAAGTATCTTACGTGAGGTGATTTTTAATAAATGCATATATAAATTTTGAAAAGTTTACATTGATAGCATAGTATAATATAAGAGTCATACTTTAAACTAGATGTAAAAATGAAGGAGAACAAATATGGATTATGTGCTAATAGGTGTAATTTTAATATTATTAGCTGCAGTGTTCGTACTGTTTTATAAAAATAAACAGTTAGAATCAGAGAGTCAGCAAGTCGAATTTGAAAAGAAACAAGCAATTGAAACGTATGAAGGCGAAATTGCTGCTACGATTACAGAGCATAAAGAGCAACAAGAATCTTTAAAGAATATGGAACAGAGAAAATATAATGATTTGCAAGTGAGTACAGCTAGAGAGATTGAAAATATGCGTATGATGAAAAATCAATTAGCTATGCAGCATAGTAAAGAACGTAGTGAAATGCAAGATAAACATAATAACGAAATACATATATTTCAAAAGTTAATTGCAGATTTACGAGAGTATACTAAAAATGGTGCGGAAGTGAATACGCATGAAACATTACATTATATGAAGCGTGGATTCATAGAGCAAGGCATAATACTAGATGATGAATTTCACATTATGCCGAATGTTTTTATTAGAAATGGCCGTGAAATGAATGATAATCGAATCCATCACCTCATCTTGTGCAAAACGGGTATTTATCTACTTGAGACGAGGGAATGGACCGGGAAATTAATTCATGGCTTAACGAAAGAAAATGCTAGTATATATTCGTTTATGATTGATGAAATAGGTAAGTATCAACAAGAAATCGAAAAAGAAGAGACATTTGAGTGTATCATAGGTGAAGCTTCGCAGGCTGTACAAGTGAAAAATGAAGGGAATCCAGTATATAGGGCGAAGGAATTATCCCGAATTTTATACAATTGTTTGAAAGAAATACGAGTCGACGTTGTAAAAGAAAATATAAAGCCGATTGTATATTTTTATAATGAAAGAGGTAAAGAAGTAATAGATCTTTCTAGTGAAGCAACGCCTAGATTGAAAAATAGGGAACAAATTGTAACGTTTTTTAGAAACGAAATTGTAACAGGTAAAGTAATTTATACAGAACAAGAATTAGAAAAGATTCGAGAAATGATTAGCCGAATGAATTATGCAATACATTAAAAAGGAGGGGTTTTTCTGAACGCTATATTACGCGGGATTTTGTATATTTATTTTTGTTTGTATGTAGTACTGTACATTGCGTTTATTTTCGTTATTGATCTAGTTCATGTATCAATAAGTGTAGTGAGTGTAGTTGTAGTAATTATACCATTTGTTTTATTAGTCGCGATTCAAAGGGGGCTTTTATATGTTTCTAAGAATCGTAATAAAGAAAAGAAACAAATGTTAAGTGTAATGTTGGTAGGACTCGTTCTATTAATAGTGTGTACTGTGCAATTAAGTATGAATGAATATACTTCTAAGTTTAATCAAGATCGATGGTTACAAGATTCAGAGAAACGGGTACATATGGTAGATGACTTATTGCAAAAATATACATTAACAGGAAAATCAAATGAGGACATTACAAGGTTGTTAGGGGTTCCTACTGAAACGAGAAATGGGGAAGCAGGGATTATTACTGTGTATTATCTTGGGAATGAACGTGGTCTTATCTCTATAGACAGTGAATGTCTAGTATTGCAATTTGATAAAGATGGAAAAGTTGCGAAATATGATGTGCAAAGAGATTAAGAAGAAGCTATATATTATAGCTTCTTTTTTATATTCCAATATAGTAAATGTAGGCAAATAGTAGTCATTCCTATCTATACGAATCGGAAAGAGTCTGTTATATTGTAAATGATTAGGTTGATTAATAGTTTACTAAATAACCTATATTTTGGTTGAGGAGGGGAAATTTAACACGAACCTCATTATTGGCGTGTTAATTATTATGATGAAAAAAAGATTTTATAATGTTTTAGCTACATCAATTGTATTTGGTATGGTAACGATTCCAAGTTTTTCCTATGCTCAAGAACTAGAAAAAACCGTTGTAGTTTCACCTGATGAACAAGCTTTAAAAAGTATTGAAAATCATATGAAAGATGAAGATGGTCGCGGAGAAAATAAAGAAATTAACAATGAAGTGCAAGGTGAGTTTCTTATACATATAGTAAAAGAAGTACCTGTATATGATTCTAGTAATCTTCAAAAAGAGACAGGGGTTCATATTTCGAATGAAGTTGTAAAAGCTGAGAAGAGAAAAGG
The DNA here is from genome assembly GCA_027694045.1 of Bacillaceae bacterium OF18-1A. Taxonomy (GTDB): domain Bacteria; phylum Bacillota; class Bacilli; order Bacillales; family Bacillaceae_G; genus Bacillus_A. The sequence continues at coordinate 132,760 of JAQEWB010000002.1, read as the reverse complement.
AAACGCTTACTACATTCGAACTTCGTCTGGGACTGGTTGGATACAAAATAGCGAAGGGAATGTAGAGGTTAAAGAGATTTATCCTTTATCAAGTGAAAAGCTAGTCATTAATGAAGAAACCAATATATATTCTGAACCGTTTACTTCGTATAAAGAAGTAAATATGCTGGAGCCGCAAACGATTCAAGTAATTGGACAAGCAGGAGAATGGTTTCAAGTGAAAATAAATAATGAGGCGAAGTGGATTTATTCACCTTCAGCAAAATTTGAAGGGACAAAAGCTTCACTTGTTCAAGGTACAACATCAGCCCGTGTAAAAAGTGCAGCGGTTATGTATGCTGCGCCGATAGAAGAAAAAACAATGGATATTTATGGTGTACCTTTAAAAGAAATGATTGTGCCAAAGGGAAATGAAAATATTCGTCCAGGCTATGCGATGAAGCCGAAGTATATTACGATTCATGAGACGGATAATTACAGTATTGGTGCAAATGCTAGAAACCACGCACTATATTTATATGACCAAGCAACCGGAACGACAGATCGTTCTGCGTCTTGGCATTTTACAGTAGACGATAAGGAAATTTATCAACACCTTCCATTAAATGAAAATGGATGGCATGCTGGAGATGGAGCAGAGGGAACAGGGAATAGAGAATCGATTGCGATTGAAATTGCTGTCAACGAAGATGGTGACTATAATAAAGCTGTTGAAAATGCTCGCAAATTAGCGGCTTATTTAATGGGAGAGCTAAATGTTCCTTTAGAAAATGTGAAAAAGCATCAATTTTGGAGTGGGAAGAATTGCCCGGCCATTATGATTAAAAATAATGCATGGGAACCATTCTTACAAGGAACAAAAGCTTATTATGATGCGAATCATAAAGATGATATAACAGGCGGTTGGTATGAGGCGGATATTCGTGAATTAGATAAACGAGGTATTATGGTTGGAGATGGAAATGGTTCTTATTGGCCAGAGCGCCTTGTAACACGTGGTGAATTCGCGAATTTAATTTCAAGATCACTGCAATTACCAGAGGGGACATCGAATTTTAATGATTTAAATACAGTACATTCTTCGCTAATAGATGGTATCAATCGTGCAGCAAGTGCAGGAATTATAAGTGGTAGAGGAAATGGGACATTTGCTCCAAATGACACGATTAAAAGAGATGAAGCTGTTATCATGCTTGACCGTGTACTGCAATATAAAAAAATTAAAGGGAACTTAGTTCCACTTCCATTCTCAGATCAAGACTTAGCATATGATAAACAAGCTGTACAACGTGTTTATGGCCTAGGCATTGTAAAAGGAAATGAGAATAATGAATTTATGCCAAAAGGTTCTGCAACGCGTGGTGAATCGGCAGCATTTATTAATAGAATGTTAAAAGTAATAGAGAGTAAATAGTGAAAAAGCATTCGCTGTTGCGAGTGCTTTTTATCCCGCTATTCGCCGGGCAGTAAGACCCCACCTCAAATTTCAGCGAAAGCAAAGAAAGTAGGTGGGGGATGAACAAAACCCTCACTGATTAAAGTTTCACTTTATTTTTTATATGATATTGATGGAATAAAGATAATATAGAAAACTATTAATATATTTTACGAATGAATTATGTAAGTAATTCATATTTCCCATATAAAAGGATTTGTTTTAATATTATGAGTGTAAAGTTCGAGTATTCGAAGTACTACTTGAATTATATCCCTATCCCTTTTCTAAAAATGCGAACAAGTTTTGCCCTATTCTATTCAATATTTAATTGCATAGAAATATATTGTTCGATGACCATTATGGAACGTACATAATGGGAAAATCCCGATCCTTAAAGAGGATGCCCCTAATCTTCATGTGAAAATATGATCGGATAAGAAAGCTGGCCAATGACGGTCAGCTTTCTTTTTGTTCAAATACAATTTCTTCTTTAATCTCTGTTTGTAATAATAAAGCTTTTCCGAAACGACGTTTACATTCCGCACGCACCTTTTCAATTGCTAGTAGCTGGGTAGTGGCAGGAACGGTAACAATAGCTTGGCGAGGATTTCGATTTTCTTCACAAAAGACACATTCCACAACATATTTAGAAATCATATTTTCATCCTTCCGTTTTTCATTTCTAAGAAGGGACTGCCTATGAAGTTGATGTAGTTTTTCGTCATCGTTTTGTTTTTTTCCTCTTTTTTCAAGGAAGAAATAAAAAAGAAGGCGAATTTTAGTAGAGGAGGGATGTCTATGAAGAGATGGATAGGTACGGCAGCTATATGTGTGAATGAAAAAAATGAAGTGTTAATGGTACTGCAAGGAAAAGAGGGAGAAGAGAGAAGGTGGACTGTTCCAAGTGGAGGGCTTGAAAAAGGAGAAACGTTAGAAGAATGTTGTATTCGGGAAGTTTGGGAAGAAACAGGCTATAATGTGGAAATTGTAAAGAAGATATACGAAAAAGAAGGTATTACATATGGGGTTCCTGTGTACGTCCATTATTATTTTGTTAAACAAATAGGCGGTAATATGAAAATTCAAGATCCTGATGAATTAATACATGAAATTGATTGGAAAGGAATACATGAAGTTAAAAAGTTACCTTTAGCTTTTCCTGAGGATTATGAACTAATATGCCAATATATAAATAAAAAAGCAAGTATGTAAATACTTGCTTTTTAATGGAACCAAGATAAGAAAAGCGGAACGATAACTAAACTAGCTCCTGCTGTTAAAAGCATGGATAAGCTAGCAATAGTTCCTTCAACAGGACCGATTTCGAATGCTTTTGATGTACCAGTTCCGTTCGCGCTAGTACCTAGCATTATACCTTTTGCGAGTGCTGTTTTAATGCGGCATACACGTATGAGAGTTGGGCCAAGTAATGCCCCAGTTAAGGCAGTTAATACGACGAAAACTGCTGTTAATTGTGACATGCCGCCAATCATTTCTGAAATAGCCATTGCAATAGGTGTCGTTACAATGTGCGGTGCTAAACTCTGTTCTATTGATGAGTCGATTTGGAAAAAATTAGCTAGTAGTGCTGAAGTGATAACCGATAGAAAAGAACCGACAATAACGTTAATTAAAATAGCAGTTCCGTGTTTCTTCAATAAATCAAAATATTTATAGATTGGCCATGCGAAAGCAACCGTTGCAGGTTTTAATAATTCTGTTAGCCATTGACCACCTGTTTCATATGTTTCATAAGGTGTGTCTAGCACGAGTAATAAAGCAATTAAAATGATTGGGCATACAAGAAGAGGAGAAAGTAAGCTCCAATTCCATCGTTGATACATTTTCTTCGATATCCAATATGTGAATAATGTTAATAATAAACAAAGGAAGCCAATCATTGTACTGATCCTTTCCGCTTTACTAGCAATTCTGTTAACAGTCCTGTAACGAGAGTAACGCAAAGTGTACTAATCATAATAATCAAAATGAGATCGATTCCATATTGTGATAGTGTATCTTTGTAGCGTATGACAGCGACTGCGGAAGGAATGAAAAATAAAATAAGTTCTTTTAACAAAAAGTCAGCGCCATCTTGTATCCATTCTTTTTTAACTAGGTTAAATTTTAATGATATTAATAACAAGAAGATCCCGATTATACTTCCTGGAACTGGGAGGTGTGCCTGTTTTGCGATCCATTCACCTGTCCAAGCGAAACAAAACAATAATAAAATTTGGCCGCTTAATTTCCACCATTTCATACAGTAAACACCTCTTTCTTTACATAAAAAATGTAAAAATAATTAACAATTTCTACTATACGTTCATTTAAAATATTTGTCTAATATATAAATTGTATGGTATTAATTTATTATACATATTAATTGAAGAGGAAAAGGGTGTCCAAAATGGAATTACGGCATTTACAATACTTTGTTGTAGTGGCAGAAGAGTTACACTTTGGACGAGCGGCAGCTCGTTTACAAATGACACAACCACCGCTTAGTCAACAAATTCAGCAATTAGAAAAAGAAATGGGAGTTATGTTATTTTCAAGAACGAAGAGAAAAGTTGAATTAACAGAAGCGGGAGAAATGTTTTTAAAAGAAGTAAAAAAAGCGTTTGAACAAATTGAAAAAGCAGTAGAGATTGCACAAAGTGCTCAAAGGGGAGAAGTGGGATCACTTTCAATTGGTTTTGTAGGTGCAGCGATATATGATATTTTACCGTCTATCGTTAGGGAGTATAGAAAAAAATTTCCGAGAGTGTCTGTTGCTTTGCATGAGTTGTCAACACCAGATCAAGTGAATGCGCTTCATGATAATCGGATTGATATTGGATTTTTACGACCACCAATTCCAACGCAATTACTAGAGTTAGAACCAATTCAAAAGCTTTCGTGTACGTTATGTTTACCAAAGGCGCATCCACTTGCTGAAAAGGATGAAATACATATCGAAGATTTACGAGATGAACCGTTTGTATTTATTACGAGACCAGTGTGGCCGGCGTTGTATGATACAATTTTATCGCTTTGCCGAGAAGTTGGATTTAGTCCACGTATCGTACAAGAAGCAACGGAGTATCAAACCGTTATGGGACTTGTAGCAGCAGGGATTGGGATTACAGTAATACCTGTATCAGCAAATAAATTATATAAAACAGAAGTTGTATATAAAGAGTTATGTGATTCTAATTTTGTTGCAGAAATGTCGGTAGCTTACAAAAAAATGAATAGCAATCCAGAGCTTTTAGAGTTTTTAAAAATTGCAAGAGAGAAGAAAAGAATAGAAGTTGAGGATGAGATTAATTAAGTTGTTAAAAAGTACACCTCATTAAACACTAAAGTGGAAATGCGATTATATTGCATTTCCACTTTAGTGTTCTTTTTTAAGTTCTATACTAAAGAGATAAACATGTTCATTTTCTTGTAATAATTGATCAATAGCGTTTTTTTCTTCAAGCATTGGTACTCTTACGGTTTCTTTATTTGTTTTTATTATAGCGGCTAAAGGCGTTTTTTGATTGTATTTTAAGTTTATAGCAGATTGAATCGTGGTAGATGCAGAGCTGTTTACACTTGGAGGTAATTCTTCAGGAACGAGCATTGAAATACCTTCAATAGTAACATACCAATGTTTTTGCTTTTGTATATCTTTATCGAATTGGAAATGTGGTGGTAAAAAAGAAAGCTTTACTTTCTTTTTTGAAAAATGTGAGGTAGCTATATTAGCAATTTCGTTTGTTTTTTTACCGTTTTGATAATAATCAATTGTAGCGTTTATTTCATCTTTTTCATTTTTAAGTGTAACACTATAAAACATGCTATTTCCTTCTTGAAAAGGAGTCATTTGTAAAATAGAAGATTGTTCTTTTGTTAATTTGTATGGCTCAACAATGGCATGTTCATTGGTCTTAAGTGGGCTACAGTTTGTGAGAAATAGTAAAAATAAGATAAATAGTGATTTTATACGCATGTAATCCGCTCCTTTTTATAATTATATTTTGAATTCGGTTTATTTTTCTAGGACTAAAGACTTAGAAGAGATTCCGATTGTAGTGCGATGTTTGTAATGTCATATTTTTATACACTAGTAGTATAGAATGCGCATGTTATGAAGTGAGGTAGGGGAAGAGAGTTATGTCTTTATGTCGGTTAGCGAGAAAAAATATAAGAATATTTGCTACCAAAAGGATGAAGCAATTTGCGTGGATTGCTATGAGTACGATGGTTTTGTTTTTTATGATATCACTACAATTTAATGAAGGAGTTATGAGAGCAGTAGGGCATACGTTTTTATTTCAATTGTGTTTTTATACTATGTTTATTGTATTCGTTTTTACATGTGTTTTTATCACATATAAAATGACGCATTCTTTTTTACAAGTGAGGAAAGAAGAATTTAAATCTTTTGTAGCAGAGAATATGACAAGAAATGAAATACTGTGTTTATTATGTCAGGAGCAATTATTCGTTTATGGAGTAGCCTTTATTTTTGGATTAGTTCATGGGATGTTATTTTTGAAATTATTCACGATTATTTTTATGAAAATAGCAGGGATACAAGGGATAAATAGTGCACCAATTACAATATATGCAATAGTAATGGTTAGTATTATTATGATAGTTGTTGTGTTATTATCGATGGTACAATGTTGTCGATTTATTCAACGTTTAAAAAATGAAAATCCGTTTCGTTTTAAGAAAAAGGCATGAGAATTCATGCCTTTTTCTATTTTACACACCAAAATAATCATGTTACAGTGTAAAGACCTGACAAAGACTGGGAAAGAAAGGTTGTATAGAATGACAAATAAAGAATCAATTGTAAAGGTTGATCGGTTAACGAAGCGAATCGGTTCAAAAACGCTTGTAGAAAATATTAGCTTTGAAGTGAAAAAAGGTGAAGTCGTTGGTTTGCTCGGACCAAATGGTGCTGGGAAAACGACTTTAATGAGAATGATGGTCGGTATGATCCGTATGACAGAAGGTGAAGTTTGGATTGACGGTCAATCTGTAAAACAGCAATTTGAAAATACCGCTGCGAAGATTGGTGCTGTAATTGAGACGCCAGAATTTTATCCTTTTTTGAGCGGCTATGAAAATTTAACATATTTCGGACGAATGAATGGTAATGTGACTGAAGAACGTATCGATGAAGTAGTGAAATTATTAGGTATGGGACAAGTAATTCATCGTAAAGTAAAAGCATATTCACTCGGTATGAGACAACGTTTAGGGATTGCTCAGGCACTTATTCATAATCCAGATGTATTAATACTAGATGAGCCTACGAATGGGCTAGATCCTAGTGGAATACATGAAATGAGAATGTACATAAAGAAAATTGCACATGAACAAGGAAAAGCGGTACTTGTATCTAGTCACTTGCTTTCAGAAGTTGAATTAATGTGTGATAGAGTTATCATTATTCAACATGGAGAATATGTTGCGACGCAAAATATTCAGCAAAGTCAAAGTGAAGAGATGGAGACGATTCGTATACGTGTAGATGATGCGAACAAAGCGGCTGAAATGTTAGAATATGATGTTTTAGTAAAAGATAATGAATTGATTATTAATGTAAAAGATGAAGAAATCCCAAATGTTATTCGTACATTGCTTGATAAAGAAATTCAAGTATATCGTGTATACGAAGAAAGAAAAACGTTAGAAGAGCAATTTTTAGAATTAACAGGGGGAAAAGATATTGTTTAATTTAGTGTATAACGAGCTGTATAAAATATTTAAGCGAAAAAGAACGATTATTCCTTTTGCAGTTATTGCAGTATTAATAATTGGATTAGGATGGGTTACGGTAAAGTATTTAGAGCCGGAAACAAAAGAGTGGAAAGCGGATTATACTGAGCGAACTGTAGAAATTGAGAAAAAACTAGGTATGAAAAAAGAGGATATTTTAGCAGAGAGATCAGGGGACGAGCTTGTAAAAGAATATCAGTTGAAAATGAAACATTTAGATACAGATATTGCACCGGCAAGTAGTTCTCCGCTTTCTTTCATGAGGGATACAGGTTTTATCGTATTTCCAATTTTGCTTCCATTTATCCTCGTGTATGCGAGTACAATTTTTGCGAATGAATATAGCTGGGGAACATATAAATTTTTAACGATTCGCCCGGCGAGTAGATTTAAAATATTAACGGCAAAATTTTTAGCAATCGTTATATTTGCCGCTTTACTGTTTATATTTAATATGATTTTCTCTGTTTTAAGTGGACTTGTTATTTATAAATTTCAACAGCCTGCATGGAGTGAGTTTGTTTTCCAAGATGGAAATATTATAAAACAAAATATTTTAGTGGAAGCAAGCAAGTATTACATTTTATCTTGGGTGCCAACTCTTGTATACGCGGCATTTGCATTTATGATTTCAGTCTTAACAAGATCTAGTGGAGGCGCGATTGGTATTTCGCTATTTCTTGCTTTATCAGGAAATATTGCATTACTTCCAGCGTCTAGATATGAATGGGCAAAATTTCTATTACCAGCAAACACAAATTTATATGGTATTTTAGAGAGTGGAAGTTTTATTGATGGAGTAACATTCCCGTTTGCTTCATGTATGTTACTACTTTATTTACTTGTATTTTTAGGTGTTTCCTATACTGTATTTTTAAAACGTGATTTAACTTAATAAGGAAAGCCGTTAAGGTTGAAATATACCTTAACGGCTTTTTTTATGAGAATTGCTTAAGTGCTCTTTCGGCTAGCAAGGCGAAATATTTTGCGCTGATAGGTAATGCTTGTTCATCGATAGTGAACGAAGGATGATGCCACTCATGTGTGCCACTTGTTCCCATGAAGACAAATGAACCTGGTATTTCTTGTTGATAAAAGGAGAAATCCTCTCCAGCCATGGAAGGAGTAGGTGTAATCACATTTAGAGCCATTTCCTCTGCAATTTGAGTGCATAAGTCAGTAAGGTTTGCATCATTATGAACAGCGGGAGGCCCCGGATAAAAACGAAATGCAGTTTTTACACCTAGTGCATCAGAAATACCATTAATAATACGTTCCATTAAAACGGGTATCTTTTCACGTGTTTCCGCTTGGAATGTACGAATTGTTCCTTCTAATGTTGCTCTTTCAGGAATAACGTTCCATGTATTTCCTGAGTGAATATTTGTAACACTGACAACGGCATTATGAGCAGAACTAATATTGCGGCTTACAATTGTTTGAAGTGCCATAACAATTTGAGATGATGCAACGATAGGGTCTACACCAGCATCTGGTACAGCTGCATGCGTTCCGACTCCGTGAATCTCGATTTCAAATCGATCGACTCCAGCCATTAGTGGACCGTCTTTAATGCCAATTGTACCTACTGGCAAATCTGGTTTATTATGCATGCCGAAAATAGCTTGTACATCCTGTAAATGTCCAGCTTCAATCACTTTGCAAGCGCCATTACTGCTTTCTTCAGCCGGCTGGAATATAAAACGAACCGTTCCGTTCAGAGAAGATTCTTTTTCCTTTAATAAATAAGCAGCACCTATAATAGCGGCGGTATGAAAATCGTGTCCACAAGCATGCATTTTCCCTTGGATTTTTGACGCATACGGTAAATTTGTTTCTTCCTGAATAGGAAGGGCATCAATATCAGCACGGATTGCTATAATCGGTCCACTATTATTCCCAGAAACTTCAGCAATAACACCGGTTTCTAAACTAGAATGTATAATAGTGATGTTTTTCTCTTCTAACCAATTCTTTATAGTTTTCGTCGTTTCAAATTCTTCGTATGATAGTTCTGGGTGCTCATGCAAACTACGACGAATAGAAATCAGTCTCTCTGTTAATCGTTCTAGATTGGATGCCACTTATAATGCCTTCTTTCTTAAATAAAGTATTTACATTAAGTATACAATAATAAAAGAGAGGATTCTTAAATGAAAATCCTCTCTCGTTTATTATGCTGCAACTTTTTTATGTGTATGATGTTTTTGGTAACGTCCACGCATTGTATATGCGATTTGCGGGATTGCAATGCCGATTAAAATAAGTGATACACCGAACCATTGTGAAGATAGTACAGCTTCTTTTAAAACAAATACAGACATAATTGTTGTAACTGGTAGCTCCGCAGCACCAATAATAGTTGCTAAGCCAGAACCGATTTTTGGAATACCAATCGTAAAGGCGATAGAAGGAATGACGATACTAAATATTCCTAGTCCTAATCCGTATTTCCAAAGGCCTTGAGAAATAGCGCCATTAAAAATAAATGCTGGTGGGAATACAATCATGACTAATGTTAAAGCACCGGCCATTAATAGGACGCCACGTGGTAAGGAAGGGACTTCGACAGCAACTTTACCACTTACGAAAATATATGTTGCAAATGTAACAGCAGATAATAAGCCTAAAATGATTCCAGTCATATCAAAATCACCTGCTGATTTTTCTAGTAAACCACTCGATAAAAATGTACCTACAAGTAAGAAAATAACCGAAATAACTTTTTCTCTTGAAGGTAACGTTTTTGTTGATACTGCTTCAATGATAATTCCGACCCAAACGAATTGGAATAGAAGAATAATTGCAATAGAAGCTGGTACAGTTTTTAATGAAGCATAATAAAAGATTCCAGTGAAGCTTGCAGATGTTCCTGCAACGAATAAAAGTAACGCTTGTTTTAATGGAACACGATGTCTAGAAAATAGAAGTGTAATAGCCAGTAAAATAATCCAACCGAACAAATATTGACTGCCAATTACTTCTCCAAGTGAAAATCCTTCTGCATATGCAAGTTTAACGAAAATAGCTAAAATTCCATAACTACACGCCCCTAATAAAACTAATAAAGAATAACGAAGCATGAAAAATTCCTCCCATCTATATGAAATTAATCCGTAACGAAAATACATAACTAGAGGGAAGTATACAAAATTAAAAATGAAGGGTCAAATGAAAGAAAAGTGCGACATTTTATAGAATAATAATAAAAGTATGATATTTATGCATAATCTTGAAATTAATAATAATAGAAGTATTGTAAAAACAGTGTTGTAGTGTATAAAGACAGCATTTGAAAAAAATATTTTTTAATCAATATGTATGTAAGTGTATTTGTAGCGTGCTAATCATTTGAGAAACTATGTTACCTTTGTTATGTTAATAATAATTAGAGGAGTTTCATAATCCAATTAAGATTTTCTATATAATAGAAGGAAATGAAAACGTTTTATTAGAAAATGTGTGGAGTGGTAGTTTTTATTATTATCACGTTGGAAAAGTGATTTCACCAATTGTTCATAGTATTTTTATATGTTTTTGCTACAATATTTAGGGAGAGGAGTGGAATTATGCAAGATATTAGTATTTTTTTAGCGTTTGGCGCCGGGTTCTTATCATTTATTTCCCCATGTTGCTTACCGCTTTATCCGGCATTTTTATCGTACATAACAGGTATGTCGGTTTCTGAGTTGAAAGAAGAAAATGCAATGCTTCGCAAAAGAAGTATGATACATACAGCGTTTTTCTTACTTGGATTTTCAATTATATTTATTGCAATTGGATTTGGTACAAGTTTTATTGGAGGCATCTTTACAGATTATAAAGATTTAATTAGACAGTTAGGTGGTATATTTATCATCGTGTTCGGTTTAATTATAGTTGGTGTGTTTAAGCCGAAGTTTTTAATGCAAGACCGTAAATTTACATTTAAAAATCGTCCGAGTGGTTACTTTGGCTCAGTATTAATTGGATTGGCATTTGCTGCAGGTTGGACTCCTTGTACTGGACCTATTTTAGTGTCTGTAATTGGTTTAGCAGCAACGAATCCAGAGTCTGCAATGATTTATATGATTGCATACATACTTGGATTTGCTATCCCATTCTTCGTATTATCATTCTTTATTACGAAAATGTCTTGGATTAAAAGAAATAGTATGGCATTCATGAAAGTCGGAGGATACATTATGATTGTCATGGGAATCTTCCTTTACTTTAATTGGATGACGAAAATTATCGTATATTTCTCAAGTTTATTTGGTGGTTTTACTGGTTTTTAGTATTATTCTGTGAAAATGTTGGAAATACTAACGGAAAAGCATATAATGAAAGTATATTTTGCATATAGCCACAAAAAAGGATGAGAAAATATGAACATTGTTGTTTTATCCAGTATCGTTGCTGTTTGTATGGCTGTTGGTGCGATGTTTATTCGTTTAAAAGCAGCTAAGAAACCTGCAACATTGAAAAAAATTATACTTCCACCATTTTTTATGAGCACGGGAGCATTGATGTATGTTTTTCCAGAATTTCGATTAACTCCAGCAGAAATGTTAGAAGCAATTGGCGTTGGGTTGTTTTTCTCTATTTTTCTTATTAAAACATCTAAATTTGAAATTAGAGGACAAGAGATTTATTTGAAACGTTCGAAAGCATTTGTTTTTATATTAATTGGATTACTTGTAGTGCGAATTGTATTTAAAACATACTTAAGCCAATCTCTTGATTTAGGACAACTTAGTGGCATGTTCTTCTTACTTGCATTCGCGATGATTGTATCGTGGCGAATTGCTATGTATCGTTCCTTTACGAAATTACAGAAGGAAATGGAAAAAGAAGACGGTTTTTATAATGAAAAAGATATGAAGCTAACTTAAAAACAGTACATGTATACAATGAAAAAGACAGCGGCAGAGGCGCTGTCTTTTTCATTGAAAATATTATGAAGTTACTTTGCAAGTAAAGATTTATAGTTAGAATAATCAATTTCTTTTTCTTGCAGTTTTTTAACTAAAAATTTATGATCACGCTTCGGTGTAGCAACGATATACCCTTTTATAATTAAATCTTGTGTAATTTTAGGAGCTTTTTCTTTAAGTGCAAGTTCGCCAATTTTTCCAGCAATCTTTGATTTGGCAACGTCACGAAAAAGTTCAGGTACAGGACTTACGAGTTCTTCTAGCAATTGTTTTTGTTCGTCATCCCACAAATGTATCGTTTTATTTATATAATGTTCTTCCCAATCTAAAATAGACATACCATCTTCTTTCGGTAAACGTTTTAGGAATTTTCTGAACATGAAATATCCACCGATAGACATAAGTCCTAATAATACAACAGTCCAAACGACTATAAACCAACTAAACCATCCTTCAAGCAATCGTATACCCCCCTTAGCGAAAGCAGTATTTATTTATATTATAAACAGTGAGATTCATAGAAAGCAAGAACGCTTGATCAATTTGACCAAGCGTTATAGTTTAAACGAAGTATAGTTGTTCAACACATAAATTATTATTATCGTCTTCAACATATTCAATAATAAGTGTGCCAACTTTACGATCTTTATCTTCAGTTGTGAAAATAGAGTAAGAAGTAAAACGTGCTGTTGATAGGCCGCTTATATGTGTAGGTAAAGAAATGTAGTCGTTATCGCGGAAGAATTCCATCAGTTCAATATCCTCAAATTCTTTTCGGTCAACTTGTTTGTTTGTATAGCGGCGTTGAAGTTGTTTTAAAGACTCATTCCAAGAAATTGCTTTTGTGTCGTATACCATTGTTCTATCTCCTTACTGTATGTAATCATTAAGAACATACGTTCTAATCCAGTATACTCTTTTTATTAGAAAAGGGAAAGCAAAAAATAATGTAAGCTTGGATTTCCAAGCTTACATTATTGATGCATCCGTCATAACCTCTATTTTTTATTATAAGTTACATAAGAATAAGAAACAAGATGATATATATTTTGTTGATGGTTTTCAAAATTCTGTATATTATCAATGTATTATATGGAAGGGGAATGAGTGGGGTGGCATATGTAATTTCACTACAAGGACCGATGGCAAGTGGGAAAACAACATTGGCTAAAAGCTTAGAGCAACATGGGTTATCGGTGATATATGAAAATCCATACCAAATTGTAGAAAAGCGAAAAGAATTAAATTTGGATATGAATTCAAAAGAAGGGTTTATAGCAAATCAAAAAATGTTTATAGAAGCTAAAATAAAAGAATTTCAAAATGTGAAGGGTTCAGTCGTAATTTTTGATCGTGGACCAGAAGATATTGAGTTCTATACAATCTTTTATCCTACAACTATAGGAAAAGAGTGGGATATAGAAACTGAATTAAGGGATGAATTATATAAATTAAGAGAATGTCGTTCAGATGCTATTTTTTATTTAGATAGCTCGGAAAGTAATTTATATAATAGAAAAAATAATGATAGAACAAGAAACAGAAGTACATTTGAGGAGCAATTTAAATTAGTAGAAACTGAAAAAGATTGGTATAAACAATTTCCTGTAACTTATGTGGACACGAATAGATTATCAGCAGACGCATTAGAGGTATATTTTATGAAGTGGTTAAAGGAGAGAGGGCTATGAAGAAAATATTATTATTCGTATACCCAACATTTGCGGAGTTTGAAATAACAGTAGCAACGGCATTGCTGAAGAATAAATTTGAAATCATTACAGCGAGTTTCACGAAAGAATTGATTATAAGTGAAACAGGTTTGCAAGTGCAACCGCATATAGAATTAAGTGAAGTACGTGTAGAAGAATATGAGGGGATTATTATTCCTGGTGGAGATGCGATACATATGAAGGATGCAGAAGGACTCTTTTCAGTCATTCGTCAATTTCACGAACAAGAAAAATTAGTAGCTGCTATTTGCGCTGGACCGTATGCATTAGCAAGAGCAGGTTTATTCAAAGAAATACATTATACAGTGACTATAGATTATCAAAAGTTAGATTGTTTTCCAGTAGAAAATTTCGTATATGAAGAAGTTGTACAACATTCAAATATTATTACAGCACAGGGGCATTCCTATGTACCATTCGGAATAGCGATTGCCTCTTGTTTGGGGGTAGCAAACGAACATAATACAAATTTTTATAGTGGGAAGGGCAATGTGATGATGGAGAAGCTGTTACCGAAAAATGTATAAAAGCTAGCCAATGCTAGCTTTTTTCCTTTTTACATCGATAGATGGCTAACGTTTTCGGATCGCGCCATATACCGTTATGAAGAGATAATTCTTTGTTTATTTCTTCATTTAACCATTTCTTCATTTCTGTATGAAGGTACATATTATCAGGTATATTTAGCGACGGAAACATGCTAGTAATATAGTTTATGATTGGAGTAGTGTGATGGAAAACGAGTGCATTATGAATAATTGTTTCTTCAACAATTGGAAAAACAGATCGTAATATATCTTTACCATTTTCTAAACAAAATGGAGCGACTGCAGGTGATGTTTTTGGTAAATCAAATGCGTCTAGCATGTTGTTACACATTTCAATTATACGAGGCAAGGAAACTTTAGAATTTGTTGTAGCTAAAAGTGTACCGCCAGGACGGATGATTTTATAAAAAACTTGAATTGTTTTTTCGACATCTTTCATATGGTATAACATATGTCTTGCAATTATTAGGTCATAACAATTTGTTTCAAAAGGAAGTTTACTAGCATCACCTTGTTTCCATTCAATTAAATTATTCGTTTTAGCGGCTTCAGAAAGCATCGTTTTTGATTGATCAAACCCGGTTAGTTGTCCCTTATGACCGTTAGTTTGTAAAACAGAAAGGAAATTCCCATTAGCGCACCCAACCTCTAATATTTTTTCGTCTCCTTGAAGTTGTAAATGTTCCATGACGACTTTATCTAAATTCACTTGCTTTTCTTCGTAATGTTTATGCGTATCGATACGTGTTTGTAAATGGTTACTATCGCTATATTGACGTTTTACATCATTCATTTTGTCACATTCCACCTTCGTACAAAATTGCTGAATTGCATGTGTTAATACATCTGTTTTCTTTAAACCTTCGTAATGAAGTGCTGACTCAAACCTTTCAAGTAATTTCTCTTCAATACGAAAATGAATATCTTTTCGTTTCGTCACTGAAAATTCGCCCCTTTACATCTGTTAGTGAGACTATAGCACGCTTGAAAAATTCATGTAAATCATTTGTGTACACAAACTAGAGAATGATAAAAAATTATTTGAATATGATTTTAAACTATTGACGATTTAACCGTTTTCATATATTCTTAAATTAAGAAATATTCAAATAATTAAAAGAAATGAGAGAGTCACATGCTTCTTCAAGGAACACATCGAATTGGTCGTATGGCCATGCTGTTGGCACTTGCGGATGAGAATGAAAGCCCTGTATTATCTATCCCCAAAGGTTGGAAGTATTGTACGGGGAAAGTGGGTTCGATGAATTCGCAAAAGGTTGTCGCAGCAATGGAAACAGCGGCTAAGAGCAACCAAGTTATTGAAACAGACGTTTACAGAGAAACACATGCACTTTATCATGCAATTATGGAAGCTTTGTACGGAGTGACGAGAGGTCAAATTCAGTTAGCAGACGTTCTTCGTACAGTAGGACTTCGCTTTGCGATTGTGCGCGGTACACCATACGACGGAAAAAAAGAAGGCGAATGGGTTGCTGTTGCATTATATGGAACGATTGGTGCACCTGTAAAAGGATCTGAGCATGAGGCGATTGGTTTAGGAATTAATCACATATGATTTGCCCATAGTCTATTAGTTAGAAGGGGGCCTTACTTTTTTTAGGACAGAAGTCTGTCTTAAAAAGATAAGGCCCCCTTTTGCCTTTTTAAGGAGGAAAAAGAATGATTACATTAACGGGACATACATTGACAATTGAAGAAATGAAGAGGTTGTTACTTGAAGGGGAAGGTGTAACAGCTTGTCCAACTAGTATGCAAAAGGTAGCGGAATGCCGCGAAGTAGTTGAGAAAATTGTAGAAGACGGAAAAGTCGTTTACGGTATTACAACTGGATTTGGAAAGTTTAGTGATGTGCTTATTCAAAAAGATGATGTAAAGGCACTTCAACATAATTTAATTCAGTCACATGCATGTGGGATAGGCGAGCCATTCCCTGAAGAAGTATCACGCGGTATGTTAATTTTACGAGCGAACACGATGCTTAAAGGAGTATCTGGTGTTAGACCGCTCGTTGTAAATATGCTTCTTGAGTTTGTAAACCGTAAGATTCACCCAGTTGTTCCGCAACAAGGTTCACTTGGTGCGAGTGGAGATTTAGCACCTTTATCTCATCTTGCGCTCGTATTATTAGGTGAAGGTGAAGTGTTCTATAAGGGGAAACGCGTTCATGCGATGGTTGCTCTTACAGAAGAAGGTCTTGAGCCGATTGAACTTGAAGCGAAAGAAGGGCTTGCATTAATCAATGGTACGCAGGCGATGACAGCGCAAGGAGTTCTTTCTTATATAGAAGCAGAAGCAACGGCTTATCAAGCTGAATTAATTGCTTCGATGACAATTGAAGGATTACAAGGCATTATTGATGCATTTGATGAAAATGTTCATAAAGCACGTGGTTATAAAGAGCAAGTGGAAGTAGCGAGCAGAATTCGTGAAATTCTTCATGATAGTAAATTAACAACAAAGCAAGGGGAACTACGTGTACAGGATGCCTATTCACTTCGCTGTATCCCGCAAGTGCACGGTGCATCTTGGCAAGTATTAAATTATGTGAAAGAAAAATTAGAAATTGAAATGAATGCAGCAACAGATAATCCGCTAATCTTTGATGGCGGGGAAAAAGTAATTTCAGGTGGTAATTTCCACGGTCAACCGATTGCGTTTGCGATGGACTTCTTAAAAGTAGGGATGGCGGAACTTGCAAATATTTCAGAGCGTCGTATTGAGCGTTTAGTAAATCCGCAGTTAAATGATTTACCACCATTTTTAAGTCCAGAACCAGGACTTCAGTCTGGTGCAATGATTATGCAATATGCTGCAGCGTCACTAGTTTCTGAAAATAAAACGTTAGCACATCCGGCGAGTGTTGATTCAATCCCGTCATCAGCTAACCAAGAAGATCACGTAAGTATGGGGACAATTGCTTCACGCCATGCACATCAAATTATTCAAAATGTAAGACGTGTTCTTTCAATTGAGATGATTTGTGCGATGCAAGCAGCAGAATATCGCGGTATTGAAAACATGAGTACAGTGACGAAGAGCTTCTACCATCAAGGTCGTCAGCAAGTACCTTCTATTACAAATGATCGTATATTCTCAACGGATATTGAAAATATTGCACATTGGTTAAAAATGAATTATTCGATAAAAGAAAGATTAGATGTAAACGCAGCACTATAAAATGAGAAAAGGGAGAGATTGAAATGGAAAAAGTACAACAAACAATTCGCGCGCCAAGAGGTACAGAGTTACAAACGAAAGGATGGGTGCAAGAAGCTGCACTTCGTATGTTAATGAACAATTTAGATCCTGAAGTTGCTGAAAAACCAGAAGAGTTAGTTGTATATGGTGGAATTGGCCGTGCAGCTCGTAACTGGGAAAGCTATCAGGCGATTGTAGATTCATTAAAAACGTTAGAAAGTGATGAAACGTTACTTGTTCAATCAGGAAAACCCGTTGCCATTTTTAAATCACATGAAGATGCACCACGTGTTCTTTTAGCGAACTCAAACTTAGTACCAAAGTGGGCGAACTGGGATCACTTCCGTGAACTAGAGAAAAAAGGTCTTATGATGTACGGGCAAATGACAGCAGGTAGCTGGATTTATATTGGAACACAAGGGATTTTACAAGGAACATATGAAACGTTTGGAGAAGCGGCTCGTCAACATTTCGATGGTTCATTAAAAGGTACATTAACACTTACTGCTGGTTTAGGTGGTATGGGTGGTGCTCAGCCTCTTGCTGTAACGATGAATGGTGGTGTTGTTATTGCTATTGATGTTGATAAGCGCAGCATCGATCGTCGTATTGAAAAGAGATACTGTGATATGTATACAGAATCGTTAGAAGAAGCATTAACGGTTGCGAACGAGTATAAAGAGAAGAAAGAACCGATTTCAATTGGTTTATTAGGAAATGCGGCAGAGATTTTACCAGAACTAGTGAAGCGTAACATTACGCCAGATTTAGTTACGGACCAAACGTCTGCTCATGACCCATTAAACGGCTATATTCCAGTAGGTTACACGTTAGAAGAAGCGGCAAAACTTCGTGAAGAAGATCCAGAACGTTACGTACAATTATCAAAAGAAAGCATGACAAAACATGTGGAAGCAATGCTTGCGATGCAAGAAAAGGGCGCAATTACATTTGATTATGGAAATAATATTCGCCAAGTTGCTTTCGATGAAGGTTTGAAAAATGCATTCGATTTCCCAGGGTTCGTTCCAGCATTTATCCGTCCATTATTCTGTGAAGGAAAAGGGCCATTCCGCTGGGTAGCACTTTCTGGTGATCCAGAAGATATTTATAAAACAGACGAAGTAATTTTACGTGAATTTGCGGATAATGAGCATTTATGTAACTGGATTCGCATGGCTCGTCAGCAAGTAGAATTCCAAGGTCTTCCATCACGTATTTGTTGGCTTGGTTACGGTGAGCGCGCGAAATTTGGTCGCATCATTAATGAAATGGTTGCAAATGGTGAATTATCGGCACCGATCGTTATCGGCCGCGACCATTTAGATTGTGGATCAGTAGCATCTCCAAACCGTGAAACAGAAGCGATGAAAGACGGTAGTGATGCAGTAGCAGACTGGCCAATTTTAAATGCATTAATTAATAGTGTAAACGGTGCGAGCTGGGTATCTGTTCACCACGGTGGTGGCGTTGGTATGGGTTATTCACTTCACGCTGGAATGGTTATTGTTGCAGATGGAACAGAAGCAGCAGCAAAACGTATTGAGCGCGTATTAACTTCTGACCCTGGTATGGGGGTTGTTCGTCACGTGGATGCAGGATATGACTTAGCTGTGGAAACTGCGAAAGAAAAAGGCGTTAACATTCCAATGATGAAATAAGGAGGAGAAAACATGCTGGACACTTTACTAATAAATATCGGTCAATTACTAACAATGGATCAAGAAGATGGCTTGTTAAGACGGGAAGCGATGAACACGCTTCCTGTTATCGAAAACGGTGCGGTTGGAATTGACAATGGTGTAATCACTTTCGTTGGAACAGTGGAGGAAGCGAAAGGACTTCAGGCGAAAGAAGTAATTGATTGCGGCGGGAAAATGGTTTCTCCTGGTCTTGTTGATCCGCATACTCACCTTGTGTTTGGTGGATCTCGTGAAAATGAAATCGCACTAAAATTACAAGGAGTGCCGTACTTAGAAATTTTAGAACAAGGCGGAGGTATTCTTTCAACTGTAAATGCAACGAAACAAGCATCGAAAGAAGAACTTGTTCAAAAAGCGAAATTCCATTTAGATCGTATGCTATCTTTCGGAGTTACAACTGTAGAAGCGAAGAGTGGTTACGGATTAGATGATGAGACAGAATGGAAACAATTAGAGGCAACTGCACAATTACAAAAAGAGCATCCAATCGATTTAGTTTCAACGTTTTTAGGTGCTCATGCAGTTCCGAAAGAGTATAAAGGTAGATCGAAAGAATTTTTACAATGGATGTTAGACCTACTGCCAGAAATGAAAGAGAAGCAATTAGCCGAGTTCGTTGATATTTTCTGCGAAACAGGTGTGTTCTCTGTCGAAGAATCAAAAGAATTTTTATTAAAAGCGAAAGAGCTTGGCTTTGATGTGAAAATTCATGCGGATGAAATCGACCCTCTTGGTGGTGCAGAAGCAGCCGCTGAAATTGGTGCGGCATCAGCAGATCATTTAGTTGGTGCTTCTGATAAAGGAATTGAAATGCTTGCAAACTCAAATACAGTAGCCACTTTATTGCCAGGAACAACTTTCTATTTAAATAAAGAAAGTTTCGCGCGTGGGCGTAAAATGATTGATGAAGGTGTTGCAGTTGCGTTAGCTACAGACTTTAACCCAGGTAGCTGTCCAACTGAAAACATTCAGCTTATTATGAGCATTGCAATGCTCAAACTGAAAATGACACCAGAAGAAGTTTGGAATGCCGTAACGGTTAACTCTTCCTACGCCATTAATCGTGGTGATGTAGCTGGGAAAATTAGAGTTGGTCGTAAGGCAGATTTAGTTTTATGGGATGCTTACAATTATGCTTACGTACCGTATCATTACGGTGTAAGTCATGTAAATACAGTATGGAAGAATGGTAATATTGCATATACAAGAGGTGAACAATCGTGGAGCACGGCCACTATTTAAAGAAAAATGCAAAGTTTATCGATCGTGAAGTGACGAAATGGAGTGAAATGATTAAAGATTGGGAGGAAGGCGTAGAAATATTCGGTGCTGCCTTAATTGGAGCACCCCTTTCTAAGCCATCTATTAGTCATTCAGGAGCAAGTTTTGCGCCAAAAACAATTCGTGCGATGTTAGATGCATATAGCACGTACGCAATTACAGAAGAACATGATATGAAAGAAAGCGTCTTGTATGATTGCGGTGATATTACAATGCATGTGACGGATATGAAAGAAAGTCATAACCGAATTGCGAAAACAGTTGGTCATATAACGAAAGTAAATCCGAACATGATACCAATCGTTCTTGGCGGGGATCACTCGATTAGTTTTCCGAGTATAACGGGTTTTGCAAATAGTAAAGGTAAGGTCGGTATTATTCAATTTGATGCTCATCATGATTTACGTAATTTAGATGATGGTGGTCCGTCAAATGGTACACCGTTCCGTAGTTTACTAGAAAATGATGTCATTACAGGCAAACAACTCATTCAAATCGGAATTCGTAATTTTTCAAATGCACGAGCATACCATGAATATGCAAAAGAACATGGCGTGACAGTGTATACAATGAAAGATGTACGAGAGCGAGAAATAAAAGATATTATGACGGAAAGTATTGAAGTATTAAGAAAGCAAGGCGTGACCTCCATTTACATTTCTCTTGATATGGATGTACTAGATCAAGCATTTGCACCAGGTTGTCCAGCAATCGGCCCAGGTGGGATGGATAGCACGACTTTATTTGATGCGATTGAATTCCTTGGTAAAGAACCTCTCGTGCAAGGGATGGATATTGTAGAAATTGATCCAACTCTTGATTTTAGGGATATGACGAGTAGAATAGCTGCGCAAGTGATTATGAGTTTTCTTTTGGCAAGAGAGACAATCCGTAAGCAGGTTAGTATATAGGCGTGAAATGAATAGGGGATGTTTACTGATTCCATATAAAAAACACATTACTACTCATATGTAGTAGTGTGTTTTTATGTAAAAAGAGAAGGTGAAATCAGAATGTATATATGTGTGGAAAAGTTAATAAGATTGCGGGTTTTTAGTGATATTTTACGAATTCATTTTCTTAGTTTGAAAGGATTGACATGAAAAATAATTTTATGATAAAATAAAAATTTTGCTAAAAAAATAAATTTGTGTTATGCTTGAGAAGGTTACCATATATGGAGGTGGATTATTTGTTTCAAATTGGCGATAACATTGTTTATCCAATGCAGGGAGCAGGTATAATTAAAGCCATAGAAGAGAAGGAAATTGCAGGGAAAAAACAACAGTATTATGTTATAAAAATGTCGGCTAGTAATATGGAAATAATGATTCCTGAAGGGAAAATATTGAATTCAAATATACGGCCGGTTACAGATATAACGGCATTAATACACATAATAGATATTTTCCAGCATGGAGAATCAGATAGATTACTTACGTGGAAACAAAGGTATAAAGTAAACACTGATAAAATAAAAACGGGTAAAATGCAAGAAGGCGCTGAAGTTGTGCGTGATTTAATGCGTATACAGAAAGAAAAAGCACTTAATGCAAGCGAAAAGAAGATGTTAGATAACGCACATGAGTTTTTGATTAGTGAACTAGGATTAATCGAAGGTATCACAGAAAATCAAATAAAAAGCTTTTGTTAAGGTTCATTACAAATAATGTATTGCATCCCAAAAAAGATCTTGAATTTTTTGGGAACACAATTATAGACAATCAATCATTTCAAAGACATTCAACTCTTTCAAACCACTTTTAAAGCATTAACCTCTTTTGTTATTACTACAAGCAAATCCATCTTTATTTTTTAATTTCTTTTACGAATGCTCGAAGTTTAAATTAATACTTCGATAAAATAGTCACTTAATTTTTGTAATCCTGATTCACACTGGCACGGACGAGGAGCCGTAAGGATGAAAGAGAGGTAGGGCTTTCATTGTTTTAGGTATATAAGTTATTATTTTTAGAAGAGTACTGAACCATGTTCACTTCTATTGTTAAGATATTTTTTATATGTGAAGAGATAACCAAATTGTTAGCCATATATGGTGAACTAAAAGGAGTGTTACATAATCGATAATTCGATTTATGTGATAGCTCCTTTTTTTGTTAGTAATTAGTTAAATAATGAATTAAAAATATATTCTATAATAATAAAATCAAAAGAAAACATCCGCTTATTGAATGTAAGAATAGATAGTCGTTAGGGAACGATTAGTTTTATTATACGGATATTCCTACATGTGAGCGTATAAATTGACGTTACTATCTAAAAGTAAGTATGATGCGTTTATAGTAAAGTTTTAAAGGGGGAAGAAAAGTGACAAGTTCAAATAATAAAGCAGCAAATATTTACGAGGGAACAAATATAAACAATTGGGGATCTTTTGAACATATTGAAGAAACGAAGCTGTTTAATCCGATTCAAATTGGATCTTGGTCTCTTCGTAATCGTATAGCAATGGCACCGATGACGAGATGTTTTGCGGATCATGAGACTGGAGTTGTTGGTGCTGATGTAGTTGAGTACTATAGAAAACGTGCTGCTGATGGAATTGGATTAATTATTACAGAAGGAATTGTCATTAGCCCAAGAGCGAAAGGGAATCCAGGTGTACCTGGTATTTATACACAAGCACAAATTGATTCTTGGAAACCAGTTACAGAGGCAGTCCATAAAGAAGGTGGGACTATTATTGCTCAAATATGGCACGTTGGTCGCATGAGCCATCACGAAATCATTGGTGGTCAAATGCCACAAGCACCATCAGCCATTGCTGCAGAGGGGAATGTTCCGCGTTTTCGTAAACCGTTTGATACGCCAGAAGAAATGACAATAGAAGAAGTAAAAGAAGTTATCGGTCAATATGCACAAGCGGCAAAAAATGCGATAGAAGCTGGATTTGATGGGGTAGAAATTCATGGTGCACACGGATATTTAATTGATCAATTTACTTATGAGTTTGCGAATAAACGCACAGATAAATATGGCGGTGATTTAAAGCAAAGGCTCACATTTATGAAGGAAGTTACTCAAGCTGTAATTGATGCAGTTGGAGCTCATAAAACACTCCTTCGTTTCTCTGCTTTTAAAGGTGATAATCCTACTTACATGTGGGAAAATCCTGAACTTGCGATTGAGACTTTTGTAAGTATGTTTAAAGAAGTGGGGTTAACAATGATTCATCCTTCAACGATGAATTATGCGGCAATTATTGCTGACGGAAAGAATTTTCATCAATTAGTAAGGAAGTATTGGAAAGGTACGATCGTAGGTGTAGGTAATTTGAACCCGAAAGAAGCAGAAGAAGCATTGCAAGAAGGAACAATTGATGTAGCGGCATTCGGGAGACCGCTACTTGCGAACCCAGACTTTGTTCATCGTATTAAACGTGCTGAAAGTTTAGTTGAATATGACGCGAAAGAGCATCTTGCTACGTTAGTATGAATAAAGATAAAAGGAGAACACATCGAGTGTTCTCCTTTTATTATGGGATTTCATAGGGGGAAGCGGGATGAGTGAAACGCTACTCGTTATCATTAGTATATTACTATTTTTAATGTTGCTTTTAATTGTCTTTTTTATCATTACATTTTTTATAAAAAAACGAACGCATCATTCTATTTTAAAATTACATCCATATTTAGGACGGATGCGCTACTTATTGGAAAAGATAGGGCCTGAATTTCGGCAATATTGGTTTGACCACGATACGGATGGAAAGCCTTTTTCACGTTACGATTTTCAAAGTGTTATGTTTTTAGCGAAGTATCGCTCTGAAATACTTGGTTTTGGATCAAAACGAGATTTTGAAGCTTCTGGCTATTATATTGCTAATACATTGTTTCCGATATTAACTGAGGAATTAAGTGTGAATCTATTGCAAGAGCGAGAAGGTAAAAAGTATGTGATTCATAAAGAGGGGTTATTTTCAAGAAGAGAGAAATTGACAGCGGATACAACGAATCTTTGGTTGTATGAAGACGACGATGCCATTATAGTCGGGGAAAAGAGGAAATATCCATGGAAACTGTATGGCATGTTTGGAGCATCAGCAACTTCTTACGGTGCGATTGGCGAAAATTATATTTTAGCGAGCGGCTTTGGAGCGAAAATGGCAGGCGGATCGTGGATTAATACGGGAGAAGGAGGTGTTATCCCAGAACACCTACATACAGGCGCGAATCTCGTCGCACAAATCGGTCCAGGATTATTTGGGTACCGTGATGAGAATGGTAATTTTTCAATGGAGAAATTTATGGAGAAGGCGAAAGAAAGTAATATTAAAGCGTTCGAATTGAAATTTGGGCAAGGTGCTAAAATACGTGGTGGTCATTTAGAGGGACAAAAAGTAAATGAGAAAATCGCTTCTGTTCGGAATGTGCGAGAAGGGGAGACGATTAATTCACCAAATCGCTTTTCATTTTTAACTAATGCAGCGGATACACTTTGTTTTATTCAACAGTTGCAAGAAAACGGTGGTAAACCAGTCGGGATGAAAATTGTAATTGGACAGCAGAAACCTTTGGAAGATTTATTAAAAACGATGAGTGAATTAAATATTTATCCGGATTTTATTACAATTGACGGTTCAGAAGGTGGATCGGGTGCCACGTATAAATCAATGGCAGATAGTATGGGACTGCCGCTTATTCCAGCATTACTTACATTTATTGATACAGCGAATCATTATGGTGTTCGGGATAAATTCAAAGTGTTTGCCTCGGGGAAATTAATTACACCAGATAAAGTGGCAATTGCTTTAGCAATTGGTGCAGATGCTGTAAATTCAGCGCGTGGGTTTATGATGGCAAGTGGCTGTATAATGGCGCTTCAATGTAATTCCGGACAATGTCCATCTGGAGTTGCAACGACGAATCCGCACTATCAAAAAGCACTAGACCCGTATGAGAAGAAATGGCGCGTAATGAATTACGTTGTTAGTATGAGATATAGTTTGTTCTCACTTGCAGCAGCGGCGGGAGTAAAGAGTCCGCGTCATTTAACAAGAGAGCATATTGTGTTTAAAGATGAGATGGGGCGGGTGGTGCCTCTTTCGGAATTGTTTCCTATAATAAATCAAACCTAAAAGTATATTGGAAATGTAAGATTTTTTTGAAGGAATAATCATAGTATTCAGGAAATGTCAGAAGTATAATGGAAAGGTTTTTAAAAATGAATATTTTTAGGGAGAGATTCATTTGCAGCAAGGTTCGTACAGTATTACAATTTTTTATAAGGTTTAGATCCAAAGTCAATCGGTATTCTTTTCTACACTTTTGCAGTTTGTTATATAGTACTTTGGCGTATTGGGTGTATAGGTAGAGAAAGAAAAGCTATAAGTCATACATTCGTATGGCTTTTTTCTTTTAAAATTTTTCGGATGGAAAATGAAAATAAGATGTGAAAAAACAAACTGTTTTATTTTCTGAATATTTTTATTTTAATTTATTTTGAAAGCAGGGTAATCCACTGGGATAAAGGCGTTTATAAAGGTTTTCGCATGTAGTGAAAAGGGCTTGTTCACTTGAAAGAACAAAAAATGTTTGGTAAGGTAGGGAACCATAAGCGAAAACAAGAAAATAGAAAAAGTCATTTTTCGAAATTTTGAATGGCTTATGTAACTAAGGGAGAGATTTGGTGAAGATTGAGATTATGGTTTCGCTTGCTATCTATATGGCAGGTATGTTGTATATCGGGTATTGGTCTTATAAGAAGACATCCGATTTATCAGATTATATGTTAGGCGGAAGAGGACTCGGTCCAGCAGTTACAGCTTTATCAGCAGGTGCTTCTGACATGAGTGGTTGGATGCTTATGGGATTACCAGGTGCGATGTATGCGATAGGGTTGTCCAGTGTATGGATCGCGATAGGTTTATTAATAGGTGCTTATGCAAACTATTTAATTCTCGCCCCGCGTTTGCGAACATATACGGAAGTAGCAAATGATTCAATTACAATTCCAGATTTTTTAGAAAATCGATTTAAAGATCGTACGAAAATACTTCGTTTTGTCTCCGCTATCGTCATTTTAGTATTTTTCACATTTTATGCGTCAGCTGGTTTAGTTTCAGGTGGACGTTTGTTTGAAAATTCTTTTAACCTTGATTATAAAATTGGTTTATTTGTAACTGTCGGTGTCGTTGTTGCTTATACATTATTTGGTGGCTTTTTAGCAGTAAGTTGGACCGACTTTGTGCAAGGGTGTATTATGTTTATCGCTCTCGTATTAGTGCCAATTGTTGCTTTTACAGATGTCGGTGGTGTAACAGAAACATTCAATACGATTAAGCAAGTTGATGCATCGCATTTAGATATGTTTAAAGGGACTACAGTATTAGGGATTATTTCCTTTTTAGCATGGGGCCTTGGGTATTTTGGTCAGCCGCATATTATTGTCCGCTTTATGGCAATTACCTCTATTAAAGATTTGAAAACTTCTCGTAGAATCGGTATCGGTTGGATGGCGATTTCTATTATAGGTGCAATGCTCACTGGCTTGGTTGGTATCGCCTATTATGCTAAAAATAATGGGACATTACAAGACCCAGAAATGGTCTTTGTAACATTCTCAAATATATTATTCCATCCGTACATTACTGGTTTTTTATTGTCAGCTATATTAGCTTCTATTATGAGTAGTATTTCCTCACAATTACTTGTTATTTCAAGTGCAGTAACAGAAGATTTCTATAAAACATTTTTCCGTTGTAACGCAAGTGATAAAGAACTTGTATTTATCGGTAGACTGTCAGTATTAGTAGTAGCTATGATCGCAGTTGTTTTAGCGTATCATCCAAGTGATACAATTTTAACACTTGTCGGTTATGCTTGGGCGGGATTTGGTTCAGCATTTGGCCCTGCTATTTTATTAAGTTTATATTGGAAGAGAACGAACAAATGGGGCGTTCTTGCTGGGATGATTGTCGGTGCGGGAGTTGTTATTACTTGGGTACAAATTCCAAGTTTAAAAGCAACTATGTATGAAATGGTACCTGGATTCTTTTGTAGTTTATTAGCTGTTATTGTTGTGAGTTTATTAACGAAAGAACCAGTTAAAGCAATTCATCGTGAATTTAATGAGATGGAAGCAGTGCTGGAAGAAGAAACGAAATGATTAGCGAAGAGAGTAAACGAAACTGGCGTTTACTCTCTTTTTATTTAAAATGAAAATAAGGAACTTATTGACAACTAAAAGTAAGTAACTTATAATAAATTTGAGCTCGAGTTAATTTGTACTTTGAATAAAGATTTCAAATGGAGTAAATATTTTTTGGGAATTATCTCGAACTTGAGATAAATTAACAAACTGGAAGTTAATGTGTAATTTTATAATCGATATCTCGAATTCGAGATAAAATTATCATGACGGATTTTACTTTGCAGTATGGACAAAATGAATTTTAATGTATAACCATTTTTTAAATACAATAAAGGGGTGGAGAAGAGGGTGAATTTGTTCGTTTCCGTTCTTCTGCTAATATTGGAAATATAATCGATTTAAGGTTATCAACAATCGGACGTGGTCAGATGGGTGTTGGTACAGTTCATCATATTGCTTGGAGAGCGAGTGACGATGCTGATCAACTAGACTGGAAAGAGTATGTGTCACGTTTTGGGTATCATGTAACTCCTGTACAAGATCGAAATTATTTTAATGCGATTTATTTTAGAGAACATGGTGAAATTTTATTTGAAATTGCAACAGATCCTCCTGGTTTTGCTCATGATGAGTCGCTAGAGACGATGGGTGAGGAATTAAAGTTACCGGAGCGTTATGAACCACATAGAAAACAGATTGAAGAAACACTTTTACCATTTGAAGTGAGAAATTTAGATTGAAGTGATTGAAAGGGGAAAAGGATTATGATGAAACATGTTTTTCAAAAAGGAAAAGATACGTCAAAGCCAGTGCTGTTATTACTTCATGGTACAGGCGGTAATGAATTAGATTTATTGCCACTTGCAGAAATAATTGATCTGGAGGCTTCTGTATTAAGTGTTCGTGGAAATGTATTAGAAAATGGAATGCCACGTTTCTTCCGCCGATTAGCAGAAGGTATTTTTGATGAAGAAGATTTAATTTTCCGTACGAAAGAATTAAATGAATTTTTAAATGAAGCGGCAAAAACATATGAATTTGATAGAAATAACATTGTAGCTATTGGTTATTCAAATGGAGCGAATATTGCGGCAAGCTTATTATTTCATTATGAGAATGCTTTAAAAGGAGCTGTGCTTCATCACCCAATGGTGCCTAGAAGAGGAACACAATTGCCTAATTTAGTAGGGAAATCCGTATTTATTGCTGCTGGAACAAATGACCCGATTTGTTCATCAGCAGAGTCAGAGGAATTGAAGGCACTATTAGAAAAAGCAAATGCGAATGTAACAATGCATTGGGAAAATAGAGGGCATCAATTAACAATGGGAGAAGTAGAAAAAGCAAAAGAATGGTATGAAAATACAGTACTATAAAAATAAATAAAAAGAAGCATCTGCTAACGATTAGCAGATGCTTCTTTTTATTTAAGGTTGGATTGCAAGGTGAGATGAAGAAAGTGGTAATTGAATATCAACGACAGTACCTTGATTTAATTCACTTGAAATATGTAATTTACCATGATGTTCTTCAATTATTTTGTAACACATCATTAATCCTAATCCAGTGCCCTTTTCTTTTAAACTATAAAATGGTTCGCCTAAACGAGAAATACGATCTTCTGGTATACCGCAACCTTCATCGATAATGCGCACTAAGATAAAATCATTCTCTAACGGTCTGGTTTGAATGAAAATATTTCCACCGTTCGGCATCGCTTCTATAGCATTTTTTAATACATTTATAAAAACTTGTTTTAATTGGTTACCGTCGCATTGAATATCATGTAGGGAATCAAAATGGTCTTTAATGATATGAACGCTATGCATAACAGCAGTCGGTAAAATAAATGTAACTACCTCTTCGATTAAAGTTTTTATGCTACAAGTTTGGATAGATAATACTTGTGGTTTAGACATCGCCATAAATTGACTTGTGATGGATTCCATTTGTGAAATTTCACTTAACATAACATCGACATACCATTTATTGTCCTCATTTATTTCAGGGAGTAGTAATGTTAAAAAACCTTTTAGAGAAGTGAGCGGGTTTCGAATTTCGTGAGCAATTCCAGCTGTCAGTTGTCCGACCACTGCAAGCTTTTCTGATTTCCGTAATAGCTTTTCAGTTTCTTTTAGTTCGGTAACATCTCTTCCCATCACGATAAGACCTTTACGGGAACCGTCAGGATGGTAAAGAGGGACTTTTGATATACTTAAGATTAAATCAAAATCTTCTCTATGAATAATAAATTCCTCGCCGTGAAGAATTTGCCCTTGTTGCCATGCAAGCTCATCAACTTCTTCACAGTGTAAAAAAGCTTCTCGGTACGCTTCATTATATTGAATGAGTTCATTGTCTTTTTTTCCATGATAAGGTACATGGTGAAAATTGAAGCATGTAAGTGCATAGTCATTTGCTTCAAGCCAACGACCTTCATGATCTTTAAATATAACAAAGGCAGGCATGGAATTCATTAATGTGCGTAATCTCTTCTCACTCTCTTTTAATACATTTTCGATCCTCTTTGATTTTTCAAGAGGCTTCATAATCGCATATACACCTGTTAGACGATTTTGAACAAAAATAGGAACTAGTTTTGTTACAACATCTAATAAATATCCGTCTTTGTGATAAATAGATATAATATACTCTTGTTGATTGTCCGCTGCAGTATTTTGTATATATTGTAATACTTGTTCAGAAATGTGAGCTTCTAAAATAGAAGTAATGTTTTTACGTTCTAATTCTAAAGAAGTGTAACCTAGTATTCGTTCGGCAGAAGGATTAGTATGTAGAATAATTCCCTCTAAGTTCAATGAAATAATACTATCAGGATTGTGTTCGAATAGAGAGGCGTACATTTCTGCTAAAGAACGATCTTGTATGTGGTTTCTCAAACGTCCAGAAATGTTCGGATGACGTTTTTTTTGAGTAGATGAATATTTTTTACGACTCATAATATTTCCTCCGTACAACTAGCATCTAAAAAGATTTACCTATTATTAACTATAATATAGGTATGGCCTATATTTCTATAAAAAATGAAAGTTACAAAATTAAATTTATTATCTTTTTTGTTGAACGAACAAAAAAAGATAAGAGAAGCTTATATAACTGTATTATTTTTTTGTAAGTTGCATCAATGTGTGTTCGGTATAATATTAAGATAGAGGAGGGGGAGAGCATGAAAAATTATATTCAAGGAATTGATCATGTGCAAGTAGCGGCACCTGTAGGATGTGAAGAAGAGGCACGCGAATTTTATGGGGATAAAATTGGTATGGAAGAAATTCCAAAGCCAGAAGAGTTAAAAAAACGAGGCGGATGTTGGTTTAAGTGTGGGAATCAAGAAATCCATATTGGTGTGGAGAAGAACTTTACGCCAGCAAAAAAGGCACATCCAGCTTTTTATGTGAATGAAATTAACGAATTTAAGCAAATGTTACTAGAGCAAGATCTAGAAGTGATTGATGATTATGCACGACCTGATGTGATTAGATTTTATGTGTCAGATCCATTTGGTAATCGAATTGAATTTATGCAAAATAAAGACTAGGCGGCGCACCACCTAGTCTTTAACTTCTTCTGAAAAGACCTAACACTTCTACAGTTTCTGTAATATTAACGAACGCATGTGGGTCGATTTCAGAAATTGTTAATTTCATACTTGCTAATTCTTCGCGAGAAACGACTGTCATAAGCACACGCTTTTTCTCGCTTGAATAAGCACCTTCACCGTCAAGTAATGTAATTCCACGTACAACAGTTGACAGAAGTTGTTTTTTCATTTTTTCTGCTTCATTTGTTACAATCATAAGTGTAACTTTACGATGTTTCGTATGAACAGCATCGATTACTTTACCAGTTACATAAATTGAAAGTAAACTTGTAAGTGCAACATCCCAAGTAAAGAAGAATCCTGCGATTATTACAACGACCGCGTTTAAAACAATAAGGAATCCGCCAAGTTTAATATCTCGCTTACGAGATAACAACATACCGATAATATCAAATCCACCGGTTGATCCATTGCAGTTAAAAACAAGACCGATACCAGCTCCTGCAATGACACCTCCGAAGATAGATGATAAAAGTGGATCTGTTGCTACGACTTTTACTGGAACGTAGTATAATGCAACAGATAATACAATTACAGAGACAACTGTGTTAAAAATTACTTTTTTTCCAAGACCTATGTATCCTAAAATAAGGATAGGTAAGTTTAGTACGAAGTTAATAATACCTGTGTTTACAGGGGTTACAATCCCTAAAATAATAGCAATTCCGCCAATTCCACTACTTAAAATTTTGTGGGGGATAAGGAAAAGATTAAAGGCAATTGCAATAATAATAGAACCAATAATAACACCAAGAAATCTAATCATCTCTTTCCCGTCCTTCACTAAAAAATTCATATTATTTCAAGATTATATATGATATTGAAAGTTTTGGGTAAAAACAGTTTATTTTGGGAAATTAGATTAATCGAAAGAATTTGAGTATTTTATAATTTGAAAGGGGATACAGATATGAGAGTAAAAACATATCAACAGAAAAGCCCGTTGAAACATGAATGTGAGGATTCTTATTTTTGTAATGAAAATAAAATGATTTATGGTGTATGTGATGGTGCAACACCACTTGTCCCGTTTCGAGATGAAAAGGGACATAATGGAGCATACATCGCTTCACATTTATTTGCAAGTTATTTAACTTCATTACGTGAAAATCATAGTTTACAAGTTGCAGTTGCAAAAGCAAATGAATCGTTGCAAAACAAAATGTTAGAATATAAAGTAGATACGAGAAAAAAAGAGCATTTGTGGTGTACATGTATTGCGGCAGTTCAAATAGATGGTGAGAAAATTGAATACGCACAGTTAGGGGACTGTATGATTGTAGCAATACTTCAAAATGGAATGATGCAAGTAGTAACGAAAGACACAGTTGAAGGAATTAGCGGGCGTGCCAAAAAAAAGAGGCAAGAAGATCGTAAAAAAGGGTTATCTGTACCAGAAGAACATGTTTTTCAAGATGTTCGAGAACAGTTAAAATATAATCGTTATCTTGCGAATGTGCCAAATGGCTATTCTGTTGCAAATGGAATGAAAGAAGCGATTCATTATTTACAGCATGGGGAATTACATATAGATGAAGTAAGCGGGGTTTTTATTTGTTCAGACGGATTATTCCACCCAGATTGGTCACTCGAACAAACTGTTGCATATATAAGAAAGAATAGTATAAATGAATATGTAGCAATTATCGAAGAGTTAGAAGGGGAAAAGAGAATAAGACCAGATGATAAAACAATTATAATGATTGATTTTTAAGGGGAGGCAATTCATATGGAAATTAAATGTGTAAATTTAGCATTTCAAGACGAATTAGTTCCTTTAGAAAAAGTAAATAAACTGATTATCCACCACACATCCGAAGATGGATGGGATGTGTATAAAACACATGAATTTCATCAAAAAGTAAGAGGATGGAGCGGTATTGGTTACAATTATTTTATCGAAGCAGATGGAACTGTAGTCGAAGGACGTGGTTTACATATTGGAGCGCATGCGAAAGATAATAATAGAGATACAATTGGAATATGTATGACAGGTAATTTTGATAAATATGATCCAACTACCGCACAAATGAATGCACTATATTCTTTATGTAAAATGTTTATGAGGCAGTTTGCTATAAAGGAAGAGAATATACTAGGTCATAGGGAGCTAGAAGGGGTTACAAAAAGTTGTCCTGGAAATCGTTTTTCTATGGTAGAGTTGAGAAAAGTACTATCTTAAATATAGAGGAGTAACGAATAATGATGAATATAAAAATAACACCAAATAAAAAAGAAGAGCTTGTAGCACAAATTCAGCAATTTTTCATGGAAGAAGATTTAGATGAAATTGGACGTTTCCAAGCAGAGCGCTTAATAGAAGAAATGATTAAATTAATTGGACCTTTTGCCTATAATCAAGCAATTGGAGATGCAAGAAAGCTTGTAACAGAGAAACTATCTAATATTGAAGAAGATTTGTATGTGTTAGAGAAGAGTGAAGGGAAGTAAACTTTCTCTAATTATAAAATAAGTATTTGCCACGGCTTCTTTCCGATGTTTTGTTTGGGAAGGGCCGTGAAAATGTTTTGACTATATAAAATAACCCTTTACTTTTTTACCAAAAGGGATCCTAGAATAAAAAAACGTTATTCTTTCTTAACAAGCTAGATGAGAAAGAATAACGTTTTTTTGATTGAGATTAAAAATATATAATCTTAATTTTATTTTTTTTTAATAATTTATTTATGAGCAATTTATAGTTGCTATTTATAATTCCTATATATAGCAGCTATGGATACTACAAATAAGAAATTTGAATGTGTAACACTTTGTATCCCATTAGCTGTAATCAAAATTTATAACATAAATTGCGCGCATAGAATCTTCTTTTGAAAGAAAAATGGTGTGATTCTTTGTTAAATGAAGGAAGGGTTTGGGAAGCTATGAATAAAACAATTTTAAAAACATGTATCATATCAGCAGTTTTAGGTGGAAGTCTATTAAGTGAAACGACTGGAGTGGTGAAAGCAGAAGAGATTACACCAAAAACGAATCATACTGGTATATTTAAAGATGTTCCAAAGGGGCACTGGGCATATGAAGCGATTCAGCAATTAACAGACGAGAAAATCATTTTCGGCTATGATGATGGAAGATTTGGTTTTGGAGATAACGTAACACGCGAACAAGTTGCAGCTTTACTATATCGTTATTTTAATCTGGTAGAAAACAAAAATTATCAGAATCCATATGGAGACGTAAGTGAAGAGTCAACAAGCTATCTAAAGGAAATCTTGTCTTTAACAGAAATGGGTGTTTTTAAGGGTGATGAACATGGGAACTTTAGACCGAAAGCATCCTTAACACGTGCAGAAATGGCACAGGTTCTTACAAATGCTTTTCATTTAAAAGCAAAGAGTGATCATACTTTTAATGACGTTTCAACGAACTCATGGGCAAGAAATGCAATTAGTGCTGTTCAAACAAATAATATTGCAAAAGGAGTAGGAGAAGGGAAATTCGCTCCAAGTATGGATGTGACGCGTGAACAGTACGCACAATTTTTATACAATGCAATACAAGAAACTGAGCCAACTCAACAAACGAAAGGGCAACTACTAGCTAGCATACTTGGTGAAACAAATTGGCAAGGGACAAAAGTCTATGACAAAGATCATAATGATGTAACGAAAGAAAATCAAAATTTCATCGGGCTTGCAAAATATGATGCTAAAACGGCAAGGTATGAATTTTTTAATGCAAAGACAGGAGAGAGTCGTAATGATAGCGGTACCTTTTTTATAACGAATGATGGAAAGAAAAGAGTACTAATTTCTGAGACGCAAAATTATCAAGCAGTTGTTGAATTAACGCAATTAGATAAGGAGAAATTTACATATAAAAGAATGGGGAAAGATATAAAAGGGAACGATGTAGAGGTGTTTGTTGAACATATTCCGTATCATGAAAAAGAACTTTCTTTCACGCGACCTGATAAAAATTTAGAGAGTTCGACTGGAAAAATAATTACAGACGTTGATGGAGATAAAATATTATCTGGTACACTATGGAACGGAACGGTGGTATTAGATGAACAGGGTAATAACGTAACAAAATACAACTCAAACTTAATCAGTCTAGCAAAATATGATAAAAATACAAATAAATATGAGTTTTTCAATGTGAATACAGGAGAAAGTCGTGGAGACTATGGTTTCTTTGATGTTGTACATGGTAATAAAATAAGAGCTCACGTTTCGTTAGGAAATAATAAATACGGTGCAGTTCTTGAACTTACAGAATTAAATAAAGCAAAATTTACGTATACAAGAATGGGGAAAGATGCAAATGGAAAAGATATAAAAATCTTTGTTGAGCATGAACCGTATACAGGTAATCTAAAACCAAATTTCACAAAGTAAGATGTAAAATAGTTGTTTATAGACAAAAAGATGCCTTCAGGCATCTTTTTGTCATTTTAAAATGATTTTTTGGGCAAATATAAAATACAAACTTTAGTAACTTATTACTTGCACAACCATACATCTTCGTTCTTTTTTATTTATTCTCTTTATATTCATGTACTTTTTCTTTCACATTACCAACTGTATCTTTAGCGGTGCCTTTCACCTTATCCCATTTTCCTTCAGCTTGTAATTTCTTATTGTCAGTTACTTTCCCAACAACTTCCTTTACTTCGCCTTTTACTTTATCAATGGCACCTTCTACTTTTTCTTTTAAACCATGATCACGTTTAGTCATACACTTCTCCTCCTTGTAGTTTGATTAGAATTCTCTTTTCATATTGCAAGTTGAATGATGTATCTAGTAACATCATAACAAATTTAGTTTGAATATTCAAATGATTAATGGGATAGAAAAGGAATTGTTATAGAATGTATAAGATTGTAATGGAAGGAGAAAGAATGTAAATTACATGTTTTTTGCAGTCCATATTGATTTTGTATAAGCAATGTTCATATGGGCACGTTCCATATTATTTTGACTGCCGCTACCGAATCTTGCTTGTCCAACTATTAAATGACAATTGGATTCAATAGCTGTCTCAATTCGTTTTTGAATTAAGGCAGTATGACAGCCTTTACGCTGAAATTCTGGTAAAGTAGCAGAAGCAGCTAATGAAGCAATCCCATTATTTATATACAGGACACCAATGCCTGCAGGAGTGTTTTGAACTTCTGCTATGAAAAAATACCATCCTGGTTTATTATAAAGAATTTCGTTATTTTGGCGCACGCCATCTTTTGTAAAGGATGGCATGTTAAAACCACGTACATATATATATGCAAAAATATCAAACTCATTTTCTTTTAGTTTGCGTACTGAAATGTTAGAAGGAAGAAGAGATGGATCCTCTTTCGGTTTACTATATAAAGCGGTATGGAAGCTAGATTGGTAAAATCCTTTTTCAGATAAGTATTGAAATAGTTCAGCTGTACCTTGCGCTGGTGTAATTTCAAAACGGCAAGGGATTTGTAGTGATTGATAATAAG
The DNA here is from genome assembly GCA_027694045.1 of Bacillaceae bacterium OF18-1A. Taxonomy (GTDB): domain Bacteria; phylum Bacillota; class Bacilli; order Bacillales; family Bacillaceae_G; genus Bacillus_A. The sequence continues at coordinate 95,968 of JAQEWB010000002.1, read as the reverse complement.
AGATAATCGCATCTATTTCATCTGTATTTGTAAAGGAACCCCCTTTTACTGTGTTAAAAGCAGGACCAGCAATTGTTTTTGATGAAAAGGCAGTGGCACTCCCAAAATTTTTCATTTGTACTTGCATTGGATTTTCTGTCAGTGCTTGTAAGGTATTTAACCTAGAAGATAACATATCTATTTCTGCTTTTTCAATTTCTTTTGCTGTAGTGTATGTCATAATAGTGCTCATTAGATCCCTCCGTCTAATAATATCGTTTATAGTACATATACGATATTTCCCCTGAGATTCCTGGGAGAATGTAAGAGAATAAGAAGATTTTTGGAAGGGAAACGGAAGGGAATTGTCGAAGGGAGTAGAAACAGATTAAAGGTGGTGCTCTCATGAAACAGAAAGACGTGCAGACGTGCTCTAATTGTGGTTCTCATAACATAGGAGAAGGTGAGTTTGTCGGTTATGCACAAATACGGAAAAAGGAGACGATGTTTACGTCGTCTCCAGTAGATGCTTATATTTGTACAGATTGCGGGAATATCCTTTTATTAAAAGTGCGGAATTATGAAAAGTTTAAACAGAAGCCGCTGTGATTATTGAGAAGTGGTCATATCCAACGTTGTATACGGAACGTCTTGTATTAAGGAAAGTTAATATAAGTGATATTTTACATATATTTGAGTATGCCTCAGATAAAGAGATGACAACTTATACTGTATGGGATGCTCATCGATCGTTATATGACACACAAAAATATATAGAAGATATTGTGAGCAAGTACGAAGAAGAAAAGGTAGCTCCTCTCGGTATAGTGTTAAAAGAAGAGGAAAAACTTATAGGGACTTGCGGGTTTATAGAGTATGATTCAATTGTACATAAAGCAGAAATTGCATACGCATTATCGCGAAAATATTGGGGAAGAGGAGTAGCTACTGAGGCTGCGTTATCCTTTTTTAGTTACGGTTTTAATGATTTACACCTCACTTACATTGAAGCAGGATGTAATTCAGAGAATGAAGCATCTGAAAGAGTAATGAACCGTTTAAATATGAAGTATGAGAGTACAATTCAAAATGGTTTATTCGTTAAAGGTAAGTATCGTGATACGAAAAGATATTGTATATCCAGAGAAAAATATATGAATCAATAAAATAGTTTATATTGAAACTCCTTTAAATGAATAAGGGGGTTTTTGTTTTTATTAGTATCATAAACGTAGAAAAAATATATGAATTGAATATAAGACCGCTATATAACTCAATAGTAATCGTAACGTTTACAGCCAATTTGTTTAAGAGAATAAAGGAGATATACATATGAGGATTAAAGTTTCGAATTATTTCCAGGGGGATAATTCAGAAAATACAGAAAAATATCGTAATTATTTGTAGAAGTCTGTTATAATATACGAAAATGAAAACGCTTTAAGGGGGATGTAACCAATATGATGATGAATGTACCGTTAACAATTAGTTCTATGATGGAAAGAGCAGAAAAACTGTTTTCAAAGAAAGAAATTGTTTCACGGACACACGATACAGTTACAACGTTAACGTATAAACAGCTAGGTGAAAGGACGAGAAGACTTTCTAGTGCACTGCAAAAGCTTGGGATTAAAGAAGGCGAACGCGTAGGAACGTTAGCGTGGAATCATCATCGACATGTGGAAGCATATTTTGCTATCCCAGGTATTGCGTCCGTTTTGCACACAATTAATATTCGTTTATCTCCTCAACATATTTCATACATTATTCAGCACGCTGAAGATCGAATTCTACTTATTGATGAAGATCTCGTACCACTCGTTGAAAAAATACAGTCCGAATTATCAACTGTACAAGCCTACATTATTATGACTGATAAAGATGAACTTCCAAATACTACGCTAGAGCCTGTATATCATTATGAAAAACTATTAGAAGAAGGCGATCCAAATTTCCAATTTGTAAAAGATATTGATGAAAATACACCTGCTGGTATGTGTTATACGTCAGCGACTACAGGTAACCCAAAAGGCGTTGTATATACGCATCGTAGTACTGTATTGCATTGTATGGCACTCGGCTTAGCTGATACAGCTGCTTTATCGGAAAGTGATGCAGCAATGGCAATTGTACCGATGTTCCATGTGAACGCTTGGGGACTTCCTTTTGCAGCGACTTGGTTTGGATCTAGACAAGTTCTTCCAGGACCTATGTTTACTCCGAAAGTTTTATTAGAGATGATTCAAACTGAAAAAGTAACGATAGCAGCTGGTGTGCCGACAATTTGGCTTGGTGTATTACAAGAGTTAGAAAATAATAGTTACGACTTATCTAGTATGACGAGAATATTATGTGGTGGTGCAGCTGCACCGAAAAGTGTTATTAAAGCGTTTGAGCAGAAATATAATGTTCCGTTCATACATGCATATGGCATGACTGAGACGAGTCCACTCGTAACACTTGCACGTTTAAAAAGCTATGAAACAGATTTATCGTACGAAGAGCAATTGGAAATTCGCTCAAAACAAGGATATCTTGTACCGGGTGTAGAGATGAAAGTAGTCGGTACAAATGGTGAAGTGAAATGGGATGGCATAGAGATGGGAGAATTATGTTTACGAGCACCATGGATCGCTGAAAGCTATTATAACGATGATCGAACTGCCGAAGGTTTTCGAGATGGATGGTTATATACTGGCGATGTTGTTACGGTTGATGAAGAAGGTTGCGTAAAAATTGTTGACCGTACGAAAGATGTTATTAAAAGCGGAGGTGAGTGGATTTCCTCGGTCGATCTTGAAAATGCTTTAATGGCACATGATGCTATATTTGAAGCAGCTGTTGTTGCAATTCCTCATCCGCAGTGGCAAGAGCGTCCAGTTGCTTGCGTTGTTCAAAAGAAAAATAGCACAGTTACAAAAGAAGAAATATATGAGTTTTTAAAACCGCAGTTTGCGAAGTGGTGGTTACCAGACGATATTGTATTTATGGAAGAAATACCGAAAACATCTGTTGGGAAATTTTTAAAACAGGCACTTCGGAAAGAACTTGAGCATTTGCATAAAGAAAAATAATATAACTTTCATTGTAAACTTACTTTTAAAAATAGTTGACAAAAGGTGAGCGGAAATATAATATAACTCGTATAATATGTTATCTAAAATATAATTCAAGTTTACAAATGGGAGAAGCAAATATGAATACAAAAAACTTAGTTTTCGTCGCTTTATTTAGTTCTATTATGGGAGTGTTAGGATTAATTCCTCCGATTGCTCTTTCTATTACGCCAGTTCCGATTACATTACAATCATTAGGTGTTATGCTTGCTGGTGGACTGTTGGGCTCGCGTCTTGGAGCGCTAAGTCAGCTCATTTTCTTACTTGTTGTAGGAGTTGGTGCACCATTACTTGCTGGTGGACGAGGAGGTCCTAGTGTATTTGTTGGACCAAGTGCAGGATATTTACTTGGTTATATTGTTGGTGCATTTGTAATTGGTTATTTAATTGAACGTTTACGTGAAGTTTCTATTATAAAAGTATTATGTATTAATATAATTGGTGGTATTTTCGTAGTTTATGTATTTGGTATTATTGTACAAGCTTTCGTAATGGATATTTCCATATGGCAGACGATGAAAGTAAGTGTTGTGTTTTTACCAGGTGATTTCATAAAAGCGATTATAGCAGCAGTTCTTGTAACAAAATTACATCGATCATTGAAACATATTATTACACCCGCTTTGAAAAATGGAAAATATACAAATGTGGGGTAAGAAAGAGAAGAAACACGTGAATTGCGTGTTTCTTTTTCTTATTTTGTAAAGAAAGGATGTTTCAAATATGGGAATTACAAAAAAATACAAAAAGCATGCCTCATTACAACCAAATAAAATAGCAATAAAGGAACATGATAGAGTTTTAACATATAAAGATTGGTATAAATCAGTTTGTAAAGTGGCGAAATGGTTGAATGAAAAAGAATCGAAGAATAAAAGAATCGCAATTGTATTAGAAAATTGCATAGAGTTTTTACAACTATTTGCGGGTGCTGCTATGGCAGGATGGGTTTGTGTGCCATTAGATATAAAATGGAAAAAGGATGAGTTAAAGGAAAGACTAGCAATCAGTAATCCGGACATAATTGTGACGGAAGATTATAAGTTAAATGATGTATTGCACGGAGAAGGAAAAGTAATTGAAATTGAGGAATGGAAAAGAATGATAGAAAACGATTCTTCCATAGATCATCTTGCAGAAAGTGTACAATATGCTCCTTTTTATATGGGGTTTACATCGGGATCAACTGGAAAGGCGAAAGCATTTTTACGTGCACAACAATCGTGGGTTCATAGTTTTGATTGTAATATACATGACTTTCATATGAGAAAAGAAGATTCTATTTTAATAGCTGGCACGCTCGTTCATTCTCTTTTTTTATACGGCGCAATAAGTGCATTATATGTAGGACAAACGGTACAAATTATGAGAAAGTTTATTCCAAATCAAGTGTTGGATAAGTTGGAAACTGAAAATATTTCGATCATGTATACAGTACCAACAATGCTGGAGTCTTTATATAAAGAAAATAGAGTAATAGAAAATACAATGAAAATTATTTCTTCGGGGGCAAAATGGGAAGCTGAAGCGAAAGAAAAAATAAAGAATGTTTTTCCTTATGCAAAAAAATATGAATTTTACGGTGCGTCTGAACTTAGTTTCGTAACGGCATTAGTTGATGAAGAAAGTGAAAGAAAGCCAAATTCAGTAGGGAAACCTTGTCACAATGTGCAAGTTCGAATATGTAATGAAGCAGGCGAAGAAGTACCAAAAGGTGAAATAGGAACTGTTTATGTGAAAAGTAATCAGTTTTTTATGGGATACATAATAGATGGGGTTTTAACATGGGAGTTGAATGCAGAAGGCTGGATGACAGTGCGAGATGTAGGTTATGAAGATGAAGAAGGCTATATATACATTGTCGGTAGGGAGAAGAATATGATTTTATTTGGAGGAATCAATATTTTTCCAGAAGAAATAGAAAGTGTATTACATACGCATCCAGCTGTTGAGGAAATTGTGGTAGTTGGTATAAAAGATAGGTATTGGGGTGAAAAGCCTGTTGCTATCGTGAAAGGAAGTGCTACGAAGAAACAATTAAAGAGCCATTGCTTACAAAAATTATCCTCTTTTAAAATACCGAAAGAATGGTATTTTGTAGATGAAATACCGTATACAAATAGCGGGAAGATTGCTCGTATGGAAGTGAAAAAAATGATTGAAAACTTGGAGAAAATATATGAATAGGGCGGTTGTTGTAGAGGCGAAAAGAACATCAATTGGCAAGAAAAATGGAATGTTAAAAGATTATGAAGTTCAGCAATTAGCAGCACCACTTCTTACATTTTTAAGTAAAGGAATAGAGAGAGAAATAGATGATGTTATATTAGGGAATGTCGTCGGACCGGGAGGGAATATCGCAAGATTATCAACTTTAGAAGCAGGACTGGGTTATCATATTCCTGGTGTAACGATTGACCGGCAATGTGGTGCTGGATTGGAAGCAATACGCATTGCCTGTCATCTTATTCAAGGTGGGGCAGGTAATTGCTATGTAGCTGGGGGACTAGAGAGTACAAGTACGTCACCATTTCAACAGAGAGCGAGATTTTCACCTGAAACAATTGGTGATCCTGATATGGGAGTGGCAGCTGAATATGTTGCAGAGCGCTATAGTATAACGAGAGAAATGCAAGATGAGTACGCTCGCCTTAGTTATAAACGGACACTACAAGCGTTAGAAAAAGGATATATACAAGATGAAATATTGTCTTTGAATGGAGTATTAGATGAAGCAATAAAGCGAGAAATGAATTATGAAAGAATGATTAAAAGAACAAAACCCGCGTTTTTACAAAATGGAACAGTAACGGCAGGTAATTCGTGTGGTGTAAATGATGGAGCATGTGCTGTTCTTGTAATGGAAGAGGGGCAAGCAAGGGAGTTAGGGTATAAGCCTGTCCTTCGTTTCGTTCACAGTGCAGTAGTTGGAGTGAATCCAAAACTTCCGGGAACTGGGCCGATATTTGCTGTGAATAAATTATTAAATGAAATAAATTTAAAAGTAGAGGACATAGATTATTTTGAAATAAATGAAGCATTTGCCTCAAAAGTTGTGGCTTGTGCAAAGGAGTTACAAATTCCGTATGAAAAATTAAATGTAAATGGTGGTGCAATTGCACTCGGTCATCCGTACGGAGCATCTGGTGCTATGCTTGTGACACGTTTGTTTTATCAGGCGAAAAGAGAGGACATGAAGTATGGTATTGCGACATTAGGAATTGGGGGCGGAATAGGGCTTGCGCTATTATTTGAGAAAGTAGAAGACTAGCTTATAAACTAGTTTTCTACTTTTTGAGGAATATAGGCGTTGCTACCAGGTTTTGCTTTCATTTCATTCCAAGCAGCGATAGCATCAGCTTTTGATTTTCCTTTGGTATTTGGATCTTCGAAAAAGTCACGAGTAAAACGATTGTATTCAAACTGCGCACTGATAGTTGTTTTATATGTAGGGTCTTTTTTTCGTTCGTTTTCTTCATGCCAAAAAGCTACCGCGTCTTCATATGTTTTTCCAATATTCTCTTTGAAAAATTTTTGAAGAGCTACTGTAAAGCGGAAGTTTGCTCCAATTTTTTCTTTGAAAAAAGCCCGAATCTCTTCGCTACAGCGGTGATTTTCAGTAATGACAGTTTGAAGAGAAAGGTCTTTATAAGAGAGAGAAGTTTTACTCGCTTTTGGACCAGAGCTGTTTTTTAATATTTTACCAGTATGTAAATAATGTGAGATACGCTCGGTTATTTCAATCTTAGAGCCACTAGCTGGTAAACCATTCTCACGACAAAATGTTTGAAGTTCTGCTTTTAACCAATAATAGTTTTGGAAATCTTCAAGTGATATAGATTTTGTTAAAGATGGACGCATGAATGTAACAACTTCTTTCTTCCATAATTTTCTTTAATTATAAAACGTACGTTCTTTTTATGGAAGGGTTAACTTGTAAATTTAATGGGAAGAGGAGATTGGGTATGGAAAATGTAATGCAGGTTCGTGTTACTGGAATTTTAATTGAAGATGAAAAAGTATTGTTAGTAAAGCAAAAAGTTGCTAATCGGAATTGGTCTTTACCTGGAGGAAGAGTAGAGAATGGGGAAATGTTAGAAGAAGCAATGATTCGAGAAATGAGAGAAGAGACAGGGTTAGAAGTTAACATTCAGAAGCTACTCTATGTTTGTGATAAACCAGATACACGCCCGTCTTTATTACATATAACGTTTTTGCTTGAAAGGATTGAAGGTGAAATTAGGCTACCTTCTAACGAGTTTGATCATAATCCGATTCATGATGTGCAAATGGTGCCAATTAAAGATTTAAGTTATTATGGTTTTTCGGAAACTTTTATCAATCTTATAAGTGAAGGTTTTGTAAATACAGGGAGTTATCAAGGTTTGAAACAAAATATAGGTCTGTAAATATAGTGGAAGGATAGCCGTTCGCTATCCTTCATAACATGTTTTACACTGCTGACTGTAAAGAAGAAACAAGTTGATTTAAAAACTCATCCCCAGTCATAATCGCTTTTCCGCCGCCGCGAGCACTCTTTTTATTTCCGCCACCTTTTCCTTCAATTGTAGGAAGTGCCTCTTTTAAAAGAGCATTCATATCGAGCGTAACTGTTTTTCCACAAGCAAGTATGCACTGTAGTTTGTCATCATTTTCAATGACGAAATATGTAATGGCATGCTCTTGTTGTTCTGTAATAATACCAGAAAGCTTTGCGATTTCTTGCATAGAACGATTTGTAAACACTTTAGAAATAAGTAGTCCAGCATGCATTTCTACAGATTGTTGTAATAGTTCAGTTGCCTCTGCAATTAGTAATTTTTCATTCATTGTTTGTATTGTTTTTTCGTTTTCTTTTTGAGAAGTAAGCAGTTGTGCTACTTTTGCTGGAATATCACTCTCGCTACTGTTTAATTGTTTGGAAACATCCTTCATAATTTGTTGTTGTTGCCCTATTAATTTAAGTGTGCGCCAGCCAGCGATAAACGTTAGTCGTATGCCACCTTTATTGCGTTCCCAATTAAGTACTTGAATAGGACCTACTTCACCAGTACGTTTCGGGTGTGTTCCGCCACAGCCGTTATAATCAAAGTTTTCGATCATAACAACGCGTATATTTTCTGTCATAGTCGGTTCTTTGCGAAGTGGTAATGTTTTCGCTTCTTCTAAGTTCATCCATTTAATAAGAATTGGATGGTTTTCAAAAACTATATTGTTGGCAATTTGTACTGCTTTTTCAACTGTTTCTGCAGGGAGATTTGCTGTTTCTAAATCAATTGTTACTGTCTCTTTTCCAAGATGGAATCCGATAGTTGGTATATTAAAATGATCCCAAAAAGCAGCAGATAAAATGTGCTGAGCTGCATGTTGCTGCATATGATCAAAACGACGCTCCCAATTAATTGTCCCTTCTACTTCTTCTGTATGTAATTGTTCTACAATGAAGTGGCGAATTTCTCCATCTATCTCTTCTACATTGATTACATCGATGTCATTTAATGTGCCAGTATCATACGGTTGTCCGCCACCTGTCGGGTAAAATGCCGTTTCGTTTAAAACAACGTATAAGTTACCGTCTTTATCATAATCTTGCTTTATAACTTTAGTAGTAAAGTCTTGCTTATAAGCGTCAGTGTAATATAATTTGTGCTCCAATTTTCTTTCTCCTCTCGCATTAACTAGTTTCATTGTAAAGCAATTGAAATTAGTTTCCTAATATTTCAGAAGAAAGAAACTATTTTTAGAATTTTCTTGCTATAATAAGGAAAAGAAAATGCGGGGGTGGAATGAATATGTTGTATGAAAACGGCGTAGATAAACTGCTTAGTTTAAGCAAAAATATTTCTGAATTGTATCGAGAATTAAACGAAATGACCCGGATTTTAACGGATTGTAACCGCGAAAGTGTGAAGTTTGATCGGTTATATGTAAAAGAGTTACTGTGGAAGAAAGAAGATGTAATAGAGAAATATGACCAGCTACTTGTGCAACTTTGTATAAATGAATGCTTTGATTTAAAAAGTGTCATTACAGGGGAATATAAGTATACATATGAAGAAGTAGAAAACATCGTTTTACAATTTAATGAAAAGTATAATGTCGCAATTTTAATTAAAGACGTTTGTAAAGAATTACAGTTTACATATGGCATAGATATGGAGATAACGAGAACAGCTAGGGTATCAACAGCTCAAGTATAAAAAGGGAAAAGAAAGCAGATCCTTTGCTTTCTTTTTTTATGTAAGAACAGGGAGAGTAGGTTTAAAGATGAAGAGGAAGTTACAAAATATTCATCCGTTAGGAATGACAATTATAATAGGGACTTTATTTGCGAGGTTCGCCACGTCCATGAGTATTCCTTTTTTAGCAATATATTTAACAACCGTTAAAGACGTATCAGCTGGAATGACGGGTGCTATTATTGGAACGAGTGCACTTGTTGGAGTGTTTGCTAGTTTTATCGGAGGGAATTTATCTGATCGATTCGGTCGAAATAAGATTCTAATATGGTCCATGATCGTTTGGGTGTTTGTATTCATAGGATTTTCACTTGCAGATCATGTTTTAAGTTTCTTTTTATTAAATGCTTTAAATGGATTATGTAGGTCCTTTTTTGAACCGACGTCAAGAGCGTTATTATCAGATTTAACGAAACCAGAGTATCGTTTACTCGTATATAATTTGCGTTACGGTGCAATCAATGTTGGAGTAGCGATTGGGCCACTTGTCGGATTACAGATTGGAAGCGCAAAATCAACAATTCCTTTTTTAGTAGCAGCTGGAGTATATGTTCTATATACAGTTATACTAGCGTTCCAATTCAAGAAATATCCAGTGGAACAAAAGAAAATCAATAAAGAAAAGCCTGTTACAATGCTAAATGCGCTGCGTATATTACGAAAGGATGTCGTATTTTTAGTTGCGTTAGTCGGTATTATTTTGAGTAATTGCGGTTTTTCACATTTAACGACGACAGTATCTCAATATTTTGCAAATGCACATATATTTGAGGATGGAGTAAAGTTGTTCTCATATATGTTAGCTTTAAATGCGATTGTTGTAGTTGTTATTCAATACCCTGTTATTCAAATATGTAAAAAGTATACACCATTAGCAGCTATTATGGTGGGAACTTTATTTGTAAGCGGAGGATTGTTTGGCTTTGGAGTAGTAGAATCTACGCTAGGTGCGGCTATTTGCACAATTATTTTTACAATTGGAGAAGTTCTCATGTTTTCGATGACGGATGTGTTTATAGATGGTATAGCTGTTTCACATTTAAAAGGAACTTATTTTGGAGCAATGGGTTTTTCAGGAATTGGAGCAGTAATCGGTCCGTGGTTTGGAGGAGTACTTCTCGATTACTACGGGTACCAAAATGGGTTTGCAGTATTTTCAGTACTATCTATATTTTCAATTGTAGCATTTCCGGTTCTTTTAGTTACAAAAGGGTTATTGAAAAAAAGATATGATAGAAATCCTAATATAGAAATGCATGCGAAATAACATAAGCCCCAGTAACCAACTGGGGCTTATGTTTGTATTTTTTTCAACTCTTAAGTTGAAAAAAGAACTTTCTTTTCATGCTTATTAGCAATTTCATTTTTGGAAATATGAATGGCTAAAAACCCATTCTCTAAGCAGGCTAACATTTTTTTATAAATTATATTAGTAGGTAAAGGAATTATTCGCTGTAAAGAAGTGTTTTGATGACGTATGCATATGTTTAGGCCTGTCTCCATCTTTTTAATAAGTACATTTTGTTCAGCTACATTTCGTACATCCGTTTCCAAAATATATTCTTCTTCTGTTTCGCAAAGGTCGATATGAATTTCATTCGGGAAACTAAAATCATTGTAAGAATCAGAACAAAATTGATCCATCCATTCTTCAAAACCATCAACATGAAAAAGACAATTTTTCTTTTTCTTGCCCATGTAAGACACCCTCCGTAAAATATCAATTCATATCATGTTATGCATGAATTAAACAGAGGTGAAGAATGAATGGAAAAATATAAATATTTTATGTTGAATATGCCTAGTATGTGAATGTTTTTTTGTTACATATCATGATGTGCATGTTTTTTTTGGCGTGAATGGTTACGATTTTTTACTTTATGAGATCCACTTAGTGGTTCAGGTTGTCCTTTTTTTTCTTTTGATTCATGATTGTTTTTTCCCATTGTATGTGACACCTCCTCTTTCTCTTTAGAATGAGAGAAGTTTGCGAATTTATACGAGAATGTTTTTAGAAAAAAGGGTAAAGATAAATGGGACTAACTATTATGGAAAGGGGATTGTATAATGCCATATCACAAAGATAAACAACAAGCTTTTCAAGCTGCACAGCAAGGGGTTACACAAGCAGAAAATGCATTTAACAACATTGTAAAAAATGATCCAAACTACGGTCATGATTTAAAAGAGTTACGCCAAGAGGTTCAGGAAGCGTATGAACAAATTCAAAATGCACTGGAAGTAGCTTCGGAAACACAACGTCCACAACTTGAGCAATACGAAAATAATCTCCAAAATATTATGAGAAATGTAGATCAACTAGAAAAGTAAATGAGGTTGTTGTGTATGCAACAACTTGATTACTTAAATGAATCTTATGTTGAAACAGAAAATTTTTTTATTAGCTTTTTCTTTAATTTTTGTAGTACATATATTTCAAGTGGAAAAAGTGGAAGCGAAAATGTTGCTCAGAAAAGAGCTAGAACCAACAGGGTATGTAACGTGGGAAGTGCCTAATAATGAAAAAATTATTGCGATTACATTTGATGATGGACCAGATCCAATTTATACACCGCAAATTTTAAATTTATTACGTCAATATAAAGCAGAAGCGACTTTTTTTATGATTGGATTTCGTGTTCAGCGTAATCCATATTTAGTAAAACAAGTGTTAAAAGCAGGACATGAAATTGGTAATCATACGATGAACCACTTGTATGCGAGTAATTCATCAGATGAAAAATTAGAAACTGATATTTTAGATGGAAAGAAATATTTTGAAAAATGGGTGAAAGAACCTTTATTGTTTCGTCCTCCAGGCGGATATATTAACGATACTGTATTCAAAACAGCTAAAGAAGCTGGTTATCAAACCGTTCTGTGGTCATGGCATCAAGATCCACGTGATTGGGCAAATCCAGGGGTAGAATCTATCGTAAATCATGTAGTGAAAAATGCGAAAAGCGGAGATATTGTATTGTTACATGATGGTGGAAATGATCGTAGTCAAACAGTAGCGGCGCTAGCGAAAATTTTGCCTGAGCTGAAGAAGCAAGGGTATCGATTTGTAACAGTGTCTGAGTTATTACGTTATAAACATTAGAAAAAATCCCAAAAGGCAGGTGCACCTTTTGGGATTTTTCGTTACTGATTCTTTTTGCGTTTCTTATTATTTTGTCGTTCTGCTGGAGCTAAAGGCTCGTTTCCGAATTCTTCGTTATAACCTGTTCCTTGTCCTTGTGCAGAAGCAGCATTCATTCCTGAAATAACATGATTAGCTTTTCGTTTACCCATTTTTGTTCACCTCTATAATATTTTTTCAATTAAATGATAAGCAGTTCATAGTGTGTATGAACTGTAAGTAAAGCACTGAAAGAGTACATTACTTTATAGTAATAGTATTCATAAGGAGTATGAACACTATTCAAATTTAGAAAGATAAAGAAAACTTATGATAATCTATAAGTTTCTTATTATTTACTTATTTAGAAAGTTGTAATAAGATATTATCGTAAGGTATTGAAAAGTTTGTCTACATTTTATATTCAGACAACTTAGTCACGTTTAACAGGGGGGAAACATAATGGTCAAACATAATCCATTTCAATCACGTGCAACTTTTGAAGTAGATGAAAAAACGTATCATTATTATGATTTGAAAGCGCTTGAAAACGCAGGGGTTGGCAACGTATCTCAATTACCATATTCGGTGAAAGTTTTACTTGAATCTGTACTTCGTCAAGTAGACGGACGTGTAATCACAGAAGAGCATGTTACAAATTTAGCGAAATGGGGAACGAAAGATGTTCAAGATATCGATGTTCCATTTAAACCATCTCGTGTAATTTTACAAGATTTCACTGGTGTTCCAGCCGTTGTTGATTTGGCTTCGCTTCGTAAAGCAATGGCAGACATGGGTGGGGATCCTGATAAAATTAATCCTGAAATTACTGTAGACCTTGTAATTGACCACTCTGTACAGGTTGATAGAGCGGGTACAGCAGACGCGCTTGCATTCAACATGGACTTAGAGTTTAAACGTAATGAAGAACGTTATAAATTTTTAAGCTGGGCACAAAAATCATTTGATAACTACCGTGCAGTTCCACCAGCTACAGGTATTGTACACCAAGTAAACCTTGAATATTTAGCACCAGTTGTTCATGCTGTGAAAAATGCTGAAGGTGACTTAGTTGCATACCCAGATTCATTAGTAGGAACAGACTCACATACAACAATGATTAACGGTATCGGCGTTCTTGGATGGGGCGTTGGTGGTATTGAAGCAGAAGCAGGAATGCTTGGACAGCCTTCATACTTCCCAGTACCCGAAGTAATCGGTGTGAAATTAACTGGTACACTTCCAAGTGGTACTACAGCAACTGATGTTGCATTAAAAGTAACACAAGTATTACGTCAAAAAGGTGTAGTTGGTAAATTCGTTGAGTTCTTCGGCAATGGACTAAAGAGCATGCCTTTAGCTGATCGTGCAACAATTTCAAACATGGCACCAGAATATGGCGCAACTTGTGGATTCTTCCCAATCGATGATATTTCATTAGAATACTTACGTTTAACAGGTAGAGATGAGGAGCAAATTCGCGTTGTTGAAGAATACTGTAAAGCGAACGGCTTATTCTATACAGCAGACAGCAAAGATCCAATTTACACTGATCTTGTTGAAATTGATTTAAATACAATCGAATCTAACCTTTCTGGACCGAAACGCCCACAAGATTTAATTCCACTTTCAGATATGAAAGATGCGTTCCACAAAGCTGTTGTAGCACCAGTTGGAACACAAGGACTTGGATTTAATGAGCAAGAGTTCGATAAAGAAGTGAAGGTTACATTAGAAGATAAAGAAGTAACGATGAAAACAGGTGCAATTGCAATTGCTGCAATTACAAGCTGTACAAATACATCGAACCCATACGTATTAATCGGAGCAGGTCTAGTTGCGAAGAAAGCAATTGAAAAAGGGCTTGTAGTACCTGAGTACGTAAAAACATCATTAGCACCAGGATCTAAAGTTGTTACTGAATACTTAGATAAATCAGGTTTAACAACATATTTAGATCAATTAGGTTTCCAAACAGTTGGTTACGGCTGTACGACTTGTATCGGTAACTCTGGTCCATTAGCAGAGGAATTAGAAGAAGCAATCGCAGCAAATGATTTATTAGTAACATCTGTTTTATCTGGTAACCGTAACTTTGAAGGTCGTATTCATCCACTTGTGAAAGCAAACTACTTAGCATCACCACCACTTGTTGTGGCATATGCACTTGCAGGTACTGTTGATATTGACTTGAAAAATGATGAAATCGGTAAAGATGCAAATGGCAATGCTGTTTACTTCAATGATATTTGGCCATCGGCTAAAGAAATTGAAGATGTAGTTCAAAGTGTTGTTACATCTGAACTGTTCAAGAAAGAATATGCACAAGTATTTAACAGCAATGAGCGCTGGAATGAAATCCAAACTTCAAACGAAGCTTTATATACTTGGGATAATGACTCAACTTATATTCAAAACCCACCATTCTTTGAAGGTTTATCTAAAGAGCCAGGTGAAGTTGAAACATTATCAGGTTTACGTATTGTTGGTAAATTTGGTGACTCTGTAACGACAGACCACATTTCACCAGCAGGTTCAATCGGTAAGCATACACCAGCTGGACGCTACTTATTAGAAAACGGCGTACAACCAGTTGACTTCAACTCTTACGGTTCTCGTCGTGGTAACCATGAAGTTATGATGCGTGGTACATTCGCGAACATCCGTATTAAAAACCAAATCGCACCAGGAACAGAAGGCGGATATACAACATATTGGCCAACTGGTGAAGTAACATCTATCTATGATGCTGCTATGAAATATAAAGAAGATGGAACAGGCCTTCTAGTTGTTGCTGGTAAAGATTACGGTATGGGAAGTTCTCGTGACTGGGCTGCGAAAGGTACAAACTTATTAGGTATTAAAGCAGTAATCGCAGAAAGCTTCGAGCGTATTCACCGCAGTAACTTAGTATTAATGGGCGTATTACCACTTCAATTTAAAGATGGCGAAAGCGCTGAAACGTTAGGTCTTGTTGGTAACGAGTCATTTGAAATTCAAATTGACAAAACAGTTAGACCACGCGATCTAGTAAAAGTAGTTGCAACTGATGCAGATGGCAACGAAAAGCAATTCGAAGTAGTAGCTCGTTTCGACAGTGAAGTTGAAATTGACTACTACCGTCATGGTGGTATCTTACAAATGGTTCTTCGTGAAAAAATCGAAGAGTCTAAAGTATCAAACTAAATAATTGAAATGAATGATAAGGAAGCTAACACTTGTTAGCTTCCTTATTTTATGGAAAGGGATGAAACCAATTGGTTTCATCCCTTTCTTTTTTACTAAACGATGGAGGGAACGTCATGAAAGAATATAGAAGAATATTGTTACCTTTACGACAGGAGAAAATATTAGTTATAGCAGCTATATGTAGTGGGATTATAGCTGCAATTTTAAACTTATCGCGCCCGATTTTCATGGGATTAATTGTAGATAACCTTATTCAACGAGATTTAAAAGGTGCATATTTGTACATTACATTGTTTGTCGGTAGCCGCTGTATGCTGTGGATGAACAATTTATTGTTTGATTATATAAGTTCAAAAGCGAGTCAGAGAATATTACGAACGAAGCGTATAGACGTATTGCTTCATTTTTTCTCATTACCGTTTGAAGAGAGTGAGGAAATCAAACAAGGAGAGTTAGAAACTTTAGTTATGTCTGACATTCCGAACTGGGTCAAATTATATGGATCTATATTAATAGAATATATACACGCTATTGCCCAATTTATCGGTGCGTTCATAGCACTACAACATGTAGACATACAGTTCGTGCTGTGGGTAATTCCGTTTTTGTTTTTAAGTGCAATTGTTCCTATACTTACAGGGAAAAAGGTAAGGGATATTGCGAGTATCGCTCAAAAGAATCAATCAAGTGTTGTAGAGATGATGTCACAGTTTGTGAGAGGTGTACAAGATTTACGGAGTTTACAAAAAGAAAAGTGGGCCATTGGTTTATTTAAAGAAGTAACGGCACAATCTTATAAAACAGAAGTAAAGAAGGCGATGATGCAGCATTACATTGGGGTAGTCGGAACGGCAATAGAAACAGGAGCATATATTGTTGTTCTCATTATAGGTGCGCAAAAAATAATGGAGGGGAAAATGGAAGTTGGTTCACTTGTTGTAGTGTTAGCTACAATTGAAATGCTCTTTTTTCCAGTTCGTTATGTGGGTGATCTATTAGTGATGACACAAGTTGCGGTCGCTTCGGCAAATAGGGTTTTTGGCTTTTTAGATAAACGAACGGCAGGTAGTAATGTAGAAGGAGCAGTGGGAATGAAACTAACAAATGTTTCATTTCAGGAAAGTGATGGAGGGAAATATAGAATTCATAATATTGATTTGCAAATTAATCCTGGCGAACTTGTTATTATTGTGGGAGAAAGTGGTGCAGGAAAAACGACGCTTTTAAAATTAATAACGGGTTTGTATAAACCATCTAACGGTAGCATTGCTTATTACGGTAATAAAGCGTGTATGACTACTATATGGCAGGAGCCTCGTTTTTTTCGAACGACAGTAAAAGAGAATATGTATTTTGGGAAAGAATTCCTAGAAAAACAATTAGAAAAAAATATTGAACTTGTAAATGCGAAGTCGATTATTTGGAGTTTACCTGAAGGTATTCAGACTGTACTACATAAAAGTGGAGAAGAGTTTTCGGGAGGAGAGAGAAAGCGTTTGGCGCTATTGAGGGCAATTGTGTCAAATCCGAACCTCATTATTTTAGATGAACCAACCGCAGGATTAGACCGGGACAATCAAGAAGTGGTTTGGAAGATGATTGAAAGGTTAGGAGAGAACGTCACGAGGATTGTGACGACGCATAATGTCGAGATGGCAATGAGAGCCAATAGGGTTGTTGTAATGAAGAATGGAACTATTGCAGAATACGGGAATCCTATAGAGTTGTTAAATCGTAATTCATTGTTTAAAGAAATGTTTGTAAAAAGATAAGAGCTCTGTAGTGCTCTTATCTTTATTCAGTATTATTAAGTTGATACGTATATGATTCAGTATCATTAGTACTAAATTCTTTGACGAGAGTAAGTTGATTTGTATCCGGATTATATTTGAAAATTTTAACTGTGATTTCGCTACTTAGTGACGGATTATATTCTTGAATAGCAAATGTATTTTCAGCAATCTGTGTCATAT
This sequence comes from Bacillaceae bacterium OF18-1A, assembly GCA_027694045.1. Taxonomy (GTDB): domain Bacteria; phylum Bacillota; class Bacilli; order Bacillales; family Bacillaceae_G; genus Bacillus_A. Next base: position 78,351 of record JAQEWB010000002.1, on the reverse strand, counting down.
TACTGGTGGGAGTATTTTCTACGGAATCATGGTTTGTAGAAATTTCAACGACTTTTCCACCGTTGAAAAATAAAAGAACGATAACTAAAATAACTAAGCATATTCGTATATAGCGAAGTTCTTTACTAATAGGGTGTTCTCCCAACACAATCATCCTTTCTATAACTATTCTATAGTAGTGATGGTAGTCGTCGCGAAGAAGCTAACAATACCGAGGGCTGCTAAAAGGATAAATGAGATTAAAGCGATAAAGAGGCAAATACGCCCAACTTGCTTTTTTTCAGGATCTTTACTGAAGAGCGAGATAATCCATGTAATAATTCCGATTGGAGAAAATATAAAACTAAGAATATATAGAAGTATTTTTTCGAATAAATGCATAAGAACTCCTTTCACTATAAAACGTTTCTATATATTTCTAATTATATGATGAAAAGGAAAAAATTTCATCTAAGCTTATAAAAATTCTGATTATTTCAAATATGAATATTTCCAAGCTTGTCCGTATAAGCTAAAATAAGGTATATAGTATTTTAATATGTTCAAAAAGATAAACATGTTAGGGTGATATAAAATGTGGCGGAAGCTTACAATCATTGTAGTGTTACTTTGTTTAGCGGGATATGCAGCGTATGCACAGCTTGGTAAAAAAGATTCGGCTGTACAAGGGCAGCAAGAAAAAAGTGAAGCTGTTATGAAAGAGATGATTGCACGGAATGGCATTGAAGTAGGGAAGGTTGCACCGGATTTTGAATTAACGAAGTTAGATGGAACAAATGTAAAGTTATCCGATTTAAAAGGAAAGAAAGTGATTTTAAACTTTTGGGCAACGTGGTGTGGACCTTGCCAGCAAGAAATGCCTGATATGGAGGCTTTCTATAAAGAACATAAAGAAAATGTGGAAATTTTAGCAATAAATTATACGCCTTCAGAAAAAGGTGGGGGAGAAGAAAAAGTAAGTAATTTTGCTAAGGAGAAAGGGATTACTTTTCCTATTTTATTGGACAAGAACATTGATGTGACAACAGCATATAAAGTAATCACCATCCCAACTTCATATTTTATAGATACGAAAGGTGTCATTCAAGATAAGTTTATTGGGCCGATGACGCAAAAAGAGATGGAGAAACGGGTTGCTAAATTGAAATAACGGTGAAAAGGTAGAGATGGAATATAATCATTTCTGCCTTTTCTTTTTTAAGTGGTGAAAGCTTCATGATATGATAAAAGAAATATAAATGTTTAGAGATAAAGGAGTGTATTTGGAGTGGGGAATATATCCTTACCGTTAGATTATGTTGTAATTGATTTTGAAACAACAGGATTTAACCCTTATAATGATAAAATTATTCAAGTTGCAGCGGTGAAATATCGTAATCATGAACTGGTAGATCAATTTGTTTCCTATGTGAATCCAGAACGTCCAATTCCAGACCGAATAACGAGTTTAACGGGTATTACAAATTATCGTGTTTCAGATGCACCGACGATTGAAGAAGTGTTACCTTTATTTTTAGCATTTTTACATACAAATGTTATTGTAGCTCATAATGCTTCTTTTGATATGCGCTTTTTGAAAAGTAATGTAAATATGCTTGGGCTTTCTGAACCTAAAAATAAAGTAATTGATACTGTATTTTTAGCGAAGAAATATATGAAGCATGCGCCCAATCATAAACTTGAAACGTTAAAACGAATGCTTGGAATTCGTCTAAGTTCTCATAATGCATTTGACGACTGTATTACGTGTGCAGCTGTGTATCAAAGATGTGCATCTGTTGAAGAAGAAGCGAAGCGAAAGTTAAATAAGGAAGTACTTGATGAAACGGCGGTATATGAAGCGGTGAAAGAGGTACTTGTCCGAAATAAACGTGATGTTGCATGGCTCCGTTGTATGAATGTAGGAAGCTACTTAGATATAAAGGCTTTTTATCCAGTTATGAGATTAAAAGTAAAAGGGCGAAAGAAATACGTATTAACAGAGATATTAGAAGATGATGTGAAAGGAATATGTACAAGCCTAACATGTGAACCGGCATTAAAAAATGAAGTAGGTAATACGAGAATTATGCTGAATAGTTTAGAGGATGTCTTGAAATTAGAACGTTATATTTTAGAGCAGTATGATTTTGTATTGCAAGCACTTGATGAATATAGAGAAACTGAAATGAATGCAGAGGAAAAGCTAAAAGAATATTTAAATGTTATGGTATAAAAAACTCCGTGCACAATGTATTGTGCACGGAGTTTTTTTAGGAATATTAAAACATAAAATTTTCTCGCAAATCTGATTAAAGAGTTTTTTATTTGCTTATACTATGTAGTAAAAATGCGAAGAAGAGAGGGTGAACAGCATGAGAAGAAGTCGCCGTAAATCGTTTGATGAACTTGTTAAAGAAAATAAACAACAGTTATTAAGTGATCGCGATGCAATCGATCGCATTGAAGAACGTATTGAAAAACGTTATGAGATGAAACTTTTTAAGCAAGCTGAATAATTCTTAACACTAGTACGATACTAGTGTTAAGGAGGCGATAGCAATGGGTAATCCGAAAAAGAATTCAAAAGACTTTGCACCGAATCATATTGGGACACAATCGAAAAAAGCTGGTGGAAATAAAGGGAAGCAAATGCAGGATCAAACGGGCAAACAACCGATTGTTGATAACGGTTAAAAAAGAGGAATGTTATCATTCTTCTTTTTTGTGAAGTGGAAACTAAAAGAAGAGTTTTTAGTGATAGTATGAAAAAAGGGCTGATTTTTATCAGCCCTTTTTTGTAATCGTAAAGTTTTCTACGAGTAAACGCCAATTTTGCGGGAATGGTAAACCGATTTTCCAATAACTGATACCACCGATCCCTTGTTCTTTCATTAAATTAAATTTACTTTGAACAGACCGAGCATCTTCAAACCAAACTTCGTGTTGCACGCCATTTTCATCAAAGTAATTAAAATGTGGAGCTTGAGCTGTGAAATCATACCGAATAGGAACATTGTATTTACGAGCTAGTGCAACAGCTGCGACAGAACTAACAGCTTTTGCAGGTGGATTTCCTTGTTTAAATGGAAGTTTCCAATCGAATCCATATAAATTTTGCCCCATCATAATTTTTTGTGGTGGCATTTGAGATTTTGCATATTGAAGAACTTCTTTTACAGGACCGATAGGAGAAATCGCCATTGGTGGTCCTCCTTGCCAACCCCAGTCGTATGTCATAATGACTACGAAATCTACAATTTGCCCTTGTGCTTTATAGTCGTGAGCCTCAAAGAATTTTCCTTTTTGATTTGAGCTTGTTTTCGGTACAAGTGTTGTACTTAATGTGTAACCTTCAGGTAAACGTGTTTTCACATTTCGTAAAAATCGATTATACGCTTCGCGGTCTTCGGGTGCTATATTTTCAAAATCAAAATGAACGTCTCGCATACCGTATTTTTCGGCTGTTTGTAAAATATTTGTGATGAATTTATTTTGAATCGTTGCATTGCGTAAAAAAATAGATGCTAGTTCAGGACTAAAATTTCCGTTTTCGATATTTGTAATAACGAGCATAGGGATTGTTTTACCTTGCGTTGCAATCGTAGCGATTTTAGCTGTTTCAGTTGGCTCTTTTAATGTGCCATCTCTTTTCGCTTCAAAGCTAAAGTAAGCTAAATATGTTAAAAATGGATTAATGGCACGTGTAGAATTAACTAAACTTTCTTTAATAGGAATAGTTGAAGGTTGTAAATAAGCGATAGATTCTACAGCTCGTTTCGTCCCTTTTGGTACATATAATTGTTGGCCGACATGGAGAATGGATTTTAAAGATAGATTATTCACTTTAGCTAAACTAGCGAGAGGAACATTATACGTTTGAGAAATTCGATATAGGCTGTCACCAGGCTGCACATAATAATTATTCCCTTTCGTATTAACGATAAGTGCCTGACCGACAACGAGTGTTTCAGCTGGGTTTAGCCCATTATCTTTTACTATTTCATCAGGTGTTGTTCCATATTTTGATGCCAAGCTATATACGCTATCACCACTACGAACCGTTACAATTTGAATCATATGCTTGCTCCTTTCGGGAAAAGATTCACTATTTTTATTTTATTTTTGATGTCACTGTATTATGATTAAATGTATGCAAGGTAGCAGAAGTGAAAGAAGGCGAATATACATATGTTTGTAGCAGAACATGAAGTTGAAATCCGTTATGCGGAAACAGATCAAATGGGTGTTGTTTACCATTCAAACTACTTAGTGTGGCTTGAGTTAGGTCGCACGAAACTTATACAAGATTTAGGTTTTTCATATGTTGAAATGGAGAAAGAAGGAATTATTTCTCCTGTGTTAGATTTACAAATTTCATACCGTAAAGCGATGCGTTACGGAGAAAAAGCAATCGTAAAAACATGGGTAGATACTGTGAGCCCACTTCGCGTTGTATATGGATATGAAATATATAATGGTGATGGTGAACTTTGTATTACTGCAAGTACAACGAATATTTGTGCGAAAAAAGAAGGGTTCCGTCCTGTATCGTTTAAAAAATTATATCCTGAGTGGTATGCGAAATATGAGGAAATTAAGAAAAAATAAAAAAAGCGTGGCAGAAGCCACGTTTTTTTTATTTTTCATAATTAAATTGAGGGAAATCGTCACCGTCGTTAAGTGTAACAGATAAATCATGTCCATCGAAGAACCACTCATCATCGCCTTCAATAAAGAAGTTAATATCTTCTTCTTGAATTTGAACAGCAGGGTGTGCAGGATCGTCTTTACGAATACCTAAAGAAAGCCCTTTTTGCACAGTACTGCAACCACCGTATTGTACGAAAAAGCGTAGTGTTTCACCTGATTGTAAGTTTAATTCGTTTTTATACCATTGTGCTGCTTCTTTTGTTACGGAAAGATTCATGTATAGTTCCTCCAAATTATGTTGCTTTTTCTTTAGTATAAAAAATAACGCAAAAAGACGCTATTAATATGCTTCACGTTTTCTTTTTGCGTTATGTGGGTTACGATCTTATTTTTGCTTTTTTGAAAAGTTTGCTTTTGGTTCAGTTTTATTTATAATTCGTCCGATATTTGCACGGTGTTTATAAATAACCATACCTGCTAATAAACACATCGCAATAATGAAGATTTTATCCCCGCTAACAATAGCTGCAATAACAGCAACGACAGCTGTTACCATAGAAGAAAGTGATACGTATCGTGTTGTAAATAAAAGGCTGAAAAATACAACAGCTAATATTGCAAAAACAACTGGTGAGTAGCATAATAGCACTCCGGCAGAAGTTGCAACTGCTTTACCACCACGGAATTTCGCGAAAATCGGATATACATGTCCAAGAACAGCGGCTAATCCGAACCATAGTGGGTGAACATCTAATCCGAACATAATCGGTAGTCCTGTTGCTAATGTGCCTTTTAAAATGTCAGCAATTGTAACGATAAAACCTGCTTTTTTCCCTAATGTGCGGAATGTATTTGTTCCGCCTAAATTACCGCTTCCGTGCTCACGAATGTCGATTCCATAACCGATTTTTCCAACGACTAATGCAAATGGAATCGAGCCAAGTAAGTAGGCAACGATAAATAAAAGATATGTAGTAACCATAAGTTCAGTCTCCTTTATTCAAATGTGTTGATAAAGGGTAAAAAGAGTTTTTCCCTCATATTGTACCATACATTTGTAAAGAGCACATTGCTTTTTTGTAAATGAAAAATTCATTATTTCGTGAAAAAAATTTCACAGTAATGTTACATTTCTCACAGAAACAACGAGACTATATGTTGTAACATTTTAATCAATAGACAACAACATGTTGATGGAGGGTTATAAATGTTACAACAAAATATGCGTGGAGAAGAATTAATGAAAGTGTTTGAGACGATTGTCCACGGTAATGAGCAAGATTTAATGCAAGAAAATGCAAATGTAGATGGCCGCTCTCCAATGGGAGTAATGGGAACGTTCGCATCTGAGAGTGCGAAATATTACGCAGTTAAAAATTTATTGTCAGATCAAGTGAAAAAAGCGATAAATCAAAATATATTATATCCACACGATTTAGATTTTTATGCGACAGGAACGACGACTTGTTCGCAAATTCCGTTAGCGCAAATGCTCGCTAACGGTTTTCATACGGGACATGGACATATGAGACAACCGCAAGACATTAAAAGCGCCTTGGCTCTTTCGTCTATTATTTTTCAAGCGAATCAAAATATGCAGCACGGCGGTCAATCGTTTGCGCTCTTTGATATTGATTTAGCTCCATATGTGAGAAAAACCGTTGAAAGACATAAAAGAAGGTTACAGTCATATCCGCTTACGAAAGAACAAATAGAGGAGTTTGCATGGAAAGAAACAGAAAATGATACGTATCAAGCGTGTGAAGCTTTCGTTCATAATTCAAATAGTATGCATAGTAGAGGCGGGGGACAAGTACCTTTTATTTCTATTAATTATGGAACTGATACATCGAAAGAAGGAAGGCTTTTAATTAAGCAACTTTTAAAAGCGACACAGGCTGGGCTTGGTAAAGGAGAAACACCGATTTTTCCTATTCAAATTTTTAAAATGAAAAAAGGTGTGAACTTTGAAGAATGTGATCCGAACTATGATTTGTTTGAATTAGCATTAGAGACGACAGCAGAGCGATTATTCCCTAACTTTTCGTTTTTAGATGCTCCGTTTAATGCCGTTCATTATGATGGGCGTCCTGAAAGTGAAGTATGTTACATGGGGTGTCGTACCCGTGTTATGTCTAATATACATGGAGAAGAAACAGCGATTGGAAGAGGGAATTTATCGTTTACGTCTATTAATTTAGTGAAATTAGCGTTAATTAGCGGTTCAAAAGAAGCATTTTTTGAAGCACTAAATTATTATTTAGATTTAGGGATTAAGCAATTATTAGAGAGATTTGCGTATCAATGTACGAAGCGAGCGAGAGATTTTCAGTTTTTATATTCACAAGGTGTATGGCGTGGTGGAGAAACGTTACAGCCTGAAGATTCAGTAGCATCGATTTTAAAGCAAGGAACATTAAGTATTGGTTTTATCGGTCTTGCAGAATGTTTAGTAGCTTTAACAGGAAAGCACCATGGAGAAGATGAAGAGTCATGGAAGCTTGGGTATGAAATCATTTCCTTTATGAGAGAGAGAATGGATAAGGCGACGGAAGAACATCAGCTGAACTTCTCGGTAATTGCAACTCCAGCAGAAGGATTATCAGGAAAGTTTGTGAAAAAAGATAGAGAAGAATTTGGTGTGATTAGCGGTATAACGAACCATAATTATTATACGAATTCATTCCACATTCCAGTTTATTATGACATTCAAGCGATCAAAAAAATTCGTTTAGAAGGCCCGTTCCATGCTTTATGTAATGGAGGACATATTACGTATATTGAGCTAGACGGAGCAGCTATGCATAACAAACAGGCGTTAAAACAAATTGTACAAGCGATGGCAGAGCATGGTGTTGGATATGGCTCAATTAATCATCCTGTTGATCGTTGTAAATGTTGTAGTTATCACGGAGTTATTGGAAATGAATGTCCAAGCTGTGGAAATGAAGACGAGGCTAATATAGAAAGAATTCGCCGTATAACAGGGTATCTTGTAGGGGATATGTCAAAATGGAATAGTGCGAAACGTAGTGAAGAGATGGATCGGGTGAAGCATAAATGAAAGTTATGAACATCATTCATGATAGCGTAGTAGATGGAGAAGGGTTGCGGACAGTCGTGTTTTTTGCGGGCTGTCCGCATCGTTGTGTCGGTTGCCATAATCCAAAGTCATGGAATATTTGCAATGGAATTGAAATGACAGTAGAAGAAATTGTGAAAGAGATTGAAAGTAATCCATTAACTGATGTAACATTTTCAGGTGGAGATCCATTTTTTCAAGCTGCTGAAGTGAAAAAAGTAGCAAAAGCTGTGAAAGATTTGAAAAAAAACCTATGGATGTATACAGGTTATACGTTAGAAGAGATACAGACTTCTCAAAATAATGATATGATAGAGTTGTTACATTATGGGGATGTTTTAGTCGATGGAAGATTTGAAATCGAGAAAAGAGATTTAACACTTCCATTTCGCGGAAGCTCCAATCAACGTATTATTCGATTGAAAGAGTAAAAAGGCGGGATAGAGTATATGAATAAAACAGTATTACTTGTTGAAGATGAAAGAAGATTACGTGAAATTGTTAGTGATTATTTTCGTAATGAAGGCTTTGAAGTAATCGAAGCAGAAGATGGAAAAAAAGCGTTAGAATTATTTGCAGAGCATGAAATTGATTTAATTATGTTAGATATTATGTTACCAGAAATAGATGGATGGTCTGTTTGTAGACGCATTCGAAAAGAGTCAGCGGTACCTATCATTATGTTGACAGCACGTTCGGATGAGGATGATACATTACTAGGCTTTGAATTAGGTGCAGATGAGTACGTAACGAAACCTTTTAGCCCGAAAGTGTTAGTAGCTCGCGCCAAGACGTTATTGAAGCGTGCAGATGGAGCCGTAGGAGTAGCAGAAGAAAACGCTATGTCTTTAGCTGGCATTGAAGTGAATCGTCTATCTAGAACTGTTTTAGTCGATGGAGAAGAAATTATATTGACGCATAAAGAATTTGAACTTCTTGTTTATTTAATGGAGAACAAAGGAATTGTATTGTCGCGTCAACATTTATTAGATCAATTATGGGGATATGACTACTACGGTGATGATAGAACCGTTGATACGCATATTAAAAAATTACGAAATAAGCTAGGAGATAGAGCGAAGCATATCGGTACGGTTATTCGAGTTGGTTATAAGTTTGAAGAATAATTTAGAACGAATTGTGCGGTTTAGTCTTGAAATAAAGTGATTTTATACCCTCTTTGGAAGGTAGAATGTACAAAAAATATTTTTCTTGTCTACAATGTTAGATATGAGTATTTTTTTAATTGGATTTCACGATGAGTTCACAAGAAGGACACAGTACGTGACTATACTGAAAATACGAATTCACCAGAGAGGGGAAATAAAACATGGGATATTACGACGGACCAAATTTAAATGAAGAGCATAGTGAAACGAGAGAATTGAAAAAATCAGGCAGTAAAAAAGGATATTTCTTCACAGGTTTAGTGGGAGCTGTAGTCGGGGCGGTTTCGATTAGTTTTGCAGCACCTTACATGCCGTGGATGCAAAATAATGAGGCAACGGTTTCATCATTTAATTCAAATCAACAAGTAGAAGGTACGGTAGCTCCTGTATCAAATAAGGTAAAAGGAGAAACAGATTTACCGGGTATGGTTGAAGGTGCAAAGGACGTTGTAGTTGGTGTAATTAATATGCAAAAAGTTGTTGATCCATTTGCGATGCAACCGGCAGCACAAGAGCAAACAGCTGGTACAGGATCAGGTGTTATTTATAAAAAAGAAGGAAATAAAGCATATATTGTAACGAATAACCACGTAGTAGATGGTGCAAACAAACTTGCTGTTAAATTAAGTGATGGAAAGCAAATTGATGCAAAATTAGTTGGTAAGGACCCATGGTTAGATTTAGCTGTTGTGGAAATCGATGGAACGAATATTAATAAAGTTGCAACTTTAGGTGATTCAAGTAAACTTCGTGCTGGTGAAAAAGCAATTGCAATCGGTAACCCGTTAGGATTTGACGGTAGTGTAACGGAAGGTATTATTAGTAGTAAAGAGCGTGAAATTCCAGTAGATATTGATGGGGATCAACGTCCAGATTGGCAAGCACAAGTTATTCAAACAGATGCAGCAATTAACCCTGGGAATAGTGGTGGCGCATTATTTAACCAGAACGGTGAATTAATTGGAATTAACTCAAGTAAAATTGCGCAACAAGAAGTTGAGGGGATTGGATTTGCAATTCCAATTAATGTTGCAAAACCAGTTATTGAATCTCTCGAAAAAGATGGAGTAGTGAAACGTCCAGCTCTTGGCGTAGGTGTTGTTTCATTAGAAGATGTGCAAGCTTATGCATTAAACCAATTAAAAGTACCAAAAGAGGTAACAAATGGCGTTGTATTAGCTAAAATTTACCCAGTATCACCGGCAGAAAAAGCTGGTTTAGAGCAATATGATCTTGTAGTAGCATTAGATGATCAAAAAGTAGAAAATTCACTTCAATTCCGTAAATACTTATATGAAAAGAAAAAAGTAGGCGAGAAAGTAGAAGTTACATTCTATCGTAACGGTCAAAAAATGACGAAAACAGCTACGTTAGCAGATAACTCAGCTACAAAGAATCAATAATCGGAATAAAAGAAAGTCTCTTTCATATTGAAAGAGACTTTCTTTATCGGCTATACTAAAGGAATAGGAGGGATTGATTATGACAATTGAAAACCCAACTCGTACGGAAATTGGTGAAGTATTAAAGAAAAGCAAAACGATTGCAGTTGTTGGTTTATCAGATAAACCAGAACGTACATCGTATATGGTTTCAAAAGCAATGCAAGATGCTGGGTACCGCATTATTCCGGTGAATCCAACAGTCGATGAGGTGCTTGGAGAAAAGGCAGTTTCTTCATTAAAGGATATTAAGGAACATGTTGACATTGTAAATGTATTTCGTCGCTCGGAGTTTTTAATGGATGTTGCAAAAGAATTTGTTGAGATTGATGCAGATGTTTTTTGGGCACAATTAGGAGTACAAGATGAAGCTACGTACAAACTTTTAAAAGATAAGGATTATACTGTAATAATGGATCGTTGTATTAAAGTAGAACATGCGATGACAAAGTAGTATAGATTGTAAGGATAGAAAGATCGATTCAGCCCTTCACATAATGAGGGCGGATGAACGAGGTGTTCATCATGAGATTTTTTAAAGGCTGTTTTTGGGGATTGTTACTTGCTATCCCGTTTTGGATATTGATCATTTGGATCATAATAAAGGCTTGGAATGTGTAAACTTGGAATACATATCCATTTCTCGTTGACAAACGATTATTTTTCTGAAATAGTAGCCTAGAGGAATCCTTGTGAAAAAACAAGGATTTTTCTATTGAAAATGGTATATAAAAGAGATAAGATAACTTGCCAAAACGATAGTCGAGGCGTTATGCTATAATAGAAACATATGTTCTGATTTTGGATTAGGAAAGGGGCAAGGAGTTTGGCGAAGCATCAGTTCCAATACAATGAAGATGCAATTCAAGTGTTAGAAGGACTTGAAGCCGTTCGAAAACGCCCGGGTATGTATATCGGGAGTACGGATAGCCGTGGATTGCATCATTTAGTATATGAAATAGTAGATAACTCCGTTGACGAAGCGTTAGCGGGATTTGGCGACGAAATTTCTGTCGTAATACATAAAGATAATAGTATTAGTGTTATTGATAAAGGGCGAGGAATGCCTACTGGAATGCATAAACTTGGAAAGCCTACACCTGAAGTTATTTTGACTGTACTTCATGCTGGTGGTAAGTTTGGCCAAGGTGGCTATAAAACAAGTGGTGGTTTACACGGTGTTGGGGCATCAGTTGTAAACGCCTTGTCGGAATGGTTAGTTGTAACGATTAAGCGTGACGGAAATGTTTATGAACAACGCTTTGAAAATGGTGGTATTCCTGCAACGACGCTTGAAAAAATCGGGAAAACGAAAGAATCTGGTACGACGATGCATTTCAAACCAGACACAACGATTTTCAGTACGACAAATTATAACTACGAAACATTGTGTGAAAGATTACGTGAATCTGCATTCTTATTAAAAGGAATGAAAATTTCAATAAAAGACGAACGAAATGATTTAGAAGATGTCTTTCATTATGAAACGGGAATTGAAGCTTTCGTTTCATATTTAAACGAAGAAAAAGATTCCATTCATCCAGTTGTATACTTTACTGGGGAACAAAATGGAATTGAGGCAGAGTTAGCATTTCAATTTAACGATGGCTACTCTGAAAACATTCTTTCGTTTGTAAATAATGTACGTACAAAAGATGGTGGAACACACGAAGCTGGATTTAAAACAGCGATGACGCGTGTGTTTAATGAGTATGCTCGTAAAGTAGCACTATTAAAAGAAAAAGATAAAAACTTAGAAGGTACAGATATTCGTGAAGGTGTAGCGGCTATCGTTTCGGTACGTGTACCAGAGGAAGTGCTTCAGTTTGAAGGGCAAACGAAAGGGAAACTAGGTACAAGTGAAGCGCGTTCTTCAATTGATGCCATTGTATCTGAGCATTTAGCATACTTTTTAGAAGAAAATCCTGATGTAGCTACACTTCTTGTGAGAAAAGCAATTAAAGCAGCACAAGCCCGTGAAGCAGCTCGTAAAGCAAGAGAAGAAGCACGTAGTGGTAAGAAAAAGAAAAAATCAGAAGGTACGCTAAGCGGGAAATTAACACCTGCACAATCACGTAATCCGCAAAAAAATGAACTGTACTTAGTAGAGGGTGACTCAGCCGGTGGTTCTGCGAAACAAGGACGAGACCGACGTTTCCAGGCCGTATTACCGTTACGTGGTAAAGTAATTAATACAGAAAAAGCAAAGCTTGCTGATATTTTTAAAAACGAAGAGATTAATACGATTATTTATGCGATTGGCGGCGGCGTAGGGAATGAATTCGATGTGGAAGATATTAACTACGATAAAGTTGTTATTATGACCGATGCTGATACAGATGGAGCACATATTCAAGTATTGTTATTAACATTCTTCTACAGATATATGAAACCACTTATCGAAGCTGGTAAAGTATTTATCGCACTTCCTCCTTTATACAAAGTAAGTAAAGGAAAAGGTAAGAGTGAAGTAATTGAATACGCATGGTCAGATGATGAATTAGATGAAGTAACAAAAAAAGTTGGAAAAGGCTATATGTTACAACGCTATAAAGGACTGGGCGAAATGAATGCGGATCAATTATGGGAAACGACGATGAATCCTGAAACACGTACGTTAATCCGTGTGAAAATTGATGATGTAGCACGAGCTGAGCGACGCGTTACAACGCTAATGGGCGATAAAGTAGAACCTCGTCGTAAATGGATTGAACGAAACGTACAGTTCGGTATGCAAGAAGAAGGAAATATTTTAGAAAATGAAATGATTATGGAGACGGAGGTGGAATAACATGCAAGCAGAGAAGTTTCATGACCTCCCGCTTGAAGACGTGTTAGGTAATCGTTTTGCACGTTATAGTAAATATATTATTCAAGATCGCGCGCTTCCAGATGCGCGTGACGGTTTAAAGCCAGTACAAAGACGTATTTTATATTCTATGTATGTAGAAGGTAATGTACATGATAAGGCATTTCGTAAATCAGCTAAAACAGTAGGTAACGTTATCGGTAATTATCATCCACATGGAGATTCCTCTGTATATGAAGCGATGGTACGTTTAAGTCAAACTTGGAAAGTACGTAACGTTTTAGTTGAAATGCATGGTAATAACGGTAGTGTTGATGGAGATCCAGCAGCGGCAATGCGTTATACAGAAGCACGATTATCACCAATTGCATCTGAATTATTACGTGATTTAGATAAAGAAACAGTAGAATTCGTGTCAAACTTTGATGATACGAGTGAAGAGCCGGTTGTATTACCAGCAGCGTTCCCAAATTTATTAGTGAACGGATCAACAGGAATTTCAGCTGGTTATGCAACAGAAATTCCACCGCATCATCTTGGAGAAGTGATTGATGCCACAATGATGCGCATCGATAAGCCAAATAGTACTGTTGATGATTTATTAACAGTTATGAAAGGCCCAGATTTCCCAACAGGTGGTATTATTCAAGGGATTGATGGTATTAAGAAAGCGTATGAAACAGGTAAAGGCAAAATTATTATTCGCGGAAAAGCAGAAGTTGAAACGGTTCGTGGTGGGAAACAGCAAATCGTAATTACTGAAATTCCTTATGAAGTGAATAAAGCAAACCTTGTTAAGAAAATGGATGAATTACGTCTAGATAAAAAATTAGATGGAATTGCTGAGGTTCGTGACGAGACAGATCGTACAGGTCTTCGCATTGTTGTGGAATTAAAAAAAGAAGCAAATGCTGAAGGTATTTTAAATTATTTATATAAAAATACAGATTTACAAATTCCATATAACTTCAATATGGTAGCGATCAATAATCGCCGTCCGACACTTATGACATTACCTAAAATTTTGGATGCTTATATTGGACATCAAAAAGAAGTTGTTACGAGACGTTCACAGTATGAATTACGAAAAGCAGAAAATCGTCAACATATTGTAGAAGGTTTAAAGAAAGCATTATCGATTTTAGACCAAGTAATCGAAACAATTCGAGCTTCAAAAGATAAACGTAATGCGAAAGATAATTTAAGTGCAAAATTTGGTTTTACAGAAGCGCAATCGGAAGCGATTGTATCTTTGCAATTATATCGTTTAACAAATACAGATATTACAGCATTAGAACAAGAAGCTGATGAACTTAATAAGAAGATTATAGAGTTACAGTCGATTTTACAAAGTGAAAAAAGATTACTTCAAGTGATTAAAACGGATTTAAAGAGAGTTAAGAAAACATATAGCGATGATCGCCGAGCTATTATTGAAGAACAAATTGAGGAAATTAAAATCGATGTAGAAGTGATGATCCCACAAGAAGATGTCATCGTTACTGTAACGAAAGAAGGATATGTGAAACGTACTGGATGGCGTTCGCATAATGCCTCAAACGGCAAAGACTTCGGTATGAAAGAGGGTGACATCTTACTTGAACGATTCGATACGAATACGACAGAGACAGTCCTCTTATTTACGAATAAAGGAAACTATATATATCTGCCAGTATACGAAATGCCAGATATTCGTTGGAAAGATTTAGGTCAGCACGTTGCTAATATCGTTTCACTCGACCGGGATGAAACTATTATTTGGGCAACTGTCGTACCGAACTTTGAGGAAGAAAAGCGATTTATCGTATTTGTAACAAAGAATGGTATGATAAAGAAAACAGAATTAAACCAATATAAAGTACAACGTTATTCAAGAGCGTTCGTTGCTGTAAACTTGAAAAAAGAAGATGAAGTTGTTGATATATTTGCGACAGATGGAACGAGTGATATCGTTCTTGCGACGCACGGTGCATATGCACTTATTTTCCATGAAGATGAAGTTAGTCCAGTCGGTGTAAGAGCTGCTGGTGTAAAAGCTATTAATTTAAAAGAAGGCGATTATGTCGCTTCTGGTAAGCCTTTAAATGGTGAAAAAGATCAACTTATACTCGTAACGCAGCGAGGTGCTGTAAAACGTCTAAAAGCATCAGAGATTGAGAAATCAACAAGGGCAAAAAGAGGACTAGTTATCTTTAAAGAATTAAAACGTAATCCATATCGCATTGTTGGTATTGAAATTGTTCGAGATGACGAATTAGTTTATATGAAAACAGAGAAACAAATTGTTGAAGAAATTGATCCAAAAGCGTTCCGAAATAAAGATAGATATAGTAACGGTAGTTTAGTATTAGACGTTAGTGATACTGGCGAAGTTGTTGAAACATGGACGAAGAAAAGGCCGGAATAAAGTGAAACTTTAATCTATGAGAGTGTCTTATTAGCTTTCGGCAATCGTGTTTTTAAGAGATAAAAGAAGCATCTTGCTATGAATGATAGCAAGATGCTTTTTCTAAGCAAATTATTATGTATATGAAAGGAACCTTGTTATAATAATGAAATGAAATCGTTCTCATGAAGTGGGGCTTCAATCAGTAGGGGCTTAATCCCCCTAATTTTTTTGCTTTCACTGAAAGGGATCTTACTGCCTGCAAGTAGCGGGATAATTGGAGGGCAACATGAAAAAAATAGGTGTAGGGATTGTAGGGTTTGGATTTTCAAGTACAACATTTCATATCCCATTATTACAAACGATAGAAGAATATGATATTCGTGCTATATTATCTTCGAAAGAAGAAGTAGTAAAACAAGCTTTACCTAATGCGAATGTAGTTGGGACAATTGAGGAATTAGTAAAGCGAGATGACATTGAATTAGTGGTTATTACTTCACCGAATACAACGCATTTTCCATATGTAAAAGAAGCAATTTTACATGGTAAGCATGTTGTAGTGGAAAAACCATTTGTTGTTTCAATTGAAGAAGGAGAAGAGCTGATCACATTAGCAGAGCAGCATAATGTAATGTTAAGCGTATATCATAATCGTCGTTTTGATAATGATTTCTTAACAATTAAGAAATTACTAGAAGAAAATAGGATAGGAAATGTATATGCATATGAAGCACATTTCGATCGTTTCCGTCCGAATGTGCGTGATCGCTGGAGAGAAAAGAATTTACCGGGATCAGGTATATTATATGATTTAGGATCGCATTTAATGGACCAAGCAGTATCATTATTTGGGGAGCCAGATGCGATAAGTGCAGATGTAATAAAGCAACGACCAGGTGCAGAGATTGATGACTATTTCCACGTTGTACTTCACTACGGAGCTAAGCGTGTCATTTTACATAGTAGCAGTTATGTGAAACAAGCAGGGCCGCATTTTACGTTACATGGAGACAAAGGTTCTATTGTGAAATACGGTATGGATTCACAAGAAGAGCAATTAAAAAATGGAATGAAGCCAGGCGATAACGGTTATGGGGTAGACATTGAACAGAATTTTGCTACTCTAGAAACAGAAGAAGAGTTCGTACGTATTCCAACAGAAGTCGGCTGTTATGACATGTACTATAAAGGTGTAAGAGATAGTATTGTAAATGGTGAGAAACCACCTGTAACAGCGCAAGAAGGTTTAGAAGTAATTAAGCTGATTCAATTAGCGGTTGAAAGTAGTGAAACGGGGAGAGTCATTTCTATAAAATAAAAAGACACGAATTTCGTGTCTTTTTTTATTAGGAATATGTGAATATGTCTAATTATTTAGTTTAATTGTTTGTCATACATTAAATGGATTTGTATGCCGTAAGGATCTTCAATAATCCCATATGCTTCACTAAATATATTTTTTCTAGCGGAGAGATTATTTTCACATGCTTATCGAAAATTAAATTATTATAAAACCGTTGTATTGAAAAAGCCCTTGAGATTTAAATATCTAAAGGGCTTTTTGTTGATTTTATTTGTTCTTTAGAAAAATTATTTTTCTGGGACGGACAGTCCATAAAAGAACATCGTAACGATATCTTGTATATGTTTTTCTCGCTCTCCTTCAAGAAGCTTTGCCCCAAAATCATCACCTAATTTAGTGAACATTTGAATGTAAAGTAACATCATTTCTTTTGAAAGGTGAGGGTTAATTTCATTTTTTTGTTGTGCTCGTTCTAATATTTCTAAATACCAAGGTAAGATTTTTTCGTTTTGATAACTATAAATAAACTCTCGCAGTTCCTCGTCTCTTTGCATCATTTGTAGTAACATATCAGGCTGAAATAAACCGCCAGTATTCATTTTTCTTACAATCATTTTTTGCATCATATCATGGAAAGGTAATTTTTCTTCAGCAAGCTCTTTATAATATTGAAATTCAGATATGATAAACTCTTGTATAAGTTCTCTAAATAATGCATCTTTACTTCTAAAATGATTATAAATTGTAACTTGAGAAACGTTTGCTTCTTTTGCAATATGCTCTATTTTCACTTCATTAAATCCACGTTCTGAAAATAATTGGAAGGCTGCTTCTTTAATAGCGCGTTTTTTCTTTTCTTTCACTTTTTCAAATCCGTTCAATGCAATCACCTCAATTAAAATATACAAGAAAAAATAATGGAAAACAATATTTTTGAAATATGGACATAAAAATATTTCAAAAAGTTGTTGCGAATAGGAAAGATGAGGAGTACAATAATTTTGAAATATCATCTTATAAATATTTCAAAAAATGAGGTGGGTTTATGATTTCTGTTCAAAATGTCACAAAACAATTTTCAAATGGAAAAGGTTTGTTTCATATTACATTTGATGTAAAAGAAGGGGAAGTATTTGGCTACTTAGGGCCGAATGGAGCCGGAAAATCAACAACGATTCGTAATTTAATGGGGTTTATAAAGCCGACAGATGGGAAATCATCGATTTTTGGGTTAGATTGTTGGAATGAAGCAGCGAAAATTCAAAGAGAAGTCGGTTATTTGCCAGGAGAAATTTCTTTTATTGAAGGAATGAACGGTTTAGAATTTCTGAAGTTAATGCAAGGAATGCGCGGGCTAAAAGATACGAAAAGACGAGACGAACTAATAGAACGGCTGCAATTTGATGTGAAAACACCGATTCGGAAAATGTCGAAAGGGATGAAGCAAAAAGTAGGGATTGTCGCTGCATTTATGCATGATCCAGAAGTGCTAATTTTAGATGAACCAACATCAGGACTCGATCCACTTATGCAACAAGTGTTTATAGATTTAATACTAGAGGAAAAGCAAAGAGGAAAAACAATCCTTATGTCATCGCATATTTTTACTGAAATTGAACGTACATGTGATCGAGTAGCGATTATTAAAGATGGTCGCCTCGTAACGGTTGAAAATATTCATGATTTACAAAGCATGAGACGACAGGTAATAGATGTAACAGTATCATCGCAAGAAGAAATTGAGTCTCTTACAAAATGTGATTTGCAATTTGAAGCGGTGAAAGGTAGAGAAGCATCAATTATTGTGCAAGGAAACTATCAAACTGTTTTACAAACACTTTCAAAATATAACGTAACTGCACTTCAAACGAGAGCGATGGATTTAGAACATTTATTTATGCATTATTACGATAAGAAAGAAGGGATAAAGCATGAATAAGCAACTATTTTTAGCTAGTTTGAAAGAAACGCAAAAGAGTATTTTGAGTTATGCAACTGGTGCGGCTCTATATTTATTATTAATAATTTGGATATTCCCATCAATGGTATCAGCGAAAGGGTTAAATGAATTAATAAGTGCCATGCCCGATAGTGTGAAAAAAATCGTTGGTATGGAAAGTCCGATTCAAAACGTAATGGATTTTTTGGCTGGAGAGTATTATAGTCTATTGTTTATTATTATTCTAACTATTTTTTGCGTGACAGTTGCGACACATTTAATCGCTCGTCATGTAGATAAAGGAGCAATGGCATACTTGTTAGCAACACCTGTATCTAGAGTGCAAATTGCTATTACACAAGCCGCTGTTCTCATATTAGGACTATTGATCATTGTTTTTGTTACGTATGTAGCTGGGTTAGTAGGCGCAGAATGGTTTTTACAAGATAATAACTTAAATAAAGAATTATTTTTGAAGATAAATGTAGTCGGAGGGTTAATATTTTTAGTCGTTAGTGCGTATTCATTTTTCTTTTCTTGTATATGTAATGACGAAAGAAAAGCACTAAGTTATTCAGCGAGTTTAACTATCTTATTTTTCGTATTAGATATGGTAGGGAAGTTAAGTGATAAGTTAGAATGGATGAAAAATCTATCGTTATTTACGCTGTTTCGTCCGAAAGAAATTGCTGAAGGAACGTATAATATATGGCCGGTAAGTATAGGTTTAACTGCTGGAGCGCTTTGCATCTTCATAGTAGCGATTGTAGTGTTTAAGAAGAGAGATTTGCCGTTATAAAGTTGAAAGTCCACTGAGAAAGTGGGCTTTTTTATTTCGTTTAATAGTATAACGTTTATATTTAAATGTTATATACTATTTTCAAATTACGAATAATAGTGTAACATAATAATATGTTTCAAGTTAAGTAACAAGGGGGCTATTACATAGAATAAATATGATTGATAAAAATAGTTTGGGAGAAATGAAAAAACAGGGGAGTATTTAAAAATGAGGATTGCAAAGAATTTAACATTCCAAGTTATTGTAGCGATTATTTGTGGTATCGCAGTAGGAGCAATTTGGCCGAGTGTTGGACAACAAATGAAGCCGATTGGTGAAACATTCATCAATATGATTAAAATGGTTATTGCACCAATTATCTTTTTAACGATTGTACTTGGTATTGCAAGTATGGGAAGTATGAAAAAAGTAGGGCGCGTTGGTGGAAAAGCACTATTATATTTTGAGATTGTGACGACGTTTGCTCTTATTATTGGTATTGTTGTAGCGAATGTTGTACGTCCTGGAGATGGATTAGATCCTTCAAAATTAAAGGGCGGGGATGTTTCGCAATATGTCCAAAGTGGGCAAGAAATGCAGTGGATGGATTTCTTTTTACATATTGTTCCTTCTAACATGTTTGAAGCATTTGCTAAAGGTGATATTTTACAAGTGTTATTCTTCTCTATTTTATTTGGAGCAGGATTAACGATGCTAGGAAAAAATGGACAACCTGTTATTGACTTTTTTGAAAGATTATCGAAAGTATTTTTCAACATTTTATCGATTGTTATGAAACTAGCACCAGTTGGGGCTTTTGGTGGAATGGCGTTTACGATTGGAAAGTACGGTATAAGTACGTTAATACCACTTGGTAAATTAATGATTTGTGTATATGCAACGATGGCATTATTTGTTTTTATCATATTGAATTTTATTTGTAAACTGTATAAATTTAGCTTGTGGAAATATTTGGTTCATATTAAAGAGGAATTACTCATCGTTCTCGGTACATCATCATCAGAATCAGTACTACCGCGTATGATGACAAAGATGGAAGACTTCGGGTGTTCGAAGCCAGTAGTAGGTTTAGTTATTCCAACGGGTTACTCTTTTAACTTAGATGGAACGACAATTTATTTATCAATGGCAACTATATTTTTAGCACAAGTTTTTCATGTCGATCTTTCACTAGGTCAACAATTAACTATAATAGCTATTTTGTTAGTTACATCGAAAGGAGCTGCAGCGGTAACGGGTGGAGGATTTATTGTATTGGCATCCACTTTATCTGCGATGAATGTGATTCCATTAGAAGGTTTAGCACTTTTATTAGGTGTAGATCGTTTCATGTCAGAAGCACGTGCTATCGTTAACTTAATTGGTAATGGTGTAGCGACTGTAGTTGTTGCAAAAAGTGAAAATGAGTTTAGTGAAGATAAGTATATGAGAGTAGTAGAGGAAATGAAAAAAGAGAAAATGGCCGGATAAAAAAGTCAGCATTGCTGACTTTTTTTATTTTTGTAGAAAAGATATTCTTTAACTATATACATCATTTATTAACAATAATTAACAAGTGCTAAAGTGATAAATAAGATGAAGTCTATTAAACCAACACATGTATATGAATGAGAATGTAGTATGGATAAAAATATGGAATTTTTATGAATATTACTGTAAGAAAATAATTTTTTAAAAATTTTCAATAATAACACTTTACAAATTTTTAAAAATTAGTAGAATAAGAATTAATAAGAATCGTCTGATAAATATATAAAGAAAAACAGAATTATCAGAAAATTCTTAAATGAGGTCGTTAAGAATTAGGGAGGGTACAAAAAATGAAAAAGAAACAAATGAAAAAACTAACAGCAGTTGTGGCACCAGTTTTAGCAATGAGTATGGCATTAACAGCATGTTCTACAGGTGGAGATAAGAAGACAAGTACAGATTCTAGCTCTAGTGGAGATAGCAAATCAGGAGAAAAACTAGCAGCGAAACAAGTATTAAATCGAACAGTAACACAAGAAATTCCGACGATGGATGTTTCTAAATCAACAGATACAGTGTCTTCACAAATGCTAGGAAATACGATGGAAGGACTATATCGTCTTGATAAAGATAATAAGCCTATTCCAGCTGCAGCAGAATCTAGCACGAAAAGTGAAGATGGTAAAAAATATACATTTAAATTACGTAAAGATGCAAAATGGTCAAATGGTGACCCTGTAACAGCGAAAGATTTCGTATTTGCATGGCAACGTTTATTAGATCCAAAATCAGCTGCTGAGTATGCATTTATCGCATTCCCAATTAAAAATGCAGAAGTGGTTAATAAAGGAGAAAAACCTGTAGCTGAACTAGGAGTGAAAGCGATAGATGATCTTACGCTTGAAGTTGAGTTAGAGCAACCGGTACCATATTTCTTAAATTTAGTGGCATTCCCATCATACTATCCATTAAATGAGAAATTCGTAAAAGAAAAAGGCGAGAAGTACGGTTTAGAGTCTGATACAACAGTGTATAACGGACCGTTCGTTCTTAAAGATTGGAAGCATGAACAAGGATGGCAATTAAAGAAAAATGATCAATATTGGGATAAAAAGACTGTAAAACTTGAAGAAGTGAACTTCAGTGTTGTTAAAGAGGCTGCGACTTTAGTCAATTTATATGACAGCGGTCAAGTTGACTTTGCGTTATTAAATGGAGAATTCGTTGATAAATACAGAAGTAAGAAAGGTGAATTCGGAACATATTCACAAGTGAGTACGTACTTCATTCGTATGAACCAAAAACGTGGTGGACAAGATACACCATTGAAGAGCAAAAAATTACGTGAAGCAATTGCGCTATCAATTGATAAAAAGAATTTAGCAAATGTAATTTTAAATGATGGATCAAAAGAAGCTGACTTCTTAGTACCAAAAGGCTTAGCAACTGGACCAGACGGTAAAGACTTCCAAGACACATTTAAAAATGGTATCAAACCAGATGCGAAAAA
Source organism: Bacillaceae bacterium OF18-1A (assembly GCA_027694045.1). Classification (GTDB taxonomy): domain Bacteria; phylum Bacillota; class Bacilli; order Bacillales; family Bacillaceae_G; genus Bacillus_A. Next base: position 55,804 of record JAQEWB010000002.1, on the reverse strand, counting down.
AGCAGCTGCAGCTTGGGAAGAAGCGAAAAAAGAGCTTGGAAAAGATCAAGTTACAATTGAATTCTTAAACTACGATACTGGTAATGCGAAAAAAGTTGGAGAATATATTAAGGATCAGATTGAGAAAAACTTAAAAGGTGTAACAGTTAATATTAAACTTCAACCATTCAAACAAAAACTAAAATTAGAGTCTGAACAACAATACGATATTTCATATGGCGGTTGGAATCCAGATTATGCAGATCCAATGACGTTCTTAGATATGTTCCAGACTGGACATTCTCATAACCAAATGAGCTTCTCAGACCCGAAATATGATGAAATGATCAAAAAGTCTGGTACTGAATTGATGAGTGATGCGAAAAAACGTTGGGAAGAGTTAGGAAAAGCTGAAAAAACATTACTTGAAGAAGATGTAGCACTTGTACCGTTATATCAACGTGGAGATTCTTATGTTTTACAACCAAATGTAAAAGGTGTAGTAAAACATAATATTAGTCCAGAATTTAGCTTTAAGTGGGCTTATGTAACAGAAAAATAATAGAGTTAAAAAGCATTCCAAAGTAGCTTGGCTACTTTGGAATGCTTTTTTGTATGTTGGCAACGTATAGAAAAATAGAGAAGAATAAGCAGTATAGTATGTACATATAGTAGATGGGGGCTAAAACATACTAAACTATAAAAAATAAAAATCAGAATATTTGAAATAAAACTATTTACAAATGAGCGAAAAAGAGTAGAATAACATTAGTTGTAATTTTCTGAAAAATAAATGAGTAGTTAGGGGTCTCTCAAAGGTTAATATTGTACATATAATTAGGGAGGGTATAAAAATGAAGAGAAAAAAGATGAAAAAGTTAACGGCAGTTGTAGTACCAGTTTTAGCGATGAGTATGGCATTAACAGCGTGCTCGAGTTCTGGTGGGGAGAAGAAAACGACTACAACGTCTAATGGCGGGGAAGGAAAGAACTCTGATATTAAATATGCAGCGAAGCAAGTGTTAAACCGTACGGAAAATCAAGAAATTCCGACGATGGATACTTCTAAATCTACTGATACGTTAGGGGCACAAATTTTAGGGAATACGATGGAAGGTTTATATCGTCTTGATAAAGATAATAAACCAATTCCGGCGGCTGCAGAATCAAGTACGAAAAGCGAAGATGGCAAAAAATATACGTTTAAACTGCGTAAAGATGCGAAATGGTCCAATGGAGATCCAGTAACAGCAAAAGATTTCGTTTTCGCATGGCAGCGCTTACTTGATAAAAATACAGCTGCAGAATATGCGTTTATCGCTTACTATATTAAAAATGCAGAAGCGATTAATAAGGGAGAAAAGCCTGTAACTGAACTAGGGGCAAAGGCGGTAGATGATTACACGTTAGAAGTAGAATTAGAAAAACCGGTACCGTACTTCTTAAATTTATTGGCATTCCCATCGTACTACCCATTAAATGAGAAATTCGTTAAAGAAAAAGGAGATAAGTACGGTTTAGAAGCTGATACAACTGTGTATAACGGTCCATTCGTTATGTCTTCATGGAAACATGAACAAGGATGGCAGCTGAAGAAAAATGATAAATACTGGGATAAAAAGACTGTGAAATTAGAAGAGATTAATTATAGTGTTGTAAAAGAAGTAGCTACGAAAGTAAATTTATATGATACAGGATCGATTGACTTTACATTACTATCAGGAGAATTTGTTGATAAATATAAATCGAATAAAGATGAATACGGTGAATATGCAGAATCAAGTACATTCTTCTTACGTTTAAATCAAAAGCGTAACGGACAAGATACGCCACTAAAGAGCAAAAAACTTCGTGAAGCAATTGCGCTATCAGTTGATAAAAAAGGATTGGCAAATGTAATTTTAAATAATGGATCAAAAGCGACAGATCAATTAGTTCCGAAAGGGCTTGCGACAGGACCTGATGGAAAAGATTATCAAGAAACGTTTAAAAATGGTCTGAAATATGATCCGAAAAAAGGTGCAGCAGCTTGGGAAGAAGCGAAAAAAGAGCTTGGAAAAGATCAAGTTACAATTGAATTACTAAGCTATGATGATGGAACTGCGAAGAAGATTGCAGATTATGTTAAGGATCAAATTGAGAAAAATTTAAAAGGTGTAACGATTAATACGAAAATTCAGCCGTTCAAACAAAAATTAAAATTAGAGACCGCACAAGATTATGAAATTTCGTATGCAGGTTGGAGTCCAGACTATGCAGATCCAATGACATTTATTGATATGTTTGAAACGAAAAGCCCATATAACCAAATGAGTTACTCTAATCCAAAATATGATGAAATGGTAGGAAAAGCAGGTAATGAATTAATGGGTGACGCGAAGAAACGTTGGGAAACATTAGGGAAAGCAGAGAAATTATTCCTTGAAGAAGATGCGGGATTAGTTCCTTTATATCAAACTGGAAGAGCGTATGTAATGAAGCCAAATGTAAAGGGAATTGTTAAACATAATATTAGTCCAGAATATAGCTTTAAGTGGGCGTATGTAACTGAAGATGGCGGGAAAAAATAAAGTGAAAGCATTTCAAAAGTGGCTGAGCTACTTTTGAAATGCTTTTTTAGTATGTATAGAATAAGAGCCCTCATTTATCTCTTAGAGGCAAGTAGTGGGAGTCTGGTAGTAGGGACAGATGAATGATAGTAAAGAGCTTTATTTGATAAGGAAAATGTAGTACGCAGTAATAGAGTGGAATAAGGGATGAGATGTTTACATATAGTAGATGGGGGATAACCCATCTAGTAGTAATAGAAAAGTAAGAAGTTGCTATCATAAAAAAATAAATTTTTAGAAAATTTACAAAAATACTTTACAAAACTCAAAAAATTAGTAGAATATTAATTAATAAGAATTTTCTGATAACGTAAGTTACTAGAGAACTTCTAAATGTTAATATCGTACATATAATTGGGGAGGGTACAAGAAAATGAAGAGAAAAAAGATGAAAAAATTAACAGCGGTCGTAGCACCAGTTCTAGTAATGAGTATGGCATTAACAGCTTGCTCTGGATCAGGAGAAAAAGATAAGGCAAGCACAACACCAAAAAGTGGTGAAAAAGAAGGCGGAAAGTTAGCTTCAAAGCAAGTGTTGAATTTAACTGAGAGCCAAGAGATTCCGTCTATGGATTCTTCAAAAGCGACAGACCAAGTATCATTTCTTGCTTTAAACAACGTAATGGAAGGTTTATATCGCCTTGATAAAGATAATAAAGCAACACCTGGTGTTGCTGAATCATATAAAAAGAGTGATGATGGTAAAAAGTATACATTTACATTAAATAAAAATGCGAAATGGTCAAATGGAGAACCTGTAACAGCGAAGGATTTCGTATTCTCTTGGAAACGTGCGGTAGATAAAAATACAGCAGCGGAATATGCATACATTATGTTTGATGTAAAGAATGCAAAAGCAATTAATGAAGGGAAAGCTGAGCTTGATACGTTGGGCGTAAAAGCTGTAGATGATTACACGTTAGAAGTAGAATTAGAAAATCCAGTTCCTTACTTTGTAGAATTAACTTCATTCGGAACATTCTATCCGTTAAATGAAAAATTCGTAAAAGAAAAAGGAGAGAAATTCGGTTTAGAAGCAGATACAACGTTATACAACGGACCATTTACATTAACAGACTGGAAACATGAAGAAGGTTGGAAATTAAAGAAAAATGCACAGTACTGGGATAATAAAACAGTTAAGCTAGAAGAAATCAACTTTAACGTAGTAAAAGATAGCGGTACACGCATCAACTTATATGAAAGTGGACAAATTGATCGTGCAGGACTTGTATCTGAATTCGTTGATAAATATAAGTCAAATCCAGACTTCTATACACAAAAAACACCATCAACGTTCTTCTTACGTTTAAATCAAAAACGTGCTGGTCAAGATACAGTGTTGAAGAGTAAAGATTTACGCTTAGCAATCGCGATGGCATATGACAAAAAAGGTTTAACGAATGTAATTTTAAATGACGGATCTACACCTGCAGATTACTTAGTACCGAAAGAGTTTGCTAAGAGTCCGGATGGAAAAGACTTCCGTAAAGAAAATGGTGACATTTTAAAAACAGATTTGAAAAAGGCAAAAGAGCATTGGGAAAAAGCGAAAAAAGAGCTTGGAAAAGAACAAGTAACAGTAGAGTTATTAAACTATGATAGCGATAATGCGAAAAAAGTAGGGGAGTTCTTAAAAGGAGAACTTGAGAAGAACTTACCAGGTTTAACAGTAAACTTGAAAAACCAACCGTTCAAACAAAAATTAAAATTAGAATCAGATCTAGATTATGATTTATCTTACGCTGGTTGGGGACCTGACTACTTAGATCCAATGACATTCATCGATATGTTCGTTACAAATGGACCTCATAACCAAACTGGATATTCAAATCCGAAATATGATGAAATTGTAGAAAAAGGTAAAGGTGAGTTATTAACGAAAACGAAAGAGCGTTGGGATAGCCTGCTAAAAGCTGAGAAAATGTTACTTGAAGATGCTGCAATTGCACCGTTATACCAACGTGGTGACGCTATCGTTCAAAGACCGAAAGTAAAAGGTATCGTTCACCACCCAGTTGGTGGAGATTACAGCTACAAATGGGCATATATCGGTGATGAAAAATAAGTTGAGAGGGCGCGTGATGCGCCCTTTTTTCTATGCACTTTTCTTCTTTCCACGAATATATAAAATAAAAAAGGGGAATCCCATGAGACGAAACGTATATATAGATTTTCTAGCTTATTACGGAATAGGAAGTGCTCATCCTGGTGGTTTTACATTAACGAAACAATTGTTAGAACAACTACCTCTTAGACATGAAGCGAATGTTCTTGAGATAGGTTGTGGTACAGGGAGAACATCCGCTTATATGACGAAAGAATTGGGTTATAAAGTAACGGCAGTGGAAAAGAATGAAATTATGATTCAAAAAGCGAAAGAGAGATGGACATTTGAAGGACTAGAAATACAATTGATTGAAGGAAATGTAGAGCAATTACTTTTTTCGAATGAATCATTTGAGTTTGTACTTGGAGAATCGATACTTGCTTTTACAGATAAAGAAAAGGTTATCTCGGAATGCTATCGTGCATTACAGCAGGATGGTAAGTTAGTTGTTATTGAGATGATTATTGATACGCACATTGAGAAGAACGAGGAAGAGAAAATTGCCCGATTATATGGGATGAAAGAATTATTAACTGAGAACGAGTGGGTACAATTATTTCGAGAAGCAAATTTTAAAAGAATTACAGTTGCTGGCGGTGGAACAATTGCAGAAACGATCGCTGGCTATATGGAGGAGCCGGAATGGAATGTATCATCATATATTCCAAATGATTTATATGAGGCGTGGGTACAGCATGAACATGTAAGACTTATGTACCAACATGTTTTAGGTCATCGCATATTTATATGTGAAAAGTAAAGAAAAAGAGTTGGTTGTCTTTAGCCAACTCTTTACTATGTTAAATGAAAAATAATGCAGCTAACGTAATTCCGAAGATAAAACCAAATCCGAGCTCAACACCCCAGCCACGACCGCCACCCCAGCCGTCACATCCACAATTACCGCAACCACGACCGCCACAACCACAACTGCTGAATCCACCACCGCATCCAAATCCGCAACTATCACATCTGCTAATGCCACCACAAAGATCACAACCACCGTTTGCATATGCATCATAGTATCCGAATCCTGTATCAAAAGATGAGCGCTGTTGCATTGGTTCGATCCATACAGAGTTATTTGTCACATCAATGATTTTACCTAAATGAACGCGACCGTCACGATCTTCAATTCGAACAACTTTACCGAAATAACGTCGGCACGTATCATAACACTTTTGTCTATGCATGTTCTTTCCTCCTTCCGCATTACAGTAATACGATATGTAAGGGGGACAAGTGCGGCTTGTACGAATGACCTATCTATCATAATTGTTATGGGAAAAGGGAATTATATAGAAAGGAAATTATAATAAGGAGGAAAGAAGATGAAGTCTACCGATCAATTTCAGACGTATGAAGTTCCGTGGGAAGAACTTATTGAAGCATTGCGAGGTGAAATGAAAAGGCTAGTAGGAGCGGATATTATTGATACAGTAGTTTGCAATTTAGAAGATGGATTTGAAGTGTATACATATGTACAAGGTGATTTAGAGTTCGAATATAAAGAAGCACTGGAAAGAAAATATGGAAGCGATGCAAAGATACCTAATGTGTTAACAATAATGCTATTAGCCAGTATTTATCATACGAGTGAAGAGAATATACGTTTACATGCGGATCATAAAGATCATCCGATTGTTGAAGTGTATGTGAAAAAATGAAACACGCTGTGAAAGGCGTGTTTTTTATTTATATGATAAAATGTTAGAAAATTAAGAAAGTTGGTGACGGATTGAAAATTAAGCATCTTAATTTAACAGTTACAGATGTAGTAGCAGCTAGAGAGTTTTTAGAAAAATATTTTGGTTTAACTTGTAGTGGAACAAGGGGGAATGGCTTTGCAGTTTTGCGTGATAATGATGGATTTATACTAACTTTAATGAAGGGAAAAGAAGTTCAGTATCCAAAAACATTTCATGTAGGATTTCCACAAGAAAATAATGAACAAGTAGATAAGATAAATCAAAGATTGAAGGAAGATGGATTTTTGGTTGAGGCTCCTAAACGTGCACATGCGTATACGTTTTACGTTGGAGCACCTGGTGGATTTACAATTGAAGTGATGTGTTAATTTAAAATCAAACTTTTTGATATTTGTTTTGTATGTGAAAAGTAGGAAAAGTCTGTGTTAAGTGTAGAACTTAAACAGGCTTTTTTTACTTATATAATTGGATAGGAAATGTTAAAAAGGACATTACCACTTATATATAATTGTTTACATAATAAATTTATGGTGTGTTAGTTGTCCTAAAATACAAGTCATATATCTTGTTTCCTCTCATAAATTTAAACATAGGAATTTGTCTACAAAGGTGGCGAAGCCTCATCATGAAAATTCGAATTTGTGCCACATTCATGTTGTTTCTATTTATATGGTTACATCCTTTTTGGACTTTTGCAAAAGGAGAGGAGGCAAAGGAAAGGGTCGTTTCACTTGTATATGATGATTCGGGCAGCATGAGAAATAACGATCGCTGGAAATATGCCAATTACGCTTTGCAAAGTTTAGTTGCGCTATTAGATGAAAAAGATACATTTTCTTACGTTCCAATGAGTAAGCCAAATGATCCGTTAAACATTTCGCTTAAGAAGGAGAAACGGCAAATAGAAATTGATGGGATTGGAGCATGGAAAACGTATTTGAATACTCCATTTAGCGCAGTAGAAACGGCGATGCAATCTATAAAAAAGGAAGCAGATATAGATGGAAAACGTGAATTTTGGCTTATTGTATTAACTGACGGGGCATTTAATGATTTAGAAAAAGATAAAACTGGCGGGAAAGAACAAATTACAGAGAAATTAGCTCAGTTTAAGAAAGAAATGGATGCGAAAAAGATATCGTTACATCCAGTATTAATTACGATGGAAGAAGATTTAGGGCAGCAAGAAAAAGAACAATTAAATACGTTTAAAGAAATATGGAAGAAAGAGATAAATGGAGTTACGATGCCTTCGAGTGGGGAGGATGGTATCGTAAAAAGTGTAAATCAAGTGGCAGCATTAGTTGCGAATCGTGATCCGTTCTCCTCTGTTGAATCGATTGTAAAAACGAAAGTAGTAGGGAAAAAAGTAGAGATTACAACACCATTTCCGTTAAAGCGTATGACGCTTGTGCGACAATCGCCTTCTATGTCTAATTATCAAGTCACACAAATTTCTAAACCGTTACAATTACAATCTTCTTTTTCTATACATGCACCAGGAGAAGCTAAATTATTCGGAAGTATAGTTCATATAAACACGGGAAATCAGGAAGTCATTAAGCCAGGAACATATACGATAGAAGTGGACCGAGATATTGAGAAAGAAGGATTACAAGTACTTGTTGAACCAGCGCTTAACTATACCGTTTTTACTTATGACAAAGAGGATAAAGGTCAAAAAAGTGTTGAAACAATGTACGAAGGTACTACGGCTGTTATTGAAGCGAAACCTACTGAGTTGCCAGTTCAGTCTTCTTACTTTCAGGCAGAAGTAGAAATAGACGGAAAGCAATATGCGATGAAGTGGGACGATAAAAGACATGTGTTCTATTATGAAACGAAGCTTAGTAAAGGGTTAGTACGCGGGAAAGTTCATATGAACATAAAGGGATTTTACAGACAGACGAAAGAATTTAAAATTGAAACAACGAAAAAGCCTGAGTTATCACTTCAAACTGTTACGAAAGATTATGAAGAAAAAGTAACGAATTTAGAGAATAGTAAACCATTTATTATACAACCACAGTTAGATGGTAAACCGATGACAGAAGTGGCTGTAAAGAAATTATTAAAATCTACTGGTGTCACATCTAAACAATCAATCAACTACGAAATAAAACAACACGGTAATCAAATTTATATTTATCCTCGACCCCATTACTCCGACACATTCAATTTTACAGATACCGGCACCGTAGAAGCTACCATCGTAGTGCAGGATTCAAAATTACAAAAAGTAAAGAAAGAAATATCACTTCGTATTCAAAATGCACCGTTTTATGAAAAGTATGCGCTTATTTTTAAGTTTGTTATTCCTATCACTTTATTGCTGTTAATAGTAGGAATAATCGTTTTAGGATGGATTGTCCGTCCAAGATTTCACAGGAAAGCACTATTGTATTACGAATGGGATCAAGAAGTAGCGAAAGATTGGTTGTATCAATCTGAGCCAGAATTACTTAAAAATAAATGGTGGAAACATTATTTTGGTATTCCGTTTAGAGCGGAAAGAAAGACTGTACAATCCGTTACGTTTATAGCAAAGAAAGGGTCAAAATCGATTTTTGTAGCAAAAGAGTCACAAGTAGTAGGAATGATTATTGATGGGATGTTTATAACAGAGGATGAGGTTGGAATGGAACATAAGACACTATACCCTAATGAACTTTTAGTAATTGATAGAGGATACGGTAAAGAAATTTATAGGTACGAGTGTGAATAGTAGATAGGGGTAAGAGGAATCTCGATTTCCTCTTCTTTTTAAACAAGCAAGAATAGGAAGGTGGTTCACATGACATTACAAGTTCCAACGATATTAATTGGTTTAGGTGGAATCGGTAGTACTGTGACACATCAAATATATGAAAGGCTGCCTGAGGAACGCCGGAAAAAGGTAGCGATGCACGTATTTGATACAGATGTGAATACATTGAGTAAATTTGATCATATTCGAAAGTTTAAGACACAAACGAGTTCGAGTAAAACACCACGGGAGTATATAGCAGGGGATCCAACAATTCCAGAGTGGTTTCCGATGGACCCGACTATACTTGATAAACCGTTAACAGAAGGAGCAGGACAGTTGCGCGTCATTTCCCGATTAGCGTTACGTGCTGCAATGAAAGAAGATAAATTGACTGCCTTTTGGCAAGAAATAGAGAAGATTTTTCCTGTTACAAGTGATCAAACGGAATATGGTGTGCGTGTCATTATAGTAACATCACTAGCTGGCGGAACAGGTTCAGGGATGTTTTTGCAAATTGCATTATATTTACGTGAAATGCTCCGGAAAAAACTACAGCATCATAACATTTTAATACGCGGTGCGTTTTTAATGCCGGATGTTTTAGTTAAGACGAGAACGGTAAGTGCGAAAGAGTTTGAAACGGTGCAAGCAAATGGTTATGCATCGTTAAAAGAGTTGCACGCTATTACGCTCGGATCTACTGGGGAGTTATCAAAGCGCGGTGGTGTAACGATTGAATTAGAATATCGTCCTGATCAAGTAGACGAAGATGGAAGAACGAATCATACGATTAAACAGCATCATTTACCGTACAATTATTGTTTCTTATACGATTATGAAAACTTACATGGACACCATTTACACAACCTATCAGATTATATGGAGCAAATGGCGAATACGATTTATTTACAGTTATTTAGTCCGATGTCTGCAAATCATTTTGCACAGGAAGATAATCAAATTCAACAATTGGCAGAATCAAGCGGGAAAGGACGATATTGCGGGGCAGGAACAGCAAAGATTATTTATCCATATGAGCATGTGTTAAAATATTGTGCTTTAAAATGGGCTGTGCAAGGTTTAGATGAATCGTGGTTACATTTAGATCAACTGTTTCAAGAGAAGAAGCAAAGGTATGATCAAGATGTAAAACGTGGTATGCAGCGTGAAAAGCCAGAGCGTGGGAAAAGTTACTTGGAGGATTTAGAACATCTTGCTACCCGTCCAGAACAAGCTCACATTTTTTATAGACAAATGTACAATGAAACGCGTGAAGGTGCAGAGGCTAGTAAGGTTGGTGTTGCGAAATCTAAACTGTTTTTAGAGGCTGTAGAAAGTTATGTACAGCGTACGGTGCAAAAAGATGAAGAATTAAATCGTTTGCAGCATGAGTGTAAAATTTCGGCTGCAAAATTAAAAATGATGGAACAAATGAAAGGGGAAGTAGCAAGAGTCGATCATGCGGTTCGTTTATATGCGTATGCGATTCCGAGCCGTGTACATGAACATGTAACGACGCTTTTATATGACATGATTGAATCAGATCGTTTTTCACCAAGTGGATCTGAAGGACAGTCATATCAATTAAATACATGGTTTTTAAAGAAAACAGATCCCGTTCATCCAGTAGCAGCACGTTTTATGTTATATGAAATTCGCAAGCAGTTAGTAGAAAAGATGAATCGACTACATGAAAATAATGAACAAAAACGTAATGTAATTCAAAACTACGATAAGAAATTTAATGTGAGTAATATTGATGGTACGGTAACGGCTGTTCGCCGAGTAGAAATTGCGCAACAACAAGGCTGGTTTGGAAAAATGGTGAATAATCAGCAACGTTTATTCAAAAAAGAATTTGAAGACATCGTAACGCAATATGTACACAAATTAAACGAGTATCGAAAAGAAATGCTATTAGAACTCGTCTATCAATCGCTATATCAAACAGTTAATAAAATGATTCAATATTGGGAAAGATTTTTTGATAATTTACATGAAACACGTGAAAATTTATTGTTTGAAATTCAAAAGAGAAGTAAGGAATTTGAAGGCAAAACAAATCCAACAAACGTATACGTATTAGCTGAGGAACAATTACAAGAAAAGATATGGCAAGATATGCAGCAACATTTAAATTTAGGTGTATTACCGAAAGATATATCCGCCGAAATTTATATGAGTTTGTACGGAGAGTATTGCCGGGATGCGAAAACAGAAGAGATTCAGTCGAAAAAGGTAGAGGACTTCTATCGTGAGCACATATTGAGCTATTGTTATGACGAACTGCAAGTACGCTATCGTGATAAATTAGAGCTTAATATTGTAGAGGCGTTACGAAAAGAAGCGGATTATAAGAAACGTGATCGTGATGAATACGTTCGTGAAAAAATTGAAGATCTGTTCCATTTAGCTAGCCCATTCGTGCCGAAAGTTTCTCATCATAGGGAACTACAATATTGGGGTATACACCCTTCTTTAAAGAAAGAGCTACAAGAGGAATTAATTCAAGAAATGTTTAAAGAAAAAGATACAGTACATGAAGCCTTCTCGCCATTTGAAGTAATCTGTTATCGAGCACATTACGGTCTGTCGCTACAAGACTTCCCTAAGCTTTCATCTGGACATATTGCAAATGGGTTTATGAATGATAAAGGTGACTATTTCCAATCGTATTATCGCCGCGTGAACAAATTAAATAGTAAAAAATCTAGTTTAACACCGCATTTAGATAAGTATTGGCACTTACCAGCCTTTATGCCAGACTTGAATGCAACGCAAACGAAGTTAGATTATGATAAATGTAACCGGGCGCTTCTATACGCGTATATGTATCGCTGGATTAGTTTAGTTGCGGTTGATGGACAGTTTGTGTATCAATATAACGGTGTTGGACGCAGTTTCTTAATTCAATCGATGGGGAAAAATATTTCGAGTGAAAGTTATAAACTGCATAGAGCATTGCTTCATAACCCGTTTATTTATGAAAACATATTGTCTCGATTTGAAGAAGAACAAGAAAAGGCAATGATACAAGGTGGGCATTTATATACACATGCATTCGTATTAGGAGCTCAAGATGTAAGATGGCTCAGAAAAGAACATGTTCACAATATTTTAGATATGATTTTAATGTACGATCGTGAGGCGAAATATGACCCGACGTTAGAAGAAACGTCAGATGAGTTATTAAGGTTATTCCTTGATGAAATTGAGTTGTATTTCCAAAATTACTACGGTACAGGTGCCGATATGGTTGCGAAGAAAGAGAAAGAAATGTTTATTAAACAATTGTGGGATCGTTCGTATGCGAAAGGATATGTGGATCCAAATAGTGCTCCTTATAAAAAGTGGCAAAATTTATTAAGCGTTCACGATGAAGAAGAATCGCCGAAAACGAATGTATAATGAATGAAAAGGGAATCCTTAAAAGTGGCAATACAACTTTAGAAAAGAGGGATTCTGATGCCATTTTTAGGAAGTGTATATCAAATATTTGGATTATATCCAGAAATTTATTACGGAATGATTTCAGCTGAATTAGCAGAGCAACAAAGGTTAGAACAGGCGGAAAACGAAGAAAAGGAAACAGAAGTGTGACCGTATAATATAGGAAGCTTGAAAACACTCTACTTACTCTTTGAACGTATAAGGGCGAGTAGAGTGTTTTGTTATTTAATAATACCGCTTTCTAAAATCTTAATCGTAGGTGTTATTTTTACACTGGATTTTGAAAAAGCACTCGGCCAATCATTTTCAACTTGTTTCCACTCTTCATATTGAAAGGCTCTAGCGTAATCACCAAATCCGAATGGATCAAGTTGCTGTTTTTGAATTTTGTGGATTAATTCATTTAAATCTTTATTTAGCTTTTTTGTAATGAGCGCAGTTAACTGCCTTTGGTCTTTCTCTATATCGGTAGGGAATGTAAGCTCAGATATGGATACATTCAAATTCATTCCAATGTTGAACTTAAAGTGGTTATCATTATAGCTTGTATCAACATTTCGATCTATGCGAAGGACATTAATCGAGATGAAATCTTTTCCTTTTGTATTTTTTAGACGGTTATTACTTTTAACTGGAGCAGAAGGAAAATGCATTGTAAGAGAAACAGGTATATTAGCTTTTTTTTGTAATATAAGAAGAAGAGCACTCTCATATCGATTTAAGGACATTTTATACATTCCGCGAGAAGTTAGAAGGGCAGATCCAGTCACAGTGATTTCTTTTTTTCCTTTTTTTATTTCTGAAATTACTGGTGTTATTCCTTTATTAAACGTTTGTCTGTGAAATTCGTGAAATGTTGTAAAAACGGTTCGATTGTATAGTTTGTTTGTATTAATTAAATCCGTTAAATATTCAGGAAGAGCTGGCTTATCTTTAAAGTTATTATAAATAATAGAAGAAACAGGTCCTTGCACTGCGACCATGCGCATATTACCGGTGTTTTTTGGGTCGCGATACCAAACATCAAGATAGGGCATGGCACCTTCTTGTTGTAAAAAACGATTGCTAAATAGGACAAGTTGTAATTTTTCTGTAGATACTAAACCGTTACTGGAACTATTAAACATAGCCTTTGCTTCTCTAGGTGTACGTACCTTTGTTTCGTGTGTCTCGTACTTTTTTTCAGCATCTTTATTAAAATTTGGCACCATTTGGTATACTTTCAATTTTTCTTTCTGTTCTTTATCAAATCCGTAAATTAATGAAATAGATTGTTTTTCTAAATCGAGTCGATCCCCACAGCCAGTCAAAAAAATGATGAGAATACAAAGTACAATGAAATAAACAGCTCGTTTCATTTAAACGTTTCTCCTTTTCCAATACTGATAAAGAGTCATGTACGCCAAAAATAAGACAGGGAATAAAAAAACGATAAAATAACTGACAGTTCCCCAAAGTTCCCGTAATGCATTTATTTGATAAGAAGAAGGGGTATAAAATAATAGGATGAAAATACACCCGAATAATAAAAGCCAAATCGGTAATGAGTTTCCTTTTTTGTTGAATAATTGATTAATCCCATCTGAAGCAGCAAAAATATAAGGAGTGCAAGAATCAAAAATAATAAAGAGATAAAATGATAAAAATATAATTTCAAATCGCTCCAGGAATGAAAAATGAAATGGTGTGATGAGTGAAAGTGTTGGCCATAAAAATTTTGTTATACCATCGGGACTAAAATAAACGAAAGAAACGAACGTGACTTGAAGATAAATAACTAAAGTAATTATATTTGCAATAATAATTCCTTTTTTTGCGGATGGTTTATTACTGAGATAAGGATAAAGGACAAATGCAAATTCAAATCCGAGAAAGGCAATTATAGTTGATTTTACTGTATGTAAAACTGGCATCCATCCTTCCTTAAGAAGCGGAAGGAGGTATACCCAATGGCCATCTTTAAGTGGGATAAATAGTAATAATGGCATCCAAATTGTAAAAAAAACAGTGAAAACAGCATATCGACTTATAATGAGTACACCTTTACATGCTAGCATAATCATTGGAATAGATAGCAAAAGCATAATTAAAAACATAGGTGTTCTAGGTAACATCCAAATGTGAACGATGTATAAGAGAGAGAATATTAAGGAAACAGCAGCAAGTACAGCGTATAAAATCCAAAGGAGCATTATGCTTTTTCCTAGCCATTTTCCAAGGTAACGTGTTAACACATCAAGTAAAGTATGGCCAGGATGTTTTGCCATGATTTGTACAATACAAAGGCTAACTAAAGTAGTTATAACGCATCCAATAATAATGGATATCCAGCCATCGGTATTGGCTCCTTGTGCAACTTCACGTGGAAGTGTAAGTAACCCAAAACCGACTTGAACACCGCTAATAGTTAGCGTGTATTGAAATAAAGTAATCTCCCTTTTTGCACGCTTTGTCACTCGTCTTCCTCCTTGTCTTCTATATCGCGTTGTCGATTTTCTTGTTTTAAGTTAAGAGATAGTGGTCGTTTTTTTGATATTTTCCAAGGTAATCGTATAAGAATATCTTTTATATCCTCAGCAAATGACGGAGAAAAAGGACTACCATATGGCACACCAAGTGACTCCATAGAAAGAATATGTATGATGATGATTGCCATTCCAACCATAATGCCAATAACACCAAATAAAGAGGCGAGTATCATCATTGGGAATCGAAGAAGACGAATTCCAGCAGACATTTCCATGTTCGGAATGATGAAAGAAGCGACTGCAGTAATCGATACGACGATAACCATAACGTTACTTACTATTCCCGCTTGAACCGCGGCTTGTCCGACTACAATTCCTCCTACGACACCAATTGTTTGTCCAACTGCTCCGGGAAGCCGGACGGCAGCTTCGCGGAGCATTTCAAGTACTAATTCCATCAAGAGTGCTTCTAGTATAGGAGGAAAAGGAATTTTAGCTCGAGATTCACCAATTGTTAATAATAGCTTCAGTGGAATGACTTCATAATGAAAAGAAATCATAGCAATATAAAGAGCAGGAGCAAAGATTGCAATAAATAATCCAGTGAAACGAAGGAGTCGTATAAAAGATGGAACCATTGGTCTGAAACTGTAATCATCTATCGTTTGAAAAAAAGCTGAAAAGGTCATAGGTCCAATTAATACGCCTGGTGAGCGATCTACAACAACAGCGACTCGTCCATCTAGAATATGATGCGCTGTCGTATCAGGGCGCTCAGTGATAGATAATTGCGGAAAGAGAGTATAGGAATTATCTTCAACAAACCCTTCTAATTCACCGGTAGTAAGAATAGCATCCACTTTTATTGATTCGATGCGGCACGCCATTTCTTTGACGACCTCTTCGTTTGCAACATCTGCAAGATAAAGTAAAAAGACTGTAGAAGTTGCTCGTTCGCCAACAATGAATTCCTTTACTTTTAATTCGCGATTTGGAATGTATCGACGAATAAGAGCTAGACTATCGCTCGCTACTTCATTAAATCCTTCATGTGAGCTTTTTAGAGCGCTCTCTGTTGTAGGTTCTTCAATACTCCTTTTTGGTGCTGCTTGCGTATCGAGTTCTAAAGCGGATGATTGTCCGTTAATAAATAAAATACTTTTACCATGTAATAGAGATTGCTCGATGTCTGCCCACTTTTGAACTTTTTTTATATTTCCAATAGAGACAGAAGATTCCCAAAAGTCTTCTTCATTCCATTCTTTGAATAAGAGGGGGCGAAGAATATCTATATTAATAACAGTTTTATCTACAAGTCCTGCCATATATATAAGAGCAGCTTCTTGTCCGTTTTTTAACGGCAAAGTGCGTGTAACTAATTCTGGAATACCGCTAAACAATTTAGACAAGTGCTTTAAATTAAGTGGAAGAGAAGAAGAAATAGGTTTATGTAATGCATGATCAACTTGCTCTTGTGCAGAAAAAGATTTTTCACCACGTATCCATTTGTTGAAAGATCCCATTTATTCGATTTCTCCTTATTATGTTTTATCCCGCTATTTGCAGGTAGCCAAATGCCTCATTACATTTTCACTTTATATGGGTTATTATGGATGGTTGCACGAGGACATATGCGTATTTTTAAATTTATATTGTATATTTTGAAGTTTAACGCTATAATTATAGTGTTAAAGATGGAATCGTGATATGACCTGTTATGAATCTATCGTTTTTTATTTATGAATAAATGGATTGGTATTTTAGCAAGATTTGCTAATAAACTACTCCACCATGACAATAACGTGCCAAAAAATGGTGCGTATATTTTCGTGGTGGAGTTTTTTTATTCTCAAAAAGGGGGAAAGACCATGAATAACAACATGGTTCATATTACAATTGACGGGAAAAAGTATGAGGCGGAGCCCGGTTCAACGATATTGGGTGTTATTAATAAAAACGGAATTGAACACCCGCAAATTTGTTATGTACCAGAAGTAGACCCTATTCAAACATGTGACACTTGTATTGTAGAAGTTGATGGGAAATTAGTGCGATCGTGTTCGACAGTTGCGACAGAAGGGATGAACATTGAACTTGCTTCTGGTCGTGCGAAAGAAGCGCAAACAGAGGCGATGGATCGATTATTAGAAAACCATTTATTATATTGTACGGTATGTGACAACAATAATGGGAACTGTAAATTGCATAATACAGCAGAATTAATGGAGATTGAACATCAAAAATATCCTTACGAACCGAAAGTAGATGTAAGTGAGGTTGATATGACGCATCCATTCTACCGCTATGATCCTAATCAATGTATTGCATGTGGTCAATGTGTAGAGGTGTGTCAAAACTTACAAGTAAATGAAACGATATCTATAGATTGGGAAGCTGAGCGCCCTCGTGTTATTTGGGATGATGGCGTAGATATTAATGATTCCTCATGTGTAAGTTGTGGACAATGTGTAACGATTTGTCCTTGTAATGCTTTAATGGAGAAATCAATGCTAGGTGAAGCTGGATTTATGACTGGATTAAAACCAGACATTCTGGAACCGATGGTTGACCTTATTAAAGAAGTAGAACCTGGATATAGCGGTATTTTTGCGGTATCAGAAGTGGAAGCGGCCATGCGTGATACTCGTACGAAGAAGACGAAAACAGTATGTACATTCTGCGGTGTCGGTTGTTCGTTTGAAGTGTGGACGAAGGGGCGTAAAATTCTTAAAGTCCAACCATCTTCTGATGCGCCAGTTAATGCAATTTCTACTTGCGTAAAAGGGAAATTTGGTTGGGATTTCGTAAATTCTAAAGAACGAATTACGAAGCCTTTAATTCGTAAAAATGGAACGTTTGTTGAATCAACTTGGGAAGAAGCACTAAATGTAGTAGCGAATAAATTAGGCTTTATAAAAGAAAAATATGGTAAAGGTTCTGTCGGTTTTATTTCTTCTTCTAAAATTACGAATGAAGACAATTATGTCATTCAAAAATTAGCTCGACAAGTATTTGAAACGAATAATATTGATAACTGTTCGCGTTATTGTCAATCACCAGCGACAGATGGATTATTCCGTACAATTGGTATGGGTGGTGACGCAGGAACGATTAAAGATATTGCACAATCTGGTCTTGTTATTATTGTAGGATGTAATCCAACAGAAGGTCATCCTGTTTTAGCTACACGTATTAAACGTGCGCATAAATTACATGGACAAAAGTTAATTGTAGCTGATCTTCGTAAAACAGAAATGGCAGAGCGTTCAGACGTCTTTATTAGTCCAAAACAAGGAACAGATCAAGTATGGTTAATGGCTATTACGAAATATATGATTGATCAAGGTTGGCATGATCAACAATTTATTAATGAGAACGTAAACTTCTTTGGTGATTTCAAAGATAGTCTTACAGAATATACACTTGAATATGCAGAAGAAGTGACAGGCATTTCAAAAGAAACACTTATTCAAATGGCTGAAATGATTCGTGATGCAGATGGTACATGTATCCTTTGGGGTATGGGTGTAACACAGAACACAGGTGGTTCTGATACTTCTGCTGCGATTTCTAACTTGCTTCTTGCAACAGGAAATTATCGTCGCCCAGGTGCTGGCGCATACCCACTTCGAGGTCATAATAACGTACAAGGTGCTTGTGATATGGGGACTTTACCAGGATGGCTTCCAGGATATCAACACGTTACTAATGATAGGGAACGTGCGAAATTTGAAAGTGCTTATGGAGTGAAAATTGGTAGTGAACCAGGTCTTAATAATATTGAAATGCTTCATGCAATTGAAGAAGGAAAAATGAAAGCTATGTATCTTGTCGGAGAAGATATGGCTCTTGTAGACTCTAACGCAAATCACGTACACGAAGTGCTATCAAGCCTTGATTTCTTCGTCGTACAAGATGTTTTCCTTTCTAAAACTGCTCAATATGCAGATGTTGTATTACCAGCAGCGCCATCTCTTGAGAAAGAAGGTACTTTCACAAATACAGAGCGTCGTGTACAAAGACTATATCAAGTTCTTCCTACGCTTGGAGATGCGAAACCAGACTGGTGGATCGTGCAGGAAGTGGCGAATAAATTAGGTGCAAACTGGAATTATAGTCATCCAAGTGAAATCTTTGCTGAAATGGCTAGTTTATCACCACTATTTTCACAAGCAAACTATGAAGTGCTGGAAGGGTGGAATAGTTTCCATTGGGGAAGTTTTGATGGAACGAATACACCACTTCTGTTCCAAGATGGATTTAACTTCCCAGATAAAAAAGCTCGCTTTGCGATTGCTGACTGGGTACGTCCAGCTGAGTTCCCGGCGGAATATGACCTTCATATTAATAACGGTCGTATGCTTGAACATTTCCATGAAGGGAATATGACGAATAAATCAACAGGTATTCAAACGAAAGTTCCTGGTGTTTTCGTTGAAATTTCTCCAGAACTTGCAAAAGAACGTGGAGTGAAAACTGGCTCATTAGTGCGTCTTGTCTCTCCGTTTGGGGCATTAAAATTACGTGCGCTCGTAACAGATCGCGTAAAAGCGAACGAATTATATTTACCGATGAACTCTACAGATAATGAATCGGCGATTAATTTCTTAACAGGACCTGCTGTTGATATACGTACGAATACACCTGCTTATAAACAGACGAAAGTGCGTATGGAATTGTTAGAAGTTGATGGCGAAAATCCGATGCCAAAATCGAACCCACGTAATAAAAAACGTCACCCTCAAGCTGGTATTGAGGTTAATCGTAAGTGGGCACGTCCAGGTTATGTGCATTTAACGGATAAATAGGGAGGAAAAAAGGACATGGCTGCACCTATTAAAACGATTCAAAAACAAGAACGAACTGAGGAAGAAATAAAACAACAAAAATTAGATGATTTAAAGGAACTTCTAACGAATAATGAAGAAGCATTAAATCAAATGTTTAATATTGTAGGGGAATTGAACGATATTGGAATGCTAGAAGCAGCAAATTCAATGTTGAAAGCGAAAGAGCCAATCGCAAAGATTGTTCTTGGTCAAGTGACTCGTGAACCCGTTACGAATTTAATTAATAATATGATGGGCGCTGCAGGGGCTTTAACAGAACTTGACCCAGAACTTACGAAAAAGCTTATAGGTAGTTTATTAGTAGGATTGGACGCAGGTAATGAACATCTGCAAAGTAATAAAAAAGTAGGCGTATTCGATCTTATGAAAGTATTGAAAGACCCAGATATTAATCGTGCCATTGGATTTGGTCTTCATTTCTTACAAGGTATGGGTAAAGGATTAAAAGACGAATAAATTTTATAAATTTAACCTTTTCGTCCAAAATAGTTTGGGCGAAAGGGTTATTTTGGTAAAATATATAGTAAAGTAAAATGAGTATTTTTGAGGGGTATGATTGTATGTCGAAAAAAGTGCATGAATTTAATGATATGCTACGAAAACTTAGAAAAGAATTGTTCGGAAAAGGACCAGAACGAATTCATACAGTGTTTGCTGAAAATATGGCTATTGCAACACTTTATGGGAATTTGACACCTACTGAAAAATTTATTTCAAGTACTATGGATGGTGCCGAAATGGTTCATATGGCTAGAACGAAAATGATTCAAGACGTTTACGCTGCGAATTCACGTGAACATTTGGAGGAACTTGTTGGAGCGAAATTAGTGAATCTATTTTCAGATATAAAAGTGGAAGAAGATATCGCAGTTTCTGTGTTTGTTTTCGATAAAAATATAACGTGAGAGAAGGACGTTAATCGTGAAACCGGTACAGGTGGAAAGAGAAATTTTTCGTTATGAACAAGGAGCGTTTAAACATATAGAGGACAGCATTGTAACAGAGTTTCCAGTCACGATTAAAATGAACGGACAGGAGTTTGTTACAATGGTTAGTACTCCAGAATATATAGAAGATATGGTAATAGGCTTCTTAGCATCTGAAGGGATCATTCGGAAGTATGAGGATATTGATGACATATGGGTGCAGGAAAAAGAAGGGTTTGTACATGTAACGACGACAAAAACAAACCCGTATTACGAACAAATGCAAAATAAACGTTATATTACTTCATGTTGTGGTATGAGCAGACAAGGATTTGTTTTTGCAAACGATGCATTAAGCGCAAAAAAAATGAATGGTGTACATGTACAGGTTGCTGCTGAGGATTGTTTTCGGTTAATGACTGAAATGCAGCAATCGGCGGATACATTTCGCCATACTGGTGGAGTTCACAATGCAGCTTTATGCGATGTAACTGGCATTATTTTAAGTCGAATGGATATTGGTAGGCATAATGCATTAGATAAAATTTATGGTTATTGTTTAAAAAACAATATTTCGATAAAAGATAAAATTATTGTTTTTAGTGGTCGTATTTCTTCGGAAATATTATTGAAAGTTGCAAAGATTGGCTGTGAAATTATACTGTCAAAATCAGCACCAACAGAGTTAGCGTTGCAGTTAGCAGAAGAATTAGGTATTACTACAATAGGATTTATTCGTAACGGGTCTTTAAATGTGTATACGCATCCAGAGCGTGTTTTAAATATAAAATAAGTAAAAGTGAGGCAATGAAGATGAAATCAGTTACATTAGACAAATTGCACCGTCCGTTAAAGGATTTACGTATTTCAGTTACTGATCGCTGTAATTTTCGCTGTCGATATTGTATGCCAGAAGAAATATTTGGTCCTGATTATTCGTTTTTGTCTAATGATAAAATTTTATCTTTTGATGAGATTGAAAGGATAACACGTATTTTCGTTTCCTTAGGTGTAAGAAAGTTGCGGATTACAGGTGGAGAGCCGTTGCTTCGAAGAGGTCTTCCGCAGCTTATCGAGCGCCTTCATAAAATAGATGGCGTGGAGGATATTGGCTTAACAACAAATGGATCACTACTTAAAAAGTTCGCTCCTGATTTATACAAGGCGGGATTATCACGTGTAACAGTGAGTTTAGATTCTTTAGATGAAGAACGCTTTTTCTATTTAAATGGAAATAGAAGCAAAATACAAAAAGTTCTTGAAGGCATACAGGCTGCTGCTGAAGTTGGTATGAAAATTAAAATAAACATGGTCGTTCAAAAAGGGAAAAATGAACAAGATATTTTGCAGATGGCAGAGTATTTTAAAGAAAATAAGCATATTCTCCGATTTATTGAATATATGGACGTGGGAAATTATAACGGTTGGGAACTAAATGAGGTCGTTTCTAAACAAGAAATAGTAGATACGATTCATAAAGTGATGCCGTTAGAACGGATCGAGGCGAATTATTCAGGTGAGGTTGCTACTCGCTATCGTTATATTGGAAGTGATGAGGAAATCGGAATTATTTCCTCTGTAACAGATTCGTTCTGTTCATCATGTACGAGAGCTCGTATTTCGGCAGAAGGTAAATTGTATACTTGTTTGTTCGCTTCTAAAGGAAATGATTTGAGAGAATTACTTCGTTCTGAACGTACAGATGAGGAAATTACAGATGTGGTACGTGATATATGGAATAATCGAGAAGATCGTTATTCAGATGAACGCTTAAGTAATACAAATAAAAAAACGATGCCTAAAATTGAAATGTCACATATCGGTGGTTGATATATAAAGGTGACGTTACGATAAAACATATACAAAATGGAAAATATGCAATGCTTGTATATTTTCTATTTTATAGTAAAAGTGATGATTGATATCTCTGTAAAAGGTGTGCAGAGAAATTAAGCAGCATTCAAAAACCTTTCTGTTGAAGAGGTTTTTTGAAGCTGCTTTTTTATTTGGAGAAAATGGAGGAATTGGTAATGGCATTTCATAAACCGGAACAAATTGCTGAGCTTGTAATTGAGGCCGGTGTCCAAAAAGTTAGGCAGACCTTGCCAGCAATGCTTATTCTCGGTTTTTTAGGAGGAGCGTTCATTTCATTAGGATTTTTACTTAACATTCGAGTTTTAGGTAATTTACCTGAACATTGGGGCGGCTTAGTGAATGTGTTAGGAGGAGCGGTGTTTCCTGTCGGGCTTATGCTCGTAGTATTAGCAGGAGGAGAATTAATTACAGGAAATATGATGTCATTGTCTATGGCACTATATGCAAAGAAAATCTCATTGGCAAATGTACTAAATAATTGGGTTTGGATTACTTTTATGAATTTTATAGGAGCTATTTTCGTTGCATATTGTTTTGGACACCTTGGAGGATTAACAGAGGGGGCATATTTAAATAAAACGTTAGCGATAGCGGAAGGAAAGCTACATGAATCATTTGAGAGAACTTTAATTTTAGCGATTGGTTGTAATTGGCTCGTTTGTCTCGCAATCTGGCTTGCTTATGGAACGAGCGATTTCGTTGGAAAGATAATCGGAATATGGATTCCAATTATGGCATTTGTTGTGATTGGGTTTCAGCAAGTAGTAGCAAATATGTTTGTCATTTCAGCAGTTATTTTTGCGGGACATTTGACGTGGATGGACCTTGCTAAAAACTTTGTTCCTGTTTTTATCGGAAATGTAATTGGAGGAGCTGGATTTGTAGGATTTGCTTACTTTGCTTGTTATCAAAAACGAGATTCTAATGTGAAATAGATTGCTTGAAAGGAAGGGTATGAAATGGAGGAACGTTATTCACGGCAACAGTTGTTCAAACCAATTGGAAGTAAAGGACAAGAGAAGATCCAGAATAAACAAGTGTTAATTGTAGGGGTAGGCGCATTAGGAAGTGCAAGTGCAGAAAGTCTTGTGCGTGCAGGGGTTGGGAAGTTGACCATTATTGATCGGGATTATGTAGAATGGAGTAATTTACAACGGCAACAACTTTATTCTGAACAAGATGTGAACGAGAAGATTCCAAAGGCAATTGCTGCTAAAAATCGATTGGAACAAATTAATTCTGAAGTACAAATAGATGCGTTCGTAATGGATGCAAATGCAGAAAATATGGAGCATTTATTAGAAAATGTCGATGTAATAATTGATGCAACAGATAATTTCGATATCCGATTTATAATAAATGATTTATCACAAAAACATAATATTCCGTGGATATATGGGTCTTGTGTTGGATCATATGGTATGAGTTATACGATTATCTCGCAAAAGACGCCATGTTTACATTGTGTACTGAAAGATTTTCCTTTTACGGGTATAACGTGTGATACTGCTGGGATTATTAGTCCGGCAGTTCAATTTGTTGCGGCGTATCAAGTGGCTGAAGCACTCAAAATTTTAGTAGAAGACTTTGCGGCAATTAGAAAGAATTTTTTCATGTTTGATATATGGAATAATCAACATCATTTTATTAAACTAGGAAAAATAAAAACAGACGATTGTCCGTCATGTGGTTTGAACCGAACTTATCCTTATTTATCCTATGAAAAACAAACGAAAATAGCCGTTTTATGCGGAAGAAATACAGTTCAAATTAGATCGGTAGATAATAGACAGTACAACTTTGATGATATAGAAAAAGTATTAAAAAAGCTTGGGAAAGTAGAGCGGAATCCGTATTTACTATCTTGCGAATTAGATGATTATCGTGTCGTAATTTTTCAAGATGGCCGTGTTTTCATTCATGGAACACATGAAATTACGAAAGCGAAACAACTATATTATCGCTTATTTGGTTAATAGAAAGGATTGTCAATCATGGAAAGAAGAGTGCCAATTACAGTTGAAGAAGCCGTTTGTAAAGTGATGGAGTTTGCTAATAATGGCTTGAAGGAATTAGTACCTTTGGAGTTGGCATACGGACGTATACTATCGGCTGATTTAGTAGCTGATCACGATGTGCCTTCATTTAATCGATCTCCATATGATGGATTTGCTATTAGAGCGGAAGATACTACTTTAGCAAATCAGGAAACACCAATTGCATTTGAAGTAGTTGGAGAAATTGGAGCAGGATCGATATTTCATGAAGAAGTCGGCCCGTTGCAAGCCGTTCGAATTATGACAGGAGCGCAAATTCCGAAAGGATGTGATGCGGTTGTTATGCTAGAACTAACACGCCAATATAAAGATGGTGGAAAAGACTATATGGAGGTGAAACGCTCATTCAAAACAGGTGATAATATTTCTCTCCAAGGTGAGGATGCTCGTAAAGGAACAATTCTGGCTCGTAAAGGAACCTACATTCACCCAGGGATTTCAGCTCTTCTTGCTACGTTCGGTTATAGTGAAGTACCAGTTGCGAGAAAGCCTGTAATTGGAGTATTAGCGACTGGTAGTGAATTACTAGATGTGAATGAGTCACTCCAGCCTGGGAAAATTCGAAACAGTAATACGTATATGATACTTTCTCAAATTCGCCGAGTGGGAGGAAGAGTAAAATATTTTGGTAAGTTTAGTGATGACTTTGATACATGTTTCATGGCTGTGAAAGAAGCGTTAAGTAAAGTAGATATGCTAATTACAACAGGTGGTGTATCAGTAGGGGATTATGATTATTTGCCAGCTATTTATGAAAAGTTAGGGGCATCCGTTCTTTTTAATAAAGTTGCAATGCGGCCAGGAAGTGTTACGACTGTGGCACAATTGAATGGTAAGTTATTATTTGGTTTATCAGGAAATCCATCTGCTTGTTACGTAGGCTTTGAGTTATTTGTAAGGCCGTGTATTCGTAAATATATGTTTAATAAAAAAGCTCATTTAAAAAAAGAACGAGCGTTACTAGGAGAAAATTTTCCGAAACCGAATCCATTTACAAGATTTGTACGAGCGAAACTGCAATATGATGAGGGACAATTAATTGCTTATCCAGCAGGGTTTGATAAATCTAGCTCGGTTTCCTCACTTGCAGAGACAAATATATTCATTGTACTTCCAGGTGGTACGAGAGGTTATCAAAGAGGTATGTTCGTAGATGTTCTCTTATTAGAAGATAACGAAGGTAGTGAGTGGCCTTGGACATTTCGTAAAGTAAGGGGTGATTCTAGTGGGACAAGAACGATTTGAAATTATAGATACACAGATTGTGATTGAGGAAGTTACGAATAAAGTGGCAAGAAGAGAAGCAGGTGCGATTACAACGTTTATTGGCACTGTGAGAGAATTAACGAAAGGAAAACGAACATTACATTTAGAGTACGAGGCATATAAACCGATGGCAGTAAAACAGCTTACGAGAATCGGTGAAGAAATGAAAGAGAAATGGCCGGACGCAAACGTAGCAATTACACATCGAGTAGGACGGCTAGAGATAATGGATGTTGCTGTTGTTATTGCGGTATCATCACCGCATCGTAAAGTTGCGTACGAAGCGAATGAATACGCAATTGAGCGTATAAAGAGAATCGTTCCAATTTGGAAAAAAGAATTTTGGGAAGATGGAACGATGTGGATTGGAGATCAACTTGAAAATACACCATATCCAGAAGGAAAGCCAAAGAAAGAAGAATGAGAAATGATTACAATTTTACTATTTGCAAATTTGCGTGAGGAAGTCGGGTCAGAACGACTAGTAATTTTAGAAAAACAAGAAATGACTGTTCAGCAATTAAAAGAATGGTTGAAAGAAAGCTACCATCTGCAATCTTTGGATACAGTAATGGTTGCGGTTAATGAAGAGTTCGTAACGAATGCAGACACGATAAAAGCTGGAGATGTAGTTGCATTCATTCCACCTGTTAGTGGGGGTTAATCCATTTACGAGGTAGTATCGATGAATCATGAAACTATGTTTCATGTGTTTGAAAAATAGTGTAATGAATGTATTACAAAAAAACGAATTGGGACATGATGTTATAAATAAGTTAAGAAGACGGGAAGGATGAGTTCTATGCTTACTCATGAACAAATTATGAATGCTTTAAAACATGTTGAGGATCCGGAGTTACACAAAAGTGTTGTAGAATTAAATATGGTTCGAAATATACAACTTAGTGGGACAGAGGTTAAACTGGAAGTAGTGTTAACAATTCAAGGTTGTCCGTTAAAGGCGAAAATTCAACAAGATGTTGAGGAGTCCCTTCGCGCAATTGGTGCTTCTAAAGTGGATTTAACATTTGGTTCTATGACACAAGAAGAGCGAGCTGCACTAACAGAGAAACTAAAGAAAAATAGTAGAACAGAAACAGGTATGCCGAGTATGCTTCGTCCTGATTCAGGTGTACAGTTTATTACGATAACGAGCGGAAAAGGCGGAGTCGGAAAATCAACGATAACAATTAATCTTGCGACTGCTTTAGCGCGGATGGGAAAAAAGGTTGGAATTTTAGATGCGGATATATATGGATTTAGCATTCCAGCTATGATGGAAACGAATCAAAAACCAACGATGATTGATCAAACAGCAATTCCGGTCGTTAGTCACGGTGTTAAAATTATGTCGATGGGGTTCTTTACAGAAGGCAATAACCCTGTCATGTGGCGCGGTCCGATGTTGAATAAATGGATTCAAAATTTCCTTGCGAATACGCATTGGGGAGAATTAGATTATTTACTACTTGATTTACCACCTGGTACAGGGGATGTTGCTATTGATGTTGCAGCGATGATTCCACAAGCGAAAGAAATTATCGTTACGACGCCACACAATGTAGCTTCATTCGTAGCTTCAAGAGTAGGTGTGATGGCAAAACATACGAAACATGAGATTTTGGGTATAGTGGAAAATATGGCTTATTATGAAGAACAAGATGGAACGAAAAATTATCTTTTCGGAAAAGGTGGCGGCGAAATGCTCGCAGAACAATTACAAACAGAGGTAATTGCCAAAATACCTTTTGCAAAACGTGAAGAAAATAATGGTTCATCTGTATATGATGAAGATTCTATTGTTGGAGAAGTATTTACATCATTAGCAGAGGATATTATTCATAGAGGATAGAGGAGGAATTTTTTATGGTATGTAACATTGATCATTCTATTGAAGATGTGGTGCATAAGCTTGAAAGTCAGAAGGGCTTTGTACCGGAAGCAATATTTAAAGATTTAAAAGTTTTTTTGCAAGATAATCATTTACAGAAAACATTAAATGATATTTTTCATCTTCTAAAAAAATATGATTTAGTCAGTGAAGAAGAACAAGAGACAAGAAACGCGCAATTATTGCTGATTATGAGTTAAAGACTCTTTGGCTGTGGACCTTTTTCAGGAGGGTGAATGTAATGGATATGAAAAAGATGATTGAAATGGTAGAAGTATCAAAAAAGAATGATGTAACATTATCGATTCCTAATTTACATCAGAAACTTGTAAAGTTGTATAGCCAAAAAGATGTTACAGGGTATACGGAGCTATTAAAATATATTTTATCATTATCTATGCAACTGGATTTACATTTCGTATTGAAATATTTTGGTGTACGTCCGGTTGTTGCTTCTGATGAGCGCATGCAATTTCAAGAGATATTTAAATGTTTAGCTAAGAAAGATGATAAAGGGGAATGGTTTTTGAATTTAGTTTCTTTATATGTGGGGTTAATTGTTGTTCTTCATTTTGATGAGAAAGAGATTGAGAGATGCTTTTTGGTGGATATGGCTGCAGTAGGTGAAGGAAATGAAAGTGAAATATAAGTGGATGCTCATTATATCTTTCTTTTTAATAGCAGCAATAGCGCTTTTTGTTGGTTATGTAAATATGAAAGTAATTCGTTAAGAGAAAGAAACTAAACTAGTTTGCTAAAGAAGTGTTCTTCAGTTGTTTCCATCGTTTTTTCATGTTACCATTAAGCGAATTTTTCATAGGGAGAGAAAGCGATGAAATGGATTTATTTTATTATTATTAATGTAATAGCTTTTAGCCTTATGGGGCTTGATAAACGTAAAGCAAAGAAGAAACAGTGGAGAACACCAGAAAGTACGTTGTTTTTATCAGCAGCAGCTGGGGGAGCGGTTGGTGCCTGGGTTGGCATGTATATGTTTCACCATAAAACACATAAAAAGAAATTTACTTTCGGTATACCATTACTTGTTGTTATAACGGTATGTTTATTTTTCGCTGTATGAGAAATGTCGAAAGAAATGCGGATTGATTATTGGTAAAGTAAGCATGTGAGACCGTATAATGGAGAAAAACGAGAAGAGGAGAAAAAGAAAGATGGGGAGTCAATCGGCACAGCAAAAAAAAGGGATTATATATGCGGCTGGTGCGTACACGATGTGGGGAGTTCTACCGATTTATTGGAAATGGGTTGAGGAAGTTCCAGCAGAAGAAATATTAGCGCACCGCATCGTTTGGGCTTTTGTTTTTATGTTACTTGTATTAGCTGTTACGAAGAGGTTTCGTCAGTTTATGGGAGAGTTTGTGAACCTTTTTAAACGACCTAAATTATTAATGTCATTAACAATAGCTTCAGTTTTGATTAGCGGGAACTGGTTTGTTTACATATGGGCCGTTAATCACAATCATGTGATTGAAGCAAGTCTCGGGTATTATATTAATCCGCTTATTAGTATTTTACTTGGCACAGTCGTTTTAAAGGAAAAGTTAAACTTTTGGCAATATGTTGCAGTTGGTTTAGCGGGAGTCGGGGTTATCATTTTAACAGTACGCTTCGGATCTATTCCATGGGTTTCTCTTTCACTTGCCTTTTCATTTGGGTTATACGGGTTAACGAAAAAACTGTTAAACTATGATGCGACAATTGGGCTTACGATGGAAACGATGTTAGTGACACCGTTTGCGGTTATTTATCTCGCTATGACAGGAGTACATGGTTTCGGTTCGTTTGGATCTATTTCAATGCTATCAACGCTACTTTTAATAGGTGCGGGTATTGTTACAGCGTTACCGCTTTTTTATTTTGCAAAGGGGACACAGCTCATTCCGCTTTATATGGTAGGATTTTTACAATACATTGCGCCAACGATTAGTTTAATTTTAGGTGTGTTTCTATTTGGGGAACATTTCACATCTACTCATATGATGGCATTTTTCTGTATATGGGTTGCTCTATTTGTATTTTCAATAGCGAAAACAAAGTTTTTAGTGCAGAAACAACCGAAATTTATAAAAAATAAATCAGCAAAAGTGTCATAATGCGTAGTATTTTCTACGCATTTTTCTTTATACTTATATTATATAGAATTTCCATTATAGTCAGTGAGGAGCTGAGAACATGGAAACAATTTTACATAATGATCCGCTTATGGCCGCAGTAATTTCGTGGTTTTTAGCACAGTTAACGAAAGTCATCTTTAAATTATTCAAAACAGGTGAGTTTGATTTTGCAAAGTTTTTTGCTTCAGGTGGAATGCCAAGTTCTCATGCTTCGACTGTTACAGCACTTGCTACAGGAGTTGGAGTTGTGGAAGGTGTGGAAAGTTCTGTATTTGCCGTTGCTGCTATCTTTGCGATCATTGTTATGTATGACGCTTCAGGAGTAAGACTTGCGGTAAGTAAACAAGCGAAAATATTAAATGAGTTTTTTCATGGTAGACAAACAGAGTTTAAGAAGTTAAATGAGCTTGTCGGACATACACCGTATGAAGTAGTAGTAGGTGCTTTATTAGGGATTATTGTTGGAGTAGGATATTGCTTATGAGCAGAACATATTATATGTTCTGCTTTTCTTTGTTTTCATACATATTCAACTAACCTTTTGAATATCGTTATACGGATTTCGAAAGGATGGGTGAATAACTTGTTATTATATGAAAAAGCGCATGAAGAAATAGCGAGAAGAGCAACTGCACTTCAAACGATGCAACGGGAAGATGGTACGTGGCGATTTTGTTTTGAAGGAGCTCCATTAACAGATTGCCATATGATTTTTTTATTAAAATTATTAGGTAGAGATAAAGAGATAGAACCGTTTGTAAAAAGGTTAGCATCACTTCAAACAAACGAAGGAACATGGAAATTGTATGAAGATGAAGTGGGAGGTAATTTATCAGCTACCATTCAATCTTATGCCGCCTTACTTGCATCGGAAAAATATACAAAAGAAGATGCGAATATGAAGCAAGCGGAAAATTTTATTAAGGAACGCGGAGGCGTGGCGCGTGCTCATTTTATGACGAAGTTTTTGTTAGCAATTCATGGAGAATATGAATATCCTTCACTCTTTCATGTACCAACACCAATCATGTTTCTACAGAATGATTCCCCCCTCAGTATATTTGAATTGAGTAGCTCAGCACGTATCCATTTAATTCCGATGATGCTCTGTTTAAATAAAAG
Source organism: Bacillaceae bacterium OF18-1A (assembly GCA_027694045.1). Lineage (GTDB taxonomy): Bacteria > Bacillota > Bacilli > Bacillales > Bacillaceae_G > Bacillus_A. The sequence goes on along the minus strand of JAQEWB010000002.1, from coordinate 24,608 downwards.
GTTTCGAGTAGGGAAAAAGTTATTGCCAAATTTAAATCACATTGCGGGCGGGGGCGGGGAATGGTTTCGGGAGAATCGGTCTCCGTTGTTTCAAACGTTATTAAGTGATGTAAAACAAATTATCTCGTATCCACTTTCATTACATCATAAAGGGTATGAGGAAGTCGACCGTTTTATGAAAGAGCGTATTGATGAAAATGGAACGTTATATAGTTACGCAACTGCCTCGTTTTATATGATTTATGCTTTACTTGCGTTAGGGCATTCTCTTCAATCATCAATGATTCAAAAGGCTATAGCTGGGATAACATCTTATATGTGGAAGATGGAAAGTGGGAATCATGTGCAAAATTCTCCCTCAACTGTATGGGATACAGCCTTACTCAGCTATGCGTTACAAGAGGCCCACGTTCTGAAAGATAATAAAATGCTTCAAAATGCAACAGCATATTTATTAAAAAAACAACATACAAAAAAAGCTGATTGGAGCGTACATGCTCCGGCGCTTACTCCAGGTGGTTGGGGTTTTTCGGATGTAAATACGACAGTTCCAGATGTTGATGATACAACAGCTGTACTAAGAGTGTTGGCAAGAAGTAAAGGAAACGAAAAGGTAGATCCTGCTTGGCAGAAAGGAATTAATTGGGTTAAAGGATTACAAAATAATGATGGGGGCTGGGGGGCTTTTGAAAAAGGGGTAACGAGCCGTATATTAGCAAATTTACCAATCGAAAATGCAAGTGATATGATTACAGATCCTTCTACACCAGATATTACAGGGAGGGTGTTAGAGTTTTTTGGGACATACGTGCAAAATGAATTACCTGAGAAACAAAAACAAAGTGCGATAAATTGGCTAATGAATGCACAAGAGGAGAATGGATCGTGGTATGGGAAATGGGGGATTTGTTATATATATGGTACGTGGGCTGTTATGACGGGTTTACGGTCATTTGGAATTCCATCTAGCAATCCATCATTAAAACGTGCAGCTTTATGGCTTGAACATATACAGCATGAAGATGGTGGATGGGGAGAATCATGCCACAGTAGTGTGGAGAAAAGGTTCGTTACTTTACCATTTAGTACACCATCCCAAACAGCATGGGCACTTGATGCTCTCATTTCTTACTATGATACAGAAACACCAGTTATTCGAAAAGGTATTTCATATTTGCTTGCGAATCCTTATGTGAATGAAAAATATCCTACTGGAACAGGTTTACCAGGTGGGTTTTATATTTGTTATCATAGCTATGCCTATATATATCCACTACTTACTTTGGCACATTATATAAAAAAATATAAAAAATAACCCGAGAGGTGTCTCTCGGGTTATTTTGTTGGGTAGTAGGTCCCTGTTGAAAAAATAAGGGTATTATTCACCTTATTTTTCTGATGACTGGCGTTTTTGACGTGCATCAGCGGCATTTGCACGTGCGTTTGCTTCTAAGTCATTGTGATTAGCGAGTTCCCGAGAGAACTCAACATCAATGCCATCAGCAGATTTGTTTCGTTTGAAATTTTTTTTGTTCATTCGACACAATCTCCTTGTGCTTTATGCGACGTTGCAAAGTTAGTTTGACACAAATAGACTTTTTTATACAAAGAGGATTTGGAAAGTAACGAGCCGAAATATACAGTATAAGTAATAGAAATGAGGGATAGGGATGGAGTTTTTAAATGGGAAAACAGCTGTTGTAACAGGAGCTGCACAGGGAATTGGAAAAGAGATTGCAAGGGTTTATGCAAAACTAGGGGCTAAAGTATTAATTAGTGATGTAAATGAAGAGAAGCTACAAAAAACGACACGTGAGTTATCGGATGAAGGATATGAAGTGAGCTTATATCGATGTGATGTGAGTAATCAAAATGAAGCGAAGTCGTTAATTGAATATGCGGTTCAAAAATTCGGGACATTACATATTTTGGTGAATAACGCTGGGATTACAAGAGATGCAATGCTACATAAAATGGAAAAGTCTGCTTGGGAACAAGTAATGCAAGTAAACTTAACAGGTGTTTTTTATTGTATGCAACCAGCCCTACTTTATATGAGACAACAAGAGTATGGAAGGATTATTAATATCTCTTCTATTAGTAGAGAAGGAAATATTGGACAAGCAAACTATGCAGCAACAAAAGCTGGAGTTGTCGGTTTAACGAAAACAGCGGCGAAAGAAGTTGGCAGTTTCGGTATTACTTGTAATGCAATTTGCCCAGGTTTCATGGATACAGATATGACAAAAACAATACCAGATAAAGTAAAAGAAAAGATGGTTGGAGCGATTCCAGTTGGTAGAATTGGAACGCCAGAAGATATCGCGAACGCAGCAGCCTTTTTAGCATCAGAATATGCGTCCTATATTACAGGAGAAGTATTGAACGTGAGCGGAGGACTACAAGTTTAAAGAAATACATATTGAAAAGAACCTGACCGAGTGGATCAGGTTCTTTTCGATTTAATTTAAGTTTAACCAAACGCTCTTCACTTCTGTATAATTATTTAATGCGTAAGATCCCATTTCACGACCAAGACCAGATTGTTTAAATCCTCCAAATGGAGATGCTGCATCAAATACGTTATAACAGTTTACCCATACTGTACCTGCGCGTACTTTACTTGCAACATAGTGTGCTGTCTTGACATTTTCTGTCCAGACACCAGCCGCTAAGCCGAATTGTGATTTATTCGCACGTTCAATTACTTCATCAATATCATCAAACGGTAATGCTGAAATAACTGGACCGAAAATTTCTTCTTTTGCGATTGTCATTTCATCATTTACGTCAGCGAACACGGTAGGTGAAACGAAATAACCTTGATCGAATGGATTACTTCCTCCACAAAGTACTTCAGCGCCTTCTGCAATTCCTTTTTCAATGTAGCCCATTACACGTTTTTGTTGTTCTTCAGAAACGAGAGGACCAATTGTTGTTTCTGGATTAAGACCTGCACCTTGATTTAATTTTTTAGAATAAAGAACGAGGTCAGCCATGACATTATCATACATTTTCTTCGGAATAAATAAGCGTGACCCAGCAGTGCATACTTGCCCTTGGTTAAACATAACGCCAGAAAGCGCACCTGGAATCGCTCGAGATAAGTCAGCGTCAGGTAAAATAATATTTGGTGATTTACCACCGAGTTCTAATGTAACGCGTTTTAACGATTCAGACGCTTGCCTCATAATTTGTTTACCTACTGGAGTAGAACCAGTAAATGCGATTTTATCAACGAGTGGATGATTAACGAGAGCTTGTCCAGCTGATTCACCGAATCCAGGAACGATATTAATAACACCTTTCGGGAATCCGGCCTCTTCAATTAATTCAGCTAAGTATAGAGCGGAAAGTGGAGTTTGTTCTGCAGGTTTTAAAACGATTGTACATCCTGTAGCAAGTGCTGCTCCCATTTTCCACATTGCCATAAGGAGTGGGAAGTTCCAAGGAATAATTTGACCGACAACACCAACAGCTTCATGGCGTGTATAGTTAAAGTAATAACCGGAAACAGGAATTGTTTGACCAACGATTTTCGTAGCCCAGCCAGCATAGTAGCGCATATGCTCAATTGCAAGTGGTATGTCTGCTGCCATTGTTTCACGGATTGGCTTTCCGTTATCTAACGTTTCGAGCTGTGCAAGCTCTTCTTTATGTTCTTCCATTAAATCGGCGAGCTTGTACATAAGGCGGCTTCGTTCAGCAGTACTCATGCGAGACCAAGGGCCTTCATCAAAAGCCATGCGAGCTGCAACTACAGCTTTATGAATATCTTCGCGACCAGCTTCAGAAACGACGGCAAGTGTTTCACCAGTTGCTGGGTTAGGTGTTTTAAATGTTTTTCCGGAAGCGCTTTCAATAAAAGATCCATTCACATATAACTTTTTCGTGCCTTGAAGAAACTTTTCTACCTTTTCATGAAGATTTACAGCTAGTTGACTCATTGTATAACCCCCTTGAAATTATAATGTAAACGCAGTACGAGACGGCGTTTATTCCGAAATCAAGGATGTGGGAACTAGATGGAAAGCCTCTAATTAAAATCATAATTAATAAATACAGAAAATTCAAATTTCATTTGTGTTACAATTGTAAAAAATATGTAATGTAAAAGAATCTTCTATGGGATGATAAAAAATCCTGCTTGTTTTTGCTTTCAAGTAGGAAAAACTAGAAAAACAATGGTACAATAATACATCGTGAGAGGAGGGAGAAAATGAAGAGTTATCATGATGATCCACGTTTTCGAATTGCCCATAGAGAAGCGTTAATTGGTCTTGGACTTGCTATTATTAATTTTATAATATGGTATGGATTTGCTTATGGGCTTGGCAGTAAAGATCCAAGCGAATATACATACGTATTCGGTTTTCCAGCATGGTTTTTTTATAGTTGTATCGTTGGATTTATCGTTATGGTTATTTTGCTCAGTTTAGTTGTTCGTTTTGTATTTCAAGATATTTCACTCGATGAGGAAGAAAAAAGTGAGGAATAATAGATGAATTGGTACGTAATCATTCCAATGATAATTTCGTTTATCGTTGTATTTTTAATTGGTGTATATGCATCAAGGCGTGTACAAGCGACAGCTCATAATAAGTTTTTGCAAGAATATTTTCTTGGGGGACGTGAGCTTGGCGGTTTATTATTAGCGATGACAATGATTGCTACGTACGGTAGTGCAAGTAGCTTCATTGGTGGTCCTGGTATTGCTTATAACATGGGCCTTGGATGGGTGCTATTATCAGCAATTCAAGTTGTAACAGGGTATATCGTTTTAACGGTTATCGGTAAAAAGTTTGCGATTATCGCAAGGAAGATGGAAGCAATTACTCTTATTGATTATTTAAAGGGAAGATACAATAATAAAGCTGTTGTTATCCTTTCAGCGTTATGTATTATTGTCTTTTTATTTTCAGCAACAGTAGCCCAATGGGTTGGTGGTGGACGATTAATTGAGTCGCTTACCGGTCTATCTTATACAACAGCACTATTTTTATTTACCTTTTCTGTACTTGTGTATGTATTAATTGGTGGGTTCCGCGCAGTCGCTTTATCAGATACGTTATTAGGTATCATTATGTTAGTCGGGACGACAATCATTTTAATTGCTACTGTCATTGCTGGTGGTGGAATTGAAAAGATTATGCAAGAACTTGTTCAAATCAACCCGAATTTAATAACACCATTTGGAGCAGATGGTAGTTTAACAAAATCCTATGTTACATCGTTTTGGATTTTAATTGGAATTGGCGTCGTTGGTTTACCGCAAATAAGTGTACGTGCAATGTCTTATAAAAATTCAAAAGCAATGCATCAAGCGTTAATCATTGGTACGATCGTTGTAGGTACCATTATGATTGGTATGCATTTAACAGGTGTGTTTGCAAGAGTAGTTCTTCCGGGGATAACGGTACCAGATAAAGTGATGCCGCTACTCGCGATGGAAGTATTACCACCTTGGTTAGCTGGAGTCTTCTTAGCGGCACCAATGGCGGCAATTATGTCTACTGTAAACTCATTGCTATTACTTGTAAGTTCATCGATTATTAAAGATATATACGTAAATTACATAAATAAAGATGCAGCGGACAGTACGATAAAAAAAGGAAGTCTGTGGATTACTGGTATTGTAGGACTGCTCGTTTATGCAGCGGCAATTAAACCACCAGATTTTTTAATATGGTTAAATTTATTTTCTTTCGGTGGACTAGAAGCGGCATTCATTTGGCCAATCGTATTAGGGTTATATTGGAGAAAAGGGAATGCAACTGGAGCGCTTGCTTCCATTTTAGTTGGGGTAGGTTCCTATATGTGTATCCATCTTTTCTATCCAAATCCGTTCGGCATACATACAGTTGTCTTCCCAATTTGCTTTGCGTTTATTGCTTACGTCATTGGAAGTATAGGTGCTGCGAAAAAAACAGTATAAGTTATTAGATGAAAAACGTAGTCCTTATAGGGCTACGTTTTTTCGTGTGAATTTGTTTCTTTTTATTCTGTATACGTATGGCTATTCATAAATTAATAACAATCGAGGGGATGGAGTTGAGGGCGATGAAAAAAATTTTATTTTTGGGGGACCCAGGAATTGATGACTCTTTAGCCATTATGTATGGATTGTTGCATCCTGATATTGATATTGTGGGCGTTGTAACGGGATATGGAAATGTAACGCAAGAAAAGGCAACGAGTAACGCCGCCTATTTATTGCAAATGGCAGGACGAGAAGACATACCTGTTATTAACGGTGCGAAAATCCCTTTATCTGGGGATTTTGTAACGTTTTATCCGGAAATTCATGGTGAAGATGGCTTAGGACCAATTAAACCGCCAAAAGCATTTGCACCAAATATAAAACCATTTTGTACATTTTTTGATATTCTTGAAAAGTATAAAGGGGATTTAATCATTGTAGATGCTGGTAGATCAACGACATTAGCGACAGCATTTATTTTAGAAAAACCAATGATGAAGTATGTGAAAGAATATTATATAATGGGCGGTGCTTTCTTAATGCCTGGAAATGTTACACCAGTTGCGGAAGCGAATTTTCATGGCGATCCTATTGCGTCACAGTTAGTTATGCAAAATGCTAAAAATGTGACATTAGTGCCGCTTAACGTTACATCTGAAGCTATTATTACACCAGAGATGGTAAAGTATATTACGAAACACTCTAAAACGAGTTTTAATAAATTAATTGAACCGATTTTTACGTATTATTATAAAGCTTATAAAAAGTTAAATCCGAAAATTACAGGAAGTCCAGTGCATGATGTTGTCACGATGATGGTGGCGGCGAACCCGTCTCTTTTAGATTACGTGTATCGCAGGGTGGATATAGATACAGTTGGTATTGCAAAAGGAGAGAGTATTGCTGATTTCCGCCCTCAACCAGATTCAAAAGCTTTAAAGAATTGGATACGAATTGGTTGGTCGTTACATTATAAAAAATTTCTCGAAGATTTCGTGAAAATTATGACCTAGACATGATAGGAGTATCCAAGTTAAAATAATGGAGATGATTACTAAAATAATCATCTCCATTATTTTGTTTTTAAGAGATGAAAATTACGCATTAACGCAGGATAAATAGAGAAGAGTTATACAATAGGAGAGGAATTTTGCTTGAAAAAAACTATAGTATGTGCAGTGATTGTGGGTATTTTCGTTTTGCTAATATCAGGAAATTTTTTGGTGAAAAAAGTATGGAGCTCAAATAATGATGATGCCCAGTATATAGCATCTTTTATTGAAGAGCATAAAGACGAAAAGAATAGTGCACTTTTAATAAAAAGAAATGATAAAGTTGTATATTCTGTGAACCCTGAAGTTGTACTACCTGTTGCAAGTACGATGAAACTAATTGTCGCACTTGAATTTACGAAACAAGTGACAGAGGGGAAAATTGATCCATCTAGCTTCGTTTCAATTAATGATGTGAATCGTTATTATGTACCGAATACAGATGGTGGGGCACAAGACAGATGGCAAAGGTACTTGCAAAAGACAGACAAGATAACCGAAGGAGCTGTTTCTTTAGAAGAAGTGGCAAAAGGAATGGTTAAGTTTAGTTCGAATGCGAATACGGAATACTTAATGGAAGTACTAGGATTAGATAACATTAATCGGAATTTACAAAGTTTATCGCTTCCTGCACATCAACCACTATTTCCAATCGTTTCATCTTTATACATTCCGGGATATTTGCATAAAGAACTACATGTTCCAAAATATAAACTTGAGAAAAAGTTAAGGGAAATGTCTCAAGAACAATATCGGGAATATGCGATGATTATTCATGAACGCTTAAAAAAGAAGGGACCATTATTGGAGAAAGAAATTCCTCTTTATTTAGAGGAACGTTACGACAAAATATGGTCAGATAGATTGCCAGCTGCTTCCGCAAATGATTACATGGTGCTGCTTCAAAAGGCAAACCATGCAGGTGGCCTAACAGAAGCGGAGGAAAAAGTGTGGGCACGTATCGTTGAAACAGATATGAGTGCCAAGAAATATCGTAAAACATTCAGACATGCGGGGCAAAAGAATGGTTATACGCCATGGACGGTTACAAAAGCAGTTTATGCTATGGATAAACGCGGAAACTGTACAGAAATTGTGTTCTTAGCCAATAATTTAAATGAAGATGACAGTAGGGAAATACGTAAACATTTAGCAAATTTACATTTCCAAGTGCTACAAAGTGATAAATATGATGCGACTTTTATTAAATAAACTCGGTGCTTTAAGCACCGAGTTTATTTTTATGTACAAGCACTTTTTCGCTATCACTGGGTATGATGGGTAGTAATACTTAGGGGAAAGGGGAAAAGGTGATGAAACAGAGTAAAGAAGATTTTATAAAGAGTGAAGGCGCTAATTTCCCTGGGAAAACATATGTAGATTGCGTATTGCAACATGTATTTGACTTTCAGTGTAATTACTTATTGCAGGATATGTTTCAAGTGCATAAAGCACATATTATGATGCTAACGGAAGAGAAATTAATGAAAAAGGAAGAAGCAAAAGTAATATTAAATGCACTTAAAAAGGTTGAAGAGGTGCCGAAAGATCAATTGCTATATACAGAACAGCATGAAGATCTCTTTTTTTTAGTTGAACATTTAATTTCTCAAGAAGCAAAATGTGATTTTGTAAGTAATATGCATATTGGTAGAAGTAGAAATGATATGGGCGTAACGATGTATCGTATGAGTTTAAGACGATATGTATTACGATTAATGGAACATCATTTAGTGTTGCAAGAAAGTATGTTGCAACTTGCTGATGAACATAAGGAAACGATTATGCCAGCTTACACACATACACAGCCAGCGCAACCGACAACATTTGGTCATTATACGTTAGCAATTTATGATACGATGCAAAGAGATTTAGAACGAATGAAAAGAACGTACCAGATTTTAAATCAATCTCCGATGGGGGCAGCTGCACTCTCTACAACGAGTTTCCCAATTAAACGAGGACGAGTAGCGCATTTGCTTGGATTTGCAAATGTAATAGAAAACTCATATGATGCTGTCGCTGGAGCAGATTATTTATTAGAGGTTAGCTCGTTACTTATGGTAATGATGACGAATACGAGTAGATGGATTCATGATTTCTTACTATTAGCGACGAAAGAATATGACGGTATTACTGTTGCAAGGCCATATGTACAAATTAGTAGTATTATGCCACAAAAACGAAACCCAGTTTCTATTGAGCATGCGCGTGCAATTACGAGTAGTGCTTTAGGAGAAGCATTTACAGTATTTCAAATGATTCATAATACACCATTTGGTGATATTGTTGATACGGAAGATGACTTGCAGCCGTATTTATATAAAGGAATTGAAAAGACCATTCGCGTGTTTTCTATTATGAATGCAGTCGTTCGGACGATGAAAGTAGAAGAAGAAACGTTAAAAAATCGTTCCTATAAACATGCCATTACGATAACAGATTTCGCAGATGTTTTAACGAAAAACTATGAAATTCCATTTCGACATGCTCATCATGCAGCAAGTACGATTGCAAATATGTCATTGGAGCAAAAAAAGGAGCTTCATGAATTACATTTGAAAGATATAAATATGTACTTACAAGAAGAATTGAATATAAATTTATTAGAAACAGAGTGGAAAGAAATTATATCGCCAAAAGCTTTTATTCAAAAAAGAAATGTATACGGTGGACCGAATAAAAAAGAAATGGAGCGTATGATTCAAAATCGTAAAGAGTCATTTCGAAAGGAAGAAGAGGCATTTGAAAAGGAAAAACAGAGAATTTTACAAGCTGAAAATGATTTAAATATGTTATCTTCGAATATTGTTGAATCGTAAAAGAGGGATTTAGTGAATTAATCGCCAATACCTTAATAAAACTATAAATAGAGAGAAGAGATTGTCGATGATTCAATTACATGTATATACAGAGGTTCTTCGTTATTATATACTGATTTAGCCAATCCGACATCGAATAAAATTTATCAAGAGATTGGCTATGAGCAGATTATGGAGTCTGTACTTATATTTTTCGAGAAGTAGAATGAAAAGGCACGCTATTATAGCGTGTCTTTTTGTTATTCATCAATTCGAATAACCTCACCCTGCGGAAACTCCTCCGTTTCTAGTAAGTTACGAATAGCTCTCGCAACATATTCAGGTGAAAGCAGTTTTCCTTCTTCTTTTAATGCGATGAAGCGGTCTAAGTTTGTGAAATCTTCTTTATTTGTTTCACGTATTTGTGCTTGCATATTTGTGTCAACAACGCCAGGTGCGAAAGCGACTACTTTTATAGGGAATTCTTTTTCAGCTTCTTCAGCAGCAACGCATTGTGTAAACATATTTACGCCAGCTTTCGTTGTACAATAAGCGCCCCATCCGAAATAAGGATTCTTCCCTGCACCGGACGAAATGTTTATAACACGTTTATCTACTTTCCAATCTTTCGTATATTTCATGAAAGTAGATGTAAGAATTATAGGTGCAAGTAAATTAATGTGAACGTTCGTAATGAATTGTTCACTTTCTGCTTTTTCAATTGGTTTCATTGGTGCGAGTGTACCTGCATTGTTAATTAAATGAATAGAAGATACATTGTCTTTTTGAATAGATGAAATAATCTCTTTAAAGTTAGTTTCTAAGTTATGAACATCTTGAAGATCTAGGGAATGAAAAATGCAATTACTGTTATATTGCTCTGCAAGTTTAGTAAGCTCTTTATTTTCTCTTCTAGAAATAGAGATGACAGTTGTATTTTTTTCTAACAATTGTGTGGCAATAGCCTCACCTAAACCTTGTGAAGTGCCTGTTATGATAACGTAGCGCATAGTTTTATAAACTCCTCTCATATGTGCGGAATTTTGTTGGACAACGTACATCGCATAGGTTGTCTACATTTTATAGTATAAAGCACTTTTTACTATAGATGAAATGAGATGATTATGTGCCATTTATGAACCGCTTTACAACAACAGTGGCTGGTGCTGTCACGTTTACTGGAAACACGTTGGGGCTCAGTCCTACATCTCCTGCGCCAGGCAATAATTTTGGTACAATTGCTACATTTACTACAATTAATACAGCATTACAAGTACCAGGATTTCCGGCAGGAACGACAAATGATTGGCCATTAAATTCTTCAAGTGCAATTTTAAATCTTCCAGCAGGGAGTAGTGTTTTATACGCAGAACTTGTGTGGGCTGGAACATACAGGACTGATACTGAAAATGTTACAGCATTTTTAAATGATAATATTTCGTTTACAACACCGGCAGGAACATTTTCTGTTACACCTGATCCAGCTACTGCGCAGCAAGGTTCAGTAGGAAATCAGTTTTATTATACTCGTTCTGCTAATGTAACGAATCTTGTTCGTGTATCTGGAGCGGGCACATATACAACGGGTGCTGTGCCGGCTGCAAGAACTTCAGCAGCTATAACAATTAGTCGTTCAGTTGGCTGGACACTGGAGGTAGTTTACCAAAATGCGGGTTTACCACTTCGGAATTTATCAGTGTATGCAGGTCAAGAAATCATTGATTCTTCATCACCACCAGTGGATGCTATTATTTCAGGGTTTGCAACACCATCTACGGGAACTGTTACAGGAAGAGTACTTGTAACTGCACAAGAAGGTGATTCTAACATTGTTGGAGACCAACTTCGCTTTGGACCAACCGCAAATACTACAGTTGCTTTATCAGGACCAAGAAACCCAGCAAATAATTTCTTTCAATCACAAATTTGTAATGATAGTGGGAATTTAGATACGAGTGGTACGTTTGGCAATTTGAATCAGCCGTTAGGGATAGCATCGGCTGTTCGAAGACAAGGATGGGATATTACGAATGTAGATGCCTCTTCATCATTAGTAAACAATCAAACATCAGCAACTGTTCGTTTCGTTACAAATGGAGATGGTTACGCTGCATCTGGTTTTGGTGTTCAAATTGATGCGACGGGACCCATTATAAATTCTGTTAAGTCAGTTGATAAAACCGTTGCAGGTGTAAGCGATATTCTTACCTATACGATTACAGTTCCAAATACCGGGACTGGAAGTGCGGATCAAGTAGTATTACAAGATAGCATTCCGAATGGAACGACGTTTATAATCGGTAGTGTGACAGTAGGGGGAGTGACTCAGCCGAATGCGAATCCAGTCACTGGAATTCATTTAGGAACGATACCTAGTGATGAGCAGGGAATCGTTACATTCCAAGTGAGAGTTACAGCGTTCCCAAATCCAAATCCGATTCTGAATCGTGCAATGGTATCTTATCAATTCCGTCCTTTTGTAGGAAGCCCGCTCGTTACAAGCACATCTACTTCAAATACAGTACAGACGACGGTAAATCGAGCAAATTTAAGTTTGCAAAAATCTGTAGATTTACAGTTCGCAACGATTAATGATGTATTAACGTATACAGTGAATGTCACGAACAATGGGAATGTCGCTGCAAATAATATTATTTTTGTTGATAGTATACCTGCTGGAACAACGTTTGTAGCAAATAGTGTTACGGTAAATGGAGTAGAGCGTCCTGGGGAAAACCCGGCAAGTAGTATTAATCTTGGAAGTATTAATGCTTCGCAAATGATTGTAGTACGCTTTCAAGTTCGAGTGGCTTCAACTCCTCTTGTAAATCCAATTCCGAACCGTGCAAGCGCAACGTTTAACTTTATTCCAGTGTCTGGTCAACAACCGGTTGCGGGTCAAGCGACGAGTAATACTGTATTTACTACCATTAATATAGTTGATATAAGAATAAGAAAAAGTGTAGATAAAGCTTTTGCGACAGTTAATGACGTTCTTACGTACACCGTTACAATTGAGAATACAGGGAATGTACTTGCGACGAATGTTATATTTCAAGATCCAATCCCAATTGGAACGACTTTCATTGCAAATAGTGTAACTGTTGATGGAGTCTCGCAACCAGGAGCAAATCCAGCCACTGGATTTACCATTGCTAATATTTCTCCAGGTGGGAATAGGACGATTATCTTTCAAGCAAGGGTCATTTTTACTCCACCTGGAGGGACTATTGCGAATCGCGGAAATGTATCTGCTAATTTCGTCGTTAAACCGAGTCAGCCACCGATAACAATTAATAGACAAACGAATACAGTTGTGACACAAGTTAATACAGGCGGTTTAAATGTAATAAAAGAAGTAAATACAACGCAAGCGGCGGTAGGTGATACTTTAACATACACAATTGCCGTCCAAAATACAGGAAACGTTTCGTTAACAAATGTATTTTTCCAAGACGCTATTTCTTCTGCTGTTTCATTTGTTGCAAATTCTGTAACAATTAATGGAGTACCACAAAGTGGATTGAATCCGAATACAGGATTTTCTCTTCCTAATATCCCTGCGGCACAAACAGTCGTAGTTACATTTGATGTAGTAATTGTACAGGATCCAGAAAATGAAGATATTTTAAATCAAGCAAATGTAACAGCAAGTTTTCAAGTGAACCCGAGTGAACCCCCCGTAACAATCAATGTTCCGAGTAACATTGTGAATACGACTGTACAAACAGGGGATTTTGAAGTTGTGAAATCAGTGAATACTAATATTGCAACTGTAGGCGATATTCTAGTATATACAATCGAAATAATAAATGCAGGTAGTGTACCAGCAACAAATGTATTTTTTAAAGATTCAATTCCACAAGGGACCTTATTTATTGAAAACAGTGTATTTGTTAATGATATTTTACAAGAAGGAGCAGATCCTGAACTTGGATTTGCATTGAATAATTTATCTACTGGCGCGAGTGTAAGTGTTACATTTGAAGTGTTAATTGATGAAATTCCGCTTGGGAATAATGTTGTAAATAATGCGAATATAACTGGAGACTTTCTTGTAAATCCAACAGAGCCACCAATTACTGTAACAGTGCTGAGTAATACTGTTATGACAGTTGTGAATTCTTCAGGACTAAATGTAATGAAAAGTGTAAGCGCTAGCGAAGCGGGTGTAGGAGATACGTTAACGTATACAGTTCGTATACAAAATAGTGGAACAGTAGCAGCAACAAATGTATCATTTCTTGATCCGATTCCATCTGGAACAACGTTTGTAGCAAATAGTGTAACAATAAACGGAATACCTCAACCAGGTTTAAGCCCAACAACGGGTTTTCCACTTGCTAATATTCCAGTAGGTGAGATGGTGACAATTACTTTTCAAGTGTCAATCATAAGTGCACCATCGAATAGAGTACTTCTAAATAATGCAAATGTAACTGCTGATTTTCAAGTAAGTCCTCTCCAGCCACCAATCACAATTGTAACGATTAGTAATATCGTTTCGACAAGAGTAAATGTAGGATCAATAAATGTAATAAAGGGTGTAAATACGCCACAAGCAGGTGTAGGAGATACGTTAACGTATACGATTCGTATTCAAAATACAGGAACTGTTCCTGCAACAAATATTATTTTTCACGATTTGATACCATCTGGAGTTACATTTGTAGCGAATAGTGTAACGATAAATGGAGTCGTTCAGCAAGGAGCGGATCCTATGGCGGGGGTTCCTGTTACAAATATTCCAGTTGGGCAAACCGCTACAATTACGTTTCAAGTTGCAGTGACGAGTGTTCCAAGTGGCGGAAATATAAGGAATCAATCGAACGTTACTGCAAGTTTTCTTATAAATCCGGTAGGCCCTCCTATAACGACTGTTACAAATAGCAATTTTGTAGTGACACAAGTAAATACAGCGCAGTTGGATATACAAAAATCTTCATCTGTACAACAAGCAGCAATTGGAGAGACTTATACGTATATGGTTATCATTCGAAATAATGGTACAGTTACAGCAACGAATGTTGCTTTCATTGATTCAATTGCCCCAGAAACAACATTTGTAGTAAACAGTGTAACGATAAATGGAATGCCCCAACTTGAATTTGATCCAAATGTTGGTTTCCTTCTTCCTGATATTGCAGCAGGATCGCCATTGACGGTAATGTTCCAAGTTACTGTTGTTGCACCGTCTACAAGTGGAGCTGTTTTGAATACGGCCTCTGCTACAGCTACTTTTTTATTAAATCCTTTACACCCCCCTGTAACAACGACAAATTCAAGTAATACGACGGTAGTTACAATTCCATTGCCTCCCCCTGGTGAAGTGATAGCAACAAAAACAGTTGATGTTGCAACTGGAGCGGTTGGGGATGTATTAACGTATACTGTGTTAATTTCAAACGTAGGAATTATACCCGTTACAGATGTGTTCTTCCAAGATGTCATACCAGAAGGAACGACATTTGTAGAAGATAGTGTAACGATAGGTGGGGGGCAGCAACTTGGTGTAAATCCAGAAATAGGATTTACAGTTACGCCATTATTAATGAATGGTAGCAATATTGAGATAACGTTCCAAGTGACGATCGCAGAAATTCCAGATAATGAAGTCATATTAAATGATGCTGACGTTACATTTACTTCACAACCAAATCCGCAGGAACCACCGATTACGGAAACGATAGGAACGAATTTAGTCGTTACGACAATTAATATAGCGTCTATTTTTCCGTTAAAACTAGTAGATAAAGAAGTAGCCACTGTAGGAGAAATTTTAACGTATAATGTATTGATCTTTAATTTTGGAACAGTGGTAGCGATGAATGTTCGATTTATTGATACTACTTCTGCTGGTGTAGCATTTGTACCTGGAAGTGTGAGTATAAACGGGGTACCAGCACCTGGATTAGATCCTTTCATTGGTTTTACAGTTCCAGACATACCTGTAGATGGTGTTGCACGCATCACATATCAGGAAATAGTAATGAGTATACCAGAAGGTGGAACGGTTGTTAATTCTGTAGATGTTACGGCTACATTTGCTGTAAGTGAAACAGAACTGCCTATTACTGAAACGACGACGAGTAATACGACATTGACAGAAATAAATGAACCTGGTTTGAATGTTTTAAAATCAGTAAATCAGCCAATTGTTGCGTTAGGCGATACAATCACATATACAACAGTAGTTCAAAATACGGGAACAGTTACAGCGACAAATGTTCAATATAGTGATGTATTATCTTCCTCTATAGTATTTGTGCCGAATAGTGTAGCGATAGACGGTGTGTTACAACTTGGATTCAATCCTAATATCGGATTCTCACTTCCAGATATACATCCAGGTGAAAGTGTAGAAGTTACCTTTCAAGTAACAGTTGTAATTGTTCCATCAAACGGAACAATTGCTAATACGGCAAATGTAATTGGCAGCTTTATTTTAGTGCCAGGAGAACCACCAGTTGTAGTAAATCAACCGAGCAATACAATACTAATAACTGTAAATAGAGGACGATTTATTGTTATTAAACAAGTAAATCGATTTGCTACTCTCATTGGAGATGTGTTGACGTATATGATACAAATAACGAATACGGGAACAGTAACAGCTAACAATGTTCAATTTCTTGATGTGATTTCCGTAGGAGCATCATTTGTAGAAAATAGTGTAACGGTAAATGGAACCGTGCAACCTAATTTAAATCCAATCACTGGATTTGAAGTTGGAGATATACTCGTTGGTGAAATGATTGTAGTTACGTTTCAAGCGATAGTTACAAGCATACCGTCATCAGGAACAATTACGAACGTTGCAAATATAACAGGAAGCTTTGTATTAGTACCAGGAGAACCACCGGTTGTAGTAACAGAGCCGAGTAATACGACGATAACAAGGATAAATAGAGGACGATTCAGCGTTATAAAATCTGTAAATAAAGAAGCGACACGTTTAGGAGATACGTTAACGTATAGTGTGCAAGTTACAAATACGGGAACGGTAACGGCGACGAATGTTCAGTTTATTGATATTCCATCGCCTAGTTTTGAACTCATTCCAGGAAGCGTACAAATAAATGAGATTCCGCAAGTAGGTTTAGATCCTTTTATA
This sequence comes from Bacillaceae bacterium OF18-1A, assembly GCA_027694045.1. Lineage (GTDB taxonomy): Bacteria > Bacillota > Bacilli > Bacillales > Bacillaceae_G > Bacillus_A. Next base: position 7,661 of record JAQEWB010000002.1, on the reverse strand, counting down.
GGCTTTTTATTACCGGATCTTGCAGTAGGGGATAGCGTATTAATCACATTTGAAGTGAATATAATTGCAATTCCGCCTTCTAGTAACATTATGAATACAGCGAGAGTAACTGGTGATTTCGAATTGATTCCAGGAGAACCGCCGTTTACAATTACGAATTCGAGTAATACGACAGTCACACCAGTAAATAGAGGCAGTTTAGATATGCAAAAGGAAGTAGACAATTCAATTGTTGGAGTAGGAGAAACAGTAACGTACCGTGTTCGCATATTAAATACTGGTACTGCTGACGCGATGAATGTTCAATTTCTTGATGTGTTATCTCAGGAAGCTGCTTTCGTCCCAAATAGTGTAACGGTAAATGGTGTTCCACAGTTAGGGGTAAATCCGCAGGTCGGATTTACGATTTTAGATATTCCAGTAGGTGAGACTGCCATTGTAACATATGAAGCTACGATTCTAAATTTCCCAGATGGTGGAACGGTACAGAATGTTGCTGGTGTATCGGCAGAGTATATTTTAGTACCGGGAGACCCGGCGGTTACAGTAAGAGATACGAGTAATATAGTTATCGTAACGGTAAATACTGCAATTTTATTTGTTGCTAAGGGAGCAGACTTTGAAGTAGCGATGGTAGGAGACGTTGTCACTTACGGAATTGCTGTTATAAATGATAGTACAGTTCCTGTTACGAATATTGTTTTAACAGATATTATTGATCCGAATACGTTATTTATAAATGGCACGGTAACGGTAAATGATATACCTCTTCCATTTGCCAATCCGAATACTGGTATTCCATTAGGTGATTTTCAGCCAAATGATGCAGCCATTATTAATTTCCAAGTTGTAATAACAGGAGGATCAATCAATAATTTAGTTACAAATACGGCTACAGTGAATGGACTCGCAATTGTAAATCCGAATGAGCCACCGATTTTAGTTGAAGGTGATAGCAACACAGTTGTAATTTCGTTTATTTCGCCAAATGTCTCAACGATGGTCGTAAAAAGGGCAGATATACAAACAGCAACAATCGGTGATGTCATTACGTTTACGACAGTTATAACGAATACAGGAGATGCTGTGATACAAAATATTCGTTTTCAAGATATAGTAGATAGTAGTGTTCGATTTATCTTTGAAAGCGTAACAGTCGATCGTATTTCATTACGAAATGTAAGTCCAGTATCAGGATTTCTTGTAGGAAATTTAAATCCGGGTGAATCACGCATTGTTTCATTCCAAGTAGTAGTTGAGAGCGCGCCAAGTGGTTCGGGAAATTATACGAATCAGGCAAACATTCGTTTTGAATATGAAGTGGGTACAGTGTTACCACCTGTTACACAAATAATAGATAGTAACATGGTTATCATTCCGTTTGTTCCAACAATAGAACAAATTTGTGAAACTAACTTTAATTGTTTTAAAAAAATACCTTTTCAATGTTCTCCTTGCAATCCTTTTCGGATAAGTAAAAAGTAAATACAAAAAACATCCTGTAAGAAAGAACAGGATGTTTTTTATTGAATTATTTGTGTGGATTTTTTCAGGGAGATTAACAAAAATATTCATTTTGTTATATAGTACCTTTTGTATAATGAAAAATTCCGAGGGAAACTAAGTGAACGGATGTAATGACTATTTTTGTTTGAGATAAAAATATAACTTCTTCATGATATAGTAGATGGAAGGGAGTGGAAAATATGAGACATCAAATGGGATTATATAATAAACCGTTTCAATCTATTAGTTCTGGCAAAAAAGTATTTGAAGTTAGATTGTATGATAAAAAACGTCAACAAATAAAAAAAGGAGACGAAATTGTATTTACGAACCTTATGACAGCAGCAACGATGGCTGTAAAAATAACAGAGATAAAAAGATATGAAAGCTTTCAAGAAATGTACGAACACATTAATAAAAAATTATTGGATTGTGAAAATATTAGTTTAGAGGAAATGCTAGAAAGTACATACAAAATATATACGAAAGAACAAGAGAAAAAGTGGGGAACAGTTGCGATTGGTATTGAGGTAATAAAATGATAAGAAATCGCGGCGTGGCAATCATTGTGCAGGAAGGGGAAATTGCTCTTATAAAACGTATTCGAGAAGGGGAAACATATTATGTTTTTCTAGGCGGGGGAATTGAAGAAGGAGAAGCCCCTGAAGAAGCAACGAAGCGGGAAGCTTATGAAGAGTTAGGTGTACATATAAAAGTAGGGCATCTTATTACGGAGGTCGAGTTTAAAGGGACCGAGTATTATTTTACTGCCCATATTATAGGCGGGGTTTTCGGCAGTGGTAAAGCTGAAGAATTCAAGCTGAAAGATAGAGGGAGTTATATTCCTTTATGGTTGCCGATACATGAATTGAAAAATAGGAATATAAAACCGTATGAAGTGGTTGAAAGTATATTAGGTCATTATGAAATTGAAAGTCTGACAACATACAAAAAAAACCATTGACAGACCCTCCTGATTTAAGTATTGTATTCGAGTATGTTTATAATCAGGAGGTTTATATGAGCAATCAAACTACACATCATGTGAAAATGACAACAGCAGATCCATCTGGAATCGGTCTATTTGGGTTAGCGATGGTAACACTTGTAGCATCATCTCAAAAGTTAGGCTTAACAGATGGCGTTTCACTAGTATTACCGTGGGCAATCTTTTTAGGAGGATTTGCACAAATCTTTGCTTGCATTCACGATGCAAAGCATAACAATACGTTCGGTACGACAGCATTCGGTGCGTACGGTCTATTTTGGCTAGGTGTTGGAATGACTTGGTTAATTCAACTTGGAGTATTTGGCGAGAAATTAGCACAAGCTGCAGATTCAAAACAGCTTGGTGTAGCCTTTATCGGATATTTGATTTTCACAATCTTTATGACGATTGGTGCAATGGAAACACATAAAGTATTATTTATGATCTTCGTCCTTATTGATTTCTTATTTATTGGTCTTTCATTAAGTACTTTAGGTGTTATGCCACACGCAATGCATAATTTAGCAGCATATTCTGAACTTCTTATTTCATTATTATCTTTCTATGGTTCAGCAGCAGCAGTGTTAAATACACACTTCGGAAAAGTTGTTTTACCAGTAGGTAAACCATTTGGTATTTTTAAAAAGTAATAAAAAAGCACAGGTGATTGTATAGTCATCTGTGCTTTTTTGTATGGAATAAAATAATAAAAAATATAATTGAAATTGATTCTCATTATTAATATAATGAGAATGAGAATCATTCATTGTAAGAGGGGGATGCCAAAGTGGCTAAAATTTTAATAGCTTATGCAAGTATGTCAGGAAATACAGAGAGTATTGCTGATTTAATTAAAGTGAGTTTAGATGCTTTCGATCATGAAGTAGCGTTGCAAGAAATGGAAGGCATGGATGCTGAAGAATTGTTAGCTTATGATGGAATCATTTTAGGATCTTATACGTGGGGTGATGGTGAATTGCCATTTGAAGCGGAAGATTTTCATGAGGACTTAGAAAATATAGATTTATCAGGGAAAAAAGTAGCGGTATTCGGATCAGGTGATACGGCGTATGAATTATTTTGTGAAGCGGTAACGATATTTGAAGAAAGACTTGTAGAGCGCGGTGCAGAGCTTGTACAAGAAGGTTTGAAAATCGAACTAGCTCCAGAAGATGAAGAGGATATTGAAAAATGCAGTAATTTTGCAATTGCATTTGCTGAGAAGTTCTAAGAACGGGAGTGTCAACGTGGAGACAATGTTAAGTGCGACTGCTATTGCAAAGTTAAGAGATGGAAAACTTATGTTAGCTACTACATATAATGGTTTATTTATTGAAAAAAACGGAGAGTGGAAACAAATTTTAAATGGATTTCAAAAGCGAATCAGGGATTTACAGAGTGAAGATAATATAGTGTATGGTGTAGGTGACGAAGGGATTTTTATTCGTAGTATGAATGGTGGAGAGAACTGGATAGTTCAGCGTTTTCCAACAAAAGCAACGAGTTGGAATGTTTGTAGTAATGTACAAGGAACTGTTATCGCTCACGGAGAAAAAACGTTGTATCTTTCTAGTAATTTTGGTTCGACATGGGAGACCATTCATCCATTTCTTGAGTATGATGGTGGGGCACCATCTATTCGATCGTTATTTTTATACAAACATTACTTATTTATAGGTACGAAAATACATGCTAAATATGGTGGTGTTTGGCTTTTTAATTTGGAGACACGTAAATTAAAAAGGATTAAAATCGTGATGAATCAGATGATTTCAGCGTTGACTTTACACAATTCTTATTTAGTAGCAGCCAGTGGGTCGTGCAAGGGGATTAGTGGTAATATTTCTTTTTGTAAAATAGATGAAAGTATAGAGAGTGAAAAAACATATTGGCATACATGCCAAAGTGAGCAAAAAGCAAGTAGCTATTTAGACTTAAGTGTAGATCAACATGTTTTATATACAACGTCAACACAAAATAAAGCCGGTATTAGTAGTGTGTGCCGTGTGCTTCTTGATGAAGGAATTGTTACAGTATGCGATTCAGTTAAAGGACATGGATGGCGCGTTATTAATCAAAAAGATGGTTATATAGTAGCTGGATCAGGTGAATTAAAAGCAATGAAGTGGAAACAAAAAATAATATAAATAAAAAAACTTTGCTTTTATTATATTGATATGATATATTATATTTAAACCATTTTACTTTTAATAATATAGAGATTTAAATGAGCTGTAACTTCCGAAGGGGATAGCAATGTTAAATCTCCTCAGAGGTTGCAGTTTTTCTAATGTCTGACTTATTTTGTAAAGTGGTTGAAAATGAATATGTACATATAGGTACATTGTAGGAGGATTTTTTTCATGCAAAACGGTAAAGTAAAATGGTTTAACTCAGAAAAAGGTTTCGGATTCATCGAAGTTGAAGGCGGAGAAGACGTATTCGTTCATTTCTCAGCTATCCAAGGCGAAGGCTTCAAAACTTTAGAAGAAGGTCAAGAAGTTACTTTCGGAGTAGAACAAGGTAACCGTGGACCTCAAGCTACTAACGTTAACAAGAAGTAATTACGGAAAAAGAAGGGCTTGCCCTTCTTTTTTTTTTGCATTTTTATTGAATAACCTCCTATGATAGCATAATGAGATTGAATTTTCGTTTTTTTGACGAAGTATTACATGCATAAAGTGTATGAATAAATGAATACTGAAAATAAAGTATGAGTGTGAAAAGGAATGTAGAAAGAGGTAAATAAATTGAAAAATGCTACACATTTCATTGTGTTTGATATTGAGAGGAACTTCCGGCCATATAAATCAGAAGATCCATCAGAGGTAGTTGATATCGGAGCTGTAAAAATAGAAATAAGTACAATGAAGGTAATTGAAGAATTTTCAGAGTTAGTGAAACCGAGTGCCCGATTAACACGCCATACAACGAAACTAACGGGCATTACAAAGAAAGATTTAATAGGTATAGAGAACTTTCCTCAAATTATAGAGAAATTTATTCAGTTTATTGGAGAAGATTGTATATTTGTTTCATGGGGAAAAGAAGATTATCGTTTTCTCTCTCATGATTGTACGTTACATGGTGTAGCATGCCCATGTATGGAAAAAGAGAGTAGATTTGATTTGCAGAAATTTGTTTTCCAAGCGTATGAAGAATTATTTGAGCATACACCAAGTTTACAATTCGCAGTAGAACAGCTCGGTTTAACATGGGAAGGAAAGCAGCACAGAGCTTTAGCAGATGCTGAGAATACAGCGAATATACTTCTTAAAGTATATAGCGAGCGGGATATTAACAAGCGATACAAAAGACATGGGGAGCTTGAGCTTGTAAAGAACGGAAAGCTAACAGAAAAAGCGAAAAAAAAGATGCGAAAATGGGTATTCAAAGAAATGAGGAAAAATATAGAGCGACCTTTTGTATGGAGTGCCTTTGAAAGTAGTGACACGTGGGAAAATATAACAGATAGGTATTATATAAGCGAAAATACAGTAGAACTTCTGAAAAAACATTTTCACACGGCGGTAAGAAAGGCGGAAAGGCAGTTGAAGTATTTGGCTGAAATGGAGGAGGATACAAAAGTTAAGTGATAAATCCCCTACCTTTAACTAGATAAATTTCCTGTTTTAGTATGAAAGACAGGACATTAAAACATTCGTATTCTAAGCAGCTAATTCTTTTGTATATATGAAAACCTACCTTTATATAAAGGTAGGTTTTTTTGTAGGTATTTATCCTTAAGCTCAGTAAAAGCTTGTAGTTAATGGTGGGGTAGGGAGATCATCCTGTCACTTTATTGCAGTTTAAAGTATAAAAATACATATTGGTCTAGGACTTATGTAAGTGATAAATCATAGAATGTGAGGTGAGGTTAGTGCAAAATCGAGAAACACTTATTAAGGAGCTATAAAATGAATCAATACTTTAATAAAAGAAAAATAAGTAGAAGAGATGTGTTGGAATATAAACTCATTGGGGACGGAAAAGATGGGGAAGTATACCAATTAGCCCAGGATAAATGTGTGAAACTCTTTTTTTTAGAAGAAACTCAAAAAAAAGAATTGAGAGCGCTAACAACGGGGCAATCATCACCTATTATTCCGCGTCTTTACGGGTATGGAGAAAATTATATTGTCATGGAGTATATACAAGGAATTTCACTTGCACATCATTTAAAAAAAGAAAAGCAAATTACAGAAGAATTAACTGAAAGGATATTAATGATGTTGGATGAATTAAAAAAAATTGGGTTTACTAGATGGGACACGGAAATAAGACATGTGTTAATAAATGAAGAAGGTCAGTTAAAAGTGATTGACCATAAAAGAGCGTTTACTTCAAATAGTGAGGTTCCTACTAAGTTGTTAAAAGGATTGAAGAAATTTGGAGTGGCGCAAGATTTTTTAAACTATGTAAAAAATATACGTTCTTCCACTTATAATACATGGACGGAGCAACGATAAAAAACGGATTATATTGTGTATAACATTTTCTGTATATTTTGCTTTTCGACTGTTTTTTCTAAAATTCATCGTTCAGATGAAGAAATATATAGGTTTTTTCATACAGCTTTATTTTATCCCGCTATTTGTGGGCAGTAGCCGATAGGATGAGGAGTAAAAAGTGTATACAAAGTTGAAAAACAATCAAGCGGGAGCCTTCCGCTAATGACAGTTTCTCTTTGTGGCATCAATCATACATTAGGTAGTACAAGGAGTGATGGGAGTAATGAGAGAGTGTGTTTTAGTTATTGGTGCTCACCCTGACGATGAGTTATTGGGATCCGGAGGGACTTTGAAAAGGTTAGTGGAAAATGGATGTGAAGTCATTTCAATCATTACTGCTTCAGGAAGAAAAGAGAGAGCTGATCAAATACAGCAACTGGGCAGACTTGCAAATAAGGTGATTGGTATTGAAGAAGTAATATTTCTCAATCATTCCAATTTAGAGTTGGAATTGATTCCGTTACATCAATTAACGAAGGAATTAGAAGAATTAATACAAATCTATAAACCAAGTAAAATTTTTACTCACCATTATGGAGATGTTAACGTTGATCATTTAATTACTTTTCAAGCGGTTTTGACCGCGACGCGACCTCTACCAGAGATGATGTATAAAAGTATGTGTAAACATTTTTAGGCAAAAAATAAGGCAAAGT